>CAXXJO010000002.1:0-1381467 GCA_963422285.2 Pseudomonadales bacterium | reverse complement strand
CGTGCGGCGCCGCCTCGAAACGGCCAACGCCGGCCTGGCGGCGGCGCGAGAGCGGCTGGCGCAGGCGGGCCCCGGCGCCGGCGGGGGGCGCACGGGTCGCCGCGCCCGGGCGCTGGGCGGACGTCTCCCGGGCGCGCGCGGCCGTCGACGGCATCGCCGCCGAACTGCGCGAGCTGGCGACGGTCCAGGCGCGGGCGCGAGCTGGGACTGCCGGAGGAGGGGCCCGTCCCGCCGACGTTGCGGGCCCGCCTGCTGGCCGAGCGCCGCGGCCCTCGCCTCCTCGGCGAGGCAGGCGCCCTCGCAGCGGCAGGCGGACGCCTTTCTGGGCGTGCAGCGGCAGCTGCGCACGGAAGTCGAGGCGGTCAACGCGGCCTACGAGGAGCAGATCCGGCTGATCGAGGCGGGGGCGCCGGACGAGGCGGCCGCGGCGGAGTGGGCCGGACGGGCGCGGGGCGCGGCGAGACGGGGCCCTGGCCGCGATCGACCGGCGCCGCGCCGAGGCGCGAGCGGCGCAGGAGGCGGCCGAGGCGCGGGCGCGGGAGAAGGCGGCCCGAACGGCACCTGGCCGCGGTGGAGGATGATCCGGCGCGCGCAGGCGGGGGCTGCTCGGGCAGCACGCCGCCGAGCGCGGCGCGGTCCGGGAGTGGGCCGCCGCCCAGCTGGCCGCGCTGGACCCGGTCGTCGAGGGCCACCAGCGGCTGCGGCGCGAGATCGCCGAGATCGCGGCGGGCGCATCTGGCGGCCATCGACGCCGAGGAGCGCGCCCGGGCGAAGCGCGAATCCGCCGCGCCGGCCGACGGCTCTGCGCCGCGCCCTCGTCGCCGTCGCCGCGGACGCGGCGGACTCGGCGACCGGCATCGAGCGGGCGACGGTGGCCGCGTTCGACCGCATGGAGGACGCGCTTCGTGCGATTCGTCGAGACCGGCAAGCTGCGGTTCGGCGACCTGGTGCGCGGCATCCTCGCGGACCTGGCGCGCCTCGCGATCCGGCAGGCGATCGTCGGGCCGCTGAGCCGGGCGCTCGCCGGCGCCTTCGGCGGCGGGACGGGCGACGCGCCGACGGTCGTCGCCGGCCAGCAGCACGGCGGCGGCGTCGCCGGCCGGCCGGCCGTGACGCGCCGGGCGCCGGCTCGGATCTTCGCCGGCGCGGCGCGGCTGCACCGGGGCGGCGTCGCCGGCCTCGGCGCCGACGAGGTGCCGGCGATCCTGCGGCGCGGCGAGGGCGTGTTCACGCCGGAGCAGATGCGGGCGCTGGCGCCGGCGGCGGCGCCCCGGATCGCGGTGGAGGTGAGGAACGAGAGCGCGCGGCCGGTGCGCGCCCGGCGCGCCTCGGCCCGGTTCGACGGCTCCCGGCTCGTGGTGGACCGTCGTCCTCGCCGATCTCGCCGGGAACGGCCCGATCTCGCGGGCGCTCGAAGGCGGATTCGGGTTGGCCAGGAGCGTGGCGTGACCTCCAGCTGGCCGGACTACGCCGAGGTGGCGGCGGACGGGTACGCGCTCGGCGCCGCGCCGGGCGTGTCCCGCACCGAGTGGGACGACGGCGCCGTGAGGCAGGCGCGGACGCGGACGCGGGCGCTGCTCGAGCGCGAGGCGACGGCGCTGCTGCGCGACGGCGGCGGGCGGACGGCGCACCAGCGGCTGGCGGCGTTCCGGGCGTGGGCCGCGGCCCACGCCCACGCCTGGTTTCGCTGGACCGAGCCGGAGGACGGGGTCGTCCGGCTGGCGCGGGTGCGCGGCGGCAGAGGGCGGCATCCGCTACCGGGCCGTGGCGCGCGGGGGCCACCTGCATTGGGAGGCGCGGATGACGATCGAGGGCCATCGCGAGGCCGCGGCGTGACCTCGGCGCGCTATCGCCGCGCGGCGCGGGAGCTGGCCCCGGAGGACATCCTCCACACCGCGCTCGAGATCGCCCACCCCTCGATTCCGACGCCGGTGCGGGTCGTGGCCGACGCCGCGAACCGGTGAGATCGAGGGCCACGTCTACGCGGCGCTGGCGTTTCGCGTGACGCTCTCCGCCGACGTTCGATCGCCAGCAGCCGGTGGTCTCGATCCTCGTCGACAACGTCGGGCGCGACCTGGTGCAGTGGATCGAGCGGGCGGACGGCGGCGCCGGCGCGACGGTGCGCGTCATGGCCCTGCTGGCCGGCGAGGACGCGATCGAGTGGGAGGTGACGCTCGACGTCGGGGCGATCCACGTCGGGATGTCGGCGGTGCGCATCGCGCTCGGCTACGAGCCGCTGCTGGGGCGGCGCGCCGTCGCGCTGCGGCACGATCCGCAGACCACGCCGGGGATATTCTGATGCCGGCGGCGCACTGGGCGGTCGAATGGCTGGGGCCGCATCCGGGCGACTGCGCCGCGCTGGTGCGGGACGTGCAGGCCGCCGAGTTCGGGCGCGAGGTGCGCCTGCCGGACGGCCGCCCGCGGGGCCGGCGCGGACTGGACGCGGCGCTGGCCGCGGGCGCGGCGGAGCAGGCGACGCCGACCGATCGACCGAGGGACGGCGAATCTGGCGCTGATGAGGGCGCGGGGCCGGCGGCGTTCGCTCGGCCACCACGCGGGGGTGTACTGCGACGTCCGCGGCGATGCCGTACGTGCTGCACTGGCTGGCCGCGTCGGGGGCGGCGACGCTGCTGCGCGTCCGGCGCCTCGGCAGGGCGGGCCTGGAACTGACGGAGACGCTGCGATGTGGCGGTGATCGTGGCCACCTTCCCCCACGCCGTCACGCGGGAGAGCCTGGCCGTCCGGCGGGCGGTCGCGGGCGCGACGCTGCGCGAGATGGTCTCGCTGCCGGAGGTCCGAGCGCGAGGTGTGGGTGGACGGCGCGATCGAGACGGACCTCGACCGCCGCCCGCAGGACGGTGAGCGTGGTCGTGGAGCGCCAGACCGTGCGCGGCGGGGACACCGACCCGCTGCGCACGGCGCTGCAGATCGCGCTGGTGGTGGCGTCGATCTACACCGGCCAGGTCTGGCTGGCGGACTCGGCGACCTGGATCCAGGGCGTCGGCAGGCGGCGACGGTGATGGTCGGCGGATCGCTGCTGATCAACGCCATCGCGCCTGGTGCCGACCCCGTCGGCCCGCGAGCCGGGCCGCGCCGCCGCCGAGCCGGTCTACTCGCTCGCCGGCGGGAGCAACCGCGCCCTGGCACGTACCAGCCCCTGCTGCTGGTGCTGGGCGCCCACCGCGTTTTTCCCGGACCTCGGCGGGCGCGAGTACGCGGAATACGTCGCCTCCGGCGGCCCGAGCCGGATAGACACCCCGCCGCCGGCGCCGATCGACCCGGACCCCCCCCGTGGACGCGCCCCCGGTCGACCCGGACCCCCCCGTGGACGCGCCCCCGGTCGACGGCCCGGTCGACGACGGCGAGCTGGCGCCGAAATCGCTGCCCTCGCATCCACCGCTCGATACGACGAGCCCGGCGAGGACGAGATCCCCGATCGGATGCCCGGCCGGCTCCGGCGGGCTGGGCCGGAGGCGCGCGCGACCAGATCCTGCACCAGATATTCCACTGGGGGCTGGGGGACCTGGACATCGGGGACATTCGGATCGGCGACACGCCGCTCGCCGATCTGCAGGACGTCGAAACCGAATGGGGCGACGCGGACGGCGCGATCTCGCTGGTGGCCGGCAACGTGGACACGGAGGCGGGGGCCGCGCTCGACGACGCCTCGTGGCACGAGCGCGTCGCCGCCGCCGGCGCGACGCGGCTGGCGCTCGATTTCGTCGGACGCGTGTTTTCGGTCGACGACGAAGGGAAGCCGGCGCGCCACGCGATCGAGGTGGCGCTGCGGTTCGAACCGCCGGCCGGGCTGGACGATCCGCCGGCGGCGGTCGAATCGACCCTCGACGTGGCGCATGCCTCGACGGAGCCCTGCCGCGTCAGCATCGTGTACGATCTGCCGGCGCCGGGCCGGTGGCGGGTGCGGGTGCGGCGCCGGACCGCGCCGTCCGAGGACGACAGGGTGATCGACGACCTGGCTTGGACCGCGCTGCGCTCGTACCAGCCCGACGACGCCGGCTATCGCGGGCAGACCCGCCTCGGCGTCCGGATCCGCGCCAGCGGCCAGCTGAGCGGCAGGATCGACCGGCTGTCGGGGCTGGTCCGCCAGAAGGTGCCCGTGTGGGACCGCGGCGCGTGGACGCCGCCCAGGCCGTCGAGCAATCCGGCATGGATATTCCGCTGGTACGCGCTCGGCGTCGCCCCGCCGCCTCTGCGGGACCCGGATCCGCAGAATCCGATCGATCCCCTGCGCCTGGCGCGGCTCCCCCTGCGGAACTCGGATCCGGACGCGTCCTCCCGCCCCGTCGTCGCCGGCGTCGGACTGGATCCGGCGCGCCTCGACGAAGACGCCATCGTGCGCTGGGGCCTATGGTGCGACGCGCAGACCCCGCGCCTGGAGTGCAACCACGTCCTCTCCCGGGACGCGAGCCACGCCGACGTGCTGGCGCTCGTCGCGCGATGCGGGCGCGCCTCGCCGACGTGGGCGACCGGCAGGCTCGGCGTGGTCTGGGAGGACGCCGACGCCCCGCCGACCGCGATGTTCACGCCGGGCAACATCGTCGCCGACACGATGGCCGTGGACTGGGCGCCGCCGTCTCTCGCCGGCGAGATCGCCGTGCGGTACGTCGAGCCGGACCTCGACTGGCAGTGGAACACGGTGCGGCGGACGGTGCCGCGGCGGCCGCTCGGCCAGACGGCGACGATGACCCTCCCGGGCGTGACGTCCGGCGAGCAGGCGGCGGCGGAGGCGAATCTGCAGGCGGCGCGGCACCTGTACCACCGCGAGCGCTTCTCCTGGCGCACGGGGCCGGAGGGCCTGTCCGTGGATCGCGGCGACGTGGTGCTGCTGGCGCACTCGCTGGTCGCGGGCGGCGCGACCGGGCGCCTCGCCGCGATCGCGGCCGGCGGCGGCGAGGCCCGCCTCGACGCCCCCGAGGTCCTGCCGGCGGGCGGCCATCTCGTGGTCCGCCGTCCGGACGGCTCCGTGAGCACGCACGCGGCGGCCGTGCCGGCCGGCGTCGACCCGGCGGACGAGCAGGACCGCGTGGCGCTCGATCCCGCGCTGGCGCCCGACGATCTGGAGCCGCGCGACTATCTGTACCACCTCTACCCGGCCGATGGCGGCCCGATCCCCGTCCGGGTGGTGTCGGTCGAGCCCACGGCCGACGGCGAGGCGACGCTGCAGGCCATCCGCGAGGCGCCGGAGTACCACGTACCACGCCGCCGCCGCCAGCGACCTGTCGGCGCCGCTGCCCGCCCTGACGCGGCGGCCGCCGAAAATCCTGGACGTGCGGATCACCGAGAAACTCTACGCCGCCGGCGGCGGCTGGGCTCTGGAACTGCAGGCGTCCCTGACCGTCGCGGGGGATTGGCGCGGCGGCGACGTCGAGGCGGCCGTCGACGACGCGCCCGCCCGCGTCGTGGCCCGGCTGCGCGACGGCGAGACCGAGGCCGCCTGGCCGGCGCCGCTGTCCGGCACCGCGACCGTCCGCGCGACGCCGGGCAGCGCCGCCGCGCCCGCCGGCGACGTCTGGCAGGGCGAACATGCGATCCAGGGCCTGCTGGCCCCGCCGGCGGCCCCGGCCGGCTTCGCGCTGCGGGCGGCGCCGGGCGGCTACGTCGCGTCGTGGACGCGACCGCCGGAACCGGACTACGCGCGCACCGAGATACGCGAGGCGCCGGCGGCCGCGCCGGACCGCAAAGCGCTGGTCGCGTCCCTGGCCGGGACGACCTGGACGCGGGTGCTGCCCGGCGACTACGACGCGGCGCGGCGGGTGTGGGTCTCGCACGTCGACGTGGCGGGCGCGCGCGGACCGGAGGCGGCGCTGGACGTGACCGCCCTCGCGCCCCCCGAGGGCCTCCAGATCGAGGAGATCTTCGCGCTGTTCGCCGGCGCCGCGATCTCGACCGGGCGGCTCGTCCTGCCGACGACCGCCGAGCCCGACGACGCGTGGCCCTACGACCGGCCCGGCGCCGCCGGCGGCTACACGTGGCGCGACGACCGGCCGCTGCCGACTCCCGCCGCGCCGGTTCGGGTGCGCGCCGTGCGCCGGATCCCCGGACGCCCCGCGCCGGGCGCCGCCCGCGCGTCCGACTGGAGCGACTGGACCTGGGACGTGGACCAGATACTCCACGCCGCCACGCGGGAGATCGACGTCTGGCGCGTGGTGCCGGAGGCGAGCGTGCCCGCCGCCGGCGGACGGCCCCCGGCCGCCCCCCGCGCGGACCGGTACCTGTTCCCTTCGGACAGCCTGCTCGGGCTCGACGAAGGGTGGCGGCGGCGGAGGCCCGGAGCCGTCGGCCCCCGCGACCTGCTCTACTGCTCGACGGCCACGGCCGTCGACGCCGGCACCGGCAACGACTACCGCCTGGTCTTTTCCGCGCCCGTGGTCTGCAAGGACGTGGTGGATCTGGACGTGATCTATCGGCGCAGCGGCGCGGACAGCCTGCCCGCGCCGGCCCCCACCGCGGCCCGGGCGGTCGCCGCCGGGTGGCATCCGTCGGCGTCGGCGATCCCCGCCGCGCAGACGGGCCGGACATGGCAGTGCGTGCGCCGGCTGGTGCGCTTCGAGGAGCACAATCTGCGGTGGGAGCACGACGATCCCGCCCCGCTGACCGGGCGCGACGGCCTCAGCGCCCGCGAACTGACGATCTACCGGACGGCGCCGGTCGGCCAGCCGCGGATGCCCGCCGCGCCCACCGCCGCGACGTGGGACCACGGCGCGGACCGGCTGGGCGGCCTCGGCCCGTGGTCCCGGACGTGGCCGGACTACGACCCGGCGACGCAGCAGGTCGTCTGCGCCGCCACCGTCGCGTACTCCGACGACACCCTGCTGTGGAGCAGGGCGGGAGGAACGGCGCGCGCGTGGAGTCCCGTTCGCGTGTGCGAATCCCCCGGCGACGTCAACGTCGTCTACCGCCGGGAGCCCGCCGGAACGACGCCGGAGCGCCCGCGCGTCGGGCCGCGCCGCGTGCCCGCAGGGTGGCACGACCTGGCCGGCTTCGTCGCGGGCGCCGGCCTCGCCTGGCAGAGCACGGGGCTGCGAGCCGCTCGCAAGGGCACGTGGGCCTGGAGCGAGCCGGTGCGCATCGAGGCGGCGGACGGAACGAGCCAGACCGTGCGCGTCTACCAGGCCAAGCCGGGCCGCATCGTCCCCGATCCGCCCGCCACGCCGACGGGGGCGCGCTTCTCGAACCCGCTCGCCGCGCAGACCGACCTGGGGGCGTGGTCGGTCGAACGTCCGCGGTTCGACCCCTTCGCGCAGACCTGCTGGTACTCGGACGCGGTGTATCCCGGCGCCGGCGCGCCGGTGCCCGACGCGGCGTGGACGGCCCCGCAGAGCCTCTACGTCGGCGCATTGGCCAACACGCTGTTCGCGCGCGCCGCGAAGCGCCCGCGCCAGCCGCGCCGCCACGACGCGGGCGGTCCGGCGTGACGGTCGCCGTCGCGTCCGTGCAGGGCGGCATCTGGATCACGGGCGCCCCGCCGGGCGGACGCTTGGAGATGATGCTGGACGAGCGCTCGCGGCCCCCGGCCGATCCGCTCGACTGGAAAACCGCCATCAGCATGGCCGTCGACCGGCACGGAGAGCGCTACGTCCTGGCGAAGAGCGCCTCGTCGAGCTTCGACGGGCGGATCGGACGGCGCACCTGGGTGGCGATCTACCTCCCGCGTTCCGACCGGCCCGCCTACCGCGGCCGCGTGGCGTACGGCCGCCCGCCGCGCAGGGCCGCCGTGCTCCCCGCCCCGCGGGCCCTCCGCGTGGTGGAGGGGCCGAACCAGATCACGGCGATCGCGACGCCGCCGGCCGCGACCGACCGCCTCCCCGCGCTGCAGCGCTACCGCTACGAAACGCGCGAGGCCCTGCCCGCCGTGGGCGGCAGCATCGTCCGCGCCGTGGCCACGCTGGGGCGGGACTCCAGCGGCGCCGTCCTCTACCGCTACGACGCCGGCGAGGCCGTCGGGCAGAGATTCCCCCTGACGCTGGTCCGCCGCGGGACGCGGATGTCGTGGGAGGCGGGCGACCTGGACGCGCCCGCCGACTACCGGGTGGATCCCGCGCTGCTGGCCGTGGACCACCGGCCCGCCTATCTGACGCGGGTGCTCTGCGCGGCGAACGGCTACCTGGAGCTCCAGTTCGACCCCGTCTTCCGCGCGCCGCGATACGGCGCGGGGCCGAACCTCCACGCCTTCGTGGTGGAGAGCGGCGTCCTGGAACTCGCCGTCGAGGGCCGCGCCCTGACCCTGACGGGCGGCGCCGCCGACCCGTCGGAGCCGTACCGGTGGCGGCCCGCCGGCACGCCGGCGGTGGTCGACTTCTTCAACGCCGCCGGCCAAGGCGGGCGGGCGTCGCTGACGCTGCGGCGGCCCGCCCTCGACATCGGCTCTCCGGCCGGCGACCTCCGCCTGGACGGCGAGGTGCAGCCCGGACAGGCCGTCACCACCATCTCCATGAGCCCCTACGACGGCCGGCCCCTGCTGCGGCTGCGCGCCAACGTCTCCGGAGCGGCGAAGTGGAGCGACGTCGTCGGCGCCGTCGCCGCCCCGGCGCCGGTGGAGGTCGCGGTGCTGTTCGAGTCGGGCCTGCGCCACGTCTTCGCGCCGCAGGAACTGTGGCGCGTGGACGACGCGCAGGGCATCGCGGACTGGCGCGCGGCGACGCCGCAGGCGGCGATGGCGGCCGAGGTGGAGGCGCTGGCGGCGGGATCGCGGCTGGCGCTGTCCATCCATCCGGCGGGATCCCTGTCGCCGCTGCCGGACTGGTCCGCGGCGAGCGGCCCGACGTCCGACCACACCTTCGGCGGGCTGGCCGCGACCTCCATCCACAGCGTGCGGGCGGCGGCCCGCAACGCCGCCGGCCTGAGCCCCTGGATCGCCAGCTTCGGCCACGCCAACGCGATCGCGGCCCCCCGCGCGCGCGACGTCCGGGTCGCGTCCGGCCGAGGCAGGGCGTTCGCGTGGTGGGCCGGCCCGCAGGACGACGAGGAGCTGGACGAGATGCAGCTGCTCTACCGAGCGCGGACGCGGGACGCCGACGGCGCGGTCGAAGGGGCGCAGACCCTCCTGGCCGGGTCGCTGGCCAGCCGGCATCGGATCGGCGAGGGGCTGGCGGACGGCGCGGAGGCCCGGTTCCGCGTGCGCGCGGTCGGCCCCGGCGGCGCGACCGCGGGCGCCGAGCAGGCGATTCGGGTCGGGCGCACCGACCTCGGCGGCCCGATCCCCGAAGACGTCGACGAAGACGACCTGGCCTAGCGCATGGTGGAGATATACGAAGCCCTGCCCCCGGGCAGCCTGCCCGCCTGGCAGATCACGCAGCGGCACGTGGCGACGGCGGACGGCAGCAACGGCTACAGCTACGGCCCCTGGTCGCGCATCAGCGAGTACTACCGGCCGAGCGTCCGCGACGTCGGCACCTGGACGGCCGGATCGGACTACGAGGAAGGAGACAAGTGCAGGGTGCGCCGCATCGACGCCACCGACGCGGGCACCCTCGCCGCCTGGGACGAGTACCTGTGCGTCCTGGACCACCTCGGCGCCTCGGCGGCGACCAGGCCGGGCTCGCAGGGGGGCGCGTGGAGGCGGTACTGGGTGGAATACAGGGAAGGCGCCCGCCTGACCGCCGCGCCCGCGCCGATCGACGCCGACCCCGCCGACCCGCCCGCCGAGGCGGCGGAGCCGGCGTACCGGCATCGCGTGGCGATGGACCGACCGATGCCCGGCGTCGCCGGCGAAGCGCACCAGCCCGACCGCCCCGGCGAGTACAAGTTCGGCCGGCGCGACTACGCGGCGCCCGACGGATCGGGCGCGGTCGACCTCGTGTGGACGCCGATCGGCAACGCCTGGGTCTCGCTGCGGACGACCGCCAACGCCACGCTCGGACTCTCCCGCGTCGACGCCGACGGCCGCGACCAGACCGCCTTCTACGACGCCGTGCGGCCCGGCGACCTCTTCCACCTGTTCGTCCGCGCACGATGGTGGATCCAGTGGACCGTCGCGTCCGCGCACCGCTCCACGGACGGCGACCGCGTCGTGCTCGGCGTCGCGCCGACCGCCCTGGACGGACGGGATGCGGGCGAGATCGTCCCCTCGGGGAGAGTCGAGTTCCGATGGGCGCGGGCGGCCCCCACCGTGCGGACGCCGGGCGAGTCGGGGGCGCCCTAGCCCCGGACCGGCCCGCCGGCAGCGCGATGGATGCAGGTCGGGCCGGCCGCGCGTCCGACTTTCACGTCCCGCTCCCGTCCGCGCCCAGATACGTCCGGTGCAGGTCGGCGATCGCCGCCGCCAGCCGTTGCGAGATGCGCGTGAGCTCGGGCGTCAGCCGCCACCCCCCGGCCGGGGCGCGCTCCGCCCACCCGACCTCCTCCAGCGACTTCAGCGCCGCGATCGCCTGCTGCTTGGCCATCCCCGTCTCGCGCGCCAGATCGGTCAGGCGCCGCGCCGCCGCGGGGCTCGCGCCCAGCGCCTCGGCCATCGCGGCGAATCGACCGTACCCGGTCCCCAGCCTCCCGTCCCGAACCATGCCCGACTCCTCGCTGAAAATCCCGACCTGGAAGAGGCTATACCATACCACGGTGCGCAGTGTTTTTCGCAGCACATTCGCGTCCGTTTTTCGCATGCCTCTAGTCTCGCGCCGCGACCGGCCCCCCGTGCCCGTTGCCGAAGCCGCGGTCGGGGTCAGGTAGCGCGCTGTGGCTGCCTTCGTGCGGATTCGGGCCACGAGGTTCGCCGATCAAGGGAATCCAAACCCCTGCCGTTCATAGGGTGGCGAATGAAGCAAGCGGCTTTTGCTGCGGACTGCAAGACATCCTGGCGCCGAAGCTCCATCGACAAGGCGCTTCCAGCCGAACTCATGCAGCGCAACGATCCGCGCGGCTGGGCGCAGACCGTCTGCCGCCTGGGTTTGTTTTGGGAGCTGCAACTAGTAGCTGCAACTAGTAGTTGTGCCTTGAAAAATCACACTATGTATCGTGTCTTGGATTCTGAAGCATATCGTCCCCTTTGTTTTCGCAACGGACGCATTGGCCTGCTTCGCCTACCTCGACATCGTCGGCACGAACTGGCCTCGATTGGTGCCGCTGTTCGCACACGGTACCGTCGGCCCGTTCATGGCCCCGATCGCCATATGAACTGCAGCATCCCACGGTGTTCCAATCCTGGGCCATGAAGGTGTTTTTTTCGAGCAGACCTAGTGCCTTCATCAGCCGGTCGGACTGCCTCTGGCATCAGCGCAGCCCTGCCATCAATCACCGGCCACCTGCTACGCCGACCACGACCACGAAGTGCGCTTGCCGATCAGGTTCAGCCTGTGGCGCTGGCGCGTCTGGCTCGGCCTGCGCCGCTAGGTTCCTGGCGGATGCGAAATATCGTTTCGTTCCCACCCTTCCGTTGCCGGAGACTCGATCATGATTATCGCCAAACGCCCGCCGCCGGAACCCGCCGGCACGGCTGCGTCGAGACGCCTTGCCTGCGTCGCACTGCTCGTCGCGACGTTGCTGACGCCGGCCTGCACCGCTTTCTTCTCCGATATGCGGGGGCCGGAACGCACTAGGTCGAGCATGGTGGAATTTCTGTATCCCGACGAGAAAACGCCCGACCACGAGCGCAAGGGCATCCCGCGGCTCGAACTGCCGCTCAAGGTGGGTGTCGCCTTCGTGCCCACCCGCGGCGAGATGGCGGGGCGCCTGGGGTCGGACGCGCTGACGCCAGACCAGCGCCTGGAGCTGCTGGAAGCGGTAAGCGAGCAGTTCCGGGGCGCGGACTACGTGAAGTCCATCGAGGTCGTTCCGTCGATCTATCTGCAGAACAATCGCGGCTTCGAGGCGCTGGAGCAGACGGCCCGGCTGTACGACCTGGACGTGTTCGCGCTCGTTTCGTGGGATCAGATGACCACCTCGGACGATACCGCGGCGTCGGTTCTCTACTGGACCATCATCGGTTCCTATGTCATTCCGGCGAGCCGCAACACGGTCCACACGCTGCTGGATATCGCCGTGTTCGACCTGGACACGCGAACGCTGCTGCTGCGCGCTCCCGGCACCGACCATGCCAAGGGTCAGTCCACGGCCATCGCTGCGGCCGCCAAGTCGCGGCAATTGGCCGCCGAGAGCTTCGAGCGGGCGGCCGCCAGCATGACGGAAAACCTCAAGGCGGAGATCGAACGCTTCGGCGAGAAGGTAAAGGAGGACGGCTCCGTGCAGATCGCCTACGCGAAAAGCAAGGGCACCCGGGCAGCATCCGCGCCCTGGCTGCTGCTGCTCGCGCTGGCTGTCGCCGCGGCTGGTGTTGGCTTCTCGAGGCCGAAGCGTCTTTCTTCGTGACGCCGCGCCGGGCGGTGCGGGATTTCATTGCGGGATTCGGCATATCGGCCCTCCTGATCCTGCTGGCCTCGTCTTGGCTGCGCTTGCTGGAGTTCCAGCGCGAGGCAGTGCTCGATGGCGAGATATGGCGCCTCGCCACCGCCCATCTCGCGCACTTGGACGCCGGCCATGCGTTGACGAACGCGACGGGATTCGCCTTGGCGCTGGCGGTGTTGCATCGTTTTGCCGGGTTCGGCTTCATCCTGGTGTGCTGCGCTGGCCTGATGGCTGCCATCGGCTTGGTGGCTGTGGCCTTGCCGGAGCAGGCGCCGTTTGCTGGATTCTCCGGCGTCCTGCACGGCTTGGCGGCGATGGCGGTGTGCGTTCTGGCGCGTCGCTCGCCTTGGCTGGCCGGTGCCGCTACAGCGCTCCTGTCTGCGGCCTTGCTGTCTGGGGCAGCGGGGTTCTTCCGGCCCTGGACGACGGATGTGGCTGTGCATACGCATGTGGCGGGAATGTTGGCCGGGCTGGTTCCCGGCTTGTGGATGCTGCGCCGGCAGTCGGCATGCCGGGGCCCTGCCATGCGCCGGCATGCGCTTATCCGTCCGCATCCTCCCGCCAGCGGCGCGGGCGCATCGGTACGCCGCCGAGAATCTGCGCCAAGCGATCGAAGCGCGTCCGGTCCGCTCCTCGCCAGCGCAGATCGTCCAGGGTCTCGGCCAGCGGCACATCGTCCACCAGCGTTGTCAGCCGCTTGTAGAGTGCCACTTTGTCGCGCATAGCGTTCAGTTTCGCTGCCAAGCGCTTGGCGCCGCGTACGCCCCAGTCCCCGGCCTCGGCAGGAATCGCTTCCACGGTGCCGTACTTCGTCAGCAATGCGGCCGCGGTCTTGGCGCCGAAGCCCGGCACGCCGGGGATGCCGTCGGCGGCGTCTCCCACCAGGGCCAGCCAGTCCGGGACGCTGATCGGTGTGCATCCGCTCCGTGTGCGTACGCCGTCCTCGTCGATGACGCGGCGGCGCATGCGGTCTACCTGCACCACGCGGTTGCCGGTGACGCACTGACCGAGGTCCTTGTCCGGCGTGAGGATGCGCACTTGGGCCACCTGGTCGCGCCATCGGCGCACCGCGGTGGCCAGCGCGTCGTCCGCCTCGAAGCGGTCCATGGACCACACCGTGATGCCCATCGCTGCCACTGCTTCCTCCACCAGATCGAACTGCGCCAGGATCGCCGGCGCCATGCCTTCGCTGCTCTTGTAGCCGGGGAAGAGGTCGTTGCGGAACGACTCGACAGGATTGTCGAAGGCGGCGGCGACGTGGGTAACGGCCTCGTCGGGGTCGTCGAGCAGGGCGAAGAGGGACGACAGCACGCCCACCGTGCCCTTGACGTCCATGCCGCCGGGCGAAATGCGTCCCGGACGCTTGGAGTAGTGCGCCCGGAACAGCTCGAAGGTGCCGTCGATCACATGCAGCCGCATGGCGTCTATTACAAAGGGGCCGTCAAACCGGCGCAAGCGCTGATTCAGCGTTCGGGCGCCACCGTCCACAAGCGACTATCGCGGCAAGCCGCAAGGTTGCGAGCGGGTTGGTCTCGGCATTCGGTTGGGTATCGTCCACAACCGAAAACGGCTCTGCCCGCGGCTCGGCGGGCGAGCCATGCCGAGGACGAACAATGAGGAACTTTGCCATGAAACGCCCCTCCCTGCATAGTGCGCTGGGCCTTGCCGCCTTGCTGATCTTGTCGTACATGCCGGCAGCCGTCGCCCAAAACCTGCTCCGAAGCGAGGAAGGCCGCCTCGTCGTCGGCCAGTGCTACGCGACATGCATGGACCGATTGACGCGCAGCTTCGATAAGCTCCAGGAACGACACGACCGAGAGTTGACCCGGATAATATCCGACGATTTCGGCGCCCTCCCTTTGGAATCCCAAAACCTAGTAATGGCCATGGACAGAACCGCTGCGTGCGCCTCGGCACAGAATAGAATGTGGGATATGGATGGCTGCTACGCCGGCTGCGCCGATGCCGAGGCCGCCTACGGTGTGAAGGCTGCCCATGCCCGCAATCGCTTCTTCCACCAGCTGCGCGGTACCCGCTTATCCTTGCAGGAGGCGGGCCTTTGGTTCGACTACAAAACCGCGCCGTTCCCGGGCAGCGTCGCGTTCGACGAAGCCTGCGATCGATACTTGGGGAACCCCAACGATCCCCTCCTGACGAACAGCCGGATTCCCGCCACCATCTCCCTGCTGGAATCGCTGCGCGGCCTTGAAGCGGGGCTCGAGAAGCGCAGAAGGAAGGAACCGGACGGCACCGAGCAACGCCCACCTCGATGACCCCGTCATAGCGGGCCGCGGCGGCGTTGCTGCTTGTGGATGATGCGCAAGCTGGCCGCGGAGTCTCGGCTCGCCGCCATGCCGTAGTCGTCGAGCACCAGAGCTTGCCATCGGAAACAGCACTCAGGCCAGCAGTTCGGGCGTCAGGAGCAGGCAGAGGCCGAGCCGAACAGCATGGCGTAGGCTCCGAATCGTCCGTCCGAGGCTCACGACAGGCCATTTAACATATGGGAGATATATACAACAGTACCTTGGCTACTATAGATAGCAGTTATGCCTTGAAAATTGCCCATATAAATTGCCCATATATTGTAGCTTGAATCCTCAAGTACATAGTTCCCTGACATATTCCCATGTGGGCATTGCTTGGCAGCATGAGCATATTCGTCATGTCCATCTCTTGTTCGCCAATCAATGGCGTCCCGCTGCCCTAGACCGAGCCGTCCCGGGGCGGGCTTTGTCGCAGGGGTTTCTCCCCGCGACACCCCGCGTCGGAAGGTCGCGTGCGGCGCATGACCTCCGAGGCCGTCGACGCATGCCGTAGCAGCCTTTATGCGGCGTAATCTTTCAGACTGCCCTACATGCCCCAGATGGTGACCCTCGCCCCGTCCGCGTCGCCTTCCCGCTGGAACACCTTGTCCTCCCAGGGCTTGTCCGGTGTGCGGTCGAACACGATCAGGTGGCCTTCGTCCGCCGCGCACCGATCCATGTACGCACGGGTCTGGGCAAGGCCCGCCTCCACCGTCCGCTCCAGACTGGCGTGCCGCACCTTGCACTCGATCACGATGCGCTGCGCCGTTCCGGCATCGCTCTCCGATTCGGGTTCGTCCGTCACCGGCCACAGGATCAGCAGGTCGGTTCGCATCCTTCCCAAGCCGTATTCGCGCTCGATACGCCCGCCACTGTTCACAATCCGTTGCAGGAACGCCTGCAGCAGGAGCTGCGGCCCCGCCTCCTTGTACTGGAAGCGCTCCACCCAGTGCTCGGAGTGCGCGCGGAAGAACCGCTGGAAAGCCGCCAGCAGCTTGGCGGTCCGCAAGCGGCCGTCGGTGCCGACGTACCACGCCGGGTCCTGGTGGCCGAAGGTCATCTCCTGGGTGGTCCAGGTCAGATCCCGGGGATCACCTCCCGATAGATGGGGTTGGCGATGCGCGCCGGCGAACGCTGAGCAATCAAACCGAGATCGCGCACGTACTGCAAGTCGTCGGCGGGAATCGAGCCCGTGTCTTCGGCACTGTTCAGCAACGGCTCGACCACGCGCCGCACCCGTTCTTCGCGCAGCTTGTCGGCGAGTTGGTCTAGATGGGTTTCGCGGCGAAGAATGAGTTGCTCGCGCGCCGCCTGAATGGCGTCTGTGGCGATGAGGCGGCGACGATCGCGCCCGGCCTTGCTCTGGAAGCAGGTCTCGTAGGCAAGCGCGTTCACCAGCCACGGCTGGCCCTGGGTCAGTTCCCACAGCGTGCGCCGGGCTTCGTTGGTGAACGCTTGGCCGGTGGCTTCGGTGTGTTGGTCCAGCAGAGCGTCGGTCTCGGCGGCGGAGAAGTCGCCTAGGCGCAGGGATTCGGCTTTGATGTTGAAGGCGCTGCCGCCGGTGACGACGTCCTTCTCGGAACGGGCGTGGATGCGGTAATCGCGCACATCGCGCACCCCGCAAAGAATGACGCTCTGCGGAAAATGCCGCGCCCGGCGCGTATGGCCGGCGCGAAGCTGGCGCAGCACCGATATCAGCGAATCCCCCACCAGCGCGTCGATCTCGTCGATCAGCAGCACCAGCGGCCGCGCATCGGCCCGCGACCAGCGGCTCAGCACCTCCCGCAGCGCACCGTCCGGTCCGTTGCGTTGCAGGATGTCCAGCCAGACTTGATCGACAAATTCGTCATGCAGGGTTTCGCTGGCGTCCGCCGACAGCTCGCCGAGGATAGTGCGCATGGTGCGTCCGACGTCCTCCCGCCCCGCCTGCCCGACCTCCACATTGGTGTATACGCAGCGGTAGTTGCTCTCGGCGTTCAGCAGATCGCGCAACGCCAGCAGCGCGGAGGTCTTGCCGGTCTGGCGCGGGGCGTGCAGCACAAAGTACTTCTTCTGCGCGATCAACCGCAGTACATGCTCCAGATCCAGGCGTCCCAAGGGCGGCAGATGGTAGTGGTCCTCCGCGCAGATGGGCCCGGCCGTGTTGAAGAAGCGCTCGCTGCTGTCCATGGCGCTAGTCTAGCAGTCGCCGGCTCTTCCCCGAAGAGTCCAACGCGGTGGCCAGACCATGCTCTCCCGGAATATCGGTACCCGGAGACGGTGCTGGGCACTGGCGCTGTCCACCCGCGCGATGATCCCATGACTGCCCGCCCGATCCAGTTCGTTCATGCTCTGATCGAGGTGGCGCGATTGGATAAGGTTCGGTTTGGATCCGTGTCGTCGTGCCGCATCATGCAACCACAAGAGGCAGGGTACGGTGCATTATCGAAAGCGCTCCATCCAGCGCACACGGCCCCGCCGCGGTTTATGCGCATGAGCATCGGAACGAGCAGCATAGCGCCCTTCAATGCGATGCCGGGGATGGTCAGATCTCCAGCAATGGCGATACCCGACATTTCGGAAAGCATCTCCCCGAGATAATAGAAGCCCCTATCCGGAAGAACCACCTAACGAGCTCGGAGGTCGCGCTGTCCACGCTGGACAGCAGCGTAAGGTCCGTTGGTCTCGGCTGTCCCAGCACTGAGTTCGCAACCAGGAAATTTCGCGCCATCCACAGGCGTATCGGGGCCATGGAAATGACGGAATAGGCAGCGATGTTGCCAAGTTTGTCCCGGAACATCGATATCAGCAAAGCGCTGGCCAAGACCGCTACGCCGATGTAGCGGGTCAGACAGGCCAGAGCGGCGCATGCCGCCGCCAGAAGCAGGAACGACCGTTGGCGGCGGTCCAGGAATCGGTCCAGCAGAAAAAAGACGCCAGGACGGTGAACAGGATGAACAACGGCACTGTCATGGCGAGAAACGAAGTTCGCGTCAGGGGCGGCGACAACGCGCCTGCGCAGCCGGCCCAGATGATGAGCAGGTTGGACTAGACTCGGCAGCGCAGCCACAGCGTCGTTGTGAATATGGTCAGTCCGAAGGCGGTGGCATTGACCCACCCGGCTGCCGTGGCAACGTCCAGCCCGAAAAGGCCAACGAAGGCCAGCGTCAGGGGGAACAAGGGGGCGACATTGACATACAGGCCCCAAAGGAGATGGATCCCTTTCCTGCCAACAAGCTCCGGGCGGTGGATGCGTAGAGTTTGGAATCTGCACCCAGCCCGACGCCATGGTTGACCTCGCGCAGCAGGATGAGCGCGGCGCCAGGAACGCGGTGAACCGATCTATCCTGATCGCTCCCATGCGGCTGTTCCGGGAAGGGCCTTCACGTCGAATGCAGGGCGATGGCGGTGGCGCATACTCCCGCGATGACGAGCGCGACCTCGGCCCAGTACGTGAGGTTCAGCTTCTCGCCGAGGAAGCGGAATCCCGAGTCCGCGGTTCTCTTGCACAGGAACTGCCCGATGGACAGCAGCGCGGGCGTCAGGAGCAGGCAGATGTAGTCAACCAGGTTCATGGCTCCGCTTGTAGAGCGCCGCCTCCTCGCGCATTGCTTTCAGGGTCGCAGCCAAGTGCGCTGCGACGCGCGCCTTGACGCCCCAATCCCTGGCGTTGGCGGGTATCGCTTCCACGGCGCCGTACCTATCGAGAGGATGCGTGGGCAGCAGTAGGCAGCGGGACCGCAGGTCGAAGTCCGTCTCGTGCTGGTAGGCGATGGCCGCGACGCCCAGCGCCGCAATCGCGGTGCGGGCGGCCGTTTCAGCCCCAAGGTCGAACCCCTTGAACCGCAGCCGCCGCAAGGCCGCGAAAGAAATCACCGTGGTCTGCAGGGCCTTGGAGATGGTGACGCCGCCAGCCTGGGCGTCTATCGAGGGGGCATGTTGCCGTGATTGATTTTGGACGGCTGGCCGGCTTTGCCGCTCTCGCTGCCTCGCGAAGCGGGGACCGGTTTGCCCTTCTTGTCCTTCTCGGCTGCCTTGGGATCGTGCGTCCACTCCTGCCGCGGGTCGGCGCTGTTGAAAACCCGATCCTCCGAAGCAACCTTTTCGATCAGCAAGGGGTCGATGCGGCTTCCCGTCTTTCCCCACCGCGGCTTTCCCACCGCGGCGTCGAAACCGACGATCTCCGACATATCTCCGACATGACATGACATGACATATAGGTGCGCTGGAACTACGATCCCAGTTCGCCCTTCGGCCCGGTGGAGTCCCGCATGCCGAACAGCAGCGCTGTGGGCGAGTGGCGGAACAGGTCGGTGGCGTTGCGCGGCGGCGCGTCGGTGATGGCGCGGACGACATCGGACAGGCGAAACAGCGTGCCGTCCAGCAGGCTGTCCCGGAAGATGGCGTCCGCCAGCCGATGCGGCGCTTCCAGCACGGTCAGCTTCTCGTGGTCCGTGACATCGTTGGGGTCGCTGAAGTCGACGTAGGGGACGGGGAAGACAACCCGTTCCGCTCCCAGCCTTCGAGCAGCGCCAGTTCCGCCTGATTCGCCTGCGATGCCACGGAGTCCAGCAGGACGGTGACGAACACCTTGTCGCTGTCGCCGACCCGACTCCTCCACCGCGTATTTGTGCTCGGTGCGCCCATCGACTGCGTAGGACGGCGGGAAAACCTTGTCTCCCTCGCCGCCGGCGGGTTGCAACGTCATGCGCGAACGCAGGGCCGCCGCGCGCCCGCGGCGGCCCTGCGGAGCCGCTCAAATCGGGTATCTTTCCTCCTACGGCAGGTCGCGCAAGCAGCGCCGTATCGATGGTTGTGCAGTAAAAGGCCGTCCGGCAGGGCGTCATAGATCAGTCGATACTGCCCCATGCCCCTGCATCTTGTGGTTGCGGGATGCGGCACGACGACACGGATTCGAACTGAGACACTACCTTCCATTCAGTGCCCGTTCAGCATCTCGAAGGCAAGCTCCGCAATGAAAGCCGCCATTCCCGCCCAGCTGCGGGAAGGCTATGCTGCCTAGCGACTCGAGGAGAACTGCCCCATGAAATTCGCACACGCCAATCGTCGTCTGAAGAAATCCCTTGGGCTTGCCGCCGTCCTGATGCTGTCCGGCGCGTCCGCTGCCGTCGCCCAGAACCTGAGCCCGAGCCAGGAAGGCCGCCTCGTCGTCGGCCAGTGCTACGCGACCTGCCTGGACCGGGCCAGACGCGCCGAAACGGCGTTGTCGGAGAAAGCCGACCGTCTGACCGCGCTGCTGATCTCCGACGAGTTCATGGCGCTTACCCAGGAATCCAAAAGCGATCTCCTCGAACTGGAAGAAAACGCCATCTGCATCCTGGTGCAGGGCCATGTGCGCAGTCTGGACGGCTGTCACGCTGGCTGCGTGGATGCCGAAGCCGCCTACGGAGTGGCGTCCGCCCACGCTCGCAATCGCTTCCTGCGCTTGCTCCGCGCACAGCGCGAACCCTCGCGGACGGCCGGCCTTTGGACGGACTACCGGACCTCGCCAGCGCCGGGCACGGCGGTGTTCGACGACGCCTGCGACCGGTATCTACAGAACGCCGACGATGCGCTGCTGCTCGGCGACGGCACTGCCGCCACCCTGTCTCTGCTGCCGTCCTTAGGCGATCGAGCGATCCGGACGGCGAAGCCCCGGCTGCAAGAAGGCTCGGCGGGCGTCGACCGCCGCCCTGCCGAAGAATAAGGTCGAACCGCCGGGCCGGAATGGATTGTTCGGCCAGGGCTCCGCATACTCGGATGATCGTCGCTCGGACGAGGTCCATGACGGACATGGAGACGACGCAAGAGTCGAACGACCAAGCGCCGCCGGCAGCCCGTCGCCAGCATCGAGATCGAGCCGCCGCCGGGGCTGCTGCGCCGCGGCCCCGGCACGGCGAATCCCTACTGCGGCCTCGCCGTGCATAACGAATACGGGCTGACCGCGGACGACTACCAGGAAAACCTCGAAGCGTTCTCCGGTGCCGATGCCGGCCGGGATTGGCGGCGGCGCTACGATCAGGACGATGTGCTCGGGCCACCTCGTCATCAACTTCCGGCGCACGGTGGCCATGCGCAAACCCCTGCGGCACATGCCCCCTCGCCCTTTGCGAATCCCGCACCATTCCACGCGGCGGATCTCGTACCTTCGGGCCTGCGCGACTTCACGCCTACGGGCAAGGTCAGCAACCAGCAGAATTTGCGCTTCAACCCGGCCCATCGCTGGTGCTGCTACCCGCGCATGACCTGCGCCGAAGCGCTGGCCTTCAAGAACTAGGGCATGAAGGCCGATGCCGTGCCCGTGCTGCATAGCTGCTTCCACACCGCCTGCGCCGAACCCGGTGCGCCGGAGGACGCCGAAGAGCGGCAAAGCTGCGAGCACCGCGTCGGCGTGTTCTTTCTGAGAACCTGAAGCCGCGACGGGGAGGCAAGAACCTCGCCGGCCGGCATTCGTCTGGATGCACCGCGGCGGCGTTTGGCGTATTCCGCTGGGCATCGAAGCATGTACTATCGGCTTACTTCAACCCTTGGGAGGGAGCATCATGCAATTCGGCGAGTTCAAGAATACCGAAGCCTTCAACCCCACGTTCCAGCGCGTCCGCGATCTCGGGCTCGAACAGCACGTCTTCGAACTCGACGCCTACGGCTTTACCGTGGTAGCGCCGGCGAAAGTGGCGGAGCCCGACTTCTTCGAGCGCTTGCGCAGGACGGTGCTGCGGGTCTGCGAGCAGCGCACCGGCGTGAAGTTCGAGCTCGACAAGAACGGCGGCTTCGGCCACTACAAGGCGCAGCCGCAAACCGATGGCCAGTTCCTGCTGTTCTATCTCCTGATGGCGGACCAGGTGTTCGAGGAGTGGGTGCTGAACCCTACCCTCTACACGCTCATCGACTATCTGCTGCGCGGCCAGCAGCAGATATCCAGCCTCACCTCGTTCGTGAAGTGGAAGGGCGAGCGCGAGTCCCTCGGCCTGCACAGCGACTGCCCGCCGGACCGCGACGGCCGCCTGCCGGCTTGTTCCGATGTCGCCAACGCCGCCTACTGCCTCACCGACTACACCTTGGACAACGGCGCCATCGCCATGGTGCCCGGCAGCCATACCTACTGCCGCCAGCCCAAGCCCGGCGAAGGCGAGGACGCCGCGGTGCCAGTGGAGGCCGAGGCGGGATCGCTCATCGTCTGGCACGGCAACACCTGGCACGGCGCGTTCGAGAAGAAGACCGACGGCCTGCGCCTGAACGTCACCAGCTACCACTGCCATCGCCGCCTGAAGAACCAGGAGAACTACCAGTGGCGGGTGAGCCAGGAAATGCTGGATCGCAATCCGCCGGAGTTCGCTCGCCTCGTGGGCGCGGACGACAACATGGGCTGGGACGAAAGCGGCCCGGACTACTCGCGCACCATGAAGTACGCCAGCCCGGAGCTGAAGAAGCGCTTTGCCGCGCTCCGCGCGGGCCGGGAAAAAGCCGCCGCCTGAACCGGCAAGGCACCGGCTTCGGCAACCACCATGCACATGCGGCGTCGCAACGGCGTCCAGGCAGTCGCCGCCGGCGCCGCGCACAGGTTCGCCAGGGAACGCCAAGCCCGCCCGAATGGCGGACGGATTCGTGGAGTCGAAGCTCCCTCCCTAGCCGTGGCTCGGCGGGGACCTGGGGTGCCGCCTATCGTTCCAGCGCGGGACAATCGCCCGTCTGTTGGCGATGAACAGTTCGCCGCCGTGGCGTTGGGAGAATAGAGGGTCTCTACCGTCTTGATGCCGAAGTCCGCGAACAGGGAGCGGACTTCGGGGCGGTCTTCGATGCTCAGGACGAACCGGCCTTCGATCTCCCTGACCAGCGTCGCCGGATGTCGGCGAGGGTTTCCTCGGGGCGGACGGCAGCCGGTGGAACTCGGCGCGGCTGGGCGAGCGTCCAGTGGAACTGGGCAGGCCAGCCGCCGATGCTCGCGGACGATTCGGAACAGTTGGCGATGTCGCCGTTGAGGCGGTTCGGCTCGTCCGATCCATTCGACGATCCGCAGCCGCAAGGCTGCCGGTCAGATATTCGAGTACTGCGACTCGAAATCCCGCGCCAGCACTCCGTCCCGTTGGCGCAGGAGTTCGCTGCGGCACCATTCGGCGAGCGCCTTCATCGGGAAGTGCCGGCCGGGGCATGTCGTCTCCGCGTCGCCCCGAACCTGTCGATGCGCGCCTACTTCCACCGCCGGATAGCGCAGCTTGAGTGCCAGCAGGAGTGCCTTCAGCGCGCCGATCTGAGCATCCGACGGGGGCGCGGCATCGCAGTCGGCCTCCACCACTACGCCGATGCTGCGCGGATGCTGGCCGCGCAGCGCCTCGTCGAGTTCGGCGTGACGGTTGCCTCGGGCGTCGATTCGGTAGTGGAACGCGCCGCCGAGGCAAGTGCGGTGATGTAGCAGGACGAACTTGACCCCGCCCCGCCGCGGTGCGCCGCCCGGTTGGGATTTCGTTGGCTGCATGAGCCAGAGCATATCCTCCTATGCCGCCGCGGCGATGCCGCGCCGCACCGCCAGCCGATTCCAGTACCACGCAGCGACGCCGAGCAGCACGTTGGTAATGGCCGTGGCGATGAACACGCCGGCGTAGCCCCACAGGTAGTCGCCGAGAATCGTCAGTGGAATGTAGAACGCTGCGGTGCGCGTCAGCGAAAGCACCAGCGGCGGCAGCGGCTGGCCGAGGGCGTTGAAGCAGGAGGTGGCCACCTGCATCACGCCCATGAAGCCGATGGACAACGGGATGATGAGAAAGAACAGGGCCGATACTTCCACCACGGTGGGGTTCGGGTCGATCAGCCGCACCATGGCTTCGCCGGCGATGGCCAGCACCCCGAAGGTCACCACGCCCCAGGCTAGGCAGAAGAAGTTGCACAGCCGCAGCGCGAGACGCACCCGCTGATAGTTGCCGGCACCCCAGTTCTGGCCGACGAAGGGCGAGATGGACGACGATGCGGACCAGAGCACCATGTGGATCAAAGTTTCCACCCGCGCCGCGACGGTGTATCCAGCCACCACTTCATGGCCGTGTCTGGCAAGCAGCCATGTGACCACCAGCATGGACACTGGGTGGATCAGACCGCTGGCCGTGGCCGGTCCGCCGACATGCAGGATCGCCCACCAGGACGCGCCTAGATCGGCTAGGGACCAGCTCACCATGCGTACTCGCAGCAGCACCACCACATACAGCGCGACGCTGAACACCCGGGACGCCACGTAGGCCCAGGCGGCGCCGGCGATGCCCAGTTCCGGCAACCCGAACAGACCGAAGATGAGTACCGGGCCGAGAGCGATCTGCAACACGGAGCCGCTGGTCATGACGATGCCGGGGCTGGCCGCGCTGCCGGTGGCCCGCAGCAGGGTCGAACCCACCATGGACAGCATGAACAGCGGGAAGCCCAGCATGTAGATGCTGAGATACTCGGACGCCATCCGCAGCACGTCGCCCTCCGCGCCCAGCCGGGCCAGCACGAAGTCGGCGGAGAGAAAACCCGCGGCGCCGATGGCGATGCCCACCAGCAGCACCAGCAGTTCGGCGTGGGTTACCAGACGCGCCGCTTGGGCCCGGTCCCCGGCGCCGTAGGCGCGGGCGATGACGGAGGAAGCGCCGGTGCCGATGCCGCCAGCGAAGGCGAACAGGAAGATGGTGATGGGGAATGCGAATCCCATGGCCGCCAGCGCCTCCGTGCCGACAATGCCGAGGTAGAGCGCTTCCGCGATCCGGGCAACGCTCATGGATAGCGACCCTATCGCCATGAACGATCCGAGTCGGATCAGATGCAGTCCGACCCTGCCCTGGGTGAAGCCGGCGCGTCTGGCCAGTCGCCGGGCTCGGCGGCGGACTTCGGGGGCGACGGAACGGCCCGAGGATCGAACCGGCGAACTGGCGACGCTATCCGCCATAAGGACTGGTCATGAAGGAACCGAGACGGAACAAGGAGCCTTGATGATACACCCGATGCCGTTTTCGCTGTCGGCGACCCGCTTCCCGCAAGTTGGCAGGAACGCTGGACCAGCGGCCGAGGTCGGACGTTTCGCGTCGCAGGTCCATCTGCAGGCACGGCTGTCGCGTCTCGACTGGGTATCGGTGAAACCGTGAACGGTGAATGCCAAGGGTTCGGTCCTGAAGAACATTTACCGTCGCCATCGACGACGAAACCTATCGTCAGGTGCGGATCGTCGCGGCAGAGCGCAACACTTCGGTCAGCCGAATGGTTCGAGACTTCCTGATGTCGTTCGCGTCTTCTCGATCCGGCGAATCAGCCGAGGTGGCGTTGTTTGCCGCTCTCGACAAGGCATCCGGATTCCGGGCCGGATGCCGTACGAGCCGTGAGCAGGCCTAGGAGCACCGCGGTCTTGCTTGACACGAACATCCTTCTCTGCGCCAGATCGGACGCTAGAGACGAAGCGCCCAAGAAGCGCATTGCCCGGGCTCTGCTTGCCCGTATGGACTGCGGGTTTTCTGCGCAGGTGCTCCATGAGATCCACGTCGACGCAGTTCGTCCGTCCACCCCGACCAGCCCTGTCCCGCCGGAACGCGACTGCTGCGGTGGCTGGTAGTGGTCGCCACCCACGCCTGCTGCTCGATGCTCTGGAACCGAAAGCGAGCTATCGACTGTCGTATTGGGATGCTGCGATTGTCGGCGCGAGCGCTGGGCGCGGGCACGATCTGCACGGAAGGCATCAACGACGGCCAACGCTGCGATGGAGTCGCGGTTCGCAATCCGTTCGCGCGATGGTTGCCCGATCCCGCTGGGCACCGTGAAGCCAACGGGCCTCCTAGCGAGGGTCAGGCAAGCGAACGCCGACGAGCCCGCCCGTGACTGCGAAGTGGATGTAGCAGCCGGCCACCGGCTGGCCGGCGGCAGTCAGCGCCTGTTGGTACATTCGCAGCTGGCCGGAGTGCTTGCGGGCCTCGCCCCGCCAGGTGGATCGGCGCTGGGGAGAGGACTTGTGGTCGACGATCAGCCAGCCGCGCGCGGTTTCGGCGAGGGCGTCAATGGCGCCGCGCACCACTCGGCCGTCGTCCAGCCGATGGACGACGGGAACCTCCGCTTCGATCCGCGACACTCCGAAGAGATCTTCCAGACAGCGGCGGAAACGACTGGCGACAACGATGGCGTCCGCGGCGTCTAGATGGATATGCACATTGTGGGCGGCGAGCAGCTCGGAAGCGCGGTCCACAGCGTCCGCCAGCGGCAGGGGGTTGACGAGTTCGGCGGCGATGACGGCATGAAGGCCGGCTCCCACGTCCGCCATGTCGTCGCCGCGCAGCGGGATGCGCTGGCCGACTTCGATCATTTCGCCAATGGCCGCGTCTGCCACCGGGGATGCCGACGACGGCTGCACGAACTTGCGCGGGTGGACGATGCGCTCGCGCCGAACGAACCAGCGCGGGCGGTAGGGCGGAGGGGCGCGTTCACCGTCGTCGGCTTCGATCTTCTCCGCCCGGGTGGGGATGGTCGCGCCGCTCGGCAGGATTAGCTCGGTGCCCGACGGAAGCGCGAAATCCTGCTTGAAGCTCTGCATCCAGGCGTCCTTGGAGAGCTTCTTGTCCTGCAGCGCCAGCGCCAGCCGATCCCGGGCCCGGGTGATGCCGACATAGGCCAGTCGGCGCTGCTCGGCGACGGCTTGGCGGCGGCATTGGAGTCCTTCGCAGGATTCTTCCACGACTTTCCGTGTCGGTACGCCGTTCTTGCGCCCGCCGTAGATACCCGGCCAGTAGCGCAGTTCCCGGTTCGCCAGCGGCGCGTCCAGGGAGAACGCGGCGGCGCGCTTCACGCGCACATTCCAGATGCGCAGCGGCTCCGAATGGTCGAAGTCCGTACAGACCACTACCGGCCATTCCAGCCCCTTCGCTCGATGGTAGGTGAGCACGTGAACCGCGTTGCCGGCGGCCGCCACAGGTTGCTGGTCCAGTTCCGGGGAGAGCGTCTGTTCCAGCCAGAGCAGAAAGCCGGCGAGGGTGCCGGGTTCCCGATGGGAGAGGGCGTGTTGTTCGTAGGCGATGGCGAGGTCCAGAAAAGCGTCCAGGTTCTTCTGCCGCTGCGCCACGCGCACTTCGTCCGGCCCCCAGGCTGCGACGAGGCGGCGGATGTCCGCCTCGTTGAGCACGCGGGCGACTGTTTCCACCGGCGAGCGCAGGGCGACCTCGTCGCGCATTTCGTGCAGCCGCCGGACGATGGGGTGATCGTCTTCTCGCCAGCCCAAGGCGTCGCCGTTGGCAGCCAGCCAGTCGAGCCGGTTGGCAAGCCAGGCTTCCGGCTCCGCGCCGTCGGCCAGCGTCACGATCTCGGCGGTGGCGAGAGTGTCGGCACGATCCGCCAGCCGGCGCAGGCAGGCTTTCGCCAGCGCGATCTCCGGGGTGCCTTGCAGCCCGGCCAGCGTTCTCTTCATCGGCACCTGCGCCCTGTGCAGCGATGCGGCGATGCGGGCGACGGCGTCGTTGGTGCGTGCCAGCACCGCGATGTCGCCATAAGCGATAGGGCGCGGCCGGCTGGTCTGCGAATCCACGATTTGTTCTGCCCCGTCGACCAGCTGGACAATGCCTTCCGCCACCGCCCGAGCGCGTTGCTCCGCTTTGCTGCCCGCCAGCGTCCAAGCGGTTACTGCCGGGCCAGCGATTTCTTCGCGCCTGGCATCCAGCGTCACCGATTCGCGCTCGATGCCGTCCCCGACGAAGGCCGCGGCGAACAGTTCGTTGGCGTACTGCACCAAGGCGGGGCGCGATCGCCAGCTCGCGGCCAGCTTGTCCCGCGCCGCGCCGCCGGCGGCAAGACCGTCGAGCGTGTCGGACACCAGTTCCGGGTCGCAGCCGCGGAACGCATAGATCGCCTGCTTCTCGTCGCCGACGAAGATGGCGCGGTCGGCGAGGCGGGCGAGTTTCAGGAACAGCGCCAGCTGCATGGGGTTGGTGTCCTGGAACTCGTCCACCACCAGCAACTCCAGCTCGCCCGCCAGCCGGCTGCGCACGGTCCCCTCGTCCAGGGCATGCAGGGCCAGCTGTTCCATATCCGCGAAGTCGATGAAGCGCTGCTCGCGCTTCAACTGCTGAAATCGCGCCAGGGAGTCGGCGGCGATGGCGAATACTCCGCGCATGAATTCGTCCAAGTCGCGGTGGAATCGGGCATGGCCTTCGTACAATTCCGCCACTTCCTGGACGTATGCCACTTGTTCGGCAATGGCCTTGATGCCGGCATAGCCAGCAAGCCGCATCCACACCGACCAAGGGCAGTCGTCGCGGCCGAGCTGGGACTGCGCTGCGATCAGCAGCTCCTGGTATTTTCGTGCGCCTTGGTAGGCATCCACCGGCAGGTTGTCGATGGTCTCGGATACGCGCCGGAGCAGTTCACCGGTGGGTTCCGAGTCCCCGGGTTCGGGATAGAACGCCAGCAGGTCGGCGGCGTTGCGTTCGCCCATGCGGCGCAGCGCATCGGCGTCGATGTCGTTCTCTCGCGCTTGATCGGCAAGGTTCTTCGCCACCGTCTGCCAACTAGGCTGATCCTGCCCGGAGGGAAAGAGGCGTTGGGCGATTGCGTTCATCTGGCGCACTTGTTCGACCTCGAGCGCCTCGTCGAGCGCCTGGTTGAACAGGTGTGCTCCGTCGTCGGCGCTCAGCACGTTCAGTTCCGGCGTCAGGCCGAGTTCGAAGGCGAACCGCGTGAGCAAGCGCTCGCAAACGCTGTGTACCGTCCCGATCAAAGATTCCGCGGTCTGTTCCGCCAGCAGCAGGCGGCCGCTGTTCAGCAGGCGGGCGCGGACGCGCTCGCGCAACTCGGTGGCGGCCTTGACGGTGAACGTGGTGCCGACGATGCCGGCGGGCGTCGCTGCGCCGGCCGCCAGAGCCTGCTCGATCTCCTTGGTGAGCCGGTAGGTCTTGCCGCTGCCGGCGCCAGCGCTGATGAAGGTGACGTGCTGCCAGCGCGTGTTCTCTTCATTTGCCCGCGTCATCGGGAAGGCTCGACTCCGACCAGCCAGCGGAAGTCGTCGAAACGATCCGCCTCGATCCGAGTGTCGAGACCGTCCTCGGGCGGTTCGGAGTCGTCGTCGGGTTCCGCGCCGGCGTTTACCTCGATTTCGCCTCGGGCGAGCTGGGCCAGCCGCCAGTCCCGAGTGACGAGGAGCTTGCGCCAGATGGATTCGGCATCGTTCACCGCTGTCCCCGTCGCCAGCGCCCGAGGGAAGAACGCCGCGTTCGGGGCCAGCACGTTGCCGGTGGAGACGATATAGTAGGCTGGCGACGGCCAGTCGTTCTCCGCCAGGGCGAAGCTGTACGCTGCCAGCTGCAAGTGGCGACCTTCCTCCAACTCCTCGCGCCGGTAGCGCTCGCCGCTCCACTTGGCGTCCAGCACCGCTCGCCTGCCGTTTTCGCCGACCAGCACGAAGTCCGCGTTGCCGTGCAGCATGCCGCCAGGAAACGCCTTCTCGATAGGCTGTTCGGATTGCACCTTCACCACGCCGGCTTCCCGCATGTGCCGCAGAAGCTGGAACAGGGATCGTCGGAGGGTGGTGGCCACCTGCTGCCGCTCCACCCCGCGTCCGGTCTCGAGCAGCACCGCGCCTTCCTTCTCGATCAGATCGTCTATGGTCCCGTCCAGCCATGCGCGGATGCGCCCTTCGTCCAGGGAGCGCCACTTCTGGTGCTCTTCGTGCTCGGCGAAGAACCGCTCGAACAGCCGGTGGGCCAGATTGCCCCGCAACAGGTTGCCGTCGGCAACGCCGGCGATGCGGCTGCCCTGCAAGGCGGCATGGTAGGCAAGCATCCACTGATGGGGGTGGTAGCAGAGCCGCCGCAAGCTGGTGTAGGACTCCGTATCCGGGGGCGGCAGCGAGCGACGGATGCGCCACCAGCGTTTCGGCGCCGGCAGCGACTGCTTCGGCAACGGTGGCGCGGGGATGCCCAGCGCGTCCGCGAGGTTGGCGCGGCCTTGCAGCAGGCCCGCGTCCAGGCTCACTTCCAGCCAGCCGGAAAGCTGCTCCTCGAGGCGCGCCCACAGCGGATGGCGGCCCTCGTCTTGGTCGTGGACCACCAGCGTCAACCGCCGCCGACAGTTCAGCACGGGCCGCAGCCAGGCGCGGCGCTCGGCTTTGATGCGCTGCGGCACGGACGGCAGTTCGACGCCGACTGCGGCCAGTTCGTTGCGTTCGGACGCAGACCAGACGGACGCGAGATCGATGGGTGTCGGCGCCAGATCCCACCAGAAGACTTCGTCCACCGGCGCCGCGACATTGCCGGGAAACGTCGTGCCCGGCACATGACCCGCCTCGGCGAAGGTGGTTTCGTCGGGGAGCGGACGGGTTGCTTCGTGGACCAGGCGATCCACCTCGATCTTCGCCATGCGCTCCGCGCCATCGTTGCGGCGACGATCCAAGGTCGCCGCCAAGGCTTCGGCTTGGGCGTGGGCGGCGCCGTAGACGGCCTGTTCTTCCGCATCCCCGGCGATGGCGATCCGCCGCCCCAGCCAAGCCGCGCACCGCCGCGCCCGCAGGCTCAGCGCCTCGATGGGCGCGCCTTCGCTGGCCGAGTAGCGTTCGGGCGTGGTCCAGAACTCCATGTCGCCAGCGCTGTCGCCGATATTCGCCAAGACGCTGCGCCAAGCGGGGCCGCCGATGCCCGGTGCCGCGGCCACCGCCTGGGCGAGCTGGGTGCGCTCGTTCCAAGCCAGCGGACTCACTGGATGGATGAGGAACTGCAACAGCCGGTGCGGAGCCAACGGCTCCCAGACCAGTGCCAACGCCAGCTTCAGCACTTGGCTGGCGGCGCGAAACGGCGAATAGTGCTGAAACCCCACCCGCGGCAGGCCGGCGCGTTGCAGGGCGTTGTCCAGGATGATGCCGTCTCGGGTGGCGATGGCCACGACCTGGGACACGTCGTCGCAGCGACGCAGGAGTTCCGCCGTTGCCTGGGCCGTCAGGTCTCGGGAAACCGCCCGCAGCACCAGCAGCGAACCGTCGCCCTGAAGCAGATGCGCCGGCCCGCCTTGCAGAAACGCCTGCGTCTTGCCGAGATCCGACTCCGGCGGCGCGAGGCCGGTGGGTTCGGCTGCCGTTTCGCAGTGGAAATGTTCGATCAGGCGGCGCCACAGGCGGGGCATATCGTCGGGTTGGTCCAGCAGTTCCAGGGTGCGAATCTGCACCCGGCGCGAGTCGAGCAGCGCCAGGATGCGGCGCAGCCGCTGTCCCATGGTGGGTGGCGCGCGCTCGCTCGCCTGGGTCTCGACCGCAGCCAGATCGGCGAGGCGCCGGGAAACGCCATCCGGGAACGTGCCGTCCCAGCCATGCAGATGCCACTGCCGCCGCCAATCGAGCAGCGTGTTCGCAACGCCTACCGGATCGACCTCGAACGAGCGATGGTAGAAGCGGGCGAGATCGTTGCATTCGTCCAGACAAGCGCGGTACAGCGTCAGTTCCTCGGCGGGATGAACCGCGGGCCGCGGGATGCCGAGGTCGCTTTCGAGCAGACGCAGAAATCCCTCCGGCCCCACCGCGGCCAAGCCCACCGCGGTGTTCTCCGGCACGGCATCCAGCCCATCGTGGTGCAAGCTGAAACGAACGCGCATGACGGGCGCATGGTACAGGCTGTCGGGTAGTAGCTCAGTTTGACTTTCAGGTGCTGTCTGGCGGCTGCCGAGTTTCGGTTTCGCCGGTATTCGCCCGCCGGTCGATGTCGGCGCATGTCCGCTTCGGACTCGCGGACGCATCGGCGCTCGATGCCGTGCAAGTTGCTGGAGCTTTTCCTCGGCTTCGGCGATCCGGCCTTCACAGTTGCCGGGGCCGCACCGAGTCTGGGCGGTGCCAGGGCGTCGAGCGGTCCGTCGCGGGTGAGATCGCAGGTTGGCGGCTCGGTTTGGAACCGCGTCGTCATGCCGCATCGCGCAACCACGACATGCAGCGGCATCGGCAGCAGCGCGGCTTGTCCAAAGCCGAACCGAGCCACTACCCGCTACCGGCTGTTGCGGCTTGCTGCGGCCAATGGCGTGGAGTGGTAGGTTAGCGATGCGTCTATGTCTGAATATGCCTGATGAGGGGAAGCATGAAACATGGTGTCGCATTGGTATTCGCCGCGCTGGCTACAGCGCTGTCCTGGCCGTCATTGGGCGCGGCGGATGCCGCCGACGAATGCCGCAAGCTGTACCGGCTGACGGATCTCTCCCACGCCGTCGAACCCGGAGTGCTCGTCGCGGCCACCGAGGCCCTGCCGGCCCACTGCCGGGTGCGCGGCGTCGTCAACCGCGCCATCCGCTTCGAGGTGACCCTGCCTGTGGACGGCTGGAACGGTCGGCTGATGTTCTCCTCCGTGGGCGGCAGCGCCGGCTACTTCGGCGACACCACCAGCCTGCTGGCGGACGGCTTCGCCATGGCAACCACGGATACCGGCCACGAAGCCGAAGAGGGCAACGCCTTCTTCGGGCAGCCTGAGGCGCTGCTCGACTACGCCTATCGCGGGGTGCATCTGGCGACGCTGGCGGCGAAGCGGGTGGTCGCCCGGTATTACGGGCGAGACATTGACCATTCGTATCTCCACGGCTGCTCGAACGGCGGCCGGGCGGCGCTGCTGGAGGCCGTTCGCTTCCCGCAAGACTACGACGGCATCATCGCTGGCGCGCCGGCGTTCGAGTTCCGGGAATTTCTCCCTTGGATGCTGGCTGCCCACCGCAAGCAGACTGCGCACCCCTTGGATCGGGATGCGCTGAAAGTGCTGGACGACGCTTCGCGCATGGCCTGCGACGCCCTTGATGGCGTAGAGGACGGCGTCATCGACGATCCGCGTAAATGTACCGAGGATGTCTTCGATCTCGATGCGCTGACCTGCCAGACAGGGCAGAGCGAGGCTTGCCTCACCACAGGGCAGATCGAAACGGCGCATTTCGTCTACGGCGACATGGTGGACGAAGCCGGCAGGGTGCTGTCTCCCGGTGTGCCGCCGGGTGCCGAAGCGGCCGGCGACTGGGCGTTCTGGATGCTGCCCAACGAACAGATGGGCGGCGACTCCATCATCGGCGGTACCGGCGAGATCATGGAGCGGCTGATGCGCCACGATCCGACCTTCGCCCTCGGCGCTTTCGATCCCATCGCCCATCGGGCCCGGATCGCCGATGCCACATCGCCGCTGGACGTTCGCAGCGCCGATCTCCGGGAATTCCGGGACCGAGGCGGCAAGCTGCTGATGTACCAGGGCTGGAACGACTATCCCTTGCGTCCCCAGCGAGCCATCGACTACTTGGCCGCGGTGGAGCAAGCCGTGGGCGGGGCCGAGGAAGCGAGCGAATTCTTCCGCCTGTTCATGGTGCCGGGCATGGTGCATTGCGCCGGCGGCCCCGGCCCATGGCAGGCGGACTATGTCGAACCGATGGTGAAATGGCGCGAGCAGGGTGCCGCGCCAACGCGGATCGTCGGCACCCAGCCGGGGGCGGCTCCCATGGCCCACCTCGCTCCGGACGAGCGAGTGCAGCAGGGACGTCGGTTCACCCGCCCGATATGTCCGTATCCGCAGGTTGCCAAGTACCGCGGGCGCGGCGACGTGAACGACGAGGGCAGCTTCGACTGCGCAGCCCCCTGACGCGACTGTCCATCGGTCGGGCGACGGTTCGGCAGCGTCCGATCACGGGCGGAAGTCCGCGCCGGTCTTGCGGCGATCTCCCAAATCGCGCGGCGGCGAATTCGCATGTCGCGGTGGCCGGATGTCTCTAACGCTCCCTCTTAGGCGCCGCCTATGGTGCGCCCATGGACTTCGCTCCCGGCAGCGCGGATGGCGCCAAGCGGCGCGGCGGCAGCGTCCCGCGCCGCCGTGATAGAGTCGGTGCCGCTGGCGAGCGAAGTCTTCCATGCCCTTCAGGATTCCGGGAGCAAGCCGATGGCCGAAGCCCTGTCGCCCCTGCGACTCTCCGACGGTGCCTGCCGCGCCCACCATCTGGACCTGGGCGAGGCGGACCTGCCCTCGGCGGCCAAGGTGTCTGAGAACATTCGCCACCGCGTGCTGCGGTTCGACGTGGCCAGCCCGCTGGACCTGCGCTACGCGGGCCGGGCCGACGTGCTGGTGGCGAGCGACCTGTTCGTCCACCACGCGCGGCCGGGGGAGGAGCCGGAGGCGGTGTCGCCGGACCTGTTCGTGGCGTTCGGGGTAGGGCCGCGGACAAACCGCTTCCAGGGGTCGTTCGTGGTGTGGGAGGAAGGCACGGCGCCGGACTTCGTGCTGGAGATCCTGTCGGACTCGACGCGCCGGAACGACGTGGAGAGGAAGCCGGAGGAGTATCGCTCGATGGGGGTGCGGGAGTACTTCCTGTTCGACCCGACGGAGCGCCTGCAGCCGAGCCTCCAGGGACATGCGCCGCGCCGTGGGCGGTACCGCCGCCGGCTGCCGGACGGCGGCATGGGGCTGGACAGCGAAGTGCTGGGCCTGCGGCTGTGCGTGGTGGGCGCGGAGCGCGACCTGCGCTGGTACGACCCGGAAGCGAGGGAGTATCTGCGCACCTTGAAGGAGGCCGAGGCGCTGGCCGCGGCGCAAGCAACCGCCCGCAAGGCCGCGGAGAATCGCGCTACTGTCGAAGCCGAAGCTCGCACGGCAGCCGAAGCGGAGATCGCTCGGCTGCGGGAGCAGGTGCGTTGGTTGCAAGATGCGCAGCGCGGTCGGTAGCGGTAGAGCCAGGTTCCCTCGAAGCGGAATGCCGGTCCTTCTCGCATGGCTGGCGCAGCCGTTTCGCCGCACCTGTACCGGCTGGCCGCCACACGCTGCCAGCCGGTCGTTCCTTGCCCTTGCCCGCTGCCGTCTCGGTCTGTATGGTGTCGCCGTTTCCCGCCCCCTCGCGACGACTTCTGCAAAGGCTGGCGAGCCGGGGCTCGAGTACCGCGGTATTGATGGGATTCTAGGAGGGGCTGGTGCCTGAAGAGGGTGCGGCGACTACCGCTGCCGACATCCTGCCGTTGTTTCTGTACGTGCTCGCTGTGGGCGCGGTGCTGGGCGTCGCATTGCTGGCGGCATGGTTCATCGGCGCCAAGGCCCGCCACGGCGGCGCCCGCACGATGCCGTTCGAGTCCGGCATCGTGCCGGTGGGCGATGCCGAGGAGATGAGGCTGTCCGTCGAGTTCTACTTGATCGCCGTGTTCTTCGTGATCTTCGACTTGGAGACGATCTTCATCATCGCCTGGGCCGTGGCATTCCACGATGTGGGCTGGCGCGGCTATGTCGGCGCCAGCGTGTTCATCGCCATCCTGCTCGCGGCGCTGTTCTACGAGTGGCGCACAGGCGCTTTGGACTGGGGCTTGAAACGCCGCGCCCCCGGGCCTGCGCGCTATGCGCGCACGGACGCCCGTACGTCCTCGGAACCAGCGCAGGAGGGGGCCTGACCATGCAGTGGCGTCTCATCAAGACCGAACCCGGCGCGCCGATGGATGCCGTGGAAGACGCCTATCACGAGGAAGCCGGCAAGAGTTTCCTCACCGCCAAGCTGGAGGATCTGGTGGCCTGGGGCCGAGCCAACTCCATCTGGCCATTCAACTTCGGTCTGTCCTGCTGCTACGTGGAGATGGCGACGTCGTTCACCTCCCGCCACGATCTGTCGCGTTTCGGCGCCGAGGTGATCCGCGCCACGCCGCGGCAAGCGGACCTGATCGTCATCTCCGGTACGGTGTTCCGCAAGATGGCGCCCGTGCTGCAGCATCTCTACGAGCAGTTGCTGGAGCCGCGCTGGGTAGTGTCCATGGGATCCTGCGCCAACTCCGGGGGCATGTTCGACGTCTACAGCGTGGTGCAGGGTGCGGACAAGTTCCTGCCGGTGGATGTCTACGTGCCCGGCTGCCCGCCTCGCCCGGAGGCCTTCATGCAGGGACTGATGCTGCTGCAGGAATCCGTCCAGCACACCCGCCGTCCGCTATCCTGGGTGATCGGCGAGGACGGCTCGGCCGCCAAGTACGCCCCCAGCCAGCGCGACCTGCGAACGCCGGACCGCATGCGCGCCACCGATCTTGCCGAGCCCACCACGGTGGGCGACGCGCCGCTGTCCAAGGATCTGCTGGGCAAGAAGCGGCAGCCGCCCGAGGCGTAGCCGATGGCCGAAGTCGTCGCACAGCCGGCTGGCGGGGCCGAACGCGCCCCGAACAACGAGCACCACCATATCGTCGCCGATCTAGCCACCCACTTCGGCCCTGAATGCGTAGCCCAAGAGTGTGCGGACGGCATTCCCACGGTGTGGGTGCCGAAGGCGCGCGTCGTCGACATCATGCGCTACCTGAAGCACGATGCCCCGGCCCGTTACGAGCTGATGTTCGACCTCTCCGCCATCGACGAGCGCATCCGCGAGCATCGGCACGGCCAACCCGATTCGGACTTCACCGTCTTCTACCACCTGATGTCGCTCTCCGACGACGAGGATCTGCGTCTCAAGGTGGCCTTGGCCGATGGCGAGAGCGTGGATTCCATCGAATCCGTCTACCCGGTGGCGAACTGGTACGAGCGCGAGGCGTTCGACATGTTCGGCGTCCGCTTCGACGGCCACGCCAACCTGCGCCGCATCCTCACCCCGGCACTGTGGGAAGGCCACCCGTTGCGCAAGGAGCACCCGGCGCGGGCCACGGAGATGGATTCGTTCACCATGACGTCCGAATTCCAGCAGGCGCAGCAGGAAGCCCTGCGTTTCGTGCCGGAAGAATGGGGCATGAGCCTGGACGCCAAGCACACCGACTTCATGTTCCTGAACCTGGGCCCCAACCATCCCAGCGTCCACGGCGTATTCCGCATCGCCTTGCAGCTCGACGGCGAGGTGATCGTCGAAGCGGTGCCGGATATCGGCTACCACCATCGCGCCCAGGAGAAGATGTCCGAACGCCAAAGCTGGCACACCTACATCCCCTACACCGATCGCGTGGACTACCTGGGCGGGGTGATGAACAACCTGCCCTATGTGATGAACGTGGAGCGGATGGCCGGCATCGAGGTACCGGCGCGCGCCCAGGTGATCCGAGTGCTGCTGTGCGAGTGCTTCCGCATCGCCAGCCACCTGTTGTTCTACGGCACCTTCGCCCAGGACGTGGGGCAGATGTCGCCGGTGTTCTACATGTTCGCGGATCGCGAGCGGCTGTTCTCCATCGTCGAAGCCATCACCGGCGGGCGCATGCATCCGAGCTGGTTCCGCATCGGCGGTGTCGCCCAGGACCTGCCGGACGGCTGGGACAAGATGGTGCTGGACTTCTGCGACTACATGCCGGCGCGCCTGGAGCACTACCAGAAGATGGCGATGAAGAACAAGATTCTGAAGCGTCGCACCCAAGGCATCGGCGCCTATACCACCGCCGAGGGCCTGGACTGGGGTATCACCGGCCCCTCCCTGCGCGCCACCGGCCATGATTGGGACCTGCGCAAGAAGCGTCCGTACTCGATGTACGATCAGTTCGACTTCGACATCCCCACCGCCGAGGCCGGCGACTGCTACGCCCGCTGCGAGGTGCGCGTCGAAGAGATCCGCCAGAGCCTGCGGATCCTCCGCCAGTGCGTCGAGAACATGCCGGCCGGGCCGATCAAGTCGGACCACCGGCTGACCACGCCGCCGCGCAAGGAGCGCACGATGCAGGACATCGAGACGCTCATCCACCACTTCCTGAACGTCAGCTGGGGCCCCGTGATCCCGCCTTCGGAGTCCGTCACCACGGTGGAAGCCACCAAGGGCTGGAACTCCTACTACTCGATCTCCGACGGCGGCACCATGAGCTATCGCACCCGCATCCGCACACCGTCGTTCCCGGCTTTGCAGCAGATTCCGCTCATCAGCCGGGGCTTCATGGTGGCGGACCTGATCGCCATCATCGCCAGCATCGATTTCGTGATGGCGGACGTGGACCGCTAGGGAACAGCGAGAAGAGCATGGCCCAACCCGCGTTGATACCGATTCTCTCCGACGCCGAGATGCGCGAGATCGAGGCGGAATGCGCCCACCTGCCGGATCGCAAGTCCGCCGCCATTGACGCCATGATGATCGTCCAGCGGCATCGTGGCTGGGTGTCTGACGAAAGTCTAGCCGCCATCGCCCGGCTGCTCGGCATGTCGGTCTCGAATCTCGATAGCATCGCCACCTTCTACAACCTCATCTACCGCAAGCCGGTGGGCCGGCATGTGGTGCTGGTGTGCGACAGCGTCTCCTGCTATGTGATGGGTGCCGATGGCCTGCGCAAGCAGGTGGAGGAGCGCTTGGGGATTGGATTTGGCGAAACCACCGAGGACGACCGCTTCACGTTGTTGCCGATCGTGTGCTTGGGGGCGTGCAACCGGGCGCCGACGATGATGGTCGACGACGATCTGATCGGCGATGTGCGGGCGGATAAGCTGGGCGAGATATTCGCAAGATACGAGTAGCGTCGATGGTGCCGATGGATTCAGGTTGCGTTCAGGTCCGCCGCTTAGAGTGCGCGCCTCAATCGATCCAGCTTTAGGAAACGGAACGGAATGAACACGATCAAACTCGCAGCCACGGCCGCCCTGCTCTCCCTAGGTGCCTGTACGGCGGTCGCCATTTCGGACATCGGCAGCGACAAGGTGGAGGTCGTCGTCGATTCGGCCAAAGGCAGGGAAGACGCCCGCGAGGCGGGGCTGCCGGAAGCCGAGCGGGGCTGCGCACGCTACGACAAGGTGCCCGATCTGTTGAGCCAACGGCGGCAACGCAACATGCAGAATGACGACTTGGACCTCAGAACCCGATGGATTCTGCTGTATGCGTGCGTCGCCGCGGATGCCGGGGAGACGGATTCGTGACGCGGCCGCTGATCGGCATCGTGGACGAGGTGGGCGGCCCGGTGGACTTGGCCGCCTACGAATCCAAGAACGGCTACGCGGGTGCCCGCAAGGCGCTTGCCGCCATGACGCCGGCCGAAGTGATCGACCTCGTCAAGGAAGCCAACCTGCGCGGGCGCGGCGGTGCCGGCTTCCCCACGGGCATGAAGTGGAGCTTCGTACCCCAGGACGATGACGGCCTGAAGTACTTGGTCTGCAACGCCGACGAGATGGAACCGGGCACCTTCAAGGACCGCTTTCTGCTGGAGCGCAACCCCCACCTCTTGATCGAAGGCATGATCGTCGGAGCCTGGGCCATTCAGGCCAGCCAGGGCTACGTCTTCCTGCGCGGCGAGTACCACCAGCCCTACCGCAGCTTGCAGCAAGCCATCGACGACGCCTACGCCAAAGGCTATCTCGGCAAGAACATCTTCGGTAGCGGCTTCGACTTCGAGCTGCGTATCCACCGCAGCGCCGGGCGCTACATCTGCGGCGAGGAAACCGCGCTGTTGAACGCTCTTGAGGGCAAGCGCGCCCAGCCGCGCCAGAAACCGCCGTTCCCGCCGGCCAGCGGCGCCTGGGGCCGGCCCACCATCGTCAACAACGTGGAAACCTTCTGCAACGTGCCAGCCATCGTCAGAAACGACGCCGAGTGGTACCAGGCGCTCGGCAAAGGCGACGACGCCGGCACCAAGCTCTACGGCGTGTCAGGCCGCGTCAACAAGCCCGGCCTGTGGGAGCTGCCCATCGGCACCACCATCCGCGAGATCATTGAGAAGCATGCCGGCGGCATGCAGGACGGCTACCAGCTGCGCGGCCTGCTTCCCGGCGGCGCCTCCACGGACTTCCTGGTGGAAGAACACCTCGATCTCGCCATGGACTACGGCACCATTCAGAAGGCCGGCAGCCGCATGGGCACCGGCACCATGATTCTGATGGACGACTCCATCTGTCCCGTGGACATGTGCCGCAACTTGGAGCACTTCTTCGCCCAGGAATCCTGCGGTTTCTGCACCCCGTGCCGGGAAGGCCTGCCGTGGGTGGAAGAACTCCTAACCGATATCGAGGCAGGCCGTGGCAAAGAAGGCGACTTGGAGATGCTGGAACGCAACGCCATGTTCATCGGCGGCGTCACCAACACTTTCTGCCTGCACGCGCCGGGCGCCATCGAGCCGCTGTCGAGCGCGCTCAAGTTCTTCCGTGAGGACTTCGAGGAGCATATTCGGACGGGGAGATGCCGGTATCGTGGATGAATGCGACGTCGCCACACGGATGCTGTCTCGGTTCCGGCCGAGAGCGGGGATGCCGCGGGACATCGGATTCGGCAGTAAGCAGCGTGTGCGGGTGCAACTGTAAAGGAGCTTGAACCAAGATGGCCAGGAGCATAGCGAACCTCGCATCTATGAGTTCAGGAGAAGAAGACAAGGCAGTCAGTTTTGCTTGAGTTTCCGTGATCGTTCGGCAGTGGTCCAGTTTGGAATCGGATGAGCTGTGCCGCTACCGATCATTCGCGCTTCGCCCTCTCGATGGGAGGACTATAAGGACCTTCCATGACGGCATGACGTTTTCCATGATTCACGCCCACGAAAGACCCGTCCCGAAAGAGATAGGGATTTCGAAACTGTCGATTCCTGGCTTAAGAGAGACACGGCTAAAGCCAAGCAGCCTGCTGGCTTAGGGTCTCGAACATGCGGGAGATCGTAGGACTCGGCGGTATGGCGCAACGGGCGGCGGGTTGAAGCTGAACCCATCCGTTTGAAGTGCCTCTTCGCCCAGACGTCCTGTGGCTTCTGGGCACTGAGGGGGGCGGCGCGTCGCCGACTCCGAATGTGCAATGCGGTCTCATCCTGCTTGCCGGTTCGCGCACGACCGGAACGAGCCGACCATCGACCGTTTCGGGCAACAGGATAGGAGGCAGGAAGGGGCGAGCCGATGGTGGTTGCCGCGAGTGCATCCCCGCGCCGCTTCGGCGTACAGGGCGGGCAGCCAAGCGCGTACGCCCGTTCCGTTCTCGGACGCCGATGACGATTTGGCCTCGGTTCGGATTGCGGCAGTCGTTCGGATTCCGTGCCACGGCAGTGGAGAAGATCGTCGAGGCGATCGAAAGAATCGTGGCCACGAGTCCGTACTATACTCGCCGTTTTCGCTATTCGGCTTGGCCGCCGGATCGGCGGCTCCACACTGATGAATCCAAGCGAATTGTCGGACGCAGACTACGCCGGCACCGTTCAAGCGTCGGATCGGGACGATGGCGGCATCGTTATCCACGAAGGTGCGCCGGGCTGGGCCGCAGGGCAGATCCAGGGGCGGCGCGAAGAGCAGCAGGACAGCTACGGCTGGGCGCTGGAACCGAGCTACCAGTTCGCGTTGGCGGACCAACTGCTGCTGATCGTTGCCGACGGCATGGGCGGTCATGCCGGCGGTGCCACGGCAAGCAGGACCGTCGTTGAATCCTTCGGCAGGGAATACTGCGAAACCCACCGGGCCCTTTCGTACCGTCTCGAGGATGCCCTGAGCTACGCCAATCGAAGGCTGGCCAGCGCTGTTCGCGAGGATCGCGATCACGCCGGCACGGGCACCACCTTGGTGGCCGCCCATCTCGCCGGCCGCCGGCTGCGCTGGCTCAGCGTCGGCGACTCGCCGCTGTGGCTGGTGTCCGCACGGCAGGATTCGCCAGCCCGGCGATTGATCCGTCTGAACCAGGATCACTCCATGAAGCCCGTGCTCGAACAGCTTGCGGAGTTCGGGCGTCTGACGGCGGAGGAAGCGGCCGCGGATCCGCGCCGCCACGAGCTGCGTTCCGTTGTGATGGGCGACGAGGTGCCGCTCATGGAGCTGCGCGAAGCGGCCGTCGAACTGGCCGTCGACGACGTGGTGCTGGTCGCCACCGACGGGATCGAAACGCTCGCCGCCGCCGAGATCGTCGATCTCGTGGATGCCAACCGGTCGTCGCCGCGGGCGGTGGTCGAAGCCCTGCTCGCCGCGGTTCGCGCCGAAGCGCGGCCCGATCAGGACAACGCCACCGTGATGGCCTGCAAGCCTATTGCCGCCACCGGCTAGCCGCATGGCGCGTCGAGAGTCCGGGCGCTCGATTGGCAGCATCGAGGCCGGATTCCGCAGCGGTTCGCGCTTGCCTCGCGGGGCGGCGATCTGTATGGTGGCGCGGTCTACGCGCCCTGCCCCTGGGCAGCGTTCTTCGCGCAGGACAGGCGGCGTATGGATTGGGACTCGGGAGGGCTAGGTGTTCGACAACGGAACGACGGGTGCTTCTCCTGAGAGTTCGTCGTTGTTCTTCGTTCCGGCTGGCGCGACAGGCGCGGGGGAGTAGTGCGCATGGCCCGCGTCAACATCGACGGCAAGGACTACGACTTCGAAGCAGGCGAGAACCTGCTGCATGCCTGCCTGTCCCGGCGGCTCGATGTGCCGTACTTCTGCTGGCACCCGGCCATGGGCTCGGTGGGATCCTGCCGGCTGTGCGCCGTCATCCACTACGCCGACGAGGCGGATACGCGCGGACGCCTGCAGATGGCCTGCATGATGGCCGTGCAGGACGGCATGCGGGTGTCCATCGAGGCCGCGTTCGCCGCCGATTTCCGCAAGCAGGTGATCGAGTGGCTGATGGAAAACCATCCCCACGACTGCCCGGTGTGCGAGGAAGGCGGCGAATGCCACCTGCAGGACATGACGGTGATGACGGGGCATTCCATGCGCCGCTACGCGGGCAAGAAGCGCACCTGGGAGAACCAGTATCTCGGCCCCTTCGTCGGCCACGAGATGAACCGCTGCATCACCTGCTACCGCTGTGTGCGCTACTACCGGGACTACGCCGGCGGCACCGACCTGGACGCCTTCGGCTCGCGCTCGCGAATGTTCTTCGGGCGCGAGCAGGACGGCGTGCTTCAGAGCGAGTTCGCCGGCAATCTGGTGGAGGTCTGCCCCACCGGGGTGTTCACGGACAAGCCGTTCTCCAAGGTCTACACCCGCAAGTGGGATCTGCAATCGGCGCCGTCCGTGTGTCCGAACTGCGCCGTCGGCTGCAACACCTTCCCCGCCGAGCGCTACGGTGTGCTCAAGCGTGTCCACAACCGCTACCACGGCCAGGTGAACGGCTACTTCCTGTGCGACCGCGGGCGCTACGGCTCGCACTTCGTCAACCACGACAAGCGCATCCGCCACGCCGGCGTTCGCGCCGAAGACGACGTGTTCGAGGCGCCGGGCCGGGATGCGGCGCTGGCAGCCATCGCCGCCCGGCTGGATGCGGATTTGGTCGGCATCGGTTCGCCACGGGCGTCGCTGGAGGCGAACTTCGCTCTCAAGCGGTTCGTCGGCGCGGCGAACTTCTGCCCCGGCTTCGCCGACGACGAGGCGGAAACCATGGCCGCGGCGCTGGATGTCTACCGCGCCGGCGGCTTCCACATTCCGTCGCTCGCCGAGATCGAACAGGCGGACGCCGTGCTGATCCTCGGCGAGGACATCTCCAACACCGCGCCCCGGATCGCCCTTGCCGTTCGCCAAGCGGTGCGCGGCGCCACCTTCGACATGGCTCGGGCCGCCGACATTCCCGACTGGCAGGATGCCGGCGTACGCGGTCACGGGCAGGCGGCGAAGAGCCCGCTGTTCATCGCCTCCGTGGCCTCCACGCGCATCGACGAACTGGCGGTGGCGACGCGCCACGGCGCGGCGGCGGCCTTGGCGCAGGCGGGGTTCGCCCTTGCCGACGCCATCGGCGCAGACGCGGGCGCGGCGGCGGACGGGTTCCTTCAAGCGGCGGCGCAGGCACTCGCCCGTGCCGCCCGTCCGCTGGTGATCGCCGGCTGCGAAGCTCGGCAGCCGGGTCTGCTCCGGGCCGCGGCCAACATCGCCTGGGCGCTGAAGCGCCAAGGCCGGGAAGCCATGCTGGCCTTGACGGCGATGGAGGCCAACAGCTACGGCGCGGCGCTGCTCGGCGGCGGCCTGTCGCTGTCCGCGGCGCTGCAGCGCCTGCGGGACGGCGCCGGCGCTCTGGTGCTGGAGAACGACCTCTATCGCCGCGCCGTGCCAGCCGACATCGATCTGCGCCACGCCGTGGTGCTGGATGCTTTGGAAACTCCCACCGCGGCGGCTGCGGCGGTGGTGCTGCCGGCGGCCACCTACGCCGAGCAGACCGGTACCTTCGTCAATCACGAAACCCGCGCCCAGCGTTTCTACCAAGTGTTCGAACCCGCCGACGAGATCGCGCCCTCCTGGCGCTGGCTGGCGGCGATTGCGGCACGATGCGAGCGCGCCGGCGACTGGTCGCACATCGACGACCTGACGGCAGCCTGCGCCAGCGCGGCGGGCGTGTTCGCGCCCTTGGCGCAGCTCGCGCCGACGGCGGACTTCCGCACCGCCGCCGGCATGAAGATTCCGCGCCAGCCCCATCGCTACAGCGGCCGTACCGCCATGCGCGCCGATGCAAGCGTTCACGAACCCAAAGCTGCGGTGGATCACGAGACACCGCTTTCCTACTCCATGGAAGGCCGCAACGTCGGCGACCAGCCCGGCGCCGTGGTGCCCTATGTCTGGACGCCGGGCTGGAACTCCAACCAGTCGGTGTTCAAGTTCCAGCAGGAAGTGGGCGGCGCCTTGGCCGGCGGCGATCCTGGAGTGCGGCTGCTGGCCAACGTGCCGGCCAAGCAGGTTCCGGACGCCTTCGCGCTGCGAGCGTCGGCCGACACGACTGCTGGCGCAGTCGCCCCCGATTCCGCTAGCGCGGAATCGTCTGTCCAAGACGAAACGTCGCTGGTTGCCGACATCTTCGTCGCCGCCCGCATCAGCGACGTGTTCGGCAGCGACGAACTCTCCGCCGCTTCGGCCCCGATCGGGGAACGCACGCCGGCGCCCTACGCGCTGCTGAATCCGGCCGACGCGCAGCGGCTTGGCGTGGCGGCGGGGGACGGCGTGCGCGTTGCGGAACTCGATGCCAGTGTCGAAGTCCGTCTCGATCCGGCGCTGGCTCCCGGCGTCGCCGGCATCGCCCAAGGGCTGCCCGGCGCCGGCGTTCTTGCCACCGCCAAGATTCACCTTGCCGCTGATCTGGACTTCGTCCGGTCTGCCGGCGGCGCGCCGAACGTGGCCGCGAAAGGCCTGATCGCGAAAGGCCTGATCGCGAAAGGATAGCCCCGTGTTCGGATTCGACATCAACTGGAGCTATGTGCTGATCCTGCCGGTGGCGGCGGGTACGCTGCTGGCGGTGATGTTCCTGCAATGGTGGGAGCGCCGCCTGCTGGGCTGGTGGCAGGATCGCCTGGGGCCGAACCGGGTGGGCTGGTTCGGCATCCTGCAAGGCGTCGCCGACGGCATCAAGTTCATCACCAAGGACGACTGGGTGCCTCCTTTCGGCGATCGCGTCTTCTTCGTCCTGGCGCCAGTGGTGATATGCGGTTCCATGCTGCTGATCCTGGCGGTGATTCCGTTCGCGCCGGAACTGCACATCGTCGATGTCAATGTAGCCCTGTTGTGGTTCCTGGCCATGTCGTCGCTGGCGGTGTACGGAGTGCTGCTCGGCGGCTTCGCCAGCAACAACAAGTACGCCCTGCTCGGCAGCTTGCGCGCCGCCGCGCAGATGGTCACCTACGAGGTGTTCATGGGGCTGTCGATCATGGGGGTGGTCATTCACGCTGGCTCGTTCAGCTTGGTGGACATCGTGGATGCGCAAGAGGACATGTGGTTCATCGTGCCCCAGTTTCTCGGCTTCGTGATCTTCCTCATCGCCGGCTTGGCGGAATCCCACCGCCTGCCGTTCGATCTGCCGGAAGCGGAGCACGAACTGACAGCGGGCTTCCACACCGAGTATTCGGGTATGAAGTTCGCCCTCATCATGTGCGGCGAGTACGTCGCGGTGATCGCCACCTCGTGCCTGATCGTGCTGCTGTTCTTCGGCGGCTGGCGGGTGCCGGGCTTGTTGGAGTTCCTGCCGCCGCTGGTCTGGTTCGGCCTCAAGGTGCTGGCATTCATCCACCTGTTCGTGCTGCTGCGGGCGGCCATTCCGCGTCCTCGCTACGACCAGCTGATGAGCCTGGGCTGGAAGGTGCTGTTGCCGCTGACGCTGGTGAATCTGCTGGTCACCGGCTTTTTCGTGTTGTGGGAGTAGCCTATGTTGAGCCAGCTCAGAACCCTGTGGGCCGTCTTTCGCCACACCTTCATGCGCAACGAGACGGTGCAGTATCCCGAGGAGATGCCCTACCAGGCGCCGCGCTATCGGGGCCGCATCGTGCTCACGCGGGACCCGGACGGCGAAGAACGCTGCGTCGCCTGCAACCTCTGCGCCGTGGCCTGCCCGGTGGACTGCATCGCCTTGCAGAAGACCGAGCGCGAGCAGGACGGACGCTGGTACCCCGAGTTCTTCCGCATCAACTTCTCCCGCTGCATCATGTGCGGCATGTGCGAGGAAGCCTGTCCCACCTACGCCATCCAGCTCACGCCGGACTTCGAGCTGTGCGAGTTCGACCGCACCAACATGGTCTACGAGAAGGAGCATCTGCTGATCGACGGCATGGGCAAGTACCCGGACTACAGCTTCTGGCAAGTGGCGGGCAAGACCATCCACGGCAAGGCCAAGGGCGAAGCGGCGCGGGAAGCCCCGCCCACGGACGTGCGGAGTCTGCTGCCTTGAACGCGGACCTGCTGCTGTTCTGGATTCCGGCCGCGGTGGCCGTGGTATCCACTTTCCTGGTGGTCACCCGCAAGAACGCCTCCCACGCGCTGGTCTATCTGGTGGTGTCGCTGCTGTCCGTGGCGGTGATCTTCTTCGTGCTTGGTGCGCCGTTCGCCGCCGCCCTGGAAGTGGTGATCTACGCCGGCGCCATCGTGGTGCTGTTCCTGTTCGTGGTGATGATGCTGAACCTCGGACGCTCCTCGGTGCTGCGCGAGAGCCGCTGGCTGCAACCGGGGATGTGGATCGGCCCCGGCATTCTGGTCGTCGTTCTGTTCCTATCGATGGTCTACGTGCTCGCCGGATCCGTCCATGAGACCAAGGGCGTGATGGTTGGCCCCGATGCGGTAGGCAGGAGTCTGTTCGGACCGTACCTGCTGGCCGTGGAGCTGGCGGGCTTCCTGCTGCTGGCCGCCTTGGTAGGTGCCTATCACTTGGGCCGCCGCTATCTGGAAGAACGACGGGAAACTCCTGCTGGAAGCGGGGACGACTGAGTGGCGATCGCGGTTCCCATCGAGTACGTCCTGGGCGTGGCGATGCTGCTGTTTCTGCTGGGGCTGCTGGGCGTCCTCGTGCGCCGCAACGTCATGTTCCTGCTGATGTCCCTGGAGGTGATGATGAACGCCGCCGGGCTGGCGTTCATCGCCGCCGGCGCCAGGTGGGGGGTGCCGGATGGCCAGATCATGTTCATGTTCATCCTCGCCCTGGCCGCCGCCGAAGTGGCCGTGGCGCTGGGGCTGGTGTTGCAGATTTCGCGCCGCTTCGGCACCTTGGACATCGACGCCGCCAACGAGCTGAGCGGATAGCGCCATGCAGGACCTGCTGTGGCTGATTCCCGCGCTGCCGCTGCTCGGCTTCCTGGTGCTGTTCGCCACCGAGGGCCGGCTGCCGGACAAGATGGTTGGCGTGATTGGTGCCGGTTCCGTCGGCCTTGCCGCGCTGGTGGCGCTTGTCGTCGGTCTGGACTTCCACCAAAGCGGCCAGCCGTCCTACGCGCAAAACTTGTGGACCTGGATGGCGGTGGGCGGTTTCGCGCCGGCCGTCACCCTCTACCTGGACGATCTCTCCCTGGTGATGACTGGCGTCATCACCGGCGTCGGCTTCCTCATCCATGTCTTCGCCACCGGCTACATGTGGCAGGATCTCGACGAGCCAAGCTCCCGCGACGCGGCGCCGAAGGCGCGGAAAGAGGGCTACAGCCGCTTCTTCGCCTATATGAACCTGTTTGTCTTCGCCATGCTGATGCTGGTGCTGGGCGACAACCTGCTGACGCTGTTTCTCGGTTGGGAAGGCGTCGGCCTGTGCAGCTATCTGCTGATCGGCTTCTACCATCGCGACGCCGCCAACGGCTATGCGGCGCGCAAGGCGTTCGTGGTGACCCGGGTCGGCGATACGCTGATGGCGCTGGGGCTGTTCCTGCTGTTCCGCGAGATCGGTACGCTGGAGATCCAGTCCGCCCTGGCCAAGGCCGGCGAACTCGATGCCGGCATGGCCACGGCCATCGGCCTGCTGCTGCTCGGCGGTGCCGTGGGCAAGTCCGCCCAGGTGCCATTGCAGACTTGGCTGCCGGACGCCATGGCCGGCCCGACGCCGGTATCCGCCCTTATCCACGCTGCCACCATGGTGACCGCCGGCGTCTACCTCATCGCCCGCATGAAGGGCATCTACGCGCTGTCGGAAACGGCCCAGCTGGCGGTGGCCGTGGTGGGCTTGGCGACGCTGTTCATCTCTTCCTTCACTGCGCTGGCCCAGACCGACATCAAGCGTATTCTGGCCTACTCCACCATGAGCCAGATCGGCTACATGTTCATGGCCTTGGGCGTCGGCGCCTGGTCGGCGGCGATCTTCCACCTGATGACCCACGCCTTCTTCAAGGCGCTGCTGTTCCTCGCATCCGGGTCGGTGATCCTGGCTCTGCACCACGAGCAGGACATTTTCAAGATGGGCGGCCTGTGGCGGAAGCTGCCGGTGCCGTTCTACAGCATGCTGATCGGCTCCGGGGCGCTGGTGGCGCTGCCCTGGGTGACCTCCGGCTTCTTCAGCAAGGACGCCATCCTGCTGACTGCCTACGGCCACGGGGAGTACGGCTGGCTGTTCTGGCTGGGCGGCGTGGCGGCGGCGACCATGACGGCGCTCTACACCACGCGCATGATGGTGGTGGCGTTCTTCGGCGAGACCAAGATAGAACCCCACGACCGCTCCCGCATCAACATGTGGGGGCCGCTGGCGGTGCTGTCCGCGCTGTCCGTTTTCGGCGGCTATCTAGGCATCGGCATCCTGGACGACCTGCTCGGTGCCGTGGACCATATTCCGCATTCGCATCCCGCGGCCATCGCCACCATGCTCCTGCCGTTGCTGGGCATCCTGGTCGGCGTCTTCGTCTTCAGCGGGCGGCTCGATATTCGCGCCCTGGTCGATTCCTCGCTGGGCGATGCCCTGCGGCGTTTCTGGCATAGCGGCTGGGCCTTCGACTGGGTCTACGACCATGCCTTCGTCAAGCCCTTCGTATGGGCGGCGCGGGTCAACAAGGCCGACGCGGTGGACTTCGTCTACCGCGCCGTCGCGGCCGTGACGCGAGGCTTCTACCACATCGGTGCCCTCACCCAGACCGGCCGCCTGCGCTGGTACGCGGCCAACATGACCATCGGTCTCATTCTGATGTTCCTGATCGTGCTGGAGATGCTGTGATTCTCGCCGTCATCCTGCTGCTGTTCGTCGCCGGAGCGCTGGCCTGGGCGTCGGAGCGGCTCGCCGGCGGCAACGCGCCGCGGCTGGTCAGTCTGCTGGCGTTCGCCATCGGGCTGCTCTGGGCGGTGTTGGAATGGCGCGCCGGCGCGACTGTCGACGGCCTCTACGCGCAGCAGTTCATCGAGTGGATCCCGCGCTTCGGCATCAACGTGATTCTGGAACTGGACGGGTTGAGCCTGCTTATGGTGGCGCTGACGATGTTCCTCGGCATCGTCGCCGTGGTGTCGTCCTGGGACGAGATCGAAACCGGCAAGGGCTTTTTCCAGTTCAACATTCTGTGGGTGATGGCCGGGGTGGTAGGCGTGTTCACCGCTCTGGACCTGTTCCTGTTCTTCTTCTTCTGGGAAGTCATGCTCATTCCCATGTACTTCCTCATCGCCATCTGGGGGCACGAGAACAAGGGCTATGCGTCCATGAAGTTCTTCCTGTTCACCCAGATCAGCGGCTTGCTGATGCTGCTGGCGATCCTGGCGCTGGTGTACTTCCACTACGCGGCCAGCGGCGAGTTGACGTTCAGCTACAAGAAGCTGCTGCAAGCGAACCTGGGCCGCGAGGTGACGGTATGGCTGATGCTGGGCTTCTTCGCCGCCTTCGCCACCAAGCTGCCGTCGGTGCCGCTGCACACCTGGCTGCCGGACGCCCACACCCAGGCGCCCACCGCCGGCAGCGTCATCCTGGCCGGCATCCTGCTCAAGACCGGCGCCTACGGCCTGATTCGTTTCGCCGTGCCGCTGTTCCCGGAGGCATCCCAGGACTACGCCCAATGGGCCATGCTGCTGGGCGCGGCAAGCATCCTCTACGGCGGCGCGATGGCGTTCAGCCAATCGGACTTCAAGCGGCTGGTGGCCTACAGCTCCATCGCGCACATGGGCTTCGTGCTGCTCGGCGTCTACGCCTTCAACGAGCACGGCATGCAAGGCGCCGTGGTGACTATGGTGGCCCACGGCTTCTCCACCGCGGCGCTGTTCATGATGGCCGGCGCTTTGCAGCAGCGGCTGCATAGCCGGCAGATGGCGCGCATGGGCGGCCTGTGGACTCATGCGCCGCGCATGGGGGCGATGACGCTGTTCTTCGTGGTCGCCTCGGTGGGCATGCCGGGGCTTGGCAACTTCGTCGGCGAGTTCCTGGCTCTGCTCGGCGCCTTCCAGAAGAACGTGCCGCTAGCGGTGGCGGCGACCGCGGGCATCGTCGTGGCCGCGGTGTACGGGCTGCATCTGATGCAGCGATCCTTCCAGGGCGCACCCAACCCGGATGTGGCCGCCATGCGCGACTTCGGCTTCCGCGAGATGAGCGTGATGGTGCTGATGATGCTGGGCCTCGTCTGGGTGGGCGTCTATCCGCAGTCGGTGCTGGATCTGTCCGCCGACACCATCGCCGCGCTCGGGGTGCTGCCATGACCGCCTTGCAGCTTCAGGCGCTGGCGCCCTATCTCGTGCTCGCCGGCGGCATCGTGCTGCTGCTGGTGCTGGTGGCGTGGCTGCGTTCCCATGTCGTCGCTTTCGCGGGCTCATTGGCGGTGCTGGCGGCAGCGCTGGTGTCTGTGCGGCTGGCTGTCGACGCTGGCGATCAGTCCATCGACGACCTGCTGCGCGTCGATGGCTACGCGCTGTTCTTTCTGGCGCTGTTCGCGCTGGCGGCGCTGGCGACCGCGGTGCTGTCGCACCGCTATCTGCCCTCCCGCGCCCGGCATCGGCAGGAGTTCTACATCCTGCTGGTGATCGCCACCTTGGGTGCCGCGGTGACCGCTAGCGCCACCAACTTCCCCGGTTTCCTGCTGGGCCTGGAGGTGCTGTCCATCTCCCTCTACGCGATGATCGCCTACCCGGAGGAGGGCCGGCCGCCCTTGGAGGCCGCGGCCAAGTACCTGGTGCTGTCCGGGGCCGCTTCGAGCACCATGCTGTTCGGCATGGCGCTGATCTACTTGGTGACGGCAACGCTGGCGTTCGTGGAACCTGGAGAACTGGTTCGCAACGACCGCGTGATTCTCTCCCTGGGTCAGGCCCTGCTGCTGGCCGGCGTCTTCTTCAAGCTCTCTCTGGTGCCGTTCCACATGTGGACGCCGGACGTCTACCAGGGCGCCCCCGCGCCAGTGACCGGGTTCGTCGCCACGGTTTCCAAGGGCGCGGTGTTCGCCGTGCTGCTGCGCTACGCCTTGGACGCTGGGCTGCTCGATGCCGACGTGCTGCGCACCGTGGTCGTGGTGGTGGCGGCGCTGTCCATGGTGGGCGGCAACCTGCTGGCGCTGCTGCAAGCCAACTTGAAGCGTCTGCTGGCCTATTCTTCCATCGCCCATGTCGGCTATCTGCTGATCGCGCTGCTGGTCGCTGCCGCGCCGGGCGTCGAGACCGGGCTTGGCGTCGAGGCGGCGCTGGTGTACATGGCGGGCTACTTCCTGATGACGCTGGCGGCCTTCGGCGTGATCGCCGTGCTCTCCAGCGACCCCGCGCCGGCAAGCGAAAGCGTACTCCCCGGCGGCAGCGGAGATGCCGAGGAATTGAGCGCCTACGAGGGCTTGCTGTGGAAACGGCCGCTGCTGGCGGCGGTGCTGGCCGTTGCCGCCCTGTCTCTGGCCGGCATCCCGCTCACCGTCGGCTTCATCGCCAAGTTCTACCTCGTCGCGGCCGGCGTCGACGGTGCCGTCTGGGTTCTGGTGTGGGCGCTGATCCTTGGCAGCGCCATCGGCATCTACTACTACCTGCGCATCGTCTTCGCCCTCGCCAAGCGGCCCGAGGGCGAGTCGACTGCATCGTCCCGAGTGCGCTGGGAAGGCGTCGCCACCGTGGCGGTGCTGGGCGCGACCATCCTGGCGCTGGGCGTCTATCCCGGCCCGGTAGTCGATTTCGTGCGCGGGCTGACCGGGCCGTAGCCTCTGCCCCCTGCGCCGCGGGCGGGCGGAGAACGGGCTCTCTCTGCATAGGTTGCGGGTGGAATGCCGCAGCGAATTGCAGAGATTTCCTACAAGCCCGATGGCGGATGTCCGATTCCAGGCAGCGGAGCCGTGCTCCAAAATGGCGTTTTCCCGTGACCCCGAAGGGTGCCGCCCGTGGTACGGTTCGCCCATGTTGTCGAAACGCCTGCCCGAATCCAACGATCCGCCGAAGCCGAGACGGGCGCATTCGCCGGCCGGTGCGTCGCGGCTGTTCCGCTATCGGCCGGTGCCGCCCGCAGGCTGCGACGAGGACGGCTATCCCTTTGAGGATGGCAAGCCGATGTCCGAGAGCGACCACCAGCTCCATCCGCTGGTCTACGCCTTCACCGTGCTGCGGTCCTGGTATCGGGGGCGGCCCGATGTCTACGTGGCATCGGACCTGTTCCTGAACTACGACAAAGGCGACCGCTCGGCGGCCGTGGTGCCGGACCTGTTCGTGGTGGTCGGAGCGGAGGATCGCAAGCGGCGGTCCTACAAGCTGTGGCAGGAACCGAAGGCGCCGGACCTGGTGCTGGAGGTGCTGTCGCACAAAACCTGGCGGGTCGATCTCGGCATCAAGCGCGACACCTACGAAGCGCTGGGCGTCGCGGAGTACTGGCTCTTCGATCCGCTGGACAGGTACATGGACGAACCGCTGAGGGGCTACCGGTTGCGCAAGGGCGTCTACCGGCGTCTATCGGCGGACGCTTCGGGGCGCTGGTTCAGCGAAGTGCTGGGCTTGGAGCTGTACGGCGGCGCTGGCGAACTGCGCTTCCGCGATCCAGCCGCCGGCGAGGACCTCATGGCGCACCGGGAAGCGGTAGGCGCCTACTTGGCCGCGAAGTCTGCTCATCAGGCTGAGAAGACTGCCCATCGGGCGACTCGCGCCCGTCTCGAGCAGGAAGTCGCAGCCCGTCGGACGGCGGAGCGACGAACCGCCGAGGCGGAGGCTCGGATCGCAGCGCTGGAGGCCGCATTGCGCGAGTCCGGGAAGACTCCACAACGATGAACGTCGCTCGTGCTTTCGAGTGTCGATGCCGCGCCGCTGCTTGCCGGCGGCGAGGATCATAAAACTGCAAGCAGCGGCAAACGAGGTGCGACTTGGATGCGCGGGCCACCTCGCCGACAATATCAAAGCGCATGGGTGCGCTGTCGCCAGGGAGCATGGCATCCTGGCGGTGCTTGGCGTAGGAAACGGTGCCGAGCGGACAAGGCATGGCCAGCCGCTTGCCGGCCATGGGAATGCCGGTGCCGTGAACATCATGCAACCCGCGTAGCCGAGCTGGGTCGAGGGGAGGATATGAGCCTGGAAGTCTACACTGCCGCCACGCCCAACGGCTGGAAGATCACCACCATGATCGAAGAACTGCGGCAGGCCGGCGTGTCCCTGCCGGAGGTCAACATCCACGCCGTGAATCTAGGGGGCGATCAGTTTTCCAAGGAATTCACGACAATCAATCCCAATCAGAAGATCCCCGCCATCGTGCATGACGGCAGGGCCATCATCGAGAGCTGCGCGATCCTCCAGTATCTCGGCGAGACCTTCGAATCCGACCTCTACCCCAAGGACGAGCGCCGCTGGGATGTCATCCCCTGGCTCTACTGGCAGGCTGCGAATATCGGCCCGGCGTTCGGCAACAAGCTGAGCTATACGCGATACATCGGCGATGCCTCGGAGGAACAGAAGGCGCACCCTCTCGAACGCTTCGGCAAGGAGGCGCTGCGGCTGGTGTCGGTTCTGGACTACCAGCTGGCAAGGCACCCCTACCTGTGCGGCGATCAGTTCACGGTGGCGGATATCGCTACCTGGTGCTGGGTGCGATCCTACAAATGGTCGAAGATCGACATTACCAACAAGCCCCGGGTGGTCGACTGGGTGCATCGGGTACGTGTACGACCTGGAGTTGAAAGGGGCATCTCCTTCGGTGTGCCAGCCGACGAGATCGACAAGTTCAGCCAGGAGCGCAGAGAGCGGTATCGACGAAGCGGGGCTGGCATCGCCTCGAATTCAGCGCTGAAGGTCGAACTTCGGACAGACCCGTAATGGCGCGTCGCTGAGTGTGCAGGACGCGGCGGCGCTGGTGCCTGCGGGCCGAGTAGTCGCAGCAGTTCACCTGTCCCGCAAGATCGCGGCATTGTCTGGAAGATGCCTCCTGCCCCGAAGGATGCGCCCGTTCGGCAAAGCAGTGGCGCGTGCGCGCATTGCCTCGACCGCCAAGTCCAAGCGCCGACTTCGTCGAACCGACCCTGGCGGAAGACCCTCCGCACTGATTGCCTGGCTGGAAGCCATCGTCGCCGACAGGCCATCCGGATCGATGGCGATGCAGGACATCGCCCTCCAAAGGAGGATGAAACCGCCGCGACGGCATGGAGCCCGCTTGACGCGCCCTTTCGTCGGCTGCACGATAGACAGGCAGCACACGCACGGAATGGAGGGAACGTACGCATGAACGCGACCAGCGTTGCCCCAGCGAGTACGCTGGCGGTTGCGCCGCTGGCCGGCCTGATCGGGGCCGAAATCGATGTCGATCTGCGCTGGATCGACGACGACGCTTTCGAGCAGATCCATCAGGCGTTCCTCGATTACGTGATTCTCGTTTTCTCTCGTCAGCAGCTTTCCGCTGACGATCAGCTGGCCTTCGCCCGTCGCTTCGGCGACCTGTACCGCTTCCCCCATGGGCCGGGCCTCGACAGCCATTCGCTGATTCTGCCGATCAACATGCCGAGCGGCATCCGCCGGGGACGGTGGCATTCGGACGCCACCTTCGACGAGCGACCGCCGGCCATCTCCATCCTCGCCGCCAAGGAGCTGCCCAGCCGAGGCGGCGAGACCGCCTTTGCCAATCAGTACGCTGCATTCGAGGCGCTGTCGCCCGGAATGCGGAGGCTCGCGGCCAGCATTGAAGCCGTGCATGATGCGTCCTCCCACAACCGTCCCGAGGAGCAGGCCGTCCATCCGGTTCTGCGCACCCACCCCGAGACCGGTCGCACGGCCTTGTTCGTGAACAGCGAGTTCACCCGCCGTTTCGCACACATGACTACGGAGGAGAGCGACGGGCTGCTACGCTTCCTCACCACCCACGCCCACCGTCCGGAGTTCTGCTACACCCACCGCTGGCGACCCGGCGACGTGGTGATGTGGGACAACCGGGCCGCGCAGCACTATCCGGTGCTCAACCGTCCAGAAGGCGAGACGCGGCGGATGTGGCGCGTCACGGTGGCCGGCGATCGGCCGCGCTACGACGGCAGTGCGTTGGCGGCCTAGCGCCGGTTGCTCAGGGTCTTGGCAGGGCGAAGCCGACAGCGCAGGCGGTGGCGAAGCGTTGGGTTGGTCCGGCTAGGCGCTTGTGCGCAAGTGCGTCCGGGAGCGCGGGTCGATGCAGCGATCAGGCGGCCTTCTTGTGCGCAAGCCCTCCAGGGGTCGCGGGCGAAGCGGTCGCGTCGTAGTAGAACGCCGAACCACTTTGCTATCATGGATGCTCATCTCGTGCAGGCGACGACTAGATGAACGCTCCACGGCCCGTCAATCTGCCTCTGCCTAGCCTGTTCGCTGCCATGCCGGTGACGGCGGTGGCGTCCATCCTGCACCGGCTTGCCGGCATGGTGCTGTTCGTCGGCGCGTTGTTTCTCTGCTACTTGTTCGACTTGGCCCTCGACGATCAGGCCGGCTTCGAGCAGGCCAAGGAAATCGTCGCGGCGGGTGCGGGGAAAGTCGCCATCTGGGCCATCCTCGCCGCGCTGGCCTATCATCTGCTGGCCGGCGTCAAGCATCTGCTGCTGGATTTCCACATTGGGGACACGGCCAGAGGCGGGCGCATCGGTGCCTGGGCATCCATCCTGCTGGCGTTGGCGGCGGTAGTCGCCGCGGGAGCGTGGCTATGGTGACCAGCGTCACCAGCTTCGGGCGCAGCGGCCTGTCGGACTTCGTTCTGCAGCGCGTATCCGCCGTGGTCCTCGGCGCATACGGGGCGACAGTGCTCGCTTTCTTCATCTCGACGCCCCACATGGACCACACTCGGCTTGCCGCCTTCTTCGGTTCGCTGCCGATGCAGGCATTCACCACTCTGGCCGTGCTGTCTCTGGCCGCCCACGCCTGGATCGGGATGTGGACCATCGGCACGGACTATGTGCGGCGGCACTACTTCGGTCGCGCCCACACGCTATGGCTGGCGATCTACCAAGTAGCCTGCCTAGCGGCGATCTTCGCCTTGGTGCTGTGGCCGCTGGCGGTGGTCTGGGGGCTGACGTGAGCCGCCTTCCGATCATGGAGTTCGACGGCGTCATTGTCGGCGGCGGCGGTGCGGGCATGAGGGCGAGCCTGCAATTGGCTCGATCCGGGCTGAAGACCGCAGTGCTGTCCAAGGTCTTTCCCACCCGCTCGCACACGGTGTCCGCCCAAGGCGGCATCACTTGCGCCATCGCCAGCGAAGACCCGGACGACGACTGGCGCTGGCACATGTACGACACCGTCAAGGGCTCCGACTACATCGGCGACCAGGACGCCATCGAATACATGTGCAGCGTCGGTCCGGAGGCGATCTACGAATTGGAGCACATGGGGTTGCCGTTCACCCGCACCGAGAACGGACGCATCTACCAGCGACCCTTCGGCGGCCAGTCCAAGGATTTCGGCCGTGGCGGCCAAGCGGCGCGCACCTGCGCTGCCGAAGATCGCACGGGACACGCGCTGCTGCATACCCTCTATCAGAACAACCTCAAGGCGGACACTACGTTCCTCTCCGAGTGGTTCGCGGTGGATCTGGTGGTGAACCAGGACGGCGCGGTGGTCGGCGTGGTGGCCATCGAGATCGAATCCGGCGAGGTGGTATTCGTGAAGTCGAAAGCCACCGTGCTCGCCACCGGCGGCGGCGGGCGCATCTACGCCAGCACCACCAACGCGCTGATGAACACCGGCGACGGTGTCGGCATGGCGCTGCGCGCCGGTTTCCCAGTGCAGGACATCGAGATGTGGCAGTTCCACCCTACCGGCATTCACGGTGCCGGGGTGCTGGTCACCGAGGGTTGCCGAGGGGAGGGCGGCTACCTCGTCAACAAGGATGGCGAGCGCTTCATGGAGCGCTATGCCCCCACAGCCAAGGACCTCGCCGGCCGCGACGTGGTGGCGCGTTCCATGGTGCTGGAGATCCTGGAGGGCCGAGGTGCCGGTCCAGACGGCGATCATGTGTTGCTGAAGCTCGATCACTTGGGCGCAGCAACCCTGCAAGCGCGGCTGCCGGGCATCATGGAACTGTCCAGGACCTTCGCCCATGTGGACCCGGTTCGGGAGCCGATTCCGGTCGTGCCCACTTGCCACTACATGATGGGCGGCATTCCCACCAACATCCAGGGCCAGGCGCTCGCCCAAGGCCGCGATGCTGCCATCGAGGGCATCTACGCCGTTGGCGAGGTGGCATGCGTGTCGGTGCATGGCGCCAACCGTCTAGGCGGCAACTCGCTGCTGGACTTGGTGGTGTTCGGGCGCGCCGCCGGCATTCGCATTGAGGAAGTGATGCGCCAAGGCGTCTCCTACCGAGACCCCGGCGACGACGATGTGGACCGGGCCACGACGCGGCTGCGGCGCTGGAACGAATCCGCCTCCGGAGAAGGCGTGGCGGCGCTCAAGCGGGAGTTGCAGAATCTCATGCAAGCGAGCTTCGGCGTCTTCCGCACCGAGGAGCACATGAACAAGAGCATCGGCACCCTCGCCGACCTGCGCGAGCGCATCGCCGCCGCTCACCTGGCGGACAAGAGCATGGTGTTCAACACCGCTCGTTTGGAGGCGCTGGAACTCGACAACCTGCTGGAAGTGGCGGAAGCCACCGCCATCGTCGCCGAAGCGCGCACGGAGAGCCGCGGCGCCCATGCGCGCAACGACTACCAGGAGCGGGACGACGAAAACTGGCTGTGCCACTCCCTCTATTTCCCTGGGGACAAGCGCGTCGGCAAGCGAGCCGTGAACTTTTCGCCGCGTACCATGGACGCTTTTCAACCCACGGCTCGGAGCTACTAGGTTCTATGCAGATCAGCATCTACAGATACGACCCGGATGCCGACGAGTCGCCGCGCATGGAGCAGCTGGAGCTGGATATTCCCCCGGGCCGCGACCTCATGGTGCTCGACGTGCTGGAACTGCTGAAGGCGCAGGATCCGTCCATCGCCTATCGCCGCTCCTGCCGCGAAGGCGTGTGCGGCTCGGACGGCATCAACATGAACGGCAGGAACGGGCTGGCGTGTACGACGCCGGTGTCCGAAGCCGCGTCCCGCGGCAAGCTCGTGCTGCGACCGCTTCCTGGACTGCCGGTGATCCGCGACCTGGTCGTGGACATGAACCAGTTCTACAAGCAGTACGAACGGGTAAAGCCGTGGCTCGTCAACGATCAAGCGCCGCCGGCGCGGGAGCGCTTGCAGTCGAAGGAGGATCGAGAGCGGCTGAACGGCCTCTACGAGTGCATTCTGTGCGCCTGCTGCTCCACTGCCTGCCCGTCCTTCTGGTGGAACCCGGACAAGTTCGTCGGCCCGGCCGGCCTCCTGCAAGCGTACCGCTTCCTAGCCGACAGCCGCGACACCGCCACCGAGGAGCGGCTGGCGGCGTTGGAGGATCCGTTCAGCGTGTTCCGCTGCCGGGGCATCATGAACTGCGTGGACGTCTGCCCCAAGGGTCTGAACCCCACCCGCGCCATCGGCAAGATCCGCACCATGCTGCTGCAGCGGGGGATGTGACTTGGTGGCCGCCGTGTTCACGAGTTGCTGGCATGTCCGCCTCACCGAGATCGAGCCGCTCCAGTGTCATCGAGGGCCGCAACGACTAACCGCAGCATCTGCTTTCTCCTTGAAGAGGCGGCGCCGGCTCGGCTGGACCCCTGTATGCCACCGAAATGGCCGCCTGACCTGTACGGCCTCATGGCGCATCTGCTTATGAACGAAGACGCGAAGATGCGAGCAAGCAGGTCGCCGCATGGCTAGGCGTGGATGTCAGCGAGCTTCCCGGCCAATTGGGATCATCCTGTATATAGTCCCCATTCGAACACCCTTGCAGCTACTTGAGGCACCTAAGGAGAACGCCGACTCATGAGTGGACAGACCAACTCCGAGCTCACCTGCCTCTGGCTGCAACCGGGGACCAGTCCATACCGATTAACATGGTCGAGGATTGGCATTGGCACAACGGGCGTGCAAAGAAGCCAGCGGAGGCCATCGTCAATTGCAGGCGCGGCAACTGCCAATTCGACAACCGCCAGAAGAATCTATACAACGAGTTGCGTCAATTCGCTGGGATTCCCTAGTAGGGCTGGTATGCCAGCTGCGTCGTCGGCTTGCTTTCAAGGCGCTCTGCCGAGGCGTACCCGGGACAGGTTTTCCTTGCTGGTGATCCGCGACGCTGCCTGAATGTCCGAAACGTCCCGAGCCTGGATACGGGCTGCCGCGAAGGGAGGGCAGAGCAGCCGATGTACAGCTGTTCATGGAGCGCCGGGCCCGCGAACGGATGCGCAAGGACAACGCGCAGGATCTGCCGGCGTGGCAACGAAGGATAGGACGCTGCTTGGCGGCGCGAGAGGATCGGAGGATGACTGGCTCGATGGCCGCTGTCGCGTCTTGTCGTCCGCAGCGCACTCGATTCCACTGGACGCTGGCCGACGGCGCCGAAGTGGCCGTGGAGGTGCGCTGGAACCCGCGTCGACGAACCCGCATGGGCATCTCCTTCGCCTCTGCCGGGATGCTGCTTGTCGATGCGCCGCCGTCCGCGTCCCTGGACGAAGTGCGCAGCCTGCTGCGAACGCATGCCCGGTGGATTCGCCACCGTCGCCGAGCGGCAGCCGAGAGCGGGGTCTGGTATCCGCTGGACTATGTCGACGGCGCCGTATTGTTCCATCGCGGCCGAGCCGTATCCTTGCGCCTTGGGGCAGGGGAGGACACGGCGCTTGCGGAGGGCGAGCTCTTGGCTCCTCGCAACGATACCAAGCGTCGCGTTTGGGCATGGTACGCAGGGCAGGCGGAGTCCGTGCTGGGCAATGTGGTCGCCGCAATGGTCGCGGCGCTGCCTTGGCTCGGGACCGAGCCGCCTTGGCGGCATCGCTACATGCGCACCCAGTGGGGGAGCTGCTCGACGCGCGGGCGCATTTCTCTCAACAGCCACTTGGTCAAGCTGCCGGATCGGCTGATCGAATACGTCGTCCTGCATGAGCTGTGCCATTTGCGGCATTTGAACCACGGCCCGGGCTTCTGCCAGCTGATGGATGCGCATATGGCCGATTGGCGTCGCCGCCGCCGGGCGCTTCGCCACCACGCTGGCCTGCTGCGGGAGCCGGTGCCGGAATAGGCGGCACCGTTTTCGATCTGGGCCGCGGATGCGGAGAAGGGCGGCGATCCTATTCCGAACATTTCCCGCTGTCAAGGGGCTGTGAGCTGGGTCTTCGAGATGCGCTCCAAGGTCGCCAGCCGCAGTTCGTCCTCCACCGGCTTGGATTCCGGCAGGCCGGCGAGGTTGCGCTTCTCGCGCGGATCCGCGTTGCGATCGAACAGCAGGTAGGCGCGGCCTTCGCGGTTGAGGGCCATCTTCCAGTCCTGGGTCATCAACATGAACTCGCCGCGGAACTCCGAGACCACATCCTGCCGGTGGACGGCATCCGGTGCCGTCAGGGTTGGAACCAGAGAGCGTGCGAACTGTCGATGTTCCAGTTCGCCGCCAGCTAGTTCCACCAGGGTCGGGCCGAGGTCGCAGTTCTCCACCAGCGCATCGCTCACCGAACCGCCGCCCGCAGCCGTTGCCGGGGTCCGCACCAGCATGGGTACGCGCAAGGCGCCGTCGAGGAAGTTCATCTTGTAGATCAGGCCCCAGTCGCCGTTCATTTCGCCGTGGTCCGAAGTGAAGGCGATAACAGTGTCGTCCAACTCGCCGCGTGCTTCGACCACCTCGAGGATATGGCCGATCTGATCGTCGATCAGGGTGACGTTGCCGGCGTAGTTGGCGCGCATGGCCGCCTCGTCGTTGGGCTCCAGACGGGGACTGGAATGTTCCATGTAGTAGTCTAGCCAACCTTGCGGCCGAGAATGATTGGTTACGGGCCGGGGCACCGGCGCGGGCATGGCTTCGGGGTCGTACATGCTGGCGTAGGGTTCCGGTGCGTCCCAGGGTTCGTGGGGGCCGCCGAAGCTCACCCAGCAGAACCACGGCTGGTCGCGGTCGTAGCCCGCCAGGTAGCGCTTGGCCTGCTGGCCTACGTAGACGTCGGCGTAGTCCGCAAGCGGCAGCACGGACGGCCGTGCGACGTGGGGCTTGTTGGCGAAGCGCTCCGCGAAGTCGGCGCGGTAGCGTTCGAGCAGGCCCTTGTCCTGCCACATCGCCGTCATATGGCTCATCACCGTGGCGCTGGCCCGGGGGCCGCCGATCTCGTCCACATCGTCCAGGCCGTAGGCGTTCAGCAGGTGCTCGCGTTGGCGCAGGTCGCCCCGATGCGGGTGCAGGTGGGTTTTGCCGAACAGGCTGGTGCGGTAGCCGAGGTCGCGCAAGGCGCGCATCCAAGTGGGCGCGTCCGGCGGCAGGGTGTATTGCAGGTTGCTCCACACCGCGTTGTTGTGGGGATAGCGGCCGGTGGCCAGGGTCACCCGGGCCGGAATGCAGATGGGCGTGGTGGTGACGCACCGGGTGAAGCGCACGCCTTCGGCGGCGATGCGGTCCAGCGCCGGCGTCTCTACCCAGGCGCCATGGGATTCGGCGGCGCATCCCATGGCGTCCCAGCGCTGCTGATCGGTCATCACGAAGAGAATGTTGGGCTTGTTCATGTCGCTTGCGATACTCTTGCGCTCTCAGCGACAAGAGTGGCGCGATGACGGCGCAGATTCAACACATGCGTGACGGCGCGGGGTTCATCGCCGCTCTGGACCAGAGCGGCGGCAGTACGCCCAAGGCGCTCAAGCTCTACGGCATTGACGAATCCGCCTATGCCACAGACGAGGAGATGTTCGACCTCGCGCATGCCATGCGCACCCGCATCGTCGCCAGCGAGCGCTTCGACGGCAAGCGGATACTCGGTGCCATCCTGTTCCAGAACACTCTGGAACGGGAGGCAGGCGGCGTCCCCACCAGCGAATACCTGTGGCGGCAGAAGCGCATCCTGCCGTTTCTGAAGGTGGACTACGGCCTCGCCGACGAGCACGACGGGGTGCAGACGATGAAGCCGATACCCGACCTCGCCGAACGGCTGCCCTGGGCCCGGGCCCTGGACGTGTTCGGCACCAAGATGCGTTCCGTCGTCAAGGCGGCCAACCCGGACGGCATCGCCGCGGTGGTGGAGCAGCAGTTCGCACTGGCCCGGGACATTCGCTGCCACGGCCTGGTGCCCATCATCGAACCCGAAGTGGACATCCACGCGCCGGACAAGGCCGCCTGCGAAGAACTGCTGCGGGACAATCTGCGCACCGGCCTCGACGCCCTCGACGGCGAACTGCCGGTGATGTTCAAGCTGACTCTGCCGGAGCAGCCGAACTACTACCGCGAGTTCTGCTCGCATCCGAAGGTGTTGCGCGTGGTGGCTCTCTCGGGCGGCTACTCCAGGGAGACGGCCAATGCCAAGCTGGCCGCCAACCACGGTGTCGTCGCCAGCTTCTCCCGGGCCTTGACCGAGGGCCTGAGGGTGGATCTGGACGACGAAACGTTTGCCGCCCGCCTCGACGAATCCATCGCCAGCATCGTCGCGGCATCCGCCACCTAGCAACGCGGTTACCAGCCACGGCTGGTCCGGGGTCAATGCCTACAGTGCCCCGGGCCGTGTCGCTGTCCCGCCGAACACCTTTTCCTCCCAGGACGTCTCCGACTGGCGATCGCACGCCATTAGGTGTCTTTCGTCCGCTGTGCGTCGGTCCATGTACGCTCGCGTCTGCTCGATCCCGGCCTGCATCGTCCGCTCCACGCTGCCGCGCGCCACCTTGCATTCGATCACGATCCGCTGCCTCCCCATTGGCATATGTACGCAGCGGTAGCGGCCGTCGGCATTGAACAGATCGTCCAGGGCCAGCAGCGTCGAGGCCTTGCCGGTCTGGCGAGGGTGCGCAGTACGAAGCGCTTCCACTGCAGGATCAGGAACAGCGCCGCGTCGATTTCCAAGTGCGCCAGCGGCGGCAGGTGATAGGGCATTTCCGCAATGGCCGGGCCGGCGGTGTTGAAAAAGCGTTCGCAATGGGCCGTGCCGCAAGCCTCGGATTTTCGGCCTGGCAGCGAAGGACGGGGATGCCCATGAGCCGTTGAAGCGGGCATGGTAGGGCTGACGGCTTCTTCACCTGTCCAGCGGGCGAACCGCCTTTTGGCACTGGCTACTCCAGCAATTCGACAATCTCCCGATGCCCGCGTCGTCGCGCCCAGGCCGCCGGTCGCGCCCACTCGGGTGCCGCCGGCAGGGCGGGGTCGAAGCCGTTTTCCAGGGCGAAGCGGACGAAGTCGCTGTGCCCGGTACGCGCCGCCCAGCCCAGCGGCGTCGAGCGGTATTCCTCGTCGATGGCGTTGGCATCGGCCCCGAATTCCAGAAACAGCCGGGCGGCGTTGATGTCTCCCTTGCCGGCGATGTGGTGCAGCGGCGTCACCTGCTGCCAGTTGGGCAGGTTCGCGTCCATGCCGCGAGCAAGGAGCAGCCGGCCGAGTTCCAGCGATCGCCACAGGTAGGTTTGGCAGCTGGTCACCACTGTGGGGATGCGCAAGCCGCGGGCCAGCAGCAGCCGCACGATGGCATCGTGGCCGGCGGATACCGCCAAGGTGAACGCTTCCGTAGTTCGGATTTCGTCGAACAGCTCCGGCTTGGCGTCGAGCAGCGCAGCGACAGCGTCGATATTGCCGTCGTGGACATGTTGGGAAAGCGGTACGCGACCGCCGTGGCAGTAGAGCAGAGCACGCATCTCGGCGTTCCCGGCGGAGCCCGTGGGCGTGCCGGACGATTCGACATCGGCATTGGCATCCGCGCCTGCTGCCAGGAGCTCCTCGGCGATTTGCCGATGGTCGAAGCGGGCCGCCGCCCACAGCGCGTAGCCGCGCGGGCAGTTGGGACCTTCCGGCAAGTTCGGGTCGGCGCCGGCAGCCAGCAAGCGTTGGACGATGGTGCCGTGGCCGCGTTCCGCGGCGGCGGATAGCGGCCGCTTGCCGCCGGGTTCTTGCTCGTTGGCGAGTGCTGCGTTCGTGCCCAGCAGTTCGCGTACCCGGTCTTCGTCGCCCAGGGCGGCGGCGATGGTGATGGAGTAGCGCGCCCCTCTGGCCAGCAGGCGGCGGGCGATGTCGTAGTCGTTGCGCTGACGCCAGTACGGATGATGCCAGAGCGCTAGCGCCACGGGACGGAAACCGTAGCCACCCAGCCGGTCGTCGCTGCTGAAGCCGGCAGCGTCCACCTGCGCGCCGCGATCGAGCAGCAGATCCGCCAGTTCCTTGCGACCGGCCTCGACGGCGTAGTGCAGCGGCCGGCGGCCTAAGGCGTCGCCGCGATTGACGAGGTCGGGCTGCGCGGCCAGCAGGCGTTCGATGGCCGTGGTTTCGCTGGCCGCTACCGCGTCGTGGATGGCGTGTCGGTCGCCTTCGGAGTTGGCGCGGCGGCGAAGCTCGCCGCGAAGATGGTGCGCGACGTCGTCGTGGCCGCGATCCAGAGCGACATCCAGCAGCGTTTCCTGGCTGTACAGAGTGCGGTGGAAGATATCGGCTCCGGTCTCGGTGAGCAGGCGCACGGCGTCCAGGTGGCCTTCCCGGACGGCGAAGTGCAGCGGCGGCGTGTACCAGAACTCCGCCTGCACCAGCGTCGGATCGCGCTCGACGAGTGCTCTCAAGCGCTCCAGGTCGCCGTCGCGGGCCGCGGTCAGCACCTGCCAGATGTCTTCGCCGTGCCAGCGACCGGTCCAATCGAGATCGTTGGACGCCAGTTCGACGGGTTTGCGCAGTTCCGGTTCGGCCACGGTCGTCTCCTTGTATCTTGTTCTCTGCTCGAGGTCTTGTGTTTCTAATGACTTCGCTCGACCACGAAGCGAGCGATCTCCAGCAGCGTCTGTGCGCGGCTGCCGAATAGCTCCAGATGATCGCAAGCGAGATGCAGCCGTCGTCGCGCTTCGGCGCGAGCGCCGTCGACGCCCAGCAGCCCGACGTAGGTAGACTTGCCTTGGCGCACATCCGCGCCTTGGGGTTTGCCTAGCGCCGCGGTAGTGGCGGTGACGTCGAGAACGTCGTCGTGGATCTGGAACGCCAGCCCGATTTCGGCGGCGAATGCGTCCAGCGCCTCCGCTTCCGTGCTGGAGAAGGCCCCCGCCGCGACCCCCATCCCCACCGCTGCGCGGATCAAAGCGCAGCACTTGGTACGGTGCATGGTCTCCAGTTCGGCTACGCTCAGCCGCCGGGTCTCGCCTTCCATATCCAGCACTTGGCCGCCAACCATGCCCTCGGCCCCGGCGGCGTTGGCCAGCAGACGCACCCAGCGGCGGGCGAGGCGGAGTTCGACGGCATCGGCACTGGCCACCTCGAAGGCCAGTGCCTGCAAGGCGTCGCCGACCAGGATGGCGGTGGCTTCGTCGTAGCGAATGTGCAGAGTCGGCTGACCGCGGCGCAAGGCATCGTCGTCCATGGCCGGCAGATCGTCGTGGACCAGCGAGTAGGCGTGGATCATCTCCACTGCGGCCGCAGCGCGGTCCAGGACGCCAAAGCAGGCGCCGCCCAGCCGGCCAGCCGCGTAGACGAGGCGGGCCCGGATGCGCTTGCCGCCGCCGAGCACCGCGTAGCGCATGGCATCCCGCAGCCGAGCAGGGACGTCCCCCTTCGTCAGCAGACGCTCCAGAACCGCCTCGAGGCGTACGATGTCTTCCGTCACTTCACGCCCCCTCTGGCTGTGGTGCGCAAACCTGTTTGCCTAGATCCGCAGCACAATCCAGTTTAGGCGTTCTTCCATCCGGATTGATACTGCGGAGCCGTCGGCGCGCTCTGCAAGGAATGCGTCTCATGTCGGTTGTGCCAGGGCACAAGGGCTGACGGGAAACGGAAGGGAATTGCGTAGCAAAATCCGCGCAACCACTGGCGCATGGGTTGCGAAGGCGCAGGGCGGCGGGGATGGCGGGCCAGTTGCAACCCGTTCGACAAGGAAGGCCGTGACGAACGGCGCGAGGCGAATCTGTTCGATGCGCTGCGGACGACGGCCAGGCCCGCGGCTTCCCGGTCGCCGAAGCGAGAATCGCAAGCCACCGGGAGCGAACTCGACCGTCGCCGACCGCGAGTTTTGCGGATTCTGATGCGCAATTCCCAAACGGAAGGTTGGAACTGCCATGGCAGCCAAGTGGCTGTTCCTCGTCCGATGGGTGCGGATGGATGCCGTCCGCAGGTAGATCCCCGAGTCCGTGCTCAACCACTCGCTGGCAGCGCCGTCTGCAAACGCGATTCGTCCGACGCTCCTTCCACCACCTTCACTCGAAGCCCTGTCACCGCGTTGGACAGCTGCGAACTCAGGTAGCGGGTGCCGTCTGCGAGTTCTTCGGCACGCACCAGGAGCTTCAGCTGGCCGTCCGCGTCGGTGGCTTTGCCCAAGCGTTCGACATCGATGCCGAGGAGCAGGTCATCTTCGATGAGGAACAGCCGGCGTTGGCCGTAGACCGCCTGCATGGGGACGGCGACCACATCCGGCAGCGGCGGCAGCGTGATGCGCAGGCGGACGGCGCGGCCCAGATCCGGAGTCGGTTGGCCCGGGTGCAGCCGCACCAGGCCGTCGACGCCGGATTGTCCCTTGCCGACGGCGCCCTTGATCCGGTCCAGTTCACCGCTGGCGCGCCAGGCGCCGAAGTCGACGCTGGCGCGGGGGGTGCGGCCCGCCGCCAAGGCACGTCCCAATACTGGCAAGTGGGCGTTGGGAATCTGCACCCGGATCTCCAAGTTGCTGTCGTCGTAGATCTCGGCCACCACGCCGCCCGGCGACACCAGTTCCCCCGGCGCCACCGCGATGCGGGTCACGCGGCCAGGGAACGGGGCTCGGATGCGGGTACGGTCCAAGCCCACGCCGGCCTCCTCCACCGATGCCTCGGCGCGGGTCACCCGAGCTTCGGCGCGCGCCAGTCGGTGCTCGAAGCTCTGCACTTGGTTGTGCTGGCGGGACAGCGCGATGGCTTGGGCATGGCTGTCTTGCACAACGGCGTTCAAGGTTTCCTGGGAGATGGAGCCTTGAGCGCGAAGCTGGCGGTACCGCTTCACCTTGCTCAAGGCCAGCTGGTGCAGCGCCTGCTGATGTTCCAGCACGTCGCGGTCGTCGCTGCCAGCCAGCTTCAGGGCTTCGAGGTCCGCCCGCGCCTCCGCCAGATCCGATTGGCGGCGGCGCAGCAGCAGGCGAGCGTCGGTCTCGTCCAGCTGCACCAGCACATCGCCGGCGGCCACGCGGTCGCCTTCCCGTGCCCGCAAGGCATCGACCGTGGCGGCCACCAGCGCCGTCAAGCGCGCCGCGTGGGGCGTCTCGACGCGCCCGTAGAGATCCGCTTCCGGCGACCATGTGCCCGTCACGGCGGTCAGGCTGGCCACCGGTACCGCCGTTTCCGCTACCGGCCTGCGGTCCGGTTCCGGCGCGAATGCGACCAGGGCGGTGCTGATGGTCGCGGTGCCCAGCACGATCGCCAGCAGCATCCAGGTTTTGCGGCGGACGCCGCGCAACCGGTTTCCGAATCGCCGCAGCCACTGCGCAAGCCACTTCTTCATGCCGCTCCCTCCATGACGCTCGCGGCCGGCCGCCGCCCGAACCGCAGCCGCGAAGTCCATCTCGATACCCGGGCGCCGCCGCCGATGATGAGCGACAGCAGCACTGGGATCACCACCAGCACCAGCACCGTGCCGTACAGCAGGCCGAAGCAGATCACCACCGCCAGAGGCTTGAACATGGCGCCGATCGGCGCCTGTTCGAGCATCAGCGGGAACAGCCCCGCCACGGTGGTCACCGAGGTGAGGATCACGGGCCGCAACCGCAGGCAGGCCGCATCCTCGATCGCCTGCTCGGGCGGCCTTCCTTCCGCTACCAGGCGTTGGTAGGTGCTGACCAGAATGATCGAGTCGTTGACGATGATGCCGGTGAGGGTGAACAGGCCCAGCATCGACATGGGATTGATGTGCAGGCCGAGCAGGATGTGACCCATCACGGCACCGGTGAGTCCGAGCGGAATCGCCGCCATCACCGCCAGCGGCCAGCTCCAGGAGGCGAACACCCAGGCCAGCACCACGTAGATCAGCGCCAGGGCGATGAGAAACTGGATCAGCAGTTCGCTGGCGGCCTCGTCCTCGGCGCGGCTCAGTTCGTCGAGCCCGGTGGCGATGCCGTATTCCCGCATCACCCGGTCGCGGATGTGTTCGTTGAAGTGGCCGATCACCTCGCCGCCGCTGATGACGCTCATGTCCACGTCGCCGCGAATGGTCAGCGTACGCTGGGTGTTGTGATGGCGGATGGCGTCGACGCCGCGCCGGGCCTCGATGGTGGCGACCGTCGACAGCGGCAGCATGTCGCCGTTCGGCGCCTGGATGGGGAACTGGCCGATGCGCGACAGATCCGTGCGTTCTTCCTCGGGCAGAATCAGCCGAACTTCCAGCTCGTTGTCCCGGTCCTGGAAAATCTGGATGCGACGGCCGTCGTAGGCGGCGCGCAGTTGGCGGCCGAGGTCGCCGGTGGACAGGCCCAGTGCCCGCCCGGCCGTGGTGATCCCGAGAATCCACTGGTCCTTGCCCCAGGGCAGGTTGTCGCGCAGGTTGGAGACGCCGTTCAAGGTCACCAGTTCGCGGATCACCTCGTCGCCAGCCCGCTTGAGGGTCTCGGCGTCTGGCCCCTTGAGCAGGATGGAGAAGTCCGAAAACCAGCTGCGCTGCTGGGCGATGGCCAGCGCGTCGACAACCGGCGACCGCTGCACCCGATCCAGCCAAGCGGTGGCGAACTCGTCCGCCGACAGCTCGCGCTGCTCTGGCGAGACCATCTCCACGCGCATGGAGACGTACTGGGGGCCGGTCTTGAATTCGTTGTCGATGGTGGCGGAGTTGACGAAGGCGACATGGTTGACGAGATTGTCGCCGCCGTGATCCCGGTCCGTTGCCGCCAAGGCTTCTTCCAGGTGACGCAGGAACGCCTGCTTCTTTTTCGCATCCGCGCCGGAAACGAAGCGCACGTCCGCCCGCACCTCCTCGAAATCCAGATTCAGGTTGAACTCCATTTTGATCCAGCCTGTCATCCACACCAGCAGCATGAGCAGGAACATGCCCAGCGCCGCGCTCACCACGATGCCGCGGTTGGCCAGCGCAAGGCCCGTCAGGGGGCGGAAACGCTGTTCTCGGAAGCGCTCGAAGCTGGCATTGAAACGCTGCCGCAAGCGGCTCGGAGGACGCTTGCGCACATACTCGAAGGCGTGGCGCAGATGACCCGGCAGAATCAGGAAGCACTCCACCAGGGAGGCGGCGATCACGACCAGCATGATGAGGGCGATTTCCTTGATGGGCGCGTCGCCGGCGGCCATCAGTGGCGTGAAGGCGCACAGCGTGGTCAGCGACGAGGCGGTCACCGGCGCCAGCATGCGCTTGGCGCCGGCTGTCGCAGCCTCGGCCGGCGACTTGCCGGCTTCGAATTGGCTGACCGACTCTTCGCCCACGACGATGGCGTCGTCCACCACGATGCCGAGCGCCATGATGAAGCCGATCAGGCTGACGGCGTTGATGCTGCCGCCTAGGTAGTAGAAGCCGAGCAGCGCCGCCATGAAGGTGACGGGAATGCCCATCATCACCCAGAACGCCGGCATCATACGCAAGAACGCGATCAGCGCGACGATTACCAGCACCAGGCCAGTGAGTCCATTGCCGATGATGAGTTCCAGCTCGTCGCGGATGAACACCCACGCCTCCAGGAAGACGTTCAGCTGCACGCCTGCCGGCAGCGTGGGTCGTTTCGCGTCCAGGTAGGCGTTCAGGTTCCGCGCCGCTTCCAGGGAGTCGCTCTCCTGCTCCCGGCGTACGAACAGAGCGATGGCCGGCTTGCCGCCGACGGCGAGATAGGGCTGGTCCACCAGCGCCCGGCGCTCCACCCGGGCGATGTCGCCGAGCCGCACCAGCTCGCCGGTGGCAGTGAAGATCGGCAGGTTCTCGAACTCGTCGGTGTCCCGGCGCTGATCGAGGCTGCGCAGCTGGCGAGCCAGCGCCCCGGTGCCGATGGTGCCGCCAGGCGAATCGGTGGACAGCGTCGCAAGCTGGCGACCGAGTTCGTCGAAGCTCAAGCCCAGCTCGAACAGGGTACGGCTGTGTACCTGGATGGCAATCTCCTGGGCCGGCAGGCCGTTGAACTCCACCGAGTCGAGGCCGCGTCCGAGCAGTTCGTTCTCCATCTGTCGCGCCAAGGGGATGAGCTCGGCCAGGCTGCCGTTGCCCGTCACCAGCACCGCGGCGACGAGATCGCTCTGACGCAGCGCATAGACCGTTGGCGGTTCGATTTCTACCGGGAAGCTGCGAATCTGCGACAGCCGCTGCTTGATGCTGTCCACGGCATCCTGCACATCCGCGTCCTCGTCGATTTCGACTTGCACGAACGACGCCGCATCGCGGGTGACGCTCCAGATGGTCTCCACGTCCGGCAGCGTCTTGAGCTGCTGCTCCAGCGGCGTGGTGACGAGCTTCTCCATGTCCTCGGCGCTCGCGCCCCGCCAAGCGACGTTGGCGTTGACGTAAGGCCGGGGTGCCACCGGGTTCAGACGCACGGTGATCTGAGTGATGGCCCAGACCCCGGCCAGCACCATCAGCACCATCCCCAGATTGGCCGCCAGCCGGTGCTCGACGAAGATGCGGATCAACTTCATGGACTCTTCGGGCTATTCCTGCTCGGTTCTGCTGACTAGAAGCATCTTTCGTGCCAAGTTCGCAAGTGCTTGAATTTCTTAGGCTCCTGCGAAACGAGAAACTTCCGTTTCCAAGTAGTCGCGGCGAACCGCACTATAGTTTGGCTAGGGAGCCTCTGAATAAACGTCGACCGAGGTCAGAGTCGCGAGCGCTTCCTGGATCGGATGGACGAGTTGGCCTAGCAGGGTCGCTTGGCGGCGCTCGTCGAGCCGGTCCGCTAAAGCGGCGGCAACGACCGGCAGTCGCATCCGCTGTCGACGATGCTCCGTACGCATTGCGTGCAGCGGTTCAGCAACCGGAGTGATCCGGGGATGGGTGACCTGCTCCGTGAGGCCGAGAGCATCGTCGCGGTGTCATCGTCGACGAAGAACCGGGCAGGAGCGCAGAATCTGCCTGCGGCCAGCCGGTCATCTTCGCGAGATAGCGCCCCATGAGGCTTGGTCCTCCCTGCCGAGGCGAAGGTGAGAAACCAACCCAGGAACCTGTAAAAAAACAGTATTGATAAGCATCCAAGGAACAGCTATTACGGGACCATCGACTAGGCTGCCGCAAGGATCTTTACGATGAGAAACACAGCCCCATTCCCTCTCGTAGTCCACGCCGCGGAGGCTAAGCGCATCCGAGAACTAGGCGCAGAGGAAGGCAGCCTTCCCGGGAAGCTGGTTCTACCGGTCCGAACTTCGCAACGTGCGGTACCACGCGATTTATCTGCAAGTTAAGGGTGGTGGCGGTTGCCACACGGAATTTGACACTGGCGTCGACGACCAATCGGACTTCTAGGCGACAACAGCGAGGTTTGCTGTCGGGGACTGTCGGGGAAGTGCTGATGACGATGGAGACGATGAGCGGGGTTTGTCGCTGGCCGAAGGGGATGCCCCCCCCCGTCGTTTTCTTTCGCCATGTCGCGGTACAGTTCCCGATGGTCGTTCAGATCTTCGCAGCCTAGCACCGATGCGTAGATCCGCTGCCACTGCAGTTCACGCAGCGAGTGGCCGCAACTGGGCCTGAAGCGCATATCCGCCATGATCCTCTCCGCTAGACTCAGGCGTATTCGCCCACCTACCATTTCCGATCACAGGGGATTCCCGCCGTTGGCATTCCCTATTCCATCCAGGCTAGCGGTAACGCGCCGCCTGGGTCGCGAACATCTTGGCGTACTTATTCCCGTTTGCCATAAGCTGCTCGTGGTCGCCAACCTCAATCACGTCCCCGTTCTCGACTCGATATTCTGTTCAACAATGCCGGCGGCCCCACCGCCGGCAATGTCGCGGGCATCACTGCGGAGAATGTCGACCACGGCGTCAAGCTGCTGCTCGCCAGCGTCGTGCTGGGCATGAAGGCGGCGGTGCCGCACATGCTGCTGGCGGTGGCGGTTCGATCATCAACAACTCCAGCATCGCCGCCGTTCGCCACCTGCAGAGCAACATCCTCTACTCGGACTTGAAGTTCGCCGTCACCCACTGCTCCAAGCTGGCCGGCGTCGAACTTGGCCCGCAAGGCGTTCGCATCAACGACATCTCCCCGGACGCCATCGCTACCCCGATCTTCTGAGGCGGTTCGGCTCGGGCCAATGCCCTGCCGGACGCGGACAACGCCCGCAAGATGGCAAAGCCAATCCGCTGAAGAAGTCCGGCTTGGCGTGGGACATCGCCGTCGCAGCGCTGTATCCGGCCAGCGAGGCAGGCCGCTTCGTGAACTGCCACGACTTGGTCGTGGACGGCGGGCGCACGTCCATGTTCAACGAGTATCCAGCCTGACCCGGCCAGGGGCGCGACGGAAGGCAGTGCGGCATCGTGCCGTTCGGTGCGATGCACGCCGATTCCCAGGGGAGGCTGGCGCGGCGTCTGGTCGGGGCGGCCGGATTTGAACCGGCGACCACCACACCCCCAGTGTGATGCGCTACCAGACTGCGCTACGCCCCGAACGAACGGTGGCGTTCCCGCCACCGCAGCTGCAGTCTACCATCGTACCGGACGGCAGCGGCAAGGAGCAGGGGCTGGCAGCGTCCTGCGTTTGAAGACAGCCGGACTTGCTGCAAGCGACTGCCGTGCCTCTGCCGAACGATCGCCGGAACGACCCGGCTATCAGCAGTTCGCAGCGCAAGAAGCGGTTTTTTGTCCCTGTCCCCTATGCAGAGGCGATCAGCCGCTCGGCAGGCGCTGGTCGGCCCTCGATCGGCATCCGCACACAGGGCTCGACCCGTGCTCGTCGGTGCCGCTGGCGTTGCTCCGGACGCCGCGCCGTCGGGACGGCAGGCCGGTCGTCAGCGTCGCCCGCGCCGGGACGCATGGCGGCGAGTTGGAGACGGGCGCGTCAATACGATGCCTTCGCGCCAGCCGGTGCGGATGCGGCGCTGGTGCCGGCGATCTCCACCGCGTCGTCGCGCCGCGGGTCGGCGACGACGACAACGATGTTCGGACAGCTCAGGGGCAGCCTGCGCGGTTCGGCTTGGCGGACGACGCTGGCGATGGTGGCCCCAGGGCGCCGACGGCACGGCGGCGATGTCGTCCGAACGCTGCTCCAAGCCTATGCCGCGGGCACGGCGCTCTCGTCGAGATCGATGCCGAAACCCGGGCGGTCGGGGATGCTCATGCGTCCGTCCACGATAAGCTCGGGTGGTTCGAGGATATCCGACCGCCAGTCCACCTCGCCCCATTGCAGTTCCAGGCTCTCCACGTTGGGCGCCGCACCGCAGACCGCCAGAGCTGCCGCGGTCGCTACCGGTCCGCAAGGGTTGTGCGGCGAGACGGCGATGCCGTGCGCTTCGGCTGCGCGAGCGATGTGCAGCATTTCCAGCACGCCGCCGCAGAGCATGGCATCCGGCATCAGCACATCCACGGCTTGCGTCGCGAACAGCGCCAGGAAGCCGGCGAGTCCGAACAGGCTTTCCCCACCGGCCAACCGTTGCGCGATGGCGTCGCGCACCCTCCGGGTACCGTCGAGATCGGCGAGGGGCAGCGGTTCTTCGTACCAATCGAGGCCGACGGGTTCGAGCTGCTGCGCCACGGCCACCGCTCGTTCGATGTCGAAATGGCTGTGGCAGTCTACTTTCAGCGCCGCATCCGCGCCGACCTTCTCGCGGATGGCGAACATGGCCTCGATCCCTCGCGCGGTGGCCGCCTCGATTCGCTCTGGTGGCGCGTCGGCGCGGGGGAAGCCGTCGAACGGCGCGGCCTTGAAGGCTTGGAAACCCGCCTCGAGGGCCAGCGCGGCGCTGTCGGCGAACCCCGCCGCGGAGCGATCTTTCGTCATGCGGTTGATATTGGCGTAGACGGCGACGCTGTCGCGCATCCGACCGCCGAGCAGTTCGTGGACGGGCGCATCGAGCAGCTTGCCGCGAATATCCCACAAGGCCATCTCGATGGCGCTGAACGCAGCGGCAGCGCGACGGCCGCCGGCGGCCATGGGGAGACCGGCCTGCCGGTAGGCCTGAATGGACAGCGGCTGGTCGAGCAGGTCGTAGAAGGTGGCCAGTTCCCGAAGTTCCCGCGCTGCGCCCAAGGACGCCTCGCCCAAGCCTGCGACGCCGGCATTGGTGGCGAGACGCACGCACAGCCATGTATTGCGGTCGCTGACGGCAATGGGCAGCACGCCCATGCCGGTAGCGCGCACTTTCATGGGTTCAAGACGCGCCGCACGTCTTCGAGTTCTTCGACGATCTGCTGGATCAGCAGTCGGGAGCGGGTGCGATCCGCTTGGGCGCTGTTGTCGGCCAGCCGTTGCCGTGCGCCTTCGATGGTGAAGCCCTGCTCGTAGAGCAGCGAGCGGATATGACGGATGACCAGGACGTCGCGGTGCTGGTAGTAGCGGCGGTTGCCGCGCCGTTTCACCGGTGCCAATTGCGAGAATTCCTGCTCCCAGTAGCGCAGCACATGGGGCTTGACATCGCACAGCTCGCTAACTTCGCCAATGGCGAAGTAGCGCTTGCCTGGAATCGGCGGCAGCGTTTCACTCGGGCTCTTCGTCAGGTTCGACATAGGCGTGGACTCGGGTGCGTAGCTGCTGGCCCGGGCGGAAGGCGACCACCCGCCGGGCGCTAACGGGGATCGACTCGCCAGTCTTGGGGTTTCGTCCCGGGCGCTCGCCCTTGTCGCGCAACTCGAAGTTGCCGAAACCCGACAGCCGCACCGGCTCGTTGTGTTCGAGCGACAGGGATATCTCCTCGAAAAAGCAATCGACGAGCTCCTTGCCTTCCCGCTTGTTGAACCCGTGGTCGTCGGACAGCCGCTGGGCCATCCGCGCCTTGGTCAATGTGCTCAATCCTGGACTCCGCCTGCTGAAGATGGATCGCCCAATGCCACATCGGTTCGACACGGGGCGACAGGCGCATTACCGCAGGCGCGAGCCGACCTCCGCTGTCAGGGCAGCCAGAGTGTCATCCACATGCTGGTTGATCTCACCGTCGGTAAGAGTGCGCGAAGGATGCTGCAAGGTCAAGCTGACTGCGATGCTTTTCCGGCCCGGTTCTATGCCCTCGCCCTGGTAGACATCGAAGATGCGAAACTCCGCAACCAACTCGCCCAGGCAACGCCGCACTACGGCCTCGATGTGCGCCGCGCCGATGTGCCGATCCACCACCAGCGCCAAGTCGCGCCGCACCGACGGCTGTCGGGACAGGGTGTCGTGACGACGCGGACGTACGGCGCGCACAGCGTCCACGTCCAGCTCGAAGACGAACACCCCCGTTGGCAGTCGTAGCGCCGCTTCCACTTCCGGATGCAGGCGACCGAGACGTCCCGCCACTTTGTCCTCCATGCGCAGCTGGGCCGACTGGCCGGGATGCAGCACCGGATGCGCGATACGTTCAAACGCCACGGTACGTCCGCCTAATGCCAGCAGCCGCTCGACATCGCCCTTCACGTCGAAGAAGTCCGTGCCCGCGCTGGCCTGGGCCCAGCTTTCCCCGTCCCGGGGGCCGAACAGGATGCCGCCGCACAGCATCGACTGATCCAGCCCGGACTCGCCGGGCCGGAAGCACTGGCCGATCTCGAACAAGCGCACCCGCTGGGTCTGCCGCGCCAAGTTGTTGCGCAGTGCGCCCACCAGACCCGGCAGCAGGTTGGTGCGCATGACGGCATGTTCGCTGGATACCGGGTTCAGCACCTTCACGGGAACGGCGGCGGGATCGAGGATGTCGGCGAGTTGCGGGTCCACGAAGCTGTAGGTGACGGCTTCCGCGTAGCCGAGATGCGCTAGCAGGTCGGCAAGTCGGGTGACCGGCAGCCGGCTTCGTCGGGGTTGACCGAGGAGCAGGGGTGCTGCAGGAACGTGGCTGGCGATGACGTTGTAGCCGTAGATGCGAAGCACTTCCTCGACCAGGTCTTCCTCGCGCTCAATATCGAAACGATGGCTGGGAGAGGTGACCGTCCAAATCGCTGCATCGCCATCGCCCTGGACGATCGGAGCCAGACCCAGGCGCTCGAAGATGCGCTGCACTTCGGCGGCGGGGATTTCTTCGCCGACCAGGCGATCCAGCCGCGCCTTGCGCAAGGTCACGGTGCGGGCGCGGGGCAGGTGTCCCTTGCAGACCTCTTCGACCACCGGGCCAGGACGACCGCCGACGATGTCCAGCAGCAGCGCCGTCGCCCGTTCCATGGCCTCGGCTTGCAGCCGGTAGTCCACGCCGCGTTCGTAGCGATGGGAGGCGTCGGTGCGCAGGTCGAAACGCCGGGCCGCGCCGGCAACCGTGATCGGCGAGAAGTACGCGCACTCCAGGAAGACGTTGCGGGTGGCGGCCGAGACGCCGCTGCGGTCGCCGCCCATGACGCCGGCGATGGCCACCGGGCCGCCGGCGTCGGCGATCAGCAGCGTGGTCTCGTCGACCGCCACCTTGCTGCCGTCGAGCAGGGCGAGGGATTCGCCTTGGCGCGCGTCGCGCACCATGATGCCGTCGGCGAGCCGATCGAGATCGAAGGCGTGCATGGGCTGGCCGAGTTCGAGCAGCACGTAGTTGGTGACATCGACGATAGGATCGATGGAGCGCAGCCCGCAGCGGCGCAGGCGTTCGCGCAGCCACAGTGGGGCGGGTCGCGTGATGTCCACCCCCTCGATGACGCGGCCTAGATAGCGCGGACAGCCGGCGTAGTTCTCGATGGTCACCGGGAAGACCGCATCCGTGGCGGCCGGCACGGCTGGGATTTCCGGTGCCGACACCGTCGCGTCGTTGAGCAGCCCCACTTCCCGGGCGAGGCCGCGAATGCTCAGGGCGTCGCCGCGATTGGGAGTGAGGTCGAGTTCGATGGCCGCATCGTCCAGCGCCAGCGCACTGCGCAGATCGGTACCGGCTTGCAGTTGCGCATCCAGTTCCAGGATGCCGCCGGCGTCGGTGCCCAGCCCCAATTCTTCTTCGCTGCACAGCATCCCGTGCGAGACCACGCCGCGCAGCTTGGTACGCTCGACCGTCCTGCCTGCTGGCAGCACGGCGCCGACGGTGGCGAGGGCGCTTTTCAGCCCAGGGCGGACGTTGGGCGCGCCGCAGACCACGGTGAGGGTTTCGGCGCCGGCATCCACTTCGCAGACGGACAGCTTGTCCGCCCCCGCATGGGGCAGCACCGACACGATCTCGGCTACCACGACGCCGACGAACTCGCCGCCGACGGCCTCCATGCCGTCCACTTCCAGCCCCGCGTTGGTGAGCTGGTCGCACAGTTCCCGGGTGGACACCGCAACCGGCACCCACTCCTTCAGCCAGCGCTCGCTGAACTTCACGAGAACTGCTCCAAGAAGCGTAGCTCGTTGTCGAACAGCAGGCGCATGTCGTCGATCTCGAAGAACAAGGTGGCGAAGCGGTCGACGCCGAACCCGAAGGCGAAGCCGGTGAAGCGCTCGGTGTCGATGCCGACGCCGGCCAGCACGTTCGGATGCACCATGCCGCAGCCCATCACCTCCGTCCAACCGGTACGGCCGCAGGCTTGGCAGCCGCGGCCCAGACAGTGTACGCACTGCACGTCCACTTCCGCGGACGGCTCGGTGAAGGGGAAGTAGGAAGGACGGAAGCGGACGCCGAGGCCCTTCTCGAAGAAGCGATGTACGAAGTTCACCACCGTGCCCTTGAGATCGGCGAAGGCGATGCCCTCGTCGACCACCAGCCCTTCCACTTGATGGAACATGGGGCTGTGGCTGGCATCCGGATCGTCCTTGCGGTAGACGCGGCCGGGGCAGACGATGCGGATCGGCGGCGGCTGCTGCTCCATGACGCGCACCTGCACCGGCGAGGTATGGGTGCGCAGCAGCAGGCCGTTGTCCAGATACAGGGTGTCGTGCATGGCCCGCGCCGGATGATGGGCGGGAATGTTGAGCGCCTCGAAGTTGTGGTAGTCGTCCTCGATCTCGGGCCCGGCGGCGACGCCGTAGCCGGCGGCCACGAAGATCTGCTCGATGCGGCGGAGGGTGCGGGTGATCGGATGCAGGCTGCCGCCGGGACGGCGTCTGCCCGGCAGCGTGACATCGACGGCTTCCTCGGCCAGGGAGCGGCGCAGCTGCTCGTTGTCGAGGGTTGCCCGGCGCTGCTCGATGGCGGCTAGCAGGCGTTTTTTTGCAGCGTTGATGTGCGCTCCCGCGGCGGGACGCTGGCTAGGGCTCATGCCGCCGAGGGACTTCAGCAATGCCGTCAGTTCGCCCTTTCTACCGAGGAAGCGCACCCGGGCGGCGTCGAGTGTCTTGTCGTCCACCGCCCCATGAATGGCTGCCAAGGCAGCGTGTTCGATGCTCTCGATGTTCATGGTTCGCTCGCTTGCCGCGACAGGGCGCCGCCAAGCGAAGCCAGCCTGCGGCGTCTCTTGCCGGCGCTTAGGACAAGGCGGCCTTGGCCCGCGCCGCCAAGGTCGCGAAGGCGTCCTTTTCGTGCAGCGCGAGATCGGCGAGTACGCGGCGGTCCACCTCGATGGCCGCTTTCTTCAAGCCGGCAATGAAGCGGCTGTAGGAGAGGCCGTGGTGGCGCGCCTCGGCGTTGATGCGCATGATCCACAGCGCCCGGAATTGGCGCTTGCGCTGGCGACGGTCCCGGTAGGCGTACTGGCCGGCCTTGATGACCGCCTGCTTGGCCACCTTGAAGGAGCGGCTGCGGGCACCGTAGTAGCCCTTGGCGGCCTTGAGTACCTTCTTGCGCCGTGCTCGCGAGGCGACGCTTCGCTTGGCTCTTGGCATTGCGTTCTCCCTAGCAGCCCTTCAGCGGCCCTTCTTGGGCACCAGCCGCTTCACCGCGGCCGTATCGGCAGCGGAAATGGCCTTGAAGCCGCGCAGCCGGCGTTTGCGCTTCGGCGCCATCTTGGTGAGGATGTGGCTCTTATTGGTGCGCTTGTGCTTGAAGCCCTTGGCGGTGCGACGGAATCGCTTCGCAGCGCCGCGATTGGTTTTCAGTTTCGGCATGAATCTCTCCTTATCGGCCCGCCGACTGGTGCCGCGGGCGTTGGTTCTTCACGGCAGCCGTGGTTCAGCCGCCACGGCATGCCCTTATCTGGCGCATTCGCTGCTGTCGGCACCGTGTCTTGCGGTTGGGTCTTTCGATCAGGCGGGCGGCTACTTCTTGCGTCTCTTCGGCGCCAGCACCATCGTCATCAGCCGACCCTCGAAGCGGGGGGCGGATTCCACGTTGGCGAACTCGTCGAGGTCGCCTTCGACTCGTTTCAGCAGCGTCACTCCCAACTCCGGGTGGGCCATCTCGCGGCCTTTGAAGCGCAGGCTCACCTTGGTCTTGTCGCCTTGGTCGAGAAAGCGCTTCAGATTGCGCAGCTTGAGCTGGTAGTCGGCCTCCTCGGTGCCGGGGCGAAATTTGATCTCCTTCACATGCGTATGCTTCTGCCGCTTGCGCTGCGCCGCCTTGGCTTTCTTCTGATCGAACAGGTGCTTGCCGTAGTCCATGATCTTGACCACCGGCGGATCCGCGTCCGGCGCGATCAGCACTAGATCCAGCCCGCTGCGCCGGGCCTCGCCCAAGGCGTCCTCTCGGGGCACGATTCCCACCTGCTTGCCGTCGGCGCCAATCAAACGCACCCGGTACGCCCGGATGTCGTCGTTCAGCATGGCGCGGGCGGCGGATTGCGCTCTCGCATTCGTTCTCTTGATAGGCATCTCCTCGCTGCTTGAACCCTCGCGGCATCCACTCTCCCGACCATCGCTCTCCCGGTTTTCTGGCGCTTGGGTCGCTTAGTCGGGCAGGCGCGAGCGGGGGGGGATTCTAATAGCCACGTCCTACCTAGACAAGCGCAAACCTCATGCTGTTTGTCGGTTTTCGACCGCTGTCCCGGCGACCATAATAGGTCGGGTGGGGATAATGCGCCCAAGACCATGCAGACTTTGCAGCCATCGGCGGTAGCCGACTTGCTCGAACCCGGCAGGCGGGTTTTCGTCGCCGGCAGCTCCAACGAGCCTCAGGGCTTGGTCGAAGCTATCCGGCAGCACTCCGATTGCGCACGGGGGGTGACGTTTCTACAGTTCCCGCTGCCGGGCCTGAACCGCACGGATCTCTCCGCGCTGCATCCCGAGGCGAAGCAGGTGACCTTCTTCCTGACGCCGGACCTGCGCCCCGGCTACGCCGCCGGCCGGGTGCGGTTTCTGCCTATGCACATGCGCCATGTCTTCGACTATCTGCGCACCGCGGCGCTGGACCTCGCCCTGGTCCAAGTCGCCCGGGATCGACGGGGCGAACTGCGCTTGGGGCCGAATGCGGACTTCCATGCCGCCTTGGCCCGGTCCCGCACAACGCGAGGAACGCCGCTTCTCGTCGCCGAACTCAACCACGGCATCGTCGCCCCGGCCGGAGCGCCGCGCGTCGATCCCGGGACCATCGACTACGTGGTGGAGAGCGAGCGCGGAGCGCTGACCATGCCACCGCCCGTGCGCGACGACACCACCGCAGCCATCGGGCGCCACGTCGCTGGCCTGATCCGCGACGGCGACTGCATCCAAACCGGCATCGGCGCGATTCCGGCGGCGGTCCTGGCGGCCCTTGGCGACAAGAACGATCTCGGCCTGCACGGTGGGCTGATCGACGACGGCGGCGTGGCGCTGATCGAGCGTGGCGTGTGTACCGGTGCCGCCAAGTCGCATCTGCGCGGCCGGCATGTCGCCGGCATGGCCCTCGGCAGCCACGCCTTGTTCGACGGGCTGGCGCAGCGGCCCGAGGTGGTTCTGGCTGGTGCCGACGTGACCCACGATATTCGCGTCATCGCCAGCATCGACTGCTTCGTGTCCATCAACTCGGCGGTGGAAGTGGACCTGGATGGCCAAGTGAACGCGGAGGTGGTGGCCGGCCGACAGATTTCCGGCACTGGCGGCGCGGTGGACTTCATGCGCGGAGCGCGTCTGTCCCAGCGCGGGCGCTCCATCGTTGCCATGACGGCTACGGCGGGGCGGGGCAGCCGGTCGCGCATCGTCAAGCGCACCAGCGTGGTCACCGCGCTCAGAACCGACGTGGATCTGGTGGTGACGGAGTACGGCGTTGCCAAGCTCCATGGCGCTACCCAGGATGCTCGCGCCCGAGCGCTCATCGACATCGCGCATCCCGACTTTCGCGGCGAGTTGGCGAAGCGGCAGGGCGGTTCGGGGTTCGAGTCGGAGGTATGAATCAGCGGTATGAATCAGCGGTATGAATCAGAGGTATAGTGACGCCATGACACGCATGATCATCGACTGCGATCCCGGCCACGACGATGCCATCGCCCTGATCCTCGCCCACCGGCATGCCCAGGTAGTGGGCGTTACCACGGTCAGCGGCAACGCGCCGCTGCCGGCGACTACCGCCAACGCGCTCCTGGTGACGGCGCTGCTCGACGTGGGTACGCCCGTGCATCGCGGCGCTGGGAAGCCTCTGGTCGGCGAGCCGATCCATGCGGCGATGGTGCATGGCGAGTCCGGCCTCGGCGGTGTGGATCCCATCTCCCATGCGCGCCGGCCGGCCAGCGCCGATGCGGTCGGCTTCCTGCTCGATGCCGCCGCCGAGGATGTCTGGGTTGTCGCCGTCGGGCCGCTCACCAACCTCGCCTTGGCCATCGAACGGGACCCGTCCTGGGTGCGCCGCATCGCCGGCATCGCCATCATGGGCGGCAGCGCGGATTCGGGCAACGTCACGCCCGTGGCGGAATTCAACATCTTCGCCGATCCCGAAGCGGCGGCGCGGGTGTTCGCCTCCGGCGCCCGGATCATCATGTGCGGCCTCAACCTGACCCACCAACTGCGCACCTCGGATGGGGTTGTCGAGCGGCTGCACCACGTCGATGCGCCCAAGGCGCGCTTCGCGGCGCAGGTGTTCGCCTATCTGCACGATCGCATGGAGACGCTGATGGGCGATCGCACCGCCGCCTTGCACGACCCGTGCGCGGTGCTGGCCATCACCCATCCGCAGCTGATCGAGACCGAACCGCGCGCCGTCGCCGTGGAAGTGGACGGCACCCTGACGCGAGGCATGACCGTAGTGGATCAGCGCATCACCCGCCGGCGCAATCCGGCCAATGCCGAGGTCGCCTACCGCATCGACGCCGAACGCGCCATGGCAGTGGTGTTGGACGCCATTGCCGATGGCGGCTCGCAGGTGATCTGATCCGGACTGATTGCGAGATTGCCTGCTGGGCGGATATGCGCGGGTCCGCTGCCACCGCCGGCACGGGTTGCTTGACGCGGAAGAGACTAACGAAGGAATCCGGCCTTGCGGACGATGAGTCCACGCTGGCTGGTCCAGGTGGCGGGCTCGTTAGGCCTGGAAGGTCTACTGTTGCTGCAGGATGGCCAGAGACAGGTCGATGTCGCGGATCGCCTGGGACATGGCTTGGCCGATCAGATCCAACTTGCGCACCTGCTCGATGCGCACCGAGGCCAGCTCCGCCTCGCGCCGGGACAGCAGTTCGCCGAACAGCCCGCAGGCGTCCGCGAGACAGATGATGACGATGTCCCGCGGGGACGGAATCTCGTCGCTGAACAGTACGCCCATGATGCGCAGCTTGACCTCGCGTTCGGCCTTGCCGTCGATTGCCGGATAGCGGCGCGACTTGAATACCCACAGGAAGCGGTCGTCCCGACGTTCCAGGATGCCGTTGCGGATCAGTCGGTCCAGGGCCTGCTCGCGGATCACGTCGGCGCACCCGGCCGTGCGCTCCACCCAAAAGCGGGCATCGCGCTTGTCCTCTGCGGCAGCGATGTCGGCCAGCGTCGAATCCAGCAGCTCGTCGTCCACCGGCGTCGGGTCGATCAGGTACAGCTTCTCCAGGTCCGTGTCGATGCGATTTTCCAGCGCCAAGTCCATCAGTACGCCGCCCGCCAGAGCGTAGCCCAGGGACCAGTCCGCTACCCGTGCGAACTTGCCGTTCTCGTCGTGCAGCAGAAGCAGCAGGACCTCCTCTGCGAATCGCAGCATGGCGCGTACGCTCCTTCGCTGAAGCCACAGCAACGGAAACCAGTATAGCCTATGGCAACAAGCGCATTGACGTCCCTCTGCTGAAGGGATCGGGGCCTCATCCGCAGCCGTCGCTACGCTCTCTACCGCTCTCCCGCGGACGATGGCAGCGGACGGGGCGGCTGTCCGATCCTAGCCGTGCCCGAATCATTGATTCGGCGCGGGGCGGCTGCTGTCCCAAGGCTACGTTCCCGGCGCGTTTTCGATCCCCAGCGCCCACAGCAGGAAGGCGTACTCCTCGGCCACCTCGAAGAGCGAGTCGAAGCGGCCGGATTTGCCGCCGTGCCCCGCGCCCATGTTGGTTTTCAGCAGCAGCGGGTTGTCGTCCTGCTTGAGCGCGCGCAGCTTGGCAACGTACTTGGCTGGCTCCCAGTAGGTCACGCGGGGATCGTTGAGACCGGCGGTGACCAGCATAGGCGGGTAGCGGCCGGGCTTGAGCTGATCGTAGGGCGAGTAGGAGCGGATGCAGTGGAACGCTTCCTCGTCGTCGATGGGATTGCCCCATTCCGGCCACTCGATGGGCGTCAGCGGCAGCGAGGTATCGAGCATGGTGTTGAGCGCGTCCACGAACGGCACATGGGCCACCGCCGCGCCCCACAAAGCCGGCGCCTGGTTGACCGCGGCGCCCACGAGCTGGCCGCCGGCGCTGCCGCCGGCAATGGCGATTCCGCCCTTGGCGGCGAAACCGGCGTCGATCAGGTGGCGGGCGACGTCGACGAAGTCGTTGAAGGTATTGGCGCGCCGCGCAAGCTTGCCGGCTTCGTACCAGTGGTAGCCCAGTTCATCGCCGCCGCGCACGTGGGCGATGGCGAATACGAAGCCGCGATCGAGCAGCGATAGCCGACTGGCCGAAAACGACGGCGGCGTGGCGCTGCCATAGGCGCCGTAGCCGTACAGATAGAGCGGTGCGCTGCCGTCCCGAGGCGTGTCTTTTCGGTAGACCAGGGAGACGGGGATGCGAGCGCCGTCCCGCGCCGAGGCCAGGGCGCGTTCGGTGGCGTAGCGCGACGAATCGTAGCCGCTTGGAATCTGCTGCACCTTGCGCGTACGCAGGGTGGCGCTGTCGAGGTGGTAGTCGAACACCGTGCTCGGCGTCGCCAAAGAGGTGTAGCCAAGGCGCAGGGTGCGCGTCTCGAACTCCTCGTTGGCGCCGAGCCCGACGCTGTAGACGGCTTCCGGAAATTCGATGTGGGCGCTGGTGCCGTCGCGGTGGAGCAAGCGGATCTGATCGATGCCGTCGATGCGTTCCGCCACCGCGATGAAGTCGGCAAAGGCTTGGCAGTACAGGATGTAGCGTTGGTCGGAGCCGGCCACCAGCGTTTGCCAAGCGGCTTCGGATGGATCGTCGTTCGGTGCCGTGGCTAGGCGGGCGTTCTTGTGGGTGTCGTTGGTCTTGACGACGAAGCGGTCGCCTTGGTGGTCGATGGCGTACTCGTGGCCCGTGCGCCGGGCCGCCACCAAGGCCGGTTCGCGGTACGTCTCGGCGGCAGGGATCAGATGGGCTTCGGCGGTGACATGGTCGCCCGTGGAAATCACCACGTAGTCCTTGGATGAAGTAAGCGAAACGCCCACGAAGAAACCGGTGTCCTGTTCTTCGTAGACCAGCGCATCCGTTGCCACGGGCTTGCCGAGCAGATGTCGCTTCACTTGGCAGGGTCGCCACTGCTCGTCCACCACCACGTAGAAGAAGGCCGAGTCGTCCGTGCTCCACACCGGGCTGCCCATCGTGTTCTCGATGACTTCGTCGAGGTCTTTGCCGCGGTCGAGGTCTCGGATGCGCAGGGTGAAGCGTTCGCTGCCGGCAGTGTCGGTGCTGTAGGCCATCCATCGGCCGCCGTTGGCGACGGACAGGGCGCCGAGGCGGAAGTAGTCCACGTCCTTGGCCAGCGCCGGCTCGTCGAGAATCACCTGCGCATCTGCCGTGGGGCCTTCGTCGGCGTCGGCGGCAGCCGCCGGCCAGCGCGACCAGATGCGGTACTGGCCGCCTTCCTCGAACCGCCACTGGTAGTAGTAGGCGCCGTCCTTCACCGGCACGTTGGCGTCGTCCGGCTGTTGCCGAGCCTTGATTTCCTCGAAGATCGTCTCCACTAGGCCGCGTCGAGGCGCCATCGCCGCCTCGAAATAGGCGTTCTCGGCTTCCAGGTAGGCGAGCACGTCGGCGTCCTCGACATGGGGATGGCCGTCGTCCTTCAACCATCGATACGGATCCTCCACGGTGACGCCGTGGAGGGTGTACGACCACGGGCGCGCAGCGGCCACCGGCGGCGGCATGACGGCGCCGGTGGCGGTCGGCGGCTTTGGCGGCACCCTCAATCCGGTAGCCCGAGGACGCGCTTGGCAACGATGTTGCGCTGGATCTCATTGCTGCCGCTATAGATCGACGCGGCGCGGTTGGCGAGGAAGGCGCGGGTGTCTTCGATCTCACGCCTCGTGAAGTCGTCGCCTTCCCAGCCAAGCCCCTGGCTGCCCCGTATTTCCACGAACAGCGAAGACTTGTCCTGCTGCAGCTCGGTACCGTACATCTTGAAGATCGACGTGGCCGGTCCCGGCGTGCGACCGTCCTTGGCCTCCTCCACGGTGCGCCGCTGAGTCAGCCGGAACGCCTCGTTGTTGAGGTTGTGCTGGGCGATGCGAGTGCGCAGCGCTTCGTCGGCGATGCGGCCGTCGCGTTCGCCGACGTACTTCTTGGCATCGCCTTCCAGGGTCGGCCCCGTCTCCCGTGCCGCGGCGCCACCCACTAGGGAGGCCATGCTGCCGCGCTCGAACTGCAGCAGGCGCTTGCCCACGCTCCAGCCCTTGTTCAGTTCGCCCACCATATCTTCCTTTCGGGCAATGGCGTTGTCGAAGAAGGTCTCGCAGAACGGCGAGCTGCCGCTGATCAGGCGGATCGGCTTCACCGTGACGCCGGGCTGATGCATGGTCAGCAGCACGAAGCTGATGCCCTCGTGCTTGGGCACGTCCGGGTCCGTGCGCACCAGGGCGAACATCCAGTCCGCCACTTGCGCCCCCGAGGTCCATATCTTCTGGCCGTCGATGACGAAATGGTCGCCCTGATCCACCGCCCGGGTGCGCAGACTGGCGAGGTCCGAGCCGGAGCTCGGTTCGCTGTAGCCCTGGCACCAAGCCACCTCGCCGCGCACGATGGGCGGCAGGTGTCTGCGCTTCTGATCCTCGGTGCCCAGTTCCAGCAGCGTCGGTCCGATCAGCGACAGCCCCATGCCGCCGAACGGCACCGTGGCGCGGATCCGGCGCAGTTCCTGGATGAGCATCATGTACTGTTCATTGCTCAGCCCGCCGCCGCCGTACTCGGTGGGCCAGGTCGGTGCCGACCAGCCCTTCTCGATCAGCCGCTCGCGCCACAGGCGGGCATCGTTGCCGACGCCCCCGGCCCGAGCACCGGGCGGGCAGTATTGCTCCAGCCAAGCGCGTGTTTCGGCGCGGAAATCGTCCAAGGAAGTCATCGCTCGTCCTCGCTCCCAGGTTGCGGCAAGCATCCCGGATGCGGCGGCAAAACGCAACATCGCCGCCCTTGCGGTCAAGCCGGACGCAAGTTGGCCGTTCGATAGGGCAGCTTTGGATAAGCCGATTTCAAACTGAAACGCTACCCGCCGTTCCGAAGCCTTGCACCCTATGCGCATCTGTGCTAAATACCTGCAACGGTCGCCGTGCACAGGCTCAGGGACGTTTCGGACTTCAGCAACAACGCGCCGAGCAGGAGCGCACTCGCCGCAACGGTGTCTCTCTGGAGAGGGCAGCAGCCTGAGCCTGGAAACGAAATCTGGTCGACAAGGTCGATTGTGGTGTGGCGGATACATAGGGAAACCGATATGACTCGTAGTATTTTCTCCAAGAGTCTGCGCGATGCGCTGGCGCTGCTGGCCTTGGCTGCACCGCTGGCGCTGCCGACGGCGCAGACCGCGCAGATGGACGCCCGCGTCGTGCGGACGCTGGCGTCCGCGGAGAGCTTCGGTGGCTGCATGGTGCGGCTGAGCGTGGCGCCGGCGGACACGGGGCTGAACTGCCCGGACCGCTGGGTGACGTTCGGCTGCAACGGCGACTTCGGCAGCAAGGCCGACGCGCAGCGGATGTTCGACTCGGCGCAGATGGCGTTCGCGATGGGCCGGCAGGTGCGGGTCTGGGTGGACGACGAGCGCAAGATCGGTTCCTTCTGCGCCGTCAAGCGCATTGACGTGCTCGCCGAATAGATGCCGGGCGGCAAAGGCATCCGGCGAGTGGGACGAAACTTGGTGCATATCAGAGAGGAACCGATATGACCCGTCGCACCTTTTCGAAGGCCCCCAAGGGCTTGCGTGGCGTACTGGCGTTGGCGGCCTTGGCCACGCCGCTGGCACTGCCCACGGCGCTGACGCAGACGCTGGACGCCAGCATCACGGCGACGCTGGCGGCAGCGGACGGCATCGGTGGCGGCTGCGCAGCCCAGCTGAGCGTGGAACCGTCGAACGCGGGGCTGAACTGCCTAGACCGCTGGGTGACGTTCGACTGTCGCGGCGAGTTGGACGGCAGCAGGGCGAATGCGCAACGGATGTTCGATTCGGCGCAGCTGGCGTTCGCAACGGGGGGAACGATACGTGTTTGGGTGGACGACGAGCAAAAGGTCGGCAACTTCTGCTTGGCGACTCGTATCGACCCGATCTAGCGCGTATTGGCGCCAGCGCTGCAAGTTGCGCACCTCGAAAACGCGGGGGAACAGCCCGGTCGGAAGGGCTTGGCGCGGGTACGGCGATTGTCGGCTTAGCTACCCTTGATCGTGGTCGCCAAGCAGTTGGCGCCGGCGGCCGGGGAACCTCGCCTTTGGCCGCCGGCATTCCCCGCCTCCGTCGGCTCGTACTTGTCGTGGTCGGTGCAGACTCTGGACGGACGGCATGCCAATTTGGCCGACTTCCAGGAGAAGAGCCTGTTCGTCAACATCAGGGCTGCCTAGTGCGCGGTACCTGCGTCTGGAGATGCCCGCCATCGAGAGACTCGCCGAGCGCTTTGCTGGCGAGGACGTGGCGTTCCTGGTCGTCTCGGACGAGCCGCTGGACGCAGTATGTCCCTTCGTTGCAGAGAAAGAGAGAAAGGCTGGAAGCTGCCCGTCCATGCCGCGCAGAAGAAGCCGCTGATGTTCCAGGCCGAGGCCATCCCGGCCACCTCCATACTCGACCAGAGCCGACGCCCGGCGGTGGCCCGGGGGTAGTGCCGATTGGAGCGCACTGCCCGCCTGCGCCTATTTCGACAGGCTGCTGGCCGGATAGTCGCGTCAGCTGCCGTCGCCGTCTTCCAGGTTCAGCCAGCGACGCTGTTCGTCGTCGAGTTCGACAGCGAACGCGGTCAGGGAGCTGCGCGTCTCCGCCAGCGCGCGCGGGCCGATCAGGGCGAAGCAGGGGAACGGCTGATCGAGCACATATGCCAGGGCGATGTGGATGGGTTCCACGCTTTTCTTTTTCGCTAGCTGCACAGCGCGTACGCGACGTTGGATGTTGTCGTCGGAGAACCAGCAACGCTGCATCTCCCGATCGCTGGGCTGGTTGCCGAAGCGCGGATCGATGCCGGAGGCGCCTTGGGCGCGGATGGCGTCGAAGCGGGCCGTGAAGAATCCCCGCGCTTGGCTCGACCAGGGAAACAGCGGCATCTGCTCGGCTTCCAGCCAAGCGCGCCAAGCCGCATCCGATGCCGCCACGCAGCCAGGCCAAACCGGTGCCACCATGCGCGCCAGGCTGAAGTTGTTGGATACCGCGGCGAACGGCGTCAATTGCCGTTGCGCGGCATAGGCGTTGGCTTCCCGCACCCGGGAGAGCGACCAGTTGGAAGCGCCGAAGGCTTTGATGCGGCCGGCGTTCTGTTCCGCGTTCAGCACCTCGATCCATTCGTCAACGGGAACGTCTGGATTGTCCCGGTGCAGGAAGTACAGATCCACATGGTCGGTTTGCAGGCGTTCCAGAGAGATGTCCAGTTGCGGGCCGACGCGATCTGGAAAATTGGCCGGCGTATGCGCTCCCTTGCCGATCACCACCACCTGCTCGCGCACCCCGCGATTGCGCATCCAGGCGCCGAGCAAGCGCTCCATGCGGCCGCCGCCGTAGATGTGCGCGGTGTCGAAAGCGTTGCCGCCATACTCGAAGTAGTTGTCGAACATCGCCGCGGCATGAGCCATGTTCGGCTGGTTGTCGCAGCCCATGACGAGGCGAGAGACGGGCTTTTCGATGTCGCGTACATGGCCGTAGCGCATGGTCTTGCGGCGCACGGTCAGCGCCCGGCCATGCACTGGCATGGTCTGCCGTTCCGGCTGCTCGAAGTCGAACTCCACGCCGGCCGCCTGACGCCAGCGGTCCAGCGTCGCGGCGTTGCCCAGGCTGTCGTCCCAGGTCATCGCTGCCGACTGTACCGCGCCGGCGGCCAGCGCATCGGCCACGGCGTCCACCTCGAGCACGTAGAGCGGCTTGGCGGTGCCGCTGAAAGTCTCCCGCTCGCCCCGGCGCGCCAGCTCGAAGCGCCAACTGCCGTCGGGCCGGGAACCAACCCAAGGCAGGGCGACATGAATGGAACCCCGGGAACCGAACACCTGCACGGTGTTGTCCAGCGCCAAGGACACCGCGGTGGACACCCGGGCGATCAAGCCGCTAGGGAAGCGCAGCAGGGCGGAGGCCCAGCCGTCCACGCCGGTTTCCTCCAAGGTTGCGAAGCCTGTCACTTCGTCCGGCTCTTCGCCAGCGAGCAGACGCGCCATGGACACCGGGTAGCAGCCCACGTCCATGATGCCCCCGCCGGCCAGCTCGTTGCTGTGCAGCCGGCTGTCGGGATCGAAGGGCGAGGCGAAGCCGTGGCTGGCGTTGATCTGGCGCACCTCGCCGATGGCGCCGTCGCGCACCAGTTCCACCAGCTTGGCGGTCTGAGGATGGGTGCGGTACATGAAGGCTTCCATGAGGAAGCGGCTGTGGAACGCCGCCGTCTCCACCATGGCCATCGCTTGCGGATGGTTGACGCCCATCGGCTTCTCGCACAGCACGGCCTTGCCCGCTTCCAGGGCCTTGATGGTCCACTCGGCATGCTGCGGATGCGGCGTCGCGACGTAGACCACGTCGACGTCGGGGTCGGCGAGCAGAGCATCGTAGCTGCCGTGGGCCTTGATGCTGCCGTATTCTTTCCCGCGAGGGGCTCCCCCTCGGGCTCCCCGGCTGATGGCTCCTGCGAAGGCATCGGCCGCGGCCTGGGTGCGGCTGCCGACCGCGACCAGTTCCGAGGTGTCCGACGCGGACACCGCATCGGCGAGCTTGCGGGCGATTCGGCCCGTGGCGAGTATTCCCCAGCGCGTCGTCATCTTCTCTCCCGACTCGTCGGCCAGCTAGGCAGCATACTCGCGCCCAGCGCTGGTTGGTGCGAGAATGTGCTCTTGGCGGATGTCCCCGACAGCCAGGAAACCGACAGACGGGTAGATTGGACGGCAAGGTCGCGGTCGTTGCCGGAGCGACCAGCGGCATTGGAGAGGCCACGGTGGGCGCCTACTGCCAAGAGCAGGCCAAGGTTGTTTTCTGCGGCCGCCACGAAGAACGGAGGCAGATGAAGAACGAGGCAGATAAGGTGAAGGCGCGCCAGCCGCCGGGGTCTGCCATCTATATGCAGGCGGATGTCCTGCGCGAGCAAGACATCGAACGGGCGATCGGCACCGCGGTTGGCCAATGGGATCGCCTCGACATCCTGTTCGACAACGCCGGCGGTCCGTCCAGCATGCCCCAAGCCTTCAACATCGAAGACGTGGACGAAGAAAGCTTCAAGTACGCCCGGTGGTGCCTCCTCGGCTCCGCCATGGTCGCCACCAGGCATGCCTCGCCCATCATGCGCAAACAGCGCTCCGGTTCCATCATCGACAACTCGTCCAAGGGGGCGCATCGGGCGGAAGTGGCCGCCGATCCCCTCTATTCCGCTGCCAAGACCGGCCTCTCCAACTACACCAAGGCAGCGGCTATGCAACTCGGCCCCCTGGGCATCCGGGTGAATGCCGTCAGTCCCGGTGCCATCGCCACCCCGATCTTCCGGGACGGCCACACCCATGGCCGGCAGATAACCGAGGAGCATGCGAACAGGCGCTTGAAACGCTTTGTCGAAAACGTAAGCGGTGGCATGATGCCGCGCACGGGCCAGGCGGGGAGGCATGGGACATGGCCATGGCCTGCGTCTGTCTTGGCAGCGACGAGAGCCGCTGGGTCGCCGGCATCGATCTGGTCGTGGACGGCGGCATGCTGGCGCTGAAGGGCGACCATGTCGGCACCGCCAAACGCATGGTGGAGATGTGGAAAAAGCGCGACCAGCAGCTAAGGAGGGACATAGCGATGCTTGCCGAAGCCCAGATCGCCCAGTACCGCGCCGACGGCTACGTCGTGGTGGACGACGTGCTGGAGCCGGAATCCCTGGCCGAGCTGCGCGCCGTTACAGACGATATCGCCGCCAGCGCCGCCGGCATCGTCGACCATACCGACATTCTGGACCTCGAAGCGTCCCATCGCCCCGACGCGCCCCGGGTGCGGCGTATCAAGCGGCCCCATCAGGTGCATCCCTTCTATCGAGAACTGGCCGCTCATCCGCGCATCATGGCGGCGCTGACGCCGCTGATCGGCGACAACATCCGGCTGCGACGTGGCGGCAAGATCAACATGAAGTCCGCCTCCTACGGAGCGCCGGTGGAGTGGCATCAGGACTGGGCGTTCTATCCCCACACCAACTCCGACGTGCTGGCCGTGGGCATCCTGCTCGACGACATGGACGCCGGCAATGGCCCGGTGCTGGTGCTGCCCGGCTCCCACCGCGGGCCGATCTACGATCATCACAGCCACGGCGCTTTCTGCGGTGCCATCGATGTGGAACGCGCCGGTCTCGACGTTGCCGATGCCCGGCAACTGCACGCTGGCGCCGGCGCCATCACCATCCACCACGCCCGGCTGGTCCACGGCTCCGCGCTGAACGTCTCCGACCGCCCGCGCCGAGTGTTGTTCTACGAATATACCGCCGCCGACGCTTGGCCGCTGGCCGGCATCGAGCACTTGGCCAATCTCGACGACTTCAACGGCCGCATCGTGCATGGCCAGCCGACTCTGCAACCGCGCCTTGAAAACGTGCCGGTGCGCATGCCGCTGCCAGCAGCGCCGCATCAGGGATCGATCTACGAGAACCAGCGCACGCTTTCGCAGCGGCACTTCGAGCCTGCTGCGGAGGCGGCGGGATAGACGGGAATGAAGAAGGAAATTGCCAGCGAAACCAGCCCTAGCCACGGAAAACGAAACCTGATGGCCTCCATCTCTTCGCGTAGCGTCATGGGGCTTCTGTCCGCATCAAGATCGACGCAGGTCAGGTCAAGGGCATTTGGCTGGTTTCGCTGGCAATTCCGATAAAGACCCCTTCCGAAACGTCAAACGAAGAGCTTGTGCCGCTCTCGAGTGCGCAAGGAGAACCGTGCCCAGGCTGCCGCGGCTAGACCTGCCTAGCCAGCAAGGCGTGTCTCAGGACATGCGCGACGGCAGCGCCACAATCGCCGTGCCCAGCGCCGTCGCCAAGCCGGACTGGTTTTCGTTGCGCATTTGCACTTGCACTAGATGCTCGCCATCCACCACCATCTTCCTGGTCACTTCGCCATGCACGGTGTTGGTGTCGCCGACGATGTTGGGATGGCGGATGGACGCATCGAGCTTCTTGAGCCAACCGTCGTCGCCCATCCAGTCGGTGACGATCTGGCTGAGCCAGCACACCCGTTGCGGGCCGTAGTCGAACTGGCCGGGCATGTTGCGTCGCTTCTGGGCGTGCTCCGCATCGAATCGACCGCCGCCGCCGAGGTCCGCCGAGCCTTCCGCCGCCAGCGCCGCTCGGGAGCTCCTGCCGGTGCCGAGTACGCCGTGGGTGAACAGGAACAGCTCGGTGACGGAGTAGGTGCCCTTTTCGAGCGAGGGAATGGTCTCGCCTTCCGCCACGTCTTCCCAATACCGAGTCTCGGCGCCGCGCCGTTGGCGTTCCCACACCAGCGGGTCCGCCGGCTCCGCCACTGGCGCGACTTCCTCGCCGCCGCTGCCCTTGGCCGTGCGGTCGTACTCCAAGGCGTGGCCGGCGTTCTCGTAGCGCACCATGGTGGTCTTGATGGTGGCCACCAGTTCTCGGCGCTGGTTGGCGAACGCCACTAGGCCGGTGTTGAAGTTGATCGGGCCGATGCGGCGGCTGCGCTTGCGGACGGTCTCGCCCACCTGCTCCTCGGCGGTGATCCGGTCGCCCAGCCAGACGGGGCGGACGAAGTCGATTTCCGCGCCTGCATAGTTCACCGGCAGGTAGCGGGTGGATACGCGCCGCCGGTCGATAGCGCCAGTTTCGCCGGCCACCACGCCCAGGGTCACGCTGTAGAGGAACGGCGGTGGCGCCGTGATCATGCCGAAGCGGCTGCGCGCGGCGTGGGCCTCGTCCCGCCACAGCGGATTGTAGTCGCCCACGCCGTCGCCGAAGCGGCGGACGTTGTCCAGATTGGCTTCCTTGGAAGGGCGGTGGGGCAGGACAGTGCCGATGCCTTTCCGGTACTCGGCCTCGAACTCGTCGAGGGTCTTGATCCGGTCGTCTTGAGCCATGGTTCATGCCCTGGGCTTGCTGGGAGAGGCGTCGAGTGTAACCGGAACCACGCCGCCTGCCTGCCGGCAGTGCCGCGCTCGACATGTGCCTGATCGACGCCCTCGGCTGCCGCGCCGTTCCGTCTGATTCCGCACGATTCCAGCCAAGGTCGGAATACCCCAACCGCCGTTCGACTTCTCTTCGCAAGACATTCATGTGCGCCGAGTTTTTTCGCAGCACATTCGCGTTCTTTTTTCGCATTCCTCTAGTGTCGGCCATCCGATTGTTTGCATGCCACTGGTGCGGGATGCTGGCGTAGAACGCCCGCAGCCAGGTCTCCAAGCCGGCACAGTCGTTGGCCGCCAGCAGCGCCTGCAGCCGGGAACGATGCCCCGTCTGTCGAGGCCGGCTCCCCGTCAACTGCTCGAGCAGGCTCCGACGCACTTCCCGATTCGGATAGTCCAGCCGGTAGCAGGTTTCTCCCCAGTTTCGCTCGACGCTGCGGATGGTGAGGTAGCCAGCCTGGAACAGCAGCGCCTCCGTGGCCATGGCGTCCACATCGAAGCTGCCTAGCAGTTCGTCGCTGGCCTGCATGCCGTCCAGAACCAGCGCACCCACGCCGCGTTTCAGCAGCGTATCCACCAGGAACCTCGACGTACCGGTCTCGAACCAGCAGTTGCCGAATTCTCGGCGGCGCAGCAACAGCAGCACATCGCAGGGGTTGTAGGCCTTGTCTTCGCCGCCCCAGCCGTAGCCGTTGTACCATCGGCGCATCTCGTCCCGATCCAGGCCCGGCAGCCGCGGGGCCTCGGTACAGAGCCGCCTCGGTGTAGCCGCAGACCGCGGAGAAAGCCGGCTCTAGGGAGATATCGACCAGGTTGTCGAGATCCGAGAACAGGCTCGTCTTGGAGAACTTGCTCACCCGGTCAGGAAGACGAACTGCACATGGGCGTCGCAGTCCTTGATCGCGCCATACAGCCCGTGCAGATAGTCGCGGTTGGCGAGGGCGGCGTCCGGCGCATCCAGGGCGTCCAGGATGGGCTTGTCGTACTCGTCCCCCAGCACCCGCCACACGTTGTCCTGCCCGTTCATGCAGGGCCTCGATTAGATAATAGAAGCGCTCGGGCGCATTGGCAGCGCTGGAGTCGCTGGACGATGCGCCTGCAATGGCGTCCAGCTGCCGGGTCACGGTGGTGTGCAGATAGTCCGGGTTCTTGTAGTTGCCGCGACCGAAGCTGAGCCGGAGCACGGCAGGGTGGATGGACCAATTCCACTGGTCGTGGACCGCGAACCCTCGGAACAGTTCTTCGCTGCCCTCGAACAGCTCTTTAAGCGTATCTGGGAGAACCGCCGCGGTCGCGACAGGAAGTGGCGATCTCTTTCGTCTACCAGCCGCGCCGCGCAGCCCGTCTTGTCGACGTAGTAGCGGTTCTCCTCACGGATGCGACGGAAGGTCTGAATGCCGATGGGCAGCTTGCGTTTGTCCATGGCCGCAGCTTCCGACGCTCTTGGATTGATGCTGCCATCATAACCGTAGCCGACTGGCCCGCGAAGGGCGCGTCGCTTCTCTGTGCAAGGGACAGCGCTTTCGTCGAGGCGGTAGCGCATCGGCAATGCGCCGGGAGGGCCAAGGCGCGCTGCGATCAGCCGCGTCGGCGGCACCTGTCGGCAGCGGCATCGTAGACCAGGACGCCATCGGCCGCGAACGGCACGGCTTGGCCCCACAGCTCGCCGTTGGCGGAGCGGATGGGTTCGGTGCTGTACTGGGTCAGGTAGGCCCGCCGCAGCCGATTCGTGGTGTTGGCGCCGCTGCGGTGCAGGCTGGTGCTCTGGAACACGGCGACGCTGCCGGCAGGCATCTCGACGAGTTCGCCGGGATCGTCGCCTTCATAGCCTACGAGGTCGTTGGTGCCCGGCTCCCGACGGTGGGGGAAGACGGTATCGCGTGAACCGACTCGGTGGTGGGGCAGCACGGAAATGGTGCCGTTGGCGCCGGTCATGTCGTCCAAAGCGCACCAGCAGGTGAGGTACGGAGCGTGGCTATTGCCCGGGTCTCGGAACTGGACGTAGCCGGAGTCCTGGTGCCAAGCGAACTTCATGCCCTGCTCGGCGCCCTTCACCACCCACTGCTCGTTGAACAGGTAGACGGTCGGGCCGAGGAACGCGGTGGCGATGGCGTACATGAGTTCGCCGAAGACGAAGCCGGGCAGGCGTTCGCTGTCGCGGTAGCGGCTGCTGATGAAGTAGCGCTTGCCGCGGTGGGTGATGCCGAACACGTCGGTGCCGCGCTTGGCCAGCCAGCGCTCCGTGCGTTCGACGAACACGGCGCATTCCTCGCGCAGCATGGCCAGGGTGTCGTCGTCGATGACGGACTCGAGCACCACGAAGCCGTCGCGGGCGAAGCGTTCCCGGGCCGAGGCGGGGAATGCAGGCGGCGGGGCGGCTGGAACGACGGTGGGAGATGCTGGCTGGTTCATGGTCATTGGCTTTCTCGATCCTGCGGATAAGACGATATTCGCTGCGGCTGTGCAAGCCGCACTTCGCCGCCATGCAGAAAGTTCGCAAGCGGGCTTGTGCAGTGCGCAAGCCATGGCCGAGCGGGTTACACTGCCGACCATGCCCAAGGTACTGGTAGTAGATGACGACTCGCACATCCGCGACATGATCTGCTTCGCCCTGCGCCACGCCGGGTTCGAGGTGGCCGAGGCCGAGAATGGGCTCGTCGCGCTGCGGAAGATCGAGCGCGACAGGCCGAATCTGGTGATCCTGGACATCCTCATGCCGGAAATGGACGGCTTGGAGGTGTGCCGGACTGTGCGCAGCGGAGTGGTAGACGCCAGCGGCCTGTCGATCCTGTTCCTGTCGTCCAAGGACGAGGAGGTGGACCGGGTCGTCGGGCTCGAGATCGGCGGTGACGACTATATCGCCAAACCGTTCAGCCCGCGCGAGCTGGTGGCGCGGGTGAAGGCTCATTTCCGGCGCATGGACGCCTTGGCCGAGTCGCCAAGCAGCAAAATCGGCGTAGGCCCCCTGCGGATGGACATCGAGGCGCAATCGGCGACGGTATACGGCAGGGTGCTGGAACTCACCCGCACCGAGTTCAGCCTGCTGGCGACCTTGGCGCGACGCTGCGGCAAGGTGCTGAACCGGGACGCCTTGATGAACGGAGCGTATGCGGACCATCGCATCGTCAGCGACCGCACCATCGACAGCCACATGCGACGCCTTCGCATCAAGCTCCGCGATTGCGGCGTGGATCCGATCCGCACGGTACACGGCGTCGGCTTCCGGCTGGCTTTTCCCGAAACAGCCGAACACCTTCTTGTAGAACCAAGCCGTTACGGCGGTGCCGGCCCGCGGTCAGTAGCCTAGCTGCTTGTCGATGACGCCCGCTAGGGATTCGCCTTGGCGCAGGCGTTCCAAGTTGCGCACGAAGCGGTCGATGTTGCGGCCGGCGCGGAACTGGCTGGCGCCGGCGGTATGCGGCGTCATGGCCACTTGCGGCAAGGACCACAGACGGCTGTCCGAGGGCAGTGGTTCGCGCGGCGCCACGTCCAGAGCGGCGCCGCCGAGGCCGCCGGATTCCAGCGCCGCGACCAAGTCGGCCTCCACCATCACCTCGCCCCGGGTGACGTTGACCAGGATGGCCTCGGCCTTCATCTTGCGGAACGCCTCGGCATTGAACTTGCCGCGGGTTTCCGGCGTCAGCGGGCAGCAGATCGCCACCACGTCCGACCGGGCCAGCAGCTCGTCGAAGCAGTCCGGCCCTTCCACCTTCGCCACCTCCGCGGATGCAGGCACCGGTTCGCGGTCCAGGGCGACGACGTGCATGCCGAAGGCGGCGGCGCGACGGGCCATGGCGCGGCCGGTGCCGCCGAAGCCGAAGATGCCCATGGTGGCGCCGCTGAGTTCGATTTCCTTGAAGCGCATTTGCGCACGGTGGTTCCAGGCGTTCGGCCCCAGGCGCACGGCGGTGGCTAGCTGCCGAGTGAGCATCAGCAGCAGGCCGAAGCCGTGATCGGCCAAGTGCTCGCCGACGAGGCCCTTCTCGCTAGTGAGGATCACCTCGGAGTTCTTGAACTCGTCGTAGAGGAAGGCGTCCACGCCCGAGGCGATGGCATGCACCCAGCGCAGCTTCCTCGCCGCCAGAAACATTCGCCGCGAAACGAAGCCGAACACCACATCGGCGTCCGCCACGGCGGCCAAGGCGCCGTCGGCATCCGTCACCACCACCTCGGCATCGCCGCCGGCGACGCGAATGCGGTCGAGGTCGGCGTCCGCCAGCTTGGGCAGGGTGAGACCGGGAATGACGACAATCTTCATGGCAGCCCTCCGATTCAAGCGAATGCCACGGCGACGCGCCCGATGGCGGTGCCGAAATCGCCTTCCCAGCGGCCTGCCTCGGCGACGTCTTGGCGAGTATAGGAGCCGGTGATGACTCGAGCCCCATGGTCCAAAGAACGGCCGCAGCGGCCAAGCTGCCGGGCCAGGGCGGCGATGGAATCGAAGTGGTCGTCGATGTGGCCGCTGGCGGCCACCGTCTCCACCGCTACTCCGTTGCGCCGCAGCACGACGCGGATGGCCTGGAAGTCGAAGCTGAGCCAGTCCAGCGGCTGCTCTTCGCCTACCACGATGCCCCACTGGTTGAGGTTGTCGGCGACACGATCGGCAGCGCTCGCGTCACGGCCAAGGCGCTGCTCGTTGATCTCGAAGGCAGGGGCGACAGCCGCCACCGCAGCCACTGCATCGGCGCGGGACGCATTGCCTTGCAGGGTGGTGCCGATCCGAAAGCAGAGCTCGTTCTCCACCCCCACGCGGTCGAACGCGGCGAGGGGAATCGTGCTGCCGCTGGCGAAAACCCGTTCCGGCAGCAGGTGGCCGAAGGGCCTGAACCCCGCTCCCATGCTGTCCCGGGCGAGGCCCGAGGTAAGCCCGACCTTCCAGCCAGCAACATCCCGTTCGCCCAGGGCGTCAAGTTGCCGACCCAGGCCCTGGTCTCGCGCCTCGGCATCGATGTCGTCAGGCATCGGCGTATTCCTCGATCCGCCCACGCCACGCCAGCACGTCGTCTGGAGTTCGGGCCGCGGCCACCATGCCCGGCGTTGGGTTCACCGGCACCAATACGCGATGGACGCCGAGCGCGACCAGCGCCGGCAGCTCGTCGAGGTCTTGCGGGCAGCTCAACGTGATCTCCAAGGCGGCAGGGTCGCGACCATTCTTCACCGCGGCATCCCGAGCCAGGCGAACGAGGGATTCGGGATTGCCCCGAGCGGGGAAGAAGCCGTCGCCGAGCCGTCCGGCGCGACGGGCCGCGGCCCGGGAATGCCCGCCGACATGGATGGGCACGGTGCCGCGCAGCGGCTGCGGCCGGCAGAAGGCGCCTTCGAAGCGGATGAACTCCCCCTTGAAGAAAGGCCGTTCTTCCGTCCACAGGGCACGCAGCACGGCAACGTACTCGTCGGTGCGGGCGGCGCGGTCGGCGAAGGAGGCCCCGATGGCGTCGAATTCCTCCTTCAGCCAGCCGACGCCGATCCCCAGCAGCACCCTGCCGGCGGACAGAACATCCAGCGTCGCGACCTGCTTAGCGGCAATGACCGGGCTGTGCTGGGGCAGTATCAGGATGCCGGTGCCCAGGCGGATGGTCTCGGTACGCGCCGCCACGTAGGCCATCCAGATCAGCGGATCCGGCAGTGGGAAGTCGTAGACGCCGCCGGCCATGCGACCGTCCGGCGAGTACGGGTAGGCGGAGGCATGGTCCGCTGGCACCACGGTGTGCTCAACGGTCCAAGCGGACTCGAACCCCGCCTCCTCGGCCGCCTGCACCAGTTCCACCGCCGGCGCAGGGTTGGCGTAGCGTCCCGTATTGCAGTAGCGCAGTCCGAACTTCATGCGACCCTCCCCGATCCATGCCATGGCACTTCCCGCTCTTCTCCAGGCGAGAGTGCCGAATACGCGCACTATAGGGAAATTGCGCCCATGGCTCCATCGCAGACAATAGCGGTTCGAACGGACGCGCTGCCGAAATGGCCTTTGAACCGTATGCATCGAGCGAGTAGCTTAGGGTGTCCAGCCAAGCCGATGGAACGGAGAGAGACATGCGCAACGGCTATCGCGTCATCGACACGGACTCGCACCAGATGGAGCCGCCGAACATCTGGTCGGACTACATCGACCCCGCGTTCGCGGACCGTGCGCCGCGCATCGGCGACATGGGCAACGGCCGCGCCGGCATGTGCGTGGAAGGCGAACCGATCACCAAGCAGGACGGCAACTACCCGATGCACTCCAAGGAGTTCCTGGAAGCCGCCGCCCGGGGCATGGAAAAGCACGAGAAGACCCGCGCCGCCGGCTTCCGCTGGGATGCCCGCATCGCCGACATGGACGAGCACGGCGTCGACGCCCAAGTGCTCTATCCCACTGTCGGCGGCCAGATTCTCGGCAAGGAGTTCAAGGATGCGGAGCTGCTCGCCGCGGTCTGCCGCGCCTACAACGATTGGAGCCTGGAATACTGCGGCCATGCGCCGGATCGTCTGCGCATGGCCGCCATGCTGCCGGTGCAGGCGCCGGACCTCGCCGTCGAGGAAGCCCGCCGCACCGCGGCCAAGGGCGCAGCCGGCTTCTACGTGCGTCCGAACCCGGTGTGCGGACGCAATCTCCATCACCAAGACAACGAGAGCCTGTGGACGACCATCGAGGAACTGGGCATCCCGGTCTGCGTCCACGACTCCGGCTCGCCCTACCTGCCTTCCTTCGGCGAGCGCATGGAAACCCACACCTCCGGGCACATCGTGGCGCATCCCTTCGAGGCCATGGTGGCCATGATGAGCCTGATCTGGTTCGGCGTCGTCGAACGCCATCCAGGGCTGCGGATCGTCCACGTCGAAGCGGACGCCGGCTGGCTGCCCTACTGGTTGCAGCGCATGGAGCAGCACTGGGATTTCTCCGGCAATGCCGAGCATCCGCTGCTGAAGAAACGCCCCACGGCGTATTTCAAGTCCAACTTCCTAGTAGCCTGCCGAGGCGACGAGTGGACGCTGCCGGCGGTCTGCCACTTGGTCGGCGACGACTACGTCACCTTCAATACCGACTACCCGCACCCGGACGGCACCTGGCCGGCGGGCATGGCCGATTTGGAGCGGCAGTCGCTGTCGGAGGCGAGCAAACGCAAGATCTTCTGGGACAACGCAGCCCCCGTGTTCGGCGTCGGCTGAGCCGAATCCAGGGCGACAGGAAGTCGAGGGCCCGATCCAAGCTGCTAGCCGTCGTCTCGCACCGCTTGGTCTCTCTCCCTAAGCGCCGCAAGTCGAGCCGCGATCCTGGCTTCGAGGCCATGGTCCGTGGGCTCGTAGAAGATCGCGTCCGGCATTTCGTCGGGGAAGTAGCGCTCGCCGGCCGCGTAGCCGCCCTCTTCCAAGTGGGCGTAGCGGTAGCCTTTGCCGTGGCCGAGTTCCTCCATCAGCGCCGTGGGGGCGTTGCGCAGCCGCAGCGGCACGGCGTGGGACGGATGTTCCCGGACATAGGCCAGCGCCTTGTGGAAGGACGCTTCCACGGCGTTGCTCTTGGGCACGCTGGCGAGGTAGAGCACGGCCTGTGCCAGCGCCAGTTCGCCTTCCGGAGCGCCTAGGCGGTGGTAGGCGTCCCAGGCGGCAACACTGATCTGCAAAGCGCGCGGATCGGCGTTGCCGATATCTTCGCTGGCCATGCGCACCAGCCGGCGGGCGACATAGAGCGGATCGCAGCCGCCGTCCAGCATTCGCGCCAGCCAGTACAGGGCCGCATCCGGAGCGCTGCCTCGCACGGCCTTGTGCAGCGCCGAGATCTGATCGTAGAAGGCGTCGCCGCCCTTGTCGAAGCGGCGGTAGCTCTGCCCGCTTGCTTCGAGCACATGATCGGCCTCCACCCGCCCAGTAGTCAGCTGCACGGCCACTTCCAGAGTGTTGAGCGCCCGTCGGGCATCGCCGTCGGCCACCGACACCAGCTGGCGGACGGCTTCAGCGGAAACTTCGATATGCAGGTCCCGCTGCGCCGTGCGCTGCAACAGCGTTTCGATGTGTTCGGATTCCAGAGCTTTGAGCACATACACCCGAGCGCGAGACAGCAGCGCCGCGTTCACCTCGAAGGACGGATTCTCGGTAGTGGCGCCGATAAAGGTCACCGTGCCTTTTTCGACATGGGGCAGGAAGGCGTCCTGCTGGGCCTTGTTGAACCGATGCACTTCATCGATGAAAAGCACGGTGCTGCGTTGCGGGAACGCCTCCGCTTCGGCGATGGCGGCGCGCACGTCCTTGACCCCGGCCAGCACTGCCGACAAGCTGCGCCAACAGGCGCCGGCGGCATCGGCCAGCAGACGCGCCAACGTAGTCTTGCCGGTACCCGGCGGTCCCCAGAAGATCATCGAATGCACGCTGCCCTGCTCGGCAAGTCGCCGCAGCGGCCGGCCCTCGCCCAGCAGGTGCTCCTGGCCGACGAAGTCCTCCAAGCGGGCAGGCCGCAGGCGGTCGGCCAAGGGCCGGGCCGCGAGCGCGGCGCTGTCGTCACTCGGAAGCAGACTCTCCTGGACCATCTTCTTTGTCGGGAGGCGCTTCCTCTTTGCCGGCAGGCATCTCCTCGCGTTTGCCGACAGGCATTCCCTTGCCGGCTTCTGTCGGAATCTCGCCGATGACGTCCACCCCAGGCGGCACCTCGAACTCGAACAACGTCGGCGCCTGCGCCGGATTGCGCTCGGCGGCGGCGAAGGCGATGCGCGTGGTCTGTTCCAAGTGGTCGGCGATGGCCAGCTCGGCGAGTCTGCCGGCTGCGGTGAAGGTCAACGTCGCTTCGCGGAATACCGAACCAGGGTGCCGGGGTTCCAGCACGAAGCGGGCGCCAACATCGGCAGCGCCTTGCAAGGCGCGGACCTCGAATTGTCGGGCGAGGTCGGCGTCGATGCCGGTCAGGAACGCCGCCGGCCAGCCCTCGATGGCTTCGGCCAATGGCTGCACCGTCACCTGATCCAGATCGGGATCGAATACCCACAGCAATTCGCCATCCGCCAGCACCAGCTGCGGATACGGCTCGTCCACTTCCCAGCGCAGCCGCCCCGGGCGTTGCAGACGCATGCGGCCGGCAACGGTCTGCATCACGTCGCCGAAGCGGTTCATCGTCACCTGCTCGAACTCGGCCTGGAAGCTGGCCATGTCGCCGAGCAGCCGCTCCAGGCGGGCGCTATCGTCGGCACCGGCGAACGGCGCGATCAGCAGCGGCAACGCCGAAACCAGCATCCGACGACAGCCGGCGATCCTCATTCGGTCGACCGGTCGGGCACGAGAATCTGCCGGCTGCCATTGCTGTCCATGGGCGACACCAGCCCGGCCTGCTCCATTGCTTCGATCAATCGCGCTGCCCGGTTGTAGCCGACGCGCAGCTTGCGCTGCACCGAGGAGATGGACGCGCGCCGGGATTCTAGCACGAACGCCACCGCTTCATCGTACAGCGGCTCGTCGGACTCGGCATCGCCAGTGATGTCCACGGTTCCCGGCACGTTCGCGTCGCCAGCGCCGGCGAGCACATCCGCGACGTAGTCCGGATCCCCGCGCTCTTTCCAGTCAGCGGCCACCGCATGGACTTCGTCGTCGGATACGAAGGCGCCGTGGACTCGCACCGGCATGCTGGTGCCGGGCGGCAGGAACAGCATGTCGCCGTGGCCAAGCAGTTGCTCGGCGCCCCCTTGATCGAGGATGGTGCGCGAATCGATCCGACTCGACACCTGAAAGCCGATGCGCGCCGGAATGTTGGCCTTGATGAGCCCTGTGATGACATCCACCGACGGACGCTGGGTAGCCAGCACCAGATGGATTCCAGCCGCCCGCGCCTTCTGCGCGATGCGGGCGATCAGCTGCTCCACCTTTTTGCCGACGATCATCATCATGTCGGCAAATTCGTCGATGACGACGACGATGAAAGGCAGGTGCGGCAGCGGTGGCGCGGGTTCGCCGGCGTCCGCTGGCCAGAGCGGATCCGGCAGCGGCATGTCGCCGTCGCGGGCTTCGGCGATGCGCCGGTTGTAGCCAGCGAGGTTGCGTACGCCGAGCGCCGCCATCATCTGGTAGCGCCGCTCCATCTCCGCCACGCACCAGTTCAGCGCCTGGGCGGCGTCTTTCATGTCCGTGACCACGGGCGTCAGCAGGTGCGGGATGCCGTCGTAGATGGACAGCTCGAGCATCTTCGGATCCACCAGGATGAGACGCAGGTCGTCCGGCGTCGCCTTGTAGAGCATGGACAGCAGCATGGCGTTGACGCCCACGGACTTGCCGGAACCGGTGGTGCCGGCGATCAGCAGATGCGGCATCCTGCCGACATCCGCCATCATCGGGACGCCAGCGATGTCCTTGCCGAGCGCCAGCGTCAGCGGCGATTCGGCGTTGCGGTACTCGGCCGAGCTCAGCAGTTCCTTCAGGCGCACCATCTCGCGCTGCGCGTTGGGAATCTCGATGCCCACGACGGACTTGCCGGGGATGATCTCCACGATGCGTACGCTGACCACCGCCAGCGAGCGAGCGAGATCCTTGGCCAAGCCGGCGATCTTGCTCACCTTGACGCCGGCGGCTGGCTGCAGCTCGAAGCGCGTCACCACCGGCCCGCGCAGCACCGACACCGCCTTCGCCTCCACTCGGAAGTCCGCCAGCTTGTCCTCCAGCAGCCGCGACATGGCCTCCAGGGATTCATTCGAGAAACCGCCGCCGATCTCGATCTCGCGCTCCTCCAGCAGGTCGAGATCGGGCAGTTCGGCCATCGTCTTGGGATCTGCCGAGGCGCCTTGTACGCCAGTCGAGACCGGTTCGGCAGGCTCCTTCGCCTCGGACGGGCGCACGGCGGGAACGGATCCGGCGACGGCAGCCGGCGCAACCGAAGACTCGATCCGCGCCGGCTCCGGCACGGGTGCAGGCTCCGGCCCTGCGGCGACAGCTCGGGCTTGAAACGAACTTGCCAGCGGCTTGGCCACGCCAACGGCCGCTCGCCCCAGCAACCCTGCCAAACGGATGGCGATGGCCAATGCGCCGCTGGCGAAGACATGAATGCCGCGCCCGATGTTCTCCACCAAGCCAAGCCACGAATAGCCGAGCATCGCCTGGGCGCCGATGGCCAGCACGGCGACCATGCACAGCGTCAAGCCGGCCCAATTGAGCATGGGCAGACACGCCTCGGCAATGCTGGCGCCCACCGCGCCGCCCGGACTCACCGGCAGCTCGGCGGCTGTCGGGAAGTGCAGCCGCGCCAGGACGCAGCCGGCTATCAGCACCGCGACGAAACCGCTGGAGCGGATCAGCGCCAGCGGCCAGGACCACGCAGTGCGCAGACTTGACCGCAGCAGCGCGATCGCCAGGGCAACGAGACCCGCTGGCAGCAGGTATGCCTGCCAGCCGAAAGCCAGCAGCATGATGTCGGCAGCGAAGGCGCCGCTGCTGCCCATCAGGTTCGACACCGCCAGATCCGAGCCGGCGAAGGTCCAGGCCGGATCCTGGGGAGAGTACGAGCCGATGGCTAGAAGCACATAGCCGGCTACGGCCAACAATGCCACGAGGCTGATCTCGCGCACCGGAACGACGCTTGTCGTCAAAGACATGGTTTGGGGAAGTCCATCTCTCCCAATAACGTGGATGCCAGTGTACGCCCTTGGCGAGACCGCCACAAACGCCACCAGTGGCGGGGCCTGTCCGAAGACCGCGCGCTTGATCGGCGCCGTGCCCATCAGCGTCGAACGGAACCCCGATCCCGACCCATCCACCGCATCCATCAAGCCGTTGGGCATGGAACCGCGCTTCTCCGCCATCCCGCTTGGCGATGTTGTCGAGGATGTCTTGCCAGCGCCCTGCGAACCCGGCGGGGCCAGGACGCGGCCTGGGCCATCGACACGGGCGATTGGCGATGCCAGCGTTCGCCGATTGCTTCATAATGCGTCTCGTCCACTTGTTCCCAGAGGCTGCGAGCCATGACGCTGCAACTCGATCACACCATCGTGCCGGCCCGCGACAAGGTGAAGGCCGCCGAGTTCATCGCCCGCATCCTGGGCGTCGAGTATCGAGGTACCTGGGGCCACTTCGCGCCAGTGAAGGTCAACGACACCTTGACGCTGGATTTCGACGATGTCCCGCACCCCCGTTCCAACCACTACGCCTTCCTGGCCTCGGACCAGGAGTTCGACGCGATTCTCGATCGCGTCGAGAGCGAAGGGATCGCCTTCGGCAGCGGGCCGAGGTCGCGCACCGACGGCAAGATCAACCACCGGCACCAGGGGCGCGGCTTCTACTTCGAGTGCGCGGACGGCCACGTTTGGGAGGTCGTCACGCACACCTACATCACCGACTGAGCACTAAGCAGGCATCCTTCCCCGCGCATTCCTTCCAGGTATCATTGCCCGCCAAGCCAGCTGAGCGGGAGTTCGCAGTTCCGTGAGGGAAGACAAGCTGTGAGGAAGGACAAGCAGAAAGTGCTGGACGAGGTCTGGGACGACGACCGCGTCAAGAGCTTCCTCGGCAAGACCGCGCCGGCCCAGTCCGGGACGCCGTTTCCAGGGGATTCGGATTTCCATGTGCTGCGCCACGCCTACCACAACATGCGTCCTGGCGACTTCGACCGCTTCCTGGGCTTCTTCGTCGCCGAGGGCCGCGACGCGCAAGCCCGGGACGGCGCGGGACGAACCCTGGCCGAAGTCATCGCCGGCCATGCCAATGCGGCACCGTTCATCGAGCTCCTGAATGCCCGCTGAGGCCATTCGCCATCATCGCCTGATCGTGCTCGGATCCGGCCCCGCCGGCTATACCGCGGCGCTGTACGCATCCCGGGCCAACCTCCAGCCGGTGCTGATCGCCGGCGTCGAAGTGGGCGGCCAGCTCACTACCACCACGGAGGTGGACAACTGGCCGGGCGATCACGACGGCCTGCAGGGGCCGGAGCTGATGCTACGCATGGGACAGCATGTCGAGAAGTTCGGCACCGTCGTCGTCAACGACCACATCGCCAGCGCGGACTTGAGCGGCCGGCCCTTGCGGCTGCTCGGCGACCACGGCGCGTACACCTGCGACGCGCTGATCGTGGCTACCGGCGCATCGGCCAAATACCTCGGCCTGCCTTCCGAGGAAGCCTACAAAGGGCGCGGCGTCAGCGCTTGCGCCACCTGCGACGGTTTCTTCTTTCGCGGCCAGGAGGTGGCCGTGATCGGCGGCGGCAACACTGCCGTCGAAGAAGCTTTGTACCTGTCCAACATCGCCAGCCGCGTGCATCTGGTGCATCGCCGGGATGCGCTGCGGGCCGAGAAGATGCTGCAGGATCGGCTGTTCGAGCGCACCGAACAGGGGCTGGTGGACATGGTCTGGGATCACACTCTGGCCGAGGTGCTCGGCGACGACAACGGCGTCACCGGCGTCGCGCTGAACGGCGTGAAGGATGGCGCCCTGCGCGAGCTCGACGTGCAGGGGGTGTTCATCGCCATCGGCCATGTGCCGAATACCGGCATATTCGAGGGCCAGCTGGCCATGCGCGACGGCTACATCCGCGTCGAAAGCGGTACCGACGGCAACGCCACGGCAGCCAGCGTACCCGGCGTATTCGCCGCCGGCGACGTGGCTGACCACATCTACCGTCAAGCCGTCACCTCGGCCGGCTTCGGCTGCATGGCCGCGCTGGACGCGGAGAAGTATCTCGATGGATTGTCGTGAACGCACCGTGGCCGACCTGCCCTCCGCTTTCCCGGACCCGAGCCAGGCGCCACCCGATGGACTCGTTGCCTACAGCGACGAACTGACCCCCGAACGCCTGCTCGACGCCTATGCCCACGGCATCTTCCCCTGGTTCAACAGCGACCGCGAACCGGTGCTGTGGTGGTCGCCGGATCCCCGCGCCGTGATGGCTCCGACCGCTCTGCACATCTCGAAGAGCTTGGCCAAGCGTCTGCGCTCGGGCGCCTACCGCGTCACCGCGGACTGCGCGTTCGCCGAGGTGGTTGCCGGCTGTGCTGCGCCGCGGGCCAAGTCTCCCGGCACCTGGATCACGGCGCGCATGCGGGCGAGCTACAGGGCGCTGTTCGAGATGGGGTTCGCGCACTCGGTGGAAACCTGGCGCGACGAGGAGCTGATCGGCGGCCTGTACGGCGTCTCCCTGGGCCGCATGTTCTTTGGCGAATCCATGTTCAGTCGCGTTGCGGACGCCTCCAAGGTCGCCCTGGCCCATCTGGCACGCCAGCTGGATGCCTGGGACTTCACGCTCATCGACTGCCAGATCATCAACGACCATCTGCGCTCCCTGGGCGCCCAGGCCATGCCGCGCCGTCGATTCCTGGCACTGGTGGCGGCCAACAACGCCTTCCCCACCCGGCGCGAACGGTGGCGGTTCGATGCCTGACGACCCGCCCGGCGCCATGCCCCGGCCGTTGCCTTTCGGGTACACGCCGCCGCATCCGTGCAGCTACTTTCCCGGCCGCGAGGCGCGCCTGCTGCTGCTCGATGTTCGAGCACCCCACGCTGCCGCCTATTCGCCGTTGGCCCGGGCCGGCTTTCGGCGCATGGGCAAGCGCCTGTACCGACCGGCCTGCGCTAGCTGTCGAGCCTGCGTACCGGTGCGGGTGGTAGTGGACCGCTTCCACTGGAGCCGCCGCTTCCGCCGAGTGCTTCGGCGCAACGCCGACCTCTCGGTGCGCGTGGTGCCTGCCGACCGCATGGATCCCCACTACGCGCTCTACGTCCGCTATATCGAAGGCCGCCATGCCGGCGGCGGCATGGATCCGCCAAGTCCGGAGCACTACCGCTCGTTCTTTTCGGCCTGGGCCGAGACCATGTTCCTGGAAGTCTGGCTGGGCGACGCGCTGGTGGCGACGGCGATTACCGACATGCTCGACGACGGCTTGGCCGCGGTCTACACCTTCTTCGACCCCGACATGCCAGTGCGCAGCTTGGGCGTCTTCTCCATCCTGCAGCAGGTGGCGGAATGCCGGCGCCGGCGCCTGCCCTATCTCTATACCGGCTACTGGATCGAAGAGGCCGAAAAGATGCGCTACAAGACGGACTACCGGCCGGTGCAGATGTTCATCGACGGACGCTGGCGAAGCGCTGGTGCAAGTGGTTAAATGTGCGCCTTTCGTAGCCAACATGCCAAGGACTGAATGGCCAAGGAAGAACAGATCGAAATGGAGGGCGTCGTCATCGACACCCTTCCCAACACCATGTTCCGGGTGGAGCTCGACAACGGACACAAAGTGACGGCGCACATCTCCGGCAAGATGCGCAAGAACTACATCCGCATTCTCACTGGCGACCGGGTAAAGGTGGAACTGACGCCCTACGACCTCACCAAGGGCCGCATCACGTTCCGAGAACGCTGATCGAAGCGGCCCGCTCTCTGTAGCGACGGCAGGCGTTTGCGAGAAAATCGATCCCACATGCTCCATACGGACGCACTCGCGTCCTCGTCCCGCACGGCTCGGTCTCCAGCGCCCGGTCGTCCTCGGTGATCCGCACCAATCCGCCGCCGGCAAAGTCGCCGAACAGGATGTCCTCTGCCAACCGGCGCTTGATCTTTTCCTGGAAGAGTCCCTGTCCGGGACGGAGCCCCGTCTTCTCGTCGTAGCCATTCCGGGCCGGCGACTGCACCTCCGGCGCGTCGGCTCTGCCGGAATCCGGGACAGACCAGGCGCCAAGCGAACCTCCTATTCGCCTAGCACGGCAGCGTTCCTGCCTATGACGAGACCAAAGCCACCCTCCCGAAAGGTCGAACCACCCGGATATCCGTGGTTAGTGAAAATTATTCAATCCAAGCACACTAAATCCAGGCACACTATTCGACGTGGTTACGCTATGGTAATTAGCCAATGTGGATAACGCGCCATGTGGAGCCGTTGCGCTGTTTTCGATGGACGGGTACGTCTGGTCGCCACGGCACGACTGATTCTCGCACGCCTGAAATCGCCTGCTGCACGGTCTGGAAACTAGGGTAGAGTAGCCTCTTTCGTCCGTCCGCTGCGCTTTGGCGCATAGGCGTGTGCGAGAGGCCACCCCGAAACAGTGGAAGACTCGATGATTTTCGACAGTACCGACACCTACATCTCCACCGACGAACTCTCCATGGCCGTGGACGCCGCCGTAAAGCTGGAACGGCCGCTCCTAGTCAAGGGCGAACCCGGCACCGGCAAGACGCTGCTGGCCGAGGAGATCGCCGGCACTCTGGGGCTGCGCCTCATCACTTGGCACATCAAGTCCCAGACCAAGGCCCTGCAAGGGCTCTACGAATATGACGCCGTCTCCCGCCTGCGCGACTCCCAGCTCGGCGACGAGCGCGTGGCCGACATCCGCAACTACATCAAGAAGGGCAAGCTGTGGGAGGCGTTCGAATCCGACGAGCGGGTGGTGCTGCTGATCGACGAGATCGACAAGGCGGACATCGAGTTCCCCAACGACCTCTTGCAGGAACTCGACCGCATGGAGTTCTTCGTCTACGAGACGAACGAGACCGTCGTGGCCAAGCGGCGGCCCATCGTCGTCATCACCTCCAACAACGAGAAGGAGCTGCCGGACGCCTTCCTGCGCCGCTGCTTCTTCCACTATATCAACTTCCCGGACCGGGAGACCATGGAGCGCATCGTCGAGGTGCATTTTCCCAGCATCAAGCAGCACTTGGTGAAGGAAGCCATGGAGATCTTCTTCGATGTGCGCAAGGTGCCGGGCCTGAAGAAGAAGCCGTCCACCTCCGAACTGATCGACTGGCTGAAGCTGCTCATGGCCGACGACATCCCGGACGAGATCCTCACCAACCGCGATCCCTCCAAGGCCATCCCGCCGCTGTACGGCGCCCTGGTGAAGAACGAGCAGGACGTGCATTTGCTCGAACGCTTGGCGTTCATGAACCGGCGCGACAGTCGCGGCTGAGCGCAGCGAGCGGGGAGGGCAGGTGCCATGCTGATCAACTTCTTCCTCACCCTGCGCCGCTACAAGGTGCCGGCGACCATCCGCGAACTGATGGACCTCGTCGCCGCCCTCAAGGGCCGCGTCGTCTACAGCAGCGTGGACGACTTCTACCTGCTGTCGCGCACCTGCATGGTCAAGGACGAGAAGAATTACGACAAGTTCGATCGCGCCTTCAGCGCCTACTTCAAGGGCCTGGAGAACCTGCACGGGCTGCTGGAGTCGCTGATCCCGGACGAGTGGCTGCGGCGCGAGTTCGAGAAGAGTCTGACGCCGGAGGAGCTCAAGCAGATCCAGTCCCTCGGCGGTCTGGAAAAGCTGATCGAGGCGTTCCGCAAGGCCCGGGAGGAGCAGGAGGCGAAGCAGGCCGAGGAAGGCGAGGGCAAGGACGGTCAGGAGGGCAACGCCGATCGTCCAGGCCGGAACGGCCCCGGCGGCCAAGGCCGCGGCAAGAAGAAGAAAGCCAAGAAGGTGTGGGACCAGCGCCAGTACAAGAACCTCGACGACTCCGTGGAACTCGGTACCCGCAACATCAAGATGGCGCTGCGTCGTCTGCGCAAGTTCGCCCGCACCGGCCGCGACGAAGAGCTGGACATGGACAACACAATTCGCTCCACCGCCCACAACGGCGGCATGCTGGACATTCGCATGCGCCCAGAGCGGCACAACACGGTCAAGGTGCTGCTGTTCTTCGACATCGGCGGCTCCATGGACGCCCATGTCAAGATCTGCGAGGAGCTGTTCTCGGCCACCCATACCGAGTTCAAGCACATGGAAAGCTACTACTTCCACAACTTCGTCTACGAATCGGTGTGGAAGGACAACCGGCGGCGCATGAACGAGCGCATTCCCACTTGGCAAATCCTCAACAAGTACGCCCGGGACTACAAGGTGGTGTTCGTCGGCGACGCCACCATGGCACCCTACGAGATCACCCATGCCGGCGGCAGCGTGGAGCACTGGAACGAAGAGCCGGGAGCCATGTGGATCACCCGCTTCATGGACTCCTACGACAAGCTGGTGTGGATCAACCCGACGCCCCAGGAGACCTGGGAGTACTCCACGTCGGTGGCCATGACCCAGGACCTGGTCGACGGCCAGATGTACCCGCTGACGATCCGCGGTCTTGAAGAGGGCATGAACCACCTCTCCAAGTAGTCCGTGCAGGGCGTCTGCCGCCGTAGCGCGCCGATCGCCGAATTGCGTCTGTGCTTGCCGGCCGCCGAGGCGTAGACTATCCGCCATGGCCGATACCGCATTCGACACGCACCGTGCCGTCAAGACGCTGCAGGCGGCGGGCATCGCCACCTTTCAGGCGGAAGCCGTCGTGGACGCCATCGCCAACGCCAACGGCGCCCGGCAAGACTACGCGACGAAGGAGCAGATCGCCGTCGTCGAGAAGGCGCTGGAAGAGACGGCGACGAAGGATGATCTCGCCGCCGTCGAGAAGGCGTTGGGAGGACGCCTTGATGATCTGAAGACCGACGTCGCGGCGCTGAAGACCGACGTCGAGACGCTGAAGTCCGAAATGGGCGCGCTGAAGATCAGCATCGAGACAACCGGAAAGAGTCTCAACACGCGCATTGACGACGTCGCCAACTTGAGCAGTCGATGAGGAACCACCAGCCACGCACCATGCTGTGGGGCGTGGCGACCATCGTCACGGTGGCGGCGTGGGTGACGTTTCTGGACAAGATACGCGCCGTACTGGGCATCTGATCGCCGCGAGTCCGATGTCCGCATGAACTCGTGCGATCTGCGACTGCTCGGCGTCGCGTGGATACTCCGCAAGGCACATGCGTCGAATGGTGGAAACGCCGCTCTTCGTTGTCCACCGTGCGGGGCACGCCCGTGGCGCCGATTCCAGAGGCATGGGACCCGGCTGGAGAACCGTCGCAGCCGCAGCCCGGGGCTGCCGCCCCGTGCGGCGTCCAGGTTCGATGTCCAGTAGAGCCAAGTCGATGGGTTCCCGCGAACGGTCGCCGGATCCGAAGCGGGCAGCGCCCGGGCGGAGGAGCCGGCGTCCCGGCCCGAGAGCCCTGCCTGCGAAGCTCGCGGCCCCGGACTTCCCCGCCGAACTGCCGATCGCGTCGCGCATCGGCGAAATCGTCGATCTGCTGCGTCGCCATCCCGTGCTCGTGGTCGCCGGCGAAACCGGTTCCGGCAAGACCACCCAGCTGCCCAAGGCGTGCTTGGCTGCCGGCCTTGGCCGGCACGGCCTCATCGCCCACACCCAGCCCCGGCGCTTGGCGGCGCGAACCGTGGCGGCGCGCATCGCCGACGAACTCGGCGTCGAACTCGGTGCCGAAGTGGGCTACGCGGTGCGTTTCAGCGAGCGCGCATCCGACGCCACCGTGGTCAAGGTGATGACCGACGGCCTGCTGCTCAACGAGATCCAGCGCGATCGCTGGCTTCGCCGCTACCAATGCGTCATCGTCGACGAGGCCCACGAGCGCAGCCTGAACGTGGACTTCATCCTGGGCTATCTGAAGAAGCTGCTAGGTCGCCGGCGCGATCTCAAGGTGATCGTCACCAGCGCCACCATCGATGTGGGCGCCTTTACCGAGCACTTCGGCGGTGCGCCGGCGGTACGGATTTCCGGGCGCGGCTTTCCCGTGGACACCGTCTACCGTCCGCCCGAAGACGATGCCGAAACCGCGCTGGTGGACTGCCTGGACGCCATCGCCAAGGAGGCCCCGGTTGGGCGCCGGGACATCCTCGTGTTCCAGTCCGGCGAGAGGGAGATCTTCGACAACGCGCAACTGCTCAAGAAGACGTTCGCGGATCGGTTCGAGATCCTGCCGCTGTACGCCCGCCTGCCGGCCACGGAACAGCAGCGCATCTTCGCCTCCGTCGCTTCCCGGCGCGACCGTCGTCAGCGCGTGGTGCTGGCCACCAACGTGGCGGAGACCAGCCTCACCGTGCCGAACATCGGCTACGTGGTGGATTCGGGATTCGCCCGCATCAGCCGCTACAGCTACCGCGCCAAGCTGCAACGCCTGCCGATAGAGGCGATCTCCCAAGCCAGCGCCAGACAGCGCGCCGGCCGCTGCGGCCGCGTCGCTCCCGGCGTCTGCTACCGGCTCTACAGCGAGGACGACTTCCAGGCTCGGCCGGCGTATACGGACCCGGAGCTCAAGCGCACCAACCTGGCCGCGGTAGTGCTGGCCATGCGCGCCGCTCGTCTCGGCGACATCGAAACCTTCCCGTTCATCGATCCGCCGGAGCCCCGGGCGGTGCGCGACGCTGTGGGCCTGCTGCACGAACTGCAAGCGCTCGACGGCGACCAGCTCACCGAGACCGGGCGCGCCATGGCTCGCCTGCCCGTGGATCCGCGGCTGGCGCGGATGCTGATCGAGGCCGGCCGCAACGGGGTGCTGGCAGAAGCGCTGATCGTGGTGTCCGCGCTAGCGGCCCAGGATCCGCGATTGCGGCCGCTGGACCGCAGCGCCGCGGCCGATCAGGCCCATACGGCGTTCGCCCATCCGACATCGGACTTTCTCGCCTTCGTCGACCTCTGGCGCTGGCTGGAGGAAACCCGGGTGGAAAACACCCGCAGCGACTTTCGCCGCATCTTGGAGAAGCGCTACCTGAGCCCGGCGCGGGTGCGCGAGTGGCGGGCGCAGCATCGCCAGCTGCTGCTCGCCTGTCGGGACCTCGGCATGAAGGTCGATTCGCAGCCAGCGGACTACGCGACGCTGCATCGGGCGCTGCTTGCCGGTTCGCTCGGCTTCATCGGCATCAGACGCGAGCCGGATGCGGCGGCATCGAAGGAGGGGTCGAAACGGCCGGGCGGAAGTCGCCGCGGCCAGATCGACTACGACGGCGCCCGCGGGCTGCGCTTCCGCCTGTTCCCCGGCTCGCCGTTGAGCCGCAAGCCGCCGCAGTGGGTGATGGCCGCCCAGATCAGCGACAGTGCGCCGATGCGTTCCCGAATCGGCGCGGGACGAACCTATGCGCGCTGCGTCGCCGCGGTCGAGCCTTCGTTCATCGAGGCCGCTGCCGGGCACCTTGCCAAGAGCAGTTTCTCCGAACCGCGCTGGCACCCGCAGCGGGGCGAAGCCATGGTGCGCGAGCGCGTCACGGTGTATGGCTTGCCGGTGGCCAGCGAGCGTCCGAAGCGGGCTGCCGAGGTGGACCCGGTCGCGGCGCGGGAGATTTTCGTGCGCGAAGCGCTGGTGCGGCGTCCTCGCGGCGGGCGGCGCGTGGAGGCAGCCTTTCTGGATCGCAACGAAGGCTTGGCGCGACGCATCGAAGAGCGCCAGGCCAAGGGCCGCCGTGCCGATCTGTTGATTGGCGAGAAGGGGCGCATGGACTTCTACTTGGCGCGGCTGCCGGCGGACGTCTGCTCCGTTGCCGCTTGGCAGCGCTACGCCGCTCGCGCCTCCGAGGCGGAGCTGGCGCGATTGGCCATGACCGAGGCGGATCTGCTTGCCGGCGTCGACGCGGGCTTCGGCGCCGCCGACTTCCCGTCGCGGCTGGTGCTGGGCGATCTCGCCGTTCCGTTGGCCTACAAATTCGCGCCGGGCGAGCCCGACGACGGCGTGAACGCGCACGTGGAGCTCGGTTGGCTGTCGCAGCTCGACGCCGACGCGCTGGAGTGGCTGGTGCCGGGATTCTTCGAGGAGAAGTGCTTGGCGCTGATCCGCGCCCTGCCCAAGGCGCTGCGCCGACGCTTGGCGCCGGCGCCGGATCGGGTGCGGGCGATTCTGCCGCTGCTGCAAGCCCCGGATGCCTACCGCCAGGGCAAGCTGCTGCCGGCGCTGTCGGCGACGATCCGCTCGACTGCGGGCATCGACGTGCCGTTGGCCGAATGGCGACCAGAAGATCTGCCGGCGCATCTGCGCATGAACGTGCAGGTGCGCGGCGCGCGCCGGCGCGTAGTGGACCAGGACCGGGATGTCGCTGCGCTGCAAGGGCGGCTGCTGGCGAAGGTGGAGCAGACCATCGCCGGCGACTTGCGCAAGAGCCGCGAGCGCCATGCCATCACCGCCTTTCCCGCCGAGGGCGTGCCGCCGTCGCTTGCAGTGCGTGGCCGCCATGGCCGCGCCGTGGTCTACCCGGTGCTGGTGGATCGCGGCGACAGCGTGGATCTGCTGATGCAGTCGACGCCGAAGTCGCAAGCCGCCTTGAATCGCGACGGCTATGCGCGCTTGGCGCTGCTGGCGGATGCACGTGCCACCCGCCATCAGCGTCGCGAGGTGGAGCGGGACCTCGTCTTGGCGCGGCATTTCGCCTCCTTGGGGACCTTGGCGCAGCTCGTCGACGGGCTGCTCGCGGCCACGACTTGGTTCGCGTACTTCGAGGGGTGCGAACTGCCGGCCACTCGGGCCGCGTTCGAGCAGCGCTTGGCGTCGAACCGCCAAGCGCTGGGACCGATCTTCCAGGATACGCTGGACTGGGCCCGGAAGATCTTGGCCAAGCGCTTCGAGGTGGCCCGTGCCGTGGACGCCCTGGACTCTCCGGCGTTCGCGGCCAGCCGCGCCGATCTTGCCGGCCAGCTCGACCGCCTTGTCGGCGCGGACTTCTTGGCCGTTACGCCCAAGCACCGGCTGCCCGATGTGCCGCGCTACCTGGATGGCATGGCGCACCGAATCGACAATCTGCAAGGCCGCGTCCGCCGCGACCGGGCCGGCATCGAGGCGGTGCGCCTTTGGGAGCGGCGCTTGGCGGCATTGCGCGAGAGCGGAGAAACCGCGGACACAGCGGAATTGCGCTTCCTGGTCGAGGAGTTCCGCATCGCCACCTTCAGCCAGCGCCTGGGTACGCGCGGCAAGGTGTCCGCCAAACGATTGCAGGCGCGCTTTGAGGCTGCGGAAACCGCGGCCGGTCTGTGCTGACGGGCGCAGTTCCCCTTCATCGCGTCGCGCCACCATCGGCGACGAGCGGATTCGTTGATCCCGACAGCAGGGCGCTGCGCCGCCCCGCACCACGACAGTGGAATGCGCGACATGATCTCTGGCCGCGGCGAGTCTCCATCGACAATTGAATCCGCTGCACCGGCAAGAACGATGTCTTGGCCTTGCCGCCGGTTGCAGAGCGGCCGGCCTGAGCCGCCGAGCCATAAAGAGTGCGACAGCTTCTTGGCGAAGTGCTGATATGGCTGATATGGAGAGTGGCGTAGGCTTGCGGCTCCGACGGGCTTCCCGGAATCCTCGTCAGGCGAATTTCCTACGGAAAAATCAGCTTCGGCTTACAGACAGCGGCTTCTTCCATGGCCATGCTGGCATCATGGACGATGCCACCAGCAAGCGCCTGTTCACCCATCCCGCCATGGTGCGCGACCTGCTCGCCGGCCCGCTGCTGCCCCGGGAACTCGTTCGCGACCTCGATCTGGGCACGCTCGGGAAAGAACCCGCCGCCTTCGTCAGCGATCGGAACCGGCAGCGGTACGCCGACATGGTCTGGTCGGTCGGGTATCGCGAACGCGCCGAGCGCGAACCCTGGGAGCGCTTGTTCCTGCTGCTGGAGTTCCAGTCCCGCAGCGACTTGGCGATGCCGCTGCGCATCATGGTCTACGGCGGCCTGCTGATGCAGGACCTGCTCCGGCAGCGCCGCGGCGTCGGCCCGAACGGCGAACTTCCCGTGGCGATGCCGGTCGTGGTCTACGATGGCGAGACGCCCTGGCGCGGCCCCGTGCGGCTTGCCGAGATGGGCGTGCGGCGGTTTTTCGCCGCCTGCTGCGTGGTGCTTGACCTGAAGCGGATTCCGGCGGAGCATTTGACCGACGGCAGTGCGCTGTCGCTGCGGATCGCCATCGAGCAATGCGGCTCGCTGGACGAACTGGTGGCGCTGGAGGCGCGGTTGTCGCGGCTGCTGGCTCGTCCTGCGCACCAGTCGCTGAGGCGACTGTTCGCGCAGTGGATACGGGAGGCGCGGCTGCCGGCGCTGGACGCGGATCCGTCGGAAAGAAGACTGCTGGAGGACGAGGACATGCTGGCGAGGAAGGCGGAGATCTGGAGCGAGGAGTTCCGCAGGGAAGGACGCGAGGAAGGACATCGGGAACTGCTGCGCGACTTGGCCGAACTGCGGTTCGGCGAGGAGGCCGCCCCGGCGGTGGCCCTGATCGAACGCATCGACGACATCGAGCGTCTGCGCGACGCGGGGCGGTGGGTCATCGAATGCCGCGACGCTGGCGAACTGCGCGAACGTCTCGAAGCGGCGCGTTGGCGCAAGGGTTCGGACATCTAGAGAGCGACGGCCACCAAGCCACTCCGGACTGTTCCGGCGAACTTTTTCGGTGACGCAGCGGGTGCTGCCTTCGACTGAGGTCGGGCACCGTCGCGTCCAACGCAGCAGACGCTGCGGCATCCGCCGGACAGACGAGTTGCGAGACGTCTTCCATCGCCATCGCGTCCAAGCCCTTCTCCGAGCGCGATGCGTCCAGAAGCCGCTCCCCGCACAGGTACTTGTGCCCGTAGCGCCGATGTGCGTATCCTGATGAACCTTGGTAGCTGGAATCGGTCTCGCTGCGGCAGGGCCGAATCCGGCACCGACAGCGCCTTGGGCGCAACCGACAGGAGATAGACATGTTGAACCGGAAGATGAAACCCATCGCCGCCGCCGTGGGCGCGGCCTTCGTCGCGTCGCTGGCTGCCAGCGCGGCCGCGGAGATCGACGCCGATCCGTTCGAGGCCACGATGCTGGAAGAAGGAACGCTGCTCGCTGCGGGCCACAAGGAAGGCGGCTGCGGCGAAGACAAGCATGGCGAGGAAGGCGAGTCCGAGGGCAAGTGCGGCGAAGGCAAATGCGGCGAGGGCGAAGGCTCCGAGGGCAAATGCGGCGAAGGCGAAGGCTCCGAGGACGAAGACGGCGAGGCAGGAGAGGAAGGAGAGTCCTGAGCGACCCTTCGACGCTAGGCACCGACGGGGCGCGGGTCGCTGCCTCCGATCGCGTCCCGGGTTGACATCGGTGGACGCGGCCCCGACGCCCGGTTCGCGCCGCTGACCATGCGGACGCCTGCCGACATCGCTGGCGCGGGCCTCGGCCTGCGTCGAGGCATGATGCGCCAGTTGGCCGAACGCAGTCGGCTGGTGGATGCCAACGTGGACTTCATGGAAGTCGCGCCGGAGAACTGGATCGACATCGGCGGCCGTTTCGGACGTCGCTTCCGCGATTTCACCGAGCGTTTCCCGTTCGTCTGCCACGGGCTGTCGCTGTCCCTCGGCAGCCCTATGCCCTTGGATACCGGGTTCCTGGCCGCGGTGAAGCGTTTTCTGGACGCCCACGAGATCCGCTTCTATACCGAACATCTGTCGGCCTGCAGCGACACCGGCCAGCTCTACGATCTCATGCCCATCCCCTTCACCGAGGACGCCGTGACCTATGTGGCGGAGCGCATCCGGCGCGTGCAGGGCATCTTGGAGCGGCGCATCGGCATCGAGAACGTCTCCTACTACGCCATGCCGAGCCAGGAAATGACGGAGTTGGAGTTCATCAACGCCGTCGTCGACGAGGCCGACTGCCTGCTGCTGCTCGATGTCAACAACATCTACGTCAACAGCATCAACCACGGCTACGATCCGTCGGCATTCCTGCGCGGACTGCCCGGCCACCGCGCTGCCTACCTGCACATCGCCGGCCACTACCGGGAAGCGGAAGACCTGCGCGTCGATACCCATGCTGCTGCGGTAATCGACCCGGTATGGGCGCTGCTCGAAGAAGCCTACCAGCTCTACGGGGTGCTGCCGACGCTGCTCGAACGCGATTTCAATTTTCCGCCCATGGCCGAGTTGCTGGACGAGGTGGGGAAGATCCGCACCATTCAGAACGCCGCCGCTTGCCCTTTGCACGATTGCTAGCGCCAGGAGTGTTTTCGTGCCCACGCCCGGTGCCAATCTGCGTCCGTTCCAGACGCTGCAACTCGATTTCGCCGCATACATTCGCCACCCGGAACGAAATCCGCTTCCCGCCGGCATTGAACAACGACGCATGCGCATCTACGCGCGTCTGTTCTACAACAACGTCGAGTCTTTCCTCTCCAATACCTTTTCCGTCTTCCGCAAACTCGTGGGCGAGGAGCGCTGGCATGCCTTGGTGCGCGATTTTCTGCACCGCCACCGCGCCCAATCTCCCTACTTTTCGCACATCCCGGAAGAGTTCTTGCAGTACCTGGGCGAGCACGACCGGCAGCGTCCGACGACGCCGCCCTTCGCGCTGGAACTGTGCCACTACCAATGGGTGAAGCTGGCATTGGAACTTGCTCCGGACGCCGACTGCGCCTTTGACGACGAGCCGCTGGCCATCGACGACGCGATAGCCCTGTCGCCGCTGGCATGGCCGCTGCGCTATGCCTATCCCGTGCCCCGCATCGGGCCGGACTTCCAGCCCGCCGAGCCGTCTGCCGAACCGACCTACCTGATCGCCTGCCGCAACCGTCAGGACCGAGCACGGTTTCTAGCGTCCAACGCCGTCACCACCCGCCTGCTGCAGCTCGTCGACGAGGGTGGCGCGATGCGCCACTGCCTCGAAACCGTCGCCGTCGAACTGGGAGCGCCCGCGGCAACGATCGAACGTTCCGGCCTTGCCATTCTCAACCGTCTCCACCGGCACGATGTCGTCGTTCGCAACTACCGCCAGCCGGCGGTTCCAAGGGCTGCGCCTAGCAGCGGTTGCAGTGGAGAAACGCTTGTTTGTCTTTGCCGAAGGGAGTAGGGTTCCGCTTCCTCGAATGTAGCAACCGGATCGTCGATGGCCATTGCGGTCATGGGCGACGAGAGCTTCGCATCGTCGCTGATCCCTCGCCTTGCCCGTCTCGGGTTCGACGCTATCCACGCAAGGCGTGGCGGGCGAGCCTTTGCCAGAGTGCTGGAGGCTGCCGATGTCATCCTCTGCGTATCGATCGAACAAGCCGCGGTGGGCATCGAAGTCGCCGCCCGCCCGCCCGCGCCGTTCATATTGATGGTGTCGGCACTGCCCGATGTCGAGGAGATGCTGTCGGCGATGCGCCATGGCGTCGTCGACGTGGTGACGATGCCGGTGAGTGATGAAGAGTTGGAAGTGCGGATGCGAACTGCCGTCGAACGCGCCAAGCCCACGGATCTGCGCATTGCCGGCCAGCTCGACAGCCTGCAGCGCGATCAGCGCGCCGGGCGCTATATTCAGCTGCGCATGCTGCCTTCCTCGCCCATGACCATCGATCGCTACCACCTCGCCCACCGGGTGTCGCCGTCGATGATCCTGTCGGGCGACATGGTGGACTACTTTCGCATCGCCGAACGACACCTTCTGTTCTATATCGCCGATGTCTCTGGACATGGCGCGTCGAGCGCGTTCGTCACCGTGATCTTGAAGAATTTCTTCCGCCAGTTGCGCCGCGCATACCGCCCGCGCATGCTTGCGGCGCCCGGCGACATCCTGGCGGCGCTGAACCGCGAGCTGCTCGACCAGGGCCTCGGCAAGCACGTCACCCTGTTCATCGGCGTGGTGGATCTGGACGCCGATACGATGGCCTACGCCAACGCGGGCCACTTTCCCCATGCCATTCGCGCCGGCAACGGCAGCGCGGAGTTCCTGGAAATCCAGGGCAAGCCCGTTGGCCTGTTCGACGAAGTCGAATACGGCATCGCCACTGCTTCCCTGGCGCCGGGCGACAGTGTCGTGACGTTCTCCGACGGGGTACTGGAGGTCATGCATGAAGAAGGGCTGCAAGCCAAGGAGACGAGGCTGGTGGACAGCGCCGCGGCGAGTGCCCCGGACATCGGCACGCTATGGAACGACATCGGTATCGCTGACGGCTCGCCGGGGCCGGACGACATGACCTGCCTGGTAGTGGCACGAGAGGCGTAGAGAGAGGCGTAGAGAAATGCTTGGCCGCATTCTGGTCGCCAATGGCGACGACACCTGCCTGATCAAGTTCGTCGGCGACGTGCGGCTGAGCCTTGGCGCCGCGGTAGACGAATATCTGGACCGCATGTTTCGGGATGGCCGCATCCATTCCGTGCTGGTGGATCTGTCCGACACGGACGGCATCGACAGCACCTCCCTGGGCGTCCTGGCGCGGTTGTCGACCCAGGCGGCGGCGCGGCTGGGCTGCAGGCCGATACTGGTGTCCACGAGACCCGACATCACCCGATTGCTGAACATTATGGGTTTCGACGACGTCTTCCACATCGTCCAGGAGCCTCTTGAAGACGAATGCCAGCTCGGCGAGCTGCCGAACAGCGCGTGCTCTCCCGAGGAACTGCGCTGCCGCGTACTTGCCGCACACCGCAATCTGATGGCTTTGAACGACAGCAACCGAGAGCAGTTCGAGGACTTGGTGGCGACGTTGGAATCTGCCGGGCAGCGTTGACTGCGCGGCTTTCCCTCCGCCTTCCTCCCTCCGCCTTCAAGACTCGAACACCAAGTGCGGAGCAGGATGCCCATGTCGAGTTCGGTACGCGCAATATTCCGGCGCGGCGGCAGCCCTCGCCGTTGCTGGATGGCGTCGTCGCCAGGACGGCCTTGAGCAGTCCGGCTTGGCGCAGACGGTCGCGGACGCCGTAGACGATCAGGATTTCGGGATTTCCGTCGGTACGCGCTGCGTCGTCGTGGTCGGACGCGGGGTTGCCGCCACGAAGCCTGGAACAGTGGCGGCGACCAGATTTCGCAACATGCGTCCTGGGCCGACGATTCGGGAGCGGGACGATAGCTGAGGCTGGGCGTTCGCCGGCCGCGGGTGGATCATATGAAAGAGGCCAGTTCCTCAAGGCCGTGCCTGCCGAGGTCGGGTACCGATGCGTCCGAGCTCGGGTAGCCGGCCACCACCAGCACGAAGGGCCGTTCGTGCCGGGGCCGATCCAGCAGCGTGTTCAGGAATCCCATCGGACTCGGCGTGTGTGCGAGGGTGGCGACGCCGGCGTTGTGCAGCGCGACGATCAGCAGGCCGGTGGCGATGCCCACCGATTCGGCGGTGTAGTAGTTCTTCAGGCGCTTGCCGTCGGCGTCGAAGCTGAACCGGCGCAGGAAGACGGCGATCAGCACTGGCGCCGTGGTGAGGAACGGCTTGCAGGCGTCCGTGCCCAGGGGCGCCAGCGCTTGCAGCCATTCCTTGGAGGCGCGCCGGCCGTAGAACTCGCGCTCTTCCTGCTCCGCCGCGGCGCGGATCGCCCCCTTCTTCCTAGCGTCAGTCACCACCACGAAGTGCCAGGGCTGGCGGTTGGCGCCGCTCGGCGCGCTGCCGGCGGTGAGAAGAGCGTGCTCGATCACGTCCTGGGGGATGGGACGGTCGTCGAATTCGCGCACCGTTCGGCGACGGCGCATGAGTTGGAAGAACGTCGCCGCCCGCTCGCTCATCTCGGCGGCGGGGCGCTCCTGGAAATCGAGCGGGACGAAGCGGCTCATGCTTCGTCCTCCTGGCCGCGCTTGTTCAGGCGGTAGTGCTCGAAGGCTCGTTCCACCATCGGTCGGCGTTTCTTTGCATGCGAGGGGTTCCCCCTCTCGCCAGCGAGAGGCGCTCGCTGGCTCCCCCGCTGAGGGCTCTCTTCATGCGAGGGGTTCCCCCTCGCGCTCCCCTGCTGAGGGCTCTCGGACGTCTTGAGGGCGTAATCCGGGTCGCGCTCGCCTTGGGCCGAGGCGATGTGCATGAGATGGGCGGCGGTGATGTGGGCGTGGAAGCCCTGGGTATCCTGCATCTGGTTGACGGCGAGCTTGATCATGCGCAGCTGGAACGGATCGTTGCGGGCAATGCGTTCGGCGTAGGCGATCACTTCGTCGTGCAGCCGATCAGCTGGAAAGACGCGGTTGACCAAGCCGAGCTCCGCCGCCTCGTCAGCGTCCACGAAGCGGCTCTCGTAGAGCAGTTCCTTGGCCTTGCGGGGATGCATGTCCCAAGGTACGGAGAAGAACTGGAAGTTGGAGGCCAGGAACATGGCGTCGTCCGCGGCGTAGACGATGTCCATGGCGCTGGCGACGATCCAGCCGCCGAAGATGCAATAGCCCTGTACGCCGGCGATGGTGGGCTTGGGAACGTTGCGCCAGCGCATGGTCTTGTCGACGAACTGCTCCCGGGAGTGGTCGAAGAGACCCCGCAGACCGGCTTGCGGCGGCCGCCGCTCGCGGTCGGCGCGCTCGTCGGCTGTGCCGAGGTCGTGGCCGCCGGAGAAGTGGTCGCCAGCGCCGAACAGGACGACGACATGGACGTCGGCGTCTTGCGCCGCGGCGCGGAAGGCGTCGTCGAGTTCTTCGAGCAGGCGTCTGCTCTGGGCGTTGCGGACCTGGGGGCGGTTGGTGGTGATCCGGGCGACGTGATTGACCACGTCGTAGGTGATGATGTCGTAGGTCATGGTCGCTCCTTCAAGACCTCTAGGCAATCGGCCCCTTGCCGGTGACGCCCTGGGCGACCAGTGCCGCGTAGCGGGATTCGTTCATGCCCAGGAACTCGCGGAACACCGCGAACGAATGCTGGCCTTGCAGCGGCGCGGGGCGAGGAGCGCCTGTCGGTGTGCGACTAAACCGCACCGGCGAGCCGGACTGCCACATCGGCCCGGCCTCCGGGTGGTCCACCTGCACCAAGTGGCCGCGGCTGCGCAGGTTTGCATCCGCCACGATTTCCCGGGCGTCCAGCGCCGCTGCCGCCGGTACGCCGACGGCGGCGAGTTCGGCACCGAGGGCATGCTTTTCGAAGCGCACCGTCTGGACGGCGATGCAAGCGTCCAGTTCCCGCTCGCGTTGCTTGCGCATCTCGTTGCTGGCGAACGGCGCGGCATTGAAGTCCAGCACCTCGGCGATGGCGCGGAACTGGGCATCCGTGTGCGCGGCGATGGCGATCCACCGATCCTCGCCAGAACAAGGGTACAGGCCGTGGGGCGCGTACAGGGGATGGCGATTTCCTCGTGTGCCGCGCACTTCGCCGGTGGCGGCGTATTCCAGCCACGCGTCGCCGATGAAGGTGAAGTTGGCTTCCTGCATGGACAGGTCGATATACTGGCCGTGGCCGGTGCGGTCGCGATGCAGCAGTGCCGTGGCGATGGCGGCAAGGCCGCACAGGCCGGCCACCGGGTCCGGATACATCTGCCCGGAGTTCTGGGGCCGCGCGGCCCCCTCCCGCTCGGCTTCGTAGCCCAGCAGCGACGACATCCCCGACGACGGTTCGATGGTGCCGCCAATGCCCGGCACGTTGGCCCACGGGCCGGTAGCGCCGTAGGCGCACAGGCTGGCCATCACCAGCTCCGGCTTGATGGTCTTCAGCGTTCGATAGTCCAGGCCGAGCTTGCCCATCACCCGGGGCGAGAAGTTCTCGGCCACGAAGTCCATGTGCGGCAGCAGGGATTTGAAAATGTCGACGCCCTCGGGTCTCGACAGATCGACGGTGATGCACTGCTTGTTCAGGTTCACGGAGTTGTACAGGGGATTGCAGTTCCAGGCGTGTTTCGCGGTGGCGACCTCTCGCAGCTCCAGCGGGATCGGGTTCCGGTAGCTGCCCCGCCAGCTGTCCAGGCGGCTGCGGGTTTCCAGCTGGATGACCTCGGCGCCGAGCAGCGCGAGCAGTTCGGTGGCGTAGCTGCCGGCCCAGGCCTGGGTAAGCACTAGGCCGCGGAATCCGGCCAGAGGACCGTTCCCGGCAGCGCCGGCGCGACGGGGTTCGACCGGACCCATGCCCTTGGCGCGAAACCCGGCGTCGGCTGGAGCGTCCGGCATTTCGTGGGCGAGATGCCAGCGCGATTTCTCCATGCGGGCGAACGGACCTGGAAAGCGGATCTCGGCATTCGCCGGGGTGCGGAAGAAGCTCCGCGCCTGAAGCTGTGGGTTGGCGCCCATTTCGTCGATGGCGAACACAGGGCCGGCCACTACCTGCTCGGCGGCCAGCGCCTCGAATAGATCCTTGCGCGTCCATTGCGCCATGGCCGCCTCCACGCGATGGACATAGCGGTCGCGGTGCCGGGCTCGGCTGGCGGGCTGTTGCAGTTCTTCGTCGGCGGCGAGGTCGGGCAGTCCAAGGATGGTCATGGCCTTGCGCCAGAACGCCGGGCGCGTCAGCGGCAAGGCGAAGTAGCCGTCGCGCACCGGCACCGGGCCGTCCTGCATGGTGATCTCGGTACGTCGTTCGGGGACGCCGCCCGTGTACTGCGTTCGCAGCAGCGCCGGCGCGAAAGTGGACACCAGCACTTCCAGTTCCGAGATGTCCACGACTTGGCCCGGCGCATCGGCTGCGTTCTGTTCGATCAGCGCCGCCACGATGGCGCCGTAGGCCAGCGTCCCGGCTTGGTACGCTGTCTGGTAGCCGCTGCCCTTGAGCGGCGGGAGGCCCTTGATGCCGTTGACCAGCGCCCAGCCGGAACGCGCATAGGCGGTCAGCTCGTTGCTTTCGAGGTCGGCATAGGTTCCGTCGAGGCCGCCTGGCGTGATGGCGCAGACGAGTGCGCGGGGATTGCGACGTGCCAGCTCGGCGACATTCCCGCTGGCGACGATGACGTCCGCTGCTTCGACTATTTCATCCCGGCGAGAGCTTGGCGCCGAATGCTTGTTGGCGAGAAAGTGGCGCGCCGTGGTGCTGCGGCCGGCGTCGTCGAACGGTGGATGGCGGCGCAGTTCGTGCCCTCCCTCGGGTTCCACCATGACCACGTCGGCGCCGTAGTCCGCCAGCAGCCGCGAGCACCAGGCGGTAGATGCTCGGCAGCCGAGATCCGCCACGCGCAGACCATCGAGGGTGGCCTTCATCCCAGCGCCACGCCCAGAAAGTCGCCAATCGCCGCCGTGCAGGCCGCAAGCTGGTCGTGGTGCGTCCAATGGCCGGCATCGTCGATCTCGCGCATGGTGGCGTTGCGGAAGTGCCGCATCGTGCCATCGTGGCCGATGCGGTGAGGATAGCCTTGGCGCGAGTTGACGATCAGCACCGGACAGGCGATGCGCTGCCACAGCGCCACCATGTCCTCGTTGGGGATGTCGTAAGGCCGCGGCGTTCGGGTGTGGTTGTCGAACTTCCAGGTGTAGGTGCCGTCCTCGTTGCGGTTGCTGCCGTGGATGGTCAGATGCCGGGCCTGCTCGGGCGAAAGATGCGGATTCGTCTCCTGCATGCGCTGATAGGCGTCTTCCAGGGTCGGATAGCGGCGCGGAGCACGAGCAGCGAGGGAATAATTGGCGTCGATCCAGTGGCGCAGGCGCTGGTCGGGCGGGCCGTCGTGACGCGGGTACAGGCCGACGCCCTCGATGATCACCAGCCGGGCGACGGAGTCGGGAAAGGCCCCGGCGTAGATGGACGCGATGGTGCCGCCCAGGGAGTGGGAGACGATGGTGACCGGCGCCAAGCGGCGCTGGCGCACCAGCTGGGCGATGTCCTGGACGTATTCCAGGTACGAGTAGGGGCTGCCGAGGGTCCATTCGGAATCGCCGTGACCGCGCATATCCGGGGCCACCACATGGAAATGGTCGCGCAGCGACTGCGCCAGCCAATCCCAGGAGTGGCAGTGGTCGTGGACGCCATGCACCAGCAGCATGTCCGGCGCATCCCCGTTCCCTTGCTGCAACGGGTTCCCCCAGTCCAGGTAGTGCAGGCGCAGACGTTGGGAGAAGTAGCTGTGGGAGGTGGAGTTGTCGCGGTAGGACATCGGCGGCGCAGTGGGCATTCATCGGCAAGAAGCGCGGATTCTATCCCCCGTGACCACCGATTGGAGCGAAATCGGCCAGGATGGACGACGTGTGTATTTTTTTCACATTTTTGTTGACTCTGGTGTTACTTAAGGTAATATACGCGCCTAGAAGACGCCGGCCCCGTGGTGCCTAGCCCACGAGCCGCCCAAGAACCCCTCCCCTCGCAGGCTGCGTCGAGGTCTTTCAACGGCCTCGCCAGCCTGCACCTTTTCTTTCACCCCGGTGTCGCCCGGTGGTTGTCTCAGGCACGACGAGGAATGGCCGGCACGGAGCGAAGCGTCGCCGGCCAGAGAAGAATCCCCGCGCTTCGTCCGGGGTCTACAGCTCCGGGCAGGACATCGCCTTCAGTTCCTCTCGATAGCGCGTTGATAGAGCGCTCTGACGAGCCCGCTCCGGGGATCGTGCATTCCGGTGGCGGCAGGCCAAGCGCTTTGGGTGACGATCACCACCTCGTGCTGCGGGTCGATCCAGATGAGCTGACCGAATATGCCGATGGCGGCATAGGCGCCGTCGCCCCGCAGCCACCACAGGTAGCCGTAGTCGGCCCTGGCCTTGGAGCCGGTGGTGGCATCGCGCATCCATCCCTCCGGCAGCACCCGCTCGCCGTTCGGCAGGATGCCGTCGCGCAAGGCGAACAGACCAATGCGGGCGTAGTCGCGCAGCGTCGCGTGTATGCAGCAACCGCCCAGCTCGCCTCCTTCGACGGTGCTCCAAGTGGCGGGATGTTCCATGAATGGTCGCCATATCTTGTCGGCAAGGTAGGTCGAGGCGTTGTTGCCGATGGCGGCGCGGAGCACAGCGCCTGCCAAGTTGGTTTCGCCGGTGTTGTAGTTGAATCTTGCGCCCGGCGAGGCCACGGCGGGCAGCTTGGACAGATAGTTGAACAAGGTCATCCCGTTGGCGCCGCCAGCCAGCGCGACATCCGATTCCGGATCGGCGTAGTCCTCGTTCCAAGAGACGCCCGATGCCATTTGCAGCAGGTTGCGGATGGTCGAACGGTCGTAGGCGCTGCCTTTCAGACGCGGCAGGTAGTTGGCGACCGGCTCGTCGACGCTCTCGATATAGCCGTCTTCGATCGCGGCGCCGATGAGCAGCGACGTGACGGATTTGGCGATGGAGAAGGACACCCAGCGCGAGGTTTCGTCATGGCCCAGACGATAGCGCTCGAGCAAAATGCGCTCGCCCTTGGCGACCAGCAGCCCGGCAACGAACAACGTCTCGAGATAGTGCTCCAACGAATACGCATCGTCGCCGACCTGGTAGCGGACGTCGGAGAAGTCCACAGGGTCGTATCGCAGCGGCAGCGAAGTCGTGCCGTGATCGACAGGCCGGGTCTGGTAGATGGCGTTGAAGCTTCGGAAGCCGACAATGCGTTCTTCCTGGGTCCAGAACAGCGGCGAGGAGGCGCTGCTCGGCAAAACGGTCGCGGTCTCTTTCGCCAGTGTCAGGGAACTGGCGCCGAGAACGGCTAGCACCAGGATGAGCTTGGATTTGGAGCGTGTCGCCATGACGTGCCTCAGCCGTGTCGCAGGGAGAATCTAGAGCGCTGGGCCGAGTCGGGCCGGCAGTTCCGCCCACCAGCGCCGAGTATACCTCCAGGTTGTCCGCTTGCTGTTGATGCAAGCGCCGTGTCGGCGAGTGTCCTCATACGCCATCCCAAGACTCTCCGCGCACTTCAGACTACGAACGTCGTGTTCATCGATTGTGGCCTCGACACGATGCAGGCCGATGTCGCTCCAGCAATGCCGGAGCATGTCCCTTGCGGCTTCAGTGGCAAGTCCCCGACGCCAATGTCGATTGAGGAGACGAAGGAATCTGGCACCACCCTTCTGCCAGCGGCAATGCGGCACACGCGATTTGGCGCATGAACGCCTGGGGCTTCAGGGAGGGATGCGTGGCGATCTCGCGTTCGCAAGAGCGCGTAGGAGCGCTGCGAATCACGTCGAGGAAGGGCCGATCCGGCGCTGTCCTCGGGTCTTCCATGGGCGCAGATTGTCTTGCACCCAGCCCTTCCAGTGCTTGCGGAACGGGCCCCAGGTCTCCCAGCCGGAGCGCGGCATCGCTGTCGCGTCCTGGAACTCGTCGTGGGCGTTCTTGGGCAGTCGCCGCCGCGCAGCGTCTGCACCAAGCGGATGATCTCTCCTCGCTTCTCGAACCCGCACTGCTCCAGCGCCGCGTAGACCCGGCGCGAAAGCAGCGGATTGGTGGCCAGGAAGACGTGTCCGCCAGGCCCGAGCACTCGCAGGGCACCCCCTCCCCCGCTGCCGAAAGAACTCGGCAAGCCGCCGCTTCTCCGCGTCGCTCGGCATGGTGAATCGCGGCATCGGACGCCGTACGCAACCAGCCGTCGCCGGACGCGCCCGCGCCGCTGCCTGGTTTTTTCCTCGGCGGTGTATTCCTTCAGTCCCCAGGGCGGATCGGTGACGACGGCATGGACGCTACTCGCGCTGCGGTGCGCCATCGAGTCGAAGCAATGGCCGCCGACGAGTTCGCAGGGAGCCTCCATCGGCCGGTCTGCTGCACGGGCTTGGCAGTCATTCGATCGATCCTCCGTTCCGCAGTCACCGGCGCGGGCCGCATGGCTTCGGCTGCGGCGCGGAAGCATTCGGAGTCGGCATAGTCGGCGGCAGTGGCCGTCAACGGGAACGGCAGCAGCGCGAATGCGAAGGGAGGCTGGCGGTTCATGTCGCCCGGCCGAAGCGGAATGGGGTCCAGGCGACGGCGCAAGCCCTGCCGCAAGCAACTGCGAGACCGAACTCAGCCAGGACGATCCCGCAGTCGGTTGCAACTCCTCGACGCGCCAAGTGGAAACGGTGCCGCCAAAGATTCCCATGCGTTGGCGTCACGATGCTGCACCAGACGATGCGGAAGTGGTCAGGAGGTGCGGCTTTCGGAGCCAAGGCGGCGTTGGCGGACATTTCGAGGCATTCGGTTCGGCACGGCGCGAAGCCGGACCTGGGTTTCCAGCACTGGGCCAGTGGCCGGCTTCGGCGCGTCGTCGAAGCCTCGGATGGCCAGTGGGATACCTGGGGCCTCTTCAGGATCATCCTGGCTGCGCCCGGACGGGCGCTTGAACATGCTCTGCGTTTGTCGCACAATGCGTCCGTCTTCGCTGGTCGTCCGAACGATCAGCGGGGGAGGGCGAGGCCAGAGGCCGCGTCGATGGCAGATGAAGTTCAGCCACGCGCAGGCGCAGAGCCGGGAAGCCAACTCTTGGGCAGGTTCCGAGCAGCGGGCGGCGGGGCGAATCGCCCGGTCGGGGAGAGGCTTCGCGTGCCGGTACGGACAAGACTGAGGTGACATGGCGGTAGCGATCTTTCTTCTGATCATCGTGTTGGGATCGGTGATCTTCACCTTCGTGAGCCCCTGGTGGTTCACGGACATCGCCTCCAACTGGGGCAGTATCGACCTCACGGTGCTCATCACCTTCTGGGTGTGCGGCGTGGTGTTCGTGGCGGTGGGCCTGTTCATGGCCTACTCCACCTGGAAGTTCCGCTACCGGCAAGACGCCCGGGCGGAGTACGAGCCCGAGAATCCGCGCCTGGAATGGTGGCTCACCATCGTCACCACCATCGGCGTGGTGGCCATGCTGGCCCCCGGCCTCATCGTTTGGGAGAAGTACGTCAACGTTCCGCCCGACGCCCAGGAGTTCGAGGTCATGGCCAAGCAGTGGGCATGGCGTTTCCGCTTTCCCGGCAAGGACGGCAAGTTCGGCACTGTGGACGTGAGGAACATCGATGCCGACAACCCGTTCGGCATGAACCGGGAGGATCCCAACGGCAACGACGACGTGCTGGTCGACACCAATACCGTGCATCTGCCGGTAAACCAGCCCTACAAGGCGCTGCTGCGTTCCACCGACGTGCTGCACGATTTCTTCGTGCCCGAGTTCCGCGCCAAAATGGACGCCGTGCCCGGCATGGTCACCTATTTCTGGTTCGAGCCCACTAGGATCGGCGACTACCAGATCCTCTGCGCCGAGCTGTGCGGTCGAGGCCACTACACCATGCGCGGCCAAGTACACATCGTCGAACCGGAGGACTTCGACGCTTGGCTGGCGGCGCAGCCCACCTGGGCGCAAATGCAGGCTGGCATCCAGCCCAAGGCGTACAGCGCCCTGGCGCGGCGCGGTCGCGAGGTGGCCGATGCCAACGGCTGCTTCGCCTGCCATTCCTTGGACGGCAGCCAAGTGGTCGGCCCCACTTGGCAAGGGCTTTGGGGCAGTACGCGCAGTCTCGCGAACGGCACCACGGCCACCGTGAACGAAGACTACTTCGTCGAGTCCGTCCGCGAACCCGCGGCCAAGCTGGTGGAAGGCTTTGCGCCGGTAATGATCGCCTACGATCCGGCGACCATCTCCGAGCAAGACTTGAAAGCGCTGATCGCCTATCTCAAGGAGGAAACGGGCACCGAGACCGCCCAAGGGGCGATGCCATGACAGTCGCGGCTTCCGACGCTTCGATCATTTACACTACCGGCGGCACCCCCGGACGTTAAGGGAACTTCCCAATGGCACAGGCTGAAATACCGTATCAGGAAGCGCTTCCGCTGCACCATCCGCATAGCTGGATCACCAAGTACTGGTTCAGCCAGGATCACAAGGTGATCGCCGTGCAGTACGGCATCACGGCCGTGACCGTAGGGCTGGTGGCGCTGATCCTGTCCCAGATCATGCGCATCCAGATCGGCTTTCCGGAATCGTGGCTGGCGTCCTTCATCACGCCCGACATCTACTATCAGGCCGTCACCATGCACGGCATGATCATGATCGTCTACCTGCTGACGGCGTTCCTGCTGGGCAGCTTCGGCAACTACCTCATTCCGCTGATGCTGGGCGCTCGGGACATGGTGTTTCCGTTCGTGAACATGATCAGCTACCATGTCTACCTGCTGTCCGTGGTCATTCTGATGGCGAGCTACTTCGTGCCGGGAGGGCCGACCGGCGCCGGCTGGACGCTGTATCCGCCCCAGGCCATCCTCAGCGGCACGCCCGGCGCGGACTGGGGCATCACCACCATGCTGCTGTCGCTGGCGGTGTTCATCGTCGCCTTCACCATGGGCGGCCTGAACTACATCACCACCATTTTGCAGGCGCGCACCCGGGGCATGACGCTGATGCGCATGCCGCTGTCGGTGTGGGGCATCTTCATGGCCACCGTGCTCGGCCTGCTGGCGTTTCCGGCGCTGTTCGTCAGCGCCGTGATGATGCTTTTGGACCAGTTCGTCGGCACCAGCTTCTTCATGCCGGCCATCGCCTCGGCCTTCGAGGCGGATGCGGACAGGTACGGCGGCGGCAGTCCGCTGCTGTTCCAGCATCTGTTCTGGTTCTTCGGCCACCCCGAGGTCTACATCGTCGCCCTGCCTGCCTTCGGCGTGGTCTCGGATCTCATCTCGGTACACGCCCGCAAGAACATCTTCGGCTACCGCATGATGGTGTGGGCCATCGTCGCCATCGGCGTGCTGTCGTTCATCGTCTGGGCGCACCACATGTACGTCGCCGGCATGCATCCCTACTTCGGCTTCTTCTTCGCCATCACGACGCTCATCATCGCCGTTCCCACTGCCATCAAGGTGTACAACTGGGCCATCACCCTGTGGCGGGCCAACATCCGCTTCACGGTGCCGATGCTGTTCGCCATCGCCTTCGTCATCACCTTCGTCGTCGGCGGCCTGACCGGCCTGTTCCTCGGCAACGTCATCGTCGACGTGCCGCTGTCGGATACCTACTTCGTGGTGGCCCACTTCCACATGGTGATGGGCGTGGCTCCCATCCTGGTGATCTTCGGCGGCATCTACCACTGGTATCCGAAAATCACCGGCCGCCTGCTGAACGACACCATCGGCAAGGTACATTTCTGGATCACCTTCCTCGGCACCTACGCCATCTACTTCCCGATGCACTACCTCGGCTTCGTCGGCGTGCCGCGGCGCTACTACGACAACCTGGGCGAGTCCACGTTCTACCCGGAGAGCGCGGCGATCCTGAACCAGGGCATCTCCGTCACCGCCTTCATCGTCGGTCTCGCGCAGCTGCTGTTCGTCTACAACTTGGTCGCCAGCTATTGGCGCGGCCGCGAAGCGGGAGACAATCCTTGGGGCGCCACGTCCCTGGAATGGCGCACCCCGCAGACGCCGCCGGTGCATGGCAATTGGGGTGACAAGCTGCCGACGGTGCATCGCTGGGCGTACGACTACAGCGTGCCGGGCGAAGAGCGGGACTTCATTCCCCAAGACGTGCCGCGCAAGGCGTAGACCGGGCAATCCGAGGCAATCCGAGAGCAGCAAGGAAAACCAATGGCGCAAGCGGCAGCTGCAGACTACGCAACCATCGTCCAGGACTGGTCCTCGGACGTCACCACCTTCAAGGGCGTACCTTGGGGGAAGGCGATGATGTGGATCTTCCTGCTCTCGGACACGTTCATCTTCTCGTGCTTCCTCATCAGCTACATGACCGTGCGAGCGACCACGGCGGAGCCTTGGCCGAATCCCAGCGAAGTGTTCTCGCTGGAGTTTCTGGGCGCTCCGGTGCCGCTGCTGCTCATCGCCATCATGACGTTCGACCTCATCACCTCCAGCGGCACCATGGCGCTGGCGGTGAACTACGGCTACCGGAGAGATAAGAAAAAGGCCGTCCGGTTCATTCTGGCGACGGCGTTCTTCGGTGCGGTGTTCGTGAGCATGCAGGCATTCGAGTGGTACAAGCTCATCGTGGAAGAAGGCGTGCGCCCGTGGGAGAACCCGATGGGCGCGGCGCAGTTCGGTGCCTGCTTCTTCATGATCACGGGCTTCCACGGGCTGCATGTGTCTGCCGGCGTGGTCTATCTGGTCATCGTGGCTTATCTCATCAAGCGGGGCCGCTACGACAATACCAACTACGAGATCGTCGAGATCGCCGGCCTGTACTGGCACTTCGTGGACCTCGTCTGGGTCTTCATCTTCGCATTCTTCTACCTGTGGTGACGGGAGGGTTCGGCCAGTGTCGTCGGAAGTAGGTCAGCAGCATCCGCTTTCTCTGTATTTCTGGATATGGGGGCTGCTGTTCGCCGTCAGCTTCTGCTCCTACCTGATCGACTTCTACCAGGTAGGCTACGAAGTTGGCACGATGGGTCTGCGCTGGACGCTGATTCTCGTCTTCATGTTCATCAAGGCCGGCTACATCATGGCCATCTTCATGCATCTCAAATGGGAGCGCTGGGCCTTGATCTACGCCCTGCTGCTGCCCCCCTTGGTGCTGCTGGTGCTGGTCTACCTGATGGCCACGGAGGCCGACTATACTTGGCTTACCCGGGTGGTCTACTTCGGTGCCGAACCGTACCCGGAACCCGATCCGCCGCCGACACACGCTGGCCAGCACTGACGCCCATTGGCCAATCGGGGCCGCTCTCTTGCGGCCTGCTCCCCTGTAGCATTCAGGGTCGGCATCGAGCCGGCTGGCGGCGCAGCACGGTCGCCGACTGCGGTTGCTAGAACCGTGGTCGTTCGGTTTTTCTTTTGCACATGGAGGCAAGTCCGCCGCGTCTTCGCCCGCCCGCTGGTCTGGGTTCTGTTGGCGCTAGGTCTTGCCAATCTGGTGGGCGGCCTCGCGTTCGGCTACGGCGCGACGGTGCCGGCGACGCGCGTCCTGCTGGACGTGCTGCACGCCAACTTCGGCGTCGCGGTATGGGCCATGGTCGTCTACGGCAGCGTCGCGCCGATGCCGGTTCGCAGCGGAATGCTGCTGGCTGCGAGGACGACGGCGCTGGCGTTGGGGGCGGTGGCCATGCTGACGGCCGCCGGGCTCGTTGTCGTCGGTTTTCAGATTGTGCGCGGCTACTGGCAGCTGGAACCGCACCTCTACGCCTGGGGCTTGTATTTGAACTTCGGCTGGAACGCCCTGCACTTGGCTGCCCTGGCCGTGTTCGTCCAAGGCGCTGTCCGCGCATGGCGCTTCCCACCCCTGGTCAGCGCCAAGTGGCTGGGCATGGCGACCACCGCTGGTCTCTGTCTCGGTTCCAATTTCGCCTTCGAGCACTCCTTGCTCCGCTTCGGCGCGCCGATCGGCCCCTGGTCCGACATGAATGGCCACGGTCCCTTCCTGGGGCCGCAGATCGCTGTCGGCATCTATTGGACGGCATTCTGCGTTTTTCTCCTCGCGACTGCCCACATGGCCGCAAGACGGCCACGGACCTCTCCCAATGCGTTCGCCACGGCGTGGGCGGCCTTCGTGGTCTGGGCCGTCGCGGGCGGCTGGGTCCTGCACCGCGTCGACGCCTTCGACAACACGACGCTGGCAGCGGAACGCGACCAGATCGAGAACCCGCCGCAGCCGACCATTTCGCGCCTGGACCTGGCAGTGGACATCCATCCCGAGCAGCGTCGTCTGCGCAGCCGCGGCACCGCCATCGTCGTCAACCGGCACCAAGCGTCAATTCCGGAACTCCACTTCGCCATCCCCCGCGCCCTGACCCTCCATGCGCTGTCGCTGACTGGCGCTTCGACCACGGCTGATGCCCGCTCCCGAAGGCGCAGCTATCGCCTCAATCGTCCGCTGGAGTCTGGCGAGACTTTGAAGATCGAGTTCGACTTGGAGTGGACGGCCCACTCCTTCGAGATATCCAATTCCCATGGTCTCGCTGCCACCCGCCTGCTGGGCAACGGCACGTTCGCAACCACTGCGGATATCGTCCCCGCCCTTAGCTACCGTGCCGACGCGGAAGCCGCGCCGTTCGATCCGGCAAGCCGCATCGACTTCCGCGTTCGCATGGGCACTGCCTTGGAGCAGATCGCGGTGGCTCCTGGTACGCTGGTCCGAGAGTGGGAGGAAAACGGCCGCCGCTACTTCGAGTACCGGGCAGATCAGCCGATTCCGCCCTTCGCGTCATTCCATTCCGCCCGCTACGCCATGGTCTTCGATCGCTGGCGGGGCGTCGATATCGAGGTCTACCATCATCCGCCGCACCGGCATAGGGTGCCGCGCATGATCGCAGCTGCTCGCCGCTGGCTCGATTGCCGGCATTCCGAAGCGCCCTATCCATACCGCCGATTTCGCATCGTCGAGGTTCCCGACTACCGACCTCTCGTCCGCCCTCCCGGCCTGCTCGCCTTCGGATGGCGGCGTGATCGGTGGCTGGGCACTCTCCCCGGCAAACTCGCTCTTGCCGGCGTCCTGCCGCACTCGGAACTGGCCGGCGTTGTTGCCCACACTGCCGTGCCGGCGACGATGCGCTGTTTCCGACCGCTGCCGAAACCGGCTGTTCGAGCCTTTCGGCAGCTCGCCGCCGTTCGGGCTTCGCGCGCTGCTGGGCATCTCCTGCACTCACCGTCGAAACGGATTCGGTCGTCGTTGCTGCCGCTGCCGAAATCGGCCGGGGGCGAGCAGGGCCAGGATGTCGGCGGCTGCCGGCCCGACTTCGCCATTCAGTGCGCTGGCAACGATCTCGGCACCGAAGATCGCGCTGATCGTGCCGTGGGAGCCATGGCCGAGGTTGAACCAGGCATCCTGATCGCGCCCGACCACCGCCACCCGGTCCGAAGCGACGGCGCGGACGCCGCGAAACCGCTCCAACGAGGTGCTGGGCGGGCGACCGAAACGACGTCGGTAGCGTTGTGCGTTGGCAGCGCTGGCGCGCAGGGTGTGCCAGGGACGATATTCGTAGGTGGCGCCCACCCAAACACTGGCCGGCGCCGGTACGATGACGCCGTCCCCGACGATAGGCAGGCGTGGCGGCATCGGGCAGGCGAAGCGGTCGAGCTGGCCGGCGAGTGCCGTCACTTCCAGAAATTCGAATGCCGCCAGCGTCTCGCGCTCGGCTCCTGTGGCATGCACCACGGGAAGTCCGTTCCTGGGCAGCGAAGCTGCCACTTCGATTCCCGGATGTCGGGCCAGATCGGCCGCCAACGCGTCGCCGGAAATGGACAGCGCGGCTGGAAAGAACAGGCCCGGGCTGCGAATGGGAAGCCCAGCTCGTTGCGCCGCTGCGGCGGGCAGCAGGTATTGGGCGATTGCTCGCGGTGTCGTTGCCGCGATTCGACGCAGCCGCTCGGCCCCGGCTTTCGGCCCCGACACTTGCAGAACGCCGGTGGCCGTTGCGCCTGCGCGCGCCCGGCACCGCAGCGAGGCGAAAAGGAAGGCATGGACGCGATAGCGGGATTCGATGCCCGCCGCCGGGGACAGGCGCGGATGCAGCACCGCGGCGGGAATGGCGGACGTGTTGGCGGCAATGCCTTCGCCCCGATCCACCAGGGTCGCCGGAATGCCCTTTTCCGCATGGGCGCGGGCAGTGGCCGTGCCGGCAAGCCCGGCACCGACCACCACCACTTGCGAGGGCGGTGAAAACGTTTGGCCCGTGCCGGCGAACACCGCCGCCGTGCTGTGCCGCTTGCGGGGCCGTTGATCCACCTTCCGCACCGCGAATCCCGCCGCCAGCAAGCCCCGCCGCACACGCCCGGCGGCGGTGAACGTGGTCACGCTTGCCCGCGCAGACGACAGTCGGGCCATGGCGTGGAACAATTCGTCGCGCCACATGTCCGGGTTCTTTGCTGGCGCGAAGCCGTCCAGGAACCAAGCGTCTACGCCGCGTCGCTGCTGCTGCGCGAAGTCGGCCATGCCATCGCTCACATCGCCGAAAAACACCGAAAGTTGTATCCGGCCGCCATCGAACAAGCGCCGATGCCAGCCGGGGATCGGTGGCGGATAGGCATCGAGCAGCCCTTGGGCGATGGCATATTCGCCGCGCCAGGGCGCGAGTGCGCGGGAGATGTCGGCGGCGGCAAGAGGGTGGCGCTCGAACGAGACGAAGTGCAGCCGCGACCGTGCGCTGGCTGCGGCGACAACGAAGTTGAGACCGGCGCCGAAGCCGAACTCGCCCACCGTGAAGGTGGCGGCGGGGTCCTGGGTTCGCTGCCTGAAAGCGGCGGGTTCGAGGAACACGCGAGCTGCTTCGGCGACGCCGTCGGCATCATAGTAGATGTCGTTGAAGCGGCGAGAGATGGGCCGGTCGCCGTTGAAATCGACATCCGCTGCGGTCAAGGCGTCGCGGGCGGTTTCCATTAGGGAATTATCCCGCACCTGTCCCAGACCGGAACAATCGGGGCGAATCAACGGTTGCTTCATCCGGTTTGGTCGTCACAATGGCTCGACTATCGGCATGACAGTGTCTCGGTTCGACTTTGGAAAAGCGCCGCCACCTAGCATATGGCATTCGTACTGTTCCATACCCCGCATCTTGTGGCTGCGCGATGCAGCATGGCGACGCGGATTCAAACTGAGCCGCCACTTTCGGCATTGGGGACTTCGCTCTGCGCTGCCGATGTGGTACAAGGCGCTTCACACGAGGAACAAACCGCTGCTGGCGGCAACGGGAGCTGGATTTGAATATGCTTGATTGGTGGTACGGGGCAGTCGGCCCCTCGGTGTGGACGACAGTGATCTACACGCTCATCGTCACCCACGTTACGATCGTTGCGGTGACGGTCTATCTGCACCGGCACTCCGCGCATCGAGCAGTGGACTTGAGTCCCGGCCTGAGCTTCTTTTTTCGCCTGTGGCTGTGGCTGACCACGGGCATGATCACCAAGGAATGGACGGCCGTGCATCGCAAGCACCACGCCGTCACCGAGACCAAGGACGATCCCCACAGTCCCCAGGTTCACGGTCTGAAGGAGATCTTCTGGAAGGGTACCGAGTACTACCGCGCCGGCAGTACCCCGGAGACGCTGGCAAAGTACGGCAAGGGCACTCCCGACGACTGGTGGGAACACCACGCCTTCGGCGCCCACCCCTATCTGGGCATCGGTATCATGGCGACGGTAGACATCGTTTTGTTCGGCAGCGTCGGCATCCTTGTCTGGGCAGTGCAGATGCTGTGGATTCCGATTCTGGCTGCCGGCGTCATCAACGGCATCTGCCACCACACCGGCTATCGCAACCTCGAGACGCCGGACGCGGCCAAGAACATCGTGCCCTGGGGCATTCTGATCGGTGGCGAGGAGCTGCACAACAACCACCACGCCTACCCCAACTCGGCGAAATTGTCGGTGAAGCCGTGGGAGTTCGACATCGGCTGGTGCTGGATCCGCCTGTTCGCCTGGGCCGGCTGGGCCAAGCCTCGCTCCACAGGGCCGGTAGTGGCCCGGGTGCAGGGCAAGGCGCATATCGACATGGATACCGTTTGGGCGGTGCTGAACGATCGCTACCGGGTCATGTCTCGCTATGCCGAGCATGTGGTGGCGCCGCTGGCGAAGCAGGAGTTCCACCGCGCCGACGCCTCCGCCCGGCAGCTGCTCAAGCGCGCCTGCAAGGTGCTGTGCCGGGAAGAAATGCTGGTGGGGGCGCAGGGACGCCAGGACATCTCCAAGATACTGGACTTGAGCCCGCTCCTGAAGACGATCTACGAGAAGCGCCTGGAACTGAACGCCGTATGGGCCAAGCGCGGCGGCAGCGGCGACGATCTGCTCAAGGCGCTGAAGGAATGGTGCGTGGAAGCGGAGAACACCGGCATCGAGGCGCTGCGCGAGTTCGTGCGGGAGATGAAGTCCTACGCCATGCCGCTGAAGTCGGCCGCGGCCTAGATCCACCTTCGCGCCCGAGATCGAACCACATCGGGCGCCGCTGAAGAGAAGCCTCGGTTCTGCTTGGTCGCATAGGGATGCTGGCGTACCGTGACGGCCGTGCATCGGCTGGAACCGCCCACGCATTCTGCCGCCGATAGCGCACGGCTCCGCTTGGGCCACGAGCGCCGTCGCTCAGAGCTGGCCGTCCGTCGGCCAATCCTCGAGCAGCTTCCGGTAGGCGGGATCTTGGTAGCGGGACAGCGTGAAGCCCCCCGCCCAGGGCGGCAGTAGTGCGCTGGTGGCATGGGCTGCGAGCAGTTCGCCTCCGGCGCAAGCGCCCATGATGCCGAAGCCGGAGAACGCCGCGCAGACAAACGAGCCGGCCAGGGGCAAGGGGCCAATCAGAGGGCGGTTGTCCTGGGTACGGACGTAGTAGCCGCCATCGATCCACGGTTTAGGCTGCCGTCCGAAATAGCGGGCCAGGGCGGGTGCCATCACCGACATCCCGCGCAGCACGATCTCCGGGTAGCGCGGATCCCAGTCGAAGGGAAAGATCGGCTCGCCGCGTTCTTCCTGGTAAGTCCAGTAGAGGATGAGCGCGGTGCCGTCCAGACCGCCTTCGGGGCGCCCGTGCGCCCCCGGCGGAAAGACGCCTAGCAGCGGGCGACCTTCCACATCCTCGTCGAGCGCGGCACGTTCGTCGTTCGACCAAGGCAGCCGAATCGGATCCGCCCAGACGAACAGCGGCGCATCGCGCGGGATCGTCCGCTTGCGATCCGGGAAGGTCATCTTGACATGGCGCTCGCACCATGCCGGCAACTCGGCGCCGAGGGGGGCCGCCATGCGCTTGGCGAACGGACCGGCGGCGTTGACGAATACCGGCGTCGCAATGCGTTCTTCGCCATCGGGCCGTGCAACCCGAACGCCAGCGACTCGTCCGCCTGCCGCCAGCACGTCCTCCACCCGGCCCTGCACCAGAAAGGCGCCGTGTCGACGGGCGTCGTCCAGCAGCCAGGCGCCGAATTGCTGGGCACTCAGCCAGCCGCAGCGGCGGGTGTGCAGCACGGCCACCACCTCCGGCGCCAGCCAAGGGAAATGCTGGCGAATGAGGGAACGGTCTAGGATGAGGTCCGCACCGTCGGTCGTGTCCAGGTAGCCATCGGGACGATGGGGAACGTAGTCTCCACCGCTGCCGTCGTGGCGGCGCAGCGGGCCGGCACCCTGCGACTCCGCCGCCAGCGCCGTCGTCTCGAAGTCCGCTGCCTGTTCCGGCCGCGCGGTGGCGAATAGATAGCCTCGCCGGTTCAGATGGAATCGATTGCCGCTCGCTGCGGCCAGTTCTTCGAGCTGGTCGATGCTGCGGTTCATGAAAGCCACCATGGCATTGTCGGGGCCGGGCCACCAGTTGCGATAGCACTCGGTGGACTTGTCGCTGGTCAGCGACAGCGGCGCTCGCTCGTCCACCAGCGCCACTCGGCGCACACCGGCCCGAAGCAGATGCCAGGCGCAGGCGATGCCGACGATCCCTGCGCCGCACACCACGGCGTCCGCCGTTCGGCTCACGGTTGCCGTTCGCAGCCAATCATGTGGCCAGTATCGCAGCTCGGCGGCAGTCCGTGCGGTACCGAATCGCGACATCGCGCTCGCCTCGCCTTCAAGGTCATTCGCGTTGCGACGCAGTGGTCGAAACCGGCCCAGCAGGTCGCTGCATGAGCCAGAGATGGTTCCCTGGACGGACCTTGCCGGTGGCGATTGTCTTGGCTTGCGTGTGCGCTGCGGCCGGCACCATGCGGCGCGTCAAGGCGGCGATTCCGTTCCCAGGCTGCACCCTGCGTCAGGACTCCTGTCGAGGTGCCAAGATGTCTGTGCGATACGAAGTTAACCCGTTGCCGAACGGTTTCGCACCCGCCGCCTCCTGCTCTGCCGACTCTGGCGCAGGTGCATCCATCCAGCCCGCGCCCGCAGGATGTCTTTCCGCGAAAGACCGAGGCCGTCCCGAAGCAGAACATCGTCGCCGTAATCCAGGGCTGCGTCCAGGTCTCCCGCTCGCAGTCGAGAGTCGATGTGGTCCGCGTCCAGCGCCTCGGCGAATCGGTAGCGGACGACGAGGCTCTCCGCTTCGCTTGGCTCCAGCTCGAGAACGCCGCCGCCATAGCTTCTGCCGCAAACCTCCGCCCAGGCGAAGGTCGGCGAGTTCACCAGGGCTATGCACAAGGCATCCAGGTTCACGTCGGGGGCTGTTCGGACGCGGTGGCGCTGGCATGGTTTGCCAACAGCGGGCGACACCGCTTCGATCGCCAGCAACGCCATTGGTTGCGGCCAGATCGGTCTCGGTCAAGTTGCCGGCGCATCCAGTTTCGGCGACAGGCCCGGAAGCAACCTGCACAACGGCTGCTGCTATGCCATGAATCGGGGTTGGCAGGGCCTCGGACATCGGAAGCCCGGCTTGCAACGCATCCGCGGCCCCATCGGCAGCATCCGTCGGCAACCCGCCCCAATACAACCGGTGGCGGCCGGGCATCCGGCTGCCGCCCGCGCGGTTGGCGTCTGCTATGATGCGGTTGTCTACAGGGATGGATTCGCACCTGCCATGGTCGAAAGTCCACGAATGCGCAGCGTCGATCCCGCCGGCGAGCGCCAGCGCCGGCGCGGCGTCTACCTGCTGCCCAATCTCATCACCACCGCGGCGCTGTTCGCTGGCTTCTACGCCGTCGTCGCCGCCATGAACGGCGGCTTCATCAAGGCCGCTCTGGCGATCTACAGCGCTTTCATCCTCGACACCCTGGACGGCCGCGTAGCGCGCTGGACGGGATCCCAGAGCGAGTTCGGCGCCGAGTACGACAGCCTCTCGGACATGGTGGCCTTCGGCGTGGCGCCAGCGCTGGTGGCGTTTTCCTGGGCGCTGTCGAGCCTGGGCCAGTTCGGCTGGGTAGTGGCCTTCATCTACATGGCTTGCGCCGCCCTGCGCTTGGCGCGCTTCAACACCAAGGGCGAGACCGCTACGTTCACCGGTCTCGCCAGCCCGTCGGCGGCGGCCATCATCGCCAGCAGCGTGTGGATCTGGAGCGAGAGCGCTGCCGAGGTCACCGGCTTCGACACCGTGGCCATGGCCGTCATCACCGCCGCCGTGGGCCTGCTGATGGTGTCCCCGTTCACCTATTTCTCGCCCAAGGAGCTGGACCTCAAGGGGCGCGTACCGTTCCTCGCCTTGGTCGCCGCGGTGTTGATCTTCGCCATCATCCTGATCGACCCGCCCCGGGTGCTGCTGACCTGCTTCGCCGTCTACGCCCTGTCCGGTCCGACGATGTATCTGTGGCACAAGTACGGCCCAGGATTTGCTGTATCGAAATAGACCATCCGAACCGCGAGAGTTGCATCCATGCTCATCAAGCCGCCCACCGACATCAAGCCGTCCGAGATCACCCCGGAACAGGTCTATCGTTCCCGACGCAAGTTCATGCGCGAGTCTCTGGCCGCCACCGCGGCGGCCGCAGCAAGCCTTGAAGCGGTCGCGCTGCCCCAGCGCTGGCTCGCCGAGCGCTCGGTGCGTCCCGGCCAGCCTATCGGCGAGGAACTCACGTCGGAAGCCGATGCCGCTAGCTACAACAACTTCTACGAGTTCGGTTCCGACAAGGACGATCCAGCCCGCTACGCCCACGAGATGATCGTGGCGCCGTGGTCGGTCCAGGTGGCTGGCGAGGTGCGCAAGCCGGGTCGCATCGGCCTTGAAGATGTCCTCGCCGGCATCGATCTCGAAGAGCGCATCTACCGGCTGCGCTGCGTCGAAGCCTGGTCCATGGTCATTCCCTGGATCGGTTTCCCGGTGAAGAAGGTGCTCGACAAGTTCGAGCCTACCGGCAACGCCAAGTTCGTCGAGTTCAAGACCCTGCACCGGCCTGCGGAGATGCGCGGCCAGCGCTCGTACTTCGCCAGCATCGATTGGCCGTATGTAGAAGGGCTGCGCCTCGACGAGGCCAACCACCCGCTGGCCATCTTCGCCGTGGGCATGTACGGCAAGCTGCTGCCGAACCAGAACGGCGCGCCGTTTCGCCTCGTGGTACCGTGGAAGTACGGCTTCAAGAGCATCAAGTCCATCGTCGAGATCCGGCTCACCGAGCAGCCGCCGCGCAACACCTGGAACATCCTGCAACCCCGCGAATACGGCTTCTACGCCAACGTCAACCCCGACGTGGACCACCCGCGCTGGAGCCAAGCCACCGAGCGCCGCTTCCCGACTTCGCTGTTCAACCCCAATCGCATCGCGACGCGGATGTTCAACGGCTACGACGAAGTGGCGGGCTTGTACGCGGGGATGGACCTGCGCCGCTACTACTGACGCAGCTAGCGCAGCACCTTGAAGGCCATCCTGTTCGCCGTCCTGGCGGTGCCGCTTGCGCTATTGGGGTTCGATATCTGGCGGGAGTTCGCGACGCCCGGCAGCGGCCTCGGCCCCGATCCCAACGACGAACTGGTGCGCCGTTTGGGGGAATGGGGGTTGAGAATGCTGCTGCTGACGCTCGCCGTTTCGCCGGCATCGCGGATGTTTGGAAAGCCTCGACTCGTTCGTTTCCGCCGCATGATCGGGCTGTGGGCGTTCGCGTACCTGGCGCTGCACTTCTCGGTCTACCTCGTGGTGCTGGCCGGGGCCGAGCTGGCAGCGATCGCTGGCGACATCGTCGACCGGCCCTACATCACCGTTGGCTTCCTGGCGCTGGCCATGCTCGCGCCGCTCGCCATCACATCGACCCGCGGCTGGCAGCGACGGCTGGGGCGGCGCTGGCGCACCCTGCACCGGCTCGTCTATCCGGCGGCCGTCGCCGCCTGGGTCCATCTGCTGTGGCTGTCCAAGGGCGACTTCCTGGAGCCCGTAGTCTACGGCCTAGTGCTGGCACTGCTGTTCGCAGAGCGAATAGTCGCTACAATCCGCCGAGCGAAAGCACGGGCCGGCAAGCCGGCGGGTGCTGTCCGCGCCTGAAAAAGAGGGGTATCATGCTCTTGACCCGATCTGTTGCGAGCGGCTGCGCCGCGCCGGACGGCAATGCAACGAACGGCGGGGAGTTCTCCAGATGAACGCAGCGGAGACGCTGGCGGGATCGAGGAGCCGGGAACGGAACTGCATGGTACCGCCCCATCGAAGCGATGCGGCATCCGCGTTGGCGGCGTTCTGCCTATGACCCCCCGAAAGACCACCCATTGGCGACAGAACCTGCGCCTCGCCGGCATCTGCTTAAGCGTCTGGTTCGCGGTCTCCTTTGGCTGCGGCATCCTGTTCGTGGACTTCCTCAACCAGTTCTCCTTCGGCGGCTTCCAGCTTGGCTTCTGGTTCGCCCAGCAGGGCAGCATGTACGTCTTCCTGGTACTGATCTTCGCCTATGCGATCCGCATGGCGGCCATCGACCGCGAGCACGGCGTCGACGAAGACGAATGAACCTCGAACTGCTGACATACCTCGTCGTCGGCCTCTCCTTCGCGCTCTACATCGGCATCGCGTTCGCCGCCAAGGCGCGCAGCACGGGCGATTTCTACGTCGCCGGCAAGCATGTTCATCCGGTGGCCAACGGCATGGCCACCGCGGCGGACTGGATGTCGGCGGCGTCGTTCATCTCCATGGCCGGGCTGATCGCCTTCCTGGGCTACGACGGTTCCGTCTACCTCATGGGCTGGACCGGCGGCTACGTGCTGCTGGCGCTGCTGCTGGCGCCGTATCTGCGCCGCTTCGGCCGCTTCACCGTGCCGGAGTTCATCGGCGAACGCTACTATTCGGACAGTGCGCGGCTGGTGGCCGTGATCTGCCTGATCGTCATCTCCTTCACCTATGTCGCGGGACAGATGCGCGGCGTCGGCATCGTCTTTTCGCGCTTCCTCGGTCTGGATATCGGCATGGGCTTGCTGGTGGGCATGGGCGTGGTGTTCGTCTACGCCGTGCTCGGCGGCATGAAAGGCATCACCTATACCCAGGTGGCGCAGTACTGCGTGTTGATCTTCGCCTACACCGTGCCGGCGGTGTTCATCTCGTTGCAGGTTACCGGCGTCGCGCTGCCGCAGCTGGCGTTCGGCAGCGAAGTCTCAAGCGGCGTCCACCTGCTGGCGAAGCTGGATGGGATCGTCACCGATCTGGGCTTCGCGGCCTACACCAGCGGTACCAAGAGCCCCATCGACGTGTTCTTCATCACCCTGGCGCTGATGGTGGGCACCGCCGGCCTGCCTCACGTCATCGTGCGTTTCTTCACCGTGCCCAAAGTGCGCGACGCCCGCGCCTCGGCCGGCTGGGCGCTGCTGTTCATCGCCATCCTCTACACCACGGCGCCGGCGGTGGGCGCCTTGGCGCGCCTGAACCTCACCACCACCATCCAGCACGGTCCAGTAGGCGAGGCCGACGCCAATCTCGTCTACGATGAGCGCCCGCAGTGGTTTCGCACCTGGGAGGAGACCGAACTGCTGACGTTCGAGGACAAGAACGGCGACGGTCGCATCCAGTACTACAACGACGCCAACCCGGACTTCGCGGCGCGCGCCGAAGCCTATGGCTGGCAGGGCAACGAGCTCACCGTGGATCGAGACATCATCGTGCTGGCCAACCCGGAGATCGCCGGTCTGCCGGACTGGGTGATCGCCCTGGTGGCGGCCGGCGGCATCGCCGCTGCGCTGTCCACCGCCGCCGGTCTGCTGCTGGTGATTTCCGCCGCGGTGTCCCACGATCTCATCAAGGGCGTGCTGGCGCGGAATATCTCCGAGCGGCGCGAACTGCTGGCCGGACGGATCAGCGCCGCCGTCGCCATCCTGCTGGCCGGCTCTCTGGGCTACAACCCGCCGGGCTTCGTCGCCGAGGTGGTGGCGCTGGCGTTCGGGCTGGCCGCGGCGTCGCTGTTTCCCGCCATCATGATGGGCATCTTCTCCACCCGCATCAACAAGCCGGGGGCCATCGCCGGCATGCTGGCCGGCCTGCTCTTCACGGTAGGCTACATCGTCTGCTTCAAGGGCGTGTTCGTGGCGCCGTTCGCCGCCAACGTGCCGGAGAACTGGCTGTTCGGCATCTCGCCGGAGGGCATCGGCGGCATCGGCATGCTGATCAACTTCGCGGTCGCCTTCGCGGTGAGCGCGGCTACCAAGGAAACACCCGAGGAAGTAAAAGCCCTGGTGCAGCGCATTCGTACGCCGCGAACCCGAGGCGCTAGGGAGTCGCAACAATGAGTGAGGATTTGGCTCGCGAATCCTGTCGAGCATGCCGGCCCGACAGTCCCCGCGTCCCGCCCGAGGAAGCCGCCGAGCTGCTAACCCGGCTGCCGGGCTGGGAAATCGCCGCTGTCGACGGCATCGACCAGCTCTGCCGCGCCTTCGCCTGCAAGGACTTCGGCGCAGCGCTGGCGTTCGCCAATCGCGTCGGCGCCTTGGCGGAGGAAGCGAACCACCATCCGCTGATCGTCGTCGAATGGGGCGTCGCCACCGTGCGCTGGTGGACCCACGCCATCGGCGGCCTGCACCGCAACGACTTCATCCTGGCGGCACGAACGAACGCGACGCGGTGACTCAAGCCGTCGCCGCCGGCATCACGATCCTAGCATCCACTCTACGGCACCAGGGCGATCCGCCAGCTCGGAGGCGGTGCGGCACAACGGCGCCAGCGGGATCGGACGGACCGATATGCTTGTGCGATGCTCGACTGGGGCAAGCCTTGGTCCAGCGCCGATAGGGTACCTTGGTGGCCGGAGCCCGCTGTACGTACCAAGGAACAGCGGGTTCTACGTGGACAAACCCTGATCCAGCGGAGGCGTATTCCGTTGGGCCAGCTCCACTACCTGATCCAAGACGTAAGCAGCGAGGCTGGGAATCCCTTTGCGCCAACGCCCTGCGCTCGGCCTCCAGAACACATCGGCTTCTTCGAGCGCCCACATCGCTTCCGCCGGATTTGGCGTTTCATCCACCCCAGGTGCCGGCTTCAGGTCGGCAAGGGCATGGGTCACATGAGCGATGATTTCGCTCGCTGCCAGCTCTTCTCTGTTGCCGAAGGCGCTGGCCACCGCATCTGCGACGCCTACGCATTGCCATGCTTGCAGCTTTACGAAACATTCCTCGTAGAGTTCCCGCCGGATGGTATCGACGGCGGGTGCGACGGCCTGAATCACAGGCCGATCTATCGTGTCTGCGCCGGTCTCTTTCGCCTTTTGCCAAACACGTTCTCCCCAGCACTGCAGGAAGAAGGGATAGCCCTGCGCGTCGTCGACGATTGCGTCCAGGGCATTCGCCGTTGTTTCGATCCCATTTTTCGACAGAGGTTGCGCCACGGCCCTGGCGGAATCTTCCCGGCCTAGCCGTTCCAGGGGCAATCGCACACCCCGAACCGCGAAGGAAACCTGGGCGTCGTCGAGAATCCGCCACAACTGTCCTCGGCCAGCGAGAATCAAACCAAACGGCACTTTGTTGGACAGCCTCTGTCCGATGTTGAGCAGTCGCTTTGCGTTTTCGGCAGTCAGCGTATGCGCTTCGTCCACGATCAGGATTGCCGGCTGCTGCCGACATGCCTCCATCGTCGCCTGGCGGGCTCTCCATGCGTCCATATCCGGGTCGAGTTCTTGCCGCGCCACCATTCCAGCAAGCGCGGCAGGGGTTTGAATGTCATCGGGAGTCGCCCAAACGATGTCGCATGCGTCGGCGTTCTCGTATCGGGATTCCTCGAACTCTTGAAGCAGAGTCGTCTTGCCGTACCCGCGAGGCGCGGTAACGATGTGGAGAGCGCATCCGCGTCCCTCGACGACGCGCTGCCGCAGCCGTCGCAACGCGGCCATTTCGCCGTCGCGCCCCGCCATTGTCGGCGGGCGGGCCGAACCGGGACTAAAGGGTGAACTCGTCATCGCTGCTTGCTTCGCCACCGGAGGCGCAAACGCTGGTGCGGATTCGCGCATGGTACGCCGCTAGGCGGGAACCGCAACGTTCGCTGCGAAGGATCGACCATCAGCCGTTTGCGCTTGCCGCGTCTAGCGTGGAACCGCCCGGCGGCCGCTGGCCCGAAGATTAAGGTTTGACAGGGCGCCAGGTCGTTCTGGACTCCGCGCTTTGGACGTGAAGCACAGGCGTACCGTTGCCGGACCGGCCATTCGTCCGCGACGCCAGCGCCAGCATCCACGCGAAGTGGGCGAGAGTAAAAAGAAGCAGCCTCGACGGAACATTCATCGGCATCGTTCACGGTTGCCACTACTCGCTGTAGGCCTCGAAAAGTCCAGCGAAAGGCCGATGAATGGGCACATGCCCGGCGGCGACGGAAAAACCAGCCCAAGTCCGATGGGACTCGTCTGTCCAGCCGCGCTATGCGGTCTTGTCGCCTATGTCTTGGCTCGACGCCTCGCGCAGGGCGATCAGTCCATGGGTCTGCCGCCGGCCTAGTCGAACGCCGGCTCGAAGTCCAGCCCCGCCACTTGGCGCGTCTGGCGGCTGAACTCCAACCCGACCAGCCGCCCTGCTCCTCCCGGTGCTTGTCGGCGTAGCCCTTCTGCCGCAGCTGGCGCATGGCCTCGCCGGTTGGCGCCGTCCCGTCCACCATCTTGAACTCGAACAGGTACGCCTTGCCGCCCATGCGAACCGTCAGCTCCGTGCGGCCGGCGGCCGTGCTCTCCTCCAGCATCGCGCCCAGTCCCGCGCCGCAGGCGTAGGCGTACACCACCGTCGCGTAGTGCGCCTCGTACCGGCCCTGCCGACCGCTCATGTGCAGTTCGTACGGGACGCTGGCGAACAGCGAGCCCAGAACGCTCCGCAGCCCCTCTCGGTCGTCCGCCGCCAGCGCCACCCGCAGCCGCCTTCCCCGCCCCCGGCGTTCGACCGAATCGCCGGTCGCCGCGCCGAGCACCAGCCCGTTGACGCTCTGGCGCACCGACCGGTTCGGATAGCCCAGCCGATAGAGCCGCTTGCCGTCCCAGTCCTCCTCCTCCCCCGCCACCGTCAGGAAGCCGGTCTGGAACAGCAGCGCCGCGTCGCCTAGCCGGTCGACGTCGTAGATCGCCAAGTCGTCCTCCGACACCTGCCTGCCGTCCAGGGCAATGGTCGCGAAGCCTCGCCTGCGGACGGTCTCCGCCAGAAACCGCGGCAGCCCGGTGTCGTACCAGTAGTTGCCGAACTACCGGGTGGCGAACAGGTTCAGCACGTCGCAGGGGTTGTAGACCGCGCCGTCCCCGCGCCAGCGGTAGCCGTTGTACCACTCCCGGATGCGCTCCCGGTCCAGTCTCGCCAGCTCGGGCGCGAACACCGAGTCCAGGTCGGCGTCGGCGTAGCTGCAGATGGCCGAGTAGCCGGGACGCAGGGTGAGGTCCGTCAGGTTGTTCAGGGTCGAGAAAAGGCTCGCCTTGGAGAACTTGCTGACCCCGGTCAGGAAGCTGAACCGGATGTGCGCGTCGCGGTCCTTGACCACCGAGTACAGCCCGTGCAAGTAGCTGCGGTTGGCCTCCGCCGCCTTCCCGTCCAGGATGGGCTTGTCGTACTCGTCCACCAGCACCACCACGCGCTGGCCGGTGCGTTCGTGGATGAATTCGATCAGGTCGGCAAACAACTCCGGCCCGGTGTCAGAGTCGGAATGCGCATCCGTCCGCCGCTGTATCGCGCGAAGTTGCCGCATGGTATTGACATGCAGGCTGCCTGCTTCGCTGAAGTCGCTCGCGCCGAAGCTGAGCCGCAGCACGGGATGGCGCACCGACCAGTCCCAGCGGTCGTGGGCGGCCAAGCCCTCGAACAGCTCCTTCAGGGTGTCCAGGAACAGGCTCTTGCCGAACCGCCGCGGGCGCGACAGGAAGTAGTGCTTGCCCTGCTGCGCCATTCGCAGCGCGTAGGCGGTCTTGCCTACATAGTAGCAGCCGTCATCGCGCAGCTCGCGGAAGGTCTGGATGCCCAGGGCAGCTTGCGTTTCTCCACGGCCGTTCGCCTCCGCTGGACATTGCATCCCACTCGCCCCGCGGGAGTGCCGAGTCTCTGACGTCGAGGTGCCGGCCAAGCCGGCGCCCTGGATATCGTTCCAGCACCGCAGCCGGAATGCGCACATCCTTGGAGACAGCCGACGAACCGTCGGCTGTTCTCGCGTTGTCTGCGAGCGCACGCCGCCGTCGGAACTGCCGCTTGGCGCCAGCCTATCCGGTCATTCCACGCAGGTCGAACTTGGCTTCTGCGGCGGAGGCGTTCCCCGAGATTCCGCACCGTTCTTGTAAGTGAACTTTCATGCGATCTCGCCGGAAGTGCATGAACGGCGGTGCATCCGTTTGCAGGCGTTTTCGCCCCGCGTTCGTCGCAACCGACTGCGTTGTCTGGTTCAAGACCGCCGCGCCCTGGGGAAGTATGTGGGAACATCCTTGCCCTGCCGCCGTGCTTTCCCTGATCGGGAAGACAGCTCGAGCGGATTTTCAAACGGACGAGCTACCGCATGAATTCATCAGTAGACGAGGTCGACGAGGCAGCGGTGCGCAATGCCGGTCGCGTTTATGTGCGCCGTCGCGGGCGGACGACAGCCGCCCAGACCCGGGCCTTGGAGAGCCTTTCGACCCGCTATCTGCTTGATCTGCCGTCGAGCGTTCTCGATGCGGCGTTCTGGGAAAGCGTATTCGGACGCCGTGCCCCGCTCGCCGTGGAGATCGGCTTCGGCAACGGCGTCGCGCTGGTGGCCTTGGCGCGGTCCCATCCGGCTTGGAACTGCGTCGGCGTCGACGTCTACCGCCCCGGCTTCGGAGCGCTGATGCTGGCTTGCGAGCGCGACGGCATCGACAACGTGCGCATCGCGGACCAGGAAGCCCTGACCTTTTTGCGCCGCCTCGAGCCCGCGGCCGTGCATCTGGTCCATGTTTTCTTCCCGGACCCCTGGCCGAAGAAGCGCCACCGCAAGCGGCGCTTGGTCAACGCTGCCTTCGCTGCCGCGTCAGCCGCCTGCCTGGAGCCCCGAGGCATCCTGTCGCTGGCGACGGATTGGGAGGAATACGCGACGCGGATGCAGGAGGCGCTCGATGCCGAACCTTCGTTGCGGGGCGGCGTCGCGCAGCGCCCCGCCAACCGACCGTTGACGCCCTTCGAAACCAAGGGACTGGCCGGCGACCGTGCCGTTGTGGACCTGCGCTACCAGCGGCACGCTACTTCAGAAACTGGATGCTGAGCAGATATCCTGGCTCGCGGCCGTTGGCGACTCGAATCGTTGCTACCAGGGTCATCGCCGTCCAGAAGATCATCAGAGCAGGCAGAATCAAAAGGCCGACCAGGATGAAGATGGAAAGGGCGGCGACAATCGTGTATAGCAGCACGCTGATCTGGAAGTTCAGTGCCATTTTGCCGTGGCGCTCCACCAACTCGGATCTGGGTTTCATGATGAGCCACAGCACCAATGGCCCAAGGATGGAGCCGAACGGGAAGGCTACCCCAAAAAATGCCGAGATATGGGTCAGGATGATCCAGGTGCGTTCGTCGACAACGGATTGAGCTTGGCCGCTAGGTACCGTTTCCATGTTGATAGCCCTTTCAGATGGTGAATCTATGTGCCGCCGAAGCATTTGCCGGGCGACTCCCCTCTGCTGCCGGGATTGAACAGGAACCGGATCTCGCCTCCATGCCTGTCGCCACGGCGGTGCCCTCTTCGCCGATGCTCCCACTGTTCGACCGTCCGGGCAAGCCTCGGGAGAAATCGTGCAAGCGGCTGCTGCCACCGCCACCGATCACAGGAATCGCGCCACCACACCGTCGAGTTGCCGATAGCCGCGCTCGGTCAGCGCTAGGCGGTCGCTGCGCATCAAGTCCCAATCCACGAGTTCGGCGACGGTGTCTTCGACGACGCCGAAGTCCAGGCCGGTGCGGGCCGCGAACAGTTTCGTCGCCACCCCCTCCGTCAGCCGCAGGGCGTTCATCATGAACTCCGTGCCGACATCGCCGCTGGGCACCTGTGTCGTCGTGTCCCGTTCGCCCGCCAGATAGCGGCGCGGTTGGCGGGGCTTGGCAGTGCGCAGAACCCGTGTGCCAGCGGTGAGCTTGCCGTGGGCGCCGGCGCCGATGCCCATGTAGTCGCCGAAGCGCCAGTAGTTCAGGTTGTGGGCGCAGCGGTGGCCGTCCCGGGCGAAGGCCGATACTTCGTAGCGCCGATAACCGTGGCGGGCGAGCAGCTCGAGGCCAGCGTCCTCGATGGCCGCTGCTTGGTCGCAGTTCGGCAGCCGCGACGGCGGTCGTCGAGCGAACTCCGTCTTGGGTTCGATGGTGAGCTGGTACCAGGAGAGGTGCGGGGGAGCTAGGCGGATGGCTTGCTCCAGGTCGGCGAGGGCGTGTTTCACGGTCTGGCCGGGCAGGGCGTACATGAGGTCGATGTTGAAGCTGGCGAAGCCGGCCGCGGCGACTTGGCCGGCCACGCGACGAATATCGTCCGCGCCGTGGATGCGACCGAGACGCTTGAGCTGCGCTGGATGGAAGGATTGCGCACCCAGGGATACGCGGCTGATGCCCGCATCCCGGTAGGCGGCGAAATCGCCATGCTCCACGGTGCCGGGATTGGCTTCCAAGGTCGTTTCGGCGGCGTCCTTCGCCATGCGATCGAGCAGTGCGCGAAACGTCTTTGGCGAGAACAGGCTGGGCGTGCCGCCACCAAAGTAGACGGTGTCCATGGGGCGGTGGTCGAACCGTTCGCATTCGCGCTCGAAATCCGCCAGCAGCGCCGCCCGGTATTCGTCTTCGGGCAGTGCGCCGTGGAGCGGGTGGGAGTTGAAGTCGCAGTAGGGGCACTTGCGCACACACCAGGGCAGGTGGACGTAGAGGCCCACCGGCGGCGGAGTCATCGCTCGGCTAGCAGCGTGGCCAAGCGCCGACAGGCTTGGCCGCGGTGGGAGCGCCGGTTCTTGTCGGCCAAAGACAGTTCGGCCGCGGTGCTGCCCAGAGGAGGAACGAGGAAGTGCGGGTCGTAGCCGAAGCCTTTTGCTCCGCGCGGCACGTCCACGATGGTTCCCTGCCAGCGGGCGGTGACGATCTCCGGCGCTGGATCGGCGGCCGTCGCCAAGTAGACCAGGGCGCAGTAGAAGAACGCGGTGCGGTTCTCGATGTCGGCGAGAGCGCGGAGCAGCTTGGCGTTGTTGTCGGCGTCGCTGGCGTGGTCGCCCGCATAGCGGGCGGAGCGAATGCCGGGCGCACCGCCGAGGGCGGGTACTACCAGCCCGGAGTCGTCGGCGATGGCCGGCAACCCGGCCACCGCCGCAGCGTGGCGGGCCTTGGCGATGGCGTTCTCCACGAACGTCGATCCGGTTTCCGGGGCGCTGGCGATGCCGAGATCGCTTTGCGCCACTAGCTCAAGGCCAAGGGTTGCCAACGCGGCGGCCAGTTCGCGCATCTTGCCTTGGTTGGCGGTAGCAGCCACGATGCGACTTTTCATCGGTCGGAGAAGTACAGGGGCTGCTGGAAGCGCAGCATTTCGATGCCGTGGCCCGGCAGTTCCAGCGTGATCTCGAAACGCAGCGGCTCGGCATGGTCGAAGTCGAACGCGGCGAGATAGTAGACCGTGCCGCGGTCGTCGATCTCGCGGAAGTCGAGCGGACGGGACTGGCCCAGCAGGTTGACGAACCGGCCTGTCACGGCGACTGTTTCGCCACGCCCGGAAGGGCCGATGGCGGTGATGTTGACGAGGCCCTTGTCGCGTCCCCGCACGAGGTCGTAGCGCTCGGCGACTGTCGGCGCCAGCAGCGATGCGTTGAAGGCGATGTGGTGGACGCGCCACGAGCCGAACTGCTTGAACTGCTCGCCGTGGCCGAACGCTGCGGCCAAGGCCAGTGCGAGCAGGGCGGCGCGCTTCACGAGGCGGCGGTCTCTGGCGCGGTGCTCTCTTGACTGCGGGCTCTGCCCAGCCGGTAGAACGCCGTGGTGCCGAACAGATTGGGGAAGCGGTTGATGTGCGCCTGCACCTCGTGCGCGCCGTTCACCACGAAGCGTTCGATGATCGACAGGCTCTTGGCGTTCACCAGCCGCTCGAAATCGCGGAACGTACACAGATGGATATTGGGCGTGTCGTGCCACTGGTGCGGCAGATGCCGGGCCACCGGCATGCGGCCTCGGGTGGCCAGTTGCAGTCGGCACAGCCAGTGGCCGAAGTTGGGGAAGGTGACCACGCACTCCTCGCCGATGCGCAGCATCTCGTCGAGCAGTCGAGAGGGTGCCGCCACCGCCTGCAGGGTTTCCGTCATCACCACCATGTCGAAGCTGGAATCCGGAAAACGGTCCAGGCCGTCGTCGAGGTCGTGCTCGACGACATTGACGCCGGCGCGTACGCAGGCGCTGATCTCGGCCGGATCCTTCTCGATGCCGTAGCCGTTGACGCCCTTGTGGGTCGCTAGGTGGCGCAACAGATCGCCGCGGCCGCAGCCGAGATCCAGCACCCGGGCCCCGGGATTGATGAGATCGGCGATGATTTCCAGATCTCGCCTCATGGTCCGTTTGCCGCCCGTTCCGTGATGTCGCCGCCGGCGGTGGGCATGGCAGGAGAGTGTCCCTGCTCGCAGCACTCGGCCACGGTGTCCAGATAGCCGCCGAGCACGTCGAAGTAGCGCTCGTTGGGCAGCAGGAACGAATCGTGGCCGTTGGGCGCGTCGATGACGGCGCTGGCCACGTCCTTGCGGGCTTTGATCAGCGCATCGACGATCTCGTTCGAGCGCGTTGGCGAGAACCGCCAGTCCGACGAGAACGATAGCACCAGAAACCGCGCCGTGGCGTCGGCCAGGGCGGCGGCGAAATCGCCGCCGAACTCCAGCGCCGGATCGAAGTAGTCCAGCGCCCGGGTCATCAGCAGATAGGTATTGGCGTCGAACCGGGTGGAGAACGACGTGCCCTGGTAGTGCAGGTAGCTCTCCACCTGGAACTGCACGTCCTGGGCAGAGCCGAGGTCGCCGGACTTCAGCGTACGCCCGAACCTCGCGCCCATGCCGTCGTCGGACAGATACGTCACGTGGCCCACCATGCGCGCCAGCTTCAAGCCCTGGCGCGGGATGCGGCCGCCGTAGAACTCCGGATCCGCCAGGATGGCTTGGCGGGCAATCTCGTTGAAAGCGATGTTCTGGGCGGACAGTTTCGTGGCCGCGGCGATGACGATGGCGTGGGCTGCCCGATCCGGGCAGTCGATGGTCCACTGCAACGCCTGCATGCCGCCCAGGCTGCCGCCGATCACCGCTGCGAAGCGGCGGATGCCCAGGGTGTCCGCCAGCATCGCCTGGGTCTTCACCCAGTCCTTGACGGTCACCGCGGGGAAGCCGGCGCCCCAGGGTTCGCCGGTGGCGGGATTGGCGGAGCGCGGCCCGGTGCTGCCGCTGCAGCCGCCCAAGTTGTTCGAGGACACGATGAAGAACTTGTTCGTGTCGATGGGCTTGCCGGGGCCGATGCAGGCGTCCCACCAGCCCGGCTTGGCATCGTCGGGAGAATGGTAGCCGGCGGCGTGGTGGTCGCCGGAGAGGGCATGGCAGACCAGCACGGCGTTGGAACGCGCCGCGTTCAGCTCGCCATAGGTCTCGTAGACGAGTTCGAAGCTTGGCAGCGTCTGCCGGCACCGCAAGGACAGCGGCCGGTGGTAGCGCGCCACTCGGGGTTCGACCAATCCCACCGACGCCCCATTGCTCGACCTCGACATGGTCACAGCCGGTTTGGCAGCAGCGCGTCGAACACATGGAACTGGATCAGAAACAGCGCCAGGACGGCAATCATGGGCGACAGATCGAAGCCGCCCAGGGGGGGCAGGATGCGGCGCGCCGGCGCCAGCAGGGGCTCGGCGATTTCTCGGGCGATGATGGCGGCCGGCGAGTAGACCCCGGGCGCGAGCCAGCTCATGAGGATGGAGACGAAGATGGCCGCCAGAAAGATGTTGATGACCTGGTCGAGGGTGTCGCGCAGGGAGTCGTTCAGCAGGAACAGGACGTTCATAGGGAAGTCCTGGGCGAAGACGTAGAGCACCACGGCGAGCAGGTGCGCAATCCAGGCCATGGCGAATGACGCGAAGTCCAGGTTCCGGTACGGAGGGAGCACCGAGCGCAGGGGACGCAGAACCGGATCGGTGATGCGCACCACGCCTTCGGAGAACGGGTTGTAGAAGCTCGCCCGCACGGCTTGCAGCATGAACCGAAACAGGAACACCAGCGCGGTGATGCGCAACACGAAGGTGAGGATGAAGGTGAGAGGATCGCTCATGGACTGCCATGCTCCTGGGCCAATTCCCGCGAGCGCTCGAACGCGCCGCGCACTGCTGCGGCCAGGGCGTCTGGAAACGATCGCTCGGCAAGTATAGAGAGTGCGCGTTCCGTCGTCCCGCCCGGCGATGTCACTCGCGCTCGCAACTGGGCGGGATCGTCGCCGGCGGCCATAGCCGCGGCGCCGGTGGCGGTGGCGGTTGTCAGCCGGCGGGCGGTTTCGGGTTCCAGCCCCAGTTCCTCGCCGGCCCGCGCCATGATTTCGATGACATGGAAGAAGTAGGCGGGACCGCTGCCGGACAGAGCCGTCACGATGTCCAGGTCGGCTTCGGCCTCGAACCAGACCACCTCTCCGGCGGCACCCAGGATGTTGGTGGCGATGTCGCGTTGCGCCGCCTCTACGAACTGGTTGGCTACTAGACCGCTGATACCGGCGCCGACGAGAGCCGGCGTGTTGGGCATGCAGCGCACCACGCCTCGGCCCGCGCCGAGCCAGCGTTCGAGGGCGGCGATGGGCACCCCGGCGGCGATGGATACCACTAGCTGCTCGGGACCTATCAGCGGCGCGATCTCCCGGGCAACGGTTTCCAGTACTTGGGGCTTCACCGCCAGCACTATGGCGGCGGCATTGCGCACCGCTTCGCGGTTGTTGCGGGTGGTGCGAATGACGGCGGCGAAGCGGGCGCGTCGAGCAGCCACCGGTTCGGCGACGACGACGTCGCTTGCGCCGACGTCCGCAAGCCGGGTGGCCAGTGCATGAGCCATGTTGCCGCCCCCGATGAAGGCGATGCGTTCGTTCATCGTGGTGTCTCCTGATGTCTCCTTTCTCGGGGGCCGAAGATCGCCGTGCCGATGCGCACCAGGGTCGCGCCTTCGTCGATGGCGGTCTCGAAATCCCCCGACATGCCCATGGAGAGCGTATCCCAATGCGGCCCGGCTTCGGGCGCAAGAGCATCGAACAGCGCTCGGCTGCGGCGGAAGCTGGAACGCGCATCGCCATCGGGCCGGGGAATCGCCATCAGGCCGCGCAGTCGCAGGCAGGGCAGGGCGGCCACTTGGGCCGCCAGCGCCGCGGCGTCTGCGGGTGCTACGCCAGCCTTCTGCGGCTCGGCGTCCACGTTCACCTGGATGCAGACGTCGAGCGGGCGCTCGGCGGCGGCATCGAGGCGGCTGGCGATGCGGGCGCGATCCACGGTATGCACCCACTGGAAGTGCCGGGCGATATCCCGGGTCTTGTTGGACTGGATGGCGCCGATGAAATGCCAAGCGAGTTCGAGCTCCGCCAATGCCGCGATCTTGGCTACGGCCTCCTGCACATAGTTCTCGCCGAACGCCCGCAGTCCGGCGGTATGGGCGGCGCGCACCTCGGCTGCGGTGCGCGTCTTCGACACCGGCAGCAGGCTCACGCTTCCCGCCGTCCGTCCGGCGCGGCGTTCCGCGTCTTCGATGGCGACACGAACGGCGCTGATTCGCTGCTGGCAGTCCACGCTGGGGCTCAACCCGGGCTTCGCGAGAGGATAGGTTGCGAGACTGGCGCGCCTCTGTCCACACCGAATTGGCGAAACCAGCCGAATTCGTACAACCGGAAGCGCCGTTGGCTGACATACGCCCCGGCGCCGATGATTTACCGTGGGCATCCCTTGCACTACGGAGACCGTCCATGCCCATTCCCGATCTGCTCGCACTCAGTGCTGAACGCGGCGCATCCGACCTGCATCTTTCCGCCGGGGAGCCGCCTATGCTGCGCATCGACGGCGACATGCAGCGCGTCGACGCGCCGTCCTTGGAATCTCGGCAGGCGCGCGATTGGATCGACGCCATCGTCCCCGAGCCCTTGCGCAAGGACTATGCCGAATCCCGCCAAGCAGACTTCTGCATCGACGCGCCCGGCATCGCCCGCTTTCGCGTGAACGTCTTCGAGCAGCGTCGAGGCGCGGGCGCGGTGTTCCGCATCATCCCGAGCCATGTGCCGACTTTGGACGAGCTGCACCTGGGGCCGGTGTTCCGCCGCATCGCGGATGCTCGCCGGGGCCTGGTGCTGGTGACCGGTGCCACCGGCTCGGGCAAGAGCACCACGCTGGCCGCCCTGGTGGACTACGTCAACGCCACCCGTCGCGACCATATCCTCACCATTGAGGACCCCATCGAATTCGTCCACCAATCGCGCTGCTGCCTCGTCAATCAGCGCGAGCTGGGACGCGATACCCGGGACTACGCCAGCGCCCTGCGCGCCGCGCTGCGCGAGGACCCGGATGTCATTCTCATCGGCGAGATGCGCGATCTCGACACCAGCCGCCTCGCCCTGACGGCGGCGGAAACCGGCCACTTGGTGTTCGCCACCCTGCACACCCCGTCGGCGCCCAAGACCATCGACCGGATCGTCGACGTCTTCCCCGCCGGCGAAAAGGAGACCATCCGCTCCATCCTGTCGGAGTCCTTGCAGGCCGTCGTCTCCCAGACCCTGCTCAAGCGCGTCGTCGGCGGTCGCGTCGCCGCCCACGAGATCATGATTGGCACTCCGGCGGTGCGAAACCTCATTCGCGAACACAAGGTAGCCCAGCTCTACTCGACCATGCAGACCTCGGCCGCGGCCGGCATGCAGACTCTCGACCAATGCCTGCAAGAGCTCGTCGCCCAAGGTGCCGTCAGCGCGGAAGCGGCCCGATCCCAGGCCCGCTTTCCCGACCGCTTCGGACGTTGAGAGAGTGCTTGGACGATGCAGGACGGCAGGAGGAGGATGACGTCTTCTATATTCTTGACAAAAGATGGGAAAGCTGGTTCCTTCGTCCATATATCACAGTGGCTATAGGCACCTATAGGCAAATGGAGCAGTCGCTGTCCACGATTCAGGTGGCGGAGCTGGCGGATGTCCATCGAGACATGCTGTTGCGCTGGTTACGTCAGGGTACCGTGCCGGAACCCCGCGCGACAGTCGGGGCTGGCGAGTCTTCTCCGTCCGCGAGGCGGAGGCCATCGCCGCTTTCGCGGGCGGTGGGGAGATCGCAGTCACGGATGTCGAAGCGCGGGACGAGGCGGCTGCGATGTCCAGACTTCGAGCTATCCGTTGGGACTTCGCCACCGCGAAAACGGGATACCTGACGCATAACATCCATCCCTATCCCGCCAAGTTCATTCCGCAGATACCAAATGCGCTGATCCAAGAACCGTCTGCGGTTGGCGACACGGTAGCCGACATCTTCTGCGGCAGCGGAACCACGCTGCTGGAGGCGCTGCTGCTGAAGCGACACGCTATCGGCATCGATGCCAATCCGTTGACCGTTTCGATCAACAGAGTGAAGACGACGCCTCTGACCGAATCGGATCTGGAGGCGCTGGGACACCATCGACGCGGCTGTCTGCGGATCGTCGAGATGATCGATCCGGGCACTGACGATCTGTTCCACTTGGGCTGGCCGTTCAAGTCGTCGGCTTGGCGACCCCCGCTCGAAGTCTGCGAGTTCTGGTTCGAGCCGCACGCCGTCTAGGAACTGGCCGAGATGCGCCGCTTGATCGGCGAGATACCCGACGAGACGGTGCGCGATCTGTGCAAGGTGGCGTTCGCGGCCATCATCGTGTCGGTCTCGAAACAGGACTCCGATACGCGATGCGTTCGACGCGCCAAGCGGATCGAGCCCGGCGATACCGTGCGTCGCCACCTCAGGCAGCTCGACGCGGCGGTGGCGGCGGCGAGCAAACTCGACGATCTAGTCGAGCAGCGGTTTCCTGCCGAGTGTTGAAAGCCGATACGCTGAAAGCGCCGGATACCGCGCCGTTCGATCTGGTGGCGACCTCCCCGCCCTATCCGAATGCGTACAGCTGCCACCTCTACCATCGCAGTCGTCTGATCTGGCTGGGTCACGACCCGGAGCGGTTCAAGAAGGTTGAAATCGGCAGCCACCGGAAATACAGCGCCAAGAGCCCCAACCGGGCCACGCCAGAAACCTTCAGGTGCGAGCTCGAGCGAATCTTCCACTGGTTGCGGGGCCGCTTGCGCGACCGCGGGTACGCCTGCTTGGCGATCGGCGATTCCACGCTTGCCGGCAAGCGCATCGACAACGCAGCGCTGATCGCGAACGCCGGGGCTTCGGCAGGCTTTCGCGAGGTTGATCGGATCGAACGAACCCTGGCGCCGACCCGCAAGTCCTGCAATCCTAAGATCGGCAGGATTAGAACTGAGAAGGTGCTGATCCTGCGCAAGGCGTGACGACGTGGCCGGCCTGATCTGTCGCATAAAGGAGTACATCCAGCCGTTCGAGCGGCGACTGGCGCTTGCGGAATTGCGGGCGCTGGTCAAGGAGCCCGTGCTGCCCCTTGACGGCAACGAAGCTACAGCCTCGATTTTCGCCGTCAGCGATCGTAGCGATGCCGACATGCTGCGCAGCGCTCTGGCGTACTGGCATTCGGTCGATACGTCAGATGTGCCCGAACCCGAAGCGCTGACCGTTCAGCTTCGCGGCGAAGTGACTTCGCTGGCGGTACAGGGCGACTCGGAGCTTGGCGGCTTGTTCGGGAACAGGCCGGCGTGGACACCGTCGAAACTGCCGCGTCGGCGCTGTCTGCGATACGCCACCCACGGGTTGCACGAGCATCGGGGTAAGTTCTTTCCACAACTCGTGCGTTCTCTGATGGACATGGCGCAGGTGCCTGCAGGTGGCATTGTGCTCGATCCGATGTGCGGCAGCGGCACGACGATGGTGGAAGCGCGGTTGGCTGGGCGGGTGGCTTGCGGCCTCGATATGAACCCGCTCTCCGTCTTTGTCGCCCGTTAAAGTGTTGGGCGCTGACGCTGACACCATCATTGCAGCGCGGCGACGTGTCTCGGTTCGGCGAGATTCAGTTCGAGACGCAACGATGCCTCGTAATTGCTGAACAGCCCTCCCTCCGCAAGGTTGCCGGAACCGACGACGATGTCGGCGGCGGTCGTGGACTTGAACAGATATATCTTCGGATGGAACGTATGCGGCAGACGGATGTGGAAGACGACTACGGTGCCGTTTGGCGATACGCTGCACAGCAAATCGCGCAAGCCTTCGTGCGACGTACCGCCGTGGTCGATGCCGACGAGCATCTGCACCTCGGCGACCTCGGCGAAGGCTGCGAGTGGTGCGGCGATGTGTCTGACGCCCGACCTCTTGACGAAGGCCACCGCGGCTCGAAAGGTCGTCCAGTCAGTCGCGTTCCAGGTTGGCCTTGAGCCAGGCGCCGGGCCGGTTGGTGCCGGTCGGTTGATGCATGAACTCCATTACGGCGAGACTTGCTCGTTCAGCCACGTTTCGGCGATCACTTGCGCCGACAGGGCATGGGCATCCGTCGGTGGCGCGCCTCGGGATACCGCCTCGAAGGTGGACAGGCGTTCGTCCGCGTATTCCACGGGCAGCGCGTAGCGCTCGGCCAGAGCGGTGCCGAAGCCGTGCGCCCGGGCCGACATCTCGCTGGGCGTGCCGTCCATGTTCAGCGGCTCGCCCACCACCAGCGTCGACGGTTGCCACTCGCGGATCAGCGCATCGAGGGATTGCCAGCGCGGTGCGCCGTCTCGGGCCGCGACGGTGGCCAGGCCGCGGGCCATGTTTGCTCTGCGCAGCGCCACGGCCACGCCGATATGCGCGAGGCCGAAGTCGAACACCAGAGCGGTCACGGCTCAGGCGTAGCCGGCCTCGGTACCGAGCAATCGCAGGTCGATGCCAAGGCCGCCGGCCACGCGCTCCAGGCGCTTCTGGAATGGCATGTCGAACAGCACCTCGGGGTTGCACGGGGCAGTCAGCCAAGCGGATTCTTCGAGTTCGTATTCCAGCTGGCCGGGGCCCCAGCCGGAGTAGCCGAGGGCCACGAGGAACTTGCGGGGGCCTTGCTGGGTCGCGATCCGCTCGAGAATCTCGAGGCTGTAGGAGATCGCCAAGCCCTTGCCGGCGGCTTCGCTGGAGTCCACGCTGGCATCGTCGGTGTGGAGGATGAAGCCTCGCTGGGGCTCCACCGGGCCGCCGTCCGCAACGGGGGCGTCCAAGGCGAGAAGGCCGGGCAGTTCCAGATGCGCGAGCAGTTTGACCAGCGTGAGGTCGTGGGCGTGGTTGATCACCAGGCCTTGGGCGCCCTGCTCGTCGTGGGACCAGAGGTGGATCACGGTGTCGCCGAATATGCTGCCGCGCAGCTTCGGCATGCTGATCAGGAATTGTCCGGCCAGGGACTGCACGATCTCTTACCTCCAACGGCTATGACGAAAGACGGCTCTTGCGGAATTGCCAAGTGCGCTCGATCTCCAGCAGGTCGGTGGTCTCGCGCAGGCGTGGCGGAAACGGCGAATACGGGGCCGCCAAGCGCACGATTCGCTCTGCTGCGTCGTCGAAAACCCGGTGGCCGCTGGTCTCGAGAATGCGAACTTCGTTCAGCGTCCCGTCGGGTGCGATGGCTACCCGCAGCCGCAGGCGGCCGACGAGGCCCTTGACGAGCGCCTCTCGAGGATAGTTGAGTTTGCCGATCCGTTCGACCTTGCGTCGCCAGGACTCCACATAATAGGACAGCTCGGCGTTCATGGGGGCGCCATCGCCGAGGCGACGAACCCGGCGTTCGGCAGTGCGCGGTACGCCGATGCTGGCGACCACCGCCCGAGCGAGGTCGGCAGCGTTGCGGCCAGCCAAAGGGTTGGGTGCCGCTTTCGGGCTGGCGTCCAGCGCCACGGAGCGATCCTCCGGCATGTCGCTCGCAACCACCGCCTGGGGTGCCGGCGCAGCGGCCTCGACGGTCGGCGGCTCCTCGGCCCTTGGCTTGGCTTCCCGCAGAGGTTCCACGGCACGAGCCGCGCTTGCCGGGGGGCCGTGGCCGGTCAAGGTCAGTTCCACCACGGGCGACGGCACTGGGGTCGGCTTCGGCGGCAAGTCGATGCCGACAATCAGGGCTAGATGCAGCGCACTGGCGATCGCCAGGCTCGCGGCCAAGCGCTGCCGCGGCAGCATCGGCTCCTTGGAAGACGTCCGGTGCGCCCAGCCTGGAGCAGCCGTCGATGCTGCGCTCATGGGCCGCCTGCGGTCTCGAAGCGTTCGCGGGGGCCATCCCCGCTGCCTTGGCGGTGACGCATCTTGGCCGCCAAGTTGTCGAGCAGGTCGCCGGCGATGTCGAGACCGCACTGCCGATCCAGTTCGCGGATGCAGGTGGGGCAGGTGACGTTGATCTCCGTCAGGTAGTCTCCGATCACGTCGATGCCTACGAAGACAAGTCCGCGTTGGCGCAGTTCGTTCCCCATCGACTCGGCGATGAAGCGGTCGCGCTCGCTGAGCGGCTGGCTGATTCCCTCGCCGCCGGCGGCGAGGTTGCCGCGGTTCTCGCCTGGCATGGGGATGCGCGCCAGCGCGTAGGGCGCCGGTACGCCGTCGATCAGCAGGATGCGCTTGTCGCCGGCGGCGATTTCAGGGATGAACCGCTGCGCCATGATCGGCCTGCTGCCGAGAGCGGTAAGCGTTTCGATGACCACCCGCAGGTTGGGATCCCCCTGCCGTACTCGGAAGATGCTCATGCCGCCCATGCCGTCGAGCTTCTTGAACACCACGTCGTCGTGCTCGGCGTGGAAGTCGATGAGCGCATCCTGACGGGACGCGACGATCAGCGGCGGGGTGCAGTGGGGGAAGCGGGTGGCGTAGAACTTCTCGTTGCAGTCGCGCAGGCTGCGCGGCTCGTTCACCACCAGCGCACCTTCGTCCCGGGCCCGTTCCAGCAGATAGGTGGCGTAGACGTACTCCATGTCGAAGGGCGGATCCTTGCGCATCAAGACGAAATCCACCTCAGCCAGCACTGTGCGGATTTCAGGGCCGAGGACGTAGTAGTCGTCGCTGTCGATGGCGTCGAGGTCGGCCATGGCTGAGGAAGACAGGGCGATATCCCTGCACCAGCCCACGACGCGACCATGCTGCAGGGCAAGGTCTGCCGGCGTCAGCGCCGAGATGCGCCAACCGCGCCGCTGCGCGGCCCGGATCATGGCCAGGGTGGAGTCCTTCCTGACGTTGAACGTGGCGATGGGATCCATCACGAAGGCGATATGCGCCATATTCCTGTCTGTTCCTGCCTGATCCGGATGCGAGAAGTTGTCGGGGAACGTTAACCGGGATGGCGGGACGCGACAAGGCTGTGTAGCCTACACAGCCTTGTCGCTAGAGGGGCGGCCCGATGTGGACAGGTGCGGGCGTACAGTGGTTTGCGAGGAGTTCAAGAGCCGCGGCAACCCGACGTCGACAGGAGCAGCGGCATAGGGGCGAGGCCGGGTATGGACCAGGACCCCTTTGACGGGTGGCAGCCGCACGCGGCCCGCCTCGCCGAAGATCCGGGCGATGCCGGTGCTTTGACGGCGCTGTGCATGGCGTTCGCCGCGCTGAAGACGCAGGCCGGCGACGAGCCGGTACGCGAGTTGGCTCGCTGCGTAGAGAACCTGCTCGCCGGCCTGCTCGACGGGACGGTAGCGCCCACCGCAGCAGCCGCTCGACTGGTGGCGGACGCGATCTCCCGCCTAAACGAGGATGCCGACGAAGAGCGGTGGCGCGATCTCATGGATCGCATCGACATGCTGGCGTCGGGGATGGCCGAAGGGGCATTCGAGCACGGCGAACCGGAATCTTCGGCCTGTTCTTCCCACGATCTCCGCGAGCCGCCCTTGCTCACCGTGCGCGAGGACGGTGCGCATGTTGCGCCGGGAATGTTCGCCGACTCGCCGCCTGACGGCTGCGGCACCAGCGTGTCGATGGACCCGATGCCGCTGGCGGCGATCCTCGAAGCGCTGGCAGAGGCTTTGGTGCAACTACGACGCCAGATTGGCCTGCTGGACATCGCCGGTGGCGTGGAATTCCAAAGGCTGGCGGATCAGCTGTCCGGCACCGCCGACGAGATCGACCGGCTGAAGGACACCTTGGCCAGCTGGGCGCGCGAAAGCACGACCCTGTTGGACGAGGTGGAAGGATAGCCCGCCGCCGTTTCGCTACGGGTGCGCGGCTGCGGCATTCGGCGCGCCGGCGTTGCCATGGTTGAGCCCCAGATTGCGGGCGATGGCCGCCGTGGGCGGCGCCTTGTTCAAGGTGTAGAAGTGCAGCCCCGGTACGCCGCCGGCAAGCAGCCGCTGGCATAGCGCCGTTACCACCTCGGTGCCGAAGATGCGCAAGGCATCGTCGTCGCCGTGCATCTCTTCCAGGCGCCGGCGCAGCCAGCGGGGGATCTCGGCCCCGGCCTTGTCCGAGAATCGCACGAGATTGGCGTAGTTGGTGATCGGCATGATGCCGGGGACGATGGGCGCGTCGATGCCGTTGGCCCGACAGCGGTCGCGGAAATAGAAGTAGCTGTCGGCGTTGTAGAAGTACTGCGTGATGCAGCCGTCGGCGCCGGCGTTGAGCTTGCGCTTGAGGTAGCGAATGTCGGCGTCCGCGGATGGTGCGGCGGGATGTACTTCAGGATAGGCCGCCACTTCCAGTACGAGAGGCGCATTCACCCGGGCGCGGATCAGCCGTACCAGATCCTCGGCGTAGCGGATCTGGCTGGCGGTGCCCATGCCCGAGGGCACATCGCCGCGCAACGTCACGATGCGATCCACGCCGAGGTGCCGGTAGTCTTTGATGCGGGAGAGGATATCCTCCTCCTCGTCGCCGCCCCAGGAAAGATGCGGTACGGCGTCGATGCCGGCGCTGCGCAGGTGCGCCACCGCGGCGAAGGTGCGGTCCCGTGTGGAGCCGCCGGCGCCGTAGGTCACCGAATAGAACGTTGGGTCGAATTTCGCCAGCCGCCGTGCGGTACGCGCCAAGTTGGCCCTGCCTCGATCGGTCTGCGGCGGGAAGAACTCGAAGCTGATCTGCGGCATGAAGTAGGTCGGGCTAGGCGCTGTCGGCGGCGGCGCGAAGATCGTCGGCTTTGTCCGTTCGCTCCCAGGTGAAGTCGTATTCTTCGCGGCCGAAATGTCCATAGGCGGCGGTGGCCCGGTAGATGGGTCGCTTGAGGGCCAGCATGTCGATGAGGCCGCGGGGCTTCAAGTCGAAGCATTCATGGACGAGTGGAACGATCTTCTCGTCGGCGACGACACCGGTGCCGAAGGTGTTGACGCTGATGGAGGTGGGTTCGGCGGTGCCGATGGCGTAGCTCACCTGGATCTCGCAGCGCTTGGCGAGGCCGGCGGCTACCACGTTCTTGGCCACGTAGCGACCCGCGTATGCGGCGGAGCGGTCCACCTTGGACGGATCCTTGCCGGAGAACGCGCCGCCGCCATGACGGGCCATGCCGCCATAGGTGTCGACGATGATCTTGCGCCCAGTAAGGCCGCAGTCGGCCACCGGGCCGCCGATCTCGAACCGTCCAGCGGGGTTGATGAGAGTCCTGGTCTGCGCCGTCATCCAGTTGCCGGGGATGACCGGCTTGATGATCTCCTCCCGCACCGCCTCGTGCAGTTCGGTATTGCCCACGCAAGGCGAATGCTGGGTGGACAACACGATGGCGTCGATGGCCACTGGCGAGCCGTTGGCATCGTAGCGGAAGGAGAGCTGGCTTTTGGCGTCGGGGCGGAGGAAGGACAGGCGGGTACGGCGGACTTCGGCGTGGCGGCGCATGAGGCGGTGGGCGTAGGTGATGGGGGCCGGCATCAGCACGTCGGTCTCGTCGGTGGCATAGCCGAACATCAGGCCTTGGTCGCCGGCGCCCTGTTCGTGGTCTGCGGTTTCGTCCACGCCGAGGGCGATTTCCGGCGACTGCTGCCCGAGGGCGTTGAGCACGGCCGCCGAGCCCAGATCGTAGCCGCTGGCCGGATCGCCGTAGCCGATGTCGTGGATGACACCACGGGCCAGCTTGTCGATGTCCACCTCGGCATGGGAGCGAATCTCTCCGGCCACCACCACGAGGCCGCCCTTGAGCAGGGTCTCGCAGGCGACATGGGATTCCGCATCCTGCTCGAGCATGGCGTCGAGCACGGCATCGGATATCTGGTCGGCCATCTTGTCTGGATGGCCTTCCGACACCGACTCCGAGGTGAAAACACTGTATTCAGTCATTGGGAAGCCCTGTCCAGTGGCAAAGCGGGGCATTGTATAGGAAAGGTCCGACGAGTCGCCGTTGTGCGCCTGTACGCTAGGGCATTCGCCTTTGGGTCCACGCCGCTTCTCCATTGCGCTGGTACTTGTGGCAGGGGGCGTATTTCGTGCCCTGAGCCTTCTCGGAACTGTTCCAGGCGCCAGCGCCGAGCGCTCCTCTGGGCTTGTACGGGGCAACGGCAAGGGCAGCGACGGGCGGCAGCTTGGTACCAAGCCTTGACAGCGCAGGGATGAGCCCGGTGGCGGTACGTGACAAGATGCCAAGCACGGGATGGCTACAGCCTGCCCGACAGTACCGGTGGCCGCGAAACCCATGGCCGCCAACGGCAGCTTGGCGGCCATATCGCACAGCCGAGGCAGCGACTTGACGCCAGGACTGCATCGACTGGCATGGAAGTCCAGCAGCAAGCAGCACGCTTGGTTGCATAGGTGGAAAACGCTCGTCCACGCCATTTGGCCGGGTCGCGGCGACGTCCGGCAGGATGCCGCCCACGGAGACATGGGCGAAGGACCCCGCCACCAGTCGTGCCGCCCACGGAGACAGGGGTGAAGGTGCGGAGGAGATCGGCTTCCGCCTGCGCCGGGGGATGGCAGATCAGGTGCGGTCGCGGTTTCTCGCGAAGATCCCGACCCGGCGCTCAAGACCTTTGCCAAGGGAACTATATATTTATATTTCAGAGTTCAAGACACGATATATAGTGCAACTTTCAAGGTAAAACTACTAGTTGCAGCTCCTAGGGTACTGTTGTATATATCTCCCTTTGTCAAGGCCAGGGCACCTTCCGGCCCCGTTTGTCGGCGCAGACGCGGTTCAGACAGTCGCGGTCGCGGATGTCGCCGACCGCCGTGGGCAATCCGAGCTAGACTTGCGGCCTTCGTCCTTGATTTTCGGATGCGGTTCGTGTCGCTGCTCACTGGCAAGGTCAGCGATTTCCTCAAGATCGGCGTCGCCGCGGCCGGGCGCGGCGATCTCGTCGCCGTAGGTGCCGTGCTGGCGGCAAAGCCGGATTGGTTGCACCGCATCGGCCCCCACGGCCGCACCATGCTGTGGGAGGCGGCCTACCGCGGTCGTCTCGATGTGGTGCGCCATCTGCTCGACCGCGGGGCGGACATCGATGCCTGCGGCTGCCACTTCACGCCGCTGCTGGTGGAAGTTTCCCCGTACTGCGCCGCCCGGTTCAAGAACCGCGACGCCGTGGCGGATCTGCTGGCCGAGCGCGGTGCCCGCATGGACATATATGCCGCCGCCTTTCTAGGCGACATCGATGCCGTCGTCGAGTATCTGGAGCGGGATTCCGGCCTCGCTATTGCCGAGAAGGCCCAGCACGACCCCAATGTCCGCGCCACCGCGCTGCACTACGCGGTCAGCGCAGGCCATCTGGACATCGTGGCCTTGCTGCTGGCGCGCGGTGCCGATCCGCGTCCCTACGGCTACTTCCTGGTGCGCTTCTGCATCTGGCGGAACCGGGCCGACATCCTCAATGCGCTGATCGACGCTGGCCTGGATCCCGCAACATCCGAACCGCCGCGTTCCGGCATTGCCAGCCCGCAGCTAGTGCGCCTGCTGAAGACCCACGGCGCGGAGATCGACGTCGATCACGCCGAAGGCGGCTGGCCGCCCATCGTCTTCCTATGCCGCGGCGACCGCGGCGGCAATATCGAGCGCGTCCGTGACCTCATCGACCGGGGCGCCGATGTCAACGTCCGCAACCACAAGGGCCAGACGGCCTTGCACTGCGCTGCCAAGGCCGGATTCGCCAGCATCGCCGCACTGTTGCTTGAACACGGTGCTGCGGTCGATGCCCAGGACGATCACGGCGAAACCCCGCTGGCGACGGCGCTGCGCAGCACGGCGAAGGACAAGGGCCGGCTGCGCGAGATGGTGGGCATTCTGGCCGCCGCCGGCGCGAACCCGGATGCCGAGGACCCCAGGGGCCGCTCGCCGAGGCGAATCGCGGCGCGCAAGCGCGACGCCGGCGATTGGTGCCGAGCAATGGGCATCGAGCCGCCCTAAGCCGCGGCGCGGCCTGCTGCCGTGCCGCATATTGCCGGACAGGCGCACTCGATCAGATGGGAGCGGAGGAGCCAGCGCTGTTGATACTGCAACGACGCCTCGTAGCGCTCCTGAATGAAGTGCAGCTGCGCCACACGGTAGAGCGCTGCCGCGCCTCCGCCTGTCTCGGCACGTTGACGCCCTGCGCCAACAGCCGATGGTAGGCGTCGATGGCAGCGGGAATGTCCTGCATCGCCATATAGGCGGATGCCAGCATCCGGTAGACCCAGGCAATCTCGGTGCCGTTGAGGCATCTTCTCCCCGCCAGCAGGGCGTTGAGGTTGTCGATGACAAGGTCTTGTCGATGACAAGGTCGTAGTTCCCCAGGTTCATGAGCTGCCGTATCTCCGCGAACTTCTTGAAGAGGCATGGGCGGATGGGCTTGCGCCGAGGTTTGCGTTTCTTCCCATCGCCGGCCATCTCGAACCGCGCCGCCGGCGAGCAGATCGCCTCGCGCGCGGCGTCCACCACGTTGGACTTGGCTAGACCCAGCCGCAGGTATCCCAGCGCGCCATCGTAGTCGGCATGCGCGAAGCACAGATGCACGAGGTTGCAGTAGGTGGAAACCAGCAGTTCCGTTGCTACCGCGCCGCCCTGGGCCGCCACTGTCTCGAAGGCGCGGATGGCGTTTGGCCGATTGTCGTTTGCGAAATGCGCGAACGCGAGCTCGTAGCCGTTGTAGGGTTCGGCATGCTCGAGCAGGGTGCCGAGGATGGCGAGGGCGGGGTCGAGATTCCGGCTCTGGATGTGTTCCTTCGCTGCAGCGACTTGGTCGCCGACAGACTCGGCAACGGGCGGATATTGCTCGACCGGCTCGGCAGGGGTGTCTTCGATTTCTACGGCGTCCGGCCGGATGGCAGCGCTCCGGGAAAGGCCGGCTCGCGGTGCCGGCGTTGCCGCAGCTGGTGGCGTCAGCTCGATTGCGACGGCCTTGGACGGTACGAAACCCGTCTCTTCGCGGTGGAGTTGCCGCAGGATGCGGCGCAGATCTTCGTACTGGGCGTCCACGCTGCCCTGCAAGGCTCGGATTCGATTCTCCAACTCGATGATGCGCGGCACCTGGCCTCCACCACACCGCCGAACTCGCGCTGCCTTTCTTCCTGCACCTGTATCGCGGTGCCTTTGCGCTGAGCGTCTCTGACGAGTCCGGCGCCGTTGACGATGCTGGCGAGGCCCATGCGGCTGTTCGCGGCATCGCTGTTCGTCAGCGCCGGCCTGGCGATGATCGACGCCGAGCCGATCAGCATTCCGGCATCCACCTCCTCCTGCAATTGTCGCCGTGCCCGGAGGCCTTCATGGCTGGTGTACTGCCAGTCGTACTACGGCGTACCCACCTCGGCGCTCGTCCAGGGCATCGATGAACAGGTGCTGGCGGAACCGGATGCGCTGCACCTGCTCCAGCATGGGATCCTGTCGCGCCGGCAGGCGGCGCAGTTCGAACTCGCCGTGGGGAGTTCGGGCGATGGGGTCGGAGAACGCGTCGGGGACGAGGCCGTGCGCGAATCCTCGCTCGCTGGGCCAGCGTCGGAGAGTGCAGCCGCGCCGCCATGTCGTCCGCGAGGGCTTGGAAGACATCCCGAAACGGGTCCCCGAACGGGTCTGGTGGGGCCGGCGGCATCGTAGGAGTCCTGTGCGGCGACGGTCCGGCAGCTGAACCATTCGATGCCGCGCGCAGCCGCCGCCCGCGCTCGGAGGACGAGAACTTCGCCGTCGCAACGCTTGATGGTGGCCGCCACCGTCAAGTCGATGGCGTCGGAAGGGCGACAGCACGCGCACCGCCCCAATCCCCGGCGGACTCCAGCCGCTTCTTGAGCAGGCTGGCCCTGTAGACGAGCTCGGTGCGGCGTATTTCGGAATGACCGATGCGCTCGCCGTGCTGGTCGCGTTCCGCTCAATCCGCTTCAAACACGAGGCTGCCTACGTCAGCAGTAATTCTTCAGGCACGGTGTCGGCCGCCGGCGCGTCTATTGGCTCTGGCGCTTCGACAGCGGTGGCGCGCCGCCAACTGCCTGCGGCGAGCATAGCAACGAGCGCGCGGGCGGGCGATCTCATTCGGCAAACGGATGCGGTAGCATGGTCGCTTCTCGAACTCGAAGCTATGGACATATCCTCGCCGCGCCCAGTGGGCAAGAGCGTTCTGGCAGTGTCCCCGCTCGGCTTCGGCGGCGGCACCATCGGCAGTCCGCAGGTGTCCAACGAAGACAGCTTGGCCACCGTCGCTGCGGCTTGGGAGACCGGTGTGCGCTTCTACGACACCGCGCCGTGGTACGGCATCGGCCGCTCGGAGCGGCGTCTGGGCTTGGCGCTGTCGAGCTTGGCTCCGCGCCAAGCGTTCCGCGTCAATACCAAGGTCGGCAAGACTCTCGTTGCCGAGCCGGTGCGCGACGACAGCCGCAAGACGCTGAGTCCTGGCGGCCAGGCGCGCACGCCACGCGATCCGGCCAGCGGCTTCCGCGTGCATTTCGAATACACCCGGGACGCCATCGATGCGCAGCATCGCGATTCCATGCAACGTCTGGGTCTTGCCTGCGTGGACAGCCTGACTATCCACGACATCGACTACGGCTACCACGCGCCAGAGCAGATCGGCGTTCACCTGCGCGAGCTGGCGCGCAACGGCGGTGGCGGCGCGAGAGCGCTGGAGGATCTGCGCGCTGCCGGCGCCATCGCCGCCATCGGCTGCGGCTGCAACTTGGAATCGCGCAACGCGGCGAGCTGGGATGCCGCGCCCGGCAAGACAAGCGCCCACGAAGACTTGTGCAGGCACATTGCAGACTTGGTGGACTTGGACTTCTTCGTGCTGGCCGGCGCCTACACGCTGCTGGAAACCCGTGCCTTGCGGCGCATCCTGCCGCTGTGCGAAGAACGCCGGCTCGGCGTCGTCATCGCCGCCCCCTACGCCAGCGGCTATCTGGCCGATCCCGGTGCCGCCGCCACCTACATGTACGCTCCGGCACCGCCGGAAGTGGTCGCCAAGGCCGAACGCATGGCGACGATCTGCGCCGATTGCGACGTGTCTCTGGCCGCCGCCGCGTTGCAGTTCCCGTTGGCGCATCCGGCGGTGTGCGCGGTGATACCGGGCGCCATGTCCCCGTCCGAGCCGGTCGCCAACCGCGACAACCTGCAAGCGGACGCGCCCGGCGAAGTGTGGCGGCAGTTCAAGCGGGAAGGCTTGCTCGACGAGGCCGCGCCGACCCCGGACTGAACCATGCTGCTATACTTGCTCCCGTCTTGCGGCCCGTTTCGGAAATCCATACGAGGAGCCTCTTGCGATGAGCCTATCGAGCCTCAGCAGCATCCTGAAGATATTGGGCGTCGGCGAGCCGACGCCCAAAGAGCGGGGGCAGCTCGTCAAGGAAACCGTGATGCTGGTACTGTCTCGAGCGACGGATTCCGACACCAATATCAAGCCCATCGAGATCGACACGGTGCGCAACATCGTGAAGCAGACCACGGGCGAAGAAGTGAGCGCTGCGGACGTGAGGATGGCGGCCCATTCCAAGATCTACGAATCCGCTCCCCTAGAGCGGCATCTGCGGCGCGTCGGCTGGGGGATGGACATCCAAGACCGGGTGATGATCGCCAAGGCCCTGGCTGAGGTCATCCTCGCCGACGAGCGCGTCACCGCTCGGGAAGTGCGCTTCTTCAATATGGTCGCGGAGGCTTTGGAACTGACGCCGGCCGCGCTGGTCGGATTGTCCGCAACGCATTAGCGACGCGGATCGAATACCACCCGTCCGGTGGTTCCTCGGCTGGCGAGGCGTTCCAGGGCTGCGGGCAGCTCCCCGAAGCCGACGACCTCGCTCACCAGCGGTTCGATCTCGCCGGCGGCGAGCCGTCGGTGCAGGTCCGCATAGCAGCGTCGCACCAAGTCCGGCTGCCGTTGCCGATAGCCGCCCATATGCACGCCGACCACGGAATAGTTCTTCACCAGCACATGGTTGGCAGGCGCCGATGGAATGCCGCCGCCAGCGAATCCGATGACCAGCAGGCGACCTTCCCAGGCCAGCAGGCGGCGGGCGGTGTCGAAGTGGGTGCCGCCTACGGGATCGAAGATTACGTCCACGCCGCGCCCGTCCGTCGCCGCCATGACGCGCCGATAAAGATCTTCGGCATCGTAGTCGATGACGAGATCGGCTCCCGCCTGCTGCGCGATCCGGGTTTTCGCCTCTCCGCCTGCTGCGCCGATCACCCAGCAGCCATGCCTTCGCGCCATCTGCACGGCAGCGCTGCCGACGCCGCCAGCCGCGGCCAATGCCAGCACCGTCTCGCCGGGCTGCAACCGCGCTCGATGGTACAGGGCGAACCAGGCCGTGGCGTAGGTGATGTGCATGGCCATCGCCGGCAGGGTGGCGATGCCGTCGGGGATCGGATGCGATTGCGCGGCCAGCAGCAGCGCTTCCTCGGCGTAGCCGCCGGCCGGCTCTACGGTGGGCCCGACGATGCGCTGCCCCGGCGCGAACGCCGTGCCGGCTGCCGCTTCGATCACCTCGCCGGCGGCGCTCATGCCCGGCGTGAAGGGCGGCGTACGCTTGACTTGGTAGCTGCCCCGGCATTGCAGGATGTCGGCGAAATTCAGATCCGTCGCTGCCACCCGGATGCGCGCCGATCCCGGCGCAAGTTTCGGGGACGCAAGATCGACTGCTTCGAGCTCGCGCCAGGGCTCGCCGAGCCGCGGCATGCGCCAAGCTCTCATTGGGTCTCCGGCTGCTGTTCGCACTGGCAGTTGGCATCCGAGAATCCCGCTGCCCCTACCTGTGGGGCATCATGCCCCATGTGGCTGGTCTCGATCCCAGCGCGTGGCAGCGGGGATATGCGCTGCGCTTGCCAGTGCCGGGCGACAAGGGCGGGAGTTACCATTCCACCTCGCGCCTTGCGGCTATGGTTTCGGCCTACGCTTGAAGATCGTCGCGGCAATCCAGCACGGCGTGGATGTGGCCGCCGAGAGCGCCGTGCGCGGCCTTGAGGTGAAATATCGGCTTGCGCGCTTTCTGGGCCATGGGCATTAGACTGCGGTAGTGCTTCCAGTTCGCCAGGCAGTGGCAATCCGTTTCGGTGGAAGCGGAGCCAGCGCCGTGGTGGTCGAGAGCTTCCTTGCGGTAGGCGCCGGGAATTCGCCGCATCCACTGTTGGCAGGCCTGAACAGGCCGTGCCGGCGTCGTTCACGCCCGCTAGCAGGTGGCCGGGCCGGCCGTGGTCTGGGAAGTCGTTGGCGAAGGCGCAGACCGCCTCTGCGAACTTGTCGGTGTTCTTGGTGGAGGTGGTCGGTTGCACGCGGTCGGACTCGCGATCCGCCCTCAGCCTGCGCAGTTGCTCCGTGTCGAGCACGCGGCCTGATGGTCTCGCCTTGTTCACGAGGCCGATTCTACCGAACGGCAGGGCGACGGGGCCGGCAACGTGGTAGTTTTGCGCGACCAGCAGGCCAAGGGAGACAAGCATGCGCATAGGCGTCATGCTCGGCGCGGACGGCGGCAGCGGCGGAATCGACGACATCGTGGCCGCGGCCAAGCGGGTGGAGGCGGCCGGCCTCGACAATCTGTGGATGGCCAACATCTTTTCCTTCGACGCGATCTCGACGCTGTCCATCGTCGGCCGCGAAGTGCCGCGCATCGGTCTCGGCACCGCGGTAACGCCCACCTACCCGCGTCATCCGACGGCCCTCGCCCAGCAGGCGCTCACCGCGGCCGCGGCCACCGGCAACCGCTTCACCCTCGGCATCGGCCTGTCGCACAAGGTCGTCATCGAGAACATGCTCGGCCTGTCCTACGCGCAGCCGGCGAAGCATATGCGCGAGTACCTCGACGTGCTGATGCCGCTGTTGCGCGGCGAGACGGTGAACCATCAGGGCGAGCTGTATCGCATCGGCGGCTTGCAGCTGACGATTCCGGGTGCGCAGCCCGTGCCCACGGTCGTTGCCGCTCTCGGTCCGCTGATGCTGCGCGCGGCCGGCGAACTCGCCGACGGCACCAACACCTGGATGGTGGGGCCGAAGACGATGGAGAACCACATCGTCAAGCGGCTGGCCGCCGCCGCCGACGCCGCCGGACGGCCAGCGCCTGCCGTGGTCGGCGGCGTCCCCGTCGTCCTCACCAATCACCCGGACGAAGCCCGGCGGCGGATCGCCCAAGGTCTCGCCATCTACGGCCAGTTGCCGTCCTACCGCGCCATGCTGGATCGGGAAGGCGTCACCGGTCCTGCGGACATCGCCATCGCCGGGGACGAGAACGCGCTGCGCGGCGAGATCGACCGCTTCCGCAACGCCGGCGTTACGGACTTCAACGCCGCCATCATGAACGTCGAGGACGGTGCCTACGAACGGACGCTGGCGTTCCTCGCCAGCATGGCCGGGTGATGGCACCGTCGCCACGCTAGCTTCGCCCGCTGTGGCGATTCTCCCGGGAGACGCGCTCCGGAAGGTGTCCGACGACGAACAGTGAATCGCTCTTGCCTCTAGGCGGGCGAGCTTAGTCCACTGTACGGTCGGCATTCCGCTTGATGCACTGGCGCTCAGGCAGGATCGCACAGCACGTCGGTCTGCAAGATCGCTTTTCCTGCCCAAACCGCTGCCTGTATGCAACAAGCTGCACATGAGCACAGGGCATGGAACTGCGGGAAGCCGGCCGCGACGAATAACGCAAACCGATTGGCAGCCCTGCTGAACGGCCCTGTTCGTCACGCCGATCGGTTGTTCGCCGGCAAGCAGCGGATCGGCCTGAACGGAGCCGCGGCGCTCGGCGACCTTCTCCGCTTGACCGAACGGCTCGACGAATACGGCATCGAAGGCCCTCGCGCCGGCAGCGGCCCGGAAGATATTCCCCTGCGCCTTGCCGCGTGGTACGGCCAATCGGAGGCGGTCGGACTGCTGCTGGAACGCGGCTACTCGCCAGCCGCCAGGAACGGTGCCGACGACGCCGGCAGATACCTGGGCATTCCCGCGCAGCGGGAAACCACGCCCGGCCATGCCGACATCGTGGCGCGTCTGCTCGATGCCTGGGACGCCCACTGGACTCCGCAAGCGTCGTGATGGCACCCATCACGCCCGCTCACGTTTCGACCGGATTGGCCGGCTCCGTGATCCATTCGCTCCACGAGCCGGCGTACAGCGCCGGTTCCGCCATGCCGGCGTGGGTCATGGCGAGAATGTTGTGCGCCGCGCTGACCCCGGAGCCGCAGTAGCACACCACCGGCTTGTCGCCGACGGCGGCAAGCCGCGATTCGAAGCGGCGGCGCAGCGCGTACGGATCGAGAAACTTGCCGTCGCTGTCCAGATTATCCTGGAACGGCGCGTTCAGAGCGCCGGGAATGTGGCCGCCCTTGGCGTCGATGGTCTCGTTTCTGCCGTGGAAGCGGTCGTTGGCGCGGGCATCGAGCAGCGTCCAGGCGCCGGTCTCGATGCTGGCGCGAATGTCTCCCAGAGATGCCGATTTCGGCGCTGGATCGGCTGCCAAGCCTGCCGACGAAGAGCCGGGATGCGGCTTTGGCGGTTCTTCGCGGCGCGCCAGCCAAGCCGCGTAGCCGCCGTCGAGCACCGCCACCGCGGCGTGTCCAGCCCAGCGCAGCATCCACCACAGCCGGGCGGCGAACAGGCCGCCGCTGTCGTCGTAGGCCACGACCTGGGTGTCGGCATCAACGCCGCGCATCCGCATGGCGCTGCGAAAGGCGGCCCTGTCCGGCAGCGGATGGCGGCCCGTCCGGCCGGCTGCCACGGGGCCGGACAGATCGCGCTCCAGGTGCAGATACGCCGCGCCGGGGATATGTCCGGCAGCGAACTTCGCCGCGCCGGCTTGCGGGCTGCGCAGATCGAAGCGGCAGTCGAACAGTCGCCAGCGGGGCCGGCGGTACGCGGCCAGTTGCGCGGCGTCGATCAGCGTGGCGAACATGCGGGCAGCCTCCGGCTGTGTCGCTGCGCGGCAGCAGAGCGCGGGATGATGGCCTGATTCGCGTTCCCAAAGCGAGCGGCCCTGAGGCGTCTTGCCGAGCGGGAAGCCGCACCGCATCGGATCGCTGCGGCTCGCGGCTGCATCTCGGTTGTCCCTGCTCGCGGCAGGGGCTCGGTTTCGTTTGGGAACTATATACTTGACGATCCTAAATACTATATACGTTAGTCTTTCCAGTTCATGACTGCTACATGTAGTACCTAGGTCACTGTTGTATATAACTCCCTTTCGTTTTGAATACGCAGCGGATGCCGCTGCATACTGCGTTCGATGTCGTCTTATGCCCGTTGACGGCTCGGTCTGAAACACGACACCTTTGCTGCATGGAGTGTCCCGAGCGACGCGACCACCCGCATTCGGTGGATGCATGGCTTCAGCAGGGCAACGAGAGTTTCTAAACGGGGCCGCTGCCTCGTACCCGTGCGTCCCGCGGTTGCGCGATGCGGCATGGCGACGCGGGTTCGAACCCAGCCGTTGCCTGTGCGCCGGCGCTTTCAACCGAGGCCGCGCCAACGGCTATACTGCATTGCGTCATGGCCGATACCTTCCACGCCAAGCTCCGCCGATCCTGGCGACGTTCCGACTCGGCGTTGTGCGTCGGCCTGGATCCGCGCGCCGATCGCCTGCCGCCGCGCTGCCGGCGGCACCCGCAGCCGCTGTGGGCCTTCTGCCAGCAGATTTTCCTCGCCACGGCCCCCTACGCCTGCGCGTTCAAGATCCAGTTCGCCTGTTTCGCCGCCGAACGGGCGGAGGACCAGTTGGAGTCGCTCATTGGCTTCATGCACCACAACCATCCCGACATCCCCGTCGTCCTCGACGCCAAGCGCGGCGACATCGGCGCCACCAGCGAGCTCTACGCCCGCGAGGCGTTTCGCGGCTACCGCGCCAACGCCGTTACCGTGAATCCCTACCTGGGCTGGGACGCCATCGCGCCCTTCGCCCGACAGCGCACTCGCGGCGTCTTCGTCCTGTGCCACACCTCCAATCCCGACAGCGCCTGGCTGCAGGATCATCCTGCCGACGACCCCGCCTATCTGCGGGTCGCGGAACTGGCGGCGCAGCGGGATCGCGGCAATCTCGGTCTGGTGGTGGGCGCGACCTTTCCGGAGCAGCTTGCCGCTGTCCGCGAACGAGCGCCGAAGCTGCCGCTGCTGGTGCCCGGCGTCGGTCCCCAAGGCGGCAACGACTTGGACGCCGTGTTCGTAGGCGGCATGGACAGGAACGGGGCCGGCCTGCTGGTGAGCGCTTCGCGCAGCATCATCTTCGCCGAGGAAGGCGACAACTGGGCCCACGCCGCCGAGCAGGCGGCGAGCAAGCTGCGCGACGACATGCGACGCGCCCGTGACGCGGCCCTGGCCGGTCGGCGATAATCCACTCGTTTCCACCGCACGGCAGGGTGCCATGTCCGACAACGACCCCTTCGCCTGGGACGACCCGCTGCATCTCGACGACGAACTCGCCGAAGACGAGCGCATGATCCGCGACGCGACGCGGCAGTACGCCCAGGACAAGCTCATGCCCCGGGTGTTGGAAGCGAACCGCCGCGAACGCTTCGACCGGGAGATCATGAATGAAATGGGCCAGCTCGGCCTGCTCGGCGCCACCCTGCCGGCGAAGTACGGCTGCGCGGACGTCAATTACGTTTCCTACGGTCTGATGGCGCGGGAGGTGGAGCGGGTGGACTCCGGCTATCGCTCGGCCATGAGCGTGCAGTCGTCGTTGGTGATGCATCCCATCCACGCCTACGGCGACGAGGCGCAGCGAACCAGGTACCTGCCCAAGCTGGCCAGCGGCGAATGGGTGGGTTGTTTCGGTCTGACGGAACCGGATCACGGCTCGGATCCCGGTAGCATGACGACCCGCGCCGAGAAAACCGCCGACGGCTATCTGCTCAACGGTACCAAGACGTGGATCACCAACGCGCCCATCGCCGACGTCGCCGTGGTGTGGGCCAAGCTCGACGGCCGCATTCGCGGCTTTCTGGTGGATCGTGGCGCCTCCGGCCTGTCGACGCCGAAGATCGAGGGCAAGATGAGCCTGCGCGCCTCGGCAACCGGCCAGATCGTGCTCGACGATGTGCTGGTGCCGGATTCCAGCCTGCTGCCAGGGGCGGCCGGCCTGAGCGGGCCGTTCGGCTGCCTGAACCGCGCCCGTTTCGGCATCGCCTGGGGCGCCATGGGCGCTGCCGAGTTCTGCTGGCATGCGGCCCGCGAGTACACCTTGGAGCGCAAGCAGTTCGGCCGCCCGCTGGCCGCCAACCAGCTCATCCAGAAGAAACTCGTGGATATGCAAACCGAGATCGTGCTCGGCCTGCAAGGCTGCCTGCGCATGGGCCGGCTGATGGACGAACAGCGCCTGTGCGTGGAGACTATCTCGCTGCTCAAGCGCAACAACTGCGGCAAAGCCCTGGACATCGCCCGCATGGCGCGCGATATGCACGGCGGCAACGGCATCAGCGACGAATACCACGTCATCCGCCACGTCATGAATCTGGAAACGGTGAACACCTACGAAGGCACCCACGACATCCACGCCTTGATCCTAGGCCGGGCGCAGACGGGAATCCAGGCGTTTGCCGGAGCTTAGCGGCCGTTCTTCTGCTGCATTTGCAGCGTTCCCAGGGAGGGAGCATTCAGCCGTGTTGACGCTATCGAAGAGCCTCGACGACAAGCGCGAAATGGACGCAAGACCTGAAGGCGCGCGGAAGGCGAGGTGAAGATGCCTCGGGTCGTTCCAGCCTTTGATCTGCGGTGCCGGCCGTTTGTCGGGCGGCGGGATTCCAACGCGGCGACAGGGCCAGGCAGCCGCTGTGGCTGAGCCGGAAGAGCAGAACGGCGATCTCGGCCAGTTGTCCATCCAGGCCGCGTCTCTGGTGCGCTCGATCGACGCCCTGTCGCGGCTGCTCTGGATGGCCATTGCCGGGGCGGTAGCCTCTGTCTTTGTCGCTGGCCTTTCCAGTCTGGAAACGAACGCCGGCAACGAGTTCATTCAGTTTGGCGAGTATCAAGTGCCGCGTTCCATCATTCCGCCGGCCAGTCTGGTATTCGCCACGTTCCTGTTCTGGCTGACGGCGAGCCGGCTGCGGATGCTGGACCAAGTGCTGGCAGGCAACGATCTGCCCACCGGCACCGAACGCCAGCTGTTCGAGTGCAATCCGCCTGTGCTGCATGTTTTCGATGTCGAGAATACCCGGCGGTTCGCGCCTCTGTGCGGCTTCTCCATCTATCTGTGGACATGGGCGCTGTTCTTCGGCAACAGCATGGGATTGGTGATTTCCTCCATGCTGCATCGCGGTCCGCGCCTCAACGCCATGGATGGTGCCATGGCCGGCCTCTACCTGCTGTTGGGGATAGTGGCAATGGCCTACGGAGCTCGAGCCATCGTGCCGGTTCTAGGGCGCATCCTGGAGCGCCTGCACGGTCGCTCGCTGGCTATCGGCGTACCCCGGCTGGTGGTGGTTTTTGCCGTGGTAATCGCTGCCGCCGTCATCCTCAACCCTCGCCTGCTGACGCGCACGGTGCAGGAGGATGGGTTGATCGGCCCGGCAAAGGCCAACGCCATCGACGCCGAAACCATTTACATCAAGGGCCTGGAAGTGCGCCAGTTCGGCATTCGCGCTCTGTCGCCGGATGCCCGATGCGCCGACCGCGACGGGCAGGGCTATCCCTGCGGGCGCGAGGCCGTGGCCTATCTGCAATCCCTGCTTCAGGATGCGGACGTGGTCTGCCGGCGCTTCATCGCCACCGGACGCAACCGGATGCTCGGCAGCTGTCGGCTTGCTACTGGCCAGGAGCACCTGCAAGGCAGCGCCGAAGACCGTTTTCTGTCGCCGAGCGAGAACCGCGATACCCTGTCCTCTCGCATGGTGCGTGCCGGTTGGGCGATTGGCCAAGGCTCGGGCCGCAAGCTGTTCGGCGATCTGCAAGACGCCGCGCAGAACGAACGGGCCGGCATCTGGCAGGGTTCCTTCGACCCTCTTGAGCGGGCCGACCGGCCCAGCCGCTAGCGTCGCCCCGCGACGATTCCCGCAAGCGCCTTGAATCCCTTGGAGTCCGAGTAGTGGCGTTGGACGCGAACGGTCGGCGACGGACTTGCCCTTGCCCCGCGGATGCCGCGGGTCGAGGGTGAACAGGACAAGCGGATAGCTACCGTGGCGCACTCGCCGAACCGGCGCATCCGCCCGGCGACACCGGCCGATGCGGACGCTATCCGCGCCGTGGTGGGCGATGCCTTTGGCCGTCGGCAGGAGGTTGATCTGGTGGAACTGCTGACAGCGCGTGAAGAGGTGCGCATCTCGCGGGTGGCGCTTGACGCTGGCAGGGTCGTCGGCCATGTTCTGGCTTCGCCGATCGTGCTGGCACCCGTGGCGCAGTGGCAGGAATCGGCGCGGCCTGCGCCTACCTGTCTTGGTATCGCGCCGTTGTCGGTAGTCCCTGCCTGCCAGCGCCAAGGCGTGGGCAGTGCGCTGATGCGCGCCGTTGTCGAATCCGCGCGAACCCTGGCCGTCGATGCGCTGTTTCTGCTCGGCAGCCACGACTACTATCGCCGCTTCGGCTTCCGCACCGCCACCATCGGCAACGAGTACGCCGCCACGGAAGACTTCATGAGCCTGGAACTGACGCCTGGATGCCTGCGCGGCATTCGCGCCACAGCCCGATATTCGCCGGCGTTCCGGCAAGCGGGCGTTTGACGCTGGCGCGTCGCTGTACGTGGATATCTGGCGGCGGCAGACAGGGAGGCGGACATGAAGAAACCGAGGGCTAGTCCGGTCGCGCAACGGCGTCCGCTGGCAGAACCCCGTCGGACGGGTAGCGGCTCGGTTTGGGAGCTATAGGCAACAGCATCCCAGGCACTATGGATAGTAGTTAGGCCTTGAAAACCGCACAATATATCGTCGCTTGGATATTCAAGCACATAGTTCCCCTCGGTTTGGCTTCGAGTAGGCCGCGCCGCGGCATACGCCATCCGATAGCGTCTGCCTCGGCATCTTGCGGCTGCCTGGTGCAGGACGACCACATGGCTTCAAGCCGAGTCGCGGCCCGCGGGCGTGCAGGCCCGACTTCGAAAACGCGGTCGGGTACCATCCGTCGCCGAGGAACGAGAGGGAACTCCGCGGCGCCACGTCACGGCGACGGCTGCTGATGGCTCGACGACAGCAAACGACTGCAAGCAATACCGGCACGACGCATTCGCTGCGCGAGCGCGTTGGCTATGCCATCGGCGACTTGGGCATCAACCTCTACTTCATGTCGGCGATGACCTACCTGCTGTTCTTCTACACCGACGTCTTCGGGCTGTCGGCGCAAGTGGCCGCCTGGGTGTTCCTGGTGGCCCGCATCGTTGATGCCGTTACCGACCTGCCCATGGGCTACTTGGCGGATCGCACCCGCAGCTGCTGGGGCAAGCTGCGGCCGTATCTGCTGTTCGGTCCCGTGCCGCTGGGATTGATCGCCGTGGCGACGTTCGCCGTGCCCGACTTCGGCGACCTCGGCAAAGCCGCCTGGGCCTACGCCACCTATGTGCTGTTCGGCATCGCCTACACGGTGGTGACGATTCCCTACGCCGCGCTGACGGGACTGCTGACGGACAACCACCACGAGCGAACGAAACTGTCGACGCTGCGCATGGCGTGCGCGTTCAGCGGCGGCTTGGCCGTCTCCGTCGGCATGCTGCCGCTGGTGGACGTCCTTGGCGGCGGCGCGGCGGGGTGGCGATGGGCCATGGTGTTGTTCGCCATCGCGGCCACAGGCCTGCTGTGGTGGACCTTTGCCGGCACTCGGGAACGGGTCGAAGCCGCCGAGCTGGCTCATTTCTCCTGGCGCGACGGCCTGCGGTCGGTCGCCGCCAACCCGCCGTTGGCCGTGGTCATGTGTCTGTTCGTGCTCGGCATGCTGGCCTTCACGTTCCGATCCGCCGCCGTTCCCTACTACTTCAAGTACAACGTCGGCCGCGAGGATCTGATCTCGTGGTACTTCGCCGTCGTCCTGGGCGCGATGATCCTCGGCCTCGCCGCCATCCCCCGGCTGTCGGCGCGATTCGGCAAGGCCGGCGCCATTCGCGTCGGCGCGGTGGTCGCCGTGATCGGCGGCATCGGCTTCTATCTGACGCCGCCGAACGATGTGGCGATGGTGTTCCTCTGGGGCGCGATCCTGTCCCTGGGCGGAGCGCCGGTGGCCGTGCTCGGCTGGGCGATGATTCCCGACACGGTGGAGTACGCGCAGTGGAAGACCGGGGTGCGGGCGGATGGCGTCATCTTCGCCGCCGCAAGCTTCTTCCAAAAACTCGGCAAGGCGCTCGGTGGCTGGGCGGTGGCGGCGCTGCTGGCCTGGTTCGGCTATGTCGCCAACCAGCCCCAGAGCGCGGAATCGCTGCACGGCATTCTGGTGCTGATGTCCCTCTGCCCGCTGCTGGTGAACATCGTCCTGCTCGCCGCGTCGTTCCTGTATCGGCTGGACGGGCCGACCCACGAACGCATCGTCAAGGCGCTGCGGCGACGGGCCGCGTCCCGTGCGTGACCCGTGTCGCCGTCGTGGCCTATGCCTGGAACGACCGGCAGATCGGAATATGAACTCGCGGAAGGCAAACGGCCGGTTTTCGACCTGACGGTGGCGGATGGCACGTTCTCGGCGGGGCGCGCGGTGCCACCGGGAGCGAATCCCGGCACCTGCGTCAGAGCCGTCTTCAGGCGGACACGGCGACTTGATAGCCGGGGCGCGCCGCCAAGCGCTCGAAGTAGGCTGTCGCGTGGGGGTGGTCGTTCTCCAGCACGTTGACGCGCTTCGCCAGCATCAGCGTATAGCCCATCATGATGTCGGCGGCGGTGAAGGCATCGCCGAGCAGAAACTGTGTGCCGTCCACCGCGGCGTTCACCGCGTCCAGGCAGGTCAGCGCTCGGCTGCGGGCGTCCGCCACCACCGCGGGGATGCGTTCGGCCTCAGGCTTGAACACCGTGTGGTGGATGATGTCGCCGAGCGGTCGGGCGAAGGTGGCTTCAGCGAACCAGCTCCATTGCAGATGGCGGGCACTGTCCCGAGTGCCCGGTTCGGGCATCAGGCGACCGTGCCCGTAGCGCTCCAGCACGTACTGCACCATGGCGCCGGACTCGAACATCGCGAAGCCGTCGTCTTCCAGAACCGGCACCTTGCCGGTGGGGCTCTTGGCTCGCCACTCGGCGGTGCTGCGGAACGCCGGCGAGAAGTCGATGGTTTCCACTTCGCAGGGAAGCCCCAGTTCCTGGCACAGCCAGATGACGCGTACGCTGCGCGTACCTTTGACATGGTATATCTTCAACGACTTCTCCAGTCTTGGATGCGACGGACGGAAGCGCGAAGTGTATCGCATCAGATAGCTGCTGCAGTCGCGCAGCGTGGAGAAGCCGATCTGCTTATCGCTCTCGGCCTCGCCGTCCATCAGCATATTGGTGGTCAGGTTCCGGCAGCGATCCTGGCCGCTTCCAGCTGACGCAGCGCGTCGAGATTGAGGTCGATCTTCGCCTGTGCCGACCACTGCGCCTGCTCCGAGTTCACGGCATTCACGTTCTCGAATACTTTCAGCAGCCCGACCCGCCGCCGGCCGCTGAACACCTTGAGGGTGCGCCCGACGATCTCCCAATGGAAGTCGCCGTGGACGCCGTTGTATTCGGTCATGTCGTCAGTTCCCGCGAAGTCCTGCGAGGGTGAAGTCTACGCTCATCGATTCGGCCGAGTCTGGGCGAGCAGACGGCGCCAAACGAATGTCGTGCCCGTTTCGGACACCCCGGGGAGGGGAGTCAGGTCAGGTGCCTGGCGCGTCGGGGAATCCCGGCAAGCGTTCGTCGAGCACGGACCATGGGGCCTTGGAGTCCGTGAAGATGTTGGCCGCCGGGCGTGCGCCCGGATCGTCGTCGAGGCAGCCAGCGGGAATCTGCATATGCTGCTCGTCCCGTCGCCGAGGCACCTGAGAGCCGCAAGTGCGGCAGAAGGCGGTGCCCTTCACCTTCGCCTCCGGCATCTTGTAGTTGACGATCTCCTCCTCGCCGGAAATCCAGCGCAAGACGTCGTGTCGAACCATCGCCATGGTTGCGTAGGCGGCGCTCATGGCCCGCCGACAGCGGGAACAGTGGCAGTTGACCATGCGCGCCGGCTGGCCATCGTATTCGAAGGCGACGGCACCGCACAGGCAGCTGCCGCCGGTGGCGCCGGGTGTGCGGGCGGAGCGGATTGGGCGCTCCGCAGCCACGGCGTCGGAGCCGAACTCGGGCGGATATTCTTCGTGCTGGGGCAGGTCGTCGACGATGTCGTGCCAGGGTGCCTTGGCGCCGACGAAGAAGTGCAGGCCCGGGCGCGTCGCCGGATCTTCGGCGACATTGCCGAGGGGCACTAGGGCGAACGGCCCGCCTGGGGGACAGGCCGGTACCCCTGAGCCGCAGCGCCGGCAGAAGTTCCGCCATCCCCGCGCCGAGGACTGGTAGTGCCGGACCTTGTCTTCGCCCCGACGCCAACGAAAGCGATTCGGCGCGACTACGCCGAAGGTGGCGAACGCCGCGCCGTGGAACTTGCGGCACATCGAGCAGTGGCAGTGGCCGATCTGGTCCACGGGGCCGTCCATCTCGAAGGCGATGTCTCCGCACAGGCAGCTTCCGGTGAGCACGGCTTCTCCTTGTGTTCTCAGCGTAGTGGAGAATGTCGCACACTTTGGGCGCGACCGTAAGCGGCAACCGATCTCAGACGTTGGCGACGATGTCCTGGGCGACTCGTTCGAGCACATCGAAGCGGGTATCGAAGTTGGGCAGGATCATCACTTGGTTCAGGCCGGCCTCTGCAAGGGCGCGAAGCCGATCCACCAGATCGTCGCGGGTGCCGATCATGGCGGTAGCCTGCAGCACCTCCGAGGCGAGGAACTTCTCCTCCTCCGGCAGCACCCAGCAATTGTGGCCGCCGTGAACGCGCTGGTGCCGGCGTTCGGCGGGGTATGACTCGATGAGCCGGCGGTAGTCGTCCCAGATACCGTGCAGGAAGGCGGGCGGGCGACGTCCGAAGTTGCGGAACTGATCGTAGCTGAAATGCACCGCGGCCATGGCCATGGCGCCGCATTCGGCCTTCACGCGGGGCGAGTCCACGGCTTCGCCTGGGTTCAGCACCACCATGGTGGTGAGCGCCGTGGTGTAGTAGGCGTCGCGCTCCAGGGTGCGGCCAGCGTCGGTTGCGCCGGTTTCGATCATGCGCCAGATGTTGGCCATCATCGCGGGATTGGCAGGCAGGGCCAGCACTGCGCCGTCGCCGTGCTTGCCGGCCAGAGCCAAGGACTTGGGGCCGAACCCGGAAACGTACATGGGGATCGGATCGTCGAAATGGACGAAGCCCTTGTCCGGCATGATGTGGCGGATGGGTCGCTCCTTGTCGCGGTATTGGAAAATCGCTTCCTCGCCGCGCAGCAGCGGGCCGATAGTGGCCAGATAGCGGTCGAACTCGGCGATGCGCTGGGGCGCTAGCCCCATCACGCGCATGGCGGTGTTGCCGGCGCCAACGCCGAAGAAGGTGCGGCCCGGGGCCAGGGCGTTGATGGTGGCGATGCCGGAGGCGTTGTTCGGTGCCGGGCGGGTGCCGGTGATGGCGACGCCGGTACCGAGCCGGATGCGGCTGGTGCGGGTTGCGGCCAGGGCCAGGGCGGCGTAGCAGTCCGACCACAGCATTTGGCTGTCCGCCAGCCAAGCGTGGGAATAACCTAGCTCCTCGGCGCGTACCACGTAGTCGATGTCTCCCACATGGGAGGCGACGCAGATGCCGATGTCCACGGGTTTCTCCCCCTGCTGCTGTTCGGTCAGTGATGGAGTATAGGGCGGAACTGCGACTCTGGCGGATCGTGTGGGCGAGGGTGCCGGTGGCGACTCTTGGGGCGGAGCCCGCGCAGGTTGCGGTTTCGGTAGGCGGTGAGGACGACTTCCTCCGTTGATGTACAGACCACATGGATGCCCTCGAAGGAGTCGAGTTCGATGCCCTGTCTTCGGTAGCGGTTGACTTCCTTGCGGCCAATGACGTGGATCTTGGCCCCCCGAACGTGCGCGGTTCTGCCGTAGGCAAGCACCGCGACCAAGGCGTCTGCGGATATCCACCGCCGGCTCATTCTGCGCCGCAAATGGTTCGTCAAGATGTAGTTCGATGGATTCACGGGCATGTCCTGTGTTGATGAGCGCTCCATATCATGACAGGCAGTGGTGGATAAAAAGTGGAACACGCCGGAAAAGACCCAGCGACGCTCGCCAGAGGTGCCGCGGCAGGGCAGAGAGTTGCGCGGAAACGTCGTAGAGCGGCTCGAAGCCCACGATGGGGAATCGGCTCAGAGGCCGTCTGCCAGCTGCCAGAGCTGTCGCCTCGAAGCTATAGGAGCAGGTCGGCGCTTATTGCCATTTGTTGGCTAATTTGGCAAGAATTAGCACTTCATTTACACTTCGGACCATCGCAGCCTGTTGTCTCGTCCGCCATGCGCATCGTTCCGCCATCCCTCTCGACAAGCTGCTCGAAACTCGCCTCTCGCGCCTCCCTGCACTGATCTCGTCCGGCATCGGAACACAACCGGAGGACGAGTATCCGCATTGGTCGAAGCTGAGACGCCAGACTCCCCCGAAAGGGTTCTCGAACGAGGACTGGTGGCTGGCCGTCAAGCTGGCCAGAGCGCCTGTTCGCCAGCGGCTGCCATTGGCAGACAAAGAGGAGAGCCGTTTTTCCTACAGCGACTCGCGCTACCTGAACCGCATGCTGAGCCGGATCGACCGAGACGCCGGCGGACGCATCGAACTGCCTAGCGCCGGCATCGTGAACGTGCATTCCCGAGATCGCTATCTGGTCCGCTCGCTGACCGAGGAAGCGATCCGGTCCAGCCAACTCGAAGGTGCTGCCACGACGCATCGCGTAGCCAAGGAGATGCTGCGGTCGGGACACCGCCCCCGAGACCGAGGCGAACGAATGATCTTCGACAACTACCGCGGCATGCGGTTCTTAAGAGAGATCGCCGACGAAGATATATCTATGCCGACGTGGCTGAAACTGCATCGGACGCTGACCCAGGATGCCCTTGCCGATTCTGCCGCGGCTGGCCGACTCAGACGCCCTGCCGAGGACATCCGGGTAGTGGATCACGACGGTTCGGCGTTGCATGTTCCGCCCGACGCGAAAGATATGGAACGGCGGCTGGATCGGCTGTTTGCGTTCGCCAACGACAGGCACGACGACTCGTTCGTGCATCCCGTGGCAAGGGCCGTGCTGCTGCACTTCATGACTGGATACGAGCATCCGTTCGTCGACGGCAACGGCCGCACGGCCCGGGCGCTCTTCTATTGGGCAATGGCGCGATCCGGCTATTGGATGACGGAATTCCTTTCCATATCCGTCTTGATCCACAAGGCCCCCGCGCAGTACAGGCGAGCGTATCTATACTCCGAAACCGACGACAACGACGTGACCCACTTCTTGGACTACAACCTCCGCGTGATCATGCGAGCCATTGAAGGGCTGCATGAGTACTTGGCGCGCAAGGCGCAGGAGATGCGCGACATGGACGCCCTGCTGGAGCAGTCCGGCTTGGCATCCCGTCTGAACTACCGGCAGATCGCTTTGCTCGGCCATATGCGCAAGCATCCGCATACGTCGTACAGCGTCGAAAGCCACCGCAGGTCGCACAACGTGACCCGCCAGACCGCCCGCACCGACCTCGCGGGCTTGGTTGATCTCGGCCTGATGATCTGCCGAAAGCGCGGCCGGGTGATGGCCTACGCCATGGCATCGAGGTTCGACGAGACCTCGCGGTCGTTGGCGGCGCAGTAGATTCGGCGCTGCGAAACGACAACACGCCAATCCGGTCTCGTCGATTGCGGAACGACCCCAGCGCTTGCTGCCCGGAATTGTGCTCTGGCTACGGTGCGGGGCAGCCTCGTCTTCGGGACGGAGACGTCAGAGCGTCTGTCGTGCCCGGAAGGCGACGAGGGACGCCTTCGGCAGCGCGGGGTTGCCGAAGTAGGCGATGCTGCCGCCGTCCTCGCTGCGGATCGCCAGCAGCGCTTCGCGGTCGCCGGACAGGTTCACCACTTCGTCGCAAACCAGCCCCTCGTCCGCGAAATATCCAAGCAGGCCCTCGCCGAGGTCGTAGAGATGCATAGGCGATCGAGCGATGCCAGCCAGCCAGCGATCTTCGCAGGTGGCGGCGAAGGCGCGGATGTGGGTGGGCAGGTCGCGTTCGCGTTGCAGGATGTCGAGCTTGCCAGCCTGCACGATCCCCGGCCCTACCTGAATGGCGGATTCGAACAGGCCCGGATGGTAGTCGCGTCGACCGATGACGGCCAACCCGCCGCTGCCCGCGCCAAGAATGCGCGTATAGCCGTGGCGGGTGGGCTCGCTCTTGACTTCGCCATCGAGTTGCAGCAGGCCGAGAGGTGTCACCGGGTTGAACACGGAGACGAATCCGCTGCCCAGAACCAGGGTGTAGCCGTTCTCCAGCAAGGCGTCGAGGGCAGCGACGCCGAGGCCCAAAATCGCTGGTTCGAAGTGTGCGTGGGGCAGATGCGCGACCAGCACGTCGGCATCCGCGCCGACGGCGGCCACGGCGAGATGCGTGTTGCCGCTGCCTTGCAAGGCCGCCAGCATGCCGTCGTGGGACAGCAAGGCGTCGAAGCGTTGCGCATCGCGCATGGGCAGCGTGAGAACGCCAGACGTCAACGGTGCCTCGAACCGATCTGACGGCTCCTCGCAGGCCATAAGGACTGCGCAGGCGGCAATCAGCGCCCGCCCCGGCCATTGATGGTTCGGCGATCTCATCGACCAACGCCGCCGGCGTCCCTCCAGAGACGCCGGCAAGCCGCACCCTACGCCTTGATCGGCAAGGTGCGATGGCGTTTGCCCGTGGCGGCGAACAGGGCATTGACCAGTGCGGGCGCCACGGGCGGCACACCGGGTTCGCCCACGCCCGCCGGCAAGCGGCCTTGGGCGGGTACTAGGTGGACTTTGGTCGCTGGCGCTTCCGCAATGCGCAGCAGCGGATAGTCGTGGAAGTTGCTCTGCATCACGGTGCCTTCCCGCATGGTGATGTTGCCGTGCAGGGCCAGCGACAGGCCGAACACCACCGCGCCTTCCATCTGCGCCCGGCAGGTGTCGGGATTGATGTAGGTGCCGCAGTCCAGGACGACGTAGGCGTTCGACACCTTGGGGCGGCCGTTGGCCATGCTCACTTCCAACACGGTCGCCACATAGGAGCGGAAGCTGTGGTGGACGGCGAAGCCGAGACCAGTACCTTCCCTCCGCGGTCGATCCCACTCCGACAGTGTGCGCACCTGCTCGATCACATGGCGCAGGCGGCCTATGTCCAGTTCGTGGTCCGCTGGCGGCTGCATGCCCGGCACGGTCAGCTTGCCGCCCTCGGCAAGGATATCTAGACGATGCTCGATGGGGTCGCGGCCGGCGGCCGCGGCCATTTCGTCGGCGAACACATTGGCCGAGAAGGCGTGGAAGATGTTGCACACCGACCGCAGCCAGCCGATGCGTACACCCGGGCGAATGCCGGTGGATTCCATGCGCTGGTTCTCTACCCGGTAGGGCAGGTTGGAGAAGCCCATTTCCAACTCCCACCCCGCTGGCATGGACGTTTGGGGGGCGAACACCGTGGTGATGGACGGGAACGCCGTGCGTTGCAGCCATGCGGTGGGGTGGCCGCGCCTGTTGATGACCGCCCGATGGTACTGGGCGCTGGCGGCGTGGAAGTAGTCGTGGCCGATGTCGTCCTCGCGCAGCCACTGTACGCGCACCGGCCGCTGCAGTCGCTTCGACAGCTCCACGGCTTCCAGGGCGAAGTCCGGCTTGGACTTGCGCCCGAAGGCGCCGCCGAGCAGAGTGGGAGTGACGGAGACGTTTTCCAGCGGAAACTGCAACCACTGCGCAATCAAGTTTCGTGCCGATTGCGGATCCTGCAGCGGCGCGTGGACCATGCAGCGGTCGCCGGATACGTCGGCAACCGCCACCGGCGGCTCCATGGGCGCATGGGCCAGGAACGGCGTCTCGTAGGTGGCCGACAGCTTTCTGCCTCCGGCGGCGAAGGCGGCATCCACATCGCCCTTCTCGGCATTCGGCACCGGCGTCCCCGGCTGCCTCGCAGCCTCCCGCAGCGATCTGCGCAACGCCTCGCTGGAAAAGCCGCGGTTCTCGCTGTCGGTCCACTCGATGTCCAGGTCGCGGGCGATGCGGATGGCCGTCCAGGTGTCCTCGGCGACCACCGCGGCGCCGCCGACCGGGTTGAAGACCGGGCCGGCGGGTGCGGAGGGATCGAGTATCTCGATGCCCACCAATCCTGGCTTGGCGGTCGGCTTGTTGACGATGCTCTTCACGCCGCCGCCCAGCCACGGGCAGCGCACCACCACGGCGGTGGCCATGTTCGGCAGCCGGTAGTCCGCGCCGTAAGTGCCTTTGCCGCGGGCGATGTCGCCGGCATCGACGTGAACGGCGTCTTTGCCGATGTAGCGATGCTCGGCGATGCTCTTCTGCGGCACGTTCTCCGGCACCGACAGGGCCGCTGCCTCGCCAGCGAGTTCGCCGTAGCCCAAGCTCCGGCCCGTGGCTGCGTGGATCGCTTCGTGGTTCTCGGTGCTCACTTCTTCCACGGGCACTTTCCAGACGTTGGCGGCTGCTTGACGCAGCATCAGCCGTGCCGTGGCGCCGGCGATGCGCAGGCGGTCGTAGTTCAAGAGGATGCTGCGCGAACCATCGGTGTTCTGATCGCCGTACTTGGCGTCCCCTTGGCCTTGCTCCACCTTCACGCGGGACCAGTCGGCATCCAGTTCGTCGGCGACGATCTGCGCCAGCGCGGTGCGGATGCCCTGGCCCATTTCCGAACGGTGCGCCACCACTCGCGCCGTTCCGTCCGGCTCCAACGCTAGGAACAGGTTGGGTTCGAACGTGGCGGGCGGCTTGAGCTTCAACTGCGGCTGCGGCCGCGGCCGCAGCTGCGGCTGTTGCGGCGTGCAGGCCGGCAGGCAGGTGCCGAGAACGAAGACGCCGGAGATGCCCAGGAAGTGACGGCGCGACGGCTCCGAGGAAAGCGAGGGCGAGAGATTGGCGATTGGATTCATCAGGTGCCTCATCATTATCGGGATTGGGCGGATTGCGCGGCCTTCTCGGCGCGACGTCGAGCGGCTTCGTGAATGGCGGCGCGGATGCGAACGTAGGTACCGCAGCGACAGAGGTTGCCGAACATCGCCGTATCGATGTCGGCGTCGGTAGGCTGCGGCTCGTCGTCGAGCAGCGCCGCGGCCGACATGAGCTGGCCCGCTTGGCAGTAGCCGCACTGGGCGACGTTGCCCTGCACCCAGGCGTCGACCAGTTCGGGATGTTGCTCTTCCAGCGCCTCGATGGTGCCGATCTCCTTGCCCGCGAGAGCGGAGATCGGCAACATGCAGGAACGTGTCAGGCTGCCATCCACATGCACGGTGCAGGCGCCGCAGTAGCCGCTGCCGCAGCCGTACTTGGCCCCGGTGAGGCCGAGATGGTCGCGCAGCACCCACAGCAGCGGCGTATCCGGGGTTGCGCCCACTTCGACGGTACGCCCGTTGACGTTGAGTTGGTATGCCATGGCTGGAGGTCTTCCGATAGTCGTGACACGCAGACTCTACTTCGCAGCGCGAGCATCGGCAACGGTTGATAGTGGTTCGGTTTGAGATCCAGATGGATCGCACCATTGCGCAGCCACTACATACAGTGCTTAGCGAGTTGCTGATTCATCTACATCTTGTGGTTTGATGGTTCAGCGGGGCAACGCAGATTCAAACTGAGCCACAACCCGACGGTTGCGACGCGGCCGCTACCCGAAGTCGCCTATGGGCAGAGGTGGCGACGGTCCGCGAGCGGTGCTTTGGGACAGAATGGGCCGGCAAGCAGCGGTGTCAGGCGACGGCGATGCGCCAAGCGGCGATGGTGGGCGACTGCGGCGCTCGGCCAACGACGCCGCCGTCGATGCGGCAGCCCGCCGATGTCGTCTCGCGGGCGGCGTCGACGATCCTGCCTTGACGAACGATGGTCTTGCCGTCCTCCAAGCCGCCGTAGCACATCCGCACCAAGGCTCCCGTCCCTTGGCGGCTATGCGCCGGCTCTTTGGCCGGTGCCGCGTCTGACGCTTGGGGGGCGGCGTGGCCGGTTCGGAGGTTGGCGACGCTCCCCGTGGCGAGAACGCCGACGGTGAGCAGCAGGACGGTACGCGCATTCATGGCCAGCCACCATAGGGGATGGCTGTGACGTTTTCATGACGGCCGCCGAGAGCTTTTTGTCTATCGGATTCTTTTCCTATAAGCGGTTGCATCTTATGCAGGAATAATTATCCTAATACGCTACTGTGGATTAGTCGAAGGAGAAATGACAATCTCACGTGTAATCAAAGCGTTAGTAACAGTCTCGATCTTGGGAACGGGATTCGGCTGCTCGACCACCGAAGTTCAAAACGAAGGCATGAGTCCCACGCACCGCTGGGTGTCGGAGAAGAGCATCACCGAGAGCCGCTACAGCCTGCACAACCAGCACTGCGCGCAAGAGGTGCTGGCCGAAATCGGTACGGAGCGCAAGCGCGAACTGGATGGACGACAAGTGTTCCCGACAGCGGCCGATGCCGAGTTCATCGCCTACGAGCGATGCATGGAGGAGAAGGGCTACACCCTGGCAACCTACTGACCCGACTGCGATTTCGCTGAGTCGCTGCCCAAGCGCCAAGCTGCCAACGCACCCTATCGGAGCCGGCGAGTTCCTCTTGGGGCTCGCCGGTTCCTACTAGGCGGCCAGCGCCTTCAGCATGCGCTTCAGGGCGAAGTGGCGGTAGCTGCCTAGCGCCAGCTCGCGCACTTCGTCCCAATCGATGCGATCTTCCACGTCCAGGTCGATCCAGCCGCGGTGGCCGATGTAGGCCGGAATGGAGAAGCGCGGATCGTCGCTGAGGGTAGCCTGCAGCTCCGGACCTACCCAGCACTGCAAGTGCATCCGCCAGCCCGCCTCTTCGCGTCGTCGGTAGCGGTATGCGGTCAGGAACGTCTTCTTGCCTGCTTTGAACGCCGGTGTGCCGAACTGCTGGCCTTCGGAGGTCTCCGGCAGCGCGAGACACAGTTGACGCAGGCCGGCGAGCTTCTCCTGGGCATGGGGCGCCGAGAGCGGGTCGAACTCCTCGGGATCGATAGTTTCCGTAGGCGGCTCGATATCGATGGCGTCGCCGAGCCGGGCTGCCAAACCAGCCGGCGCGACATGGACGTAGGCTTCCCGGATACGCGCGGCGATGGTGGCCCAGTCGTTGCCCTGATCCAGATGAACCCCCAGCCAGCCTCTCGGACCGACATAGGGGGGTATGAAGTAGAAGTCCGGCTCGCTCTCCACATAGAGCTGCTGCGCGCCCGCCGGCGCATGCACCCACAGCGCGATGCGGCCGTCGCCGTGATGGTTGACGGCCATGGTGGCGAACGACTTGCCGCCTATCTTGAAGTCCGGCATGCCATGACCGCCGCGTTCTTCGGCCTCGGGAAACGACAGGCATATCTCCCGCACCGCCGCCTTGATGTCCTTGGCCATGCCATCCCTCCTGGAAATACGAGCGCGCGGAATGTACCACGGTCTTCGCTCCCAGCGCTAGCGTCGCCCTGACGTCGCCGAGGGGCTGCTGCTCGGGAACAGGCCGACTGTTGATCTCTACAGGGCCGAAACGAGTGCCGCGCCGCAGCGGATCAGCTTGATTTCATAGGCTTTTCCCTGGAACGCGACCCTGTTGCGCGGCTTCTTGAGGTTGATGCTTTGGCTCCTGCGCATCTTGCCGCCATGCGCCGCCACGGCCTGGAGCCGGGGCTTTGCGTCCTTCGGCACAAGGCGGTCCTCGGCGAATGCAGCGCCCGCTTGCAGCTGATCCCTTAGCTCCTTTACGTGGACATCGTCTTTCTTGCGCTCGATGGGCGCAATCCACTCGCCGCAGTCGTGACTGCCAAGGAAGACGTAGTCGCACCGCGTGTCGTGCTTCTGAATGGGCAACTGGCCGCAATCCATATCGATGGGCATGCGGGGTCCGTGCAATTTCCGCGTGGAAACGGTGCAGCCCTGCTTGCGGCATCTGCCAGCTCGAAAGGCAGCGGGGATGATTTTCTCGGCCTTGTCCACGATGTCGCTCACTGATTGGCCGCCTTGCCGCTGGCAGCCACTCGGTTGCCGATTTCCGCCCAGGTGTTGTAGATGTCTTCGGCGGTGTCGCTGAAGTCCGCGAGCAGGCCGCCGACCTCGGGGGCGACCTTGATTTCTTTTACGACCGACCCCTTCGGACGGCGCTTCGGCTTGAACTGCCATGCGCAGCGTTGCGGATTCTCCCGCAAGTCCGCCCCTTTGGGATTCGGACAGGTCGGAGAGGCGCACTAGATTGGCGAACTGATCGAGCAGCCACTCGCTGCGAGCGGTCACGATTACCCGTATGCCGGACTTCGCCAGCAGCGCGAGCTGCCTTGCGAACGCTGCCTGCATGTCGGGATGCAGATGCGATTCCGGTTCTTCGATGATGAGCATATCGCCCGGACCCGCCAAATGGCGCAGATACAGGACCACGGGGGCAAGTTCGGAAACCATCGAGGACGACCGCATCAAAGGGATTTTCTCCTTCCAGCCTGCCGGCCTGCATCCGACCGCGGGATAGCCGATTTCGGATTGATCGAGCACAATGTCGCCCTGAATGATCTCGCGCTCCATTCGCTTGGCGAGTTCCAAGGTTGCCTGGGGGCGGGGAGGGCTGCCGTGCGGCCCGTTGGCTATGGCGAGTAGCTGAACCAGGAAGTCCGCGAGTACGCCGGACATGGCTGGCATGGCTCCGAGCGGGCGGATGCCGGCCGTTGCCGCGTTCTGGATCAGCGTACTGACCAGCACTTGATGGCTGTGCATGATCCCGGTTCGATCGGCGGGCAGGTAGTAGGCCGCGCCACTGCTCAGCGCTGCCTGCAGTCGTTCTTGGATCCCTTCCGTCATCATGGACAGAAGCAGGCCGAGGTTGATCTTGTCGCTGCCGCTATCGACAAAATCGGATGAATCAAGCCACTCCTGGATGAACTCGGGGCTATGGATCAGTTTTCTGCCATGTTCGGCAATGGCCGCCGGCGAGAACTGCCCGCTGATGTTGGCTGCGGAACCGTTGCGGCGCAGATCCAGCCGCACAAGCTGAGCATCCGATTCCGAAGTCCGGCTGACTGCGATTCAAGCGGACTTCGCCGACCTTCTGAGCAGCGCAGTCAAGCCGTCCACGCCGAAGCAATGACATATCTCGGCGAGTACCGCGTCCTCGCCGCCGGCCATGCTTGACTGGATGTGCTCGTGGAAGAACGCCGTTGCCGCCTCCGGCCACTCGGCGTTGCGCTGCCCATCGATCAGCGCGGCAGCTAATTTTTGGGAACCATATGCTTGAAGATCCAAGATACATACTTGAAGATATAAGATGCGATATACGGTGTGTTTTTCAAATCATAGCTGCTATATAGTGCCTAGATCACTGTTGTATATAACTCCCTAATTTTTCCGCAACGGCTTCCAATTCGGTGCCGAGCGACTCGTCTCGACTGCGCCGCGGACCGGCGAACAAGCGACGTCGAGGCAGCGGATGTTCCCACAATGGTCCGAAAGCAGTCTGTGCGCCGCCCAAGGCGAGATGCAAGGCATAGAGCGCAATGGCCAAGTAGGACCCGTTGTTGCTGGGGCCGACGAACACGGCAAGCGGACGGCTATCCACGCCGGACTCGACAATCGGGCCAAGTTCGACACTTCCAGGCCATGCCTGCCCTTGTTGCTGGGGCTGCTGTTCGGGGGCTCAGCCATGATACTTCAACCTCTCGTCCCATGCTCGGCCACGGGCAGGCGAAACTTGGCGGCTCGATCTCCTAGCCTCTCGGAGGCCACGATCTTACTTGGTCCGCCCACGCGCCACGCGCAGGCGGGCGGTAGGCGCAGTCTTCATTTCGGCCTTTTCGGCGCTATCATCACGTCCATGAAACCGCCTGCCCCCGTGCGCGTCGAACGACTCGTCGATCGTCCCATCATAGAGCCATCGCTGCATCCGAGCATCGGGGCCAACATCCAGGGGCCGTCGCTCATTCGCGCGCCAAGCTGGATCGACAAGCCGCTCGGTCGCTACTACCTCTACTTCGCCGATCACAAGGGCCGCCATATTCGCCTCGCGGTAGCGGACGAGCTGGCCGGGCCGTGGCGCATCCATGTGCCGGGCAGCCTGCGGCTGGAAGACACGCCCTTTCCCAACGAGCCTCCGGAAGCGCCGCCGCAACTGCTGCGCAGTGCGCAAGAACGCATGCGCGCAAGCGGCGTCCGGCTGGCGCACAGCGTAGCGACAGAACTGACGACGCCCCACATCGCCTCGCCGGATGTCCATGTGGACGATGCCGGCCGCCGCATCGTGCTGTACTACCACGGGCTCGAGGCGGCGGGGCGGCAGGTTTCCCGCGCCGCGGTTTCCCGGGACGGCGTGGCGTTCGAGTCCGGCACGGAGATACTCGGCCGCACCTACATGCGCGTGTTCCGCTATCGGGGCGCCACCTACGCCTTGGCGATGCCGGGCCAGTTCTACCGCAGCGCGCATCCCCTCGGCGGCTTCGAGGCCGGGCCGCTGCTGTTCAATCCCGACATGCGCCACTCGGCGGTGCTGCTGCGAGGCGACATCCTGTGCGTGTTCTGGACCCAGGTGGGCCATGCGCCGGAGCGCATCCTGCTCTCCTGCATCGACCTGCGCGGCGATTGGCGGCACTGGCGGGAATCCGAGCCGGTGGAGGTGCTGCGCCCGGAACGGCCCTGGGAAGGCGCGAACACGCCCGTCGAGCCGTCCATCCGCAGCGTCGCCTACGGCACGGTCAACCAGCTGCGCGATCCGGCGATCTACGTCGAAGGCGACAATGTCTACCTGCTGTACGCCGTGGCGGGCGAAAGCGGCATCGCCATCGTCCGCCTGCGCGGGATTTGAGACTCAGGCCGTACTTTTGAAGTGATGCTCCGAGGTGGCTGCGGCGATGAAGTTCTCTTTCAGAATCGCGTAGTCCTGGATGTCGGCGTTCACCACGTCCAGGCCGTGTGCCAGCACATAGGCGTAGCTGCGCTGGAAGTCCGACAGCGGCGCATCCAGGAACGCTTGATGGTAGTAGCGGTCGAACGCCTTGGTGTTGGCGGTGCCGAGCCAGCGCCGTCCGGCCAGCAGCCGCCCCACCTTCATGCCGACGAGGCCGATTCCCGCCTGCCGCGCCCGCTCGAGCAGCGGCGCCTCGTGCGCCATGTCCTGGGAACCGGGGAGAATCTCGCGCTTGTTCCAGTCGTACCAGCCGGCCGGGGTGATGGCGATCATGGCGAGGTCGTACCAGCCGGCCTCCACCGCGGCTTCGAGCACCTGCTTGGCGTTTTCGTGGGTGGACAGGCCGTGGAAGCGCACCTTGCCGGCCGCCTTGGCATCCTCGAAGGCGCGGCGCATCTCGTCGGCGCGGATCACGCTGGGGTTGTTCGCCGCCATCTGATAATAGGCATCCACTTGCTCGGTATCGAGTTCCCGCAGGCTCTGGTCCAGGAACATCGACCAAGCGCGCGCTGCGCGCTTGGCCACGTCGGCGTCCACTGCCTCGTCCGCATCCACGTTCACCGGTGCCTTGGAGATGAGGAAGATCTGGTCCCGGTGGTTCTTGGCGAACGGCGAGAGGTTGCGCTCGGCGTTCCCGTAGTAGCCGCTATAGCCGACGTCGAAGACGTTGACGCCGGCCTCCAGGGCGACGTTCAGCAGGTGGTCGTTAGGCCGACTGGAAAGCGCCGCGCCGCAGCCATAGACCAGCCGGCTGGCGCGGAAGCCGGTGCGGCCCAAGGTTCGGTAGGCCATCTGGGGCCAGGATTCGCCACTGGCTTGGTCGGCGGACTCCTGAGCCGCGGCAACCGCGGCGCGCACATCGCGGGTCTGCAACAGCACTTGGCCGCCGATGCCGAGCATGGCGAGGAGTTCGACGAACGAACGACGGTTGGTTCTCGGTTGCGACATCCTGTTTCTCCTTGCACTCTATGCCTGCTGGCTATCGTCCAGCCTGCGCTGACGAATCCGCTAGCGGATTCGCGGGACGACCGCAGAGCGGTCGCGTCGTAGCCTGCTACGAATCGCGGACATTTGCAATCGCCTGTTCGGGTGTGCCGTGGGCTGGGCGGATTCAGGAATGTGACGACATTGGCGAGTCTGTGCCGGTGCCGCGCCGCGGCTTGCTCACATCCATTACGCGCACCTCGATCCTGCCGCGCAGTTCGCAGGGCAGCGACTCCAGCAACAGACGCTGCAAGGTCGAGGGCGTGTCGACGCGCTTGCCGGTCTGCAGATGCGGCCGCGAGGCATGGTCGTTGTCGTGGAACCAGAATACGATGTAGATGCCGCGCCCGTCCGCACCGGGGTCGCGGGCATACTTGGCGATGAGCTGGCTGACGTGCGCCGTCCACACATCGCGGTGGCTGTCTCGCTTGATTTCCACCGGGATGTTGAAGCCCACTGTCGAGAGCCGAATGTCGCTGCGCGTCTCGTCGGCGTAGTGCGCTTCGGGTTGGGCGTCGATGTCCGGCCCCAATCTGTCCCGGAGGCGCGCGAGGAACAGGTTCCGGCACTCGTTTTCCGGTTTGGGCGTCTGCGGGCGTCCGTGGCTGTCCACATTCCAGAACTGCTTCCAATCATCCGTGTTGGCATGGCGAATGTCCTGCGCCAGTTCATCGATGGCGTCGACGGCCAGCGCCATCAAGTCGGGGGCGTTGGCGGGCTTGCGGCCGGCGAGGGTGTCGCAGATGGCCTTGATGGTTGGGTGCCGATAGGAGGCGTCCCGGCGCAGCGCCTGCTGTTGCCGGCGAACGTGCGCGATCCTGTTGCGCCATGCGGCCAGGTCGGGGTGTCGATCGAGGACTTCCAACTCGGATGCCGCGTCCTCATCGGCGCGTTCCCCGACCGCCTCGATCAGCGCACGGACGAATTCGGATTCCCTGTTCGCGGCAGAGACAGACACCCAGCCGGAGCCGGACGTAAGGAGAGGCCGGCGGGCGGCGCCGAGGATGCGGAACAGCTGGCCAAGCGCGTTCGGCGGCAGACGATCCAGCAGCCTCCGGCGCGCCGGAGCCTGTTCAAAGAACGCGAAGAAGCCCGCCATCGCGTTCTCATGTCGGTCGGCGAACGCCGCAACGGCCTTAAGGTCAGGACTCGCCGAGGCGACGAGTTGCGCAGCCAGCCAGTGGGCGCGTTGCGCCACAGTCATGCTTGCGGACCGCAGTTTGCTGTCGATCAGCGAAGCGATTGTCGATTCGTCCAGGTTGTCCAACGCCCACCACAGCAGCTGATTCAACGTATGCAACGAACCTTTCGGCGCACGCACCGGAAAGCCGCGCAGCAGCCTTGGCGCGGACGCCTGGGCCACTGCCGCCAAGCACGGGTCTGTCGCCATTTCACATACGAAGAAAAGATCCTTCCGTGCATGGCGAACGATCTCTTCCGCCGCCAATTGCGGACGCGAGGCCATGAAGGAACGCAGACATCTCGGCTCCCGGGAAACGAGGCCATCGGCCAGGAACAACGCGAACGACAAGCGCGCCTGCTGGTCGCCGAGCCGGCGCCGCTCATCCTCGGAAACGAGATCGATTCCTGCGAGCACGGCGGTCGCGAGAAGATGCCGCTTGTCCTTTTTCCTGAGCGCGAATACTTCCTCCGGCGTCGGCAGGTCGTGCCGATGGATCGCACGGCGCAAGCCCGTCATCGCCGCCTCGATCAGCGCGGCATCCCCATCCAGCAGGTGATCGAGCCGATCCTGGCCGGTTGCGCCCTGAATGTCGGCATACAGGCCTTGATGCACCCCGGCGATCTGCTTCAAGATGCCTGGAGGACAGCGATTGTGGCGCAGTGCGCTTTCATATTGCTTGAAGAACTGCAGCCGTTCGCGCCGAGTCTGAGCTTCCTTCTCAAGGTGCTGCAGAGCGCGTTGACGGATGCGCCGTTGCGTCAGCGCGAAGCGGCTGTCGATGGGCTCGAAACGCAATTCGTCGAACGCGGCCTGGAGGCTGGCGTTTCCCGCCGCCATGCATTCCAGACGCTCGAGGGTAAGTCCTTCCACACCCTGCCCATGCAATAGTGTGCGCCAGGCCTCCTCGAACCAGAACTTGGCGCTGTCGTTGTCGCAAGCGGCTGGATCGATCTGCTCCAGGCACCAGCTGCCGTAATCGCTTGGTGCCTTGGCTCCGCCTAGCCGTGCCTTGACGTTCTCCGCGCAGAGTCGGAACGTCGTCGCTTGCGAACATTGCGAGATGCCGAGGCGCAGAAGCTCCTTTTGCAGTTCGGGACGGCGGCCGAGCCAGTTGCTTATTCCTTGGCGGTTCTCGGGATCTATCGCATCATGGCCGATCAGCCCAAGCCAGCGAAACGTTCTGCACACATCGGCAGCGCCGGCATGTTCGAGAGCCTTTCTCACGAGCGGCAGGGCGCCGTGGGCGACCGCGCCATCGGGGAACACGCCGGTGGACGTCCATGCTGCGGATGCCTCGAATAGATCGGCGAGAGAGTCGGCGACGGTAGCGGCATCTTTAGGCGCGGTCGCTTGCGCCATGTCGTGCGACCAGAAGAAACTGTAGGGGGAGTGGTCGCCGCTCCGGTCCAGTTCCAGGTAGTTCAGCACTTCATCCGGCTTGATAAACTGCGGGTACAGTTCATTCAGCAGTATCGCCAGCAGTTCCTTGTCCGCATCGACAACGGTGCCGTCGCGCAGTTCGCGCAGCAGCGTAAGGCCGGCAGCGCCGAAATGGTCGGGTTTCGCCAACACGCCAAAAGCGAGGCAGCGCGCGGCCCACTGCCTAACCCGTGGCCAGCGGCTCTCGTCGCGAACGGCAGCGAGCAGCGCGTCGGCCAACTCATCTACCGGTTCCGCATTCGCCAACACGCACAGCAGAAAATAGACGAATTGCTGCTGTTCGGCGTCGCGGCTACTGTCGGTCAGGTATTCGCGGAGGATCGGCGCCATGTCGCCGCTTGCCAGCGGAGCAAACAACGAAGCAGTAAGAGGCGGATACGCCGGCTTCAACTGTTCCCACAAGCAACGCTTCTCCTCCTGGGTAAAGGCGCGTATGTCACCGTACATGCCGACGCCGGCCGGATCCCGTTCGATGATGTCCCGCCGCGCTCTGGGGCAGTGCGCCGCCAGCCAAGCCGTCAGTCCGCGCAGCGGCGTAACCACGGAGCCGTCCGCGCCGACGACGAGTGCTAGGACGCGGCGCACGGAGAGTCCTCCGTCAATGCGGCGCGCAAGGTGCCGAGCGCCGAGGAACTCGGCGATGTGGCGATGCGCTGGAGCGAATCGGCCCGGCCCTGCGTTGATGAACAGGCGGCGCGACAACGCCTGCCGCATATGCTTGATTTTCCGATCGAAGCGCTCCACGGCGGAGTAGTCGTCGTTGGCGGCTTTGTTGGTGATCGCCGCGCCGGCCAAGCCGCCGATCAATTGCAGGGCGCATAGCCGCCCGGCGGCATCGAGCAGTTCTTCCGTGCTCGGCGCACCTTTGGCGTCGTTGACGATGCCGTGCTCCTCGTTCATCTCTTGTGCCATGCCGGTGCAGGCACTCTCGAACGTCGCCAGCTTGCTGTCGGGCCAGCCGGCATCGCTTGATGCGACTTTGGCCAGCATCCCCAGGGTTTGCGGATTGGCGAGCAGCCCGTCCAGGCCCCGCGTTTGTGCTTGCTCCATGAACTTGCTCGCATCGATGCCGTCGCTTGCGAGGATATTTTTGATGGCTTCGTCGTCCAGCGGGTCGAGCCGCAGCACGGCCAATTCTCCGGTCGCGACGGTTTCGAGATGGCCGCGGTCGTTGCTTCCCAGCCAATCGGCCGGCCGGCAGGAAAGGCGGAAGCGCGGCTTGCCCAGTTCCATCAAGCAACGGCGAATCCGGTCGAAGGGGGCACGCGGATCCGAGGTGCCCGCCCGAACTTCGTCCAAGCCGTCGATGAACAGCGTCTTGTCCGTCCAGTTGCGCTTCACATCCGCCAATAGATCGCGGGCGGATATGTAGTCGCAGCCATCGTGTTTGGCCTCGGACTTGAAACTGGTCGTCTTGCCCGCACCCGGGTCGCCAAGCAGTACATACGCCGGGGCTAATCGGAAATCTGTCAGAGGCCTGCTTTCGCCGCCCTCGACTTGCTCTGCGTCCTTGGACAGAGGCGTGCAGGTGCGCAAAACAACGACCACGGCGCTACTCCAGCCAGTGCCCGGCAGGCATGGAAAGGAACTCCGCGAGCGGCACCCCCTCCGATCCCGCCAGCAGCGTCCGAGAACCCGGAAAGCGCATCTCGAATGCTTCGATACCGCGCCGGCGTCCTGCCCGGCCGCCGCTTTTCACTTCCACGGCAGCCAAGCGCTTGCCACGGCGGATCACGAAGTCCACCTCCACCGATTTCTGGCGCCAGTAGTGGATATGGATATCTCGGCTGCGGGTGTTGAGCAAGTGGGCGCCCACGGCGCTTTCGACCACCCGGCCCCAGAAGCTCCGGTCTGCGCGCGCTTCGGCGAAGCGGTAGTCGGAGCCGGCGGTCATCAGCGCGGTGTTCAGGACGTTGAGCTTCGGCGAAGAACGCCGCCGATGGGGTTGGGCGGAATGGGCCTGCAGTCCGGCAACGAGGCCCGCTTGGCCAAGCAGATCGAGATAGCGGGCCAGCGTGGTCTCGTTGCCGGCATCCGTCAGGTTTCCCTTCATCTTCGAGTAGGCGAGAATCTGCCCGGAGTAGTCGACGCCGAGCTGGAACAGCCGTTTGAGCAGCGCCGGCTTGTCCACCCGCGTCATCGCCAGGATGTCCCGTTCGATGTGCGGCTCGACGAGGCCGGCGAGGATGTAGTCCCGCCACCGATCCGGTTCGCGGACCAGGGACGCAGAGCCGGGATAGCCGCCGTAGTAGAGGTAGGTGTCGAGATCGAAGCCGAAGGCGTCGCGCATCTCCGGAAAGGACCAATGGCGGACCGGGGTGGCCTCGAAGCGTCCGGCGAGGCTCTCGGACAGCCCGGCCTGCATCAACAGGGGCGCGGAGCCCAGCACCACCACATGCAGCGGCCGAGCCTCGGCCCGGTCAGCATCCCACAATCCCTTCACGGCTTCCGACCAGCGCGGAATCTTCTGTATCTCGTCGAACACCAGAACATGGACACGGCCCAGCGTGTCGCTGTCGCAGCGCAGGCGCGCCCTTTCCCACTGCCGTACCAGCCAAGCCGCATCTCGGTGTTCGGGGTCTTCGGCCGGAACGTCCTCCAACTCAGCGGCGTGGGGGCGGAAGGTCGTCCCCGTAGGTTCGTCCACCGCAATGTAGGCGCTGGGCAAGTCGATGGCGGCCAGCGCTTGGTGGATGATGGTGGTCTTGCCCGTCTGGCGAGGGCCGAGAACGGCCAGGAGCCGCCGGGGCGTTTCCCGGAGCCAGCGAACGAGAGTGGTCACCTGGGGGCGTTGATAATCGGCCATGCCAGCTAAGTTACGCTATTAAGTAGATCTACTCAATAGCGTAACTAAAAAGTCGTTGCCTGCCAAGCACCCGGTGCCGGCTTCCACATGCGTTCCGGCCCTGGGAAGTGACGGTTGCCGGTCGCCTTTTGTTTCTGCGAGACGCCTAACCGAGGGACGCCGATGATTCGTCGCGATGGCGTGGCGGCAGGTCGGGGAACGCCGGGGCGGTGTCGAAGCCGACGATGGCGTGCGTACGGGAGTCGAACTCGACGCCGATCAAGTGGACGCTGGCTCCACGGTGGCGATACTTCTCCGCGTAGCGCTTGCTGCGCAGCTGCGCGAGCGTTTGGCCGGTGGGATCGCCATGCACGACCTTCCACTCGAACAGCATGGTCTGGCCTGCGTACTCCACGGTCATGTCGGTGCGGCCGGACGCGGTGCTCTCCTCCGAACGGGGGGTTGAGGCCCGCCATCCGGGCCGCGGTGTCCATGACGGCTGCATAGTGGCCTTCGATTCTGGCCAGCGGCGTAGCTCGGTAGTGATCGTAGGGAACGCCGGCGAGGACGGAGGAAAGCGTTGCATGCAGCATGCGGAAGTCCACCGAGGCGACGGCGTTGCGGAAATCGTCGGCAAGGGCGAACCGCGTCTCCTCCCCCAGCATCTCGGCGACGACAAGCTGGCTCAGGCTCTGGCCGACCTCGCGGTTGGGATAGTCCAGCCAGTAGCGGCCGGGGATGCTGTCGTGCTCGCGGGCGATGGTCAGGTAGCCGGTCTGGAACAGCAGCGCGGCCGTATCCATCCGGCCGATGTCGAAGTCCTCGAGCCTGTCTTCGTCGATCCAGCGCGCACTCTGCTCCATGGCCTGAATGCCGCGATCGACGAGGACGGGGGGCAGGAAGGCGGGGGTGCCCGTCTTGATCCAATAGTTGCGCACCAGGCCGGTTCGGAACAGATTGAGAACATCGTACGGGCAGTAGACCGCATCTTCGCCGAGCCAGTTGTAGCCGTTGTACCACTCGCGGACGGCGTCGCGGTCCACGTCGAGCGCGGCGAGAGGGTCGGCGAACACGGCATCGAGTTCGGCGTCGGTGAAACCGCAGACCGCGGCGAAGGCGGGGTCGAGGCTGATGTCGGTGAGGTTGTTGAGCGTTGAGAACAGGTTCGCTTTGGAGAACTTGGTAACGCCGGTGAAAAAGGAGAAGCGGACATGTTCGTCAAGATCCTTGACGACGCTGAACACAGAAGCGAGGCGGTCGCGGTTCGCCTCGGCGATCTCCGGCGCGCCCAGGGCATCGAGGATCGGCTTGTCGTACTCGTCCACCAGCACGACGACGCGACGCCCGGTTTTGCTGTGCAGTCGAACCAGGAGATCCGAAAAGCGCTCGGCGGCCGTCTCGATCCGCCGCGCCAAGCCGAGACGCTCCTCGTTGGCAAACAGCAGATACCCGAGCCTGCGCAAGCCCTCCGTCGTCGCCAAGTCGCCAGCGGCGCAGCTGATCCGCACCGCGGGACTGCGGTTGGCTCGGGACCAGTCCCATCGATCGTGGATCGCCAAGCCCCTGAAAAGCGGCTCGTTGGCCCTCGAAGATCTCCTTGAGGGTGTCCACCAACAGGCTCTTGCCGAACCGGCGGGAGCGGGAGAGGAAGTAGTGCTTGCCCTCGTCGGCCATCTTCCTCGCATAGTCGGTCTTGTCGACGTGGTAGCAGCCGCGTTCCCGGACTTCGCGGAAGTTCTGCATGGCGAGAGGAAGGATTCTCGGCGGTGGCGATGCGTTGCGGTCGAGCACCATGGGCTGCTCCGGAAGCGGAAAAAGGATGGTAGCAGGATGGCGGCGGATTCCGTTTCGTGGATTGGAGGCCGAGTGCGAGCTGGATCGGGAGGCCGTTTCGCGCATGAGCACCGTACACAGACCCTGAAATCGTCTATCGTCCGCCTTGCAGGCACTGGTGCCGCCAACGGGAGAAAGAGCCATGCCCTATGCGCAAAACGGCGATATCGACATCTACTACGAACTGCACGGCGACGCCTCGCGGCCGGCGCTGGTATTCGCCCACGGCGCCGGTGGCAACGCCACTAGCTGGTGGCAGCAGGTGCCGGCGTTCGCGGCGACGCACCATGTGGCGGTGTTCGACCATCGCGGCTTCGCCCGTTCCCTCTGTCCGCCCGAGCAGCAGAGCGCCGCCCACTTCGAGGGCGACCTGATGGCCGTGATGGACGCGGCGGGAATGCCCCGCGCGGTGATCGTCTGCCAGTCCATGGGCGGCTGGACAGGAGTGCGGGCGGCGGTCCACCACACGGATCGCGTACGCGGCGTACTGCTGGCGAACACGCCGGGCGCGGTGCGCAACCAGACCACCGTGGACAACATGAAGCAGTTGGCGGAACGCCTGGCTGCCGCCGGCGGCCTGGTCAATCAGGCGTACAGCGCCGAGTTCGCCCAGCGCAATCCGGCCGGCGCACTGCTCTATCGGCAGATTTCCGCCTACAACACCCAGGCGCGGCCCAACATCCGCGACGACTCAGTGTACGTTTCACCGGCTGCGGTGAGGGCCACGGGCATGCCTTTCTGGGTGCTGTCGAGCGACCTCGACCCGCTGTTTCCGCCGCCCGTGCTGGCGTCCGTGGCCGCCGATATCGATGTGCCGCTCAAGCGCATCGACGGGGCGGGCCATTCCACCTACTTCGAGAAGCCGGCCGAGTTCAACGCAGTAGTGGCGGCGTTTCTGGATTCGCTCTGAGGCGAGGGCGCGGCAGGAGCGGCTCGTCTCGGCTACCCTGCGTCTGTCCCGGCAGCATCATCCACCGCGCACCGCAACCAACGCACGAGGCATATCGTGAACCCGCCAGCGCCGCAGTTCATCGACACCCGGGCCAATTTCGCGCACAGCCGACACCGGGGCTTTCGCGCCCCGAACCGGTATACGGCCCAGCATCCGGACGATCTGAAAACGCTCGGCGCGACGGAACGGCTCGTGGTGCGCAACGCCCGGCTTCTCGATCCCGCGCCCACGCTGGACAGCCACGGCTTCCAGCTCGTCGTCGCGCCTACCGAACTCGACCTGCTCGATACCGCCACGGTGACGGAGCAGTACTACCGGGAGTGCCGAGAGATGCTGCGCAAGGCCACGGGCTGCGACGAAGTGCGGGGCGGCGGGCACGAGTACCGCAACGGCTTCGGCGGGCGCACCGGCCCCGCCGGCGTCAAGCCCACCCCCAACGGCAGCGGCGGCGCCTATGCCATGGGCATCCATTCCGACATGTGCGCCGCGGTCGAGAACGGCTTTCGCCGCATCGTCCCGGACCAGCGGCACTTCCAAAGCATCAACATCTGGCGCAGCGTCAAGCCGGGCGAGACCGTGCAGATGATGCCGCTGGCGGTTTGCGACATGCGCTCGGTGGCGCCGCGGGATATCGTCTTCGGCGACGGCACCAACACCGGCGACATCCGCCAATATCGGAAGGTGGTGGACCAGCGCCTGATCCACTCGCCCCGGCAGCGGTGGTACTACTTCCCGAACATGACGGCCGACGAGGCGCTGCTGTTTCGGCAATACGATACGCGCCAGGAAGAACTGAACCTGCGCACCGTGTTCCATACCGCCGTTGCCGATCCTGCCTCGCCGCCGGACGCGCCGCCACGCTACACCATCGAGGTGCGGATGCAGGCCATCTACGGCAAGGAGGCCGACAAGGCGGCGCGAGTGGCCCGCTTCCAGGCGCAGATACCCAACCGCTACGCCGACGGCCGCCCATGCGACTGGTGGAGCGGGCCGATCGAGGGCTACGTTCCGCCATCGTAGGCATTGGCGGTTGCGCACGGCAACGACGAAATCTATTGTGCGCGGGTAGGGCGTGGGTAGAGAGCTTGGAGGGGAACCCATGAACGACTTCCTGGAACGGCGAGAGATCGGGCGGACTGGTTTGCAGTCGAGCCGGCTCGGCATCGGCTCCACTTTCGATGCGCCGACGCATGTGATCGAGGATGCTTTCGCTCGCGGCATCAACTACCTGTACTGGGGCACGGTGCGGCGGCCGGATTTCGCACGTGCCATGGTCAACCTGGCGCGCCGTCACCGGGACGAGATGATCCTCACCATACAGTCCTATTCCCAAGAGCCGGCCACCATCGCGGAAGAGGTGGAGCAAGCGATCCAGAGCGCGGGCGTCGAGAACTTCGACTTCCTGCTGCTGGGCAACCACGCCAACAAGCCCGGCGCCGCCTACCGGGAGGCTTTCGAGCGCATGCGCGAGCGCGGGATGGTGCGCTTCCTCTCCGTCAGCAGCCACAACCGGCCGCTGGTGCCGGAACTGCTGGCCGACTACGAGCGAGGCGAGAGTCCCTTCGAACTGCTGATGTTTCGCTACAACGCCGTGCATCGAGGCGCGGAGAAAGACGTGTTTCCGTTCCTGCCGAAAGGCCGGCGACCGACCATCCTGGCGTACACGGCCACTCGCTGGGGCCACTTGCTGGATGCCGGCAAGATGCCGCCCGGCGAAGCGCCGGTGAGCGCCTGCGACTGCTACCGCTATTCCCTCTCGCACCCCGCGGTGGACATGGTGTTGTGCGGCCCCGCCAACGCCGAGCAGATGGACGACGCCATTGCCGCCTTGGAGCGCGGACCGTTGGCGCCGGAGGAGCGTGCGCGAATCGAGCGAATCGGCGCTTACCTCTACGGCCAGTACGCGCCGCAGTATCCCGACGCCGGCGATGTGCAAGACGTGTCGGCGGGAGTGGCGGCGCAGTAAGGACCTCTCGAAGAGCGCTGCTCTCTGGCGCCGCCGAGAAGATCTGCGGCCGGTAGCGTCTCCATTGAAATTAGATAGGCCACGCCGCCACCGATGGCACTGCCTAGGGCATCCGATAGCGTCCCGCACCTGTGCATCTTGGGGTTGCGCGGTGCAGCATGGCGACGGGGATTCAACAAACCCATCCTACGGACCCGCATCGGCCAAGCCCTGCCCCCTTGCCGGAGACGCTTCTTCTGCGGTCGCAGCGGCCGATTGCGTCGGCGGCGCGTAGTAGGGCGTCCGGCGGGATTGGTCGAAGTCCAGAATAGTGAGCCGTTCCATGAGCCGGCGATGGGGCCAGAAGTCGCCGCTGGCGGAGTGCAGCACGGCCCGGTTGTCCCACAGGGCGATGGAGCCTGCCTGCCAGCGCACGCGGCAGGTGTATTCCGGCCGTCCCTCCTGAAGCTTCATCTGCAGCAGCAGCGCCTTTTCTTCGTCCTCCGGGACGCCGTGTTCGTCCGCGAACCTGCGCACGAAACCTTGCTGTACGTACAGCGTCGTGCGGCCGGTCTCGGCATGGGTTCGCGCCACCGGATGCACCGCCACCGGCGTCTTGCCGTCCATCTGGTGTCCCGCCCCGCCGATGTGGACGGCGGTGAGATGCTCGACGCGCTTCTTGGTGTCGAGCGGCAGCCCTTCCCACATGCCGTAGCAGTCGCAGAAGCAGGTATCGCCGCCGATGGGAGGCGCTTCGCGGCACATCAGGAGGGAAGCCATCGGCGGGCGCGGCTGCCAAGTGGCGTCCGCATGCCAGCCGGAGGCGGCATTGGGCACGGTCTCGTCGGAAGGCAGCACCAGCATATCCGGGATGTCGGGCACCTTGATCTGCTGGTTCAGGTCGTGCGGCGAGTTGGGCATGTGTTCGCGCTCGCCGAACGGCGCCCCCACCTCGCCGAAATGCTGGGCGAAGTCCACCATCTGCCGCCTCGACAGATGCGCTTGGTCGCGGAACACCAGCACCTTGCGTTCCAGCCAAAGCGCGCGCAGGAACGCCACCCGCTGCGGATCGTCCAGATCCGTGGCAAGGTCCAGGCCATGCACCACCGTGCCGATGCTCGGCTGCAACGGTTCCAGCTTCAAGTGTATGCCGCAGACGGCGACTGGCTTGTAGTACACGGTGCCGAAGCTGCCGGCGATCAAGGCGCTGTCCTGGGCCAGGATGCCCTGCATCATCTCCTGCCGGCTTGTCGTGCCTGGGCTGCGCACTGCGGCTACCGCGCCGACGGGAGTGGAGCGCGACGGCGACTTGTCCGCTCGGGCCCGTTGGCCCCGACGGACGTATAGCGCGTTGTCCGCGAGCTGGGAATCTTGAGGTTGAGGCATGGCCTTGTTCCGATCGATGGGGTTGGGGGAGTAAACCACAGTCGTGCCCGTACGCTGGCCAGCGCGTCCGCCTGCATTCGCTGCCGCTCTCGCGGGACGATCCCGGTCTCGACCGAGCATGGTCGATCCCAACTGTTCGGATGCGAGCGTCCACCAGCATTGCAATGCGGCGAGGTCTGCGACGGCACGTTTTTCGGCTTGCTCCCTGTCGCCGGCATCGTCGGTTCCGCCGGCGGACAGGAAACGCAACGGACGGAACGCTGGTCACCCCGTGATAGCATTGCCGGCATGTTCGCGCGTCAGCCGCCCATCGACTACATCGAGCGCACCCGCTCCTTGTACGCTTCGCTGGGCTATCCGCCGTACCGCTGGGTGGAGAACCCGCCGCTGGCCGAGCTCGCCCGTACCGCCAAGTCCCAGAACGAATGGCGCGTGGGGCTGGTGGCGTCCGGCGGCATCTATGCCGCAGGCCAGATCGCGTTCCACTACCGGGACGATCCAAGCTACCGGGAAATCGCCCGCGATACTTCCGTGGAAGACCTGCGCGCTACCCACTTCGCCTACGATCTCGCCGACGCCCGCCGGGATCCGAACGTCGTCTTCCCGCTGGCGGCGTTGCGCGATCTGGCCCGAGCCGGCGTCATCGGCGAGGCGGCCCCGTACGCCTACACCTTCATGGGCGGCATCTACTCGTCCGCCAAGGTGCGCGGTACGCTCGCCCCGGCTCTCGCCGACCGGTTCGTGGCCGATGCCGTGGACGTGGCGCTGATGGTTCCCGTCTGACCAGTCTGCCACCAGTCCGTGGCACTGGTCGCGCGCGAAGTGGAACGCCGAGGCATCCCTGCGGTCAGTCTGTCCAGCGCCTTGTCCATCACCCGTTCGGCGGGTGCGCCAAGGGCGGTCTTTCTGGACTTCCCCTTGGGGCGAACCGCTGGCCGGGCGTTCGACATCGACATGCAGCGCACCGTCGTCCGCCGCGCTCTGGATCTGCTGCGCGACGCCGAGACGCCGGGAGAGGTGGTCGAACTCGACTACCGCTGGGCCGCGGACGACGCCTGGAAGGAGTCCGTCATGCGCCCCGGCCCGTCCAGCAACGGCGACAATCGCCTGGAACGATTTGCCTCGCCGCAGTACCAGTGCGCCGCGGATGCCGCCGCTGCCGATCCGAATTGCCCGAGCTGCATCTGGCTTCAGGCGGGAGTTTGAACATCTTTCCGGCATCGGCGCCGGCCTGCAGAGAGTTCAGGTCCCAAGCATGGGTATAGCGAAGTTCTTGTCTTCGGCGCGGCAGTCGGCTCCGTAGACCGAAGCTTCCAGGATGCCGTTCGCTTCAAGCCCAGGACAATCCGCGATGAGCTTGTCCGGCGGGTCGTTGCGGCTTGCTTGTCGTTTCTTGCTGCCGGCTGCCCTCGCGTCCCTTGCGCCCGTCCGCGACAGCGTCCATCATCCACGGCAGAGAACGGAGGAGGGAGCCACCGATGCCATCCGTGGCGCGGGCGCGGTTCGAGACGGCTCTGGACACCCTGATCGACGAGGTGCGCAAGGACGGCCACATTCTGGCGGCGATCCTCTGCGGCAGCCTTTCCCACGACGAGGTTTGGGACAAGTCCGACATCGACCTGGTGCTGATCTGCACCGACGACAAGAAGACGAAGACCCACGGCGTCGCCTTGGTGGAGGACGACGTGAACATCCACACCACGGTGCAGCCCCGCGCCGAGTTCCGGCAGCGATTGGAATCCTCGGTGCGCAATACCTTCGGCCACTCCATGTTCGCCAAGGGCAGGCTGATCTTCAGCCGCGATCCATCTATCGACGCCATTTTCGAGAGTCTGAGCAGCATCGGCGAGCGCGACAGCCAAGTGCAGGCCATGCACAGCGCCCAACATGCCATCGCCACGCTCTACAAAGCCCGCAAGTGGTACCAGATCAAGGACGACCCCGCCTACACCGCGCTGTGGATCCTCGTCACCGCCCGGTCGCTGGCCGAGGTGGTGGTGGGGCTGGCCGGAGAGATCGTCGATCGCGAGGCCGTGGTGGCCGCCCTGCGCCTAAATCCGCAGCTGTTCCGGCTCGTCTACGTCAACCTGCTGGAGCGCGAAGCAACCCGCGAGGTGCTGGGGACAGCGCTCGACGCCATTGACGGTTATCTGAAACCCCGTGCCGAGGAGCTGTTCGCGCCGGTGCTGGACTATCTCGACGAGGCCGGCGGCGAACCGCGCTCCACCACCGAGATCGCGCACTATTTTCGCCGCCACTACGATATGGAGAACGTGGTGATCGCCTGCGAGTGGCTGTCGGACATCGGCGTCGTCGAAAAGGCGTCCACGCCGGTGAAGCTGACCACGCGCAGCCAGACGGAAGTGGAGGAACTGGCTTTTTTCCGCATTCGCTGGTGACGATGCCGAGGACGCGCAACGAACCACCAAGGAGGGGGGCATGCCACTGAATCAACCCACGACAACCGAGCCCGCGTCCGGCCCGTCGCGCCCGGCCATCCGCACCACCATCGCCGTGCAGGGCGCGCGGGCACACAATCTCAAGAACGTCTCTGTGGAGATTCCTCGGGATCAGCTTACCGTGGTGACCGGCTTGTCGGGTTCGGGCAAGTCGTCCTTGGCCTTCGACACCGTCTACGCCGAAGGCCAGCGGCGCTACATGGAGTCGCTTTCCACCTACGCCAAGCGCTTCATCGCCCAGGTGGAGAAGCCGGACGTGGACTTCGTCTACGGCCTGTCGCCGGTGGTCTCTATCGAGCAGAAGACCATTGCCCGCAATCCGCGCTCCACCGTGGGCACGCTAACCGACGTGTCGAGCTACCTGAACCTGCTGTTCGCCACCATCGGCGAAGCGCACTGCCCCTACACCGGCGAACCCGTGCCGGTGAAGACCGCCTCCCAGATTCTGGAATCCCTGCTGGCGCTGCCCGAAGGCGTCGAGATCGAACTGCGGGCGCCGATCTTCCAGGTCTACGGCGAGGATCCGGAGTTCGTTTTCAACGAAGTGCGCAAGCTCGGCTGCCGCTACGTGGACATCGATGGCGACCGCACCGACTTGACGGAGACCGTGCCCGACGCCCTGCCCGGCGACCCGAAGCTGTCCGCGATGGTAGATCGTCTGGTGATCGTGCCGGGCGTGGAAAAGCAGCTCAAGGCCGCCATCGAACACACCCTTCGGGTGGGCGATTCGCTGCTCTGCGCGGCCGTGGTGGGCGGCACTACCAAGGCCCGGGCGCGAGCGTTCGCCAACACCTTCGGCAGCCGCCGCCATGCCCTGGTGTACGGCGACGTGGTGCCGGACTTCTTCATGTTCAACAACCCGGAGAGCGCCTGCCGCACCTGTGGCGGCCTCGGCACGGACAAGCGCACCCATCCGGACCTGCTCGTCACCAACCCGGAACGCAGCATCCGCCAGGGCTGCTTCCTGCGCGATGTCGGCAACTACCGCCCCGACACCCACCGCGGCTACACGCTCTACTCCCTGGGCGAGGAGTACGGCTTCGACATGGACACGCCTTGGCAATCCCTAAGCGACGACGCCCGGGATATGGTCCTCTACGGTACGCGCGGCCAGCCGTTGCAGCTACGCGTTCCGCCGGACGCCAAGGTGGAGAAGGAGAGCTGGCTGCGCCGGCCCTACGTTTTCCAGGGCATCGCCGGTGGCATCGAGCGCCACTACCGCTGGTATCGCCAGCGAGATGTGGCCAACTCCGGCATGGAAGCGTGGCTCGACCGAGTGATGGTGGAGCACACTTGTCCAGACTGCCACGGTGCCCGCCTGCGCGCCACCCGCCTGCTGTTTCGCGTCGCCGGTCGCACCATCGACGAGTTCGGCCGGATGAATTTCGACGAACTGCGTCCGTTCCTGGACACCATCCGCCCCACCGGGCCGCACGCCGCCGCCGGGTTGCAGATCGTCCGAGAAATCGCCCGCCGCATCGAGTTGTTGCTGGGCATCGGTCTGGACTACCTCAACTTCAACCGCGCCTCGGGCACCCTCTCCGGCGGCGAAGCCCAGCGCATCCGCCTGTCCACGCAGATCGGCTCCGGCCTCATGGGCATGCTCTACGTGCTCGACGAGCCCTCCATCGGCCTGCATCCGAAGGACAACGTGAAGATGATCGAGACGCTGCGTTCGCTGCGCGATCTCGGCAACACGGTGATCGTGGTGGAGCACGACGAGGAGACCATCCGCGCCGCGGACCATGTGATCGAACTCGGCCCGGGGCCGGGCATCCACGGCGGCGAGGTGGTGGCCGCCGGCAGCCTCGACGACATCTTGCGCTGTCCCGAATCGCCCACGGGTCAGTATCTTTCCAGACGGCGCAGCATCGACACCCCGGATGCGCGGCGTCCGACCAACGGCGAATCCTTGGTGATACGCGGTGCTCGGGAAAACAACCTCAAGGATGTGGATGTGGAGATTCCTCTGGGCCAGTTCGTCTGCGTGAGCGGCGCATCGGGCTCCGGCAAGTCCACCCTCGTCAACGGAATCCTCTACAAAGAACTGTGGAAGCGGCTGGTGGATTCGCGCTCCCTGTCCGGCGACCACGACGCCCTCGAAGGGGTCGAGCAGCTCACGCGGGTCATCAGCATCGATCAGACGCCCATCGGCCGCAACAGCCGTTCCAACCCGTCCACCTACGTCGGTTTCTACGATCGGGTACGCACCCTGTTCGCCAACACCGAACTGGCCAAGGCGCGAGGCTACAAGCCGGGCCGGTTCAGCTTCAACGTCAAGGGCGGGCGCTGCGAGGAATGCCAAGGCGAGGGCGTGATCGCCACCAAGCTCTACTTCATGCCGGACGTGGAAGTGGTCTGCGGCGCCTGCAAGGGCCAGCGCTTCAATACCGAAACCCTCGAGATCGTCCACGATGGCAAGAACATCGCCGACATTCTGGATCTATCCATCGAAGAGGGCGCGCGTTTCTTCCAGAAGCTGCCGGCTATCGGCCGCAAAGTGGCGGTACTGAACGACCTCGGCCTCGGCTACCTGACCCTAGGCCAGTCCGCCACTACCCTCTCCGGCGGCGAGGCCCAGCGCATCAAGCTCGCAACGGAGCTGTCCAAGCTGCAACGCCGGGGCCACGTGCTCTACATTCTGGACGAACCGACCACGGGCTTGCATCTGGCGGATATCTCCAAGCTCCTCGACTGCTTGCACCGGCTGGTGGACGCCGGCCACACGGTGTTGGTGATCGAGCACCACCTGGACGTCATCAAGACCGCGGACCACGTCATCGACCTTGGCCCGGAGGGCGGGCGCGGGGGCGGGGAGGTCGTCGCGGCGGGTACGCCGGAGGATATCGCCGGGTGTCCGCGTTCGCATACGGGACGCCACCTGCGCGCTCATCTTTGAAACTGCTTGGCCAGGAACGGCTTGGAAGTTGCCGAAGGTATTGCGACCCTCGGCGATCGAGATCGGGGCAATCCTCGAAAGAACGACCAGTGCTCATCCATTCTCTTGCCAACGCGGATCGCATCTGATGAAGACTGGCGGCCTTGGACTTCGGCCAGAAGTTCCACATCATCGCCAAGTCCCAGCAGCCGTAGATCCAGATGCGATCGCGGACTTTGCCGCCAAGCAGCTCGGAGGCCGGTACCCCGAACGTGCGGTCTTCGAGGTCCCGGAGCGCGATCTCGATGCGGCTGATGGCCTGCATCTTGCTTCTGCACCATCCCGCCACGAACGTGGAAGTGGTTGCCGGTGCATTTCGATCTACCTGGCGGCAGGAGGCAGAACATGTCCGCATCGGACGGGTGAGAGTCCTGGACTTCTTGCGCTTCCGCGTTTCGCATCAGCGTTCAATGTCGTACACTGCTCTGCGGCTTCCCGAACCCGGCCAGTGGCAGGATTCAATGCTGAACAAACTGCTGACCTGCGTATGCGCGGCGTCGACGACGATGCTCCCGGCGGCAGCCGGCAAGTTGGACCGCGATCCGTCGTGCGCTCTTGAAGCCATTGCGCGAAGTTCCGCAGTTTGTCCGACTACTCATCCGCCGACGTGCAGGCGCAGGACGGTTCGATGACAAAGTCCGACGCTGGGAGGGGGCGGGCGAGTGAACACAGGCAGCAGCGGCATGAGGGCTCGGGGTGATGTGCGGGGATGCGAGCAGCTCGCCGGGTACGAGCGTCGAGAACGAGGTGTTGGCGGCGCTGCGGGATTACAGCGCAGCGACCAAGGCCGGGGATGTCGATGGCCAGCTGGCATTCTTCGCGGATGGCTGGTCCAGCGCTTCCGGCATGGCCAAAGCCGATTTAAGGGCGTACTTGCAGAATGAAGTCCACCAAGGTCGCGTCGAGCGCAAGTGGTTTGTGCTGGATCACGCCAAGGTGGTTGTCGACGAAGATGTGGCCACTATCGATCCTGCGATGCTTCGTTCGTCGACGGGAGGCGGATTGTTCGAAGTCAGGATGAGGCGGGAACCCGATGGCATATGGCGGTGCGAGTCCATCGCCGCATCGCAACAGGGTTGCCAGGTGGCGGAGAACGCCCGCCGCCTCCGGGAGCGCGTTCTAAGCGACCGGGCGCGTCCGGGCTACCACATCGTGATGCCGGAAGGCGTCGCCATGCCCTTCGATCCCAATGGGGCCATCTACTGGAAGGGCCGGTATCACCTCTTTTACATATTCCAGGACACCCGGTCGGGCAAGAGGGCCGACCATTGGGGTCACATGTCGAGCACGGACTTGTTCCACTGGCGTCACCATCCCACCGGCCTGCTCGATGGCATGTATAGCGGAAACTGCTTCATCAACAAGGATGGCGTCCCGACCATCTGCTACCACCAGAAAGGCCAGGGAAACGCTCTGGCCGTGGCCCTCGATGACGACCTGAACGAGTGGAAGAAGCTCGAATCGAACCCGATTACGCCCGAGACCCGGGCAGGGGACGAGCACCACGACAAGTATGCATCATGGGACCCCTTCGGGTGGCTTGAAGACGACACGTACTATGCCATCTTCGGCGGAAAACGTCCGGGTGTGGCCAAGTCTCCGACGCTCGACGGCAAATGGCAGTATGCGGGAGATCTGTTCGCGCACGGTGTCGAGGGCGTGCCGCTGGACGAGGACGTGTCGTGCGCCGATTTCTTCAAGCTGAGCGGCAAGGATGTTCTGCTGTGCATCAGTCACCGTCTCGGCTGCCGTTACTACCTGGGCGAATGGAAGAACGAACAGTTCCATCCCGAGTCTCACGCGCAGATGAGTTGGGTAGACCACTCGTTCTTTGCGCCGGAGAGCCTGGTGGACGACAAGGGCCGCCGAATCATGTGGGCCTGGATCCTTGACGAGCCTCAGTTCGGCATACGGTCGGAGCACGGCTGGTCCGGCACCCTGAGCCTGCCGCGCACATTGTCTCTCGGCGATGATGGCGGACTCCGGATGGATGTCCCTGAGGAGATCGAAGCGCTGCGCTATGGGGCCTTCAAGAAGGCAAGCTTGGCGCTGCCGTCCGGCACCGACCTGGTCATTGACGGCATCGGCGGCAACAGCCTCGAACTGTTTGTCGAAATGGAAAGTGCCGAGGCTTCGGCATACGGCGTCAAGGTATGCGTATCGCAGGACGGACAAGAGCAGACATCGATTTTCTATGACGCCCAGGACAAGTTGCTGAAAGTCGATACGCGCACATCCGGACCTGAAGACACGCCCAAGACCGTAGAGGCGGGACCTTTCGAGCTGAAGGAAAGCGAGCGGCTGAAGCTGCGCGTTTTCGTTGACAAGTCCGTGGTCGAAGTTTTCGCGAACAGTAGACAGGCCATTATGCGGCGCATCTACCCCGCACGACCCGACAGCGTAGGCGTGAGCTTGTTCTCCACCGGCGGCAGAACCCAAGTGCATGCGCTCGAAGCCTGGAACATCTTTCCCTCGAATCCCTACTGACAACCGCGGCCTGGGACCGCAAGGCCGCTTATTGCGGCCCTTGTCGAGTTCCTCGATTCCTGCCAGCAGGGTCGTTGTACGAGATTTCTGCGCAACTTTCGCTTTAGCCCAAGCCTAGCATCCGTCGGAAAAAATCCATTGGAATCCACGGATCCCGTTGATTGAACAGTGCGGGTGGCCCCGCGAAGCGCCGTGTTCCGGATTCTTGGGTGGCGGCCTTTCGCGTTCATGCCATGCGCGGTCGATGCCAAGGGCGTCGCTGACCTCTCCCCGGGCGGTTCGACACGGCGGCGTTGCCGACATGCCGCGTGCGACCGTCGGCGCGTTGCGTCCAAACCGATCCTGGTTCCGCGTTACAGCAACCCGTCTGCGCGCAGATCCATGAAGGAGCGCTTGAAGGCGTCGACGATCTGATCGACATCCGCCGGCCTATGGGCTTGGCTGATGAAGGCCAGATGAATGCCCGGGATGATGACGCCGTGGCCAAGCAGATGCAGGTAGAACTCTTGCTCCACCTACTTGACGCCCTCTTTGAAATCCCGCGAGCTGTTGATAGGGGCATTCTGAAACCGCAGATGGAACATGGAGCCGCCATTCATTAGTTGAGCGACGAACCCATGCTCCTGGCAGAAGCCGTTCACTTCCGCCGCCAGACGGTTGCCCTGTTCCATCAGGTATGGGTACAGGGTGTCCTTGCTGTCGCGCATTCCCGTCAGCGCGACGATTCCCGCCGCCATCGACAGCGGATTGCCGTTGAAGGTGCCGCCGGAGAATATCCAGGGCGCGCCGTCGAGGCCGGAAAAACAATTCATCACCTCGCGGCTTCCTGCGACAGCGCCGATGGGAAGGCCGGCCGCCAGCGCCTTGCCATAGGTGGCCAGATCCGGAGTGATGCCGTAGTGTTCCTGGCAGCCGCCGAAAGCGATGCGAAAGCCGGTGATGACCTCATCGAAGCACAGCAGCACTTCGTGCTCTCGGCAGACGGCTTGGAGCCTCTGCAAGAAGCCGGCGCAGTCCAGCCGCGGGTTGGAGCTTTGCACCGGTTCGATGAACACCGCCGCCAGATCGTCCTTTTGCTCGCGAATCAAGTCGAATGCCGCGTCGTCGCGGTACGGCAGCATCAACATGGTCTCGTTGCGGATGACCTCGGGTATTCCTGCGCCGAGCGCCATGCCCTGGGGGCGCGAACGTTCGCTCTGCGGATCCGCATGGATGAGCGCGTAGTCGTGAGCGCCGTGGTAGCAGCCGTCGAAGGTGGCGATTCTGGTCTTGCCCGTGAAGGCGCGGCAGCCCGCATCGCGCTCAGGGTGGCTTCGGCGCCGGTGTTGAAGAACACCACCCGCTCTCCGCAGGGCGCCGCGTTTTCCACCAGCATGGCCAGCTCCGCCTGCAGGGCGTTCGGGATGCCGAAGTGCCAGCCCTTGGCCAGCTGTTCCTGAACGGCGGCAGCCACGGCCGGCGGCCGGTGGCCAAGTACGCAGGGGCCGAAGCCCATCGTCATATCGATGTAGGCGTTGCCGTCCACGTCCGTCATTCGACAACCATCGGCGGCATCGATGTATATGGCATGCGGCAATGCCACGGTGCGCACGATTTCCTGGGAGAGCGACTTGCTCCGAGCCTTCGCCTGCGCCGACTGCGGGGTCCGCGCAATCAGCTTGCGGCGCACCGCCTGCGAGGTCTTCCCCTCCAGAATACGCTTCTTGGCTTCTTCCGCCTGCATGTCGCTTCACCTCTGCTCTCTTGCCCCGATGGGAGTTTAGCCGCTGGACCAGCCTCTTCGCCAAGCCAGTTGCAGGACGCCTTGGCCGCAAGGTCCGCACTATGGTCGCCGACACTGCATCCAATTCCATAACGTCTGCAACAGGGCTGGCGTGATGGCATCGAATCAGGCCGTTCGTGGCTTTGATCCGGCGATGGCATTGGCCACCGAACACGTGTCAGACGAGTCGGACGCAGACATCTCGACTCGGGTTCTGGCCAATCGAACGGACGGGTCGCTAAAGCCCTACTTCCTGCTCTCAATCGCCGGGCTGCCTTGCTGGGGTTGCGCATAGGCTGGTGGAAATTCTGGACATCGTCCAGAGGACAAGCGAGCAATCTCGATGATGCCGTGTGAATAGGAACGCATATTCTCGATTGGCACTGGAACCAACGCGATGTTGAAACGTCAACACAGGATCTACAGAGACTGATCGAGCCTAGAAGGCAGTCGACGCCGAATGCAAGTTGGCGCTTGTTCTCGGTGTGGTCTCGTACAAGGTGGCGTGGGGTCGGAATGGACCATGCGAGGACTTTGCTGCCTCACGGGGTCGTCCCGGTGCCTCGTTTTCGCTGTGCGCTGGAACGCGCCGTTTGCGGTGCGCCGACTCCGGGCTGGCCACGCCGACGTCGCATGCGACAACCGCCGCCGGCCGCACTGCTCCCTCCGGCAACGGTTCCTGGGAGGCTCGTCTGGCTGCCCGTCCTCGCCGCGGGCTGCGGCGGTGGCGGCGTTCGTCGCGCCTGTCGCTGTTCCGATTGCGCCGGCACCCGCCTCCGTGGAAAGCGGCTTGGCTTTTGAACGAGGCCTCGCGTCGTCGTGCAATTGGTCGTTCGGCAACGATGTCGCCGGGATGACGGAAGAAAAACCGCAGACGCGGCGGCATCGCGCCCGCAGACGTTGAAGGCGACGGGGATGTGGATTTCTACGTCTTCGGCAATGCCATGCGAACCACTTCAGGCACAACCGGGGCGACGGTGCCTTGGTGTCGACAAGCAACAGAACCTCCCAGCCCGCACGTGCTCGGCCGGATTGCGGATGGCGACTGTCACGCAGGTGGCGCCCCTGTGCTGTCGCTTCCGTTCACCGCCCCGAAATCCACAACGCTCGGTCCCCGCGCGTTCGGGGTCGCTGCGGATCGGCGAGACCTGCACGACGCCTGGGACGAATTCGGTCCGCGTGCTCGGGGTCGCTGTCCTGCCCGCGATCCGACATGATGCGCCAGGGCGAGATGGACCGGATGCAGTCGCACCAACACTTGATGCCCCGGGCGGGATGGCGACGTCATGCTTGGTGCCGCCCGATGCCAAGCAGACCTTCACGTCCCGCTCCAGCAAGCCGAGATCGGGAACTTCGCCCCGGAACCGGGGGGCATCGGATGGGCGTCGACCTCGTTCAGGATGACCGGCCAGTACCCCGGCGAGCTCTCGGAATTCGACCCCTCGGCCCGTAACACGGCGAGCCCCCGCGTACCGGTGCCTCTCGCTGCGACTTGGGTGTCGTTGGACGCCAAGTCGCAGGATTCGTCTCGTGACCGCGGCTTTGGTCGCCGCCTTCAAGGGTTGGTTGCGATACTCGGAGCCAGCGCGGATGCCGAGCGTTCAACGCCATTGCCCCTGGCCCGGACATGAACTTGCGTGAATCTAGGAGGCAAAGTACTCTGTTGATGCGATTGGCAAGGGCCAATACGGCGACTTGCCCCAGTCCTAGGGGAGGCTGGGGAGATTCTCGACGCAAACTAGAGAGGACCTTATGGAGAGCAGATTTCGAACCCGACCCAGGACCGCCAAGACGTTCGCCTTTCTGATTCTCGGCCTGTCGCTCCTGGCCTCGCCGACGCGGGGTCAGACCGGCACCGTGTCCGAAGCAGCTATGGGTGCGGAGGACGACCGGTCGCGCACGGCGTATCACGAGGAGATCGTAGTGACCGCGGAGAAGGTCGAGGAGAACATCCTCGAGGTGCCGATGACGATCACGGCGTTCGACTCGAAAGCTCTGGAAGAGTTCGTGCTCCAGGACAAGACCGATCTGCAAAGCCTGGTTCCGGGTCTGCAGTTCGGCGACGAGATGGATCAGGAAGGTCAGGGAACAGTCATCCGCGGAATCGGAACTCGAATAGCGGGTCAGACCCACACCGACCGCGCTGTGGCGACCTATGTCGATGGCGCCTACACGGTGGGGCTGTACGGCACATTGCCCGGCGGCGGCTTCGACTTGGCGCGCATCGAGGTGGCGCGCGGGCCCCAGGGTACCCTGAACGGCCGCAACTCCATCGCCGGGTCGGTCAACCTGGTCTACAAGAAGCCCACGGACGAGTGGGACGCGGAAGTGATGGCCGAGGCCACCGACGTTTCGCAGCAGCGCGTCAACGCTGCGATCGGCGGCCCAATCAGCGATCAGTTGAGTTTCCGTCTGACGGGCGGCATGCACGTCGGCGACGGCAGACAGGAGAACATCGGCCTCGGCGGGGACTACGACAAGCCGGATCACCGCTTCTTTGCGCCGCAGCTGCGCTATAGGACCGAGCGATTCGACATGAACGTTCGCGCCTCCCGCGTGGAGGACAAGGGGATACCCAGATCCCTGGTGACGATCAACAATCTGAACAGAACGGATCCGTTCGTCACTCTTGGCCCGCAAGGCGGTCAGTATGCCGACCCTCCTCCGGGAGCGTCGGAAGTGCCGAATGATCTCTATCGCTACGCAACACCCAATCCAGCCATCGATCCGGATTGCCCTATCGGCATGCCGGGCTTCAAGTGCGGTGACATCGAGAACAAAGTCGCGCTCAACTTCACCGGCTGGCAGGACAGCGAAGCCGACCAGGTCAACCTGTATGCGCAATACCAGCTCACGGAGACCTTGAGGGTGCGCTACAGCTTCAACGACAGCGACGTCAGCATGATCAACGCCAAGGACGCCGACTACGCGAACCGCGTTGCGACGCCGGGAGACCACACCGTCGCCTCGGACGGACTGGCGACCCCCTTCGAAGACACGCACTACGCGCTGCCGTACCTCTACGACGAGACTTCGCACGAGTTGCAGATGTCCTCGAGCTTGTCGGGACCCTTCAACTTCATTGCCGGTCTCTTCGCCTATGAGAACACCACCTTCTGGGACCTCGTCAGAGTAGACCAGACCCGGCCGTATCGTTTCGGCACCGCCGACGAACAGGCGGTGGCGGCATCGCCGATCTACGGCTTTGTGGAGGCCAGGAACTGCCAGGATGTGATGACCAATGTGGTCGAAGCTTTCGGCATCGGTACCAGCGACCCCGCGCAGGCGGACCAGTGGGAGGGCCTGTACTGGTACTGTCCAGAAGGTTCGGAGCATACCGAGACCGTGCGCTTCTACACCGGTGCCGAATCGGAAACTCGGGCCGCGTTCTTCAGCGGTACCTACAGGTTCGACGACCATTGGACCGTGTCGGGCGGCCTGCGCTGGACGGAAGACGAAAAGGCGCAGAAGCCGGAGGCTGGGGGCGGGTTCGCCTTGGTTGTGCTCGGTGGCGCGCTGACCGGGGTCTTTTTTCCAAACGGGGGCGTCGATCAGTCGCAGACCTGGGACAAAACGATTGGCCACATCAGCCTCGAGTACACGACCGACAACGACGGTCTGATCTACGGCCGCATATCCACGGGCTATCGCTCCGGCGGATTCAATACGCCGATACCGGGCGTAGATCTCCCCCAAATCGGAGAAGAGACTCTGGTCAACTACGAAGTCGGCGCCAAGGGTCTCGCGTTCGACTCGCGTCTGCAGTACGCAGTCGGCCTCTGGCGCAACGACTACGAAGGCTTTCAGCTCTCCGGCAACCAGCCGCCACCGCCGGGACTGACGGTGGCGTCGTTCTCGTCTTCGCCGCTGCTCGAGTACACCTCCAATATCGACGACACCCAGATCTGGGGCGTCGACTTCGAGTTCAGCTACTACATCACCGAACAATGGCGGTTGAGCGGCTTCTACGCCTTCCAGGATTCGGAGATCGGCCCGCATTCCTCGGTGATCTGGGACAACCCCTATGCGGAATACGGACAGTGGGACCACATCGACTTCGATACCGGCCAGCCGACCACCAGCCCCTACCCGCTGGCGACCGATATGACCGGCAACCAGCTGCCGATGCAGCCCAAGAACAAGCTGGCCTTAACGCTGGCTCACGAGCGTTCGCTCGGCAACGGCAGCGACATTCAGTTCCATGCCACATACGCCTTTACCGGCTTCCAGCACCCCAACATCGGCAATATTCCAGACTACGAGATACCGTCCTATGGACGGTGGGATGCGAATGCGATGTGGACTTCCGCGGATGAACGGTGGTCCGTCTTGGTCTTCGTGCAGAACATCTTCGACGAGGTTGGGCTGGTCGAGTTCCTGCCCATAAGCGGGCTTGGCGGCAATCCCTCGTTGGGATATCCCACGCACCCGCGCGAACTCGGCCTGCAAGTGCGCTATCGGTCGTTTAAATAGCGTTCTCGGCGTTGTGTAGTAGACCGACCCGGCAAAGGGGGGCAGCATACTCCCCTTGAGCTTTCCTCTGCACAGCTCTCCTCGGCTTGGCGTTGGATCGTTCGGCTCCGGCCGTCGGCGCGAGCTGGCTGGTCGTTGCGCAGTCCATTGCCGCGATGGGGTCGGCATCGTAGTGGACACGCAGCGGACCATGGGATATGCGACCAGACTCTGGTGACGATCAGACCAACAACGGAATGGACGATCTGAAGCAGGCCCGGGCGCTCCCTTTTTGGGGCGAGAGGAAAGCCCCGGCGAGCCACGAGGCTCCCGACAAGCTGGGTTTCGTCGCGATCATCAGGATTTTGGTGCGGACGTGGCCGTATCTGCTGCCTCAGACTATCGGGTATTGGCGCGAACTGCGGTGGAGGATATCTGCCGAGTCCGAAGAACCAGCCGTCCCCGCATCCGCAGGCGCGGACCGAGCATGGAGCTTTCGCCATGTCCCGCCGCTGGTCACGGTACTGGCCGCGCTGGGTCCGCTCGCCTGGTCGGTGTCTCCGGGAACCAATCGGCTCCACGATCTATTGCTGGCCGCTACGGTTCTCATGACCGTTCTCGTCTGGCTGCTGCTGTTCGCGAAAGGCCGAGTGTATGTTGCCGCCTCTCTTGCGCTGGCGTTCATCGGGGCGTCGTCGTTCCTGTTTGCCGTCTTTGCCGTCGATGGACTTGCCGACAACGTTTGCGTAGGACTTGTCTCGGTTGGTTGCGTCTGCGTCTGGGTGCTGCAGTACCGCGTTGACGAGGGGAAGCTGCGATTCCGCATTCGCCTCGGCAGCCACTTGGTCTACTACTTCGTATTGCTCTGGGCCTCGACGCTGCTGACGATGGTGATTGCCCTCTTCTCCGTGGACTTGATCAGCCAGTCCATCCTGCAGGCCAAGCCCTTGACGCCTTTCTTGGCCGACTTCATCGGTCAGCCGGAACTGGCCGGCGAATCCGTGGTCGGTGCGGAGTCAATGGTTGCAAACAGGGGCGGCACCGAACCGAACGTCGATATGGCACCGCTCACTGCCGAGCAGAGACATGGCCTGAAGTGGGTATACGCGGTGTTCATGGTGTTTTCGTGGATCGCGCTGATCCCCATGATGATGCTCTTGCCGTACTACTACATCTTCATCATGCAGCGCGTGAACCAGGATCTGAGGATGGCCTTGTTGGAGCGTTGGCACAGGTTGTCGCTTCGATATCACAGCGATCACCGGGTGGGCGATTCGGTATACCGCATCTATCAGGACAGCGCACAGGTCACGGCCGTAATCGGTACGGTTGCACAAGCATTGCAGCTGCTGATCACTTATGCCACGGGAGTCGTTTTCCTCGCCGCGCTCGACCCCGTCTTGGGCGCTATGACGCTCGGCATTGTGGCTACGGCCGTTTTATGGGGACTCTGGTACTCGCCCCGCATGCGCGAAAAGTCTCTCGCCGCCAGAGCAGCGAATTCGGATTTCACGTCACGTGTCCAGGAAACGTTCGCCGCTGTTCGGATTCTCAAAGCCTACGGTACGGAGGAGGTCGAGCAGCAATGTCTGGAAGCGGATTCGGTTGCCGCTTTCAACGCCTCCTATCGCGTCCGCTCCCTGATGGCCATCGTCGGCATCGTGACTTTTTCATTAGCGGCGGGCGTATTGCTCGCTGGGCAGTTCCTGACAGCCGTCTGGGCTTATGGAGAACGGGAGACCTTCGCCACGGTGCTGGTTGGTCTGGTTGGCCTTAGTTTCCTGAAGTGGAATCTCTCCGCGTACCAGTCGGCACAGGATCAGCTTGGCGCGTCCAGCGTGTCGGTGCGGGATCTGGTCGAGCGGTGGACACAGGCGCAGGACATGGCCATGGGGCTCAATCGCGTGTTCGACATTCTCGACATCGAACCTGACGTGAAGAACAGCCCAAATGCTGTTCCGATGCAGACTTTCAGCCGCGATATCCGTTTTGACAATGTCACTTTCGCGTACCAATCGGATCGACCCGTATTGCGTACTATTAGTTTCGCAGTCGAGCTAGGCACGATCACCGCCATCGTAGGGCCAACCGGTTCGGGCAAAAGCACTCTAATGAGCCTGTTGGCCCGACTCTTCGATCCAGACTCTGGGACGGTTTTCATCGACGGGGTCGACCTCCGGCAGTTGGATGTGGACAGCCTGCGCGACAACGTGTCTGTTGCGCTGCAGGAGAACGTGCTGTTCGGCATGTCCGTGCGCGATAACATCCGCTACGCCATACCCGATGCTACAGACGGGCAGGTCCTTGAGGCCGCCGAGGTCGCCTGCGTGGACGAGTACATCGCCGGACTGCCGGACGGTCTTGACACGGTGCTCGGCGACCGGGGCGGCAAGTTGTCCACGGGGCAACGCCAGCGGTTGTCGATTGCCCGAGCGGTCGTCAAGAACACTCCGATACTGATACTGGACGAACCCACGTCCGCGCTCGACGCCCATACCGAACACAAGGTTCTCGAACGCCTGTCCGCGTGGGGCCGGCACCGAGCCATCTTCCTGATCACCCACCGCATCTCGACGATTCAGCAAGGGGATCGGATACTGTATCTGGATGAGGGTCGGATTGTGGAGAACGGATCCCACGAACAGCTCATGGACATCGAAGGCGGGCGCTACCGGAACTTCGTGGAGACTGAAGCCAGATTGTCCAGGCGATCCAATGACCAGCAACCGGATCGGGGGGCGGCATGACGGCCGAAGCCCCGCCCACTCCGAGAGCAACGCTGAGAGAGAAAGAGAAGCGGCTCGATCGTTCAGCGAGTGTGCTCGATGTCGATACCGACATCGGGTTTAGGGATGCCTTGGGCATACTCCTGCGCGTGACGACCTACTTCAGACTCTTCAAAGCGCGCATCGCCGCCAAGATAGCCTTCGTGACAGTCGAGTCGCTCTTTAGATTGCTGTTTGTGCCTTGGCCGGGAAAAATCATAATCGATCATGTCATTCTCGGACAAGCAATCGCCAAGGATGCATCTGGTTTTCCAGGCTACTTGGCGCCATTCGTGCTGTTCCTTGATGGCAAGAGTGCTGTGGAGATGATGCTGTGGATATTGCTCCTCGGTATCTTCATGGTGATCGTGTTCGGATCCACTACCAACCGGGGTGCGGGCAGGACTCCAAGTGGAGCACCCACAGGAACCGCCGCCGGGGCTTCAGGCGCTGCCAGCGCCGCTCTGGCACAGGGACACGACACAGCCACCCAAACCGAGAACGAGGCGAACCGAGCCGGCAGCCTGATGGGGGGTATTCTGGGGATTATCGACTTCAAAGTGAATCTTCGGCTCTCGCAGTCGCTGAACCACGTGCTTAGAACGCAACTTGGACGACGGATCAAGTCGCTGCCGATGGCGACCTTGGACGATCAGCGAATCGGAGACAGCGTCTATCGCGTCCTCTACGACACCACGAGTGCCAGCCTGCTGCTTGAGGCGCTGGCAATCGGGCTCTACTCCGGCGTTCTTGGCGTGGTTGTCAGTGTCGTCATCATGTACACCTACTACGGCAGTGCGCCCGAGGTCATCGTGCTCGCCGTGTTGACGATGCCATTGATGGTGGTCTTCGTCCTGCCGTTTGCCCGCATGGCGCGCCGCCGAAGCCAAGCCAGTCGCGCTTCCGGCTCCAATACGACCAGCAACATCGAAGAGGGCATGAGCAATGTCCTTGCCGTGCAGAGTCTTGGCGGGAACAAGCGGGAAGGTGAACGATTCAGGAGGATGAGCGAGGAGTCGTTTAAGCGGTTCCGTACAGAGTCTCTCGTCAAACTCTCGTATCAGCAATTTGGGAGTCTGGCGTTTATGCTGGGCCAAGTGGTGTTCTTCGTCGTGATGGCCGGGCGCGTGATCGACGGAACTTTCACGGCCGGGGACTATTTTGTCGTCGTGTACTACTTCTTCGTCTTAAGCGCAACGTTTAGCGCGTGGGGCTATATGTACACCGAATGGCAGGTCTACATCGCGGGTTTGCGTCGTGTGTTCTTCTTGATGGATCTGCCAGTGGAAAAGACCCGCGACGGCGTCGAGCTGCCTAGAATCTCAGACGGCATTGTCATGCAACACGTCGGACTGACCTACCCCGATGGACGCCGCGCACTTCGAAACATCAACCTGCAAGCCGGCGTTGGAGAGATTATCGCGCTCGTCGGCCCTACCGGTGCGGGCAAGACCAGCCTCGCCTACCTAGTGCCGGCCTTTGTCCAGGCGACCGAAGGCACGGTATCCATTGACGGCATCGATCTCAAGGATGTCTCGGTCGATACTCTCAGAAGCCAAGTCTCCTATGTATTTCAAGAAACGCAATTGTTCTCAGACTCGATCTTCGACAACATCAGCTACGGGAACAAGAATGCCACACGGCAGCAGGTCGAGTCGGTTGCTCGTATTGCTGGCGCTCACGACTTCATCGTGGCTCTCCCGGAGGGATACGGAACCAGCCTCGGTACGGTGACCAGCAAATTGTCGGTGGGTCAGAGACAACGCATCGCCGTTGCGCGCGGGCTCCTGCGGGATGCACGCATTCTGATCCTGGACGAGCCGACGTCCGCGCTCGATCCGGAAACCGAGTCCTATCTTGTCAATGCTCTTCATGAAGCAGCCAAGGACAGGTTGGTGATCATTATTGCCCACCGCCTATCGACGATTGCTCATGCGGATAGGATCTATTTCCTGGAGGACGGCGAAATTCGAGAATTTGGATCCCATGAGGAATTGATGGCGAAATCCGATGGACACTATAGGCGACATGTCACCCTACAGGCTGGTGCGAATTGAGGGGAGGAAGCGTCGCGCTGCTGGACACAAGACCATGTGCGCTGGATGATGCCGCAACATTTCGGGCGACGAGATGGCGCTGGAAGCCGTGCTGCGCTCGCTGTATGCCGGCGCGGCGCACCAGCAGATTCGGCATGCAGGCCGCTACGAGGGCTTCCACGTTGTGCTCGCCAAGGCGGTGGCGGATTCGTTGGGCGGTTCCGACCTAGGCCGAGGAAAGCAACGCCAGGGGAAGCGCTGACCTCGTCCTGCATGGCGGCGGCAACGTGTTTGTGGTGGCATCGAGACTGCATCCGGCGACCGCGCCGATGCCGAAGCCGAGGCGGCCTGGAACCAGGCTCTCGACAAAGGCTACGCCCTGAAGTACGTACACGACGCAGTTCAAAGAGCGGGCGGTGGTGGTCGGGTCGGCATCGTCGTCGATCCTGCCGGGAGGAACATTTCCCGGTTTCTATCCGGCCGCCCTTGGCGGCCCGCGCCCGCTGACCGGAAGCAGCGGGCGCACGGTTCCCGAGTGGACCGCCACTGCCCTCGGTCACTGCCGTCGGGACGGCGATCAAGAACGTCGGCGCACTATCGTCTATCGTCGGTGCAGATGAACGCCCAGGTTGCGGTCAGCCCAGAAGCAGCGCGCGCGCCGTGGCCGCGTACGTCGAATGCCAGCAAGACCCTCGTGGCCATGAAGAATCACAGCGCGTGGCTGTCGAAGTACGCGGAGGCGAAGCGCGGCAAGGCGGTCCCGCTGCTAGCTTGAAGGCCGAGTTCCCGGCGTAAGGGGAAGGAGTGGCGCCGGGCTTCGATGGGCGCGATCCGGATCGTCCGCGCGGGCACCCCTGCATATCAATCCCTCGGCAAAATCGCCCGGTGTCGGAGGGGGCCGTAACCAGGAGGAAAGCTGGCGCATACTATCGGTCAGCTAGTCATCGAACGACTCTTTACAGCGGGATCAGTTCTCGCTATCTATTTGTTGCACCACATCCACCATGGCGGAAGCAGCACGTTGCACCACGGTCTCGATCAGTGCTTTGTCCATGACCGTGGAGAGACAGATCAATCCGCGCGGGGCCATCATCAAACCGTGATTGAGTGCTGCCAGAAAAAACAGGCGCATCGTCTCTGCATCCTCGCGGCCCGACGCGACCGCCTGAGGCTCATTGGCCATGAAGAAAAGATTGATTAAGGATCCGTTGCGGTTGATCGACAGCGGTAGTCTCAGGTTTCTGGCATGAGTAGCGAGTCCCTCGCACAGCCGGGCAGCAAGCATGTCCATGCGCTTGATGCGTTCCGCCGTAAGCTCTCGCACCGATATGGTCCCGGCGACCATGGTCACCGGGTTGCCGCAGAAGGTGCCGGAATGCACGACCTTAATTGCGGCGGGGTCGAATACTTTCATGTGCTCGATCTTGCCGACTACTGCGCCTACTGGAAAGCCGCCGCCGATCACTTTGCCAAGCATAACGAGGTCCGGCTCGATGCCGTACAAAGCTTGTGCGCCGCCCGTCGACATCCGAAAGGTAATCACTTCATCCAGCACCAACAGGGCCCCTGCCGCATTCGTGGCGGCCTGTACGCGGTTCAGGAATTCGGACGTTGCCGTGAACACGCCGCCAGCACCCATCACGGGCTCCAATACCACCGCGGCAATCTCGTCGCCATGTTCGGCCAGGATGTTTTCAAAGCTCTCCGCGTCGTTGTAGATGCCTAGGTAGGTGTTGTTCCCACTGTGCGGCATGAGGCCGGGAAAACTGCCTGCCTCGTATTCCATCAGGATTCCATGGTAGCCGTACTTGGCCATGAGCACCTTGTTGCGCCCGGTAATGGCCCGGGCGATGGTCAGAGCCAGGATGCCGGCTTCGGATCCCGAGTTGGTGAACCGGGCGCTATCCGCCGAAGGGATCCGTTCGATGAGCGTTTCCGCCAGCTCCACCTGCCAGACATTGTTGGCGTTCCATGCCGTGCCCCGGGCAATTTGCTTCGACACCGCCTCGACGATGGGCGGGTAGGCGTGGGAGTGCGCGAGGGAAGTGTAGTTGTTAACCATATCGATATACTCCCGCCCGTCCACATCTACGACGGTGGTGTTCGCTGCCCGCTCGATCGTCAGCGGATAGGGCGCCCAGTAGGCGGCGCCGCGGGAATTGCCACCCACCACGGTCCGTTCCGCACGCGCTTGCGCCGCAGCGCTGCCTAGCGTGTTCTTTATGTAGGTGTCGAGAATATTGCGCATCGTCCTTCCCTTCGGATTGCGGATCGCCACCGCGAAAGAGACCAATAGACCATATTCTCTGGACATCTTTCAATTGAAAAGCATGCGCGGGTGTACCGCATTTCGTTGCGTCCGATCTTCCTCAGGCGCCGGCCGAGGCGGGTCGGGCTCCGCGGGAGTCGTTACAGCTGCCGTGCAGTCCCGCGTTCTGCGCCCGCTTCGCCGCCTCCTTCAGGTCCTCCACCTGCTCGACGCTGCGGAACGCTTGCGCCGGGACCTTCCCCGGCCGGCAGCTTCGCCGCTGCCGGCCGTTGCCGTGGTCGTCCAACACGGCAACGCACGGCACGACGCCCTCAACCACGGAGCGTCAGGATTGCCGTGAGCCTGCCCGCGCTGATAGCCACCTCGTCATGCGCACGGAGGAGAAGCTATACCGCTAGGCCGCTAGCCTTTAGAAAAGACCGCCTTCCTTCAAGTGCTGAAACGACTGCTTGAAGGCCCGATGATCCGGTCGACGTCCTCGGGCGTATGCGCGACGGACAGGAACGCCAGGATGTATGCCGGGGATGATCACGTCGTAGTCCAACAGGTGCGGATAAAACACCCGCTCTGCCCACTTCCCGTCTTCTGTGCAATCCCGTGAACTGTTGACGGGATGTCCTGGAAGCGCAGATGCCCCAAGGGCCGGCGTTCATGAGTTGTGCCTGGAACTGGTGCTTCATGCAGAAGTCGTCACCTCGGAGGCCAGGCGATTGCCCTGTTCCATGAGGTGGCTGCAGATCGTCTCCTTGTTGTCGCGGTTGTCGCGCATTTCGGCGACAGCCGCTACGCCCGTGGTCATCGACAGGGGATTGCCGTTGAAGGTGCCGCCGAGAATATTCACGGGCGCCGTCCTTCCCGGAGAAGCAGTTCATGATCTCGTTGCGTCCGACCACGGTGCCGATGGGCAGGCCGGCGGCGACGGCCTTGCCGTAGGTGGCGAAGTCCGGCGTGATGCCGTAGTGCTCTTGGCAGCCCCCGAAGGCGGTTTGGAAGCCGGTGATGACCTCGTCGAATCCGAGCCGCACATTGCTCTCCTCGCAGACTGCTTCGAGTCCATTGAGAAACTCCGCGTTGTCGAGCCGGGATGGGAACTCTGCGAAGGTTCGAGGAATACCGCCGCCAAAGCCGTCCTTGTGCTTGCGAATCGGGTCGCCTGCGACATCGTTCCGGTACGGCAGAACCAGCATGGTCTCGTCCTGGTTCGCCTGGGAATGCCGGTGCCGACCATCATCGGCCCTAGGGCGCTCGTGGTCGCTGGCAGGATGCGCGAAGATCAAGTCATAGTCGCGGGGGGAGCTGCAGTAGCAGCCGTCAAAGGTTGGCGATTCTGGTCTTGCCGGTGAGCGCCCGGGCGGTGCGCATCGCGCTCAAGGTTGCTTCCGTGCCGTTGTTGAAGAAGACCATTCGGCGGGTACTGAACCGTCCCGAAGCAAGACACGCCGTATTGGTGTTCGACTGCGAGGCCCCCGCGCCGTACCGCGCACGATCACGGCTGGGATCAGCGACGGGAACGACACAACCAGTGCCGGAATGGCTATGGCGAGTTCGAGTCGTCGCTATCGCGACCGGCTTTGGCGTCAAGGCGGCCAAGAAACGGGTTCTTGGTCAGCTCTTGGTTGCCGCGCATGCGCCCGACGATCTTCTCGAAGCGCTCCCGCAGGCTCCACGCGTCGAACCACATGTGGAGGTAGTCCCAGTCGAGGGAGGCACCTGCCCGCAGGATGTCCTCTATATCGTCGTCGTCCTTTGCCCGGTCGGCGATGAGCTTGTGGACGATCACGTCTTCGGGAGAGAGAACGTGGGCCGACAACCCATGCCCCAAGTCGACTGTCCGCGACCGATGCAGTGCCTCCTCCTGGTAGGGCGTCTCCGATGCGATCACGTCCATATAGCCGAACTCGGTGTGCGACACGCGCAACAACCAGCCCTCCGGGTCCATTGTCCTGACCGTCCAACCCTTCTCGACGAACGCGGCAGCCGCGTCTGCCATGGACTGCGAACCGAGGGATACCAGGAGATCCACGTCCATCGTGAAACGCGATTCTCGGCGGTAGACATTTGCGGCGTGCCCTCCGACCACGGACCAGCCGGAGCCCGCACCGAACAGCTCGTCGAGGAACTTGGCGACACACCTGTCTATCATCGCTCGCTCGAGCGGGGCGGGGTGCGCGTTGCGGACTGAAGGCGCAACAGGTTGTTACGGAATCGGACGTGCTGCTCCACTGCGGATGCGTCGTCGAGCGACGAATTGCCAGCCCGGCGTCGCAGTCTTTCGTTGATCTCGAATACCTCCCTGAGCGATCGCGGCGGAGGCGAGGACAACGGTGGAAGGCTTGCCTTCCACGCGCCAAGTCGGTGCATTCGCTCTCGATCCTTGGCGCTAACCACGGCTCGGTTTTCATTGGATCGGGCCATCGCTGGATTATGTGTTTCGCTCGTTAGGCGCAAGCCTCTGTCCGGGTTCAAGCAGGGCGATCCCCGGAAGCAGGTACAGGGCATCCGAAGACTGTAGGTGTCCGGCAGTGTCCTTCCCATGACCCGAACATTGCCGGTGCCGTCGGTCCCTTGTCAACCGCCTACCATCCTAGACACGGCCTGCGCGGGTCGAGGACAGGCAGGTTGAAGGCAGGCTGCCTGCTGGGAAAGCGGGCTGGATGCCTGAGGTTCGGGTTCCACCCGGCCCACGGCTAGTTGACGGCCGCGATGGGGGAGAAGCAACCCGAAAGGACAATTCTCGCTTTATGCGCTTGCGCCTGACCGAGATTGCGCATGGCATCTCAGCATGGCCACGCTCGCGTCCACCTGATCTTCGGAAAGACCATGCAGGATGACAGGTACATCAAAGGGAAGACCACAGAGCAATGACACATATCGAGCGTAGTCGAGCTTGCCCGTACCGGCGGCGAGATGCCCCGCGTCGCCATCGTGATCGAGATCCTTGCCATGGGCGATGGCGATGTGATCGCCCAGCAGATCGAACGCCTTATCCAGGACCTCCGACATGCGTGTCAGGTCGCCATCGCCAAATAGGTTGGAGGCGTCCATTACCACCTTGAGATGTTTCGATCCCATCTCGTCAATCAGGCGACGCCCCTTCTTTGCGGTGTTGACGACATTGTTGACCTCCGGCTCGAAAGCGATATCGACAGCCGCCTCGGCTACTGGCAACACCTGTTCAAGAGTATTTCGCAACACCTGCCAAGCTTCGCCAGTGTTATTGTCTGGATGCTTGCGCCACATGCTTTCCGGATGCCGAGAGCCGGTGCAGGTTGCTACCACGGACGTGCCGATGAGCCCGCAAGCCGCGATCAACAGCATTAGGCGCTCAACGGCCTGCCCGCGTTTCATCTCATCCGGATGCATCATGTTGGCCGGGCCACCTAGCGCGGAAATAACCATATCGCGCTTCTGTATCTTCTCGCGAATCCAGAGGCCTGCCGTATCGATCTCTTCCGCCAGCGGTCTTTGCAGGTGCGCTGACGACATGTTGAACTGAAGATGCCTGAGGTCGTGACCAAGGATCGCGTCCAGCGATTCTTCCAGCGTCGGACGAACGAAATGACCCGACATGATTCCTACTTGCACAGTACGCTCCTGTCCTTCGCCGGCGAAGTTGCGGTAGTTAGGCGATTTCTGGCTGGCTGAGCAGGAGTTCAGTAAGTTCCCATTGCTCCCTGGCATTCAGCTCATCCAGCACGAAACTCTCCTGCAGTCGCTTGTAGGTGGGTCTAGTATCCCTCTTCGGGATCACATCAGCCGTCTGGAACGACTGCAACATCGCAGCACGTTTATGTTTGCTGCGATTAAAGCCTGCACGGTGCCACGTTCTGGCGTCATACAGAATGATGCTGCCGGCGGGGGCTCGACCACATCAGCATCAGGGCCGCTATAAGGCCGTATGGGCGCACCATCGTCCGCGGTTGGATTCCACTCCGGCGGCGGCTCCGCGGCGGCCGCGTGAGAGCCGAGTTTGAAGGCCGTCGCGCCATTTTCCTTCGTAAAGTCGGATACGCAGACATTGCGCTGGACCGCCTTGATCGGACCCTTGCGGTCAGCCACTAGATTGCCGCCGACCGATGCAATATACGGAATATCAGAATGCCAGCCTTGAACCTTGCTTTCGCCATCGTAGGGTTTCAGCACACCGAAGCCAGGGGGATGTCCCAGATGCAGATCATGGGTCTGCATGTATTGCCGGATCAGCCAGAGCGATACCGGCTCGGCAATCGAGCGGCCAACCGCAACATCCTGACAGGTTTTCGGAATCTCGTTGTTCATTTCGAGATGTTGGTATCGGTCTGTACCGGCAACACGTTGCAGTCCCTCCACCGTGTCAGGCGGGAGGATGCAGGGCAGGCACACCCAGCCTTCGCGCTGCAAGTGTTCAAGATATTCGGACGGCAGCAGCTCGGGCCCATGGCAGATGCTGAAGGCCAGCTCTTCCGAGTTCACCGATAGAACGCAGATCGAGTCATCGAGATCAACGGCTAAATCTTGACCGGACGCCGCATACCTCACACCATCGGGCAGCCAATCCCAGACAACACGATCATCGGCCTCATCAAACAACGAGAGACCGCCGCTGTGGTCGAGACCGAGCATGGCACCATCCGATGTGATCAGAAATACGAAACGGTGTTGCGGGCACTCCACCTTGACTGCCCGTTCCTGAAACTCCGTTTGTTGTTCCATCTGTTTTGCTCGTTGTTAGAAAAGGATACTTCTCAGGATGTTCTAGTCAGTGGCTCTCTTGATGCCTTGCAGAGGCAACCCGCGAGGCTGTCAAAAATGAGAACCGCGGCATGTTCCGGGTAGATCCCGTGGCAACATTGCGGTGGGATGTACAATGTTTCTAGGTAGGAGATCATCAGGACTGCATCGAACTGCATCTTGAAGCGTACGCCGAACTGATACCGGCGACCGGCATTGATCGCACTCGAGAAGTGCTTCTGCAAGCCAGTTCCCAGCAAGTTGTAGGGTATCTCTATCAACCTTGCTTTGGCATAGCCAGGACGAAGTTTTCGTCAGGAGTTGAGCTATGCAACAGAGTTTCGGCGATCTTGACTGCGCTGACTGTCTTTCGTGGCTGGAACGTCAAGGCGATCCGCTGCCCAAGCTGAAGCGCTTGATCCCATGGGAGTCGTTTCGCGGCGATTCCAAGGGACTTTACAAGAAAGAACGCTAGGAGAAGAGAAAGGGCGGGCGGGCGCCGATTCGCCGAGACAGCTCCCAGAGCACACAACCCAGGTCGAGTTCTTCGCGATCGACCTGACCCGGAACAAACCGCACCCATTCGCACATGGTCTCGAGCACGGGCTGCAATGCAACCCCTGCCTCGTCTAGGCGATAGAGACCTTGTCGCTGGCCTCGATGCGCTCGACGACGAGGCTCTCCGCCAGGGACCAAAGCCGCTCCGACGGGGTCGTCGGCGAGACGAGCGCGAGGCTCTTGCGGAGCGAGCTGAAGCGCTGATCCCGCACAGGAGCGCGCAGCGCTTCCCGAGCACTTCTGCCGCCCGCCCCGGAGGGCATGTCTGTCGGCATCCCTGCAACGTCCGTCCGAGTCCTTGCCGCGCTCGATGGCCAGCGGCAGCGACCCGATTGCAGCCCCGACAGGTTCCTGCAATGGGTGAACTCCAGCCGCCGGCGACGCCGGCAGGCTCGAACTCGACTCGGACGCATGATAGATACTGATCGGTACCTGCTTGTGCTTGGCAACTTCGCAAACCTCATGGAGGCAACGACCATGGAGCCATCCTTGGCGGCGGCGCTCAAAGCGGATTTCGACCGCGACGGCTACGTCGTCGTTCGAGACTTCTTCCCGAACGCGCAGGTGGAGGAGATCTGCCGGCGCGCCGAGGCGGTCACCCGGGCAAGGCCCAATGCCGGCGGCATCTTCACCAACATCACCAAGGGGCTGGAGAAGATCGACGACTATTTCGGCGATCTCCTGCGCGACGGTCCCCATGTGCCGATTCTCGAGATGCTGCTCGGCCGGAAGCCGGAACCGACGACCGCCAGCTTCTTCACCAAAAACAAGCATTCCGAGGAGGTGCATCCGCACTCGGACGCCTTGGAAGGCGGGGTGGTCTGGGTCGCTCTCGACCCGGCCAGCCGCGACAACGGCTGCCTGCACTTCCTGAAGGGATCCCATCTCGAGGAAGCGGAGTTCGCGCACTTGAAAGCCCACGAGCCGACGGATCTGTCCGATCGCTCCGACGTGGCCGAGGTGGCGATGGAGCCCGGAGACATCGTGTTCTTCCGACCGACCACCGTACACTGGTCGGGCCCGAACCACGACGGATCGGACCGGCGCGGCTTCAACTGCTTCTACGTCTCGAAGCACGCCGGCCGGAACGACCTGTCCAAGAAAGACAGGGCGGCCCTCGAGACCTCGAGGGGCCCCGCGGAAAAGAAGCGCAAAGCGGCGGCGTAGTCGGCGCGACCGCGTTGGCCGACCGGGCGGAGCTCGGCCGACGCGGGCACCGGCGCCGAAGTCCGGGAGCGGGCGCGACTGTCGAGCCGGACTGCCGGGCCGGCCGGTGTCGCGCTCGGCGTTCGGCGCATCCGGGAGGGGGCGGCGCCGAGATCCCCGCCTAGCCCGGGGCGCGCTGTCGCGCGGACGACGCCTCCAACGCGGCCGTCCTGTTGCCGTCAGCCGCCGTCATCGGGCATTTCTGCAAGGGATTTATATACTCGACTCCACTACGCACTGTATTGCAGCGCGCTTGTTGGTCGGATACACCTGCATCTAGTTTCTAGTGGAGTCAAGCCAGTCCCTTTCGATTGCCCGTCTCTACCGGGCAGGGCAAGATCGTTTCGCGCCCGCGTACGCGTTGTTCGCCGAGGCTAGCGGGCAGATACGCCGAGGTCGCCTCGTGAACGTGGTCGGCCAGCTCGAAATCCTGACGCAGAATCCCGCCCACCAGCGTATCCTGCTGCCCTACCTCGAGACGTTGAAGATGCTCGGCGTCGACGGTCGCCTGCGAATCATGGACAACGTCGCCACTGACAATCTCCTGCGTGAGCGGCGCTTCGAGGCGTACGTTCGAGGCCACGACATCCTGAACCCGCCGATCGGCGAACTGCACGGCTATTTCGCGTCGCGCACGGTGGGCCTGCCAGGAGGCGGCAACTTGGCGGGAATCCGCGATCCCGTCGTCGACGCGCTCATCGAAATCGCCGTGCAAGCGGATTCGATGGAGGTGGCAGCCACCGCCTGCCGAGCCCTGGACCGCGTCCTGCTATGGGGCTTCTACCACGTCCCCTTGAACGAACCGCCGCAGGAGCGATTCCTCTACTGGAACAAGTTCGGTCGTCCCGAACGCGAAGCCGCGGCCCGCTACGAGTACCTGACCCAAAGCAGTTTGCGCGTTCTCGACAGCTGGTGGGCGGACGAGGAGAAGCGCAGCCGGCTCGCCCGCGCGGACGAGTGATGCTCTTGGGGTCGGTCAGCGCCGTATGGCGGAGCGGCCGGCAAGCCGCCAGCGTCCCTCGGAACGGCCCACCACGAACACCGCCTGCACCTCGTCGCCGTTGGCTTCGTTCCAGGTCGCCGCCGCTACCACGCCGTCGCTTCCCGACTGAGCGGCGACGATCTCGCCAGGCGCCGCGGGCTCGTTCTTGCGAGGGGCAGGCCCCTCGCGCTCCCCCGACATCGCCAGCCGGCGCTCGAGATCGGCTGCCTCCCGGTAGGTGTCCACGCGGCCGATACCGACCTCGGTGAAGGGATAGCGGCACAAACCGGCGCTCGCCGCGAAGTCCCGGTGCGCCAATGTTTGCAGGTACGCGCCAACCAAGTCGATGGCGGGCGTGGCGTCGTACCGTTCGCCTTCGGCAAACGAATCGGTGCCGAAACGCGCCTGTATTCCCCAGCGGCCATCGACGCGGGTCAAGACGTACGTCACCCGGTTGCGCAGGATCGGTTCGTCCTTGGAGTTGTAGCGGGTCCAGCCACCGGCGAGGTGGACCTTGTCGGCGGATTCGTGGAGCCGGGCGGGTTCGATGCCCGCCGATCGTACCCAGCCGGTCGCCTTCCGTCGCGTCCACGACGCCCGCGCCGCGTACGCCTCGGGCGTTTCGAAATAGGCGGTGGATCCGGGTGCCGAGACGCGCACATGCGGGTAGCTCATGACGGCAGCCCAAGCCTTCGCGTCCTGGGCGCTGTCGGCACGGAAGAACTCGAGATAGGCGTCCTCGGGAGCGGCAAAGGTCTTGGTTCGAGGGTTCATCGGCCGGCTTAAGACCATTCCACGTCTTGGCGAGACGGATTGCTGCCTTGCCTCGCCCGCCACGGGCGGGCGTTGTCGTCCCAAGGGTTTGCCGCCAGCCACTCCTCGTTCATGGCGACGCCGAGCCCGGGACCGGGCGGCAGCGGGAAGTAGCCATCCTTCTGGACGGGAAAGTCGCCCTCGGTGGCGTCCTGGTACCAAGGATGGATGCCGCCTTCCTGGATCAGGAAATTCGGGGTGCAGGCATCGAGGTGGAGAGATGCGATGGTGGCGAAGGGGCCATAGCAGTTGTGCGGCTGGATGCCCACGTAGTGCGCTTCGGCCATGGCCGCGATCTTCTTGAGTTCCAGTATTCCGCCGGCCTGGACGATGTCGGGTTGGACGAGGTCCACTGCGTGCAGCGGGAACAGCTCCGCGAAGTCGAACTTGGTCAACAAGCGCTCGCCGGTGGCGATAGGAATGTTCACGTTGTCCGAGACCTTCTTCAGCGCGTCGAGGTTCTGCGGCGGAACCGGTTCCTCGTAGAAGAACGGCCGGAACTCCTCGAGCCGGTTGCCGATTCGGATCGCGTCCGACGGCGATAGCCGGCCGTGGACTTCGACCAGGAGTTCGACGCCGTCGCCGACCGCCTCGCGCACGGTCTTCATCTTCTCGATGGCAAGTTGCTCCGAATCCCGGTCGATGAATATCCCCCGGTGTTCGAAGGGATCGCCCTTGAGCGCGGTCAGCCCCCGTTCGACGTGGTTGATCGCGTTCTCTACCGCCCGTTCCGGCGTCGGGCCGTCCCAACGCCCGTAGGTCCAGATGCGGTCGCGAACCTTGCCGCCGAGCAACTCGTACACGGGTACGCCCAAGGCCTGACCCTTGATGTCCCAAAGCGCGATCTCGATGCCGCTGATCGCGCACATCTGGATGACCCCGCCGCGCACGTGGAAGTGGTGGTAGAGGGTCTGCCAGTGGCGTTCGATATCCATCGGGTCGCGACCGGCGATGACCTTGCCGAACTCCTCCACCATCGTGGCGGCGGCGAGCGGGTCGCAGGTGGCTTCGCCCCAACCCGTGATGCCCTCGTCGGTCTCGATCTTCACGAAGACGTGGTTGCGGGCAACGGCTGCGGAACTTGATGCGGGAAATGCTTTGACCGAGGTGATCTTCACGGACGATTCCCTTGGAGTCGAGAGTAGAGCGGCTCATTAGAACACCAAGCGGCCGAGCGATGGTGGCGGGCTTGGCTTGCGCGTGTCGAGTCGCGGTCCACAGCCCGGCGGTCGTCCTTGCGAACGCCGCCTCCAACTCCTTTCCAGCCGACCGGCTGGAGACCTCCGGCGGCCAGATCGGCCGCTTGGACGACGGATTCCGAAATGCCTTTGAATTCTCGCGTGCTGCGCTTGTTCCGCAGGTCCTTGCCGTCGAATTGGGGTATCTTCCGCGAATGTTCGTGTGCAACCGAGCAGTGCGTCAATGAATACCGGCAAGCGGGAATCTAGCTTGACGAGCGAAAACACAGATACGGAATCTACGGCATCGAAGTCGAGCGAGAGCCTTGTGCTGCGGGCAAGGAATCCAGCAGGCGTCGTTCTCCGCAAGGGCGTCGTCGTCGGCAAGGCAGGAGGCCGGAGCCTCCTCGGGGATTTGTACACGCCGACGGTTGCGGCCGCGTTGCGCCCGGCCGTTGTCGTCGTACACGGCGGTGGCTGGCGCCGCGGCCGGCCGGAGAGCGTCAGGGGATTCGGCGAACTGCTCGGTCAGGCCGGATTCATCTGCCTGCTGGCACCCTACCGCTTGGCGATGGAAGCGCCCTGGCCGGCGCAGATCGAAGACGTGAAATGCGACATTCGTTTCCTACGGGCCAGTTCCGACTCGCTTGCAGTGGACCCCGACCGAATCGGCGTGCTCGGCGACTCTGCCGGCGGCCATCTTGCGCTCATGGCGGCGGTGTCTTCCCCCTTCGAAGGCAACGGGGGACACGCGGAGTACTCCAGTGCCGTCGCCGCGGTCGGCTCGATGTACGGACCGACGAGGGTCCGCTTCGACGGCACGCGCCCGAACCATGTCGCCCTGATAGGCGAGCGTGCGAAAGAAACGGACTACGACAGAGCTGGCCCGATCGCCTACGACCTCGGCTGCTACCCCGTGCCTGTTGATCCATGGCGTGGAAGACGAGGCGGTACCGGTGGCGAACAGCCTGGATTTACACGACAAGCTGAAGCGCCTAGGCCGCCCGGTCGACCTGCATCTGTTCTCTGGCGAGGGTCACGCATTCGATCGCAAGACGGCCGAAGGCGGCGCCGGCATGGTGGATATAGCGGATCCGAAATCCGTCTATGGAAGTACCGTTATCCAGATCATCGCATTGTTTTTCGGAAAGCACCTCCAGCGAGGTACGGCTCGCATGGAGGCAGCACAGAGGGGGGCGCGACCGACGCTTCTTCGTTGAAACAAGGCCGGAGGCGAACTCGGCGCGCAGCCCCGCCCGGGCCGCATCCGAGACGACAAACGGACAAGCGAAAAACATCATGACTGCATTCAAGACTCGACTCGAGCGACGACGTCTCCCGGTGTTCAACGAAAGGAGAATCGAGTGCTCGATCTAGGCGTGATCGCCGACGACTTGACGGGCGGCGTGAAGGTGGCGAGCCTGCTGGAAAGAGAAGGCGTGTCCTGCCCGCTGGTGACGTCCGTGGCAGCGCTCGATAGGCTTCCCGACGATGCCGATGCCGTCGTTGTCGGTCGCAAGATGCTGCTGCTGCCGCCGGACGAGGCCGTGGCCGACGCTAGGCGGTCCGCCGAGGGGCTGCTGGCCAAGGGCGCGCGACGTCTCTACTACAAGTACAGCTCGGTATTTTCATCGACCGAAAAAGGCAACATCGGCCCGGTGTCGGAAGCGTTGATGGAACTGACCGGCGCGGATCATCTGCTGTTCTGCCCGGCGTTTCCCGAACGCGACGTCACCGTGTATCAGGGCCGGTTGTTCCTGGGAAGGGACATGCTGCACGAGTCGCCGAAGAGCTGCGATCCGGCCACCCCCATGACCAACTCCAACTTGGTGGAGGTGCTGCAGGCGCAGAGCCGCGAAAACGTGGGACTGCTGCCGTACCGCCAGATACGGGCGAGCAAGATCGATTGCGAGACCTACTTGGCGCGACAAATCAATCGGGGCGTCAGGTTCTTCATTGCCGATGGGGTCGAGCAGCAGGACCTGGCCCGCATTGCCGAGCTTGCCATCGACATGCCGGTGGCGACTGGCGGCGATGAACTTCCGGTGTTCCTGGCCCGCGAGTGGCGAGCGCAGGAGAGCGAGGTCGAACCGCGTACATTTCCGCCGCCGGCGGCAGGATTGGCAGCGGTAATCTCCGGCAGCTGCACGCCTCGAACTAACCGTTAATTGGCCCGTTTCGAACAGGCCAATCCGGTGTTCAGAATCGACCTTGTCGAGGCCGCACGCGAAGACAACCTGCTCGACCGCATCGTCGGCTGGGCAGCCGCCCGGCTGCCGACGGGTGCGGTCGGCATTGCGACGACGGCGGATCATGCGGAGGTGAAGCGCGTTCACCGGAAACTCGGTCGCGAGGGTGCTGCCGCACTTGCGGATTGCCTGCTCGGCAACGTGGCAAAACGGCTGCACCAGCTCGGCGTGCGCAAGTTCGTGGTGGCTGGCGGCGAGACGTCCGGCGCGACAATGGACCGCCTCGGCATGGATCTCCTTCGGGTGTCGGCCTACGACGAACTGTGCGGCGGGTATTGCCATAGCGCCGCGGCGGATCCTGTTGCGCTGGTGCTGAAGGCCGGCGGTGCCGGAGAGGAGGATTTTTTCAGGCGGCGTTCGAACGGATGCGGGCGGCGGACGCCGCCAAGCGATAGGAAAACGAGGGGAGACCGGCGCATGGCCAACGAACCAGACGAAACAAGCCTGCGCGAACAGCTGGTGGCGCAGTACCGGCGCGTCGAGCGGATCGGATTGAACGAATTGTCGTCGGGCAACCTGAGCGTCCGGTTCGGCGGCAACATGTTGATTTCGCCGGCCGGCGCCAAGGCGGACAGCATCACGGTGGACACCATCGTCGAGGTCTCCCCCGACGGCGACTGGCAGGGCGACCGCAAGCCGTCGTCGGAATGGCGCATGCATGCCGCCGTCTACAAGCGACACGAGGCAGCCGCGGCCGTGGTTCACACGCATTCGGACCACTGCGTGGCGCTTGCAAGCAACCGGATGGCGCTGCCCGGCTTCCACTACCTGGTTGGCACCTTCGGCGGCAACGACGTTCCCTGCGTTCCCTATTCCACCTTCGGGACGCAGCGGCTAGCCGACGATGCCGCCGAGGCGCTGACGCGCAGAACGGCCTGTCTGCTCGGCAACCACGGCATGATCGCCCGGGGCCGCAACCTCGGGAATGCCGTCAATCTGGCGCATCGGTTGGAGATCATGTGCCGCCAGTATCTTCTGGCCCGCCAACTAGGAGAGCCGGCGCGCTTGACGGCTGCTGAATGGGAGGAGTTCTTCGATCAGGTCAGGCGCAACCAATACGGCCGGAACGTCTGATCGACGCGGGATTGTCCCCACGCCGGCTCGACGAGCTTGGCTATCCATCGGCGCGACGAGAAGGGCTTGGCCATCCACCAGCACCCGCCCGCAAGTCAATCGAGACCACCAACCGGCAAACTCGTGGGCTCGCGGCAGGAGTGCCAGCAGCACCAGCATCCAAGTCTTTGCACCAGGGAGAAGGGAGAGCAAATGGAGCACGACCGCTTGTTCGATGGCGATATCGGACGCACGGCGAACCAGTCCAGGGCGTCCTGGACGTCGAAACCGTCGGAACTTAGGCAACGTCCCAATATCGTCATGGTCGTGCTGGACGACGTCGGCTATTCCCAGCTCGGCTGCTACGGCTCGGACATCGAGACGCCGGCCGATGGCCTGCGATACGCCAACTTCCACGTTGCGTCGCTGTGTTCGCCGACCCGCACGTGTCTGCCGACGGGCCGCAATCACCACAGTGCCGGCATGGGCCGGGTTGCGGAAATGGTCAACGGCTTCCCCAACACCCGGGGCTTCGCATCAAGGGAGGCGGCGAACCTCGCGCAAATGCTTCGACCCCATGGCTACCAGACCTTGGCCTCCGGCAAGTGGCATTTGGCGTCCATCAACGAGACTTCTCCAGCCGGTTCGTACGACCACTGGCCGCAGCAGCGGGGTTTCGACCGTTTCTACGGATTCCTGGCCGCCAAGACCAACCAGTGGAATCCCGGCTGATCCTCGGCAACGAGCGCATCGAACCGCCCGACGGCGACGGCTGCCACCTGTCGGAAGGCATCGCCGACACGGCCTGCAAGTGGCTGCGCCAGCTGGTCTCCGCCGCTCCGACAAGCCATTCTTCCTCTACGTCGCCTTCGCGGCCGGGCATTCCCCCATCATGTGCCGCGCGCCTGCGCCGACAAGTACCGCGGCAGATTCGACGACGGTTGGGATGCCGCCCGAGACAGGGTCTTGGCCCGACAGAAGGCGTCAGGCCTGTTGCCCCAGGATTAGCGACTCGCGCCGCGCAACCCCGGCGTACAGGCGTGGAACCAGTTGGACGCCGACGAAAAGCGCTTGGCGGCGCGGTTCGAGGAAGTCTTTGCGGCATTCCTCGGCCACGCCGACCGGCAGATCCAGCGGCTCTTCGATCAACTCGACGCCCTCGGAAAGCGCGACGACACCATTCCCCAGCGAGCGGGTGGAACGGCCTTCCCCGTCGATGGTGGCCTGCTGGCCGTTGATGAAGAGGTTGGAGTGGTCCCGATAGACGAAGACCTCCAGTACCACCTCCCGTATCAGCCCGGCGGCGGCTTGTCCGTGCTCCTCAATGCCGCTCGACGCTTGCTCGCCAAGGGGTGCATGACGCCGGCGCCCGCCGGCCAGACGCCGGGATCGGCCTTGATGTGGCGGCACAGATGCTTGCCATGGGGCGTCAGTGTCTCCCAGATGGCATGCGGCATGGCCTTCTTCACGCGCTCCCGGTTCGGCAGCCACGGGGCGCCGTACTCGACGTTCGGCAGCGCACGGACTTCCCGGCTCAGATTCGGCGTCGCGCCATGCCAAGCGCGGTTGTCGCGGAACACGCCGGCGCCGGCCGGCGCACCCACCAGGGTGGACAGGCGCATCCACTCGGGCTCGTCCGCCGGCGGCGGCGGGCGCATCTGCCAAGCGTGGGAACCGAGAATCTGGCGGATCGGCCCATTCTCCCAGGTCAGATCGCACATGGCGAAGTTGATGGTCACCACCGGCGGCGTGAAGTCGATGATGCGGCGGCGGGTGGCGAGTTCGATTTCGCCTGTCTTCTCTTCGCGGCGGATCTCGATGCCGATGGCTTCGGCGATGCGGAAGCGTTCGTCGGAGATGTGGTTGGATTCCCCTACGTCGGCATGCAGGTGCTGGTATTCGACGGCGCCGGGCAGGCATAGATCGCCGCCAGCACCGAGCACCAGGTAGTCCTTGGAGCCGAAGATCGCGGCCAGGATCGGCGTCGTGGTCGGCAGGTCCGCCATGGACGCCCAGACTTCCTCGTGCAGCATCTGCCGGGAGGCGGACGAAGTGCCGTAGCTGTAGCGGTGTGGCAGCCGGCCGCTCTCCGTCATGTACTTGCGCTCGCCGATGCCGCGCACTTCGAGAATTTGCTTCAACGCCCTCGCGCTGCCGTCGCGGAAACGGCGCAGATGCGCTTCGTCGAGCAGGTCGCGCACCACCACGAAGCCGTCGCGGTGAAAGACGCGGGCGGCGCGCTCGACTTCGTCCGGAGCGCAGATTTCGAGGCCGCGAATGCCGTTGTGCCGCTTCAGATGCGTACGCAGGGCCTGCACGTCGGGATCGTCGTAGACGCGGCGTTGCGGCGCCCGCGGATCCGGCACCCCGAAACCGCGCCGACTCGGAAACGGGTTGCCGTCGTCGTCCACGGTCTCGTTCACAGGAGTACGCTCGTCCCAGCCCACGGCGGTGTCGCCATGCACAGCCATCGTCGCAAGTTCCGCCAAACGATCCATCATCTGTGGTCCCCCGCCGTGGCCCGCCGAATCGGCGAAATGATAGGAAATCGTCGGCGTTGTGGGTAGCCGCTGTTGGCGAACCCTGCAATCGAGGTCGTTTCAGTGTTCGATGGAGGGTCGGGATGGTCGCCGTGGCGGCAATCGACGTCGCTGGCCGGGAAGCGATTCAAGGGGAAGCGACGACAGGGAGCACAGGTAGGCGCATCGCCGATGTCGCCGTCGCCGGCATAAGCGACGAACAGATCGAGGAAGCGTGCTATCTCGACATGCTGCGTGGCGGGATTCCCGCAACGACACCTGGCGCCGGAGCAGCAGGTGCGTTTCGTCGGGCGCTTCGATCCCATCGCCTTCACGCCCGGCGAGGATCCGCACCTGGACTGGCCGGATGTCCACGTCATCGCCCGCCCCGGCAACCCGCAGCCGCCGAGCAACGGTTTCCACATCGACAGTCGCTTCGTCGAGCGTCCGTTCGAGGCGCGACGGCCGCTTCGCCGTCCGACCTCGACGAAACCCTGGCGAGCGAGCATCCGCTAGGCTTCGCGGCTCGATAGAGCTTTCGGCTTAGCTGGCACCACTGTCTTCCACCCCGAGGTGACGTTCTGGTCCGCGTCCGTTGACGCGCTTCGACAGCCGACAAGGGATTTCCGTGCGGGCGGCGCTGGCCAACGTCACCGTGGAGAACGGCATCTGTATTCCCTGCCGGGACTCCAGTATCCGACGGACTGCGCTCACGCGCCCGTCGGTGCCGACATGGGCGAGCGGGCGGCCGCTGCCCGCAGTTCATGGGCATCGAGCCGACAGCGCCCGCCGATGCCGAGGGCGCCGCATTGGCGGCATGGTCGCGCACGGCGTGACCTCAACAGGACGCTCGGCTGCCGGCGAGCCATGGCCTGCGCCTACCTCCCCGCCGGCGTCCGCTGCAACGAGCTTTCGGAGAGGTGCTTCAACTCGCTGAAGGGCTGCGATGTGCTGGACGACGAGGAAGAACAGGTGCCGATCTTCGTACGGCGGGAACAGGCGCTGCCGCCGTTCGTTCCTCAGTTCGTCATGTTGGATGCTCGACGTGATTCGCGGTAGATCAGTGACAGTGCGGAGTGCGCACGGCTCACAGCCACATAGTGGGCAGTCGATTTGCGCTCCGCCTTGGTCGGTGCTGGAAGATCCACGACGATAATCGCATCGTTCTCCAGACCTTTGAACTCCTCGATCCTGGCGAATCCGACCTTGTCCCTGGGCAAATCCCGCATTGAGTATTCGTCCAGGCGCCGGATGCGGCAAACAACCTCCGGGGACATGGCGGCGACGGAAGATGCAGAGAACTCGACCGGCGACAGATATGGTTATGGAACCGGGAGCCAAGCCGCCGACGTCTATCAGTTCGGCGGTCTCACGCTCGATTCGCTCGGCGGATTCGCGCTTGTCGGCCGCGGTTTGCATGCGGACCTCGGGGCCTGCCCCCGCTCCATGCACACCGAGGTCCGCGTCCAGCGAGTTCTGGATCCATTCCAGGATGACTTGGGTATTGCGGCAATTCGTTCGCAGCTGCATCCGCACGGGGCTTAGCGATTCCAAATAGTCCTTCGCGCCCGGATCGAATTGGTCGGTCAGGGCTTGGTTGTTGAGATCGTGGAGCCAGCACCAGCGTCCCCCTTTCAGACCGCCATCAAGGACGCTGTCGAGCGTATCGATGGATGCCATGTCGAACATATCCTGGCCTTCGTCCACGATCAGCGCATCGAAACGTTCCAGGCCGATCCGGCGACAATCGAGGCGAACTCCGTCGAGCAACGAGACGGTCACGCGGGGCAGGGAAAGCCTTGATGCGATGAAATGCTTGAGCCAGGGAGATCGACACGCCAGGGCAACGTTCACGCCGGCGTTGGCCCAGCGTCGGGCAAGGCCCTCGGCGAGAAACGTCTTGCCGGTTCCGCGCCGCCGGTGCAGAGCACTCGTGGGTTGGCCTCCGCGACATCCGCCATTCTCATCTGGTCGTCGGTGAATCGTTCGATGCGTCGCCGGGCGTCTTCCACCTGATGGGCAGTACGCTATGCCGCGTGTCGATATTGGGCCGCAGATGATCCTGAAGCAGCCTCAGCGTTTGCTCATCGGGATGTCCATTCGTACTGCTGCGCGTCTTCCAGTAGGCGAACAAACCGCGCAGCCAGCCTTCCATGTCGCAGCTTCGGCGCCTATCGGCAATCATCGCTTCGTCCCACTCGGCACCGCCGGCAGGCCATTCGCAATCTGGAAACGCCACGCCGTAGCCGGTGACGAACTGATGCAGCGTACTCGCGGGAAGGTCGGCTCGCAGTCCGTCCATCAGGCCGCGCAAAGCAGACTCCGCTTGGCGGAACGGGCCTTCTTGGGATTCGGTGATTCCACCATACTTATCCTGATATCGCCACAAGCCATCGTGGCAGGATACCCGGCCGCCCTTGACCTCGATGGCGAACAGCCCTGCCGCGGAACAGATCACGAAGTCGATCTCGGGATATCGCTTGTAGGGATGCTGAGTAGGTTTCAGCGAATGGAAGGCTACATAGCTATCGTCGAAAGCGGTGCGCAATCTGTCGAATATCCGCTTCTCCGCTTGACTGCGGGTGTCGTAGGGGGAGTTTGGCACCATGCGCATGGCGGCTCAGTCCTGAAGCATCTTGCGAACCTTCGCCTCGGTCTTGGGATCCAAATGTGCCTTGGCTAGGCAGTCTAAGAAACGGGGCAAGTCGATCTCAGGCACGATCCTGGGCTCTCCCGGCACTTCGATATGCGCTGATCCGCCTTCCACGACGAGCGCGTACGATCCCCGGCCAAGGCTGATCCTGGTGTGGACGCAGTCCCACTGCTGCGTTCGAGCGAGTTCCAACGCGGCCCCCTTCTCCCGAGAACGGGGATGCCAGTTCGAACCGTCGCCGAGCAACTCGCGCAAGGGACGTATTCTGGCTGGAGATTCGCCGAGCTCGATGTCCGTGCCAGCGATGCGATGGGCCATCCGCGCCATGCGATGGGAAACGGATGCCGAGAGCCCGGGAGTGTCGCGCAGCCGGAGGGGCAGCTTCAGCCATCCATCCCGTACGCCGAACAGAATCGCGGCGGCCAGCCAATCCAGCTCGTGAAGCTGGTCGTTGTGGAAGTCGAGAAGATCAGGGCAATCTCGGCGCAGAAAGAACAGCGTCGCGGCACGCGCGAAGGGCGTCACATGCCGCTCGAACAGTTCACTGTTGGAGGCGTCGGCTAGCCCCGTCAGGGAGACAAGCGTATCACGGAGCCCGCTGATCCCTGCCTGCAATCGAGCATCTAGTTTCGGCAAAGTCTCTTTGAGGTAGTTCAGCAATACGTCCTCGGCACTTCCCTTTTCGCCAGCTCCTTTCCAATTCACCAGCCGCTCGATCAGTCCCCAGAATAGCTGCTCTTGGGAAGCGTTTTGCAGGCTAGCCCTATCGGTTTTCGCATCCAGGCTCCTCGGCATTGGCACGGCGCCAGTTTGCATCCAAGCGCGAAGTGGAGAAAGAACAGGGGTCTCCACTGGTGGGGCTTGATCGTCCTCCGAGTCGAAAGCGTGGCGGCAAGCGATCACCCCTAAATTCCCCTGGTTGGCGAAATGCAACAGCATCGCCATGATTCCGCCAGCCGCGAGAGGTGTTTGCAGAGGAACGGTCCGCGCCGCTGGCCCTTGCTCCGGCGGCCAAGGCGCGGCCGACGCCTTGGAGAACAACGTCTTCACCGTTTTGCGCTTGAAGTGCGACAAAGGTACGTTGCCGTAATCCTTCGCATCTGCTTCGCAGATCCGCCTGTTCTCAACCGACTGGAAGGCAATGGATTCGATCCACGATGTCGGCAAGGGTGCTGGCACAAGAACCACCTGTTCGGAGCCAGCGAGTTGATCCGGGAAGCGCAGCTCCTTCATGCCATCCTCGGCAAGAGCCCAAACATGACCGGACATGCAGGACAACCCGATTTCCACGCAGATCGGCTTGAGGTGCTTGGCTTCGCTTGTGGACAACTCAATCGCTTCCCTGAACGGCTTGCCGATGAACAGCGGGATCCAACCCGGGCAAAAGCCGAGGGTGTCCTGATAGTACTTGCCACCGAACCCGGCCGGCGGCATCACGAGGCCTGCCGCCAACATGTACATCAGATTCAGGTGGTTGGTGACGAGGAGTCCTGATTCCGGTGCCTTCGTTGGCGTCGGTGAACCCTCCGTTTTGGAAAACAACGTATCCTGTTCTGTGCTTGTCATTCACACCTCCTTGCGCTGGAGCATGTCGGAATCGGATGGCAAGATGGCATCGGCGCGGCAGGGATCGCTGCGGTCCCGGAATATGAACACCTTGTACTTAGCCCGGGCGACCATAACATAGAACAGGCGCTTGGCTGCATCCGGATTGTCCTGCTTGAAATTGTGCTTATCGATGTCCACCAGAATGGCCGTATCGAATTCCAGCCCCTTGCATGCCTGGGCATTGATAACCAGGATGCCGCCCTCGTTGAAAGCAATGTTGGGACGGTGACTTCCATGGAAGGTTTCGATGGAAGGCCTTGGGTTGTCCGTAGGGATGTCAAGGGTACGAAGCTTGTCGAAGTATCGGCCTCGAACCTTGTTGTTCGGCGCGATCACGCCGATAAGCTGCCGCGGATCCCGGTCTGCGAGCCCAAGAATACCCCGTATGACTCTGTCGAAGTCACCGGCGGCGTATGCATAGAGTTTCGGTACATGGCTCGCGCCAGGCTCGGGAAGTTCCGGTGGCGGGCTTGCCGGGTCACCGGTATAGAAGGCCTGCGCCAGTCTCGCCACCGGATAGCAGTTGCGATAATTTTGTTTCAGCTCGATGACATCATCCGTGTCAATGACAAGATGGTTCTCTATGTCCTTCCGGCTACTGTTATCCTCTGTAATTTTCTGATTCTGATCCGCCACAGCGAAAAAAACGTTCGAAGCCGAGGTTCACGAGGCTCTCATAGAACTCGGGAGGCATATCCTGCCCCTCGTCGATGACGAGGAAAGGCCGCTTCACCTCCGGCACAGAGGGCAGCGCGTTGATGATGTCGTTGACCCCATCCCAATTCATCGGTCGGAACCCGCCCGGCTTCTCTGCCGCTAGCCGTGGAGCGGGCCGGCCGGCAATGTCTTGGAACGTTTCCAGGAACCATCTGATCCATGTCCTGCTGACCAAGCCATCGCCGAACAGTTGATTGCTCGCTCGATCAAGCAGATGGTTGAAAACCAGAAACAGATAATCATCCTTGTCTCGCTGGTGGCGTCGGGTGCGGATCAATGCCAGCACCGACTTCCCGGTTCCCGGCCCGCCGACAATCAGGTGCCGACCCTCCTTGGGCAGGGCGCGGGCCGCTTCCTGCTCCTTGCTCAGGTCCTGAATTCCCGGCAGCTCGAACTTGCGCTTAGCCATCGGAGATGCCTTCCGCATAGTCGAGGAATGCAGGCACGTCTGCGCCGTTGCCGTTGATGAACGTGCGGTCCAATAAGATGTTGCCGTACAGGCAGCTTGTCTCCGGCACCAGTGCGCAGGCGTGGCAGGCGGCCCGGTTCAGCAGGTCTGGTCCATGCCCCTCCTGCTCGGAGCAGACTGGATCCAGCGAACACCATGCTGCTGCCTCGAATGCGCTGACCAGCAAAGGGAGAAATCTCTGCGGGCGCGCCAACTCCATCAGGCCGCCTAGAGAGCCTTCTTCATCCGCCACGGCCACATAGATCAGAACGCCCGCCATCGACTTCTTGTCGCCGGTGGCGCAGTAGATGCGTTCCTTCAGGGAAGCGGCCGGGTAGCCCGCCGTCGCCTCCAATTGCCGGATCAGGATGTGCGCCAGCGTATGGCACAGCAGGAAGCGCGGCGAAACCTGGGGTTCCACAGCGATGTGCGTCTCCCGGCGGACGTAGCGCTGCGTGAAGGCGTCGGCTCGCTCGCGCAGTGCGCCGTTGCGCTCCCAGCGTTGCAGCAGCGTCTCGTCGAGGGTAAGGAAAATGCCTTCTCCGTACAGTTCCATGGCAGGAAGCCAGCCGCTCTCGCCGGTGATGTCCGGCGGTGTCAACTGCTCGCCGCCGACGCGCCGGAACCCTTCCAGCACCATGATCTCCTTAAGCTTGTTCACGGCGATCAAACGGCTGACGGCGGCGATCGCACGCCGTGGGAGACCTGCCTGCGCCGTATGGCCCAGCGCTTGCCATTCGTGGGTATGATGCTCCGTGACGAAGTCTTCGTCTTCCTGCAGATCGGGGATTTCCTCGATCAACGCACGGCATTCGCTGGCCAGCAGGTCGCTGCCGGTTATTGCCCGACCGTAGAGGGGATAGCCCCGGTCGATCGCCTTCATTGCCTTTTCGATTTCACCGTCGGCACACCGGTAGTCGCTGGCGATCTGTCTGATTGCGCTCTTCCGAGCCAAAGGGTTCCTCGCATTCCGTATATTGTTCTGGTTCCGTGAACTGCCGTACAGACGATCCACCACCGTTCCCCGGCGGATTCTGGACTCCGGCGGGATGACGAGCGCAGTGCGGGTGACCGGGAAATGAACCCGCACGTCGTTGATTTCAAGGAGCCAGGCGGGCTCATTCGGATCTTCGGCGGGAGGTTCGCGCATCCAGGGCTGCTGCCAAGCATTGCGCGGGAATGGCCACCGCAAAGACAAACCGCCACTCGACTGGCATCGTGTGCATTCGATTCGGCGTCCAGCCACCTGTTCGGTCAATTTCAGATAGGGTTGCCTCCAGTCGGCGCGGCATTGGCGCTGCTTTGGAGCGGCAGCGCCTGCATGGGCCAAGTCGTGCCAGGGAGCATCCGTCAGATAGCCGGCTTCGTGAACCAGAACCCAGGGCGTCTGTTCCAGGCCGCCGCCGCAGGCACCCGCGCTGCCGAAACAGCGGAGTTCCCCTTCCTGATTCCGCCAGGGCGCTCGATGCAGCAGGCTGCACTTCAGGCAGCGCATCCAGAGCGGGAACCGCAGCGCCGGTACCCATCCGCTCACTCGCCCATTGTGCTCGGCTTTGATCGGCGGCTTGCAGAGCGCCGCGTTGATGCCCAGTGCGCTGCGGACCTGGTCCACATAGCGGATTTCTCGTTCATGCGGAACGCCAGCTTTCGCGTCCCAGTCACGGATATCCTGCACCACCATCAGATTTTCGGAACCACGCACGATGGCGCCTACCGAGCAGTGGCGCAGCAGGTGGGAGAGCCGAACGGGAATGTATTCTTCAGTCACGGAGTTTCAATACTCCCTCGCTCTCCACGTTGCGCATCGAATGCAGCGTCGGCCACAGGCCGGGACGAGACTCGCCGTGGCCGTAGAGCAGCCGGTCGGCGTTTTTTTCCCTGTTCGGCGCTTGGTAGCTGAGCTGCCGCCTGTCCATCTCGCAGCGCCGTGCTTCGTCATGCCACTGCTGCACGAGTCGCTCGATGTGCTGGGCCGTGGCCTCCGCTTGCGCCGGATCGGCACGACCGCAGCGGGCCTTCAGTTCGGCAACCACATCCTTGACCTTCCCCACCTCCTTGTCGAATTCGCCGGCCCGCGTATTGCCGCGCAGATCGGCGCAGGCATGCCGGATGGCGATGACCAGCGCCGCATGCAGTGCGCGCGAACGCACTTGGTAGGTGTACGGCGTGACGCTGCTCGGCTCCACGAAGCGGTAGAAGGACTCGTGGTAGGGACGGAAGCTCTCGTAGTGCGACAGGCTTCGGGCTTGATGCCGATAGTAGTTGGCAAAGACCAGACCTGGAACATCGGCGCGTCCCACGCGGCTGCTCGCCTGAATGTACTCCGCCGTGGTGAGTGGCTGGCCATTGACCACCATCAACGCCAAACGGGCCACATCCAGGCCAACGGATACCATGTTGGTCGCCAGCACGGCGTCCAGGCAGTCCTTCTCCCCGCGGCTTTTCGCCAGTCGCTGGAACGTCTCGGCGTTCTCCTGGGCGGTGCGCATGCTCGTGAGCTGCGCGATCTCGCTTCGGAACTCCTCGGCAGCGGCATTGCATTCGCCGTCTGCAGCGTCGGCTCCGCCAAGCGGGCGCTTCTGCCGAAGTTCGCCAGCGATTCTTCGTCCGAAGTCGCGCACATCCGTGACGAAGGCGTTGTGGCTGTTGCCGACGCCCTTGAGGCTGCCGTGGTAGATCACCAGGGTCCACCAGGCTTCGAGCAAGTCGGCCTCGCTCATGTCGTCCTTGAAAGCTGTTGGCGGGCCTGTGAGCAAGGCGGCGGCCAACGGTGCCAGGCAGTGCTGCTGATCGAGCATGGGTGCAAGGTAGCCGACGTAGAGACGTCCGGGGCGCTGCCGATCCCGGCGAGCGAAGTAGGAGTCGTCGCAGGACAGGCCGGGTGGCGGAAATACCGCCAAATCCCGTGCGTACAGACGCTGTGCCTGCTCCTTCGCCATGCGGATGGTGGCGGTGGAGGCGATGTATTTCGGACGCGCGCCGCGTTGGACGAGCATGGTGTCCAGGCCCGCTTCGTACAATCCCGTGACCGAGCCGAGGGGTCCGGTAATGAGATGCAGTTCGTCCTGGATGACCAACTCGGGCGGACGCGAACCTCTCCCCGTGCCGAAGAATGCGCCAGTACGCTCTTCCCACGCCATGCGCGCGAACTTGTCGATGGTGCCGATCAGCAGCGATGGCGGGTGTTTATAGAGGGCTTCGTCCACCACGTTGCAGGGCAGCGGACGGATATCCGAGTCTGCGTCGAACGTGCAGTCGCCATTGGTGCAGAGGAAGCGGAAGTCTCTCTCCGTGGCACGGTAGCCGCGCACAGCATCGAACGGCGTGTTGCACCAAGGGCATCTCTCCAACAACAGGCCATGCTGGGCCGAGGTCTTGCCCGAGGCGATCTCGCCAACGATTTCCCGGGCCTGATCGAATCGATTGGGGCTGATCACTTTGCCGACCCAGATGCCGACATCGATGGGTTCTTCGCCCAGTCGATCGGGGTTCTCTCTGCGAATCAACTCCAGAGCGCACACCATGCGCGCCGCCCGTTCGAACTGCTGGCGAGCCAGCAAACGCAGCGTGTAGCGCATGAGGGCCACGGTTCCGCCGCCTGAGCCGGGATGCTTCAGTCGGCGCCAGACGATCAGGAACGCGATCAGACCCAGGTAGGCCTCCGTCTTGCCGCCGCCTGTGGGGAACCAGATCAGGTCCAGCACGTCTCGGAAGCCGTCGTCTTCCCGGACAGTGGATTCCAGAACCGTCAGCAGGAAGGCCAACTGGAACGGCCGCCAGCGGTAGTCGCCCGGTTCGGTCTCCTTGCCGGCAACGCGGTCCGCTTGCCGCATCTGCTCGAGCATGGCGCGATTGGCCAAGCGGAACGACTCGTCCGCAATCGGGTCGGCACGGAGCATCTCGATGCTGCTTCGCATTCGCGCCAAGGCGACAGCCATTCTGTCGCAGATGCGTTTCGCCGCGGCTTGGCTCGATCCCTCTGCCTCGGCGGCGGCGCGTTTCTGGTTGGTGATCCACTCCGCATATCCGTCGGCAAAATCGGCGAGCTCGTCATGCGCCGAGGTGGTGGCGAGACGGTCGAGTTTGAGAACGCCGCCGTGGCTGCCGGCATCCACCGCCATGATCGGCGTTTCGGTGGCGGGCATGAACTCGGACCAGATCCGTGCGCTGCTGCCCGGTTCCACCTGCCAATCGACCGCAGCGCCGTGGCCGATGGCGTAGATGCGGCGTTCTCTGTACTGAAGTTCGAGTTCCTGCTCTTCCTCGGTGAGCAGGCTCGGATCGACGCGAGGGTATTCGAGGAGTTCGCCACTCTCGATGGCGCACTCGAGCCGAGCCTCGAACAGGGATTTCTCGATGCGGTCTTGGGCTCTTTTCCTTCCGCTGGCGTTCCCATCGATCTTGCTTTGATTGAACAGGGTGACGGTGAGAATGGTGCCTTCCCGATGTGGTCGGGCGCGGACGTCGATGCCGGCACGGCCTTCCCAAATCGATTCCCTTTGTCCGCTCGCTATCGGCCAAACGAAGGCGTGCTCATCGAATCTGGTTCTGTCGTAGCCTTGTTGCTGGAACTGACCAGTCTCGTCTCTATCCTCGGTACCTTCGTATCTGGCGGCGGACGCGGTGATCCACAGGCGCGGCTCGCCTCGAACGAAGCAGGAGAAGCCAACCGAGGAGGGCGGCACGTAGCGTCGCCGACGTGCTGGTTGCGCAGGCGTTTGGCCTTCCGATTCCTCGTCTTCGGTCGCCTCTTCCTCCTGGTCGTCGAACAAGGCCGAATCGGCATTTTCCGCACGGCTCGTTGAAGCGGGATCGATGCCGGATGCGCCGGGTTGGACGGGATGCAAAACGCCCATGGGGTATCGCTCCAACGGCGACATGGGCAGACTGCCTTCGCCGGCGGGGCCGATGAACTGGCGACGCAGCCAATCGACGAGCTTTTTTCTGGCCTCGACGTAAATCGCTACCGGCCTCTTGCGGAAGAGGCGCACTTAGTAACCAAGGGCAGTTCCCTTGTCAAGAGCTAGGCCGACGAATCGACCCCGATCCGGCCGCGACAGATAGGTGAATTTGGGATTTATATACTTGACTCCACTCGCAAGGCGGTGCCTTGCGTATCTCTCCGGTTCGGCGCAAGCGCCTCGTTGAGGGTTAAAATCACGGCTTCCGAAATGTTGTCGGACCAATGCCAGAGTTGAACTCTGGCATTGGTGAGGCGCGAACCAGAGCATGGCGACGAACTCGTTTTCGCTTGGTGGAGTCGTGTATACAGAACCATCGCATCGGACGTTGAATGTTCCAGGGCGGTTACGCTGGGATGTATCAGCTTGGCCCCAGTTCGATCGGCCGAAATCCCCTCTTCATCCCACCCCTCGAACTTCGTCGTCGAGTGCGGCGATGTCGGCTATCCCTCCCTTTCGGTAGCGTCATGCCTTCGCCAACCTGGACGAGGATGTCGCGATCGGAAAGGAACTTGCCGTGGCCTTGGTTCTGCACGACTGGGCTGTTAGGCCGCGCCTCGGTTCAATGTCGGAGGATAGCCCCCATCGTCGCCATCGGGAGTCGGGGCTTGGGACATCTCGGCCATCGTCTCCCAAGCCGGTGGGTGTCGAACGGTCTCGGCGGCTTATACCCGCCCGCGAAGCGCGGCCGGCCCGGCTCGATCGCGCTCCCTCGCGGACGGCTCGCATAACGCGCAAGCGCCTCTACCCGAAAGTCAGGGGCAATGAGAAAGATGCAGTCCTGTCTAGGTGCAAACTTGTGTACTTCAGATCAAGAATCTGCATCCGGCGAAAACCTGCTTGCTGCGGCACGGCAGGCGGGGCTTGGGCGCTGCGGCATGCAGCCCCAAAGTCAGGTCGTGGGCGGCGCTATTCCAGCGCGACGATCTCCGCCGCTGCGCGCGCGCCGGACTCCATCGCGCCTTCCATGCCGCGGTTGGCGCGCGCCAGGTGTTCGCCGCAGAAGCGGATGCGGCCGTGCGACGCGCCCATGGCCGCGCCGAAACGACTGGCTTGGCCGGGCCGGAAGTAGGCCCAGCCGCCGCCAGCGAAGGCATCCGCGCCCCAGCACTGGCGGCCGATGTACGCAAGCTGACCACGCGACGCGGGACGCACGGCCTCGATCTCGCCGATCACCAAGGCGGCGGCCTGCGCCTCGGGCAGAGCGTCCAGCCGCCGGGCGTTGCCGCCCATGGCCCAGGCAGTGAGGCCGGTCACCTCGGCGGGATCGTCGCTGCGCCGGGACGCGGCCACCATGCCGGCGACGCCGTCGGTATACAGGCTCGGGCTGTAGCCGTCGGCCTCCCAGAAGGGGGACTTGCAGGAAAAATACAGCTGCGTCATGGGCTGCGACGGCAGGCTGGCGACGGCTTCGGCTTGGCGGCCCGTTAGAGGCGGATGGATGGCGATGTGTCGCAAGACGCCGAACGGCAGGGAACAGACTACATGGCGAGCGCGGAAGCTCGAACCGTCGGCGCAACGGACTTCAGCCTCGCGCTCGCTGTCCTCGATGCCGATCACCACCGTTCGCAGATGTACGCCGTTGCGTAGCGTCGAGGCCATGGCCTCGGGGATCCGCTGCACGCCGTCGCGCGCCGTGTAGCCGACGACGCCGGCGGGTGCGAGCTTGCGCTGCGTCGCGGAAAACGCCGCCCGGGCGAACAGCGTCAGCATCGAGACGTCCCGGGCGTCGTCGCCGTAGCTGGAGTTCAGATCGTAGCCCAGCGCCACCGCTTGTTCCCTCAGGCCCAGGCTGCGCATCCAGTCCTGCACCGGCACGTCGTGCGCAGCGTATTGCGCGTCCAGCCAGTCCTCCGCGCGGGACAGCGGGTTGTGGCGGGCGGCAAGCATCCGGGCGTAGCTCCAGGGCATCAGGGCGCGATCCGCTTCCGGGAACGGATTGGCGGGGTGGGCGGGCCACTCGGCTTGGCGGACGATTCGGCCGCCCAGTACCAGCTCCTGCTCGCGGAAGAACGCCAGCATGGGGGTGGCGTCGATCAGCTCGACGCCGTGGCGCTTGGCTGCGGCGATGACGTTCGCGTAGCCGCCGCCGATGGTGGTGCCGCCTGCTTCCTCCACGCCGTCGCCCCGGCGCAGGGAGCGAACGCGACCGCCGACGCGCTCTTGCGCTTCCAGAACCTGCACCTCGAAGCCATGTGCCTGAAGGCGCGTCGCGGCGGCGAGACCGGCGAAGCCGGCACCGATCACCACCGCATCGCAACGCTCGCTGCGCGTCATGGCGCGTCGATGCCGCACAGGGCCGGCTTCGGTGCGCCGGGTCGTCCCGACAGACAGCAATCCGCGGCGCAGTAGTCCGGCTGCGGGCCGCGTCTGCCCAGATAGGGCCGGTGGGCTTGCGCCGTCGTCCGCTCGACGACGAGCTCCCGCACCATGGCGACATAGCGCGGATGGGTGCCCACGGTGGCGGCGCGAACCATGCGCAGTCCCAGGGCCTCGGCCCGCTGCCGCGCTTCCACATCCACATCCAGCACCACTTCCATGTGGTCGCAGACGAAGCCGATGGGCACCACCACGACCTTGCCATGGCCCGCCTTGCGGATCGCCGCCAAGGCGTCGTCGAGAGTCGGCGCCAGCCACGGTTCCCGGCTGCCGGCGTTGTTGCTCTGATAGCCGAGACGCCAGCGCGGCACCCCCAGACGCTCGGCCACCAAGGCGCAGGCCTCGCGCAGCTGGGCCTCGTAGTCGGCGTGCCTAGCCATGGACAGCGGCAGGCTGTGAGCGCTGAACAGCAGAGCGGCATCGTCGCGGGCTTGGCCGAAGGCGGTGCGCGCTCGGTCGGTCATGGCGTCGATGAAGGCGGGGTGGTTGTAGCCGTTGCGCAGTTTGTCCAGGTGCGGTGCCCTGGGTACGCCGTCGGTGGCGCGAAACAGATCCTCGCGGTACTGTCGGCAGCCGCTGTAGGAACTGAAGAGACTGGCGACGTAGACGACGGCGCTGCGCACGCCATCGGCGGCCATCTGCCGCACGGTGTCGCCCAGGAACGGGTGCCAGTTGCGATTTCCCCAATAGACGGGTAGCCGGGGGCCGTGTGCCGCGAGCTGCTCCTTCAGAGCTTGCACGAACGCCCGGGTGTGGGCGTTGATGGGGCTGACGCCGCCGAATCGCAGATAGCGCTGGGCGATGCGGTTCTTGACCGGTGCCGGCACCGAGCGGCCGGCGAGCACGTTGTCCAGGAACGGCAGCACGTCGTCCGGCCCTTCGGGACCGCCGAAGGACACCACCAGCACGGCGTCGTAGTCGGCGCGACCGCTGCGCGGTCGCCCCGCGATTTCGCTGTGCGAAATCGCCTGTGAGGTGCCACTGCGCGGTCGCTCCTCGGATTCGCTGTGCGAAATCGCCCGTGGGTCGCAGCCTGCGCGAACCTGTTGCGGCCGCCCCGGCATTTCGCCGGGCGAGATCGCCGGCGAGGCGTCTCCCGGCGGTCGTCCTGGGGATTCGCCATGCGCAGTCGCCTGTGCATGGCCGCTCAAGCCGCTCAAGATGCCGGGCTCTGCCACGCCACGCGGCCGACGAAGAACGGCCCCAGGCGGTCGAGAAAGCGCGAGGTCTGCTCCGTGGCGCGCATGTGCTGAACCAAGGCGGAGAGGGGGTGCAGGTCGGGGCCGAGCAGACCGATGACGAAGTCGTTGTCGTGCTTGTCCAGGCCGTGGCAGGCGAGGCGCACATCCGCTGCCAGCCCGGCGGCACCATAGCGGCGCCCGACGGCGCCGTGCTCGGCGAGAATCTGCTGCTGCCGGTCGGCCGGCAGGCGGTAGAACGTCTTGCTGCGCTGCAAGGGATACCACACCGCCCAGGCAAGGGCCGGATCCAGAATGCGCCGCCGCGGTCGCGCCAGCAGCGTCTCTTCCAGATCCGGCTCGTAGCCGATGCTGTAGGTGCGGCCGAGCAGGTCGAACTCGGCTTTGCGCGCCATGTCCGCGAACGGCGGGCGCAGGAACGTCTCGCGCAGTTCGGCGACGAAGAACTCCGGATTCTCCGCCAGCGCGATCACGCCGATGCCTTGCGGGTCGTTGATGTCCAGATAGAGTGCGCCCTCGACGCCAGCGGCGGCAAGGGCGCGGACGGCAGGCTTGACGGCCGCGCAGCATCCGAACGCCGCGAATTGCATGAACAGCCGTCGATTCAAGGCGATGGGCTGGCCGTGGCGGCGGCCTTGCTCGGCCAGGTCCGGCGCATTCGTTTCGCCCGTGGTCGCGGCAGCAGGAGTCATGTCGAGGTCTCTTCGTGAACCGCTGCCACCAGCGCGTCGACGCTGGCCAGCGGCGTTTCGGGGAGAATGCCGTGGCCCAGGTTGACGATGTGGCCGCAACGGTCTGCCCGGCGCAGCAGACCGTCTGCCGAGGCCCGGGTCGGCAGTGCGCCGGCGAGCAGCACTGCCGGGTCGATGTTGCCCTGCACCGCGCGCTCGGGATAGCGGCGCTGCAGCGCTTCGAGATCGACGCGCCAATCCACCGCCAGCACTTCCGCCGGCAGCCTAGCGTAGGCGTCGACCAGGTGCGGCGCGTTCTGCAGGAACAAGATTCGCGGCACCCCGGCAGTGCCCACGGCTTCGAGCATGGCGAGCAGGTGCGGGCGGATCAGCCGCTGCCAAGCCGCCAGCGACAGCAGCCCGGCCCAGGAATCGAATACCTGCACGGCATCCGCGCCGGCCTCGGCTTGAGCAATCAGATAGCTCGCCATAGCGTCGGACAGTTTGGCGAGCAGCGCACTCAACGCTTGCGGCTGGCTGGCCGCGAAGGCGCGCAGGATGGGGAAGTCCTTGACCCCCCGGCCTTCCACCAAGTAGGCCGCCAGCGTCCACGGGGCGCCGCAGAAGCCGAGCAGGGCGATTTCGCGGGGCAGTTCGGCGCGAACCGCGCGCAAGGTCTCGATCACCTCGGGGGCGAGATCGTCGGATTCCGGCACGGCGAGGGCGTCGACGTGCGCTTGGCTGCGGATGGGCCGCGCCACCACCGGCCCGGGCGCGAAGTCGAACTCCACCCCCAGCGCCGGCAGCGGGCTCATGATGTCGGCGAAGACGATGGCGGCATCCAGCGGAAAGCGGGCCAGCGGCTGCAGCGTGACTTGGGCGGCGAGCGTCGGCGATCCTGCCAGCGCCTTGAACGAATGCGCCTCGCGCAGTTTCCGATATTCGGGAAGGTAGCGCCCTGCTTGGCGCATGATCCACAGCGGCCGCCGCGCCGTAGGCTGGCGGCGGATCGCCTTCAGCAGCAGCGATTCAGTCATGGCCGTGTTCGGCTGTCGGGGCGAACGGCAGCCGCTCTTGGCTTCCGCCAGGCCGCAAGGTATCGTTGTTCGCGCGTTCGGCGCTGCTGTTCGCACCTTCGGCGCTGTTGTTCGCACCTTCGGCGCTACTGGGGCGATCGCAAGGAACATGTCCATGTCTCAGCCTCGCGGGTTGGCCGCCTGCCTGCTCTTCGGCATCTGGGCAGGGTTGGCGCTGATTCTGCTTACCCCCTTCGTCGTCACGTCGCAGACCATCTTTCCCTTCGTGGTCGGCAAGTCGCTGTATGCGCGTACGCTTATCGAGCTGGTGTTCGTGCTTTGGGTACTGCTGGCGATCTTGACCCAGGGTGCCGCCAAAGAGCGCCCCGGTGGTCGTCGAACCGGTTCCGAATCGCATTCCGGCTACGCCCTGCCTCGCTCCTGGCTGCTGGCGTTGCTGGCCGCCGGCTTCGGCGTGTCGGTGCTGGCGGCGTGTTTCGGCGTCAGCCCGCAGCGCAGTTTCTGGTCGAACTACGAACGGATGGAGGGAGTGGTGGATGGCTTGCACTGGCTGGCGTTCGCCGTCGTCCTGGCGTCGGTGCTCCGCAGCGGTCGGGAGTGGCGCATCCTACTGAACTTGAATCTGGGCGCAAGTCTGGCGGTGGCGCTGCTGGCGGTTTGTCGGTACTACGAAGTGGGCGTGCCCTTCTTCGGCGAACTGCCGGAGCGGGATTGGCCGAGAATCGCCACCGTGCTCGGCAACGCGACCTATCTCGGCCTCTATATGCTGGTGAACTGCCTGATCGCCCTCGGCTTCCTGGCACGTTCATTCCTGACCGACGCAGCGGAGGACTCCAACGGCGATCGTCGGCGAAAGCAGGCTGCGACGCCGCCAGGACGGCTTCTGGCCAGCCTCTGGTTGGGGAGGCTCTTCTGGGGCGTCGCGGCCGGCATCCCCCTGTGGGCATTCACGCTGAGCGGCTCGTTCGGGTCGTTGGTGGGGCTCGTGGCCGCTATCGCCTTTCTGGTGTCCTGCTATGCGGTATTGGCGTCGTCACGATTGCTTCGACGCATCGCCATCGTCGCCGTGGTGGTCGTGGGGCTCGCGGTCGCAGCAGGGGTGGCGCTATTCCTGACATCCCGCGACGGTTCCGATGACGAGTCGCCGACGAACCCGCTGGCGATGCAATTGGCGAAAGCCAGCATCGAGCATCCCAGTGCCCGCTCCCGGATCTCGGCCTGGGAAGCGGGTCTGAAGGGGGCAGTGGACAGGCCGCTGCTCGGCTGGGGCCCCGAAAACTTCGAGGTGGTCTTCGGCCAGTACATCTCATCGCTCGGCACCGAAGTGGAAAACCACGATCGGGCGCACAGCCAGATCATCGAGGAGCTGGTGGCCAAGGGCCTGCTCGGCCTGCTGGCCTATCTCGCAATCTGGGGATTCGCGTTCCATGCGCTGATTCGTGCCGCCAAGCGCGTGGACGGCGGCGAGCGGGCCTTGATCCTGTTCGCCGGCGCCGCGCTGACGGGGTATTTCGTGCAGAGCCAATCGCTGTTCTCCAGCACCGTCTCTTCCCTGCTGAGCATGCTGCTGCTCGCCTTCGCGGCCTATATCGAAACGACGACTCGAGAACCGGCCCCGAGACGTCGGCGATGGACCACGCGGTGGCGCAAGGGGTGGCAGGCTGCGGCAGCCGCGACAGCAATCGCAACCGTCGCCGTCGGCGTCTTCGTTCACCACAGGATGTGGTCGGGGGCTGTTTCGCTCCTGGCAGTGGAAGGGCTTGGGATGGAGCAGGCTCTGGATCGGCTGGAGCAGGCCATCGCCGACTTCGAACCGCTGGCGAACCTGCCCAGACAGTATCTCTTTCTCAATGCCGAGGCGTATTGGCCGGACATCCGCCGCCGTGGCGGAGACCAGTTGCGGCGGGTGCTTGAACTGGTGGATGCGCAAGCGCCCCGAGCCCAGGACAGCGAGCCCGAAAACTGGCGAATCCATATGTTCCTGGCTCGGATGTACCGCGCCATCGCCACTACCGAACCGGAATACAGGCAAGCGGCACAGCGCCATCGACAACGATTGCTGGCGCTGGCGCCATTGCGACACGAATCCCTGGCGATGCGGCCTCCGCTGCCTCGTCCCGGCCCGATCCGCGCCCCCGGCACCAGTGTCGCCGGCAGCTTCACGCTGCATTGGGACGCCGTGGCGGGCACCAGGCTGTATCGCCTTCAAGAGAGGTCGGAGTACAGTTCCTGGGTGGAGATCGGCGATGGCCCCGAGCCGCGGCACACCGTTGCGGGCAAGACCAGCGGAATCTACACCTACCGAGTCAAAGCCTGCATCGTCCGCTACCACTGCGGCCCCTGGACCAGGACCGTGAAGGTCGCCGTCGGAACCGATGCCGGGCAAGGGCCTGCTGCCGACACTCCGTAGCCTGCCGAGAGGAGGCGGCGCGCCGCCGACGCGGACTTCGGCGCGTCAGCCGTAGCTGACGTTCATCCCCGCCCGCACGTCGTTGTTGATGCCGTACTGGGGAATCGGGTAGCGCAGTCCGTTGCGGGACAGGCGCTCGAGGCCTTCGATCACCTTCGGCAGGTAGCCCGGCGGGATGGCCATCAGCAGTTCGTCTTCCATGACGCCGCCGTAGCGTCGTTCGGCGAAGCAGGGGATGGACAGGCTCGGCTCGCCGGTGGCCAGCGCCCGGCCCCAGGAGTCTGCGCAGGCGGATTCGCCGACGCAGCCCCATTCGAGCTTCTTGTAGCCGGTCCATTGCAAGCCGTTGATGAACAGGATCATCTGCGCCGGCGTGGCGTAGACGAGGGCGATGTCCGGCGGGTTCAGCCGCCCGCTCGCCAGCGGGCTGACGGCCATGGCCGCATGCGTGCCAAACGGCGCCAAGTCCATGGCGTGCTGATGCTTGGACGCCTCGGCGGCGTTTTCGTACCAGACGCCGGCCATGGCGCTGCCGGACAGCCACTCCTCGTCCGCCGGCGCCAGACCGATCACCGTGCGGCACTGATCGCCTACCAGATCGTCGGCGGTGATGCCCACGGTCCAGCCGTTGCGGCTGGCCTGACCGACGATCTGATCGGTGGTGTGGACGTGCTTGGGGCGGCGGATGCGAGCAATCGCCTCCATTTCGGCGACGGTCTCGAACAGCTTCATGCCGATGGGAGTGGTGCGCAGCCGCAAGTAGCGGTTGAGACCGGCCACCAGCTCAGGCCAGTCGGCAGGGGCGAGGTCGGTGGCGATGATGGAGGATTGGCTCATGGCAGGGTGCCTCGATTCATGGGGCCGCCGCTGGCCCCGTGGACTTGGTGGAGGTCGTACGGCTGCATGGTGCCCGCCTCCCGGTTTCCGCGTCAACCTGCTCGATTTGGCGGTAGTGGTCTACTTTGAAATCGGATGAGCCGTGCCCCCACGGAGGCCACTACGTGGGGTATCCGATACAGCCCTGTACCTCTGCATCTGGTGGTTTCGTCAGGCAGCAGGCCGACGCGGACCCAAAATAGACCACTACCGATTTGGCGGCCGGCTTGCAGCCCCCACCGCTTTGCTTCCTAGCTGAAGCGGGCTTGCCAGCCGGCTCGCCCACTGCGCTCGGGCGCATCGAGCAGGCTTCCTGCTATCCGTTCGTTCTCCTGCGGCCCGACTGCGTCGCGCCGCATCCGGGGCTTCTACCCTGGACGCGACTGTCCTATCATCCCCCCATCGACAGGGGGAGCCAACCGATGCCCATGATTCTCGACGACGAGCAGAACATGCTCAAAGACACCGCCAAGGACTTCTGCGCCAGCAACGCGCCCATCGACCAGCTGCGCAAGCTGCGCGACGAGGACAGCGCCGACGGCTTCGATCGCGGCACTTGGTCGCAGATGGCGGAGCTGGGCTGGGCTGGCATTCCGTTCCCAGAGGAGCACGGCGGTCTCGCGTTCGGCTACAAGGGCTTGGGCGTGGTCACCGAGGAGACCGGACGCACCCTGGCGGCCAGCCCCCTGTATGCCACGGTGTGGCTCGGCGGCACCATCCTGAACCTCGGCGGCAGCGATGACCAGAAGGCACAGCTGCTGCCCAAGGTGACGGACGGCGAACTGCTGCTGGCGCTGGCGTTGGAGGAAAGCCACCGCCACAACCCCTACGGCATCGCCGCCAAGGCCGAGCCCAGCGCTGGCGGCTATGCGATTTCCGGTACCAAGAAGTTCGTCTTGGACGGCCATGTGGCCGATCAGCTCATCGTCGTCGCCCGCACTTCGGGCGAGCCCGGCGAGCGCGACGGCCTTTCGCTGTTCCTGGTGGACCGGGAAGCCGATGGCGTGATCGTCACCCGCACCAGGATGGTGGACAGCCGCAACGCCGCCAACATCGAATTCGCCAATGTCGCCGTGGGCGCGGACGCCCTGGTGGGCGAGGAAGGCAAGGGCGCCGAGGTGCTGGAACCGGCACTGGACATCGCCCGCATCGGCATCGCCGCGGAGATGCTCGGCAGCACTCAGGAATGCTTCGAGCGCACCGTGCAGTACCTCAAGGATCGCGAGCAGTTCGGAGTGCCCATCGGCTCCTTCCAGGCGCTCAAGCATCGGGCCGCGAACATGTTCTGCGAGATCGAGCTGTCCAAGTCCTGCGTCCTCGAAGCGCTGACCGCTCTCGACGAGGGGCGCGATCCGAAGGAGCTCGCCAAGCTCGCCAGCCTTGCCAAGGCGAAGGTGGGCGAGACCTTCCACACCGTCTCTCGGGAAGGCATCCAGATGCATGGCGGCATCGGCATGACCGACGAGTTCGATATCGGCTTCTTCCTCAAGCGCGCCGCGGTCGCCGAGCAGACCTTCGGCGACGTGAGCTTCCACCGCAACCGCTACGGGGAACTGGAAGGGTACTGATCCGTCGCGTCCGACTGCGTGCAATCGGTTCGCGCCGCGACGCCATGCAGCGCCATCGCGTTGCGGGTCTGAACGCTGGGGGATCGGGCCGCTATTCCCAAGGTTCCCTTGGCGAGTCGGGGCTGGCGAGTGCCGCCCGCTGACTAAAGGCCGTCGGAAGAACGCCAGTGTGTGCATCTCGGCGCTCTCTCGTTCCGGTGCGTCCAGCCCGCTGGCGGGGCCCTCGAACGCCGAAGGGGCGGTGAACCGTGCGCGGCCGCTCTCGTCGGAGTCGTAGCACTTGAGCAGCATCGCTTCGCCAAGCGCCATATTCGGGAAGTACAGCCATTCGCGGTGCAGGTTGCGTCGAACGCCTTGGGTCTCGCCGACGCGGCCCGGATGGATTGGATCCCGAGGGATGCAGTCCTCGGCGGCCGTGCTGGCGGCACTGCCTGCGGATCGGCCCGACGATGGCCTTCCAGACATTGACCACGGCGAAGCGGCGGAAGTAGGGTGTTCGCTTCGTTCGCAGGCGCGAGGTCGCGGACCCGCTGCCGGCCGGATTTGCGGGTATGGTCGTTGTAGACGAAGAAAACCGGACGGCGTTGTCCTCGCCATGCTCGGCCTCGTCTGCGCAAGGGCCGTCATGGTCGAAGGGCAGTGCGTGGCCGGCACCGGTGGTTCGCTGCATCAGTTCGATGACTTCCGGGTAGTAGCCGTTCGCGCCCGGCGCCGGCATCGCAGGGGTTGTTCGCCGAGGGGTCGAAAGGCCCCGGTTCGATGTCTTCCACGTCCAGGGACAGCGAGTGCAGGTGCGCTCGGGCGTTGCGAGGACGGTTTGCAAGTTGCTCACTTCGGCCTTGAGCGTATCCAGGCGCATTCGGCATTGCGGGTCGCGGTGCTGGGGCGGACCCGCATCGGGCCGCGGTCCGGGCCATCGTTGGCCTTGCCCTTGGCGAAGCAGCCGGGCTTGACGTCGGCGATCCCAGCCTAGGTCGACGTCCTGGCGACGGCTTGCGGCATGCTTATGGCAGCTTCTCCATCCGGGTGTCGGCAAGGCCGGCAGATTGCAAGCGCGAGGCCGCCGTCTCGGAACCACAAGCACGACCGGCCCAGCTAGGAACCTCGCCCCTTCATCCATTTTTTATTGCGGCAAGGAGTTCACATCTTGGCTGCGGTAGGCGGCGGCGGTTCGGCACAGGGTCCGGACTGGTGGTGGAACATGCGCATGGTGCCGCGTTCCTCGATGAAGCCGTTGCTGGCGATGCAGACCGATCCTGGCAGCTCCTCGTAGCAGGTCACCATCACCACGCTGCCGAAGACATGGGCGGTGGCGTTGTAGAAGTCGATGCCCGGCTGTTGGGGATTGCCCATAATGCGCTGCCAGCTTGCCATGATCTCGTCCCGGACGACGATGGCCGGCCAGCCGGGATGGATGCATGTCGTCGGGTGGCGCTGCGCCCACAGCCGCCCCATGGTGCGGCAGTCCTTCTGGGCAAAGGCCAGATAGAACGCCTCGTTGGTGAACAGGGCCCGCTGTTCCGGCTTCATGCCAGCGGGCCTTCAGTTCGCCAGCGGCAGGAGTCGCGTGGCGCGGGCGGCGGCGCCCCGAGGACCTGCTGTTCCGGCTTCATGCCGTCGGGCCTTCGTCCGCCGGCGGCAGGAGCCGGGTGGCGTAGGCGATAGTGCCCCGAGTCAGCATGTGGCGGCGGCGAAAGTTTTCGCTGGCCTTGCCGGGCGGTGTGCGCGAAGCCTGCCAGGAGTTCAGGCCGTCGTACCAGGTACACAGCAGCATCCTGCCGGACGGGGCGCTCAAGTCGTGCTGGCGGAACAGCGCCTGCGGCTCGGCAGCGTAGCGATCGACATTTTCGAAGTCCTTCCAGGCTTGGAGGGAGAGGGCGGCGATTTCGTCCACGTCCTTGCGCTCCACGTCGAAGAAGCGGAATACATAGAGCCCTTCCCGGCTGCGCGGCGCCGCTTCGGTGGGGCGCACCGTGGGTTCGAGCAGCAGCGTTTCCACCCCAGCGACTTCGGCGATGGCGGCGATGGCGTCGTCCACGCCTTCGACCTCGCCATAGGTAACGAGAATCAGTTCATTGGAAGCAACGCCGAACAACCCGAAGAAGGCGCCCCAGGGCCGCGCCGGCGCCAGCGCGGCGTAGTCATCGGCGCGCAGCGCATCGTAGGCGGTGCGGAAGTTGCGGTCGTTGGCGGTCAGCCGCGAGAAGGCGTACAGCATGGTTTCTTCCTTGGAGTTTCACGCATGGAGTATATGGCAAACTGCGTACTCCACTTCGCCTGCCCAAGAGGACTCTCCATGAACGGAGCCGAAGGCCTGATTCGGACCCTGCTCGCCCACGGCGTGGATACCTGCTTCGCCAATCCCGGCACGTCGGAAATGCACTTGGTTCAGGCTATCGACGCCGTTCCGGAAGTCCGCGCCGTGCTGTGTCTGTTCGAAGGCGTATGCACCGGCGCCGCGGACGGCTACGGGCGCATGAAGGGTTCTCCAGCGACGACTCTGCTGCACCTCGGCGCCGGCCTCGGCAACGGCATCGCCAACCTGCACAATTGCCGCCGGGCGGCGACGCCGCTCGTCAACATCGTCGGCGACCATGCCATCCACCATGTCGCCTACGACGCCCCGCTGACCTCGGATGTCGAAGCGGTGGCCAAGCCGGTATCGGCCTGGATCCGCACTTCGCGCAGCAGCCAAGGTACCGGGCTCGACGCTGCCGACGCGGTGCGCGCGGCGCTGTCGCCGAACCCGGATCCCCGTGGCGGCATCGCCACTCTGATCGTGCCGGCGGACTGCGCTTGGGGCCCCGGCCGAGTCGCGGCCAAGGCTGCCGGCTTCGATGCGTCCGTCGCCAAGCCATCGGTGCCGGCGGACGTAGTCGAGTCCGCCGCGGCAGTGATTGACGCCCACACCATCCTGTTCGTGGACGGCAGCGGCTTGAGCGAGCGCGGCGTCGTCGCGGCTGGCCGCATCGCGGCGAAAACCGGCTGTCGAGTGTTCTCGCCCACGTTTCCAGCGCGGGTGGAAGCCGGGCCGGAGCTGCCCTTGGTCAACCGGCTGCCGTACTTCCCCGAGCAGATTCTTGAACTTCTGGCACCAGTGCGCCGGCTCGTTCTGGTAGGGGCCGAACGGCCCGTGAGCTTCTTCGCCTACCGCAATGTGCCGAGCGACTTGGTGCCGGCGAGCTGCGAAGTGGTGCGCGTGGCGCACCGGCACGAGGATGTTCAGGGTGCGCTCGAAGATCTCGCCGCCGCACTGGACGCCGGCGCGCCCGAGCTGCCCCAGGGCCGACGACCGGACCTTCCTGCCGGCCCGCTGAACGTGCGCGGCATCTCGGCGATTCTCGCCGCCCGGGTGCCGGACGATGCCATCGTCGCCGTGGATTCCGGGGGCGGCGGCGCGGCCTATCCGGCCCTGCAGCGCTGTGTGCGCCACACTTGGCTGAACCTCACCGGCGGTGCCATCGGCCAGGGCGGCCCGGTGGCAGTAGGCGCTGCGCTGGCCTGCCCCGGCCGCCAGACCATCGCCTTGCTCGGCGATGGCGGCGCCATGTATACCAACCAGTTCCTGTGGACGGCGGCGCGACAGAACCTGAATGTCGTCGCCGTGATCTTCGCCAACCGGCAGTACAACATTCTCGAAGTGGAATACCGGCGCTTGGGCATCAACGACATCGGCGAACGCGCCGCCAGCCTGTTCGACATCTCCGGTCCAGAGCTGGACTGGGTGGCCTTGGCCGAAGCCCAAGGCGTGTCGGGTGCCAAGGCCGCTACCTGCGAGCAGTTCGATGCCTGCCTGACCGCCGCCCTGGCCGCCGGCGGACCGCACCTGATCCAAGCGGTGCTGTAGGCGTTCCTGGAGGGTTAGAGGGTTGGCGGAACCGCCTGCGCGCGTTCCGCTGTAGCTGCGCCGACTGCGAGGCCGTGCGGCCGGTAGGCCGCCGGGCGCGGCGGCTGCGGAACGCCGCTTCTTGCCGCTCCGCTCGCTCAGGCGACGACGGCCGCGGTTCTGGAGACGAACCAGTACGCCGCCAGACAGCCGCTGGCGTAGAGCGGCGTTTCGACGACCCACCGCGGCACTTCGATGCGCGTTCGCCGCACGGCCCAGATCGTCGCCAGTGCCACGGCGACCAGGGCGAGCTGGCCGATTTCCACGCCGATGTTGAACAGCAGCAGCGCCGGAAGCACGTTGTCTTTTGGCAATCCCAGATCCGCCAGCGCTCCCGCGAAGCCGAAACCGTGCAGCAGGCCGAACGCGAACGCCACCACCCAGGTGTGTTCGGCGGTGATCGAACGCTGCGTCCGGCGCAGCTTCTCTACCGCCAGAAACAGGATCGACAGCGCGATCGCGGCTTCCACGGGTGCTTGCGGCAGGCGCACCCATTCCAGCGCGGAGAACGCCAGAGTGGTGCTGTGTGCCGCGGTGAAGGCGGTGACGGCCTTTGCCAGTGCCGCCGGGCGCGTCAGGAAGAACAGCAGCGAGAGCACGAACAGGATGTGGTCGAAGCCGAACAGCAGGTGTTCGACGCCGAGAGCCAGGTAGTCGAGCACGGGCGCGGCGGCGGATTCGTCGACGACGAAGGCCGGGCTGGCGGGTTTCAGCAGCTTGGCCAGCCGGGTGCCGTCGGCCAGCGTGAGCTGGAGCATGACGTCGGTGATGGTGCGGGAAAGACCGTCGATGACGATGGTTCCGCCGCGCAGGCCGCCGGCGCAGTCGAGTCGGAAGCGCTGCACCAGGGCATCGTCCGCGACCGTGTCCACGGCGACGGCCGCCAGTTCGCAGTGCTCGGGAAACACCGGCGTCAGCGGCAGCAGGCGATTGCTCGCCAGCGGCTGCTTCCAGAGCACCTTGTATTCGGTGCCTGCTGTTCCACCGCCCGGGGCAGGGGCGATTTGCAGGTACGCGGGGCGGACTTCGTGGGCGGCCGCCGCGGCGCAGATGAGCGCCGCGAGGGCGCAACATGCCGGGGCGCGGGAGATCGCGCTGGGGTTCACGGCAGCACGACGGCGTATTGCGAGCGCAGATGCTCGAAGTATGCCCGGTTGGCTTCGGCGCGACGGTCGGCGTCGAAGTCCGCGGCTACGCGCCCGGCTACCGATCGGTAGTCCGCCCCGCGCGCTGGCGTCTTGGCATCCACCCGCACCAGGTGGATGCCGTAGCCGGATTGCAGCGGGCCTTGCCAGCCAGCGTCCACCTCCAGTTCCCCGATCTGCTCCGCGAACGGCGCACCGAAGTCCTTGCGTATCCGGGCGAAGCTGGCATGGGCGTAGGTCCGCCCCAGCAGGAAGGGGTCGCCAGCAATTCGCCAGCCATCGGGATCGAGACTGGCCAGCGCCGCCAGCGCATCCGCCCGAACGTCTTGGCGACGGTCCGGGCTGAAGTAGATATGGCTGAAGGAGACCATCGCCGGCGTCTCGTAGCGCTGTCGGTTTTCCTGGAAGAAACGCTGTAGCGCATCATCGTCCACGGGTTCCAGAGCCGCCACGTCCTCGGTGAGAAACGACAGCTTCTGAGCCAGCCGTCGACGCACGATCACGTCGCCGTCGCCGAGCTCCAGCCGCTTCGCCTCGCGCACCAGGATCTCTTCCCGCACATGATCTTCGATCAGCGCCGCAAGCTCGCTCGTCGACGGCGGCCGGCCCATCTGCATCGCCCAAAGCGCTGCCAGCCGGTCCGCCTGGGCCTGGGTGACGACGACGATGCGCGATTGGTCGTCGCGCAGCCAGACGTCCACGGCAAATATTGCCGCGCCGATGAGCAGGAAGGCGAACAGCGGATCGCGCAGCCATCGCCCAAGACGCGCCGCTGCGCCGTTCGCCTTGGTTCCAGCCATGATCGCCGTCGGTTCCCGCTTGCTGCCAATCCAGCGCGGGAATATACCGCGTCGCGTGTGCTTCAATAGCCGAAATCACAGCGGCTACCCCATGAAGAACACCATCGAAGTCAACGGCCTCGACATGGCCTACCAGGAATGCGGCCAAGGCGATCCCATCGTCTTTGTGCATGGCAACCCCACATCGAGCTATCTGTGGCGCAACATCGTTCCCCACGCCGAGCCCTACGGCCGCTGTGTCGCCCTGGACTTGGTCGGCATGGGCGATTCGGACAAGCTGCCGGACTCCGGTCCGCACCGCTACACGTTTCGCGAGCACCGGGAATTCTTCAACGCCGCCCTCGCCGCCCTGGGCGTGGAGCGCGACGTTGTCCTGGTGGTCCACGACTGGGGCTCCGCCCTGGGCTTCGACTGGGCGTACAGGCATCCCGCTGCCGTGGCGGGCATCTGCTACATGGAAGCCCTGGTGCGCCCGCTTGTCTGGGACGAGTGGCCGCAAGCGGCCCGAGGCGTCTTCCAAGGATTCCGCTCGTCGGCCGGCGAGGAGATGGCGCTGACCAATAACGTCTTCGTCGAGCGCGTCCTGCCGGGTTCCGTGCTGCGTGTGCTGAGCGACGAGGAAATGGCGGAATATCGGCGTCCGTTTCTGAATCCAGGCGAAGACCGCCGTCCAACACTCACTTGGCCACGACAGATCCCCCTCGACGGCGAGCCGGCGGAAGTGGCCGCAATCGTCGCTGCCTACGCCGACTGGCTGGCGCCCTCTCCCGTGCGCAAGCTGTTCGTCAACGCCGAACCCGGCGCCATCCTCGTCGGCGCCCAGCGCGAGTTCTGCCGCCGCTGGCCGAACCAGACCGAAGTGACCGTGCGCGGCAGCCACTTCGTGCAGGAGGATTCCCCGGGCGAGATCGGCGAAGCGCTGGCGGCTTGGCTGGCCTCCCGCGGCGGCCCGTGAAGGCATTGCCGGCATGAGGGGTTGCCATGTCGCTGCGCAGTGAGCGCAAGTGCCGTAGACTTCAATGCCGAACTCCACTCCCAACAACCATAGGAGAACGCAGATCATGGCGATTCGAGAAGGAGACAAGCTGCCCGAGGCGACGCTGCATGTGATGAAAGACGGCCGTCCGGCCGCGGTCACCACGGCAGAGCTGTTCGGCGGCAAGAAGGTGGTGCTGTTCGCGGTGCCGGGGGCGTTCACGCCCACCTGCTCCCAGGCGCACCTGCCGGGCTACGTGGTCAACGCCGACGAGATCAAGGCCAAGGGGGTGGACAGCATCGTCTGCCTGGCCGTCAACGACGCCTTCGTGATGGACGCCTGGGGCAAGGATCGCAACGCCGAGCAACTGGTCATGGCCGGGGACGGCAACGGCGACTTCACCAAGGCCCTGGGCTTGGAGATGGACGGCACCGGCTTCGGTCTCGGTATGCGCTCGCAACGCTACGCCATGATCGTCGACAACGGCGTGGTCGCCAAGCTGGCGGTGGAAGCCCCCGGCGCTTTCGAGGCGAGCAAGGCGGAAGCCATCCTGGAGGCGCTATGAGCCTGACGATCTTCGGCACTGCGCAGACCCGCGCACTGCGGACGCGGTGGATGGCCTTCGAGCTGGGGCTGGACTTCGACAACCCACCCGGCCTGGGCGAAAACGGCCCTTCCCAGGCGTTGCGGGCAGTCAACCCCATGGGTCAGGTGCCGGCCATTGACGACGACGGCTTTGCGCTCGCCGAGTCCATGGCCATCAACATCTACTTGGCCAAGAAGCACGGCAAGCTGGCGCCGGCGTCCCTGGAGGACGAAGCCCAGACCCTGCGCTGGAGCTTCTGGGTGATGACCGCGGTGGAGAAGACCCTGCTCGAGGTGCTGGCGAAGTCGCTCGGCATTCTGGGCCAGGAGAAGGATGCCGAGGCCGTCGCCGCCGGCATTGAGGCGTTGCAGCGCCCGTTCAACGTACTGAACGGTTTCCTGGCGGAGCGCGACTACCTGCTCGGCGGCGAGTTCAGCGTCGCCGATCTCAACGTCGCCAGCGTACTGAGCTTGGCGCGGCTGGCCGGCATCGACTTCGCCGCGCAGTCGAACGTGGCAGCGTGGCTAGGACGCTGTCTGGATCGCGAGGCGACGGCGCGAGCGCGGGGCTGATGACGACCGTTTGCGGTCGGGACGCCGACGTGCGGGCTGCTGCGAGCGCGGCGCGGCTGGTCGTGGCCTCGTGAACGCCGCGGCTGCGACGCCCGCGATTCGCTTGACCGACGCGGCGTTCGCGTACCGGCCCGGAGAACCGGTCCTCGACATTGCCGAGTTCGCTGTGCCGGCCGGCGAGAAGCTGTTCCTGCAAGGCCCCAGCGGTAGCGGCAAGAGTACGCTGCTCGGTCTCGTCGGCGGCATTCTGGCACCCATCCGGGGCACGGTGGATGTGCTGGGCGAGTCGCTGCCGCGGCTCTCCGTAGCCGGACGGGATCGGTTTCGAGCCGACCATGTCGGCTTCGTGTTCCAGATGTTCAATCTGCTGCCGTACCTGTCCCTGATCGAGAACGTGGTGCTGCCGTGCCGGTTCTCCGCGGCGCGGGCGACGGTGGCGCTGGCCGTATCCAAGTCCCTCGCCGAGGAAGCGGCCCGGCTGCTCGCCCGCCTCGGCATCGCTGGCACACAGATGCTGGAACGCTCGGTGACGGACCTCAGCATCGGCCAGCAGCAGCGGGTAGCCGTAGCCCGGGCGCTGATCGGCCGGCCCGCGCTGGTCATCGCCGACGAACCCGCGTCGGCACTGGACGTGGATGCAAGGACGAAGTTCGTGCGGCTGCTCATCGACGAAAGCGCGGCGGCCGGCAGCACCGTGGTATTCGTCAGCCACGATCCGGCGCTGGCGCCGCTGTTCGACCGCAGCGTGTCCATGGGCGCCATCAACCGCGCTGTCTCAAGCGATGGGTAGCCGTGCGATTCTGCTTCGGCTCGCCGCCAAGAGTCTGCTTAACCGCCGTCTGACCGCCGGGCTGACCGTGCTGTCCGTGGCGGCGAGCGTGGCGCTGCTCCTCGGCGTGGACCGCATTCGCGCGGAAACCAAGGCCAGCTTCGCCAACACCATCGCTGGCGCCGATCTCATCGTCGGCGCTCGCGGCGGGCCCATCAACCTGCTGCTGTACTCGGTGTTCCGCATCGGCGACGCCACCAGCAACATGAGCTGGCAGAGCTACCGACGGATTGCCGCCCGCCCGGAAGTGGAGTGGACCATTCCCCTGTCCCTCGGCGATTCCCACCGCGGCTTTCGCGTCCTGGGCACCAGCGGCGACTATTTCGCCCGCTACCGTTTCGGACGCGACCAAGGGTTGCGGTTCCGCGCCGGCGAACCCTTCGACCATGCGCACGACGCGGTGCTGGGGGCGGAGGTGGCGGCGGCGCTGCGATACCGGCTGGGCGAAGAGATCGTCGTCTCCCACGGCATCGGCGACGCCAGCTTCGTGCATCACGACGAAGCGCCGTTTCGGATTGTCGGCATCCTCGCCCGAACCGGCACGCCGGTGGATCGCACGGTGCATATCGGTCTGGCCGGCATCGAGGCGATTCATGCCGACGCGGCGGCAGGCCATCTTTCCGACGCGCCGGGCGACGCCCATACGGACGACGTCCAGGAAGACGCCCGCCCGCCGGACGCCATCACTGCCTGCATCGTCGGTCTGAAGTCCCGCTCCATGCTGTTCGGCGTCCAGCGTTTCGTCAACGAGCATCGCGCCGAGCCGCTCATGGCCATCGTCCCCGGCGTCGTTCTGCAGCAGCTTTGGGAACTCGTCGGCGTGGCGGAAACCGCGCTGTTGGCCGTAAGCGCCTTCGTCGTCGCCGCCGGCCTCGTCGGCCTGCTCACCATGCTGCTGGCGGGCTTGGCCGAGCGCCGGCGGGAAATGGCGGTGCTGCGCTCGCTGGGGGCGGGGCCGAGACTGGTCTTCGGGCTGCTGGTCGCCGAGGCGACCATCCTGACCGGCCTCGGCGCGCTGTTGGCCGTCGGCGTTGTGCATGGCGGCATGGCGGCGGTGCGCGCCTTGGTGCTGGACCGCTTCGGCCTGTACCTGGCTGCCGGCTGGCCGGGCGCTTTCGACTTGGCGGTGGCGGTCGCAGTGACCCTGGCCGGCGCCTTTGCGGCGCTGGCGCCTGCTTGGCGCGCGTATCGGTTCTCCCTGGCCGACGGACTGACCGTGCGCGTCTAGCTCGACATGCGAAGAGATGGACAACGAGACAAGTCCCGGCCAAACGAGACCAAGCCTGTGCGGCCGAAGCGCAAACGCGCAGCCCTGGTTGCGCTAGAATCGCCGCCAGGAGGTTCGCGGTGAAACCATCGACACGCACCATGCCGACGCTGCTGCTGGTCTTGGCGGCGTCCGCTGCCGCCGGCGACGCCGTGCGGCAACTGCGCTGGGACGATCTGCTGCCCGCCGGCGAAGCGGCGCCGCCGCAGGTGGTGGATCATTCGGCCCCGGTGGTATTCGACGACTTCCCCTACACCGCTGCCGCGGGCACGGTGCCCGAGCTCGACGGCCAAATGGTGAAACTGCCGGGCTTCGTGGTGCCGCTGGACGTGATCGACGGCAAGGTGGCCAGCTTTCTGCTGGTGCCGTATTTCGGCGCCTGCATCCATCAGCCGCCACCGCCGCCGAATCAAATTGTCCACGTCATCTTCGCCGACCCCGTCGAGCTGCAAAGCATGTACGATCCGGTGTGGGTGACCGGCACGATGGGGCTTGAAGCCTATGCCGGCGGCCTCGCCGAAGCCGGCTACTCCATGGCCGGCCGCGCCATCGAGAAGTACCGCTACTGAGCGCTTGCCGGTGATCGCCATGCCACGCCGCGCGCCGCGAAGCCCTGGTGGACTCCATTGGGCGATGGGCGTCGCGGCGCTGCTGTGCGCCACCTGGGCCGTCGCCTACGAAACCGATCCCTACACCAACCGCGATCTCGACATCGCCGACAGCATGGCGGTGCTGGACGCCAAGGTGAACGCCGCCCTGGACGACCTCGCCGCGTCTTGGGTCGAGGGCGAAGACGAGTGGGCCTTCGTCATGGCCGTGTACCGCGAACTCGGCGGCCTGCACTGGGTGGACAAGCTGGAGCGCTGGGCTATGCAAGCCGCCGAAGTGGAGCGGCTGCCCACATCGAAGCGGGAATCCATGATACGCGACTTCCCGCCGCACCTCGGCCGGGTGGCGTCGCTGTTCGGCTTCGGCCCCACCATCCGCGTCGGCGACGTCTATCTGGGCACGGACAAGATTGGCCATTTCTTCTCCCAGGGCCGCAAGTTCTACCGCCGCTACCGGCGTTCGGGCGACGAAGCCCGGGCAGCGCGCTGGTCCGCCGTCACCGAAGCCGGCCTGTTCGGGCGCTTCACCACCGGCGTGTTCTCCAACGCGGACCTGGTGGCCAACTACGAGGGCTATCTGTTCTACCGCGGACTGTTCCACGATGGCGTGGTCGCCGACAAGCCGGCCATCTTCCGCTGGCAGCAAGGCAAGCCGGCGAAGCAGCGGCCGTTCGCCTGGAGCGATCATGTCAACGCCTTCTGGGACGAGGCGCTGAACCCGAACGCCTACAGCCGCGGTCTGCTGCCCTATGTGGAGGCGCGTCTGCTGCGGCTCTGCGACGATCACGTCCGTCGTCCGGAACGCTATCGAGTGCCCGACGCCGATGCGCTTTTCGCCCGCTACCGGCACGTCGGCATCGTCGATAGGCGCAGGCTCAGTCCGGCGCCGTTTCTGGCGGAGAACTGCCCACGGAGAGCGGAACCATGAAGGTGGTGCGCGTCTATGCCGGCGACGATGGCGAATCGCATTTCGAGGATGTGCGGATCGAGCTGTCGAAAGCGGGCCTCGGCAGTCGGCTGTCGAGCCTGGTTTCCGGCCCCGGCGTGATGTTTCGAGAAGTGGATGGCGACTACGATCTGGACTTCCACAATGCCCCTCGCCGCCAGTTGGTGGTGAACCTCCGCGGTGCCGTGGACATCACCGTGGGCGACGGCACGGTGCGCCGTCTGCAAGCCGGCGACATCCTGCTGGCCGAGGATACCGAGGGCCGCGGGCATCGCAGCGCTGCGGTGGACGGCCAGCCGCGGACATGCCTGTTCATCCCCATCGACGAGGATGCGGTGCTGCCGCGCAGCTAGCAGTCTGTCGGACTTGGCTTGACGATCGCAGTCGCCGGCGACTGCCTCCTCGCGTTCCGATCTGCCGGCGACGGCCAAGCCGGGCGCGGGCGGGCGTTTCCAAGTCGATGGTGGCTGGATCGGCACCACCGCGGATCGGGCCGTCGGCGCGATCTGCGAGCACCAGCCGGATCCGCTGCAAGTCACTCTCGAACGCGAGCACCGAGAGGCGTCTTAGCGGTTTTGGCCAGCCGATCTCTCGCCTGCGCCAGGTCGTCGGACGTGTTGACGTTGAAGAACCCCGCCGCCGCCAGTTCGACTTCCTCGACGTCGTTCTCGACCAGCCAGCGGTGCGCGGCGCGGCCGCCGGACTCGTAGAACGCCGCCAGCGACCGCGCTTGGCGGCGGTCCAGCAGCATCGCCAGGTTTTGGCGGTGGCCGCCGGCTCGAACCACGGCCGAGCCTCGGCGACGGCAGGCCGGGACCAGGGATGATGCGAAGTTCGCGGGCAGGAATGGAGTATCGGCCGGCGTGGTGAGAATCCACGGCGTCGCGGTTCCAGGCAAGGCGGATACGATGCCGCCGAGCGGCCCTTCGTTCGTATGCCGGTCCGTCACTACCGGATAGCCGAATCGCGCATAGATGCCCAACGACTGGGCGCAGGACAGCACGATGGCGTCCACTTGGGGTTCCAGGCGTTCGATGACATGGGCGAGGAGCGGCCGTCCGGCTAGTTTCAGCAACGGCTTGTCGAGGCTGCCGAGGCGCGTTGCGCGGCCGCCGCACAGGACGACGGCGGTGATTGGTTGGCGTCCGCTCAAGTCAGAGAATGCGCCGGGGTTCGACGTAGACGTTGAACGAGTCCGCCTTCAGGAACCCGACCAGGGTGATGCCGAACTCCACGGCCAGCTCGACGGCCAAGCTCGACGGCGAACCGATGGCGGCGACGAAGGCGGCGTTGGCCATGGCGGCCTTCTGGATCAGCTCGAAGCTGGCGCGGCCGGAGAGCAGGACGCCGAGACCGGCCAGCGGCAGTTCGCCGGCGCGCAGGTACGATCCGATCAGCTTGTCCAGGGCGTTGTGGCGGCCCACATCTTCGCGCAGCCGGCGTATGCTTCCTTGGGGATCGAAGCCAGCGGCGGCGTGCAGGCCACCGGTGCGGTCGAACTCGGTCTGCAGGGCCCGCAGGGACGCCGGCAGGCCCATGAGATCGGTGCTGCGGATGTGGAAGCCATCCCGCTCCGCATCGGGAATCTGCACGCGGACGGCGTCCAGCGACGCCTTGCCGCAGACGCCGCAACTCGACGAGGCGAAGAAGTGGCGCAGCAACCTGTCGGCGTCGAAGCGAACATGGCTGGCGAGTTCCACCTTGACCACGTTCCGCAAGCCCTTGTCCGGACTCGGCGGGCCGCAGTAGTCGACATCGGCCACGTCGGCAGTGGAGCGGATTACGCCTTCCGTCGACAGGAATCCCAAGGCGAGGTCGAGGTCGTGGCCCGGGGTTCGCATGGTCACGGCGATGCTCTGCTCGTGAGGTCCGGCATCGGTGCGGTAGCCGAGACGGATCTCCATCGGCTCTTCGATGCTGACGAGGTCCGTTTCGCCATCGCGGTCGCGGCCATGGAACGTCACGCCGACGCGCCGGCTTTGCGCTGGTGCGATTGCCGCGGGGATGGCTGCCGCCGGCTCCACCGTGCCGAACGAGCCGTTGGCGTCCGCCATGGCAACCGCTCTCGGGCTGGCTCGGCGGGTCATCCCGCCGGCAGGGCTTCCACCTGCCTGTGAGCCCGCTCGGCGAAGTTCTCCTGCCACTCGGAGCGGTGATTCGCCGGGCGCACCTCCACCGCGGTCACCTTGTATTCGGGGCAGTTCGTGGCCCAGTCCGAGAGCTCGGTGGTAACGACGTTGGTGCCGGTTTCCGGGTGGTGGAAGGTGGTGTAGACGACGCCCGGCACGACCCGGGCAGTCACCGTGGCGCGCAGGGTGATCTCGCCCATGCGGCTGGCGACGGACACCCAGTCGCCCGTGCGCACGCCACGCATCTCGGCATCCGCGGGATGGATCTCCAGCACGTCCTGGTTCAGCCATTCGACGTTGCGGGTACGTCGCGTCTGGGCGCCGACGTTGTACTGGGCGAGGATGCGGCCGGTGGTCAGCAGCAGCGGGAACTTGCGGTTGGCCCGCTCCGGCGTCGGCTGGTACTCGGTGGGCACGAACAGCCCCTTGCCGCGCACGAACCCGCTTTCGTGCATCACCGGAGTGCCGGTCGGCGCCTGGTCGTTGCACGGCCACTGTACGCTGCCCTCGCGCTCGAGCAGGTCGAAGGTGACGCCGGCGAAGGTGGGCGTCAACTCCGCGATCTCGGCGAGTATTTCCTCCACCGATCGGTAGTTCATGGGATAGCCCATGGCCTGGGCCAGCGCTTGGGTCGCCTGCCACTCTTGCCTGCCGGCCTTAGACGGCATCACCGCCCGCACCCGGTTGATGCGCCGTTCGGCGTTGACGAAGGTGCCGTCCTTCTCCAGGAACGACGTGCCCGGCAGGAAGACGTGGGCGAACTTGGCGGTCTCGTTTAGGAACAGATCCTGGACGATGACGCATTCCATGGCGCTTAGCGCCGCCTCCACATGCTGGGTGTTCGGGTCGGACTGGGCGATGTCTTCGCCTTGGATGTAGATGCCCTTGAAGCCGCCGGCGCAGGCTTCGTCAAGCATGTTCGGGATGCGGAAGCCGGGCTGCGGATCCAGCTCCACCCGCCAGTGCTCGGCGAAGAGCGCCCGCACGGCGTCGTCCCCCACGGGCTGGTAGCCGGGCAATTCGTGGGGGAAGGAACCCATGTCGCAGGAACCTTGGACGTTGTTCTGGCCGCGCAGCGGGTTCACGCCGACGCCCGCCCGGCCGATGTTTCCCGTGGCCATGGCGAGGTTGGCCATCGCCATCACCATGGTCGATCCCTGGCTGTGTTCGGTGACGCCGAGGCCGTAGTAGATGGCCGAGTTGCGAGCCGTGGCGTAGAGCCGCGCCGCGCCGCGGATGTCCTCGGCCGGCACGCCGAGCACATTCGCCACGTTCTCCGGCGCGTTGGCCTCGACGGCGGCGAAGGCCAGCCACTCCCGGAAGGACTCCACATCGCAGCGCTCGACGATGAAGTCGTGGTCGATGAGATCCTCGGCAACCACGACATGGGCGAAGGCGTTCATCAGCGGCACGTTGGTCCCCGGCCGCAGCGGCAGGTGGAAGTCGGCTTCGATGTGGGGTGTGCGCACCAGGTCGATCTTGCGCGGGTCGCAGACGACGAGCTTGGCGCCTTGGCGAAGGCGACGCTTCATCTGCGAGGCGAACACGGGATGCCCGTCGGTGGGGTTGGCGCCGATGACGACGATGACGTCGGCGTGCTCCACGGAGTCGAAGTTCTGGGTGCCGGCGGAGGTGCCGAAGGTCTGCTTCAGGCCGTAGCCGGTGGGCGAGTGGCAGACCCGTGCGCAGGTATCGACGTTGTTGTTGTGGAAGGCGGCGCGCACCATCTTCTGCACCGCCCACACCTCTTCGTTGGTGCAGCGCGACGAGGTGATGCCGCCGATGGACTTGCGCCCGTACTTGGCCTGGATGGACTTGAAGCGGGCGGCGGCGAAATCGATGGCCTCCTGCCAGTCCGCTTCCCGCCACGGATCGTCGATGGACTCGCGGATCATGGGCTTGGCGATGCGATCCCGATGGTTGGCGTAGCCCCAGGCGAAGCGGCCCTTGACGCAGGAGTGGCCGTGGTTCGCCTTGCCGTCCTTGTGCGGCACCATGCGCACCACTTGGTCGCCCTTCACCTCGGCGCGGAACGAGCAGCCGACGCCGCAGTAGGCGCAGGTGGTATCGACGCTGCGATCCGGGACGCCGTGGTCGATGACGGACTTCTCGATGAGCGTCGCCGTCGGGCAGGCCTGCACGCAGGCACCGCACGAGACGCATTCGGAGTCGAAGAACGCCGGTTCGCTAGTGCTCACTTTGGAGCTGAAGCCGCGTCCGTCGATGGTGAGCGCGAAGGTGCCCTGCACTTCGTCGCAGGCGCGTACGCAGCGGGAGCAGACGATGCACTTGGACGGATCGAACGCGAAGTAGGGGTTGGAGACGTCGGGCGCGGCGTCGAGATGGCTGGCGCCGTCCTCGAAGCGCACTTCGCGCAAGCCTACCGTGCCCGCTACGTCCTGCAGCTCGCAATCGCCGTTGGCGGCGCAGGTGAGGCAGTCCAGGGGATGGTCCGAAATATAGAGTTCCAGAACGCCGCGACGCACCCGGGCCACCTGCTCGGTCTGGGTGCGCACCGCCATGCCCTTGGCCACCGGCTCCGTGCAGGACGCGACAAGCCCCCGCCGACCCTCGACTTCCACCAGACAGACCCGGCAGGAGCCGAACGCCTTGAGATTGTCCGTGGCGCACAGCTTGGGGATGTCCAGCCCGGCTTCTCGCGCCGCCCGCATGATCGACGTGCCGGCAGGCACGCCTATGGGCTGGCCGTCAATGGTGAGCTGGACGGAAGCGGCGCCGTTGCGCACTGCCGGGGTGCCGTAGTCGGGAATCGCAATCGTCATGGTTGAAAATCCTCTGGGAACCGCTCCATGGCGCTGGTCACCGGGATGGGCGTCATGCCTCCCATCTGACAAAGGCTGGCGGTTTCCATGACCTCGCACAAGTCTTCAATGATAGTCAAGTTCTGCTCGGTCGCGCGACCCTCGGCGCGGGCCCGAAGCAGCGCATCCACGGTCTCCTTGCCGCGCACCGCGCCGAGCCGGCAGGGCGTACACTTGCCGCAGGACTCGAGCTCGCAGAAGGCGAAGGCGTAGCGGGCTTGACGGGCGAGATCCACGCTGTCGTCGAACACCACGATGCCGCCGTGGCCGATGCCGGCTCCTAGGCCCGCCATGTCTTCATAGGTGAGCTTGGTGCCGAACTCGGCCGGCTTCAGGTAGGCACCCAGGGGGCCGCCGATCTGCACGGTGCGCACGGGCCTGCCGCTGCGGGTGCCGCCGCCGTAGCCGTGTACCAGTTCGTCGAGAGTGATGCCGAATGGCACTTCCACCAGGCCTCCGCGCTGGATGTTGCCGGCTAGCTGGAAGGCCATGGTGCCCGTGGAGCGGCCGAGGCCCAGGCTGGCGTACCAGTCGCCGCCGCGCTGCATGATGGCCGGCACGGCGGCGACAGAGATGGCGTTGTGGACCAGGGTCGGCTGCCCGAACAGGCCGCTGACGGCCGGCACCGGTGGCTTGGCGCGGATCTCTCCCCGCTTGCCCTCCAGGCTTTCAAGCAGGGAAGTCTCCTCGCCGCAGATGTAGGCGCCGGCGCCGATGAAAAGATCCAGGTCGAATGCACGGCTGCTGCCGAGAATGTCGGCGCCGAGCAGCCTTTCGCGGTAGGCGTGGTCCAGGGCGGCTTGGAACACGCCAGCGGCGATGGGATATTCGGAGCGCAGATAGACGTAGCCCTTGGTCGCGCCGGTGGCGAGGCCGGCGATGGTCATGCCCTCGATCAGCCGATACGGATCGCCTTCCATCAGCAGGCGGTCCGCGAACGTGCCGGAGTCGCCCTCGTCGGCATTGCAGACGACGTACTTCTGTTCGGCGGGGGTGTCGAACACGGTACGCCACTTGATGTGCGCTGGGAACCCCGCGCCGCCACGACCGCGCAGCCCGGAAATTTCGATCTCGGCGATCAGCGCTTGCGGGTCTCGGCCCAGGCAGTCGTGCAGAACCGTGGTTTTCGCCAAGGCGAGGGGGGCGTCCTGGCCGGCACGGTCGAAGACGGCCCGAGTCTGGTCGCGCAGGTAGTCGATCTCGGCCACCTTGCCCAGGCACTTGGGGTGCTCTTCGCCTTGGGCGATCAGGGCCGGCACATCGGCGGCGGCGATGTTGCGATAGGCGAGCCGCGTCCCTTCCGTGGGAGGGGCTTCCCCTCGCGCTCCCCGGCTGCGGGCGCCGCCGGCGGCCATTTCCACTAGCGGTTCCGCCCAAGCCATGCCGCGCGAGCCGTTGCGCACCACGTCCACGCCGGCGGCCTCGAAGGCTGCTGCTGCTGCGTCCGCGCCGGCGGCCACCGCCGAAGTGTCGAGCGGCACGTAGACCGTCGTCATCGCGGTATCGCTTCGGCCAGATCAGGGAGATCCGCCCGTGCTACGGGCCGTCCGTTCACCATCATCGAAGGCCCCTGGGCGCACAGGCCCAGGCAGTAGACCGCATCCAGGCCGACGGCATCGTTGGCTTCGCCCAAACGAAGACCGAGATGGTTCTCGATGCGTTTGGTCAGCTCCCGACTGCCTACCGCCTGGCAGGCTTCGGCTTGACAGACGCGCACTTCCACGGGCGGTCGCGGCGTGGTCTTGAGATCGTGGTAGAAGGAGACGATGCCGCGCACCTCGGCACGGCTCAGGTTGAATACGTCGGCGACGACATGCTCCTGCTCGCGGCCGACATGGCCCTGCGCCGCGACAATCTCGCGCAAGGCGCGCAACACGCCGCCGACGCGCTCGCGGTTGCGGGAGGCGATCTCCCGAGCATTGTCCAACTCTGTCATTTTGGGAAATATAGCAGAGTAGCGAGGATGCCCGCATTCGGCCACAGACACACGATGCCGTCTGAATGCGTCCCGATGGCCTCGGCCATCCTTCTTGGGGATGGCGCTTGGCGGGCAGTGCGGACACGCCAAGCTCCGTTGCCCATCCGCAGCGCTTGCTGGGAGAGGCTGTAATTTCGTACTTTCCGAGCTAGTCTGCCTAGTTTGTCAAGCAGCGATGACAAACAACGTTCGCGTGGCTGGCGAAGTGTGGATCGCAACGGCGATGCTCCACAGGCGAAATCCGTTCCGCAGCGGCTTCACGGTTGCGGAGATCGTACGCTAGGCGGAGGAGAACATCGCTGACCCCCCCCCCCCCCCCCCCCCCCCCCGTTGCGTCCGGGGGTGCAGGTACATGCCTACCTCCACTGCGTTGCCAACAGGGCTCCGAATCCCGGTCGGCATCGCATGCTGGTGGGAACAGAGAAGGGGCGCCGACGCCTGTTCAGGCCGGGCGATCCCTGCCATCCGTTGCGCGTTGCGGGCAAGAATATCCCTCATGTCGAAGACATCCCGCCGGTCTACCGCGATCTCCTCGACTGGTGCCAGTGCCAATATGCGTCCCGGACCGACCGCCGCGAGTCGAATCCCGTTCTGGCCTTGCGCGGGCTGGGCAAGGATATTCGGACGGACGAGTCTGCCGATGCCTATGTTCGTCGGCTTCGAAACGGTTGGCAGTGAGCCGGATATTCCGGGATACGAACCTCTTCGTGTACCTCGTCGAGGACGAAGGCGAGTTTGCGACGCGAGTCGTATCGCTGCGTCGGCGAATGATTGAACGCGAGGACGAGCTCCTTACTTCAGCCCTTGCGCTGGGCGAGGTGCTCGCCCGGCCGGTGGAAACCGGGGACGAAGAACTGGCGCGTCGCTATCAGCAGATGATCGCAGCGGCAGCGACGGTGCTGCCATTCGACCTCGCTGCCGCCATCCGGTTCGCCGAAATTCGCCGAGATCGCGCCATTCGCGCCCCGACGCCATTCAACAGGCCTGCGGCAGCAGGCGTGGATTTGTTCATCACCAACGACGATCGGCTGAGCAGAAAGAACGTCCAGGAAGTTCGCTTCATCCAGCCACTGGCGACGGCGGCGCTGTGAAAGGGACACCTAGGCCGATAGTTTGGCGAGCGCTCAGCAGCGACCAATACGGCATGTCGGCCAACTGAAAGGAACGCCAAGGTCCGATGGCCCGGCGAGTCCTAGAGCCCCAGGGGCGATTCGATGCCCAGCTCGGCGAGCACGCCGTTGAACCACTCGATCACCTCCGGGTGGTAGGGGATGCCGTTGGCGCGGCGGTCGATTTCGGCCTCGTGTTCAGGAATGCCGGGGTAGACCACGCGGCTCTCTCCGGGTGCCGGCCTGCAGTCCAGGATGGAGCGCAGATAGGCGTCCGTATCGGCTTTGAAGGTATCCACGTCGGTGAAGGCGGCCACATCGCAGGCCATGAAGTAGTGCGCCGTGCCTTGGCGCCGGTGGGGGCCGGCGCCGGTGCCGGTGAGCGCTCCGCAGAGAATCTCCACCAGCATGGACAGGCCGAAGCCCTTGTGCGAGCCGATTGCCCGGGTGCCGCCCAGGGGCAGCATGAGGAAGCGATCCGGCACCTCGGCTTCTTCCATGATAGGGGTGCCGTCGGCGTCGGCGATCCAGCCCGGCAGCACTTGGCCGCCAACGCGCTTGAGCAGATGGATCTTGTTGCCGGCGACGGAACTCATGGAGGCGTCGAAGATGAACGGCGGCTCGTTCTTCGACGGTGCGGCGATGCCGATGGGGTTGAGGCCGAGCAGCGGCTCGGCGCCCTGGGTAGGTGCCACCTGCAAGCCGCCAGCGGTCATGGAGATGCCCACCATGTCGTGCTCCAAGGCGAGGTGGGCGAAGTAGGCCGACGGGCCGTAGTGGCCGCTGTTGAACGCGGTGACCACGGCGACGCCGTTGTCCCGAGCGCGTTCGCAGGCGAGTTCCATCAGTTCCTTGCCCTGGCCGAGGCCGAGGCCCTGGTCGCCGTCCACGGATACCGCGCCGGGCAGATCGCGCACTCGCTTCATGGTGGGCGTGGGGTTGATGTGGCCGCCCTTCAATCCGGCGATGTAGGGACGCATCATGTTGCTGACGCCGTGGGAATCGATGCCGCGCACATCGGCGTAGATCAGCACGTCGGCGCACTTGGCGGCGTCGGTCTCGGACATGCCGAGGGCGGCGAAGATGTCCTCCACCACCTTGCGCATGGTCGCGGCCGGGACGCGCACCGCGATATCGGCGGGAACCTTGAACCGTTCCAGCATGGCACCCTTCCTCTTGCGGGCAAAGCGCGTAAGCATAGAAGGACCGAAACGGAGGTGTCCATGTCCAATTCATCGAACCAGGCCCTGTTCGCCATGCTGCCACCCGTCGACGACCACATGCGGGCCTGGGCCGTGCGGCTGCAGAAGGATGTTCCCGGCCTCGACGTGATCGTCGCCGAGGACGCCGCCGCGGCCCGTGCCGCCATCGCCCGCGCCGATGCCGCCTACGGCTGGGTGTCGCCGGAGTCGCTGCCGACGGCAAACAACCTGCGCTGGCTGCAAAACCCCTTCGCCGGGCCGTTTCCCGGCTACTATTATTCGGCGCTGGCCGAGCATCCGGTGGTGGTGACCAATCCGCGCGGCATCTATTCGGACCACATCGCCCACCACATCCTGATGTTTCTGCTGGCGCTGTCGCGTGGCCTGCCCTACTGGATGGCGGCGCAACAGGACCGCGCTGGGACAGGCATGCCCGCAAGCACGGCTACGTCAACGTGGCTGGCGCCACCGTGCTGATCAACGGCGTCGGCGGCATCGGCGCGGAGACCGCACGGCTGTGCGCGGCGCTGGGCGCCCGCGTCGCCGGCATCGACCCGCGACCGGAGCATGGCTGCCCCGCGGACATTCACCCGCCTGCGGCCCTCGACGATCTGCTGCCGGATGCGGATTTCGTGGTGACCACGGTGCCGCATACGCCGGAGACGGAGTTCATGTGGAACGCCGACCGCTTCCGGCGCATGAAGCCGTCGGCGTACTTCATCAACATCGGCCGCGGCATGACGGCCAAGCTGGACGACTTGACCGCGGCCTTGGCGGCGGGAGAGATCGCCGGCGCGGCGCTGGACGTGTTCGAAGTCGAACCGCTGCCGGCGGAGCATCCGCTGTGGACTTTGGACAACGTGCTGCTGACGCCTCACGTGGCTGTGGCGGATGCCGAGGACATCCCGGAACGGCGCTACGCCCTGCTGGCCGACAACGCCCGCCGCTTCCTGGCCGGCGGGCCGCTGCGCAACGTGGTGGACAAGAGACGCTGGTACTGACGCCGACAGAGCGTTCTCCGACCGAGAGGGCCTGTGCGCCAATGGCCAATGGATAGCGATGGTCTGAAGAACCCGGCAGTGTCTCGGCTTGGCTCCGCATCGTGACGCCGCCACAAGATGCAGGTGGCGTCTCAGCTTGATCCGTGTCGTCATGTAGCATTCCGCAACCACAAGATGCAGGAGCACGGGAGAGCATTGAATGCCATATGTAGTGGCATATGAAAGGGAGGGCTTGCCCGAAGTCGAACTGAGCCACTACCAAGAACCCGGCTCTGCCAGCAGTTCCTGCCTGTTGTCGGTACGAAACGCCGATCCGGTTGGAAAACAGGGTTTCCCAACGCCCTGCTGGTCAAACCAAGAGCCGGAACGGGGCTTCGAGATAGTCGCGCACCGCAGCCAGAAACTCGGCGGCGGGAGCGCCGTCGAGGACGCGGTGGTCCCAGGTCAGCGACAGCCGCATCTTGGCCGCCCGAACCGGCGCCTCGCCATCCCAGCGCAGGCCGTCGTAGATGCGGCCGACGCCGAGAATGCCGGCTTGGGGCGGATTCAGGATGGGCGTAAAGGTATCGACGCCGTACATGCCGAGCGAAGTGACGGTGAAGGTGCCGCCTTCCACGTCCGCGAGGCTTAGAGCGCCTGCCCGGGCACGACCGGCCAAGGTCGCGGATTCCACGGCGATCTGCCGCAAGGTCTTGGTCTGGGCATTGCGGATGACGGGCACGATCAGCCCTTCGTCCAAGGCCACGGCGAGACCGATGTGGACGGCATGGAAGCGGGCGAGGGCGTCTCCGGCCCACGCCGCGTTCATAGCCGGGTGGCGCGCCAGCGCCTTGGCGGCGGCCACCAGCACTAGGTCCGTATAGGTCACCCGGATGCCATCGTTCTCCCATTCGGCGACGAGGTCTTGGCGCAGTTTCACGGCATCGTCCATGGCCACTTCCATGTCCATGGTGAGTTGGGCGGCGTCGCGCAGGCTTGCATGCATGCGCTGGGCGATGGTGCGACGCATGGCCGACAAGGGATGCGCTTGCGGCGCGTCGGCGGATTCCTTCGTGGTCGGTTGCGCCCGCGAAGCGGTCGCGTCGTGCGCCTGCTGCACGTCTTCCTTGGTGATTCGCCCGCGCGGTCCGGTGCCGGCCACCGTGGCGAGGTCCACGTTCAGCTCGGCGGCGAGCTTGCGCGCCACCGGCGATGCGGCGATGCGTCTCTTGTGCCTTTCGGGAGGAGCCGGCCCCTTCGTGGTCGGTTGCGCCCGCAAAGCGGTCGCGTCGATGTCGCGGTTGGGCTGCGGCGCCGGCAGCACATCGGGAATCGACTCGCCGTCGGCGTAGATGTAGCCCACCACGTCGCCGGGTTCCAAGGTGGCGCCCTCGGCTGCCAGCTGCTTGACGATTCCCGCGGTCTCCGCATCCACGTCGAGGTTGACCTTCTCGGTCTCCAGCCGATAGAGCAGGGCGCCGGCATCGACCCGTTCGCCGTCGGCGACGTACCATTCCTCCACCGTGCCTTCGTGCATGGTCATGCCTACTTTGACGAGATAGATTTCTGCCGGCATTGCTTCCCTCCTGTCTGAACGGCATTCAGCGGCAACGCGCCGCCCGTGCCAGCACCTTGGCCACGTCCACCACCCAAGGCCCGTCGCGGATCGTGCGCAAAGTCGCCCGCTGATGCCGCTGCAACGCTCGTTCCCGTTCGCCGTCGAACGCCAGCACGCCCGGACCGACCACCTGCATGGGGTGCCCGAGCGCCACTACGCTGACATTCGACAGGCCGATCGGTGCGAATCGCCCCGGTGCCAGGGCCGCGAGCACCGTGCGTGGCGAATCAGCCTGGAAAGCCAGCGTCAGCGCGGCGTCCTCCCAGGGCGGTAGGGGATGCGCGAAGCCGCCCACCGAGGTCATGCCGACGCCGGCGGGATCCGCCCGGGTCAGCATGGCGGACACCCACCGCGTCGGCTCGTCGAGCGCCCGGGCGCCGACGAAGCGATCGCTGGTTAATACCGCATCGACGAGCGCCAGATCGGGCGCTTCGCCTTCGATCTCGACGTGAATCGCCTTGGCCTGCTGGGCCACTTCCGGCAGCGGTGTCCCGCCCTCGGCGAGCAGCCCGGCGGCGGCGCCGGCGGTGGTGGCTTCCCCCATCGCCGGGAAGGCGTTGTTGGTGCCCGTGGACAGGGGAATCAGCGGCGCGTCCCGCCAGCCCTTGGCGAATGCCCGGTTGGTGCCGTCGCCGCCGAGCACGACCACGACGCTGGCACCCCGCAATGCTCGCGCCGCTCGGGTGGTGTCTTCGGCGCCGAGCGCGATCCGCACCGGCAGCGGCTGGGCGTCGATGCCGACCTCGTCGATGGCGCGGCGGGCAATGTGGTGGGCGTCGGCCAGATAGCGGATCGGTGCCTGGCTCATGGCGCGGATGCCCGCCAGGCAGCGACGCAGCATGGCGGTCTTCTCCTGGTTGTCGAACACCGAGGCGCGAGCCGTGAGGCGCCGGACGTCCTTGCCCGAGGTGGGATTCGCCACCAGTCCTATGCTCATGGCGACGACAGTGTACGGCAACAGAGCCTCGGAATGAGAGGCAAACGACCATCGAAGCGCTGCTCTGCCGATGGCTCCCGGTGCTGCCTCGGCTGCGCCGGCTGCTGTCGGGACGGGTGATCGCAACTGCCGCCAAGGACGCGGCGTCCGCCGAAGACGGCCGACGGTGCGGCGCTGGCCAAGGCGATAGAGCAGTGGGATTCGACGGTCTGCGCGACGGCTTAAGGATCGGATGTACGCCGCCGCTCGGCGCGGGTTGTCGATCTCGACTTGGCAACATGACGGCTCGCAAGCTGTTCGTAGAGCGGCAACGACCCGTCCTTTGGCATCCTGTCGTCAGGAAGCTTAGGCGTTGGTTTTTGAAATCGAGATCGGCGTGCTAGTCAAGCGGCCGTCCGGGGTATCCAGGAGTCCCGATACGAGGGCCGCCAACGGCACCTGATTCTTCCGCAAGAGGAGAGTCTGCGACGATAGAGGAAGGCGGATTCGATCCGTGGGCACGAACCGCATCGCGACAGGGCGCCGTCAATCCCCTGGCCGATCTCTTGGCAAGCGTAGAATCAGCGGTATTGCGCCGCGATTCAGTTCCAGCAGCAAGGTAGAGAAGCTGTTCGCCAACGCGAAGACGAGATCGACGCATGCCTTGGTCTTTCGTAGCTGGAACTCGACAACTGCCTCGATGTCGGACAATCCCTGCTCCGGCATGTCTAGGCAGCCGCGCAGGGAGGCATTGAAGCTCTCGATTGCATGGGCGAAGCTCTCGTCCCTGGTGCCAATGGCCCGAGCTACGCATCTGTCGAACTCCGCAATGAGAACCGGGGAAATATTCTTTTCGATTCCTGGCTGGCGGTATTTTTTCGTTATGTGGTCTATGGTCGATTCGGACCTCAGGTAGGAATCGACAAGATGCGTAACGGCATTCGAACAATAGGATTCGATGCCGTCCCGGATGCTGCCATCGTCTTCTCCGACAGCGTGTCGCAGCTGTGAGATCGCCTTCGCGGGTTCCGTACGACGGCCGTGCCGACGTTGCAGCAGCGATGTGGCGACGAGCTCGTACCTGGACAGAGCATCCATGGCTGCGAAGCCGCCGGTGGTCAGGGCGCGATGGACTTCCGGCATTCCCTGCTCAAGCACAAGCAATGCCGACTCGTTCTTCAGCAGCTCATCGACCCAACCGGACGCCATGACGTCGCTGCTATCGGGACAAGGGTTCGCCGCCGCCACCGAGCTCGTCGAGAAGGCAGTCGGTCATTTCGATCGTACAAAGGGCCATATCCTGGTAGTGATCGCCAACGCATCGGAGAATTTTCCCAGCTAGCTTACTGGATGCACGGAGAGCACACTCCCCGAACTTCGCCATCGCATCCGTGGCGTCCATCCCATTCTGCATATCCCAGTCGAGGGTGGCTTGGCAGTCATCCAGGTCTAGATTGTACTCGGTAGTCGCGTCTCGCTCGCACCTGTTCTTGGCGCCATCTGCCCTTTTCTTGCAATTCTGGAACTCCATGTGACACTTTTGGATGGAACCGCCACAATTCGGTCCGATTCCGGCCGCGTCCAGCGTGGCTAGAAGAGAGGCATTTCTGGTGTGGCTCCTTAGCGTATGAAGATGGGAAGACAGGATCAAGCCACAGGCAGCCAGATACGACTGTCCGAGGGCTTCCTCTTCCTCGATAAAGCCTGTTCGGCTGACAACCGTGTTCGAGATATCGCTCGTAGAAGACGGATCGCTGCTTCTCCGTTCCCAGTAGCGCCTCGTTTGATCGAGGACCAAGTTGTACTTGGCCACTTCGTCCAGATACGAAAACTCGCCAGACAGGATGGCTCCGTAGAGACCGGGAAGGCTTTTCTCGAGCGCTGCAAGCTGTCCGTCGTCAAGGGTAGACGGCAGGAGGTCGTCGCAGTTCAGCTCGGCCGGAACGGTACCGAATCGCTCTGCCCGGCTTTGGGCATGGACGTCGGTGATCCCAAGAACCAGTATGAAGGTCATAAGCGCGGTCTTCGAGATCGCTATTGTGAAACGGGAATGCATCTTCCTCTCCTCTAATATTCAACCTAAGCCAATAGGCTGACATGCACTTCAAACCAGCGCTGGTTGCAAGATCCTTCTGCACGAAATCTTTTCATGTTGGATGCTGGAACATGGCTCTATTCTTGCTTTAAAAGAGGGCGTCGACGTCCAGTGGGGACGCATCGCTGTACGCAGGCAAAAAGGGAGAACACGGTCGTGCTGGGGAGGTCGGCGGGCGGTCCGTGGAGGCGGCGACCTCTGATGGAGGGCTTCTCGCAGATCCAGCCTTGCCGCGTTGCCGCAGGGGGCTGGCATGTCCGTATGAACTGCGCGGCGGTTTCTGCCCGACATCGCCTCGCGCTGGCGTGCATGTCAACGCCTCCCGCCCGTCGGTGCCGGTATCCTCTGCTGGAACCATGTACCGTGCAGATGGTCGTTTGCGCCGGCACGGTTCGCTGCCAAGGCAACGAGCCTCTCTCCATTTCTGCAATTGATGGAACGGGCCAAGGCGGGAGGGAGCATCCGCAACGGCTGGTCCGCTCAGGCGCCGAGCAGCGCGCGCGTCTCGGCGACGATCTTGTCGGCGTTGGGCAGGTAGGCTTGCTCGAGCACCGAGCTGAACGGCACCGGCGAGAACGGCGCACCGACCCGGGCCACCGGCGCGTCGAGGTCGTCGAACGCCAGTTCCTGGATCTGCGCCGCAATTTCGCCGCCGAGACCGGCGAAGCGCACGGCTTCGTGGACTACCACGGCGCGATGGGTCTTGCGCACCGAGTCGATGACGGCGTCGGTGTCCATGGGTTGCAGCGAGCGCAAGTCGATCACCTCGGCGTCGATGCCTTCGGCGGCCAGCGTGTTCGCGGCCGTCAGCGCCTCGGCCACCATGCGGCTGTAGGCGACGAAGGTGAGATCGGCGCCGGCGCGAACCACCTGTGCCTTGCCGATAGGCACTTCGTAGGGCTCTTCCGGCACCGACCCGCGGTTGCGCAGCGACAGCTTGTTCATCACCACGAACACCGGGTTGTCGTCCCGGGCCGCGGCGATCAGCAGCCCCTTGGCGTCGTAGGGCGTAGCAGGTGTCACCACCTTGAGGCCCGGCAGGTGGCAGATCCAGGCTTCCAGGCTCTGGGAATGCTGGGCCGCCATGTTCATGCCGGCGCCGGACATGGTGACGACGGTGATGGGCAGCGTCGCCGAGCCGCCGAACATGTAGCGCATCTTCGCCATCTGATTGGCGATCTCGTCCATGCACTCGCCCATGAAGTCCATGAACATGATGTCGATGACGGGTCGCAGCCCTGTCGCCGCGGCGCCGACGCCGAGGCCGACGATGCCCTCTTCGGAGATGGGCGTATCGACCACGCGATCGGTGCCAAACGTATCCAGCAGCCCTCGGTAGGAGCCGAATACGCCGCCGGCGCCGGCCACGTCTTCGCCAGCGACGAAGGCGTTGTCCTGCTCGGCGAGGATGGCGCGCGCAGCCTCGGCAATCGCCGCGACATAGGTGATTTCGCGCATGGCGTTCGATGCCTGTTCAGTCATTGCTGCTCTCCGGTTGGCAATTCCGCATGGCAAAACCGAGGGGCGAGCGCGAAGCGGTGGCGAGGCAGGCGGTTTGGCGCTCGGCATAGGGTGTCTGTTCGGCCATATGCTTCCCCTCCGGCTGGCGACTTTGCGCAGTGGAATGGCGGGGCGAGGGCAAAGCGGTCGCGTCTGCCATGTTCTCTTCCTTCCGCCTCTAAGCGTACACGTCTTCGAGCAGGGTGTCGGGATCCGGCGTGGGGCTCGCTTCCGCGAATTCGATGCCGGCCTTCACTTCGGCGAGGATGCCATCGTGAACTTCGGCGGCCTGCTCCCGGCTCAGTACGCCGAGTTCGTCGAGCCGCGCCTCGAACAGCCGAATCGGGTCGCGCTGCTGCCACTCTTCGAGTTCCTCGTCGGTGCGGTAGGAAAGCCCCATGCCGCGTACGCCGACATGGTCGAAGAAACGGTAGGTCTTGCATTCCAACAGCGTTGGCCCGTCGCCGGCACGGGCACGCTCGATGGCCGCGCCGCCGGCCTCGTACACCGCTATCGCGTCCATGCCGTCAACCACCACGCCAGGCATGCCGTAGCCGGCGGCGCGATCGGCCACATCGACGATGGCCTGGTGGCCGGCTTGCGGCGTGTACTCGCCGTAGCCGTTGTTCTCGCAGACGAAAATAGCAGGCAGCTTGTACAGCGCCGCCATGTTGGCCGCCTCGTGGAACGAGCCTTCGTTGCTGGCGCCGTCGCCGAAGAACGACACCGCCACTCGATCCGTGTTGCGGTACTTGGTGGAGAACGCCGCGCCCACGGCAATCGGCGGCCCAGCCCCGACGATGCCGTTGGCACCGAGCATGCCGAGTTCCATGTTGGAGATGTGCATGCTGCCGCCCTTGCCTCGGCAGTAGCCCGTGGCACGACCGAACAGTTCCGCGAACATGCGGTCGAAGGCGCCGCCCTTGGCGATCAGGTGGCCGTGCCCGCGGTGCGTACTGGTGATCCAGTCGTCGTTGGAGAGATGCGCCATCACGCCGGCGGCCACCGCCTCCTCGCCGACATAGAGATGCAGAGCGCCGGGTATTTTGCCCGCCTCGGCCATCCGTCCCGCTTCGGTCTCGAAGACGCGGATGCGCACCATGCGCCGATGGATGTCGCGCAGCACATCGTCGTCAGGTTGGTTCATCGGACTCCCCTCGCGGTCCCCGTTCCACCGTGCCAAGTGTACGGCAATGCAGGGCGAGGTGGCCATGTAGCGAAGTGTGCCAGGGCGGGCGTTTCGCCGCTGTGCTCGACGCGCTATGCTCCACCGGCACGGCGGCCCCCGGTACCGAACCGACAACGCATGGACCCTGTGCGCGGCAGCAGGGATCGCGACGTGGACCTATCCGACCTAGTCAGCATGGTAGCAGCAGGACCGATCAGGACATCCCCGATCCCGGCGGCCAACGTCGCGTCGGTGCCGCAGCGCAGTCCGCTCCGCTATCCGGGCGGCAAGACTTGGCTCGTTCCCCACGTCCGGGCCTGGTTGGAGACCATGGCACCCAAGCCGGTGCTCCTAATCGAACCCTTTGCCGGTGGCGGGATCGTCTCCCTCACCGCTGTGATGGAGGATCTCGTCAAGCGCTGCCTCATGGCCGAACTCGATCGGGACGTCGCCGCGTTCTGGCATGCCGCGCTACGCTTCGGGCCGGAGATCAAGGAGCGCGTACTGGCCTTCCAGCCGACCCGGGATGCAGTGAACGCGGTCGCGGCGGATCGCTCTCGCGACGTGGTTGACCACGGTTTCCGCACCCTCGTTCTGAATAGAACTCGCCGCGGCGGCATCCTGGCCCCCGGCGCGGCGCTGATCCAGAAGGGGGAGAACGGTGCGGGAGTCGCGTCTCGCTGGTATCCAGAGACCCTCGCCAAGCGCCTCGACGAGATCGGCAGGTACGCGGACCGCATTGTCTTTTGCGAAACGGACGGCATGCAATTGCTGGAAACCATGCTCGACCTGTCCAGGCAGCAGAACGTCGTCTTCATCGATCCTCCCTATACCGCCGGAGAAAAACGAGCCGGCGAGCGGCTGTACGCGCACAACAAGATCGATCATCAGGCATTGTTCGGCATGCTAGCCGACAGTAGCGTGGAGTTCCTTATGACCTATGACTATGCGCACGAAGTTCACGCCTTGGTGAACAGGCATGGCTTCTGTGCCGTCCAGGTGGCCATGAAGAACACCCATCATGCCCGGGTGCGCGAATTGGTCATTACTAGACGGCCAGTCTGCGAGTGTGGCGCACGGTGATGCTTGCATGGGCCTCGACACCCGCGAACAGGTACAATTGTGTGAGAGTGTCGAGCGTTTCAGGCGTCGAACATCCGAATAGATGTCGGTACTGAGGCCGTTGATACCGATTCTGGAGGATACGTCGATGGACGTTGACCAAGTCAAACAGATTGCGGTTGATGAACTGGCCTTCGACACGAGGAATCCCAGACTCCTTGAATTCGGCGTCGGCAACAACACCACGGAACGGGAGATCATACGAATCCTATGGCGAACCATGGATGTGGAAGAGTTGGTGCTTTCCATTGCCGCCAACGGGTTTTTCCGTCACGAACCCATTATCGTAGCGCTGGAAGACGGCAAGCACGTCGTCATTGAAGGCAATCGTCGCCTCGCTGCAGTCAAGGTCCTCCGTAGTCCTGGCGTGATCGGTAAACTAGGGACGGTTCCTACCGTCGCGCCGGGCACGAGAGCGTCCCTGGATACCATTCCTGCCATCTACGCAACGCGCGAGAATGCTTGGCGCTATCTTGGATTCAAGCATGTGAACGGCCCGGCCAAGTGGACCAGCTATGCGAAGTCCAGGTACATTGCAGACGTTCATAGAAAATTCGGTATACCGCTCAGGGACATCGCGGAACAGATTGGCGACACGCACAGGACGGTTCAGCGATTGTTTCGGGGTTTGATGGTTCTCGAACAAGCCGAGCATATGAAGGTCTTCGATCGGGACGATCGGTGGAGAACTCGCTTCGCGTTCTCTCATCTCTATACAGGGCTCGGCTACACGGGAATCAGCGCTTTTATAGGTGCCGATGGCGACGACGAGAGTCAGCATCCGATTCCATCGGAGAAGAAGGAGGAGCTCAGGGAGCTCTGCCTCTGGCTCTACGGAAGCAGACAAGAGGACGCGCGCCCCGTCGTCGAAAGACAGAACCCGCATCTTCGCCAGCTCGATGCGGTCGTGGGCAGCAAGCAAGCGCTTGCGGCGTTGCGTAGCGGTGCGCACATCGAGGCGGCGTATGAAACCAGTCGACCGTCGTCAAAGGTATTCGAGGCTGCGCTATTCGAGGCCAAGAGCAGCTTGCAGAAGGCGAAAGGGATGTTGTCCAGCGGTTACAGTGGGTCGGAGGAGTTGCTTAGGGCTGCGGGCACGATCGCCAATCTTGCCGGTGATCTCTATGACGAAATGGAACGCAAGTACAGGCCGAACCGAAAACCAAGAATCACCGAGGAAGATTGATGTTCAAATGGCTGCATGCCCCATCCGTCCGTGCGAGGGATAACGAGCTTGCCGATTACGCGGAGTTGATTAGCTGGCAGAGGAACAGCATGTCCGTTACCGCGCTGTCCAGGGTTCTTAGCCGACCTGAGGACAACGACTATGTGCATGGTGTGCCGGAAGAAGATGAGGTCGATCACGTCGTGGAAGAATCGTACGTGGAGATTGAGAAGCGCAGAGAGGCATGTGGCGATGGCTACCCCTATACCGTCGACGCCGAGGGATACCAGCTTTACAACCAGCCGGAGTCCGACAACCACAAGTATCTGATCTACAGGTTTCTTCTACTGGCGACTCGTCTCAACATGGCTTCCAATCGCATCCATGCCGAAATCGATGGATCGCTCCTGTTCGAGAAACTCGCCGCGGAGGCCGCCAGAAGATATCTAGGCGATCGCGCACGGAGCCATGTGTTCGGTACCTCCGCAGGAGGTGGCAGCTTCGTTGATCGCATCGGCGAGCTTTGTGCTCTGATAAAGGAAGGCGACGGTTTCAAGAGCCGGAATGCCTTGTCGCCACGTCTGCAGGACGATCGCTTGGATATCGTTGCCTGGACGCCCTTCGCGGACCAGTCGCAAGGGAAGCTGATCGCATTCGGCCAGTGTAAGACCGGTACGAGCTATAGAGACGCGCTGGCCAGCCTGCAGCCCGATGCCTTCTGCGACAAGTGGTTTCGATCATCGCCGGCGGCACCGCCCATGCGGATGTTCTTCGTATCCGAGGCGTTGTCTCGCAGCCACTGGTACAGCACAGCGCGAGATGCGGGTATTCTCTTTGATCGTTGTCGGATCGTCGATTGCTGCGACGAGGTTCGCCAGGATGTGCTGAAGGACGTAGCGACATGGACACAGGCGGCGGCCGCGGCAAATGACTTGCCCCCATGATGGTCGGCTCGCCACGCATGGATCGCGCTGACGCCGCGCTGACGCGTAGGGACGCTGCCATCGTATGCCACCGAAGCGCTGAAGGAACCGACGCCATGACCACCGAACCCGTTGCCAGCCGTCTTCGTCTCCCCGCCGACTACGGCCTGCCCCAGGACTCGCCCCTGCTTTCCTGGCCCGCAGTGGACGAGCGCTTGGCCTCGGGGCTCCACTACTGGCTGTCCACCGCCGATGTCGAAGGCGCCCCGATCATTCGTCCCATCGACGGCATGTGGGTGGAAGGCGCACTCTACTTCGGCGGTCATCCGAATACGCGCTGGCGCCGCAATCTGGCAGCGAATCCGCGCACTTGCGTATCGCTGGAAGACGCCGAGAGCGCCGTCATCCTCGAGGGTTCGGCGACAACCGCTACGCCGGATGCCGTGCTTGCCGCGAAGCTGTTCGCGCAGGCGAAGGCAAAGTACGAGTTCGCGGCGAATCAGACCGCGGACGAATACCGAGGGCAGACCTGCGTGTTCCGGCCCCGCCATGTGCTGGCTTGGAGCCTGCTGTACAAGGACGCCACTCGGTTCGACTTCCCCTGATACCGTATCGATCCGCGTACGCCGCCCTCCTCACCCCATCGTCCGCGGCAGCCACAGCACGACATCCGGCACCGCCAGCAGCACCGCGACGGTGAGCACGTCGGCGACGAAGAACGGGCCGATGCCGCGGAACACTTCCTGCAGCGGGATGGCGAGGGAGCGGCCGCTCTCGTCGGTCAGTTCCCGGGCGACGCCAGCCACCACGAAGCAGTTGAGGCCGATGGGCGGCGTGATGAGACAGATCTCCGCCATCTTCACCACCACGATGCCGAACCAGATGGGGTCGTAGCCCAGCGCAACCACTGCGGGATAGACCACTGGCAACGTCAGCACCAGCATGCCGATGGCGTCCATGAACATGCCGAGCACGGCGTAGGCGAGCAGGATGCATACCACGATCACGAGCGGCGGCAGCTCCAGCGCCACCACCCAGTCCGCGAACGCCGCGGGGAGGCCGGCGAAGCCCAGGAAGCGCACGAACAGGAACACGCCCCAGATCAGGGTGAAGATCATCACGGTCAGCTTGGCGGTCTCCATCAGGGCTTCGCGCAGCCTGCCGCCCATCTGCTTGAAGGAGCGTTCGCGCCAGGCCCGCAGCGCGTAGAGGCCGAATACCACCGTCGCGCCCAGAGCGCCGGCTTCGGTAGGCGTGGCGGCGCCCGAATAGAGGGCACCGAAGATGATCGCCACCACCAGGAAGATCGGCAGCGCTCCCGGCAGGCTGGCGAAGCGCTGTTGCCACGTAAAGCCGCGGATGGGCCGGCCGAGGTTCGGCTTCCACGCGCACAGGCCGATGATGAGGGCGGCGTAGATCGCCACCGACACTACGCCGGGAAGCAGGCCGGCCAGCAGCAGCTTGCCCACCGATTCCTCGACGATGATGGCGTAGATCACCAGGATCGCCGACGGCGGGATCAGCGATGCCAGGGTGCCGCCAGCGGCGATGACGCCAGCGGTGAGGCGTTTGCCGTAGCGGTTCTTCAGCATGTCGGGAATGGCGACTCGTGAGAACACCGCCGCGGTTGCCGTGGACGCGCCGGACACCGCGGCGAATCCCGCGCTGGCGAACACCGTGGACACCGCGAGCCCGCCCGGCACCCAGCCGATCCAGCGCCGCGCCGCCTCGAACAAGCGTGTCGTCAAGCCGGCGTGGAAGGCGAGAAAGCCGATGAGGATGAACAGCGGCAGTACCGACAGCGGGTAGGTGACGGTCTTCGAATGGGGAATCGTGCCGGCGATGGCGGCGGCCACGTTCCAACCTTTGAGCCACAGCAGGCCGAGGAAGCCGGTGAGGGCGGCGGCGATGTAGACGCGTACGCCCAGGGCCACCAGCAGCACCAGCAGCGCCACGCCGGCCAACCCGATCCACAACTCGTCGATGCCGCTCATCGCGGCGCCTCCCCGACATCGTCGGCCAGCCGGATTTCCTCTTTCGCCTGGGCTGCCGCGTCCTTGATGGTCGGCACCGCCACCCCTTGCCGATCGGGATGAACGCAAAGACGAACGTATCCGGCCAACTGCACGAGCAGCCGAGCCAGCAGGAAGCCCAGGGCAATCGGCACCACCAGTTTCGCCGGCCACGTGGCGAGTTCGATGTCGATGGTGCTGTCGCCGAACTCCAGAGCGCGCTGGAAGTGGCGGTAGGAGTAAGGGATGAGGACGCCGACGATGAATGCCGCCAGCGCCGTCCCCGTCGCTTCCACAAGCCACAGCCAGCGGCCCTTCAGACGCGCGATCAGCAGTTCCATGCGCACATGGCCGCCCACGCGCTGCACGAAGGCGATGGACAGCACGGCGAAGCCGACCATGGAAACTTCGACGATGTCGATATAGCCGAAGATCGGTGCGCGAAAGAGGGTGCGCATAGCGATCTGGCCTACGCCGAGCAGCATCAGTGCGAAGATCAGCGCCCCGGCGACGAGGTTCAGACTGTTTTCCAAATGGCCGAGCACGCGGTCGGCGCGAGCGATGGCGCGCCCGAAGGCGTCGTCCGGCATGAGGGCGGCGGCCAGCCTACCGACCCGTCGAGTTCAGAGCGGCCCGCGGCGGCGCCGGAGGGTGCATCGAATGTCCCTTGCGTACCGATCCGCGGCGAGGCCAAAGGGTGCCGATGGCCACGCAAGGCTCCACCCAATGCTGGTGCCGGGCCGGGTCACGGCTGGGCGAACTCGAAGATGGCGGCAATGTCGACGACGAAGCCTGCCAAGAGCGGCGAGGTCGCGATTTCGCCGCCACGGAACGTACCGTGTTCGGCATAGGTCCCGTTGCGAAGGGTGAGCACGGCAACCGTCTCGATGCTTGGATCGACGATCCAGTATTCGGGTATCCCGGCTTCGGCGTAGTCGTCGCGCTTGACGACATAATCGCGGGCGGGGTCGTCGGGGCTGACGACTTCCAGCACTAGGTCGGCGCCGGTCCAGCCGGCGTTGGCGCGGCGGGAGTCTGCGGCATCGAGCAGCAGCAGCAGATCGGGCTCGCGATACTTGCCTTCGCGTACGCGCAGAGGGAAGGCGGCGAACAGCACGATGCCGCCGCGGGGTTTGACGAAGGCCGCGAAAGCACCATAGAGAAACTGCAGGACGAGCTGGTGCGTCTCTGTCGGCATGGGCAGTTCCTCGATGCGGCCGTCGGTGATCTCGACGAGGCGTTCGCAGCGATCGGCGAGCCACAGGTAGTCGTTGTCGCTCCAGCATCCTTGGCGAGGGACGGCGCGGCGCACCATGGCATTGACGGCATCCTGGGTGGTGGCAGCGGCTTTCATCGTCGGGACGACCCTTCAGGCGGAGAGTCTACGATACATCGGGCGGCGATGCGCTGCTAGGGAGCGTTGTGCAAGGCGAGGGAGCTGTGCCTTGGAAGATCCTGGCGACCATGTGCGGAAGAGGCGCTTGAAATCAGAGACGTCCGGTCGGCGAGACGCGCCTGCCGGCGGACCGTGCCGAGCTGTCGAACTGGCCCGATGGCCGCGAGTTCCTCTCGTATGCAGTTCCCATTTGGAACTGAACCAGCGTCTACGGGTAGCGCTGCCCCGCCGCCTTGAAGACGGTTTCCACCAGCCCCCGCGCATCGAACCGCCCCTGGTTGTCCTTGATCCAGGCGTCGATCACCGGCTTGCCCGCCTTGGCGCGAAACTCGGCGAGTTGGGCGTCCGTGTAGCGAATCTCCGCGAGGCTGGCCTTCAGCATCGGCAGGTTCTCCTGGTCCACGTCGATGTACGCCTGGATCTGCGCCGCGATGATGTCCTCCTTCACGTCCTCGAGCAGTTGCTTGTACTGCGGCGGCAACGCTTGGTAGGCGGTGATGGAGAGAGCGAGCGGGCAGTCGGAGGTGCCGAACCCCAGGTTGCCGGTGTACCAGTCCGCCACTTCGTGGATGCGGTAGGCGATGTGGCTGTAGGTGAACGGAAAGGCGGCGGCGTCCATGGTGCCCTGCTGTACGCCGGTATAGACCTCGGTGGCGGTGGAACTCGTCGGCGTTGCACCGAGGCGCTTCATCGCTTGGCCGAGGCCGCCGCCGGCGCGCACGGTCAGCCCCCGCCAGTCTTCCAGGCCGCGCGGCGGCTCGCCCCGGCCGAGGATCTCGTAGCGGGGCAGGAACGACGAGGTGTAGGTCATCGCGTTCCAACGCGCCAGTTCCTCGACGACGGCGGGATGGGCGTAGACGGCTTCGCGGACGCGACGGTTGTCGCCCCAGTCGTTCATCGGCAGGAACGGCATGGTCAGCACCATCAGCGCCGGGTTCTTGCGCGGGTGGTAGAAGTTGCAGAACATGGCGGCCTGGAAGGCGTTGATGGCGATGCCGTCGAGGTTCTCGCGGGCTTTGGAGAGCGCTTCGCCGTAGTGCAGCCGCATCCGCCAGACGCCGCCGGTCCTGGCTGCCACCTGCGCCGCCAGCGCAACGGCGACTGCGGTGCCGGCCCGCGGCTTGCCCCACAGCGACACGTCCCACTGCAATCGCGGGCCTTCCACCATCTGCTCCTGCTGCTCCTGCGCCACGGCGGGGCAGGCGAGGGCGACGGCTGCGGCTAGAAGCGTAGCTAGAGGAAGGCCGACGGTTGAGCAGGTTTTCACGACCCGCGATAGTATACCAAGTCCGGGCCGAGTTGGTGCTTGGCCGTGCTGCCGTTGCGAACGAAGGTGGAGAGCAGCTTTCCCCGACTTCGACGGCTTGCGGCCTGAGCCGAGGGAGGCTGGCGCGGATCCAATCTGAACGTTCGAGGCGTTGGGCAAGAGTGGAGCATGTCTTCGCCCAGCTAGGCGAGCGTCTGGCGTGGGCGGCAGTGGAGATCGGGCTGCGGAATCCGGTCTGCGACATGCGGCGTTTTGCATGGTTGGCGGGACAAGCGGGTGCGCTGGCAGCGAACAGGCGGACGGCAGGCATGGAACGGGATGGAAACAGCGTCGGGTTGCCGAATTCCTGCCCTGTCGAGCTTGCCCTCCCCCAGGCCCCTCGTGAACTGAAAGCATTGCATCAGGATCACAAAAACACCTGATTCCGCCGTTGATAGAGGTTCCCTGTATTTATGGTCCGGCGTACTGTTGTATATAGTTTCCAATGTAAAACTTCTTTCCATTCGCTCCGCTCGATCTCTCGATCTATAGCGCATCGCCCTTGGAGGAACCTTGAGCATGCTGTTGAACGCCTCGTCCACCGAGCTGCCGCCGCCGGAACATCTCGCCGCCATCGGTCGGGTGTTCGCCCGTTTCGACCGGCAGGATTCGGGCAATGTCTCCTTTGGCGTCGAGGCCGATGGCAGGCGCTGGTTCGTGAAGACCGCCGGCGACCCCGCGGTTGTCGCTGGGGTGCACTCCCACCGCGAGCGCGTAGGGCTGCTCGAGAACGCCGAGCGCTTGGCGAGCAGCGTCCGCCATCCGGCGCTGACTCGGTTCGAAACCTCGCTGGCATCCCCCTGGGGTCCCATGCTCGTCTACCAGTGGGCGGACGGCGAGCATCTGCATGCGAGACGGGAGCGCCGAAACGATCCCGATACGGCATGGCAGCGATTCCTGTCGCTGTCCGTTGAAGAACGGGTTGCGGCGGCGGGGACGCTCATCCATCTACACCTCGCGCTGTCCGCTGCCGGCTGGGTGGTCGGCGACTTCTACGACGGCTGCCTGATCTACGACTTCCGCCACCGGCAGATTCACGTCTGCGATCTCGACCACTACCGCCAAGGCGCCTACGAGAACGAAATGGGGCGGATGTTCGGCTCGACGCGGTTCATGGCGCCGGAGGAGTTCGAGCGGGGCCGCATTATCGACGAACGCACCACGGTGTTCGCCTTGGGGCGCACCCTGGCCATCTTTCTGGGCGATTTCGCCACCGGCGTCTGCGCGGCGGCCTGCGCCGAAGCCCCCGAACACCGCTATCCCACGGTAGCCGCGCTGGCCGCCGATTTCGCCGCCGTGGCCGGTCGGCTCAACGTTCCTGGCCAATGAGTTCGGCCCTGCCCGGGCAGGAAACTGGGCCCATTCGTCAACTCATTGGACACCGGGAAAACGAGTAGAGTATCGGCATGAATACCGCCTTGTACGCTCCCGCCTTGGTCCGGCAGCCGGTTTCCGTGACGCGCAAGATGGCGGCGTCGCTGCCGGAACTGCGCGCCATCGCCGAAGACAAGGGACTGACCATCCACCATCTCGGCGCTGGCTATCCCAATCCCGAGGTCACCGATCCGCGCGGATTTATCGCCCACGAGCAGGCGTTCTTCGACCACCTGCGCCGGATGGATGGGCTGAACGATGCCGCCGCGCTGCCGGAGTTCCTGCGCGAGTGCTACGCCTACACGGACACCTTGGGGCCGGCGGGCCCGCGGCAATCCTTCGCCGCGGTGTACGGCAGCGACTGGGGGGTGCGGATCGACCCGGCGCGGCTGCTGCCCACAGTGGGCGCTACCGGCGGCATCAGCCTAGTCTGCTCGCTGTTCGAACGCCCGGGCGAGCCGTTGGCCTACATCACCGATGCGCCCACCTACGCGGGTTTCCTCGCCCGTGCCATGCTCTGCCGCCACGCCCGCGTCTACAGCGTCGACCTGGACCACGAAGGCCCGCGCCCGGACGGCTTCCGGGATGCCATTCGACGGGCGCGGGCGGAAGGCTGCTTCGTGCCGTTCTACTACACGGTGCCGGACGGCCACAATCCAGCGGGCTTCTCGTTCTCGAAGGCGCGACGTCGAGCCATCCTGGACATCGTCGAAGAGGAAGGGCTGCTCGTCGTCGAGGACGCGCCCTACGTCTACATCAGCTACGCGCAACCGGCCCAGCGTCCGCAGCCGTTCCTCGCCTTGAATCCCAGCCGTACCGTGCATCTGTTCACCGGCTCCAAGATCGGCCTGCCGGGGCCGCGGGTGGGCTTTCTCTATACCGAGGCGGAGGCCGAAATCGGCGGCGGCGAGCGCGCCTCGCTTACCGACCTGCTGCTTGCCGAGGCCAGTGCCGACATCCTGTTCCAGAACCCGCAAGCGCTGCGCTCGTTCGAGTCTTTGCTGTTCGACGACGCCATGCAGCAGCGGGATTCGCTGTGGCCGGTGGCGGAAAAGAAGCTCGACGTCTACCGCCAGAACCGTGCCATTCTGCTCGACGGACTGGAAGCCAAGCTCGGCGGCTACCCAGCGCGCTTTCGCTGGACGAACCCGGAGGCCGGCTTCTTCAGCGTATTCACGTTTCTGGATCCGCACATCGTCACCGACGACGCCTTTGTCGCTCGGCTGGTCTCGGAGCACGGCGTGGTGGTGGTTCCCATGTACGATTTCTATCCGCCGGACGCCCGCCAGCGCAACTCCAAGGCAGGCTACGACCAGCTGCGCCTGTCGTTCTGCTTCACGGAACGCACCGGCAGCGCCCGGGTCGCCGATCTCGCCGCGGCCGTGGACGCCTTCGCGGATGCGGCGTTGGCGGCAGCCGGCATCCGCTAGGCGTGATTCGTCAACTCTGCCGCATCAGGTAGGCGATGATCGCATCGTGCAGGTCGGGATCGCCATAGAACAGCACGATCAGCGCGAAAATGCCAAGCACGAACATGCCGCTGGCGAAGCCCACTTCCACCACCGTGCGTTTCTCATCGCTCATTGTGCATTGCCCTGGGCTCGCGGCTAGGCCGTGGCCGGCCGCAAGGCGAGCACGTCGAAATAGGCATCCGGCGGGCGAATCGCCAGCAGCCGCCGCACTTGCGCCACCGGCAGCCGCAACAGCGCCTCCCAATCCTGTTCCGGCAACCAGCTTGCATGCCGCCCCGCCTGGTAGGCCCGCCACATGGCCTTGAACACGCCGCTGCCGAGCTCTCGACCGAGCTTCCAAGCAGCGACCACGGCGATCAGTCCGACGCCGCGATTGCCGGTCTGGGCGTAGGTGAAGGCCAGCAGGCAGGCTTCGCCGAACGGGTCGCGTCCATACCGAGTCACCGCATGCCACAGATCGTGCTGATCGCGCATCCGTTCCGCATAGCGGCGGAGATTCGGATCATCGAGGTCGTAGGCCTGGACGTCGTCGATCATGCTCGCCGCCACAAGCCCGTCCGCGGACAGCGATTCGCGATAGACGAAGCCGTAGTAGGCGCTGCCAAGGGTGCCTGTCGGCAGCGCCGCCAAGGCGTCCCGGTCGCGCAGCATGTCGAGCAGCTGGGTGTCCGACGCCAGCACCCGCTGTCCGACTACGGTTTCCCGGAACCGGCGCAGGCCGTGCCGCAGCGATGGGCCGCCCAGGGCGCGGATGATCTCGAACACCTTGGAGGTGTCCTCGGGGTCTGCGATCAGCTGGCGCAACGCCCGCCATGCCACGGCGAGCTGCATCTGGTTGGTCTGCATGGTACTCATGGTTCAAGCTCCTCGCGCGAACGTTCGCTGTGTTCCAGGAAGCACCAATATAGTCCTTTCGGCAAGCGATAGTCCTTTCGGCAAGCACTATCCATTCGCAGCGTCGTTCACTGCTGCTTCCACGCCACCGACCGAGCCGTGCCCGGAAGGCGCCTCGGTCGCGCTGGCAGCGAGGCCGCGGGCTCCTCGGAAGCACTCGCCGCGGCTGCGGACTTCTCTGCGGGCGAATGGCGAGCGTTGACGCCAACGGCGCGGCAAGGTTGAATGCCGCGCATGGAAGTCGCCAATCCCATCTACGACGTCGTCTTCAAGCACCTGATGCAGAGCGACCGGGTGGCCCGGCTGCTGGTGGGCCAGATCGCCGGCTTCGACGTGCAGTCGCTCGAACTCCGGCCGCAGGAGGTGGCGATTCCCCGCGACGGCACCGCCGACCGCCTGCCGCTGACGGTCATCCGCATGGACTTCGCCGCCCGGGTACGCACCGCGGACGGGCGCCTGCGGCAGGTGCTGATCGAGATCCAGAAGGCGAAGACGCCGACGGTGGTCGGGCGCTTTCGGCGCTACCTGGGCGAGCGGCTCCGCGACGGCGACAGCCCGCTCGCCCCCGATCCCGGGGTTTCGATGGCAGTGCCGATCGTGGCCATCTACTTCCTCGGCTACGACCTCGGCCTGTCGGACGAACCGGTGATCGATGTCTGCCCTGATGTGCGGGAGCGGCGTACCGGCCGCCGGCTCGACGCCGGCCACCCATTCGTGTCGAGCCTCCGCCACCGCTCCCGCGTCATCCAGATTCCGCGCTTGGCGAAGCGCAGGCGAGACGATCTGGAACGCTTCCTATCGATCTTCGACCAGGCGCAGGCGGCGGGCGACCGCCACGTGCTGCGGATCGAGGAGGAGGACTATCCGCAGCAGTGGGCCTTCGTGCTGCGGCGTCTGCGGGCCGCGATGGCGGAAGAGAATGTGCGGCGCAGCATGGAGGGGGAGGACGAGCTGCTGCGGGACTCGATCATGCTGGCGCAGCAAGCGGAGGCGCAGCGGCAGCGGGCGGACGAAGCGAATCAGCGCGCGGAGGCGCAGCGGCAGCGGGCGGACGAAGCGAACCAGCGCGCGGAGGCGCAGCGGCAGCAGGCGGACGAAGCGAATCAGCGCGCGGAGGCGCAGCAGCAGCAGGCGGACGAAGCGAATCGGCAGGCGGAGGCGCAGCGGCAGCGGGCGGACGAAGCGAATCAGCGCGCGGAACAGACGCTGGCCCGGTCCGTTCGCCAGCTCCACCGCTTGGGCCAGGATGCCGCCGAGATCGCCGCGGCGCTGTCCATCGACATCGCCGCGGTGCGACGCATTCTGTCGGCATGACGCAGACGGCTTTTCGCCGCCCGCGCAGGCTTCTGCCTCGGCTGCGTTGCCAACGATTTGTCGCATGCCCGCATGGGTTCCCACCTCAGAATGGCTCCGCGGCGAGATCGTCTCGTTCCCACGGGAGGCGCAGCGAGTGCGCCGAGTTTCCAGCTGGCCTTGAACCGCGCCGTGTTCGGCGGGATCATGGCGGCATGTCCGCCCGGCTGCGCCTGTCCACCGGCACCCAGAACCTCCGGGACATCCGCGAGGGGGCTGCTACTATGTGGACAAGACCGGGCCCGCGCTGCGGGTCTCGGAGGACGACAAGTTCCTGTTCCTGACGCGCCCGCGGCGGTTCGGCAAGACCTGTGCCTGGACACGCTGGCGGAGCTGTACGCCGGCAACGAGGCGCTGTTCCGGGGGCTGACCGGTGGGACTGGTCGAGACGCCATCCGGTGGTTCGACTGGGCTTCGCGCGAGGCAGCTTCAAGTATCCGGGCTATCTGCTCCGCACCGCGACGCGGCAGCTGGCGAGCGTCGAAAGGCGGATGGGAATACGCGATCCGGAGCCTCCGGAGGATGCTGCGGATCGGCTCGCCGAACTGTTGGAAGAGTTGCACGGCGAGAAGCAGCGGCGGGCGGTGGTGCTGGTGGACGGGTACGACAAGCCGATCCTGGACGCGCTCGGCGACCGGGCGACCGCCGAGACCAACCGGGACCACCTGCGCGGTCTGTTCGGCGCCATCAAGGACTGCGACGCGCACATCGAGAAGTGCTTCGTGACGGGCGTCTGCCGGTTCCCGAGGACGAGCCTGTTCTCCACCGCCAACCAGTTCACGGACCGGACGCTGGATCCGCGCTACGACGCCGTCTGCGGCCTTACCGGCGACGAGCTGGACCGGGTTTCGCGCCGGCGCTGGAAGGGCTGGATCGAGACAGGGTGCGGCGACTCTGCAACGGGTACTCCTGGGCCGGGGAAGGGAGCGAGACGGTGTACAACCCCTATGACGCCCTGCTGCTGTTCAAATCCCGGGAGTTCGCCGGCCACTGGTGGGAGACGGGCGTCCCGGCGTTCCTCGCGGAGCACATGGAGAGACGCGGCCTGCTGGCCGTCGGCGATCTGGACGGGCGCTGGGTGGCGCGGGAGCGGCTGTCCGACTTCGACGTGGGGCGGATGGACCCCGCCGCCCTGATGTTCCAGACCGGCTGCCTGACGATCGGGCGGGAGCAGGCGAGAGGCGGCCAGCCCGGCTATTGGCTGGCGTATCCGAACGAGCAGGTGCGCCACGGCATGGGGCGGCTGATGATGCGCCAGTCCATGGCCGACGACGCGCAGGCGTCGTCGTGTGGCGAGAGCCTGGGCGGGCCGTGGAGAGCGCGGACCTGGCGCTGATGGAGGCACCATGCGGGCGCTGTATTCGAGCGCACCAGCAGCTGGCGAGCGTGGATCGGCGCGAGGCGCTGTACGCGGTGGCCTGGCGGGCGCTGGCGGTGGGCGCGGGTATCCGCTCGACCCCGGAGGAGAGCACGGCGCTGGGGCGCTCGGACGTGACGCTTGCCGGCAACGGCAGCGGCAACGTGTTCGAGTTCAAGATGAAGGGGCGGGGCGACCCGCTGGAGCAGGCGGCGCGCAAGGGCTGCGCGGACAGGTACCGGAACAGCGGCGAGCGAGCGCATGTGGTGGGGGTGACGATGGACCCCGGCACGCGCAACGTCGAACGGTTCGAGTTGGTTCGTCCCTGCCTGGACCGCGCCCCGGGCCGGCCGGATGAGACGGCACCTTGCGCTGAAGCCGAAGAAGCGCGACAGTTGCCGGAAGCGTACAGCAAACACGCCCGCGGCAGCGGGATATCGGACTGAGCCTCCATCCGCAAGGACGCGCGGCTTGGTGCTGGAGCGGCGCCTGAGATGTCCTGGCAACGAGAGCACCGCACTGGCTTGCTGACGCGCTCAGCGACCGACGATCGGATGCGGCGGGGGAGAGCGCTGATGGTCGCCTTCGAGCGCTTGCAGCGTGTGCCGGCCGCGCTCGGGATAGCCGCCGACGCGGCCGTCGGAAAAGGCACGGCGAGGACGACGAAGATGGCTGACAAGGAATCGCGGCACGGCAAGGACGCGCCTAGCAGCGAGAGCCTCCGGCGGTATCTGCGCTACGGCCTGTCGCTGCCGGAGAGGACGCTGCGCAGCACCGCCGGAGTCGTCGGCGGCACCTTGCGCGAGTCCGCCACGATGCTGCTGCCGCAGATGTTCCGCAATGCCAAGACCTACCAGACGTTCGTCGGGCAGATGCTGGACTTCATGGCCGAGGACATGGGCGGCGTGGAAAGATCTCGACACCCCGGCGTCGACGCCAAGGTGGAAAACTACGTCGCCCGCAAGACGGTGGGCAACTTCGTCGAGTTGGCGAGCCTTGCCACCATCCACCTGTCGCCCATGTTCGTGCTCGCCTTGGTCGGCGACGTCGCCTATGGTTCCCAGGCCTATCTGCGCGAGTTGGCCGAGGAGCTGCAACAGCGCGGCGTCATCGAGGACGCGGCAGCCATCGGGAAGGTGGACGATCTGCTCGACGCGGCAGCCAGCGCCAGCCACAAGACCGCCACCATGTTCGATACGCCGCCGTTGTCGGTGGGCGGACTGCGCGCCACCGTCGAGCAAACCCGCCAGGCGTTGGCCGAACTCGATCCTGCCAAGGTGCTTTCGCCCAGGGAACTGGAACGGCTCTGGAACGGCATTCAGTCGGCGGCGCGGCGTCAGGGCGTTTCCCCGTTGCGGATTTCCGGTGCCATGACGCTGCTTTCCTTGGACAAGGTAGGCAAGCTGGGTTCCGGATCGCTGTCCACCGTCCGGGTCGCGGGGAGGTTGTTCAACCGCCATGTGCTGGAGCACTACCGGCTCGTGCTGGCGCAGATCGACGACACCGGGCTTTATCCTGCTTTGGCGGCGTCGAGCAAGCCTTATGCGGAAGCGGTATGGCGAAACTTCGCCGCCGATCGCCCCACCATCACCGAAGAGGTGCTGAGCGGCGGCGCCGGTCGCGCCTGGGACAAGGCGCGGCGCTGGCTGCGAAGTGCGCGAGGCCGTGCCAGGGCGCTATAGTCCGATGCAGGAGGGAGAATCATGACCAAGCAACGAACCGTTCTCGTCACCGGCGGCGCCCGCGGCATCGGCAAGGGCATTGCCAAGAGCTTCCTGGAAGCCGGACACCGGGTCATGATCGCCGATCTGGCCGAACGCCCGGATTGGCGCTACCCACTGGCCTCCAGTGCGGAGATGGCCGCCGCCGTCGAAGATATCGCGCCCTTCGGCGAGGTGCGTTCGACGTCGGTGGATGTCACCGATGCGGCATCCTGCGAACAGGCGGTCGCGGCCGCCGTGGACGCCTTCGGCGGCCTTGACGTGCTGGTCAACAACGCCGGCGTGGTGGACAGCGGCGCACTGGACGAGTTCGCCGAGGCGCAGTGGGATCGCATTTTCGCCGTCAACGTCAAGGGCGTTTTCCTCATGAGCCGGGCCGCGGTCGGCGCGCTGCGCCAATCCGAGGACGCCGCCATCGTCAATACCGCGTCCATCGCCGGCAAGCGCGGCGCGCCGCGCATGGCGGCCTACTGCGGCTCGAAGTTCGCCGTGGTGGGCATCACCCAGTCGCTAGCGCTGGAACTCGCTGGCGATGGCATCCGCGTCAACGCCCTGTGTCCGGGCATGGTGAACACGGCCATGTGGCACAACCACCTGATGGCCAACCGCGGCGCGGCGGAATTCGAGCAACGCATGCGCGATCTCATTCCTCTCGGCCGTCCGCAAACCGAGGCGGACATGGGGCAGGCCGCGGTCTACCTCGCCACCGCCCCCAACGTCAGCGGCGTGGCGCTAAACGTCGCTGGCGGCTACGAGATGCATAGAACGCGTTTGCGGGTCGAGGTTGGCGGACCAAGCCCGAACTACGCGTTGCGCCCGCCCTCGAGAATCCTCTCGCCGTCACGCTGCCGACACGACAACCGTCTGGGTCGCTGTGCGGCCTTCGTCCACCAGCAGCGCGATGCCGCCTGTAGCCAGCGCGTCGTCTTCGGCTTCGAGCACGGTCTCGCCGTCGATGGTGCCGACGAGAGTGGAACCGTTGACAACGAGTTCCAAGGCATAGGTTCGGTACAGTTCCAGGGCCAAGGGCGTCTCGGCGAGCACCGTGGTGCCGTCCAGCTCGCGCACTAGCTGCGCCTTGCCTTCGTTGGCGAGCACCAGTGCGTAGTAGCGACGCATGCCCTGTACGCGCCCGGAGATTCCCGTCCGCCGCACCAAGTGGGGCGTCACGTCGGCCTGTACCCGATAGTCGCGCCAATCCCGGCTGCCGTGCAGCAGCAGCCCGGTGCCGCGATTGTGGATCAGGCGGAACGACTCTGGATAGCGAGGATGGTACTGATCCACGCCGTTCACCCAGGCGCGGCTCCACATGCTGCCGGGTATCCGCGACAGGGTGACCTCGGGCGCACCCTGCCAGTCCAGGCGATCCAGATAGAGCGTGCCGCCTCGCGGTGCGGACACCACCTCGACGCCCACCGCGGCAATGGGATAGCCGCCGAGGTCGGGCACGGTCCAGGTTAGCGTCTCGCGTTGGCCCGGTTCGAGGGCGACGGCGGGATTGCGCAGCGTCAGCAGCTTGTCGTCGGCGTCGAAGGCGCGGATGCACAGCGATGCCGTTACGCCATCGTCGGCGTTGCGGGCCAGTTCCACCGCCGCGCTCAGATGCTGTCCCGGCGACAGCATGGGGCTGGTCATCAGACCATAGCCGCGGCGTTCGAAGTACTTCGCGGTGTCCAGCGAGTCCACGAACGTCGCCGTGGTGGCGCGGGCCGTGGCGCCGGGCTCCAGACGGTCGAAGTGGATGGCCAAGCAGCGGTTGCCGTCGGGACCGACGCGGTTGCCGACGGCGCACTCGTGGCCGGTGAATCCCTGCACCGAGCCGGAATAGGAGAAGTGGTAGCGAGCGCCGTCCTTGGGCGGCGCGAAGGCCGAGCCGGCCAGCGCATGGCCCATGCCCATCAGCCGCGTGGCTTGGGTGACCGCGTCGCTGACACCGCCGCCGCTGTCGGCGCTCGGCAGGTAGCAGATGTCGGCCACCGGGCCACGCCAATCCGGCCCGGCGTCGATGCCGGCAAGGCCATGCTGGATGCCCAGCAGGCAGCCGAGATTGCCGGAGTTGCAGTCCGTATCCCAGCCGGAGGTGTTGACGATCATCAGCGCCCGCTGGAAGTCGTCGTTGCCGTGCAGCAGGGCATGCACGATCAGCCCGTGGTTGGGCACCATGTGGCAGTTGCCGCCGTACTTGTCGTAGCCGTAGCGGGCCTTGATCTCGGCAAAGGTGGCCCGCCAGTCGTCGCCGTGCCTAGCGTGCCAGTCGCGGATATCCGCAATCATCGCGTAGAGTACGCTGGACCGAGGTATCTGCGCCACGCCGATGTCGATGAGCTTGCCGGTGTCGTGCTCGACGAACGCCGCCGCCTCCATGGCCGCAATCACTTGGGCGCCGTGAACAGCGACGCCGTCGTGGGAGACGCTGGCGGCGCGGCGGGCGAAGTCCGCGGCCCGCTCCGGATCGCCCGGCGCCACCATGGCCCAGCCGTCGATGAATATCTGAGCGCCGATCTGTTCGGCCACCACTTGGCCGTTGAGCGCGATGGAGCCGCTGGCGGGCGCCTCGACGCCGGCCGCCAAGCGCATGAACGCGGTGTGCTCGGTGGAGTTGCCGAGGCCGCCCCACCACAGGATGGTGCGGTTTTCGATCAGATAGTTCAGCCACGACTGGCCGATCTGCCGCGGCGTCAGTTCCGGGTCGCAGCCGTAGTCCTCCAAGGCGCGCACGAAGGTGAAGGTGCCGCTGATGTCGTCGTCGGTGACGATCAGCGGCACGTCGAGCTTGTCATGCACGTAGTAGTCGATCTCGCCGAGCCGGCGTTCGATGGTCTCGTTCGGCCAGCCCTCGAACGGCCGGCCGAGATAGACGCCGATGATCTTGCCGAGGACGCCGGCGTAGACGCGCTCCTCGTAGTCCGGGGGCAGTATGGTAGCGGGCACGAATCCTCTCCCAAGCGCAGCGATCCGCCTAGTTTGACGCTTCGCGCCGCAAAGGGCTAGGGGCTGGAGAACAGGGAGTGTCGGCAGCACATGATTTGTCCGTTTTCGGATGCCCTGAAGGAGGCTTGCATGAAGTACGCGGCTTGGCCGTGGTAGACGAGGACAAGCAGGTGCGAGGGGTGGACGGGGAAGCGCCTGGCGCAGGATGAGCAGGCGCGGATGCCCGGGTTGCCCGCGACTTTGGGATTGTCCTGGCTGAGTTCAAACTTTAAGACCACCTGATACAGCCTTCCCGCGTGGGCGGGCAACACAGCGCTTGGTAATGCGCGTAGTCCTGGGCTTCCGGTTCATCCCCGCGTGGGCTGGGAACACTCAGTGGTGTTCCTGCTGACGGCAGCCTCGACCGGTTCATCCCCGCGTGGGCGGGAACACACTTTCCGTAACATCTTGGCTTTAAAGAAATTCCCCGCCAAATGGAAAAGTACCGCTGGCCCTCCCTTGAAGGGGATCAAAACAGAAGGCCCTTCTCGACCAGCGGCTTTACGTCGGTTTCGTCGGACGGCAACGGCAGGAAGCGCACCCGCTTCATCCCGTCCAAGTCCGTCGGCGCTCGCCGGTTCTTGCCGCAAGTATCGAAGTCGTAGCCTGCATCGTTCGGAACAGGCCACGCGATGATGGCATCGCCATCGTCGATTTCTTCTCTCACTTGGTTCCAGATCACTTCTCGCGTTCGACGCGAGTAGTTGCCGACGTAAACCCCAGCCCTGATTTCCAGCAACCAGGCGGCTAGGCGTCCTCGAAGCCTTGGTGGGGCGTTGTTAACCACGATGACCAGCATCACCGCTGGAGTCCTCAGGTATTGCGATTGGTTGTGCCTCCGCTGGTGGTGTCTCAAGCCCGCCCGCTGCCAGCATTTCTTCAATGCCGGGAATGATCTTTTGCAGCATCCCGGTCTTGCGGAAGCTGTCGCGACAACCCTTTCGCACTTCGCCAACAGGGTCGCGAGCGGTGGGATGCCGTCCGCGTTGCGCCTGCCCGGCAACCTGCATGGCGATGGGGACCACGGTCTCGAACTTGTACACGTCGGCCACATCGTAAACAAACGACTGAGACTTGCCAGTGTGTAGAAAGCCCGCTGCTGGCGCATACACCGCTGCCAGAATGGCCGCTTCGGCTAGGCCGTAGAGGCACGCCGTGGCTTGGCTTAGGCAACGATTCGGCAGATCGGCAGCTTCCCAGTCGCAGGGTTGTACTGTCGCCGTTCCCACTTCACGCCGTAGTGCTGAGCCAGTAGTTGGTACATGCGTTTCACACGTGCTCCTTCAATGTCGCGCAACTGCTCCACAGAGCGCCGCTGTGGTGCGGATTCGCCAAATCGCCTGCCGTAGATCTTGCGGACGACGTTGTTGGAGCGCTCGGGTCTGGCGCCAGCCGCGCTTGGTGAAGCAAGCGATCCGCACGAGCGCGCCGCCCGGTTGACCAGCGCAATAGAGGCGCACTCCCGCCTCACCCACCCAGACGAGCAGACAACCCACCCTTGCAGCTAGGGCAACCGCCGCGTGGGAAATCCGTGCCCCGGGTTCCAGCATCGAGCAAGCAAGTCCGCCGACAGGAATGTGCGTATGAACGCCGTTCTTGTCGGTCACCACGAAAGCACCGTCCAGAACGTCCAGTCGCCCTTTTTTTCGAAGAACAGAATGGAAGCCCGATCCTTGATGGGAATGGGGCGCGGTGGAACAATGCTAGGCATCTTGGCGATGGTCAGGCGTCTTGTCCCTCGAGGTAGAACCTCACACGCACGAATCTGTTTTGTTCGTCATGAAATAGCTCGGGTTCGGTATCGTTGAACTCGCGCATCGCCCGCCGCATCAAGAGCCAGCCTCGTCCGCGCGGCCGCAAGGTGGCCGTCGCGTCGTTCAGCAATCCGGGAGCAAGCCCATGGCCGAAGCCTTGGCGTACAAGCGATCTTCCCGCTTCTCCTATCTCGACCTCGGCGAGGAGCAGCTGCCCTCGGAGAGCCAGAAGGTGTCTGAGAGCGTCCGCCACGAGGACAGCCGGAGCCACGGCGGCAGCGTGCTGAAGACGAAGTACGCGCACCGCCCGGACGTCTTCGTGGGCTGCAACCTGTTCGTCCACTACCCCGATCCGACGTCGAAGCGCGGCTGGTCGATGGTGTCGCCGGACCTGTTCGTGGCGTTCGGGATGCCGACGCGGCGCCCGCGGCCGCAGCGGTCGTTCGTGGTGTGGCGGCAGGAAGGCCGGACGCCGGACTTCGTGCTGGAGATCGTGTCCAGGAAGACGCGGACCAAGGACGTGAAGGAGAAGCCGGGAATCTACGCCGGTCTTGGGGTGCGGGAGTACTTCCTGTACGACCCGGACGGCGTGCTGCGGCCGGAGCTGCAGGGATTCGCGCTGGCGGACGGGGCCTGCCGCGCACTGCCGGAGGCGATTCTGCCCGGCGGCGCGCGGGGCGTTCGCAGCGAGGTGCTGGGGCTGGATCTGTGCGTGGCGGGGGAGGAACGAGAACTGCGCTGGCGAGAGCCGTCCACTGGGGAGTTCCTGCGCACCTACCAGGAAGAGGTCGTCGCTCGTGCGTCGGCTGAAGATCGGGCGGCGTCGGCGGAGGCGGAAGTCGCCCGGCTGCAAGCGCAGTTGCGCCAACTGCGGGACGCTAGCGACGACGAATAGCGGCAGCCACCGCTTCGCTCGCGCTATTGCGCAATCGCCGGCGTCGTCGATAGGCCGTAGCTGAGGAAGAAGCTGCCTTGCGCTGGTAACCGGAACGTTTCGCCTCGACGCAGCGCAAGCGGCAAGCCGGCGGCCTCTGGCAGCGTATCGGTTGGAATCGCGACTCTTTGTTTCCGTTGGACGAAAAAGCCAAACCGAGACACTATCCGGCCTGCCTTTACCCGGCCTGCCTTTACATAGCACGACCGGCAGCATAGAGTACAACCGCGTAATTCGATCTGGAGTCGATATGGCCACGGGAAGGTGCCTGTGCGGCGCAGTGCGGTTCGAGGCGGAGGGCGTTGAAGCCGAGATCAGCGCCTGCCACTGCTCCATGTGCCGCCGATGGAACGGCAGTCCGGCGATGGCTGCGGAAGTGCAGTCGGTACGCTTCACCGGCGAGGAGCACATCAAGCGATATGCCTCGTCCGACTGGGCCGAGCGGGGCTTCTGCGAGCAGTGTGGTTCGCATCTCTTCTATTTCCTGAAGCCGGGTCGGTACATCATGTGGGTCGGCGCCTTCGACGAAGCCGAGCAATTCCAGCTGGCTGGCGAGATATACCTGGACGACAAGCCGAGCACCTACGACTTTGCCGGCGACCATCCGCGCCACGGCCAGCTGCCTCCGTAGTCCCACGGCCGAGGCCCGGAGCACCAAGGCAATGCTTCGCAAAGCCAGCGTCGTGTTCGAGATGCCGAATCTGGAGGTGGCGGGCGAGGCGCTATCCCGTGCGGAGATCGACTTCTTCCTTGAGCACGGCTTTGTCGTCAAGCGGGGACTGATCGCCTCGGACGCGCTCGATGCGGCGCTGGACCGAGTCTGGTCGTACTTGCTGGACCGAGTTCCCGTTGCGCGCGGCTCTGCATGGTCGCTGTCCCGCGAGGATAGAACGACATGGCTGGATCCGCAGTGGGCGCCCATGCCGCCGCCGGCGAAGTCCGGCCTCTATCAGGGGCGTCAGCGCATCGTCTATTCGGGTGCCGCCGTGAAGCTCCACGATCTCGGCGACGCCGATTACCTGCTCGATCTGGTGCCGAACAATCCCGACGTGCGGTGCGTGGCCGAAGCGCTGCTCGGCGACGATCTGCGGCCTAGCCAAAGAACCCGAGGCGTCTATGCCGTTTTTCCCACTACGCCCCTGCCCACTACGTCCCCGCCCGCCGCGCCCCCGTCGGGCGTCAGTGGCGCCGCGCTGGGCCCGCATACGGATCAAGTGTGTCAGCAACTGAACGCTTGCGCCTACCTGGACGACGTAGTGCCCCGCAACGGCGGCTTCACGGTCTATCCCGGCAGCCATCGCATCCTGTTCCAGGCGCATCGAACCGAGGCCAACTGGTCCCCGCTGCCAACCTACCGCGATGCGATGCGCCAAGTGGTGGCGAACATCGAGCCGGTGGAGCTGGTCGGCGACAAGGGCACGGTGATATTCTGGCATGGTCGCACGGTTCACTCCGCCGGCATTCATCTCGGCAGCGACATCCGCTGGGCGGTGTTCGCCGACTTCATGCGCAAGGGCGACGTGCTGACTGCGGAAGAACACAAGCATGCCGGCCAGTTCGAGTGGTTCAAGGACGCCAAGCTGTTGCGCCACGATCCCGCGGTGAGCGACGACATGTGGCGCGGCTGGAAGGTGGGCAGCTGACCGCCTTGCTGCTCACTATCGCCGCAACCCATTATCCAGCAACGGCTCTCGGCAACCTGCTGCCCGAGCATCCGGCGCGGGTGCAGGGGTTCGAGCTGCGTTTGGCAAGGCCAATGTCTTCTATTCCAAGGCGGACGAAGAGCGGTGTGCCGCGGCGCTGCTGCGGGAACCATTGCGCATCGGCAGTTCCAGGAAATCGTCGGTCTTGATGCCTCCGCCATCGCCTTGGCGATCGCGGCCCGTCGTTTCCGGCTGAGCCCCCATGCCCGACCGGCCCAGCTGCCCGTTTGGGTGGCTGGGCTGTGAAGCTGGCGCTCCAGCGGGCGGCTACCAGGCAACCGATACCGTCACGCCCAGGTGTCGCGGGTCGCCGAGTTGGGTGAATCCGCGTCCCGTGTAGCCGTCGCGAGGGTCGTTGCCGAAGAAGAATCCGCGCACGAAGTAGTCTTCGTCGGCGAGGTTCCTGCCCCAGGCGCGCACGGACCAGTTTGGGCCTCGGTAGCCGGCGCTGGCGTGGACGAGCTGGTATGCCTTGGACTTGAAGTTGTGGTTGTCGGAGAAGTAGAAGTCGTCGCGCGCCTCCGCCTCGATGCGGGCGTAGTAGTTCCCGCTGGCGCCGAACGAGAACTCCAAGCCGGCGTTGAGCTGGTAGCGGGGCGCATGGGCTTGATCGCGGCCGTCGAAATCCTCGCCGTCCCCGGTGATGTAGTCCTGGTACTCGGTGTCCAGGAGGCCAGCCCGAGCGAACAGCAAGGCGTTGCCGGCGTCGTATTGCAAGTCCAGTTCCAGACCCTGGTTGCTGCCCTCGGCAGCGTTGCCGACGTACTGGATGAACTCCACTTCGGCGCCGTCATCGGCCGGACGGCGCACCAGGGAGCTTTCGATCTGCACGTCGACGCGCTGCATGCGAAACAGCGCCACGCGCCCGCGCAGGCGGCCGTCTCGAGATTGCGCCTTGATGCCGGCTTCGTAGTTCCACAGCGTCTCCGGATCGTAGACCAGCAGATCCGCCGGCAGGGTGCCGCTGATGTTGAAGCCGCCGGCCTTGTAGCCTCGGGAGACCGAACCATAGGCCGCTGCGCCCTCGGTCAGTTGACGGCTCAGTGCAATGCGCCCGCCGGCGAGGTTGTCGTCCGGGGCGAAGGCGATGCCGTCGTTGTTTTGGTATTCGGACGAGTGGCGCTCCAGGCGCAGGCCTACGGTGAGCATGGCGTCGTTGCCGAGCGCGGTTTCGATCTGGCCGAAGAAGGCGAGCCGATCGATGCCAAAGGCGCTGGTGAAGTCCCGAGGGATGAAGTCCGATCGTCGCAGCAGGTCCACATCCTGTTTGAACAGGTAGACGCCGGCCGTCCAGTCGGTGGAATCGTTGAAGACGCGGCGGCCGGGTTTGGAGACGAGACGCGCCTGCGCGGTGAGCGTGCTCCGGTCGCGCAGGTATTCGTCCGTGCCGGCGTAGCCGTCGGGATGGAAGCCCGGATGCACCCAGTCGGCGTCGTAGCCGTAGGCGATGTCCGAGGTCGCGATGCCGAGGTGGGCGCGGGCGGTGAAGGCGTCGTTGCCGTGCCAGCGGATAGCGGCGGTGCCGTAGACTGTCTCCTGGATGTCGCGGCCGGGCTGGTCGGTCAAGGTCGTGCGCACGTTGTCCAGCGAAAATGCGTCGTAGCCATTTTCGGCATCGAGCACGCCGGCGGCGAGGTCTACGACGGTGGCCGTGGAAACATCCCACGAGAGTTTGCCGCGCAGCGTTCGATCGCGGGTGTTGTCCGTGTCGTCCCGGCCCAAGTAGTCGTTGTCGATGAAGCCGTTGCTTTCGTCGATGCGCACCGCGACGCGGCCCCGGACGCGGTCGGACAGCGGTCCGGAAGCCACCGCGCCGACGCCGTAGGCGCCGTAGGTTCCGGCGCTGACCTCGACGCGGCCTTCGGCAAGCTCGGTCGGGGCGTTGGTGACGACGTTCACCAGCCCGGCGAGGGCGTTGGCGCCGTAGAGGGTTCCTTGCGGCCCGCGCAGCACTTCTACCTGTTCGACATCGAACAGGCCGGCGACGGTGCCGATGCCGGAGAGATCGACGCTGTCGACGATCAGCCCTACCGAGGAGTTGAGAGGCTCATCGAACTGCCCTCGCTCGCCGATGCCGCGCAGCTGCAAAAAGCGCGCCCGCGAGGCGCCTTTTGCGAAGTTCAGGTTGGGGATGGCGCCGAGCAAGTCGTCGAGATGCGTGGCGCTGCGAGCCGCGATGGTATCGGCGTCGAGGACGTCGATGCTCGACGGGACGCGATTCAGGTCTTCGCTGCGGAAGGTGGCGGTGACGACGATCTCCTCGATTTCGGCGTCGTTGTCGCCGATGTCGTCGCCGAACGCAGGTGCGCTCGCCAGGACGGCTGCCGACAGGATCGTTGCGGTAGTGGTTCTCGACATCTTGCTCTCCTCGTTGGGCGGAGGCGGATGTCGAAGCGCTGTGCCCAACTCACCATCCCTCCGCCGGTATTGTCCGGATCAGGTTCGAAGGGTCCGCTTGACAGCGTCTCAGGCCTACGGCCGCCCCTTAGTGACGACGGCATTCTGATGCCGGCAGTGCCTGGGAGTCAAGCGCTGCGAAGGTGGTGGCGCGATTCTCCGGGAACTAGGCGCCGGATGAGGGGCTGGCGCGCTTCTTGAATCCGACGCATTGAGGAAGACGGATCGCTGCAATGGCCGATGCCGGGCGGGTTCGACTATTCTTCTCTTCGTGTCTTGTTAGGAATGTCGCCCATGAACGTCGAACTTGTGGTCGCCGTCCACGGCCAGGGGCTCTACGAGATCACCCGCGAGGTGGCGCGGGCGGTGGCGTCGAGTGCAGCGCAGGACGCGCTGGCGACGGTCTTCATCCGCCACACGTCGGCCAGCCTGGTTATTCAGGAGAACGCGGATGCGGCAGTGCGGCGGGATTTGGAGACTTTCCTGCACCGGCTCGTGCCGGAGAACGACCCTCTCTACACCCATGTCGAGGAAGGCGCGGACGACATGCCGGCACACATCAAGGGCGCTCTCACTCAGACCCACCTCTCCATTCCGGTGATGAACGGGCGCATGGCGCTGGGAACTTGGCAGGGCATCTTCCTCTGGGAGCACCTCCATCGTCCAGGCCAGCGCCATATCGTGGTCAACGTCCTGCCTGGAGGATAGAGCCATGCCCGTCTACAGCAAGGTGCATATCTGGGATGGCGTCGCAGACGGCTACTTGGCGGCGGATTCCATCGCCGTGGAGGACCAAACCATCGCCGCGGTGGGCAACGACTTCGACGGCGAGGATTGCCAGGGGCTGACGGTGATTCCCGGCCTGATCGACGCCCACGTCCACATGGTGCTGGACCCTGCCTTTAAGACCGTCGCCGATCAACTCGCCCAGCCGCCGGACCTGGTGCGGAAGAAGATGGCGATCCGTGCCGAGGCCATGGTGCGGGCCGGCATTACCACCGCTCGGGATCTCGGTGGCGGCGACTGGCTGGAACTGGAGCTGCGCGATCGGATCAACGCTGGCGAGTTGCCCGGACCCCGTCTGCTCTGCGCCGGCCAGCCGGTGACTTCGGTAGGCGGCCACTGCCACTTCTGGGGCGGCGAAGCAGCCGACATCGAGGCCGCCGAGGCCGTCATCGAGCGTCAGCACGAGCACGGCGTCGATCTCATCAAGCTCATGGCCACCGGCGGCATGCAGACGCCGGGCAGCCAGCCCAAGGATGCGCAGTTCGATCAGGCTGCCACCGCCGCTATCGTTGCCGCGGCCAGGGCGCGAGGCTATCCGGTGGCCGCCCACTGCCATGGTACGCCGGGCATCCGCCATGCCGCCAATGCCGGGGTGCGCAGCATCGAGCACTGCTCCTGGATCGGCGCAGCCGGCGCTCGGGAGCCCTACGATCCCGATGTGGCGAAGGAAATCGCTCGGCGCGGCATCTGGGTGTCGCCCACCATCAATGCCGGCTGGGGCCGCTTCGGCGCGGAGTTCGCCGCTCGCGTCACCGAGAACATGCGCGGTCTGAAGCAGCAGGGCTGCCGCCTGATCGCTTCCACCGATGCCGGCATTCCCAATGTGCGCCACCAGGATCTGGCCCGGGCGCTACCGGTGTTCGCTCGACTGGCGGAGCTTTCGCCGGTGCAGACGTTGCGCTGCGCGACCAGCGCCTGTGCCGAGGCGCTGGGCATCGACGACGTGACGGGCATCCTGCGCGAAGGCGCCGCCGCTGATCTGCTATTCGTCCGTGGCGATCCGCTGGCGGACTTGCAGGTGCTGTTCGACCCGGCGATGGTGGTCGCTCGGGGCACGGAATACCGGAGTTGAGACGGAATAGAGAACGTCTGGGCACCATCGTCGCTTGTTTCGCTCTGGTTGTCCCATGCCTTGAAAACCACGTCGTGTTATGGTGGCTTGGATTGTCAAGAACATGGTTTCCAAGGAAAGATAGGAATGCGAATGAGCTTTCGAGAGGAAGTGCGCGATTGGCTGGAACAGAACTGCCCGCCGACGATGCGCGGCGGACGCGGCGGCAGCACGGGCGGCGGACGGCGAGCCACGTTTGCGAACCCGGAATTGAAGACGTGGCTAGAGCGCATGGCGGAGAAGGGCTGGACTGCGCCGATGTGGCCGGCCGAGTATGGTGGCGGCGGCCTCGACAGGGAGCGGACCGGCGTCCTGAACGAGGAACTGCGCCGCATCGGCGCCAGCTATCCGCATACCGGCATGGGCCTGTCCATGATCGGCCCGGCGCTGTTGGAGTTCGGCACCGAGGAACAGAAGCGCGAGCACTTGCCGAAGATCGCGCACGGCGATATCTGGTGGTGCCAGGGCTACAGCGAACCGGGTTCCGGCTCCGATCTCGCCAGCCTGCGCACCCGGGCCGAGGAGGACGGCGACGACTACATCGTCAACGGCCAGAAGATCTGGACCTCCGGCGCCAACTTCGCCGACTGGATGTTCTGCCTAGTGCGCACGGACCCCGATGCGCCCAAGCACGAGGGCATCTCCTTCATCCTGTTCGACATGGAGACGCCGGGCGTCGCGGTGAAGCCCATCAAGCTCATCAGCGGCGCATCGCCTTTCTGCGAGACCTTCCTGGACAACGTGCGGGTGCCGAAGAAGAACCTGGTGGGCGAGCGCGGCAAGGGCTGGACCGTGGGCAAGCGCCTGTTGCAATACGAGCGCGCTTCCATCGGCGGCATGGCCGGCAGCACCGCGCCGGCCAATCCGCTGGCCGATCTCGCCCGCCGCTACTTGGGGGCAGAGGACGGCCGAATCGCCGACGCCGGAGTGCGCGCTCGGCTGATCGAGCATCGCATCACGGACCGCGCCTACGGCCTCACCGTGCGCCGCAACGGCGAGGAAATGCGCTCCGGGCGGGCACCGACGTTCCTGTCGTCTATGTTCAAGCTCTACGGCACCGAGCAGAACAAGGCCCGCTACGACCTCATGCTATCCATCCTGGGCAGCCAAATGCTCGGCTGGGAGGGGGCCGAGTTTGAGGGCCGCGAGCTGTCCGCCACTCGCGAATGGCTGCGCTCCCGGGCCAACTCCATCGAGGGCGGCACCTCGGAAGTCCAGCTCAACATCATCGCCAAACGCATACTGGCTTTGCCGGACTAGACGGCAAGGGAGGGGAAGATGAAACACGCACTGGCCGCGGCGGCGGCATTCGTCGGCGCATTGGCTTGCGCCCAGCAGGAGCAGGCGGGGCAGGCAGAGCAGCCAGAGCAGCCAGAGCAGCCGCTCAATCTCGAACAGCTTCTCGAACGCTTCAGCTGGAACTTCGAGGATGGCGAGATCACTACGCAGAAGGTGGCCGACGGCCTCTACGTGCTGTTCGGCGTCGGCGGCAACATCGCCGCGTCCATCGGCGAGCAGGGGGTGCTGATCGTCGACGATATGTTCCCGGAGATGATCCCCAAGGTGGAAGCCGCCATCCGCGAGCTCGCCGGCGACGGGGTCGATCCCGGTGGCATCGACTTCGCCATCAACACCCACTGGCACTTCGACCATGCCGAGGGCAACTTGGCCCTCGGCCCGGCTGGCACCTGGATCGTCGCCCACGAGAACTCCGCTGCGATGATGGCCAAGACCAACCTCTTGAACCTGGTGGTGACTCGATACCGCCAGCAGGCGTATCCGCTGGCGGCGCGTCCGGCGATGGTGTTCGACGATCGCATGCGCTTCCAGTTCAACGGCGACGACATCGACGTGGTCCACTTCGGCCCTGCCCACACCGCCGGCGACGCCGCGGTGATCTTTCGCAAGCACAACGCCGCCCATCTCGGCGACGTGTTCAACAACACCGGCTACCCGTTCATCGACGCCGACAGCGGCGGTGGCATCGACGGCATGATCGCGTTCTGCCAAGCCGTGCTCGACGAACTCGGCCCCAACGGCATCGTCATCCCCGGCCACGGTCCGGTGACGGACAGCGCCGCCTTGCAGCGCTACATCGACATGCTGCGAACGGTGCGTGAGCGGGTGGCCAAGCAGATGGCCGGGGGCAAGGGCCTGATGGACGTGGTGGCGTCGCGTCCCACAGAGGATTTCGACGCCGCCTACGGGCCGGTGATGAACTCCCTCGGCTTCGTGGATCGGGTATACACGAGCTTGCAGCGGGATATGCGGTAGCGAGACGCCATCCTCGGCGCCGATGGACGAAGGGAAGGCGGCAGATCGGCAGAGTAGAATAGCGCGGGCAAGGCCAGCTTTCGGTTTCGTCGCAAGCTGGTTCGACGCCGGATAGGGGCTCGGCTCGAATCCGCGCCGTCAGGCCCATCGCGCAACCACGAGATGATGCAGAGCCATGAGACGGCATCGAATGCTGCATCCGTAGCGCTCGGCTTGTCCAAAGTCAGACCGAGCCGCTTCTCGGTAGTGCCTCGGTTTGAGTCCGTATCGTCATGTCGCGTCACGCAGCCATACTGTGCAGTACGCAGGGGCATGGGACAGTATCGAATGTCATCCACAGCGGCACGGCTCGTCCAATGCAAGCTCGCGCACCACCCGCTGCCCGACGCCGAGGATCAGTCCCCGGCGTTCAGCCGCGCAGCGAATCGATGACGCTCTCGCGGCTGTAGCTGCTGCTGTCGGAGCGCTTCAGGCGATGTTGCTTTCTATGCCGGCATGCCCAGGGAGGCCGCCGGTCGCTCGTTCTCAGGACAGCAGGGCGGTGGCGGCGAAGCCTCTATCGGCGCGTCGTCGGTGATCCGGTACCACTCCCAGCGCATGCCTTGGGGATCGTAGGTGGAGACCTTGTTCTGCTGTGCGAAGCAGCACACCTCGCCGCGCTCGCTGACGGTTTCGAGCCCGGCGTTCGCCAAGCGGGCTTCTGCGGCTTCGACGTCCTGGTCGTTGAAGGTCTCGACGCCTAGGTGGTTGAGCCGTTGCGCGCCCGGGTTCTCGAACAGCACCAGCTTGAGCGCCGGCTCTTCGACCACGAAGTTGGCGTAGCCCGGCCGGCGCTTGTGGACCTCGGCGCCGAATATCTTGGAATAGAAGGCGATAGCGGTTTCGATGTCGTCGACGTTGAGGGCAAGCTGCATTCGCATGTCCAACTCCTTTGAAGCTATATTCGCAACTCTACGCCAACGGAGCAACGATGGAAACAATCGTGCGGCCCCTGACGCCGGAGCGCTGGGACGATGTGGAGGCCATCTTCAATGCCAAGGGCTGCGCCGTGGCGCGGGGTTGCTGGTGCATGCACTACCGGCACAGCGGTCGCCAACCGTCGCCGCCGCCGGGTGCGACTTGGCGCGATGCCAACCGTGCCGGCTTGAAGGCGCTGACGGAGGCCGCGGCGCAGCCGGACGGCGGGCCGCCGCCGGGACTCGTCGGCTACCGAGGCGACGTGCCAGTAGGATGGGTGTCCCTCGGCCCTCGGCAAGACTTCGCCAAGCTGCGCCGCTCGCCGGTGATGAAGCCGGTGGACGAAGAGCCGGTGTGGTCTGTCGTCTGCTTCGTGGTGCCGGCGGCTTGGCGTGGCCAAGGGGTGGCGAAAGATATGCTCCAAGGCGCTATCGACTACGCTCGCCGCCAAGGCGCGACCGTGCTGGAAGCGTATCCGGTGGACAAGGCCGAGCGGTCGCGGGACGACTCGATGTGGTTCGGCGCCAAGTCCATGTACGATGCGGCCGGGTTCGTGGAAGCGGCGCGGCGCAAGCCGGCGCGGCCGGTAATGCGACTGCGCCTGGGGTGACGGGATAACTGGGGAGGATCGACCATGCAGCAGGCCCACGATCTACGCGCGGAAGGCGACGACCTGCACGAACTCGTTCGCAGCCTGGACGCCGACGATTGGGAGCGCAATACGCCGTTCAAGAACTGGACGGTCAACGACGTGATCGCGCATCTGCACACCACGGATCAGGTCGCCAAGCTGGCGCTTGAGGATGCAGACGTCTTTCGCGCCATGGTGCGCAACCGCGAGCGGCACATCTGGAGCGGCGGCAACGGAAAGCCCGAGCTGCCGTCCGGCCCCGAACTCGGCGAGCGCTGGCAGGCCTGCCTCGGCGAGCTGTGCGACCTGCTGACCGGCGTGGATCCGTCCCTGCGCGTGCCCTGGTTCGGCCCCGACATGGGAGTGCGGATGTTCGCCACCGCCCGGCAGATGGAGACTTGGGCGCACGGCCAGGACATCTACGATCTGCTGCGCCGGCCGCGAATCCATACGGACCGTGTCAAGAATATCGCCGTGATCGGCGTGCGTACCTTCGGCTGGACGTTCGCCAACCGTGGCCTGGACGTTCCCGCCGAGGTGCCCTATGTGCGGCTGACCGCGCCCTCCGGCGACATCTGGGAATGGAACGCGCCGAACGAAAGGAACCGCGTCGAAGGTTCCGCTGTCGAGTTCTGCCATGTGGTGACCCAGGGCCGGAACATCGCCGATACGAACCTCGACGTGACGGGGGAGACGGCATCCCGGTGGATGGCCATGGCGCAGTGCTTCGCCGGCGGCCCCGAAGAGCCGCCAGCGCCGGGGCAGCGCAGCTGGAGCGCTTCAAACAGTCGCTAACGCCTCATCAACTCGAACCCGGTGCCTCGGAGAGCGCACCTGTCATTCGAGTTCAGGGCATGGGGGGGAGCGCCTGCTCGAATGCGCCCCCGCTGGCGAGCGCCCCGAAACGGAGAGCGATGCAAGACGCTACGCGTCACGGACGCGAACGGAGCGACTGCACACCGCCAAGAGCTGGCAGGCAATTAAAACGGGGTATCGTCCTCGAAGTCATCCATCGCATCGGCATCTAGTGAAAGCTATCGATGGCGGAAACCGGCTTCTGACAAAAACGGGGACTCCGCACCCTTGCGGGTCAAGGCGAACAGCCTGCGTTCCGCCCGGGTCATGGCGACATAAAATAGCCTGCGTTCCTCGTCGAGTACATCGTGCGGCGACGTTCCGAACAGGTCGAATAGAAGATTGTCCGGATGGATTTTGGGGAATTGACGTTCCGTGGCATCCAAGATGATGACCGTGTGCGCCTCTCTTCCTTTTGATCTGTGTACGGTTGTGACTTCTAGGGCAGCTCTGAGAAACGCGTGATATTGAGCGACTTTTCCATTCTTCACTCATTCCAGTCGCTCTATGGCCCATAGCCTCTCATATCATTCGTTTTCTTCGTCTGATTTCTGCTCTTTTGCAGAATTCAGACAGACTCATCCCACTAAGCGCTCGTAGAAGGCTCAGCCCCAAGCAAATTTGCAAAACCGGCCAGTAGGTATAGTCGATTACTGTTTTTCGCTAACCCGCGATAGCGGACTTTGTCATAGCCGAATCGACACTTGATGCGATGAAAGCAATGCTCTACTTCTGCCCGTACACTCGCCTTCGACTTCTCTGCGTCGGATAACGGATCGGATGCCGACAGTTGAGCGCGCTTCCCAGGTCGCATCGCGATAAACCAATCCACTTCACGTCCTTCATGTTCTGATCGTTTCTCAATACCCTGGCATCCGGCATCTCCCCATACGCGTTCCTCCTGCCCATGGAGAAATTGATCAACCTGGGTAATGTCGTGAACATTCGCTGCAGTCGTTGTCAGGCTGTGGATCAACCCCAACGAGTCATCGACAGCCACGTGCATTTTCATACCGAAGTACCATTCGTTGCCTTTCTTGACTTGGTGCATTTCGGGATCGCGCTCACCTTCTCGATTCTTGGTAGAGGTGGGTGCAGCAATGATAGTTGCATCTACAATGCTGCCCTCCCGCAACTTCAATCCTTGCGAGGCCAAGTGCTTTTGAATCGTATCGAACAAACGTTGGCCGGACTTGTTTCGTTCGAGAAAGTGCCGGAAATTCAAGATCGTTGTTTCATCAGGTAAATTGTCCGACAGGCGAAGACCGGCAAACCGGCGCATGGATTCGATTTCATACAGCGCGTCCTCCATGGCCGGATCGCTCAGATTGTAGAGCAGCTGCATGACGTGAATGCGTAACATGACTGATAACGGATAGGGTTTCCTTCCGACTTTGCCTTTTGAATACTTCCTTGCGAGCTGCTTCTCCAATTTTTCCCAGGGGATGAGGCCATCCATGCGTTCCAGAAATTTTTTCCGCCGTGTTTTGCGTTTCTTACCTTCATATTCGGCTTCGGCAAAGGTGAGTTGGCTCATTTCTTGACCCTGATGCTGGAAAGTTCCATTGTGCCGTTTTTCGGGCGTTTTTCAGAGATGCCCTAGAGTATCCCTTAGCTGAAGCTGAATTTTACTGATGCCAGATACGGCATACAAGTATCCGACGCAGAGAAGTCGAAGGCGAGTGTACGGGCAAAAGTAGAGCATTGCTTTCATCGCATCAAGTGTCGATTCGGCTATGACAAAGTCCGCTATCGCGGGTTAGCGAAAAACAGTAATCGACTATACCTACTGGCCGGTTTTACAAATTTGCTTGGGGCTGAGCCTTCTATGAGCGCTTAGTGGGATGAGTCTGTCTGAATTCTGCAAAAGAGCAGAAATCAGACGAAGAAAACGAATGATATGAGAGGCTATGGGCCATAGAGCGACTGGAATGAGTGAAGAATGGAAAAGTCGCTCAATATCACGCGTTTCTCAGAGCTGCCTTAGCACTTCCCGACATGCTTTTCCCATCGGCATCCCTGTCAATCGGTCCGCTTGGACGAAAGCAGCGTAAGCATGCAGCTATCCTGCATAGCTAAGCCAGACGCCACCGTGTTCAGCTCGCGCTGAGCGCTTCGGACAGCGCCTGCTCGACCTCGTCGGCAGTGGCGCCCTGCTCCCGGGCGATGCGCACCTGGGTCTCCTCGTCGCGCCGCTGTCTGCGCTCCCGATGGTAGGAGAGACCAGTGCCGGCGGGAATCAGGCGGCCGACGATGACGTTCTCCTTCAGGCCGCGCAGGTGGTCGCTCTTGCCGGTGACCGCAGCCTCGGTGAGTACCCGGGTGGTCTCCTGGAAGGACGCTGCGGAGATGAAGGATTCCGTCGCCAGCGACGCCTTGGTGATGCCGAGCAGTTGGCGCTCGAAGCGAACCGGCGTTTTGCCTGCGCTCTCCAGATGCTCGTTCTCATCCAAGACGTTGACGTACTCGGTCTGTTCGCCGGTGATGTAGTCCGAATCGCCCGGCTCGACGATCTCCACCTTGCGCAGCATCTGCCGCACGATGGTCTCGATGTGCTTGTCGTTGATGGTCACGCCTTGCAGTCGATAGACGTCCTGGATCTCGTAGATGATGTACTTGGCGAGTTCCGCCACGCCCTTCAGGCGCAGGATGTCCTGGGGGCTGGGCGGGCCTTCGCAGACCACCTCGCCGCGTTCCACCTGCTCGCCGTCGAACACTGAAATCTGGCGCGATTTGTGAATCAGCATCTCCACCTCCTCGCCATCGGCTTGGACGATGACCAGGCGACGCCGGGTCTTGGTCTCCTTGTCGAAGCGGACCGTGCCGGTAGCCTCGGCCAGGATGGCGGGCTCCTTGGCCTTGCGCGCCTCGAACAGTTCGGCGACGCGGGGCAGGCCGCCCGTGATGTCGGGGGGCTTGGAGTCCTCTTGGGGAATGCGGGCGATTACGTCGCCCACGCCCACCAGTTCACCGTCCTCCCGGTCCAGGGTGGCGCCTTCGGGCATATAGTAATGGGCTGGAACATCGGTGCCGGCGAGATTCACCGGCTCGCCGGCACCGTCCACCAGAGTGACCGCCGGCCGCAGCTCTCGTCCGGCGGTGGGGCGATTTTCCCGATCCAGCACGATGATGGTGGACAGGCCGGTGATTTCGTCCGTCTGACGGTTGATGGATAGGCCATCTTCCATATCCTGGTAGACGACCTTGCCGCTCACCTCGCTGACGATGGGATGGGTATGGGGATCCCATTGGGCGATCACTTGGCCGGCCTTGATGCCGGCGTCCGGCGCCACCGAGATGATGGTGCCGTAGGGCAGCTTGTAGCGCTCCCGTTCGCGGCCGTGGGAATCGATTACGGCGATTTCGCCGGAGCGCGACACCGCCACCCAGTTGCCGTCTTCGCGTTTCACGGTCTTCAAGTTGTGCATCCGTACCGAGCCGCCATGCTTTACCTGGATGCTGTCGGTGGCGGTGGCTCGGGATGCCGCACCCCCGATGTGGAAGGTGCGCATGGTAAGCTGGGTGCCCGGTTCGCCAATGGACTGGGCGGCGATGACGCCTGCGGCCTCGCCGAGGTTCACCTTGTGGCCGCGCGCCAAGTCGCGCCCGTAGCATTCCGCGCATACTCCGTGGCGGGTTTCGCAGGTGATCGGCGAGCGCACGGTCACCTCGTCCACGCCAAGATGCTCCAAGCGTTCCACCCAGCCCTCGTCGAGCATGGTGCCGGCGGGTATCAGTTCGTTCTGCCCGGCCGTATCGTACACCGTACTCGCGACGACGCGACCGAGTACCCGAGTGGCCAGCGGTTCCACCACGTCGCCGCCGTCGATGATGGCCGTCATCACCAAGCCGCCGCTGGTGCCGCAGTCGACTTCGGTCACCACCACGTCCTGGGCAACATCCACCAGACGCCGGGTGAGATAGCCGGAGTTGGCGGTCTTCAGAGCGGTGTCCGCAAGCCCTTTGCGGGCGCCGTGGGTGGAGATGAAGTACTCGTTCACCGACACCCCCTCGCGGAAGTTGGCGATGATGGGGGTCTCGATGATGCGTCCGTCGGGGCGCGTCATCAGTCCGCGCATGCCGGCCATCTGGCGAATCTGCGTAGGCGAGCCGCGAGCGCCGGAGTCCGAGTAGATGTAGATGGAGTTGAACGAGTCCTGGTCGAGTTCCTGGCCGTCCGGGCCAGGAACTTTCTCCCGGGAGATGCCGTTCATCATCGCTTGCGCCACCAAGCCCTCGGCTCGGGACCAGATGTCCACCACTTTGTTGTACTTCTCGCCTTGGGTGACGAGGCCGGAAGCGAACTGGGACTCGATTTCCGACACCTCGCTCTGAGCTTCGGCGATGATGCCGGCTTTCTCCTCGGGCACCACTAGGTCCTTGATGCCGATGGAGGCGCCGGAGGTGGTCGAGTAGGCGAAGCCCATGTACATGAGCTGGTCGGCGAAGATCACGGTTTCCTTCAGGCCGAGGTCGGGATTGCGGTAGCAGGCGTTGATCAGCGCCGAGATCGCGCCCCGGTCCATGGGGCGGTCCACCAGCGCGAAGGGCAGCCGCTTGGGCGCGATCTGGTAGAGCAGGGCACGGCCAACCGTGGTCTCGACCCGGGACACCACTTCCTCCTCCTGCCCATCGGGAGCCACGCGGAACTCCTTGATGCGAACCCGAACCTTGGCGTGCAGATCCACTGTGCCGGTGGCATGGGCACGGGCCGCTTCGTCGATATCCGCGAACGCGATCCCCTCGCCTTTGGCGTGCGCCTTCTCGCGGGTCATGTAGTACAGGCCGAGCACGACATCCTGGGACGGCACGATGATAGGCTCGCCGCTGGCCGGCGACAGCACGTTGTTGCTGGACATCATCAGTGCCCGGGCCTCTAGCTGAGCCTCCAAGGTCAGCGGCACATGTACGGACATGGTATCGCCGTCGAAGTCGGCGTTGAACGCAGCGCACACCAGCGGGTGCAGCTGGATAGCCTTGCCCTCGACGAGTCGCGGCTCGAACGCCTGGATGCCCAGGCGGTGCAGGGTCGGCGCCCGGTTGAGCAGCACCGGGTGCTCGCGGATGACTTCCGCTAGAATGTCCCACACCTCGGACGTCTCCCGCTCCACCATCTTTTTCGCCGCCTTGATGGTGGTGGCAAGACCGCGGGCTTCCAGTTTGCCGAAGATGAAGGGCTTGAAGAGTTCCAGCGCCATCTTCTTCGGCAGGCCGCATTCGTGCAGCTTGAGCTCCGGGCCGACCACGATCACTGTGCGGCCCGAGTAGTCCACGCGCTTGCCCAGCAGATTCTGGCGGAACCGGCCCTGCTTGCCCTTGATCATGTCCGCCAAGGACTTCAGCGGGCGACGGTTGGAGCCGGTGATGGTACGCCCGCGCCGGCCGTTGTCCATTAGCGCGTCCACGGCCTCCTGCAGCATGCGCTTCTCGTTGCGCACGATGATGTCCGGCGCGTTCAGGTCCAGCAGCCTCTTCAAGCGGTTGTTGCGGTTGATGACGCGCCGGTAGAGGTCGTTTAGGTCCGATGTGGCGAACCGGCCGCCGTCGAGGGGTACCAGTGGACGCAGATCCGGGGGCAGCACCGGCAGCACCGTCATCACCATCCACTCGGGCTTGTTGCCTGAGTTCTGGAACGCCTCCAACAGCTTCAGGCGCTTGGAGAGCTTCTTGATCTTGGTCTCGGATCTGGTCTCGGGAATCTGCTCCCGCAGCTTTTCGGTCTCTTTCTCGATGTCCATATCGGTGAGCAGCTCCTGCACCGCTTCCGCGCCCATCCGAGCGGTGAACTCGCCGATGCCGTACTCGTCGTTCTTCGCCAAGTATTCGTCTTCCGTGAGCAGCTGACCTGCCTCGAGATTCGTGAGGCCGGGATCGACCACCACATAGGACTCGAAGTAGAGCACGCTCTCGATGGAGCGCAGCGTACCGATGTAGCGCTTCTCCTCGAAGTCCCTGGTCGGGTCGCCGGTGTCCGCAATGCGTTTCCGGGCAGTCGTCTTGCCCTCGTCGAGCAGCAGCCCGATGCGCGACGGCAGCGACTTCAGGAACCAGATGTGTGCCACCGGGCTGGCGAGCTCGATGTGGCCCATGCGCTCCCGGCGCACCTTGGACAAGGTCACCTCGACCCCGCACTTCTCGCACACCACGCCGCGGTGCTTGAGGCGCTTGTACTTTCCGCACAGGCACTCGTAGTCCTTGGCCGGCCCGAAGATGCGGGCGCAGAACAGGCCGTCGCGCTCCGGCTTCAGGGTGCGGTAGTTGATGGTCTCGGGCTTCTTCACCTCGCCGTAGGACCACGAGCGGATCATGTCCGGCGAAGCGAGCCCGATCCTCAAGCCGTCGAAATCTTCGACCGAACCCTGGGTCGTCCTTAGCAGATTGAGCAGGTCTCTCATGTCGTATTCCTCTCTTGCTTGGGGCCGCTGCTTGGGGCCGCGCCTAGTCCGTTTCGAGTTCGATGTTGATGCCCAAGGAGCGGATCTCCTTGACCAGGACGTTGAAGGATTCCGGCATGCCGGGTTCCATTTGCATGTCGTTGTCGACGATGTTCTTGTACATCTTGGTGCGTCCAGCGACGTCGTCGGACTTGACCGTCAGCATCTCTTGCAGCGTGTAGGCGGCACCGTAGGCTTCCAGCGCCCACACCTCCATCTCGCCAAAGCGCTGGCCGCCGAACTGGGCTTTGCCGCCCAAGGGCTGCTGGGTGACCAAGCTGTACGAACCGGTGGAGCGGCAGTGCATCTTGTCGTCCACCAAGTGGTTGAGCTTCAGCATGTACATGTAGCCCACGGTCACCGGCCGGTCGAACGGCTCGCCGGTACGACCGTCGTAGAGCACGGTCTGGCCGCTGTCCGGCAGGCTCGCCAGCTGCAGCAGACCCTTGATGTCGTCTTCGCTGGTGCCATCGAACACCGGCGTGGCGACGGGTACGCCGTCCCTGAGGTTGTGCGCCAGCTCCAACACCTCGGCGTCGGTCAGCGAGGCCAGATCCGCGCTGCGGCCGCGGCCGTCGTTGTAGATATCCTGTAGCAGCTTGCGCACCTGCCGAGCCTGCGTGCCGGCATCGAGCAAGGCGCCGATGCGCTCGCCAATGCCTTTCGCCGCCCAGCCGAGGTGGGTTTCCAGCACTTGGCCGACATTCATGCGCGACGGTACGCCGAGCGGATTGAGGACGACGTCTACCGGTTGGCCGTCGGCGTCGAAGGGCATGTCTTCCACCGGCATGATGACCGAGATCACGCCTTTGTTGCCGTGTCGGCCGGCCATCTTGTCGCCGGGCTGGACGTGTCGTTTGATGGCTAGGTAGACCTTGACGTACTCGCGCTCGCCTGGTCGCAGATCGTCGCCGCCTTCCAGCTTCTTCTTCTTGTCGGCGAAGGTCCGATCCAGATCGCGCCGGCGCCGCTTGAGCTGCCGGTCGGCGAGATCGAGCTGGCCGTTCAGCTCTTCGTTCACCATGCGCAGTCGGAACCAGTCGTCCTTGGAGAGGCCGTCGAGGTATTCGTCGGTCAAAGGATTGGTCTGGTCCCAAGCCTGGTCGCGCGCTTTGTCGATCAGGCCGTTCATCTCCTCGTCTGCCATGCGCATCTTGGACCATTCGGAATAGTCGTCGCCAAGGCCGCGGAGATACTCGTCGGTCAAAGCATTCGTCTGCTTCCTAGCCTCGGCGAGCGCTTTGTCGATCAGGTCGTTCAGGGCATCGTCCGCCATGCGCATCTCGGCCCATTTGGAATAGTCGTCGCCAAGGCCGCGGAGATACTCGTCAGTCACCTGCTGGCCCTCCTTCAGACCGGGGGCGGTGGCGGCCTCCTTGCCGACCAGCGCTTGGCGCAGGCGTTCGCCAGCCCCGCTGCAGAGCTTCTCCGGGTCGCGACGGACCAAATCGGTGGCGGCCTCCTTGCCGACCAGCGCTTGGCGCAGGCGTTCGCCAGCCCCGCTGCAGAGCTTCTCCGGGGCACGACTGTACAAACCGGGGGCACTGACGAATCCCTTGCCGACCAGCGCTTGGCGCAGCCGCTCGAAGGTGGCGCCTTCTACGATGCGGTACTCGTCGTCGAGGTCCTTCTTGACCTGCGCGAGCTCCATGCGCTCGATGTCCAGGGCGCGCTGATTCTTCTCCAGGCCGTCGCGGGTGAAGATGCGCACGTCGATTACCGTGCCGCGTACGCCGGTGGGCACCCGCAGCGAGGTATCCTTCACGTCCGACGCCTTCTCGCCGAAGATCGCCCGCAGCAGCTTCTCTTCTGGCGTCAGTTGGGTTTCGCCCTTGGGCGTCACCTTGCCGACGAGAATATCGCCAGCGGCCACTTCGGCGCCGATGTAGACGATTCCCGAGGCGTCGAGCTTGGCCAGCGCCGATTCGCCGACATTGGGGATGTCGCTGGTGATCTCCTCGGGGCCAAGCCTAGTGTCCCGAGCGCTGCACGTCAGCTCCTGGATGTGGACGCTGGTGAAGCGATCCTCCTGCACCACGCGTTCGGAAATGAGGATCGAATCTTCGAAGTTGTAGCCGTTCCACGGCATGAAGGCGATGCGCATGTTCTGGCCCAAGGCCAGCTCGCCGGTGTCCACGGAGGGGCCGTCGGCCAGGATGTCGCCGGCGGCGATCCGATCTCCTTCCTTCACCAGCGGACGCTGGTTGATGCAGGTGTTCTGGTTGGAGCGGGTGAACTTGACGAGGTTGTAGATGTCCACGCCGGCGACGTCGTCCTTCGCCTCCTCTTCGTCCACGCGCACCACGATGCGCGCCGCGTCCACGGAATCCACCACGCCGCCTCTGGTGGCGATGACGCAGACGCCGGAATCCCTGGCCACATGGCGCTCGATGCCGGTGCCCACCAGGGGCGTCTCGGTGCGGATGGTAGGTACCGCCTGGCGCTGCATGTTCGATCCCATCAGGGCCCGGTTGGCGTCGTCGTGCTCTAGGAACGGGATCAGCGCCGCGGCCACGGAGACCAGCTGCTTGGGCGAGACGTCCATGTAGTCCACGTTCTCGGGCATCGCCTTGGTGAACTCGTTCTGGTGGCGCACATTCACCACGTCCGCCACGAAGCGCCCGGCTTCATCGAGCTCGGAGTTGGCCTGGGCGATGACGTACTCGCCTTCGTCGATGGCGGACAGGTATTCGATCTTGTCCCCTGCTTGGCCGTTCGTCACCTTGCGGTACGGCGTCTCCAGAAAGCCGTATTGGTTGGTGCGCGCATACACCGCCAGCGAGTTGATGAGGCCGATGTTCGGGCCTTCCGGGGTCTCGATGGGGCAGATGCGCCCGTAGTGGGTCGGGTGTACGTCGCGCACCTCGAAGCCGGCCCGCTCGCGAGTCAGACCGCCGGGACCCAAGGCGGACACCCGACGCTTGTTGGTGACCTCGGAGAGCGGATTGGTCTGGTCCATGAACTGCGACAGCTGGCTGGAGCCGAAGAACTCCTTGACCGCTGCGGCCACCGGTTTGGCGTTGATCATGTCCTGGGGCATCAGGCCTTCGGTTTCGGCCATGGACAGGCGTTCCTTGACCGCCCGTTCGACGCGGATCAGACCGACGCGGAACTGGTTCTCGGCCATCTCGCCCACCGACTTGACGCGCCGGTTGCCCAAGTGGTCGATGTCGTCCACCGATCCCTTGCCGTTGCGTATGTCGATCAGCGTCTTCAGCACGTCGACGATGTCGTCGTTGCTCAAGGTGCTAGGTCCCGTGATTCGGTCCCGCCCCAAGCGACGGTTGAACTTCATGCGGCCGACAGCGGACAGATCGTAGCGTTCCGGCGTGAAGAACAGGTTGCTGAACAGATTTTCCGCCGCTTCCCGGGTCGGCGGCTCGCCGGGGCGCATCATGCGGTAGATGTCCACCAAGGCTTCGAGGCGGTTGCTGGTCGCGTCAGCGGCGAGAGTGTCGGAGATGAAGGAGCCGCAGTCGAGATCGTTGGTGTAGATGGTCTCGATCCTCTTCACATTCGCCTCGATGAGCTGGTCGAGGAGTTCGTCGCTGATGGTGGTGTTGCAAGGGGCGAGGATCTCGCCGGTTTCCTTGTTCACGATGGCCACCGCGGTGACCCGTTCCAGGAGGTATTCCCGGGGCACGTTCAAGCGGTTGCGACCCGACCGCTCCAGCCGTCGCACATGGCGAGCGGTAATCCGGTGCCCGGTCTCGACCACCACGTCGCCGTTGGCGTTGGCGATGTCGAAGGCGGCTACCTCGCCGCGCAGCCGCTCCGGGACCAGATCCATTGAGAAGCCGTCCTTCTTGACGTGGAAGACGTTCTTCTCGAAGAACTTGTCGAGGATATCCTCGGAGCTGTAGCTGATGGCGCGCAGCACCACCGTCGCCGGCAGCTTGCGTTTGCGGTCGATGCGCACGTAGACGATGTCCTTGGCATCGAATTCGAAGTCCAGCCAAGAACCCCGGTAGGGAATGACCCGGGCGTTGTAGAGCAGTTTGCCGGAGGAATGGGTCTTGCCCTTGTCGTGGTCGAAGAACACCCCCGGCGAGCGGTGCAGCTGAGAGACCACCACCCGTTCGGTGCCGTTGACGATGAAGGTGCCGTTGACGGTCATGAGCGGGATCTCGCCCATGTACACTTCCTGCTCCTTGACGTCCTTGACTGTCCGGCTGGGCGATTCGCGATCGTAGAGGATCAGCCGGATGCGAACCCGCAGCGGCGCCGCATAGGTGAACCCGCGCAGTACGCACTCGCGCACGTCGAAAGACGGCTCGCCGAGCTTGTAGTCGACGTACTCCAAGGCGGCATTGCCGGAGTAGCTTGTGATGGGAAATACCGACCGGAAGGCGGCATGGAGCCCCTGGTCCTTGAGCCGGCTCGGGCGGACGCCGAGTTGCAGGAACTTGGCGTAGGATTCCACCTGGATGGAGAGCAGGTGGGGGATCTCGATGGCTTCCGGCAGAGTGCCGAAGTCCTTGCGGATGCGTTTCTTCTCAGTGAAGCTGTATGCCATTTGCGCTCCAGTGCTTGCCTGCGCTTGCGTCAGGCTTACGTCGCCATAGGATCTGCGTCGCTGCGGGCCGCTGTGCAGGCAGCAACAACAGGCCGCCTCAACGCCTACCCGAAGGCATGCGTGGAACCAGCCCAACCGTTTCTGTTCGGCTCGCTGGCACCGAACGGTCCTGCGAGGCCCGCCCCGCCGAGAAGCGGCCCGCCGGGAGACCGGGCGGACGGCTCGAGCAGGGTCGATACAGAAGTTTCAATCCGCGCGGCCAGGTCTACTTGACCTCGACTGTCGCGCCTGCTTCTTCCAACTGCTTTCTGATCTCCTCCGATTCGTCCTTGCCGATGCCTTCCTTGATCGGCGAAGGGGCATCGTCCACCAGGGACTTGGCTTCCTTCAACCCCAGCCCGGTGATGGTGCGCACCGCCTTGATGACATTGACCTTCTTTTCGCCGGTGCTGGCGAGCACCACCGTAAACTCGGTCTGCTCTTCGGCGGCGCCGTTCTGATCGCCGGCGTCCGATGCGCCGGCAGGCGCCACGGCCACTTGGGCGGCTGCGGTGACGCCGAACTTCTCCTCCATCGAGCGCACGAGTTCGACCACTTCCATCACGCTCATGTCGGCGATTGCGTTCAAAATGTCGTCTTTGGACAAAGCCATGCGGGTTGTCTCCTTGCCTTCTGCGTTGCTGCGGTTGTTGAGTTCGGTTGCGTTGGCGCGCCTGCCCTCGGGCCGCGTTTCAAGCCTGTTCCTTCTGGTCTCGCTGGTCTCGAATCGCCGCCAGGGTGCGTACCAGGGTGGTCGGCACTTCCTGGATGGTGCGAGCCAGCTTGGCGACGGGGGCCAGCATCACGGCCATGAGCTGGGCGATGGCTTCGTCCCGGGTTGGCAGCGCCGCCACCCGGTCGATGTCCTCGGGGGGATAGATGTGTCCGCCGATGGACACCGCCTTGACATCGAGATGGTCCAGCCGTAGCGCGGCGGCCTTCAACAGCCGCGCCGCCGAACCCGGGTCCTCGTTGGAGAACGCCAGCATGGTGGGGCCGGTAGCGGCCTCGCCCAGGCATTCGTACTCGGTGCCTGCGACGGCGCGTTTGAACAATGTGTTGCGCACTACCCGAAGGTAGACGCCGGACTCCCGCGCCTCTCGACGCAGTGCCGTAAGCTCATCCACGGATAGACCCCGGTAGTCCGCCAGCACCGCCGACAGGGCCGCGTCCGTGGCCTCGCGCAGATCCGCGACGATCTCCTGTTTCTGTCCGAATCGCAGTGCCATCCGTCTATACCGCCAATGAGGATTCGTCGATGGGGAGGCCCGGTCCCATGGTTGTGGACAGGGTGATCTTTTTCAGATATTGGCCCTTGGCGGATGCCGGCTTGGCCTTCTTGAGGTCTCCGATCAGGGCTTCGAGGTTCTCGCGGATATGCTGCGGCTCGAAGCCAACGGTGCCGACGCTGCCGTGGACGACACCGCCGCGGTCGGCCCGGAACTGCACTTGGCCGGCCTTGGCGTTCTTAACCGCGGTCTCCACGTCCGTGGCGACGGTGCCGGTCTTCGGGTTCGGCATCAGCCCGCGCGGGCCGAGCAGGCGGCCGAGTCGGCCCACCACGCGCATGGCGTCCGGGCTGGCGATCACCACGTCGAAGTCCAGCTCGCCACCCTGGATGCGTTCCGCTAGGTCCTCCAGGCCCACGGCGTCGGCACCGGCGGCGACGGCCGCCTCGGCGCTCTCGTCCCGGGCAAATACGGCCACCCGCACCTTCTTGCCGGAGCCGTGGGGCAGCGTCGTGGCGCCGCGCACGTTCTGGTCGGACTTGCGGGGATCGATGCCGAGATTGACGGCCACGTCCACGGATTCGGCAAACCCGGTGCTCGACAGTTCCTTGAGGAGCGACGCGGCTTCCTCCACCGGATAGATCTTGGCCCGATCGACTTTTTCGCGCAGCGCGCGCATGCGCTTGCTCGCTGTGGCCATTAGACGGTCTCCCCGTTTCGGCGATCGTGCATAGCGTGATCGCGGAGCGGCTGCGGAGCAGTCGCGTCCTCCACTTCGATGCCGGCGCTGCGAGCGCTGCCGGCGATGGTGCGAACCGCGGCGTCCATATCCGCGGCGGTGAGGTCCGGCATCTTCAGCTTGGCGATCTCTTCGAGCTGTGTCCGATTCACCTTGCCTTTCTTGTCCGTGTTGGGTGTGCCGGAGCCCTTGTCGATGTTCGCCGCCTTGCGCAGCAGCACCGCCGCTGGTGGCGTCTTGGTGATGAAGGTGAACGATCGATCGCTGTAGACGGTGATGACCACGGGTACCGGCAGGCCGGCCTCCTGGCCCTGGGTGGCGGCGTTGAACGCCTTGCAGAACTCCATGATGTTGACGCCGTGCTGCCCTAGCGCCGGCCCCACCGGCGGACTGGGGTTGGCCTGCCCGGCCGGTACTTGCAGCTTGATGTAGGCGGCTACCTTCTTGGCCATGATCCGCTATCCCTTCTCCACCTGCGAGAAATCCAGCTCCACCGGCGTCGAGCGACCGAAGATCGTCACTGCGACCACCATCCGGTTCTTCTCGTAGTTCACTTCCGTCACTTCGCCGCTGAAATCGTTGAACGGCCCGTTGATGACACGCACCAGTTCGCCAGGCTCGAACACCGTCTTCGGCCTCGCCTTCTCGCTGCCGGCTTGCACCCGCGCCAGGATCGCGTCCGCTTCCGCTTCCGACAGCGGTGCCGGAGCGTCCGCCTTGCCGCCGATGAAACCCATCACTCGCGGCGTCTCTTTGACCAGATGCCATGTGTCGTCGTTCAAGTCCATATGCACCAGCACATAGCCGGGGAAGAACTTGCGTTCGCTGCGCCGCTTCTTGCCGGCGCGCATCTCCACCACTTCTTCGGTAGGCACTAGCACCTCGCCGAAGTAGTCCTTCGCCTTGGACATCTCGATGCGCTCCTTGAGCGAGCGCATCACGGCCTTCTCGTAGCCGGAATAGGCATGTACCACGTACCAGCGCATAGCTATCCGATCACTCCCTGCACGATCCAGCTCAACAACGAATCCAAGCCCCATAGGATCAGCGAAAACAACAGCACCAGGATCAGCACGATGGCCGTGGTCTGCGTCGCTTCCTGGCGGGTGGGCCGGACCACCCGGCGCAACTCCGCCCGAGCTTCCCGGGCCAAGGCCCACACCTGTCGACCACGCTCGGTCTGCAAGGCCAGGAACCCGGCCGCCAATCCAATGGCCACCAGCGCCAAGGCGCGGACCAGCAGCGACCAGTTGTCCTGGAAGTACCAGTTGCCGAACACGCCCGCCGCCACCAGTGCCAGCACGACCAACCATTTCAGCCCGTTGATGATCGTCCAGCCCTCGTCGTTGCGTTTGTCGCCAAGTTCTCCGTTTCCAAGTCTACCAATGCCTGCCGCCTGGCAGGCCAGGAGGGAATCGAACCCCCAACCTGCGGTTTTGGAGACCGCTGCTCTACCGATTGAGCTACTGGCCTGTTGCTCTTCCAATGCCAGCAGGCGGCACCTGCTGGCGACGTCCTTCGTCCGCTCTATTGGACGATCTTCGTAACCACGCCGGCACCTACGGTACGGCCGCCTTCGCGGATGGCGAAGCGCAGTCCTTCGTCCATGGCGATGGGGCTGATCAGGGACACCCCCATGTTGACGTTGTCGCCCGGCATCACCATCTCGACATTCTCGGGCAGCTCCACGGCTCCCGTCACGTCCGTGGTGCGGAAGTAGAACTGCGGTCGGTAGCCTTTGAAGAACGGCGTGTGCCGGCCGCCCTCGTCCTTGGCCAGGACGTACACCTCGGCCTCGAACTGGGTGTGCGGAGTAATGCTGCCCGGCACCGCCAGCACCTGGCCGCGCTCGACGTCTTCGCGCTTCGTGCCCCGCAGCAGTACGCCGATGTTCTCCCCGGCGCGGCCTTCGTCGAGCATCTTGCGGAACATTTCCACACCCGTGCAGGTGGTTTCCTGCGACTCCCGAATGCCGAGGATTTCGACGTGGTCGCCTACTTTGACCACGCCGCGATCCACCCGGCCGGTAACCACCGTGCCCCGTCCCTGAATGGTGAACACATCCTCGATTGGCATCAGGAACGGCTGATCGACGGGCCGCTCCGGTTCCGGGATGTAGTCGTCGAGCGTCTCGATCAGCTGCAGTACGCTGCCCTCGCCGATCTCGGAGGTGTCGCCTTCGAGCGCCTGCAGGGCGCTGCCGACGACGATGGGGGTATCACCGGGAAATTCATTCTGCTCGAGGATTTCCTGGATGTCCAGGGTCACGAGCTCGACGAACTCGTCGCGTTCGTCTTCGTCTAGCTGGTCCACCTTGTTCATGTAGACGACAATGCGGGGCACACCCACTTGACGGGCCAGCAGGACATGCTCGCGGGTTTGCGGCATGGGGCCATCCACCGCCGAAACCACCAGAATGGCACCGTCCATCTGAGCCGCGCCGGTGATCATGTTCTTCACGTAGTCGGCGTGACCCGGGCAGTCCACATGGGCGTAGTGCCGCCGGGCGCTCTCGTATTCGACGTGAGTGGTGGCGATGGTGATGCCGCGCTCGCGTTCTTCCGGCGCGTTGTCGATCTCGTCGAACTCCATCACCTCGCCGCCCTGGCGGGCGGCGCAGACCTTGGTCATGGCCGCGGTGAGCGTGGTCTTGCCGTGGTCTACGTGTCCGATGGTGCCGACGTTGATGTGCGGCTTGGTGCGTTCGAATCTCTCTTTGGCCATGTTGCGACCGTCTCCTTCTCCTTACCTTTTGTATGGTATGTGTGTACGTATGTGCGGTATGCGTACCGCCAAGCTGCAATATGTGCCTGTTGCGATGTCGTCAAGCCGCCGTGCTCCGGCCCAAGGGCGCGGCGAAGGTTCTCCTGTCTCGTCCTGTCGATCCTGTGTGCCCGTGCGGTCTGTGTATGGTGCTCACAATCGGACTCGAACCGATGGCCTCTTCCTTACCAAGGAAGTGCTCTACCAACTGAGCTATGTGAGCGGTTGCGGGTTCTACTCGCGTACATCTAGGGGACGACGCTCCGCCAAGCGACCGCCTCTGGAGCGGGTAGCGGGAATCGAACCCGCGCCATCAGCTTGGAAGGCTGAGGTTCTGCCACTGAACCATACCCGCACGGCCCGCCCGCCTATTGCGCCGCTCCGGCGGCGTTCCCAGCGCGAGGCCGAGGAGCCGCTGCCAGCGCTTGCGCCTGTCGATTCCAACCACCTTGGTGGAGGGGGTAGGATTCGAACCTACGAAGGCTGAGCCGTCAGATTTACAGTCTGATCCCTTTGGCCGCTCGGGAACCCCTCCTGACTCGCAGAGTGAAAGGTGCGCTATTCTGCCCACGCCATCTATCGCTGTCAACGCCCAATTCGCACTCGATTCCAGACCTCGTCTAGAGCCTGGATAAGGATTGGTGCCGCCGCAAGGAATCGAACCCTGGACCTTCTCATTACAAGTGAGCTGCTCTGCCGGCTGAGCTACGGCGGCGGCGTACGAGAACCGAGTGCTTGGCGCAGCGGCCACGCTAGCGCAAGAACGGCTGCTGGGCAAGCTCGTGTGCGGGATCCCCGCCCTTGAGACAAGAGAGACGGAAGGGCGTTCCCCTGGTTCAGGCAGACTTCGAGTTGAACAAGCAAGGGCAGCCTGAACATGTGCATGTTCAGGCAAGATCCGGCCTTCTGCCGCAAGCGCAAGGTTCGCGTCGACAAGACCGACTGCCCCGGAGCGCCCAACCGGAGCGGGAAGTTCGCGTATACCGCCGAACTGTGCGCTACGGCGACGGTGGGCCGCCCGCTGCCAGGGCGAGCAGGTGGACGTTCGCTTCGCGGGCCGCGCCGGCGGGACAGGGGCGAAGCTCGAGAGGAACTGGAACTTGCCCTGAAGCGGTCGATCTTCATTCCGCTGCTCCCAGGCTGCGAGGATCTGCAGCGTCAGCGAATCGTGGCGGACGATCTCGTGGCGCTCCGTTGAGAGCGTCGGCTCGGGTGCCAGCGGCTAGTGGCCAGGGCGACGGCTTTGGCCGCGCCGCAGAACGTGCATTCGCAGTTCCGGTGCCGGCTCGCCGAGGCTGTCGGCGGCCAGCTAGTAGGCGTAATGGTAGCGGCAGGATATGATCGCGATCTGCGTGTCGTCCACGGCGCAGGCCAGACGATTGGATTCGTCAATGCGACGTGACCAGAGCCCTGCCAAGTTCTCCTTTAGCGGCTCTGGTCGGCCGATTCCGCCGAACGCAGGGCCTCTGAGACAAGCCGGTTTATCCGGCGCAATGTTCTCTTGCCCTGCCGCTGCCAGTACAGGTAGTCGTTTCAGACAGCCACCGTCCAGACCAGCCTGCTGTCCGCGCTACTCGTCGACGGTGGCCCGTTCGACGACATCGCTCGTTCTGAACTGTTCGATGGATTTCGCCAGATGCGCGGCGTTCGCCGGCGACTTCAGCAGATGGACGGTTTCCATCAGGCTACTGTAGCAGGCTAGAGACATGACCACGGCGTCCTTGGCTTCTCGACGCGTGACAACCGCCATGTCGGCGTCGTCAGGCACGCCATCGAGAACGGGTTTGATGCAGTTCCGAGCTTCGGCGAACGAGACGGCTCGCATCGGTTTTGCCTGCTTTCGATCATCCTTGGAACTCTACATCGAACGAAAGACTTGTACAACTAATGGGACAAGTAGCGTCGTGCCGGGCCGTTGAGGGCAAGTCCCGACGGAGCGCCGGAAGCTAGAGGCCTGCGGGCGCTTCGATTGTCTCCCAGTGCCTGCTCGGGCAGGCCGCGTTGGCCGAGGGAACGCGGTCGGGGTCGAGGTGACGCGATCAGCGAGCAGGGCGGCCGCGGCGTCCTCGCCGTGGACTTCCTCGCGGCGAGGTGATCATTGACGAAGACGCGCTAGCCGTTGGCGTCGCGGCAGGCCGCGACCAGGCCCAAGGTGTCGCGGGGTAAGGCGCGAAGCCCTTGGGAAACCCGGCGTAGGCGGAGTCGTGGCAGTCGCAGGTCGGCCAGCGGATCGCGGGGCGGCAGAAGCCGGCTGCACAGTGTCCGGGAGTTTCCGTGCGAAGCCGCCGACAAGCTGGCGATCACGCGCCGTGCAGGTCGACGGGCGTCCCCGAACGCCGAGGCGTTCGACGAGTGCTTGCGCCATTCGTGGCGTTGCCGCTTCGAGGCCGAGCGCGCCGTGTGCGGCCTCCTGCTGAAGGTGCTCCCGCGGCGAAGTCCGCATCTCGACGGTCGCGTCGAGCGCACCGACCGCCACCGGGACTGGGGGTGGACCCCAGCGAAGCGGCCACGATCCTCGACATGGCTGCCTGAACCTGGTATCTCAAGGATCAGCGACTCCCCGCGGCTCGTCGTCGCAGGGTGCGAAGGGCGCGTCGCCGAGGGCTGCGGGCGGCGCGTCCCGCACCAGCAGGCGGTAGTCGACGCGACTGTGGTTGCGTGTGTGCAAGCGCATCTCGTAGCCGAGCCCGGCCACTCGGTCGCGTTGCGCGATGGCTCGCCGGTGAGACCTGAAGATGCCGACGGAGACGCCGTTCGCACGTGTGCCGGTGGGAATGACGTAGGCGTCGATGGACTGCTCTGTCAGTTCGCGCCCAGTGCGCCGGGCGATCTCGCGGGAGGGAGCGGGTGCCACGTAGACAAGGTGGTCCGAGGTATCGGCGACGGCCTCTTCCTCGATCCGCGCGCTGCCGCCGGCGGCCTCGACTTGCGTCTGCAGGGCGTCGGCGTCGGCGCGGTCCGTGAAAGGTCCCGCCCATAGACATGCCGCCAGGCGTGGCGGGGTGTCGCTGGGTGCAGCCGATTCCGTGCCGGCCGCGGCCGCTTCGCTGGCCGCCGGCGGATCCGCCTGTGCCTCGCTGTCCACCGCCTTGTCGCCCTCCTCGGCAGGGGGAGGCGCTGACGCGACGGCATCGCCGGGAACCGCCTCGACGTTGTTCTCCGCCGCCAGCTCGGCTTTCTCAGTGGTGGATTCCGCTGGCGCACCGGCCGGGTCGGCCCTCTCCGCGACAATCGGCGGCAGCGGCAGCGCGGCCAAGTCCACCCGCGCCTGGAGCAGCGGCGCCAGCAAGCCGGCGTCCCTCAGCGAATCCTTGCCGAGCCACGCCGCGCCGACAGCCAGGTTCGCCGCCACGAGGGCGATCAGCAGCCATCGGAAGAACCGGGGCATGTTCATGGCAGCGCCACTGCAAGGCCGTCGAGCACCAGATGCGGTTCGCATCGTGCCGGCATGGACAGATGCGCTGCCAGCCGCTCGGCATCGCCACCAGTGAGAAAAATCGCCGTGTCGCCGCCATGCCGGTCCGCGAACCAGGCGATGGCGGCCTCGACGTAGGCCAGCAGCATGACCAAGGTGCCCGACGAAACCGCCGCCGGGGTATCCGTGCCGGGCGCTATGCCGGGTGCCGGTTCGGCCAGCGGGCGGATGCCAGCGGTTCTCCGCCCCAGCACTTCCCGCAGCAAGCGCAGTCCCGGCGCGATGTGGCCTCCCTGGTGGCGTCCGTCGCCATCCACGAAGTCCACCGTGGCGGCGGTGCCGGCGCCGACCACCACGGTCGCCGTTCGTACGCGCTGCCAAGCCGCCACCAACGCCAGCCAGCGATCGATGCCGAGACGCGCTGGTTCGCGGTAGCCGCAGGCGACGCCGCCCAGCGTTGCCGTGGTTGCGGCGAACTCGGCTTCCACGCCATAGCGCTTCCTCACGGCGCGGGCGAGCAGATCGCGGTTGCCTAGCACCGTCGCCACGCGCACCCGGGACGGGGTCGCGGCCAGCGTCGGCAGGCAGGGCGACGGCACGGCACCCGTGGCCGCGCCGCAGCGCCACTTGGTGCGGGTATTGCCCATATCGACGTCGAGACAGTCGCCGATCATAGTCATGCTTCTCGCAGCGTCACCTCGCCACTGCTGAACTCGCGGATGCCGCGCCCGGTATCGATGCGCAGCGAACCGTCCGCGGCCACGCCAAGCGCGGTGCCGGATAATGCCACGGGCTGGTTCATTGCGCTTGTCGCTATCGTCACCGCCCTGCCTTGGTGGCGGTGGGCCCGTTCCCATTGGCTGTGGAACGGCTCGAACCCGACGTCGTTGAAGAGCTGGCAGGCGGCCGCCATGCGATTGAGGGTCTCCGCGAGCAGCTGGTTGCGGGATGGGCTGGAGATTTGTTCGGCCACATCGGCGACGGCTTGATCCACCCGGGCTGCGATGGCGTCGCGACAGCCGACATTGACGCCGATGCCGATCACCACCTCCACTGGCGGCGAGGCGCGTACCAGCTCGATCAGGATGCCGGCCAGCTTGCGCCCGTGAAGCAGCACGTCGTTGGGCCATTTCAGTTCGACGCCTTCGATCCCGCAGCCCAGCAACGCTTGGCGCATGGCGACTCCGGCGACCAGGCTCAGCGTGCCGAGTTCGGCAACTGGTCGATGGATGCCGACGCCGATGGAGACCGCGAGATTGCGCCCGAACGGGCTCAGCCAAGTGCGCCCGCGGCGCCCGCGCCCGGCGGTCTGCACTTCGGCCGCCAGTACGCAGCCGTCGATGGCTTCCCGATCAGCGCGGGCGAGCAGGCTGGTGTTGGTGCTGTCGATGTGCGCCCGCAGGTCCAGATCGCGCAGCCAAGCGGTGGCCGGGGCATCCAGCCCGTCGCACACGGCTTGCGCCGACAGCGTCTCGATGTCGGCGTCCAAGCGGGCATGGCCCTCGGCGACCGCTATGCCGAGCGCCGCCAGCTGGTCGAGTTCGTCCGCCGCCAAGCCGTGCAGCGCCGCCGAACGCTGCTTGGCCAAGGTCTCGAAGACCTTGGCCAAGGCGGCCGGCTGACGCGCTGCCGGGTCGATTCGTCTAAAGTTCGTTGACGTGTTCACAAGGGATGGGTAACGTGATCGTCGAACGTAACCGAAGGCCCGTCGTGTCGCAAGATCCCGCTCAAAAGGAACTCAAGCGAGCCGGCCTGAAGGTGACCATGCCGCGGCTGAAAGTGCTCGAAGTGCTCGAGCAGGCCGAACCCCACCACCTGTCGGCGGAGGATGTCTTCAAGAAGCTGATGAGGGTGGACGAGTCGGTCAGCATCACCACCATCTACCGGGTGCTGACCCAGTTCGAGCAGGCCGGCATCGTCGAGCGCCACAACTTCGACGACGGCCACGCGGTCTACGAGTTGGCCAGCGAGGACCACCACGACCACATGGTGGACCTCGACAGCGGCACCGTCACCGAGTTCGTGAACGACCGCATCGAAGCCTTGCAGCGGGAGATCGCTGCCGAGGCCGGCTTCGATCTCGTCCACCACGAGCTGGTGCTCTACGTGCGCAGGAAGCGGGAACGATCTCCCGCTTAGCGCCGCAGCAAGTCCACGAGCCTGGTGCGCTTCTTCCGCACGGCGTAGTCGAAGGGCGTCTTGCCGTCGGCGTCCTCGGCATCGACGTCGGCGCCGGCTGCGACGAGGCCGGCGACGCAGTCGGCCCGCACCCCCTGCATGGCGGCGAAGTGCAGGGCGGTTCTGCCGCCGGCATCCCGGGTGTTGACGTCGACGCCCCGGGCGATCAGCCAGGGGCTGAGCGCCGGGCGCTTGAAGTACATCAGGTCCATGAGCGGCGTGCGGCCGTGGAAGGTCTGCTCCCAATCCGCGCCGTAGCGGTCGATCAGTTCGCAGCCCTGCTCGCCGCCCTCGAATGTCACGGTGAATACCGCCGGGTTGGGGTCCGCGCCGTGGTCCAGCAGGAACTTGGCGAGCGCATAGTGCTTCTGCCACGACAGTGTGCGCCACAGCGGCGTGGCTCGGAATACCTCGTTGCCTTCCGCCATCTCCTCGGCGTGGTTCACGTCGGCGCCAGCGTCGAGCAGCAGGGCCGCGCATCCCAGCGCGCGATCGCTGCCCACCGTCTTCCAAAGGCCCGACCCGGCGACATAGTGCAGCGGCGTTCGACCACGAGCGTCTTTCTCCTGGGCACGAGCCGGGTTGCGCAAGGCTCGCTTGAGTCGCTGCCGATCGAGCAGGATGCCCGCCAGGTGGATGCCGATTCTGGCTGCCGGCATCGAGCCGCCGGCGTTCAGCGGGTCGATGAAGTCCCGAGCCGGCGCCATGGCCGCGTAGGCCAGGGGTTCGAGGGCGTGCGGGCCGGCTCGCAGACTGGCATCCGCGCCGCCTTCGAGCAGCGCGACCAGGGCGGCGGCGTGGCCTTCGTGCTTGGGGATGGTGGCGTGATGCTGGGTCAGCCGGGTGAGCGGCGTGTGGCGACTGGCGGTGCCGGATACCGCGTTCGGATCAGCCCCCGCTGCGAGCAGCGCTTTCACCATGTCGGCGCGACCCGCGAAGGCGGCGTCGACGATGGGCTTCCAGTGCCGGGCCGCTGCTGGTTCGCGTTCGATGGCGGCTTCGAGGGCTGCCGAATCGCCTTGGCCGATGGCTCGGCAAAGCGCCTTGTAGTCCGTCGCCATGCCCACGTCAGCCCATCTGCGACTGGATGTAGTTCTGAATGCCGGTCTTGTCGATCAGTTCCAGCTGGGTTTCCAGCCAGTCCACGTGTTCCTCCTCGGAGCCGAGGATGTCCTCGAACAGCGCGCGACTGACGAAGTCCTCCACCGACTCGGCATGAGCGACGCTCTCCCGTAACACCGGCATCGCCTGGTTCTCCAAGTCCAAGTCGCATTGCAGCATCTCGGCGACGTTCTCGCCGACGCGCAGGCGGCCGAGATCCTGCAAGTTCGGCAGGCCGTCCAGGAACAGGATGCGCTCGATGAGGCGATCGGCGTGCTTCATCTCGTCGATGGATTCGCCATGCTCGTACTCGCCGAGCGTCTTCAGCCCCCAGTCCTTGAACATGCGGGCGTGCAGAAAGTACTGGTTGATGGCTGTCAACTCGTTCTTCAGCACACGGTTCAGGTTCTCGATGATTTTCGTATCCTGCGCTTTCATGCTGTTGCCCTCTTGCATCGCAATGTGGCGGCGATTATCTGCCCCGATCTTGGCATAGTCAAGCTAACTTGTTGATATTGCTAATGAAAATTGTTCTCATAACGGTCATTGGGAAGGTCGCTGTCGGTTGGCAGGCAAACTTTCCGCCATGTCGCGGCGACTGTAGAAACGACCTGTCGAAGCCAAGGTGTCGAAGCTGAGATCGCCGAGATCAAAGTGCTGAAGCCAAGATCAAGGCATCAAAGCCAGGATAATGCCGTTCTCAGGTGATGCTTCCGACGAGACGCTGGCAAGACGTGCCTTGGCAGGGTCGGATGGTGCCTGGACGAAACTGGTGCGTCGCTATGAAGGCAGGATCTACAACTATGCGCTGCGGATGGTGGGCCATCCGGACGATGCGCTGGATCTGATGCAGGAGGTGTTCGTTGGCGTGTATCGCAACCTGTCCGGCTATCGCGGCGATGGCGTCTTCGCGGCTTGGCTGTTCCGCATCGCGTCGTTCCGCTGCACAGACTACTTGCGCCGGCATCGCCGAACCGAGCCCTTTGACGAAGCCACGGCGCCGCCAAGCGCGGACGGCGACCCGGTAGAGGCTTTGATGACCACCCATGCCAACGGCCGCATCGCTGCCGCCTTGGCGCGACTGCCGGCCGAACAGCGCCACGTCGTGGAACTGAAGTTCTTTCAGCAGTTCACGTTCGAGGACATCGGCGGCCAGCTCGGCATCTCGCCGAACACGGCCAAGACGCGCTTGTACAGCGCACTGCGAAAATTGAGCCAATACGAGGAGCTTGAAGATGCTCTGTGAACAAGCCGGTCCCCGGCTCGTGGACTTGGCGGAGGGGGAGCTGGACGCCGAGACGGCACGGGCCTTGCGAGCCCATGTGGACGATTGCGACGCCTGCAGCCGGGATATCGACGGCGTCCGCCGCTGGCGCGAACACGCTGCGCTCTGGCACGAGGTGGCGGTGCCCGTTGGCCGGCATGCGGGGGCATGGCGGCCGCCCTCGGCGCCCCGGGAGCGCGGGCCGTGGTTTCTGCAGTGGTTTCCGGTGGCGGCAAGCGCTGCGGCGCTGGCCGTCGCCTTGCTGCTGTTCTTCGATCCCATGCGCGGCGGCATCGATCCGAACATCGCGGTTGGCGAGAACGACGTGCAGCTGCTGAATGTACGCTTCGAACAGTGGCGGCAGGAAGCCCGGGAGCGGTTGGAGATCGAACAGCCGCTGCTGGTGCGCGCCGTGCTCGAAGCCAGCGAAGCCCAGCGCCAAGCCGAGCTGGAAGCCCTAGTGAGAATCATCAAGGGCGAGATCGACCACCAAGCGCTGGCGATGGAAGAGAGCTTCCGCACTGTGATCACCCATCAGTTGGAGGAGCAGCAGCGCGTGGACGACCTCGTCCGGCATGTTCGCTACGCTGGCTACGAGCCGCTGCCTTCCCAGCCCGTGGAGAGGCGGCCATGAGCACTTTGAGCACCTGCCTTGTCGCCGCTAGCGGGCTCGTCCTGGCTGCCGCCGACATCCCATGCCATGCCGGCGAAGTGGATCATCTCGATGCCCTGGACCGCGAACTCGCCATCGCCGAAGACGTATTCGAGGCCGCCCTGCGAAACTCTCTGGATAGCAGCGTTCGCGTCGCCGATGTGGAGGCGCATTACCTCGCCAAGCAGGGTGCGCTGATCTCGTTCCGCGCCAGCCGCCAGCACAGCGGCAGGCTTCACGACCACGGGGACGGCCCGTTCTCCGCCTTCGAGCCGCGCATACGGCAGCTGCTCGACAACCTGCAGATCAGCACCGCCTCCTATGACCCCGATGATCTCGCGGAACTGCGCGAGTTGCGCGAGGAACAGCGCGACATCCGCAACGAGCAGCGCAGCCTGCGTCGTCGGCTGCGCAGTCTGCGCGCCGAGGCCGCCCGCGCCGAGGACAGCGAGCGCGAGGTCTCGGCAGCGAAGATCGCCGCCCACGAGCGCGAACTCGAAGCCTTGCAGACCGAGTACGCCGGATTGGATGCGGATATCGACGCCGAGTACGAGCGCCAGCGCTCGCTGCGCAACCGACCCCAAGCGCAGCCGTCCCGGCCGCCAGAGGAAAGCTTCCAGGATGCCGATCTCGACAGGGCGGTCGTGCAGGCGGTTTGCGACTACGGCGCCACCCTCAAGTCGCTGCCGGCCGACGAGTTCCTGACCGTGACCGTTCGCCAGCGGCGGGAACGAACGTTCTACGTGTTCCCGAAGCGCGACGTGGTCGCCTGCCAGCGCGAATCCATTGCCGTGGAGACCTTGCGCGAACGCGCCACTGTTTATCAGCGATAGCTGCTCTCAACCACCCGCCAACTACCAGCGCGGACTATTCTTCCCTGGCCATATGCCGGTACTGTCGCATGTGGCGCCTGAATCCCAGTTCGTCGCCCCGGGTCCGGAAGATGCTTGCCAAGTTGTACTGCGCATCGGGTACGCCCTGGGCATGCTGGTAGTAGTCGATGGCGATGTCGAGTTCGTCGAGTTCGTCGAATACGGTGCCGAGATTGTAGAGCGCCAGCGGATGCGCGGGCATGGCGTCGAGCGCTTGTTGATAGTGCTCCTTGGCGCGCTTGAGGTCGCCGTGGAGCTGGAACAGGCGGCCGAGATTGACGTGGGCATCGGCGTTGTCGGGATTCAGAGCGAGAGAGCGCCGATAGGCTTCCGGCGCCTTGGCCGGCTCCACTTCTTCGAGGTCCAGGCCTAGGTTGTACCAGTCGTCGCTGTCGAGGTCGTCGGCTTCCTCGGCGGCAGCGAGGTTGCGTCTGGCCAGGGTGCGCACTTCGCCCGCGAGCTGATCGACGGTGAAGGCGAACAGCTGTCCTTGGCCGGTCTCGGCGTCCCACAAGGCGTCTTCGTCCTGCACCAGCACGGCATTGCCGTCGGCGAAGATGCGCATGGCCGACAGCGACTGCTTGTCGTGCTGTTCCGCAAGGCGATCGCGTAGCTTGGCCAGCGCCGAGAAGGCACGCCGGGGAGAGACGTCGGCATCGAGCAGGCCCTTGAGAGTGCGCAGCAGCACCATGTCCTGGAAGGAGAACCGATACTCGCGGCTATTCTTCCGCGTCGGCGCCAGCAGGCCGCGCTGCACGAAGCGGCGGATTCTCTCCGGGGCCAGACCGATCAGCTCGGCCACCTCGCGGGTGCCGTAGCCGCCAACGCTGGCCTTCCCAGCCGCATGAAGCGATGCCGCATGAGTGGATTTTCGTGCCCGCATGAATGATTCGCTCTCGCGCCGACACCGCTTCGCCCTCGGAGTTGCCGTGTCTGCCGTCAATGCACTGTATGCTGATCCAGTCAATATAGCGCCGTTTCGACGTCCCCTCAAGTCGCTGGCGGCCGGGGGCGAGTCTGTGGCGCGAGACGGGCGCAGAGACGAAGTGAAGGCACTGCGCATGGCCAAGGGGGCGGATGCTGCTGAACAGGGGCCGTAGTAGGGAGTGTGCGAGAACGTTCGCGGCGACAACGGTGTCGCTTTCGCCTGCTCGGCACTCGTCTAAGTCCGATCGCTTGCTTGAAAGCCGGATGAAGGCATGATGGAGACGGCGATGCCGTGATAGGTGCCCCCGTAACGTGATCTGAAGTATTGGACGACGGGGGTTTGCCCGCTGATCGCATAGAGACGAATGCCGGTATCGCCGAGAACGCGTTGAGTACTTCGTCAATGGAATTGCCCAGGGTCTGGTTCTCGTCTCCGGCGAACAGAAGAGAGACGGGATGATTGGTGTCGTCAACGATCAGAGAACCTGAATCGCCGGGCAGGGAGAAGGGACCGCTAGTGCCCGCAACGCCGATCTGATCGTCAAACCAAGCCCGATGGCGGGGATATTGGACATATCCGCTGAAGCTGACGTCGACTACGGAACCGCGAGTGTGGCCAGTCGTTCGTCCGTGTTTCTGGACGCCCTGCCCGACTGCGGCCGGTACCGTCGGGAGCACGGGAGTACCTATGCTGGCGATCATAGGATCGACGTCGTCAGCGTCCAGCAATTCGGCGATTCTCGCGCGCGCCGACATCGATCCTTTCGGCCGGAAGCCCCCGAACGAAAATGACCCCTCTCCCCCATGATTCACACCCGCCAGCCTCTCAACGATCGATAATGCACTGCCGCAGAATGAACAAGCGTCTCGCGCCGCGCATCCGAGCTTTGTTGCTTCATCGGGAAACTTCAGGGGTGCTGGCGGAATGTCGCAATTATCCTAGATTGGGCGAATAAATCAGAGGCCCCTAGCTATTGCGAAGCAGGAGGCGGCCCTCATTTGCGCTCGGCCGCTTCCGGCCGAGTCGATCCTACGGTCTCCGCCACGGTCCTGGTCCGGTGCTGGGCGGCCAGGGCGTCGAGCAGAGCGTCCACGCGATCTCGTTTCACGGGCTTGAAATCGCCCAGGACGCAGAGGACCGTCGCCGCCTCGGCCGACATCCGGGGCAGGCCTCGAAACCGATCGCCGGCGCAGATGCGCCTGCCGTCGCGATCCAGGGACAGCATCATGTCCGGGCGAAGCCCCTGACACCGGTTGGACAGAACGTTCAGCCACATTCGGTCGCCGCGGCCGTGGAAAGCCAGTATCCGATCACTGACGATTTCGATTCGCCGGAATCGACCGATGTACAGGCACCTGCTGGTCTTGACGTAGTCCTCGTCGTCCAACGGATTGGCCAGGATGTCCTCGACCTTCGGTGCCGTCTGCTTCGCCGGCGCCTCGACGCCGGCATCCGCGTTCCCTGCCCTCGACGCAGCCGAGGCTCCGCAGGCCGCCCCCCCAACCGCGATGCAGCCAATCGTCAACAGCAGGCACGGTCGCGCCCGGTTGGTCATTGGTAGCGGGACCGCAGATGATCCAGGAACGCTGCGGCGGAGAGGGCCTCGCCGGTGGCTTCGGCCACCAGCGCCATGCTCGGCGCCAGCCGGCCACGGCCGTGGATGTTGTCGCGCAGCCAGTTCACCAGCACGGCGAAGTCGCCGGCGCGGATGGCGTCGTCGAGGCCGACGATGCGCTGCCGAGCGGCGCGGTGGAGCTGGGCGGCGATGACGGCGCCCAAGGTGTAGGCGGGGAAGTAGCCGATCAGCCCGGCGAACCAATGCACGTCCTGCATGCAGCCGTTGGCGAAGTCGCCGGCGGTGGACAGGCCCAGGTAGGCCGACATCTTCTCGTTCCAGGCGTCGGGAATGTCGACCACCGCGAGATCGCCGTCGAGCAGCGCGGTTTCCAACTCGTAGCGCAGAACGACGTGCAGAGGATAGGTGAGTTCGTCCGCGTCCACGCGGATGAGGCCGCGTTCGACCCGAGTGGCCATGCGGGCGAGGTTGTCCGGCTGCCATTCGGCGGCCCGGGTCTCGGCGCCGAGCAGAGTGCGCTGCACGATGGGCGCGGCGAATTCCAGGAACGCCGGGCCGCGGCAGACCTGCATCTCCAACAGCAGCGACTGGCTTTCGTGCAGCGCCATGCCGCCGGCGTCGCCCACTGGCTGCCCCCGCCACGCCTTCGGCAGGCCCTGCTGGTAGATGGCATGGCCGGTCTCGTGCAGGACGGCGAACAGGGATTCCAGGAAGTCGTCCTCGTTGTAGCGGGTGGTGATGCGGGTATCGTCGGGTTCGCCGCCACAGAACGGATGGTGGCTGGCGTCCAGGCGGCCGCGCTCGAAGTCGAAGCCGACCGCCGCCATGAGCGCCCGCCCCAGCGCCTCCTGGCGATCCCTGGGGAACGGCCCCTGGGGCAGCAGCGGTTGCGGCTGGCTGTCGAGGGCGCGGTCGATCAGGCTTGGCAGCATGTCGCGCAGTTGTGCGAACAAAGGATCGATGTCGGCGCGCGCGAGATCCGGCTCGTAGTCGTCGAGCAGGGCGTCGTAGGGTTCCCGGCCCAGGGCTTCGGCGAGCGCCGCGGCCTGCTCGCGGGTGAGGGCGACGACGCTTTCGAGCTTGGCGGCGACGGCGTTCCAGTCGTTGTTTCCCCGTGCCGGTCGCCATGCCTGCTCGCAAGCGGAGGTCGCTCTGGACAGGGCCATCACCAGATCGCCGGGCACCGCCCGCGCCTTGCGCCATCGGCGGCGGATCAGTTCGACGTTGGCCGCCTGCCACCGATCGAGGTCGTCCGCGGCTGCGGATTCCGCCAGGTCGCCGGTCTCCGCGCCCGCGACCAGTTCGTGGACCATGCCGGCCAGCGTCGCCAGCGTCTCGGCCCGGGCTTCGCCGCCGCCGCGCGGCATCATCGCCGCTTCGTCCCAGGACAGCATGGCCTGGGCGTGGCCGAGATCGCCGATCCGCTTGAACCGCTGGTGCAGCGCTTGGTAGCTCATCCCATCACCCTATTCCGAGTTTTCTGCGATTTCTACTCGAAATCGACGCCCGCAGTCCAGAGGCAGGCACTGCCGCGACATGCGCCCGGAAGCTGCTTGCCGACAACGACGACATGCTCGCGCCTCGAGGCCTGCACTGTCGCGACGCGCGTCTGCAAGGCGGCTCATTGCCGAGTTGGTCGCCGTGTGCGAATCCACTGCGCGATGTGCGCCCGGGAGGCGGGCGGCGGTTCTGGCGGGGTTGGGAGGACGGCGATCGTGGCGACGTGTCCCAGTACGCGCCGTTCCCGTTTCCATCGCATGTCGTGGTATCGCATGTCGTATAGTTGCGCCCGACTGTTCGATCCGATTGGAGAACGCCGCATGAGCGCCGCGCAAGAACACAAGTACATCGGTACCCGTCCGGTGCGTCCGGACGGCGTGGAGAAGGTCACCGGCCGGGCCAACTTCGGCTCCGATCACGCCCTGCCGGGCATGATCGTCGGCAAGGTGGTGCGCAGCCCCCACGCCCACGCCCGCATCCGCGCCATCGATACTTCGGCGGCGGAGGCGATGCCCGGCGTGCTGGCGGCAATCACCGCCGCCGACTTTCCGGACCGCTCCGGGTTCAGCCCGCCGCGCAAGCGCTTCAACGACAACCTGCTCGCCGGCGACAAGGCACTCTACCACGGTCACGCCGTGGCTGCGGTGGCGGCCACCTCGAACGCCGTCGCGGAGGCTGCCGCGGCAGCGGTGCGAGTGGACTACGAGCCTCTCGAAGCGGTCACCGACGCCCGCCGGGCGATGCAGCCGGATGCGCCGGTGCTGCACCAGGATCTGTTCACGGAAGGACTGGCGGAGGCACCGAAGACGCCGTCCAATCTAGTCAAGAAGCAGACTATCTCCAAGGGCGATGTGACGGCGGCCTTCGCCAACGCGGACGAGATCGTCGAGCGCACCTTCGTCACGCCCATGGTGCATCAGGGCTACATCGAACCGCACGCCTGCGTCGCCAGCTTCAACGAGGACGGCCAGGCGACGGTCTGGTGCTCCACCCAGGGCCACTTCGGCGTCCGCAGCATGACCGCCATGGCGATGGGCATGGATGTGGGCGACATCCGCGTCGTCGCCAGCGAGATCGGCGGCGGCTTCGGCGGCAAGACCACCATCTACCTGGAGCCGCTGGCGCTCAAACTGTCGCAGAAGAGCGGTCGGCCGGTGAAAATGGTGATGAGCCGCGAGGACGTGTTCCGCGCCACCGGCCCGGCGTCCGGCACCGTCAACACGGTGAAGATCGGCTGCACCCGGGACGGCAGGATCGTCGCCATGCAGGCCAAGCTGGTCTACGAGGCCGGCGCCTATCCCGGCAGCCCGCTCGGGGCCGGCTCCATGTGCATCTTCGCCCCCTACGACGTGGACGATGTGCTGGTCGAAGGCTGCGAGGTGGTGATCAACCGGCCCCGGGTAGCCGCCTACCGGGCGCCGGGCGCGCCCCAGTCCATGTTCGCCGGCGAATCCGTGATCGACGAGTTGGCGCAGAAGGTGGGCATGGACCCCATCGAGTTCCGGCTGAGGAATGCCGCCCGGCAGGGCACTCGCGCCGCCTACGGCCCCACTTTCGGCGCCATCGGGCTGGCCGAATGCTTGGAAACGGCCAGGAAGCATCCAAACTACGCGAAACCGCTGGGTGAAAACGAGGGGCGGGGCGTTGCCGTAGGGTTCTGGTTCAACGGCGGCAACGAGTCCAGCGCCGAAGTGCATGTGACGCCGAGCGGCATGGTGAAGGTCGTCGAGGGCAGCCCGGATATCGGCGGCAGCCGCGCCGCCATGGCGCTGATGGCGGCGGAGACCTTGGGCGTACCCTACGAGCGCATCCGCATCCGCGTCGCCGATACCGACAGCACCGGCTTCTGCGCCACCACCGGCGGCAGCCGCACCACCTTCGCTACCGGCATGGCGGTGGTGCGCGCCTGCGAGGACGTGATCGGCCAGCTCAAGGCCCGCGCCGCCGCCACCTGGGGCATCGATGCCGAGCAGGTGGAATGGGCCGACGGCGAAGCCCGCCCCGCTCCGGGCGTGAACATGGACGCGCAGCCCCTTGCGCTGGCGGAACTGGCCCGCAACGCGGCCCGCACCGGAGGGCCGATTTCCGGACGCGCGTCGCTGAACGCGCAAGGCCCGGGACCGTCGTTCTCGGTCAACCTGGCGGATGTGCGCGTGGATCGGGAAACCGGCCGCGCCGAGGTGATCGGCTTCACCGCCATCCAGGACGCCGGCACCGCCATCCACCCGGACTACGTGGAAGGCCAGATGCAGGGCGGCGCCGCCCAGGGCATCGGCTGGGCGCTGAACGAGGAATACATCTACGATGCCGACGGCGTGTTGGAGAACCCGGGCTTCCTGGACTACCGGGTGCCGGTGGCGTCGGACCTGCCCATGATCGAGACCCGGATCGTCGAGGTGCCCAACGTCAACCATCCCTACGGCGTGCGCGGCGTCGGCGAGACGCCTATCGTCGCGCCGCTGGCCGCAGTGGGCAACGCCGTCAGCCATGCCATCGGCGTACGCCTGACGGAACTGCCGCTGTCCCCGCCCAAGGTGCTGGCGGCGATCGCCAACGGCGGCAGCTAGCCGTTGGCGGGCGCCGGCCATGCCGCCGGCGCCCGGAGCTGCCGCCATCGCCAAGGCGAGATCGAGCGCGTAGCAGGGCGGCGGCTCGGTTCGACTGCGTGTCGTCATGCGTCGCGAGATGCAGTGACGCTATCGGATGCCATTGCACCCGTCCTTGGTGCTGGATTTCCGTTCAACGACGAACGTCTGCCGTCGGCCTGTCAGCGCTGCCCGCAACGATGCGTTCCGACGCGCCTGCGACCGCGCCCCGGAGCAGCTCGATGGCACCGACGCGAGTCGCCTCGGCGGTGTCCGGAACGCCGCCTGCCGGCACGAGTTCATCGGCCAGTGCCAACTCCGCTTGGGCAAGCCGCACGATGAGATTGCGAGCACTTGCTTCGACTATCAGCCCCAGCGGACGGGAAGACAGAGGCTCTGGACTTCGTGCAGCGCTGTTCAGGATGAGAGGCCGTGGCCCTTGACGAAGTCGCTAGCCGTCCACCTCGTAGGCCGAGAGAATCTCCGGCCCAAGCGCCTCCTTCAACGGCCCCAGCCACGGCTCGAAGCGACGCCACTGGTCGAGGCTTGAGCGGTAGATGGGCCGGCGCACCTGTTCGGCGCTCGGGGTGCGGATGCTGCGCTCGGTGCGGTGGTAGTCCAGGCAGGCAGGCTCGAAGGGCAGTCCGCAGAAGTCGAGCAGCCTGCGCACTTGGCCTTCCAAGTCGTCCACCACGTCCTCGTGGCGAACGCGCAGCACGAAGCCGGGCAGCACCTCGTCCCAGTGATCCATCAGTTTCGCGTACTGTCGGTAGTAGTTGCCGATCTCCGTCAAGCCGTAGGAGAATCCCTGGCCCTCGCCGAACAACTGCTTGAAGCCGCCGAAACAGCACGCCATGGGATGGCGGCGGGCGTCGATCACCTTGGCGTTCGGCAGGATGAGGCCGATGAGCCCCACGTGCAGGAAGTTGTTGGGCATCTTGTCGATGAAGAACGGCGCTTGGTCTCGGTAGGCGCGGGTGTCGTTGACGTACTGCTCGCCAAAGCGGCGGAAATAGCCGGGCTCCAGGTCGGCGAGAATGCGCGGGTATCTCGGCAGCTCGCCGGTTCGGTCCGGGCCGCGCAGGCGCTTGGCCAAGTCGAGGATGTTGTGCAGCTCCATGGTGCCGTCCACCAAGGAGTGCGACGACAGTATTTGTTCCAGCAGCGTGGAGCCGGCGCGTGGCAGGCCGACGACGAAGATGGGATCCGGGGCGTCGAAACCCACTCCGGCCCTGCTGGCGAAAAGCGCCGCGTCGCAAACCTGGATCTGGCTGTCGATGCGCACTTGCAGTTGTTGAGGGTCGTGGAAGACTTGCGGCCGCTTCAGCTCGTTGCCGCGGCTGTAGCAGCGGAAGGCGGTCTCGTATTGGCGGCGTTGCTCGTAGGCGTTGCCCAGGGCGAAGCGCACTTGGATGCGGTCTGCGTCACCGGTGTTCGCGTCCGCCTCCACGGTCTGCATGTGCGCCACTTCGTCGTCCGTGAAGACGTAGGACTTGGTATTCGCCAAGCTCCAGAAGGCATCGCCGTGGTCGTTCTTGACCCGGTGGGCGCGGCGGTAGAGCGCCACCGCGTCGTCGATGTCGCCGGCCGCCTTGCGTATGTGGCCCAGCGAGATGGGATAGAAGGGATTGTTCGGATGCCGCTCCATCAGCAGCCGGTAGCTGCGGGCGGCTTCCGCGTTGTCGCCGACGCCGGCGCAGGCGGCGGCGTACAGCGCGCGGACGGCATCGGTATCGTCCGGGTGGTCGCGCCATAGGCGCCGGGCTTGCTCGTGCGCCTTGACGAACTTCTGCATCCGCAGCAAGACGTTGACGTACTGCATGCGGGCGGCGCGGTGCATCGGCTCGAACGCGACGCAGCTTTCGAGCAGAAACTCGGCTCGGTCGAACGCCTGGTTGCGCACGGCGATCTCGGCGAGCAGGCGCATGCCTTCCACGTGGGTCTTGTTGTCCTGCAGGAAGCGCTTGCACAGTCGCTCGGCGTCGGCAAGCCGATGCTCGGAAAGGTAGCTCATGACGGCAAGCAGTTCCGACGGCAGGCTGTCGAGAAACGCCACCTGCTCGCTGGCGGCCGCGGCCCGCGTCGCGTCGCAGCTGTCCCCATAGAGCTTCGCCAGACACTTCCAACTGTTGATCAGCGAAGAATCCGCGGCTGTCGCCCGTTCGAAGGCCGTTTGGGCTTCCCGGAAGCGTCGCAAGGCGATGTGGTTGTAGCCCGCTTCCTGGTAGGCGCGGCCGAAGTTGGAGCGTTGCGCGAGTATCCGTCCCAACGTATCGAGCGCCAATGGCCACTTGCGCAAATGACGCTGGGCGATAGCCAAGGCGTAGCGCGCCTCCATGTTTGCCGGCTCGGTGCGGAGCAGCTCGGCCATGGCCCGCTCGACGGCTTCGGGCCGGCCGGCGGCGAGCATTCGCTGCGCTTCTTCTATGCTGACTAGGCTAGCCGTCACGTTGGTGCGATGAGGTCAGCGAGAAAGAGCGAACCGAGATCCACTCCTTTGCCAACCATCTCGTGCCACGCCCGGCGAAACCGTCATTGGAAGTCGTACGAGAACCGCAGGCCGGCCGTACGCGGGCGCTGCACCGTTACCCGTGGCATGTAGTGGCCGGCGATCTGCATGACGGGGGCGTCCGTGTTGCCCAAGTTGTCGATGTAGAACTCGGCGCGCCATGCTCCCGGCTTCATCCCCACGGCCAAATTGACGATTCGGGCCGACTTGTTTACGAAGCGAGAGTTGCGCGGCAAACGTCTTCCGCTTGCGTCCGGTATCTCCACGGTGCCGAATGTCCCGCCCTCGTACTTGATGCTCAGTCCCGAGTAGCTGCCGAACTGCCTGAACAGCGTGTCGTCCATGAACTCCGCGCTGCCAACGATGCCGGACACGTTCTCGCCTCGATAGACGAGGGCGGCGGAAAAGTAGCCGTTGGCGTCGAGGCGCGGGATCGGGAAGTCGTAGCGCATCCTGATGTTGCCGGAGAGGATGGGCGCAAGGGGTAGTTCGCTGCCCACGGGTACCGCGACGCCCTCCAACTGCGGGCTCAGGCGCGTGAGTTCCGTATCGAGACAGCTAAACGCGCTGTGGAGGATCAAATTGGGCGTGAGCACCCACGTCAAGTCGACGTCCAAGCCCCTGGACTCGGCGTCGCCGACATTCTCCATGAAGACCAGGAACGCTACGGACGGGTCGAATCGCGATACCTGCAGGTTGTCGATGCGGGTGTCGTACAAGGTGGCGTTCAGGCGCAGCGAGCCGTGCAGCCACTCGCTCTTCAGGCCGAGCTCCCAGCTGCTCAGGCGGTCGGTCAGCGCCGCTGCCGGCACTACGTAGTTCAGGTAGACGCCCGACTGGTTGCGGGCGGCTTGGCCGGCGTTGCGGTTTTGGGTGGCAGGGCGGTAGCCTTCCGAGTAGTTGAGAAAGAGCATTGCATCGTTCGTCGGTTGCCAGTTGACGGATGCCTTGACGATGGTGTCGGTCTCGTTGATGGCACCGCCCTGCTCGAAGTCGTCGATGTCCAGACGGCCGTTGCGGATCGCCCGCAAGGCGTTGCAGTTGTTGATGCAATCGTCCGCGGGATCGGGGTCGCCGCCGCGGAACAAATCCCGCCTGCCGTTAGGGCTGCGGGCGTCGAGGATGACGCTCTCGTCTGCGGTGGCAGCGTATTGCCCCAGCGTGTGCAGGCGCAAGGTCACATCGTTGCTGTAGCCGACGCCGTTGCAGCGGCCGTCTGCGGTCTCCATCGAGTCGGGGCCAATGCCGTAGCGGCAGCCGAAGGAGAAGTTGGAGGCGCCTTGCAGCGCGCTGGTGAGGTCGTAGTGGCGGGCGCTGAGCGAAACGCTCAGTTCGCTGTTGACGTCGAACGCGATTTCGCCGAAGAACGCCGTTTCCTCCTCCGTGCGCGTGTAGTCGTTGAAGAACACCGTGATCGGGCTACGGGGGCCGGACGTGTTGACGCCGTCCGTTGGCACGGCGATGTTGCCGATCGTGAAACCGGGAACCCCGGCCATTTCCGCAAACGCCAGGTTGACGCCCATGTGATGGAAGTCGCCGACGTGGTTGGTCTCCATCTCGTTGACGTAGGCGCCGGCGAGCAGGCGTACCCGCTTGGCCGGATCCGTCGCGATGCGGAATTCGTGGGTGTTGCGCGTATTGCTGGTGTCCTCTGCGAACGGTTTGGTGGGATCGTAGCAGTTGGTGGCGGTTGCCCCGGACGCCCCGGCACACAGGTAGTAGGCGATGTAGCCGCCGCCGTTGTTGTAGTGGGTGTAGTCGATGATGCTGTCCACGTCTCGACCCAGGTGGCCGCCGGTGTATATCAAGTCCAGGTTGGCGATGCGGCCATGGAGGGTCCAGGTGGTCAGTCCGAACTCGTCGTCGTTGTGGTCCGGCGAGAAGTTGGCGACGGAGTCCCGTGCGCCGAGGCTGGGGTCCGCTAAAAACGCGCCCTCGACCTCGAGGCTCTGCGCGGTGTGCTGGATCAAAGCGTCCCAGTCGTCGTCGATATCGAAGGCCAAGCCGACGCGTCCACCCGTGTAGACGGCCTCGTTCCAGTCGTCCTCCACCAAAGCCGCGTTGTTGGCGGTGGCCACGGAACCTGCGCCCGTCAGCAAGGGGCCGAAGCCGAGGGCGTTGCGGTCCACCACTTCGCCGCTAGGCGTGAAGGTGGCGGCGATGTTGTCGATCCACCCGCCTTGGGAATCTTTATAGACGGTGATGCGGGCGGCGAGCCGATCGGTCGGTGCGAAGTTCACGAAGCCGTCTGCCGCGTAGCTGCCGGTGCCGTCGGTGGTGTGCCCGTACTTGGCGTTGAAGCCGGCGTCGAATCGGCCCTGCTCCGGCTTGTTGGTGATGAGGCGCAGATTGCCGGACTGCGAACTGGCGCCGAACAACGTGCCTTGGGGGCCGGACAGCACCTCGACGCGGGCCATGTCCACCGCGTAGACGTCCAGGTTGCGGCCCCCGAACGACACCGGCTGCTCGTCCACGTACAGCGCCACGCCGGGAGCGGAACCCTGGGGCGTCGCGACGGTGATGCCGGCTTGTTCGGTGGCGCTGCCGCGGATGTAAAGCTCGCGCAGGCCAGGGCCGTTGCCGGCGCTGACGACGTTGGGCAGGTATTGGACGTACTCGTCAAAGGTCTCCACGCCCAGGTCTCGGAGGGTATTGCCAGTGACCGCCTGCACGGCGACGGACACCTCCTGGATGCTCTGTGCCCGCTTGGTAGCGGTGACGATGATCGTTTCGATCTCGCCGGCAGCCTGCTTTGCTTGCTCGGCGGCGACTTCCGCCGCCGCGCCGGCCAGCGCCGCCGACACGGCGACGGCGAGCCTGCGCCGCGGCCACGTGCCGTCGCTGGCGCGATAGAGATTCGCATGGCCCTCTGCGCCGGCGTCGCGCTCTGCGGCCCGTCGTTCGCCCCGCCGGAGTTTGGCCTTCATCGTCATCGGTTCTCCCCTCCTCCTAGATGCTGCTGGAGATGCAAGTAATTCTACCAGTCTTGCTTGCTCCAGCGGCGAAGCAGCCTAGAGCGCAGTTCCGCGCCCGGAGCAATCCGCTGCCAGGGTTCGGCAGGGCCATCCCAGGTCGAAAACTCGTTCGCGACCGCCGCCCGGCTGGGCCGGGAGCAGGCGAAGGCGGCGTACGCTTTCCTGAGCTTGGCCACTGGACGCTTGGCACCACCGCCGGAAACGGCGCTGCACCGCATGCTGTCGCAACTGGACCTGGGCGGCGCAGACGCGCATGCCGGAGGGACGCCGGCCATGGAAGGCGAGTCGGTGCCGCTGAACAGGCCCGGTGGCACCGAACCGAAGCGTTGCCGTCGAGCGCCGCTTCGACGACGATATCCTCGGCGTCCGCCGGCTGATCGGCGAACTCGACGTCGCCGGGCCGACGCCGACCATGGGCGCCCTGCACGGCTGTACGAAGATCACCGAACAGATCCTCGCCCGAGCGGCGACTATGCCCCGGCCGTCAAGAGCGACTGCCAAACCCTGCTTGAATATCCAGGCCAATGTTTCGACTTTGGAATCGCCCGTCGGCTAGTCCTGGGCAGTGGTTCAGTTTGACTTCGGACAAGCCGCGCTTGCCAACTACGGCATACTATGGTATTGGCTTTCGATGTTCTGCATCCTGCGGCTGCGCGACGCAGCATGACTTCGCGGATTCGAATAGGGGCCTTGCATGATTCCACCCCGCCTTGACAGATCCCGCCCGAGCGATGAGCTTGGCGTCGTGGCCGCATCTCGATCAGAGCTGCGGCATGGAACTTGGTTCTGGGCATCGCCGTTCACGGCGGGACGGCGACGCGCCCACAGGGGCAGGATCGGCACGTTGCGCGTCCTGGTCGTCGCCGCCTTCGGGGCCGGTTCGCTTGCCGCCGCATTCGCGGCGGACGGCGCCGCGGATGCGGAACCAACGGCCGCGGCCATTGCGCTCCCGGAAATCTACCAAGGATCCGACGAGGCCACTGTCGCCGAACGTCCCCGGCCCAAGGACTCGTGGCTCGCAAAGGCCCTGCAGGACAAGACATTCGCAACGTGGCACCACATTGCCGACAGCCGCGTGGATCTGTCGCAGGCGAAGGAGACCAACCAAATCGGCGTCGGCATCAAGCTGGCTGACGCGGAGCGGTTTGTCAGGTTCGGCGACCTAACCTGGCGCCATCGCCCCTCGGGACGCTACGCGGCCGCCCTGGCGTACACCGCGCCACAGGCGGCGGCGCTGCGCGTGGCCGTGGCGCTAGCGAACTTCCCCAAGGACCTCGTCGTCAAGTTCATCGACGCCGGCACGGACGAACCCAACCTCCTTGCATCCCTGGACCATGCCCAAGCAACGACCTACCTGAAGCGGGGCGCGACCTTGTACTGGTCTCCTGCCCAAGACGGCGACACGCTGTATGTCGAACTCGAGCATCCAGACGCCACGGCTGCCGGCTTTGACGAAGAACGGATCGAGTTCCCCAAACTGTCCTACCTGTTCGCCAGCGGCCCTTGGGGAGCGCAGAGGCCCGGGGCCGGGAAGGCCCCGACAAGAACCAAGCATCCGTCGAACGCAAAGGCGGTCGTCGACAGAGCCTGTGTTCGAGACGTCGGCTGCCCGACAGAGGGCATCTCCGATGCGGCCAAGGACAACTACGCCCGGGCCACCGGTTTGCTGACGATCACCTCGAGCGATGGCGGTTCGTACTTTTGTACCGGCCACTTGCTGGTGGACAGCGATACCGCTACGCACAAACCCTACTTCATGACTGCTGCCCACTGCGTCTCCACCGCCAACGCAGCGGCAAGCGGTGCCGTTTATTGGGACTACCGGGCGATGTCCTGCGGCGACGATGTCGACCCCCGAAGTTCGGCGATCACCAGGGGGGCGGAACTGCTGGCGACCAACAGCGTCCAGGATTGGACACTGCTCATTCTTGGCGCAGCCGCCGAGCCGGCCGTTCTGCCCGGCCAACGCTATTTTCTCGGTTGGGACAGCAAGCCGCCCAGCATCGGGGAGACGCTGCATCATGTCGGCCACTCCGCGGCCAAACCGCAAAGCTACGCCCGCGGCAGTGTCATAGAGACCGACCCGGAGCCGGGAAACATGATGAGCATCCTATGGCAAGTCGGTGCTACCGCCGCTGGTGCCAGCGGGTCGGTGTTTGCGCGAGTTCAGCAGGATGCGCTTTTCGCCCGTTCCGGCGGCCTGTCCAACGGAACATTGGATGCCTGCGCGTCCATATCGGGTAGTGGCATCGACAGATATGGCAAGAGCGATGCAGTGGTGCCTTTTTCCCTTGTGCATCCTCAGGTGGCGGACTACCTCGGCAGCGGACAAACCGCTGCGGGCGGTGGATCGGAGGGGGCTACGGTGGTCACTCTGGCTACCTCGGCGAACGTCATGGAGGGCGACTCGGGCTCCCGCGACTTGGTGTTCGAACTGCGACGCAGCGGCGACACGGCCGAAGAACTGCCGTTTCAATGGAAGGTTGTCGGGGGCGACGCCGTGGCTGGCGTGGATTACCAAAGGCCGGCGGCGAATCCCGCGGCAGGCGTCTTCGCCGCCGACAGCGATGCCGCCACCGTGACCATCACCGTAGTGGGCGACAAGACGCTCGAACCCGACGAGACGATTTGGCTGGCGGTGGAGAATGCCGATGGCGACGTCCTGGCGCAGAGCCTCGTCGGCGTCATTCGCAACGACGACGCCGACGACCATGGCAACGACCGAGCACAAGCAACGTCGCTGGCGCTGAGCGACGGTGCCGGCAGCGTACAATCCCGGGTCGACTACCGCGGCGACGTGGACTATTTCCTGGTTGCGGTCGCTGGCTCGGAACGGCGACTATTGCGAGCATCAACCTTCAGCACCATAGACACCGTGGGTGGATTGGAGAACGCCGACGGGATATTGGTGGCGGCCAACGACGATGTCTCTGACGAGGAACGCGATTTCGTCATCGCAAGGGTGGTTGTCCCCGGCAAGCATTATGTATCGGTGCGCGGTTTCGGCGGGGAAACGGGAGCCTACACGCTAGACGTCGTCCTGAGCGTCGAAGACCACGCCGACACTCGCGACCAGGCAACGCGCATCACGCTCGCCAATGGGGCTGGCTTCGCAACCGGCGTCATCGGTTACGCCGGCGACGAGGACGTCTTCGCTATCACGGTGACGGGGAAGTCGCGGGTGCGCGCTTGGAGCACTGGTGATTTGGACGCCTTCGGTATCTTGGAGAACGCGGATGGCGAGACATTGGCCGTTGACGACGATGGCGGAGAAGACCTCAACTTCCTGCTCCAAGGTGCGGTACGGCCCGGCGACTACTATGTGAAAGTGCGTGGATTTGCCTCGCAAGTCGGCCCGTACACGCTTCATGTCCAACTAGAGGCAGTCGTCGACGACAATGAAACGCTAGCCTTCAGCGGCGACAATTTGGAGTGGGATCTGTCGGAGATCTTCCCCTCGGACAAGCCGTTGGTCTATGCCGCGGAGTCCAGCGATCCGGCCTTGGCTACCGTCCAAGTCGTAGACGGCAGGTTGATCGTCACAGCCAACGAAGATTTTGAGGAGGGCGACGTGACCATTGCCATCACAGCCATCGCCGCCGACGGTACGGAAACGCAGGAGAGTTTCTCCATCAGGGTGGAGCCAATGCTGCCTAGCTACGGTTGGCGTCTGGTGCTCGCAACCGGCACACTGCGAGACCCGCCGCAAAGCTCGGCGACCGAGCGAATGGTAGGCGAGTCGAAATAACGTTCCCTTGAATCGGGAGCAGAACCGGCGAGCATTTGCCGATCCGAGCCCGCTAGGACGCTTGATGCTCTGACCACATCGCTCGACTGCTGCCGGGAGATATTGAGTATGGCTCGATATGCATTGTGAAGCTCTTCTTGCCTTGGCGAAGTTTGTCTCCGAACAGCCGCCTATCTTCCACGTACGCGACTTGCGGATAGCGTTCGGCGATATCTATTTGTTTCGTAACCACTAAAGTCGTCTTTTTGCATATGCTCGCAACGTGACTGATCATCGCCAAGAACGGATCTATCCCATGTTGACTAAGCTCGTCTATACGATCGTGTAAGATCAGATTTTCGTCCGAATTTTCCCATGTGTGAACAGCAAGACAAGCACCGACATGTTGGCCGTTATTGGCATCTGTTCCAAGCACCTCGGGGTCGTGCGGTGCGGCGTTAGACAAGAACACATCCCGGGCAACTAAATGAAGCCTGTCCTCGGCATTGGGAATGTCGTCTTGAGATAGACGCGCTCGACGATGAGAAAGAGATAGGGTTTCGATAACTGCGGTCCTGTTCGACTCGCGGGGACAATACAGCGCTGTTAAGGTATGCGCTCGAAATAGACAGCGTCGATTGACATCTGGATCCTGATTGCCGAGTTGTACTCGGCAAAAAAGCGGAGGTTCGTCTTTTCTGGTCGCCATTGCTTCATCCCCGGCTACAGCAATGGCGACACACTGAGTTGAAGCGTACGCCATGTCGCCGTCAATCGCTCAGGCTTCTTTCGCCATGCGAACAACCACTGGTATGGCAATGGCAGGATGGGCGGTGCTCCGAACACCACAGCTACGAACCTGTTGCCGACCAGCACGAACGAGACGGCTCGCCAGAGGAAGAACGCTGCCCCGATTGTCCACGCGATTGCAATGGGAGAACACGAGTCTGGCTCGGGGCCCATCGAACCTGCGGGTGCGTTTCAACCCCATGCGTGGGCGCGGCCGGGATCATTCCAAAGTCGTAAAGCTCGTCCACTCCCTGCACTCCGGCGACCGCACGCCTCAAGGCGCCAAGGGATGGCGGCAGCGCTGGCGTGGGCCGCAACCGATGCGCCCGCTATCCGTCCGGCGTACTGATAATGCCTTCTCGCAGCAGCGCCGCCTGCCGTTCTTGGTCGTAGCCCAGTTCTTGCAGGATGGTTGTGGTGTGCTCGCCGAGGTGGGGAGCGCCAAGGCGAATTTCCGGCACCGTGGCCTCGAAGCGCGCCGCGTTGCGGGCTTGGCGCAGGCGGCCGGCGTGGGGGTGGTCGGTTTCGATCACGATGCCGCTGGCCTGCACCTGGGCATGGCGCACCATCTCGCTGCGGGTCAGCACCGGGGCGCAGGGTACGCCGGCATCTTCCAGGATCGTCAGCCACTCTTCGTCCGGTTTCGCCAGCAGCGCCTGCTGGGTGAGTTCCAGGCGTTCGTTGGCGTAGCGGTCGCGGCCGGCCGGGGTCTTGAAGCGTTCGTCGTCCAGCCACTCCGGGTGGCCCACCGCGTGGCACAGGCCGCGCCACTGGTCGTTGTTCATCACCGAGACGCTGATGTGGCCGCTGGCCGTTTCATAGATGAGATCGATGAAGGTGGCTGCCTGGGCGACATCCACCTCCTTGCCCACGAAGGTCTGGCCGCCCATGTCCGAGGACCACAGGAACGCCACGACCGCATCGAGCATGGACAGCCGCACATGCTGGCCGACGCCAGTGCGTTCGCGTGCGAACAGCGCCGCCGAGACCGCTTGCGCCGCGGTGATGCCGGTGAGCTTGTCCGGCAGGATGGTGCGCACTAGGCGGGGGCGGGCGTGGTCCGAACCGCCCTGAACGGTGGCGAGACCGGAGAGCGCCTGGATGATAGGGTCGTAGACCGGCTTGTGGGCGAAGGGGCCGTTTTCGCCCCAGCCGCTCATGGAGACATAGACGATGTCCCGCTTGACGGCGCGGAGATCGTCGTAGTCCAGCCCCAAGCGGGCCATGACCCCGGGCCGGAAGTTCTGTACGAAGACGTCCGCATTGCACGCCAAGTCGAGGACGATCTGTCGCCCGGCGGGGTTCTTGGCATCTACCGAGATGGAGCGCTTGTTGCGGTTGTTGTTGACGAACGCCGCCGAGAAATGGCGTTGCCCGTAGCCAGCGCGACGGACATGGTCGCTGCGCAACGGCGCTTCGACCTTGATCACGTCCGCGCCCTGATCGGCGAGGATCATGGTGCCGTAGGGACCGGCGATCATGGTGGTGAAATCGACGATTCTTATGCCGTCGAACGGTCCTGGCATGGCGGACTCCTTGGCTCAAAGGCAAACGGCCACCCCAAGCGACTCGCAACGGTCGCCTAGGCGATAGGCAGGTTCTTCCCTATGCGCTCTACATCGTCGCGCACCGCTCCAGTCGGGCGTCGCAGCAGAAGCCCTTGCCTTCCAGGTCGAAGCACTTGAGCCCGGAAAGCGAGGCCACCGGCTTGGGCATCGCGCTCTGGGCATAATAGGGCGAGACGCAGTAGAAGTCCCGCGAGCGCGGACGCATGGTCTTCGACTTCGGCGCGATGACGCTGCGCACATCCATCCAGTTGCGCTTGATCTTGTCCACCACGTCTCGGCAGTTGCCGCCTATGCCCACTCCCCAGGTGAAGCCACCGCCTCCTGGAGACGCGCCGCCTGCGGCGGCGCCAGCGGAAGACGCTCCGGTGAACAACACGACGATGCCCAACAAGAGCGCTGTGATGATTCTCATGGGGACCCCCCATCCATGCTCATCGAAGCAACATTGCACGGTGGATCGACCGCGCCAGAGGCAGTCGCTCCCTGTCGGCAACGATCTTTCCACAGCGCGAGATAACCATGTGCGCGGCATCGAGTGCAAGGCGGGATTTCGTTTGCCGCGAAATCCCGGCGGTGCGGGGCGAGGTATTGGGACCAGCGGCGAGAAACCGGTTTGCCGTCATCAAGCGTCAGGGGCGGCTTCGCAATCAAAGCAATGTCGCACCTGGGAATCGGCTTGGGCGGGATCGGCAGCGACATCTCCGCTCAGCGAGATGGCCATATGCGCGGCGACGGACGCAAACAGCGCTGGGAAGACTTCGTGGACGACCTCGTCGAGACCCGCCGCCAGCCAGCCGCACAACACGGCGATTCCGGCCGCGAACGCGGCCAGCGCTGCCGTCTCGTTACCCCCAAGCCGCAGCAGGATGGTGGGCACGAAGCAGACCGCGAACAGGCTGCCGGAGAAGATCGTCCATTCGACGATGCCGCCCGGCGGATTCAGGGCGATGGCGGCGGCCAGCCCGGCGAAGGCGAACACGCCCAAGCGGGTCCAGCGCACTACGCGGTCGGGCTCGCCGGGGCCAGCCGGGCTTCGCCAACGCCCGATCAGGTCCCGGGCCGTCACCGACGCCGCCACCAGCAGCACGCTGTCCAGCGACGACATCGCCGCCAGGATGGCGATGAAGCGCCCACCAGGGGCGGGAACACGGTCGTATCGCGTGCCAGGGTGGGCTCCACGAGGTCGGTATCGGACGCCATCAAGCAGGAAGTGCGCGTAGAGGCCAAGGGGAACAGGCAGAACTGTGAATGACGAGGATGCCCACCCGTATGCTGTGTTCGTCGCGCAGGCCGTAGCGGCGCGTCACTTGGCGCGGATCCACCGTCAGCTTCAGCGATCCGGCCAAGGCGATGCCCAGCAGCACCACGAAAGGGATGCCGGCGTCGAGGTGGAACAGATGCGCCGAGGCCGGTCGATTCCGCAGTTCGACGACGGCGGCGACACCGCCGGCTGCGGAAGTCACGAAGTAGAACAGCATCAACGCGCCCTGCACCACGGATACGAAGCCCCCTACCGACGTGTAGGCGCCGATCAGCGCCAGCGTCACCCCCGATGCCGAGAAATACCTGCAACAGGTTGCCAGCGCCCTTGAACACCGCCACTAGGTACAGCAGACTGGCGAACGTGCATTCGCTGGCTGGCGCAGTGCATGGCCGGCCAGGAAGTCCGGCACCGCGAGCGAGCCCCAGGCGGCGGCGAAGCGCCTCCTGCGCGGTGCCGCCAGGGTGCCAGGAGACAGCCAAGCAGCACCATCAGCCCCGCCATGGTCAGCCACGGCGCCCGTAATCGCAGCTCTTGCCAGCGAGGTCGAGATAGCTGTTGGTGTTGGCGAAGCCGGCGCAGGACGAAACGCCCACCAAGGCACCGTCCATGCTGCCACCACCCACCAGGAAGCCAGCCGCGCTCTTGCCGCCGCGCAGCCCGGCGCGGGCGTTGACCACGAGCAGCCGGTGTAGGCTAGGAACAGCGCCACCGCGAACCAGTGCTCGATCACCACGCCGGAATCATCTGCCGCGACCCGAAAGTCCGTAGACGCGCGGGCAGATCGTGGTTGGCGAACTTCAAAGAGCCGCCCGAAGTCTCGCCAGCGGTCTCTCGGAGGGCGGAGTGGGCAAGGGCAGGGATCGTCTGGTTCCCCGCTTCCCTGTTTCAGGGCCGAATGTCATGTAATGTGCCCTGCCTTTTCAGTCGTCTTCAGTCGTCGGGCCGTCCCTTGGCGATGTCGCCGCGTCGGTCGACGAGCCGGTCGGGGTCCGCACCGGCGGTGTTGCGCATGGCTTGATCGACCATCCGATCGTACTTGGGATCCAGTCGCCCCGCCTTGGAGCGCTTCGAGAGATGCACGGAGGGACGCGACAGAATGCGCGTCGCGACGGTGTCGCAGCGTTCGCATTGCACTTGCTTCGGGATGCTGCGCAGCGACGCGAGGCGGCCTGTGGTCGTACCGCAGGCAGGGCAGCGGTACTCGTAGAGCGGCACCGCCTGTTTCCAGCGGCGTCAGGAAGCCGCCAGAGCCATGCGCGGCTGCGCTACGTCCTGTGCGCCCCGATCCGCCAGCGCCTGCAGCGACAGGTGGTAGCGCTCGAACTTGAGCCTGCTCAAGGGATCGGGTGCGCGAACGATGCGGCGATCCAAGTCCAAGGCGAGCAGGGTGGGGCCGGCGCCCTTGGCGCGGCGGCGCAGGTAGCTGGTCCATTCCCGAGGCGCCATTTCGATCACCAGCTCGCAGTCCCGCAGCGCGGCGTCGTCCGCTTCTTCCACATTTGCGATGCGGAATGCCTCGAAAGTGACAATGCGCGCGACGCGGCCTGCTTTCAAGCCCAGTACCAAGTCCGTGGAGCCGAGCTTGCGAAACGCCGGGTCTTCGTTGAGCGCGACGCTCGCCCCGGCGAGCCAATCCAATTGTGCCATGAAACCGCTCCTTTCAGGCGAACTCGGTTTTGATGCGCGCCGAAGCGTCGAAGAAGAACTGCAAGGTCTGGTTGTAGCGGAAGAACAGATCCTCGCGGTACTGATCGCCGTGGTGCGAAGTGGCGAGGCCTTCTTCCCGGCCCAGGTCCAGGGTGTTCAGGGTATGGTGCAGGTCGGCGCCGCCGTTGGCCTTGATGTTGGCGACCATCTCCCGCCAGTCGACAGGCGCCATGTCCAGGTAGAAGTCCACATCGTCCAGGGCTGCTTCGTCGGCTGCCACGGCGCGGGAACATTCGACGCCCTCGAAGGTGAGCACGAACACTTCGTCGCCGATCTTCATGGCTGCCAAGCAGTTGCACTGGCCACCGCCCGCGCCGCGGTAGCGCTCGTCGCCATTGAAGACGCGGCGCACCTCGTCGAACCAGCGCACGGACGGAAACCGGGCCGAAGCATTCGCTTGGCTCGGCATCTACGCCGCCTCCGCAGCCACGTATTCGCTCAGCGGCGGCGGCAGGGCGGCGGGGTTGCGCGGCACGTCCAGCCAGTGGCAGAGCGCGAAGTGGGTATCGAGAAAGTCGCGCATCAGGTCGTTGAAGACCGCCATGCCTGTACGTCGCGCACCGGCGACGCCGCCGCCGAAGACGATAGCCAGCGCTTCCTTGAGTACCGGATCGCGCAGGTCTCGGGCCAAGCCGACATCGCCGATGGCCAGCAGCGTCGCCACCACTTGGCGCTGGTCCTCGAGGTGGGCGATGGCGAAGCGAAGATGTTCCAGGCCGTAGCTGACATGGCGCGCCTTGTCAGCCAGCGCGTGGCCGTAGATGAACCGCTCGGCGTCGTTGTGGGCGTAGCGTTCGAGGTACTTGTAGAGCGTCATGGTGAACACGCCCCGCAGCAGCAGCAGGTAGACGACGGCTTCGGTCCAGCCGCCGCGGCTTTCCAGGATCATGCGGTTCACCTGTCCCGGGCCTTCCAGCCCCAGCCCGCCGCCGTTGACCAGCGCGCGCTTGCGGAAGCACTCGTAGTGGCGGGCGGCGTCGAAGCTGGCAGTTGCCAGGAACTGCTTCACCTCGTGGTAGCCGTAGGACATCCGATGCTGCCAGCCGGTGATGGTCTCGATGTCCACGTTGGCGTACTGCGTGATCTCGGTGCAGAGCTGGCAGACGGCGTGCTCCACATCGTCGGGCAGGGGTTCGATGGAGTCCCAGGGCACGTCCGTGGCCGGTGCCCAGCGGCGCTGGATGGCTTCCTCGTAGAGGTCGGCGGCGCAGTCCGCCCACAGCCCGGCCTTGTCGCGGATGGCGTAGCCCACCGGCGGCATGCCGCGACGGGGCACCGCTCCCCTGGGATTGCGGCTCTCGTCTTGCCAGTGCATGGGGACCTCGCCGTAGATGCCGGCGTTCAGGTCGCCGAGCCGCAAGCCGGCCTTGCCGGGGCGGATGCGCACTCCCCATTGGCGGGTCTTGTTCATCCAGTTGTACTTGGGCTCGTACTTGGGCGGCGCGTCCTCCGCCGTCGGCTCCGGTGCGTCGCCCTTGCTTTCGGGCGCGGCATTCGCCGCGGTCGCCTTCTTGGTCGTCTTCGCCATGCCGTGCCGACCTATGCGGCCGCTTGCTCGATCATGTCGTCCACCCTGGAGCGGCCGTTCTCGAACCGCTCGCCGAAGCCGGCGGATATCACCCGCTTCTTGTACTCGCGCAGCTGGCGGCGGCGGATGGCGACGATCTTGTTCATGCCGTCGTCGAAGTGCTCCTTGCCGCCTCCTAGGATGATGGCCATGGATTCCGAGGTGGGCGTCAACTGGCCTACCGGGTTGGCGGCACCGACGAGGCCGCCTTCGGCTTCGTCCAGATAGCAGTGGATCTCCTCGCGCCGCTCCGGGGCCGTCTCCGCCATGTAGCGCATGTGCATCACGCCGAACGCCACATGGCGGGCTTCGTCCTGGGCGCACAGCCGGTAGATCACCTTCTCGGCTTCGTTCTGGGCCATCAGCTCGCCCATGCGGAACAGGGTGAGCACGGCGCCTTCGCCGGAAATGTGCAGGCGCGAGGACATCTCGGTGAAGTCGCGGGACAGGTCGATGCTGCCGACGAAGCCGGAGGTAGCGCCGGTGGCCTGCATCAGTCCGCCGCCGTTGGCGAGCGCTCGCTTGCGGAACACGTCCATGTGGCGGGACTCGTCCATCACCTGGGCGAGCAGCACTTGGCGCGGCTCGAAGAAGTCCGGCGTGGTCAGCGACACCCAGCGCGCCGGCACGTCGCCAGCGACGAACTCCACTTCGGTGAGGAAGGTGGCCATCTGGCACTCGGCCTGCTCGATGTCGTCAGGCAGCGGTTCGATGGTATGCCAGGGCACGTCCGTGGCCGAACTCCACTGGCGTTGCAGCGCCTCCTCGTAGAGGAACGAGGCGTTGTCCAGCCATATCTCGTTCTTGGTGCGCACCGCGTAGCCGCCGATGCGATACGAAGAGGGTCGCGCCGCGGCCCCGCGCGGGCGGCCGGTCATGTTGTCGCTTAGCGCCGGGGCATCGCCGTATTCGCCGACTTGGATGTCGGCCAGCGTCAGGCCGTACTTGCTCTGCGGAGCGTTCGTGTGCCACGGCCCCGTCTGCTGCATCCAGCCAAGGTCGAGTTCGCTGTCGCCAGTGGTATCCACGGCTTCGCTCATGAGGTTGACCCTCCTTGAAACTTGTAATGGGCAGTAGGTATCGGTTGGAACGAACCTACCATATCAGCGTCGACGGGCGCGGCAAAGCGCTTTGTGGCGGCATTGACGCCGGTCGGCGTCCAGGCTCGTTTCTAGTCTCGTGGAGGAGGCTTGGAAGCCCGTGCGAGCGGATTTCGTCCGGTCGAGGAAATTGAGTATTTGCCGAAGAATGACGGTAATCGTCCCGCCAAGGCCCAGCGGCAGCGCGATCAAGGGGCTTCCCAGCCAAATCGCGACCCCGGCCACGGCGATCAGCCCGAGACCGACGGAAATCGAGCCGGTGATCTTGAATCGTTCGTTGCGAAGTGCGCCAGCTTGCACCTGGGCACGGATGTTTTGCTCTTTCTACGCCATCTGCATGATGCGGTTCGCCGCATCCGGCAAGGTTCCGTTGGAGTGCTCGAAGGCGGCGGGAGTGGGTAGGGGCCGGAGAACTCGATGTGCTGGACACTGAGCAGTGTCCGTTCGACCAACTGCTGCCGCTTGTCTTCCGGCAGCGCCAACAGCAACTCCACTATCTGTCGGTCCGGGTCCGGGGCTTCGCTTGCGTCGGCTGACAATCCCGTGCTGTTCGTGTCGGCGGCCGGCAGCTCCATGCCGGATTCTTGGTGCGTTTCCTTGTCTGGCGGCGTGGGCTTGGAGGGCTGTGTCCTACGCTCTTTCCGACAGGCCGCGACTAGGGGGCAGCCGGTTCTTTGCGCAGCCCCAGATTCTCGATTGCCCGGTGGAAGTCCCCACGGATACGGCGGCCGTCACGAACCCGTGCCATGAAACCGTAGTCCAGCCAGAGCGCCGGCAAGTCTTCCGGTGCCGTATGGACGGCCTCGAAGACGTCCATAAACGTGTCGTTCGGCTCACTGTAGTCCGACTCATAGGAGAGCCTCATCCATTCCGTATCTAGACACCCCATGGCGTGGTTCCCAGCCAACGTATCACAAAGTGTTCGACGACATTCCCTGGCAAGCCCTGCCCCAGGACACCTGCAGTATGAAGAGAGGTGCCACAACGCGCCAGAGCAGCCCGTACGGGATCGAAAGGGCTTGAACGCGACGGGGGGCCTTAAAGGTCTCCACCAGCCGCGCCAGGTGGCTGTATTAGGTCCCGCGCTTCCTACGGGAAGCGCTCAAGCCCCACACGAAGTCCGCCGCGGACTTAGGGTGCATCAGCCCGCTCTCTCTCACCGCGAACTCGTTGGGCAGTTACTCCTTGATGGCGACCTTGCTGCTGAGAGTGGCGTGTTCCGCTAGGCAGGTCACGCCGTCGTCGAACACGTCCAGTGGCCGGCAGGCAGGGCGGCTCTGTGTTTAAAGTCGTCCACGGACGAGTTTGGAGCCTATTGCTCGTCGGCCGGATCAGCCGCGAGGCACCGTTCCGCGGGCCGCGAACGGGAGGATCGAATCGAACCGTTCGACGTTGCGGGTGGCCGGATCCATCGTCACGCCCACGAGGTGCGCGTTGCCGCCCAGGTTCCGGCGCTTGTCCGCGCAGCCCTTGCGGGCGGCCTGCTCCAAGGGGTCTTCGCGGCCCTTCATCTTGAACTCGAACACGAACGCGTTGCCGCCGCCTTCAAGGGTCACGTCTGAGCGCCCCAGCGCCGTGCTCTCCTCCGAACTCGACCGGATGCCGGCGCCCATCGCCAAGGCTCGCAAGGCCACCGCGTACAGTGCTTCGTGCCGATCTACGGTCGCCAGCTGCTGGTGCGGCAGGCTCGAATAGAGCGTCCGCAGGGTGGCTTCGATCAGCCCCAGGTCCGCGTTCGCCACGGCGGCCCGGAGGTCCTCGCCGCAAGCCTCCGCGACGTCGGTATCGCCAACCATGTGGAGCGTCATCAGCCATCCCATGCCGTGCCGCACCTCTTCGTTCGGGTAGGCCAGGTAGTAGCCCGGCCGGCTGCCTTTCGCCTCCTTCCTCCCGATCGTCAGGTTGCCGGTCTGGAACAGCAGCGCGGCGGCGTCCATCCGGCCGACGGCGAAGTCGGACAGGCGATCCTTCGCCACCCAGCGCCCGTCCAGGTCGCCGACGGCCAGCAGGCCGCGCTTGTGCAGGTGTTCGACGAGAAAAGCCGGGGTGCCGGTCTCCCACCAGTGATCGGCGAACTCCCGGGTTCTGAACAGCAGCAGCGCGTCGTAGGGGTTTGTACACCGTCTCGCCGCCGTCGCCCCAGGAGTAGCCGTTGTAGCGCTGGCGGATGGCGTCGCGGCCCAGTCCGGGCAGTTCCGGCGCGAAGACCCGGTCCAGCTCGTCGTCGGTGAAGCCGCAGACAGCGTCGTAGCGCGAATCCAGCGTCAGGTCCGTGAACTGGTTGGCGGTGGAGAACAGGCTCGTCCTCGGAAACCGGCAGATGCCGATGACGAAGCACTTCTCGATGTGTGCGTCGCAGTCCTTGATGGTGCCGTACAGGCCGCGCCGGTAGTCGCGGATGGCGTCGGCCGTCGCCGCATCGCCCAGGGCGTCCAGGATCGGCTTGTCGTACTCGTCCACCAGCACCACGGCCCGCAAGCCGGTGCTCTCGTGCAAGGTCTCGATCAGGTCTCCGAAGCGCTCCGGGGCTGTGTCGTAGGCCGCTGAAACCCCGGCGCGGCGGGCGATGCGCTCCAACTGCACCATCGTGTTCGTGTGCAGATAGCCGCAGACGTTGAAGTTGCCCCGCGCGAAGCCCAGTCGAACCACCGGGTGGCGGCGCGACCACTCCCACCGATCGTGGACGGCCAGCCCCCGGAACAGCGGCTTGTTGCCGGCGTACAGTTCCGCCAGCGTGTCCAGGAACAGAGTCTAGCCGAAGCGCCGCGGGCGGGTCAGGAACAGGAACTTGTCGTCCTCGGCCGCTTGCAGGACATATTCCGTCTTGTCGGCGTAGTAGCAGCCGCGCTCGCGCACGTCTCGGAAGGTCTGCAGGCCGGTGGGAAGGCGAAGCCGGTCGGTGGCCACGGGGTTCTCCGATCGGTCGGACGTGCCGCCATGACCCCGTCGAACCCCGCGCGGCGCAAGGTGCGGTCGTTGCCGGCGACATCGGGTTGGCGCGTGGCCACGCAACGACGCTGGTGTTCTTCTCGGCCCGTGGCGGCGGGCTGCCGGTGCCGTTGACGACGATGTGCAGGAGGTCTTCCCGGCTTGAACAGCCGCTCCAACTCGATCCCGCGACTGGTTGGTGCCATGTCCTCGTGGCGGACGGCTACGACCTTGGACCTGTACCCTGACGCGCTTGTCCCTCCCCCCGGTACTCGCTGGCCGGCAGTTCCATCCTGCCCGGTAGACCGCCTAGCGCTACGGATAGGAAAAGGCGGTGCCGCCGGCGCTTGGCGGCGGTTGCGGCGATATCTGCAATCCGCGAACCGGGGATCGAGATTGCCTGAGGAAAGCGTCCGCGGCGCACGGGAGCGTTCCAGCACACCTATCGCCTAGCCATGTTTCGGCAGCAGAGACGCGCTATCGGATTGGTTGCGCGGGGGTGCCTCGACGCTGGGTAGTGGCTCAGTTTGGCTTTGGATGAGATGCGCCACTATGGATGCCTGCCACATGCGGCATCCGATGCCGTTTCAACCCCTGATCTTGTGGTTTCGTGATGCAGCATGACGGCGCGAATTCAAACCGAGTCGCCACCCGACGCGGTGGCGGGCGGACGAGATGCTCTTGGGGATGGCAGTCATGCGGCCGCGCTGACGGCTCTGAACGGTTTGCGGCGCCATCTTCGATGCGTCTTCCTTGGCGAGGCGGTGCCCCGGTCCTTCGACAGAGCATCAGGGCATGGCCGCCCACCTTTCCCACGGAAGGCGTGAGAGACATCAGCCCTGGCGCGTGTAAGATGTCCGCCTCTGGTCGCGCCGAGGGTGGCGAATGTGAACGACGACGCCGTGGACGCCGCAGCGCGGGGGGCGGTTCAGGGACAGAGCTGGGATATCGCCAGCGAGTATCCCGCGGCCGATTCGGCCGAGATCGAGGCGGATCTGGCGAGTCTTGAGGTGCTGCTTGACGAGGTGGAGGGGCGCAACGGCGCATTGACGCCGCTGCTCGCCGCTGCATCCGAACTGACCGTGGAGACCGTCGCCGCCATCGCCGAAGCGCAAGCGATCTTCGTCCGGCTCGACGAGGCCGGACGGCTCGCCCACGACATGGAGGGCTACGCCCAATGCAGCCTGAGCGTGGACAGCCAGGACCAGAAGGCGCAGGCGCTGCTCGGTCGCTTGCAGGCGGTGCAGAAGCGCTTCGACAACGCCAGCGAACCGCTGGCGCAGTTTCTGGATCTTGCGCCGGGCGGCGTAGTCGAAGCGTATCTCGCCAATCCGACCGTCGCGCCGTCGCGCTTCATTGTCCTGCACTCGCGCAAGCGCCGCCACGAACGGCTGCCCTTGGCCCAGGAAGTCCTGGCCAACAGTCTGGCCCAGGACGGAATCCATGCCTGGGGCCGTCTCTACGATCAGCTTTCCGGCACTCTCGCATGCCAAGTAGCAGTCGATGGCGAAACCCGCACTCTGGGCTTGGCCGAGACAAGCGGCCTGCTGCTGACGCCCGACGATAACCTGCGCGAACGCGCTTGGCGGGCCATCAACGCCGCTTGGGACGAACACGCGGAGTCCTGCGCCGCGGCCCTCAACGCTATCGCCGGCTGGCGGTTGGAGATGTGCCGGCAGCGATCGCATTCGCCCTTTGCCGACAGCGCGGAGAACCAGCGCGGCATCCACTTCCTGGACGCGCCGCTGCACATGAACCGCATCGAACGGGCCACCCTGGACGCGGTGTTCGGCGCGGCCCGGGAGGGCATCCCCCTGGCTCGGCGGGCGGCGCGGCTGCAAGCGAAGGCATACGGCAAGGCTCGCTACGGGCCATGGGATCAACGCGCTCCGGCACCGACATTGCCCGGTGCCGAGGCCGCCCCCATTCCGTACCCGGAAGCCATCGACCTCATCGCCGGCGCCTATGCTTCCATCGATCCGAGCATGGGCGACTTCGTGCGCATGATGGCGGCCCAGCGCTGGATCGAAGGCACCGTAGGCGCCCGCAAGCGCCCGGGCGCCTATTGCACGGGCTTTCGCAAGTCGCGCACGCCTCGGGTCTACATGACCTACACCGGCGGCGCCAGCGATGTCATCACCTTGGCCCACGAGCTGGGCCACGCCTTCCATGCCTGGACCATGCGCGACCTGCCCGACAGCCAGCGCAGCTACGGCATGGCCCTCGCCGAAACCGCCAGCACCTTCGGCGAGACCGTGGTGCGCGACGCCTTGCGGCAGCGGGCCGAAACCCCGGCGGCCGAACTGGACATCGTCTGGGAAGAAGTTGCCGCGCTAACCACCTTCGTGTTGAACATCCCCACCCGCTTCGAGTTCGAGCGCCAGTTCTACGAGGCCCGCGCCGAGCGCCCGCTGCGGCCCGACGAGCTCAAGGAGCGGATGAGCGCAGCTTGGCAGCAGTGGTACGGCGACTGCTTGGCGGAACCGGATCCGCTGTTCTGGGCCAGCAAGCTGCATTTCTACATTTCGGAACTGAGCTTCTATAACTTTCCATACCTGTTCGGCTACCTGTTCAGTCTCGGCATCCACGCCCAGCGCGACGCCTTCGGCGACGAGTTCTTCCCGCGCTACCAGGCGCTGCTGCGCGATACCGGTCGCATGGCCACGGAAGAACTCGCTGCCAAGCATCTGGACGCGGATCTCGCCGCGGCGGATTTCTGGCACGTCACCTTGGCGAAGCTCGAATCTCGCATCGACCGCTTCGAGCGGCTGATCGACGACGCGACCGCCGACGCGGTCGCGCCGGGATTTCGCCATGCGAAATCGCCTGCCCGGCAACGGAGCGCATCGTGAGGGTCATCCAGTCCGCGGGTGCCGCCATCCTTTGGATTGCGGCGTTCGCATCCTTCGCCGAAGACTATCTCTCGCCGGAGCTCCGCGCTCGGGTAGAGGCCATGAAGTCCGAAGTCGAACATGCGCCGAGCAACCGCGCCAATGCCCAATCCCGGGCGCAAACCTTGTGGCGGTGGATCAACGCCTATTCGTTGGCCGGGCGCTATGTGCCGGTGAACGCCACCGCCATCGCCTCTGGGGTACTCGCCTATCCCGACCGCGCCGGCCGCATTGCCGGCCTGGACCCCGCCATTCGCGAACTGGCCCTGCTCGATGAACAGCCGGACGCCGTAGGTACGCTGACGGCGGATACAGGCCCGTTCGAGGCGCGCACCTACGCCACCATCCGCCAGACCTACACGGTGGGCGGCAAGGATATCGAACCCGGCGGCGGTTTCGTCGTGGCGCGCCATTTCATGGCCAACTTCGGCCGCTTCCAGACCGACGACGAAGCCGGCGACAACTACCTTTCCATCGCTGCCTCCAACCCGAGTGCGCACTTCTCCAAGTCCGCGGTGCCAATAGGCGGCATGCACGGCGGCTTTCGAGGTGCTGCGGACATGCTGATGTTTCGCCTCACCTCCGGGCGGCTGACCGCAGGCGACACCGTCGCCATCGTCTACGGCGACACCGCCGGCGGCGGCCTGCTGCTGCCGGACTTCGAAAGCGACCGCATGCCGCTGCCTCTGTACCTGGACTTCGACGGTGACGGGATGTTGGTCGGCCTGCCCATCCAGCCTATCGTGGTCACTGGCTCGAAGGTGGCGGGAGTACATGGCTTCGCGCCTTCCGTGGTGGCCGCAGGCGAGCCGTTCGCCGTCTCCGTGCGCGCCGAGGATCGCTTCTACAACCGCGCCACGGGGCCGATTCCGGCTTGGGAGGTGTCGGTCAATGGCGAACCGTTCGCCCGGATCGACGCCGGCGGCGACGCCATCGCCATCCTCGACGACATTCGCTTCGATGTGCCCGGCGTCTACCGCTTCGCCTTTCGCTCCCAGGACGGCGCCATTGCCGGCGTCGCCAACCCCGTGCTGGTGGAGGACGCGCCGCCGCGTCGCATCTACTGGGGCGATACCCACGGCCATTCCGGCTTCGCCGAAGGCATCGGTACCGCCGAGCGGTTCATGGCGTGGGCCCGGGACGACGCCCGGCTGGACTACGTCACCCACTCCGAGCACGACATCTGGATGGACGACTTCGAGTGGAACGTGCTGGCCGACAACGTGCGGCGCTACTCCCAGGATGGCGAGTTCGTCGCTTTCCTGGGCTACGAGTGGACCATTCAGAACGTCCAGGGCGGCCACCACAACGTGCTGTTCCGATCGCCGGACGGACGGCGGCGCATTCCGGCCCAGGAGTTCGGCACTCTGTCGCTGCTCTACCAGGGCTTGCGCACCCATCACGACCCCGCCGACGTGGTGGTGATTCCCCACGCCCACCAGGCTGGCGACTACCGCTTGAACGACCCTGCCCTGGAACCCTTGGTGGAGATCATGTCCCAGCACGGCACGTTCGAGTGGTTCGGACGCATGTACTTGAACCACGGCCATCAGGTGGGCTTCATCGCCGCCAGCGACAACCACCTGAGCCAGCCGGGCTACAGCGCGCCCCAGCTCGGTTCTCTGTCCCAGCGTGGCGGGCTGGGGGCGCTGCGTACCCATGCGCGCACCAGGGATGCGCTGTTCGACGCCATGAAGAACCTCGACGTCTACGCCACGACTGGCGACCGGATCATCCTCGACTTCACCGTAAATGGCCGCGACATGGGCAAGCGCATTCCCTTCGCCGAACGGCGGCTCATCGAAGGTCGGGTGATCGGTACCGCGCCCATCGACACGATTGCGGTCGTCAAGAACGACCAAGTGCTCTGGCAGCAGGACTACCTTACGGAAGCCGTCGCCAAGCCCTTTGCCGCTGGCGACCTCCATCTCATCTTCGCGTCCGACGCCGCGCCCTTCCACCCCGGCGACAATCCGCGCGGCTGGCGCTGGTGGCGGGGCACGGTGGAGGTCGAGGGCGCTAAGGTCACGGCGGCGCAGGGCATGGACTTCCACAACACCAATACCCAATCCTTGGACTGGACCGACGGTTCCAGCATCGCCTTCAGCACCCACACCCGGGGCGGCGCCAGTTCCATCCGGCTGACGCTGGCCGATGTGCGCCGAACCGCGAAGTTGACGCTCACGCTCGGCGAAGGCCGGGAGTTCGGCGGCGGGCCGCCACGCTTCCGAAGGCACCAGACGGTGCCCGCTGGGGAGGTGGTGCTGGAACTGCGCCACCTCGAGCGCGGCGTTCTCAGCCGCGACATCCCGTTTGACGGATATGTGGATACCGTCACGCTGCGCCGCGCCATCGTCGACGGCACGATGGATGTTGCCTTTGCGGTGGATGACGAAGGCGATCGCCAAGGCGACTACTACTATGTGCGGGTCAGACAGGCCAACGACGCCATCGCCTGGTCGAGTCCGATCTGGGTAGGCGGCTACCCGAAACGCTGATCGGCAACGGAGGAAAACACCTTGTCTTTTCTGCTGCATCCCAAGCTGGCCGCGGACTGCGAACACCTCGGCGACTGGGAACTCTGCACCGTCCTCGTCATGCGCGACCATCGCTTCCCATGGGTGATTCTCGTCCCGCGCATCGACGGCCTGTGCGACTTTCACGATTTGCCGAGGGACCGGAGGTTGACGCTCTTCGATGAAATCGAGGTCGTCTCGAAGGCGCTGATCGACGCCTTCGGCGCCGACAAGATCAACGTCGCCGCGCTCGGCAATCAGGTGCCGCAATTGCACGTTCACGTCATTGGCCGCTACCCGAGCGACAGCGCTTGGCCGGGGCCGGTATGGAACGCCGGCGCGGTGACCGACGTGGACGCGGACATCGTCGCCGAACGGACCGCGACGCTGCGCCGGATGTTCGATCTCTGAGTGGAAGTTCAGGCAGGCCCGAGCGGGTCCGCTCAGGCGTACTCCGTTTTGTCCTTGAACTCGCAAAGATCCTCGATAGGGCAAGCGCCGCAGCGTGGCTTGCGGGCGGTGCAGACGTAGCGTCCGTGCAGGATCAGCCAGTGATGGGCACCGCGCTTGAAATCGTTCGGCACCCAGCGCAGCAGCTTGTCCTCCACCTGCCGGGGCGTCTTGCCGGGCGCGATTCTGGTGCGGTTGCAGACCCGGAAGATATGCGTGTCGACGGCGATGGCGGGTTCGCCGAAGGCGGTGTTGAGAACCACGTTGGCGGTCTTGCGGCCCACCCCAGGCAGCGCTTCGAGGGCCTCGCGCTGGCGGGGAACCTCGCCGCCGTGCTCGTCGAGCAGGATGCGGCAGGTCTTGAGGATGTTGGCGGCCTTGGTGTTGAACAGTCCGATGGACTGGATAAAGCCCTTGAGCCTGGGCAGGCCCAGCGCCAGCATCGCCTGCGGGGTATCGGCAACGGCATAAAGCGGCCCAGTGGCCTGATTGACGCTGACATCCGTGGCTTGGGCGGACAGCATCACGGAGATCAGCAGTTCGAACGGCGTACCGAAGCGCAGTTCCGTGGTGGGCTCGGGATTCTCGGCGCGCAGCCGGGCGAAGATCTCGGTTCGCTTGTCTTTGTTCACTGTGCCGATTGGTTGGTGCGAGCCAGCGGTGCGGCGATTATAGAATCCTTGGACGGCAGTTGCGGCGAGCGGGCTCATGGGTTTGATCCATGCGGACAGCGGGCGGGCCGATCCAAGGAAACGCGAGTTGGCGGCGCTGACGGCGAGGGCGCTGGTGGACACGGAAGCGGTCAATCTCTTCGTGCCGGAGCGCGTTGCGGTGCAGCTTGAGCTCGAAAAATTGGAAAAGCGGGAACTGACGACGGCGGACGGCAGACATGCTCTCGTCCCCTATCTCGGCCCGGTGCTGGTGAACTTCGAGAACCGGTCTTGCTCCACCGGCGCCTTCGTTCTGGGCGATGGCGTCCTGCTCGGTTCCATAGCGCTCGAAGACATGGACTTGGTGGTGAATCCCAGGCTGGAACAGGTGACCGTCAACCCGGAAAGCCCCAATATTTCTTCCGCGTTGGTCCAGATCGCCAGCGGCTATTCAGAACCGCCACGAGGGCGGCCACCGGCAAGACCGGTCAGCGCCAGCAGCAGTCCGGCGACGATAAACGCCCCGACTGCCAGAGCGGCCAGGGAAAGCCCAGCGCGATCAGCTGTCGCGCCCCGCCAAGAGCGAGAATCGCCACGGCGACAAGAGAGGTGCGGGGTCCGCAGCGAGCGCCGACCAGGGAACCGCGGCAACCGCCACCCCGACTGCGACCCCGCGGCCCAGCCGCAACGACCGGTTCCGGCCCGTCTCGACCTCGGCCTGGCTTGAGACCCCTGAGCATTTGCGATCTCCTCATCCAGCGCAGGCTGTCCATTTTGCCGGAACGTGCCATTGCATATAGCGTCCCGAAGCGACCTGTTCATCCGCATCTTGTGGCTGCATGATTCGGCATGGCAACGCCGCTTTCGAACTGCGCCGATGCCCTTTGTTGCGGCGCCATGCGCAAGGATGTAGGGTCCCTGCCATGTCCGAGTTCGCGTTCGACACGCACCGCGCCGTCAAGAGGCTGCAAGCAGCCGGGTTCGAGAGTCCCCAGGCCGAGGCAGTCGTCGACGCCATCGCCGTGGCGAACGGAGACCAGGCCGGCTTCGCGACGAAAGCCGACCTGGACGCTGCCGTGGCCAAGCTGGACGGGCGCATCGACGATGTGGAGGAGACCCTCGGCAAGCGCATCGACGACGTGGAGGAGACCCTCGGCAAGCGCTTCGACGAGCTGGAGGAGACCCTCGGCAAGCGCATCGGCGACTCCAATCGGCAGCTGCGGGAGGTCTTCGATTTGAAGATGGCGAACCTGCGGCTGGGCATGATCGTGTGGATGTATACGGGCCTTGCCGCCATGGTCGCCTTGATCAAAGCGCTCGACTACCTGCTCGACTGAAGGTCGCTCGCCGGTGCCGAAGCTCGGGACGCGCCCTGCGAAGCGTCGAAAGTCGAACTTGGAAACTACCGCCGGATGCCTTCCATGGACCTTGTCCATCACGCCGAATCGTGATCGCCGCGTTTCGATTCGCGGCCGAAGGCGGTGCTTCCCGGCTGACGGCGCCAAGGCTTCGCGTTCACCAGCGCCAGCAGCAGCGCCGCGGTCAGAAAGGCGCCGGGCGGCTGAGCGGCGAGGGGGAAGCCGGCGGCCAGCAGCTGCCGCGCCGCGCCCAGGGCGAGGATGGCCACGGCGAAGCCCGCCGCGGTGCCTAGGGCGTCCAGCAGGGTGCGGCCGATGCGCTCCTTGGCGGCCACCTGCTCCACGCGCGCCAGGATCATGCAGTTGGTGACCACCAGCTGCGCGAACAGGGCGATGCGCTGGTAGAGATCGAAGGCGTAGGCTTCCATAGCGAGGTTCACCAGCGTGGTAAAGGTGGCGATGACGAGCACGAAGCACGGCAGCCGCACGTCCGCGGCGATGAATCGGCGCACCGCCGAAATCAGCGTCGCGGAGCCGATCAGCACCACGGCGCTGGCAACGGCTAGGCCAGCGGCGTTGGCGATGGTATTGGACACCGCCAGCAGCGGGCACAGGCCAAGCAGCTGCGCCCAGGCCGGGTTGCGGCGCAGCGCGGCGTCGGCGAAGCGGCTCACGGCCGGCAGGTGCCTTCGGGCTCGAACCGCGCCATCGTCCGCGCCACCGCCTCCCGCACCGCCAGCGAGGTGATCGTGGCGCCGGTGACGGCGTGAACTTCGCCCTCGGCGAACGAATCGAGCCATGGCGAACCCGCTGCGAGCATGTCGGCGAAGCCCGGCGTCTCCGCGTGTGCCAGGATGCGCACCGCTTTTATCGAGCCGCGCTCGTCGTCCGTGCGAATCGCCACCGCCAATCGGAATGCGCCGCCGTAGCCCTTGCCGGTGCCGCGCAGAATCGCCAAGTCCATCTCGCACAGCAGCCAGTCGTCGGGCGGCGCGTCGTCGGCATCGTCGGCGAAACCGATCAGCCGTTGCCGGTCGACCTCGCCGGCCATGTCGAGCAACGTCTTCCATTCCTCGTACATCCGATTGCGGCGGGCGGCTTCTTCCGTATGCGCCGCGAACCAAGCGAGCGCCGCGCCGGCCAGCACCGTCAGCGCCACCAGTGAGCCGATGCTACGAAGCACGGCGCGCACGGCGGACGTCCTCCAAGCGGTCCAGCACGGGCGTTGCCAGATTGCCGAGCAGCACCGCGAAGGCAACGCCGTCGGGATAGCCGCCGGCGCCGCGAATGGCGAAGATCAGCGCGCCGATGCCGATGCCGAACAGCCATTGGCCAGCCGCGGCCCGGGGCGCGGTGACCGGGTCCGTGGCAATGAAGAAGGCCGCCAGCATGGTGGCGCCGGCGAACCAGTGGAACAGCGGCGAGCCCAAGCTCGCCGAGCTGCCGCCGTCGTAGAAGACGACGGCCGGCAGGGCGATGCCAGCCAGCACCGCTGCGGGGATGCGCCAATGCGCGACGCCCACGGCCACCAGATAGATGCCGCCGAGCATCGCCGCGGCGTTCACCAGCTCGAAGCCGGCGGCGCCGACGGCGCCGAACGCGGGACCTTGGGCGATGTCGTCCACGGTCACGGCGCCGCGAAAGCGCAGTGCGTCGAGGGCCGTGGCGCCGGTGTCGGCGTCAATGTAGGCAAGTGCTTGCGGATAGGCCACCAGCACCGCGGCGTAGCCGGCCATGGCCGGATTGAAGACGTTTCTGCCGAGGCCGCCGTAGAGTTCCTTGGCCATCACGATGGCGATGCCCACGGCAACGGCGACGATCCACACTGGTGCCGTGGGCGGCATGGCGATGGCGATCAGCAGGCAGGTCACCGGTGTGCTGCGATCCGCGAATGGTATCCAGGGCCGACCCCGGAGCCGCCGGCTCGCGGCATCGCAAACGGCCCCGGCCAGCAGCGCCACCGCGCAGTGCGCCAGCACCATCGGCCCGAACGCCCAAGTCGCCGCACCGATCGCCGGCGCCAGCGCGACCAGCACCCGATCCATGACAGCCGGCGTGGAAGACGGTTTGCCGAACACGCTTACCAATACCGCCAAAGCTTCGCCTCATGAACGACGACTGCGCCAACAGCCGCGTTCACACCCATTGCCGCGGCGTGCGCAGGCGTTCGGCGCGGCGCGCTTGGCGTTCCCTGGCTTGGCGTTCCAGGCGTTCGGTTCGGGCCGCCGAGCGTCGCCGCGCCTCGTCGGCGCGATGCTGGCGGGCGCTGTCGCGCTGCATCCGATCCTTGACGGTCCGGAACTCGCCGACGAGATCGATGCCGCTCGGGCAGACGGCCGTGCAGGCGCCGCATTCGATGCAGTCGAGGACCGCGGCGTCCGGGACGTGCGCCTCGAACGCGGCGTGCAGCCGCTGCGGCGACAGCTGCACTGGACACGCCGGTGCGCACCAGCCGCAGCGAATGCATGCCAAGGCGGGCGGCAGCGCCGCGGCAACGCTGAACGTGGCGGCTTCTACCACGGCATTGGCCGGCGCGGGCCTGCCGGTGAGGGCGCCGTTGATGCGGAATCCGCCTTCGCCGCCATCCATAGGCAAGTCCGCAAGCGGCGTGCCGATGGCGACCCAGCGATCCGTTCCATCGACGGCAACGAGGCGCCGCTCGAGCGCCCGGCCCAGCGCCACGGCCTCGAAGACGGCGAACAGCGTCGCCACGTTGAGCACCAGTACGCCGACCTCCTTGGGGTAGCCATTGTTCGGCACCTGCCGTCCCGCGAGCTGCCGCGTCAAGCGTCTTTCATCGCCAGCGCCGCAGCCGCTCTCGACTTCGACGACCTCCAGATCGACTGCCACCGCGGGCGTGACGAGTTCGCCGCCGACGGGCACGGCCAGCAGCAGCCGCGCCTTGCCCAGGACGCCCCCGACGATGCCGAGGCCGGCGGCCACTGCCGCACCGTGTTCCCGCAGCAGCATCCGGTCGGCGCTGGCGTCGGGTTCGCTGGCCATGCCGTTGCCGATGACGGTATCCGCGCCGCCGGCGATGGCTTCGCGAATCTTCCGTGCCGTCGGATAGCCGGCGCCGCCCATGCCGACGATGCCAGCGGCTTCAATGCGCTCCAGGATCGCCGCCGCGTCCGCGGCCTCGCCCAGCGGCGCGAACGCAGCCGATTCTAGCGTACGCATTCGATCAGCTCGATGCAGTCCACCGGACATGCCGGTACGCACAACTCGCAGCCGGTGCAGTGCTCGGCGATGACGGCGTGCAGATGCTTCGGAGCGCCGGCGATGGCGTCCACCGGGCAGGCGTCGATGCACAGTGCGCAGCCGATGCAGTCCGCGGCGACGATGCGCGCCACCTGGTATCGGGGTTCCGCCATGTCCACGGCTTCGGCATCCCGGCCCAGCAGCGCCCGCAGCTTGGCCGCGGTTTCCGGGCCGCCGGGCGGACACAGGTCCAGCTGCTCGCCGGCGGCCACGGCCTCGGCATAGGGGCGGCAGCCGGGATAGCCGCATTGGGCGCACTGGCTTTGCGGCAGCAGCGCGTCGATGGCGTCTACCACGGCGTTGCCGCTACCGATCTCCTTCGCCGCCAGCACCCGCCGGGCGATGCCCAGCAGAACGCCCACCGCAAGCCCGATGCCGCCGAGAACCAGCGCCGCGGTCATGCGCCGAAGCCCCGGAAACCGTAGAACGCCAGCGCCATGAACCCCACCGTCGCCAGCGCCAGGGGCGGGCCGCGGAAGGGTGTCGGCACGGCGTTGTCGTGGATGCGCTCGCGCAGCGCCGCGAAAGCGACGATGGCGATGCCGAAGCCGAGGCCAGCGCCGAGCGCCAGCATCAGCGTCCGCGTCAGCGACAGGCCCTCGTCCGTGGCGATCAGCGTCACGCCCAACACGGCGCAGTTGGTGGTGATGAGCGGCAGGAAGATGCCGAGCATGCGGTGCAGCACCGGGCTCGCGGCGCGCACGAATCGGTCCGTGAACTGCACCGCGCCGGCGATCACCACGATGAAGGCGACGATGCGCAGGTAGCCGAGTTCGAAGGGAACGAGCAGGTGGCGGTGGACGAGATGCGTGGCCAGCGCCGCCACCGCCAGCACGAACATCGTCGCCAGCGTCATCGGCAGCGCGGTCTCGAAGCGCCCGGACGCGCCCACGAACGGGCACAGGCCGAGAAACTGCACCAGCACGAAGTTGTTGACCAGCGCCGCGGAGAGGAGGATGAGCAGCAGATCGATCATCGCGGGCGCATCCTCCTTTGGCTGACGGGGATGCGCCTATCCAAGTCCATTCTCAGGCGCTGCCGGCAGCGCCTGCCGGTGTTCACGGCTCGATCCCAAATGCTTGGCAGATGCCATCGAGCTTCTCCACCGCTTCGGGGTGGATTTCCTCGGCAAGCATGGCGTCGGCGATCTCGTGGTAGCGAGTGCAGGGCAGACCCTGAAGTCCGGCCGCATCGAGCAGCGGCGGGAGCCGTTCGGTACGGGCCTTGGCGACGTTCAGGAACGGATGGTCGGCCCGAGGCTTGCGCACTGCCGCGGGCGGGAATTCGTCGTGCCAATAGGCGAGCATGTTCCGGGTGCGTACTGCCGGGCATCGCCTCCCACCATCGCTTCGACGCAGCGCGGCTGGATGGAGGAGGTGGCTTTCGATTTCGTGGCGTCGCCAGCGCCGGCGCTGCAAGCCGGTCCCGGCGAGCTTGGTATCCGGTATTGCTGGATGCGCATCGCCATCGCGCAGTTCCAGCCCGGGCAAGCTCTCGCAGACGAGTTGCAGGACGTCGAAGTGATCGCGTGCCCTGATTCGCGGGCTTCCCCTGGCGGTCTGGAACACCAGCGGCTTCCGCATCGGCTCCGTAGTCAGCAGCGCCAGCGCCCGGTGCTGCAGCCGTGCAGCCCAGGAACACAGGATATCCATGTCCGTGCAGCCCTCTACGTAGAGGACGCCGCGCCCAGCGAGCGCCTGCATGATGTCCGCGTTGCCGAGCATCCGAAGCGAGGAAATCAGCCGGCTGCGCAGCTCGCTGTCGGCCACCATCCTCGGCTGGTTGAGAGTGATGCACGGTGCCCGAGAATCTACCGAGTTGATGATTGCTTCGGAATGGGTCGCGACGATGAACTGCGAACGCTGGCGGGAGGCGGGCCGCAGTTCGTGATAGACGCTGTCCTGCAAGATCGCGTGCCGGTGCGCGTCCGGCTCGCTCGTCCACCAGCAGCACCGCGTCCTTCCTGGTGCCGAGGAAGGCAAGCAGCATCAGCACTTGCCGAAACCCGCTGCCGGCGCTGGCGATGTCCAAGGGAGGCGTATCCCCGTCCGTAGCGCATTCGGCGCGAATGATCGGGCCGCTGGCATCGGGCGGCAGCAATTGGCAGCCGAACAGCCTGTCGATGGACGCCTGCAGCGCAGTCCATCCGGATTCGTCGGCGTGGGCCGTCACCAGCAGGTTGCGCAGCGCTTCGCCTGGACGGCCGAGGCCGAGGAACTGCTCCACGGCTGCTGTCCGCACCAAGCGTTCGCTGGCATCCAAGCCGGTCACCGACGGTACTAATACGGTACTCGGATCGAGCTGCCGCAATGTGTCCACCGGCACGTCTGCACGGGGACGCAGGTATATATCTGCTCGGTGCTGTCGGCGACGAACTCCATGGTCGCCGACCATCCTGCATGGTGGCGCAGTTCGATCCCGATCGGTTCTCGATAGCGGCGATCTGTCCATAGCAGGTCGAAACTGCGCAACGGAACCGTAGCGAATGCTTGGCGGGCTATGGGCACTCGCCGGTAGTGGTCGAGTTCGCGCCGCCGCCGCAAAGCCAGCGACCATGCGGCGATGGCTTGCGGCAGCGTCGTCTTGCCGGTGTTGTTGGGGCCGGCCAGCACGAGGCGCCCCGGCAAATGGAGCTCCGCCTTCCAGAAGCGCTTGAAGCCACGGATGCGGACGGTGCGAATCATGTTTGATTTCCCGAAAGCTCGATGGCGCCTCGGCCACTGGGATCAGGTCACCTTCATGCCCTGCTCAGCACCTGCGTCCGGGGCGACGAGGAAGATGTCGCTGCCGCCAGGGCCGGCTGCCAGCACCATGCCTTCCGAGACGCCGAAGCGCATCTTGCGCGGGGCTAGATTGGCGACCAGGACGGTGAGGCGGCCGACTAGAGCTTCGGGTTCGTAGGCGCTGCGGATGCCGGAGAATACCCGCCGCTGATGGTCGCCCACGTCCAGGGTCAGTTGCAGCAGCTTGTCCGCGCCTTCGATGCGATGGGCGGCCACTACCTTCGCCACCCGCAGGTCGATCTTCTGGAAGTCTTCGATGGCGATGGTCTCGGCGGCGTTCGGTTCCGTTCCGGCGTCGTCTGCCTCGGCCGCGGTCGCTGCCACCACCTTGGCCACGTCCTTCCTGTCGATGCGCGTGAACAACGGCTTGAAGCGGCCGATTCGGTGGTTTCCCAGCGGTTCCCCGGCGTCGTCCCAAGTCAGCGGCTCGACCTGCAAGAACGCCTCCGCCTTGGCGGCCATGGCCGGCACGATGGGTTTCAGATAGATCGCCAAGGCCCGGAAGACGTTGATGCCGAGGGAGCAGGCGCCGTGGACATCCTCCCGACGCGCTGGATTCCCGACGTGCTTCCAGGGTTCGCGCTCGGCGATGTAGCGGTTGGCGCGGTCGGCCAGGGCTGCGATCTCGCGCACCGCCCGGCCCACGTCGCCGCGTTCGTAGCATTCGGCGAACCCATGCCGGGCCTCGGACACGGCTGCCCACAGAGCCTCGTCCTGCACGTTCGCTGCCAGCAGACCCTCGAAGTTCTTGCCGATGAAGCCGGCGCAGCGGGAGGCGATATTGACTACCTTGCCCACCAGATCGGCGTTCACCCGCTGCACGAAGTCGTCGAGATTGATGTCCATGTCGTCGCTGTTCGACGCCAGCTTGGTGGCGTAGTAGTAGCGCAGGCACTCCGGATCAAGGTGGTCCAGATAAGTGCTGGCGTTGATGAAAGTGCCCCGGGATTTGGACATCCTGGCGCCGTCGACGGTGATGAAGCCGTGGGTGTGGATGCGCGTCGGCGTACGAAAGCCGGCGCCGGACAGCACCGCCGGCCAGAACAGGCAGTGGAAGTTGACGATGTCCTTGCCGATGAAGTGATGCACCTCGGCGTCGCTGTCGGCATTCCAGAAGTCTTCGAACGCCAGCCCCTCGGTGCGGTCGCAGAGGTTCTTGAAGCTGGCCATGTAGCCGATGGGCGCGTCCATCCAGACGTAGAAGTACTTGCCTTCGGCATCGGGAATGGGAAAGCCGAAGTACGGCGCGTCGCGGCTGATATCCCAGGGCCTCAGCCCGACGCCGAGCCATTCGGCCAGCTTGTTAGCCACCTCCGGCTGCACCGCGTCGCTGGCCGTCCACTGGGTCAGGAAGTCGTTGAACCGGGCCAAGTCCACGAAGTGGTGGCGCGAGTTCCGCAGCTGCGGCTTGGCATCCGACAGCAGCGAGCGCGGCGCCACGAGTTCGGTGGCATCGTAGGTGGCGCCGCATTCTTCGCAGTTGTCGCCGTACTGGTCGGCAGCGCCGCAGCGCGGACACGTGCCCTTGAGGTAGCGATCCGCCAGGAACAGCTGGCGCTGCGGATCGTAGAGCTGCTCCACGTCGGCGGTGAACGTATAGCCACGCTCGGCGAGGCGGCGGTAGATCAGGCCTGCGTAGTGTTCGTTCTCCGGCGAATGGGTGGAGTAGTAGTTGTCGTGGCCGATGTGGAAGCGGCGCAAATCCTCGGCATGCTGGCTGCGCAGGCGCTCGATCAGCGCCTCCGGCGACACGCCTTCGCGCTCGGCCAGCAGCATGGTAGCCGTGCCGTGCGCGTCGTCGGCGCAGACGTAGACGCACTCGTTGCCCCTCATGCGCTGGAAGCGCACCCAGATATCCGTCTGGATGTGCTCGAACAAGTGGCCGAGATGGATGGCCCCGTTGGCGTAGGGCAAGGCGCTGGTGACGAGGATGCGGCGCATGGCGAGCGGCTCGCGACGAACTGTGGCGACGGAGGCGGCATCATAGCCGAACGGGTCGGGATTGGCGAACCGTTCGGGCGGCGGATAGCGTTCCAGTTTGGAATTGGATCAGCAACGCCACCACATATGGTAGTCAATATGCTTTTAAGTCCCTATATGTTGTATATCCATGGTGCGGCATGACGACACGGATTCAAACGGAGATACTAACTGGCGGCGAGAATGGCAACACCTTCCAGAGCCGGGGCGCGTGTTATGCTGCGTCATGGTCCGTATTGCGGGCGTGCGGCGAGGATCCAACCAGCCATGCCGAGGCGCGTAGGCGGCGTTGCGCGACGAACCCGAATGCTGCATCATCGAGTTCGCGGCTAGACGAGCGAAGGTGCGTTGCGGTATTGACTTCTTCTCTGTAGTCTCGCATTGTTGCACGGACAGGCGAGGAGCCTCTAGGGGTCAGTGCGACGGTAGGGGTCAGTACGAGGAGAAGGTTCGCCGAGGTGCTCTCGCTGCCTGGCGAACTTGACAACCGACATACGTTCATACATATATTGAGGATGCAGAGCATGGCCGATTCCAGTCAGCAGCGCGTGGGCAAGGTTCGCCCTCCGCGTGTCCAGATAACCTACGACGTCGAGGACGGCGGTGAAGCTACCCAGCGCGAACTGCCCTTGGTGGCGGGCGTGGTCTCCGATCTGTCCGGCGACGGGGACGATCCAATTGAATACGTCCAGCGCGAATTCATTGATGTGGAGAGTGGCGGGGTGAATCGCCTGATGAAGCAGGTCGGGCCGAAGCTGCAGGTTTCCGTCAGCGACGAAATCTCCGGCCAGGAGGATGTGGAAATCGGGGTTTCGCTCGACTTCGAGTCGATCGACGATTTTTCGCCGATGGGCGTAGCTGCGCAGATCCCGGCAACAGCCAAGCTGCTCGATGCGCGACGGCAGCTCTCCGACCTGTTCAGCAAGGTCGAGGCCAATGAAAAGCTCGACGGCATGCTTGGAGAGATACTGGAGAACGCCGACATGCAGGCCCAGCTGCGCACCGAACTCGGCATTGACGATCAACCAGAGGAGTCCTAGACCAATGGCAGAAGCAGAACAGCAAGGTTCCGCAGCCGCGGCTGGATCGGAAACCATACTCGAACGCATCTTTGACGAAGGCCGGCTGGTCCGCGACGAGCACCAAGTCGATGGAGCCCGCGGCATGCTGCAGGGCTTCATCGAGGAGGCGACCAAGGCCGGTGCCAGAATCGACGGCAGCGCGAAGCGAGCGCTCGCTGAGCGCATCGCGGCTCTCGACAGTCTGATCTCCGCCCAGGTCAACCAAGTGCTGCACCATCCGAAGTTCCAGAGGCTCGAGGCGAGCTGGCGCAATCTCGATAAACTGGTTAGCGAAAACGACTTGTCGGCATCCATGAAGGTGCGTGTCTTCAACTGTCACCGCAAGGAACTCGCCCGCGACTTCTCGCGGGCGCCCGGTTTCGATCAGTCGCACTTCTTCAAAGGCATCTACGAGAGCGAATACGGCACACTGGGGGGCACCCCCTACTCGTTCTTGATCGGCGACATGGAATTCGGTCGTTCCAATCAGGATGTCCAGTTCCTGCGCGACATCGCGTCCGTTGCCGCCATGGCCCACGCACCGCTCATCGCCAACGCGGCTCCCGATCTGTTCGATCTCGACAGCTTCACCGAGTTGGAGCGTCCGCTGGACATCGGCAGGATCTTCGAGTCCAGCGAGATGGGTGCTTGGAACTCGCTGCGCGATAGCGCGGATTCCCGGTATCTGGTGCTGACCGCTCCCCGGACGCTGGTTCGCCAGCCCTGGGGTCCGGACGGCAGCGTGGTCGAAGAGATGGACTTCGTCGAGGACGTCGACGGCACCGATCACGACAAGTATCTGTGGGGGCCCTCGTCCTGGGCTCTCGGCGGACTGATCATGAAGTCGTTTGCCGACTACGGCTGGCCTTCGGCTATCCGTGGCTCGGAGAGCGGCGGCAAGGTCGCCAACCTGCCGCTGCACTCGTATCCCTCGCTTTCCGGTGCCCGCATCTCGAAGTGCCCGACGGAAACGACGATCACCGATCGGCGCGAGAAGGAGTTGTCCGATCAGGGCGTCATCAGCCTGTGCCACGCCAGGAACACCGACTTCGCCGTCGTCTTTTCCGGCTCGACAGTGAACCGCCCGCAGAAGTTCGTTTCGGAAGATGCCAACGCGAATGCCCGGCTGTCTGCCAGCCTGCCCTACATTCTGGCCTGCTCCCGGTTCGCACACTACCTCAAGGCGCTCATGCGCGACAAGGTGGGCGGGTTCACGTCGCGTGGCGAGGTGTCTTCGTTCCTGAACAACTGGATCTCCCAGTACGTGACCTCCGACGACAGCGCCTCTCACGCCACCAAAGCGCGCTACCCGCTGCGCGAGGCGCGGGTGGAGGTGCGAGACGTGCCCGGCAAGCCTGGAGCCTACACCGCGGTGGCGCACCTGCGCCCGCACTTCCAGCTCGAGGAGTTGACGGCGTCGTTGCGGCTCGTGGCCGAGCTGCCGCCGCCGGCCTGATCGCATTCGCTGGCATCACGATTCTCCTTCCACGCCGGCCGGCGTGGAAGGAGAATCGTGCCTGCGGCCTTCTCTGCGCGGCCGCGGCGAAGTCGATCCGGGCTGTACGGATATCCAATGCGGACTCCGAATGGCTTGCTGTCGGTGGATCAGGCAAGCGAGTGCGCCGTGTGGTTGTAGGGTAGACGCAAGATGTTAGTCGACCATGTTATGGCGACCGTTGCCCGTGGGCGCAGCGCCTGGGATCACGGGGTCGGCATTCTCCACGAGGCGTGGACGGATGCCCCGCCGGCGCTCCGCGCTGCGAGGCTGGCGGCCCAAGGCGACATGCAGCGCACCGGGATCAACGGCGTCCCCGGCTGGCGGCAGCTAGCCGAAGGCGACGCGGTCGGCGCATTGCAGGCGGCGCGCAGCCGGCCCGATGCGCCGACGATGGCCTTGCTGGAAGCCGAGGCGCTGATTCTCGCCGGCGCCGTTCGGGCCGGTGTCGAGCGCCTGGAAGCTCTGCACGATGCCGGAGATCCCGCTGCTTGTCTGGCGCTGGCCCGTCGTCGTCATCTGCTGGGCGACCACCGCGGTGCCGAACGGGTAGCGATGGCATTGCCGATGCATGCCCATGTCGCATTGACGGGCGCCCGCGCGGCGCTGGTGGACAATCGTACCGCAGCCGCTATGCACTTCATCGAACCCTATCTGCAAGGAATCGCGCCGCTGCCCGAATCGATGGCGGCTGGCGCCGTGGCCATGGTGGCAGCCGCGATCATGGCCCGCCGCGGGGAGATGAAGCGGCTGCAGCGCTTCGCCGAGCGGCTCCTCGCCGCGGTCGATGTTCCGGGCGACATGATGCCGGCGGTGGCCCGGGTGGCATGGATAGGCGGCTGCGCGACGCGCGCCTGGGGCCGCTTCGATAGCGCCGACGACCCGTGGATGGCGGCCGCGCGTCTGGAACTGGCGCTGCTGGCCGGCGACGGCGCGTTGGCGGAACGCCTTGCCGAGCGCGCCGGGCCGTTCGCTGCGCCTAGCGCTCCGGCGCTCGCGCTGCTGTGCGGAAAGCCGCTGGGCAACGAGTCGGCTCGCGCCGCAGAGCAGGCTTTCGCTGCCGGTACCAACGTCCATCTCTGGCGCACCCATCCGCACCGCTGGCAGCCGTGGATCGATGCGGCGCTGGCGACGCCGGCGAATGTCGAGGTCTTCGATCTCGGCGCTGGCGAACTCCCCGATGCCCAGCTCATTCCGCAGGCCGTGCTCGATGACGGTTCGCTGGTCGAGCTGCTGTCGCCACGTCCGCCGCCGGCCAAGCCGTTTGCCGGCTCGGGGGTGTGGATCGGCAAGAAGCTGTGCCATGGCGTCGGCATCGATTGCGACTGGCCGGCGGCCGAGAGCCGCATCCTGCACGACAAGCTGCTCCCCGCGGCGCATCCCGACCGCGCCGCGGCGCTGGTGCTTGGCGCGGACGAAGCCCTTGCCCCGGCCAACGAGGGACGGCCGGTCGTCGCCATCGCGCCGCCCGGCGATCCGTTCTGGGCCGGAAGCCTGCCAGAGAGCGCTTGGCCGACGATGCGCGTCGTGCGCATGGATGCCAAGCAGGGCTGGCGCGGTGCTGCGGAGCGCGCCGCCTCTGCCCTGGCTTCGCTGTCGGCGTCCTGAGCATGGCTGCCATGCGTTTTGAGGATCCAGAGGGTGCTCACCGCGCCGCCGGCATTCCCGTCGTCGGCGTCTCGTGGCAGGACGTGCGGTTCCAGGACGACGACATCGCCAAGGTGATCTTCCAGGACTGCACCTTCGAGCGGCTTCACCTCGTGCGCTCGAATCTCGAAGAGACGATCTTTCTGAACTGCCGCTTCGACGATTGCGTGCTCGACGACTGCCGGCTGATCAAGACCCGTTGGATGGATTGCAGCGGCACGGGTTTGCGCATCGTCGGCGGCGACGCCGGTGCGCTGGCCGAGACGGTGTTCTCGCAAAGCCGGCTGGCGCAGCTGACGCTGGAGCAGACCGGCGAGCAGGTCGTGCTGGCCGAAAGCGAATTCGAGCGCGTCGCCCTCAACAGCGCTGGCTGCAGGCAGCGTCTGTTCACCGTTTCCGGCTGCGAGATCGGCGCTTTCGCAGCCGAGAGCGCCCGTTGGAACAACGCCACCGCGGTGGAAGCCGACTTTTCTACCTGGACCATCGACAACGCCCATTTCGAACGTTGCAGCTTCATCCGCGCCAATGGCCGGAACGCCGACTTCTCCAAGGTGCGCTTCGAGAGTTGCAATCTCTACCAGAGCGTGTTCTCCGGGGCCCGCTTTCGCTGGGCCGAACGCTCCATCTTCGCGGAATGCGACTTGACGGAAGCGGATTTCGGTGCCGCCCATCTCAAAGGCGCTCTGTTCGCGCAGGCGCGCGCCGACGGCGCCGGATTCGAGCACGCCGACCTCGAAGGTGCCCTGTTCCCCAAGGCGAACCTCGCCGGCGCCCGCTTCGCACGGGCGTCGGCACCGTACAGCGCATGGTTGGATGCCGATCTGACCGGCGCGGATCTGCAGGGCGTGAACGCCTTTCGAGCCGCATTCCGCAACGCTGTGCTGGCGCGGGCGAACGTGCAGAATGCCCGTCTGGTCGAAGCGGATCTGCACGGCGTCGAAGAGGACCTCGCCGGTGCCGACCTGCGCGGCGCGCGCGAAAGCGTGGCGTGGCGCGCCGAGCGTGAGGCGCAGATGCGCCAACCACCCGATTCGTAGGCGCTTCTCCCGGTCCCGGGAACAACGACAACCCGCCGATTGTGCAGGCTGCGCGAATGCGCTAGAGTGTCGTATGTTGTGGATGCCGATGTGACGAACGGATACCCCAGATACGGCTGGAAGGTGCATTAGAGCAACATGAATCTACGCAAGCTATACGAACATCTCGATCCGGACGCGCGCCGGGTTCTCCATACCACCGCCGAGGCTGCGGCGCGCGATGCCCGCAGCAGCATGACCATCGAGCAGTTCCTGCTCGCTCTGCTACGCGACCGCGGCGTTGGCGCCAGCACGATGAGGGCGCTCGACGACGCCGGCGGCGACGGCCCGGCCATCGAGTCCGCGCTGGCCCAACAGGTCGCCAACGAACCACGCGCGAAACCCGGTACGCTGCCTTCTCTGGACGGATCGCTGGCCCATCTGCTGCGCGAATCGTGGTCGCTGGCTTTCGACGATTACGGCGATGCCGTCGTGTCGCCAGTGCGGTTCTTCGAGACCGTCGCCCGCCGTGGCGATGCGTGGCCGCGTCTGGTGGCGATGTTGCCGAGTTTCGAGCGCCTCGATCTCGCCCGCTTGGCGATGGCCGGCGGCACGGGCGGCAAGCGTACCGAAGGGCAGGGCGTGGCCGCCGCCGCGACCGACCAGGAATACCGCGAGCTGTCTCGCTACGGCCGCGACATGATCGCCGCGGCGCGCGCGGGGGAGTTCGACGCCGTGGTCGGCTTCGGGACGCAAGTGCAGGCGATCACCTCGATTCTCCTGCGTCGCCGGCAGAACTCGGCGGCCCTGGTGGGCGAAGCCGGCGTTGGCAAGACGGCCTGCGGCCTCGGCTTCGTTCAGGCCTTGGCCCAGGGATCGGATGCGATACCCGCCGTGCTGCACGACACGCCGGTCTGGTCCCTCGATGTCTCGGCGCTTCGCGCCGGTGCCGTCGTCCGCGGAGCGCTCGAAGAGCGCCTGCAGGCGATCATCAAGGAAGTGGCGGACTCCGGCATGATCCTGTTCGTGGACGACATCCATCTGCTGTTCGGCGACCAGAACCAGGGCGCCGACGCCCTGCGCAGCGTACTGAGCGGCACCGCGGTGCGCATTCTCGGCACCTGTGGCTGGCGCGAGTGGCGGCGGCACATCGAACCCGACCCGGGCCTAGCCAGGCGCATCGCGCCGGTGCGCATCCCGGAGCCCGACGACGCCGAGGCGCTGCGCATCGTTGAGGGAGTGGCGCCGGGTCTGGGCGAACACCATGCGGTGGAGTTCGGCGACCACGTGCTCGACTCCGCCGTGGCGCTGTCACGCCGCTACATGGTGGGCCGGCAGCTACCGGACAAGGCCATCGTGGTGCTTGATTCCGCCTGCGCCCGGGCACGGATGGAGCACTCCGGCGACGACCGTCTCGTGGTGTTGGAAGAGGATGTCGCGGCGGTGGTGTCGGATCTGACCGGTGTGCCCATTGGCGGCATGCTGTCCGACGTGAGCAAGACCGCGGCGACCTTGGAGCAGACTCTCGCCGAGCGTGTCGTCGGCCAGGACGAAGCGCTGGCCCGCTGCGCATCGCAGGCCCGCGCCTACCTCGCCGGTCTCTCCGATCGCCGCCGGCCCGTGGGTGCGCTGATGTTCTGCGGGCCGTCCGGGGTCGGCAAGACAGAAACGGCTCACGCCATCGCCGAGGTGCTGTTCGGCGGCCGCATCCTGACGATCAACATGTCGGAGTACCAAGAAGCGCATACGGTCTCCGGCCTGAAGGGTGCGCCGGCTGGCTACGTCGGCTACGGCGAGGGCGGTGTGCTCACCGAGGGCATTCGCCGCACGCCCTATTCGGTCGTGCTGCTCGACGAGATCGAAAAAGCTCACGCGGATGTCATCGAGATGCTCTACCAAGTGCTCGATCGAGGCTGGATGGAGGATGCCGAGGGTATCGAAGCGGACTTCTCGAACGCCTTGATCATCCTCACCACCAATGCCGGCGACAAGGTGGTGGAGAAGGCGGCGCAGGCCGATCCGCCGCTCGACGAGGATCGGTTCCACCAAGCGCTGAGCCGTGCGCTGGGGCAGCATTTCGCGGCAGCGTTCATCGGCCGTTTGCAGCTAGTACCGTATTGGCCGCTCGGCGAGGAGACGCTGGCCACCATCGCCGCGATGCGCCTCGACCGGCTCGCGCAGGCCTACCGGACGTCCCATCGCAGCACCTTGACGTTCGAGGAAGACGTGCATGAATGGCTAGCCGAGCGCGTCAAGGCGACGCCCCAAGGCGCCCGCTTCCTGGACGGCATCATCGCCCGTTCGATTCGTCCGGTGATCGCCGAATACGTACTGGAGAAACTCGGTGCCGGCCAGCCGCCTGGCGATGCGATCGTGGATCGGCAAGACGGCCGTTTCGCAGTGCGCGGATGAGGCTTGGCTTGCATATCCGGCATTCCGCGGGGCATATGGCGAAGCAAAGCATCCGTGCCCTGTGCCTGCTGCTGGCGGTGACGCTAGCGGCCGGTGGCTGCGCGAGCCGAAAAGAGAAGCTCACCAAGCCGAAGCGCCTGCTGAAGCTGGAACGCATCACTCTGTCGATGGCCGACGGCGCCAACGACGACTGGCCGGCAGCCGTCGAGCTGGTGCGGGTCGAGGATGCCGCGCTTGTGGAACGGCTGCTGGGCATCGATCCGACAGGATGGTTCGATGGGGCTGGGAACGCCTTCCGGCAAGCGCACCCGGAAGTGCATTACGATGCCTGGGAAGTGGTTCCCGGCACAGTGGTGGGGCCGCTGGACGTGAAGGTCGACGCCAAAGTCGCCGGCGTCTTGTTCTGCGATACCTCCACTCCGCCCGCACCGCTGCGATTCGAGCGCAACGGCTCGGTCACCGTGCGCGTTGAAGATGCCGGCTGCATACTCGATGGCGGCGAACCGCTGGACAAGCCGTCGTTCTGGGAACGTCTGTCGTTCTGGAAACGCCTGCCGGCCAAGGGCGACTAGCGCAACCCGGTGGGCCGCGATGGGAGCGTACCGGCGGTTGTTGGAGATCGCGGTACAGGGAGACGACGACATGCAAGGAGATAGTCAATAGTGTCTAGGCACGTACCCCCGATTCCCGAAGCGGTTGCGTGGCGCAATGGCTTGGTGCTCAGTCCCCTGCACTTCCAGCAGGCGGATCTTCGCAATGCCACGTTGTCGTACGTCGCTGCCCTCGTGGCCGATCCCTGGCCCTGGGGCTTCACGTCCTTCCTGCTCGACGAGACGGCGCTGGCGTCCGGCCAGCTGCGCATCGACTGCGTGGGCTTCTTTCCGGGCGGGCAGTCCTTTTCCGAATCCGGTCTGACGTTGAATCTCGACGTCCGGGACCGCCAGGACGGCGATCAAGCGAGCTTTTGTCTGTCGCGCAACGGACAATCCGGCGAGCTGTTTCTGAAACTGGGCGAAGATATGCCGTCCGAGGTCACCCTTCCGGTGGCGCGGCTGGTCTATCGGGGCGGCGTTTGGGGCACTTCCCCGGAGTGGGCGCCGCCGGCGCTGTTGATCGACGCGGACCACCCCATGCGCGCGGAACTCAACCGCCAACTGGGTGCGCTAAGTGCGCTGAGCGCGGGATTCATGGCCACGCTGCGGCTGCCCGGTGCGGAAGAGAGGCCGCTGGCGCGGGTTCTCGGACAGGTGGCGGCGGCGCTCGCTCAGGGCGTCGGCGTCATCCAAGCACTGCTGGCGGCGCCATCGGTTGCGCCCGGGCGCTTGGGCATTGAAGCGCTGCGGCTGGCACTCGGCGTACGTAGCGCGGCAGGCGTCTTCGAGCGGCTCGATGTGGTCTGGGACCCGGCCGATCAGCGCGGTTCGATGCATCGTCTGCTCTACGCCGCGGAGACCGCTGCGTCCGGCATCGGCCTGCCGTTCCGCGCTAGTGTCTTCCGCGCCGGTGCGGACCCCGGCACTTTCGTCGTCGAGGACGTGCCACCGGGTGATCTGCTGCTCGCCATTGAAGCGTCACGTCCGGCAGAACTGCTGTCCGCCCGCTCCTGGCTGGAAGGCGCGGCGCTGGCGACGCCGGATCGAATCCAGGAAGCGCTCACGCGGCGTGTCGCCGGCTGTTCGCGCCGACCGATGGAACGCGATCCGCGCATCGGCATTTCCAGCGGTCCGCTGCTAGCGCTCTACCACGTCGACGACGACGCGTTCTGGCGCGGCGGGGCGCCGGCGCTCGCCTTGGCGGCGCGGACGCCGCCGCCAGCCAACGTCTCGTTCTCGATGCTCCTGCCCGAAGATGATAGCGACCTGGGCCTGCCGGCAGCCCTGCCCGCTCCGGCGGCGACGCCGGGGCGAATGTCCCACGCGCCTTGGCGTAGCGGCGGCTGATCATGAGCGCGGCCGGCTTCGGGATCGCCATTCGCGCGGTTCCCTTTCTCGACTTGCTCGACAGCGAGGAAGATATGCTCGCATCCGAGGTGCTGGAGGCGGTGGATCCGACCGCGGTGGCGTCCGCAATGGATGCCAGTCGGCGGCGACTGGCGCAAGGGGTGGATGCCTTCGTGCGTTCGCTGCCGACTGCCATTCGCAACGACGTCAGCACCTCCCGCGCGGCTGCCTACGCCTTGGTCGGGTTGGCGGACGAGCGCATGCTCCATCATCCCGCCGGCGGCCTCGACCGCTGGCGAGAGCGGCTGCTGGAGTTCGAACTCTACGGTTCGGCGCTGGCCGGCCAGGAAGTGGTCACTCGCGCCCGTGCTGCCGCCTACGGTGCCGTGGAGGAGGCGGGCGGTGCCCAGGGGCAAGGTCTGGCGGAGGGGGAAGGTCTGCTGGCAGCGTTCTATCTGGGTGTGATCCGGGCCGGCTTCGAGGGGTCTTTGCGTGGCGACTCCCTCGCCCTGGCGTCGCTCACCGCGTCGCTCGAAGAGGCTGTCAGCGCGAATCGGTATCTACCGTTGGAACCGGCTGCGGATGTCCGCCCGACGCGCATCGGACTGTCCCCGTTGCCGCTTGCGGGCGTCGGTCTCGGCGTGTGGCTGCTGAGCGGGCTGGGCACTTGGCTGGCGCTGACCGGGGCGTCGCTGGATCGCGCCGAGCGTATCGCCGAGCGCATCTCCGGCGGACTTTCCATCACCCTTGACGCATCGGCCGATCCCTTGGACCGCGGTGCCGGGCCGTCGGGCCTGCCGCCGTTCGATGCGGAATCTGAGTCGCGGGGAAGCCGATGACTGCCTCCTTCGCCGGCATCGGTAGCTACCTCTCGCGGCTGATGTCCGGGGGGACGGTGGAAATCATCCTCCTGATCGTGCTCATCATCGTGGCGCTGATTCTCTTCCTGGTGCTGCTGTGGGTGCTGTGGAAGTTGCTCGTGCTGCTCGGCAAGGGCTTGCTGTGGCTGTTCCGCTGGTCTGCGGAGGCTATCCAGGGGAAATCCGCAGCGCGGCGCGAGGCCCGGCTCGCCGCGCCGCCGCCCGTGGCCACGGGCTGGGGCTCGCCGCCGCGGATCGGCCTGCGGCGGGCTCTCGCGGAGGCTCGACGTCTGGCGGGGCCGGATGCGCTGCGCATCGTCGTCGCCGCCGGCCAGGGCACCGGCGACCTTTGCCGCAGCCTGGGCCTGACCCCCCCCGGGGTCGGTGCCGTCGGCATCGCCGCCGACGACAGCATCGTGCTCGTCGACGCCACCACCGCCGACACCCGCATGCTGCGCCGCTTGGCCGCCGCGTTGCCTTGGCGGCGGCCGGTAGACGCTGTCGGAGTGCTGGTGGATTCCGCCGGCATGCCAGGCGAAGCCCTGGCGCGGGCTGCGCTGTTCGCGCGGGCGACCGGCATGCGCACCGCGTTGCACTTCGTTCTGCCGAGTTCCGGCAGCGTCGCGGCGTGGTGCATCGTTGATGCCAATAACAAGGACGGCAGCGCGATCTGCTCCCGACTGGCGGCGGACACGACGCGCATCTGGCTGGCTGGTGGCCCCCGGGAAGGGCTCAAGGAGCTGGCATTGGCTCAGTCCCGGGAACTGTCGTCGGCACTCGACCGGGCGCTGGCGGTAGCGCCATCGTCCGTCATCGATATCGCATCCCTCAGCTTCAGCGGCTCGGGATTCAAGGCCGCTGTGGCGCAGACGATAGAGCGTACGCGTCCAGCGAGCGCCCCCGGCTTGACGATGTGGACCGGCATCGGCATCCTGGCCGCGGGCTTTCTGCTTGCCATTCTGGCGACGGTCGTCGGCCTGCAGCGGGCCGAGTATCTGCACACCGCCGTGGATACCGCCGAACGCGAAGCCGCAGTATCGTGGACCGCGGAAGGCATCGAGACGGTGCCGTCCTCCGCCAAGGTACGCCGCGTGAGCGCTTTGAGCGTGCGGCTGGCGGAACTGTCGTCGTTTTCGCCGCTGATGCCGTTTGCGTCGCTGGCGCCGAACCATTCGGCGCCGGAAGCTCTCGGTGCCGCGTTCCTGGAGGGGTATGTGCTGCTGCCGCTCGCCGTCGCTTTGGATCGACAAGCGGAGGAAACGCTTGCGCCGAGCGACGATCCGGCGCGTTGGCTTGAAGATGCGCGGCGGGCAGGCGAATGGTTCGCTGCCTGGGAGGCGTTGGCGGACGATCCGCGCGAAGTCGATCTGCAGCGCCTGTTCGCCGCGGCGTTCGGCAGCCAGCAGAGCGCTTGGGCCGAGGGTACGGACATAGCGTTCGCCGATACCGGCGTCAAGCCGCCGCCGCCGGCCCGGGGCGGTCTGGACGTCGACCGTCTCACGAAGACCGCGCGCGCGAACTTCGTGGTTACCATGCAGCGTTGGGCTGACTCGGTCTACACCAACGGGCCGGTGGCCGTGGCGGCGCGACGGGCGGGCGACCGCAGCACCAACTGGCGCGAGCAGCACGCGGCGCTCCTCGATCTGCGGACCGCCTTGCAGGATCCGTCCCAGCAGTGGCTCACCGCGGCGCAGGATCGCCCGGATCATCTGTTCGAGCTGCGCATCCTGGGTCGTGCGGTGGGCATGTCCCTGATCGGCCAGCTGGCTGCGCTCGAATCCAAGGCCGCGGTCAGCAGCATCCGCATCGACGCCCGGGCCGCGGCGGAATATTTTCTGCTGCCGAGGATCGGTCCCCTGATGGTCCGCTCCAGCACCGGCGGGCAGGCGGGGGGCGGGCCGTCGCTGTCGATGACGCCCGAGGCTGTGGCTTGGCTCGCCTTCCTGGATCGCATCGCCAATGCCGGCTTCGCCGATCTGCCCAGCAGCTCGCCGGCACCGATCGTCGGCCTCGCCACCCTGGATGTCGGTATGATCGCTGCGACCCGCCAACGCATTCGCGTGTTCGATCAGTTCGCCTCGGATCTGCCTTCCGGCCTGCCGCCGGCCGTGGCCCAGGATCTGATTCGCGAACTGGCGAGCGAGCTAGTGGTCGGCCTCGCCGTCGGCGTCGAGCAGGCACTGCGACCCACGCAGATTATCGGTGTCGCTTCAGATCAGGCCGAGCGCCTCGTGCGGGTGGCGCCGGCGTTGGACGATCTGGCGGACATCCAGCAGTGGCTCTCTCAGCGGCAGGCCGAGGACGAAGTGGACCGTGTATGGGCAGTGCGCGCCCGGGTCGCTGAGACCGTTCTCGTCGCCAGCGCCGCCACGCTCGTTGAAGAAGACCCGCTCGGCATCTATCTGGATCCGGCGGCCGATCGCAACGCAGCGGTGCGTCGCTTCGAGCGCGGCCTGAGCCGCTTGCAGCGCACCTACAGGCAGCTGGCCGAGCCGTTTATCGAAGCCGCCGAGGCGGGTGGCGGCTGGGCGGCGGTGGCATGGCGGAACATGGCCAACGACATCGCCGCTCACGAACGTGGCGACGCCGCTTCGACGCTGTCGGGTCTTGAAGGCATGCTGCGCGCCTACGCGGAAGATCCGCAGGCGGCTTGCACCGCGCCGCGCCCGACGATGACAGGGCGCGACGACTATCTGGCGAATACCCTGTCGCGGTTCCGACAAACGGTCGCCGATGCCTGCGCGGCGCGCCTCGCCGCCGAGTCGCGCCTCGCCTACGACAAGGTCGTGGACTATTTCGACAAGCATGTGGCATGGCTGCGGCCCTATTCCACCGATGCCAACGCGCCTGAGCTGGCACCTTCCACGTTGAGCGATTTCGCGACCTTGCTCCATGAAGTGCGTGTGCATCTCGATCGGGTGGACGAACCGTTTGCCGGTGCGTTGGCGCAAAGCGCCGACTTCTGGACGCGAGGCAAGGATGGTGGTGCCGTTGTACGGTTCCGCATCGATTGGCGATCTCGGCCCAGCGAGGAGTTTCTCGCAGAGAACATCATGGCCGTCGACTTCTACGGCATCGAGGTGGACGAGGCAGGCGTCCACACTTGGCGATACGGCTCGACGGCAGGCTTGCGGCTGCGGCTGGCGAAGAACTCGCGGTATCGATTCGTCGCGTCCGAGGACGCCGAAGGACGGCAGCTGGCCATCACGGAAGACGGCAACGGTGCATTGCTGCGGGTGTTCTCCAGCCTCTCCAACGGCGCTTTGGTCATCAGTGCGGAGATATTGGACGATCTCGGCAAACAGTACACGCTGCGGCTGACCGCGCGCGTCTCGCGCGCCGACGGCGCGCCTATGAAGATGCCTGCCTTCTCGCAGTGGCCGCTAATGCGGCTTTGAGATGCCACCGAGCATCCTGTGCGCCCCGGCGCGACCTGGAGGACGACGAGCATGACGGATCCGATTTTCCTGCAACCCGCGGATGGCGATGATCCCTGCGGCCCGGACATGCGCTGGGACGGCGAATTTCTGCAACTGAGCCAGGCTCTGGAAGCGGCTGCGACGTCGAGTGCCGAGGCGGTCGTCGAGGGCGATCTCGCCGGCGCGGAGACGCCGGACTTGGAGGCGGTGTTGGATCTGGCGAAGTCTCTCAGCGCGCGCAGCAAGGATATGCGCATCCTGGCACTGTATGCCGAGGCGCGCTGGCGGGACGCGGGTCTCGCCGCCTTCGCTGAGAGCATGGAAGAACTGGCGTGCGTGGTCGAAACTTGGCCCGGCGGCGACGACGGCGTCCATCCCCGTGCGGATGAAGACGACGGCGACCTGGGCGAACGCGCCGCGCCGCTTGGCAAGCTGCTCAATCTCGTTCCCGGGCTCGCCAGCACCATCGGCTGGGGCGACGCGCCCATCGGCGCCGACGAGCGTCTGGCCGCAGTGGAACTGCTCAAGGGCGTTTTCGAGAAGTGGAGCGAGCGGCTGGAACCGGCCTTGGGTCCCGAGCTGCCGTCCCGCAGCGATGCTTGGCAGGCGATTTCCAAGCTTTTCGGAGACCTTGTCGCCGCCGAGGGTGCGCAAGGCGACGCCGCCGGCCAAGCCATCAGTGCCGCGGTCGATGCCGCGCCGATGGCCGACGCCTGGGATCTGGTGGAACGCGCTGCGGAGCGCATGGAGGAGCAGAACCGCCACTCGCCGGTGGTGCCCCTGCTACGGCTGGTATCGGCTTGGCGATCGTTGGACCTCATCGAGATCGCCGATGCGATGCGCACTTCGGGCGTTTCTCTCGAACAGCTGCTCGAATCGATCAAAAGGCAGCGGGAGACCAATGTCTAGCGCGGATCGCGGCGTGGATTCCCGTCCCGACGACACGGCGCCTCGGTTCCGTTATGCAGTGGTGCAAGGAACCGCCAGTCGCCCGTATCGTTTCCTGTCTCGAACAATGTGTTCTATTTGATACCTATTGGATTCAAATGAGTCCAATTCAATGCTCATAGAAGTGTTTCTTTATCCTGAGACCCGGTTTAAGGTAGAGACCTTCTCCGGTACAACCGGATCACCAAAACGGAGGTAATCCAAATGGCCACAATCGTGGTTGAATTCAATGACATCGAGGGCGAAAGCACCGTTGCTGGCTTCGAGCGCAAGGTGGATGCGCTTTCCATGCGCGATTCCATCGAAGTGTCGGCACCCCAGGGATCGGGACGGACGCGGTCCGTCCGCACCGTGGGCCAAGCGAAGCATTCGGACGTCGTGCTGGCGCGCCACAAGGACATGGCCAGCCCGAAGCTGGCGCAGGTCTGCGCGTCGGGGCAGAACATCGGCGAGGTCAAGGTCAATCTCTTCCGCACTCTGGACACCGGCGTCGTAGTGTACATGACGTACGTCCTGTCGGATACGTTCGTGTCGCGCATCGAGCACGAGACCCTTGACGAGAACGGCGGTGCGTTCCAGCCGCACATCGCGCCGAGGGACACGGACACGGGGTTGAACAAACTCCTGGTCAACGACCTCAACACGACCTTCGCGGGTGGGCGTCGTCCGGAGGTGATGTCGGCGATGAATGAGGCGAGCGGGAACAGACTCAACCTGGAAATCGAGCGGCTCTGGCTGAACGCGGCCAAGGTGCGCTGGACCTATACCCCGTACCTGAACGGGGTTAAGCAGGGTGCCATCGAGAAGGCGTGGGATATCCAGAAGGGTGTCGCGGCCTAACGGTCGCGCACCTTTATCTATCGAGCGGCTAGGGCGGAGCGATTTCGTCCAAGCCGCGCAAACCAGAAAACAGGAGCATAACGAAATGTCAGATATCGTAGTCAAGATCGACGGCATCGACGGCGAGTCCCTTCAGCCGGGTTTCGAGAACCAGATCGAATGCGTGGCGATGACCCATGTCGTCGACCTGCCGGTGGTTGCCAAGGGCGCGATGCGCACCGAAGGCGCCTCGCGCCACGGCGCGGTGGAGTTGGAGCACTCGTTCGACAAGGCCACGCCGGCGCTGCGCCATGCCGCCTCGGCGGGTACTAATCTCGGCAAGGTGACGATCACCCGCAGGCGCACGGTCGGCGGCGATTCCAAGGTCGCGGAGGTAGTCACGCTGGCCAACGCCTATGTCGTCCGCATCGGCTCGGACACCGCGCTGAACCCCCAGAGCCGAGAACCCAGTGAGGAACCCATGGAGACCTTCGCGCTGGAGTACAGCGAGATCACCTGGGACTACAAGAGATACGTCAACGGCATGGAGTCGGGTTCCGTCATCGGCGGCTGGTCGACGGCGACCCAGCAGATCGTCTGACGGGCATGGCCTCCGGCAGTCTAGGTCCGTCGCCGGAAGCGAGGCGGGGTCGTCGTGAGGCAGCCCCGCCAACGTTCCGGGACGCGTTGCGCCGCGAAGCCGCGAGCGGGCCGCAGCGACGAACGGGCAAGCTGCGGTCGGCATCCGCGCCGGTCGCAGATTTCGCTTTCTGCGCTCCGGGGCCTGCCTTGGCAGGCCCCGGCCTAACGCGGTACCGGAGGCAACGGGCATGAGCGGCCGATACCGTACGCATATCAATCCACTGGCGGCCGCCGACAGCTCGGCCGTCCCGTTGGCCGGCCTGGACCTCGACGAGAGCTTCGGCACCGGCTGGATCGGCAAGGCGCATCTCTACCTGTACGCCACGCAAGGCAAGCGAATCGGCATCGAACAGATGCTGCGCAACGTGATCGACGCCGGCCTGAGTACTGCGGAGCCGGCCTTGATCAGCCTCGCGTCCGACGACGCCGCGTCCGTGCGGCGTAGCTGGCCGTCGGTGATCACCGCGATCACGCCCTACCAGCCGCAGGACTCGATCACCGACGCGGCTTGCGAGCTGGCAGTGGCGGATCCGATCACCTACCTCTCGGAGCGGCCGATCTGGGGTGCGTACCGAACCTGTTCTCTCGGCCGGATAGTCGGCGGCGCACTGTCCCTGGCCGCGGGCGGGGACGGCAAGCCCACTCTCACGCCGATTCTCACTGGTCTGCCGACCGTGCGCATCGTGGAAGACTTCCGCCAAGCCTTGAACCAGCTGGCCTACGCCATCGCGACCGGCCAGACGCTGCGCGAGTGGTTGAACGATCTGTTCGGCATGCTCGGCGTGCGCTTTCAGTTGGCAGGCCAAAAGGACGGTACCGTGGAGGTGACGCTGTCGGATAGACTGCCGCGGGGGGCGCCGTTTTCGATGCAGGTGTCGTCCGATCTCCAGGGCGGCCGCGACGCGGCGCCAAACGCCCCCGACAAAGCGCCGCCACTGCGGATCGTCGGCATCGAGGGCTTGCCCGGCGAAACGGCTCGGGGCGGGGTTCTTGACGACCCCACCCACGGGACATTCCGCTATATCGGTGCTGAGGGCACGATCGGTGCTGAGGGCGCGGTCGGTACGGTGGTGACCGGCACCGGTGTGGACATTGACGAAGCCGTCAAACGCATGGGCAACAGCGTGGCCGGTGCCCATGCGGAGATGCTGCAGGTCGTGGCGGCCTCGCGTTATCCCGTACTGCGTCCTGGAAAGCTGGTGCAGTTGGATCGTTCCGTTCTCGGACACACCTTGTGGCAGCCGATGCAAGTTCGGCATCACGTTCGCAACGGCATCTACGACAACGACGTGGTACTGATCCGCGGCGAAGTGTCCTGGCATCTGGCGACGCCGCCTCGGCGCCCGGCGGTGCTGATCACGGGGAGCATCGACGGCGGTGTCCAGTATGCGGCCAACGAGCCGGTGCCCCGCGACCGCCAAGGCCGTGTGCCGGTGGCGTTTCCCTTTGTGCCGGTGCCGTCCGATGAAACCGACCAACCCGAAGACCCATCCAGCGTGGATCAGGTGGATGTGGACACGGCGGAGTCGGCCAACGACCAGTGGCCGCCGCGCATCATGCTGACGGTCATCGAGCCGATGGCGGGCAGCATGCACGGCTTCGTCGGCGGCCACCGGCAAGGCGACGTCTGCCGAGTGGCGGTGTACGGGCCGCTATGGGCCGAAGTGCTCGGCTTCCAGTATCGCAGCAACCGGCAGATCAACGCGGACATCCAGGACGCCACCGCCGGCATCGTCGTCGAGCACAATTTCCAGACCACCTGGTCCGGCATGGTGTTCCGGCGCGTTGAGGAACTCGAAGACGAAGACGAAGACACGGTTCTCGGCGCCGACCTTCGCGACCATGGAGACGCGACTCACGGCGAATCTGCGTAAGCTCCACGAAAAGGATATACGCGAGCTCTACGATAATGAAGACGACGGAGGAGGTAATATGCCAGCGATCGGACGAGGCCTGCTAGCGAGCAACGACAGCGACGAATGGGACGGCGAAGACGAAGAAGACGATTTCGACGTCACCCGCCTGTTCCGTTCGGAAGGTCTGGTCTCCCAAGCGAAGCTTCGAGTCGATGTCGCCAAGAACATCTCCGACGTCGTGGCCGGGGACGGACAGACGATACTCGATACCGATACGGTGCATTCCCGAGGCGATATCGCCATCAAGCGCGGCAGTCGCCAGCGCGAGGCAGGCTCCTACCGCCGCGAGATCGACGATACCGACATGCTGAAAATCGATGGCGGATCGACCGTTGAAAGGGTCACGGGCGGCGTCGACGTCCACGTGTCCGTCGAGAGCCAGGTCATCATGGGGGGGGCCTACTTCAACACCATTGCCGGTGCCAGCCTGCGCTTGGCGGGTTGGTCCGACTATCTCATCTGGGGGGCCTGGGCGGAGGCCGACGTCCTGCGTCTCGAACTGGCAGGCATTAGCATCCGCGCCAGTATGGCCGACGCCCATCTGATCGGGCTGCGCCTCAACGCGGCTACGAGTCTGGTCGAGGACTATCTGCTGCGCACCGATACCTTCGGCGTGCTGATAGACGCGCAAGGTGCCGTAACGGATCTCGGCGGGGCGCCCGGCGGCATCATACTGGAGGTCTGATCGATGCGGAATGCTAACGATGCCAACGATGGCGCCGGCAGTTCGGCCCCGGCTCGGTTCACGACGCTCAAAGAGCTGATTGCCGCGGTGGACGCGGGCAACAACGGAGCGAGCAGCGATCTCGTCACGGACGAAGTCCCTTGGGAACCGGGCCACAGGGTCGAAGTGAACGCCCGGGGCGGTCGGCAGAACCTGGAGGACCGTCGAGTATCGATTGCTACCGAAAAGTACACCAGAGTCGTCCAGAAGAGCCTGATCAGCGAAGTTAGCGACGCGATGACGATCCAGGCGGACGGCACCTTGAACGTTTCGGTATCCGCCGGCAAGACGTCCTCGTCCCGGACGGACACGGACGAAGGCGCGCTGTCCGGGGACGACGCTGGGGCCGACCTGTCAAGGGTCAGCTGGGGGCTTGACGATCTCAAGGTGCAGGGCGACGCGAACATCAGCCTCGGCGAACGGATGCGCATGGTGAACGGGTCGATCAGCCAAAGGTGGAGCGGTGGCGTTACGCGCGTGTCGGGCATGGAAGGCACGATTTGCGGCGGGGTCTGGATGCGCATATATGCCGGCCTCTCCATGACCCTGGCCGGCTTGGTGAGCGGCGACGTGTACGGCGGCACCGCCCGCACCGCTGCCATGCGGCTCCACCTCTCCGCCCTCGGCTACCGGTCCGCCGAAGTCTGCACCTGGAACTCGGGACTCTACCTACGCAGCGCCACCTCCCTTCTGATCCCTCTGCCTGGTTTGTCGAGCGGCGCCGAGTCCGCCATGCTGCAGGGCAAGAACATGAAGCAGGCGGCAAAGCTCGGCAAGCTGTCCATGGCGCTGTGTCCGTTCATCAACATCGGCGTCGGCGTTGGGATGATTCTGCCGATGATCGCCATGGCGATTGCAAAGAAACTCGGCTGGTCTGGGCCGAAGATGGTTCCCGGGCCGCCGCGGATATACAACCTCAACGCTGGGGTCCATCAGAAAATGGCGGCTACGGAAACCGTCTTGTAGCCGCTAGCTGGAAGCCGTTCTAGCCGCTCTAGGAGAAACCGTCCCATGTTGTTCGTCAGTACCTTCGGCCCCGGCATGAGCTTGGCCATGCCCGACGTCTGCAAGACGCCGCCGTTCGCCGTTCCCGTGCCCATGCCCAACATCGCCACCAACGCGCTCGTTGTGCCCGGCTACTTCACCGTCATGATCAACTGTATGCCGGAACTGAACTTGGCCAGTTCGGGTACCATCAGCAGCGGCGACGAGGCGGGCGCCATGGGCGGCATCGTGAGTTCCACCATCATCGGCCCGGCCCGGGCCGTCATGGGGTCGATGCGCTGCATGGTCGGCGGTACGCCGGTACGGCGGATGACCGATCCGACGATTCAGAACACGGCCAATGCGGTGGGCATAGGCATTGTTCCCAGCCAGCCCGTCAAGCTCGTGATCTCCTGACCGCCGTCGGGGCTGTCGCCGTGGTCGCTGTCCTAGGGCTTGTGCGAATTCGCCACGATTGCCCGGCCCTGGGGCGCCAGCGCCGCAGTCAGCAGCGACAGTCGGCCGCTGCCGACAACGGCGGGATTGTCGATCAGTATCTCGGTAATCTCCGGGTCCGCGAGCAGCCGTTCCAGCCTGGACAGGCGGTGCCTGGCCGGATCTGCGATTTCGCGCACCACGGTGAACACGGTTCGATGTCGGTCCGCTGCCCACTCCGACAAGGCGGCCACTTGGCGATTGATGCTCTCGATCTGGCCCGGTCCCGGCGTGGCCCGCGTGTAGATCACGGTCTTGCCGAGCCGTTCGGGAGGCAGCAGCACGTACCATCGCCCGGTTGGCGACTGCTCCGTCGGCACGGGCAGAATGCCGCGTTGCAGCATGCGGTACGCGGTGATCCGGGCGATGCCTTCTCGGTGCGCCCATTCCGACAGGCGCACCCGCCGCGGGCCGTCTCGGTAGCTCACGGCGCGGTCCGTCGAAGCGCGTGAATGGCCATGCCGCCTGCCTTTAGTGGCCAGAAGCGGCAAGACTACCATGTTGCCGCGAACGGGCGGCGGAAACGCTCGCATCGACACCGCCACTGCTTATTGGCGTTTGCAGGTTGCGCTTGGCGCTATTCTCCGTAAGATATTCCCATGCGTTTTTCCGTAAGATATTCCCATGCGTTCCTTTTTATTCGACCGCTTCGAGAGTGCCCGGGACCCGGGGCTGAACGAATTGGCCCGCGACCTCGCGGATCTGCTTGGCGCCCGCCGCGCCTTCGGCGACCATGCGCCCGGTGTGCTCAACTGGGGGCTGCCCAGCATGATTGGACTGTCGCCCTCGTCGAATCAGGATCGCCGGATCATCGCCGGCTACATCGCCGCCGCCGTCGAGCAATTCGAACCGCGCTTGCAGAACGTGAGCGTCTTGCCAGTGGACGATGTCGCGGACTTCGCGTTCCAGGTCGAGGCGGATCTCGTGGCCTCGGATGACGAAACAGTGACGTTGCGGATTCTTTCTCCGCGCCGCGGCGGCGGCCTCGGCGCCAGCGTCCTGGTGGTCGGCGACCGCCGCTACTGAGAGCTACTGAGAGCTACTGAGAGATGTTCCGATGATCGATTCCCGGTTGCTCGACGCCTACGTCGCGGAGCTCGAAGCGCTGCGCACCCACGGCCGCGAAATCGCCCAAGCCCATCCCGACATAGCCGGGCGGCTGGACATCGGGCCGCGCCGATCCCGGGATCCGCAGGTCGAGCGTCTCGTGGAAAGCGCCGCTTTCATTGCCGCGCGGCTGCGGCTAATGATCGAAGACACCGCCTCGGAATTGCCGCTGGCCACCTTGTCGATGCTCGCGCCAGCGTTCTTGGAGCCGATTCCGTCAATGGCGCTGTTGGAGTTCGACAGCGGTGCCGAGGAACAGATCATCCCTCGCGGCGCACGTTTCGACTACTTGGTCGGGGGCCATGCGCTGCTGTGCTTCAGCACCACGATGGAAACAACCGTCGCCCCCATCAGGCTGCGGTTGCGAAGGCTCGAACCCGCAGGCGCCGCCGCCGACGGCATCGGCATCGGCATCGTCGGCCAGCCGACCCGCAACCTGATGTTCTGTCTCGGCAACGACGATCTGAGCGCCGCTGCGCTGATGGACGCCTTCGCCGACGCGCTGGTCGGGATCGAAATCGTCGCCCCCGGCGGCGAAGCCTATTCGGTGCCGGTGGCGCGATTGCGCCTGCACGGCTTCGCACGGGACGAGGCGGTGCTTCCCGTGCGGCCCGCTGTTCATCCCGCCCACCGTCTGGTCGCCGAGTTCATCGCCGTCCCGGAAAAATTCCGCTTCGTCTCCCTGGTCGGGCCGGCCGTGGCGCCCGGCACCGAACTACGCTTCCGATTCTCCCGTCCGCTGCCGCTGTCGCCCCGGCTACCGTCGGACCTCATCACCGTCAATCGCGTACCCGGAGTGAACTTGTGGCAATCGGCGGCCACCCCCATCGACATAGACGGGCGCCGGCTGGAATTCCCGGTGCGCGTGGATGCGCTGCGCTACCGGACCGTGGAATGCCACTCCGTCGAGAACGTCGATCTGTTCGGTCCGGACGGCGGAGCTCCGATTCGCATCGATCCGGTGGTATCCTTCGGCAATGTACGAGGTACGCAGATCCGCTGGGGTACGCGCCGTTCCGTTTCGCGTGCGGGCGCGGAGGTGCTGCTCTATTTCCAGGGGCTCGACTACAGCGAGCTGGGACGTCAGCGTTTCATGGTCGCCCCCGTCGTGCTGGCGAGCAACCGCGACATGGCCCAATACGCAATAGTCCATGCGCCGCTCCATTCGGTGGAGGGAGGCATTGGCGATTGGCAGGCAACGCTGGCCACCGCGCCGACCTCGTATCGGGCGAGGGCCATGAACGCGACGGCGATGGAATCCCTGGTGGGCTACTTGAAAAGCAGCATGAGCGGCTTGGCCAACGATGGTTCGGGGCGAGCGCTGCGCAGCTACCTCAAGCAGTTTTCCGCCACGCAGGACGCCAGCTGGATCGACGGCATCGGCGCCATCGGGCTGCAGCGGATCGCGGCGTTGCGCGGCGGCCAGCCGCAGCCCGGCGTCGCCATCACGATCGACTACGACGGTGCCGGGCACCGGACCACGAGCAGCGCCATGGTCAAGCGCGTGCTTGGAGAATTATTCGAAAGTCATCGCGGCCTCAATCGCGTTGAGGAAGTCGTTGTACAGTCCACTTGAAGACGGCCGCGAACTGCCGACGGCCGAGGTTCCCGAAGCACCGCTGGCCGCGGCGAACAGCGAGGGCACGGCGCCTGCTGCCGACACGTCGGAACCGGCGACGTGGGACGAAGCGGCAGCCACGGTGGATCTCGCCCACCCGTTGGCCCAGGAAGTGCTGTTGGAACCGACTCGGTGGCGCATCTGGCCGGCCGTGGCGGTGTTGCGGTGGCTGCAGCGCCAAGCGTCCGGCGCGCAAAGGATCGTCTATCGGTCGAATCCGAGCCTGAGCTTCTCCGCTGCGGAGATCCAGGACGTCGCCATCGGCGCGGACGGCGTGGAAATGACGTTGGCAGCGCCTGGGCTGGCGGCGCCCGGCTCGCCTTTGCCAGCCAGCGACGTCGCGCGCATATTGGCGGACCGCGACGCCGGCGGTGCGATGGCGGCTTGGCTCGACGGGCCGATCGACCTGTTTATGCATGTTCTGGAGCAAGCCCAAGCGCAAAACAACGCCGCGTTCGCCTTGGCGACGGGAGGCGATATCTGGGCAGTCGCCGTCGTTGCCTGCCTGACCGGGCGCTCGGCGGCCCTGCATGCGCGGGCGGATGGAACGCTCGCGGACAGCATGCAGCGGCGGCATCCGGAGGGTGCCGTCGGCTTGGCAGGGCTGTACATGGGCACGGCATCGGCCGCTGGACTCGAGCAGCTGTTCGAGGCGTATACTGGCTTGGCCGTAGAAGTGGAAGAGTTCGTGGGGGCGGAAGTGCGCACGATGCGAGCGGCAGCCATCGGTGGGCCGACAGGTACCGTGCTTGGCGCGGCCGGTTCCGTGTTGGGGACCACCTGCCGCCCGCCCGCTGCCGGGATCCAGATTGTCCTCGACGCTGGCGACGACGCAGACGCCTTGCGTTGGGCGCGGGATCCGGTTCGCCGCGATGCCTTGCATCTGCTGGCGCAGTCCTACATCGGCACGCCGTCTCCGGTCGCTTGGCTGTTCCTCGACGTCGATGCGGGAACCGCGCCACCGGCGGCCCTTGACGGCGAAGCCGCTTTCGGCGGCATGGTAGTGCTCGGCCGAACGGAAGGGATGCTGCGCCTGCCCCTGATTGGATCGACAGGAGATGAATTATGAGCGAAGTGCTGGAAGTGCCGACCACACCGCAAAGCAGCCTGCTGCCGTCGCCGTCTGAGGAGAAGGAGGAAGAGTTCGCTCTGGAGACACGGGCGGAGGAGATCGATGTCGTCGCCTATGGCGTGTCGCTGCGGGTCGGCGAGTTGGACCAAGTGGAGGCGGGGGAGGTGGAGGACGATGTGTCCCACGCCGAGAACCTGCTGGTGGGCGGTCGGCTGCACGAGCAGGCGGAGTCGGCGACCACAAAGGCAATTCGGGAGCGATTGCAGGTGGACGGCCGGCTTGCCTTCAAAGCCACAGGCGACATGACGCTACTCGCCGGTACGCTGTCGGACATCCAGACCGGCGGGGTGGCGGTGGTGTCGGGGATGGCCGACGATATGGTCGGCGGTGTCGGTAGCCGGTTGAGCGCGGGCGTGGACATGTGGCTGAGCGGGTTGACTGGCATCGAGGAGCAGCCGGGGTCGGCAGCCATGGACGGAATGCTGGCGGAGATGGCGGCTACTGCCTTCGAGCGCGAGTATGGCGCCGGCTCGCATATGGCCGGCGTGGCGGTTTTTTCCGGCGCGGTGTATACCACCATGGCGACATCTTTCTTCCCGATGATAAAGGCGATCAAGGGCGTCCGCAACTTGGTGCCGGGGGGCGGGGCAGGTGCTGGCGGCGGGGGCGGCGGCGCTGCCGGTGTCGCCGCCGTGCCGGCAATCACGGGGATGATGGCGACGCTGGCGCGGGGAGCGCGGAACTCGGGGAAGCTGGGCGACCTGGTCGACCTGTCGAAGGTTGCCGACGCCGCCGAGGACGCGTTCTCGGCGGCGCGGCGGGTGCCGGACGCGGCAACGGTGCTGGACGAGATGCAGACCCTGGCGCGACGCTCGGAGACCGGCGCCGACGCCTCGGATGCGGCGGAGGTGATGACTCGGGTGGCCCGAACGGTGGATGTCGACGACGCGGGGGACGTCAAGGCCGGGCAGTTGGCGGCCGACCCTTTGCCGGATCTGCCGCGCTCGGAGGTGGATTCGCCCCTTCGCCAGACGGACAACGTCGACGAACCTGTCAGTAGCTCCAGGAAGGCACCGACGGACGACCTCGGCGATCCGAACAAGCTGCCGGACGACTTCGACGGCGCCTACGACCATTTGGTTTCGAACATGCACACGAAGTACCGGAGCGACGCCAACAATTTCCGGGCGCATCGGCACGTTATGGGGGTCAGGGTTGAGGTGGTGGGAAACGCCCAGCGGCATCTGGCCGATGCCCTGGGCGTGGATGCTGGCACGCTCGGGGACGTCGGCCCGAAGGCGGCGCGGGCGCAAATCGTCGGCCTGATGGAAGACGCCGTGCGGGCCGGGGACATCGAGCAGGCGGCGACGCTGCGCAAGAACCTGGAACTGCTCGACTCGGAGACCCGGCATATGATCCTGGAGGTCTACCGGATCGCCGACGACATCATCGCTGCCAGCAAGCAGCCGCTGCCGAAGCATATCGACCAGCAGGAGCTGGCGGCCAAGCTACAGCGGGAGATAGAACGGTTGGGGGCCAGCATGGCTGACGCCCACAGCGACGATATGCAGGACATCAGCGCCACGATGGTCGTCTACCACGGGGCTCTGGTCGATGTCGAGAACGGCATGGACCCGGTGCCGGCGATGATGGACAACGTGTCTTCGCTGATCACGTCCGAGCAGGATTCGCAGCGGGCCAAGGGGGCGGCGACCGCGAAGGCGGTGGAAGGCGTTTACAGCCTGGTGCACGAGCAGAAGAAGCCCAGCTTCTTGCGGCGGCTGTTCGGCTTGGGCGGGCGAAGCAAGAACGTGTCGTCGCTGCCCAGCAACTGGCTCGACGATCTAGTGAAGAAGTACAGGCTGCCGACCGTCGGCCAGGGGACGGACGACGGCCTGCGGCGGGTCGCGGGCCAGACGGACGAAGTGGCGCAGCAGGCCGACGAGGCGGGGGCCGGAGGCCGCTGGGGGGAGGATCCGACGTTCCGCCAAGCGGGCCAGGACTCGGCCGACGAAGGCTCGCGCGGCGGTAGGAGCGACTACGCCGATATCGACGATTTCGCGGCCGACGAAGGCTCGCGCGGCGGGAGGAGCGACTACGCCGTAATCGACGACTTCGCGGCCGACGAAGGCTCGCGCGGCGGGGACGCCAGAGCAGAGCTTCCTGGGGAGGAGGAGCCCGTCTACGCGACCGTCGACAAAACCAGAAAGAGGCGGAAGCCGGCTCCCATCCCCGAAGAAGTCGAAGACGACGTTGCTCCTCCGGTGCCGCCGAGAACGCAAGCCTCCAACGAATTGGTGTCGTCGGGCGACGACAGTCGCCGTCTGGGGGAGGATCCGACCTTCCGCCAAGCGGGCCAGGACTCGGCCGACGAAGGCTCGCGCGGCGGTAGGAGCGACTACGCCGATATCGACGATTTCGCGGCCGACGAAGGCTCGCGCGGCGGGAGGAGCGACTACGCCGTAATCGACGACTTCGCGGCCGACGAAGGCTCGCGCGGCGGGGACGCCAGAGCAGAGCTTCCTGGGGAGGAGGAGCCCGTCTACGCGACCGTCGACAAAACCAGAAAGAGGCGGAAGCCGGCTCCCATCCCCGAAGAAGTCGAAGACGACGTTGCTCCTCCGGTGCCGCCGAGAACGCAAGCCTCCAACGAATTGGTGTCGTCGGGCGACGACAGTCGCCGTCTGGGGGAGGATCCGACCTTCCGCCAAGCGGACGAAGAGAATGGCTACGAGCTCCTCGATGGCTACAGGATCGAGACGGATGAAGATGGCGACTATCGGATCCTCGATCCCGACAGGATCGAGGCGGACGAAGAGGGCGACTATCGGATCCTCGATCCCGACAGGATCGAGGCGGACGAAGAGGGCGACTACCGGATCCTCGATCCCGACAGGGTCGAGGCGGACGAAGAGGGCCACTACCAGACTCTTCTCGGCGACTACAGGAAGGCGGAAGCGGACGAAGAGCACGTCTACGAGCCTGTCGACAACTACAGGAAGGCGGACGGAGATGGCGACTTCCGTCTCCCCGACGAACGGGACGATATCTACAGGACGGATCTGCCGAACAGCGTAAACAAGGATGAGGTGGCGGCCACGCTACGGCGGGAGGTGGAGCACTTGGGGACTCGCATCGCTGCCGAGAGCGACCCAGCCCGGGTCGAGGCTATGAACAACGCGAGGTCCATTTACACCAGGGCTCTGGTCTATGTCGAGAACGGCCTGAATCCGAGGTCGGCGGTGCTGGACCACCTCCATGCCTTGCTCATTGTCAAAGGGAAGAAGATGGCCGGGATGGAGGTGTTGGAGGCGCCCGCGCGGGCGGTGGGACACGTTGATCGCCTGATTCTCCCGAAGAAGCCCCTCTGGAAGCAGGTGCTCCGCATCGGGCGCGGGAAGAAGGACGTGCCGATGGGCCGCAAACAGTGGCGAGGGTTTGTAAAGATGAACGTCGGCCCCGAGCCGGTGGGAAGCCCGCTGCGCAAACTGGTCCCGAAGACGGGCGACGGTCGGCAGGCGGACGAATTGGCGCAGCAGGCCGACGAGGCGGCGATCGGAAGGCGCTCGGGGGAGGATCCGGACTTCCGCCAGACGGACGAAGAGAATGGCTACGAGCTCCTCGATGGCTACAGGAAGGATGATCCGGACGAAGAGGGCCACTACCGGATCCTCGATCCCGACAGGATCGAGGACGACGAGGCGGCGGGTGCGGCCCGTCGGTCGCCGACCGACCCTTTGCCAGAGCCGCCGCGCTCGGGGGAGGATCCGACATTCCGCCAAGGGTACGAAGAGCACGTCTACGAGCCTGTCGACAACTACAGGAAGGCGGACGGAGATGGCGACTTCCGTCTCCCCGACGAACGGGACGATATCTACAGGACGGATCTGCCGAACAGCGTAAACAAGGATGAGGTGGCGGCCACGCTACGGCGGGAGGTGGAGCACTTGGGGACTCGCATCGCTGCCGAGAGCGACCCAGCCCGGGTCGAGGCTATGAACAACGCGAGGTCCATTTACACCAGGGCTCTGGTCTATGTCGAGAACGGCCTGAATCCGAGGTCGGCGGTGCTGGACCACCTCCATGCCTTGCTCATTGTCAAAGGGAAGAAGATGGCCGGGATGGAGGTGTTGGAGGCGCCCGCGCGGGCGGTGGGACACGTTGATCGCCTGATTCTCCCGAAGAAGCCCCTCTGGAAGCAGGTGCTCCGCATCGGGCGCGGGAAGAAGGACGTGCCGATGGGCCGCAAACAGTGGCGAGGGTTTGTAAAGATGAACGTCGGCCCCGAGCCGGTGGGAAGCCCGCTGCGCAAACTGGTCCCGAAGACGGGCGACGGTCGGCAGGCGGACGAATTGGCGCAGCAGGCCGACGAGGCGGCGATCGGAAGGCGCTCGGGGGAGGATCCGGACTTCCGCCAGACGGACGAAGAGAATGGCTACGAGCTCCTCGATGGCTACAGGAAGGATGATCCGGACGAAGAGGGCCACTACCGGATCCTCGATCCCGACAGGATCGAGGACGACGAGGCGGCGGGTGCGGCCTCCGCCGCTCGGAGCCAGTCCGGGTTCTCGGCGGACGGGCATGTGGTCGATGTGGGCTTGTCCGACATGCCGCCGCGCAGCGATCTGGACGCGCCCAGCCGGGACGGCACCCTGCGGTCGCCGACCGACCCTCAGCCAGAGCCGCCGCGCTCGCCCTCGGGCGGCGAGTATGCCGACGAAAGTGCCGTCGCGCACTTGGACGAGGACGGCGCCCGGTGGAAGAAGCCGGACGATGTGGCGACGCCGGACGACAGCCTGCCGCTCGACCTTTTGCCGTCGCGCTCGCCTAGCCAGACGCCGCTACGCCGCCCCCCCGCGCCGGACGGGGACGTGATGCCCAAGGGCTCCCACAACACCCCGGATTTGGGCGGCGTGTCATCTTCTCCGACGGCCCGTCCGCTGCGTAGCCAAAGTGCGTCGCCGGCGAACTTCCGAGCGGATGCGGACATCCCCCGAACGCTGGAGTTCGAGGAGCCGGAATTCATCTACGAACATATCTGGCCCGTCGCCGGCGACGACGCGCTGGTCGACGATTCCGTTCCGCTGCCGCCCCGCAACAGCGCCGACCGGCCTCCCACGCCGATTCGCGAGGGCCGCCCCCGAACGCTGGAGTTCGAGGACCCGGAATTCATCTACCAACATATCGAGTCCGTCGTCGGCGACAACGCGCTGGTCGACGATTCCGTTCCTCCGTCGCTGCCGCTCCGCAACAGGGCCGACCGGCCTTCCGCGCCGCGGCCGGAGGGCGCCGAGCGGCAGCTCGATAGCGTCCAGGACCAAGAGGGATATCTCGCCCCGGCGAATCGGCCTGCAGTCGCCGACGAGGACCCGTATGCCGAAGTCGTGACGGTGGGCGGCAGATACGACCGGGAGAGCATGGAACCTGTCAGTAGCTCCAGGAAGGCACCGACGGACGACCTCGGCGATCCGAACAAGCTGCCGGACGACTTCGACGGCGCCTACGACCATTTGGTTTCGAACATGCACACGAAGTACCGGAGCGACGCCAACAATTTCCGGGCGCATCGGCACGTTATGGGGGTCAGGGTTGAGGTGGTGGGAAACGCCCAGCGGCATCTGGCCGATGCCCTGGGCGTGGATGCTGGCACGCTCGGGGACGTCGGCCCGAAGGCGGCGCGGGCGCAAATCGTCGGCCTGATGGAAGACGCCGTGCGGGCCGGGGACATCGAGCAGGCGGCGACGCTGCGCAAGAACCTGGAACTGCTCGACTCGGAGACCCGGCATATGATCCTGGAGGTCTACCGGATCGCCGACGACATCATCGCTGCCAGCAAGCAGCCGCTGCCGAAGCATATCGACCAGCAGGAGCTGGCGGCCAAGCTACAGCGGGAGATAGAACGGTTGGGGGCCAGCATGGCTGACGCCCACAGCGACGATATGCAGGACATCAGCGCCACGATGGTCGTCTACCACGGGGCTCTGGTCGATGTCGAGAACGGCATGGACCCGGTGCCGGCGATGATGGACAACGTGTCTTCGCTGATCACGTCCGAGCAGGATTCGCAGCGGGCCAAGGGGGCGGCGACCGCGAAGGCGGTGGAAGGCGTTTACAGCCTGGTGCACGAGCAGAAGAAGCCCAGCTTCTTGCGGCGGCTGTTCGGCTTGGGCGGGCGAAGCAAGAACGTGTCGTCGCTGCCCAGCAACTGGCTCGACGATCTAGTGAAGAAGTACAGGCTGCCGACCGTCGGCCAGGGGACGGACGACGGCCTGCGGCGGGTCGCGGGCCAGACGGACGAAGTGGCGCAGCAGGCCGACGAGGCGGGGGCCGGAGGCCGCTGGGGGGAGGATCCGACGTTCCGCCAAGCGGGCCAGGACTCGGCCGACGAAGGCTCGCGCGGCGGTAGGAGCGACTACGCCGATATCGACGATTTCGCGGCCGACGAAGGCTCGCGCGGCGGGAGGAGCGACTACGCCGTAATCGACGACTTCGCGGCCGACGAAGGCTCGCGCGGCGGGGACGCCAGAGCAGAGCTTCCTGGGGAGGAGGAGCCCGTCTACGCGACCGTCGACAAAACCAGAAAGAGGCGGAAGCCGGCTCCCATCCCCGAAGAAGTCGAAGACGACGTTGCTCCTCCGGTGCCGCCGAGAACGCAAGCCTCCAACGAATTGGTGTCGTCGGGCGACGACAGTCGCCGTCTGGGGGAGGATCCGACCTTCCGCCAAGCGGGCCAAGAGGGATATCTCGCCCCGGCGGATCGGCCTGCGGCCGTCGACGAGGAGGACCCGTATGCCGAAGTTGTGACGGTGGGCGGCAGATACGACCGGGAGAGCATGCGCTCGCCCCGCAACAGGGCCGACCGGCCTTCCACGCCGCGGCCGCAGGCGGAGGGCGCCGAGCGGCAGCTCGATGGTGTCCAGGACCAAGAGGGATATCTCGACCCGGCGGATCGGTCTGGAGCCGGCGCCGAGCGGCAGCTCGATAGCGGCCAGGACCAAGAGGGATATCTCGCCCCGGCAGATCGGCCTGCAGCCGTCGACGAGGAGAACCCGTATGTCGAAGTCGAGACGGTGGACGGCAGGTACGACCGGGACAAGATGGAGCACCCGCCGCCCCCGCCGCGGCCGCAGGCGGAGGGCGCCGAGCGGCAGCTCGATAGCGTCCCGGACCAAGAGGGACATCTCGCCCCGGCGGATCGGCCTGCAGCCGGCGCCGAGCAGCAGATCGATAGCGTCCCGGAACAGGAGGGATATCTCGCCCCGGCGGATCGCCCTGCGGCCGTCGACGAGGAGAACCCGTATGTCGAAGTCGAGACGGTGGACGGCAGGTACGACCGGGACAAGATGGAGCACCCGCCGCCCCCGCCGCGGCCGCAGGCGGAGGGCGCCGAGCGGCAGCTCGATAGCGTCCCGGACCAAGAGGGACATCTCGCCCCGGCGGATCGGCCTGCAGCCGGCGCCGAGCAGCAGATCGATAGCGTCCCGGAACAGGAGGGATATCTCGCCCCGGCGGATCGCCCTGCGGCCGTCGACGAGGAGAACCCGTATGTCGAAGTCGAGACGGTGGACGGCAGGTACGACCGGGACAAGATGGAGCACCCGCCGCCCCCGCCGTCTGTGAAGCGGGGTGGGTTGTCATGAACGGGACGCGCCGGGTACGAAAACCCGCGCCGGAAGAGCAGGAGGAGCAGTGAGCGCAAACACTCCCTACACGGCTTTTCTGCAGTCGCTGGGCGACCGCGACGCGGTGCCGTCGCCGCTCCACAGCTTCCAGCTGTACGAATTGCGCCCCGGAGGCTGGCTGGCCCGTGCTTCCCTGATTCTCGCCCACGGTGGGCAGGACGTCCGTCCGCCGAATGTCGTGCAAGCCTTCAACGATGCCACGCTCGGTGGTCTGCTGCCGGGTAGGGCGGTGGCGCTGCGCCTCGTTCCCCGCGATCAGCCGGGCGAGGTCGACGAGCCGCGTCGCTCATGGCCATCGATGATCAGCAAGGTGGAATCCAGGCTGGAGCGGGATGACGGCAACAGTACCTGGTACACCGTCTGCGACATTCATCTGTGCGATCCGCTGAACTATCTGGCTAGGCGACGCATCTGGGGCGCCTATCGGAACTGTTCGCCGGGCGAGATGCTGGGCGGTGCGTTGTCGCTGGCGGCAGGAGGCACCGGAGTGCCGACCCTCGCCCCGGTGCTGCCGGACATGCCGCGGATACGCATCGATCAGAGTATGCACGAGTCGCTGCAAGTACCCTACGCCCTCGCCTTCGGCGAGACTCTGGAACACTGGCTGCGCGAAGTTTTCGGCCGCTTGGGCATTCGCTTCGAGTTTCCGGCTGCCAACGGGGACGAGGTCGCCATCGATCTGTACGACAAACGCCCGACACGAACGATGCCCTTCACATTCGGTGCCGGCGACAGCACCGAGACCAATGCGGTACTGACCACCTTGCGCATGAACGCCGTCGCGCCGAGGCGCGGCGCGTTGCTGGACAACCGCGCCGCTGGCAGCTTCGCGCGGCTCGGCACTTCCGGCCCGGTTGAAACCGTCATCGACGCCGCGCGCATCGGACCGGAGGACGGCAAGGTGCGCAGCGTCTTCGCCTCCCAGACGCGAACTCTCCGCGGCATCGTGGCGAGGATAAGTACGCGACAGCCGGCGCTGACGCCCGGGTGTATCCTGGAGTTCGACCGGCCGGTGTGGGATGCAGATCGCTGGCAGAGCGGCAGCGTCAACCACATCTTCACTCGTGGTCGCTACCTCAACATCGTGAAGCTGAAATCCGAGGGTATTCCCTGGCGCCCGCCGATATCGCCGGACCTGGGCTCGATGATTGTCTCCGGGGTGGTCGACGATGGCGTGTCGACGCCCGGCACGGCGGTGGTCCGGGACAGTCTGGGCCAGATCCCCGTGCGCTTTTCCTTCCTGCCGTCCGTGTCGCCGGACAACCAGATCTCGGCCAGGATGGCCGATTGGCCGCCGCGCATCTTCCTGCCCGTGCTGGAGTCCATGGCCGGCGGCGTGCATGGCTTCGTGTCCAGCCATCGGCAGAACGACATGTGCCGGGTGTCGATCCGCAATCCACTGTCGGCGGAGATTCTCGGCTTCTGCTACAGCGACGACCGGCGCCTGAGCGCGGACTTGGCGGACATATCCACCGGCGTGGTGCTGCGCCACGGCAACCAAGACTGGTCGGGTGTGCTGTTTCGTCCCAAGGAGGATATGATGTCGGGGCCTGCCGAGGACGGTAGTGGACTTTGATCTGTCCGTCGCGGCGAAGGCGGCGGCAGCAACAACAAGCACCATTCGGCCCGTCGAAGGCTAGAGCGCTGTGGCTGCCGAAGGACGCAGTCTGATCTTCCCGAAGGACTTCCTGGCTTTCGGGGCCCGCCCTCTCGACGTTCCCGGCCGCGGCGCGGTGCTGTGCGCCTCGACGTGTTTCGCATTCCGTCTCGCGGACGGCGAGCCGGTGCTCCCCACCGACTGGCATCAGGCCGTGGCGCAGCACGGTGGCGCCAATGCGATCCCCGATGCGATGATGCCGCTGCCCGGTGCCGAAGTGCTAGTGGTCGGGCCGTTGGCGCCGATTGTCGAGGCGCGTCCGGCCCATGTGCGCTGCGGTTCCGCCAAGCATCGACTCGAACTGCGTCCCGATCCCGAGGCTGATCCGGAAGCGCCGTTTCTGGGCGGCTCCGACGTCGCGCTCTGGCATGAGGAAGACAATCCCGGCGGACGCGGCGGGCCGGACGACGATCGCCAGCCTCTCATCGTCGATGCCGAAGCGCCAGCGCGGCCGATATGGCTCGGCGGGACGCCCTTCGACCACCCCACGCGATTGCGGCGCATGGGGAACTTTGAGGGCCGCACCGAGGTCGGCTGGCCGGACGACGCGGACGCTTCCGCCCTGCATGATGCGCACGAAGCGTTCTGGGCCGAAGCGCTGCACCCTGGCGAGCCGCTGGAGTTCGCCGGCCTGTCCGAACAAGACATTGCCACCAACCTGCCGCGCTATCGAGTGTCGATCGCCTCGCTGCGCGACCAGGGCGAATGGTATGCGGAAACGACGCGCATCCACGCGGTGACGGCAATCCCCGCGGCCGGCCTTGCGGCGGTCTTCTACCGCGCCGCCATCGAACTCGGCGACGACCTGCTGGGCGAGAAAGTGCCGGCTCTGGTGGCGGCGCTGGAAGACGCCGACACGCCGCCGAAAGACGGCGAGCACTGGGGAACCATCGCCGTCGACCGCTGGGTGGATCCCGTCAAGGCCCTGGACGACCGGGTGCTGCTACCGGCCGCGCTGGCAGCGACGGTGGCGCTGCCGTTCGCCAAGCCGCCGGGTGGAGATCCCATCCAGGAGCGCGTCGCCGCGGCCGAGGCGTGGATGCGCAAGGAAGGCGGCCTGCCGGAAACCAATCCTTTCGCCGACCGGGTGCCGAAGGAGGCGGAGGTGGCGGACCGGATGGAGGAAGCCGTCGGGGACGAGGAGAAGGGCCCCGACGTCAATGCGGCCGGTGCCCTGGCCGAGGCGGCGTTGGCCGCTGGACGGCGCAAGCACGAGCAGGCAGGCTTCAAGCGCCCGGACGGCGAAACGCAGCCGCCCCGCGAGCCGGAAGTCCGCGGCCACCGGCTGGACGCGGAAGTCCAAAGCCGACTGTCCGCACCCTACCGAGCGCGCTCCGAAGCGACGATCGCGACCCAGCTGCGCAGGAACCCGGTCGAGAACATCGATCCCGACGAAGTCCTCGGTCGCATGGCCAAGGTGCGCATCATCAGTCCGCGGGCGGCGCTGCCCTGGCCGGCTCTCGACGAAGAGGAAGGCGTCCGCTTCGGCGCGGCGCTGGCCGACCGCTTGGCCGCCGGCGGTGTTGGCGAGCACATCGACGTCGCCGGCGCGATCGTCGAGGGCGGCAACGTGTTCGACGCCGATACGGCGGCCGAGCCGGCGGGGCAGCAGATGCGCTTCGCCGGTTTGCGGCTGGCAGATGTGCTGGCCGAGGAAACCGTCTGGCGCGGCATCCTGTTCGAGGACTGCGAGTTCGTCGCCTCTAGCTTCGCCGGCGCCCGGTTCGAGAACTGCGAGTTCCGCAACTGCACGTTCGAGGGTGTCAATCTGTCCCGCGCGACCGTCAGCTACGGCCGGTTCGCGGACTGCCGGCTGCGCGATCTGCAACTCGTCGATCCGGCGTGGACAGACTGCGAGTGGCGCGGCTGCGAACTGACGCGCGTGTCCATGACCGACCCGGCCATGCGCGCCGTGGCGTTCTACGGCGGCGCCTGGGAGGAGGTGCAGTTCATCGAAGGCCTGATGATCGAAGTCGCCTTGCGCGGTACCCGCATGTTCGAGGTGACCTACACCAATACCCACGCGCCCTACAGCCGCTTCGAGGGGCTGTCGATGCACAAGGTGTGGGGCATGGCCAAGGGGTTTCCCGGCAGCGTATTCGAAGAGGTGGAAGCGAAGACCTGCGGCTTCCTATCCATGTTCCACTTTGACGAGGCGCGTTTCTCGCGTACGCGCTTCGTCGACACCGGCTTCACCAACGCCGTGTTCAAGGATGCCAAGTTCGCGCCCTACTGCCAGTTCCAGAACTGCGACTTGACCGGTGCGGCCTTCGACAGCACCGAACTCGCCCGCGTACGCTTTCTGCACTGCACCATGGCGATGACCTTCTGGGCCAACGTGGAAGCCGTGGAAGCTTGGTTCTTCGGCTCGATTCTGCGCGCCGTCGACTTCGCCGACACGCAGCTTGCCGGTGCGGTGTTCGTCGATGCGGACATCGACGGCGCTTCGTTTCAGGCGGACAAGACCATCGGAGCCGACTTCCGCGGGGCGCTCGGTGCGCCGAGCTGAGGTAGACGACGGGCCGGTTGCGGCGGGCGCGACGAAGGCCTAGTCGAACAGAAAAGTCCGTGCACGCAAGCGGGCGTCGCGCACTGTATTGGAAATCCAGGTGCCGGTGCGTTGCAGGAACGTGCCTTCCACGGCGTCGTCCGCGGTGGTGGCCCGACGGATGTCGGTGCCGATCTGCGCCACCCGCACATCCGAAGTCTCGGTGTGCGTGTGCGTCACGGCATGGTGGTTGCGTACGCTGGTGAGCAGGTCCTCGGCGACGACATGCACCGAGTGCGCGGCGATGCCGACCCGCGGTGCCTCGATAGCCAACGATCCGGGTACCGCTAGCACCGCGGTCTCGTTTTCTCCGGCCCGTTCCAGAATGCCGAGCACCCACCCCGGCCCGGTCGCCGGCGACCAGATCAGCACCAGATCTCCGGGCACTGGACGCAGCAGGCAGGAGGCGGCCTGCCGCGCTGCCCGCCCGTCCGCGAGAATGCCCGCGGCGTCGTTCCAGGCGGAGACCAGCACCGACTCCAGTGCGCCGTCGTCCGCGCCGCGTTCGCCGCGCCGCAGCGCCTGCTCCAGAACCGAACCTACAGGGTCTTCGTCCGCAGGTCCCGCCCCGACCACTGGCGCACTGCCGGTGTCTGCCGTATCCATGCCGCCGATAATAGCACCACGCATCCTGCCCTGTTCGCCTGTCGCTGGGCCGCTGGACTCGATCGGAGAAGCGGACCACGACGTATAGGGCAAGCGCCGTCGAATGCTTCCGCATCCCCCGCGAGGCCCGCCCTGCGGGCGTTGGCGTCACCCGCATTTCCTCGTCGTCTCTGGGCAGGCCTTGACGCGAACGGGCAGCGGGACGACACTGCGCGGCAAGGGCGGGCGTCCGCCGAGCCCCGGGAGCAGGGACATGACGGCCACGGCAAACGGAGAAGAGCTGCGCATCGTCTCGCCAGGGGACGTCACCCTCGCCCCGCTGCTGGCGCTGCAGGGGCTGTGGACCGAAGCCCAGTATCTCAAGCTGACGGGCCAGTGCAGCCGCTTGCTCGAGTTCACGGACGGCCGCCTCGAGATCCTGCCCATGCCGACCAGACGACATCAGGCTATCCTGCAGCTCCTGTTCCTGGCGCTGCATCCCTTCGTGAAGACTCTGGGCGGTGCCCTGTATGTGGCGCCGTTGCGCCTGCGCATCCGAGAAGGCAAGTTCCGCGAGCCGGATCTGCTGCTGGTGCGCGACGCGAACGATCCGCGCAACCAGGACGACTACTGGCGCGGCGCCGATCTGGTGGCGGAGGTGGTCAGTCCCGACGATCCCGGCCGCGACCTGATCGACAAGCGCCTGGACTACGCCGAGGGGGGCATCTCCGAGTACTGGATCGTCAATCCCATCGACGAGACCGTGACCGTGCTGGCGCTGGCAGGCGACGCCTATGCCGAGCACGGCGTGTTCCGCCGCGGGCAGCGGGCCGACTCCCCGGTCTTGGCCGGCTTCTCGGTGGGCGTGGGCGACGTGTTCGACGCCGTTTGATGCATCCGATCGCCGAACGCATCGTCCGGCGGACACCAGCGGCTGGCTTTTCGATGGCTTGCCGCGGCCGCGCCAGCCTCCGCAAGCAACGAAGCGGATCCTCGCCAGTGGGCGGATTATTGAGAAACGGTCGCGTCTTGCCGTGGTCTTCGGAGATGGCGCAGCAGTTTGAAATTGGATAAGCCGCAGCACTGCCGATGCTGCTGCAAATAGCATCCGGTGGCGTCCCATACCCCCGTTTGTGGCTGTACGGTGCGAGCATGACGATATCGGTTCAAACTTGAGACACTGCCTCTTCGGAAGAGACCTTGACGCGAACGGGCAGCGGGACGACACTGCGCGGCAAGGGGCGGGCGTCCGCCGAGCCCCGGGAGCAGGGACATGACGGCCACGGCAAACGGAGAAGAGCTGCGCATCGTCTCGCCAGGGGACGTCACCCTCGCCCCGCTGCTGGCGCTGCAGGGGCTGTGGACCGAAGCCCAGTACCTCAAGCTGACGGGCCAGTGCAGCCGCTTGCTCGAGTTCACGGACGGCCGCCTCGAGATCCTGCCCATGCCGACCAGACGACATCAGGCCATTTCCCGGTTTCTGTTCTTGCTCCTGCATTCCTTCGTGGGCGAACGCGGCGGCGACGTGTTCTACGCCCCCTTGCGCCTGCGCATCCGAGAAGGCAAGTTCCGCGAGCCGGATCTGCTGCTGGTGCGCGACGCGAACGATCCGCGCAACCAGGACGACTACTGGCGCGGCGCCGATCTGGTGGCGGAGGTGGTCAGTCCCGACGATCCCGGCCGCGACCTGATCGACAAGCGCCTGGACTACGCCGAGGGGGGCATCTCCGAGTACTGGATCGTCAATCCCATCGACGAGACCGTGACCGTGCTGGCGCTGGCAGGCGGCGCCTATGCCGAGCACGGCGTGTTCCGCCGCGGGCAGCGGGCCGACTCCTCGGTCTTGGCCGGCTTCTCGGTGGGCGTGGGCGACGTGTTCGACGCCGTTTGATGCATCCGATCGCCGAACGCATCGTCCGGCGAACACCAGCGGCTGGCTTTTCGATGGCTTGCCGCGGCCGCGCCGTATCGATAGGCTGCCGCCAGCCTCCGCAAGCAACGAAGCGGATCCTCGCCAGTGGGCGGATTATTGATCCGGCCAACACCAGCACTCTCGGCGTGGAAGTTCACGGCCGGCATCGCGCACCGGCAGCACAGCCAAGCCCGGTTGTATAATCCGCGACCACGCCGCGAGGATCGCCATGCCTAAACCACTCGACAGCTTTCAAGATCCCGTGCTCGGCGTCTCCTGGGGCGAACTCGGCGCTGTGCGCCGGGCGGCGCGTCTGGACGGGCGCTGGCATGTGGACGCCGTGCTCGGCTATCCGGCGAACGGGCTCGGAGAGCCGTACACGCGGGCGCTGGCGGAACACCTGCACGATCGCGTGGTCCTGGATCTCTCCTTTGCGCCGCCGCCGGGCAGCGGGGTTGCCGGCGCGTCCCACGTCGTAGCCGTGGCGTCGGGCAAGGGCGGCGTCGGCAAGTCCACTACGGCGGTCAATCTGGCGCTGGCCCTGGACCGCGCCGGTGCCAAGGCGGGCATCCTCGATGCCGACATCTACGGCCCCAGCCAGGGCATGATGCTCGGCGTGCCCGAAGGCCGACGCCCGGAGGTACGGGATCAGCGCGTCTTCGTGCCCGTCAAGGCGCACGGCATCGAAGCGCTGTCCATGAGCATGCTGACCACCGACAAGACGCCCATGGTGTGGCGCGGCCCCATGGCTTCCGGCGCTTTGCAGCAACTCATCGGCCAGACCGCCTGGGGCGGCCTGGACTACCTAGTAGTGGACATGCCGCCTGGCACCGGCGACATTCAGCTGACGCTGTCCCAGCAGGCGCGGGTGAGCGGCGCCGTCATCGTCACCACCCCCCAGGACATCGCCCTGCTCGACGCCCGCAAAGGCATCGAGATGTTCCGCAAGGTGGACATTCCGATCCTTGGCGTCGTCGAGAACATGAGCTGGTTCGAATGCGACGACTGCGGCAAGGCCCATCACCTGTTCGGCAAGGGCGGCGGCGCCCGGGTGGCGGCGGAATACGGCGTACCCTTGCTGGGCGAGTTTCCTCTGGATCCGCGCATCCGCGAATCCACCGATGGCGGTGCGCCCACGGTGGTCTCCGACCCCGGCGGCCGGATCGCCGCGTTCTACGTCGACTGCGCCCGCCGGCTGACAGGGCAGCTATGGCGTCTGTCCGCGACAGCGGCCTCGCCGCCGACCATCAGCATGGACGAGCGATGACCATCAAGTCCGACCGCTGGATTCGGGAAATGGCTCGCGCCGGCATGATCGAGCCGTTCGAGCCCGAGCAGGTGAGCACCGTGGACGGCAACCGAGTCATTTCCTACGGCACGTCCAGCTACGGCTACGACGTGCGCTGCGCACCGGAGTTCAAGGTCTTCACCAACATCAACTCCACCACGGTGGACCCCAAGCAATTCGACGAACGCAGCTTCGTAGACATTCAAGGCGATAGCTGCATCGTGCCGCCCAACGCCTTCGCCCTGGCGAGAACCGTCGAATACGTCCGCATCCCTCGAGACGTGCTCACCTTGTGCGTCGGCAAGTCCACCTATGCTCGCTGTGGCATCATCGTCAACGTCACGCCCTTGGAACCGGAGTGGGAGGGCCACGTCACCTTGGAATTCTCCAACACCACCAATCTGCCGGCCCGCATCCACGCCAACGAGGGCGTGGCGCAGCTGCTGTTCCTCCAGAGCGACGAGCCCTGCCAAGTCTCCTACCGGGATCGCGGCGGCAAGTACCAGGGACAGCGCGGCGTCGCCCTGCCGCGGGCATGAAGGCGCGAGCTTCGCCGATCCGGAGTGGTTCACAGCGATCGCTGCCTGAACAGCGCACGGGCGGCGAAGGTGCGCCGTTCGCGGCGATCGGTGTACTCGAATTTTTCGATTGCCAGTTCCGCATCGTCGATGATCCTGAGTACGCCGGATTTGTCGAAATTGGCGTCGAGCGCGTAGTCGGCCCGATACCGTCTCTCCTGCACAGTAATGAACATGTCGGCGAAGTGCTGCATATCCGAAGAGAAGTTCTGCATGGCGGCATGGTTCCGACAGGCGTTTGCGGCCATTCCGTGTTCGAGGGCGCGATGGACTCGATGCCATGCCGGATCGTCGAGCCGGGCGAGGCCGATGAATTGATCCGCGGCGGATCGCGCCAAGCAATGGAACAGGGCGTAGTACGCCGTGCTGACGGCGCGGCGCGCAGGTTCGCCTGGGTAGGTCGTCGAGGCTCCGACGTCGCCAAGTGGCGAGCGGTACGGATCAAATCATGCGGCAGCAGCGTCCCGCTCCTCGAAGTCGGACTTGGTGACGAACTCCAAGATCGGGAAACCCGGATCCCTTGCTGGATCGGACTGCACCCTCACGCGTACGTCGTGGCGAATACCCAAGGTTCCAGGATTCCTTAGCTGCTCGTCTTGGCCGTCGTATATGATTTCCACCAGAACAATGCGATGGCCGTCGTAGCCGATCTCCGGACGCACATGGACGGCCACGATATCCACACTGTCGAAAGTCGCTTTGAAGGTGGTTCGAACGATCTCTTCGATTTCGTTCTCAGTCATTCTCTTGGTCATTTCAGTGCTCTGCGGCTGCGTACCTCGCATTGACGGCCACCTTACCACGAGACCACGAGACAGGCGAATCCGTCAGGTTGCTCGGCTGGCGGTCCGTTCGCAGCTCGTCGAACGGCTACGAAGTGGGCGCTTGGCGACGACTTGGCCTGTTCGAGCGGCTGCCCGAAATTTCGGCTGTCGATCTCGAAGCGATGATTCAAACCCTTCCATAGCAGACCTTCTCGAGCACGGGTTCCGCAACGAATGCTGCGAGGTTGGCGTGGCAGGAGATGTAGCAGAGGCTGGCTTGCGCGTATCAGTCGATGCCGCGCATCAGCCGATGCGGTGCGGAAAGCACCCGGCATCGCCACTGGCCTCGCGCGGGCCAAGTCGAAACATTGCGTCGGAACGCCCAGTCCAGGCAAGCGCTGCGTTCGATTCCGGGGCATACTTGCATGCGCAGGGTACGAGGAAGAAGAGATGAGCGATCCGGTCGACGTGCTGATCGTCGGCGCCGGCGCGTCCGGGGCCGCGGTGGCTTGGAGCTTGGCGGAAACGCGCATGCGCATCGTCTGCCTGGAACAGGGCGACTGGATGAACCCGGCGCAGTACCCCAGCACCGGACGGGACTGGGAGGCGCGGGCGTTCAGCGACATGAGCATCAGCCCGAATCGCCGCCAGCGCGACACGGACTATCCCGTCAACGATGCCCACTCGCCCATCTCCGTGGCCAACTTCAATGCCGTCGGCGGCAGCACCATTCTCTACGCTGGCCACTTCCCGCGCTTCCATCCGTCCGATTTCCGCGTCAAGACCTTGGACGGGGTGGCGGACGATTGGCCCATCGACTATCAGACCCTGGAACCCTACTACGCCGAAAACGATCGCATGATGGGAGTCTCCGGGCTGGCGGGGGATCCCGCCTATCCGCCCAAGGAGCCGATGATGCCGCCGGTGCCCTTGGGCAAATCCGGCCAAGCCATCGCCAAGGGCTTCAACGCGCTGGGCTGGCACTGGTGGCCGTCGGATACCGCCATCGCCACCGAGCAGTACGATGGCCGCGACCAGTGCGTGAACCTGGGCGCTTGCGGCAGCGGCTGCGCCCAGGGCGCCAAGGCGAGCACGGACATCACCTACTGGCCTCATGCGATACGCGCCGGGGTGGAAGTGCGGCCGCGCTGCCGGGTGCGGGAGATCGTCGTCAACGGCGGCGGGGCGAGAGCAGGCAGCCCTCGCAGGAACGAGAACATGGCCTCCGGAGTCGTCTATTACGATGCCGACGGCGTCGAGCGATTCCAGGCCGCCGAAGTGGTCATCGTCGCCTGCAACGGCGTCGGTACGCCGCGCCTGCTGTTGAACTCCGCCTCCGGCAGGTTCCCCAACGGCCTCGCCAACTGCAGCGGCCTCGTGGGCAAGAACCTGATGTTCCACCCCTACGCTTCCATCCAAGGCATTTTCGAGCAGCCGCTGGACGGCCACCGGGGACCGGGCGTGTGCATCTGGAGCCAGGAGTTCTACGAAACGGATGCCGGGCGTGGCTTTGCGCGTGGCTACACCTACGAGATCAACCGCGGCCGCGGCCCCGTCGCCACTGCCCTCAGCGGGCTGTTTTCGGGCCGCATTCCCTGGGGCGCCGGCCATCATCGCGCCTACCGGCAGCTATTCAGCCGCATCGCCGGCATGGTGGGCATCTGCGAAGACCTGCCGGAAGAGCACAATACCGTCACTCTGGATCCGGAGCTCAAGGACGGCCACGGCATACCGGCGCCGAAGATCGACTACACGCTCTCCGACAACAGCCGTCGCATGCTCGATCACGCCGTCGCCCGGGGCACAGAAGTGCTGCGAGCCGCCGGCGCCACGGACGTCATGACCGAAGCGCCCATCGGCGTCGGCGGCTGGCACCTGATGGGCACCGCCCGCATGGGCACGGATCCGGAACGCTCGGTGGTGAACGAGTGGGGCCGCGCCCACGACGTCAAGAACCTGTTCATCGTCGACGGCAGCATCTTCGTCACCTGCGCCGGGGTGAACCCGACGCGCACCATCCAGGCGCTGGCGCTCTACATCGCCGATTCGATGAAGAAGCGCCTCGCCAACCTGTTCGACTGAGCCCTCAGCGGGGACGCGCGAGGGGGTGCCACTCGCAAGAGGATCCCTCAGCGGGGGCGCGCGAGGGGATGCCCCTCGCATGAAGATCCCTCAGCGGGGGCGCGCGAGGGGATGCCCCTCGCATGAAGATCCCTCAGCGGGGGCGCGCGAGGGGGTGCCCCTCGCATGAAGATCCCTCAGCGGGGGCGCGAGGGAACCCCTGGCAAGACAAAGAGGATAGCCACATGGACGCCATCGCCACCGACAATCCATTCAACGACCAGCAGCAGCGCACCCTGATCGCGTTCGCCGGGGCGTTTCTTCCGGCCAGCGCCGAGTACGGGATTCCCGGTGCCGACGATGCCGACATCGCCGCCGACATCCTGGCCACCGCCAAGCGCCAAGTCGCCGCCGTGGCCGACGCCTTGCAGTTCGAGGACTATTTGGCGACGGCCAAGTTCGGCGCCCCGTTTGCCGACCTCGACGATGCGGCCAGGGCAAGCTACATCGACGGCTGCAACCAGGCCGGTTTCTTCGACGACGTGGAGTTCGAGAAGGAGCGCATCGGCCCCGCCCTGGCCGCCCAGCGCACTCTCGTCCGCATCGTCGTGCAGTGCTACTACCGGGACGACCGCGTCATGCGCTCGCTGGGCATGGAGGCGCGCCCGCCCCATCCCGAAGGCTTCGCCGTGGAGGAGGGCGACTGGTTGCTGCTGGAGCCCGTCAAGCGGCGCGGCCGCATCTACCGCGAGGTGCCGGGCTGAGCGCTCGGTTCGGACCGCGTCGTCGTGCCGCATCGCGCAACCACGAGATGCTGGGCATGAGACGGCATCGAATGCCGCAGGCAGTGGCATCCGCAGCGACGCTTGTCCAAAGCCAAACCGAGCCACTACTAGGTCGCGGGCAGATCGCGGGTATTGGGCCAGTTTGATCCGTATCGTCGCGCCGCACTGTATAGCCGCAAGATTCAGGGGGGATGGGGGATGGAACGCTGTTGGACACCATATGCAGTGGCATCCGCAGTGGCGTGGCTGATCCAAGGTCGAATCGAGCCACTGCCAGGTCGCGCAGGTCGCGGACGAGGATCCCTCAGCGGGGGAGCGCGAGGGAAGCCCCTCGCAGGAAGAGATCCCTCAGCGGGGGCGGAACCCCCTGGCAAGACAAAGAGGATAGCCACATGGACGCCATCGCCATCGACAATCCATTCAACGACCAGCAGCAGTAGAACCCGGGGCGTTTTGTAGTATTCTCGACAAACGGGCTGCGCCTAGAGGGGGACGCCATGCAGAACCGGGTTTCGATTCCGACGGTGGCGGCGTTTGCGCTGCTGGCGGCGCTCGGCTGTGCGCCGCCGCCCCAGCAATCCGAACCCGGCGAGACGGCAGGCGCGTACAAGGTGCCGAAGACGCCTGACGGCGATCCCGACTTCAACGGCATCTGGCAGGCGCTCGGCTCCGCGCACTGGGATCTGGAAGACCACGCCGCCCGCCAGGGGCCGGCGCCGGTGCTGGGGGCGCTGGGCGCCATCCCTGCCGGCCGCAGCGTCGTCGCAGACGGCGCCATTCCCTACCAGGACTGGGCGCTCGCCAAGCGCGCCGAGAACCTGGCGAACTGGGTGCAGCTGGACCCGGCGGTGAAGTGCTACATGCCGGGCATCCCCCGCGCCACCTACATGCCGTTTCCGTTCCAGTTCGTGCAGTCCAAGGACGCCATCCTGGCGGCCTACGAGTTCACCAGTTCCACGCGCATCATCCACCTCGACCGCCCCGGCACCGAGGCCGAACTGCCGTCCTGGATGGGCTACTCGCTGGGCCGGTTCGAGGGCGATGCGCTGGTGGTGGAGGTCACCGCGCAAGTGCCGGACACCTGGTTCGACAGCGCCGGCAACTTCCACAGCGACGAACTGCGCGTCGTCGAGCGCTACACCCGCACCGGCCCCGATACCCTGCACTACGAGGCGACTATCGAGGATGCCAAAGTGTTCACCCGTCCTTGGACGATCAGCATGCCGCTCTACCGGCGGCTGGAACCCGGGGCGCAGATCCTGGAATACAAGTGCATCGAATTCGCCGAGTACGCTACCTACGGGCACCTGTATCCCGACGAAGCCACGAACGAATGACGATTGAACGAAGGAAGTTTGCCATGACTGCCTCAGTGCATATCCGCCGCACCGCAGCGCTGGCCATCGCCGTCGCCGCCTCGTCGCTCTGGGCGAGCGAAGAGGAAGGCGCAACGGCGTCCTTGAAGACATCCTGGGGCGTGCCGGACCTGCAAGGCACCTGGGACTTCCGCACCATGACGCCCATGAGCCGGCCGGAGCGGTTCGGGGATCGGGAGTTCCTCACCGCCGAGGAAGTCGCCAAGTGGGAGGAGGATGCACGCAAGGGGCGGGAGCAGTGGGCCCAGCGCTCCGCCGCGGACGACCCCAGCCAAGGCGATGTGGACGTGGGCTACGACGCCGTCTTCATCGACACCGGCACTAGGCTGTCGCGCAACATGCGCACCTCGCTGATCGTCGATCCGCCGAACGGCCGCATGCCGGGCCATACCCGCTACGCGCTGATGCGCATGGCGGAGGACCGGGAGACCTGGTCCCGTCGCCCGACCACCGCCGCGGATCGGCCGCCGGCGACGCGCTGCCTGATCGGCTTCAACGCCGGCCCGCCGATGCGTTCGAGCGCCTACAACAACATCATGCGCGTGGTGCAGTCGCCGGGCTACGTCGCCATCCTCAACGAGATGGTCAACGACCATCGAGTGATTCCTACCGCCGGCGGCGACCACCTGCCGAACAGCGTACGCTTGTGGAAGGGCGATTCGCGCGGCCGCTGGGAGGGCGACACGTTCATCGTCGAGACCAAGAATTTCCGCCCGGAAACCAACTTCAGCTACTCCGGCCCGAACATGCATCTGACCGAGCGCTTCACGCGCGTCGACGAGGACACGCTGCGCTACCAGTACACCATGCACGACCCGGAATCCTTTGAGGCGTCCTGGTCCACCGAGCAGGACATGGTGGCTACCGACGACGACGTCTACGAGTACGCCTGCCACGAAGGCAACCGTGCCATGCATCTGATGCTGGCCGGCGCGCGCAAGGAAGAACGCGAGGGTGTCGAGAGCCACGAGGGCTGGCTGCCCAGTTGGTTCCAGGGCCTGCCGAAGAAGGAAGACTTGCTGAAGACATGGGCCGCGGAGGACGCCAACGAAGGCGATGGCGAGGAATAGTCCGAGCATCCTGTGTGGCCTGGCTTTCCGCGTTCTGCTCCCTAGCGGTCCCCGCTGCCGCCGTCGCTGGCCGGGTAATAGGGGAGGGCGGCGTCCCGATCCGGGGCGCGAGCATCCAGGCTTGGCCTGCGGACATCGGCATCGAGGCGCCGGAAGAAAACGAAGCGCCGATCGCCGGCGTCAGCGATCGAACGGGCGGCTTCCTTCTCACCGGCATGGAACCCGGCAAGTACCGAATCGCCGTGGCGGCCGACGGCCATGTGCCCCGCGAGATGGCGAACCATGTCGTCGCGGAGCAGGAAGCCGACCCCTTGCTGATCGAACTGGCGCCCGCGGTCTTCGTCGCGGGCAAGGTCGTCGATGCGTCGAACGCGACAGTCGCCAATGCCAGGCTCGAAACGAAGGCTGGCGACGGCCGCGCGATCGCAGCGCGGACGGACGCCGACGGGCGCTTCCTGCTCGGTCCGTTCGCACGGGGCGACAAGGCTTTCGTCGACGTCTTCGCGGGCGCTGCCGGCGCAGCGCTGGACTGGGAGATCGTCGCGCCGAGCCACGGCTTGCGCATCGAGATCCGGCGCAGGGGAACATTGCGCGGCCATGTCCTGGAGGCGGATTCCGGCTGGGCCATCGACGACTTCCGCATCGATGTCGTCGAGATCGTGCCAACCGGCAGGGGCTCCAGGGAGACGAGGCGTTTCCAATCCGTGGAGGGTCGGTTCGAGTGGCCGGGCCTGCAGTCCGGACTGTTCATGGTGCAGGTTTCCGCCGATGGCTATCAACTCTATGCCGTGCCTGAAGTGGCGGTGCCCGCCGGCGGCGCCTCGGACGATCTGTCCATCCTGCTGGCCGAAGAGCGCGTGATTCGCGGCCGGGTCGCGCATGCGGTTTCGGGCCTGCCGATCGCATCCGCCACGGTGACGGCAAGGCCGGGGAGCGTTCCGGAACCCTACTCGTCTGTTCCGATGTCGAGGCGAGACGCGAATCGAAAGTCGTTCGGATCGGTGTCGGCGACGACGGACGACGATGGCATGTTCGTGCTCGGACGTTTGCCGCCAGAGGCCGTCGCCGTGCGAGTCCACGCCGCCGGCTATGTGCCTCAGAGCATCGTGGTCGCCCACGGAGGCGACGACGCCATCGAGATCGGCCTATTCGTTGCGGCGTCCGTTTCCGGACGCTTGCTTGGCCGCGACGGCGCATCGGTCCAGGGCACGGTCTGGCTGTGGTCGCCGGCCGCGTTGCGGCACCGAGTGGCGGCGACTGCCGCCGACGGCAGTTTCGAGATCGCCGGCGTCATTCCAGGCCGCTATCGAATCGGCGGCGCGCCGGCAACGGATCGCGGGGTTCGGCCTGGCGACTGGGAGCGGGCGGGGCAGGCCCTTCAGGTGCCTGCGAACGAAGCGGTGGACAATATCGAGGTGCATCTGGCGGTGCCCGAAGACGGCAGCCTCCGCGGCCGGGTGCATAGGTTGTCTTCGGGAGAGGACGCGACGGTGCGGTTGCTGCGCCGAGCCGAGGACGGTTCCAACCGCCGCCGCCTCTACGGCATTGTCGCCGTTGACGAACAGGGCGGTACGACGTCTTGGGAACTCGCGCCGGGAGGTTCGTCGCCGAGGTGCGGACCAGCGCCGGGAGAGAGGCCGTGCGGCGGATCGAGCTGGCGGCTGCCGAGGACGCGACGCTCGATTTCCAGCTTCGCGGCAATGCCGTCCTGTCCGGTACGGTAACGCGGCTGGGCAAGCCGGTGCGCGTACTCGTCCGAGCGACGCCCGCGCCAGGAGAAGGCGCCCAAGGATCGGCATGGACCTCCCGGACGGGACAATACGCCCTCTACGGCTTGGAGGACGGCAGCTACGACTTGCAGGTGGATTGGCCGCAGGGACAGTCGTTCCGCGTTGAAGTGGCCGGCGACACCCGCTTCGACGTGCAGCTGCAAGGTTCGACGCTTTCCGGCGTCGTCAGGGAACATGCCGACAAGAGCCCGCTGGCCGGCGTCTTCGTGCAGCTGAAGACGGAGGAATCGGCAAGCCAGCCGAGCCGCCAGGCGCTCACGGATCGCCGCGGATCGTTTTCTTTCCACAATCTCGATCCAGCATCGTACCGCCTCTTCATCCACAAGACCGGCTACGAACCGGCTCTGCGCGTGCAGGACGTTTCGGAAACCGCTGCGGATCTTGCGATCTCCCTGGAACGGGCGTCCGGCGGCATCGTGCGAATCCGCGACGCCGAAACGAATCAGCCGGTGCCGTCGGTGGCCGTCAGCGTTCGGGATGGAGAGATCTTTCTGATGACTTTGCCGCTCATGCTGGGAGCAGACGGCTCGGCGCCGCTGCCGCGAGAGCTTGTGGGCCGCGATCTGACTTTTCTGCATCCGCACTACCAATCGGTCAAAGTCGAAAGATGGAATGGCGCACCGCTGGACATCGAAATGGTTCTCCACTGAATGAAGAGCCGCTGCCAGCGTACTGCCGACACTGGCGAGCGGCAACCCGATCGCCGCTCGGCGCCAAGGCCTGCGAAGGCTGGCCGTCGCGCTCGTTCCCGGGCCTGCCGAAGAAAGACGATGCCGAGAACAACGTTGAGGACGAATGGCCGCAGCTGCCACCGATTGCGACGGGAAGAATCTGCCGGTCGGATCAGCGCCTAGTTCGTGTCGCTCTCGATGCGGTCGAGTAGCTGGATGATGCGACCTGCCTTCTTGTTCTTATCGAGAAAAGACTGGTACGCCTTATGCGCGTTCTCGATGAGTTCGTGATAGGTAACGACCCTGGTGCCTTGGGGCTTTAGCATTTCGTCCGACCTGCGACGGCCGCCGGAATTGGACCAGTCCTGGAGCGAGCGCCCGACAACGCATACCGTGTCGATGCTCGGATTTATCTGGCCAGTCGCCAAGAGCAGCTTCTCCAAGGCGTTTCTGTAGCGGTCGATCTGTCTGGCCAAGGTAAACGTGTCTGTCGACGCCGCAGCCCTCTTGAGTTCGATGATGACATGTTTGCCGGCGGTGGTTCTGTACTTTATATCCACCCGGCCGAGTCTTTCCTCGTCGGACAGATCCGCATCGACCCCGGCGAACTCGCTGGCGACTCGACGTTCCATGTGTTCGGTGGCGGTAGCGCGTTCCCAGGACGGGTCGAGCAGCCATAGATGGTTGAACAGATGCTCTTGGATGACTTTCTCCAGGGCGTTCTGGCCTATCATTTCGTTGAGCGCACGAACCACTCGGATACGTCCCTGCACGATTTGGTGGTAGAAGCTCGCTTCAAGATCGTCCTGATTGCCGAATACGTTGCCGAACGCCACGATGTTCTCGCCGGTCACTCCATCGAGAGCATCGAGATTGGCTTTGGCCTTCAGATGTTCGAACGCAAGTACGCCGTACTTGAACAAGACGGTGCGCTGTTCCGGCTGATCGACGGTCATTTCGTTGATCTTGCCGAATATCCTCCTCGCCCTGTTCTTATCGTCCCTGCCGAGTTCGCCGAACCATTCCTGGATGGCGTCGTTTTCAAGCGCGGCCTTCGTTCCCCCCTCGTTCCGCAGCTTGGTCCACTGATCCCGTATATGCTTCAGCTCCTTAACGATCTCATGCTTCAGGGCGACGAAGCGGGGATCGTCTTCGACCAGGGCTTGTCGATTCGTCGTGGCGATGTCGTCCTCTTTATCGTCGTCGAGGCAGTCCGCCTGCACCTCGCCGATCAGATACTTGGTGTAGAGCCCGGCCTCCTTGACGCTTTCGAGGATGTCTTCCTGAACCAGCTTGCCTCGCGCCAGCACCACGATCCTGTTCAGGGTGTCGTCCCGGTCCTGCAGCTGTCCCGAGGTCTCGACGGTGCCGATCCATCCCTCGAACGAGTCGGCTTGGCGTAACTCGTTCTTCTCTACGTTATTGCAGTGCTGCAGGCATCTCTTGCCGTAGGCGCCGTAGTACCAGACGTATTGCAGCATGGGGTAGTAGTGGCGATCATGAACGCCCACCTCCTCGCCGTTCACGAAAACGCGAAAATGATGCTTGGTGCCAATCACGCTGAAGCGCCGGGCGATTCTGCGGCGCAGGTGCGTCTCGACGTTCGTGAGCCGTTTGCGAGGTTCCCGGAGCATAATTCTCGTACCCTTCTCAACGACGATCTGATCGTCGGTTAAGGGTTTGGGGTGGTATTTGCCGCTGCCGGTCTTGTTCTCGATGGCAGATTGAATGTCGGGCAGCGACATCGTGAACCCGCAGCGCTGTCCGCCCTTGGCGGACTGCACCTCGATGATGTCGGCCATGGAGAACAGCGACAGCTTGCCGATGCCCTTCCTCCCCATGACCGGTCGCCGGTGATTGGGCGTGAAGGGCTCGTCTTCTCGACGGCTTCGGCCCACGCGCAGGTATTTGGCATTGATGTCCGCTGCGGACATGCCGTGCCCGTCGTCGTTGATGACGACGGTGCGGCTAGTGCTGTCGATGTCGATGCGTACGGTCTCGGCATCGGCGTCCCAGGCATTGGCGACCGCCTCGGCGAGCACGGCGGGATTGTTGCTGTAGAGGTTGATGCCGAGATGATTGAGGACGTTGAGGTCCAGGGTCATCACGTAGGGACGATCAGACATGGCCGTTCTCCGCTGGTTTCCTGGACGGCGGGGCGATGTTGTCGATTGCCTCGAGATTCATGGCCGGATGGATCCGTGCTTGCTGGTCTGAGGGGTCAGACCCCGCTAGCGTCTTGCGAACGCTCCTCGCCACGGCTCGCGCGAGCGCCACGGGCACCGCATTGCCGATCCAGCGAGCAGCGGCGGAGATCGTCCAGGGTGTGTTCGGCGGGAAAAATTGGTAGTCCGCCGGAAACGTCTGCAACAGCGCCGCCTCGCGCAGGGAAATCGCGCGGTCCTGCTCGGGATGGCCGAACCGTCCGTTGCCGAAGCCGTTGCATTGGGTGGTGATGGTCGGCGCCGGCGCATCCCAGCACATCCTGCCGTAGACGCTGCCGTAGAAGCGCCCGGAGTGCTTTCGATGGCAGGCTGCCACCAGGGATGGTGCCCATTCCTTCCACGACTTGCCGGGCTTGGCTGCTTGGATGCGGGCGAGATTGACGGCAGAAAGCCTGCTCGCGCGGTGCAGCGGATCGTCCTCCTGCTGTCCGCCCGCCGGAATCGGCGGCAGATGCGCGATGGTCTGGCGCACGGTGGCGTAGTGCTGCGGCGAGCGCGTCCCGGCAATCAATTCGATAGGGCCGACTCGGGACGCGAGCACGACGAGCCGCCTGCGGGTTTGCGGGACGCCGTAGGCCGCGCAGTCCACTACATCCCACCATACGCAGTAGCCCAGCTTCTCCAGCATGCCTACGAAATCGTTGAATAGCTGCCCTTGGCGGAACGTCGTCAGGCGGGCGACATTCTCCATCGACACGATCTCCGGCTCGACCTCGCCGACCAAGCGACCGAACTCCCGAAGCAGCCGCCACTGCGGATCGGCGCGTCCTCGGCTGTAGGGGGAGAACGGCTGGCATGGAGCGCAGCCGACGAGCACTCGTGGCGCTCTCCCAGCGAACAGCGGGATCACCTCGGCACCCGCAACATGCTCGACATCCCGCTCCAGGAACCGTGCCTTGTTGTTCTGTTCATAGGCGTAGCGGCAGCTGGCGTCCACGTCGATGCCCGCCCGCACGTCGAATCCTTCGAGACGGAAGCCGTGGCTGAGCCCTCCGACACCGCAGAAGACCTCTACAACGCTCCCGCGCACCGAAGGATGTACCCGACGCAAGCGGGTTCGTTGTACGACTGGCAGCTTGCGAACTACGGACATGGCCTGCACTTCAACCAACTACAGCGAAACCCGAAGGGGGTAGCGATTCCTTTGCGTAGGAACCCGTGGCCTCTCTGGCGCGAGCGGGCCAGCGTTCTCGCCAGGGCCTGTTGGCGGGCGAACCTTCGGGCAGCCCGAACCAGGACACGGAGGGCACTGCGCCATGGTCGATCAGGCGTGAATCGCCGTCGGCTACGGTGCCGAGCAGTCCGGCGAGCGACGCAACAGTCGATGTACTGGCCGGTTCGTCGTTCATCGCGGTCATGGTCATCTATCATGCCGTGTCGGCATCCCATGCAATGGTACACGATGAGCTGGCAGCATCATGCCTGGGCGGTTCGAGCGCCACCTCCAGCCCGCCACCATTGCGTCGCTCGCCGGGGCGAGACTATGCGCGAGGTGCTCGATCCCTCGGACGAGCCGGCCGCCGCCGCAGGCCCCCGTCGACTGGACAATCGGGGCCGGACCTACCCGAAGCTTGGTCCCGAACGGCCCCGGAACGACTCGGCGCGGCCTTTGCAAAGCGCCTGCAATCGCCACCCGGGGCTCATAGGAGGGCCCGGCCTCTGACCACATCCAGGCCCGCTCGGCGACTTCGGGTTCGCTCTGCACGAGCCTGGATTCATGCTTGAGCCGCTACGATGAAACGATATATTTCTCGCATCGCCCTTGGTCTGGAACGCGATGTCGAAACCGCAAATCAAATGTTTGCAGATGCGGTCTGCGGCAATGCTGATGGCAATCCTCCTTGTCGGCTGCGGCGAATCCCCGACCGCTGCCGAATCCTCTGCGCCGGTATTCTTCGTCGGCCAGGACCTCGACGCGATTCGCGGCTATGTCGATAGCGGCTGCTGCCCGTCGGCGGATGGCTACACAGGCTATCTTTCCTTCTACAACCTGCGTTCGGAAGCCGATGGCTTCGGCGGCTTGGGGCTCGATCTCGACGGCAGACCCATCGCCTTGGAGCACAGTTGGGGCGCCGGCCCCGTCAGCGCCTACAAGACCGCCACGGAGTTCGGTGCGGGGCACTTGGCCATCGGCCTCTCGATTGCGGAGAACGAACATCCCGGCGGCCTTGATGCGCTGGTGGCCGGCGACTACGACGCCAACATCGATCAGTTGGCGAAGCTGTTTCCCTATGTGGACGGTACGGTCTACCTGCGCATCGGCTACGAGTTCGATGGGCGATGGAACCAAGGCTACGAGGACGGCGGGCGCTTCGTTCGCGCTTGGCGGCGCATCGTGGACCGCTTGCGCGAACATGACGTGCAGAACGTGGCGTTCGTCTGGCAAGCGGCGGCATCGGTGATGGACGAGTTGCTCGACGAGCGGCACGAGGACATCCGTTGGTGGTATCCCGGCGACGACTACGTGGACTGGCTGGGCTTCTCCTGGTTCATGCATCCGGATGCGACCGCGGCCCTGGATACCGCTTATCGATCGCCAACGCCCCGACAACTGGCCGCCGAGGTGCTGAACTTGGCGCGTGCCACTGGCAAGCCGGTGCTGGTGGCCGAAGCCGCGCCCCAGGGGTTCGACCTTGGAAATCTCGCTCGCCGCAACATCGGACCCCTGTGGGACGGAGCATCCGGGAAAAACTTGCAGGCTGTCGGCGAAGATGACATCTGGGCGGCGTGGTACGGGCCTTTGTTCGACTACCTGAACGAGAACGCGGACGTGATCAAGGGCCTTGCCTACATTAACTGTCTGTGGGACGAACAGCCCATGTGGGGGCCGCCCTATGCATCGGGATATTGGGGCGATACCCGCATGCAGGTGCAGCCAGCGATCGCGAAAAGATTCTCCGATGCCTTGGCCGCCTGGCGGCTCCGCCTGGAACATCCGTGAAGCAAGGGCATCGAGAGGCGTTGCGCTACGCCGTCATCGTCTCCATCGGAGGCTTTTTGTTCGGCTTCGACGCGGCGGTTATTTCCGGCGTATCGGGATCCATCATTCCCGCCTTCGGCTTGGACGCTTGGCAGCAAGGGCTGGTGGCAGGGGGCGCCGACCTTGGCCGGCATCATTGCCGCCCTCACCGTCGCACCGGGCAGCGACTGGATCGGGCGCAAGAAGATGCTGCTGATCCTGTCGGCGCTCTACAGTCTTTCCGCTGTCGCCTCCGCCATTGCGCCCCACTATGAAGCCCTGGTGGCGGCTCGATTCATTGACGGGCTGGCCTTTGGTTCATTGATGATGGCACCCATCTACATCGCCGAGGTGGCGCCTCCCGAAAGCCGAGGCGGCTGGTTTCCATCAATCAATTCAACATCGTTGTGGATTTTGCCGCGGCGGACTTCTCCAACTATCTCCTGCTGCAAGCCAGTCGAACCGAAACCGGCTGGGCACAAGCGTTCGGCTTGGATGCTCGGCATCGAGGCCGTTCCAGCGCTGCTTGGCATTCCCGAAAGCCCGCGCTGGCTGCAGCTCAAGCACGGCTTGGAAGATGCCCGATCGGTACTCGTCCGTTTCGTGCCGGAGACGCGAATCAACGCCATGCTGCGCGAAATACAAGACACCATCCCTACCGCGACGCCGCCCTGGGGGCAACGCTTGCGGGAGTTCGGTTCGCCTCAGCTTCGATTTGTGCTGGGCATCGGTCTCATTATCGGCATCGTGCTGCAGGGGGCGGGCGTGAACGCCATCTGCTTCTACGCGCCGACGATCTTCGAGCAGATCGGGGTCGGCACCAATGCCGCCTTTGCCCAGGCGGTGATGGTCGGCATCGTCAACGTCGTCTTCACGGTCGTGGCCATGGCGTTGATCGATTGGCTTGGCCGCGAGCCGCTGTTGGTGGCGGGCTTGGTCGGCATTCTCCTCAGCATGACCCTGGCGGGCTGCGGTTTCAGCCAAGCCACCTATCAGCTCACCGCCGCCGACCTTCCGAACGAGGCTTTGGCCCCGGTTTTGGGAATCGTGTATTCGGACGATCTCAGCTTCAGGGCGGCGCTTTCGGGCGCTATTGGCCTCGATACGCTGCGAACTAACGAAACGGCGCTTATTCAAGCCGCCATCCACATCAACGCCACGCTGGTGCTCCTTTTGAGCGCCAGCCCGCAAGCGGCGGACGAACACGGCTGGCCGTCCCGCGCAAATCGCCACGGTTCTATAGCGACGCCGGGCAGTATTGTCGCAGATAGTCCTGATGGCGCGGCAGTCGCTCGACCGTGCTGTCGATGGGCGTCTTGATGGATTCCAAGAACCTGGTCAGCTCGGCATCGTCCATCACATTCGCCACCGGATGGTATTGTTCCGGTACCAGACCTTGGCCCAGCATCACCTGAATCCACGAGTTCTCGGCGAATAGCTCCAGGGGGGCGCGAAAAACGCGGCCCGACTGTTGGAACAAGTCGATTCGATGGGCGAGGCTTTGCGGAACTTCCATGCCGCGGCATTCCCGCCAGAACGGCGCGTCCTGGCGGTTGGTGACGTGATAGTGCAGGACGATGAAATCCCTGATGTGCTCGATCTCGGCGTTGGTTTGGCGGTTGAACTCGTTGATGTCGGTTTGATTGATGCCGGCCAAGGGAAACATCTGCACCAGCCGGATCGCGCTGCGCTGGATCATATGGATGCTGGTGGACTCCAAAGGTTCGATGAAACCGCTCGCCAGCCCAATCGCCACGCAGTTCTTTTGCCAGTGGCTTTCGCGTCGGCCTGGGCGAAACTTGATCGCTCGGGGCTCCGTCAACAGCTTGCCTTCCACATTGGCCAGCAACGTCTGCCGGGCTTCGTCGTCCGACTGATAGCGGCTGCAAAACACCATGCCGTTGCCCACCCGGTGCTGCAAGGGTATTTGCCACTGCCAGCCCGCCTGCCGCGCGATGGACCGGGTGTAGGGAACCGCCTCGCCAACGGATTCCGTTTGCACGGCTATGGCGCTGTCGCAGGGCAGCCAGTGGGACCAGTCTTCATACTTCGTGCCCAGGGTCTGCCCGATCAGCAGTCCTCGAAACCCGGTGCAGTCGACAAAGAGGTCGCCTTCGACGATGCCGCCCTTGTCCAGGGCAAGGGATTCGATGAAACCGGACTCCGGATTGGCGTTGACCTCGACGATTTTTCCTTCCACCCGCTCGACGCCAAACGCCTCGCTGTATTTGCGCAAGTACTGCGCGTAGCGGGTGGCATCGATGTGGAAGGCGTAGTTCATGTTGTTCTTCGGCAGGTGAGCGAACTTGTTGGCAAGCGCCGCCTTGAGTTCCAAGCAGTAGTCGCCGAATTCGCTGGCAAAACCCTTCTCGATCCCTTTCATCCAAAAATGCTGGAAGCCAGCGCACCAATGGTCGCGGCCGGTTTCACCGAAGGAGTGAACGTAGTTTTCGCCGAGATTGCGCCAGTTCTCGAAAGCGATGCCGAGTTTGAACGTGCCCTGCACGGTGGACAAGAACTCCTGTTCGTTGATGTCGAGCAATCGGTGATAGGTGAGCAGGGTCGGGATGGTGGCCTCGCCGACGCCGATCGTGCCGATTTCGTCCGACTCCACAAGGCGGATATCCAAGACCTTTCTTAGCGCTTTGGCAATGAGCGCCGCCGCCATCCAGCCGGCGGTGCCGCCGCCTGCGATCACTACCCGTTTGATTTTTCGCGTATCCATTTTCCCTGCCGTGTCCGTCCTGGCTATCGATTGAGCTTGTTCAGCAGATCCGCGCGCAGTTGTCTCGCCATCGCGTCGTTGATGGTGCCAAGGATGCCTCGCGCTGGCTCCGGCACATGGGCGGCGGTTTCCTCGTCGGCATCGAAGATGTAGTGCTCGAATATCCGCTGCCATGCCTCCCGCTGAGGCTTGGGCAGTGGACGCAAGCCGAGCAATGCATGGTTCAGTACGTTCGCTGGCGTCCCTGCATAGGCCGGCGCGTCTCGCCACCAGTAGTTGAGCAGGACGTTCAGGCTGTCGAGACTGCGGACATGGTGCCACCACATGCTAGGAATGAAAATGGCGTCCCCGGGCGATAGCTGCGCCACCTGCGCCTTGGCGAGCGCATGGCGAAACCTAGGGTGCTTGGCGTAGTCGGGCCGCGCCATATCGACCAAGCTGATGGCCTGCCCGGCCGGTGTGAAGTCCAAAGGTCCAACATAGAGATTCGGCAGTTCTTCCGGGGGAAATAGAATGAACTCCCGCCGTCCCGCGACGCAACAGGCCAAATTGTGGGGCACGTCGAAGTGGGCGGCGATCCGGGCTCGATTGCCGAGCCAGATGCTGGCTAGGGCGTCGATGCCGAGAGCGACGTCGTTGGCGTCGCGAAAGCCGGGCAGGCAGACATCCACGGTGGTTGAACCCACATAGATCGTGGGCGGCTTGGCGTCATGAGCGTGCTGCCGAACCCTGTCGAGCACGGCATCGAGCTTCACTATCGCCTTGGCGAAGTTGAAGCCTGTCATATCGGCATTGTAGAAGATTCGTCCCTCGGCATCGGGGTCGCCAATGAACACGCCGACCGTAGCGTCTCGATAGAATCCACGCAGGTATCGATCGGCCGCAAGAAGCGACTGCCCGGCTGCTTTCACCATTGGCCAGCTGTCAACCAAGCCTCTGAGCAGCATGGGTTTGGTGGCGGACAACAGGTTCCGGGGAATGGCATCCGGCGACAGGCCGCAGACCACCTCGACCTGATTGTCCACTCTCAGCACGACAACCTCCGCCGGCAATGACATCCAGACGGCAAGGCTATGTTGCTACTTGGCGGAAGAAAGAGCATTCTTTCTCTCGATGAGCTTGCGAATGTTGGATAGCGATGCTAGAACCATGTATACGGGCTGCAGGAAGCCCTTGCCATTCAAATGCGCCAGCGCCTCCCCGGACAGCTCGCCGATCGCTTCTTCGTTGATCGTGTGGAACCCAAGCAGGCGATGCTCCGAGCCATCGTCGAGTTGGACATCGAGGGTAAAGGACTCTAGCAGGTCGTGCTCCAGTAGCGCCTCCATAAACGCCACCTTGGTCGCCAAGCCTTCGTGAATCGCATGCAGCGTGGCGATCACGCCTTCCAGATATTCGCTGATGCCGCCGTGCGCCAAGAACACGGCCTCTCCTTCGAGTCGGTTGACCCGGGGGTTGTCCATATCCACATGCACCACCGTCTTGGACTCGCCGTGCGTTCCCGCCGCGCTTTGAAAGCCGATGAGAAAGGGTTGGCGTTGAATGGTTAGCGGAACATAGGACGCCAGCCACTCGTTGCCGGAGAGGAACAGGTTCTCGCCAGCCTCGAAGCCGAACATCGCCAATGCATCGAATTGGCCGGAGCGGTCGTCCTTGCGAAAGAAAATCGGGTACTCCGCTTGCAGACTTCTGAACTCGGCAGGAAAAGTCGGCGCGTACATGACCGCATCGCCATACTGCGCGCCGTGGGCGGTCAGGATCTTCAAATCCTTGTGGTCGATGTTGTTTAGCAGAACGTGGTTCGCCATGGAGCTTTCAATGGGACGGTCGGGCTCGCTGCAAGCCATGCGCTTGGATGTGATGGATGAGCTCCCGGTTGGTGGGCAAGGCTTTGAGCATGGTGCTCGTCAGTTTTGCACTCTCCCGGAAGAACTTGTCGGCGAGCGGCGACTGGTGCGATCGTCTAGCTGTGGCTGGCCGCTCTGGTCGAAACCCCATGCCATACAATACGTACTGGTAGCTGGCGGAAGGAAAAATCTCTTCATTCTGGTAGAAGTCGTGGCGCGCTGGCGGTCGATGGCGCCATAGCGTCAGCAGTTCGGACAGTCTCTCCGGGTTGGATTCCGGGCGGCCGTTGTCCCGCCAGTAGTCCGTATCGTCGCGTTTCGACAGCACGTAGTGCAGTTTGAGGAAGTCGACGATGCGCCCCCAGCGATATTGAAAACGCTCGTTGAATCGGCGGGCGACGATGTCCATCGCTCGGCGGGTGGCAGGAAGATCGTTGCTGATCATCGCTGCCGAGAGCTCGATCAGCACCAGCGCGGACGCTTCAAGCGGTTCGATGAAGCCGGCGGCAATGCCCACGGCCACGCAGTTGCGGTGCCAGAACTTCTGCCGATAGCCCGGTTCGAAGGAGAACTTTCGGGTTTCAAGGCTGTCCGCGTCCAGGCCGGACGTCTCGGCAACGTACTCGCGCAACACGCGCCGAGCGTGGTCGTCGGAACAGTGGGCGCTCGAGCAGACGTGGCCGAGTCCGCGTCTTGTGGACAAGCCGATGTCCCAGATCCACCCCGATCCAGTCGCCGTGGAAATGGTCGACGATGCGATGGGGCTGTGTCTATCGCGGTAGGGTACCTGTACCGCGTAGGCGGTGTTGTTGAACAGCAGGTGCCGCTGGGATAGGAAAGGAACGTTGAAGTGCTTGCCGATGAGCATGGATGCGAAACCGGTGCAGTCGATGAACAAGTCGCCCTTGACGAGTCCATGGGATCGAGTCGCCAAGGCGGCAATGTCGCCGCTAGGAGACGATTCGACGCCAACAACATGGTCCTCGACGTGTCGGACGCCTAGCTGTTGGCGGCAGTGTCGTTGCAGGAAAGCGCCGAACTTGCCGGCGTCGAGGTGGTAGGCGTAGTTGGCCACCGCTGCGAATTCAGGCGTTGAGGTCTGTTTCGGCGCCTTGCCGGATTCGCAAAGATGGGGTTGGAAGCTCACCAAGTCCGCGAACGGCGTGTGCCGGTGCCGCGCAAGCCACTCGCCGGCCAGGTTCGCTTCGAGGTAGCCCTGGGGCAAGACGAACGGATGGTAGTAGTAGTCATACTCGCCGCCTATCCAGTTGATGAACTTGGTTCCCTGCTTGAAAGAGGCGTCGCACTCGACGATGAAATCCGACTCCGATACGCCCATCTGTCGCAAAGTGTCGCGCATCGTCGGCCAAGTACCCTCGCCAACACCGATGGTCTTGACGTCAGGCGATTCCACCAGCGTTACTTGAATGCCCGACGGCAGGTGAGCTTGGTGCTCCGCCGCGATAACGCCGGCCGTCAGCCAACCCGAGGAACCGCCGCCTAGAACGACGACCCGCCTAACGGGGGAATCCGGTTCCATAGGCCGAGCCGCCGCCAATCCGAGAACAGCCTCTTGTCGAGGTCGGCCTTCGTTGGCGTTCCACCGGCCAACGATCAGCTACTTGAGGTCGTACCGCAGGCCGATAGTGAAGCGCGGACCGGTCTGCGTGACGTACAGGGCCTGGTTGGGGTGTCGGCCATGCAGGCGCTGATGCTCGTCGGTCACGTTGATTCCTTCGCCGAACACCGTGAACTTGTCGGTGACGTGAAAGCTCACGTTCATATCCCACTGCGCGTAGGCCTCGGTATAGACCGGATTCGGCAGTCCGCTGCCGTCGAATCGGCCGGCCAGAAAGTCGTCGCGCCAGTTGTACGCGATCCGCGCGGACCACTGTCCCTGCTCGTAGAAGGCCACGATATTGGCGGAATCGCTCAGGCCTTCGATGGCGAATTGATCGCCAATGTCGGCGTTGTTGTAGGCTAGGTTGGAACTGACGTCCGTGAAGTTCAAGCTGACGCCGAAGCCGCTGTCCCAGAACATGTGCTGTACGGCCAGTTCCCAGCCGTCCACTTCCGCAGACCGTTGGTTGGCGGGCACCACGATGTCGAACTCCGCTGCCGGATCTTGGCCGGCAATGCCTGCGATGGTTCCCACCGCGTTGCCGTTTGAATCCTCGCCGGTTTGCGTTACTTCGGGCGTATTGCCGTAGTTGGCGAAGATGTAGTTGCGAATGTCGTTCAAGTCGCTGCCGACCGCTGCCAAGGCCTCGTTGTAGCGCGTGCCCTGGGCAGGGTGCGGGAGGTCGAACGGCGTTGCCTGTATGGTGGTGATGCCGACGTAGTTGTCGATATCTTTGGCGAAGTAGCTGATGGACGCATAGCTGGAGTCGCCGTAGTACCACTCGAACGAAATGTCGAAGTTCCCGGACTCCAGGGGCAGCAGGCCCGGGTCGCCCTGCTGGCCGGTGCCGCCGTCGATTCTGATGAGCTGGTTGATGGTCTGTCCGCCTTGGATGTCCCCCCAACCCGGGCGACCGATGGTCTGGCTGTAGCTGGCCCTTACGACCATGCCTTCCCGCACCTCGAGGTTGACGTCGAAGCTGGGCAGCAGGTAGTCGTAGTCGCCGTCCAAGGTGGTGAAGTCCCGTTCCGCAAATTGCACCGAGAACTCGTTGGCAGCTACCCAGAGAATGCCCGTGGCGGTTGGCACCAGGGCGCTCGATACCACGTCCGTCTTCTCCCAGCGCAGGCCCATATGAGCATCGCCCGACATGTCGCCAATGAAGAATGCATGGTTGTACTGGACATAGAGGGCGAGGGATTCCTCTTCGGTAATACGATCGGTAGTGAAATCGTCCGTCGCGCGGAAAGAGGCATCGGAGCCGGCCACGGCAATGCCAGCGGCACGGATGGCCTCGAAATCCCATTCGAAATACTGGTTGAACAACGCCGGATTGTCCGAGCCGGGCAGGTCGTCGAATTTGGAGCGAACCTCTTGCGGTTCTCCCCAAGCGGCATCCGGGTAGTCCTCTGGGATGCCGAATCCTCCCCAGGTGTCCGTCTGCACGTTCGAGAAGGCGGATCGATTGGTGACATCCGTGGACATCGCGCCGAAGTCCAGGCTGTAGTTTTCGCCGAGATCGAGTTCTCCGGACAGCCGCAACTGACCCACTTCCGACTTCATGTGGCTGTTTCTGAAAGACCGGCCGGTCAGCACCATGGCCGCTGGGTCGATGTTCGTTTGCCCCGTCGGCAGTTGAACGCTCAGCACTGGGAATTCGCCCGTGAAATCGACGGCGGTGGTGCCTCGGTGCCACTCGGCCGTGCCGATGACGGCATTCGAGCCATAGGGGCTGTCGGCGCCGGAGGTCGCGTCGGAATCATGGTAGTCGAACTTCAGCAGCAGGTTGTCTCCAACGAACCACTCCACGTTGAGGCCCAAGGAGTTGTTCTCGTTCTTTGTCGCGAACTGGGCCGCGCCCATCGCCAGATCGCTGGTGGGCGGATCGATGGTTTCGGAATACAGCGTCGGGGCCGCCGTGGGACCGTCGGTCCAGCTAGTGACCGAGGGGCCGAAGTTGAACCACGCGGACAACTCGTTGCGCTGGGTTTCCAAGGTGTTTTCGGAGTAGGTGTAGTCCAAGGTCGCAGTTACGACATCGGCAGGCTGGTACTGAAATACCAATTGGCCGTTGATCCGCTCCCGCTGAATCTCGTTGAAGCTGTAGAGCAGGTTTTGGGGAACGGAATAGACGTCGTTGGGGCCGGGCCGGTTGGTGATGTTCTCGGAACCCGGCGCCCCCGCGAACGGGATGGTGCCCCAGTTGGCCTCGTCGCCGCGAAACGCCCGCCAGCCATTGGACACTGCCGCTTGGTTGTAGCCCAAGTTGCGATCCTGATAGCTGCCCGTGACGGCAACGCCGATTCTGCCTGTCTCGCCGGCTTCGCTGGCGGTGCTGAAGATGCCCGAGATTTCCGGCGTGGCGGCGTCGCCGTCGTCCGTCGATTGGTCCAGCACCAGCTTGGAGCCGAAGTTGGCGATGGTTCTCTGCGCTGCCAGCGGCCGAGCCGTCTTGATGTTCACGGTGGCGCCGATGCCGCCGGTGGGAATGCTGGCGCGGCTGGTCTTGTGTATCTCCACGGCCGCGATGGCTTCCGATGCCAGATTGGCGAAGTCGAACGCCCTGGAATTGGACGCCGTGGTGTCTTCGATGCGGGATGCCGGCATCTGCCGACCGTTCAGGGTCACCAGATTGAAATCCGGCCCGACGCCGCGCACGGTAACCCGCTGCCCCTCGCCGATGGCGGAACGATCGATAGAAACGCCGGAGATGCGTTGCAGCGACTCCGCTAGGTTGGAGTCTGGAAACTTGCCGATGTCCTCGGCCAGGATGCCATCGACGATGCCCTGGGCGTCCCGCTTCAGGTTCATGGACGAGGTGAGGCTGCCGCGAATGCCGACCACCACCACTTCCTCGATCGCGCCTGTGGCGTCGTCCTCAGCCGCGCTTTCGGCTTCCTGCTGCGCCACCGACGGTACGCCGGCCATCGTGCCGATGGCCAAGGCAATGCCGCTAGCCAGCGGCGTCTTTTTGAAAGTCTTGTCGCTCATGAAGTCTCTCCTGCGCAATCGCGCAATCGATGGACAGCAGGGAACGTGAAGATCCCGCGCCCCCAACCCCGACGCGAAACCTGTGCGGCAGTGTATGCCGGATGACAACCTTGTCAAGCGCTGTTTCAGCATTGTTTCCGTGCTGTTTCAGCGGCGATGCCTATGGAGTGCCACGAGTGTTCGCTCCTCGGCGAGCGTCGGCATCGAACAGGCCGCCCCATTTGGATGTCGAGCGTGTCGGTTCTCTCGTGGACGAAGGCTGGTGCCGCCGACGACCGCTTGCTGCCTCCGTACCGTGCCGTCCTGCTCTGACGCCTGCCCATCGACGATGCTGCCGGTGGGGTCGCGGGCGCAGCGTGCCGAGCCGCTAGCGTCGAGTTCGGCCGGCCCCGTCGGTTGCCTAGGGTGTCGTGGAAGCAGCAGTTCGCTTGGCTTCAAGAACCGGCCTAGCTGATCGCCGGCGCAGGGCGGTGGGGTCTCGGTGGTGGCCGCGTTCGGCGTTGATGGGAGCATAGAATCCGCCATCGGTTCCATATGGCCGTTGGTCGAGATGCCGCACTCGATGCCGGTACTGGCGCTGGACAGGCGGACCCAGCGGGATGCGCAGGACGCCCAGCTTGCGCCTACTCGTCCTCTTCCGGCAGTCGATTCCGTTCCGCGCGCGCCGGTTCTCGCGGGTCGGCGCCGTCGCGCGGCGCCCCCGTGCCGGAAGATCCCATGAAAAACTTGCGTCCGTCCGGGAAGGTGATGTCACGGCCGCTGCCGGAGCAGATGGGCTCGCAGATTCGATCCTTGCTCTGGTAGCCGCGCACCACCACTTCCGTGCCGGGCACCAGGAGCCTGCGCGTCATGCCGCGCCGCAGCAACGTGTTCGGCGTGCCGGCCTCGAGCTGCCATACCTGGACGGTGCCGTCTTCCTTTTCGTGGGCCACATGCACCCAGGCGTGCGGGTTGATCCAGTCCACCTGGACGATCTTGCCCTGGATGCGAATGGGCACCTTGGCGTCGAACTCCGCCGAGAAGGCGTGATGCGCTTGGGCGCTAGGCGTGGCAACTGCGGCAGCCAGCGCCAACGCGGCGATTGAATGGATGCGAACGGCCATTCCTCCCCTCCGGATTCGTACCTGTGATCTCCTTGCGTCCCGCATCGTACCTGTTCGAGCCAACCCTCGCTAGTACGTGCCCAGTACATGCATGGAATCGCCGATTCAGTCAGCAAGCGAACTATCCGGTGCGCTCGCGCCCCCGGCAACGGGCAGGAAGCGGGCTGGGAGGCCCGTCCCGCCGGTTCAGCCAAAACCAGATGGATCGTCCATTACGAATCGACGACAGACGCATCGATGAGCTCCCCATGCCGCGCCTCGACGCTTGCTGCCGGCACCCCGGCTCTATTCCTGTGCGATTCCGATATCGCCAAGGCGTTGCCGACGGAAGCCGCCCACAAGCTGTCGATCCGAGGACTTCATGCGCCATGCATGGCGCCGTGCCTTCCACCTCCAGTACGCCAGACGCTCCTGCGAGCGCTTCCCGCGCAGCCCGCAACTGAACGGGCGGTCGGCGCCAGCCGCACCGTGCGGGTCAAGTGCAGGGATGCCTGCCGCCTGCAAGGCTATGGACGAGACCTTGAAGCGCTGTTTGGACTACTGCAAAAACCGCAGATGCAAAAACCGCAGACCGTTTCGCGCCCAGGGGATGAAAACGCCCGATTGATGCGTCGCCTTGCAACCTAGGGGGCCGAGTCCGAACTCTCATAAGTCGGTGATTCTCCATATACGCCTCAGATGGTAGAGAATGGAGGGATTCGGACAAGGGTTCTCACATCATGCAAGCCACGATACGCACTGCTGCCACGCTGCTCTTGGCGACTCTCGGAGGTTGCGGGCCCGCGTCGGATGCCACCGACGATGCCGCACCGGCACCCGCTGCCGCGCCCGTCGCCGATACGGTGCCGTCCGCGGCGCCGCAAGCGTCGACCGTCCGCGGCGACTTCGCCACCGCCACCCACAGCTTCGAGGAAGTCGCGCCCGGCGTCTACTTCGTGCGCTACACCGTGCCCATGTTCAACAGCAACTCCCTGGTCGTCGTCAACGACGAGGACGTGCTGGTGGTGGATTCGCACATCACGCCGGCCACCGCTCGAGATCTGATCGCTTCCATCCGCGAGGCCACCGAAAAGCCCATTACAACGCTAGTGAATACTCACTTCCACTACGACCATGCGCACGGCAACCAGGCCTTCGGCCCCGTGCGGATCATCGGCCACGAGTTCACCCGCCAGCGCATGACTGGCGAGCCGCTCAAGGAAGGCACGTTCCAACGGGAACTGGGGGGCCAGTCTCGCACCATGGAGCGGCTGCAAGGCGCACTGGAGAACGTGGAGGATGGCGACGAGCGCAAGCGCCTGGAGCAACGAATCGCCCTGCAGCAGGCCCATATGGAGGCCACCCAGGAAGTCGATCCGGTGCCGCCCGACACCACCTTGCGCGAGCGTCTGTCGCTGTTCCGGGGCGAGCGCGAGATCCAGATCGTGTTCTGCGGGCGCGCCCACACCGGCGGCGACGTGGTGGTCTACCTGCCCAAGGAGAAGATCGCCTTCACCGGCGACATGATGCTCGGCGGCCCGTCCTGGCTCGGCGACGGCCATGTGGACGAGTGGCCGGCCACCTTGGAGAAGCTCAAGCAGCTCGATGTCGATCTCTTCCTGCCCGGCCACGGTCCGTCGTTTGGCAACCGCGAGCTGATCGACCATGTGCAGGCGTACTATCGAGACCTGTGGAACGAAGTCGTCGCTAGGCGCGCCAGCGGCGCCACCATCGGCGAAACCGCAGCCGGGGTGGACCTGACCCGCCACAAGGACACGCTGAACATCCAGCGGCCCGGCGTCGACCCGCTGGCGGTCGGCCGCATCTATCAGCTATTGGAGGAACGCGGGGAGTAGTGTCAAGGCGGTATCGCGTGAAACTGCATGGGCTGCGTTGGAACCGGCTTGGAGGAACGCGGGAGCAGTGTCAAGGAAGGTGTCGGATCAGCACGACAGTTCTGCGGCCAAGGCCGTCAGGCCGATCGCTTCGATGCCCGCCCCCTTGGGGTAGCGGTCCGTGCCGCTGTGGACGAGAAAGGCCTGTTCCGGCTTCACATCGTCCAAGGCGACGCGAAAGCCCTTTTCCACCGCCGGCGCCAGGGCGCGTTTGATCTCGACTGCCCACAATCCGCCGCTCGGCAGTTCCAGGAGCAGGTCCAGCTCGACGCCGGAAGCCGTGCGGTAGAAGCTCGCCCCGGTGCCGTCCGGCGCGGCGCCAAGCAAGGTCTCGACGACGAAGCCCTCCCAACTCGCGCCGGCGACGGGATGGCCGAGTACGCTGTCGGCATCGCCCAGCCCCAGCAGCGCATGGACGATGCCGCTGTCGCGGACATAGACCTTGGGCGACTTGGCCAGCCGCTTGCGGACGTTGGCGTGGTACGGCGGCAGACGCCGCACCAGCAGCAGATCCGCCAGCAAGTCCACATAGCGGGCCACGGTCTTGCCGTCCACGGCGAGGCTTCTGGCCAGCGCGGCGGCATTCCACAAGCCGCCTTGGGAGTGCGCCAGCATGGTCCAGAACCGTCGCAGCGTCTGCGCCGGAATGCGCGGCCCGAACGCGGCAATGTCCCGCTCCAGGTAGGTGCGGATGAAACTCTCGCGCCAGATCATGCTATGGGCATCGGTGTCGGCGAGGAAGCTGCGCGGGAAGCCACCCCGAATCCACAACCGCGTCCGCTCTCGATCCCCCAGTTCGCGCACGTCGAGCGGGGCCAGCTCCAAGTAGCCGATGCGTCCGGCCAGGCTTTCCCCGGATTGCCGCAGCAGATCCATGGACGCGGAGCCGAGCAGCAGGAATTGTCCGCTTGGTTCGCCAGCGCGGATGCGCTCGTCGATGATGCCGCGCAGTACTTGGAACAAGCCGGGGGAACGATGCATCTCGTCGATCACCACCAGACGCCCGCGCTGCGCGCCGAGATAGGCGAGCGGATCGGCAAGCCGCTCTTGATCGGCAGGACTCTCCAAATCGAGATACAGCCCCGGCTGCCCCGAGCGCTGCCCGTCGTCGGCATCGGCGATCATGCGCGCCAAAGTAGTCTTCCCGACTTGGCGCGGCCCCAGCAGCGCCACGGCCGGGAACAGCCCCAGGTAGTCTTCCAGGCGCGTATGCAGACTTCTCGGGATCGTCGCCGCATTCATCCTTGCAATTATGGAGCGTCGCTCCGAGATTGCAAACTTGCATGGCGCTGTCGAGCTTGGCGCGGCAGGCCGGCAACTACCTGTCGGCGGCAATTTCAGACTTCAATGGCTGGCGTTCATGCGGCTGTCCTGGGCCCCGCTAGGCGGCACCCGCGCTGCTTGCGTCGGGTGCCGCTCCAGTCGGCGCCGGCAGCCGGCTGGCCGAAGCCGGTTCCACCGCCGCTTCGTTGTCGGCGTTCGTCGCCATCGGCACATCGAAGCCGGGGCGCCGGCGTCCGCGCCGTCCGGCCGGAATCGTTTGTCCGCTTCTTCTGCGGAGCTTCGGCGTTGCTGAGGACAGGACTGTGCTTTCAGCCATGGACGCCCGCGGCGGCGAACAGGGCGGGCGCTGGCTCCGGCCGTGGTGTTTGAATCCTGCTTGGCCTCGGCGCGGCCGGTGTCGTCGCCCGCCGCTACCGGTTCGGTCCCCGCGACTGCGGATAGGGCTGCCAGCGGCGCAGCTTGGTCTTCGGCAGCACCGCCGGGTTGACGGCGCTGCGCGGCCACATGCCTTGCAGCACGGTGGCGAGTTCCCGGCCCAGCCGCCGGCGGGTTTCGGGTGCCATGCGGGCGGTGGCCGAGGCGATGTGCGGGGTGCAGATCACGTTGTCCATGGCAAGCAGCGGATTGTCCGTGGCTGCTGGCTCCCGCTCGAACACGTCGAGCGCCGCGCCGGCGATGGCGCCGGACTGCAGGGCGCGGATCAGCGCCGCCTCGTCCACCGTCGGGCCGCGGCCGTTGTTGATGAACAGCGCCGTGTTCTTCATGTGCGCGAAGTGGGCGTCGGAGAGCATGTGTCTGGTCTCGGCGTTGAGCGGCGCATGCATGGATACGAAGTCCGACCGTTCGAGCAGTTCGAACAGGCTGGTCACCGGCTCGACGTTGGCCGCGGTCATCTCCAGTTCGGCCACGTAGGGGTCGTAGGCGAGCACCCGCAGGCCAAAGGCGTGGCAGCGACGGGCCACCGCCTTGGCGACATTGCCGAAGGAGATCAGGCCGATGGTCTGGCCCCATAGCCGCGGAATGTCCGCATGGTGCGGGCGGCCTTCGGCCCAGCGGCCCTCCTGGGTGAGCCGGTGCATCAGCAAAAGCCGCCGATGCGCCGCCAGGAACATCATCATGGTGTGGTCGGCCACTTCGTCGATGAACACGTCCGGGACGTTGGTGACCACGATGCCGCAGTCTGTGGCAGCGTCCACGTCCACGGTATCGGCGCCGACGCTGCCGAGACCGATCGCCACGCACTTCTCCAAGCTCTCGATGATGTTGCGGCTGATGCGTCGTCCCCGGGCGATCAGCGCGTCGGCGTCCGACTTCGCCGCGTCGATGAACTCCTGTTCGCTCTTGGCCGGCACTTCGACGATCTCGGCGCCGATCGGGTCCAGCGCTTCGCGCTCGATCTGGTAGCGGGAGTCCGCGAGGTCGTAGGAAACGCCCACCTGCTGCTGCACCATCACCTTGTACTTGCTGTCCGCCATTGTTTTCTCCTCTTGCCGTGCGGCCCAGCCCGCTATGCTCGCGCAATTTCCCCGTACAAGCTACATTTGTCGGTGTCTGTCTCGGCGATCGGCAGCGGCTCGGTTTGACATTGGATGAGCCGCGCCGCTGCAGATGTCGCTATAGCTATGGCTATATGGCGGGGAACTATACGCTTGAAGATCCAAGCTACGATATATGGCGCAGTTTTCAAGGCACAAGTACTATGCAACAGTGCCCTAGGGCACTGTTGCATATAGCTCCCATATGGTGGCTCGCATACCCGCACATGGTCGATGCGCAGTGCAGCATAACGGTACGGATTCAAACCGAGCCACTATCCGACGCCCGATTATCCTCCCCGATCCATGACGACCCTCGCCGTCCCGTTTGCTCGTCCGGGTTTGCCCGTTCTCGGGCTGTGGCTGGCGTTCGGTGCTGTCGCCTCGCCGCTTTCGGCCCAGGTGCGCTTCGTCGAAGTGGCCGAGTCGGCCGGCCTGGACTTCGCCCACGTCAACGGCATGGCCGGCGAGCGCTGGCTGGCGGAGATCGTCGGCGCCGGAGTCGGCGTGCTCGACTTCGACGGCGACGGCTGGCTGGACATCTGGCTGGTGCAGGGCGGCCCCCTTGCTGGTCGGGAGCGGGCCGACCTGCCCGGCGATCGCCTGTTCCGCAACCTTGGCCAGCGCGGCCGGCTGGGCTTTGCCGACATCACCGCCGAGTCCGGCGTGCGCGCCAGCGGCTACGGCATGGGCATCGCCACCGGCGATATCGACAACGACGGCGATGCCGACGTGCTGCTGGCGAACTTCGGTGCCAACCAGCTGTTCGAGAACCTGGGCGACGGACGCTTCCGCGACATCACCGCGCACGCCGGCTTGGCAGCCGCCGAGTGGTCCGCCAGCGCCAGCTTCGCCGACATCGACGGCGACGGCCGCCTGGACCTCTACGTCGGCAACTATCTGGACTTCACCCTGGACAACCACAAGGACTGTCGCGACATCGCCTCCCGGGCAAGCTACTGCGCACCCTCGGCCTATCGGGGCGTGCCGGACCGTCTGTACCGCAACCTGGGCCGCAATCGCTTCGCCGACGTCAGCGCCGCCGCCGGCATCCAAGGGGCGTTCGGCGGCGCTCTCGGCGTGGTCGCGGAGGATTTCGACAACGACGGCGACACGGACTTCTATGTTGCCAACGACGGCGTCGAGAACCTGCTCTGGCTGAACCGCGGCGACGGCACGTTCGTCGATCAGGCCCTGCTCGCCGGGGCGGCCTTCAACGCCAATGGCGCGGCGGAGGCCAGCATGGGCGTGGCTGCCGAGGACTTCGACGGCGACTGCGACGCGGATTTGTTCGTCACCCATCTCGCCACCGAGACCAACACCCTCTACGTCAACAACGGCGGCTGGTTCGCCGACGCCTCCAATCGCGCCGGCGTCGCTGCCAGCAGCGGCCCGTACACCGGCTTCGGCACCGGCTGGTTCGACGCCGACAACGATGGCGATCTGGATCTGTTCAGCGCCAACGGCGCCGTCCTGGCAGTGCCCGCCCAGCGCGACGCCGGCATCGCCTACCCGCTGCGACAGCGCAACCAGCTCTGGCTGAACGACGGCACGGGCCGCTACGCCGAACACGCCGGCGGCCCGGCCTTCGCCTTGGAGGAGGTAAGCCGGGGCGCTGCCTTCGCCGATTTGGACAACGACGGCGACATCGACATCGTCGTGGCCAACAACAGCGGTCGCGCCCGGCTGTATCGCAACGACTCCCCGCCGGCGTCCTGGCTGGGCGTGGCGCTTCGCGCCGTCGCGGGGAAGAACGCCATCGGCGCTCGCGTATGGCAGGAGTCGGCGCCGTGCGGGCGTCGGCGGATGGCCACGGACGGCAGCTACGCCTCCGCCAACGATCCGCGCTTGGTGTTCGGCCTCGGCGCCAGCCGCCAAGCGCAGTTCGTGCGCGTACTCTGGCCGAGTGGCGAGGAAGAGCGCTTCGGCCCGCTGGCCGCTGGGCGCTACCACATTCTGCGTCAGCGCGAAGGCAGCAAGCCGTGAGCGCGTGGGCGCTGCTGCTGGCCGCGCTGGCGGCCGGCGGCGTCGCGGCGGCGGAACCACCCCGCCAGCTGGACGATCTGCCGGACGCGCTGGCGAATGTCCTGCGCGACGCCCGCGCCGATGCCAAGCGGCGAGCCGGAGAGCCGGGGGAAGCCTCCGTTCGCGCCGACGCCTGGGGCGATCTGGGCATGCTGTACCACGCTCATCGACTGCGGCACTTGGCGCAAGACGCCTACCGGCGCGCCTTGGCCGAGGCGGACGTGCCCCGCTGGCGCTACTTGCATGCCGTGGTGCTGTCGGAACGGGGCGAGATCGCTCGCGGCGCGGCCGATTTCCAGCGCGTCGTTCAGGCGCAGCCGCGCAACATGGCGGCCTGGTACCGGCTCGGCGTGGCGCGGTTCCTCGCTGGCGACCTCGAAGCGGCCGCCGCGGCGCTGGCTCGATCCCGCCGGTTGCAGCCGGATTCCGCGCTGGCGCTGGCCGCCTTGGCGGATGTGGCGTCGGCTCGCGGCGACGCCGCCGCGGCGCTCAAGCTGCTCGAACGCGCCTGGACGCTGGAGCCGCAAGCCGGGCAGCTGGCCTACAAGCTGGCGATGGCGCATCGCGCCCAAGGCAATGTCGAGCAGGCGCGACGCTGGCTGGATCGTCGCCCGGACAACAGCCTGGCGCCGAAGATCGACGATCCGCTGCTGCTCGAAGTGGCTCGGAAGAGCCGTTCGGCGCGGTTCTACGAGAATGCCGCCGACTGGGCGCTGGCGCGGGACGACCAGGAAGGTGCGCTGAAGGCGTTGCGCAGCGCCGTGGACCTGGCCCCCGAAGACGCTCGGCTGGGACTGCGGCTGGTCCCCATGCTGGCCCGCGCCGGAGTCGCGGAGGAAGCGATCCAAGAGGTGCGGCGGGTGCTGGCTCTGGACGCGAACTCCGCGCCGGGCTGGTATCTGCTGGCCTATCTGCTGCGCGCTTCCCCAGATCCAGAAGACCGCAAAGAAGCAATGTCCGCGGCGCAACGCTCGCTGGCGCTGGCAGACGATGCCGAAACCCGGGCGCTGGCCGCGGCGCTGGCCCTGCGCGCCGGTCTCTTCCAGGACGCCGCCGCCCACTACGCGAGCCTTGCGCAACGCCAGCCGTCGGAAGGCATCTTCCACTACTGGCTGGGCCTCGCCCGCTTGGGCGCTGGCGACTGCGGAGGCCGGCAGTCCTTGGCGCAGGCGTTGCGACTGCGCAAGAGCTGGGGCGAGGCGCACCTGGTGCTGGCCCGAGCCGATGCTCTATGCGGCGACGGCGAGGCGGCGCAGCGGCGGGCGCAGGCGCTGCTGAAGGCGAAAGACGATGCGGATACCCGGCTGACGCTCGCCTTCGCGGCTTTCGCGCTAGGGCAGCTGGACGAGGCGCGGCGTTTGGCACAGGCGGAACTGCCCCATGCCGATGCGGCTCTCGTGCTCGACGCGGTGGCAGCGCGGGCTGCCGGGAACGCCGAACCCCCGCCCATGCTGCCGTTCGCGCGGGAATCCGAGTGGTGGCTGCCGGCGGAACTGCGCTGAGCTGCTGCGTCAACGCTGCGTCAACATCCGACCTCTGCAGGAAGAGCCGGGCAGCGGCTCGGTTCGACTTTGGACAAGCCGCCGCTGCGGATGCCGCCGCATATGGAGTTCGATGCCATCTCATGGTCCTGCATCTTGCGGTTGCGCGATGCGGCACGACGACGCGGATTCACACTGAGCCATTGCCAGACACCGCCGATAGCGGCCTGCGCCTTTCATGGGACTGCATGTTGTCGAAGAACGCTACGGCATGGATTCAAACCGACGCGCTGCCGGGTAGCGGCTTGAGCTTGCTTGGGTCTTATACGGAATAGTTGACAACGATGCTACAACGCAGGCTTCCGTTTGCCGTCCTCCGTGTCCTCCGACGGCGACCGTGCAGGACCCCGATTCCGCGTGTCCGCCTTGGCGGATTCGAGCGAAGTTCCCGCGCAGGCCATGGGGCGGCGACGGCGAGTGTCGTGCCCGTGCCTGCGGGGGCGCTTCCGGGCACGACGCCAAGCCGCTCCGACGCCGAAAGCCGTGTCCGTGCCTGCGGGTGCTTCGCCCGCGCCGCCGCAGCGAGCGCGGCGGGATTGCGGCCCCGCTGAATGCATTGCAAGCAGGCGAAGGCGTAGTGCTTGGTTGGATGTTCGGCCATCAGTCGAACAGACCGATCGTGGCGGCGATGCGCTTGGCCGTTGCTCGCAGCCTGTTGAAAGAACAGCGACGTTGCTCCGCTCCTCGCGTTCCTCGAACGGACCTGTCAACTATTCTCGACAAGTCCCGGACCGAGCCGCTGCCAAGAGCCGTCAGCGCTTGACGGCCAGGGTCAGGCCGTCGCCGATAGGCAGCATGGCGGCATCGACCCGCGCATCGGCATTCACCTTTTCGTTCAGAGCGCGAATGGCGCGGGTGTCGTCGTCGTTGGCGTCCGCATCCGCCACCCGGCCGCCCCACAGCACGTTGTCGATGCCGATGACGCCGCCGCGCCGCAACAGCGTCAGGCAACGCTCGTAGTAGGCGTCGTAGTTGGCCTTGTCGGCATCGATGAAGACGAAGTCGAAGGCGCCGGCTTCGCCGTCGGCGATGAGCGCATCGAGGGTCTGCAGCGCCGGTTGCAGGCGCAAGTCGATCTTGTCGGCCACGCCGGCGCGGTTCCAGAACTCCCGGCCGAGGGCGGTCCATTCCTCGGAGGTGTCGCAGGCGATCACGCGGCCGTCGGCGGGCAGCGCTTCGGCCACCACCAGGGCGCTGTAGCCGGTGAACGTGCCCACCTCGACGGTGCGCTTGGCGCCGATCAGCCGCACCAGCAGCTGCATGAACGCGCCCTGCTCGGGCGAGATCTGCATCCTATGCCAGCGTGTGGCCGTGCGCGTCTCGGTGCGCAGTTCCTGGGCGACGGCGGATTCCCGAGTGCCGTGCCGCAGCAGGTACTGATACAGGGTGTCGGTGAGTGGGATGGTGTGGCTGGACATGGTGGCTCCTTTATCCAGGGGCATTCAAGGGCTTCCCCGCGCTGCCGGTCGAGGCGCGACGGCGCTGGTTGGAGGGTGCGCGATTTCTGCTCGCGCACCCCGGATCGAGACGAGGCGGTCGATGGCTTCCCTCGCCGGCCTAGCTGCGGTCTCCTAGCGGGTCTTGCTCGGCTGCGGCTGGTCGTCGCCGATTAGCTGCTGCACCGCGGCCTGCAAGTGGCTTGGCACGCCGGGGAGCTTCTTCTCTTCGGCTTCGTCGATGCCTTTGCCTGTCTGCGCCGGCTGGCGCTGACGCGGTGGCCGGTGGTCGGGCGTTTCGGTCGTCTTCTCGGCCTCCGATGGTTCTCGCAGCCGCTATTATGCCCCCCGCGACCGGCATTTGGTTATCATCGTGGCGCATGGACAGCAAGCAGCCCTTCGCCGACATTCGCGTGGTCGAGTTCGGCCAGTTCGTTTCGGTGCCGTTCTGCGCCCAGCTGCTCGCCGAGGGCGGGGCCGAAGTCGTCAAGATCGAAGCCCTCGGCGGCGACCCCACCCGGGGGCTGCGGCAGATCGCGCCTTACGAGACGCGCACCTTCCTCTCCCGCAACCGCGGCAAGCGATCGCTACCGCTGGCCTTGCGCCACCCCGGTGCCCGGCCGGTGCTGGAACGCCTGCTGGCCTGGGCGGATGTGGCGCTGATGAACTTCCGCCCCGGGCTGGCGGCCGAGCTGGGTCTCGACGCGGCTACTCTCCAACGCCGCTTTCCGCGCTTGGTGACGGGGGCGGTGACCGCCTTCGGCACCAGCGGCCCGGAGGCGTCGCTGGCTGGCATGGATACCGTGGTGCAGGCCCGCTCCGGGCTGATGGCGGCGAACGGGCGCGTGGTCCAGGGCCGTCCCGCGCCGGGGGATCCGGTGAGCGCCGACTACATGTGCGCCATGAGCTTGGCCTTCGGCATCGCCTCGGCCTTGCTGCGCCGGGAACGCACCGGCGTCGGCGGCGCAGTGGATGTTTCGCTCATGCAGGCCGCCATGACCTTGGCCAACAACCAGCTCGTACGCTCGGAGCGCGAGGATGCGCCGGTCCACGAGGATACCCTGGCCCGCTTGGCGCGGCAGCGACAGGAAGGCGCGAGCTACCTGGATCAGGCCAAGGCCATGACCACGGCCCGGGCGATGCCTCTGGCGCGGGTGTACCTGCGCACCTACGACACCGCCGATGCGCCCATCGCCATCGCTTGCGGCAGCCATTCGCTGCGGGTGAAGTTCCTGGACGTGGTAGGCGTGGCGGATGCCGAGCTTTCGTCCATCGATACCGAGGCCAAGCACGAGCACTACCACCGCCTCGCCCAAGAAGTCGAAGGCATCCTGCGCGGCGAGACCGGCGACAGCTGGGTCGCCCGCTTCCGCGCCGCCGGGGTGCCGGTTTCCAAGGTGCTGTTTCCGGTGGAGATGTTCGCCGACGAGCAGGCCCGGGCCAACGGCATGTTCCACCGTCTGCGCCACCCGGAAGCGGGCGACTTCACGGTGCTGTCGCCGCCGGTTTCCCTGGACGGCGACGGCTTCCGGCCTCGACCGCCGACGCCGGGATTCGCAACCGAGACGCGGGCCATTCTCGGCGAACTGGGATTCTCGGACGCGCAAATGGATGGTCTTGTTGCCGCTAAGGCAACCCGCGAGCGGCAGCGAACGGATTGATCGGGCAGGCCCATGCGGTCCACCACCGATGCTCGGAAAGTGCGACGGTTCATGCGGCTGCTGGGCGAGGCGGCGCAAAGCCCAGGCCGCGTCTATCTCGTCGGCGGCGCCTCGGCAGTGCTGATCGGCTGGCGCGACACCACCGTGGACGTGGATCTCAAGCTGGCGCCGGAACCGACCGGCGCATTCGACGCCATCGCAAGGGCCAAGGACGCCTTGGATATGAACGTGGAGCTGGCGGCCCCGGACGACTTCATTCCCGCCCTGCCGGGCTGGCCGGAGCGCAGTATGTTCATCGCTCGCCACGGGCTAGTGGATTTTTTCCACTACGACTTCCATGCCCAGGCGCTGGCGAAGATCGAACGGGGCCACGCGCAGGACTTGCAGGATGTTCGGGCGATGCGGCGGCTTGCGCTCATCGAACCCAAGCGGCTGGCGGAACTGTTCGCCGCCATCGAAGCCGACTTGGTGCGCTATCCCGCAATCGACCCCGCATGCTTGCGGCGCAAAGTGCAGCAGGCGGCGCAAGCAATGGCCGTGGGCCGATGATCGAGGTTCCGCAAGACCTGCCGGGTGCCGATCTCGTGGCCGCGGGCATCGAGGCCTTGACCCGTGGCGAGTTCACGGTGGAGGCGCTGCTGGTGGCAGTGGGAGCGCAGCGGCTGCGGGCGGCTGGCTTGGACCTGCCTTGCGTCGAAGGCTGGCCCGAGGAACCGGAGCTCGCCCTGTACGCGGCGCTAGGCGCGGAGCATGGGGGCGATGCGCACTCCCGCTACAACGCACTCCTTCGCCGCTTGGTCAGTTTCGAGCGGGCGCTGGAACGGCGGGGCATCCGCCCGAGCGTCCTTGAACCAGCCCCCGGAGAATCGCGCCGTCACGACCCTGTCGGCCCATTCACGGTTCCCGGACAGGCTCCTGAGGCGCAGCCGCCCCGCCCCGAGCGGTAATCGTTTCCGATTGCTCGGCGGTGCCGTCCTGGGCGCCGTCCTCAATGCGGTAGTGGTAGAGGACGCCGGGTTCGGCGTTCTCGTCGAGGTGCTCGTAGTCGGTGGCGTGGGGAGTGGAGCCCTGTCCAGGGATGAGGTCGTTGTGGACGTGCTCGAAGGGCCGTCCACGCTCGCGCCGCGCAGGATGCGAAAGCCGGCGTTGGCGGTCTCGGAGGCGGTGCGCCAGGACAGCAGGACACCGTCCGCCGCGCTCTGGGCGGTAAAGGCGACGAGCTCCACCGGCACGTTCTCGCTGCCGAGAGTGGCGGTGGCGGAAACCTAGTCGCTGGAGCTCTGGCGACCGGCAGCAGTGCTTTTTTTCAACTGCATGCTGGGGCCGGTATCGTCGGGCTTCGTGATGTAGTCTTCGACGCTCTCCCAGACGCGGTTGCCGCCCCAGGAAGCGGTGCTCGCCTTCCATTGCCTGGGCCTTCCCACTGCACGAAAGAGAGGATGGGGTTGGAAAAGACATGCTCTCGAATGTAGAACGACCCCGATACCGCTTGGGCGAAGTTCAGCAATGTATGAGCGGCAGCTCTCGGCGGCCAAAGGCTGGCTTTCGTGGCAGGTGGCGTTCCAGTCTCCTATTTTCCAGAAACACACAGCCACCGCGGCCCTGGGCACATCTTCAGCACCGGCCTTGATCTCGAACTTCCCGTTGGCGAAGTCGATCTCGCTAACCTGGACGTCTGGTGCGCCGGGGGGCCAGTTGAGCGGAGGCCGGCATGGCGGAGCCGGGCAGAACGAGGCTCGCGGCGAGGCGGCCCACCTTCATCGCTGCCCACCTGCTGAAGGGGGGTCAAGTTGCAAACATTCGAGTTGATCATGACGGATGCCTCCTGAAAACCATGGCGTGGGATCGACCGGAAGACTGGCGCATCCCGGCCGCTCGCGTCAACACCCGCCGCGGACGTCGGGCTCGGGACGAATCCAGCATCTCAAATGCAAAGCGCCGGCCTTGACGGGCCGGTGGAGATTGAAACCCCGAACTCGGAAGTCCGTCGCCTACTTGACCACCGGCGGTTCAATGCCCACAGCTTGCGCGGCGTTGCGGAGCGCGTGGTCCAGCGTGGCCAGGGGCAATTGCAGCCGCAGGGCGAGTTCCAGATACATCGCGTCGTAAACGGAAAGCTTCTGCGTCTGCGCCAGTTCCAGCGATACACCCCACACACGGGAGGTGGTCACCGGGTCGATTTCGATGGGCAATGCCCCAATATCCGCGCAAATCTCCGGCCACTCGTCAACACGGATTCGGCCCCGCCGAGTGGCAGTCAGCAACACGTTGCCGACCTCCACCGGCCAGAGGGAGGGGACGAACGCCCGGCCTTCCGCAAGCGAGTCCCGCAACCAGTCGGTGGCGTCCGTCGCTTCGTCGGGGAAGACCCAGGCCATGGCGACCGAGCAATCGAGAACGAATGCCATCAGTGCTTGCGACCTTCCTCGATCATCTGGCGAACCGACAGTCCTTCCAGACGGTGCGTCTCCTGGAACGCCTTTAGCCTGGCAATCGCCGCGCATACCTTGTCGGAATCGTACGGCTGAAAAGGAATCAACTCGGCCACGGGCTGATTATGTTTGGTGATGATGAATCGCTCCCCTGCCTGAACGCGCCGCAACAGTTGCGGCAGGTGGGTTTTTGCTTCGAAAGCGCCGACTTCAGGCATTGAAGAACTTCCTCCCAAAATTTCAGACTAGTGGTAGACTAGTTAGAGTCTGCAATAAAATCAATCCATTCATCAGTAGCCGCAGGCCTAGTCCTCCTGTGTCACTGACTCTCGTCACAGCGATGAAGGCCTGCTATGTAGCCGTTCATGCAAGCCACTCGCGCCCCGCCCCTGAGGACATTGGCTGCCTGGGCGATGTTCGAATGGGCCAATTCGGCGTTTGCCACCCTGGTGGCAACGCTGGTCTATTCCACCTATTCCACGACCACCGCCCGGCCGGCGCCGTTGGCGCGTTCGCTCCAGGCGCAGGCGGCGACCGCCACCTGTCCAGGCAACGCATGCGGCGGCAAAGCTTTCCCGCGCACTGGCAAGCCATTGAACAGGACGAGTGCTTTTCAGTTGGAAGACGCCCTCGCCCCGGCCACCTTCGATTCCCCCCGTTCGTGCCGCGCGCAGGCCCGAAGGGGCGAAGTCGAAGTACCCTGACAGGCTCTGCCCTCGGGAGCGAGTGGGCAGGGCCCATTTACGGCCAGTCTTTCGATGGAGCCGGGAACAGGCTCGGCCACAGCCCATGGGGTAGGATCTGACGGTCTACTCCATCTCCGCAGGGCTCGCTCTGGCCGTGATCGGGCTGTCCGGCCCCGTCGTGACGCCGGCCCGGACGCTCGGGGGCGGAGCAACGGGCACTCCCCTAGGGGGTCGGCCCGCCGGCCCGGGCCGTAATCGTTTCCGATTGCTCGGCGGCGCCGTCCTGGGCGACGTCCTCAATGCGGTAGTGGTAGAGGACGCCGGGTTCGGCGTTCTCGTCGAGGTGCTCGTAGTCGGTGGCGTGGGGAGTGGATCCCTGTCCGGGGATGAGGTCGTTGTGGACGTACTCGAAGGGGCCGTCCACGCTCGCGCCGCGCAGGATGCGAAAGCCGGCGTTGGCGGTCTCGGAGGCGGTGCGCCAGCGCAGGAGGACGCCGTTCTCCGCGCCCTGGGCGGCGAAGGAGACCAGCTCCACCGGCACGTTCGTGTTCGGGTCGCCCATCGTCGATTTCGCGGATACCCAGACGCCAGGGCCCTGAGGGTCGCCGTTCGGGTTCCAGTACTGCATGCTGTGGCCGTCCTGGGTCGGCTTCTGGATGAAGTCGTCGGCGTTGGACCAGAATCCCCCACTGACGACATCGGCGATCACGGGAGACTGACTACCGGCCCCCCACTGCACGAAGGAGATGACGGGAGTGTCGGGGTGATTTTCGTTGCGGATGTAGATCGCGCCGGCAGGTAGTTCCATTGTTAATTTTCGGGTGAAAATGGCGCGACTGCGGGCTGCCAAATCGTCAACACTGTTAAAGCAGATGAAGCTGCCACTCCCGCCACCGTGGCAGTAGCTGAGCCATGCACTTTGTATACCCTCGCCGGCGATCTGGATTTCGAATTTCCCGGTTGCGAAGTCGATTTCGTGGACCCGAGCCTGGGCGAAGGCCGACTGGGCGAAGCCGAGCAGGGCGAGGCCCGCGGCGAGGGCGCAGAGCGTCCTGCCGAAGCGACCGGTTTCAGCGCCGCCTCTGCGCTGGTCGGGGGGATCAAAAAAGTTGACCACGACAGAAGCCTCCATAGGACGATACGATGTGCGACGGTACTCCAACTCGCCTGCCCGCGTCAATGGCCTGCCGTGGCCGCCGGGCCGGGCGTTCTCGACCAGGTCCCGTCGCCGGATACGACCACGTTGAAGGCGGCCCGGCCGACGCCGTCGGCGCGGGCGTTCCAGGCGTAGGCGGCGACCGCCACTTCTCCCGGCAGCGCTTCCACAGGCAGCGCGAACTGCGCCCGGAACTGTCCAGCGGTCACTGGCGCCACTTGCTGACCGAGTTGGCGGCGCCGGGGGAAGGCGGTACTGAAAAAGCGCGTCGTTCGTCCGTCGTTCGTCTCCACGCGCTCCGCGCCGTCGTCGAACAGCGCGATCTCCACCCGTCCCACGAAGTCGCCGTCGACCGTCCCGGAGACCACCAGCGCCGCGCCGGGCGCCACCGTTTCCGGGGCGACGGCCACCTCCAGCACCGGCTTCGGCAGCGCCAGTTCCAGCGCCGGGTCGCCCAGCAGGGTGAACGTTTCCACCAGGTCCACCCCGATGGGGTTCCTGGCCAGATAGCGTCGCTTGGCGTCGAACACGACGTCTCCGACGGCGCGTTCGCCACTCTCGAAGAGGGAAGCCAGGACCTCGTCGATCAGCAGGAACTGGTCCCGCGCCCAGGAATTGCTGGTGCTGCCCAGGAAGGCGATGGCGCCGCCGTTGTCGGCCAGCAGCAGCTCCTCCCCCAGGGACCGCCGGCGGTCGTAGTCGAAGGCGGCGGTGAGGCAGGTCATGCTGAGCACGAACGGGCGCTGGTCGCCGCCGGCCAGCTTCTTGGCGTCGTCCACGTCCAGCAGGGTGACGCCGTTGCGCCACAGCCCGCCGGCGCCGTGGCCGAGATAGGCCACGAGCGCGGCGCCGCGCGCGAAGCCGTCGATCACCTGGTCGCGGCCGCCGAGGAAGGGGTGCAGCGCCGGCGGCAGGTCGGCCGCGGCCGTGGAGTAGACGCGCTGCGGCCGCAACGCCGGATGCAGCCGGTCGCGGATCAGGGCCTCGAACTGGCCAACGAAGACGGTGCCGGTGCGGGGGCTGCTGTCGGCGACCAGCAAAGTCCGCCGGCGCCAGGGCCCGGGCGCCGGCGCCTGCTCGTAGGCGATGATGCGGGCGACCATCCGCGCCAGCTCGTCGGGGTCCGCCGCCGGCAGCCGTCCGATGCGCATCCGCGGCAGCGGGTCGTCGCCGAAGGAGACGAAGCGGTTGTCGCTGGCCGCGGCGCCGTAGCGGAGGGTCTGCGCCTGCAGCGCCGGCACTAGGTTGCGCCCGCCTTTGTAGTCGAGGTCCGCGTCGCCGACCAGCAGCACGTAGGCCGGCGCCGGCGTCCAGCGGGCGTGGGCGTAGGCGAGGAAGGCGCGGATGGCGCGCGGGTCGAACACGCCGTGGCTGAACTCGTCGTAGATATCCTGCACATCCACCACGCGCACGGCGAGGCCGCGGGCGCGCCGGTGGGCGGCGAGGGCGTGCGCGCCGTCCAGCAGGCTGGCGTGGGCGACGACGAGGTAGTCCGCGCCCTGGCCGGTCGCGCGCAGGTTCGAGGGCCGGTCGCGGCGCACGGCCTTCGGCTCGAGAAACCGGTCCCGGGTCAGCGCCGCGTAGTCCCGGGACGCGCCCGGCTCGCCGGCGTCCGGAGCGAAGCGCACCGCCCAGGTGCCGGGGTCCGTTCCGTCGAGCCGGATGTCCAGGTCCGCGAAGCGCTCGCCCTTGGCGGCGTACACCTCGATATCCGGGCGGCTGAAGCCGTCCACGGCGGCCGGCCCTCCGCCGGGCAGGGAGAAGCGCAGCGCGTCGTCCTCGGCCCGCAACTCTCGCCAGTAGTCCACGGCGATCCAGTTCAGCAGCAGCCGGTAGGGCTCGCCGCCGGCGACCGGCAGCTTGTCGATGTGCAGCCGGTTCCTTCCCTCCTGCAGCAGCGTCTGCGGCAGCGGCGCGCTGACGAACCGGTGCTCTCTCTGGCCGTCCCACAGCGCGTCCTCCAGCAGCACCTCGCCGTCGAGCAGGATGCGCGTGCGGTGGTCCGGCGTCTGCGGCTGGTCCGTCAGGCCGCGCAGCATCACCCGCAGTCGCGCCTGGTAGGGCTCGCCGTCGAGAGGCGGCCCGGCTAGGCCCGGAAGATGGAAGGCGAGCGAGTGCCGGCCCGTCGAATTCAGCGGCGTCCAGTACCAGCTGTCGTTCGGCAGCGGCGGCAGCCGGTAGCGCTCGCCGTCCCGCCGCAGGACGCCGCCGGAAACCGTCTCGAAGTCTGGACCGGTGTTCTCCCCGGCGAACGCCAAGGCGGAGAAGTGGTCGTCCTGTTCGAAACGGGCGCGCTCTAGTAAAGACGCGCCGCTCCGGCGCCTGCCAGTCGCCGCCAAGCGGAAAAGCCGAGCGCCGGGCCATCCGCAGGCCCGGCCTTCCGCCCCAGGTCAGCCGGTAGACGTTGTCGTCGGTGTAGGGGTCGAACCAACGCTCGCCTTGGCCGCGGCGGCGCTCGCCGTGGAAAACGATCTCGTCGCCGGGGTCGAAGCGTCCGTCGCCGCCGCCGCGCACGAAGATCGGAACTTGCCGGCCTCCGCCGGACAGAACCAGAGAGGCCGGGTCGACGCCGGCCAGGTCCGCCCCTGCGGCTTGCAGACGGGCGTGGGTCAGGCGGTGCATGCCGTCCCGGTGAACCAGGATCTGCCAAGCAGTCGCGCTCGCCTCCGGGCGCGGCTGGCACGCTTGGAGGGCGACCGCAATGGCCAGCCATGCAACCATTCGGTGTAGTGTGCTGGGCATCGTGCGCCCTCGTTCCCTGAACGGATTATCTCAGCTTGAAGGATGTGGGATAAAGCGATTCCGATGGCGGAGGACAGCCAGGGATGGTAGCCCTAGCGAGGCGATGCCGATTGTCGGCGGCGAGGCTAGGCGGGTCCTCAGGTCCGCTCGTCCGAAGAATTGGTCATGACGGATGCCTCCGTCGGGCATACGGAACAGGAACGCTATGCTATATAACAACTCGCTGTCCGCATCAAGGATCAATCCCCGCCGCGGATGCCATTTCTCGGACAGGCTCCTAGGCCTTGTCCAGCCGAATGAAGTGGCGGGGCGGGAATCCAGTGAGAATGCGGAAGACGATGCCCGTTGGGTGCTCCCCGGCCACCCGGTCGTGCTCCGCGTCGGCGATAAGTACGGCTATGTACGCCATGGAGTTCCCGTCCCGTGTCACCTGGACGTTGGGATTGTCCAAGGCGCGGTGGTACCAGGCGCGGGGCCAGTGGTTCACCGCCACGTAGAGTTGGCCGTCGCTTTCGAGGCCGGACAGCACCCGGTCGTGCGCCTTGCCGCCCTCGTCGGTGGTGGTGAGGATCAGCGTTCCCGGGAACTCGGGCTGGTTGTAGCCAAGCAGGGACTCGAAGGCTACCACCACCAGTATGTAGATAGCCAGCAGGACGCCGACGATCTTCGCTGTTTTCATCTCAAGAACCCTCCTGATGCGGCCGTCGCGATTTGCCCGCGCGGTAGCCGGTGAGCTTGTAGGTGACGATGGCGGCCGCCACCTCGCTGCCGTTGCCGTCCCGAACGCTGACGTCGCCGGTACACAGCGTACCGCCGCGACGGCGCACCGTGGCGGTGGCCACCAGATCGGTGGCCACCGCCAGGTTCAGGAAATGGATGGTGAAGCCTACCGTGGCGCCCTGGGCCGTCGGGGCGAGATCGGGGCACGACCAGAATGCCGCGGTAGCGGCGATATCCACCAGGGCGCTGATGGCGCCGCCGTGGATGCGCCCCACGCCCAGCTTCTCGCTGTAGGGCAGCGCGACAACCACCCGGTCCCGTTCATGTTCCAGCAGACGGGTGCCGAGCAGGGCGGCGAAATCCTCGCTGGCGATGCGCTGCGGACGATCCGCCAAGAAGCTCATGGCGCAACCATCCGTCCGTCGTGGGCAGCCTGCATGCCAGCCCGATCCACCTCGACCATGCCGCGCCCGGCCCGGATGGAATCGGGGTCCGCAGGCATCTCGTCAAAGCGCCGGGGCGCGATTTGCCGTCGCCCGTAGCGGGTGCGTCGACCAGCCGCATCCCATGGCCCCGCCGCCATCGAACGGCGCCTGCCCCGGCCGATTCGCCTCGGCTTGGTCTTCGCGCTGCGCGAACAGCGCCATCGTGAATCGATGCCCCGAGCCGCCGTTCCAGGCGATGCAGGTCGTACCGGCCAAGGTGAAGTCCACCGACAGCACCGTGCGCACCACGCTAGCCGGCGTCTTGGCGCAAAGACGACGGACGCGGTGGATGCCGGAACTGGGAAGCAGCGATGCACCGCAGCGCGTCGCCGCCTCCGTCTTGCCGTCGAACCCAGGCAGGGAGCGATTGTCGACATGGTTGCGGCACTCGGTTTCGGTTTGGACGGCAAGCGTACCACTCATCCGTGGTCGGGCCGGCGGCGCAATGCCGATCGTCATCCGGCCGTGCGCTCGCCTAGCCGTGCGCCGATGGCAAGGAGCAGAACATCGGCCTCGCCAAGAGGCACCCGGGCCACGATGCGATTTCGCATTGCCAACAACGCCGCTCACGAAACACCGCTTCCGCTAGGCGGCATGGCAAGCGCTGCCCGGGACGAAGCCCTTGGTTTCGCTGCTAGCGCAGGTAGCTGGAGCGGAACTGGATGCCCCAGTGGCCGTCCTGCAACGTGGCGATCCACAGCGTCTCGAAGGTGTTGTAGACCGTGCCGTCGGCGCGGCAGCGGGATACGGTCATGGCGAGATGCGCCTTCTCCGCGCTGGCCTGCACGACGTCGACGCGGTCGATCGCGGAGTGGTGCCAGCCTTCCTCGGCTAGGCGCGGTTCGCCGCCGCGGCTGCGTTCGGCGAACTCGCCGGCGGACTCGATGCGCGCGAATCCCCGTGCGAGCCGGACATGCGGATAGTTCAGCGTTTGCGCCAAGCGCTTGTGATCCTGCGCGTTGAAGGCGTCGATGAAGGCGCGGGCGGCGGCGATGGCGGCTTCGGCGCTCATGGTCCACTTCGATTCCCTGCTGCACACAGTGCCTAGTTTCGCGCATTGGCGCAGGAAGCGCATGGGTGCGGTCTTCGGTCCCGGATGCCGCCGGCGAGGGCGCTCGGCGCATCGCCGAACGGGCGAAGGTCCCCGCACCGAGAAGGGGGCCAGGCGCATACGGGATGCCCGTTGGTTGTAGACTGCTCGACGACAGTCTGCATGGCCTGCTCGCTAGCCTTGGCTCTCGTCGCGGAGCCCCAACGCTTGTTCGGGAGGGAAGATCGAAGGCGGACACCACCGAGGACGCGACATTCGACCGGAACGAGGTGCATGGCGCGAGGACGCAAGAAAAAGACGACACCCGGCGATGACGGGCGCTCAGGCGGCGAGATCGTCGTCTACGAAGCGCCCGATGGCGAAGTGCGGGTGGATGTGCGCTTCGACCGGGACACGGTCTGGCTGACCCGGCGGCAGATGGCCAAAGTGTTCGCAACCTCGATCGACAATGTGGGTCTCCATCTGAAGAACATCTATTCGGATGACGAGTTGACGGAGGCGGCAACTGCCGAGGATTACTCGGTAGTTCAAACCGAGGGCAGGCGCAGGGTGCGGCGCACCCTGAAGCACTACAATCTGGATGCCATCATCTCCGTCGGCTACCGCGTAAATTCCAGGCGAGGCGTACGCTTTCGCCAATGGGCGACGAGTACGCTGCGAGATCACTTGTTCCGCGGCTACACATTGCACGAACGGCGGCTGGCCGAACGCGGCCTCGACGAGCCCCGGGACACCATCGACCTGCTCGCCCGAACCCTTCGGAACCAGGGGCTGGTGGACGACACCGGACAGGCCGTGCTGGACCTCATCGCGGGATATGCGGAAACATGGCACCTGCTCCTGGAATACGACGAGGAGCGATTGCAGACGCCGCCCGGCGTGAAGCCCGCCACCGGCGCACTCTATCTCGACCGTGCGGTCGGCGTGATCGAGACGTTCAGAAGCGACCTCGCGGCAAGAGGCGAAGCCTCGTCGCTCTTCGGCAACCCGCGGGGCGATGCTCTGGCGGCCATTCTCGGCAACATCGAGCAGACCATGTTCGGCGAACCGCTCTACCGCTCCCGCGAGGAGAAAGCGGCGAACCTGCTGTATTTCGTGGTGAAGGATCATCCCTTCGCCGACGGCAACAAGCGCATCGGTTCCCTGCTGTTTCTGCTCTACCTGAATCAGGAAGGCGTGGCGCATCGACTCGATCCCCAGGCTCTGACCGCACTCACCCTGCTCATCGCCGAGAGTGCGCCCGCCAGCAAGGACTTGATGATCCGCCTCGTCGTCAATCTGCTGGCGGGCTCCGAGGAATGAGCGGAATCTGCGAATCCGGAGTTGCGCCGGCCGCGCTCGAACGGCCAGTGCTTCCGGCGCGGCGCCTACATGCGGTTTGGACACTGCCCCGATGCGCGGCCCAGCCCTTCCCGTCGAGACGCTTGGTCTCAACGATAATCCAGGGCGTGGTTGCCCTGTCGCAGGGCCTTGACGACAAGCGCAAACAGACGAACGAAACGAACACGCCGTCCAGCCTGCCGCAGCGGTGGGTATCCGACGGTACGCTTTCAGCCGACAGAACGGACGCTCCGTGAGTCAATCGGAGTTGGTGCAACAATAGCTGGACCGCCACGGTGTTCCTCACATGCTTCTACGAACCCTGATTGGGGACATGCGTTCTTCTATGTATCCGGCGGTGCGTCCGTGGACGAAGCAATGTCGCAAGCCGTCGCGTTTGTGAGAAAGTACACTCCGTGGTGTGGAGTCGACGCATGTGGTGGCGATACAAGCCTCGAACGGGATACCCGCTATCCGCTCGATGCGAACGTCCTCGTCAGGCCAGGAATCTGCATTGCGGTTTCGATGTCTGCTTGGCCTTTGCCGGCTCTCGCGCACTAGGACGTCAGCTCCGCTTCGTAATGCCGCCAAGTTGCTGATCTTCTTGCTGAACTCCACGGCCGCCAAGTGGATCGGCTGGCCTAAGTGGCGGTATTTGTCGGCGTGCCACTGGTGGGGGATGCCGGCGTAGAACGAGCCGGTCTCTGTGCGCCTCCTGCCGCGACGGGCTCCCCGCCAGGCGTTCGAGCAGGCTCTGTCGCACTTCTCGGTTCGGATAAGCCGGTCGGTAGCGCGACCACCCGCTGCGACGCTCCACACGCTCTGGAGGGGACGAGAATTGGACAATGCAGATCGTCCTCTGGTCATGATCCCTGCCGGAAGGCGAGCGATCCCTTGGCCTGTGCGACGATGGCGGCTTCGGCGCTTATGGATGTCCTCGTCGAGAGGGGGAGGGGGAGGGGCTGTCGCGTGCTGCCGCACGGAGCGCTTTTCGGTATAGGAAATTCCACTGGACGAACAGGTAGTCCGTGCATGGCAACGAAGGTCCTCCTGCATAGCTCCGCTGGATGCGTGGGCCGTGTGGGTGTTGCGCAGCCCACGCCCGTTGGCTAGCCGAAGAGACGCCTGAGAGGATTCTCCCAGCCAGGAGAAGAATCTATCCCATCTGGATATGTCGATCTAGATGCATGGGCAGAAAAAGATTGGAAATCTTCTAGAATCTTATTGACCCGGATGGATTCGTCGCGTACCGTCGCGTACCGTATATAAATCGTCTTAGCATATCCTTACGGAGGACATCATGAGCGATCCAACTGGACGAGGGCTGGTAGAACACTGGGACTGGGCCAGCCAGAAGGGTTTGATGAACGCAGCGACCGCCAAAACGCTGGAGGGGGCGTGTCGAAGGGTCTTGGAGGACGACGAAGACTGGGAGGCTCTCGATGTAACAACACTGGATATCGATCAATTACTGAATAGATTCAAGAAGTTACATGCTATAGACTTCAAGCCTCGCAGCCTTAGCGATTACGAGCATAGGTTTCGAAGGGCGATCGCTTCCTATAAGAAGTATCTCGCCGATCCGAGCTCGTGGACGTATCGGTCGCGGAATCGAAGATCGTCGATCTCAGAATCCGCTAGGGCTGTGCCAGAGACTTCCGATTCCACACGAGCGCCTAGCCTGTCTACTGAATTACCATCAGAGGCCAAGGCCCAGGAATATTCGTATCCCTTCCGTCCCGATTTTTTGGCGAAACTCGTAATCCCGCGAGATGCGAAGAGCGACGAGATCGCCCGATTGACGGCTTGGGTGCGCACTCTCGCGACTGACTACAAGCCGGCACCATGAAGAAGAACGCTTTCATCAGGCATCTGAAGCAGCAAGGCTGCCGGCGACTGCGCCAAGGTCGGAATCACGAGTGGTGGGTGAACGAGGCAACCAACGACCGTTCCGCCATACCTCGTCATACTGAGGTGAACAAGCATCTAGCGAAAAAGATATGCCGAGATCTCGGTGTGGTTGATCCAGAATATGCTTTAGGGCGGTGTCAGAGCGAAAAAGCGACCTCTTGGTAGTGGTCGCCAACTTGTGCGAGGGCGTCGGATCGGTTCATTTCGAGCGCTTCTCGAAGTATCTCTGCCAGTGATTCGAGCAATTCGCCCCGAGTTCGCTCTTGAGCGTTGACACCCGGCATCTCTGCGATCCAGCCGATCCACCAGCCCTCGTCCTGGGAAATGATCGCGGTCCAAAAGGGGCTGTCCATCTGGTTTGTCTCACCAGCAAGTCGGGAGGCGAGTATACATATAAGAAAGGCTCATTGGGGCGGCTGCCTGGGCTCGGGCCTTTCGGACAGCGCGGCAGATCGTAGCGAAGTCCTCGCCGGAGATCGTCGAGCAGAGCCGACAGCGGGACGTTGACGGCGATGATCGCGAGCGATCGGCGAGGAATGCCACGCTCGGTGTCCTGCAGGCTGCCCGGTTGGTAGGTAGGCATGGCGGTTTTCGGTAAGCTCTGGCGCATTGCGACAGGGAGGGAGGCGATGGCGGCAAGAACGGAACGACGCAGCGTGTGGACTTGGGGATATGTCTCCGACCAGCCCAGCGAGGTCGAGCGGCGAGCCGCGGCGAAGCGGCTGTCGGAGCGTTTGGGCGAGGAAGTGGCGCCGCCGCCGGTGCCGGACATCGACGGCATCGCGCTTCGCCCGCCGCGGCTTGCCGTGCCGGCGCGGCTGTCGGCCTGGACGTCCACGAACACGGTGGAGCGCATCACGCACACCTACGGCGGCCATGCCCTGGAACTGCTCAAAGGCTTGCGCGGGCAGTTCGACAATCCGCCGGACGCCGTCGCGCATCCGCGCACCGAAGACGAACTGGAAGCCACCCTGGCGTGGTGCGACCGCGAGGGCCATGCGGCGATTCCCTACGGCGGCGGCACCTCCGTGGTGTGGGGCGTCAACGTGCCGGCGGACGCCGCTGCCGCAGTAGCCATCGATCTCGACAACCTGAACGCGGTGCTCGAAGTGGACGAAGTCTCCCGCGCCGCGCGCGTGCAGGCCGGCATCCTCGGCCCCGACTTGGAAGCGGCGTTGAAGCCGCTAGGTCTGACCTTGCGGCACTTCCCGCAGAGCTTTCCCTGGTCCACGGTGGGCGGCTGGGTGGCCACGCGTTCCGGCGGCCACTACGCCACCAACCATACCCACATTGACGACTTCGTGGAGTCCACGCGCATGCTGACGCCGAGGGGCTGGTTCGAATCCCGCCGCCTGCCCGGCAGCGGCGCGGGGCCAAGTCCGGACCGCCTCGTGCTGGGCTCGGAAGGCACCTTGGGCATCGTCAGCGCGTGCTGGCTGCGGTTGCAGAAGCGGCCCGTGTTCCGCGCCACCGCCGGCGTGTCGTTCCCATCCTGGCAAAGCGGCTGCGAGGCGGTGCGCGACATCGTCCAGGCCAAACTGTGGCCGGCCAATCTGCGCATTCTCGACCCTGCGGAAGCGGAGTTCGCCGCCGGTCTCGACGGCCGACGCGCACTGCTGATCATCGGCTTCGAGTCCAGCGACATTCCCCAAGGCGCCAACATGCGAGCGGCGGTGGCCCTGGCTCGCGGTCGCGGCGGCATCATCGACGATGGCGACATTCTAATCGACGACGGCGTCGGCAAGCCCACGGGTCGCGGCGGTGCCGTGGGTGCTTGGCGCAACGCCTTCATCGGCGTCAACGCCGGCCTCGCCGCCGGCCTCGGTCTGTTGTCCGACACCTTCGAGACGGCGATCACCTGGGACAAGTGGCCGGACTTCGACGCCGAAGTCCGCGCGCGGGTGGGCGCTGCGCTGCGCCGGGCGCTCGGGGCGGGGGCGCGTCTGTCGTGCCGGTTCACCCACGTCTACCCGGACGGCCCGGCACCCTACTACAGCTTCAGCGGCATCGTGCCGCGAGGTGCCGAGGCGGAGCGTTGGCAGATCGTCAAGGATGCGGCGACAAAGGCCGTGGTAGATGCGGGCGGCACCGTCACCCACCATCACGCCGTTGGCCGCATGCATCGTTCCGGCTGGGAGGCGCAGCGCCCGGCGCTGTTCGGCGATCTCTGGCGAGCTGCCAAGCGCAGCGTGGATCCGAACGGCATCCTCAATCCCGGCGTGCTGATAACCCGTGAGCCAGACGACGGCCAATCGTGAGCACGACGGCAGCAGGGATCCTGAATCCGATAACAAATCACTATGGATGTAGCGCTTAGATCAACAACTCGTGAAGCGCTCGCAGTGGCATTGTCCCTTGATGCGGCAGACGAATCGAACGAATCGTAGTTGCTGGTATGTCTGGCCCAACCCAATTCGCCGAAATCAAGCGTTTGGATGGATCGCGAGGCGCTTGTGTTCGCGAATCGCGTACCGCGCGATGTCTTGGAGGCACTGAGTTCGTTTGACCAGCCAATATACGGAACAACGCCCTGCTCTGTCGATCGGTGCTTAGTATTCGGTGGATTCTTGGCGCGGACAAGGCTGTTTCGCAACGAAACCCAGGCTTCCTGCGTATGGACTTCGGAATTCGAGGCGGGCGTTCTCTGCGTGGCACTCTCGATGTTGCCAGGGAAGCGTGGGAAAAGTGCGCTGCACGATGTCGCGCTGGATTGGCAAGATGACCGTGGAGAGCCGTCCGGATCGCTACCCCTAGAACTGGCTCTTGCGGCAGGCCGGGACATTGACCTGTTGGACACGTTGGAACTCTTAGACGAGACCGGCGCCATCTCGAATGGTCGGAGCTTGGCCGCAGCGCTGGTCGACTTGGAGGCAGCCTACAGTGAAGCGGACGAGATCATGTTAGATATCCAAGACTTAGGAATAATTCTATCTGCTGAGGACGAGGCAGACGAATTACGCAGGCTGCCTGTTGGCGTCGACCTGCCGCCGAAGACACCGGCGGAGAGAACGGCAGATGCAGACTATGTAGCAGCACGAGTAGAGGTAGCCACGATGAAGGCTAAGAGGCAGGTGGCAAGCATTTTGGCCGGAACCGAAGAGCCTCGGCACTTGTGCCAAGCACTGGCAGCGCTACCAGACGTCGGCAAGGGGCGCAGCTTGTTGGCGCGTGCGGCGTCAGAGCTCTTGGCCATGCGTGGGTAGGCGGTCTAGTTCGGTCTCTGACATATTGTTTTCATTGATAGAAAAAAGTCAAACTAGGCCACTACCCGAGTGTGCTGGCAGCAAGTCGCAGACCTCCTCCCCGCCGGTCCAAGTCAGTCAGCAGCATGCGGCTGCTAGTTAATCGAATCGGGTTTTGGGTCGGCAGTCATTCCACCCGCCGCCGCCGCAGCCAGTCGCGCATCGTCGTGGACACCAGTTCGGCGGCATCCTGCTGCACCCAGTGGTCCGCGTCCGGCACGGTGACCAGGGTGAGATCCGCGTCGATCCAGTCCCAGGTGCCGGCCAGCGCGCCGGGCAATAGCGCTTGGTCCTTGAGGCCGTGGAACATCAGCACCGGGCATTGCACGTTGGGCAGGTCTGGCGCCGCCAGCGCGGCCGGCGCCGCGTCTGGAGCAGGGTCGGGACGCGGGTAGTTGGCCTTGTAGTAGTTCAGCATGGCCTCGAAGTCCGACTGCTCGAAAGCGGCAACGTAGCGCTTGCGGGCTTCGGGGTCCCGCACCCAGAACGTCAGCCCTTCGGCGGTGAGCGCCTTGTGGGCGTCCGGCCGCTGGAAGTTGAAGGCGTACTGGCTGTTGCGCTGCTGGTCCGGATTGGTGCTGAGTTCCCGGAACAGGCCGCGCGGATGGGGCAGGTTGAGGATCACCAGCAGACGCACCAGTTCCGGGCGCGCGATGGCGACGTTCCAGGCCACGGCGCCGCCCCAGTCGTGGCCGACGACGATGGCCTGCTCGGCTTTTTCCGCGGCGACGACCGCGGCGACATCCGCCACCAGATGCGGCATGGCGTAGTTGGCGACGCCCTTGGGCTTGCTGCTTCGGTTGTAGCCGCGCATGTCCAGGGCGGCGACCCGAAAGCGGTCTTCCAGCGCTGCCATCTGGTGTCGCCAGGAGTACCAGAAGTCCGGAAAGCCGTGCAGGAAAACCACCAGCGGCGCGTCTTCGGGACCGGCTGTGGCGTAGTGCAGGCGCACGTCGCCGTTGTCGGCATAGCGGTGTTGAACGCGGTCGAACATGTCGTCTCCTTGAGCGAATTGGGCGAGCATGACGGTAAGCGATGCGATTGCGAGCAGGTGTTTCATGGCTCAGACCTTCGACCAGTTCATGGTTTCCTGGATCTTCGCGCCGTGGGCGAATGCGCCCTGGGGCGTGTTGAGGAAGTCCTCGCGGCCGAGCAGCACGCGCAGCGCGTAGGGCTTGCCCCGCAGCCATTCCTCGTCCAGGAAGTCGTAGCACTCCACCGGGCGCAGCGCTAGGCGGCTGTAGGTGATGTGCAAGACCACGCGCTGGCCTTCGGCGGTGCGCGGGTAGTTGGAGTGCCATGTGGAACCGTCCCATACCACGCAGTCGCCGGGGTCGCATTCGGTGGCGATGGCGCCCGGCTCCTCCTTGGTTTCGCGCTCGTCCGGGTGGCGGCGCAAGAGGTGCGATTTCGGCACCACCTTGGTAGCGCCGTTGGCCTCGTCGAACGGGTCGCAGGCCCAGCAGAAGGTGAGCAGCTGGTTGTGTACCGGGAACGGCGCCGGCGTCCAGTTCTGGTCCGCATGCAGGCCGATGGCCGGTGCGCCCTGGGGCCGGATGCTGGCGGCGATCTGGGAGATCATCGCGCCCTTGCCGCACATCACCTCGGCGATGGCCAGCAGCTTGGGATTGAGGATCACTTCCTCGAAGATCGGATCCTTGTGCAGCAGCATGTTGGCGCCACCGGCACCGCCGCGCTTGTCCTGGGGCGTATTCTCGAAGGCGATGCCCAGGATGGTCTCGCGCAGGCGGGCGTTGGATTCCGGCGTTCCGGCTTGACGAACGTAGCCGTAGCCGTTGTCCTTGATCTGCTCGACGGTGTCGGCGACATCGTGCTCCCGCACCCGCTGCGCCAAGCCGTCCGAGATATCGAATGGTTGGCGGGTGTCGAAGATTCTTCGCGGCGGCGGCCGCGCCACCTCTGCTTGGGCTGCTTGGCTCATGTCGGACCTCCCCTGACCGTGCGGCATGGCTGCCCATGATGCCAGAAAGCGGCGACTTGCGGCCAAAAAGAAGGGGCACCGTCGCACCCCTTCTTGTGCCCTGCGTGGGCTTGAGATCACGCGATCTCGTTGCCAGATCAAGCCGCCTGCTGGAAGTCCGGGTAGGCCTCGATGCCCGTCTCCGAGATATCGATGCCGGCCATCTCTTCCTCTTCGGAGACCCGAATGCCCATGGTCGTCTTCAGGATCAGCCAGACGATCAGCGAGGCGATGAACACCCAGGCGAAGATGGCTAGGATGCCGACGACTTGGCCCAGGATGGTTGCAGAGTCGTTGTTGAACACCACCGCGATGACGCCCCAGATGCCGCAGACGCCGTGGACGCTGATGGCGCCGACCGGGTCGTCGATCTTCAGCTTGTCCAGCGCCACGATGGAGCCGACCACGATCAAACCGCCCACCGCGCCGATCATCATGGACCAGAACGCCGAGCCGGAGAGCGGGTCCGCGGTGATGGCCACCAGCCCGGCCAAGGCCCCGTTCAGCGCCATGGTCAAGTCCGCTTTGCCGAACCAGGCCCGCGCCAGGATCAGCGCCGCCACCACGCCGCCGCAGGCGGCGATGTTGGTGTTGACGAATACCTGCGCCACGGCGTTCGCCTCTTCGACATTGGAGAGCTTGAGTTCCGAGCCGCCGTTGAAGCCGAACCAGCCGAACCAGAGGATGAACATGCCGAGCGCCGCCAGCGGCATGTTGCAGCCGGGGATGGCGTGTACTTCGCCGTTCGGCCCGTACTTGCCCTTGCGCGGGCCGAGCAGCAATACCCCTGCCAGCGCTGCCGCGGCGCCGCACAGATGCACGATGCCGGAACCGGCGAAGTCCGAGTAGCCGAACTCGGACAGCCAGCCGCCGCCCCAGGTCCACATGCCCTGCACCGGGTAGATGACGCCGGTCATCACCACTGCGAAGGCGAGGAACGCCCACAGCTTCATCCGCTCTGCCACCGCGCCGGAGACGATGGACATGGCGGTAGCCACGAACACCACTTGGAAGAAGTAGTCCGAGCGTTCGGAGTGGTCGGTGGCGACGCCTTCCGCAGAGCCCGAGACGATCTGTTCGGTGGTGTTCTCCGCGCCGATCAGCCAGCCGAAGCTGGGGAACACGCTGCCGGCATCCATGTACATGATGTTGTAACCGATCAGCAGGTACATGATGCAGGCGATGGAATACAGCGCGACGTTCTTGGTGAGTATCTCGGACGTGTTCTTCGCCCGCACCAGCCCCGCCTCGAGCATCGAAAAGCCGCACGCCATGAACATCACCAGAACACCCATCAGCAGGAAATAGAAGGTGTCCAGGGCGTAGTTGGTTTGTGTTATCAGATCTTCCACGAATCTTCTCCTAGTCGAGTGTAGTCGAGTGGCGGTGCGCCCCTAGATGGCGTCCATTCCGGTTTCGCCCGTGCGGATGCGAACCGCCTCTTCCAGCGAGACGACGAAGATCTTTCCGTCGCCCACCTTGCCCGTGTTGGCGGCTTTGCTGATGGCTTCGAGGCATTGGTCCAAGAGGCCGTCGTCGATCGCCACCTCGACCTTGACCTTCGGCAGAAAGTCGACGACGTACTCCGCACCGCGATACAGCTCGGTGTGGCCCTTCTGGCGCCCGAACCCCTTCACCTCCGTCACCGTCATGCCTTGCACCCCGATCTCGGAAAGCGACTCCCGCACATCGTCGAGCTTGAACGGTTTGATGATTGCCGTGATGAGTTTCATGTTGTTCCCCTGTTGTCTATCGTGCGCCCTCGGCGCTCGGATTGAGTCTCGGTGCATGTCTCGTGGAAGATCGATGCACCGAGATTGTGCCCTAGATCAGAGGCTTTTCGATAGGGAGACGATCGGTCGCAGTTCGCAGTCGCGCCCGCAGTTGTCCTCGTTGTCGGTGCCGAAGAGGCCGATGCTGAGGCTGGCCGAGGCCACCGGGAAGCTGATGCTGACCGAGTAGTCGAGGTAGCCGTCGTCGTCGCCGAAAAAGTCCTTGCCGGGAGAATCCGCCATGTTGAAGCCGAGGTGCAGATCAAGGCTCATGTCGTCGGTGATCCCGTAGCTGTAGTCCACGTACGGGTAGAGAAACGACACGTCGCTCACCGCCAGATACTCTGGCGAGTAGTTGATGCCGACCGTGAAATCGCCGAACGCCAGCGATGCGGCGACCTCCTGGTAATTCAGGTTGTCGCGGTCGCCCGGATACTCGAAGTGGATGAGGCTGACATCGAGGCCGACGCCTTCGGCGATATCGCCGCCCCAGCCAGCGTACAGGTCCCATTCCATGGAGGCGACTTTGCCGTCGTCCGACGCGCCGAAGTTGACGTTGGATCCCCAGGTGCCGACGTAGAACCCGCCCTCGAAGCCGAGGTCGAATCCGCCCTGGATGGCCGGGTCGCGCATGGTCTGGGACCAGCCCCGGAACGAGTAGTCGCTCGTCAGCTGAACGTTGCCTGAGATTTCGACCGCGGCGACGGCAGGTGCGGCCAGCAGGACGGCCGCGCCGAGAAGTGTCGGAAGGTGCTTCATGTCATTGATCCCCTTGTTTGGAACGTTTACGAACACCGGCGATCCGCACGGAATCTGCCGGTGTACATACATAATGCTCAAAAAGCACAGACCATGCCAAGAAAAAAATTATTTATTATTCAATGAGTTACAAATACTCCCTTGAGGTAGAGCACAATTTAAGTGCGTTTTTTCTGGAAGGAAGAACCAAAACAGTGCGTTTCGTTGGAGAGATTTGGGGCGATGGCCGCAAAGCGCTGGTGGCAATTCCCCACATGCGACTGGGCGGATCTCCACTTCAGCGGCCCAATTCGGCCTCCTACACTGCGTACCATGTCCATTCCAGTCCGAACTCGCGCCCAGGTGGGCCTGGATGCACCCAGCGTCCTGGTGGAAGCGCACTTCCAACCGGGTACGCCGTCCTTCACCCTGGTGGGCATGGCTCAGAAGGCCGTCCGGGAAGCCCGGGATCGGGTGCGCAGCGCCATCAAGAACATCGGCCTGCGTTACCCGCAAGGGAGAATCGTGGTCAACCTCGCGCCAGCGGACCTCGCCAAGCACGGCGGCCGCTACGATCTCGCCATCGCCGTTGCCATCCTCACCGCCACCGAGCAGGTGGAGACGCGCCATCTGCCGACACTGGAGTTTCTCGGCGAGCTGTCGCTGTACGGCGATCTGCGCCCGATTCGGGGCGTTTTCTGCGCGGCGGCGAAACTGGCGAGCAGCGCAGGCGGAGACGCCCGCTTGGTGGTGCCCGTCAGCCATTGTGTCGAACTGGCGCCGCTTACCGGCGTGGACGTCTATCCGGTCTCGTCCCTGCTCGATGTGGTGCGCTTGCTGCAAGCCGAAGAGCTGCCGGCGCCGGAGCCCTTGCCGCCGCTATCGGCCGGTACGCCCGCCCGCGCTGCGTCCCTCAACGATGTGCGTGGCCAAGCCCATGCGAAACGGGCGCTGGCTGTGGCCGCCGCCGGCGGACACCACATGCTGATGACGGGACCGCCGGGCACGGGCAAGACCATGCTGGCGCGCCGTTTGGCGGGGCTGCTGCCGCCGCCGACAGTCGCCGAGGCCATTGAGGTGGCCACTGTCTATTCGGTATCCGCGCGCTCTGCGCCGCTCTTCGGCGAGCGGCCATTCTGCGATCCCCACCACACGGCTTCCGCCGCGGCCATCGTCGGCGGCGGCAACCCGGTGGTGCCGGGAGAAATTGCCCTGGCCCACTGCGGCGTGCTGTTTCTGGACGAACTTCCCGAGTATCAGCGCGACGTGCTGGAGGCGTTGCGCGAGCCCTTGGAGGCTGGCGAGGTGGCCATCGCCCGGGTCAACCAGACGGTGCGCTATCCAGCGCGGTTCCAGCTTGTGGCCGCCATGAATCCCTGCCCAGCCGGCTACGTCTGCGACGAGGCGCGCTGTCGCTGTACGCCGCACCAGGTGCGCCAGTACAAGAGCCGGGTTTCGGGACCGTTGCTGGATCGCATCGACATCCGCGTCGAGGTCGGTCCTGTGCCGGATCACGATCTATGGGCGGAACCTGCCGCGCCCAACGACGACTCGGTGCTGCGCACCGCCATCGCCGCGGCTCGACAGCGCCAGCTCGATCGCGCCGGCAAGACCAACGCCTGCTTGCAAGCCGGGGAAATCGAACGCCACTGCGCCATGGCGCCGGCCGCCGCTACCCTGCTGCGCCGTGCCGCGAAACGTTTTCGCCTGTCCGCTCGCGCCGTCCATCGGCTGCGCAAGGTGGCGCGCACGGTAGCCGACCTCGCAGGGGCGGAGGCCATCGTCGCCACCCATGTGGCCGAAGCGCTGGGCTATCGAGCGTTGAGTGGGGAACAGCCCTGAGCGGGGGAGCGCGAGGGGAAGCCCCTCGCATGCGGCAGCCCTGAGCGGGGGAGCGCGAGGGGACGCCGCGGCAGCAGCCTCAACAGCGCTGGAAACATGAGCCCTGAGCGCGAGAGAGGGGGCACCCCTGGCAAATAGAACAACGGCGCCGAACGAGCCACCGCTGGCCGAGCGCTACTCCGGGGCCGGCCCCGTCATGTAGTCGATGGCGGCCTTGAGCTCGTCGTCGCTGCAGGACATGCAAAGCCCCATGGGAGGCATGAGGCCGAGGCCGGATTTGGTGGTTTGCAGCAGCGCTTCCACACCCTTGGCCACCCGCGGCGCCCAAGCTTCGGCATCGCCGAACTTCGGCGCGTCGTTGAGTCCTGCATCGTGACAGGCGCGACAGAATGTCCCGTATACGTCGCTGCCGCTCTTCCCGGTGGTGCCGGCCGGTGTCGGCTCGGTGGCTTCGCCGCCGCCGCAGTCCTGGCCTTCCAGGCAGAGTTCGCCGAAGGGACGGGTACGCTCGATGATGTCCGCGACGGTGCCGGCGGGCACGGCTTGGCCCAAGGCCGTGGCGGCGAGGGCGGCAGCACCGACTAGGCACAGCGTTTTCTTGACGTTGAGCGGCAACTGCGGTTCTCCCGGGATGCGCGATGGCGACGGATTATACCCGTCCGCAGCACCGTGGCGAGCGTCGCGCCGCCAGCCGCCGGGCAAATCCAGAGCCGACCCTAAGCGCTGAAACACGGTCTATCAACACCGGTCCAGACTCTTGCAGCCGCATTCTGGTTGAAAATCGGTGTGCGCGGATGACTTTTTCGACTGTTCAGTGGCCCTGCTGCCAGCCGCAACACAGACTGCGCTAGGCCGCTTCCTGATCGGCTTGGGTGTGTGCCTTCGTTGCGCCGACGCCAGCCGACACGGTAGCTCCGAGTAACTCCGTCATCAGCCGGTCTCGACGGGCCAGCGCGGAATGCGCCGCCGCCGCCTTGACCGGGCCGAAGCCCTTGATGCCCGCAGGCAGGCGGGCCAAGGCGACCGCGGCGTCGAAGTTGGCGACGTGCAGCCGGTTCGCCAGCATCTCGAAGTCCATCTCGAAGCGCCGGAGCAGGTGGCGTTCGAGGCGGCGATCCTCGCTGTAGCGGAACGGGTCGAAGATACTGCCGCGCAGTCGTCTCATCCCGGCCAACAGACGCAGCACCGGTACGATCCAGCCGCTGATGGCAAGCTTCTTCGGCCGGCCGTTGGCGTCCCCGCGGGCCAGCAGCGGCGGCGCGAAGTGGAATGTCGCCTTGAACCCTGGCTCGAACTGGTCGCCGAGCTTGGCAGCGAAGTCCGTGCCGGTGGCGGCCTTGGTGAAGAGCCGAGCCACCTCGTACTCGTCCTTGACCGCAAGCAGCTTGAAGTAGCTCTCGGCGACGGCCTCGGCGAGGGCGGTGCTGCCGGGCTTGATTCGCGTCTCCACGGCTCGGATGCGGGCCATGCGCTGGCAGTAGCGCTGTGCCAGCGCCGTGTTCTGATAGGCCACCAGGAACGCTTGCCGATAGGCGATGCGCTCATCCAGCGTTCGGGCGACCGGCGGCTGCATGGCGCTCGTGCGGTGCTGGCGGGCAGCGTCCGGCAGCAGGAGGATATCGTGCGCCGCCGCCCGCCCGTAGTGGAATGCGGCGAGGTTGTCGTCCACGGCAACGCCGTTCAGAACGATGGCTTGTTCCAATGCCGCCAGGGATACCGGGATCATGCCGGTCTGGAAGGCGTGGCCGAGCAGGAATACGTTGGTGCAGGTGGCGTTGCCGAACAGAGTGCGAACAGCGGCGTCGGCGTTCACCGTCGTCATGCGTTCGACGCAGCTGCGCAGCCGTTGTTGCAGCTTGGTCGCATCCGCGTCGAGGCGTTGGCGGAGGACGAACTCGGCCGTGGGCACGAGGTGGGTGTTGACCACGGCGATAGTTCGAATCGGCGATGCCGCGGCCAGCGCATCCCGGCTGGCTGCGGTCACCAGGTCGGCGCCGATCAGCAGGTCGGCGGTGGCCGCTGGGATGCGCGTTGGCGGATGCGCTTGGTCGGCCGGAGAGATGCGCACATGGCCCAGCACGGCCCCGCCTTTTTGGGCGAGGCCGGTGCGATCCAGGGTGGAAGCGAACTTGCCGTCGAGATGCGCCGCGGTGCCAAGCAGCTGGGAGACGGTGACGATGCCGGTGCCGCCGATGCCGGCGATGAGGATGTTGGCAGCATGGCGACGGGCTTCGGGTGCTGGCAGGCGGTCTTTCAACTCGTCGAGGCGGCCGACGTCCACTCGGTGGCATCTGAGCCGGGCGCCGCGAAGCGTGACGAACGCCGGGCAGAAGCCGGCGAGGCAGGACAGATCCTTGTTGCAGGCGCTCTGGTCGATCGTGCGCTTGACGCCCAGTTCGGTGTCCAGCGGCGCCACGGCCACGCAGTTCGATTGCACCGAGCAGTCGCCGCAGCCTTCGCAGACGGCGTCGTTGATGACCACCCGCACGTCGGGGTCTTCCGCTTGGCCGCGTTTGCGGCGGCGACGCAACTCGGTGGCGCAGGTCTGGTCGTAGATCAGCACCGTGCAGCCTGGCGTTTCCCGCAGTTCGCGCTGCACGGCGTCCAGTTCCTGGCGCGGGATCGCTTTGTAGGCGGCACCCCGATGGCGACTTGGCTGGTCGCTCACCACCCGCACCGCAGCGACTCCTTCGGCGCGCACCTGGGCGACCATGTCCGCCACCGTCAGCAAGCCTTCCACCGGCTGGCCGCCGGTCATGGCCACGGCGTCGTTGGCGAGCACCTTGTAGGTGACGTTGACTCCCGCCGCCGCGGCGGCGCGGATGGCCAGGATGCCGGAGTGGAAGTAGGTGCCGTCGCCGAGGTTGACGAAGATGTGGGCTTCGTCGGTGAACGGCGCTTGGCCGATCCAGTTGGTCCCCTCGGCGCCCATGTGGGTGACCGTGTAGGTATCGCGATCCATCCACTGCGCCATGTAGTGACAGCCGATGCCGGCCGCGGCCCGGCTGCCGTCCGGCACTCGCGTCGAGGTGTTGTGCGGGCAGCCGGCGCAGTACAAGGGCTTGCGCGCCTCGGTGGATTCCCGGGCGGCGCCAAGGGCTTGGCGGCTGGTTTCGACTTCGGCCAGGTAGCTGCCGCGGTCGGGGTTGTGCTGCAAGATGTCGGCGAGAACGGCGGCGATGGCGGGCACGTCCAGCTCGCCAGTAGGCCGGAGGGCAGTGGAATGCTTGCCCAGCACCTGGATCGAACGTGCGCCGCACAGGATCGATCGCAGCTGGTCTTCGACGAACGGACGCTTCTCTTCGACTACCAGCACCCGTTGTGCTTGGCGGCAGAACTGCTGGACGAACCCGGCGTCCAGTGGCCAGGTCATGCCCAGCTTTACGAGCCGGACGCCGGCCTGGACGAGGTCCCGTTCGGTGCCGAGACCGAGCTTGGCGAAGGACTCCCGAACGTCGGCATAGGTCTTGCCCGCCGACACCGCCACGAGGCGCGGCCTGTCCGGCGCGGTGACGATGCGATTGATGCCGTTCGCCGACGCGAACGCAGCGGCCAGGCGCTGCTTCCGCTCCAGGCGGGCTTCCTGCTCCAGCGGGGCGTCGGTCAGCCGGATGTGCGGATCGTCGTCGTGCGGCGGACGGACGAAGCGATGCCGGTCGAGATCGACGTCCACGGTCAGCGCGCTGTCCATGATGTCGGTAAGCGCGACGAGCCCCGTCCAGCAGCCGGCATAGCGCGACAGCGCCCAGCCGAACAGGCCATAGTCCAGCACATCCTGGACATCGGCGGGGGCCAGCACCGGAATGCCGAGATCGCGCAGCGCGAACTCGCTGGCGTTCGGCAGAGTGGAGGATTTGCAGCCGTGGTCGTCGCCCACCACCAGCAGTACGCCGCCCAGGGGACTGGTGCCGGCGGCGTTGGCGTGCCGCAGGGCGTCCGACGAACGATCCAGGCCCGGTGCCTTGCCGTACCACATCCCGAACACCCCGTCGTAGCGAGCGCCGGGGAAGAGTCCCACTTGCTGACTGCCCCACACCGCAGTGGCCGCCAGATCCTCGTTGATGCCCGGCTGAAAGACCACGCGGTGCGCTTGCAGGTCTTCCGTGCGACTCCAGAGCTCCCGGTCCAGACCGCCGAGGGGCGAGCCCCGATAGCCGGAGACGAAGCCGGCGGTGTCGAGTCCGTCGCGGCCGTCCAGCCGCCGCTGATCCAGCAGCAATCGCGCCAGGGCCTGGATGCCCGTGAGATAGGCGGTGCCGGACACAGGCTGGTAGCGAGCCTGGGCCAGCGAGCCGCGGTCGAGAACGTCGCCGTACATCACAACCTCGCACGTTCGCGCCGATGGCATTCATCTTACGCCGGAGTGTGTAGGACAGGGTTGCAATTTTGCGTAGATTTGCTGTTATCTTGAAAACCAATCCCAATAGAGTCGATATCTTAGGATGAATCAACTAGACAGCATCGATCTGAGGATGCTCGCCGAACTGCAACAGACCGCCGATCTCTCCATGCAGGAGCTCGGCGACCGCGTCGGCCTCTCCCACACGCCGTGCTGGCGGCGCGTGAAGCGGCTGGAGGAGCGTGGCGTCATCAGGCATCGAGTGACCCTGCTCGACGCCGAGCAGCTCGACCTGGCCGTCAACGTCTTCGTCAACGTCAACCTCAAGCGCCACCAGGAGAACGCCCTCAATCGCTTCGAGGAGGCAGTGCAGGGCATCCCGGAGATCGTCGAGTGCTACTCGGTGTCTGGCGAGAACGATTTCCTGCTGCGCGTGGTGGTCGCCGATGTGAGCGCCTACGAACGGCTGGTAAAGGCCACTTTGGTGCATCTGCCCGAGGTCGGCAACCTCACCTCGACGTTCGCTCTGCGCCAAGTCAAGTACACCACGGCGCTGCCCATGGCAGACCAGACGGAGGCCTAGACCCTACCCTGGCTGGGCAAATCCGAGGAAGTTCTCCCCATGGCATTGCCATGGAGTCCCAAGGCGCTGCGAAAACCATAGGAAGAGCCGCCCCGCCGGCAGCACCCCCGGGTCCGCCGCACGAGAGGATGCGCAATATGCTCGAGTCATCGCCTCGGTCCGTCGTTGCTGGTCATGCTTGGCCGAATGCCTGCGATGTCCTCGGATTCGATCGGCGGACGATTCCCGGGCCACCCCATTGCTTCGGCATTGAAGACGGCAACGCCCTTGATTTCGCGGCCGTCCTTAAGCTGTACATCGACGCGCTGGCAGCCCATGCCGGATTCTTCAAGCGTGCAGAGCCAGTCGCCCCATCGATTGCCAAGTCGCAGTCTCATGCTCATGGCTATCTGTCCAGAATCTGTTTGCTGGATTGCATGGTTCCGGGCGGCGTGAGATGGCCGAAACGAACTTCCACGCCCCCCGCCCGCTTGACCGAAGCCGGTAGCAACCGTGCCGCAGCGAATCGAAACGGATTGCGAAGCAGCCAGCTTGAGACGATGGATTGCCGGCACTGGATTCGACAGGGCATGGCGGCCGACGGCTGTGCGACCGATAGCCGCACTCCCTGCACCGATAATTCCCGCCGATGGAAGCGCACCTCCGCCTGGAGATGATGATTGGCAGCAGAGCCAGCGGGTCGCACGCGGCCGCTATCTTTCCTCGCCTCGCCTCCCTTCGCTTCAGCCCGGCAGCTTTCCGACCTTGGCGGCGAGTCGGTAACTCGCCTTGTCAGGCTGCGTCATCTCCAGGTGGCCCAGGACGACCAGCCATTGTGGCATTTCGTCGCGGTCTTCGGAACTCAGAGAACCGCGTCGAGAGTGGATCGAGTTGAAACCGGTCTGCGCCTGGGCCGGCTGCGGGGATGCGCTGTTCGGGAAGCGCTTCCGAATCCGCTCAGATAGATCATGGCCGGCGCCAAGCGCTTTATGCTTCGATTCCAAATCGATTGGTGATCTCCGACATTGCACAGGCAATCATAAGATCGACGGGAAATAAAGAAACCAGGAACAATACGCTTGAGGAGCCAAGCGGCAGAATGCAGTGCGCTTTCAAAGCGTAACCAAAGCGTAACTACTATATAGCCATAGCCCCTAGGGCGCTGTTGCACATAGCTCCTTTGTGAATCAGGGCTGGGGCTTCCGATGAATGGATCTCCGATCATTTGCATTGTTTCAATCCCATGTGGCAGCTGTTCTGCCCTATCTCCCCTGCCTCAGTTCGCTTGGATGCTGACCAGTTCCGACCCTTCCTCCACCTGATCGCCGGCCGCGCAATACACCGCGCTCACCGTGCCGGGGCCGGTGGCGCGAATGTTGTGCTCCATCTTCATGGCTTCCAGAACGATCAGCGTCTGGTCGGTCTGTACGCGATCTCCTGCACGGATGCTCACGGAGACGATCTGCCCCGGCATCGGCGCGGTCAGCCGGCCACTGCTCTCGCCGGCTTGGCCGAATGTGCCGGCGTCGGCTTCAATGACGGTCAAGCGCTCGGTGGCGCCGCGGCGCAAGACCAGCGTGTCGGCGCCCGCTACGAGAACTCGCATGGCGACCGGGTGCCCGCCCGCGCGGGCGCGAAACAGGCCGTCGTCCGATAGTTCCGGGTCTTCGAGAAGCATCTCGCCGTCCGGTCCATCCACCAGAAAGCCATTGGCCGTGGTGATCAGGCGCGCCTCGATCTGCTTCCTGTTGCGTCGTGCGCGAATGGTCTGCTCGTGGGGCAGGTTGGCCTGAAAGCCGTCGTTGCGCGACCAGGGATCGTCGCCGCGTCCCCGCAGTACGGTGGCAACCAGAGCGGCGGCGGTGGCGATGGGATCGTCGCCGGGGATCAACTCCGCGGCGGCCTGTTCGGCGAACCGCGTGGTGTAGGCCCCGGATGCGAAGTCCGGATGACCGAGGGCGTTGACCAGCCAAGCGACGTTGTGCTCTACGCCGGCGATCTCGGTGTCGCGCAGCGCGGCGCGAAGCGCAGCCGCTGCCTGGCGACGGTCGGCCCCGTGGACGACGACCTTCGCCAGCATTGGATCGTAATGCATGGTGACTGCCGACCCGGTGCGGACCCCCGTGTCGACTCGTACGCCCGCCGGAAACGAAACCCGGTGCAAAGTGCCGGTGGAAGGCAGGAAGCTGATTCTCGCCCCCGGCGAGGCCTTGGCGTTTTCCGCGTAGAGGCGCGCTTCGATGGCGTGGCCGTCTATGGCGAGGTCGTCCTGCCCGAAGGCCAGGGGTTCGCCAGCGGCGATGCGCAGCTGCCACTCCACCAGGTCGAGGCCGAGGATCGCTTCCGTGACTGGATGCTCCACTTGCAGGCGCGTGTTCATTTCCAGGAAATAGAACGCGCCGTCCTCCGCCACGAACTCCACCGTTCCCGCGCCGACATAGCTCACGGCATGCGCCGCCTTCAGCGCGGCTTCGCTCATGGCGTGGCGGATTGTCGGGGTGATCGTGGGTGCTGGCGCCTCCTCGACGACTTTCTGATGGCGCCGCTGCACCGAGCAATCGCGCTCGAACAGGGACAGCGTCTTGCCGGCGGCGTCCGCCAGTATCTGAATTTCGATGTGCTTCGGGGCCGCCAGGTAGCGCTCCAGCAGTACGGCGTCGTCGCCGAACGCAGCCTTCGCTTCGCGCTTGGCGCCAGCGAGGGCAGCGGCGAAGTCCTCGGCCCGGGCGACCATGCGCATGCCTTTGCCACCGCCGCCCAGGGACGCCTTGACCAGCATCGGATAGCCGATCTCGGCAGCCTCCCGGGCCAGGGTTTCGGCGCTTTGATCGGCACCGTCGTAGCCTGGCACCACCGGTGCGCCGGCAGCGGCAACCAGCCGCTTGGCCTCGATCTTCGATCCCATGGCGCGGATCGCATCCGGCGTTGGCCCTACGAAAACGGTACCCGCGGCCAGCACCGCAGCGGCAAAGTCGGCGTTCTCGGACAGGAATCCATAGCCCGGGTGTACCGCCTCCACCCCGCTGGCGGAGATCGCTTCGAGCAGCGCATCCTGGTTCAGGTAGCTGTCGGCCGCCGGGGCCGGACCGAGGCGTACCGCGGCGTCGGCCTGTTCGACGTGCAGGGCGTCGGCATCCGCGTCGGAATAGACGGCGACGGTGCGCAAGCCCAGCCGCCGGGCGGTGCGGATGACGCGGCAGGCGATCTCGCCCCGATTGGCGATCAGCAGCGACTCGAACATGGGCTACATCCTGAAAATGCCGAAGCGGCCGGTGTCCTCCGACGCGCCGCTTGCCGTGGCCAGCTCCCGGCACGCCACGCGCAGCGCCAAGCCGAGTACCCGGCGGGTGTCGGCGGGATCGATCACGCCGTCGTCCCACAGTCGGGCGCTGGCGAAGAAAGGATGTCCTTCGCGCTCGTACTGGCCGCGAATGTCGTCCATGAAGGCGTCCTGTTCGGCTTGCGCCCATCGCTGGCCACGCGCCGCCATGCCGTCCCGCCTCACGGTGGCCAGGACATGCGCCGCTTGTTCGCCGCCCATCACCGAGATGCGGGCGTTGGGCCAGCTCCACAGCAGGCGGGCGCCATAGGCGCGACCGCACATGGCGTAGTTGCCAGCCCCGAACGAGCCGCCGATGACGACGGTGAACTTCGGCACCCCGGCGCAGGCCACTGCGGTAACCATCTTGGCACCGTCCTTGGCGATGCCCGCGTTCTCGTATTTGCGCCCCACCATGAAACCGGTGATGTTCTGCAGGAACAGCAAAGGCACGCCGCGGCGGTCGGCGAGCTGCACGAAGTGCGCGCCCTTGAGCGCCGATTCCGAGAACAGGATGCCGTTGTTGGCCAGGATCGCCACCGGTACGCCGAAGATGCGCGCGAAGCCGCATGCCAGCGTGTTGCCGTAGAGCGCCTTGAACTCGTGGAAATCGGAGCCGTCCACCAGCCGGGCGATCACCTCGCGCACATCGTAGGAGGTGCGCGTGTCGGTGGGCAGTACGCCGTAGAGTTCGTCCGCGGGATAGCGCGGCTCGACGACATCGGCGAGACTCACCGTGGGCCGGTAGCGAAGCGGGCTGGCGGCCACGGCTTCCCGGGCCAGCGCCAGCGCATGGTCGTCGTCGATGGCGAGATAGTCGGTGACGCCGGAGCGGCGCGAATGCACATCGCCGCCGCCCAGGCTTTCGGCGTCCACCTCCTCGCCGGTAGCCGCCTTCACCAGCGGCGGCCCGCCGAGGAAGATCGTGCCCTGGTTCTGCACGATGATCGCCTGATCGCACATCGCGGGCACGTAGGCGCCGCCGGCGGTACACGAACCCATCACCACGGCGAGCTGTGGAATCCCGGCGGCGGACAGATTGGCTTGATTGTAGAAGATGCGTCCGAAGTGCTCCTTGTCCGGGAACACGCCGGCCTGCATGGGCAGGAAGGCGCCGCCGGAGTCCACGAGGTAGACGCACGGCAGCTGGTTCTCCAAGGCGATCTCCTGGGCGCGCAGGTGCTTCTTGACGGTGATGGGATAGTAGGTGCCGCCCTTCACCGTGGCGTCGTTGGCCACCACCATGCACTCGGCGCCCGACACCCGCCCGATGCCGACGATAAGGCCACCGGCGGGGATGGCGTCGTCGTGCAGTTCATGGCCGGCGAGCTGGCCGATTTCGAGAAACGGAGACCCGCGGTCCAAGAGCCCGCGTACTCGATCCCTGGGCAGCAGCTTGCCCCGTCCGACGTGTCGCCGGCGCGACCGTTGATCGCCGCCCAAGGCGATCCGGGCCACGAGATCGCGCAACTCGCGGCTCAAGGCGCGATGATGCACATCGTTGCGTTGGAACTCCGGATCGGCGGGATCGATGCGGGATGCGAGGATCGCCATCGGGCGCACCCCGGCTAGGCGTCGGGCGCGGCACCCAGACGCGCCGCCAGCGCGCTGTTGTACTTGCGCGCGATGCCTGGAATGAGGAAGACATCGACCAGAACCCAGACGATCGTGACCCAGATCGTGAAAAAGCCGATCATGGCGGCCATCAAGGCCACCGATCCCAGCGTGATGAGGAGAATCGCCACGGCCGTGCCCGTCTCGCCCAAATAGAACCGGTGTGCGCCGAGGCCGCCCAAGAAGAACCAGAGCACATAGGCGGCGGCGACAGACTTCTTGTTGGCGTCGTACTGCATCAAGCGGGCAGCGTCGGACATGGCGGAATCCATCGGAGTCGATAGGCCAACGAGTATAGTCTAAGCAGCGGCTCGCTTCGTTGGCTATGGCTGGCGCCATCCGCAGACTTCGCGACCAAGGCAGGAGGCTCGATTTGCCATTCGCCAGCAGCGAACAATCCAGGCATGACCTACGCAATGGCATGCATGAAGGCGGTCAGACGCAGCTCGGCGAGGTGCCCGACCACGACACGCGGACTATTCGCGCCAAGCCGCAACGTTAAGCGGCTACGGGGCGCGTGGACGCTTCTTGGCAGCTGCGAGTTGGCGACTGGTGCCCCTGCCATGGATTGCCCTTCGCAGGAGCAACGTCGCTACTTCCGGCGCTTCTCCGCGGCGAGTGCCAAGGCGGAAGACGAAGCGCCGCCTGAATCGCTGGCGGAGATGTTCGACCGCATGGGGCGGCGCGGCCCGTTTGCTCGGGCTGGCGTCGGCGATTCCCACGATGGCGATCTCGACGCCCGCTTGGCCTATCTTGAACGACTGCGAACTGTTGATCCCGCATACCGCGCTCGGTGAGATCGGCGTGCGGCTGGACTCGCTGTGCAGCGCTTGGGCGAGCGGATCGCTGCGACGGCTGCGTGGAAGCGGCTGCACTGCAGGCAACGGGGACTGGGCGTTTCGATTAGGGCAGAGAAGATTGAACCGGATTCAGCGATCGAGGCCTGCAAGCGCCATGTCGATCGGACGCTGGTGCGCCAGAACCTGCAACGTTCGGTAGCTGAACGGATGGCAAACCTGATCGCCTTGCAGCGATTGGCGGTCGAAGCCCATCGCGCGGGGCGCACGTTGATCGATTTCGAGGCGATCATCCAGGCGTTCGGCGATTCCGGCGTCGAACGCGTGATCGTGGGCGGCCTGGCCGCAAGCGTTCACGGCTCGGCGCGACTCGCCCAGGATGTGGACTTCGTCTACGCGAGAAGTCCTCGCAACTTGAAGAGAGTAGTCGCCGCGTTGCGGCCCCACGCGCCCTATTTGCGAGGCGCTCCGCCTAGCCTGCCCTTCGACTGGTCCGAAGCGACCCTGGAACGCGGCCTCGACTTCACCCACTGCCATTGGCGATATCGACCTGCTTGGCGAGATCGCCGGTAGCGGCGACTACGAACATCTTCTACCGCAAGCGATCGAGGTGGAGAGATTCGGCTGCGGCCGCCGATGCTTGGATCTGTCCAGCTTTATTCGCGCCAAACGCGCTGCCGGGCAATAGCCGAACTCGAGGCGCTTCTCGAAGAGCGCGACGAAGGCCAGCCGTAGGCATATCGCGGCGACCGGCACGTCGCCGCCATGCCGCCGTAAGGTATGCTTGGGGCGAGGAGAACGGCTATGCCCATCGACGATCTCGCAAGGACGGTGGAGGTCGAGGACGACGTCCTCGGGGCCATCGATGCCTGCTACGAGCGCGGCTGGAGCGATGGCCTGCCGGTGGTGCCGCCCGAGCAGTCGCGGGTGGAGGCCATGCTGGCGCTGGAGGGCCGGCCGCCGGAAACGATGCTTGCCGGCCACCCCACCACCGGTCGCGAATGCACCGTGCTGGCGGCGGCGGTGAACGCGGTGATGGCCGGCTGCCTGCCCGAGTACTTCCCGGTGCTCGTCGCTGCCCTGGAAGCCGCCAACGGGCCGGAGTACAACTTCCATGCCTCGACAGCCAGCACCGGCGGCTCGGCACCGCTGCTGATCGTCTCCGGCCCGGTGGTGCGCGACATCGGCATGAACGCCGCCGGCAACGTCTTCGGCCCGGGCAACCGCGCCAACGCCACCATCGGCCGAGCCATGCGGCTGATCGTGATGAATGTCTTCGAGATGATCCCGGGCGTTTCGGACCAGTCCACCCAAGGCCACCCCGGCAAGTACTGCTCGTGCATCGCCGAACGCGCGGAGCGCACTCCCTGGGAACCGCTGCATGTGGAACTCGGCTACGGCGAGGACATCTCCAGCGTCACCGTGTTCGCCGGCGCGGGCTTCTGCAACGTCGAGAACCACGGTGGCAATGCGCCCGAGCCCATCCTGGACTGCATCGCCGACTCCATGGCCAGTCTCGGCTGCATCACCATCGGCCAGTCCGTGGTGGTGCTGTCGCCCGAACATGCCGACATCGTCGCCAGCACCGGCTGGACGAAAGCGGACGTCAAGCAGTATCTGTTCGACCATGCGAAGCAGACCGTCGCCGCCATGCGCCGAGTGAAAAAGTATGTTCCGCGCGAGCACGAACGCCAAGGCACGGTGGATATGCACCGTGGTTTCGGGGCGGAGGACATCCTGGTCACGGTGGCGGGCGGCGACGCCGGCGGCCATTCGGCGTTCATCCCGTCCTGGAGCCGAACCCGGGGCTCGGTGATGCAGTCCAAGCCCATCGGCGTCTGCATCGACTGTTGATTGGCTGACAGCAACTGAGACATCAACTGAGACATCAACTGAAAGGAGGCAAAGGATGACGATTACCTTGGTGGACCCGGGCGGCCGGGGCGGTTCGACGAACCGCACCGTGGCACCGCGGCTGGCGGACCTCGCCGGTCTGAGGATCGCCCTGCTGTCCAACGGCAAGGCCAACGCAGACGTGCTGCTGCGCGAAACCGCCGCCCTCTTCGCCGACGAATTCGGCTGTCGCGAGGCCTGCTTCATCGACAAGCGCAACGCTGGCCGACCAGCGCTGCCGGAACATCACCGCCAGCTCGCCGAGGACGCCGACTTCCTGATCACGGCGGTGGGCGACTGAGGGAGCTGTTCAACGTGCAGTGTGCATGACGGCATCTCCTTCGAACAACTCGGCAAGCCGGCGCTGGTGATCTGCACTCATCCATTCGAGCCCACGGGCCGCAACATCGCCCGCGCTCTCGGCGTGCCGGACTATCCGTTCGCGATGGTGGACCACCCTATCGGCAGCCGCACCGTCTCGGAACTGCGAGCGCGGGCGCGTTCGGCGTTCGCGCAGGGCGTCGGCATCCTCGCCTGGTGATGTGTCGGGGCTGCCGAGCAGCAGGCTGAGGCAGGCCGGTTCTCTAGGCATCGCTGCCGACATCCGCCTCGCGCAAAACGGCGAAAATTCGTGCAAGGATCGAACCGGTCGGCCTTGACGCGGAGCCCGAAGCTGGCCCTGGCCTGCGGCACGAACCGTGCGGCGCGGGTTGCATTGGCAAGCCGTTCGGCGTCTGCGCGCTTGAACAGCGAGCAGGCAGCCGGGTCGGATGCGGCCAAGTCCCGCGAAACTCGAACCCGGCGGTCCGGATTTGGCCGTGCGGGGTGCCGCAATGCGCCGTTCGATCGCCGCGCTACTGCGCCCGATCCTCCCGCTCTCGCCCGATGGTCCCCTGTTCGCGCAGGGCCGCGATGTCGTCCTGGCCTAGGCCGAGGTCATCGGCCAGCACTTCGTCGGTGTGCTCGCCGAGCAGCGGCGCGGCGCGGATGTCCACCCGGCTCTTGGACATGCGCGCCGGCCAGCCGAGCAGGCGGATGTCGCCGTGCTCGGGGTGGCGGAGCTCGTGGACGAAGCCGCGGGCGAGCAGGTGCGGGTCCGTGAACAGATCATGGGTCTCGAAGACCTGGCTGGCGCACACCCCGGCCTCGGCCAAAGCCGTCATCGCTTCCGCTTTGCTCCGGCTTCGCGTCCAGGTCTCGATTTCGGCGCGCAGCAAGTGCTGATTCGCTTGCCGGGTCGCCGGTGTCCGGAAGCGGTCGTCGGCGAGCAGATCAGGCTTGCCGATGGCGCGGCACACCCCCGCCCACATGCGCGGGTTCACCGCCATGACGAACACGTAGTCGTTGCTGCCGCCGCCGCGGCATGGGTACAGCGACACGAACGGGTTGTCGCCGTTGCCGGTGCGCGGCGTCGGCGCGGCACCGAAGCCGGTGCGTGCCACCGCGGTGCGTAAGTAGTAGGTCATCGCTTCTTGCATGGAGAACTCGATGAGCTGGCCAACGCCTTCGCGCTGTTTCTGCGCCCAGGCCGCGGCAATCGCCAGCGCCGCCTGCATGCCGGTGCCGGCATCGCCCATGGTGGGGCCTGGGCGCATGGGCGGCCCGTCCGGCTCGCCGGTGATGGAGAACGCCCCGGCGGCGGCCTGGGCCACCATGTCCATGCACTTGTAGCGGGCGTAGGGGCCGCTGGTGCCAAAGCCCTTGATGCGCACGTAGATGATCTGCGGGTGGATCTCGCGCATGACGTCGTAGCCGATGTCGAGCTTCTCCACCACGCCGGGCCCGTAGTTCTCCACGAACACGTCGTAGTGCGGCGCCATCTTCAGTAGCAGCGCCCGGCCTGCCGGCGTGTCCAGGTGCAGGGTGATGCTGCGCTTGTTGCTGTTCCAGTTGACGAAGTACTCGGCGTCTGCCGGCAAGTCCCGTGCCCGTCCGCGGCCAGGGTCGCCCACCTCAGGCCGCTCCACCTTCACCACGTCCGCGCCTAGCAAGGCGAGGCTCTGGGTGCAGCAGGTGCCGGCCTCCCACTGGGTCATGTCCAGAATCCGCATGCCGTCCAATGCCGCCATCGCCCGCCTCCTCGCTTGCCGACGCATCCGCGCCGCATCCGCGACGGAGACAGTAGCATAGACCTGCGCGGTGCCGACAACGGGCGCATTCCAAAAGGACACGGCATCGGGTATAAACGCCGCTTCACGGGCACACGGCGAGGAAAGGAGATGTTCTACGAACTGAGGCGATATCGAATCCAGGACGGCCGCATGGACGAATGGGTGGCGTTCATGGAGGGCACCATCATCCCGTTCCAAGTGGCGAAGGGCATGGTGATCGCCGGCAGCTTCCGCGGCGAGGACGAAACCACCTACGTGTGGATGCGGCGCTTCGCCTCGGAGCAGGAGCGCGAACGGCTCTACGAGGCCGTCTACCAGAACGACACCTGGAAGAACGACATCGCGCCGCGGGTTCGCGAGCTGATGGAGCCGGACATCGACGTCACCCGCATCGTGCCGACGCCGCGTTCGGTGGTTAGCTGAAAAGCGCTCTGCAGACGGTCCGGCAAGACGAAGACGAATCGAGAAGACAAGGGGCAGCCCATGACAGAACCGGCATTTGCCAGCGCTACCGAACTGGCGCGCAAGATCAGGGCCAAGGAGGTCGGCAGCGCCGAGCTGCTGGCGTTCTATCTCGATCGCGTGGATCGCTTCAATCCGAACCTGAACGCGATCATCGTGCAGATCCGCGACGAAGCCATGGACCGCGCCCAGGCCGCGGACGCGGCGCTCGCCCGGGACGAGCACTGGGGGCCGCTGCACGGCGTGCCGATGACGGTCAAGGAGTCCTACGATGTGGCCGGCACGCCCACCACCTGGGGCCTGCCCGATCTCAAGGACAATGTCGCCGCCAAGGACGCCTTGGCCGTGACGCGGCTGAAGAACGCCGGCGCGGTGGTGTTCGGCAAGACCAACGTGCCGCTGATGCTGTCGGATTTCCAGAGCTACAACGACATCTACGGCACCACCAACAACCCCTGGAATCCGACCTGTACGCCCGGTGGTTCGTCAGGCGGTTCCGCAGCGGCCTTGGCGGCCGGCCTCACGGGCTTGGAGACCGGCTCCGACATCGGCGGCTCCATCCGCAACCCGGCGCACTTCTGCGGCGTCTTCGGCCACAAGCCCACCTGGAATCTGTTGCCGCCGCGGGGCCATGCCATGCCGGGAATCCTGAGCCCTTCGGACATCTCCGTGATCGGTCCCTTGGCGCGTTCGGCGTCGGATATCGACATCGCTGTTCGGATCATGGCGGGGCCGGACGAAATCGCTGCCCGGGGCTTGGCACTCGATCTGCCGGAACTCGACAAGCCAGCAGGCGAACTGAAGGTGGCGGTCTGGCGCGACGACGACATGGCGCGGGTGGATGCATCCGTGGCAGTGCGCGTGGACGCGGCGGCCGAGACCCTCAGCAGCCTCGGCGCGACGGTGGACTTCGACGCCCGCCCAGTGGATGCCCGGCATTCGCACATCGTCTACCAAAGCCTGCTGCAGGCCACCATGTCGGCGCGGCTACCCGAGGAGCGCTACCGCGAGATCGCCCGCCGGGTGGAGGAACTGGACCCGGACGACGCCAGCCTCGGCGCCGTCATCGAGCGCGCCCAAGTGGCCCGCTTCCGCGAATGGACGGCGCACAACGAGCAGCGCACCCGCCTGCGCTGGCGCTGGCACGAGTTCTTCGAGAACTACGACGCCCTGATCGCGCCGGTCATGGCCACTTCGGCGTTTCCCCACGACCACCGGCCCTTCGGCCAGCGCACGGTCGTGGTCAATGGCGAGCAGGTGCCGTACTTCGACCAGGTGTTCTGGGCCGGTCTCGCCAGCGTCGCCTACCTGCCGGCCACGGTGATCCCCACCGGCCCGGACGATGCTGGCCTGCCCGTCGGCGTTCAGATCGTCGGCCCGGAGTACGGCGATCTCGTCACCATCGGCATCGCCAAGCTGCTGGAACAGGAAGGATTCGCCTTCACGCCGCCTCCGGCGTACCGCTGACGGCACCGGCGATTAGCAGGCACCGCCCCGCGTTCAAGGCCGCCGCCAGAACTCGGCGAAGAAGCGCCCGGCGCCCGCCTTCGCTTCTTCGTCGCTGCTGTTCGGGCCGTTGTCCAGGTCGCCTGCGGGCGCTGCCCGATGGGGCATTTCGGGAACGCTGATGCCGCTCGTGCCGAGATCGAGGCGGAACTGCCGATTCACCGGCGCGCCCACTTGGTAGCGCAGCGCTCCGGCCAGCACATGGATGCGCCCCGAACGCCGCGTTTGGTGACATGATCGGCGGCCAGCGCCGGCCGGCAAGGTGGTCTCGCCGAACTCCCGTGTGCGGCGATAGGCGGCGAGCCCGGCGGGCCGTTCCATGCGCTTGCAGCGTACGCAGTCGAGGGCGGCGCCGAGCATCGTGTCGCGGCCCGCAGCGCGGACGGTTCACGAACGGCGGGCGCTGGCGCACATGCTGGCCGTGGCCGCAATCGAGCACGGCCACCCAATCGCCGGCGGCGTCGAGATGGAAGTCGATGATCGCGCGCTTCATGCCCCAGCGTACCTCGCTCGGAATGCTGGTCCTTGCCGTGATAGGCTGCCCGCTGATTGCGTCCGCGTCCAGGAAACGCTCCCGTGACCACGGCCGTCGGCCACCCCAACATCGCCCTTGTCAAATACTGGGGCAAGCAGCCGGGCGCCGGCAACGTGCCGGCAACGCCATCGCTGTCGATCACCCTGGATGCGCTTTCCACGTACACGCGGGTAGCGCTCCGTGCCGGCGACGGGGACGAGGTTCGCCTCAACGGCCGGCTGGTGGCGGATGCCAAGGCGCTCGGCTTCCTGGCCCGAATGCGCGCCGCCTTCGATCTGCCGCCGATTGTCGTGCATACCCGCAACGACTTTCCCACCGGCGCCGGGCTCGCCTCGTCGGCGTCGGGATTCGCTGCTCTGGTCGCTGCCGTCGATGGCGCGTTCGGGCTGGGCCTGTCGCCGGCGGTCCGTTCCGTTTGGGCGCGCAAAGGTTCCGCTTCCGCGGCGCGCTCCATCTTCGGCGGTTTCGCCACCCTCGAAGCAGGAGACGGGGAATGGAGCGCGGCGTCCTTGCTGGACAAGAACTCTTGGCCGCTCGAGGTGGCCATCGCGCTGACTTCGCAAGACGCCAAGCCGGTGCCGTCCACCATTGGCATGGAGCGCTCGCGCAACACCTCGCCGTTCTACCGGGGTTGGATCGAATCCGCGCCAGCGGATTTCGACATCGTCCGCCGCGCCGTTCTGGCCCGGGACTTCGAGACCTTGGCAGAGGTCGCCGAGCATAGCTGCCTCAAGCTACACGCACTGATGCTTTCCACCCGGCCGGGCTTGCTGTACTGGAACCAGGCAACCCTCGCCTGCATCGAAGTGATCCGCAAGTTGCGCACCGCCGGCGTACCGGCCTTCTTCACCGTCGATGCCGGCCCGCAGGTAAAGGCCGTCTGCGCCCCCGGTCGCGTGGAGGAAGTGGCTGCGGCCTTGGCGACTGTACCGGGCGTACTGCGCGTGGTGAAGAGTCGTCTCGGCGACGGCACCTGCCTGGTAGGCGACGCCGATGGCTGACCGGGCTTGGCGCATCGAAGCGTCCGCGCCCGGCAAGCTCGTCGTCAGCGGCGAATACGCCGTGCTGGCCGGTGCGCCGGCCCTGGTGGCCGCGGTGGATCGGCGCGTAACCTGCGTTCTGTCGCCCCGCGAAGCGGGTGGCTGGCATTTCGTCAGCCGAGGATTCGTTGGCGACGAGACGCTGTCGAAAGAAGACGTGTTCCGTACGCCGCCAACGGTCGTGGCCGGCATCGCCCGCCGTGCCATCGCCGAAGCCGTTGCGCCTCGGCACCTCCATATCGCCATCGACTCGTCGCCCTGCTATCGTCACGGGGTCAAGCTCGGCGTCGGCTCCAGCGCCGCCCTGGTGACCGCAGTGGCCGCCGCCTTCGGTGCCCTGGGCGACGACATGCCGCGCCTATCCGATTTGTACGATATCCATGCCGATCTCCAAGGCGGCGGCAGCGGTCTCGATATCGCCGCCGCGGTCACCGGCGGCGTCATCCGTTTTCAGCATCGACGGGCGTCCCCGGCGCGCCTGCCTGCCGGCCTGCACACGATGTTCGTTTTCGTCGGCGCGAGTACGCGCACCTCGGACCTCGTAGACAAGTTCGAGACTTGGCGAGGCGGCTCTGTTCCACCGGCCCTCGAACGCCTTGCCGCGGCGGCCGCGGAAGTTGCCGATTGCACAGTAAATGCGGAAACCTTCGTCGCCGCATTGGGCGACTATGCGGACGTGCTGGAGCGTTTCGACCGTGCGGCTCGAATCGGCATTCTCGGCCCCGGCCATGTTCGCGCCCGGAAACTGGCCGCGGACCGAGGCGTGGTCTACAAGCCATGCGGCGCGGGCGGCGGCGATACCGGCATGGCGGTGGCGGTGGACGCCGCGGCGCTGGCCGCGTTTGGCCGCGATGTCGAAACGGAAGGCTTGACGATGGTACCGATGGAGATTTCGCCCAATGGCGTCACAGTCCTCACCCGCTAGCTCGGCTGGCCGCGGCGGGTCGCGCATTCCCAACTTCTTCAGGATGGATGTGGAGCAGCGTATCGGCGCTCTGCGCCACCGCGGCCTGCTCGCCGAAGACGACCTGCAGGCGCTGCGCTCCGGCGAGCACACGCTGAAACTGCACGTCGCCGACAAGATGATCGAGAACGTGGTCGGCGTGTTCGGGCTGCCCTTGGGCCTCGGCCTGAACTTCCTCGTCGACGGCCGCGACTACATCGTGCCGCTGTCCGTGGAGGAACCCTCCATCGTCGCTGGTCTGTCCGGCGCGGCGCGCACGGCGCGTCTCTCCGGCGGCTTCGAAACCGAAGTCTCGGAACCGATTCTGATCGGCCAGGTGCAGGTAGTGGACATCGTCGATCTCGACCGCGCCCGCCGCCGACTGCTCGACCGCAAAGAGGATATTCTCAATCTCGCCAATAGCCTGCATCCGAAGATGCTGGCCCGAGGCGGCGGTGCGCGGGATGTGGAGACATTCGAGTACCAAGCGCCGGAGGACGGTCGCGACATGCTGGTGCTGCACCTGCTAGTGGACACCCGGGACGCCATGGGTGCCAACATCGTCAACGGCATGTGCGAGGGCGTCGCCAGTCTCGTCGAGGCCATCACCGGCGGCAAGGTATTCCTGCGCATTCTCTCCAACCTCGCCGATCGCGCTCTAGTCCGGGCTCGAGTGCGCATCCCGGTGCAGAACCTCGCCGGACGTGGCTATTCGGGCACCGAAGTGCGCGACGGCATCATTCTCGCCAGCGACCTCGCGCGGGTGGATCCGTACCGCGCCACCACCCACAACAAGGGCATCATGAACGGCGTCGACGCCATCGCCCTCGCCACCGGCAACGACTTCCGCGCCATCGAGGCGGCGGCCCATGCCTACGCTGCCCGCGACGGCCGCTACCGGGGCTTGACCCGTTGGCGCAAGAACGACAAAGGCGAGCTCGCCGGCGAGCTCGAGATGCCCATGAAGGTAGGCACGGTAGGCGGCGCCCTGGAAACCAATCCCACGGTGCGGCTCAACCATCGCCTGCTGGGCTCGCCGAATGCCACCGAACTGGCCGCGGTGATGGGTGCCGTCGGCCTTGCCCAGAACTACGCCGCGCTGCGCGCTCTGTCCACCGCCGGCATTCAGCAGAATCACATGACGCTGCACGCCCGCAGCGTGGCCTCGGCGGCCGGCGTCTCTGGCAAGATCTTCGACGAGGTGGTGGACGCCCTGATCGAAAGTGGCGACATCAAGGTCTGGAAGGCCGAGGAGATCGTCCGCAACCTGGAGCGCAAGAGGGTTGGTCGTCCCGCGCCGAATGCGAGCAAGACAGCAGCCGATGATTCGGAGCCCCGTAGTTCGGCTTGCGGCAAGGTCATCCTGCTCGGCGAGCACGCCGTGGTCTATGGCCGCTCGGCGCTGGCGGCGCCGATCCCGCTGGCCGTGGAAGCACGGGTGGTGGACGCTGCGGACGATGTGCATTTGCTCATTCCGCGCTGGGGCGTCGAACAGCGCGTGCCGCCGGCAGCCGAGCATCCAACAGGCGCCGCTGGCATTCTGGCGCTGCTGCTCCAACGGCTCGATCTCGCCCATCGCGCCATGACTATCGAAGTATTCCCCAACGTTCCCCGCGCCATGGGCCTCGGCGGCTCGGCGGCGCTGGCTGTGAGCGTCATCCGGGCCCTGGACCTGCATTTCCGCTTGGGGCTGGGAGCAGCGCAAATCAACGCCTTCGCCTTCGAGTGCGAACAAGCCGCGCACGGTGCCCCGTCCGGCGTGGACAACACTCTCGCCACCTACGGCGCGACCATGCTCTATCGAGCGGCCAGCGCGGAGGGCGGGGAAGCGCGGTTCACGGAACTCGCTCTGGCCAGGCCTTTGCCGGTAGTGGTCGGCCTGTCCGGCAAGGAAAGCCTCACCGCCGCCAGCGTCGCCCAGGTCGCTGGCGCTTGGCGGCGCAACCGGCCTCGCTACGAGGGCATCTTCGATCAGATCGAGGTGCTCACCTGCGCCGGCGCCGACGCCGCCCGGGACGGCGATCTCGCCGAACTCGGCGAACTCATGAACATATGCCACGGCTACCTCAACGCCTTGCAGGTGTCCACCCGCGAACTCGAGGAACTTATCGACATCGCTCGCCGCCACGGCGCCGTCGGCGCCAAGCTCACCGGTGGCGGCGGGGGCGGCTCCATCGTCGCCCTCTGCCCGTCCGGCGCGGCCGCGGCGGCAGCGGCGATCCAGGCTGCCGGCTACGACGCGCTGGCCTTCGAGATTCGCTGACGGGCGCTGTAGGTTGATTTCCCATGACAATCCCATAGAGTCACACGGTATTACGGCAAAGTGACAGGTTATTGGTTCCATGCAGCTGCAGGAACTCATTGAAGATCAGGTGTTCTCGCCAGTGCGAGTCGCCCAGGCGCTACGTACCGCCAAATCCGAGATCGCAAGCACGCTAGGTCTCGGTAAGGACGCGCTCATGCGGAGCTCGCGGATTCGGGCCCGGAAAACGCAGATGCGACTCCGGCAGATGCTGGAGATTCTGCACCGGGTCGAAGAGCACGCCGGCTCGAACTTGGCGGCCTACGCTCGGTTCCGGGCGGAGCCCCTGCCGGGATTCGGCGCCATGACGCCCGATCAGCTCGTGCGCCAAGGCAGGGCGGGTTGGGTACACGCCTATCTCGATCAGGTGTTTGCCGGCGGGTACGCTTGAGGCGTTGTCGGCAAGCGTGCGATTCAAGGCCACTGTCTACCGTGCCCATAATCCACGATGGGCGTGGCAGCCGCTGTCGGGGAAGGCGCACGTCCACCCGGCGCCCGGTTCAACAGGATTGGCGTTCCAGCGCTCTACGCTTCCCTGTCGCCGTTCACCGCCTTGATCGAGGCTAGCTAAGTGGGACTGCCGATGCAGCCGACTTTGCTGTGTGCCTACGAGGTCGATGCCGAACCAATCTTCGATACAGCGGGCGGTGCCCAACGGAAGACGTACGCAGTCGCGGCAACGGACTTGCGCTGTCCATGTTGGAGAGAGGAGATGTTCGCCGGCAGCGTTGCCACATCCCAGGGGTTGGCGGAGCGGCTGATCGAGGCTGGCTATGTGGGCATGCTGGTCCGCAGTTTCGCTCGGGGCGCAGATCCGGACACCCTCAACTTGGTGCTGCTGCCGAGCCGTGTCGTTCTCATCGACGACGAGCGACGGCGGTCGAGATACCCGTTGCTCTGACGCTCCGATGAGGCGGCGTGAAGTCGCTGCACCGGCAGCTGCTCGGTCGGCGGGACACGCATCCACCCCTTGCCAGCGGCTGCGTACTGGCGTCAGACTTGTTCTTCGTTCGAAGGCAACGAGGAAGGAACCATGACCACGTCCGCGCAAGTCGTGGTGCTGCCGTCGCAGCGCGCCGCCGCAAGCGGTGCGCCGCCGCTTGAAGTCCAGGAAGTGGCGCTGCCGGATCCGGGACCGACCCAAGTGGTCGTCAAGCAGTTCGCTTCCGGCATCTGCCATTCGCAACTGCACCAGATGCATCGGCCGCGACGCGGCCCGGTGCTGCTCGGCCACGAGTCCACCGGCATTGTCGTCAAGAAGGGCGGCGAGGTCCGCCATGTGGACGAAGGCGGTACCGTGCTCGTCACCTGGGTGCCTCGGGATGCCGCCAGCGCCGACGGCCCGCCGGTGCCGGCGGCGCTGGAAGTCGGCGGTGGCCATGCGGTGTCCCAGAACGTGTTCACCTGGGCCGACCACACTCTCGCCGACCAGCAGTTCGTGGTGAAGGCTGCGCCCGGCATCGCCACCGATGTAACCGCCATCATTGGCTGCGCGGTGATGACCGGCGCCGGCGCGGTGGTGAACACGGCCAACGTGCGGCGCGGCGATTCGGTGGCTATCTTCGGCGTCGGCGGCGTCGGCCTGTCGGCGGTGGCGGGTGCGAAGATGCGTGGCGCCGCTCCCATCATCGCCGTTGATCTGGACGACGACAAGCTGGCCTTCGCCAAGCGCTTCGGGGCCACCCACGGCATCAATGCCGCCGAGACGGATGCAGTGGAGGCCATCCACGCCATGACTGGCAAGCCTGGCCAGACATCCATCGCCGGCCGCCCGGTGACCGGCGTGGACTTCGCCTTCGACTGCATCGGCCTGAAGGTGACCATGGAGCAGATCGTGCCGGCCTGCCGGCCCGGCCACTTCGGCGTCTGCCAAGGCGGCACCGCGGTGCTGGTAGGCGTACCGAGCACCCCGGTGGAACTGAACGCTGGCGAGATGCTGGGTCAGGAGAAGCAGTTCCGCGGCTCTATCGGCGGCTCCTGCTCGCCGGATCGGGACTTCCCTATGTTCCTGGACTGGCATGCCAAGGGCGATCTGGACCTGGAATCCCTGGTGACCCAGCGCTATCCCATCGAACAGATCAACGAGGCCACGACAGCGCTGGCGGAAGGCCGCATCGCCGGGCGGGCGATCCTGGAGTTCTGACTAGTCCGCAAGCATCCCGACAGTCCGCTCCAAAGCTGCCGTTGCAGATGCTGTCCCGGCTGCTTCGTGCAGTGTCATGACCACGGTCTTGCCGGAGCCGGTCGCCATCTTCGCGCACAGCCGCCGGAAGGCGCCGCCGTCGGACGGAGTTTCGATCCCGACCCGTTGTGCCGCCGGCGCTTCGGTGAGCCCTATCAGCGTTTCCGCGGCCTCGTTCCGGCAAAAGAACAACCGTCGGCTCTCGAACTTCTCCGGGTCGTTCCAATACTCCAGCAGTCGTTACGCCATGCCGGCGACGCCCGGGTAGCCGGCCTCGCGCCATGCCTTGACCCGCGGCCGTATCCGGTTGACCAGCGGTCTTTCGACGAACACGCCGGGGTCGCCGAACGCCTTGGAGTCGGCGACGCCACCACATAGCCCGCCGGACGGCGCCCGTCGGCCAGATCGAATAGCAGCGTCCGCCGGTCGTAGCGCCAGTGCTGCGCGGGCTCCTCGTAGGGAGATTCGACGATCAGCCGATCGATGGCTGCGCGGGACACTGCTCCGGCACGGGTGGAACCAGAGGTTTGAGTTGCGCGATGGGGAGGATTTCCAGCTATGCCGTTTCCCATACGCGCGCCAGAATGATGTTGAAGTATCAATGCACGAGACGATGCTGCATCCCGACAATGCCGGACCACTGGACCTCGGGATGTGCGGTCTTGATGTCGGCACTGACATGGGACGTCGCCTCCCAGACAATCTCCACCGCCTTCAGGCTCGCGAGCTGCGCCATGCGGTTTCGCTCGAAGGCGATGAAAGTCGGCCCGTCCGCGAGCGTCATTGCCCCGCGCGCCGCCCAGCGGCAAGTCGAGAAGATACGCATCGTCGTCACGCCGGATAGATCATCTCGGCCGATTGCAAAAAGGCCTTGCGGCGAACGTGATTTTTGCTTTGCTCGACGCCGGCCCGTTCGCCCAGGTCCACCTCGCGGACGAAGATCGTCATCCACACCAGATATTTCCACCATCGCAACGTCCTTTTTTCGCAGAATGGCGGTTCCATAGGGTGTGATTGGTTCCAGAACTTTCTTGGCAAGGATCTTCTGAAGACATGCCACGAACATCGCATCACGCATCTTCTTCCTGCATCAGCAGCGAGGCCAGCTCGTTCGCAGCGGCATTGATGTGATCGATGGTCCTGTCGAACACCGGCATATCTGGGCTGGAAGTTGGAGCCGTGGCGGATACCGTAGGGCGGGTCGAGGCAGACCGTCTGCACCTGTCCGCCCAGGCTCTCTTTCTCGAGCAGGCTGTCGCCGGCGATCAGGCGGTTGCTCCAGTTGTGCCGGTGCCGGTAGACCTCGACGGCTTGGCGCAGCGGCGGGCTTTCCTCCGGCGTTTCGGACAGAGAGAGTTGCGGCGACGTTTCACGGCGCTTGCCGGCACCCTTGATGATCGTGCGCGGATCGATGCGCTTATGCACATGCAGCGAGACCGTGGGTACCTCGAACGACCTATGCTCCGCCTTGCCGGCCCAGGATATCTGCGGGTCGAGATGCGGATCGTGGGCGTAGGCTTTGGCCGCTGCTTCCCGACCCGTCTGTGGCGTGACCAATCCGACGGGCGGGTTGGTACGCTCCATGCGTACATGCGCGTAGGTTTCTATTTCTTGCGTTGTGCGGCTTGTCCGTGGCGCCATGACCTGTCGGTCGCCCGCCCGCAGTACGGCTCGGTTCCACGAAGCATGGGAAAACCTTCAGCCCACGCCGCCGCCGGGGCAGATCGGCCCCGGTGCGATGCCGAGAAGCGGGCTTGCAGTCGGCATGGCCTGGGTGACGCCCATATCGTCCGGCGGATGTCTACCCGCCCTCGCCTCTCCAAGGGCAGGGACAAGAGCTGTGGCTGGAAGCGGATGAGCGAATCCGCGAATAGTGGCATCTTGGATCGTTCGACAGCGACCACCTGGATGAACGGTTGCGAATACGTCTAGCAACTCGGTGACCGATGTGGGATGCCCGCCACTGTCGGCGACAAGGCCCCAGCGTCGGTTCCTCTCGTCCAAACGAGGCTGGCCGATCCCCAAGGATTCCACTTGACCAGCGCAGCCTTCTGCGGTTCGTCTTGCACATTCCTGGACTGGCGTGCCAAAGCCGGCCTGAACCAGAGCACCCTAAGTGACGCGGCGCTACCCCATCGAACAGATCAGCGAGGTGACCACGGCGCTGGAGTTTCAGCTTCCGGTCATGGCGAAGCCCGGTGGCGGACGGCGCAGCGCGAGGTGTCGGGGCCGACCGCGGCACCTTCCCAGTCCGGGTCGGCGACGCCCAGCCAGCGTTCTTCTTCGGCGACATTCTGCGCTACCGCGAACACGCGACCGAAGGCGGCTTTTCGGCGTACCGGCATCGCCTTGAAGCCGGCTTGCCGCCACGCTCGCAGGTCTTGTCGCCGCCAGCCGCTGCGTGCGGCTCGCTCGGCCTGGAACATGCGCAACTCCGGGCCGCCGCCGGGCGCGGTTTCGCGCAGCGGATGCAGCCGAGGAGCGCCTACCGCCGAGACGATAGACTGGCCCCGGTCGATGGCCCGGGAGATGGTCTGCACTAGGGCGGAGAGGATGCGCGTACCGCCGGCCGCGCCCAGCACAAGTACCGTTTCGCCATTCCGAGTCACCACCGTGGGGGCGATGGCGGTTCGCGGTCTGGATCCAGGCGTCTGCACGGCGCTGGCCAAGTAGCTTCCCATCGTCGCCGCGTAGACGAAGCCAAGGCCCGGCGTGACCACCTTGGCGCCGAAAGCCGGCCCCAAAGTCTGCGTCATGGACACCAGCATTCCTTCGCAGTCGGCGATGGAGAGGTGTGCGGTATGGCGGGGCGCCGATGGTGCGAAGGCAGTCCAACTCTCCGCGCCGGTTCCTGACGTGTTCGCCAAGGGCGGCGAGCTTTCAGCGGATCGCCGCCGTTGCGGTACGACGATGTGCGCCGCCTGCGCCCTAGCCCAGCGCTTGCTTGCCAGCGCTGCAAGATCGGCCTCTTGGTAGTCGTCGGTCATGCTGTGCAGGGCGAGCGCTACCGCTTGGCTCGCCACCGCCGCCCACTGCCATTCCGGCATGGCGGCCAGATCGAAGTTCTCCAGGATATGCAGCGCCTTGACGAGCAGGCCGCCGCCGGCAGGCGCTGCGATAGTGTGGACTCGATGGCCGCGATAGCTGCCTTTGACGATGCGACCGTCCAAGGCGCGGTAGCCGGCCAGATCCGCCCGCGTCACGAAGCCGCCGTTGGCGGCCATGTCGTCGGCGATGGCGTTGGCGATGCGGCCGCGGTAGAAGGCATCGGCGCCGGCGCGGGCGATCTCCTCCAGGGTGGCCGCCAGCATTGGCTGGCGCAGGGTGGCACCCGGCGGACGAGGCTTGCCGTCGGCAGCTAGGAAAACGCGCCCGATCTCGGCATCGCGGGTCGTGCCCGCCAAAACTCGTGCCTGCCGTTGCGCCTCGCCATGAGGCAGCGCGAAACCGTCGCGGGCATGGCCGATAGCATAGGCCAAGAGCGCCGCGCGCGGCAGGGAAGCATGCTCGCGGTGCAGGCGTTCCAAGGCGGCGACCACGCCTGGCGTCGCGATTGCGCCGTAGCCGTCCGCTGGTGGATTCGGTGGACGGACGTAGCTTGCCGGCACCTCGGTCATGCCGTTGATCGCGGCGAATTCGCCGTCCGTCGTGCGCACCAGAATCTGCGCGCGACCACCGATGCCGCTCATGGTCGGTTCCGTCACCGCCAGCACGAAGGCCGCGGCAATGGCGGCATCCGCAGCGTTGCCGCCCCGCGTCAGCACGTCCTTGGCAGCCGCAGCCGCCAACGGCTGGGAGGCGGCGACCATGCCGTGTGGCGACCACGCCGTCTGTCCGCTGCTTGGCGCAGACACTGTCCGACACCCTGCCGTCGCGGCTAAGCAGATCAGCACCGCGCTGCAAGTCCGCACTGCCGACGGAAGCGCCACAGGATGCAGGCTCATCGGTTGCTCGCCGGGCCCAGCACCAGCAGCGGCGCTGCCAGACGCGCCATGCCGGCATTGTCGTGGGCGACGCCGGGCACGATGGCCAGCGACCAGTTCAGCGCCACGCCCATAGCCTGCGCCCGCCGCACCGCCTCGAAAAAGAAATGGTGGCCACGGGCGAAACGGTGCCGGCCCTGGACCAGTGCGCCCGATGTTCGATTCAGGCTCTCGTGCCGAGAATCCACATCCCGATCGCCGAGCAGCAGCGTGAAGCGGGTGGCGAACACTCGTTCCAGCCCGGCTTTCGAGACACCGGCGCCACGCAGGCCGTAGGGATGGTCGACGCCGAAGTCGGGCACCGTGTACCAGCCGGCGTTGGCGCAGACGGCGGCCGCGACGCGCGCCCTCGGATAGGCGTACAGAAATCGATGCAGGAACTGGCAGCCGCCGGAATGCCCATAGGCGAGGTACGCTTCGCGCCGCGACCCTAATCGTTGCCGGACATGGTCGAACAGCGGTTCAATGGCCGAAAACGTCCACTCCGCCTTGGGCACGGGGGTCCCCTCGGCCAGTGTGCGGTTGCCCAGCACATAGCCTTCTCTGCCGGGATAAAGGCGTTTCGGAAACTCCGGCGCGAACACCGCGAAGCCCAAGGCCAGGGCTTGCTCGTGCCAATCGTCGCGGTATCTCTCGGCCGCGCGGCTGGCGCCGTGCAGAACGACAACGATGGGCAGCCCCGGCCAGCGCTCGGCCGGCAGCGCGTAGAACACGCGCAGCGGTTCGCCGGCCCAGCCGTCGAAGCGGAAAACGCCGCGACCTGGCTTAAGATCGTCGTTCGCAGCGCCTGCGGGGAAAGCGACCAGGGCGCCGCAGTGCGCCAGCAGGCGTACTGCGGCCACCGCCCGCAATGGCATCGCCGCTCGGTTCGCCAGCACCTTGCCTAGTCGAATCCTATTCCCCTTGGAGTTCGAGTCGCAGGTCGAAGTAGTAGTGGCGGCCCAAGTTCGTGTGCATGTCCGCGAAATAGCCGAAGTAGCGATCCGCCAGCGGCGCCCGCTCGTCGGCGAGATTGCGCACCCCGAGGCGGAACCGCGCCTTCGCATCGCGAATGTTGGCCGTGTAATCGACGCGGGCATCGAACGTGGTCATGTCGTCGATATTCCAGCGGATACCGTCGTCCAGGGTCAGCGAGTCCTGGTAGAACGAGCCCACCGTTCGTGCGGTGGCCGAGGTCGCGAGTTTGTCCTTGCGCCAAGTCAGCGATGTCACCGACCGATATTCGGGATTGCCGTTCTTGCCGATCAGATCGTCGAAGCCGGCCACCGGGTAGGCATCCGGGATGTCGCCGGCGGCCTGGGCGGCCAGCAGAATCGCCGCGCTGCCTCCCGGCTGCTGCTCGTACTCGTCTAGGAAAGTGCCCACATAACGGAAGCCGAAGGCGCCGAAGTCCGTATCCAACTCGTAGTAGACGCCGATGTCGTGGCCCTTGAGGCTGCGGGTATCGAGGTTCGCGTAGCGGTCGTTGATGTGGCGAATGTCGCCAGCGGGACACAGGCCGGCGGCTTGATAGATGGTGCTGGCGTCTTCGTCCGGCGTCGCCCGCTGCACCGCCGGGTTGCCGTCGAAGCCGGCGCAGTTCGCCGCACCGTGCTGCAACCGCACGAGCAAGTCCAGCAAGGTGTGGTTCTCCTCCCCGAACAAGCCGACGGTGTCTTCCTTCTCGATGCTCCAGTAGTCGAACGTGACGGTCAGCGCGTCCATGGGTTCGAGCACCAGTCCCAGCGATATGTTGGTGGAAGTTTCTGGCAGCAGCCGGTTGCTGCCCTGGGCGATGCGCTGGGTGGAATTGCGGCAGTCGATGACGTCTTCGCCGGGGTCGCCGCCGTTCTGAGCGGCATAGCGGCAGGCCCAGTCCGTGCGGGTGTTCTGCCGCGCCACGATGGATTCGTTCACCGTGACCAGATTCGGCGCTCGGAACGCCTCGGATGCCGATCCCCGCAACAGCAGCCACGGCAGCGGGCGCCAGCCGAACGCCGCCTTGCCTACGGTAGCGCTGTCGTTGATGTCGTCGAAGGTCTCGTGGCGCAGGGCCAGCTGGACATCCAGTGTGCTATGCAGCGGCAGATCGGCCTCCGCGAACAGCGACATCACGGTACGCGCGCCGTCGCTGTCCGGCGTCGGGCTGGAGTTCACCACGTCGGAGACGTAGGGATAGGCGTCGCCGTCGTTGTCGGTGAACGCGATGGTGCCGTCGAGGCGTGGATCGCGGTCGTCGTTGAAGCTCTCGCGTCGCACTTCCACGCCGGCGAGCAGCCCGACGCCGCCGGCAGGCAGCTGCATGACATCGGGGCGGGAGATCTTGAAGTCCGCAGTGGCCAGGCTGGTTCCGCCCTTGCGGTAGACGTCCACCAGCGCCCGCTCCAAATTCGAGTTCACGCCCGCGCTGAACGGGTTGTAGGCCGCCGCCGTGGGATCGCGTAACGCCTCCTGCATCAGCAGGTTGGAGACCCGGTTGCGGGTGACGTCGTCCTTGGATGCCTTGGCGTAGCTCATCGCGGCATCCCAGCTCCAAGTGCCCCAGTCGCCGCGGAATCCTTGCAGCAGACGCCAAGTGGCGGCCTCGTTGTCCACCACCCGGGGCAGCTCGGCGAAGCGGTAGTTGTCGATGAGCAGCGCCACCCCCTCGCAGGGCACATCGTCGCCGATGATGTCCGCAGCGAGCCGGTTCGGAGAGCCGCAGGGGCCGAGGGGGTTGTAGTAGTTGCCAGCGCCCACTTCCAGCTTCACGGTACTGAAGGGGGCGCTCGGGTGGCGGTTCAAGTTGGTATCCGATGCGTAGTATAGGAACTCCGTGAACATCTCGGCCCCGCTCGCCAAGTCCTGGTTCCAATACGCGAACACGGACAGGCGCTTGGCTTCGGAGGAGAGGTCGCGGAACTCGTTGAGGTTGTAGCGCACCGTGCCTTGGCCATCCGGTGCGAGGCAGGTGCCGAAGTTCAACGGCACGGCGCAGCGCGGGTCGCCGGCGGGATATACCTCGAACTCGCCGGCGCTATCGGTGACCACGCCGCGGATACCGTGGCTGCTGATGCTCGGCACGGCGTCGAACTGGCCGTAGAGCGAGTTGGCGCTGGTGTTGCGCCAGCGGTTGTCGCCTCCCCAGGGCGTACCGACCACCAGGGGCCGGAAGTCCGCATCGCGCATGATGGCGTCCTCCGCGGCTCGGATGCGGTCGCGCTGGTAGTAGTTGACGAACACGCCGAAGTTGCCGCTGGCCGACGATCCCCCGTAGGCTAGGCCGAAGGTGTCGGCTTGGCGCGCGAAGCTCTCGTACTCGTTGTGCTTGAAGCGCAGCGTCAGGCCCTCGAAGTCGTCCTTGAGCACGGTATTGACGACGCCGGCCACCGCATCCGCGCCATAGATGGCCGAAGCGCCGTCGCGCAGCACCTCGACGCGCTGTACGCCATAGACGGGAATCAGGTTGGAGTTCACCGAGTTCACCGGCACGAAGCTGCCGCCGATCTCCTCGGTCTGATAGCCCGCCAGGTTGATGAGACGGCGGCCGTTCAGCAGCACCAGGGTGTTGCCGGTGCCGAGATCGCGCAGGTTGAAGGCGCCCACGTCGCCGCGCGCGGAGTTCACCCCGCCACTGATGTTCTCCGCCTCGTTGAACAGGTTCATGCCGTTCTCCGGCAGGAACTCGAGCAGCTGCTCGCCGGAATCGAGGCCGAGACCTTCGATGACGTCGGCATCGAGCACGGACACCGGCAGGGCGCCGCTGATGTTCGCGCCCCTGATCTGCGTACCGACGACGGTCACTTCCTCGATTTGCCGAGTCGCCGGCTCGCTGTCCTCTTCCGCGGCGAAGCCGGAGGTTGCTACGGCAACGCAGACTGCCGCAGCCGTGAGGATTTCTTTGCGCATTCCCTTCTCCCTTTCTCTTCTCTACTCGTCCTCCCTCTCCCCTCGAACGCGAGGCTCGGTGCTCCAGACGAGGAGAGGACCGTTGGTGCGCGCAAGTCGGCACCGCGAAGGTCGCTCGGTTCCCTGGGTGGGAGAGCGCCGCGGGCGTGGGATCGAGTGAAGAACGCATCTTTCCACAACAGGCGCAGGGAATGCAATTGGGATAGACGCGCGGTAGTGGATCGGTTTGAATCGTTGTCGTCATGCCGCACCATGCATATGCAATATGCAGGGGTTTGAAAATCTATTGGCTACCCTGTGCAGTGCGTCGGTTGTGGCGTGGCTGATCCAATTTCAAACTAGACCACTACCGGGTGCGCTCCTGGCCCTCGCCTCCATCTCGACTTGGAATCCGGCGACAAGCAGTGCGTTGTCGCTCGGGCGGTGGGTGTCCGTATCAGCCGGATGATAGGCTCTGGCGGGCCCCTTCATACTCTTCCATTGGCTTGGCGGCTACGGTGCCCACAATGGCGCGGGAGGCTGGGGCCGACAACCGAACGTGCAGCAAAGGTGCTGCGCAGCTACTGACGCGATTGCCCTGCGGTTGCTGTGCTCGATGAAGCGGGCGGCCTGACGCGAGTTCTCGGTCTATCGCCCATTCCGGAGCCGCAATTCCATGTCGGCCGTCAGCGCACCACTGTTCGCATCCGCAGGTCGCTGATTTCGGCGTCCGAATAGCCGACCTCGCGGAGCACCTCGCGGGTCTGTTCGCCGAGCTCCGGCGAGCAGCGGAAGATGTCGGCAGGAGTCTTGCCGAACCGCGCCGGCGGCCGCGCTTGGCGCATGGGGCCGGCGATGGGGTGGTCGAACTCCACCAACGCGTCCATGGCCTGCACTTGCGGGTCGTCGATGACCGCATCTCGCGGATTGATCTTGGCGAACGGCACTTGATGCTCTTCCAGCCGTTCGGCCAGGTCGTCCGTGTCGAAATTGGCGTAGGCTTCGTTCAGGGCTTGCTGGAAACGCTGGGAGTCCAGCCCCTCCTGGGTGCGGAAGCGTTCATCCTCGAACAGGTTGGGCAGATCCAGGGCGCGGAACAGGCCCAGCCACTCGCCGGCCTGCACGGGCATGGTGCAGATGTAGCCGTCCCGAGTGCGCCGCACCATGTTGACATGAGAGCGTCCGCTCTGATGCGGCGTTTCGTCGCCCACGAAGGCGTAGTTGAGCATGTTGTCCGGCCATAGGAAGAACAGCGCCGCATCAAGCATGGCGATGTCCACCCGCTGGCCGATACCGGTGCGCTCTCGCGCCACTAGCGCCGAGGCGATGGCCTGGGCGGCGGTCATGGAGGTGATCTTGTCGCAGATCAGGGAGTTGATGAGGATCGGTCGTTCGCTGGCCGGATCGGCCTGCAGCGAGCCGATGCCGGAGATCGACTGCACGATGGCGTCGTAGACCCGGCGACCGGCGTAGGGGCCGCGGTGGCCGACGCCGTTGATGGACGCGAACACCAGCCGCGGGTTGATCTCCCGCAAGCGATCGTAGCCGATGCCCAGGCGCTCCATGACGCCGGGACGGTAGTTCTCCATCACCACGTCGGCTCTTCCCACCAGCCGCTCGAATACCGCCCGGCCCTCGTCCTGGGCAAGGTCGATCACCACGGAGCGCTTGTTGCGGTTCATCATGGCGAAGGCAGCGCCGACGCCGTTGCGCTGGAACGCCCCGGGATGGCGCATGAAGTCGCCGCTGGGCGATTCCACCTTCACCACATCCGCACCCTGGTCGCCTAGGATGGAGGCCGCGATAGGGCCGGAGTAGATCGTCGTCAGATCGATGACGCGGATGCCGTCGAGTGATCCTGCCATTCGGTACTCTCCTCTCTCCACGCGAGGGGCGCCGGAGCCCCTCGATTCGCCGCATCCTACACGCGACTTGCGCCAATAGCGACGAATCGACTACGCTGCCCGGCGCAGGCAGAGGGCCCCGACGCGGTGTACGGGCCGTAGGGCGAATCGTCGCGACAGTGGAATACGGAATGTCGCAGCGCCGGACTTCGCGCAAAAGCTGGATGCCTTGGTGGATACCGGCGCAAGCTACATCACCCTTCCCATGGCATGGAAGGAGCCGTTCGGATCGTTTCAGCCGGAGCAGGAAATCGAGCTGGCGATCGCTACCCGAGAGACCGCCCTGGGCGTGGTCTGCGGGCCGGTGCGCATCCAGGTCGAAGGGTTTCGTTCATGGCGAGGTGCTCTTCATCGACATGGTTGCCATCGACGGCCAGTACGAGCCGCTGCTTGGCTACATTGCCTTGGAGCAAAGCGGTGCCGCGGTGGACTTGATCGGGCACCGGCTGCTGCCGGAGCGCTACATGGACTTGAAGGCGCTGGACTAGCAGGCCGACGCATTGCACGGCAAGCACGATGCCATGCCGCCGCGGAACCGGGCCTTGTCAATCATCCCGCCAAGGAAAAGCGCAGCCGAGGTTCAGCCCAGCTCGAACCCCTCGTAGCCGCTGGCGGCCACTGCGTCGCACTTCTCGACATAGGGCGGGAAGCCGACGAGGGGCATGAATACCTGGGGCTTGCCGGGGATGTTTCTGCCCAGATACCAGGAGTTGCAGGTGGGGTAGAGAGTGGCGCCCGCGACCGCGTTGACGTGCTCCACCCAGGCGTCCTCGGCTTCCGAGCGGGCCTCGATGGTGGCTAGATTGGCATCCCGCAGGTGGGCGAGGCAGTCGCCGATCCACTCCACGTGCTGCTCGATGGAGACGATCATGTTGGTCAGCACCGACGGACTGCCCGGGCCGGAGATCAAAAACAGGTTGGGGAAGCCGGCGGTGCCGAGGCCCAGATAGGTGCGCGGCCCCGCGGCCCACTTCTCCCCCAGCGCCATCCCGCCCCGTCCGCGGATATCGATGGCCAGCATGGCGCCGGTCATGGCGTCGAATCCAGTGGCGAAGACGATGCAGTCGAAGGCGTGTTCCCGGTCGCCGGCGACGATGCCAGCCGGCGTGATGCGCTCGACGGGGTTGGCGCGAATGTCCACCAGCTCGACGTTGGGCCGGTTGTAGGTCTCGAAGTAGCCGCTGTCCAGACACGGGCGCTTGCAGCCGATGACATTGTCCGGACACAGCAGCTCGGCGACGGCCGGATCGCGAACGGTCTCGCGGATGCGGTCCCGCACGAACTCCGCGGCGGTGTCGTTGGCGTCCCGGCTCAGCAGCAGGTCGTTGTAGGCGCTGAGGAAGCCGAAGCCGCCGCGTTGCCAGCGCTTGGCGTAGTTGGCCTGCCGGTGTGCCGGATCGTCCTCCAGCGCCGGCATGTCGTTGTGGGGGATGTTCGAGCCGAAACCGGCCGGCATCTGGTAGTTGCGGGCGCGGAACGTGGAGTAGTCGGCCTTGATCTCGCGGACGTAGTCGGCGTTGATGGGCGCGGTGCGGGCCGGGATGGAATAGTTGGGCGTGCGCTGGAAGACGGTGAGATGCGCTGCCTGTTCGGCGATGACGGGAATGGCCTGGATGGCCGACGATCCCGTGCCGACGATGCCGACGCGCCGGCCGGTGAAGTCCACCCCCTCGTGCGGCCAGCGGCCGGTATGGTAGGTCTCGCCCTGGAAGCTGTCGCGGCCTTCGAAGGCAGGCACGTTGGTCGAAGACAGGCAGCCGGTGGCAAGGATGCAGAAGGGAACCTGAACGATCTCCCCGGCATCGGTTTCCACCCGCCAGCGCTTCGTCGCTTGCTCGAAGGTCGCCTTCACGACGCGGGTGTCGAAGGCGATGTCGCGCTTGAGGTCGAAGCGATCCGCGACGTGGTTGGCGTAGCGCAGGATTTCCGGCTGGCCGGCGTAGCGCTCGCTCCACTCCCACTGCTGCTGCAGCTCTTCGGAGAAGCTGAAGGAGTATTCCATGCTCTCTACGTCGCAGCGGGCGCCGGGGTAGCGGTTCCAGTACCAAGTGCCGCCGACGCCAGCGCCGGCCTCGAACACGCGTACGCGAAACCCGGCTTGGCGCAGCCGATGCAGCATGTAGAGGCCGGCGAATCCGGCGCCCACCACCGCCGCGTCGTATTCCCTGCCGCCGGCATTGGACATGCCCATTCTCCGGAACATCGAACAAAGGATGGAATCCTACACGGTCTGGGGCTGGCCAGTTCCGGCATTCGCCTACTTTAAGATTGATTTTTTCAATAATATTTTCGATAAAGATTGATTTTTTAGATAGAAACCCTCAGATTAGTCTCAACCACCGCTTGAGGTACAGCCATGCGAGATGAAATCAACCGCATTCTGAAGCTCGTCGAAGACGGTCTTCTCACCGGCGACCAAGCCAGCGAGATGATCGACGTGCTGCGCCGAGCGCAGCGCGGCGATGCCAAGCCACGAGACCCGCGGGCGAACCGAGCGAACCGGGAAGGCGCCGTCGCCATGGGCCAAGCACATCGCCATCGCGAGCGCCGCCGCCATCGCCATCACCGTCGCGGCTTCGGCAACTTCTTCGAAGGCATCGGCGTCGATGTCGAGCATGTCGTGGACGAAGCGCTGCGTAGCGTATTCGGGGCGGCCGCCGGCATCCGCGGTGACCGCTGGGTCAACGACACCAACAGCACCATGTTCGCCAAGGTCGATGAGCCCGCCGGCAGCGACTACAAAGTCGAGAACAACCACTTGGTAGTCTCCCAGATCGGCGATTTGCGCCTCGACAACGCCGAGTTCTGCGGCAACCAGATGCATGCCTCGGCGCTGCGAGAGGTGGCGGTGGCGGGGGGAGCGTGCAACGACAACGCCCTGCGCGGCTCGGCGCTGAAGCGCGCCACGGTGGAGCATTCGGACCTCATCGGCAATCAGCTGAACGGTGCCCAGATCACCAAGCTCACCGTGGGCCACTCGTCGTTCCGCAAGAACACCCTCAGCGGCGCGCAGATTCGCGACCTCGGCCTTGCCAGCTCGAAGTTCCGATCCTCGACGCTGAGCGGCGTCAGGCTGAGAAGCGTGATGTTCAAGGACGGTGCCCGTCTGCGTCGCCTCGAACTGAGCGGCGTCGCCGGCAGCGACTGGGTGGTCGAAGCATCGACCTGGTGCGATGTTCGATTCAAGGGCGCGAACATCTCGGGCTTGGTGGCTAACCGCGCCAACTTGGAGAACTGCACCTTCGCCAACCGCGCTCGGACGCACCGGGACGCTAGCCGCGGCGACTTCTCTTTCGCGTTCAACTTCGACGCCGAGGCCATGACCGTGCGCGATCTCGCCTTGGAGGATGTGGATCTCAAGGACTGCAAGTTCAGCAGTTGCAAATTCGACGGCACCGCGATCCGCAACGTGGAAGCCGAGGGGCTGCGCTTCAAGGATGTGGACTTCACCGGGCTGACCATTGCGTCTGCCGACGAACTGAAGGCGCTGGCCGGGAGTGCCGATGCCGCCTGAGCAGACGCAGCCGGAAGAAGACGCGGCCGGAGGCGCCGCTGGGAGAGCGTCCGGGAGGGCAGCCGGAAAAGCAGCGCCGCATGCAGACGCCGGCACCGCGTCGGCGTCGCCCTCCGCGGCTGTCTGCCCGGCCTGCGCCGGCCGGCTCTATCCCCGGGAGCTGGCCTGCGCCGACTGCGGTCTGCTGGTGCGCACCCGCTATCGCAAGAACGAGTTCTTCGACCTCGACGACGACAGCCTGCACCTGCTGCGCGTCTTCATCGCCTGCAAGGGTCGCATCCGCGACATGGAGCGGGCGCTGGGCGTCAGCTATCCCACCGTGAAGTCCCGTCTCGCCGCCTTGCGCGAGAAGCTCGGCTTCGGCGAGGAACCCGCGCTGCGCGAGCCGCCGGCAGCCGAATCGGAAGATGCCGCACGGACGCCCGCGCAGCGACGCGCCGCGGTCCTCGACCGCTTGGAGTCCGGCGAGATCGACTTCGGCGCAGCCATGCGGCTGCTCAAGAGCGGACTGGGTCATAAGGACATACCGGCTGGATAACCTTCCTGGAAAGGGTTGCGCAGCCTTGCGTGCCGCCGGCGTACGCCATGCGGTCGGCGGCGGCTATGCGGTGGCGCTGCACGGGGCTGTTCGCGGCACTCTGGACATCGATGTGGTTTTGCGCTGGAGCCGGGCGAGCCTCGTCCAAGCGGAAGCCGCGTTGAACGGAATCGGCTTGGCATCGCGGCTGCCCGTGACCGCGCAGGACGCCTACGGCTTCCGCGACGAGTGCGTCGAGAACCGCAATCTCGCTGCCAGGAACTTCTGCAATCCAGACGCTCCCTTGGAGCAGGCGGATATCGTCGTCGCCTACGAGCTGACGGCAAAGCGCACCTATCTCTCGGCCCTCGAACGGCTCATGGTGATCGAAGATCAGCCGGCTTGGTCGCCCCATCTGCGTTCTCGGGCAAGGCTAGCGTCGAGTTGAGAAAGGCGGACTGCACCCCCCCCCCTTTGACCAAGCGTCGCCACTTGCTCCTCCGTCAAGGCGATCAGGAGCGAGACGACCACGCCAACGCCCGGTTGCGCCAGCCCGGAATCTGGCAGCTCAGCGACTTGCCGCCTGCGGGCATCGGCACTAGGCAGTCGCGGCCCTGCAGCACGGCGGCTACGACCGCCTCCAGGGTGGTACTCGTCGTAGCCGCAGACGGCGCGGAGGACTTGGCGGGCGTTTCGAGCATGGCCTGTGTTGTACGCGGATTCCGTCAGCGCACTTCACCGTTGCCGCGAACGGCCTTGCTATAGTCGCGCATATGGCTGCCCCGACATCCGAATCCGATCTTGGCCGGGAACTCGCCGGCCTGCCCCGCACCTTGCGGGACGACGTGCGGCTGCTGGGAGATTTGCTTGGGCGCGTCATCGCCCGGCACCGGGGCCGGGCCTTTGTAGATCGCATCGAGACCATCCGCGCCCTCGCCAAGCGCGCCCGGCGGGGGAAGTCCGCGGATTGGCAGCGGCTCTCCGGCTATCTCGCCGATCTGCCGGGCGATGCGCTCGTCGATATCGCGCGGGCGTTCAACCAGTTCCTGAACCTCGCCAACATCGCCGATCAGCGCCAAGCGGCGCGACAGGCGACTTGGCCGGAGACGGTGGATGTCCGCCAGCTCGCCAGCGTCCACGTCGAACTGGTGCTTACCGCCCATCCCACCGAAGCGCTGCGGCGGACGCTGATTCAGAAATACGACGCCATCGCGGCGCTGCTCGAAAGCCGTGGGCGGGTGCCGCGAGACGAACATGGGCGGGCGGAGGGGATGCTCGAACGCCTCATCGCCGAGGGCTGGCACACGGACGAGATCCGCCATGAACGGCCGACGCCCCAGGACGAGGCCAAGTGGGGGTTCGCGGTAATCGAGAACTCCCTGTGGCAGGCGGTGCCAGCGGCCATGCGCGAACTGGACCGCCGCCAGCCGACACCGTCCCATGGGGCCGCGCTGCCCACCGACATCATGCCGTTCTCCTTCGCCTCGTGGATGGGCGGCGACCGCGACGGCAACCCCAGCGTCACCGCCGCGGTCACTCGCGATGTGCTGCTGCTGGCGCGCTGGATGGCGGCGGATCTGTTCCTGCGCGATGTCGCCGAACTCAACGCTTCGCTTTCGATGTCCGCATGTACGCCGGCCCTGCGCGAGCGCGTCGGCGATGTGCCGGAGCCGTACCGGGCCGTCCTCAAGGATCTGCGCGACCGACTCGCCGCCACCCGTCGCTGGGCGGAACGGGGCGGAGCGCCGGCCGCTGCCGTCGTGCTCTCGAACCGCGAACTGCTCGAACCCCTGCAACTCTGCTACGACTCCTTGGCCGCCTGCGGCATGGAACGGATCGCCAATGGCCCGTTGCTCGATACCCTGCGCCGAGTACACTGCTTCGGCGTTCACTTGGTACACGTCGATGTGCGCCAGCACGCCCATCGCCATGCCGAGGTGTTCGATGAACTCACCCGCTATCTAGACGGCGATCCGGGATACGCGGCTTGGCCGGAAGAGCGCCGCTGTGCTTGGCTGCTAGGGGAATTGAAAAGCCGCCGACCGCTGTTTCCCGCCGCGTGGCCAGCGAGCGACGATGCTCGGGAGGTGGTGGATGCCTGCGCCGCCATCGCCGAATACGACGGCGCTGGCATTTCCGCCTATGTGGTCTCCATGGCGTCCCGACCCAGCGACGTGCTGGCGGTGGCGCTGCTGCTCAAGGAGGCCCGAGTGGGCCGCAAGGTGCCGATCGTGCCGTTGTTCGAGACCCTGGACGATCTCGACCGCGCCGCCGATACCATCGATGCTCTGCTGTCGATGCCTTGGTGCCGCGACTATGTGGGCGAGAGCTTGCAGGTGATGATCGGCTATTCCGATTCCGCCAAGGACGCCGGCCAGCTGGCCGCCGCCTGGGCCCAGTACCGCGCTCAGGAGGCCTTGGCCGTGGCGGCCGCGAAGCATGGCGTGAAGCTGACCCTGTTTCACGGGCGTGGCGGCGCGGTAGGGCGTGGCGGCGGCCCATCCGCCCAGGCCATCGCATCCCAGCCGCCCGGCACCGTGGCTGGTTCGCTTCGCGTTACCGAGCAGGGCGAGATGATCCGCTTCAAGCTGGGTACCCCGGCTATCGCCAAAGCGACGCTGAGCCACTACCTGACGGCCACCTTGAACGCCACCCTGGCACCGCCCCCGGCGCCGGAGCCGGCGATGCGTCGGCTCATGGACGAGCTGGCGACGGCTTCGCTGAACGCCTACCGGCGCTGGGTGCGCGACGAGTCTTTCGTGGACTTCTTCCAAGCCCTTACCCCGGAAGCGGAACTGGCCGCGTTGGCGCTGGGCAGCCGGCCGGCGCGTCGGACATCGGCCCGGGAGCTGGACAGTCTGCGCGCCATCCCCTGGGTATTCGCCTGGACCCAGGTTCGCCTCATGCTGCCGGCATGGCTGGGCGCCGAGCGCGCCGTGGCCAAGCTGCTCGCCCGCTCCGAGGGCTTCGATGCCTTGCGTCGCTGGCCCTTCTTCGCCATGCAGATGGACATGCTGGAAATGGTGGTCGCCAAGGCCGATTCGACCCTGGCTCGCTACTATGCCCGTCGTCTGACGACACCGGCGCAGCAAGCCATGGCGGAAGCGCTGATCGAGCGTTTGGAGCGCCTCGCCGTCGAGCTGCCGAAGCTCACCGGCGCTGGCACCCTGCTTGCCCGCGCTGCGGACGTGCGCGACTCCATCACCGTCCGCAACACCTACCTGGACCCGCTGCACTTGCTGCAGGCGGAACTGCTGGCGCGACGGCGGGGCGGCGACCGCTCCGAGGCGGTAAGCCAAGCGCTGAAGGTCACCATGGCGGGCATCGCCAGCGGCTTGCGGAATACGGGGTAGGGCATGGCCCGCGATGGTTTTCCATTGGCACTGCTGCCGACGGCGCGGCTTGTGGCTCTGCTGCCGCTCGCGGCGTTGGCGGATCCGTGCGTCTCGCGCCACGATCTCGAGGCGCTGCGAACGACCCCCATCGAGGAAATCGAGGGCTGGCCGCTGGCGGCAAGCGCTGGCTACCGCGTGGAGCAGATCGATATCGTTCGCCAGCCCATCTTCAACACTCGGGATCCTGCCGAGAACAACCCCCTGTTCCGCCTCGCCAACCTTTGGCATGTCGATACCCGGGAACGCGCCATCCGCACTCTGCTGCTGTTCGCCGAAGGCGGCGCCGCGACCGCCGCCCGCATCGCCGAGAGCGAGCGGGCGCTGCGCGGCAAGGGGTTTCTCTACGACGCCCGCATCATCGCCAACCAGATATGCGGCGACCGCGTCGAGCTGGTGGCGGTGACCCGGGATGTCTGGTCGCTGCTGCCGGAACTGGGCGTCACCCGCACCGGCGGCGAGTACGAGTACGAGCTGGGCTTCTCGGAAATCAACATTGCCGGCAGCGGCGCCTCGTTGGATATCGACGTGTTCGACAACCTCGATCGCGAAGGCGTCAGCATCGGCTACGCCAATGCCAACGTAGGCGGCAGCCGGGTAGGACTGCGCCTGCGCTTCGCCGACACCGACGATGGCGAGGGTGTCTCGGCCAGCATCGGGCAGCCGTTCTACGCCTTTGACGCTCGCCGCGCCTGGAACGTCTCCGTGCGCGATTCGGCCAGCCGCCGCGGGTTGTACGATGGCGGCCGGCAAATCTCCTCGTTCGGCGTCGAGGGGCGCTTCGCCCAAGTGTCCATGGGATGGTCCAAAGGGCTGGTGAACGGCTTCGCCAATCGCATCCGTGTCGGCGCGACCGTCGACGAGCAGCGTTTCGAGCCGATCCATGGTTCGCTCGCCGCGCTCGAGGATCGCGCGTTTTCCTATCCGTTCCTCGCTTTCGAGCGCATCGAGGACGAGTTCTCCACGATGCGCAATCTGGACCGCGTGCAGACCACCGAGGATGTCTTTCTCGGGCGCCGAATCCAGGCGCTGCTGGGCTACTCCCCCGGCGGCGACGGCTACTACGTGGGCAGCGCGTCGTTCCGCGACGGTCTGCGCCGCGAGGGCAATGAGATTCTGCTGTACGGGGTGCAGGCGTCCGGCTACTGGAACGGGCGAACCAGGCGGGCGGAAAACGTCGTCGCCCAAGCCTGGCTGCGCTACCGGAGGCCCCAGACGCCACGGCTGGGGCTGCATGTGGATGCCGAGGCGACTATCGCCCAAGAGTCGACGGTCGACCAGCAGGTGCTGATCGGCGGCGATTCGGGGCTGCGCGGCTACCCCAACCGCTTCCAGGCTGGCACCCGGCGTTTCCGCGTCAGCGTCGAAGAACGCTTCTATTCGAATCTGTACCTGCTGCGCGTCCTGCGCGTCGCCGGCGCCGCGTTCCTGGATATCGGCCGCGCTTGGCGAGCAGGCGCGCGACGCGACAACGACGTGCTGGCGAATGTCGGCGTCGGCCTGCGGTTCGAGTCCACGCGCACCAACCGCGATCTGGTCTACCACCTCGACGTGGCGGTTCCCTTGGTGGACGGCCCCGGCGTTGGCGGCGTCGAAGTGACCTTGACTAGCAAGCGGAGCCTCTGACCAAGGTGTTCTCGGCTGCCGATCTGCTAGCATGGGCGGTTTTGGCAACGACCGAGCCGCCATGCGCATCGGCCTGATTTCGGATTCCCACATTTCCAAGCGCGGCCAGCTCTGGCCGCAGGTTTTCGATGCCTTCGATGGTGTGGACGCCATTCTGCATGCCGGCGATCTGTGGTCGCTGGCGCTCATCGACGAACTGGAAGAGGTCGCTCCGGTACAGGTCGCCCGGGGCAATGGCGATCTGGGCCTTGAACATCCGCGCCTGCACGAGCAGTGCGTGTTCGATTTCGGCGGCACCACCATCGCCATGCTGCATGACTTCCCCTCGCCGGCTTGGCGCGGCGCCGAAGTCGTCCTCGAACGGGCGCGAAAGCGGTTCCCGGAGGCGTCCCCGGACGTGATCGTCTACGGGCACACCCACATCGAGGAGATCCATCAGCTCAACGGTTTGCTCTGCGTCAACCCCGGCTCGCCGACGCTGCCGCACAACAAGTCGCTGCGCTTGGGCACCATCGGTTTCCTGACCATTGAGGGCGGTGCCGCCCGCGCCGAACTCTGGCAGCTGACCGACACCGGCATCGAACCGATCGGCGCTTGACTCACGTCTCGCGGGAGAGCGCCCGGTCCAGGTCTCGGCAGATGTCTTCGGCATCCTCCAGCCCCACGGACAGCCGGAACACGCCGTCGCCCGCGAACGCGCGGTAGCGCGCTAGCTGCTCGCCGGCGAGGTGGAAGGTGGATTCCATCATGGCGGCGGTGTCGATCCAGTAAATGAGACTGCGGTGATGGCCGAGGGAGACGGCGTAGTGGACGATCTCGAGCTCCTTCGCCATCCGTCGCGCTAGCGTCTCGCCGCCGTCGGCTTGGAACGACACCATGCCGGAGCAGTTCGCCATCTGCCGGGTCGCCAGTTCGTGCTGCGGATGCGAGGCGAGGCCGGGATAGAGGATGCGCCCCACCGCGGGATGGCCTTCCAGGAACTCGGCGACATGGCGGGCGCCTTCTGCGTGGGTACGCATGCGGATCGGCAGAGTCGCCGCGCCGCGGGCGATCAGCCAAGCGTTGAACGGACTCAGTACGCCGCCGAAATGCACCAGGGCGTTGGAGCGCAGCGGCTCGATGCGCTCTCGGCTGCCAAGCACGGCACCGCCGAGGGCGTCGCCGTGGCCGCCGATGTACTTGGTCAGCGAATGCACCACGAAGTCCGCGCCGAGTCCCAGGGGGCGGGTGGCGATGGGCGTGGCGAACGTCGAATCCACCGCCAGCAGCAGGCCGTGGCGTTTGGCGATGGCGGCCATCGCGGCGATATCCGTCAGCCGCAGAATGGGGTTGGCGGGGGTCTCGATCCAGATCATGCGCGTGGCCGGAGCAATCGCCTGCTCCACCATCGCCAAGTCGCTGGTGTCCACCGCGGTGGCGGAAATGCTGTACTTCGACAGCGTGCTGTGCGCCAGTTCCGCGGTGCCGGCGTAGTGTACGTCGCTGACGACGAGGTGATCGCCGGCTTTCAGAACCGTCAGCAGCAGGGCTGCAGTGGCCGCCATGCCGGAGCCGAAGGCCGCGCACGCCTCGGCGCCCTCCAACGAGGCCAGCTTGCCTTCCAGCATCTCGACGGTGGGATTGCCCCAGCGGGTATAGATGTAGGGGCGCTCGCTCTTGAAGTCATGGATGGAGAAGCCCGCCGGTTCCTCCGTGGCGAAGGTGGTGGACATCACCAGGTTCGGCGCCGATGCGCCGGTGACCGGATCGATGGACTCGCCGCCATGGACGGCGCGGGTGCGAATGCCCGTTTTCTTCATGCCGGAACCTGTCGAGCTGGTCAGGCGGGGATAGTACTACTTGCAGCTTCGCCGTTCGCTGGACAGGCGGATGAAGTTGGGAGCGCGACGGTCCCGATTGCGTCCGCCTCGGCGTCGTCTGCCCATTGCGGCGGGCGCATAGGCCGCCGCCTCGAACCAGCGAACACGCTCTCCGGCTCGGAACCCGTACCGCTCCTGCGGCCGGAAGACGCAGCGCGTTCCGGCAGCGGATGTCCGACGCTAGACGTCGAGATCGAAGATCAGTCGCCGCACCTCGAAGGCGAAGCCCGTCAGCACGTCCTCGCCATCGAGGACGCGCGGGTTGTCGCGCAACTCCGGTTCGACGGCATCGGCGCGGTAGATGCGAACAGTGCGCTCCAAAGGATCGATCAGCCACCCCAAGCGGGAACCGTTGGCCATGTATTCGCCCATCTTGGCCAGCAACGGCGCCAAGCGGTCGCTGCGGGAGCGGATCTCGGCCACGAACGTCGGCGGATAGGGCCGCGCCCGCGGCGGGGCGGCAGTTGGCCGCGCGACATCCGGCGCGGGCGTCCATGCGGCATCGGGCATGCGAATCGCCCCGTTGCGCAAGCGATACGAGCCGGTGGCGCCGGTGGCGACGCCAGGACGGCCACGGCTGACGTTCCACGATTGCAGCGCGAAGTACAGTTCGCCCTCGTGCTCGTCGGAGGGCGGACTCGGTGGCGGCATCAGCTCCAATTCTCCGTCGGCGTTCAGTTCCATTGCCCACAGGCAATCCGAATTGGCAACGCAAATCGCCCAGAACCATTCTTCCCAAGCATCGGCCCCATCGTCCGCCACGTCGCGCGGGGGCTTGAGCGCGATGGACGGGAGCTCCGTCCATGTTGGCAGGGAATGCATCTCGTCCATTGTCGCGTTGGTTGTCTCGTGGCGTCCGGCGATTGGCGGACTTGCCGATTGGCACGGATTGGACGGTAGCAGTCAGACGATCCGAAGGCAATGCCGCCGAGACGACGATCCATTGTCTCGGCGCATGGCGCAGAGCGCTGGCCGCAAACGCTTCAACCCTTGCTCGGACGCGCAGATATGCCGCGTCCGTGCTGTTTCGGGCTTGCCGATCGGGCCTGGAGATGCGCCGGGCGCACGCCTCATACCGTCCGGGTCGCCACCGCCGGCGCCACCGCGCTTGCCCGCTGGGCCGGGCCGAGCACCGCGATCAGGCCGACGAGCCACAGCGCGATCATGCCGACGGGGACATCGAGCCAGTCGAGTTTGGGCAAGTTCAGCGTTCCCACCAGCCAGATGTTGAAGCCGACGGCGAGCACCGCGCCGAGCAGCACGCCGACGGAGGTGATGAGGAAGTTCTCCACCAGGAAGTAGCGCAGGATGTCGGCAGTGCGGGCGCCCAGGGCGCGCCGGGTGCCGATCTGCCGGGTGCGGCGACGGACGCTGAAGGAGGCGAGGCCGGCGATGCCCAAGGCGGTGACCAGCACCAGCGCCACCATGACGACGACGAGGATGGTGGACAGGCCGGCGTCCAGGGAGTAGCTGTCGGCGCGGGTTTCCGCCATGGAGATCGGCGCGCGCACGATGCGCTGGCGGTTCGAGCGGGCCAGCGCCTCCTCGACCACGGGCATCATCTCGTCCCGCCGGCCGGGTTCCGCGCGAACCAGGTAGCGCACGCTGTTCCAGACGGTCTTGTCCGGCACCAGCATGGTGCTTTCGACGTTGTACCAGTCGTTCCACGGCGCTTGCAGGGCCGCCACCACGCCGATGACGGTGATGGGTTCGTCGTCGTGGATGTAGACCGTGCGGCCCACCACGTCCAGGACGTCCGCGTCCGGCCACAGCCGCCGCGCCGCGGCTTCGCTGAGGATCGCCGTGGCCGCCCAGTCGGAGATTCCGGGGCCGCGTTCGCGGACGTCCTCGGCACGGAACTTCCGCCCGGCGACGAGTTCGACGCCGAAGACGTCGAGGCCGCGGTCGTCCACCATGTAGACGGCGACGGAGGCGCCGTCCCGATCGGCGCCGGGTTCGGTCTGCAACGACATGGACCAGCCGCTGCCGGAGAGCGGTACGGCGTTGACGGGCGTGGCGTCTTTGATGCCCGCCAAGCCGCGCAGCAGCGCCAGGTCGTCGTCCACGGATGCCTTGGCGTTGAAGTCCCGGCTGTATCCCCAGGTGGAGATGTGGAACAGCTCGTCCTCCGCCACGCCGCTGGGCCGAGCCATCAGCCGCTGCCGCTCTTCGATGATGGTCCAGGCGTTCACCACCACGGCCAGGGTGAAGGCGGTTTGCAGCGCGATCAGGATGGCCCCGGTCTTGTTGCGGGTCAGGGCGCGCAGGATCGGTCCGAACTCCATGGTCTTCTCCCAGGTCTGCTGCCGCTCGGCAGCTACAGTTTCAGTTGCCCCGCCGGTTCGACGTTGCAGGCGCGGTAGGTCGGGTAGAGGCCGGCCGCCACGCTCGAAGCGATGGCGAGAGCGACGGCGGCGGCGATCATGGTGCCGTCGAGCTGCGTCAGGTTGGCGACGATATCGCCGATATCGCCGCTGAACAGGCTTTCGACGCCGCGCAGGCACAGCCAGGTCGTGCCGACGCCCAGGATGCCGCCGGCGACGCCGATGCAGCCGGATTCCACCAGATACTGCGCGAACAGCGTCCGCTTGCTGGCCCCCAGAGCCCGGCGCAGGCCGATCTCCGGCGCCTTGCCGAGGAACTTCGCCAGCAGCAGGCCGATGGTGTTGAGCAGGCAGACGGCCAGGAACATCACGCCGACCGCCACCAGCATGGCCGGTTCGTTGTCGTCGTTGTCGCGGGAGTCGCGGATCCACTGGTTGACGTCGCGCGCATGGTTGTTCAGCGGCCGCGGAAACCGGCCGAGGCGTTTCTGCTCCTCGGCGTAGCTGTCGAGGAAGGCGACGTAGTCGCGCTTCGCGTCCTGCCCCGGCAACTCCACCCAGAACTGGATCCAGATGCATTCGGAGGCCAGGAACGCGGCCAGGCCGTCGCCGTCGGTGGGCTTCCAGCAGTTGGTGTTGCCGTTGCGGGGCAGTTCCAGCGCCACCACCAGATTGAACGGAACGAAGATGTCCGCCGGCGGCGTGAACGGGTTGTTGTTCAGGTCGTAGAACTTCGGCATCGGCTTCCAATGGTCCAGCACGCCGACCACCCGATAGGTGTAGCCGTTCATGACCACGTCCCTGCCGACGGAATCCTCGCCGCCGAACAGGCGGTCGTTCATGGCCCGGGACAGCACCGCCACCTGTTCCCGGCTGGCGTCGGCATCGGCGTCCCAGGCGCTGCCGAACAGGAACGGCACGTCGAACAGAGCGAAGAAGTCCGCGAACGTGGCGCGGCCCGAAGCGTCGAAGGGACGGGCGTCGTCGGCGCTGGGCTCGACCACGAACGACGTCCGCACCATCGCCGCCTGGCGCACCGCCCGCTTGGCCGCCATCAGCGCCATGGCGTCCGTGTAGGTGAGCTGGTTGGGAGGCGAACCGTCGTGCGAAAAGGGCTGGTTCGGGCTCCAGGAATCCAGCTGCACATGGTGCAGCACATCACTCTTGGCGGGAATCGGATCCTTGGACATGATGTATTGAATGGTGACGAAGGTCATGCAGGCGCCGATGCCCAGCGCCACGGCGCAGACCATCAGCGCCGACAGCACGGCGTTGTTGCGGATGCTGATGACGGCAAGGCGGACGTAGTAGGCGAACATGGTGGTCTCCCCGGCTACCAAGCTGCTAGCGGACGATTCCAGGCAGAGGGCTTGCAAGCCGGCGGCGATGCCGGCGCTTCACGGACGTAGTAGGCGAACATGGCGATCTCCCTAGCCTGCAAGGCTGCCTACGAGGCGGCTTGCGGGCGCTCCCGGACAGAGGGTTCGTCAGCCGGCGCGTCCGCGATCTGACCGTCGGCGATGCGGACGATGCGCTGCGCCCGCGCCGCCAAGCCTGGATCGTGGGTCACCATGACGATGGTGGCGCCGTGTTCGTGGATGTCGTCGAGCAGCTCCATGACGCCGTCCGCGGTGGCGGAATCGAGGTTGCCGGTGGGTTCGTCGGCCAGCAGGAAGCGCGGCTCGCCGGCCAGCGCCCGGGCGATGGCCGCGCGCTGCTGCTGGCCGCCGGAGAGCTGCGCCGGCAGGTGCTTCATGCGCCCGCCCAGGCCCACCGTTTCCAGCACGTTCTCGATGCGTCGCCGGCGCTCGGAGGCCTTGAAGCCACGGTAGCGCAGCGGCACGTCCACGTTGTCGAAGATGTCGAGATCGGGAATCAGGTTGAAGCTCTGGAAGATGAAGCCGATCTTCTCGTTGCGCAGGCGCGCGCGCTCCTGGTCGCCGAGGCCGGCGGTGTCTTCGCCATCGAGTTGGTACTCGCCTTCGTCGAAGGTCTCGAGCAGACCGGCGATGTTGAGGAACGTGGTCTTGCCGGAGCCGGACGGGCCGACCACGGCGACGAACTCCCCCGCCGCCACGCCCAGCGAGATCTGCCGCAGAGCGTGGGTGGCCACGACGTCCGCGCGATACACCTTGGATACGTTGTTCATCGCCAGCATGGGTTGCTCCTCGAATGCATGGTGCGTGGTCAGTTCGTCAGCAGCACGGCGTCCTTGCCCTGGAAGGTGTCGATGCCGGAGACGATGATCTCGTCGCCGGCGTCCAGTCCGGCGACGATTTCCACCGCGTTCAGGCTGCGGGCGCCCACCTTGATGGCGCGTCGCCGGGCTACATCGTCGTCGATCACATAGGCGATGCGGCCGCCGCCGGATTCCAGAAACTGGCCGCGGGCCACCCGCAGCACGTCGTACTTCGCTTCCAGCAGGATGCGCGTGGTCAGGCGCTGGTTCTGGCGCAGGGCGCTGGGCATGTCGGCATTGAAGCGCAGCCGCACCGTCACTTGGTTGTCGATCACTTCCGGCGAGACCGCGACCAGGGTGGCCGGGCGCATGGCGTCGCCGGCGCGCACTTCGGCCGCCATGCCGACGGCGAGATCGTCGGCATAGCTCTCCGGCACCTGCGCCTCCACCTCGAAGCGCGACAGGTCCACCACGGCCAGCACCGCCATGTTCGCCGCCACCGCGGTCTTCTGCTCCACCAGCCAGTTGCCGACGATGCCGCTGACCGGCGAACGAATGGCGAGCTCGTCCACCTGCCTCGCTAGGTCGCGCACCAGCAGTTCCTGGCGTTCGAGTTCGAGCTGTCTTGTGCGCAGTTCGAAGTCCAGGCGTTCCTCGTCGAGTTCGGCGTCGGCGACGGCGTGGCGATGGGCGAGTTCCGCCGAGCGCTTGTCGTCGCGGGCCTTCTCGAAATCGAGCTGGGAAATCGCTTCCTTGGCATAGGCCTGATCGGCCCGGCGCGCTTCCCGGTTCGCCGCCGTCAGCGCCACTGCCGCCAAATCCACGGTCTTGCGGTTGGTCAGCATCTGCTGCTTGGCCTGGATGCGCTGGCGCTCGATTTCCACCGCCAAGCGCGAGCGGTTGGCCTGCTCCTGATCCAGCCGATTGGCGATCTCCGGGCTGTCGATGGTGGCCAGCACGTCGCCAGCGGCCACCGAATCGCCGGCTTCCGCGTGGAAGGTGATGGTGCCGGTCTGGGTGGCGTACAGGGTCGGGCTGACCGCGGCTACCACGCGCCCCTGCACCGACACGTCGCGCACCAGATCGCCTCGGCTCACCAGCGCCGTGCGCAGCCGGTCTCGGGAGACGCTCATCTCGGCTTCGGACCAGCGCAGCAGAGACGGCACGGCGAACACCGCCACCGCGCCGAGAGCGACAGCCGTCCCGCCAGCGCCAATCAGCCACTGCCGCCGCCGCGACACGGGTTCGATGCGCACGTCCTGGGACGATGTGTCGGCGATGCCGGGCTTTGCCATGCTGATCCTCTGTGGCGCATGCATATGACGCGCCAGCGGCGGATTTAGTTTGGGGTTCGCAGGCTCGATTTCGACAGGGGTGTTGGAGGTGCCCGTATGCCCGACTCCAGCCCAGGACATATTAGCACCGGCAAGGCGCGTCCGCGCCTGTGAGCCTTGATGGAGAAGAAGGCGGTCCCCTCGGCACACGTCGCATCACGACGCTGGAGCAGCTATGCGCCGTCGCGGACGCCAGTACGCTCCCAGCCGCAGGATCGGATGGACGCCGGCGAGTTCGTTGAAGACGTCCTGCATCGGTCCGGCCGCCGGCGTCTCGCAACATCGGCAAGGGCGCGATCCGCCACTTCCCGGCCAAGTCCTTGCGATTTTCGGCACCGCCGATCGAGCGCCTGATTCGCCAATGTCGGGACACCGGCACCGGCGAGAGGCGTGATCGGTGCGCGCCGTCAACAGCGGCCGGCATTCGGCAGCCAGTCGAGATCCGTGGAGCCTGCGCCAGCCGCTGCGGAGGTGCTGCGGTGCCGGATCAAGCGACTCGTCGAGGCCCGTCGGGAGCAGCTTGCGGGCTTCTCGAGAGCCGCATCCGCACATGCGCCGGTCGCGAACCTGCCGCGCCGAGCGTTTGCTCTTCAAGAAGACCAAGCCGACCGCGGTGGCCATCCGCGGGCGCAAAGCGCCGCGCCCGGAGGGTCGGCTTGGCCAAGCGCATACCGATGCAGGCCCTCGGGAGGACTGCGACAGCCGCAAGGGCATCCACCTCGTCGACATGGTCGAAGAGGCCATTCCGTGCGAGTTCGCGGGGGCTGCGAAGGTCATCGGAGGCCAGCGACGCCGCCTTCGGGACGCGCCCGCGCACGATGCGAGACCTGGTATCGCTGTCCCTGGAGCCACCGCTGATCGCCGACACGCCCGTGCGCGGTGCGAGACCTTGCAAGGAGCGGCTTGCACGGATCATGTTCGCCCTTGCCGGCAGACTTGGCGGCTCCTCCTGGTTCGGCAATATCGATTTCAGCGCTTTGCATTCCTCGCAAGCCATTGCCGTTGGAGGGCAGCTGCCGAGGATCACCTCTCAGTCCAGGCACCGCCTATGCGGCTGCCCTACCTTTCCAGTGGCCCGGCGTAGGGCTCCAGCTCGTATCGGCAGGGCTGCTCCATCAGTCGCGGGTCGTTCTGCTCTTCGAGAATGGCCAGCAGCCTCGCTGCCAGCTGGCCGCGCACGTTGGCGTAGGCCGGATCGGCAGCGACGTTACGCAGGTAGTGGGGGTCTTCGTTGAGGTCGTAGAGTTCCTCCCGGGGGCGCTTGCCGAAGGCGAGCTGGTACAAGGGTTCCACGTCCAGGTCTTCTCGATGGTGGATCATCCACGCCTTGGTGGGGCTGGCGTCCAGATCCGCGTATGCGACGAAGGTGTTGGACGCCAGGGTGTCGTAGTCCGGCGGTTCGACGGTGGCATCGTCCAGGCCCTTGGGGTCGCCCATGGGCCAGCGATCGGGTTCGAAGTTGACGATGTAGGTGAAGTCCCGGGTGCGCAGCGAGCGCTGGGGGTAGGGCAGGTGGCCCTGCCGAGCGAGGGCGACATGGCGCTCGCGGCCCGTGACCACATGATCCCGTGCGGGATCGATCTGGCCGCTGCCCGGAGCTTCCAGGAGCGACGTAAGACTCCTGCCGGTCATGGCGTCGGGGATGCCGATGCCGCCGGCTTCGCAGAAGGTGGGCCCCAGATCCATGAGGTTCACGAAGTCCTCCACCACACGGCCCGGCGCGACATGACCCGGCCAGCGCACCGCCAAGGCGACTTCGCAACCGATGTCGTAGAGGTTGCACTTGGCGCGCGGCATGCCGGGGATGCCGTGGTCGCCGCTGACCACCAGCAGAGTGTTGTCGAGTTCGCCGATGGCGGCCAGTTCCTGGCGCAGGATGCCAAGGCCGGCGTCCACCGCCAGACATTCGCCCAAGTAGTCGGCGGCATCCTCGCGAACTTCGTGGACATCCGGCAGAAACGCCGGCAGGCGGCCTTGGAGCCGGTCCGGCTCGATGCCCCACAGCGCCTTGCCGGAGCCGCGCTCCCAGGTGCGATGGGTGTTGGTGGGGCCCCACCAGTAGCAGAACGGCATCCGTTGCGGGCGAGCGGCCAAGAAGGCGCGGAAGTTGTGCCGGGTTTCTTCGTACAGCGCCTGCTTGGCGGCTTCGATGCCCCGTTCCTCGGCATGGGCGGCAACCCAGTGGGAGAACCGGTTGAAGTTGCCGCCAGCCGGCTGGTAGCGGGTGCGGGCGCCGCCGATGGGCGCGTTCAGGGTTCGTCCCGGACTCCATACCTTGTATTGGTAGCCGACGAAGTAGCCGCCCCGGGCCTCGAGTTCCAGTGGGAAGGTGGGAATGGCCTCGTCCCACACAGCGCCTTGCAGCGCCTTGCAGGATGGCGCCGAGGCCGGTCTGCCAGAAGTACTGCCCGGCAAGAATGTTTGGCTTGAGCTTACATTGGCTCAATTTGCAAAACGTAGGCGCGGTCTGGCGATCGCCGCCTCGAGGCAGGCTCTGGGCGATGGCTGATCGCCGAGTTCGATGGGATGGAACCACCTCGGACAGCTGTCCAGGTACTTGGTGGCGATGCCGCGCCGCCGAACTGCGCAGAAAGCCCTTGATCTGGCTGTGGCGGCTGTTGACCGTCTGGATGTGCAGCGCGCCCCGGACCCGCACGCCAGCAGAAGCGTCGATGCGTGAGGGATGTCGAGCGCCGCCGCGACGGGCGGATAGCAGCGGTTGGCGTCGGAGACGAGCAGCGCATCGGCGGCGATCCTTCACGGTCGAAGTTCGGCGTATCGATCAGCTCGTTGGCCGCCGCGCCGGCGCGGCTTGCGGTCGAGCTTCCGCGCCCCCTTGCGGCTCTCCAGAAGAAAGGTCTCGTCAGCCTCGACGATCCCGGCAAGCCGATCCGGCGCCTGGCGCACCGCCGCCAGAAAGCGGTGTCGCCAGCGATGCGCCGTGCTCGGCGCAATCCCGCAGCGCTCCAGCCTCTTTGATCGCTCGTGCGCGGCGTAGGCGCTGGCGTAGCGTCCCCAGTCGTCGGCGAAAGCGAACAGAATGTTTGGCTTGAGCTTATGCATTTGACACCACTGCGTATGTATATGGAGCGTCTGTCAGTTGAACATGCCTACGTCCAGCTTCTGGCGAATTGGGCAGGCAAGTCCCTTTGGCTTGGGGTTTCCCACCGGTACGGAACGCCAGCGGTTCGGGATCACGGAGACTGGCTTGGCCCTCGCTGGAACTCAAGGGACGAATTGCTCCGCCGCACGATCTTTGTCAGCCATGCGCGCAACCCATGCGTCCTCGGACAAGGTTCTGCCGGCGGCTTGCGTCTGGGCTTCGATGTGCAGGGCCGCCCGCACGGCGATCGCCGGTTCGAGACCTTTCGCGGACTGGTTGGCCGATGCGACGATGGCGGATCCTCGACAGTCCGCTAGGGACAGCGCCCGGCCTATCTCCGCCGGCGTCAATCCCGCCTGTCGAGTATCGCGCCGCACCCGCCACACTTCGGCGCTGGTGAACACCCATCGAATCCAGCCGCGTTGCAGCGGGGAGGGTGCTGATGCCTGCATCGCTTGCACTACCTGTTCCGCGCTGGGCTTGTCGCGCCGGCCGGCGCATCGCTTGGCGACCAGCCACGCCAGCGCTTGGGGATTGCGCCTGCGGGGCGGCGCCATATGCACGAAACGGACATGCACGAAACGGACATACGGCACCCAGGCCCGGCGGCTTGGTGCGCAGATCCAACCTCGCCGCTCGTCGCCCCTCAACTGTCGCCTGGAGTGCGCCGCCAACGCCTGCGGGCCCTCCGCCAATGCGATCCGCCGCCTTGATTCCACGCATCAGACCCTCGGGCCGGGCAACCGATCCATCCAATGCCGGCTTCGGCCCCGCTTGCTGATCCTCTACCCAGTCCGCGTCGATAGCGCCGATCAGATGGTCCGCTTCTTTCACTGGCGAGCTGTGCCATGCGCACAGCTCCCGCGCCAAGTGGATCGGCTCGCGCAGCGTCGTTTCGCCGATGTCCACCACGTCCCGGATTTCCAACACGCCGCCTTTCCACATCCTTGATGCGAGCTTAGGGGCGAGCACCGTCCCGATGGTCTCGAGTTCGAATCCACCGACGGTTGCGCGAGCGCTCCACGACTGATCCGGCGCTGGGCGGCTCGGCGTCACGATCTCCACCGGGACACCCCGCCATGTCCCGCCGACGCCCTCCCGCTCCCGTGCTTCGACATGCCCTGCCATCCACTCCTCGATGCTCGTTCCCTGCCGTCGTTTCGCTACCGCCAGCGCGTCTCGGGCAGGGGACAGGTCCAGGTCGGTGCTTCTCCGATGTCCGTAGCGCAGCGCGATAGCCGTGCCGCCGCCTAGCGCAGTAGCCTCTTGCGCGAAGTAGGTCTCGAGTGCTGGCGACACCGATTGCAGCGCGATTCCCACTTCCGGCAGCAGGCGACGGAGAGCTGGATTGTCGGCCTTGCCGGCACCTTCGCTCCGTCCGGCCTCGACTGCCATGGCGTATCGCTCGCGATGGCGGTCCGGACGCTATCGTACAGGACTCATTCCAGTCCAGACACGCCTCGTGCTGCGCTCGGCAGAGCCGTTCCAAAGTCGCGGCAACTGTCTGAAGGGAAGGCCCTGCGTTCTCCGCTGGACATTCGTTCGCCGGAGCGTCGGGATGTGCGCGCCCGATGGTGCCGAGAGCGATTGGCGCAGTGATCGAAGAGTCCTTGGCGCGGGTGTCGGTTCGCCCGATGCGCGCAGGGCCGCTCGTGGACGCGCACCACCATCCGGGCTTGCCGGGCATGCTCGGCGACGGCCTGCGGCACGTGGCCGACGGTCGCTGGCGCGGATCGGCTGGCGGCCCGGCATCTTCAAGATCCGAGCGCGAGTTCTGTGGGTCGGCTGGAGCCCTGGAGCAGCAGTTCCGGCTTCTGCGGCTGGTGGCGAACAACACCCGGTTTCTGATCCTGTCGTGTGTGCATCCGCAACCGAAAGCGATGCCCCAAGACTATGAGCGCACGGCATCCTGGACGACGGCCGAGGCCTCCTTGGCGAATTCGGATATGCCCTGGCCGAGTCCGCACGCACGCTCGACTTCGCCGGCAGCCACCGCTACGATGCCGGTGCCGCGCCCAGGACGGCGGGCATTGTCGGGGGTGGGCTCGGTTGCAGAATCTGGATGGCAAGGAAGACGAACTGCTGGACAGTCCCAGCAACGCCAGTTGGTTCGTTGATGACAACGACGCCAGTGCCTGCGTCGAGGCGGCATCGCCGGTTGGCCCGGCCCGAGAGGAGCCGAACTTCGCGCTCGTAGACCAGGGGAAATCGCCTTGACGATGCCGGTTCGCCGCGGCATGTGGCTGCTTCTGGCGCTGGCTTTCTGGTTCGCCAACGCCAGCCTGCACGACGACATCTCCCACGCTGTGGCCGGCACCCACCCGACCCCCTGGGGAAGCTTCATGCCGGTCGACTACACCCTGCCGGCGGCGGTGCTTCTGGCGCTGGCGGCGGTGGCTCTGCTCGCCGTCCAGGCCCGCCGGGGGGGTGCCAGGACGCCGACGCTGCTGCTTTGGGGCCTGGTGCTGGCGGCCATGGTGGTCTGCCACAACACGCTGCTCACCATCGGCGTGGAAGTCGTCCACTATCCCCAGTACGCTCTTGTCGGCGGCTTGCTGGCGCATGCGCTGGACCCGCAGCGGGATCGGCTCCGCGTCCTGGAGGCGCTTCTCCTCGGCACCGTGCTCAGCGCCCTGGACGAGGGCTGGCAGTACTTCCATTCCATGCCGTTCGTCTACCTCGACTTCAACGACTTGGCGCTCAACCAGATCGGCCTGCTCGGCGGCCTGCTCTACTACTACGGGTTCCCGCGCTGCCAGCGCCCGCTGGCCAAGGGGTCGCGCCCGTTGCTGATGGCGCTTCTCGCCGGCGTTGGCGTCCTCGGCATCGTCATCCTTCTGCTCCTGTACCTGGGCGTACTGGTGGTGAATCCGGACAGCGTCGTTCCGCGCGGCGGTGCCGTGTCGTTGGCAGACGGCCTGCGCATCCACCTGCAACTGGAACCCAATGCCCTGGGCAGCGTTCGAGCGGCCCGCCGCGGCGGCACCTACTACGTGCTCGGCGCCGGCCAGGGCCTTGCCGTTCTCGCCGTCAGCGTACTGTTGGCATGGGGGGTGGAAACGGCAGTTCGCCGGCAGTTCAACTCTCGACAGGAGCGCACCGATCCGCGCGATGCCTGAGCGCATCGCTTGACTGATCGAGGCGCGGGTCGGTCGCCGACCGCTTAGGCGGCATGGACATGGAAGAAGCGGAAGGGTTGGTGCTGAACGCGGCCTGCTGACGCCGGTCGGGGTCGCCGTGGGAACGCGATCCGTTCCGGACCTGCGTTCGGAATGTCTCCGAACCCTCCTGGGCCGTTCGGCGTTAGCGCTGTTTCTGCACGGACGGCCAGTGCGGGAAACGAGGCGAGCGCCCATGGCCGCCAGGATTTTGATAGCGTCTCAGTTTGAATCCGTGTCGTCATGCCGCATCACGCAACCACAAGATGCCGGGGCGTGGGACGGCATCGAATGCCGTATGTAGTGGTAACCGTAGTAGCCCTTCTTATCCAAAGCCAAACACTATCCAAGGGTTGCAACGCGGACTGGGTCTGGCTATTGTGTGCCGGTGGGAGGATTTGAATGGCGGATTGGCCGGAATACGGCCGCAAGAACGCGAAGCGCGTCGAATTCGGCGGCCTTCCCGAATCGCTTGGCAGAGGACCAAAGACATGGCAGTCGAAGCCGAAACCCCGACAACGGATGCGCTGGACGGCATCCTGTTGCCAGAGACAAGATTTAGAAGACCTTCAAGTTTGTCATGATGAACGCTATTAAGAATCGTCAAACCTCCAGCTCCGATGCCTCATCTCCTCATCCCCCGTCCGTATCGGTAATCATCCCGGCCCGCAACGCCGAAGAGACCATCGCGTCCACCCTGAACTCGATATTTTCCCAGGACTATGCCGGTTCGGTGGAGGTGATCGTCGCCGACGGGTCCGACACCTCGGCGCTGTCCGAGGCGATCCGACGTTCCCATCCGGAGGTGCGAATCGTGCCCAATCCGAAACAAACCCTCGGCCACGGAGCCAACACGGCGCTTCGAGTAGCCACCGGAGAGATCGTGGTGCGTTGCGACGCTCACACGATGTTGTCGCCTAGCCATATACGCCGCGCCGTTAAAACGCTGGAGAGGACGGGAGCGGCCAACGTCGGAGGCAGGCAACAGCCGGTGGGAATCACCTGCTTCGAGCGCGCTGTGGCTATGGCGATGACCATCCCGGTGGGGGCAGGCGATGCCCGTCATCGCTTAGGAGGGGCCGAGGGGCCGAGCGACACCGCCTTTCTAGGCACGTTCCGGCGCGATGTGCTGAATGAAATGGGAGGGTACGATGCCACCCTGATCCGCAACCAGGACTACGAGCTAAATTGGCGGTTGCGCAAGTCTGGAAAGATCGTGTGGTTCGATCCCGAACTGGTGGTCCTGTATCAACCCCGCGGCACGTTCCGGGCGCTGGCGCGGCAGTATTTCGATTACGGTCGATGGAAGTCGGTGGTCTTGATGCGGCATCCGACCTCCCTTCGCTTCCGCCATCTGGCCGCGCCTATGGTCGTGTTGGCCTTGGCGGCTGCGGTCCTGTTGGCTCTGGCCGGAGCCCCGTTGCTGGCGGCGACACTGGCGCTTATGTACCTGCTGACCCTCGTGGCCGGAGCGGCGGTAGAGGGCTTTCGTCGCCGGGATGCGGCAGCTGTGTTGCTGCCATTGGTCCTGGCGACCATGCATCTGAACTGGGGAATCGGTTTCTTTCTGCCGGCTCGGGTGGACGCATAGCGTCTTGCCTGGATGTACCGATACGAAGATTCGAAGCTTCAGGGCCATGCCCCGAATGAAATCGGCAGCATCGTGCGGAAGTGGACGCCGATGCTGCCGGCCGTAGGGAGCGATGGGCGCTCCACGAAGTTCACGGCATGCCAAGACGGTTCCACCATGCTTGGATCGAAGCCAGGAACAGCGGATGCGCTGCCCGGTTCGGACGCCACCGGCCGGCAGGATGTCGTCATCGTATTTGCGACTCGGGCTGGTGTGGCGGTGCTCGATCTCTCGATCTCCTGATCCAGCGGCTGCTCGCCTACCAGCTCCTTCCTGAAGGCAGGGTCGCCTATGCCGTCTCATCCTGTTCGGGACATCGATCAGCCTGCTCTTGACGCCAAGCGTTCAGCAGGGCGCACATTCTCTACGCCTCCCCGAATGACAGGCTCTCGCCGGCGTCACAATCCTGCACCCGAACAGCTCCCTGAACTCGTCCAACTCATGCGGAACGGCTTCTCGAACGGCCGGACATGGGGGGAACAGTCTCCAGCTGAAGAATGGAAATATCTCATCCTTATCGATATTCACAACAGGCTTTACCGATACCATAAACAGGTACGATACTGAGAAGGTGATAATCAGAAACTTCACCAAGCGATATCGAAGGAGACGCATCATTGCTGACCACCTATGCGATTGCAGGGTTGGCCACTTCAGTTTCAACCGCTGACGGGCGGTCGGCGAGAAGCGCAGCCGCTGCGACCGTTGCGTCGCAGTCCTGGCCGGCGACGTATGAACCCGAAGATCTGGCATCGGCCAAGCGGCTCCCGGAAGCTGGTTTGCCGCCTGCCTGTGCGGAGTACGCAGACAGGTGGTTGACCGCCCCCGCGCCGAGGCCGAGCAAGATCCATGTGACGCATCCCACAGTGAATGCGGTTTGCAGCAGGTGGACGTCGAAAGTTTCGCATACGAGGACAGCGATGGTGCAGGCCGCGGCGTAACAATGCATCGGCGTGACGTCTGCGCCGGCTCGTGCGCGCAGATTGAAGATCAGGGAGATGCACAGGAGCGCGAGAGCGCCAAGGCCGAAAATCCCCGTTTGCACCCCCACCTGCAAGTAGAGATTGTGGGCGGAATCAGGGATGGTTTGGATAGTCAAGGCATCAACACTGGCGTTGATGTGTTTGATGGCATCGCCAAGAGAGGAGAACTCCAGGGCTGGTGGCGCACCGCACTTCGGAAGTCCATCAGGCCAGGTACGGAATTGGTCCGCCGTCTTGCCGAGCGGCGGGAGGCAGCCCGTGAATGCGTTGCCGCGCAGGTGCAGTACCTTGAGCGTATCGAATGCCCCCAATTCCGGCGGGATAGGGCCGGTCAGTCGGTTGTGGCCAAGCCACAGTTCCGCGAGATTCGGAAGCTGTCCGAGTTGCGGCGGAATCGGGCCGGTCAGGGCGTTGGACTCGAGCCCGATCTCCCGCAAATCGGCGAGCTGCCCCAGTTCCGGCGGGATGGGGCCGCTGAGGTGGTTGTCGTTGAGGCGAAGCCAGATTAGCTTCTCCAAGCTCCCGAGGGCTGGCGGCAGACGGCCGTCGAGACCCATCCCCGACAAATCCAGCCCGACCACGCGCTCGGTTTCCCGCGCCGTGCCTCCTTTCCACCTTCCCCGGCCAGCGGACCGCATCGGGCTCACGGTGACGCCCTCCCAGGAAGAGACGGGAGCTGCATAGCTCCAGTTCAGACTAGTGCTGCCGGCCAGGATGTCCCGCATCTCCATCAGGGCGATGGCGTCCCGTCCGCCCCCAATCGACGGATCGCAGAGCAGGTCGAGCTCCAGCTCGCGGTCGGCCCTGCCTTGCAGCTCCCGCGGGATGCAGCCGGCGAATTCGCTGCCGCCTAGTTGCATCACCGAGAGGTTGGTCAGCGCCCCCGGCTCCGGCGGGATGGGGCCAGTCAGCCTATTGCCGGCAAGCTGCAGCTCCTCCAGATTCGGCAGCTGCGCCAACTCGCGAGGTACCGCCCCGCTCAAGGCGTTGAAGTCGAGCGTCAGCGTCCGCAGATTCGTCAGCCCCGCCAGCTCCCTGGGAATCGAGCCGGTGAGACGGTTCCGGCGCAGGTGCAGCACGGTCAGCCGCTCCAGATCGCCGATCTGTGGCGGGATGGCACCGGTCAGGGCGTTGGAGCCGAGCGCGAGCACCTGCAATTCGGTCAGCTGTCCTAGTTCGGGCGGGATGTGTCCACTGAGCCGGTTGCGGTGGAGGCGCAGCGCCGCAACCCGGTGCAATCCTCCGAGCTCCGGCGGAACGATGCCGCTCAGCCCCCGCTCCGGCAGATTCAGCGCCGTCACCCGCGCCGGCGTACCGCTCAGCACGACGCCCTCCCACTGCTCAAGGGTCGTCGAGTCGCTCCAATTCAACGATGCGGTGCCAGCCAGAACATCACGCACCGCCAGCAGAATAGCGCGATCGGCAAGCAGGCCGGGGTTGGTCCTGGTGGATGTCCGATCTGGCGCGGCAGCGGCGGGGACATGCCTGCCTGCCAGCGCCGGCGAGGCAGACTCCGGCTCGACATCGTCACTCCCGGAGTCTGCCGGAACCACGTCGGCGAAATCGTTGTGCGAAAGTCTGACGGACTCCAGTTGCTCGAGCCTTCTCAGCGCCGATGGAATGCGACCGGACAGGTGGTTGCTCGAGAGATCCAGCCACCGGAGGTTCTGAAGGCGCCCCAATTCTTCCGGAATCGAACCCGTCAAACGGTTGAGGGCCAAGCTCAAGCCGCGCAGGCTGCGCAGTTCGCCCAGTTCCGGCGGAATGGCGCCGCTCAGGGCGTTGTCGCCCAGCAGAAGCTCGCGCAAGCGGGTCAGTCGCCCCAGCTCGGGCGGGATGGAGCCGGTCAGGCGGTTGTCGGCGAGACGCAGCGATACGAGCTGGTCCAGTTCGTCAAGCCGGGATGGAATCCGACCGCTCAGCCCGATCCCTGTCAAGTCCAGCGCGACCACCCGCACGCCTCCCGCTGCTTCGCCCATCGTCACTCCCTGCCACGTCGTTATAGGCCTGGAGAGTCTCCAGTCGAGAACAGCGTCGCTGGCCAGCAAATCCCGCGCTGCCAGCAGGGTCTCGCAGTCTGCGAGCAGGTCCTCGTCGGTGCCCGCCCCCGGCAGGCAGAGCAGGTCATGGTCGAGGTCATGATCCGCCGTATCGCGCAGCCCCGGCGGCAAGGTGCCGGAGAAGTCGTTGCCAGCGAGCCGCAGCAGCGACAGATTGGGCAGACTTGCCAGTTCGGACGGCACTTCGCCGCTCAGCCGGTTGCCGCGAAGCAACAGAACCTCGAGGTTTTCGAGCGCCCCCAGTGCCGGCGGAACAGGGCCGCTCAACGCATTGTCATTGAGGGCCAGCACCCGCAGGTTGATCAGCCACCCCAGCTCAAGCGGGATGGAGCCGGTCAGGGCATTGTTGCTGAGCCGCAGCAGTTCCAGCTTGTCCAGCTGCCCAAGCTCCGGCGGAATAACGCCCCGCAGGTTCACCTTCGGCAAGTTCACCGCCACCACGCGCGGTGGGTCTCCTGCCAACGTCACGCCCCGCCAGGAATGGAGAAGAACGGACGGTTTCCAACTCCCGATGGCGGCGGGGCCGCCGTCCAGGGCATTTCGCGCTTGCAGCAGCACGGCGCAGTCCCGGAGCAAGCCCGAGTTCGAACTGTCCAGACAAGAGGGCTCGCGGTCCGACGGTCGCGCTGAAGGACGCGAAGCGCCTGCCTCGCCGTCAGGCAGGTCGTTTGTCGGCCTCGTGATCACGGCGCCTGGGCCTCGACCGAGCCAGGGGGATTCCGCGATGGCGGCCAGCGAATACCGCCAAAGCGTCTCACGACCGGATTGCATACGGTCTCCCGTGAACTCTAGACCGAAACTGTCGAAGGCAGTCAATACTGTATCGAAGCGGGAAGTGCCTAACAACAGAATTGGCGCACCGACGAGCAGTCCGGCAGTTGCCGCCAAGGCGCTGACACGGAACCGGCTTCGCAGGAAAAAGTACCCGCTCCAGTACAGCGGGCAGGCCAGCAGTGCGGCAAGAACCAGCGAACGGTATCCGAAAACGATGGCAACCGTCACGACCAGCAGGAACAGGACGTGCGCCCAAAGATGCTGATTTTTCCGAGTGTTCGACCGAGCGATGACGATGACCCCAGCGGTCAGCAGCAAGTAACTCAGAAGTATGCTGATACCCTGCGGGTTGAACTCGGTCGGCAGCGAGAATATCGCCAAGACCGCCGTCAATAAGAGAGGGATGACGTATCTGGCCCGAATCAACGTCGAGGCGTTGCGCCAGCAGAACAGAAAGATGATGCCGGCGAACAGAATCGCAACAAAGTTGCTGGCGCCCTGCATACTGAACTCGACGATAAGGCCGAAGCCGTAGACCATCAGCAGCGTCGCGAAGCAGAGGACGGTCGTCCGCACGGAGGCCGGAAACCGCTCCCGAAACAGCGACAGCGCTAGGAGCAGGACCGTCACACCGAAGATGCCGTCGGTGGCCGGACCAGGAAGGTAGATGCGTAGATAATTCGATGCCAGCAGCAACGCCAGCAAAACCAGGCTGTCGCCAGGGAAGGACAGACGTCGTGCGGTCGCACCGAGTCCGGACGCGCCGCTGGCCAGTGTGTTCAGCGCGGATTGAATGTTGAACTTGCTCCCCCGCAACGAATCATCTTCGTGTTCCTTCCTCCAAGCCAGTGAGAAACGCGCCATGTGTTCGCTCCATAATGTCCAGGCTTTTCTCCCACGAATATCGCTGGACTACAAACGCGCGTCCTGCGCGTCCAAGTCTGCTCCGCAAATCTTCGTCCGAGAACAGCGTTCCCAGAAGTTCGGACATCTCGTTAAGGCTCTCCGGGCGGACCAGAAACCCGGTTTTGCCATGTCGGACGGTTTCCGGCAGACCGCCGGTATTTGATGCAATGACCGGAACGCCACACGCCGACGCTTCCAGAACTGCCACTCCGAAACTCTCACTCCTATATCTGCTGGGAACACAAAATACGTCGAGTCCATTGAGGAATGAAGGCATCTGATCATGAGGCAGCCAGCCGAGGAACCTTACGGCGTCTAGGACACCCAGATCGGCAGCGAGAGCTTCTATGCGGCTCCGCTCCGATCCTTCCCCGGCCACGCACAACTCAACGTTGCATCCCGGATAGTTATTTCTGAATCTGGCAAAAGCCTCGACAAGAATATCGATACCATACTTGTGCTCCAGGCGTCTCGCCGTGCCGATTCGGAATACCTTGTCACTCCCGTGTGCGGGCGGGAGCGAGCGGAACTCTTCCACGTTCACGCCGAAAGGAGTCAGGTATATGGACCGGTTCGTGTATTTCCTTGCTTCTTCCACCATACACCGAGAGGTGGAGAGGAGCATGCCGGCCCGAGTCAGATTCCGGACAAGAATCCACCGGCGTATCAGGTCCTTGGGGAAATCGAAGATGTCCGACCCCCACATGGACAGAATATAGGAATATTTTTTCAGCCATGCTGAACAAAGAAGTCCGTACCCCGATGCAAAGTGGGCATGCACGATGTCTGGTCGTTCTCGTTTTATCGTGCGCCGGAGGGCGACGCCATGAATCAGATAACCCAGTTTGCCAAACCGGTTGCGGACGACGATTTTCGCGTCTGTGGACAGGCCGGGCAGGGGATGGCGGGTGGAAAATATCACCACGTCATGCCCGCGTTCACGGAGCCCGTTGGCCCAACGAACGGTATGGGTGCTATCCAGCGTACTGACAAGAAGTATCTTCATCCGACGAGAACTACGTGGAAGCGCTCGGTCGAGCGCGTCAATGAAAGAAGAGCTCGGGGCGACCATTCGTTTCTCAGGTGGCGGAACCGGCCGATGCGCAGCGGACGGTCGCTCTGGGAATGCATGCGGTTGGCGCGGACGGTCGCTGCAAGTCGTCCATCGATCTTGTTTTCGATGGTTGCTCTCGGCGTCTTTGATCTCAGTCGATTGCGGTAGTAACGGGAGTAGCCGTGGGTCGTCAGCTTGTCAATCCACCGAGCCTCGTGGCCAATCGGACCGCTGGCGACCTGAATATTCCTGATATTCGCCACCTCGGCAACGACCGGCTTTCTCAATCCAGCCCCGGAGATCAGAGCCGGAAGCGCCATATGGGTATTGAACTCATAGACGACGTCGTTGCGGCTCGGACCTTGCATACGGCTGACATCGACTTCCGATTCGGGTGCCGTAACTCCCATTTGAACTATTTCCCCCAACGCTTCGAACGGACAGTCCGGTCGACGTTCGATCAAGTGGAGATCGCATCGACCGCGTGATACTTGGGCGTATTTATTCGCATTTCCGCAGCTTGCTCGGCGTCAGCCGATAATCCCCCGCCGTCTTGGGGTCAATCCAGACGAGCAATCCCCCCCCCCCCCCCCCCCCCCCCCCCCCCCCCCGGTCTTGTCCGGGGCGGAAGGAAGAAGCCGATGCCCCAGGAGAGGTGCATGACGGCAAGTACCAGCGGGAGCAGGACGGCCGTCATCTCGCGCCGTCGGATGCCGACCACGAGCGAGCCGGCCGCCAAGACGAGCAGGTACGCGAGCGGCGGTATCGCCGCCCAGAGCGCGCCGCCTAGAACCAGGAGCCCCGAAGCGGTCAACCCCAGCACCACCAGCGGTGCTGCCAGATGGCGGAGCCGCAGCGAGGCCGGGTGGCGCATCAAGACCACCGACTTCCATCGACCGTACTCGAAGTACTGCCGGGCGAGTTCCCCCAGCGTACCGCGGGGCTGATAGTCCGCAACGAGTTGGGGATCGAACCACACCGTCTCCCCGCGCTGGCGCAGCCGCCAGTTCAGTTCGTAGTCCTGATTGCGGATCAAGGTGCCATCGCATCCCCCCACCGCGTCCAGCGCTTTGCGCTGGAACACGCCCAGAAAGGCGGTATCACTCGGCCCTTCGGGGCCTCCTATGCGGTGGATGGCATCGCCCGCCCCCAGAACGGTGGTCATCGCCGTCGCCAGAGCACGTTCGAAGAAGGTGCCTCCCACGGGCCGCTGCCGGCCCCCGACGTTGGCCGCCCCTGTCCTCTGCAATGTTTCAACGGCGCGGCGCATGTACCCAGGTGGGAGCATGGTGTGGCTGTCGCAGCGTACGATGATTTCCCCGGTCGCAGCCCGCAGTGCCGCGTTCACTCCGAACCCGGTGAACTTCCTCGGGTTCGGCACCAACTGCACTGACGGATACCGTCGGCGAATCAGATCGGCGGTCGTCGAAGTGTCGGAACCATCGGCGACAATCACCTCCATCGAACCCGCGTAATCCTGCGAGAAGATCGAATCGAGGGCAGCCGCTATGGTCGCATCGGCGTTGCGGGCCGGAATAACGACCGATATCGGGGGCAGGTATCGACCTGTTGGAGCGTCCATCTTGATACTGCTTGACGTTGCGTTCACGTACGATTGTTTGCAGGTCCGACCGTAGCATAGGAGTCCAAGCCCGTGGCGCAAAAAAACCGTTCTCTCTCAGATGATCAAGCTGGCGTCGAGACATCGATTCGAGACGCTGTTCGGGAAGCGTGCGGCGCACTGCACGTCGGCAACGAGTTCGCGGCCGAGTTCGAGTACGTCCCGGCCGAGCGCGGCATCCCTCTCGTGACGCCGCCGCGCTCGGCCGCAGTTGGGGACGGCAGCCCGCCTTGCGGGCAGAACGTCAAGGCCGGCTGCAGCCGGAGCGCCAGCGGCGTCGGCCGCACCGAGTTCTGGGCCGGTGCGCCGGCAATCTCGCCGACCTCGTCGTCGCCAGCGTCGGCCTCGACAGCTGTCTCCGCCGCGCAGCCGGCTCGGCATGAAGACACCCGACAAGCATTGCGCCATGATCCGCGACGCTGCCTGAACGTCCGAAATGTCCCGATCCCAGAGAATCCCTTGACCCGGTGCCGTTTTTGCTGTTTCTTTAACAGCTTGGCAAGTCGCCGGAGGGCGCGTAGCTCAGTTGGTCAGAGCGCTGTCTTCACATGGCAGAAGTCGCTGGTTCGAGTCCAGCCGCGCCCACCATGCCCCGGCAGTACACGAGCCGCACCGGGCGGACGCCGGAACTGCCTAACACTTCCGGACTAAGGGAGGGCTTGCGCTGGGGACCTCCCGTTTCGCAGCCATCAGGAGAACAAGATGTCTTCCGTTACCGCAGCCGACGGGCCGGTGGCCGTCACCGGCGCCTCCGGCTACATCGGTGCCCACACCGTGATCGCACTGCTCAAGCGCGGCTACGAAGTGCGCGCCTGCGTCACCGACACCGCCAACCCGGACAAGACCGAGTTTCTGCTTGCTCTCAACGACGAGCATCCCGGCACCGCCACCCTGCACTAGGCGAATCTGCTCGAAGACGGCAGCTACGATGCGCCGTTCGCGGATTGCAGCGCGGTGCTGCATGTCGGTACGCCGATGGGCTACGGGGGCGTCAACAACCCGCAGCAGGTGTACGACGGGGCACTTGCCGGCGTACACAATATCGTCGGCTCGGTGAAGAAGGCTGGCACCGTGAAGCGGCTGATCTACACCAGCTCTTTCGCTGCCATCGGCCATCCCTCGCCTCCCGGCTACCAATACACCGAAGACGACTGGGCATCGGACAACCGGGAGAACGACAAGAACTGGAACACCGACGATCTTTTGCAGAAGGGCGGGGTGGGCTATTCCATGGCCAAGGTGGAGTGCGAGCACTTGGCGAACCGCTTGGCCGAAGAAGACGGCCGCTTCGAAGCCGTCTCCGTCTGCCCCTGCGTGGTGCTAGGGCCGCTGCTGAGTCCGGTTCACGAACTGCGCGGCTCCTGGCAGTTCTTCCTGGGCCGCATGCTGGCCGGCAAGCCCTGCCAGCGGGGCTTGCAGGCGCTGTGGAACATTGTCGACGTGCGCGACGTGGGCGAATCCGAAGCGCTGATGCTCGAAAGCGATGTCTGCGTCAACGGCTCCCGCTACATGCTGTGCGCCACCGACGAGTTCGGCGAGATCACCGCCATGCAGCTGCACGATCATCTGCAGAAGCTGTTTCCGCACATCGATGTGGGCGGCGTACCGCCCGAGTACGACGCCATGATCGAGAAGCACGGCGCTCCGTACAACGCGCCCCGCGCCCATTGCGACAAGGCCCGCAGCGAGCTGGGGCTGCAAACCCACGCCATTGAGGACACCCTGCGCGCCACTGGCGAGACGATGATCGAACTCGGCTTGGTGGAGCCGAAACTGAAGTAGCGCAAAGTGCCGCCAATGCCAGAGAACGACGCCGGCGACTGCCAGTTCGCCGACCTCGCGGCGACGGTGGCGGCCATGATGTCGGCGGATTTCAGTGCCGGTGTCATCGAGATCGAGCGGCCGGGCGTCGGCGACGTGCTGCGTCGCCCGCGACTTGCCCAAGACTCCGAAGCCGCTGCGAACCATATGCGGCAGCTGGACGCTGAACCTGAAGTCGCCCAAGGGCATGAAATCCCATGCAAACTGGTGGCGACAGCGCCAAGTTTCGTGCCCGGCGCACTTCGCCGCCGGCGGCGATGCGCGTCTACTGTTGCGCCGACGGACGCTGCCTGCTACTCGACATGCTGGACCGAAACTAGCGCAGTTCCTCCCGAGCTCGGAATGCGGCCAGCGTCTCCGGATTCGCCAGTGCCGTGGCGTTGCCCACTGTCCGGCCATGCACGGCGTCGCGCACCGCGAGTTCCGCGATCTTGCCGCTCAGCGTGCGCGGCACGTCGGGCACTTCGGCGATCACCGCGGGGACGTGACGGGGGCTGGCGCGTTCGCGGATGCGACGCTTGATCCGGCGGCGGAGATCGCTGTCGAGCACGACGCCTTTGCGCAGCACCACGAACAGCACGATGCGGGTATCGCCCTCCCATTCCTGGCCAATGGCGACGCAGTCCACCAGCTCGTGGATGCCTTCCGCCACGGCGTAGATCTCGGCGGTGCCGATGCGCACTCCGCCTGGGTTGAGCACGGCGTCGGATCGGCCGTGAATGACGAGACCGCCGGGGGTGGTGAACTCGGCGAAATCGCCGTGCGCCCAGAAGCCGGGATGCTTGCGGAAGTAGGCGTCCCGGTACTTGTTGTCGCCGGTGTCGTTCCAGAACCCCACCGGCGCACTGGGAAACGACTTGACGCAGACCAGTTCGCCCTTCCCGCCGCGCGCGGGGCGGCCCGCCTCGTCGAACACGTCCACCGCCATGCCGAGGCCCGCGCACTGGATCTCCCCTTCGTACACCGGCAGCCAGGGGCAGCCGAGGGCGAAGCAGGAGATCAGATCCGTGCCGCCGGAAATGGATGCCAGCGCCACATCCGCCTTGAAATCCCGATAGACGTAGCGGAAGCCTTCGCCCGTCAGTGGCGAGCCGGTGGACAGCACGGTGCGCAGGGCGGCGAGGTCGTGGGTTTGCCGGGGCTTCGCGCCGGCCTTGTCGATGGCGGAGAGATACTTGGCGCTGACGCCGAACACGGTGATCCTCTCCTGCTGCGCCAAGTCGAGCAGAGCACGGGGGTTCGGGTGGAACGGCGAGCCATCGTAGAGCACGATCCGGCAGCCGGTGGCGAGGCCGGAAACCAGCCAGTTCCACATCATCCAGCCGCAGGTGGTGAAGAAGAACAGCCTGTCCTCGCGGCGCAGATCCACGTGTAGCTGGTGCTCCTTGAGGTGCTGCAGCAAAGTGCCGCCGGCACCGTGGACGATGCACTTGGGCTTGCCTGTGGTGCCAGATGAGTACAGCACGTAGAGCGGATGGTCGAAGGGCAGGGAAGCGAACGCCAAGGATGCGCTGGCGTGGACAGCGCGGGCGTCGGCGATAGCGTCTACCTCCTCGCCTAGCACCGACACCCACAGCAGATGCTCAATGGAGTCCACGGCGTCGCGCACCGCCCGTGCCCGCTGCCGCCCGTCGAAGCGTCTGCCGCCGTATCGATAGCCGTCGCAGGCGATCAGTACTTTCGGCCGAATCTGTCCGAAGCGGTCGAGTGCGCCTTCGATGCCGAAGTCCGGCGAGCAGGACGACCATGTCGCGCCCAGACTGGCCGTGGCGAGCATGGCGATCACGGTTTCCGGCACGTTGGGCAGCCAGCCGGCCACCCGGTCGCCTTCGGCTACGCCGAGGTCGGCCAGCGCTTGCCGGAACGCCGCGGTCGCCGCCGCCAGTTCGCGGTAGGTCAGCGAACGGCGCTCGCCGCTTTCCAGCAGGGCGACGATGGCTACCGCGTCGTCCCGGTAGCGCAGCAGGTTTTCGGCGAAGTTCAGCCGCGCGTTCGGGAACCAGCGGCTGCCGGGGAAGCATTCGCCAGCTACCAGCGCGGGGCCGGTTCCAACATTTCCGACGATGCCGCAGAAGTCCCACGCCGCTCGCCAGAAGTCCTCTCTGTTGGCGACGGACCAGGCGTGCAGGGCCTCGTAGTCGGGAGGCGGGAAGCCCAACGGCGCGGCGAAACGGGTGAGCTGGGCTGTGGCGATGGCGTCAGCGCCCGGCTGCCAGAGAGGCTCGACCGCCACGCTAGCGTAGACCGTCCCAGGCCATGCGCTCGTCGGCAGCCGGGTCTTCGACTACTCGGGAGGTGTCGTCGAAGACCATGGTTTCGCGCCGTGCCAGGGAGTAGGGCGGAAATCCCGGGTCGCCGTCGCGGATGAACCTGGTCCAGGCTCCATGCACGGCATCGGCCACATGCTGGGGCGACGGTCCCTCGCCAATGAAGGCGCCAACGCCGGGCTGGTGCAGGTTGTCGAAGGCGAAAGGGATCTCCAGGGCGTGGGTAGCGCCCAGCCGCTCGACGCGGGAACGCCAGTTGAATTGATACAGCCAAGTGTTGCCGGGATGGGCCTCGGCAAGCCGGATGGCGGGAATGCGGAACATGTGGTCCGTGGTGATGGCGGTCATCAATTCGGCCGGCGAAGCGTTCGGCCGGGTTCGCCGGTAGATGGCCTGCACCTCGGTGCCGCCGAGGCTCGAAGCGGTGCGGTGGAGCTTCGCTTCGTCCACTTGGCCGTAGCCCCACAGCGTCGTTTCGTCGCGGTTGGAGCCGGTCAGCACCGGCACCTCGGCATGGAGACCGGCGCGAATGGCGTCGAGCGGCGGTTCAGGCAGAATGTCGGCGCCGACCACGGGGTAGAAGGCGGAGACCGAAACGCCGAGTTCCGTGTCCAAGCCAGGACCGCTTTCGAGCGCTTGGCAGACCTCGGTTTGCGCCGCCAGGATGGCGTCCGCGCTGGCGGCTTCCAGGCCCAGGACGCCATCGACGCCGAGCGCCTCCAGGAAGCGGTCGGCAACCACTTCGCCGGCCTGCTTCGGCAGCACATGGTGGGCGGCGCCGCTCTGCGGGATGGCAGCGCGGAACAGGCCGCTGGCGCGGGGCGATCCGAGCAGGGTGGCGACGCTGAAACCACCAGCGGATTCGCCGGCGATGGCCACCTTGGCCGGATCGCCGCCGAAGTTGGCGATGTTGTCCTGCACCCATTCCAATGCGGCGATCTGGTCGAGGATGCCGTTCACGCCCGAGGTTGCGAATCCCGCGCCGAACCGCGACAGGTCCGTGAAACCCAAGGCGCCGAGCCGGTAGTTGATGGTCACCGCCACGATGTCGCCGTTGGCGGCGAAGCGGGTGCCGTTGTACCAAGGCACGGCGCCTTGGCCGTTGCGGTAGCCGCCGCCGTGGATCCACACCAGCACCGGTCGTCCGGCGTCGTCCAGGGCCGGGGTCTGCACATTCAACGTCAGGCAGTCCTCGTCCCAGCGCACCGGTGTCGGGTCCGTCATGCCGCCGCTGGAAATCTGCGGGGCCGCTGGGCCGAACTTGCGGCCGTCGCGTACGTCGCGCCAGCCCTCGTGGGGCGTTGCAGGGCGAAATCGCCGGCGATCCACGGGCGGCGCGGCGTAAGGTACGCCTGCGAACAGCAGCACGTCGTCCTTTTCCCGGCCCCGGATCTGCCCGGCCTGGGTGTTGGCGATTGAAGTCATGGCGGCCACCTTCTTTTCAAGCGGGCCATTATAGCGAGTAGCATGGCCTGGAACCGACTATGGAAGTCCGTCCATGAACCTCTACGCCCGATTCGAGGAGACCTTTCGGCGCGCCGGCGACGATCCGGCACTGATTTGTCCCCAACGCGAAGACTGGAGCCACGCCTGTTTGGCGAACGCCGTGGCGCGAACGGCGGGAGCCCTTGCCGAATGCGGCGTCCGAGCCGGCGACCGCGTTCTCGTCCAGGTGGAGAAGACTCCAGAGGCGGTGGCGCTCTATCTCGCCTGCCTCAAGACCGGTGCCGTCTACGTGCCGATCAACACCGCCTACACGCCAGCCGAAGTACGCTACTTCATCAAGGACGCCGAGCCGGCGCTGTTCGTTGCTCGTGCGAAGTTCGATGCCAGAGTGCGGGTGGAAACGCTGGACGGGGCCGGACAGGGCTCCTTCGCTGCCCTGGTCGCCGCCGCCGAGCCGTTCACTCTGACGGTGGGCCGCGCCGACGACGATATCGCGGCCATCGTCTACACCTCGGGCACCACGGGCCGGTCCAAGGGTGCCATGCTCGCCCACGCCAACCTCGCCTCCAACGCCGAAACGCTGTGCGCCTGCTGGGGCTGGCAGGATGACGACGTGCTGCTTCACGCCTTGCCGATCTTCCACGTCCACGGCCTGTTCGTGGCTTTGCACTGCGCGTTCCTGACCGGTACGCCGACGATCTTCCTGCCCGGCTTCGAGGCCGTCGGGCTGCTGCGCGAACTGCCCCGGGCGACGGTGCTGATGGGGGTGCCGACGTTCTATACGCGGCTGCTGAACCAGGACGGCTTCGACGCCGCTGCCTGTCGCAACATGCGCCTGTTCATCTCCGGCTCGGCGCCGCTGGCCGAACAGACGTTCGCCGCCTTCGAGCAGCGCACGGGAATGCGCATCCTGGAACGCTACGGCATGAGCGAAACGCTGATGAATGCCTCCAACCCGCTGCACGGCGAGCGTGTGGCTGGCAGCGTCGGCTTCGCCCTGCCCGGCGTGGAGGTGCGGATTGCCGATGCCGACGGCCGCGTCTTGCCGCCCGGCCAAGTGGGCGGCATCGAAGTGCGCGGCCCCAACGTCTTCAAGGGCTATTGGCGCATGCCAGCGCCTGCGACTCAAGCGCCGGAGGCGCGGCAAGCGCCCGCGGCTCAAGCGCCGAAGGCGCGGCAAGCGCCCGCGGCTCAAGCGCCGAAGGCGCGGCAAGCGCCGAAGGCGCGGCAAGAGAAGACCGCCGCGGAGTTTCGCGCCGACGGCTTCTTCATGACTGGCGATTTGGGGACGATGGACGCCGCGGGCAGGCTGGCCATCGTCGGCCGCGCCAAGGACCTAGTGATATCCGGCGGCTACAACGTCTATCCCAAGGAGGTGGAAGTACGGCTGGACGAGATGCCCGAGGTGGCGGAATCCGCCGTCATCGGCGTGCCGCACACCGATTTCGGCGAAGCGGTGGTGGCCGTGGTGGTGGCGGAAGCGGTCCTGGACCTCGGCCGGGTGGATGCGTTTCTGAAAGGCCGGCTGGCGCGCTACAAGCAGCCCAAGCGTCTGGTCTGCGTGGACGATCTGCCCAGGAACGCCATGGGCAAGGTGCAGAAGAACGTTCTTCGGAAAATCTACTGGGATATCTTCTCCGCCAACAGGTAGACTTGCGCTTCGCCACAAGGGAATCGGGAGAGGGCATGAGAACAGGCATCACCCTGCTGCTGGTAGCGCTGGCTACCGTCGGCTGCGACGCGATAGACGCGGTAACTGCGGACAACGTCGATTCGACAGCGCCAGCGATGGCCGCTGGCGATCTGGTGGAAGCGGCGGCAGAGGAGGCGGGCATGTCCGCCGCCCGGTTGGACCGCATCACCGCCATGACCCAGCGCTACGTGGACGAGAAGAAGCTCGCCGGCGTCGTCACCCTGGTGGCTCGGGACGGCGACATCGTCCACTTCGAGGCCGTCGGCCAACGCGGCGCGGACGACACCCCACCGATGACCAAGGACGCCTTGTTCCGGATCTACTCCATGAGCAAGCCGATTACCGCGGTGGCGGCGATGATGCTCTACGAGGAAGGCAAGTTCCAGCTATCGGAACCGGTCGAGAAGTTCGTCCTGGAGCTGGCCGATCTCGAGGTGCTGGTGGGTGGCGAGACGGTGCCGGCCGAGAAGACCATGACCATGCACCATCTGCTCACCCACACCGCCGGTCTGTCCTACGGTTTCAACCCCCAGGATCCGGTGGATAGGCTGTACCGGGAAGCGCAACTCCTGGCGGCGAAGAACCTTGACGAGTTCGCCGAGCGGCTGGGCAAGCTGCCGCTCAAGTTCGAGCCTGGCGAAAGCTGGCACTACAGCGTCGCCGTGGACGTCACCGGCCTCGTCGTGCAGCGCCTGAGCGGCCAGCCTTTCGACGTATTCCTCAAGGAGCGCATCTTCGATCCCCTGGGGATGCCGGATACCTTCTTCAATGTGCCGGCGGACAAGATGGATCGCTTTCTGCCCAACCACAGCTGGGATCGCGAGCAGGAGAAGCTGGTGCAGATGGGCGAAGAATCGTTTGACAGTTTCACCGATACCGAGTTCTTTTCCGGGGGCGGCGGCCTCGTTTCCACCACCATGGATTACCTGCGCTTCGCCGAGATGGTGCGCCGTGGCGGCGAGCTCGACGGGGTGCGCCTGCTGAGCCCGAAGACGGTGGAGTTCATGGTGGCCAACCACCTGCCTGCTGCCGTCCAAGGCGGCGGCAGTGGCGAGAGCCCGTTCGGGCGAGGTGTGCGCGGCTTCGGTTTCGGCCTCGGCTGGGGTGTGGTGACCGACGCGGTAGCGTCCGGCGTACTCGGCTCCGCCGGCGAGCACAACTGGGGCGGTGCCGCCGGCACGGTGTTCTGGATCGACCCGGTGGAGGACATGGTGGTGATCGGCATGATCCAACTCATGCGCTCCCCTTGGTCGCTGCGGGAAGAGCTCAAAGTGCTGGCCAACCAGGCGATTGTGGAGATGTCTTGAACGACGGGCTTTAGGCATTCGCCTCCTTGACGAGAAGGACATACACGCCCGCCTCGTCCGCTTGCTCTTGATCCCGTGGGTGGATGCGGTAGCCGGCAACGACGCCTAGAACATTCTCTTTGAATACGGTGTGCAGGGCGTCGGCGGTTTGACGAACTCGTTCAATGTCGCGTCGGCCGATCGCATTGGACGCCTCCACTGCCAACCAGAGCGGGGAGGCCCCTTCCTTGGGCAGGGCGCGGAAGACAAGATCCGTCGCGTGGATTCGGCTTTCCTGGGCGCTCGTGATGACGCCTGTACGGTAGGCTTCCAGAACGGGGTCTGCGAACCCTTCGGCGGTATCGAGCACCGGGCTCTGCATCACGCGCATTTTGCGCAGTTCCAGTCTCTGCCCGAGAAGGGACCGGATCCTGCGTTGCATTTTGACCTCCAAGCTGTCCCCCTTGAGCATGGCGACGTCGTTCTTGAGTACGCCGACATCGTTCTTGAGCACGGCGACGTCCTCCTTGAGCACGGCGACATCCTCCTTGAGCACGGCGACGTCGTTCTTGAGTACGCCGACATCGTTCTTGAGCACGGCGACGTCCTCCTTGAGCACGGCGACGTCCGCCTCGACGCGCGCGAGGCGCGTGGGCATGCCGAGGAACTCGCCTGTGAGCAGGGCGCGTAGCAGCAGCGTTTGGGCATCTGGATTCTCCTGCAACTCGGTGATGATGCGAGCGACGAGGGATTCAGGGCGGAGTTGAGGGGTGGTTTTCATGGAGATGATTGTATACCGAAGGGAGAATAGAAACAGCTTCCATGCTACTTTTTGTAGGCTTTTTGTTGATATCGGACACAGATGTACGATTAACCAGGACCTGGAAGGAGCTTCGAAGCGGCATGTGAAAACCCGGATAAGGAGACTTTTCCGCGGCCGTTTGGTCGCTTCGTTCGCGCAGATGCGACGCTAACCGAAGTTCGGCATGACGCGCTCGGCAAACAGGCCCAGGGAGTCCTCGATCTGCGCCGGGGTGTGCAGCCCGGCGGGAATCAGCAGAAATGCCTCGTCGATGGGGACGCTGGCCGCCACCCGTTCGATGCGCTGGTTGATGGTGTCCGGCGAGCCCACCAGCAGTTCTGGCATGCCTTGGCCGAAAGGAGTGGCCCAGGTGTCCCAGAACCACTGCATGTCCGCGAACAGGGCCTGGGCCTTGGCGTCCGTTTCCGCGCACACCATGATACCGCCCCAGCAGGCTTCCCGGCCCGCCGGCACGTCGTGGCCGCGGGCTTCGGCCACCTTGCGCCATTCGCTCCACAGCAGCTGGAGGAACTCCGTGTTGCCGGACAGCACGATGGGCCGGCCTTTGTAGCGGGCCCAGAACTTCGCCGTGCGCAGGCTGGCCGAGAAACCGCCGTAAAGGGGTATCTCGTCCTGCAGGGGGCGCGGCGCGATGCCTATTTCCGAAACCGTCATGTCGATGCCGACGCCTTGCCCGAAGCGGGCGTAGACGGGATGCTCGTGGGGATTGACGAAGCCCTTGGGCGGGAAGGTCCAGAACTTGCCGTGGTAGCGGAACGTCTCCTTGGCCAGCGCTGTGGCGACGATGTCCACGAACTCGTTGAAATATTCCCGGTTGAGGTCGTCATCCAGAGTGTTTTTGCTCCACGGGCCCACGGCGCGCAGTTCCGGGCGCACCTTGAAGTTCTCCACCCAGCGCGCTTGGTAGCCGCGCACCAGGCCGACACCGAAGCGGCCGCCCAGCATGTGGTCCATGGTGGCGATCTTCTCCGCGGTGGCCAGCGGATTGTTGGCCGTGGAGACGAAGCCGCAGGTGACGATGCGCATGCTGGTGGTGTGCTGGCCGAGCCACATGGCCATCAGCGCGGGATCGTTGGAGATCTCGAATCCCTCGATCTGCAAGTGGTGCTCGGGATGGCCGAAGGCGAAGTAGCCGTGGCGTTCGCCGAACGCCGCAGTGCGGCCGAGTTCGTCGAGCATGCGCCCATACAGCGCTCGATCGCGGCCGGCCATGCCAGCTTCCAGCTCCTGGCGACGTCCCACAGTGCAGTAGACGAACAGGCCGAATCTCATCGCCCACTCCGATTACCTGACTGCGTTAGACTCGCCTAAAGCCACGCAGGGATCAATGATGGACGAGCAATGCCTGCAGCACCGGCTGAGCGACGACGAGCGGCACCAGTTCGAGGAGCAGGGTTTCCTCATCGTTCCGGGTGTCCTTCCGGCGGCCAAGGTAGAGGTTCTCCAAGCGGCGGCGGACCGCATTGACGGCGAGTGGCGGCCTAAGCGCGATCTCCAGGCCCACCAGCCTCTGAATCTGCTCGACGCCCTCGGCAAGGACGATGCGTTCCTGGAACTGCTCGACCTGCCGCAGACTTTCATGAAGGTGGTGGACATCCTCGGCTGGCACATCCAGCTCTACCACTCGCACCTGATCGTCACGCCGCCGCTGCCCGAAGGCTACCAGCCGAAGCAGCGGCACCTAGGCTGGCATCAGGACAGCGGCCGGCTGAACCTGGAGCTCGAAGGCGAGCCACGGCCGCGGGTGTCCTTGAAGATCGGCTTCTTCTTCACCAGCACCCTGGAAGCCGATCGGGGCAACTTCCATGTCGTGCCCGGCAGCCATCGTCGCAACAGGCTGGATATGCCGGCAGACTCCGCACTGGATCATCCCGATGCGCTGCCGGTGCGCGTGGCCGCCGGCGATGCCGTGTTCTTCGACCGCCGCCTGTGGCACGCCGCCGGCCTGAATCGCTCCACAGCGACGCGCAAAGTGCTGTTCCTGGGCTACAGCTATCGCTGGCTGCGGCCGCGCGACGACATGACCGTGGCCCACTATCTCGACGGCGCCGACCCCATCCGCCGGCAGCTGCTCGGCGAGAGCCCCAACGGCGGCTTCGGCTACACCTCGCCGGCGGCCGCGGACGTGCCGTTGAAGTCTTGGCTGGCAGAGCGGCTGGGCGCGGAGGCGGTGGCGCCGTAGGCCATGGACAACCTTGCCCGATACCTGCCCGCATGATGGAAGCGGCCGCCTTGAAATCCCGGGCCGCCGCCTTGGTCGCCAGCGTCGGCTTGGTCTGGGCCGTATCCCTGTTCGGACTTCTTGTGGACCAGGGTTTCGTCTACGATCTGGCGCTGGTGCCGCGCCGCGTCGACGGCTTGTCCGGCATCTTCGGCATGCCGTTCGTTCACGGCTCGCTCACCCATCTCGTCGCCAACACCGTGCCCTTGCTGGTGCTCGGCAGCTTGCTGGTATCTCGCGGCGTCGGCTACTACCTGGGCGTGACCTTGGCCATCGCCGTGCTCGGCGGCTTGGCGCTGTGGGTGTTCGGCAGAGAGGCCGCGCATATCGGCGCCAGCGGCTTGGTGTTCGGCTTCTTCGGCTTCCTGGTAGTGCGCGGCCTGTACGAGCGCCGCTTCCAATCCCTGGCGGTCACGGCGCTGGTCATCGTCGTCTACGGCGGCATGATCTTGGGCGTCCTGCCCCGCGACGACCAGGTTTCCTGGGAAGGGCACCTGTTCGGCTTGCTGGCAGGTATTGCCGTGGCGCGGGGCGCTTACGCCATCGACCAACGCCGATCTTCGCTACCGAGAGACTAAAGGAGACGCACCATGTCCTATGCACACCCCGAATACCTGATTTCGCCATCCGAACTGGCGGCCGATCTGAACTGTCCCCGCGGTCGCATCTTCGACGCCACGGTATTCCTGGCGCCTGTGCCGCAGGGCGGCTACCGAGCGGAGTCCGGCTTGACGAAGTTCGAGGCCGGCCACTTGCCCGGCGCGATGTTTCTGGATCTGATCGAAGCGGCTTCCGACACCACTACCGGGCTAGGCTTCAGCCTGCCGCCCGTTTCCTAGTTGGAGGCGCTGTTCAGAAGCCTAGGCGTTGAGGACGACAGCGAAGTGGTGCTGTACAGCACCGGCCATGTCATGTGGGCCACGCGCGCCTGGTGGCTTTTCCACTATTGCGGCCATCGCCGTGTGCGGGTGCTGAACGGTGGGTTCCGGGCATGGCGAGAAGGCGGCTTTCCCGTTTCCCAAGAGACCTCGGCCTATCCTCCGGGCGCGTTCACGGTCCGGCCCGACCCCAAGCTGTTCGCCGACAAGAACGATGTGCTGGCGGCCATCGGCGCGGCTGGCGTCTGCACGGTAAACGCGCTGTCGCCGAATGTGCATAGCGGCGACAGCGACTTCTCCTACGGGCGCAAGGGCCACATCGCCGGCAGCGTCAACGTCTTCTACGACGATCTCTTGGAGGCAGGCCGCTTCAAGCCCGCTACGGCCCCGCGCCAAGCGCTCGCTGCCAAGGGGCTGCTCGCCGCGCCGCAGGCGATCGCCTACTGCGGCGGCGGCATTTCGGCCACCGTCGATGCCTTCGCTTGTCTGCTCGCCGGGCAGGAGAACATCGCCGTCTACGACGGCTCGATGGCCGAATGGGTGCGCGACGAGGCGCTGCCGATGGAGACGGGGCCGTAGGCTTCGTCCTGCTCGAGCGGCGGCGGCTAAGACTGTCCGGCCAGCCGGCGCCGAGTTTCCTCGTAGTCGGACTGGCGAATGCGGTACTGCGCGTAGAGCATGGCCGCGATGAGGCCGGGGATGATGGACAACGGCGAGTCCACCATGCCCAGCCACCAGATGGTGTCCGCCGCCACTTCGCCCGGCACTGCTTGTTCCGGGAAGGCGATGACCGCCAGCGCGATAGCCGCCACGCCGTGGCCGAGCGACGCGTCGAGTTTGGCGAAGAACGTGCGCGCCGAGTAGAGCACGCCCTCCTGGCGCATCCCGTAGCGGGCGGCGTTTTCGTCGGCAATGTCCGCCAGCGCCGACATCACGCTGATGTTGAGAATGCTGCCGGAGGCGGCGCCCAGCGCCCCGAACCCGGCGATGGCCCACATCAGCCACATCGAGCCGTTGTCGGGGAACATGCCCAGCATCCGCAGGATCACCGGCATGGCCGGGAAGATCGACAGCAGCGCCGCGGTGGCGACGATGGTGGCCCTCTTGTCGAACCAGCTATGGATGCGTGCGGAAAGGGTGAAGCCAGCGACATAGCCGACCAGCGAACCGATCAGCAGGATGTTGGCGAACTGATCGGCGGTGAGCTCCCAGTAGTACACTGTCATGTAGGCATTCAACGCGGCGCGTACGCCGAGCATCAACGACAGCGCGAACAGCGCCAACATCAGAAACAGGTAGTTAGTTGCGATTGCTGAACGCCTTGAAGACGTCGCGGAAGAACTCTAGGAAGCTGAAGGCGCCGACGTCCTCGGCCGGCTGCGGCAGGGTGGAGATGCGGTCCCGCGTATACCATGCGGAGGCGAACAGCACGAGCATGATTACCAGCGCGTTGGAGAGCGAGAGCGACTGGTAGGCATCCGGGTTCAACAGCGCGTTGGCGTACTGCACGGTAACGGCGAAGAAGATCAGCGTGTTTACTTTGTGCACCACTGGGCCGCCGATCCAGCCGAAGAAGTTGTTGTAGGACATGATCTTGGTGCGTTCGAGATACTCCTGGGAGAGTTCGCCGCCCATGGCGAGATGGGGCACGTGGTACACCGTCATGAACGTGCGCAGCAGGATCGACCAGACCAGGAACCAGGAGAACAGGATGCCGTCGGACAGTCCCTCCGGCGGGTTGAACACGCACCAGAAGGACAGCGCGATGGGTACCGGGGCGAAGAACATGAACGGATGGCGGCGACCCCACCGCTTGGAGCGCCAACGGTCGGAGAGGGAACCGATCAGCGGGTCGGAGACGGCATCCGCAAAGATCGAGATGGTCGGCACCAGTCCGGCCAGCAGCACGTCCAAGCCAAGCACTTGGTTGTAGTAGAGCATGCTGAGGATGCCCACCGGATAGAGCGACAGCGTTTCCGCTGCGGAACCTACCCCGAATGCCATCCTCGTACGCATAGGCACGGTAACCGGACCGATCCCGGCCCGCAGGTTCGCTTTCGCCATTGACAACCCCTCCCGATGTGCGTGGTGCGCGTTTTCAGCTGCCGATACAACCTCGTAACCGCTGGACGAGACGGTCCGCCGCTCAGGTTTTGCTTGGCTCGTCGGGCTCGCCATCCCAGTAGTCGCGTCGGTCTGCCAGGCGGCCGATGAACCGGAACGGCCGTTCCGTACCGATGCGGCTGCCCAGCCCCAGCTTGCCGCTGTCCGGATACTCGCAGACGTCGCACTCGGCAAGGCTGGAAATGGCGAGGTATTTGAGCTTCGTCGCGCCGGTGTTGGTAAGCTTGTGGGCGAACTCGGCGTCGCCGCAGGGTGCGCCGAGAACGTCCCCAGGGCCGACTTCGTATGTCTCCTCGCCGAACCGGTACCGGCCATGGCCTTCCAGGATCACGAACAGTTCGTCCCAGACGTGGTGGACATGGCATGGGCAGGACGACTTTCCCGGCGGCACCTCGATGTAGGTCGCGCCGATTTTGGTCAATCCGAGCCGGTCGCCGATCCGCGCGTCCTCGCTTTCGTAGGCTTGTCCGTGGCGAAACGGTTCCAACGGCAGGGAGGAGAGACGGGCAACGGGATTGCGCTGCTCGCGGGACATGGCGATCTCGGCTCGAACGGAGCGCGAAGCATGGCTTTCCGCCGGCGGCACGTCAAGGGCCGAGCGGGAGCACCGCCGGTATCCCATCGGCTGCTCGAGAGGTAATCTTCGCTTCGTTCCCATACGGGGGAGAGAGCCTTGAAGAACGTCATCCTGCTCATTACCGACACCTTTCGCCACGACAACCTCGGCGACCGCGCCCAGCGTCCGGTGCGCACCCCGGAGCTCGACGCCTTCGCGTTGCTGCGAGCCACCGCCATCGAAGGCTTCTACACAGGCAGCTTCCCCACCATCCCGCATCGCACGGATGTGGCCACAGGACGCCTGGGATGGCCTCACTATCCGTGGCAACCCATCACCCGCAGCGGACGCAACCACATCGCCGCCATGCTCGCCGTCAACGGCTACGCCACTCAGCTGATCTGCGACTGCCCGCACCTGTTCAACGCCCGCTTCCAGCACGGCTTCCAGGCCGCCTATCAGCATCGGGGGCAGGAGGGCGACCGCCATCTGCTGCACCTGAACGATGCCATCGAGAAGGCGATGCCCCACGACAAGACGCGGCTGGTTCCCCGTTTCAACGGCAGCACCTTGGCCGACCTGCACCGCTGGATCAACCGCTACCCGAGCTGCGAGGAAGAGACCTTCTGCGCCCGCACCGCGGCTACCGCGGTGCGGTGGCTGGAGGAGAACCACCGCGCCGCGCCGTTCTTCCTGTGGGTGGACTTGTTCGACCCCCACGAACCTTGGGATGCGCCCGAGTATCTGGTGCGCCGGTACGACCCGGACTACCAGGGCGAACCCATGCTGCACTGCAACTACGGGCCCGCCACGGACTATTCCGCTGCTGAGCTCGCCAATCTGTGGGCGCACTATGCCGCTGAAGCAGAGCTGGTGGACCGGCACTTGGGACGCATCCTGCAGAAGGTGGACGACCTCGCGCTGTGGGATGATTCCATCGTCGTCGTCACCAGCGACCACGGCACCAGTCTGGGCGAACACGATCGCACCGGCAAGAGCAACATCTGCGACCACGACCACCGCTACTGGCCGATCTACCCCGAGGTGAGCCATGTGCCGTTCCTGATCGCTGGCGGCGATGTGCCTCGAGGCAAGAGCCTGGACATGCTGGCGCAGCCGGTGGACATTCTGCCCAGCTTGGCCGACTTGGCAGATGTGGCCCTGGATCCGCCAGAGCCGTTCGAGGGCCGAAGCTTCGCCGCCGCGGTGCGCGATACTCGTCCGCATCATCGCAACTTGGCAGTGACCGGGGGCTACGTGCAGGTGGGCGAGGACGGTGGCTGCCCAGCGGAGAGCACGACGCCCTGGGTCACCGACGGGCGTTGGGGCTTCGCGCCGGTGGGCGCGTCCGGCACATCCGAGCTGTACGATCTCCACGCCGATGCGTTCGCCGAACGCGACGTGGCGAGCGGCCATGGGGACGTGGTGCGACGCTTGCGGGGCGAACTTGCCGAACGTCTGCGGATGCACAATGCCGAGTCCGCCTTGGTAGACTGCTGGACGGCGGAACGGTAGCGGCAGCGCCGAGTCGAACAACGAAACCACCTAATCCAGGATGCCATGATCGCCCTCGTCTACCAAGGCCAGTATCTGCTGTTCGCGCTGCTGTTGTCGGCGCTAGTGCTGTCGCTGTCCTGCCACGAGTTCGGCCATGCCTATGTGGCCAAGCTGTGCGGCGACGACACCGCCCAGCGGGCCGGGCGGCTGACCCTGAATCCGATCGCCCACATCGACCTCATGGGCCTCGCCATGGTGGTGCTGGTGGGCTTCGGCTACGCCAAGCCGGTGCCCACGGATCCGCGCAACTACCGCTTTCGGCGGGCCGATCTGTGGATCGCCGCCGCCGGTCCCGGCATGAACCTGCTGCTGGCCGTGCTGGCGCAGAACTTCTTTTTGGCGATGCGCGGCGCCGAGATCGGCTTCTTCTTCCAGTCGGGCGCGGAAATCTTCTTCGCCCTGCTGGTGCAGGTGAACCTGCTGCTGATGCTGTTCAACCTGATTCCGTTGGGGCCGCTGGACGGTCACTACATCCTGCCGCACCTGCTGCCCGAACGGGCGGCGCTGGCCTATCGCCACTACAACGCCCGCTACGGCGTCTGGGTGCTGCTCGGCCTGATCGTCGTCGGCCTGCTCGGGGTGCCGGTGTTCTCGACGCTGATGGCCTTCAGCGCCGCGCTGGTGCCGTGGATCACGTTTGTTTGACTTAACTGGTCGGTTGGTTCAGGGGGAGGCGACGAGGATCGACGTGTCAATCAGAGCTGGTGTGCTCGCCATTGAGGGAGTTTGTGTGCTGCCGTAAAACGAAATGGGCAATGATGCCAAAGATGGCCGGGAGCAATGCAATGCCAATGTCAGAACAGAACCGTACGATGAGTCGTCCAATATTTCCGGTTTCACGACGTATTTCGTATACGGGTCCATCTTCTTCGCTTCTGAATCGAAAGGATCCGTAACTTTAGGAGAGGAGTAGTCAAGCTCAATAAGCCCAACTGCGAGACTAGTTAATGTCAATATCAATCCGATAAAGTAGGCGTTATATCTAGCTTGTTCAAGGGATACTGCTATGGAACTTTGCGATATCATCGCGTATGTCTTATATCCCCCGACTAGCAACATGGCTAGTACAACTAGGGAAAATTCAAATTTTTCCTGGCTTTAGAAATGCTAAAATTACAGTTCCTACAACCAGCAGGATCGAAAGAACCATCGGATGATGGAATTCTGCTCGGGCGATCCGAGTTTTAGCAGCATCATATAGCCGTAATATTCTGTTCATTTCGATTTCCGTTCTTGTTGGATAGATTGTAAGGGGAACTTACATACTTGTCGATCTCAAAGGATCGCCGTCCATGCCGCCATGCGCCGCAGCCAGCCCGTCGTCGCGTTCGCTTGCCCTCTGGCTGGGGCGACCCGCCTAGCGCCGAGTAGGTCCCCAGGCACGATCGCAACTGCGCGGTCCGCTTGCATCAAGACTATCCGCACGAGCTCCGCCTGCGCCTCACGTGGTCGCTGCATATCACTCCTTTCTCCCCGCGTGATCCCCATGCGCGGCGCCGGCGCCGCAACCCCAAGAACTGTTTGAGTTGAACTTGGCTTGAGTGGCAATCAGGATGGGTTTCAGTGCCGCGGTGGTACCCTATTCCTTCGCCGACTTGGCAAGCCACTGATCGACATGCCGCCCGAACGTCTCGAAGTCGTCGAGGCGTTCGGCGAGGATGGCGGCGATCAGGCCGAGGTCCACATCGAGGTAGCCGTGGACGAGCACGTTTCGGAAGCCGGCGACTGCTCGGAAGCGCTCGCCGAAGACGGGCGGCAACACGTTGGCCTCCACCAAACCGTCGATGGAGGTCGCGTAGGTCGTCGGATCGAGGCCGAGGGCCGACGCCAAGTGGCTTGCGACATCCAAGGCGTTCTGCGCGGCAAGCTGAAGGCCGCGTTCGATCGCCCAGCGGCGCTCGGCATCGGCACGGAGCGCTTGGGACGATACGCCCGCATGCCGGCGCAAGATGGCAACCGCCCCGCGCAGTGCGGCGAGATGCCTCGCAACCACGCGCGGGTCGGGACGACCGGAAGTCATCGCCGGGTCTCGTTCGCTGCTCCCGCGTGCCGCCGCGCGGCGTCCATCTTGTCGAGCTGGGGCAGAAAGTCGAAATAGCGCGAGAGCGCTTGGCCGGCGCGGGTCGTCGTTGCGCGGAGATCCCGGGAGAACAGCCGGATGCCGTCGCGCAGGACGCGGTGGTACAGCAGAGCGGGCGCATTGTTGAGCACGACGACGTCCACGTCGTTGGTGCCGAGCGCTGCCATGAGATCCGTCGTCAGCGCCGCGGGGTAGCCCCATGCGCCGTGCCGGGCACATGCTTCGTCAATGTAGACGGCGACGTCGATGTCGCTATGCGGCTGCACCTCGCCCCGGGCGTGGGACCCGAACAGATACGCCTCCAGTATCTCCCCTCGCGGCTCCAGCGCATCAGCGAGACGTGCGACGAGGCGACGGTTCGCGTTCTCCAGTTCCATCCGCGGCATCATGGGGCTCGGCTCCAATGCCGAAGTGTCGATCAGGATCGTATCGAGCGCAACTGGTCAAGGCCGTCGGCAAGGTATCGGTTTGACTTCACATGGCCATGCTGAACCTTGCGACCACAAGGTATAGCCGAATAGGCGGCCATAGGCCTTGTATGTAGAAGCGGTCTCAAAATACCAATTAGCGATGGCTGTGCAGAGCCAAGCCCCGGATACGCCGCCGCGGGAGCGAACGATGCCGCGACCGAGGAACCGTAGCACGAACAACGAGCCTTGCTCCAACCGCTGCTGCCGAAGGCGACGCGCCGACGACCAATCCCTTGCAGCAATGCCGAACACTCGATCTTTCGCCTGTCCCCCCAGAACGGGGACAGGCCGCCGGTGTTAGCGCGACCGAACGACGTAGGATTCGGGTTCCAAGCCCAGCAGCGTACGCCCGGCATCCTCCATGAGATGCGGGGCGACGGTGGCATGCTGGCGCACCACGCGCACGTCCCGACTGATGCGTTCGAGGGGCTCGCCGATGCGGTTGGCGGAGGTGCCGGCGGCTTCGCTTAAGCGTTCCACCACTTCCACTGCGGCCCGGGCGGCGTCCGAGGCGACGATGTGGAACAGCGCTCGCTGCCGAGGTGCCACTTCGCCACCATCGACGACGGTTTCCCAGTTCGCTGCGGCGAGTTCCAGCAGCGCGGCGCGAGCGCCGAGCAGGCGCGCCTCGGCGCTGGCGATGGCGCGCTGGGCGAACGGACGGTCGCGCAAGGTGCGGGTGGTGAAGCGCGGCTGCTTGCGGGCGGCGAGATCGAGGAAGGCTTCGATGCCGGCTCGCGCGATGCCGATGGCCACCGCGGCCTTGTTGTAGGCCAGACGGTTGCCCAGCGGCAGGCGCAGCTGCGGCGTGGTGGCCTCGTTGCCGCCGATGGGGGCGATGATGCGCGTATCGGGCACGAACACGTCGGCAAGGCGGACGTCGTGGGAGCCGGAGCCGCGCAGCCCGGCCACATGCCAGGTGTCCACGATCTCGAACTCGCCTGCTGGCACCACCGCGTAGCGGTTGCCTTCGTCGAGCACCTCGTCGCCGTCGTGCAGGCGCACCGTGGCGCCGAAGATGTGCGCGTTGTGGATGCCGCTGACGAACTGCCACTGGCCGGACACCCGCCAGCCGTCGCCTTCCCGCTGGGCGCGGCCCACCGCCGCGGTGGAACTCGCCATGATGGTCATGGGATCGGCGATCAGCTCCGGGCAGCGCTCCTTGAAGCCTGGACCGATGAGGCCGAAGGTCTCGATGCCGATCATGAGGTTCCAGCCGGCGCTGCCGTCGGCCCGGGACACGGCTTCGATGACGCCGATCTGGGTCATGGGGTCCGCATCCGCGCCGTGGATGTCCGAGGCGCCGGCGAGCCGGTACAGGCCCTTTTGCGCGAACGCTTCGGCGACGGCGCGGGGCAGGTGGCGCTGGCGCTCGGCCTCGTCGGCATGACGACGGATCAACGGTGCCAGGGCGCAGGCCTGCTCGATGTGGGGATTGACGTTGCGCTGGCTCATGGGGCGAGTGTAACCCGTCGGCGGAATCCTATCCCTGCCGGTGCGCCGAGCGCGCTAGCATGCCGCCATGAATGCCGCGTCTGATCCCGGAACCGCGAACCTCTGCACGAACTGCGGGGCCGACAAGCAGGGACGGTTCTGTACCGCCTGCGGCCAGAACGACCGCAACTACCTGCGCTCGATCTTCCCGGTGATGGGCGAGGTGCTCGCCGAGACCTTCGAGGCCGATTCGCGTCTATGGATCACCCTAGGCGCTCTATTCGCACGGCCCGGCTTCCTGTCCTTGGAGTTCTCCCGCAACCGCCGTGCCCGCTACCTGTCGCCGTTTCGCCTCTACCTGTTCACCAGCCTGCTGTTCTTCTTCGTGCTGTCGTTCGCCGTCGATCTCCCCGAGGCCCCGGTTGGCACCGAGGTGCCAACCGGGCGGACGCTCGAGCAAAGCGATGAAATCGCGCGGTTCAAGGCGTACCTCAACGACACCGATGGCGGCAAGATCGACGACATCCTTCGGCGCGGCCGCGAAGAAGACGACCAGGAGGTAGAGCTGCAGCTTGGGGACGAACAGATTGAAACATCTCGCTCCGGCGACAGTGCCACCTTGGCGGCAGGACTGCTGACCGGGCTGGCCGAGAACCTCTCCGAGGAAGACTATGCGGAACTGGACGACGTCGATCTCCGTCTTCTGAGCCAGATCGTCAATGGCCTATATGCCATGAACCGTCCGTGGGCGGTTGCTGATCGATACCTGGACTACCTGCCGGTGGCGATGTTCTTCCTGCTGCCCCTGTATGCGACGCTGCTGAAGCTGTTCTACTTTCGTCGCAAGCGGTTCTACTCCGAACACTTGGTGTTCAGCCTGCATATCCACACCTTCGCGTTTACGGCTTTCACCGTGGTGGCTCTGGTACCTGATGGCTCGATCGGCGAGGAATGGCTGGATTTGGGACTGTTCTTGGGTCTCTTGATCTACTACTTTCTGGCGCTGAAACGCTACTACGGCGACGGCGCCCTGAAGACAGCGCTCAAGTTCGGCCTGCTGCTATGGCTGTACTCGATGATGCTCGGCGTCGCCCTGTTGGGTACGCTGCTCGCCGTGCTGCTGCTGTTCTGAGCAGCCACACCTCGACGTTCGGCTTCTGCGCTATCCAATCTCTCGCCGGATCGCCTCGAAGGCGCGTCCGAGCACGTCGATGATGGCGTCCACGCTGCGGGCGCCGGCCTGGAAGATGGCCGTGGCGTTCAACGCCCCCCACTCGAAGCCCATTTCCTGCACTGCCGCGGCCCGGGCGACGACGCGGTCCACCTCGGCGTAGAAGCGCTTGCCCGCCTCGTCCTGGGGCGGCACGTCTAGCATCATCTGGTAGCCGATTTCGGCGGGATCGCGGGCCGCGGCTTCGGCATAGGCTTCGATTTTCGCCTTGCACTTGGCCGCCAGCGCGGGATCGACGATGGCAGCAGCCAGCCAGCCGTCGCCGTATTCGGCCACGCGCTTGAGGGCGCGATTCGACGCACCGCCGATCCAGATGGGCAGCTTTCGCCCCTGGGGCGGCTTCGGTTCCATCGCCATGGCGCTGGAGCAGTAGAACTCGCCTTGATAGTCCACCTGTTCGTCGGACCAGTAGGCGCGCAGCAGTTCGATGGCCTCGTCCATGCGCCGGCCGCGGGTGTGGAAGTTCTCCTCCAAGGCGTCGTATTCGGATTCCTGCCAGCCGACGCCGATGCCCAGCCGCACCCGCCCGCCTGAGAGGGTGTCCAGCGTGCTCACCTGCTTAGCCACCAGCACCGGCTGCCGCTGCGGCAGCACCAGCACCTCGGTGCCGAGGCCGATCCGGCAGGTGGCCGCGGCGATGTAGGACAGCGCCGTCAGCGCCTCCAGAATCGGCATCTTGGGCGGATACCTGGGTGCTGCCCGGGTCTCGGTGGGGAAACCCATGACGACGTGGTCGAAGATGTCGAGCTGGTCGAAGCCGATATCCTCGATGGCTCGCGCCAACCGCAGGACGCTATCGCCACCCTCCCGATAGCTCACGCTTGGAAACTCCACCGACAGTTTCATGGCATCCCCCTCCAACGAACGTCGAGGGTGCGTATGTTATCGAAGAGAGAGGCGAGGGAAGAGAGGAAGCGCGGGAGAGGCGCAGCGGGATTGTCCAGCTATTGTCCGAAACAATACCGGGGCGGTGCCGCAAGCAGCAACCGCCCCGGGTTTTGGCGAGGGAAACGACGCCCTCGTAGACTCAACGAAGAGTCAGAGGGGTCGTCCCCCAACAGCAGATTGCACAGATCACCTCCTTACTTCCGCCCAACACGGGGCGTGACTGTACTCGCTTCCGTGGCCATTGCAAGTGGCCGGTTCCACTTTATCTGTCGGGCCTGTGGAGTTGTCTCGTATGGCGACTCGAAACGGCTGCTCGAAACAACGGCAGGGTCCCGTTCGGTGCAGGCGCTTGATTTCGAGCCGCACTCCAGACGAACTGCGGCGCTGGCGGCACATCGCGCTCAGACGTGGAGAGCGCCGGTCAGCACTAGGCGTACCTTGCCGCCGACGCGGATGGCGTCGCCGATGTCGAGGTACAGGCGCGAAGGGCGGGCGATCTCGAAGCCTTGCTCCACGACTACCCGACCGTCGATGCCAAGCGTACGCAGGTGCGCGGCGAACGCGGTGTTCGCGCTGCCCGTCGCCGGATCCTCGCGCCAGCCGCCCGCGTGGAAGAACATGCGCACGGCGAAGTCGGCGTCGTCGCTGTACGCCGCGTCCGTGAATGCGAAGACGCCGAGGAACTCTCCTGCGGAGGTGAGGTTGGCATGGACCTGCGCATCCACCCGTACGCGTCGCAAGGCGTCCAGCGTCCGGACGCCGACGAGCGCGAAGCACGGGCCGACTTGGGCGAATCGACTCGGATGCGAGGCGTGGATTTCACCTGCCGACAAACCGAGCAGGGCCGCCGCGGTTGCAGCCGGCAGCATCTCTCCTAGTTCCACCGGCGGCGGCCGCATCCAGGCCATGCCGTTGGCCTCGAAGGCAACCGCTACCCGCCCTGCATCCAGTTCCAGCACGTAGCTGCCGCGGTTGCCGCCCAGCACCCAGGCCGTGCCCAGGGTCGGATGACCGGCGAACGGCAATTCCCGTTCCGGCGTGAAGATGCGCACCCGCGCCTCGCGCTTGCGTTCCTCGACCACGAACGTCGTCTCCGAGAAGTTCATCTCCCGGGCAATGGCCTGCATCTTGGCGGCGTCCAGGTGTCCGCAGCCGCGCACCACGGCAAGCTGGTTGCCGGCCAGCGAGCGCTCGGCGAATACGTCGACGATGGCACAGTCCACCAGCGCTTCAGTCCACCCAGACGTCGGGCCGCGGGTCCACGTCGTGGCGAGCGAACACGGCGTCGATGGCCTGCTTGTCGTGCTCGGACAGCTCGTGCTCCAGCGCCCCTAGATTCGCCTCCACTTCCGCCGGCGTTCGGGTCCCGACCAAGGCCACGCTGACCACCGGGTTGGACAGCACCCAGGCCAGCGCCAGTTGGTAGATCGCCATGCCCTGTTCGGCGGCCAGCGCCTGCAAATCGTCCACCACGGCGAGGTTGCGCGGAAAGTTCTCCTCGCTGAACAGGCGCATGTTGAAGGCGCCGCCCCGGGAGCGCCAGTCGCTGGTTTCGAAGCGCGTGTCGGCGTTGAACGCGCCGGTAAGAAGGCCGTGGGCCAGCGGCCCGTAGGCCATCATGGCGATGCCGTGCCGGCCGCAGTAGGGGAATACCTCCTTCTCCATGCGCCGATCGAACAGGTGGTAGCCGTACTGGCCGACATCGATCCGCCCCGTGGCCATGCAGTCGGCGATTTCCGCGGCTTTGAAGTTGGACACGCCGACGAACCGCGCTTTGCCCTGCCGCACCAGCTCTTCAAGGCCGCGCATGGTCTCCTCGAACGGGGTCTCCCGATCCGGCCAATGCACTAGGTAGACATCGAGGTGGTCCGTATCGAGCGCCGTCAGGGTCGTCTCGATAGAGGCCATCATGCGCTTCCGGGTACCGTTTCTCGACCGCCCGTCGCGATAGCCGATGCCGAACTTGCTCACCAGCACCACCTCGTCCCGGTGTGCTCCCAGTCCCTTGGCGAGGATGCGCTCGGATTGGCCGAAGCCGTATGCCTCGGCGGTGTCGAACAGGTTGATTCCGACATCGAGCGCCTTGCGGACGGCCGCCACCACATCGCCTTCGTCGATCTGTCCGTAGCCGCCGCCGAGTTCCCAGCAGCCGAAGCCGATGGCCGAAACGCTGAGGCCGGTATTTCCGAACGGTCGATACAGCATGGGATATACCTCTTGTTGGAAAGGGCAGGTTACTCCTAGCCGGCGCCCAGTGCAGCCAACGCCCTGCCTCCAGTTCGGCGCTGCCGGCCTGGCGTCCGAGCGACGCCTCGCTGTCGTCGGCCAGCCGCCACCGCTATGGTGCCGCGTTCTTGCTCATGTGCCGTCCGGCCAAGGTCGAAGTCCACCACCGGGTGCGGAAAGCGCACCGTGGCGGCTATGTGCTCGGTGCTTCTTCGAGCCGGGGCGAGGTCGCCTTGGCTGTCGCGTCCGGTCGGCGCTGCCGCCAGCCGGTGTCGACGACGAGATCGAGGTCGCGAAAACGGCACCATCGCAACCAAAGACGAGTTGGCGGCAGGCGATGGTGTCCTATTCGCCGATGTTGTTCGATGGATGCCAGTGGTCGAATCCGCCAGCTGCGACGGGCCAGCGTCCGCGGCAACGCGGTGCGGAGCATGTGCGGTGTCCGGGTGTCTCCATCGGCCGAATTGTCGACATGCCCCAATGCCTAGATCCGGAGGTTGATTCCACGAGTCCGCATTGGCTGGCCGCGAGGTGGCTCCGGCCTATACGTAGTGCAGCCAGTGTTCGAACGCCGCCACCTCGCCGCGCACGGCGGCTCGGTACCTGTCCTGCAGCCGGGCGGTGAGCGGGCCGACGGTGCCACTGCCGACATCGTGCCCGTCGACGCGCAGTGCCGGCCAGACGCCTACCGAGGTGCCGGTGAGGAACACTTCCGCGGCATCGGCGATTTCCTCTGCCGGGAAGTTGCGCTCGACGCAGGCGATGCCGTCCGCCCGGGCGAGTTCGATGATCGAATCCCGGGTGATGCCGAGCAGGACTTTGTCGCCAAGCGGCGTCGCCAAGCCGCCGGTGGCATCGACGAAGAACACGTTGGCGGTAGGCGCTTCGGTGACGAAGCCTTCCTCGTCGAGCAGCAGGATGTCGTCGTAGCCTTCGCGTCGCGCTTGCCACTTGGCGGTCATGGCGGCGGTATAGTTGGCGGCTACCTTGGCATGGGGCGGGATCGCGTCTTCCCGGCGACAGGTCTTTTCGCGCTCGACCTTGAGGGAGAGTTCGGTGCGCCGGCGGTACTCGCCGCGGTTGCGGGCGATAATGTCTCGCACATTGTCGTAGGCGGCGATGAACACGGTCACGCGCTCGTCCTGGGGAATCAGCTCGACCTCGATGGAGGGGATCAGAGCGCTGATCTTGACAGACGCGGTGCCGGGATTGCGGCGCACGGTTTCGGCGCAGGCGGCGACCAGTTCGTCGGTGCCGTAGGCTAGCGGCAAGCCGACGAGGGCGCAGGTCCTGACGAGGCGCTCCACATGCTCGCGCAGGCGGAATATCGCGATGCCGCGTGGCGCGTGGCGGACGCTCAGGTAGTCGAAGGCCAGCGAGCCGCGCTGCAGGCTTTGCGACAGCACATGCACCGTGGCGTCGTCCCAGGCGACGAACTCGCCGTCGCGCCAGATGGTTCGTTCGATCATCCCCATACTCCTTCGATTAGGGAGATACGGCTGCCATTGTAGGCGAGGCCGGGTTCTCGATCTCGCGCCAGCAGCTGCGGACCGTCGAGGTCCACGAAGCGGGCGAATCCGGCCAGCAGCAGGGCCGGCGCCATGGACAGGGACGTGGACACCATGCAGCCCACCATGATATCGAGGCCGAGGTCGCGAGCCTCCCGCGCCAGCGCCAGCGCCCGGGTCAGGCCGCCGGTCTTGTCGAGCTTGATGTTCACTGCCCGGTAGCGTTCGGCGATGGAAGACAGGTTCGAGCCGTCGCGAATGCTCTCGTCCGCGCCGATGGCCACCGTCGGACGATAGCCGGCGAGTTCGGCGTCCGCGCCTTCGGGCAAGGGCTGCTCGATCAACTCCACACCGACGGCCGCGGCCGCGAACTGATCGAGGGTCTGGAAGTGCCAGCCCTCGTTGGCATCGACGATAAGCCGGGCGGCCGGGGCGTTGGCTTTCACCATGCGCAGGCGCTCGATGTCCTTGCGCAGATCGGGCGATCCCAATTTCACTTTCAGCAGCGCCCGGGCGCTCTCCGCTCGTGCGCGTTCGCCCATGGCAGCGGGGGAGTCCAAGCCCAGGGTGAACGCGGTGACCACGCTGTCCGGTCGGGGAACGCCCGCTAGCTGCCAAACGGGTCGTCCGGTTCGCTTCGCTTCGAGCTCCCACAGGGCGCAGTCGAGGGCGTTGCGGGCGGCGCCGGCAGGCAGGGCGTCGAGCAGCGCCATCCGGTCGAACGGCCCCTGGTAGCTGTCGATCGCCGCCGCGGTGGCGGCGACGGATTCGCCGTAGCGGGGATAGGGGACGCACTCGCCGCGACCTTGGAACTCGCCATCGTCCATGGTGGCTACCACCACTTCCGCGACGGTCTTGGTATCCCGCGCAGTGGTGAACGGACGAGCGATGCGCCAGCGTTCGATGGCGGCGGAAATCTTCATGGCAGCAGAGCGTCCACGAGAGGGGCGGCACCGTCGCGTACCGGATCGCAGGCCGGCAATCGGTATCGGCGTCTGGTTTCGGCGACGACGCGCTCGGCATCGGCGGAGGCGAGAGCCCCGGTGTTGACGGCGATTCCGGTGCAGCGGATGGCGGGATTGGTCAGCTGGCCAAGGGCGACCGTCTGCTCGATCACGTCTTCGACGCTGGCGATGGCTGCCTCGACGTTGCGCATGGTCTTGCGGGCAGGTTCGTGGCAGACCACGAAGGCATCCGGCTGAGTGCCGTGCAGCAGCGCCAGGCTGACGCCAGCGAACGACGGATGGAACAGCGAGCCTTGCCCTTCCACCACGTCCCAATGGTCGGCATCGTTGTCCGGGGACAGCGCCTCCGCGGCCCCGGCGGCGAAGTCCGCCACCACGGCGTCGATGGCGATGCCGGCGCCGCTAATGAGGATGCCGGTCTGCCCGGTGGCGCGATAGTCGGCGGCCACCCCCCGCCGGCGCAGTTCGCGTTCCATGGCCAGCGCAGCGTACTTCTTGCCCACCGAACAGTCCGTGCCGACTGTCAGCAGCCGTTTGCCGCTTCGTTTTCGTCCGCTCGCGGTGGGGAACTTCTCCGTGGGATGGCGCACGTCGAACAGCCGTCTGCCCAAGCGCTTCGCGGTCTCGGCCACCTCCGGCAGGCAGGCCAGCCGCGCATGCAGGCCGCTGGCGAGGTCGAGCCCCGCAGCCAGCGCTTCCAGAAGCGAGGGGCGCCAGGAAGTCGGCAGCACGCCGCCGGGATTGACCGCGCCGATCACCAAGGTCCTCGCGCCCTGGGCCGCGGCATCCCGGATCGACAGCTCGGCCACGCCGAGATCGGCCCCGCAGCCGGACAACCGCATCTGCCCGAGGACGGCGTACGGGCACCAGTCGACGATGCCCTGCCCGGTCTTGGCGGCCAGGGCGTCCTTGACGTCGCCAAGGAAGAGCAGGTAGGGCGTTTCGATCTTCATGGCCGAAAGCTTCGTCAGTCGCCACGCCTGCACCACAATAGAGCCAACGCCGGCGAATTTCCAGGGCTTGGCGCCAACGGCATGGATTTGTCCGGCGTCCTTGGCGACAATGGGCGCGCCAGTTCTTCAACCCGGGATGAAGGACGACGAATGAGTCCAAGTTTCCTGGTCGGATGCGGTCGTGCTTGTTGATCCGAGGCGTCGGCCTCGCCAAGAGGATAGCCATGATCTACGCGCTTGAAGATCGCCGGGTCGAAGTCGAGGGCGACTACTTCATCGCCGACACCGCGGTGGTGGTCGGCTCGGTGTGCTTGAAACACGAGGCGTCGGTGTGGTGGGGAGCGGTGCTGCGCGGCGACTACGACACTATCACCGTCGGTGCCCGCACCAACATCCAGGACAACTGCATCGTCCACATGGACGAGGGTTTCCCAGTCACCCTCGGCGACCAGGTGACCGTTGGCCACAAGGCGGTGCTGCATGGCTGCACGGTGGGCGACAACAGCCTCGTCGGCATCAACGCCGTGGTGATGAACGGCGCCGTGATCGGCAACGACTGTCTGATCGGCTCCAACGCCCTGATCACCGAAGGCAAGCAGATTCCGCCGCGCAGCCTGGTGCTCGGCTCGCCCGGCAGAATCGTCCGTGTGCTCAGCGACCACGAGGTGGAGGAAATCACCGGCTTTTCGGATCGCTACGTCAACAACTTCCGGCGCTATCAGGCGGGGCTGTCGCCGGTTGCTGCCGGCAGCCTGCAACCAGCCAACCAGCATTAGGCAGTACGCGAACATGAAGCTTGGAACGCCGCTATCGCCGAGCGCCACCCGGGCCATGCTGCTCGGCGCTGGCGAGCTCGGCAAGGAAGTGGTTGTCGAGCTGCAGCGTCTCGGCGTCGAAGCCATTGCCGTGGATCGCTACGCCAACGCGCCGGCCATGCAGGTGGCCCACCGCAGCCATGTGGTGGACATGCTCGACGGCGCTGGACTGCGCCGAGTCGTGGAAGCGGAACGTCCCGATCTTATCGTCCCCGAGATCGAAGCCATCGCCACGGCAACCCTGGTGACGCTCGAAGCCGAGGGCTGGCGCGTCGTACCCACGGCTCGGGCCGCGCAGCTGACCATGAACCGCGAGGGCATCCGCCGCTTGGCCGCGCAGACCCTCGGCGTCGCCACCTCGCCGTACCGCTTTGCCGCCGACGAGGACGAATACCGCGCCGCCATCGACGCCATCGGCACGCCCTGCGTGGTCAAGCCGGTGATGAGCTCCTCCGGCAAAGGACAGTCCACGGTGTGTACGCCCGCGCAGGCCATGGAGTCCTGGCGCTATGCCCGCCAAGGCGCCCGGGGCGGGGCGGAGAAGGTCATCGTCGAGGGCTTCATCGACTTCGACTACGAGATCACCCTGCTCACCGTGCAGCACGCCGGCGGCACGACGTTCTGCGCACCCATCGGCCATCGCCAGGAGGGGGGCGACTATCAGGAGTCCTGGCAGCCCCAGGCCATGAGCGCCGCGGCGCTGGCGGAGTGTCGCCGCATCGCGGCCCTGGTCACCGGCGAACTCGGTGGTACCGGCATTTTCGGCGTGGAGTTCTTCATCCAGGGCGACCAAGTGTGGTTCAGCGAGGTGAGCCCGCGTCCCCACGACACCGGCATGGTGACCATGATCAGCCAGGATCTGTCCGAGTTCGCGCTCCACGTTCGCGCTATTCTGGGGCTGCCGATTCCGGCCGTACGCCAGTTCGGGCCGTCGGCGTCCGCCGTCGTCCTCGCCCATGGCGATTCAGCCCAGGCGTCGTTCGCCAACCTCGATGGCGCACTCGCCGAGCAGGATACCCAGCTGCGCTTGTTCGGCAAGCCGGAGGTGCGTGGCGAACGACGCCTGGGCGTCGCGCTGGCGCGGGGCGATACGGTGGAGGCGGCCCGGACCAAGGCCCGGGCCGCGGCTGCCGCAGTGGAGATCCGCCTCTAGCGGCGATTTCTCCAATCTAGCCGGCTTCGGCAGGCAGGATGCCCAACGCGAAGTACGAATCGCCCGTGGCGCGGAGGGTTTGGTCGATGGAGCATGTCGTCAGCCCGAGTTCCTGCTTGGCCAGCAGGCAGTACGAACGCGGCGAATCGTAGGTGTGCTGCGCCGGCTTTCCGCCATCCATTTCCTCGCCGCCGATGTCGGCAATGGCCGGGAATAGCTGCCTCAGCTTCGCTTGCAGCTCCCAGGTGAACAGTTCCCCGGATCGATCGGCGGCGGAGAGAATGTAGCGGGAACCGTTCTTGGCGACGCTGCTCTCCGCGCACAGGCGGTGAGCCTGGGCCACGTCGCGCACGTCCACGTTGTTCCACAGCATCCGCCCGCCTCGGGATTTCTTGTACGGCTTGCCTTGGAGCATGTAGCGGATGCAGTTCTGCCAGCTCCAGCCTTGGTCGTGGTTGACGCACATCAGCGGCCCGATGACGTGCAGGGGCAGGATGGCCATGGCGTCGAAGCTGCCGTCCTCCTCCGCCTCGCGGTAGAGCATGCGCTCGGCGCTGGCCTTGGCCATGGCGTAGGCGAGGTCGCGGTTCTCGGGGATGCGCTCCTCGGTCCACCGGCCGCGGTAGGCTTCGATGTTGTCGCCACACCAGTCCTTCTCGGTGAAGACGTAGCCCTCGGGGCGCGGATGCCCCACCGCGGCGAAAGAACTGGTGAATACGAACCGTCGCAGCGTGCCGCCCTTGCGGGCGGATGCCAGCACATGCTTCACCTCGGTGAAGCAGCCGTCGTACACCTGCTGCGGCGTCTCCCGGTTGTAGCCGACGGCCGCCCCGGCGTGGATGACGGCGCTGCAGCCGTCGAAGGCGTCGTCGTAGCTGCCGGGCGAGAACAGGTCGCCGGCGACGATTTCGACTCGGCCGCGCAAACCGGCATCGTTCAGGGCGGTGAGGTGGTTCACCTTCTCCGGCTTGCTCGGGTCGCGTACGCAGGCGCGCACCTGGTAGCCCCGTTCAGCACAGTCCTTCACGATCCAGGAGCCGATGTAGCCGCTCGCGCCAGTGACGGCGATGGGCCCGTCGGCGGGAGATAACGCTTTCGCCATGATGATTTTCCTCGTCGTTGTCGGTTGGTTCGGTTCAGTACTTGCCTGCAGCCACGGTACCGTTGCCCTTGGCCATCTCGGTAAGTTCCTTGTCCACGGTGATGGCCCATGCCCCGCCCGGACCGACGATCTTATGCACCATCAGCGCTTGCATCTCCTTCCTTTCGAGATCGGTCAGCTCGTTGGCGGCGGGGCTGTCCACGAATGCCCGGTACGGGGCGCTGGTGTCGCTGAACGGCATGAGGTACATCGGCACCATCGCCTGCAGCATGGCGGCGCGGCGATGGTGCGTGCGGTTGACGCCAGCGCGATGCCAAGTGCGGGAGTCATAGAGAATGATGCTGCCGGCCGGCGCTTCCACTACGTCCGCTTCCGGCCCGCCGTAGGGCAAGCCGTGTTCTTTGCGATAGCCCTTGCGCGAATAGTCCGCTCCCCAGCCCCACTGCCGGGGCGGGGCGCAGTTCCTGGCGTGGGAGCCGAGCTTGAAGATGGTGGCGCCGCCGTCCCGAGTGAACTCGGATACGCAGACGTTGCGTTGCACGGACAGCGACAGGCTGGCCGTAGGGTCGATAGGCACTCGATTGCCAGCCACGTGGGGCGTGATGCCCCACAGGTAGGGGAAGTCCGAATGCCAGCCCTGCACGTCGCGCTCGCCATCGTCCTTGCCAAGCACCGCCATGCCCGGCGGATGCGCGAGGCGGATGTGCTGCGTTTGCAGGTACTGGCGGATCAGCCACAGCGATACCGGTTCCGCCGCGGTGCGGGCGACTGCCGGGTGCTGCGCCAATCCAGGAGTGCGCCAGTCCGGCTTGCGCTCGGCGTGGCGCCCGGTGCAGGCCACTTGCTCCAAGCCGTCGACGGTTTCCGGCGCAATGATGGCCGCTAAGCACGCCCAGCCCTGTTCGCGGAACTTGCGCAGCGACTCGGAAGGCATCTCGGCGGGACCATGGCTCGGTGCGAACGCCGCGCCTGCGCCGAGAATGCCGGCGTTCGTCCCGTTGCCGGCGACCCGCAACCGGCAGGTGCCGCCGTTGCCTTCCGTCGCTGCCAGCGATACTCCGGACGCCACATGCCGATAGCCGCTCAGCCCGATGCGGTCCCAAACGGCCTTGTCGTCCACATGGTCGAAGGTGGCGACCGTGCCGTCTTCGGCCACGCCCAAGTAGCTGCCGTCGGCGGCCGTCAGCAGCGTGTAGCGATGGGCCGGCGCTTCGATGCGGGTGATGGTTTCGCGGAGTTCCGTCTGTTCGATCATGACGCGGGGGCTGGTCGGTCCAGCCCGATTAGGTGGCTTGAAGTGTCAAAAGTATACGCGGGCAGACAGCGGCATGGCTCCCTTGCATCGCAAGGCTCTCTCCCGCTGGGGCGCAGAGCGCCAGGGCGAAGTCGATCGCGTCCTGCTTGGCGCGGTGGCTGTGCCGCTTGGCGCCGCGACAGAGTGTGCGATCTGGGAACTGCGCCATTGTAATCGTCCTTCAACTCGATGCGTCCTGCATGTCGTCCGCCGGCGCGTAGATCGTCAGCAAAAGTTCGGCGTTGACGATCAGACGATAATCGGGCTCCCTGCCCGAAAGCTCCAAGCTGTTGTTCAGGATGATGGGCACTCCCTCGCCGCGTCTGTCCATTAGGGTACGCCGGTCAGTCGTCAATCCCGGTACGTTCGCCGGAATGGAGCACTTGGCGAGCAGACTGGTAATGACCTCGTTTCGGGTCGCCTGCAGGTGGGGCAGATCTTCCACGCTCATGGTGTTCGGAATCGCGCCGGGGGAGTAGATTTCGAGGCGGTCCCGAAACAACCGCAACCTGATCTTCGAGCCATGGGTGGAGTAGTCGCGATGGGCCACGGCATTGACGACGGCCTCGAATACCGCTTCCATGTCGAACTGTGGCCGGTCCACGCGCCCTAGATTCTTGAAGGCCGCGACGTTCATGTTCTTCGCCACGAACTGGCAGGCCAGGGTTGTCTGGGTGCTCAACGGACCAAAGATATCCGCAGCATCCACTTGGTAGGGATCGGGCGTATCGGTTCCGATGGTCGTGCTGCGGCATGCCACTGTCTGAATGTAGGCATTGGGCAGCCACCGCCGGGCGTCCGGCGAGGCCATGAGCACGCCGGCTACCGTCGGTCTGAGCGAGCCGTCGGCATCTGGTCGTATCATGTGGAGCTTGGCAAGCAGATCGTTGTGGTCGTTGCTGGTTGACGGAGTGCGGTAAACGCTCCGAATCCTAGGCGAAAGATCGCCCGGCCCGGCATCGGAGACAACTTGCTCGTCGAATCGAATCATCCGAGCTTGGCTGCGTTGCTGGAACATTCGGGCTAGGTATTCGGACGACATGTCTCGTTTGGCGCTTCCGACGCGGTGCAGATAGCCTCCCGGACTGCGGTGTACAAACAAACTGCGTTGCACTTCGATCTTGATGATGGCAACGTTTTCGCCCGTGGTTGCGGGCAACCGCATGCGTTCGATAACGGGAGCGAGAGACGAATCCACGGAATCGCTGCAAACTTCACGGACGAACTCTTCCACGGTATCGAGACGGTCAACGGGGATACCTACGATTTCACGCGATCCGTCTTCCACTCCCAACAGGCAGACACCGCCTCGGCCGTTGGCGAAGGCGGCGAGCTCGTCCGCGAGCGAATCACGGCGAGGGAGGGCCGCTGACTTTCTGTCCCGCGAAACGTACTTCCTTGCACTCCAGGAACGCGTCTTCGCCGAGTCTTATCCTGTCGAGCAGTTCCTCGACGCTGTCAAACATGAGCCGGCTCCCGCCCCAAGCGACGATAACGGCGCTCGAAGGCTTCGCGTCCACCTTCCATCACCCGCAGACTTCCTCGCGCATCGCTTCTTCCTGCGGCGATCCCGACTGCACGACCCGACACTGGCCTGACCCGAAATCGAGCGCATGCAGCATCTCGGCATCTCCGTTCACGACGATGTTCGGATTGTGCGTCGCCACGATGATCTGCCGCCTGAGCTTGTTCTCCCGCATCTGCCGCACGACCAGGTCGTAGATCAAGTGGTTGTCGAGGTCGTCTTCCGGCTGATCCAGCACCAGGGGTTCCTCGCCGTGCGCGAGCAGAAAGGCCAGCATCGCTGCCGACCGCTGGCCCGCCGATGCCTGGGCGATAGGCTGAAAATCCGTGCCGTCGCCCCGACGGCTGTATTCGACCCATAGTCCGTCTTCCGGAAACCAGGTCAGTACGCTGTCGAGCCGCTCGGGCCGCCGTTCGAACTCACGTTGGAGATAGTTGTTGAAACGTTCACCGAAACCGCCTTGGCCTAAACAGGCGTCGTGCATCTTCTGCTTGAAGTGCTCGATTCGTCTTTCTATCTCCGAACACCGTTTCGTCGGATCTTCCGGCAAACCGTAAAGAAGTCCCGCAACCCATCCACGTTTTGGACAGTCGTCCTCCATCACGAGGATGTCGTTTGGGAAACGGTCGTCGAGAACATCCAGCTTCTCGCGCAGGGAACGTTCAATGACTCTCGGATCGTCGCCGTAGGTCCGGCTTCGGATGCGCACGAAGTTGTTCTGGGCAAGCGTCCCGGACAAGAAGGCATCGCGGGTGGCGCTCACGGCGCGGCGGGTTTCCAGGATTTTCCGGAGTTGCGCCTTGGACTGCTCTGTCAGCCGATCCCGTTCCGCCTGAAGAGATTCCAGACGTTTCAGTTCGCTATCGATCCGCTGCCGGTCCTGCACTAGGCGGCCGTACTCGTTCGGGTCGGTGATACCTTCGCCGCGTAGCGTCACAACCAGTGTTTCATAATCGTTGGACGCCTGTTCGACGGCCGCTTGCCACGCGCTGTTGGACAACTCCTTGCGCTGCGCTTCGGCAATTTCTCGCAGGCGCTTGGCGGCGTCACGCAGGTCCCGGGCTGCCATGCGCACGCCAGCGGCCAGCGCTGCCATGATCGAAACCGCTTGCCGATCTTCTTCCGAGCCTTCGTCGAACAATCTATCGGGCAGGTCTTCGGGATGCAGAGCTGCCGCCAACGCCTTGATGCGTTCCGCAACCTCCTCAGATACCTCGAACTGCCGATCGGCTTCCGTGCGCTGACGGCGACGACGTCCGAAGGCTGCCAGGATCATGGAGTGTCCTGCATCCTCGAAGCGCTTCAACTTGCGCTCCACATCCTGTCGCTGCACGACGAGATCGTCCCATCGGCCCAGCTTGCCGTCGAGCTCCCGGATCCGCGTCCTTGATGCAAAGAATCTGTTTCGGGCCTCTTCGAGGTCTGCATGCAGCCTGCTTGTCTTGGCCGCCTCGTCGATCACCTGCAACAGTGCTTGCTGGTTCTCGCCGGCCAGGGCGGCGATCTGTCGCTGGCTGAATATGCGGACCGGAAAACGCTCCGGAGTCACCGTCTGAGCCAATGAGGGTTTCCAATCGCCGCTGCCCGCATCGTCTTCCACGACCGTGCCGTCGCCGTCCTGCCGCCAACGCAGGCGATGACGGACGCCGTCGCGCATCATGGTACACCGAATTTCCGTCGAGCCCTGCAAGCCACCCTTGTCCATGCGATGCGAGGGCACGCGATTGAATCGTTCGAAGGTCAGACGAGGCTCGCTGCGTTCTTCCAGATTCGCCAATTCATGCTCGCGTCTCGCCGCAAGCCTCAGTGCATGGATGGCGGTGGACTTGCCTGTGCCGCGCCCGCCCACCAAGGCGTTGAGCCACGGGCTGAACTCGAGTCTGGCCGACTCGCCGCGCCCTATGTAGCGCGCGTCGTCAATCTCGATGGCTTTGATGCGATGCGTTGGCAGTGCAAGAGGATTGAAAGACTCCGAGTCGTCACTGCGTCGTATCGAGAAGCCTTGGCCGTCCAGCAAGGCTAGGCGCAGTCCTTCCAGCGAGGGTTCCGCCATCTTGGCCTAGGTGTAGTGCGAGCCGGGGAAACGAGACCCTGCCGGTCCGTCGGGATGATGCGAGTCGGAGCCAAGAACTTCCGCCCACGCGAACTTGCGTTGGCGGTACGACTCGGGTTTCTCGCTAGCGGGATCGACCACCTCCATCGCGAACAGGTCGTCGAGCTCGAACAGCGGCGCTAGGGTATTGCCGGGCAACTTCCAGGCGCCTGATGGCCCATCCACGTGCGCGAGGATGGGAATCCCACCTGCCTCGCTGATGGCCTCGACGACACCGATGGGTGCCGACTTCGCCGCGATGTCACCGCCAACGCGGACATCTTGATATCCGACGGCCCCGAGCAGCTTTGCGATATCGGCGGATTCCTGGTCGAGGTCGAATATCGCAAGGACATGAATACTGCCGTTGGCGGTGATTTCCACACCTGGAAACAAGTACAACGGCCGAAATTCTGGATGCGGTTCCCGCTCCAGATCGACAAGCGCTTGCTTGAGCTTATCGATCCAAGCGCCCGAGTTGTGGTCCGTCACCGCCACGCAATCCATTTCGGCTCGCATGAAGCCGAGCAGCCAATCGCACGGCGCAACGCTCCGCAGAGACTCCCGGTCAGGCCCCTTGCCATAGTCCTTCGAGGCAGGCGTATGCGTATGAAAATCGAATTTCCACCACCGTGCGCTGGGGTGGCGCCATTCTCGGCTTGGAGGGGTTGTCATGGCTTTCCATCCGCCTGCACTTGCCGTCCTCGCCGGTACCCGTGCGGCCGCCCAGGTGGAATTGAATCGACATGGATGGGGCGGATGCCGGCGCCGGCGCCGTCGTTGATGTCCGGCTCCCGTCCGATGGGCAGCCGGTGGGGCGGCTTCCAGGGCGACAACAGGTCGCTGGGCGGCTTGCCGGCAAGTTCGCGATCGTGCATCAGGGCGTGGAAGTCGTCGCAGCATCCGTTCCGCGAGTGCCCGACGAAGGAGCGGTGGCAGAAGAGCTTGCAGGGCTGCGCGAGGCACCGGTCGAGCAGCCGGTCTTCGAACCAAGGGGGCAGGCTTGCCGCCGTCTCCGGCAGCGAGCAGACGGCGCTCGCATTTGTCCGGGTTCATTGCTGCCATGACATCAAGACGCCTTCCGGGTTATCGATCCGGCCCTCGGCATCGATGCACAACGGCCTGCTTCTTTCACTCAGAGGTGGTGCGGATTTTTCTCAAGCGGCAGTGCAGGGCAGTAGACCGCGGATATCGGCAGCCTGCAAGAGGTTGTCCGGGCTAGGCGGAGCCTTCAAAGACGGAGTGCAGCAGCAAGCTCGATTTTCTCGCCTGAGCATTCGGCGGTTGGCCTGCCGATGGGGCGCAGAGCGGCATGGCGAGGCCGATCGGGTCATCTCTGGCGGTGGCGGCTGTACGACCGCTTCGCGCCGGGCGCCGGCTCGTCGACGAGCACCGCCGTCCGCGCTTGCCAAGGCCGCTTCGGCGACGGTCTGCGCCACCTCGCCGAGCCGCCGCCGATTTTGAATCGACGCCGGCTGGTCACGCACAAACGGTAGCTATTCGGCTGCCGGTTCGCTATAGTAAGCCGCCAACTCGGGACCTGAAAGACCGTGATCGTCACAGCCGCACTCCGCGATTTGCCCCTGCTCTCGCTGCTCCTGCCGGCGTAGCCGGCTATTCCTTCGTCCACAGGGCCGCATCCGCCCACCGTCCAAACCCTCAAACTTCTCGAATCGAAGGTTTTCGCGATGAACATGCAGCGACGAAAGACGATTTCCGGCAGCCGCAAAGGTGCCATGCCCTTCCGCAAATACCGCCCCTTCCCGCCCGTGGAGCTGCCGGACCGCCAGTGGCCCGGCAACGTGCTCGCCACGCCGCCGCGCTGGTGCAGCGTGGATCTCCGCGACGGCAACCAGGCGCTCATCGACCCCATGAACGTGGACGAGAAGCTGCGCATGTACGAGCTGCTTGTCGAGGTCGGCTTCGTGGAAATCGAGGTGGGCTTCCCGGCGGCGTCGCAGCCGGACTTCGACTTCATCCGCAAGATCATCGACGATGGCATGGTGCCGGACGAGGTCGCCGTGCAGGTGCTGTGCCAAGCCCGCGCCGAACTGATACGGCGCACGGTGGAAGCCCTTGACGGCGCACCCAACGCCATCTTCCACCTTTACAACTCCACTTCCGAGCTGCAGCGGCGGGTGGTGTTCGGCATGGATCGGGCCGGCATCGTCGATCTCGCCGTGCAGGGCACGGCGGTGGTGAAGGAGGGCGTGAAAGATCTAAAAGGCACCAGCGTCCACTTCGAGTATTCGCCGGAGAGCTTCACCGGCACGGAGCTGGACTTCGCCGTGGACATCTGCGTCGCGGTGGCCGACGAATGGGGCGCCACCGCCGACGCCCCCATCATCATCAACCTGCCGTCCACCGTGGAGATGGCCACTCCCAACATATACGCGGACCAGATCGAGTGGTTCGTCCGGCACTTCCCGGGCCGCGACCGCATCGTCGTCAGCCTGCACGCCCACAACGATCGCGGCACTGGCGTTGCTGCCACCGAGCAAGCGCTGCTGGCTGGTGCCGAGCGGGTCGAGGGTACGCTGTTCGGCAATGGCGAACGTACTGGCAACTGCGATCTGGTCACCGTGGCGATGAACCTGTTCTCCCAGGGCATCGACCCCGAGCTGGACTTCCGCGACATGCCGCGCATCCGCGAGACCGTGGAGACCGTCAACAAGCTGTCCGTTCACGAACGCCATCCCTATGCCGGCGATCTGGTCTTCACGGCGTTCTCGGGCTCGCACCAGGACGCCATCAAGAAGGGCATGGCGCGGGTGGACCGGGCGCACTGGGAGGTGCCCTACCTGCCCATCGATCCCGCCGACGTGGGCTCCTCCTACAAGGAGACGGTACGCGTCAACAGCCAGTCCGGCAAAGGCGGCGTCGGCTTCGTGCTCGAACAGCACTTCGGCGTCTCGCTGCCCCGCGCCATGCTGGTGGAGTTCTCCAAGATCGTCCAGGCGCTGGCCGAACGCCTGGACCGCGAAGTGCGTCCCGACGAGATCATGCAGGCGCTCAAGGACGAGTATCTGATCGAGTCCGACCCTTATCGGCTTGTCGGCTACGAACTCGGCTATGGCGACGACGGCACCCAATACTGCTCCGCCACGCTGGAAGTGCCGGATGGCGAGGTCGCCGTCGCTGGCCACGGTTCCGGCCCTATCGAAGCTTTCGTCAACGGCATGGAGACGACTCTGAACGAGCCGCTGAACGTCATCGACTACCGCGAGCTCGCTCTGGGCGCAGGCAAGGACGCCAACGCCATCTGCATCGTAGCCATTGGCAACATAGGGGCCGGCGACGATGGCGGCCAGAGCGCGACCCGCTACGGCATCGGCATGAGCCGCAACACCGTCACCGCCTCGCTGACCGCCATCGTCTCGGCGGTCAATCGGCGCTGGAAACCCGTGGCGGCTTGAGGCGGGGCCATGAGCGCCGCGGATGCGGTCGTCGTGCTGCACTTGGCGTTCGTCGTCTTCGTCGTCGCTGGCGGCTTGCCGGTGCTGCGTTGGCGGTGGCTGGCTTGGCTGCACTTGCCGGCCGCCGCCTGGGGTGCGCTGGTGGAATTTTGCGGCTGGGTGTGCCCGCTGACCTACTTGGAGAACGCTCTGCGCGGCGAGGCATCCGCCACGACGTTCATCGAGCGCATCCTGCTGCCTATTCTCTATCCCGACTTGGCGCAGGCTGGTGTGCTGACGCCGGCGGTGAGGATCGCGCTCGGCTGCGCCGTGGTCGCCGTCAACGCGACGATCTACGGCTATGGGTTCTTCTTGCGCGGGCCTCCCCGCGCGCTCCGGCCGAGGGCTCTTGTCAGGCGTCGGGTGGCAACACGGTCACCCTGACGGTACGAACCACGTTGTCGGCGATCAGCAAGGTCTCGATGCGGTAGCGGTCGATTTGCAGGCAGACGTTGGCTTCCGGGATGAACTCCAGGTGTTCGATGACGAGGCCGTTCAGCGTCCGTGGGCCCGACATGGGCAGTTCCCACTTGAGCATGCGGTTGACATCGCGCAGTACCGCTTTGCCGTCGACGATGTAGGAGCCGTCTTCCTGGGGGCGGACCTCCGCCAGCTGCGCCGCGAAGTCCGTGGTGAACTCGCCGACGATCTCCTCGAGGATGTCGTCCAAGGTGGCGATGCCCTGGATTTCGCCGTATTCGTCCACGACCAGAGCCATGCGCTGCTTGCCCTGCTGGAAATGAAATAGCTGGGTGTGCAGCGGCGTGCCTTCCGGGACGAAGTAGGGTTCCTCGGTTTCCTGGATCAGATCGGCCTTGGCGAATTCCTTCCGGCTCAGAAAGCGCGCCGCCCGCCGCAGGTGCAGTATGCCCACTACGTCGTTGATACGCTCCCGGTAGACCGGCAGGCGGGTGTGCTGGGAACTCTCGATCAGCTGGACGATTTCGCCCAAGTCGTCGTTGATGTCGATGCCCACCACTTCCGAGCGCGGCACCATGATGTGGTCCACGGTGACTTTCTCCAAGTCGAGCAGGCGCAGCAGCATGTCCTGGCGCTCGCGGGGAATCGCGGCGCGTTCGTCCACCACGGTCTTCAGTTCGTCCACGGACAGCTCGCCGGACTCATTCTTGGCAGGCCCGATCATCGGTGCCGCCAACCGGTTGCTGATGCCGTTGATGAGGGCCACCAGAGGATGCAGCAGTTTGAGCAGCGGTTGCAGCAGGTAGGACGACGGGAAGGCCAGCGTCTCTGGGCGCTGGGCGGCTACCGTCTTCGGCGTCACCTCGGCGAAGATCAGTACGAACAGCGTCATGGCGACGGTGGCCACTGCCGGCCCCGCGGTGTTGCCGAGGATGCGAGTGCAGATCACCGTGGCAATGGAGACGGCAGCGAAGTTGACCAGGTTGTTGCCGATCAGGATGACGCCAAGCAGGCGATCCGGCCGTTGCAGCAGGCGGTTCGCCTTGTGCGCTCCGCGGTGGCCCTCCTTGACCAGGTGGCGCAGCCGGTAGCGGTTGAGCGCCATCATCGCCGTCTCCGAGCCTGAGAAGTAGGCCGACATCAGCGTCAGCGCCAGGATGGCCAGCAGCAGGATGCCAGCGGGAATCTCGTTCATGGCCGCGGCCTCGGATCAGTCCGATTGCACGGTGCGCGGCAGCTTCCGCGTGGAGGTTTCATCAATGTCGCGAGTGGCTGCGGGCCGATCAGTTTGGCATATCGATCCACCCGGCGCGAGATGCCGTCCGCGACCGGGTTCGGCGCGTCGCCAATGCCCCGTCGCCACGAAACCGATAGAATCGGCACCTCCTCAAGCACGGACGAAGTCATGTTCGACAGCCTCGGCGACCGCTTGACCAAGACCCTGCGTTCGGTGTCCGGGCGCGGTCGATTGACGGAGGACAACATCCGCGACTCGATACGCCAGGTGCGGCTGGCGTTGCTCGAAGCGGACGTGGCGCTGTCCGTGGTGCGTCGCTTCACCGCCGACGTGCGGGAACGCGCCATCGGCCGCGAAGTGCTGCAATCCCTGGACGCCGGCCAGGCTTTCGTCAAAGTGGTCCACGAAGAGCTGGTGCGGCTGATGGGCGACGCCAACGACGCCCTCGATCTCGCCGCCAAGCCGCCGGCGGTGGTGCTCGTGGCCGGCTTGCAGGGCGCTGGCAAGACCACCACCGTCGCCAAGCTGGCCCGCTACCTCAAGGAACGAGAGCGCAAGCGGGTGGCCGTGGCAAGCGCCGACGTCTACCGGCCGGCGGCCATCGAGCAGTTGCAAACCCTGGCCGGCGAGGTGGCTGCCCGCTTCATCTCCAGCACCACGGACGAAGCGCCGGTGGCTATCGCCGAGCGGGCCTTGGCCGACGCCAGGACGCGCTTCGACGATGTGCTTATCGTCGATACCGCCGGGCGGCTGGCGATCGACCAGGAGATGATGGCGGAAATCGCCGCCATCCACCGCGTCCTGGAGCCCATCGAGACCCTGTTCGTGGTAGACGCCATGACTGGCCAGGATGCCGCGGTGACGGCCAAGGCGTTCCACGAAGCGCTGCCGCTGACCGGCGTGGTGCTGGCCAAGGCCGACGGCGACGCCCGCGGCGGTGCTGCGTTGTCGGTGCGTGCGGTTACCGGCAAGCCGATCAAGTTTCTTGCCGTGGGGGAGAAGACCGACGCCCTGGAGGCATTCCATCCGGAGCGCATCGCCTCGCGCATCCTCGGCATGGGCGATGTGCTGTCGCTGATCGAAGAGGCCGAGCGCAAGGTCGATAAGCAGAAAGCGTCGCGGCTGGCCAAGAAGCTCCAGCGGGGCCGCAGGTTCGATCTTGCCGACTTTCGCGACCAGTTGCAGCAGATGGGCAGCCTCGGCGGCGCCGAGGGCATGCTCGACAAGCTGCCGGGCATGGGGCAGCTGCCGCCAGGAGTGCAGGCGCAAATGGATGATGGCGTACTGCGCCAGATGCAGGTCATCATCGATTCCATGACCCCCCAGGAACGCCATTTTCCCGATCTCATCAACGGCTCGCGCAAGCGCCGCATCGCCGCTGGCAGCGGCACCCGCATCCAGGATGTCAACCGCCTGCTGAAACAGCATCGGCAAATGCAGAAGACCATGAAGAAGGTCACTCGCAAGGGCGGCATGCAGCGCGTGATGCGCGGCTTGGAGGCCATGCAGCAGGGCACCCCTGCCGGCGCGGCGCGCCGCCGTCGGCGTCGCTGACGGCGTTCGCCATGCCCTCCTCTTGGTTTCGGATATCGAATTGACGGCCTAACGTCGACGATGCCGTGGCGACAGAGATATTTCGGACTCCGCTCCACGCAGGAACAGGGGTGTCTATCGTTCTCGGCAGACGAATGGGCCGCCGGCTGGCCGCGATCCTTACAGATCGCCCGCAAGCGCTGCCCCAAGTCTCACTGGAGGGCATGGTCGCCCGACGCTCGACGACATCCGGGGCCGCTTGGCGGTTTCCGAACGGAACTTAGGCAGTATCTCGGTTTGAATCCGTGTGGTCGTCCTGCACCCCTGCACCCGTGGGCGCAGGAGTCTGCCAGCCACTAACTATATCTAACTATATGTAGTGGCATATCTAGTGGCGCATCTCATCCTCTGTCAAACAGAGCTACTATCCGGAACTAGTAGTTATGGACCTTGACATCGGCAATCGATAGGCGACAGTGCTTTCAATCGAGATGGGAACCCGCGTGAACTTGCATGCTCCAACGCCTGTTTGTATTCCATAGGACACCTGTAAAAAATGTCCGATTCAAGGTGGCATGCGCCGACTTGGATCAGCAGCAGAGGCATGGATGGAAATGCGAGCGGGCTTCTTCGATGTTGATGGACGTCGTCGCAAGCCGGACGAGCGCGATCCGCTGGCGGCGCTCCGAAAGCTGATCGATTGGGAAGGTTTTCGCCACGCCTTGAACAGCAGCCGAGCAAGGCCGCGCGAAAGCGATGCCGGGAGAAAGTCCTTCGACGTCGCGATGGTGTCCGAGGCTCTGGTTCCGCAACATCCGCACGGCCTGCCCGACGACGAGCAGGCGCATCGAACACGCGACCGTCTGTCGCTTTACCGGTTGCTCGGCTCGAGTCCGGAAGAACGGATGCCGGATGCCGGGACCATCCGGCCGTTGCGCGAGCGGCTGGTCGAGGCCGAGCCGGCGAGGCCGCTGTTTCCGGATTTCGACTTGCCGCTCGATGCGCAGGGATGCAAGGCTCGGAAAGGGAGAACAGCCGATACGGGCTTCGTCGACGCGCCGAGGCGGCGCGACGGCCGGGAACAGAACGCAATGGTCGAAGTCGGCAAGGTTCTGGAGCGATTCGAGAAGAATGCCGATGTCGAGCGACGAAAGAATCGGGATGCCCGCTGGGCCAAGAAGAACGACGAGACCCGTCATGGCTGCAAGAGTCGCGTCTACGTAGACAACGAGCGCAAGCTCGTTCGCAACCGCAAGGCCGCCTCTGCCGAGGCACGCGATTCCCGAGTGTTCCACGAACTGCCGGGCGACGACGGCACCCAGGACGTTCGGGCAGGCAGCGCCTGCTCCAGCGCACGGAGCGAGAGCGCGCCGAAGGCCATGGGCCATCGCAGCTAGGCGCACGGAAGGGGCTCGAGGCTGGCCTTCGAGCGTGCGGAGCCGACAAGCCGATCGCCGGAAGTCGAGAGTCCGGGCCCGCATCGAGCATGCGTTCGGCTCGCTGGCGCACGAACAAGGCGGCATGTTCGTGCGTGTGCTCGGCATCGCACGTGCCGCCGATCGAGTCGGCACGACGAATATGGTTTGCAACATGCGCCGACTGGCCAGCTTGCGTAGCGCGCGCGTGTCGGGTGTCTGAGAAATGCGGGAGTCGCCCCTCGGGTGTGGGGGCGAACGGTCGGACACCTCTCGAAATCCACCTTGCGCTCTGTCCGGAGCGCTCCTGACTGCGAACAATCCACGAGGCGCCATCAATCCCGAAACCCCGCCGAGAATTTTTAGAGGTGCCCTGAATCCAACGCCACCACTGCCCCCGTGCGAACTCCGACGGCGTAGCCGGCCCAGAGACCAAAGAACGTCCACACGCCAATACCCTGGCTGCCTAGCGACCGTTTCGCCAGCGGGTAGCATTTTCGCCAGCGGGTAGCATTGTTCTCCGATCCGTTGCGATTCCCGTTTGCGACGCGCCCTGCCGTGCTCGTTCAAGTGCTCGGCATCGTCTGCCGGGCAATCTCCGTCTTCCTCGCCGCCACGCCGGATGGCATGCGGGTGTCGGTACCCGCACTGCCGGCGTCGCCCTCGTCCCGCGCTTGGGTTCAGCCTCAAGCTCGACATCCACCTGCGCATGTTCTTTGTCGACGGCGGCTGCACGTTCGAGGATGACCGGCTCGCATCCCCTGTAGCTCCGCTCCGCCCCGCCCGAGCTCCAGCGCCTGCTCCGCACTATCGCCCCTGTGCTCTCGAAAGCAGAGGCTGTCGATCCGCGACTGTTCCGCGACGCCAAGATCCGCTCCTGCGACCTTGAACGCGACACCAGAATAGAGCGACTCCTCGGTGTCCCGACCCCTACCGCATCGCCATCGCCGTCGGTCCTCGCGCTGGGCGCAAGGCACTCACCGTGCTTACCGCTGCGGCCAGTGCGCGGGCGCATACCCTTTGTATCGCCCAGTTATCGGGATTCTCCCTGCCCGAACCCAGATACATGGTTCCCATTGCCGCCGCCGTCCGCTAGAATGGCGCACCTTTCGCAACAGCAGGTTCCCACAGTGGTCACCATTCGATTGGCGCGTCATGGTGTCAAGAAGAAGCCCTTCTACCATGTCACCGTGGCAGCCAAGACCGCCCGTCGCGACGGACGCTTCATCGAGCGGCTGGGCTTCTACAATCCCCTGGCGCGTGGTCGGGAAGAAGATCTGCGGATCGATCTCGATCGGGTCGACTACTGGCTTGCCAACGGTGCCCAGCCCACGGAACGGGTGCGCCAGCTTGTGGCACGGTGGCGCAAGCAGCAGGCCGCGCAGGCCGCAGATGTCGCCACCTCCGCGGCACATGCGGCACATGCAGAGCAGGGCGTCGAGCAGGCGGTGCCCGCCTAGGGTCGTGGCCGAGCCCGTCGTCGTTATCGGGACGGTCGGCGGGCCCTTCGGCATAAGGGGATGGATGCATGTGAGATCGTTCACCGAACCGCCGGACAATCTGCTGGCCTATATCCCCTGGCAGCTTCAGCACCCCCTTCGGAAGGTCGATAGCACCGCGTCGATGGATGCTGGCTGGCAGACCGTGGATGTCGAGGCCCGCTTCCACAGCAACGGATTCGTGGCGCGCATCGACGGCGTGTCGAATCGCGCCGCGGCGGTAGCGCTGCGCGGTGCGCGAATCGGCGTACCGGCAAGCCTGCTGCCGCCGGCCGAAGAAGACGAGTACTACTGGCGCGATCTGATCGGTCTGCGCGTCGTCAGCCGCGACGGCGAGAATCTGGGACGGGTGGCGAGCCTGATGCACACGCCTGCGCACGATGTGCTGGTGCTTGAGGACGCGGCAGCGCGTGACGCGCCATTGCCTGCGGGCGGCGAACAACCCCGCAGCGCGGGACGCGAACGGCTGATTCCTTTCGTGCGCCAAGTGGTGGCGGCCGTGGACGCGGACGCCGGCTGCATCGTAGTGGACTGGGCCGCGGACTGGCAGTAGCCGGCCGCCCGCTGGCAGCGGCCCTTGACGCCAAGAGAGAAGCCCTTGAAGACCGCCGTGGTCAGTATATTTCCCGAAGCGATCGAGGCGTTCCTGGCCGTCGGCGTGACCGGTCGGGCGGTGCGCAACGAACGGCTCGCCTGCGCCATCTTGAATCCTCGGGACTACGCCGAGGACGCCCGGGGAACCATAGACGATCGCCCGTTCGGCGGCGGCCCGGGCATGGTGATGACGGTCGGCCCGTTGCGCCGCGCGGTTCGGCATGCGCGTACCGAACTGCCGCCCGGTGCCTCCGTGATCTTCTTGACGCCCCAAGGAGAGCGCTTCGATCAGCGCCTTGCCGGAGAACTGGCCGCGCTGCCCGCATTGATTCTGGTGGCAGCGCGCTACGAAGGCGTGGATGAACGCTTCGTCGAACGCGAGGTGGACCGCGAGCTGTCCATTGGCGACTATGTGCTGTCTGGCGGCGAACTGGCTGCGCTGGTGGTGCTGGATGCGGTGGCCCGGCTGCTGCCTGGCGTCCTGGGCAATCCGGACTCCCTGGCCATGGAATCGCATAGGGACGGATTGCTCGACCACCCGCACTATACGCGCCCCGAAATCGACGGCGACAGGGACAGCGAGAGAAACGTGCCGGCTGTGCTGCTGTCGGGCGACCACGGCGCCGTAGCCGCTTGGCGTCGCCGGCAGGCACTGGAGCGTACCTTGCAGCGGCGGCCGAGCCTGCTGCTCGATCGGCAACTCGATGCTGCCGACCGGGCGTCCTTGATTGCCTGCATCGCCGACCCGCGGGCGGAAACATAAGCTGACCGATATGGCCGCAACCGTCATAGACAAAGGAGGAACCATGCGCCGCAACAAGATCATCGAGGAACTGGAAAACCAGCAGTTGAAGAGCGACCTGCCGGAGTTCGCCCCGGGCGATACCGTGGTGGTGCAGGTGCGTGTCCGGGAAGGCGCCCGGGAACGGTTGCAGGCGTTCGAGGGCGTAGTGATCGGCAAGCGCAACCGTGGCCTCAACTCCGCGTTCACGGTGCGCAAGATCTCCCACGGCGTGGGCGTCGAGCGAACATTCCAGACCCACAGCCCGCTGATCGCGTCGATCAGCGTCAAGCGCCGGGGCGACGTGCGCAAGGCCAAGCTCTACTATCTGCGCGAGCGGCGTGGTCGGGCAGCACGCATCCGCGAGAAGATATGACGCGGTTCTCGGCATCTAGAAAGGTCCGAGAAGAAGATGCGACCAGCTTGCCAAGGGGCTGCATGGTTTCGAAGGGGAGAACGACCCGCTTGGCAAGCTGGTTTTTTGTTCGGCGCCGGGAGAGGCGACCGGCGCTGAACCGTCCGCGTTGGCCGATGAGTGCGGCGCGATGCTGACTTGCCGGAATACTAAGCAGAAGTCGTGCCAATATCCGGGATCTTGCCGCAATTTTCGTTGTTTCGGTCACTTGAGGATATCGTCAAAGCTGATCTCGCTCCTTGGACCGGCAATGACGCAATCATCCCTCAAGGAATGACCCAAAATGGCCGGAAATGACTAGAGATGACCAGAAGAAATGACCAGAAATAGTGCAGTGGATGCCCATTTGGACTACCTGTGGCTCGAACGCGGCCTGAGCCGGGCGACCTTGGCCGGCTACCGCCAGGACTTGACCGGCTTTGCTCAATGGCTGGGCCGGGATCTGGCCACCGCTACGGAGAGCGACCTGCAAGCGTATCTGGCGGCGCGTCTTGCCGCTGGCTGTTCGCCACGCACCGTGGCGCGGTTCCTGTCCGCGGCCCGGGGCTTCTATCGTCGCGCCGTGGAGACCGGGGAGATCGCCGCCGATCCCACCGTCCATCTCGCCCACCCGCTGCTCGGTCGGCCGCTGCCCGGGTCGCTCTCGGAAGCCGAGGTGGAGCGCCTGCTGAACGCGCCGCGCAGCGACGATGCCGAGGGCGAACCGGCCGGCTTCCGCGACCGCACCATGCTGGAAACCCTGTACGCCACCGGCCTGCGCGTCAGCGAGCTGGTGTCGTTGACCCTCGCCGCCGCCAATCTGCGCCGTGGTACCGTGCAGGTGGTGGGCAAGGGCGGCAAGGAACGCCTGGTGCCGGTAGGCGAAGTGGCGCTCCACTGGATCCGCCGCTACCTCGCCGTCGCTCGACCGCGAATCCTCAAAGGACGCCCGAGCGACGCGCTGTTTCCGAGCAACCGCGCCCGGACCATGACGCGGCAGACGTTCTGGCATGCGGTCAAGCGCTATGCCGCCGCGGCCGGCATCGACCGCGGCGTCTCGCCCCATACCCTGCGCCATGCCTTCGCCACGCACCTCGTCAACCATGGTGCCGATTTGCGCGCCGTGCAGCTCATGCTCGGCCATGCGGACTTATCGACCACGCAGATTTATACTCATGTCGCGCGCGACCGCTTGCAGCGGCTGCATGCGGAACATCACCCGCGGGGTTGATGTCGGAATCTTTGCCCTTGGCTTGCTGGGAGTAGCCCTTTGATCAGTCCGCCGAAATTCCTGCCCCTGGTGCTATGCGCGATTGCCGCGCCGGTCTTCTGCGACGACGATGTCGCGCCATCGGCCGATGGCGCACCATCGGCAGCCGCTCTCATGGAGAGTCTGCAAGCGCTGGGTACGGATCTCGAAGTCAAAGGCGTCAAGCCGTCGCCTGTGCCCGGACTGCATGAAGTGGAGCTCGAAGGCGGCAGTTATCTTTACGCCACCGCCGATGCCCGCTACCTGATCGCCGGCGATCTGTACCAAGTGCGAGGCGGCGAGATCGTAGCCATCACCGAGGAAAGACGTGGCGAGAAGCGGCGCGAACTCTTGGCCGGCATTGGTAACGAGGACATGGTGGTGTTCACCCCGAAGTCCGCGGTCAAGGCCTCGGTGCTGGTGTTCACCGATACCGATTGCGGCTACTGCCGAAAGTTGCACATGCAGATGGCGGACTACCACGACTACGGCATCGAAGTGCGCTATCTGGCCTATCCTCGCGCCGGCGTCGCCTCGCCTACCTTTGACGCCATGGTGTCCGTATGGTGCGCGAACGACCGCCAACGCGCTATGACGACGCTGAAACGCGGCGAGGGTCTGCCCGCGAAAACGTGCGCTAATCCGGTGGCGCAGCAGTACCGCATTGGCCGGCAAGTGGGCATCACGGGTACGCCTACCATCGTGCTTCCCGACGGCCGGATGGTGCCGGGCTACGTGCCGCCGGAGCAGCTTGCCGATCTGCTGGGAATCTGAACCTTGACTGCCTCCCTGCGAGTCGGGCTGGCGGGGCTCGGCACCGTCGGCAGCAGCGTCGCCAAGCTGCTGGCGGAGAACCGGGCCGAAATCGCCCGTCGTGCCGGACGGCCTATCGAATTGGTGCGTGTGGCCAGCCGCACTCCCAAGCCGGACTTGGACATCCGCGACGCGACATTCGACACCGCGCTGCATTCCCTCGCCGCCAACGACGTGGACGTGGTGGTGGAACTGATCGGCGGCGATACCGCCGCTCGCACCCTGGTGGAAGCAAGCCTGAACGCCGGGCAGCATGTGGTCACCGCCAACAAGGCGCTGCTCGCCGCCTGCGGCGACGAGCTGTTCGCCACGGCGCGGCAGCGTGGCTTGTCCTTCGGTTTCGAGGCATCTGTCGCTGGCGGCATTCCGATCGTCAGCGCCTTGCGCACCGGCCTTGCCGCCAACCGCATCGACGCCCTGGCAGGGATCGTCAACGGCACCTCGAACTACATCCTCACGGCCATGGAGGAAGACGGGCGGGACTTCGCCGCGGCGCTGGCGGAAGCCCAGCAGCTAGGCTACGCCGAGGCCGATCCCACCTTCGACGTGGAAGGCATCGACGCCGCGCAAAAGCTTGCCATTCTCGCTGCGCTGGCATTCGACACCGGCGTCGACTTCGAAGGCATCCATGTGGAGGGCATCTCGAACGTGGACATCGAGGACATCCGCTACGCCCGCGAACTCGGCTATTCCATCAAGCATCTCGGCATCGCTCGGCTGCGGCAAGGCGGCGTGGAGGCGCGCGTGCATCCGGCGCTGGTACCGGAGTCGGTGCTGATCGCCAAAGTGTCCGGGGTGATGAACGCGGTGATGGCGCACGGCAACGCCGTCGGCCCCACCCTGCACGTCGGGCCGGGGGCTGGCGGGCTGCCCACCGCTTCCGCAGTCGTTGCCGACTTGGTGGAGCTGGCGCGAGACTCCTTGGCGGTGCCGAAGCCGGCCGGCCGCCGCCTGTCGAGCCTGGGCATCGCGGGCGTGAGGTGTCCGCACTACCTCAAGATCCCGGCCGTCGACCAGCCGGGCGTGTTTGCCGAAGTCGCCGACGTGCTGAGCCGCCACGACATTTCCATTGAGGCTGTGATTCAGCGCCCCGGTGCCATCCGTGCCGGTGCCGAACCCTGGGTGCCCATCGTCATCCTCACCAACGAGGTGGCGGAAGCCGAGGTGAAGAGGTCCCTTGTCGAATTGACCCGGCTGGCGGGCGTTACCGGGTCGATCGCCAGAATCCGGGTGGCGGACTTGGCCGCCATGATGCCAGGCACCTGACTGCGTTCCCGCTGATGCCGATGGTATTCGCAGGCGCTGTGTTTCCGGCGTTGGCGGGTTCTCGAGTTCTCGTTGTTCCGGCAGGCGCCTCCGGAATGGCGTTCGTTCCATCTCTGCGCCGGCCGTCCGGGCAGCGAGCCAGACCAGCAACCCGGCAGCTGCCCCGTTCCCAGACATGGGCGATTTCTGCGTTGAGGATGGAACTGCTCCTGTGCATAGCCGGGCCAGCCGCCAGCCGGGCCGACCGCGAAGGTGTCGATGGCGGTGATGCGCATTGTTTCTCCAAGGCCTGAATGACACGCCAATGCGCGTTGCGTATGCTTGTGACCCACCACAGCAGCATGCCGTTAGCCGACATTGCAGGCAAACCCCAACACGAGAGCCCGTCTTGGTTCAGGGAAGGCCAAAGGGCGATTTGCGGAGTTCTTTGCCGGCATCGGGCTGGTGCGGGAGGCGATCGCGCCCCTGGGCTGGGACTGCGTATTCGCCAACGACATTTCCCAAGCCAAGGCCGCTATGTACCGTGCGCGGTTCGGCGACGAGCACCTCGCGGTCATGGACATCGAGGAACTCCGCCCATCCGATCTTCCCGCCGACTTGCACTTGCTGACGGCATCGTTTCCCTGCATCGATCTTTCGCTCGCCGGCAACCGGCGAGGCTTGGCTGGTCGGCAGTCGGGCACGATCTGGCCATTTCTTCGCCTCGTCGCCGATCTCTGTCGAATGCGGCAGATGCCGGATGCGGTGCTGCTGGAAAACGTAACGGGTCTTCTGACATCGCATGGCGGCCAAGACTTGGCAGGCATCTGCGAGCACCTTGCAAGTCTCGGCTATGCGCTAGATATGGTGATGGTCGATGCGCGCTGGTTCGTGCCTCAAAGTCGGCCGCGACTGTTCATCGTCGCGTTCCGAAGCGATCCGGCTCTTGACCGCTTCGCTCTGAACGGAGAAGACGCGCGTTTGCGGCCTCCTGCCTTGCGCAAGTTTCTGCAGACGCACGCCAGCCTGCCGCTGGTCTCCATCCAGCTGCCATCGCCGCCTCCCATGTCGCCTACGACGCTGGTTTCCGTGCTGGACGACGTGCCGATCGACGATTCGTCTTGGTGGCCGGAAGAGCGCGTCCAATCGCTCCTCGGCGCGATGGCCCCGGCGCACCGTCAGCGTGTGGCTGCTCTCACTGCTGGTGAACGCGACGGTGTCGCCACGATGTTCCGTCGCGTACGCCGTGGCCACACGGTCGGCGAAGTACGTCCTGACCGTATCGCCGGCTGCTTGCGCACTCCCCAAGGCGGAAGCAGCGTCCAGTTCCTGGTCGACGGCCGCTCGGGATTGGTGCGGATTCGACCCCTTACCGGCCGCGAGTACGGCCGCCTTCAAGGTGTGGACGACTTTCCGATGCCAAGCGATCACCGCCAAGCGCGGTGGGGATTCGGAGATGCCGTCTGCGTTCCCGCGGTACGCTGGCTGGTCGACCATGCTCTTGGCCAAAGGCGCGAGGCGATGGCGCGATCCTGACTATGCCGGCGCCCCTCAATCTTGACATCGAGAATGCGCTTATATTCTTCCATGCCTACATGTACGGCCCGCTGAGGGGCAAGCTGCGCCTTTATCGCGCCCGGAATCTTTCGCCCCGAATAGCAATGTCAGAGGACTGGGAGATTTTCGCGTCGATCCTGGTAGGCGAGCGAGGGTCGGCCTCCAGGGCAGGCCTCGACCTCGGACGGTACGAGGGCAAGTCCGCGCAATACGGCAACGCGTTCGAGTACCAGTACCATCGCAATTCGTGGCAGGGGAATCTTGCTGCGGACCGCAAGGCAGGGCATCTCTTCATTTCGCACCGGGACGCATTGCGCCTAGTCGAGGTGCGGCATTGCGCAGGAGAGGCCATGAAGGATTTCTTCGATGTATGGAAGGAAGAGCGCCCGTACGCGAATCCTTCCAGTCAGCGGTTCCGTAGGTCTGTGCCATTCAAGTGGACATGCGACAACGCCGAGTTGTTGCTTCGAATTGAGGATGGCGAGCCGGCGCAGGCTCCTAGTTAGGCCGTGGAACGGATGCCGGGGCCAAGCCATTGATCATCGAAACAAGAGCGAAACGACCCGCCGATTTCGGTGCGGGCCTGCCGAGTTTCTTCCGCGCTGTGCTGGCAGCTCGGGGGATCGCCTCCGACGTCGATCTCGAGCTGCCGCTTGCCGACCTGCACTCGCCGACGACGCTGCCCGGAATCGATGCCGCGGCACAGCGGTTGGCCGCCGCTGTCGCCAGCGACGAGCGCATCCTCGTCGCTGGCGACTTCGACGCCGACGGCGCCACCGCGTCGGCGCTGTGCGTTTCGGTGCTGCGAGCGTTCGGTGCTCGTCAGGTGGGCTTCGTGGTGCCGAACCGCTTCGAGTTCGGCTACGGGCTGACGCCGGAACTGGTCGATGTGGCGCTCGAGCGCCAGCCGGACGTCCTGGTCACCGTGGACAACGGCGTCACCAGCTTTGATGGCGTGGCGCGAGCCCAGTCGGCGGGGGTGGACGTGATCGTCACGGACCATCATCTGCCCGGCGAAGAACTGCCCCGGGCCTGCGCCCTGGTCAATCCCAACCTGCCGGATTCGGCGTTTCCGAGCCCGCACTTGGCTGGCGTCGGCGTCGCCTACTACGTCATGGGCGCCGTGCGAGCGGTCTTGCGCACGGCTGGCCATTTCGAGAAACGCGCCGTCGCCGAACCCAAGCTGGCCGACTGGCTGGACCTCGTGGCCGTCGGCACCGTCGCCGATGTAGTGCCCTTGGATCGCAACAACCGCATCCTCGTTTACCAGGGGCTGCGGCGCATGCGCAGCGGCCGCACCCGGCCCGGAATTCGAGCCTTGGTGGAGAGTTCCGGACGGGCGCTGTCGAGACTTGCGGCCGGCGATATCGGCTTCGCCATCGGGCCGCGCCTGAACGCGGCCGGACGCCTGGACGACATGGCGCTGGGCATCCACTGCCTGCTAGAGGAAGATGCCGCCGCCGCCCGCAAACAGGCGTCCGTCCTGGAGCAACTCAATGCCGCGCGTCGGCACATCGAGCAGGATATGAACGACGATGCGGTGGCGCTGATCGAGGGCGATCGGGGTGCGAGGCCTGGTGCCGAGGACGCAGAGGGCGGCGGCGACGGCGTGGCCCTCTGCGTCTACCAGGCCGGCTGGCATCAGGGCGTGGTCGGCACTGTCGCCGGGCGCATGCGCGAGCGCTTCCACAAGCCGGTCGTCGCTTTCGCCGATGCCGGCGACGCCGCGCCGGACGAGCTGAAAGGTTCGGCACGTTCCATCCCCGGCCTGCACATCCGCGATGCTATCGCCGACTGCGCCGCCCGCGACCCCGGCCTGATCGACAAATTCGGCGGCCATGCCATGGCAGCCGGCCTGAGCCTGCGCCGTCGCCATCTGCCCCGCTTCCGTCGCGCCTTCGCCGATGCCGTCGCCCGCCGAGTGAGTTCTCGGCATCTGGCCGGCGTCGCGGTAACCGACGGCGAGCTGCCGGGCGCGGAGCTGACCCTCGCCAACGCCCATCTGGTAAAAGACCACGGCCCTTGGGGACAAGGCTTTGAGGAGCCTTCGTTCCACGGCGAGTTCGACGTGGTGGCGCAGCGGGTGGTGGGCGAACGGCACCTCAAGCTGGTGCTGCGGCACGACGGCCGCGTGGCGGACGCCATTGCCTTCAATCAGGAACCCGTGGCCGGCAAGCGCGTATGCGCCGTGTACCGGCTCGGCGTCAACGACTACGGCGACGCCGAAACTCTGCAACTGGAGATCGACCGCCTCGAAGCCTGCTGACGAGCAGAACTGTCCTCGAGACCTGTCGCCCCGTACTCGGAGCCGAACCAGTAATGCAACCTCCATGCTCGGACTTGCCGAAGAAATCGTGCTCCTGGCGCATGCCGACGGTCGGTTTGCATAGGTGGGCGAACGGGCGCTCGGCTACGCCCTGGGCGGTGTGCTCATGGACTTGGCGCCGGAAATCGTATCTGCCGACCTGCACAAGCTGCTCCTGTTGGGTGTTGGGTGCCGCGACCACCGAGGACGATCTGCTCGACTTCACGCTGGCGGACATCGTCGCGGCTGCGGCACGGATCGCCGGGTTGGAAGGGCCTGAGTTGCCGCTGCCGATGGATATGTTGGACACCCGATAACTTTGAAATGTCGGATGCAGACTCCGAGTATTCAAATTATCATGGCGATATGGTTCCACGTTTCGAATACCTGCGTCAGCTCGAGATTGCGGTTGCCAGGTCGCCGGTGACCGCTCTGCTGGGGCCGCGCCAGTGCGGCAAGACTACTTTGGCGCGAGCGTTCGCCGCCACTCGCCCAGCGACCTGCTTCGACCTCGAGTCGGAGCCGGATGTGCGGCGTCTTGCCAACCCCGAACTGGTGCTGGGCAGCCTGGACGGACTTGTCGTGGTGGATGAGGTTCAGCGCCTGCCCAGCCTCTTCGACGTCCTTCGGGTGCTCGTCGATCGGCCGGATGCCCGGGCGCGCTTCCTGATCCTCGGCAGCGCCTCCCCGGCCCTGGTGCGTGGGGTGTCGGAATCCTTGGCCGGGCGGGTGGAGTTCGTCGAACTGGCTGGTTTCGATCTCTCCGAAACCGGCATCAACGCATGGCGAGAACTGTGGCTGCGGGGCGGCTCGCCGCGGTCGTACCTGGCCGCCACGGACGACGACAGCAGGGCATGGCGGGACGGGTTTCTGCGCACCTTCCTGGAACGGGACATTCCCCAGCTCGGCATCTCCATTCCCGCCGCCGCCATGCGGCGATTCTGGACCATGCTGGCGCACTGGCACGGCCAGACCTGGAACGCATCCGAACTCGGGCGCGCGTTCTCGGCGACTGACAAGACGATGCGGCGCTATCTGGACGTGCTCACCGGCACCTACATGGTGCGGCAGCTGCAGCCTTGGTTCGAGAACGTAGCGAAGCGGCAGGTGAAGGCGCCCAAGGTGTATCTGCGCGACTCGGGCGTCCTGCATGCGCTGCTGGGCATCGGACGCGATGCGGAACTGCTGGCCCATCCTCGCGTGGGGGCGTCCTGGGAAGGCTTCGTCGTCGAACAGACGCTGCGCATGCTGCGGCCGGCCAACGCCTGGTTCTGGGCTGCGCACGGTGGCGGCGAAGTCGATCTGCTGATCCTGGAGCGAGGCCGCCGCATCGGCGTCGAGGTCAAGTTCAGCGAGGCGCCCAAGGTGACCAGGACGATGCGCAACGTGGTGGACACCTTGGCTCTGGACCACCTGTTCGCAGTCTGCCCGACGCGGGATTCCTATCGCGTCGACGAGCGCATCAGCGTCGCGTCCGTCTTCCATCTAGCGGACTTGCCGAGGCGGATCGATTCGCTATCGGGCAGCGGCTCGGTTTGAATCCGCGTCGTCAGGCCGCATCGCGCAGCCACGGCGGCGTGGTTTATCCAAAGTCGAACTGAGCCACTACCCACTGTCCCCGGCCGCTGTCGCCGGCGCTGGACGGCAGGCGCGGCTGCCGCTAGGCTATGCCAGGACACGACGACAGGGTGGCGAGATGGCTGTTCAGATTCGCGACGATCGGTTTCTCGCCATCGTGGATGAAGATTTGTCGCTGGAGTCGCTCGCTGGCGACTTCCAGTTCACGGAGGGGCCGATCTGGCATCCCGTCGAAAAGCACCTCACCTTCAGCGACATTCCCGCCAACCGCATGTTCCGCTGGAGCGAGGCGGGCGGCTTGGCCGTCTTCCGCGAACCGAGCAACATGACCAACGGCAACACCTACGATCGCCAGGGTCGGATTCTGAGCTGCGAACACGCCAGCAGCCGGGTGACGCGCACCGAGCCGGACGGCACGATTGCCGTGCTCGCCAGCCACTACCAAGGCAGGGAGCTGAACAGCCCCAACGACATCGTGGTGCGCGGCGACGGCAGCATCTGGTTCACGGATCCCACCTACGGCCGGCGCGGCGGCACCGGCATCGTGCGCGAGCCGGAACTGGACTTCCGCGGCGTCTACCGAATCGATCCTGAAGGCAACGCCCTGACCTTGCTGTCGATGGATTTCCAGATGCCGAACGGCCTCGCCTTCACGCCGGACCACCAGTGCCTCTACGTTGCCGACACGCCGCGCATGCATGTGCGCAAGTTCGGCATCGACGAGCAGGACGCGCTCACGGGCGGCGAGGTATTCGCCGAATCGAGCGGCGACGGGCCGGGGGCGCCGGACGGCCTCAAGACCGACAGCCTCGGCCATGTATTCTGCGCCGGCCCCGGCGGCGTACACGTCTACCATCCCAACGACGGCGCCTGCCTCGGCGTCATCGAGACGCCGGCGTTCTGCGCCAACTTCGCCTGGGGCGGGGACGACCTGCGCACGTTCTTCCTGACGGCGTCCACCGGCCTCTACCGGACGCGGCTGAAAGTGCCGGGCATCGCGCTGTTCTGAGCAGGCGGACGCCGATGTTTCAGCGTTCGGCGATCGCTGCGCGGTTTCCACGAAGGTGCCGCTGCCGGCAGCGCGAATTCCTAGGCAGAAAGAAGGTCGGCCAGATCCCGCCACGCCAAGCCGTCGTCGGGTTCCGATGCGCTCTGCACCTAATGCGCCGCAGCCGGTAGAATGGCGCGCACTCCGCATCGCAAGCACGCCGCACCGCCATGGCCGAAGTCACCTCCCTGCGCGAATCTCTGAAGTCTCTCGCCGGCCGCGCGGCCGCGCTCCGGGGGTATCTTTGACTACGCCGCCAAGAAGGAGCGGCTCGAGGAGGTGGAGCGCGAGTTGGCCGATCCCAGCATCTGGAACGAGCCGGACCGCGCCCAGGCACTAGGCCGGGAGCAGGCCACCCTGGAAGGCGTGGTACACGGGCTCGGCGGAGTGGCCGAAACTCTCGCCGATCTCGCCGAGCTTGCCGATCTCGCCGCTGCCGAGCAGGACGCCGCCGCCTTGGACGACATCGCAGAGGAACTCGACGGCGTCGCCGAGCATCTCGCCGAGCTGGAGTTCCGGCGCATGTTCTCGGGCGAGCAGGACGCCGCGAGCGCGTTTCTGGAAGTGCAGGCTGGCTCCGGCGGCACCGAGGCCCAGGACTGGGCGGAGATGCTGCTGCGCATGTACCTGCGCTGGGGCGAGAAGCGAGGCTTCGCCACCGAACTGATCGAGGTTTCCGCCGGCGACGTGGCCGGCGTAAAGAGCGCCACCGTGCAGTTTTGCGGCGACTACGCCTACGGCTGGCTTCGCACCGAGACCGGTGTGCATCGGTTGGTGCGCAAGTCGCCGTTCGACTCCGGCAATCGCCGTCACACCTCGTTCGCGTCAGTGTTCGTTTCCGCCGAGATCGACGACAGCATCGTCATCGATATCGATCCGGGCGATGTGCGCGTGGACACCTACCGGGCCAGCGGCGCTGGCGGCCAGCACGTCAACCGCACGGACTCCGCGGTACGCCTCACCCACCATCCCACTGGCATCGTGGTACAGTGCCAGAGTGAACGGTCCCAGCATCAGAACCGGGAGCGAGCGTACAAGCAGCTGCGCGCCAAGCTCCACGAGTTCGAGCTGCAGAAGCGGCGCCAGCAGCAGCAGATCATCGAAGACTCGAAAGCGGATATCGGCTGGGGCAGCCAGATCCGCAACTACGTGCTCGATCAGTCCCGGGTCAAGGATCTGCGCACCAGCGTCGAGCGCCACGATCCGGGCAATGTCCTCGACGGCGACTTGGACGAGTTCATCGAAGCCAGTCTGAAGGCAGGCCCATGAACGCCGCTACTCGGAAAGCCGACCAGGAAACCGACATCGTCGCCGTACGCCGCCGCAAGCTGGCCACACTGCGGGAACGGGGCGGGGCCTATCCGAACACCTTTCGGCGCCAGCACCTCGCGGCGCATCTCGCGGCTGCCCATGGCGACGCCGGCAAGGCGGACTTGGAAGCCGTGAACATCCCGGCCGTGGTCGCCGGACGGGTGATGCTGCGCCGGGTGATGGGCAAGGCCAGTTTCATCACCTTGGCGGATCCCAGCGGCCGCATCCAGTGCTACCTGCGTCGAGACGACATCGGCGCAGCCGCCTACCAGGACTTCAGAGATCTGTGGGACATCGGCGATATAGCCGGGGTGGACGGTATCTTGATGAAGACCAACCGCGGCGAGCTCACGGTGCAGGCCGAACGGATCCACCTGCTCGCCAAATCGCTGCAGCCGCTGCCAGAGAAGCACCACGGCTTGACGGATCGGGAAATCCGCTACCGACAGCGCTATCTCGACCTCATCATGAGCGGGCAATCGCGCCGCCTGTTCCGCGTCCGGACGCGCATCGTCAGCGCAATACGGCGGTTCTTCGACGAACGCGGCTTCCTGGAAGCGGAGACGCCGATGATGCATCCCATCCCCGGCGGCGCAACGGCGCGGCCCTTCGTCACCCACCACAACAGCCTCGACCTGGATCTGTATCTGCGGGTGGCGCCGGAGCTGTACCTGAAGCGGCTGGTGGTGGGCGGCTTCGAGCGCGTCTACGAAATCAATCGCTGTTTCCGCAACGAGGGCCTGTCGCCTCGGCACAACCCGGAGTTCACCACCGTGGAGTTCTACCAGGCGTTCGCCGACTATCGGGATCTCATGATTCTCACCGAGGAACTCATCCGCTCTCTGGTGGCGGACATCGGCGGCGGCGAAACCGTGACCTTCGACGGTGCCGAGATCGACTTCGGCGCCGCCATTCCTCGCCGTTCCATGACGGCGGCGGTAAGCGTAGCCACCGGCATCCCAGAGTCCGACCTTGTCGACCCGGCGCGGCTCGAACACGCCGCTCGGGGCATGAACATCCCCGTCGAAGCGGATTGGGGTTGGGGTCGGCTGCTGATGGAACTGTTCGAGGCCCGGGTGGAGGAGACTCTCGTGCAGCCGGTATTCGTCACCCACTATCCGGCGGAGGTCTCGCCCTTGGCGCGCCGGAATGCGGACAATCCGCTGCTGACGGATCGTTTCGAGCTGTTCGTCGCCGGGCGCGAAATCGCCAACGGCTTCAGCGAACTGAACGATCCCGAGGAGCAGGCGGAGCGCTTTCGATTGCAGTCCGAGCTGAAGAGCCGGGGCGATCTCGAAGCGATGCACTACGATGCGGACTTCGTGACTGCCCTGGAATACGGCATGCCGCCTACCGCCGGAGAAGGCATTGGCATCGACCGGCTGGCGATGCTGCTGACCGACTCTCCCTCGATCCGCGACGTGGTGCTGTTCCCGCAGCTGCGGCCGACGCGCTCGCCGGCGGCACCGTGAACGACGCGGCGGAGCGGGTGCGGCTCGATGCATCCTGGAAACACGCGCTGGCGGCGGAGTTCGAGGCCCGCTACATGCAAAAGCTGCGCTCCTTCCTGGTGGCGGAGAAGCAGGCGCGCAAGGCGATCTATCCCAAGGGCGGCGATATCTTCGCCGCTCTCGACGCCACGCCCCTCGATGCCGTGAAAGTGGTCATCATCGGCCAGGATCCCTACCACGGCCCCGGCCAGGCCCACGGCCTGTGCTTCTCCGTGCGCCGCGGCGTACCGGTGCCGCCGTCGCTGCTCAACATCTTCCAGGAAATCAACACCGACATGGCCGACGACGACGTGCCTTGCGGTCGCCACGATGCTGCCGTGCCGCTGGGCCGCGGCTGCCTGCTGCCCTGGGCGCGTCAGGGCGTACTGCTGCTGAACGCCGTGCTGACGGTAGCGACCGGCCGCGCCGGCTCCCATCGAGGCCGCGGCTGGGAGACCTTCACGGACCGCGTGGTGGAAGTGGTCAACCGCGAGCGCGAGCATGTGGTGTTCATGCTCTGGGGCAGCTACGCCCAAAAGAAGGGCACCGTGGTGGACTCGTCCCGCCATCTGGTGCTGACTGCACCGCATCCGTCGCCGCTGTCCGCCGAACGGGGCTTCTTCGGCTCCCGGCACTTCTCCCGCGCCAACGAATATCTGGTCGAGCACGGCATCCTGCCGGTGGACTGGTTCGAGGTGGAGTGACCACGCAGACCAGCACCCAAGCTACGCGAGCAGAACTCGCATCTGGACACGAAGTCCAATAAGATCGACAGGAGATGATGGATCGAGATGAAGAGGCACCAATCATGGCGGAAGAACTAGCTACCGAGCTGGCCTACTACGAGGAACACCGTGAAGAGTTCCTGCAGCATCATCCCGGTCGCTATCTGTTGATTCGCGGCGCGTCGCTCATCGGCGGCTTCGACACCTGGGAGGGGGCAATCGAAGAAGGCGTCAGGCGGTTCTGCGCCGGCCCGTTCCTCGTCCGTTGCGCAGGGGAGGATGCGCCGGCGCTGTCGGCACCGGCCTTGACCACCGGAGTACCCCTCGTTGCCAATCCTTAATACACGCCTGGGCGCGGACGGGCGGGATGCGCAAGGCAACCCAGTCGCGCTGCCAAGCAACATGGCGCTGGCACATCGCGGGCCGGTCTTGGCAGTGACTCTCCGGCCGTTGGAACTGCAGCGCCAGGCTATGGTCGAACAGGGCCAAGATATGTCGCCGGGCGTTCAAGGCGTCGCGCTGATCGACACCGGCGCAAGCCAGACGTGTGTGGACGAGAGCGCGGCGCGAGCCGCGAGCATTGCCGTGGTTGGTCGCGGGCCGGTAGCCTCGGCTTCCCACGACGCCCATGAGGTGCCAATTTTCGCGGGGCAGATAGAAGTAGCGGGTCTCGGGGCCTTCAACGCTCAGAAAGCGTTCGGGGTAAACATCCTGAACAGTCAGGGCATCGTCGCACTCATCGGACGAGATGCCCTGCAAGCGGCTGTTTTCATCTACAACGGTCCAGATGGGTCGTTTTCTCTTTCTCTCTGACGTATCGTACGCGGCAGGCCCTCTCAGGGTGTTTGCCCATTTTCTCCTATTGGCCGAATCGGGCAACTAGCGCCATGAACAAACTCAAGCTCTTCATCGACGGCCAGTTCGTCGACAGCGCCGCCGCCGGCATCGACGTCACCGATCCCGCTACGCAGGAGGTGCTATGCGAGGTGCCCTTCGCCACCGCGGACGAGGTGGATCGCGCCGTGCTGGGGGCCAAAACGGCGTTTCAGACTTGGCGCGAAGTGCCGGTGCCGGAACGGGCGCGGCTGCTGTTCGCCTACCAGGAATTGCTGAAGCGGAACCAGGACGACTTGGCCCGCGGCCTGTGCCGGGAGACCGGCAAGACCTTTGAGGACGCCCGGGGCGAGGTTTGGCGCGGCATCGAGGTGGTCGAGCACGCCTGCAACGTCGTCTCGCTGACCATGGGCGAAACCGTCGACAACGTCGCTCGCGGCATCGATACCTACAGCTTGGTGCAGCCGCTGGGCGTCTGCGTCGGCATCACGCCGTTCAACTTTCCGGCCATGGTGCCGTTGTGGATGTTTCCCCTCGCCATCGCCTGCGGCAACGCCTTCGTGCTGAAGCCGTCGGAACAGGACCCCATGACGCCCAACCGGCTGATGGAATTGCTCGCCGAGGCCGGCGCGCCGAACGGCCTCGTGCAGGTGGTCCACGGCGGCAAGGCGCAGGTGGACGCCTTGCTGGAACATCCAGACGTTCGCGCCGTCAGCTTCGTCGGTTCGGCCACCGTCGCCAAGCAGATCTACCGCAGGGCCGCCGACTGCCTGAAGCGGGTGCAGGCGCTCTCCGGCGCCAAGAACCATCTGGTGGTGATGCCCGATGCCAACAAGGAGCAAGCCATCGCCAGCTTGGTCGGCGCCGCCTGCGGTGCCGCCGGCCAGCGCTGCATGGCCGTCAGCGCGGCCGTGCTGGTAGGGCCGGCCGCGACTTGGCTGCCGGAACTGAAAGCCGCCCTGGCCGCGGTGCGGCCGGGGCCTTGGGACGACGAAGGCGCCGGCTACGGCGCCCAGATCAGCCGCACCGCGCAGCAGCGGATACTGGACTGCATCGAACGGGGCAAGGCGGAAGGCGCTCGCTGCCTGCTCGACGGCAGCGGCTGCCGCGTCGCCGGCTATCCCCATGGCAACTGGGTCGGCCCGACGCTGTTCGCCGACGTGACGCCGGCCATGTCCATCTACCGCGAGGAGATCTTCGGCCCGGTGCTGGTCACCTCCCAAGTGGACACCCTGGGCGACGCCATCGATCTCGTCAACGCCAACCCCTACGGCAACGGCGTCTCCATCTTCACCTCCAGCGGCGGCGCGGCGCGTCGGTTCCAGCACGAGATCCAAGTGGGCCAAGTGGGCATCAACATCCCCATCCCGGTGCCGCTGCCGTTCTTCTCGTTCACCGGCTGGAAGGACTCGTTCTTCGGCGACCTGCATGTCTACGGCAAGCAGGCGGTGCGCTTCTATACCGAGACGAAGACGGTCACGGCACGCTGGTTCGACGACGCGCCGACGAGCGGACCGAACATGACCATACGGCTGCGGTGATCGGCTGCTGGAAGACGATCATGCGCAGATTCTCGTCCTACGGGCCCGTGGATACCAGTCTGCACTTCCATGTGCCGAGAGCCAAGCTGGTGGACACCCTGCTGTCCGAGATCGTCGGCGAAAACCCTGTCGCCGGAGGCAACTACATCACCCTGTGGGCGCCCCGCCAACGCGGGAAAACCTGGATCGTGGGACAAGCGCTGCGTCGGCTGCGCCAGGAAGATGCGTATCAGGGTTTCGACATCGTCGCCAGCAGCGTCGAGCACTTGCGGATGGAGCGGGATGCCGGCCTTGTGGTGCAGCATGTCGCCACCGAGATCGCCAGAGCCTTGGACATAGGCGGGGGATCCATTTCCTCGCCCAGCGAATTCCAGGGCATGTTCGAGAAGAGTCGTCTCGCCAAGCCGCTCATTCTGATCCTGGACGAATTCGACTCCTTGCCGGAAGACGCGATCAGCGCCATCGTAGGCGTGTTTCGGCAGATATATACCCAACGACGTCTACAGGCCGACAAGCCGACCCATGAACGCGACTACCTGCTGCACGGCATCGTCCTGGTCGGGGTGCGCAGCGTGCTCGGAATCGAAAACGCCAGCGGTTCGCCCTTCAACGTGCAGCGCAGCCTGCACGTGCCCAACTTGACCTTCGCCGAAGTACGCAGCATGTTCGACTGGTTCGAGCAGGAGAGCGGACGCACCGTGGAAGCGGCCGTGGTGGAACGGATCTACCAGGAAACCCGGGGCCAGCCTGGATTGGTTTCCTGGCTGGGTGAACTGCTCACGGAAACGCATGATTCCACTTGCCCCGCCTTTGTCGAACACGTTGGCACGCCGCCTGATGTGCTGACGATGGGCGACTTCGAGACTGTCTACTCCGATGCCCTCAATGTGCTGCCGAACGCCAACATCCAGAATCTCATCGCCAAGATTCGGCGGACGCCGTATCGGGATGTCGTCCTCGGCCTGTTTCAGACCGAGGACAAGCTGCGGTTCCGCTTCGACGAGCCTCATATCAACTTTTTGTACCTGAACGGCGTCGTGGAGCGGGAGTTGGAAAACGGCGACCAGTACGTCCGGTTCTCCTGTCCGTTCGTCCAAAAGCGACTGTTCAACTACTTCTCATTCACTCATTTTGGATACACCGGCAGGTTGTTCGATCCTTTCGAGGACCTGACCGACACCATCACCGAAACCGAACTCGACGCAAGGCGTCTCGCCGGCCGGTTTCAGCGCTACTTGCGAAAAAATAGACAATGGCTGCTCGAGGCCGCGCCCCGGCGCAGCGACCTGCGAATCTTCGAGGCGGTCTATCATTTCGTTCTGTATTCCTACCTGAGCCGTTTTCTGCAGCACCGGGGCGGAACCGTGCTGCCGGAGTTTCCCGCCGGCAACGGTCGCATCGACCTGCTCGTCCGGTACGCGGGCAAGACCTACGGGCTGGAATTGAAGAGCTTCGCGGGTGCCGTTGGCTACCGGGCAGCGCTGCGCCAAGCGGCGCGGTACGGCAGCCAACTGGGGCTTGACGAAATCACGCTGCTGTTCTTCGTGGACGTTATCGACGACGCCAACCGTCGGAAATACGAAGCGCTCCAGACGGACGAAGAGACGGGGGTAATCGTGGCGCCGGTCTTCGTCGAGACCTCATAGGGATGCCGCCGCCGTCAGCCGGCATCCCGCAGCGACTACGGGCGAGGCGTCCGAGCGCACGGCAGCCAAGGCGAAGCCTTGGCCGATCGCCGCCACGACGCCAATCTTGCTGCCGTCGTCAATGATGTCCGCACCTACTGGCGGAGGCTTGCCGGCGAATAGATAGCGTCGCAGCTTCTGTTTCACCTCGCCCCGGTGCTCGGCCCGGGCCACCACCTCCTGGCCGAGATAGCAGCCCTTGGCGAAGCTGACGGCACCGACATCCGTCAGGCCGATCATCTGCGGCAGGAAGGCTTGCGAAACCGGTTCCGCCACCACCACGAAGCCGGCGGCGACACAAGCCGCCGCCAACGCTGCGTGGCCCTCGTCGGCTGGCGCGTCGAAGGTGGCGAAGTGGCTGGTGGGCGGCAGCGCGACCGCGCCGGCGGACGGGTCAGGGGCAATGCGCAGGCCGCCCTCGGTGTGGGCGAGCTTCGATTTGGCGAACAGCAGGTACTTGCCGAGGTCGGCGGCAAGGCGGTCGGCGACGCTGGCGTGAATCACTAGGCGCACATGGCTGCTGTCGCCGGCCGCCCAGCCGCTGGCCACCACCCGGCCTTTGATGCTGCAGTAGGCCATGGGCAGAGCGGAACCCGCGCCGAGGCCGTCGAGGTCCGCGGTCAGATAGCCTTGCAGGAACGCCGCGGCATCCGGGCCTCGGAAGTCCAGAGCGGTGAAGTGGGTTGCCACATGTGTCGGCATAAGTCCTGGCGCGGCTGACTCTTCGAACCAACAGGTGCGGCCCACTATCCGGCCAGCAGACTTGTCTCGTTCGTCAACCGCTTTCCGCGTCGAGGAAACTAGTATACCAAGGGCGAATGCCGAATGAGTTTCGCATTCAATCCCATCATTATAGCGATCCATGACCGACCAACGACATTTCCACCAGGCCCTGTGGCGCAGCCGGCGCGGCATGCTGGAGCTGGATATCCTGCTGGTGGCCTTCGCGCGGATTCGCTATCCGCAACTGGATGACGCCGGTCAGCGAGCCTACCGCGACCTGCTCGGTCTGGACGACTGGCTGATCTGGGATTGGCTGCAACGCCGCGCCGCGCCTCCGGTGCCGTTCGCCCCCATCGTCGAGATGATCGTGACGTTTAACGACGAGAAAGGCAGTTCGACATGAATCCGAACCGAGACGACATCGAGGTGGACTGGACGCCGAGCTGGGAGTGGCTGGCTGCGGTGGCTGCCATCCACGTCCTGGCAGTGGTGCCGTGGATGGCACATCTCGGTCTCTGGCCGCTCGTCCCTTGCGCCCTGTCGGCGCTGCATCACTGGCGCATCTTCCGTCGCGACGAGACATGGCGCTTCGCCTTGGTCGAAGAGAGCGTCGTGCTGTTCGAACCCGAACGTCCCGGCACGGGCCGCCGTCCGGCGAAGCTGCGCGGCCCGCCGTGGATGACGGAACACTGGATCGTGGTGCGCACCAGCCGTCGAGTGCTGGCGTTGCGTGCCGGCCGCTACCCGCCGGCCCTGTTCGCAAGGCTGCGGCGGGCGCTGCTGCACCAAGCCGGCCGCAGCCCGCGTGCCGGCTAGCGCCGTCGGCGACCCCGCGAAGCGCGTCGGCGGGGACTAGCCAGTGCGCTTGGCAAATCTCGGCCTCGCCTCTCGGCCCGGCCGGCTCGGTCGCATCGGCAACGGTTGCAGCACGTCGAGAGGATCCGCGGCGGGATAGACCACGCTCGGCACCGCCTCGGCGACCGGCTGCGGATGGTCCAGGGTATAGTGCAGGCCGCAGCTCTCCCTGCGCATGGTGGCGGAACGCACCATCAGTTCGGCGACGTGGACGAGGTTGCGCAGTTCGATCAGATCGGCGCCTACTCGGTGACGGGCGTAGTAGTCGTGGATTTCCTGCTTCAGCAGGTCGATGCGGTGCTGCGCCCGCTCCAAGCGCTTGTTGGTGCGCACGATGCCCATGTAGTCCCACATGAAGCGCCGCAGCTCGGTCCAGTTGTGGGAGAGCACCACTTGCTCGTCCGAATCCGAGACGCGGCTTTCGTCCCAGTCCGGTGGCTGCGGGCGGGCGATTGCCGTATCGGCCGCACGGCGCTTGGCGATGTCGGCGGCGGCGGCTTCGGCGAACACGAGGCATTCGAGCAGCGAATTGCTCGCCAGTCGGTTGGCGCCATGCAGCCCGGTGCAGGCAGTTTCGCCTACCGCGTACAGTCCTGGAATGTCGGTGCGGCTGGCGAGATCGACGATTACGCCGCCGCAGGTGTAGTGGGCCGCCGGCACCACGGGGATGGGCTGGCGGCGCATGTCGATGCCGAACTCCAGGCAGCGCGACAGGATGGTGGGGAAGCGGGCCTCCAGCAAGTCGGCGCTGCGGTGGCTGATGTCCAGATAGACGCAGTCCGCGCCCAAGCGCTTCATTTCGTGGTCGATGGCGCGGGCGACGATGTCTCGCGAGGCCAGCTCGGCGCGGGGGTCGAAACGGTCCATGAAGCGGCTGCCGTCGGGCAGCAGCAGCTTGCCGCCTTCGCCCCGCACCGCCTCGGAAATCAGGAAGGAGCGCGCTTCGGGATGGTAGAGGGAGGTAGGGTGGAACTGGTTGAACTCCATATTGGCGACGCGGCAGCCGGCTCGCCAAGCCATGGCGATGCCGTCGCCCGTGGCGCCGTCGGGGTTGGTGGTGTAGAGATAGACCTTGCTAGCGCCGCCGGTGGCCAGCACCACGAAAGGTGCCTCGTAGACAGCCACCGAGTCGGCCTCGCAGTCGTAGACGTAGGCGCCGACGATTCGGTTCGGGCTGCCGCCCAGCTTCTTGGCCGTCACGATGTCGATGGCCATCCGGCCGCTGTGGGTATCGATGTTCGGGTGGCTCGACGCCTGTTCGATGAGCGTGGTGGCGATGGCGGCGCCGGTGGCGTCGGCGACATGCAGCACACGTCGATGGGAGTGGCCGCCTTCCCGGGTGAGGTGCGGCGCATTGCCTTCGCGGTCGAAATCCAAGCCTAGTTCCACCATGTGGGCTATGGCCCGAGGCGCACGGGAGACGGCGAAGCGCACGACTTCTTCAACGCATAATCCGGCGCCAGCGGCGATGGTATCGGCGATGTGGGATTGGAAGCTGTCGTCCGGGCCCGTGACCGCGGCGACGCCGCCCTGGGCGCGATTGGTGGCGCCGCCGCGGATGGCATCCTTGGACAGCACCGTGACGCGCATGTCTTCGGCCAAGTGCAGCGCCGTGGCGAGGCCAGCGGCGCCGCTGCCGATGACGAGCACGTCGGATCGATGGCGTTCGGGCAACGAAGTATGCAACAGGACGCTTTCGTGACGGCCAGTATAGCGTTCCGATCTCGCCATGGAGCGGGCGGAGCGCCCCGCCAGTCCCGCATCCTGTTCCTTGCGGTGAACTTGGCGCGCAGCCGGTCGTCGCTGGGTGATCAGCGAACCAAGCGGCCGGGAACCGACGGGCGGAAGCCGCCTGACCGTCGACGTTTCAATCGTCGCCGGCGGGCAAGATTCCGAATGCTGCCGCGAGCAGTTCGTAGGACCGCAGCCGGGCCTCGAACGAGGGCGTGATGGTGAGCACGATCACCTCGTCGGCCTGGGATTCTTCCGCCAGCGCTTCGATGCTGGCCTTCACCTCGTCCGCGGTGCCGACGATGTTGCGCGAGCGCTTGCCGCGCATGGCCTTCAGTTCGGTCTCGGCGAACGGATGGGCGGCGGCTTCTTCCAGCGTTGGCGCGGGTCCGCGCAGGCCTCGGTCCCGGCGCAAGCGTTGCAGTTCCCGCAGGCGGCGGAACAGGTCCGCCTGCGCCTCGCTGTCGGCGGCGACGGCGAAGACGCCGATGGACGAATAAGGCCTTGCCAGATGCTCCGGCGCGAACGTGTTGCGGTAGTGGCGCAGGGCCTCGACGGCCGGCTGCGGGGCGATGAAGTGGGCATGGGAATAGGCGAGGCCGAAGCGCGCCGCGTAGGAGGCGCTGTCGAAGCTCGAACCGAGCATCCATATTTCCGGCGTGGTCGTCGCCTTGGGCGTCGCCTTCAGATTGCGGAACGCCTCGGTAAGCGGTTCGCGTCCAGATACGAAGGCGAGCAGATCCTTCACCTTGGCGGGGTAGTACTCGATGCCCAGCGGATTGCCGTAGGCCAGCGCCGCGGCGGTAAGGCCGTCGCTGCCGGGTGCGCGTCCGACGCCGAGATCGATGCGTCCCGGATACAGCACCTCCAGCAGGCGGAAGTTCTCCGCCACCTTGTAGGGCGAGTAGTGGGACAGCATGACGCCGCCGGAGCCGATGCGCATGCGGCGGGTTTCCCCGGCTAGGCGGGTGATGAGGATCTCCGGCGACGAACTTGCCAAAGTGTCCGAAGCATGGTGCTCGGCCACCCAGTAGCGATGGTAGCCGAGTTCTTCGCAGCGCTTGGCCAGCGCCGTGGTGTGGGCGATGGCGTCGGCCGCATCCTCGCCGCGGCCGATGGGCGATTGGTCGAGAACGCCCAGGCGAATGCTCAAGAGGGACCCTCGCGGACAAAGACCGTGGATTCTACAGAACGCGACCCGCTTCGCGGTTCCTGCCCTCCCGGATTGTCGGGGGGTTCCCAATCGTGTCTAAGACGCAGGATGCCGTCCGGCAGCAGGGGGACGCGGACGCGCAAGCGCACCGGCAGCGGGTGGCCGAAGTGGTCGGACACCCATAGCGCAATGCGGCGCGTACGGCCATTGCGGTAGCGGAACCGATAGTCGCAACGCTTGGCCATGCCGGAAAAATAAGGAGGGCGCTGGCGCAGGCGACCCTCCGAGGCGCGTTCCAGGATCGCCCCGTAGGCGTCCTCGCCATCGTGGACGGTGGCTTCCTCCAGGCAGTGGGTGGCTAGGAACAGCACCGACATCAAGTCCGAGCCGGGTGGCTGTTCGACTTCCCGGGATTCCCGATCCGTGCGGTGGATCGTGGTTTTGCCGTGGAAGGCCAGCAGCACCTCGCGCTCTTCGCCCTCCTGTTCGATTAGCAGGTAGGCGACGGTGCGGGGAAAGCCGTCGATAATGCAGCCAGTGGCGGCGAAGCGGCCACGCCACTTGAGGAAGCGGTCCATGGCGCCGCCGGTCGCCACCGTGCCGGACAGCTGGTAGCAGTCGCCTTTCCGTTGCAGCGACAGGTCGAGAGTGCCGGCCTGGAACCACGCCACTTGGGCGTCGTAGCGAAGTTTCTGGGCCGCCAGGGGTACCGAGATCAGGACGGCGGCCGACAGCAGCAGGCGGGCTCCGTCATGCCCCGCCAGGGTCATGCGCGACATACCGGCACCACGTCGACGAACACGTCCTGCCGATGCCGGAGGAACATGGGTAGGCTTTCGTCGGGGCAATGCGCGAATGGCTGGAATCGGGTGTCCACTGGGTCCGAACGCACTAGTTCCACGGTTGCGAAATGTTCCGTTGCGGGCTCGAAGCAGTCCAGGCCCGAGGTGCGCATGACCCGGGCAATCGGATGCCGCCGGACGAGGTCGACGATGTGCTCGCCGGTCAGCGCCACCGGCAGCATGGCGATGCCGCCTGGGCGTGGTACCACGAATGGCAGCCTTGCCCGTTCCCGGGCGCCGCCGGCGGGACACTTGGCGGGGCAGCGACTGCCGTGTTCTTGAACGATCCCGCATGGCCGCGCACCGGATAGTCTAACGCCTCTCTGCCTGGATGCGTCAGTCGGCATCATGGAGTACGCGGCTTCTTCAGGGCCAGTTCCATGTCTTTCAGCACGTGTGCCGAATCCTCGCTTCGAGTTCGTCGAGATGGGCATTGAACAACGTCGCCACCGGCGGCGGCGCGGCTTCGTCGGCGAGTTCCTGTAGGGCGCATCCACCGCGGCGTTGCGACACACGCCGAGTCGTTGGTACTTGGCGAGCGCATCCCGATAGCGGCGGTTCGGCTGGCCGTCGCCGCCATGCGCCAGCACCACCGGCTTGCCGGCAGCGAGGCGCTCGCTGATCGTGGACATGCTGTCCACGGTGTCGAACAGCCGTTGCGTGGCCTCCATCAGATCGCCCAGGGTGCGTTCCAGGCTGTAGGCCACCATCGCCGGCTCCAGGGCGGCCTGCAACGCCCGTTCGCCGGGCGGTGTCGGTGCGCACCAGCCAGCGGATGCCGCAACGCTCGGCGATGTCGTTCATCCTCTGGCCGAGTGTGCGCCAGTGCGGCGAGACACAGGAGGTAGGCCGGCAATGGGGCACCGCCGAGCTGCGCCATGGCAGGCAGCGGAAGACGGCTCGGCGGCTTGGCGCGCAGCGTGGCTTGCAGTTCCTCGACGCAGGTTTCGAAGCCCTCGCCCAGCCAGCGCACCAAGCCGTGGGGCTGGTTGACGTGACGGGCAGGTAGGGTAAACGATCGGCACGAACAACGGCTTCATGGCGCGACTTCGGCGTAGACCTGCCGCGTGGCGCGAACCATGTGCTCCACCGTCAAGGCGTTCGCCGCCCAGTCGAAGACCTTCTGCATTCGCTCTCGGCTCGCCTCGAGATCGGCAAGGCAGGCGGCGATAGCGGTCTTGAGCGTCTCGGGCGCGGCCAAGTGACTGGGCGGCAGCAGGTCTTCGGCACCGGGAACCCGGGTCGAAACCACCGGCAGCCGTGCCCGCAGCGCCTCCGCCAAGGCGTAGCTGAAGCCTTCGCGTCGGGAGGAAAACGCCATCAGGTCCGCGACGCCCATCAGCGCCCGGGCATCGTTGCGGAATCCCCCGAAGGCAACCGGCTTGCCGGCGGCCAGTGCTTGCAGCCGGGAGCGCTCGGGACCGTCGCCGACGATCAGCAGCTGGCCCAGGGAATCGTCCCAGAGGTCGATCAGGCGGTCGTATCCCTTCACCGGCACGAGTCGGCCTACGGCCAGAGTAACGGTTTGCTCGGCATCGAAGGACAATATCTGTCCCAGCTTGGCTGGCGTCAATGGCGGCGGGGCAGGAGGCACGCCGTTGTAGATCACGGTCTTGCGCTGGTGTTCCAGATGGGAGAAGACGCCGGGGCTGACGCCGATTACGGCATCGAAGCGTCGATACGCAGACAAATCCTTCTTCTGGCCGTGGATGGTGCCCACGGTTCGCGCCGAAGGGTCGATCGTCGCCACCAGGAATGCCGCCTTGCCGGCATGGGCGTGGACGATGTCGGGTGCCGCACCGTCGATCAGCTGCCGCAGACGGCGGCGTAGCAAGGGATTGCGCCGGCTGCGGCTCAGATCCAGAGGCAGGAAGCGAACGTCGCCGCCGAACCGAGGGCGGTAGCGCTGGTGGGCGATGACGGCCACTTCCTCCCCCAGTGCGGCCAAGCCGTTGCTCAAGTCCACCAGGTGGGTTTCCAGGCCGCCTTCCTCGTCCCCGGCCATGACTTGGCAAATATTCATTCCAGCAGTCCGCGCCGCCCGGTGCGCAAGCGGATGGCAAAGCCCAGCCGGCCTTCCTTGCCGCTGACTTTGACGCGCTTGAGCGTCAGCGCTTCGGCGTCCAGATTGGTGCTGATGCCGGCTTCGGTGGTGACCGCGTAGGCGTAGCCGGCATCGGCGACCGTGGCGACGTCGGCGGCGCCGTAGATGCCGAAGGGGTAGGCGAAAGTAGTAACTGGCGTTCCGAAATCGTTCTCCAGGATGTCCTTGGCGCCGGCGATCTCGCGCCGTCTCTCCGCGTCGCTCAAGTCCGGCAGCAGGGCGTGGGTGAGGGTGTGGGCGCCAAGTTCCCAAACGCCGGAGTCGAGCATCATGCGCAGTTCGGCATCGGTCAGTTTCTGCTCGCGCATCAGTTCGCCGGAGTCGTGATGGGCTTTCTTGGTGGCGGACCAGTCTCGCTCCATGCGGTCCACCACCAGAAACAGCGTTGCCTTGGCACCATATTTAACGAGCAGAGGGTGGGCTGCCAAGTAGTTGTCGCGAAAGCCGTCGTCGAAGGTAAACACGACGGTCTTGCGCGTCTGTGGCAAATGGCCGAGCTCCGACAGAAAGGCGAATCTCCAGCCATGATCCACCAGGTACTCGAGCTGGCGCTCGAACTCGGCTGCGGCCACCCGCAGCTTGTTGAACCGACCGCCGGGCAGCTGCGACCGGATCATGTGGTACATGAGGATGCGCGGATGGCGATAGTCCACAGCGGGCCGCCACCAGGCGTAGCGAAACGAGAAAGCGGCGCCGGCCACTGCCAAGGCTACGAAGAAAGCGATGGTCATGACGCGAGTTCGCCATGCGGCTGCTCGAACCCGGTGCCTCCGGCATCCGCGCCGCCGGCGAGTTCCTGGTACAGCGCCAAGGTTTCCGCACACATTCGCCGCACGTCGAAGCCGTGATCGCCAATGGCGCCCCGAGCGGCGTCTTCATCGGCCAGCACCATGGCGAGCCTGGCGGCGGCATCGGCGCTGTCGCCGGGCACGGCGCGGCCTTGCGGATAGACTTCGGCCAGTACTTCGCCCACCCCGCCGTAGTCGTAGCCGATCACTGGCGTTCCCAGCGACAACGCTTCCAATACCGTGCGGCCAAAGGACTCGGGTTGCGTGGACAAGGACGCGACGGCCGTGGAGAGGGCCATGATCTCGCGCAGATCGGTACGGTGACCAACGACTGTCAGATGGGGTGCGAGAGTTTTCAACTCGTCCGCATAGGCACGGTGCTTGGGCTCGACGCCGCCTACCACCAGACCCGCCAGGTCGGGATGGCCAGGGCGCAGCCGTTCCAGCATATCGATGAAGTCGCGGTGGCCCTTCAGCCGCGTCAGGCGACCCGGCAGCGTGACGAGGCGCTTGCCGACCAATGCCGGATACTGTCTGCGCCACTCGGCGAGCCATTCGGGACTGGGCCGGAATTGCTTGTGGAAGCGAGTTTTGTCCACGCCACGATAGATGCGAATCAGCTTGGCCGGATCGACACGGGGATAGTGCTCCGTCACATACCACTGCGCCGTATCGGAAACCGCGATGATGCGCTCGCCCCGGGTCATTACCGCGCTATAGGCATTCACCGAGTACAGGCCGTGTACCGTGGTCACGAATCGGGGTCGAACGTCCTTTGGCAGTCCTCGCCAAGCCAGCCAGCAGATCCAGGCCGGCATCCTCGAACGCGCATGCAGGATGGCCGGCCGTTCGCCCGCCAGCCAGCGCCGAAGTGCGCGCACTTCGAGCAGCGTCGCCGGGTGCTTGCGGCCGATGTCCCAGCTGATGTGCCGGCTGCCGTCCCGATGCAGCTCCGCCGTCAACCGCCCGCCGCCGGAGACCACCACGGACTCGTGGCCGGCAGCGACCAGCGCCCGAGCGATCTCCACCGTGCCCTGCTCGACGCCGCCGCCGTCGAGGGCGGGAAGCACCTGAACCACTTTCAGCATGAATCAGCTCAATGGGCTGCTACGAAGCGAAGAAACTCTTTCGCTCTGTTCTTATCCTTGAACGAGCCATCAGTACGATCGCCATTCGTAAACGTAATCATTGCTTCGTATCGATGAAACTCATGTAAATAATCGCTGACCATATAAAAGTCCAGAAACGTCATTGCATCTTGAATCGAAGAGAAGTTGTTAGCAGTTCCATAGAGTGGAACGACGATCACTTTCTGGACCGACCGACTCAAGCATGCTCTCAGTATTTCTATGAATATATCAAGCTCTACTTGGTTGTCTTCAATAAGAGAGCGTGCAAGGTTGGAAATATCATCTGGTGATAGTCGATCAATTTCATGCATCCTATTGCGAAATGAACTATCGGGCGTCCTTTCGTCGAACTGAACATCGATACCTACGCTTTGATAGGCCCTGATTATGGATTCATAGGGTAGGTGCAACACTGTGAAGCCATGCGAGCGCAACTGGTCAAGAGAACCCGATGTAAAATCGCCAGCAACGACCGCGCCTAGAAAAGGACTAGACCATCGGTATCTTTCTGCTAGAGGAAGCACAGCACCCTGGATTTCTTGAGCCTTGTTGCGAGAGTGTAGGGCGTGGTCCAGCGTAACTGCTTGGCGGTGCGGGCTGGCGATGTTTGTCACTCGTTTATCCGATCAGGCTGGCGACGTCCGTGGATAACGGAGCGCTGGATTTAGACGCCGCGCTGCACTCGTCCTTTGCAGCATATCGCCGAGCGTACCATATGCTATGCCTTAGACGGTAGCGGCCTGCTGTTGCCAAGCCTGCCAAGCCGCTCGATGCAGCGACGAACTCTGTTCGTGCTCGATAGAGGTGAAGCTCTATCCGTCGAAAGCCCGCCATGATACCGTGGCGAACATGGCGAACCGGCGCGACTTCCTGCTCTCCGCGGCCACCCTGACGGCGGCTGCCGTGGCGGCATTCGCGTGGCGGCCGGCATCCCGGGTCAGCGTGTCCAAGCCGTTGCAGCCCGTGGCCGACCAAGCCACTGGCGCGCCGCTCCTGAAGCTGCCTCCAGGCTTCGCCTATAGGTCCTTTAGCTGGTCGAGAGACCGGATGGACGATGGCAACGTCGTCTCCGGACTGCACGATGGCATGGGAGCGTTCCTTGCCGACGACGGCCGCACCGCCACCCTGGTTCGCAACCACGAAATCACCTTAGCACCCTTGCTCGGGCCAGAGCCGGTCTACGATCCCCGCTGCGGCGGCGGCACCACCACGCTTACCTTCGATATCGAGGCTGGCGAATGGCTCTCGTCGCGGGTATCGCTCGCCGGCACCTACAAGAACTGCGCGGGCGGCCCGACGCCCTGGGGCAGCTGGCTCTCCTGCGAGGAGACCTTGGCTCACCCCAAGACTCGCCGGGTCGATCGTCCCCACGGCTATGTCTTCGAGGTGCCGGCCGACGGCATGGGCGATCCCCGTCCCATCTCCGGCCTCGGACGCTTCCAGCACGAAGCCGCGGCGGTGGACCCCGTTACCGGCATGGTCTACCTCACCGAGGACGAAACCCGTGCTGGTTTGTATCGCTTCGTGCCGAAGGACGGCAGGCTGTCCGCGCAAGCATTGCGCGGGGTCGGGCGCCTGCAAATGCTCGCCATCGACGGGCGTCCCAACTTCACTGGCCGTTGGCGGCAGGGCTTGTCGCTGCCCGTGGCTTGGGTCGATATCGACGACCCGCAGGGTTCGAACGGTCGTTCCGTGTTCCGGCAGGGATACGTCCAGGGCGGCATGCGCTTCAGGCGACTGGAGGGCTGCTGGCTCGACGACGGCCATCTGTACTTCGTCTCCACCACGGGCGGATGGGCTGGCAAAGGTCAAATCTGGGAGCTGGCCCTCGGCGACGACCATCTGCGGCTGCTGTACGAATCGCCAGGGCGCGACGTGCTCGATATGCCGGACAATCTCGCCACCATGGCCGGCGGTGCCCTGCTGCTTTGCGAAGACGGCGGCACGCCTAGCCGGCTGTCGCTGTTGACGGCGTCCGGCGAGGTGATGCCGATCGCCGAGAACAACGTCGTGCTAGATGGCCTGAAAGGGTTTCGCGGCGACTACCGTGGCGGCGAATGGTGTGGCGTATGTCGGATTGGCGAGTGGGTGTTCGCTAACCTGCAGGAGCCCGGAATTAGTTTTGCTATTACGGGACCGTGGGGGGATTTGACGTAGGCTGTTGGGACGCGGACGCGATCTCCTACGCCAGCGGTTGCGTCTTGTTGCTTCAAGGCGGGGTTCGCTCATTGCGCTGCCTAACGATCTCCGAGCAAGGCGGCTTGCCGGAGGCGGGAACTCAGCGGTAGATGTTCGGCTGATGCGGGAAGCGATAGCGCTTGTACTCCCACTGGTACTGCGCCGGATCCCGGGCGACGACGGCTTCGATGGCGGCGTTCATGGCCTGGGCGCTCGCGGCTGGGTCGCTGTCGCGTATCGCTTCGCCCACGGATTCGATGCGGATGGAGAAGCCGTCAGGCACCCGAGCAGCAGCGGCGATCAGCACATCGGCATCTACGCGGGTGAGCAGTTTCGGCACTAGGGACATGGTAAACGCATCGTGGCCGAAGAACGGCGCTATCACGCCGGCGCCGGCAGTGGGCACCTGATCCGGCAGCACCGCAACCATGCCGCCATGGCGCAGCACCTGTATCAGCAGCCGCAGCCCGGCGACGGTGTCTGGTGCCCGGCGGTGCCCCAGCCGCATCCGAGCGGCGCTCAGCGTTGCGTCGATCACGGGCGACGCCGGCCGCTGGTAGAGCGGCGCCAGGGGTTCGATAGTGTTCAGATAGTAGCCGAGAAACTCCCAATTGCCGAAGTGCGGTGCGAGAATCAACGCTCCGCGGCCCTCGGCGCGGTGGCGCAGCAGATGTTCGCCTTCGACGCTGCACACCAAGGCTGCCAACCGCGACAGCGGCCAAGTCCAAAGCGCTGCGGCCTCCAGCACCGTCATCGTGGTCTGGCGAATGCTGTCGCGTACTAGACGCTGTCGCCAAGCGCGAGCCTGTTGTCCGTATACCAAGTCGATGTTGGTGCGCGTGGTGCGCACTGCGCGGCCGTTCAGGTGGCAGGCGAGGCCGCCAACCCCGGCGCCGATGCGACGCAACGCGCGGATGGATAGTGGCGACAGCAGAATGCAAGCCACCCGGGCCGTGTGGATGCCGATGCGATTGAGGAACTCCGAGCGCGGTTTGGCCATGGGGCGTCAGCTCCCGAACCGACCGGCGAACCATGGCATCCACTCCTTCTGCGCGAACGGTCTGTTGTGCTGCGGCAGCATCCCGACATCGGCTTGCTGCGGGCACGAATCCGCATACCGCCAAGCCGACCGGCTGTTGTCGCGCAGCAGCATGCGAGCCGCTAGCTGGCGACGAGTGCCTGTAGGGAGCGTTCTCACGCGGGCGGTGTCGTCCGCCGACCGAACGCGTTGGCGTCGGCTGCTGCCTTCACTCGATCTGGCTTGACATTTCCGCGTTGCCACGGAGGCCGGCGCACGGTTTTTCTCGCTCTGAGGTCGCGCAATCTCCATGACCGATTCGTGGCGTTTTCAGAGTTCCGAACATACCGCGTTTTGCGGCAATACGCCCCTGGTTTCCGAATGGGTTCTTGGAGGATCGCATACAGGACTCCTGCAACGCGGATTCCGCATCCCTTTGGGTACAGCGCCACGCATGGTCGTGTACAACACTGCCGGCAAGGCCATCGAGCAGGCCTGGAGCGAGCAGAGACCGGTCTTGCTCGAATACAAGACCTGCCGCTTCTTCGATCATGTCGGTATGCCTGGACATCAGGAAACCATCGCCGACGAATACATGTGGCCAGCCGTCTCGATTCCATCCTGCTCGCCATGAATAAGGAAGTGATCGCAGACGCCGCCGTGAAGCTGCGCCTGGAATTCCTGGAAGGGCGGGAGGGCGAGGACATCCATGCTGCCTCAGCCGGTCTGGAACCGGTCGTCGTGGTCCATGTCTTTTGCGTTCTCCATGTCGGCGTCCTCGCAGTCCCGAACGACAGCAGGTGGAGCGACGTGAGCCCGATCGTCTCTGTGGTCAAGGATGCTCGCGCCAAAGCTTTGAACAGATCGCCACCGAATCGGCGAAACTCACCCACCGACCCTGGCAAGGCGCACTCCTATCAACGGGGCAGAAGGCGGCACCTTGACCGCCACGTCCCTCGGCATGTACGGCGTGGATGCCTTCGCGTCCGTCATGAATCTATCCCAGTACGCCATTGTGGGATTCGGTCTTATCTACGATGGTGTCGATGGGTTGGCGACACGCCAGTGTAAGACGATGTAGATGCGACTATCACTTACCCGGGATCATCCTGTTTTGGACAGTACCTCCCGCTTCGGAACTCCTCGCCGCGATGCCTTGCGATCTCAAGCGCTCCCCGACTCCTGGCATGACGCAACGCTGGCACCCAGCCGCTTCACCTGCAAGCTGCCGAGGCCGTCGGTGAATTCATAGGTCTTGTGTTGGAGCGGCACTATGTGTCTCACCTGCCGGGACGCGGTGACTTAAATCCTTTCTTCATCAGGTCTCGTGTTCGAACGAACCCGATGGTGCAAGGACGTGAACCTGGACGTGGCAAGCTCTTGAAAAAAGAGGGGAGCCGGGGTGCCCCGGCGGCGTCCCGGCAACCGCTGGCAGGCTTGGACGGCGAGGTGGTACAGCGAGGCCAATGGCACATCCTTGAAGCGCCGAGCCGCCCCTGGGTATCTCTACCCGGCGTCAGCGCCGGGAGAGGGCGGCGGAAAGGGAGTCTGGATTTCAGCGACGCCTGCCTTTGCGTACATACTAAAACGCATGTACCGTTTGGCCATGGCCGAGCAACGGTTCACTTGGGACAAGGCGAAGAATACCGCCAACCGCTGCAAGCAGTGCCTGTACGACGACATGTCGAAGCACCCTTCCTCCTTCCCGTCCTTCAATTCGCCGACGACGCCGGCCAGCTTCAGTATTCTTTCCTGGTTCACGGGTTCTCTCCTTCCGCGATGGTTCTTCTCCTCTTCCTTGCTCTGCTGGCGTTCCGCAGCCTTCTCCCGAGAGCGAGGACCACGCTGATCGCCAGTCCGGCGACGATGGCCGCGGTCACTCCGCCCAGAGTGCCCGCGCCGACCACGATGAAGACAATCGTCGCCACGACGTCGATTCCCTTGTTCCAGTCCAGCATCCTTTGAAGTCCGATCGTCCGGACGCACAGGATCAGGACGCTGGCCGCGAGGGCGAGGCCGAGCAGCATTAGCTGTTTTCTCCCATGTCCGGCTTTCGCGACGATGCCAAGGACCGGAACAGTTCGGCCACTTCCTTCCCCGAAGAAGCGCGGCTGTCGTTCCAGTCTTCAATCGACTCGATGTCCTCGTCGATGATGCTCTGGACAAACAGCGTCGTCGCGTTCTCCGCCTGGCAGTACGCTTCGAGCGTCGGAGCCGCCGCGTCCAGTGCATCAGTCGCGCACCACGCCACCGCTTCCTCCAAGGTCGGCTCGCACTCGTCGCCGTCCTCGTCGATGGCGAGAATTCCCTGGACCCAGCCTGCTTCGACCAGCTCGGCCGCCTCGGTCAGGACCGTGGCCGTTTCGCCCTTGCTCATGGACGGCATCAGCCGTCGGCCATCGACTTGGCGAAGGCCGACGCGGCTCTCTCGAACCTTCGAGTCGTCCGCCGAACCAGAGACGCGGCGCCGTCGACCGCACTCCGGATCGGTTTTCGATCCAGTCTCTCTTCGATCTTCTTCAGCCGCTCCTCGCATTCGGCGAGGGCCTTTTCGCATCTTTCTTCCATAGTCGTCCTCGTGTGGAGTCTTAATCCCTTTTTCATCAGGTCTCGTGTTCGAACTGGATAGCCGAAGCCAACAAGTCTAGGGAGGTAGTCTTAATCCCTTTTTCATCAGGTCTCGTGTTCGAACCGAGCAAAAGCGCTGTTCGAGCCGAGCAATCACGTCTTAATCCCTTTTTCATCAGGTCTCGTGTTCGAACGACCGAAGAGGAATACACCTCCGCATTGGAGGAAGTCTTAATCCCTTTTTCATCAGGTCTCGTGTTCGAACATGGATGGGCAACCAGCCAAGGATGGGATTCTCGTCTTAATCCCTTTTTCATCAGGTCTCGTGTTCGAACGAGCCCTTCCCGCCGACCATGCCCTGCACAGGGAGTCTTAATCCCTTTTTCATCAGGTCTCGTGTTCGAACTGCCATGTGCCGATAATCCCTTTTCTTTCAAGCGGTTGTGAAGTGGGCTTCTCGCTACGAACCTCCTCGCTTGGCTGACTTCGAACAACTCCGCACTCTACGCCCTCTCGCTGTCGCTCGTCAAGTGGCACCGTATTGTCAAAGAACAGGTCTGGAAGGTCGAAGAGTTCCACGCCTTCCGGTAGAAAACTGCGACCGTAGATGAAAGGCCTCGCTGATGTCAACAGCGGGTATGCCCGCAAGTCGTCCTGTCGGGGGTCGATGTGCCGTGCGACCTCGTCTAGCGCTCGAGCAAGATGTCTCCGGGTCGTGTTCGTCCGGAAGACGGAATACTGGAAAGGAATAGCGCGACGGGATATCTCGCGACGAACCCGGCACAGGCGCTTGGGATCTGCGATGTCGTAGCAGACGAGCCAGGGGGTGCGTTGGTTGGCGGGCATCTATTGTAGTCCTCGTAGATATTGGTTAAGGCGCAACAGGGTGTCGCGCAACGCAAAGTCGCAGGTGCCCCGATGGCGCTCGAAGAAGCATACGGCACCGTACGGATCGGATGGTTGCTTCGGTTCTCGACGCCGTTGGCGATCAAGCAGCCACCGCGTCAGGTCCGGATGCAGGCCCCATTGGATCGCCGCAACGAGGTCCGGGACGATGTTCAAAAGGCCAACGTCGTTCGCCTGCAGGCCGATTTTGGCGAGTTCCTCAAGCGCTCGGCTTTGCGCCAATCCATGCAGCCGCCTCTTTATGGTGCGCATCTCTTGGTTGTCCGCGCAGGGTCTCGTTGCGTCGAGGATGGACCGAGACAGGCTTCTCGGATCGTGTTTCGGAGACCATCCCATGCACATGGCGCACAATCGAATCGCTCGACGGCGAGTGGCGACTCTCCATTGCGCGTAGCGTTCCTTCCAGTCCGGGCGGTCCACGAAGTCGTGCCAGCGCTGCACGAAGGCGCTCCGTTCCGAACGCCTGCCGATCCAGCGCCCGCGGACGTCGCCGTCCGCGTTCAGGAAACAGACGACAATTCCCTCATCGGCGCAGGTCAGCAAGGCATCTGTGGTCCACGATACTTGGCCGCTAACTACCACGCGGGAAATCCGCGCCAGCGGATAGCGTCGGTCTGCGGAACTAGGCCCCGAGACTCTCAAGGCCGGCCCGTCCATCGACACGTTCAGGGCGGTGACGCCGTCTAGGTAAAGCGGTCTCATAGGCAGTCCGCCTCGGCGATGGTGCGTGTCGATGGCGGAATTCCGCGCCCACGCTTCTCGAATTCCCGTGCGACATGGCCCAGTTGCCGGCGCAGAAGCCGCCACAATGCTGCGCCGAGCGGCGCGAATCGCTCGTAAAAGCGTTGACGCGCGTTCTTGCCGAGCAGCACAGCACCGTCCTGCTTGCGGAAGCCGCGTTCGGCAAGCGTCCGTTCTCGAAACAACGTCCACACCCATTCGTCGATGTGCGGTCGGAACGGTTCGATCACGTCCGCAGCAAGCGATTCCCGTCCGAACGCGGGTTCGTGGAACAAGCCGAGCAGCGGGTCGAGTCCTGCGGCGTGGCAAGCGGCCACAGCCTCGAAATGCAGCAGCGTGTAGCCGAGCGAAAGGCAGGCGTTCACCGGATCTCGCGGCGGCCGCCGATTGCGGCGCTCGAATCCCAGCGATGGCGCGAACAGGGCGGATAAGCCACCGAAGTACGCCGCAGCCGCCGCTCCTTCGATGCCGAGCAGGCTGCCTATGCTGTTGGCTTTCTCATCCTGTTGCACACGCCGCCGGGTCGCATCCAATCGGCCGATAGCCCGCGTAAGCTGGCGGCGCTTGTCCGGACGACGAGCCAGCGCCTTGCGGAGTAGACGAAGCTGGGCATCTGTTTTTGCCGCGATCAGCATCCGCGACCACTCGGTTCTGGCACCGATATCCCGATAGGCGTCGAACTGGCCGAGCCTGCGCAGCACATCGTTATGCGGCCGGCCCACGCAGGTCGCAAGATGCCGGTTCTGCCGTCCGCTCAACACCAGCACACCGGCACCGGCCGCCGTGATCGCGCCCAGAACGGAAGTGGAAAGCTGGGCGCGGCCGCGCACCACAACGCGTTCGAGATGGGCGAGAGGCACGGAACCACGCCGTCCGGCTGGATCATGGAACTCGAGTACGCCGTTGGAGATGCACAGATCGATGTCTTTGCGGTCTATGAACAAGGTCGTCATCGTAGTGGCACCGTCTGTTCAGTGGGCCTGGGTGTCGAGTCGATTCCGTGCTTCTTGCATAGGACACCAGGATGCTCAGCGCGAACAAAGCCCTAGAAGCATTCTCTGCCTCCGTTCATCCAACGTAGTAGAAGTCTGGATCGATGGCTGGCGTCGCGATGCCGTACAGAAAAGGCTCTGCCCGCTCTTCCACGCGGATCAGCGCGAAACGATCCTCTCGTTCATTGACGATGGATTGGCCTTTCGCGATCAGCCGATGGCGCTCGGCAGATGTAAGGAAGCACTCGAAGACGGATTTCTGGCCGCCGGTTGCGTAGCCCTTCACCACCTGATGGACTTTGCGGAGTCGCTTCGAGTCGGCGACATCGTAGGCAGCGATGTACAAAGCTCTCTTGGACATGGCAGGTTGCCTCGTTAGGTTTCGACGAGGCGCATTGAATCATCCTGCGGCAGCCGTCAGCATAGCCGGCAAGGTTGCCGGGAGGGTTGGGTTCAGCGTGTGCGTTGGTCGGACGATTCCGCGAAGCGCCGCTCCAGTTCGACAAGCTGGACCTGAGATGCCGGGCGCTTCGGATTCAGCAAGCGGCGGAAAGACTCGAACACCTGATCCTTCAGCACTACTTCGATCCGGTTCCGATCCGCGTATGCGCGCACCTCGTCCGGCAAGGGGTTCTTGCGAACGCAGACCACTTGGCCGAGCAGGCCGCCGATGTCGTTGATGGCGATCAGGTCTTCCTTCAGAACCTTGGTTTGGCTCACTTTTAGTTCGCCGCCAATGCGGCCGAGAAGACCTTTCGCGTTGTCGGAGATATGGGGCGGCAGTGCGCCTCGCAGCCGATTCATCAGATCTTCTTCGGCGATGCGGTCCTTGCAGTCCACCAGCCAGAGCTTCCCGCTCCAATTGAACAGCAGATCGATTTCGGCATGCGGAAGACTGCTGGTGCCGCCGCGGGAAGTATTGACCTTGAGCCGCAGCGAACGGCGGACTTCCGGCACACCGAGCTTCAGCAACACCGCCGCGACGGCAAGCTCGAGATGATCGCCTTCATTCATCTCTCGATTGGCGAATCCTTGTGCGACTTCCACCAGCTCGCGCGAACCACCGTTGCGGACTCTCTTGTGGAAGTCGTCCTCGGACAGCCCCTCGCCGAGCTTGCTCAGAACAAGCTTCTCGCCCTCCCGCTCCACTTCGGATGCCAGCAACTGGCAGCGCAGCAAGGCGAGCGGATCCAGCGAATCGGCGATATGTCCATCCAATGTTTCCGTGCGAGTGGCAAGACCGCCCCCAGCGGGTTCGAACCAAGTCAGACGATTGCCGCGTTCCAGGTAGAACGACTTGACGCCATTCGCCGCTGCCCAGCGGAAGGCGGCGGTGGCCATCAGCTTGTTGCCGCCAGTGAAATTCAGTACGCAGTTCGAGGTGACGAGGTTCAGGCGTTCTGCCAGTTCGTCGAGACGCCGTTCGACGTCATTGAAGTTGTCGTGCGGGACCAGTTCCATATCCGGCTTGCGGCGAATAAGCCGCGACCGTTGATCGAAGAACTTCTGCAAGCGTGCGGCGGGTCGTTTGGACTCGTCGGTGTCCTCGCTGTGCAGAAGAATCAACCGCGAGGGCTTGAGATGCGCCACTGCGAGAATGTGCGGCCATACCTGTCTGGACGCGAGCGAAAGCAGGACCGATTGCGAACCGGAGGCGGTGTTCGTTGACATGTTTCAGGCTACCCGACGAATTCCGTTGGGAGTTGTTCTAGCGGATGCTTCAGACCCGCCTCCTTGGCGAGGTGGCGCAGCACCGGCAGAAACCGCTCTTGTGTCCATTGCCGCATTCGCTCCCAATCCGGCTTCTGCACGGGGATGAACCCGTGAGCCAATATCGAGCGGTTGCGAATGGCAAGCAGGTTTCGCAACTCCGCACCGTGGTTTTCGATCAAGCCTTGGATCGGTTCGCCCAGATGTCCTTGCGCAACCCGCCACGCGGACCATAGGGGCAGCTTGATCTTGCCTTCCCGGTCGGGATGCGCGTCGATATCCGTCGGCAGCAGATCGGCGGGAAAGTCCGCGGTATCGATATTGAGCTTGCGGCCCAGCTGCCACTGCGCGGTCCACTCGATCAGGCGGTATACGCGGGCAACTGCATCATCGAAACGACCCTGGCTGGCGCGGCGCTCGGCGTTCAGCCAGAGATCGAACAGGCGGGCGGGTGTGTGCCGCGTGTCGTCTTTATTCGCCAGCAGGTGCAGTGTCGGCAGCAACATCGGATAGCTTTGAGCGATGCGCCCGGCGTAGGGCTCGATGAGCGCGAGCGCGCCGGCATGGTCGAAATCGTCCCAGCGGGCCAGGGCGCGACTGAGCGTTCGCGCCAGATCAAGCCTTGCGCGATCGGCCGCGTCGACCGAAACGCGAATGCCGTTGAGGCCTTCGACGGCTTCATGATATGCGAATCGACTCCAGGCGCCGAGATAGGGCGCCATGGCGCGTTCCAAACGCAGCCGCGCCACGCTGGCCGTTACCGCCTGTTCGGTACCGTCCGCCACGCGGACGAGATCGGCACGAGCGCCCGAAACCAGCTGCAGCTCCACATCGTCCCGTTCTAGAGCCGCGCACACCAACGCCGCCGTCATGGTCTTGGTGCCGCCCGTATAGTCGGCAACGAATCGCGCATCGGGAAACCGCTCGGCCAATTCGGCGGCGGCGTTGCGAATGGCGATGTAGGCTCCGTCGAGGTCGTCCGCGGGAACGATCCGCGGCTCGAGTCTATCCTCGCCAAGGTACGCCTGGGTGGGAATGTTCGGCAGCGTCGGCTTGTCATCCCTGGGATGCGCCTTGATGACGCTGCCCGTGCCGGTTACTTGGCTGATGGAACCCGGCCTGCCGGTTTCCGGGTCCTTGTCCGTGCAGAAAAAACAGACGTACTCGGGCGCGATCGATTGGATCGCCGCGAGAATCGGCTGATGGCTGCCGCCGACGGTGCATAGCAGTATCTGTTTGCTCATGTCTCGATCTCCTGCGCCCTGCGCTTGATTGCCAGCGCCAGTGCTGGCAGGTCTCTTTCAACGGCGCTCCAGACGGCATCCAGGTCGATATCGAGATAGCCGTCCGTCAGCACGTTTCGGAAGCCAGCGATCTGGCGCCAGGGCACGTCGGGTTCCGTATTCTTGAGCGGCTCGCTGAGCCGCTGTGTAGACTCCGACAGGGTTTGCAGGTTGCGCACCACAGCGTCCTGCACCAAGCAGGAACCATGGAAGGTGGCTTGTTCGCCACCCGCGTACTGCCGTATGCGTTCCATACACTCGAGAATTAGGCGTCAGCAACACGCGGTCCGACTCGGCGCGGCCCCACAGCGGTACGGCCTCTTTCAATACGCGCTCGCGTAGCGCGGGGTGGAGGGCGCGTTCGGTCACGACATCCACGCGGCGCTGCAGCAGGTCCTGCACATCCATCAGCAACCCGCCAAGCGCCAAGCCGGTTCTTTCGGGAGGTAGAGAAACCAGCAAATCCACATCGCTGGCGTCGTTGGCATCTCCCTTGGCCATGGAGCCGAACACCCGCACGTTGCGAATGCCGTGGCGCTCGGCGAGGGCGAGGATCTCGGAGCGGTGGATTTGAATTGGCGGATGCATCGTCATATCCGTTCTCAAGACAGTTCTTGACGCGAAGTGTTCAGGAAGGTCTGAATAATCTCCCTTGCGCCCTGTTTGAAGCGTTTTGAATTTCGAAAAGCCAACGACTGACCACCGATTCCGGACCCCGGCAAGGGTTTTTTCAGAGGTTGCTTAATTTGACGCCCTTGTCCTTGGTGGGTGGTCCTTCCGGCTTCATTGGGCTGGATCACCTGCTTAATACTCGTCGTAGATCGCCTTGGCCTGTCGCGCTGCTCGTCCTGGCGGATTCTCCCACCAACCTTGTTCGTCCCAGCGGCCTCGAATGTCTGATAGCGCCGCCCGTTTCAGTTTCTGATCCTCTATCGCAGCCCATGCCTTAGCCAAGCCTCTCCCGCGTAGGGTGACATCCTTTTGCGCACGATTTGTCTTCGCCAGATCGGCAATGGTCTCATCGACCCACTCGCAGCGAGGCTTTGGCGGGACTACGGCTTCGGGCGCGAACAGTCCGTATCCCGTGCGCGTCTTGGCTCCGGCGCCACGGGCGCTCAACCCAGCGATCAGCATGTCCTCCGCCAACGGCAACCAAGCGACTGGGCCTTCGAGCACGAACCGAAACTGGCCCTGCACGGCAATCTGTGCATTCGGTACGGGGCTGTCGAAGTCGGTGGCCGGCTTGCGTCCATCGTTGCCGTAGTAGTCCGGGTGGTGGGTGGTCACCACTTCCTGCACCAAGGGGTGCTTAGCTGAATCTGGAACCCACCAAGCATCATGGAAGGTAATCAGCCCGGACAGCCCAGCCGGACGATTTTCGGTGGCCGGCGCTCCGAACAGTTCGTCGCAGACGGCCCTGCCGTCCGCCGTATCGAACTGTTCGTCGGCGTGAGCACGGACGACGCCCTTGATGCTCGAACCCGGAATGTACGGCACTCCGTGGCTGTGGCCGATGGCGCATCCCGTCTCCAACATGCCGCCGCCCGTTAGCCCGATGAACAACCGAGTTTCGACTTTCAGGATGACGGATCGGAAGCGCTGTGCATCCGATGTAGCCTGCTTCCAACGTCCGTAGGCGTTGCGGTAGAACTTGCCGACGGGACTTTTGCAGATGCATTTGATGTGCTCCGTTTTGATTTTTTTGTTTTCTTCGTCGTGCTCAGCTAGACCACGTTGCAGCATCAGGCCCGGATGAGCATCTTTGGCCGCCTTGTACAGGGGACGCAGCTCTTCGCGCATCAGCTTCGTCGCCATCATGCCTCTCCATCCGAGCCGTTGGCGTCCGCCGTTTGCTTGCCAGTGGCATCCACACGCAACACGCCTTGCACATAGCGCTTGATCCAGCCGCTCGCCTCCAAAGACCGGCGCGTGAGCAGCAACGTCTCGTCAAGATCGCATCCGACAATCTTCTGGTGGAGCGCGGTGCCATCGGACGTGTCGACTACCCTGGCAGCACGGAGAACAGTGTTCAGATCGTCGAGCAGTGCGCAGTGCTCCTGCTTGCCTTTGGCCAGCAGGAAGCCGGTGGCTTGCGCCAGCCCGTTCTGGAGAATCATCCCCGGCAGCTTGTGCGCCAGAGCGCCGTATTCTTTCTTCTTGGTATCGCTGCGACGCACATTGACGCACTCGTAGGCTGCGCTGGCGACGGCGTGAGTGCGAATCTTGGTCATGCTGAATTCTCCTTAGTGAGAAAGCGCACCAACCCTCGGCCGACGCCAGCTTTGCCGCCTAGTTGCAGCAGCGTGTCGGTGCTTGGCATCGCAGCCGCCAGCTCTTCTTCGGAACGCTGAGCCTCTTTCTTGTTGTTGGATGCCGAGAGTGCGAAGACGCCCCACAGCACCGCTTCCGCCGGCAGATTCTCCTCGTACCAGAGTGCGCCTTTGCGGACGGTGCCGGTTTCGGGGTCGATGGCGATGCGGGCGCGAATCTCCGTGGCGGTTTCGGCCAGGAAGCTCAGTATCTTGTCGGGAAGCAGCGCGAAGCGATTGATTAGGTCGTCTTGGGAATCACCGTCTCCTGGATGCACCCTTCGAGCGATGCAGGTGGCCCACTTGGTTAGAGAATCATCCTTCTGCACATTTAAGTCGAGGTCTTCAAGGACGAGTTTGTCTTTAACGATATTGGTGGACTTCGGCGTTACCTTTGCTTCCCCTTCGGCGGGGTCCGACGGCATCTCCGGCATGGCGATGCCGGCCCGTGCCAGATCGCGGGCATAGCGGCGCAGGATGAACGGCGAGCTGACGTGGCTGACGATCCCGGCCAAGCAGCGCACCGGCAGCGCCAAGAGGTGGGCATCGCCCAACGCCAAGGCGCCGGCGAAAGAATCCTGGTCGCTCGGGATCGACCTGGGCCCGAACAGTGTCGAGGCATTGCTTGGGTCGGTGTCGGTAATGTGCTGCCGCAGCACGCCCCGCAGCGACGAGCCGGGAACGATGGGAAGCTGCGTGGCTCGGGCGCGGGCGATGGGCAGGTCCACCACGCCGGCGGACTGGCCGGTTCCGCAATGCAGCGCGGAGAGGGCGTGGAGATGGAAGATTCTCGTTTGCATGGGTGTCGTCCTTCGGATGATGGGGCTATGCGCCGTCGGGCGGCGTCCAGGGGCTGGGCAGAGCCAAGCCGAAGCCATCGCGCCGGTCTTGTTCGAGGTCGCTGATGCTGGCCAGCCGCAGGGCGCCGAGCGCATCGGCATCGACTTCGCCAAGAATACGGAACCAATAGGTCGCTCCGGCACCGGCAAGCTTGCGGGTGGGGCGAGGCTGGCGTCGGTGGAGATCCCATCCAGAATGCGGCTGCCATCGCTCCACCGCCGCCGCACACAGCTTCAAGCGAAGCCCTGGCAGTTCTGGCGGACTGCCGGTCAGATCGCCATCGAGCCATCCCGGTCGGTATCCGGCAGAGAAAATTGCCGGCGTCAGCAGTGTCAGACAGAGACCACCGGCAGAGGCGATTCCATCCACCCAACCAGCCGGCGGCACGGGCCAGACGTTCTCGTGCTCTGGCGCCAAAGCCGCTAAACGGCGCTTGCCGCCGAGATGCACCAGCGCCTCGCCCAGCGGCTCAGCGAAGCGCACCAGCAGGCGCAACGCGCCAAGCCCCTGACGATGTGCCTGTTCTTGTGGACATTCGCTGTGGCGGGCCGGGCCGACATCGAGGTCCAGCCCCTCGGTCTGGAATAGCTGCCCTTCCTTGGCGGCGTAGGTGTCTGGATCGATGGCCACATGGGTACGGCGATCCCCTGCCGGCGGCGACCAGCCGTTCTTGCACAGTTGGGCGTACTCGATTTTTCCGCCGCAACGGAAAGCCAGCAGATCGTCCCACAACCACCATGCTGGCCCGTCGCCGGATTTGCCTTCAACCTGTTTAGTCAACTGCACGGGCAGCAGCCTATCGGGAAGGTCGGCACCGCATTCGGCATCGAAAGGCCGTGGCTCGGCGCGTACGCAACGTGCCGAACCGCCATGACCGAAATACAGCGCATCGGCGGGTTTCGGCACCAGAACCTTATTCTCATGGTTGAGCAGCAGCGGCCCAGCCACGGCCAGTTCCGCCAAGCGCGGTCCGAAGGACCGGTCTGCCGCCCGTGCCCAAGCCGTGCGCAGGCATCCGGCCAGGGTGGACGGCGGCGGAAAGCGGGCCGGGTCGGCGTCGGTTTTCCCTTCGAGAGGGCGGCCTGAGCGCACGATGATAGGCGCGAGCGGATCCAGGCTCACCACCTTGCTGGCGCTGCATCTGCTTGCGGGCGCAGGGGCAGGGCCGCTTTTCGGCTTCTGTTGGGCTTGCCGTGCTTTCTCTCTCGCTTGCTTGCGGTAGTTGGGTGCTGCTTGCTGTCGCTTGCCCTTCTTCTTTCTTCCCGCTTGGCTCATGGCTGCTCTCCGATGTCGGCGGCGGTGCGGGCCGAAAGCCAGCGGGCAATGATTAACGTATCGGCCAACTCCATCAGTGGCCGTGCGCTGGCTTGCTGTCGTATCAAATCTTGCAACTCGTCCGGGATGGCTTTGCCGGCGGGCGTTCGAGCGCGATCCAGCATGCGCCGAACTTCGGCTCCCCGCATGCCCGGAGCGTGATCGTTGTTTTCATCGCACAGCCAAGCGAGACGCCGACCGATGCCGCGCAGATCGTAGGCGGCGCGGGTTGGCAGCAGGTCCTTGCGGTAGTCGTCGGTAAACGTGGCGAGAGCGTTGAAGGCTTTTTCGTCGTTCCATTGGGCGCGCCAAGCGAGTTCCGCCCCGGAACGGATACCGAGCAGGATGGCCAGCGCATTGCGCGAGCACGGACTCTTGGCATCGTCTCCCTTCGCCATTTTCTCCGCCCGTTCGGCGCGGTCCCGCAGTGCGCCCAGCGGTTCCATGATGTGGCCGATGCCGAGTCCCACCGAGAGGGTCGGGCGCTTGCTGGCATCCGAAATCCCCATGTCGTCCGCGACTTCGCCAAGAGATGTCTGGAAAGACTCGGCCAACACACTGGCGCATTCCTGGGCCTGCGCCAGCGGCACGAGGGCGAGCACATCGTCGCCGCCGGCATAGATGGCGTGGCCGCGATGCTCTCGGACGATTCGGCGAACCCCGGAGGCGAACCCGTGCAGTACGCCGGAGATAGCTCGGGAGCGCTCGGCGCTGTCGGCTCGCGACAGCAGCTCGCCCATGCGATCGCCATCGGCCTTCAGGATGGCGGCGTAGGGCACGGGGATGCCTATTGGTCTGCCGGTGTCCGTCTTCTCGCGGGAAATCTGCGCAACGCACTGCCGCAGAATCTTGAGTGCCTCACTCTCCTCGGGCAGACCGCGCATCTGGGACAGTGCGTTGTCCAGCCGGAAGTCGTACAGCATTGCGGCATCGAATGGCAGGGCCTTGTAGATTCCGGTATTGCCGCTGGTCCGCGTGGCGAGAACCAGATCAACTAAGGGTTCGTAGGCTGTGCGCAAACTTTGTTTCTGCGTGGATGAAAGCTGTTCGATCCAAGGATCCGCAGCGATGCGCGCGTAGGCCGTGAACTGGTCTGAATCGCCAGCTAGGCGCTTGATGACGCCGAGGGCGTCGAGCTGCTCGCCGTTCGACAGCCGGAGTTTGCGCTGGTCTCCGACGCTGATTGGCTTCGGCAACACTGTCTCGAAGGCACCGTCGAGAGACGACTTGGGCAGCCCTTCGGTTGACAGCGCTTTGCAGGCGCGAAAATCGCGGGTCGCCTTGCGGGCGGCCAATACACCGCCAAGCCGCTTGCTGGCTTGCCCGTAGCCGTCGCCACTCGCTGGGATCGACACCCAGGCGGCGAAGCCTTCGAGGATGTCATCGATCTGCGCCTGCCAGACCTCTTCGCGCACCTGCCCTCCCAGTTGCTCAAGTACCGAATTGCCCAGCGCCGTCAACCGCGACGCCGCTGCGCGTTTGGCTGCTTCGCAAAGCGCACGGGCGGCTGCGGCATCCGACAAATCAACCTCGGCGCGCAGGATGTTCGCGATGTTGGCAGCGTCTCCCGGCTGACCTTGCGGGGCCAAATCCGTATCGGGTTTCTCCGGGCACGGAAAGATCAGGCAGCCCGGCTGCCGTTTGTGCAGGACCCAGGCGGCAGCCCGGGCTGCTTCAGACAGCAGCCAGGAGCCGCACCAGAGATCGCGGGTGCGCCGGGCGGCGCCAATCAAGCTCTGCACTGGCCCCAGAGACACCGTAATGAGAAAGCGTTCCATCAGCTTGCGCGCCTCGGTCGACTGCCGCCTGGTCCTTGGTTGGATGTGGATCGCGCCGAGCCTAGCTGTGCCTCGAAAAAGCGCATGAAGGCGGTCAGCACATCCTCGCCCCGACTCTCCATGGGCAGCACATGCGCCGCCAATCGCTTGCGTTCATCAGGCTCGTTCGGCCATGCCGGCTGCTCCTTTCCCGGCTCGAAGCCGACGGGGGCACTGATGCGTTCCTTCCATCCGGGCAGCAGCAGCGCGAGAGGGCGATACCGCTCTCCGTAGAAATAGGGCCGCAGGATCAGCGGGCTGGCCATGCGGTCCTGCTTCTTGTCGCTTCCGGGTTCTACAGGAACGAGCGTGTGGTCGTGCGGGTCGCCACTCCTCTTGTCCTTGAACTGAAACACGATAGGCAGGCCGAATGCGGCGCGTGGATAAAACCCATCCACTTCGTGCTCCGGGGCATGCTGCGGAGCGTGGGTTTTGGCGAGACGTCGAATCGCATCCGGCTCCGGCCAGCGGCTGCGTCCGGGATGGTTGCCGCGTCCTGGGTTGCGCCCGGCACCTGGCCCCTGACGGAACTTTTGCAAGGTGCCGACTGCGTTCCTCCATGCAATGTCCGCTTTTGCGGTCGGTTGACCAAGGATCATCCAGCCGCCACGCGATGTCACCTCATTGCCAGACACCGGCTTCAACTCAACATCATCGCTGACCACCTTGACAGCGCCCAACCCGCGGCGCGTCCGCGCGCCCACGCCAGAGAAGCTTGCCCACCAGCGCAGGGCATCGATGACCTGATTGCGCCGCTCGGATGCCACCTTCGACGTGAAGCCCAGAGTCAACTGGAAGGGGTACCTATCTTTCAGAAGTCGCGGATTTTCCTTCTGTTCCAGAACCAGCGCATAAACGGGGAACCTGGAATTGACTTTGCCGCCATCTCCGGCTTTCCAAGCAATCAATTCCTCGGGACCAATCGGCTTGGCCTCGATCCTCACCTCCACCTTACTCGCTTGCGGGCCTTTGCTGGAAATGCCGCCCCACAGGTCGGTTTCGACGCCGAACAGCTTCCGTGAATCGGCAAATGCCTCCCCGTCGTCGCCGGTGCATTGGAGCAAGCGCCACCAGAAGCGCAGCTGGCCACGCAGGGCGCTGGCACGTATCGGCAGGGCAGGGTCGACTTTGCCGGCCGTCACGCCGCCGCCGTACATCGGCGTTATCAGTTCGCAGTGCGCGGTCACGGTCTGGTCGTATCCAGACGACGACCGGCCCTTCTTCCATGCCGAGCGGGCAGCTTCCGGCAGGATGTTCGGGTTCGGCTGTCTCATGTCAAGAACTCCTTGCTCGTTCGGCGTTCAGGCTGTTCGGGTCCTGCCGTTGGCTCTTGGGTGGCAACTATATCTGTCCCGGGCGACATGGTCTGGCAGCGCAACCTTGCCGTCATCCCAGCAGCCGCTTGAGCGCGGCCTCCAGCTCCCGGTACAGACGATCCGGGTCCTTGAGCATCCCCCGATACAGCGAATTGGATGGTGTACCGTGCGCGAGCGCGTTGCGGATGTTCTTCAGTGTCCCGTGGGCTGATGCCAACCACGCCGAGTGCATGTCCTTGCGCAACTCTTCTTCGAATATTCTGACCGTCGCTTGGCGCTGTTCGAAATCGCTGGGCGATACCTCATGCTTCATGCAGATGCGGACGACCCATGCTTCCCACCCGAACATCGCTGCTCGGATGAAGTCGCGCCGATTCAGATATTGGTACGCCAGCTTCCGCTGTTGCTCCGCAAGATCAGACGGCTTCACCCACCCCAGCCGCTCGGCCAACCGGCGCTGGAACAGCCCCGACGCCCCAGCCAGCCGCTCGGCCAGCACGGGCAGAAAGGTGCCGATCTTGCGGGCGGCGTCCCGTGCGTTGAGCGTTCGTTCATGGAACGCGGCGGCCGTCAGGCAGTCGGCCTTGTCCGCCGGCACGCCGTCTTCTTTCAGCAGCGGCGCGAAGACGCCGTAGTCTCCCGTGGCGTCGAACCGATCCAGGGCATTCAGCCAGCGTCGGACGCGGGTCAGCCCATCGAGCCTGAGCACCGGGGTGATGCCGTCGCGCGTCATGTCGAGTGCGCCGTACCAAAGGTCGCGGACGGTCAGGTTCCTGACGCGCTCCAGCATGAAGGCCGAGAGGAATCCGATGATGCCGAGATGGCGGAAGCCGTGGGTCACGTCTACGCTGACAGTTCCATTCGGTACGATATCCGCGACCACGCTCAAAATATCGTACTGCTCGTCCGCATCCTGCCCGAACGGGATGAGTTTCGGCATCACGCTGCGCCCGACCGCGCGCGCCATGATCGGCGTCACCCGGTCGAGAAGAGTTTGCTTGACGGCGGCGGCGGCTTCCGCTTCCATCAACTCCAGGCGCGCATCCTCCTCGCCCTCTGTCGCCAAGTGCTCCACCAGCACGCCCCACTGGCTGCTTTTCGTACCGAGAATGACGATTGCATCGGGCGCTAGGTGCCGGGTCAGCGCCAGCCCGAAAAATGCGGTCGGTTCGGTCTTCGTTCCATCCGGGAATCGATAGATCGTTTTCCGGTATCCAGTGCTTCTATCCTCCCGACCCTTGCCGAGAATCGTCACGAGTGTGTGGCTCATACTGTGTTGTCCGACCCGCCTGCCTCGTCGCCGATCTCAATCGCCTTGGGCGGCAAGTCCAAGCCGAACCGGCTGTATCGGGTGCCGGCGATGGGTTCAAGCGCCGTTATCAGGTACGGCTCGGCGCGCCGGTGGCCCAGGCGCTGTTCCAATGCTTTCTTGATGTGGGCCTTGGCAGGATTGAAATTCTCCTCAGCTAGGCCGTGGGTGAATGCCTTCTCCGCGCGTTCGTAATCGCCGGAAGCGGGCTTCACGACCTGCCCGTAATAATAAAGGAATTCCTGCTCGATGCCGTCTTCGCTCCAATGTATGCCGGGCCGACCCGTTCGTGCTCGCTCGGCCAGCATCCAGTAGAACGCGAAGCGGGCGGGCGGCAGATGGAAGGATTCGCCACCCGCGCTTACCGTGCAGCTTGCCGAGGCCAGTTCCAGCTTCAAGGGCGGGAACGCCCGCTGCGCCGCCCCCCACCACCTCGGAGAAGCTCGCCTTGCCTGCCATCAGGTCGGCATCCAAACCCTCGCGCAAGCGCACGAAGGGAATCTCCGCAAGGGTCAACTTGGCATCGCGTGCATCGCAGGAGCGGTCATCGGCCCCGTGCGCGTGGATCACGCGGCTCTCGGGCGTCGGATAGAAGAACTGCGGATGCGATTCGAAGGGCGCGTTCACCAGCACATGCGAGAGCCTGTCTTGTTCGCGTCCGTATAGCGACAGCGCGTAGCCTAGATAGAAGCCCATGGTCTTGCGGCCGCCGGCGATGGAAACGTGCAGTGCGCTGTTCTCGTCTGCGGTCAGCTCGCGCACGATCTCGGTGATGGCGTCCGCGGCGCTGGTGTTGTCGTCGGGGGTGCGGATGTCCGGCAGCGGTTCGCCGTCCGCGCTCTTCAGAACATGGATTTGCCCCGGCCCGAAGGCAATGGGTGGCAGCGCGTAGTCGGCGCACAGCCGGGGGAACCAGCCGTCTTCGGGGTGCAGGAGGGAGAGCTTGGCCTTCTCGTCACCCTCTTCGGTCGTGATGAGCTGGATTTCGGTAGGAACGAACGGCGATTTCCCGGCGACCGCGAGAGCGTACAAAGTTTCCGTCACGATCTGTGGAGACAATCCCGTGACAGCCACCAGTACGCGGCGCGAATAGCTTGCCGGCTTTGCGGCATCGCCCATCACAGCCGCTCCGGCATCGGCCAAGCCCTGTCGTCGGCGTCCGCCGGCGCCAACGCGTAGCGTCCAAGGCCCATCGTGCAGCCTTTGCCCACATGCGTCCATTGCCCCAGCCAGAGGCAAGGCCAGAACAAGTCGAGCCTGGGCGCGTGAACCTCGAAACTGCCCTCCAAGCCGCCCATCTTGAGTTTCGCGTGTTGCCGGGACGAGTGGCGCGTCAAATCCCGCCAGCGCAGGTCTTCCTTGGCGACGGGCACTTCTTCCGCACCGCGCAGCAAGCCGGCGAAGTCCGCGGCGAGCGGGGCGTCGCCAAAGAAGTTGGTCAGTAGGGAGATGCGCCGCAGCAGGTTGGCGGCGAAAGCGTGGAAGTCGAAGTCCTTGGCACCCACGAAATGTCCGCGCCGCTTGATGCGCAGGGGCGAGATGAGCCGTATCCGAACGGCATCCGGTGCCGGCGGCATGATGCGCTCCACGGCCGGTGTCGTGGCGAGAGGTTCGCTTGGTTGGTAAATGTCGCGCCAAGCCATATCGCCGTCGTCGCCCAAGTATTCGGCCTGCACAGCCAGCAGTTCCAGCGCCGTGCGACGGCTGGTGAGGCCCTGTGCGCCGGCGCGCTGCAGGGCGCGAATAATGTAGGGAAGATGATCCACAGCGCGTCCGAACAGCGTTACGCCCAGGTTCAGCGTGTCGTCCCGGGCGTCGCAATGTCGATCTGCCGGTTCCAGCACATAGGGATTCGGCGTACGCGGATAGCGCGTCAGCATCGTAGCGTCCGGCGGCGTTCTGCTCTCGAAAATGGTGGGATAGGGGCACGAGCCGACCAAGTCGCAGTCGTCGCAGTCCGGCAGGCCGGTCACGCAGGCGGCACGTCGCAGCGCGATGCCAAAAGCGCCACGCCAAGCCGAGCCCAGATAGCCGGCGTGGGAGGAGAGCAGGGAAAAACTGTCGTCCATCCGCTGTTCTCGGAATCGAAAGCGGCAGCGCGCTAGAGGGAGCTGGGGACGAGGGCACGGCTGCGGGGCGCCGCCCGGAGGTCCTGCCTCAAGCATCATCAACCTGCGACCGCCCATCGCAAGCAGCTTCTCTGTGCATTTGCCTCCTGCCGAGAGGTCACCTCGGCGGCCAGCATAGCACCCTCTTGGCCCTTGGGCATGAGGTGGATTCGCCGGCAGCTTCAGGGCAGCCGCATTTGTACTGCCAAACAGTATGGCGATTCGGCACCGCGGGCGAACAACTGCTCGCGCACAGCAGAACGGCTTGCGCCATAGGCGGCCCCTGAAGCCGCCCAACCGGTTCTCGAAAACGACGGCGACGCTTTAAGCATCGCCACCCGGGAAGATGAGCCGCCCTGCAGCTTCCCGTACTACACTGCTCGGGAGAGCTGAGGGCGGCTCAGCAATCGTTGCACAGCCACCCCAGAAGATGCGAGCCGCCCTGCAGCCTCCCGTACTACGCCGCTCGGGAGAACTGAGGGCGGCTCAGCAATCGTTGCACAGCCACCCCAGAAGATGCGAGCCGCCCTGCAGCTTCCCGTACTACGCCACTCGGGAGAACTGAGGGCGGCTCAGCAATCGTTGCGCCATCGCGTCCGCCACCGCGGATTCCGGTTCGCCGGTGGCTGCGGATTCGGCAAGGATTCGTCCGAGCCGCGGGCCGATTTCGCGCACTTTTTCCTCGAAGCCGTCCTGACCAAGATGTTCAAGCCCGGCGCTGATGACGCCGCCGGCGTTGATGATATAGTCCGGGGCGTTGAGAATGCCCCGTTTCTTCAGCGTCCAGGCCACATCGGGGCTGGCTAGCTGGTTGTTGGCGGAACCGGCGACGGCTTTGGCAGGCATGGTTTCGGCGAGCTTCGGCGTGATGGCGCTGCCGAGCGCGCATGGGGCCACGATGTCCACGTCCGCCCCCATCACGTCTGCTACTGGCATCGCCGTTGCCTGGAAGCGGCTGCGGGCACAGACGACTTTAGCGGCATCGATGTCGGCCACGGTCAGCTTGGCGCCGGCGTCGTGCAGCAGTTCGCAGAGCGCCATGCCGACGCTGCCGAGGCCCTGCACGGCAATCCGCACACCGCCCAGGCAGGAATAGCCGAGCCGTTCGGCCACTACGCGGATGCCGGTGAAAACGCCCAGCGCCGTCTTCGGTCCCGGATCGCCACCGCGTCCGTGTCGCCCGATGCCGGTGACGTGCGCCGTGGTCGTGGCGACATGCTGGAGATCGGCAACGCGCATGCCCACGTCTTCGGCCACCACGTATTCGCCGCCGAGATCCTCTATCCATTGGCCGAAGCGCACCAGCTCCGCTTCGGTGATTGCCTGCGCCGGGAGGCCGCACGCTTGGCGCGAAGCCGGCGGGGCCAGGATGACGCTCTTGCCGCCGCCGAAGGGCAGATCCGCCAACGCGTTCTTGCGGGTCATGCCGCGGGCGAGCCGGGCGACATCGGCGAGGGCGTCGTCGTCGCTTGCGTACGCCCAGCGGCGCACGCCGCCCAAGGCCGGGCCGAGGGCGAGATCGTGAATGGCGAATATCGCCCGCAAGCCCGTTGCCGGATCATTACGGATGACGATGCGATGGAAGTCGTCCACGCGCATTGCGCGGCTCCTGGCAATGAGTTTCGATGGCTGGGAATCCTATTCCTCGGGCGATGGAATTTGCTTGCAAACTTTGGCCTGAAACAGCAGAAAAAAGAAAGAATATTTCTTTGATATCGTATATCCAACAGAAGTCGTTGGAATTGGCGATCTCGCCCTGAAGAACTTGGTTGGCGCTTAGGGTCGCTGGCTTGCGTCCGCCATGAGCGATGGCGGGTTTGCGCGGTGACGATTTCGTACACGGCCGCGGAGGAATCTCGCTTTATCGGTTTGCCGGCGGGCGCTAGCGTTTCCCGCCATGACCGTTCCAGCCCAACAGAGGAGCGCCGCTAGCGACGCAGCCAAGCGATGTGCGCCGGAAACGCCGGCTCGCGCAGCGATTCGTGACGAAGACATGCCATGACGCCTCTTCCACGCGCGCCTGCAATGCCAGTATGTCCGCCGCCAGCCGTTCCTCCTTCCACTATACGGACCTGGCTGCTGCGAACAGCCCGGCGTTGGACTTCCCCGGCTGCGTGGCCACCCGTCTCACCAGCAAGCAGTACGATGCCTGCGAGCGCCATGTGGAGTTCTGGGACGCCAGCACCGAGACGGCCTGGGTGGTGCCCTTGAGCACTGCGATTCACGAGTACCCGGGGTACAGCCTAGCGTCGCTGGCAACGCGCATCGCCAGCGTACGTGGCTGGCCAATCAAATGCTACGGCACGATTGCCTTGAAGTTCCGCGACGAGTGTGGCCGGCGGCTCCATGGCATGGAGCCGGACTAGTGCGTGTACCTGCATCCAGAGCGGGCGAAGGCGCTGGAGCGGAAGGTCGTGGTGGTGGGCGAGCATGAGCATCCGGACGTGGTTCTGGAGACGGACTTCACCACGGACGTGCGCGGCGGCAAGCTGGCGTGGTACCAGTCCTGGGGTGTGCCGGAACTGTGGGTGGAGGTGCCAGACCGAAGGGAGAGCTTTCCGCCGGGGCTGACGATCCATCTGCTCGAAGGCGGCCTCTATCGGACGTCGGCGGCAAGCCGGGCGTTCCCGAGCTGGAGCGCGGAAGAAATCCACTAGGCGCAGAACGAGAAGGAGTCCCTCGGATCGCACCTGCGCGGTGCTGCGGCGGGTGGGGCGAGCGGCGGGGCACGGCCCCGGACGACGATCCGTTCCTGCGCCTCGAGAGGACCGCAGCTCGGGCGGAGAAGCAGCGGCAAATGGTGCGCGGCATCGCGGTGTCGGCAGACTTTCACGCCGACATGCCGGGCTTCGCCGGAGCGTCCAGCGCCGCGACGGTGGCGGCGGCGCTGGCACGGACGAGGCGGACTTTCAGGCCCGGCTGGCGGCGCGTCTCGGCTTGGTGCCATAGGGCTCGCAGAGCGTACCGGCAGCAATGCGACTCGCCTCATGAACCGGAGGGCGTGGCCCGATGCCGCACATTCACTGCGTATCCGCTGGGCAGGCGAAGCAAGATATCAGGATGGGCCTGCTCGCCACCCGCTAGCCGACTGGCCTGAATCCTCCCAATCGGTGCTGTTTGGCCATTCCGGGTATTGATAGCCTGCCGCCGGCAACCAAAGAGCTGCGACCATGAGCAACAAGGTGATCCTCGATCCTTTCTTCCGTCGCATGGAGGAGATCTTCCACCCCGACGATCTGCGCCGTCTGTACGCCTGCTGCGAGGTTGCGTGGGGCAGAAACGAACCCATGCCGGAGCATCGGGTCGAGCGGGAACGGAGGGACGCCTTCGCCGTGGTCGCCATCCGCTGGCGTTATGGCGACCTGCGCGAACTGCCGAAACTGCGCGCCATCCTGGAAGTCGGCGGCCGGCACCCGAGCCCGGCCGACACCGCTCCTGGCGGCATCGACTACGACTATTGCCGCAGGAACGGCATCCGCGTGCTTAGCTGCGCCCGGCATTCGGCCCCATGGTGGCGGAGATGGCGCTCGGCATGGCCATCGACGCGGCGCGGCAGATCGCCGCCGGCCACGGAGAAGTACCTCTGGCACGGCAACGAGGACACCTTCACGCTGTACGGCAAGACCGCGGGCTGCATCGGCGTCGGCGGCTTGGCGCAAGCGCTGAAGCCTGTTCTCGAGCCTGCCGGCTGATCGCCCACGATCCCTGGCGCACGGATCAATATTTCAAGGATCGGGGTGCCGAACCGGCGACGCTCGACGAACTGCTGTCCACCGCCCGCGTCATCTTCGTGCTGGCCGTTCCATCCACGGAGAACAAAGCGCAGTTGCACCGCGCTCGCTTGGAGCTGGTTCGCCCCGAGGCCGTGTTCGTGCTCATGAGCCGTGCCCACGTGGTGGACTTCGAAGCGCTCGCCGAGCTCTTGATCGAGGGCCGCTTTCGCGCCGCCATCGACGTCTTTCCCGACGAGCCCATGCCGGCGGACCACCGCATCCGCAGCGCCCCGAACGTGGTGCTGTCGGCACATCGAGCGGGCAGCATCGGCGGCCGACTCGCACCAGATCGGTCGTTTGGCGGTGGACGATCTCGAAGCGCTGGCGCGAGGACTGCCGCCCTGGCACATGCAGCCCGCGGAGCCGGAGATCATCGCCCGCTTGCGAACCGCCCGAATCGATGCGCAAGGTACGGAGATCCGGGACCCGGGAATCGCTTAGGGGTCTTGCGGATCCGAACCGAATCTCAGCACGTTGCCGTCCGGGTCCTCGATCTGCATTTCAAGCGCCCACGGGTAGTTGGTCGGGGGCAGCCTGATGATCGCGCCCCGGCGGCGATAGAGATCATAGAGGGCTCTGGCGTCGCCCACTCCCACCCAGACCCAAGTGCCGGGGTACCCCTGCGCGTCTTGCGCAAGGTAGATGCCGCAGCCCCGAAGGCTGACGGCGGTGAAGTCTCCGGTGTTCCAGTCGGCGGCGTCGAAGCCCAAGACCTCGGTGTAGTAGCGCACCGACCGCTCGAGATCGCGTACGCAGAGGATCGGATCGATCATCTCGACATCGGTGGGCAGGAAGTCGGCAGGCTTCGGCATGGTGGTTCTACAGGCTGCTGAGGCTCCAGACATCGTTGGAACCATATAGCGACGGCTCCCCCGGCAGAACGTGGATCGTGCGGTGCTTCCTCTTCGTCGAATGGGCATCGGACACGACTGCGACCGTCTCGTCAAGATATCCCGCCGAGAGGCGCTGCCGCCGGCATCGCGGGGTCTGGGGCAGCACCCTTCAGCCTAACGGCGGCTTCATTTCGATCAAGCCGCGTCGTCGCTCGCCGAGACGGATGCACAAACCCGCATCGTCGGCGTATGCTGCGGGCATTCGACGGCAGAGGAGCGAACGCATGGACATCGCCGAACTGGGCGCCTGCCCGGACACGGACGCGGTCATGCTGGCGCTGGACAAGTACGATCTGGTCAAGCATGCGCTGGAACTCGACGCCTACGGCGTCACCGTCATTCCACGCCGGAAGATGGGCGTCGACGGCGACTTCGCCGACCGCCTGCGCAACGCCATCGTCACCGCTTGCGAACGGCGCAACGGCATCGAGATCGGCGACTACCGCGTCTCGGAGGCCAAGGGCGAGAGATTGTTCAAGAATTCCTGGTATCTGCTCAAGGAGGATCCGGTATTCGCCGAGGCCGCCACCAATCCCCGGGTGCTGGCCATCGCCCGCTGGCTGCTCGGTCGCAGCGCCATCCTGGCTGGCCACACCTGGATCATCAAGCCGCGCACCTCCCACGATCTCAACCTGCACAGCGACGCCCACGGCGTCCCGCCCGGCGGCGGCCACATCGCCCATGTGGCGAACCTCTCCTGGCTGTGTACCGACTACGCGGGAGCCGACGACGGACCGACCATCTTCGTGCCCGGCAGCCATCGCTACGGCCGTGCCACGCTGCCCCACGAGCAGAAGATCGCCGATTGCCCGTTCAAGACGGTGACGCTGAACGCCGAAGCCGGCTCGCTGGCGGTTTGGCATGGCGCCACTTGGCATGGCTCGACGCCGCGTACCAAGCCGGGTCTGCGCATTACCTTGGTGCAGGTGTTCATGCGCATGCACATGCGACCCATCAACATGTGGCAGGACGACGACCTGGACCCCGCGCTGATGGAGAAATTTCCGGAACTCGCCAACATGCTCGGCAACGATCATCTGTATCCCTACAAGGAACACAACGACCATCCGGAACGGGTCGCGCCGTTCATGCGCACCGGCACGGATCCGTTCGCATGAGCGTGGAGTGGTGGGACGCGGCGGACCCGACCGGCCGCCCGGTACGCGAGTTTCGCCTTCGGCGCGAGGGCCTTGATCGGCCGGTGACGGGGGCGCTGTGGTCGCCGGAGCAGGCACCGTCGAAGACACCACCCCTGGTGCTGTTCGGCCACGGCGCCTCCGGCGACCGCTATCAAGCACCTGGCTGCCACCTTGCCGGGCGTTTCGCCGACGAAGCCGGCGCCCGCGCTCTGGCCATTGACGGCCCTGTACACGGCCTCCGCCAAGCAGGCCCGGGCGGTCGCCAAGCGTTCGGGCAGGAAATGCGGCGACCGACGTTCATGGACGACATGGTGGCCGACTGGCAGGCCGCATTGGCTGCCGTCCGGCGGCAAGCGGAGGTGGGCGAGCTGGCCTACTTCGGCCTGTCCATGGGCTCCATTTTCGGCATCCCCTTGCTGGCCGAACTGCCGGCGGCCAAGGCCGCGGTGCTCGGCCTGCTCGGCACCACCGAGGCCGGGCGGCCGTTCGCCGGGCGAGTGCTGGCCGCCGCCAGCAAGATCGCCTGCCCCGTGCTCTTCCTGATGCAGCTGGAAGACGAACTGTTCCCCCGCGACGGCTGCTTGGCGCTGTTCGATGCCTTGGCCGGCAAGGACAAGCGCATGCACGCCAACCCTGGGCTGCATCCCCAGGTGCCTGCCGAAGAGGTGGCGTTCGCGTTCGATTTTCTAAGCAGGCGGTTGACGATCAAGTCGTAGGGGATTCTTCGACCGAGGCTCCGGCCGAATCGTACGCATGCAGCAGGCTCCGGCTGGTGCAGCCTTGCCATCGAAAATGCGACGAACGCGATCGACTTCGGCCGTTGACAGACCACGAAGGGCTTGTATGACAAGCGATCCTGTCGTTGTCGTCGTCGATGGCTATGATGGTCTCTAATGCCGGTATATGTCGCGCCGATGAGCGACGCCGACGACAAGGACGACCAGCTTCACGTCCTGAATTTCATACACTACCCGATAATCGCCCACTCGAATGCGGCGCCGGCCGCGCAATTGTCCTTCCAGGGCGGAGCCGACATAGATGATCTTGCCGCGCTTATTGTGCGCTATCCGAAGCAGGTCCTTCTCGGCGCTTCGCTTGATCTGCGTTGAGTGGGCCGGTACGTACTTGCTCCCAGTCCAGCACCGGGTCGTTCGGGTCGCGCAGACGATCCACGGCCATCGACAGGTCGTCGAAGTCCTCCAAGCAGCGCTCCACGGCCTGCCTCGGGATTTTCGGCCCGGCTGCGGCTTTGTTGCCTTGCGGCCTCATCCAATCCGGTGGCCGGTTCGCACGGAAATCGTGCCGTAACTTGCATGGGTTCCATTGCAACGTCCCATAATGCAAGCGTAATGAAGATAATGTGGTTGACAGTGGCGGTCAAGGGAATGTCCGGGCTTGTCGTGTGCATCGCAGTATGGATAGGAGCGGCAGTTTCCGGTTGGCGTTGACCGGTGCCGTCCCGATCGGGTTCTTTTCGGGTTCGGCGACGTGCAGCGCTCGATGCCTCGAGACGATACGGCACCTGCCGAAAGATCGCATTTCGATCTCGGTCCGATCAAATTCGTCCTCGTCGTCGCTGTTCGGGGGCGGCGACTGCGGCTTCCGATTCGACATTCCGGCCCGGCGGGAAGTCCAAGGCGAGCCGCTGTCGCCGCGTGGGCCTTCGGGTGTCCTCTTTCGTTCAACTTGGAATGCTATGGTTGCGTCCATGAAGAACTCGGTACGCCCATTGCTGACCGCGTTGGCGGCGTTGTTTGCGCGGGCCGCGCATGCCGCCTGCGTGGAGGTGATCGCTCATCGCGGCGCATCCGGCTACCTGCCCGAGCATACGCTGCCAGCCTATGCGCTGGCTTACGGCCAGGGTGCGCATTGGATCGAACCGGACACGGTACTGACCGCGGACGGCGTACCGATTGCGCTGCACGACATCACCCTGGACCGCACCACCAATGTCGCCCAGGTGTTCGCCGGCCGGGCGCGGGAGGACGGTCGCCACTACGCCGCGGACCTCGCCTATGGGGAAATCCGGCAACTGCTGGTGGTGGATGCCAGCCAGGGACGCTTCCCCCATGCGACGTTTCGCGTACCGCGCCTGGAAGACGTGCTCGACCTCGTGGAAGGATTGAATCGCACCACCGGCCGGCGTGTCGGCATCTATCCCGAGCTGAAGAGTCCCAGGGCGCAGCCGCAGCTGGCGGCGGTCTTGCTGCGAACGCTCGCCGGCTACGATCTGCCGGTGCGCATCCAGTCCTTCGACGCCGAGGCGCTGGCGGCCCTCGACACCAGCCATCCACGCATCCAGCTACTCCACGGTCCCCCCGGCAACGCGCCCCTCGCCGATCGGGAACTGGATGCCATCGCCGGCTACGCGGCCGGTATCGGCGTGCCCAAGGCACTCGTCCTCGGCCAGCCGTCCATTGTCCAGAAGGCCCGCGACCGTGGCCTCGCGGTGCATGTGTACACGCTGCGCGCCGATCGTCTAGGCCGCGGCTTCGCCTCCTTCGCCGACGAAGTGGCGGCGCTCGTCGCGCTCGACATCGACGCGGTGTTCGCCGACCACCCGGATCAGGCGCTCGCAGTGGTCGGCTCGGCCTGTGGGCAGGAGTAGGCGTCCCGGGCCGGGCCGCGAACGGCGCGGATCTCGCCGGCACCCGGCCAGCAACGGGGAAGCGCCGTGGAAACCATCGACTGCACCGTAGGCGGTCCTGTGGGCCGGATCGTCATGAACCGTAGGGGAAGTCGCAACGCCCTGGACTGCCCGCTGCTTGGCGATCTCGATGCCGCGCTCGCCGAAGCCGAGAACGACAAGGTCTACGATGTCGTCTTCTCCAGCGCCGGGCCTGCGCTCTGTTCGGGCTGCGACCGCCTTGGCTGGACTAGGCCGCAGCATCCTGAGCCGTCCGGCCGAAACGGCCCTGGAAGATCGGAACTCGGCGGGAATGGCGCGTGCGGGCTAGCTAGCCCCGGTTCAGACCGATTTGCCGGCTGCAATGCCGCTACGGTCGTCTTCGGGCGATGTCCCGCACCATCTCCCGCGCCGCATTGCGTCCTGGAATGCCGGTGACGCCGCCGCCCGGATGGGCGCCGGCGCCGCAATGGTACAGGCCGGCGATGGGGCCGCGATAGCCAGCGTAGCCCATTACTGGGCGGTTGCTCCAGAGCTGGTCCAGCGTGTGGGCGCCATGGAAGATGTCGCCGCCGGGGAGGCCGAAGCGCTGCTCCAAGTCCGACGGCGTCAGGATCTGCCGGGCGATGACGGAGCGGCTGAAGTTGGGCGCAAAGCGGTCGATGGTGGCGAAGACGGTCTCCGCCGCGGCTTCCCCCTGGCGTTGCCAATCCCGATCGTAGGGGAAGTGCTGGCAGAACAGGCTGGCCACATGGCGATCGGGCGGAGCCAGGGAGTCGTCCACCGTGGATGGAATCAGCATTTCGACGATTGGCCGGCGCGACCAGTCGCCTTGCCGGGCGTCGAGATAGGCGGCTTCCAGGTAGTCCAGCGTGGGGCCGATGACGATGCCGGAGGCGTGGTGATCCTGGGCTCGAACGCCGGGCTTGCAGGCGAAGTCAGGCAGTTCGGCCAGCGCCACGTTCATGCGCAAGGTGGCGGACTCGGTGCGGATGGCATGGATGCGACGCAGGAATTCCGCATCGAGCGCGACGGAGTCGATCAGCTTCAGGTAGAGCGTCTTGGGCGCGATGTTGGCGGCGATCCGACGGCTGCGGCGGGTGCTGCCGTCGGCGAGCACGACGCCGGTGGCACGGCCGCTTTGGACGATCACTTCTCGAACATCGGCCTCGGTTTCCACTTCGACGCCCAAGCGACGCGCCTCGGCCAACATGGCCTGGGTGATCGCCCCCATGCCGCCGATGGCGTGGCCCCAGACGCCGCCAACGCCATCGAGTTCGCCGAGGGCGTGATGCAGCAGCCCATAGGCGGTCTCTGGCGCGTAGGGCGAGGCGAAATTGCCCACCGTGGCATCGAAGGCGAGAGCGGCTTTTACGTGTTCGTTCTCGAACCAGCCATCGAGGACGCTTGCCACCGGCTTCAGCAACAGATCGGCCAGATGCCGGCGGCGGTGCATGGAGAGGTTCTTCACGTCCAGAGCGGCAAGGCCAGCACGCAGGCCGTCGGCGAGGCCGCCGCCGACATTGGGCGGCGTACGGAACAGCTGGCCGCGAACCACAGCGCCGGCTTCCCGGATCATGGCGCGGAAACCCGCCAGCGCCTCGGCGTCCTTGGCGGAGAAGCGGGCGAACTCCTGCGCCGTTTGCCGATCGTCGTTGAAGAGCGATAGAGATTCGCCGTCCGGCAGCGGCAGAAAGTTGGCTTGGGGACGAGGGACGAAGCGCAGGCCGTGGGCCTTCAGGCGCAGATCGCGGACGATCTCCGGCGCCAGCAGACCGACGGTGTAGCTGGCGGTGGAGTTGCGGAAGCCGGGATGGAACTCCTCGGTGACCGCAGCGCCGCCGACGATAGGGCGGCGCTCCAGCACCCGAACGCGAAGTCCGGCTTGCGCCAAGTAGCAGGCGCAGACCAGGCCGTTGTGGCCGCCGCCGAGGACGATGGCGTCAGAGGCTGCGTTCATCGGTCCGCACCGGTTCCGGATGAGCTGGCAACGCCCCTGCGTTTGCGAACTCGGTCAGGGATTCCGAATTCGGTCCGGCGCATCCTCGAGTTCCCGTCGGAGGTGGACTTGGCCGCGCCTTCGCACAGGCGACAGTCATGTTCCTGCTGAGTTGCCTGAACGGTCCGGCAGGCCGTGTCGTCCATGATCGGCGTTCTCGGCATCGTCGTGCCGCAAGGCGAGACGTGCATGTTCGCCGTGCTTTCAGCAGCTGGCTTTATCGAGCCGCGCCGGCGCTTGGCCGGGCCCGACTCGACAGCAGGAACAGGGGCCGATGCGGCCGACAATGGCGGCGCCAAGTGCCGTTGGTCGCATTCGACTAATTGCATTCGACTTGCGGAAAGCAGCCATCCGCCACCCATTTCCGAAAGGTGCCGAACTCGCGTACTTCGGTGTGGTTTCTCAGAATGGCTTCGTGCTTTTTCAAGAAAGGCGGCAGCACCCAAACGGTGCGTCCATCGATTTGCGCGGAAACCGCAGGAAGGCCGGTTTCCTGCGCCGCCAGCGGCGCGAGGTCGCGGTAACGTTCGGCGAACGCCCGCGCCGCGGCGGCGTTTCCCCAACGGCTGATCCACGCCCAGCCTGCCCGCTCGCCGCAGCGGATGAAGGCGGTTCGATCTCCACGCCAGTGGCGCAGAAAGGGCGGCAGCGCATCTTCTTCCGGCGCTTGGCCGTAGTCCATCAGCAGGTTCCAGATGGCCAGTACGCCGCGCACGTCGCTGGCGGCCACTTCGCAACCTAGCGCCGCGAGCTGGTCCCGAGGCATTCGGATGAAGTCGACGACGGAGGGATGATTCGGGCGCAGCACCTGCAATGTGGACAGCGGCGGCGCACTGGCGAGCGCTTCCAGGCCCTGGCCGGCGTTGCCGGCCAGGGCGCTCATGGCCAGCGGCGGGCCGTAGAGGCCTGGGAAGATCGACTCGGCGGCGAAGGGACGATCGTGCTCGCCGTAGTAGGTTGTCTCGATCCAATGGCGGAACTCGCCATTCGTGAAACAGTAGGGCATCCGTTGCCAGCGGGTGTCGCGTAGCAGACCGACCAGATACTTCGTACCGTTGTATGCCGCGCGACAGGCTTGCAGAAAATCCGTGTTGCGCCTGCCGTTGACAGCGCAGAATGTCGCCAGCTGGCCCGTATTCTCCATGACGGCTTCCAGCTCTCCCTGCGGCGGTGGCGGCCTCCTCGCTTGGCGGACGCGGTCGAGCCAGTCCACGAACTCGGCTGGCGGCGAGGAAGCCGTGGCGCAAATGTACTCTTGGCCGCGGCCGCTGGAGGCCGCTTCGGCGTCGATCGCGTAGCACTCCTCGTCGGGAAAGCAGTCGCTGGCGATCCAATCGCTGTAGCGCGAAAACGTCTCGACTTTCGAGTGCTCGATAGACGGGACGGCTTGGTTCAGGCCCGGCGTTGCGACGACGACCGATCTCCCACGCACGAATGGCGCCGGCGGAGATGCCAGCAGTCCGCCGTAGGAAGGAATCGACGTGGCGACGCCGCGGTAGCGGTCGGCGAACTCCTGCGCCGCATCGGCGCTGCGCCAGCGCGTCAGCCACGCCAGTTCGTCGTCGTGGTCGCCGGAGCATGCGAGGTGGTGGAAGCGGTCGCCCAGCCAGTGGTCCAGGAATTCGGGCAGTTCCGCTGCGGTGGCGTCTGGATCGCCGTGTTGCAGCAGCAGGCCCCAGATGCCCAATGCGCCGGCGGTATTGGTCAGCCCTGCCTTGCATTTGCGCGCCCCTGCATCGGTTTCAGCGGCGAGGTCAGGCAGCTTGATGAACTCCACTGCTCCCTCCTGGTGCGGCCTCAGCACCCCGAGGGTGGACAGCGGCGGCTTGCGCAGCAGCGCATCGACGCCTTTCTGGCCAGCCGCGAGCAAACGCTCCAAGGCCAGTTCCGGGCCAAAGGCATGGGGAAAGCCTTCGTGCGCCCAGAAGCCGTCGGGAGTCCAGTTCCACCTTCGCGGTTGCCGCGTATCCCTGTCGCGAGGTGCCATGTCGCACAGGTGGTATCGTTCGGCAGGGTCCAGCCACCAGCCGACTAGATGCGCATCGCCTTCCACCACGGCGTTGGCAGCGGCTGCCAGATCGCGGTTCTGCCACAGATGGATCGCGTTCAATGTCGGGAAGGTGTGGTATTGCAGCGCATGGACCAGCTCGTGGGCCACGGTGCCGCGCCAGTCGCCGTCGGCGTTGCTCACACCCTTCACGAACAGCGCGTTGCGCTTTCTGTCGTACAACCCCTGCGGCCCCCTGAGAGGACTCTCGCCCAAGTCGTTGTTCTCGACCTTTCGAGCGCAGTAGACGCCCAGGGCGCACCAGCCGGCGCGCCAGGTTTCTGCATACTCGGCTTCCCACGCTACGCTGCCAATGCCTGGGGTATAGCCGCCATCGAACTCCGACATCGGCCGCACGGTCACGGGCTGCTTGAGCGTGAGGCCGCGGATGGCGCAGGTCTCGGCCATGGTTCGTTCGACCGCCGCTTGCCAGGGGGCGGCGGCCGTGGCCCCCGCCTCGGCCAGCACCCCGCCGAGCAGGCCGACGATAACCAGCATAGGCCTCATAGTGCTGCTTTTATAGCATATGAGGCGGCGCAAGACGAGGTCAGGTGAAGGTGAAGTCCTCGGCATTCGGCGCCTTGGTCTGCTGCCAGAACTGAAGCAGCGTGAACGGCCAGTTCTGGGTAACCCGGCCATGTTCGTTCTTGTACCAGCTGCTGACGTTGGGCGACCCCCAAGCCATGTCCCGGTTGCCGGCGTCGATCTTCTCGTTGTAGGCGTCGTGTACGTCCTGGCGGCAGTCCATGGCCGCGCTGCCCTCTGTCGCCGCTTTTTCGATGAGCAGCCGCAGGCAACCCATGATGTAGCGCGCCTCGCACTCGGAGAAGAAGACGATGCTGCCGTTGACGACGATGTTGGTGTTGGGGCCGTAGCAGCAGAACAGGTTGGGGTAGCCGGGCATGACGATGCCCAGGTAGGCGCGGGGGTCGGCACCCCAATGGGTACGCAGCTCGATGCCGTCCTTGCCGTAGATCTTCATAGGAAACAGAATGCGGCTGGCGTGGAAGCCGGTGCCGTAGATCAGCACGTCCGCGTCCACTTGGCGCCCGGAAGCGGTTTCGATGCCGGCGGCGTTGATGCGGGCGATGGGGTCCGTCACCAGCTCCACGTTGTCGCGCTTGAGGGCTCGGAACCAGTGGCCGTTGTCCACCAGCATGCGTTTGCCGGCCGGGGGATAATCCGGTACGCATTTGGCGAACAGCTCCGGGTCGTCGCCGACCATGGCTTGGACGTTTGCCGTCAGCATGGTGCGCAGCTGGTCGTTGGCAGCGCTTACCGAGCGCTCTCTATGCGAGGGGTCTCCCCTCGCGCTCCCCGGCTGAGGGCTCCCGTTCCAAGACGGATCGCGCCGCACCATGGCCAGCAGCCCCTCGGCGGTGGTCCAGAACATCCAGAAGCGAAACCACTTGGCGTAGAAGGGCACTTGGTTCAGCAGCCAGTGCTTGCCGTCGGCGATGTAGTCGTGGTACTCGGCACGGGGCGCCACCCAGGGCGGGGTGCGCTGGAAGACGGTGACGCTGTCCGCCGCTTGGGCGATCTCCGGCACGGTCTGGAAGGCGCTGGCGCCGGTACCGATGACGGCGATGCGCTTGCCCGCCAAATCGATCTGGGGTTGCCATTGGGCAGTGTGGAAGGCGGGACCTTGGAATGTTCCCAAGCACTCGATATCTGGAAGCTTGGGCCGATTCAGCTGGCCGACGGCGGTGATGATGGCGTTCGCCGTCAGGGTTTCCTCGCCGTGCGGGCCGCGTACCGCTACCTGCCAGATGCCGTCGTCGCCGTAGCGGGCTTCCAGCGCCTCCGTGGAGAGTCGGATGTTGGGACGGATGCCGAACTCGGTGGCGATGCGCTCGAAGTAGTCGAGCAGTACGCTCTGTCGCGAGAAATGCTGCGGCCAGTCGTGGGGCGCGAAGGAATAGGAATAGGTGTGGTTCGGGCTGTCCACCCGACAGCCGGGGTAGCGGTTCTCGAACCAGGTGCCGCCGACATTGGCGTTCTTGTCCACCACCGTGTAGCCCACCCCGGCCTGTTGCAGGCGGATGGCGGCAAGAATGCCGGACATGCCGGCGCCGATCACCAACACATGGAAGTTGCGCCGGGCAGTTGCCGGCAGGTCGTCCAGGGAAACCTGATAGGGATCCTCGTCGAGCAGCTTGAGTTCCGACAGCAGGAACTCGCCGTACTCGTCGCCGAGTTCCATGCCGACGATGAAGTCCACCATCTCTTTGACCAGTGCCGGCGATGGCGGCGCCAAGGCAGGGCAGCCGGCGTCCCGATACGCCCGCAGCGCGTCCAGGGCGCGAGCGCGGAGGGCGGCCTGGTGCTCCGCGGAGATGCCCCCCTGGGGATCGCCGAACAGCTGGCTGGTCGGGCGAATGTCGCCACGAATCAGCGACGCATCGCCAGTGAGGTGTACCAGGGCGTTGATCAGCGACGGCACATGGGCCTCGGCCAGCGCCGCCTCGATGGCGGCATCGCTCCAGTCGGTCGGCGAGGGTTGCGAATCGGTCATCTTGTCGTCCTCCGGCCTAGGCGCAGCGGCCCCACCAGCTCCAGCATACGGGCGATGCTACCCGAATCGATCCGTCATGCGCTACGCGCCCGCCATGATGCCGAACGCGTCGCGTCCCGATGAAGGTCTGGCGGCGAACGGTCTGCTTCGCGTAAGGTAGCCTCTTCTTTCGAGAGGGAAACCGATGGACGTCGAACTCGATGCCGCGTCGCCGAAGCATCTGCGTGGCAAGTACGCCATCGTCGGCGTCGGCGAAACCGGCTACAGCCGCGGCTCCGGCATGACCACCCGCGCGCTCGGCACCCGCGCTGTCCGCGCCGCCATCGAGGATGCTGGCCTGACGACGGCGGACATCGACGGCATGCTGTCCTACAGCGGCAACGACTCCACGCCGTCCACCGCCATTGCTGGCGACCTGGGCATCCGGCTGAACTTCTACATGGACTGCCAGGGCGGCGGCTCGTCCACCGAGGCTCTCGTCGGCATCGCCATGGGCGTCATCGAGGCTGGTCTGTGCAAGACGGTGGCCATTTTCCGCGCCATGAACGGCTATTCCCAGGTGCGCATCGGCGGCACCGGACGCAGCAGCGGGCGATCGGCATTGTCCGGCGACGCGCTTTTCGGTCGCGCCTACGGCCAGCTCAGCGCAGCGCAGAGCTTCGCCCCCGCCTTCATGCGCCACATGTACGAGTACGGTACCACGCCGGAGCAAGTGGCCCACGTCAAGGCCATCCACTCCGAGCATGCCTCCAACAACCCGAAGGCGTACTACAAGAAGCGAGTGACCGTGGCCGAGGTGCTCGCCAGCCGCGTGATCTGCAAGCCGCTGCACCTGCTCGACTGCTGCGTGGAGACCGACAATGGCAACTGCATCATCGTCACCAGCATGGATCGGGCGAGAGACTGCCGCCACGTTCCCGCTCGGATCCTCGGCGTGGTCGGCCGTTGCTCGAAACCCCGGCTCGACAACTACTACCAAGCCGGCCCCATTACCACCGTCGCCGGCTACTACGCCAAGCACATCCTCTGGCCCAACGCCGGCGTCGGGCCGGAAGACATCCAGGTGACCGGCTCCTACGATGCTTTCACCTTCACCACTCTGCTGCAGCTTGAAGACTACGGCTTCTGCAAGAAAGGCGAGGGCGGCGAGTACGTCAGCTCCGGCATCATGCGCCTCGGCAACAGGCGGCCCAACAACACTAGCGGCGGCCACCTCTGCGAGGGCTACACCCACGGCATCGCCATGGTGATCGAGAATGTCCGCCAGCTTCGCCACGATGCGGACGACAGCTGCCCTCTCGGTGCCGACGGCGGACGCCAGCATACCTACGATTACGCCGAGGGCGGCTGCCGGCAGGTAAAGGATGTGGAACTCGCCGCCAATCTCGGTTGGGCGACGCCGGCCACCGGCAGCGCTCTGGTCATGGCGAGAGGAGCGTAGCGATGGCGACGCCTCGGAGCAGCAGGGCCTGCGTGTGGCCCCGGCGCCCGGCGCCTTCGTACGCACACCGCGCCAAGGAGACGCAACGATGGCGCTGAGCGGCGATTACCTCGGCATGGCGGTGTCCATCGACGACATCGATCCTGCCAACCAAGCCTTCTACACCTACTGCGGCAGCGGCGTACTGCACTTGCAGCACTGCCCGGCCTGTGCCTTGATGCGCTATCCCACCACCACCGCCTGCCCCTGGTGCGCGTCGGCGGAAGCCGAGTGGCGGCCCGTCTCCGGCAAGGGTGCCATCTATTCCTACTGCGAAGTCCACCACGCCATCGCGCCGGTGTTCCGTCCGTTCCTGCCGTACATGATTCTGCTGGTGGAGCTCGACGAGCAGGCCGGTGCGCCGAACGCCGCCGACGGCTTGCGCCTCACGGGCAATCTGGTCGATGCCGCCGGCGAGCTGGCGGCCGAGACCGCGGTGCGCGCCGTCGGCATCGGCACCCGCGTGCGCGTCGTCTTCAAGGACATCGGCGGCGGCATGGCGCTGCCGCAGTGGACGCTGGACGAGGATGCCGAGCAGCCGGCCGATCCCTGGCGGTATCCCCTCGAATAGCGCCCGATCCCCGGCAGCCCGCACGGAGAACACAGCTATGGCAAAAGTCGTCTTTCCCGATCACCTGATGACGAACACCGGCGGCGTCCGCGAACTCGAGGTGGAGTGCCGAAACTTCCGCGGCCTGGTCCGGGCCCTCGACGAGAAGTGGCCGGGCATCGAGGAAGTGCTCGCCAAGACCGCGGTGGCCATTGACGGCCAGATCTACCAAGACGCTTGGCTGGAACCGATCCAGCCGGACAGCGAGGTGTTCTTCATGCAGCGCATCGAGGGGGGATGACTCGGCCGGAGCGAATGGGAAGGAACTTGCCGTCGGTGCGCAGGGGCTTCGCACGGCCCTGCTGTGGACGATTCCATTGCCCGTGCTGGCGCTGCAGCATATCGGGCGGAGCTTCCGGTGGACCGGTGCCTGCTGGCGTTTGACGGCTTTCGCATTGGTACCGGCGTCTAATTGGCCCAAGTGTACTAAGAGCTTCAAAAGGTCATTGCAAATCATGACGTTACGGGTACGCAACGGTGCCTGCCGCACTGCGCCTGCCGCTAGCCGACAGGCGATTGCGACGATAAGCGCAGGCCCTTGCGAGTGTGCCATCTTGCGGCGTGACACGGCCCCGTGCTGTATCGATGCGACCCTAGACTGCTCAACCCGCTGAAAACAAGGAAGACTGCAACGTCCTGCCTAGGGAAACGTGCAGTTTCCAAAAGGTCTGCCCCAAGTCTTGCAGGCCACGTCGCCTGACATCGGATTATGGCTCATCCGAACATGGAGTGGTGCTGTGGCCAACCTCGCATACCGAACACAGGACGAACATGGCGATGCGGCTCTCGCATATGCAAGGCAGGACGAACAGATCGGCGATGCGGCAGCGATCTCTCGGCTGATGGGGCTGCAGCAGTGGAGCGAGATGAGCGACCTCGCCCTGGCGGACAGAGTTGCCGCCGGGCTGCCTCCCGGGGTTGTCGACCGCGTCGCGTCCATCATGGCGCTTGGGGATCCGAGCGCCAAATTCAGTTTGGTTTCGAGATCGACCTATTCGCGGCGGCGGAAGCAGCCGCAGCAGCATCTGGCTCCCGATATCAGCGGACGCATCTACGGGGTAGCGCGCGTACTCCACGAAGCGCTCTCGCTGTGGCACGGCGACGGAGACTCGGTGAGACGGTTCCTCAATCGCCCGCATCCGCTGCTCGAAGGGCGCACTCCTCTCGACGTAGCCAGAGACTCGGTGGCCGGTGCCGAGTTGGTGGGCCAGATCATCGGCAGGGCGCGGGCTGGCGTCGCGGTTTGAATACGCCGCGCCGCTTGGAGCGACAAATGTGCGCCTTCCGCATCGGCGATCCGAGGGGGCGTTGTTCCGTCTACAGCGGAGAGGGTGCAGCGAGCAATCCCGGTCGCTGGAATCGGCCGGGGGAGGCGATGATCTACGCCTCCGGGCATTACTCCACCGCCATGCTCGAAAAGCTCGCGCATATCGGCGAGATGCCGCCCAATCAGAATTTCATTGAAATCCTGATTCCCCAGGGCGTCGCCTACGAAGTCGTCGCCAAAGATACCTTGCCGGGCTGGTTCGAATCGAACCGTGCGGCGGCGCAGCGGTTCGGTTCGGCATGGCTTCGAGAACGCCGCTCGGCCATCCTGCTGGTGCCCAGCGTCGTCGCTCGCATGGAACGCAATGTTCTCATCAATCCGCAGCACCACGATGCGGCTCGCGTGGAGGCCGATCTGGAAACTCCCATCTGGTGGGACCAGCGGCTGTTCGTGGGATAGGAAGCCGAATCGGGACAAACGAGCCGGAAACCGGGATCGGACCGGCAATCTTGGGCCAGCGCCTTGGCGCTACTGCAATTCCCGCCACAGGAACTCGTACACCAGCGCCCACATGAAGGCGCTTTGGGCGTTGTTCGCGGCGCCGCCGTGGCCGCCCTCGATGTTCTCGTAGTAGGCTACCTCGTGGCCCATCTCCCGCATCTTTGCCACCATCTTGCGAGCGTGGCCTGGGTGGACACGGTCGTCGCGGGTGGATGTCGTGACTAGCAGCGGCGGGTACGCTGCGTCTGGGCGTACCTTGTGGTACGGCGAGAAATCGCGCAGAAAGGCCCACTCGGCAGGGTTGTCCGGATCGCCGTACTCGGCCACCCAACTCGCTCCCGCCAGCAGCAGGTGATAGCGGCGCATGTCGAACAGCGGCACTTGCGCGGCGACGGCGCCGAACAGATCCGGGCGCATGGTCAGCATGTTGCCCATCAGCAGACCGCCGTTGCTGCCGCCGAGGATGCCGAGCCGGGCCGGCTCGGTGACGCCGCCGCGGATGAGGTCTTCCGCCACGGCGATGAAGTCTTCAAAGGCGCGAGCGCGGTCGGCCTTCAGCGCCGCTCGATGCCAGTCCGGGCCGAACTCGCCGCCGCCGCGGATGTTCGCCACCACGTACACGCCGCCTCGTTCCAGCCACGCGATGCCGACGCCGGCCGAGTAGCTCGGCAGCAGCGGGATATCGAAGCCGCCGTAGCCGTAGAGCAGCGTCGGCCGCTGGTTGTCGAGTTCGCCGTTCGCCACTTGGAAGTAGGGAATGCGGGTGCCGTCCGCCGAGACGGCCCAATGTTGCGAGATGGAGATGCCGTCTGCGGCGAAGTGGCTCGGCGCCTGTTTGAGTTCTTCGAGCGGTCCGCCTATCGAGCCGAGGGAGAGCGTCGGCGGCGTCAGATAATCCGCGGCCTGTGCGAAGTAGCGGTCGTCCGCGTCCGAATCCACCGGATCGACGCTTACCGTGCGAAAACCGTCGGTTGGAAAAAGCGGTGCTCGGGTCCAGCCGTCGTTGTCCGGCGTTGCCACGTAGACGCGGTTCTTCACGTTGTCGAGCACATTGACGAGCACGTGGTTGCGGGTCGGCGCATAGCTCGCCAGCGAGGTGCCGGGGCCGGGCTCGAACAGGATGTCGAGGTCGCGGTCGCCCTCCAGGAAGGCATCCAGCTGGCCGGCGAGCAAACTGCCAGCGGAGTACGTTCGTCCGCCCACGGCCCAATCGTCTCGCAGCTCGATGAAAAGCCGCCCGCGATGGGTGGATGCCGTCGCATCGGCAGGCTTGGCCAACGGCAGCAGTTCTCCATCCCGGCGCACGAATATATCGCTGTGGTAGAAGTCTCTCGCCCGCCAGACCAGCTCCAGCTCGAAGCCCTTGGCCAAGCTGGCGTAGGCGGCCACGGATACGTCGCTCGACTCGCCCTCGAAGATCGTCTGTGCGTCATCCAGCGGTTCTCCCCGGCGCCACAGCTTGACGATGCGCGGGTAGCCGGATTCGGTCATCGTGCCAGGGCCGAAGTCCGTAGCCACGAAGATGCTGTCCGACCCGGCCCAGGCGACGGAGCCCTTGGCTTCGGGCAGCACGAAGCCGTCTTCCACGAACGCCTTGCGCTCGATGTCGAACTCCCGCGCCACGAAGGCGTCGGCACCGCCTCGGGAGAGCTGCACTAGGCAGCGGCGATAGTCGGGTTGACGGCAGACGAAGTCGTCCAGCACCCAATTCTCCTGCTCCCGTCGCGCTAGTTGGTCGAGGTCCAGCACCTCTTCCCAGGCTGGCGCCGGCTGCCGGTATTCGGCTAGCGTGGTGCGTCGCCACAGGCCGCGGGGATGGTCGTTGTCGCGCCAGAAGTTGTAGTAGTAATCGCCCATCTTGACGATGCCGGGGATGCGATCCCGGGACTCGAACACCGCAAGCAGCCGCTCGCGCAGCCGCTTGAAGGAGGCGGTATTCGCCAGCTGTCGGTTGGTGGCGCGATTCCGCGCTCGCACCCAGCCCAGCGCCTTGTCGCCATCGACCTCCTCCAACCAGAGGTAAGGGTCCGCATCGTCGCTGCCGAACTTCGGCGCAGTCGGTTCAGGAGGGCCGGAAACGGGTGTGCAGGCAGTCATGGCGAGCAGGATAGCGGAGGCGGCATGGGCGAGCGAGCCTCTCATTGGCCGGTCACTTGAACGCCAACTCGTATAGCCAAGGCAGGCCGAACGCCAGCACCACGCTCACCACCAAACCGGAAAGCGCCTTGGCGGCGTCCGAGATCACTTTGCCGGCAGTGCCCTTGACGGAGATATCGGCCAAGTAGAGGGACAGTGCGAATTCGCGCCCGGCCAGGATGCCCAGGAAAACCCAGGTGGTGCTCATGGGCATGTCGCTCCACTCCTTGAACACCAGCAGCACGATGCCGTAGATGAAGTCGATGATGGTGGCGGCGCGGATGTCCGTGGCGTCGGTCTTGCTGGTGACGATCTTCTGGATCTCGCCGCCAAACTGGTAGAAGATGTAGCCTTGCATGGCGATCAGCACGACGACGCCGAACAGCAGCCAGGACAGGGGCAGTTCCCGGGGCAGGTAGACGAAGATGTTGGCGAGATCCTGAATCAGCCATTGACTCCACAGAAATCCCGTGGACGTCCACTGCAGGAATACCCAATAGTTGGGCACCGGCTCGCCCCGGGTGCGGTGGAAGTATTCGCTGGCGCGCTTGAATACCAGCCGGAACAGCACGATGGCGGCCACGAAAGCCACCACGTAGCCCAGAGCGGACTTGGTCAGCATGGCGCCCAGATTGCCCGGCTGCCCACCGGTAACCGCGAACACCGTCAGCACCAGGAAGGTAGTGCTCACCGGGATGCCCAGGCGGGTCAGGATCAGCAGCGCCAGCGGCGGGATGGCGTGGATCCAGGAGACGCCGTCTTCCGGCGCCGGGAACTTCTCCAGCCGTCCGTAGGCGGGATCGCCGCCGTTGACGAACCAGCCATAGAACAGCACCGCCAGCAGGATGCTGCCCGCGAACAGCCACAGCAGCCACCACGGCCGGTGCGCGTTGGACGCCAGGAAGGTGCCGAGGGTCTGGATCGAGTCGTTGGCGACCACGGCGTAGGCTGCCAGCAAGAACCCGACGATCATGTATATCTCGATCAGAGAAACGGCCTGCCTCCACAATCCGCGCGTCGAGCGAAAGGCAACCCTACAGCCGTTTTGTGACAAACGGATGAACTTGGCAGCACGCTGGCAAGCCGACAAACTGTCCACATCCCAACACAACGCCGGCAGCTTCGGCGCGGATCAGGAGCGGCAACGTGCCCAAACTCGTCAATCTCGGCTCCCTGTGCATCGACAACGTCTACCGCGTGTCCGGCATCGCCGGCGCGGGGGAGACGGTCGCCAGCATCTCCTGCGAGGTCTTTCCCGGCGGCAAGGGCCTCAACCAGTCCATCGCCGCGGCCCGGGGCGGCGCCGAAGTGGTTCACGTCGGCTGCGTTGGCGCCGATGGCGACCTCCTGCGCGATACCCTTGCCGACGAGGGCGTGGACGCGAGCGGCGTGCGCACGGTGGACGGTGCCTCGGGCCATGCCGTGATCCAGGTCAACGACGCTGGGGAGAACGCCATCGTCATCGCCGGCGGCGCCAACCGCCTGCTGACCGCGGCCGATGTGGAGCGCGCCCTCGGCGGCATGGAGGCAGGCGACTGGCTGCTGCTGCAGAACGAAATCAACGATCTCGATGCCGTGCTGCGGGCGGCGCATCTGCGCCAGTGCCCAGTCGCCTTCAACGTTGCGCCGGTGGACGGGCGGGAAGCCGGCTACGACCTCTCCGGGATATCCCTGCTGATCGTCAACGAGATCGAAGCCGCCGCCTTGGCTGGGCAGGGCGAGCCGCAAGCCGCGCTGGCGGCATTGCGCGAGCGCCTGCCGAACACCGCCATCGTGCTCACCTTGGGCCGCGATGGCCTGATCTGCGGCGATTCGTCGGGCATGACGACCTTGCCCGCCTACCGGGTGGAGGCGGTGGACGAAACCGCGGCCGGGGATGCTTTCATCGGCTTTCTGATGGCGTCGCTGCTGGCCGGCGAGCCCATGGCCCAGGCGCTGCGGATGGGTTCCGCCGCCGGCGCCTTGGCAGCGACCCAGGCAGGAGCGGCCAGCTCGATTCCGACGCTGGCGCGGGTGCGGGCGCTGGTCGATCCGGGCAGGATGCGAAGCGCCTAGCGGCAGCGCGGCCCATCCTGCGGGGCTGGCCTTGGTCGGCGTAGATTGGACGTCGACGGCCGCGCACAAGGATTTCGGTCCGAGCAAGCGCTCGGCTCTTTTGCTTGTTCTTGCGGCGTTGAAGCCAAGGCGGTATGGCTGCGCGGAGGTTGGGCGGACGCTGGAAGGGCCGACGGGACACGGATGGCGCATGGCATGCGATCTCGCTTGGCGAGCGAGATCGGGGAGGGCGTTGCTTGAATGAACATGGAGGAGTCGTTGGCGATCCACGCTCGCAACCTCGCGTGGCGGGACGACCCGCGCATACCGCCATGGGTCGATACCGAATGCGTTGGGCTCGATCAGTTCTTCACTCGTCGGGATGTGGCCGCCGAGTGCCATCGTTCCCTCCTCGAGTGGATGCGCCTGGACGGCGCCGACGAGGCGAACTACCAATTCATCGAACCGACCGCCGGCACGGAGGTATTTTTCGATCTGCTGCCTCGCAATAGATAGCTGGGAATAGACTTGGTATCTTTTCGCAGCGAGTACCGTCAAGCGGATTTTCTTTCCTGGAATCCTATGGTTAATGGACATTCATACGCGGTCGTCGGCAACCCGCCATTCGGCTATCGTGCTTGGCTGGCACTCGCCTTCATGAATCATGCAGCCAGTTTCGCCGACTATGTCGGCATGATCCTGCCGATGGCCTTCCAAAGCGATGGCAAGGGCAGTCCGAAATTGAGAGTCAAGGGGCTGAAACTCGTCCATACGAGGGATTTGCCGTCGGATTCTTTTGTGGACGCAGGCGGCCAGACGGTGAAAGTCAATGCGCTATGGCAGGTATGGCAACGCGGCGTCAACAATGCCCGGGCTGCGCCAACGTGCAAACAGTGGCTGGATGTGTTCACTGTCGACAACCGCAAGGAACGCCGGTGTGGACAAGCCAGAATGGCCCATGCGGACTACTTCCTCCAGCGCACCTTCTATCGAGAGCCACCGACATTGGTGTTGAACATTGGCTTCGATTGCGAATTTCCTCGTACAAAGGATGGCAGAAGAACGCGGACATCATCCTGGGACATCAAGATAGAGGGTGTGGCGTTCGAGATCAAGACGGCGACGGAGTACGTTCATGGGAACTTTCAGTTCAACCATGTGCGCTATCATCGTGATTACGGTGCCCTGCTGTGCGTCGGAGTCGCTCCTGGTTTGATACTGTTCGACGCGTGGTCGAAGGCCGACATAGCTACCGGCAAGGCAGGACATCTCGTCAGCATGGACAAAGGCGCCTCTGCTACGCACAAGCTCACGAATCGCAGCGGCAGGCTCAGACCCATTGCAGAATACGAGGAGCACATCCTCGCCCTGGTCGCGAGCATGGAGGATTCGCTATGAGGTCGGCGACGCCGCTTCCCGCCTAGGGCGATGCGTGTCGCCAGTCCGTTATCCAGGGAACGTCAGCCCCGTCGCCGTGGCGAGATCCTCGATAGCCTGCGCCTCGGTGACCACCTTGATGGTGGTCATGCCCATGGCCCGGGCGGGTTTGAGGTTGATGCCGAGGTCGTCCAGGAAGATAGCCCGTTCCGGCACCACGCCGAGGCGGTCGCAGGCGATCTGGTAGATGCGCGGGTTCGGCTTGCGAACGCCTTCGACGCTGGATTCGACGACGACGTCGAACTGCGCCATCACTGCCGCGGTGCGCTGGGCGCGTTCGTCGTCGGCCATCGCGGGGCTTTTTTTCTTTTGCGAGGAGGTTCCCCTCGCGCTCCTCGGCTGAGGCTTCTCTTGCGAGGGGGTTCCCCTCGCGCTCCCCAGCTGAGGGCTCCCTCCCGCCTGCTTCATGTTGTTGGTGATGCAGCCCACCTTGTAGTGCCGCTTGCATTCCCGCAGCGCCGCCGCCATGCGCGGACGGAACTCGCCGGCAAGCAGCTCCAGCACCTCCTTGCCGCCGATGCTGTGGCCGAACGCTTCCGACTCGCGGCGGAAGGCGTCGTCGAACTCGTCTGCATCGATGGCGGCGGATTCGAACCGGGCCCAGGCATTGCTGTCCGGATTGGTGGCGTTGACGGTGCGGATGAAGTTCTCCGGCAGGCCGCGGGCAGCCTCAAAGCGGGCGAATGCCTCGAACGGACTGCTGGTGAAGACGCCGCCGAAATCCCAGAGGATGGCTTCGATCACTGCGCGAACTCCTGGTCCGCCAGAAAGGCGTTGATCTGCCGGGCAAGGTCGTCCGGGGCGTCGAGTTCCGGCAGATGGCCGGCGTTGGCGATGGTGCCTGCGCGCACGGGGCCGGCCAGCGCGGCGCGAAAGCGCTCGTTGTACGAGGCTGGCAGTACGCGGTCGTTGGCGCCGCGAAGCAGCAGGGTAGGGTGGCGTACTCGATGCAGGCGCGAGACGACGCCAGTGTCGCCAAACGGGAACAGCAGTCGCGCCGACGCTTCCAGCGCACGCGCATGCATCACTTGCCAGTCCAGGGCATCGGCGCCGTCGGGAACTTTCCAGGCGGCTTTCCAAGCCTCCGGGTCGTCGCAGACCAGATTCGGAATGGCATCGGGGCCGGGTACCTGGGCCCAGATGTCGGCGCTCGGTTCGTCGGCGTCAAAGACCCCGAACGGCGCGATCAATACCAGTCGGTTGACCAAGCCGCCGGCCAGGGCGGCCACTTCCGCCGCCAACGCGCCGCCGACGGAACTGCCGATCAAGTCCACTGGCGCTTCGTCCAGGGCTTCCACTGTCTCCACGGCACGGACGATCCAGTCGAGCAGCGTGTCCAAATGGCGGAACTCCGCCGCGCCCGGAAAGCCGGGCAGCGACGGCACGACCACGCGGCGGCTGGCAGCCAAGCGGTCCAGAAACGGAATCCAGCCGGGCAGGCCGCCGATGCCGGCCAAGAACACCGCCGGTGGCGTATTCGCGCTTTCGCCCTCTTCCAGTACGCGAACGGTGCGGCCGCCGACTTCAACGGTGGTTGCGCACACCATATCAAGCGAGCTCGCGAGGCGAGGCGCGTTCCGCCAGCGGCTGCGGCCACCAGCGATCTTGCCACTGATCGTCGAACAGATCCGCGATCTGCGGCAGCACCCGCTCGGCGTACAGTCGGGTGTTGTACTTGGCGAGCTCGGTGCTCATGTTGCCGAACTGGCACAGCAGCATCAGGTGGCCGACGTTCAGATTCACGCATACTTCGCGGATGCGCTCCGCCACCTGGTCCGGGTCGCCAGCGATGACGTAGCCGAGGTCCAGAATGTCCTTCCAGTCTCGCGCCGCGCCCATGCCGCCGCGATGGGCCGGCCCGCCCTTGGGGGCCGCGGACGCCTGGGCGGCCAGTGCCACTTGCGACTGCACCTTGGCGCGGATGGTGGCTTCGGACTGGTAGCCCGCTGGCGACGCCCACTTCGGGTTGACATGCAGGCAGCGGCCGTAGAAGTACTCGGCCGGTTCCCGATAGAGTTCCAGCGCTTCCTGTTCCGTCTCGCCGACGGCGACGAATTGCAAAAAACCGGCGCGGTAGGGATTGCGATCCTTGCCGAGGCGATCCATCTCGTCCCAGAAGCCTTGCATGGTGGCCGCGCCGGCTTTGTAGCCGAAGTAGGACAGGTAGCTGTAGACGTAGTCCTTCTCGGCGCACCAGCGCCACGTCTCCACCGAGCCGCCGCCGGGAATCCACACCGGCGGATGGGGCTGCTGTACCGGCCGCGGCCAGACGTTGACGTAGCGCAGCTGGTTGTAGCGGCCGTCGAAGGCGAACGTCTTGGGCTCCTGCCACGCTCGCATGACCAAGTCGTGGGCCTCGTAGTAGCGCTCGCGCAGCTGCGACGGATTGCGGCCGTAGGCGAAGATGGTGTCCATGGGCGTGCCGACCGGAAAGCCGGCAATCAGCCGCCCGCCGGACATGCAGTCCAGCATGGCGAACTCTTCGGCTACCCGGGTCGGCGGGTTGTAGAGCGCCAGGGAGTTGCCCATCACGCAGATGGCCGGCGCCGCGGTGCGGCGGGTGAGGGTGCTGGCGATCAGATTCGGCGATGGCATCAGGCCGTAGCCGTTCTGATGGTGCTCGTTGCAGCAGATGCCGTCGAAACCCGCTTCGCCGGCATACTCCAGCTCGTCGAGGAACTCGTTGTAGTGCTGGTGAACGCGCTTGGCGTCGAGCAGGTCGGCGTCGATGTCCACCCACACGGACGGATGCTGGTCGCGGAAGTCGTCCGGCAGGTCCTTGTAGGGCATCAGGTGAAACCAGAGGTTTTTCAAAGCGTTCCCTCCCGGGTGGCGGAATGTCGGATAATAACGCGACTTGCTGACGCAAGTCGCCCACGGTTCGCTAAGCGAGCCGCCAGGGAGAGGCCATGTTCCGCAAGCCCGAAATCCAAGGTCGCCAGCTGCCAGAGACCAAAGACGAAGCAATAGCAAGGCGATCTTCGCAAGACGAGGAGATTCCATGGACATCGAGAACGGCGTGGCGATCGTTACCGGATCGTCCTCCGGCGTGGGTGCGGCCTGCGCCCGGCAACTGGCGGAGCGGGGCTGCCATGTGGCCATCAACTACGCCCGCAACGAGGACGGCGCCCGGGCAACCGAGGCGGCTTGCGCGGAGTTCGGCGTCGACACCGTGGTGGTGCGGGCGGATGTCGCCAGCGACGAAGACTGCCGAGCGCTGGCGGCAGCGGCGCTTTCCAAGTGGGGCCGCATCGATGCGCTGGTGAACAACGCCGGCACCACCAAGTTCAACCCCCACCACGAACTGGATGGACTGTCCAAGCAGGATTTTCTAGACATCTACGCGGTCAACGCCGTCGGCGCCTACCAGATGACCCGCGCTGTGGCGCCGGCCATGCGCCGTGGCGGCCGCGGCAGTATCGTCAATGTGGCCTCCATCGCTGCCGTCACCGGCGTCGGCAGCTCCATCGCCTACGCGGCCTCGAAAGGCGCCATGGTGACCATGACGCTGTCCCTGGCCCGCGCCCTGGGGCCGGAGATCCGCGTCAACGCGGTGTGCCCGGGGTTCATCCAAGGCGACTGGCTGGAGCAGGGCCTCGGCAAGGAATGCTACGCCGCCGCCAAGGCGGCACTGGAAGCCACGGCGCCGCTGCGACTCACGACCACGCCGGACACGGTTGCCGAGGCCATTCTCTATTTTGTCGCCGGGGCCGACGTGATCACAGGCGAGACGCTGATGCTCGACGGCGGCAACCACCTGAACACCGCGCCCATGGGCCGGCGCTGAGGGGGGATGGTTGCACGGCGCTATCCTTGCAAGGGACTGTCTAGTCTATTAAGGGAAGAGGAAGGAAGATGTGTAGTCGGAATCCATTGCACTGCATCGTGCCGCCCAACTCCTGGAGCACACGCTTGGGTCCCAGCATGAACAGCTCAGGGCTCTCGCATTGGAGAATATCCAGGCATCTGCCGAGATTCGGACGCTGAGAGCGCATGCAGCCCCCTATCCGATGAATACGGTTGCCGGGCCCCTGGCGGCAACAGGCAGACGTAGGAAGTTAATGATCTGAAAATGACGTTCCCTGGCGTTTCCGGCTCCCAGGGATTGCCGTTCGTCGGGAAGGAGGTCCGGCCACGGGCGCCGCCGCGGACGAAGCCTGCGATGGGTCAGGAACGACCTACGACTTCTACGCCCGAGAGTTCAATCGGAATTCGATAGAAGATGCCGCCACGCCGCTGGTTTCCAGCATCCAGGCCGGCGTGAACTTGGCAACGCTTTCTGGAACGGGAAGCAGATGGTCTATGAGGATGGCGACGGCATGGCATTGCGCCGATTAACGCGATCTCTCGACGTGATCGGCCACGAGTTCGCCCATGGAGTCGTCAGCAGCGAATCGAAGCTTCAGTACCAACGTCAGCCGACACTTTGAACGAATATTTTCGGATATGTTGGGGGGAGCTTGATCAAACAGTAGTCGCTTCAGCAGAATGCGGCGACAGCGATATGGCTGATAGGGGAAGAGGTTGTCCTCCCCGGCCCGAACAGGTACGCCCTGCGCGATATGGCGAACCCGGGAACCACGTATGTCGGCGATCCTCTCATCGGAGACGGCCGGCAGGTGGACGATAGGAACGACCTCCATACCGGGGCGGACGACTACCGCGGGGTTCATTGGAACTCCGGTATTCCGAGCAAGGCGTTTCATCGGTTCGCGTCCGGGCTTGGGGCTACCCTTGGGCAACGCCGGGCCGGGTGATGGTATGAAGCCCTGAGATCGCTGCGCCCGCGCCGCGACTTCGCGCATATGGCAAGCACGACGAGACGATTGGCCCAAGGCGTCGCGGTGGCGGAGTATCCAGCGGCGGGGCTGTCGGGCTCTGAAGATGGAGATCGCGCTTGCGGCTTGCGGCGTCAGCGCCGGGGTTTCGACAGGATGCATCGTCGATGTCGGCGCTCTCTAGAGAATGGCGCTTGCGTTGCTCTGTTCGGGGTTCGCTTGAAGCCTGCGGGAGGGAACGAAGCCGGCGCGGACCTGATGGGCTGTAACTGGAACTCGTCAGGGAGGACGGCGAGCGGGCGATGCTGGAATTCGACGACATGAGCATGCCGCCGGATGCAGCGCCCCTGCTCACGGAATGGATGCAACGGGCAGTTCCCCGTCCCGACGAGGTTCCGTGCTAGCGATTTGCGACTGCGCGGCTTGCGATGCTATGTTCGGCGCTTCGCATCGGGTGCCAGGAAGGAGGCCATGCGCGAATCGCAGTTCGACCCCCACGTCGTATCCATCCCGAAGCCGACGCGCCACTATCGTTATCTGACGGCACCCAACGGCGACTATCTGGCCGTCGCCGACGACAACACGCTGCGTGTCCAGGGCCATGTGGACGACGCTGCCATCTGGGATGCCAAAGACGGCGGCTTCGAGCATCCTGGCACTGGCGCATGCGTACAGGCCGCTGCCACCGAGATCGGCTCGTCCGGCTGCTTGCGCTTCGGCGACGCGGAGGTGGGCGAGGACGGTTCTCCGGGAGCAGCCGACTTCACCGTTGGCCACGGCCCCGAGCAGCTGCCTTCGGAGTACTTGCGGACTCTCAAGGAAAACGGCTGGGTGTCGCTCGCCTGCGTACTGCCGCCGGAGGTGGTGGACGGCCTGCAGCAGGTCGGCTGCGTCGCTGCCTACGAAGGACGGACGCCGGAGCGGAAGCCGCCGCTGGCGCAGCATCCGGCGGTAGCCAAGGTGACCGTGGAGCCGGTTTCGCTGTGGCTGACCCGCCAATACATGCATACCCGCGACATTCGCCTCGGCCATCCGCCCGGCGTTTCCGCCCTGAGCCGAGACGACGGCAAGCGCGAAGTACAGGGTTGGCATACCGACTTCCCCTATCTGTGGGGCACCGGCGACCGCATCCCGCTGCCGTCCGGCGACCTGGTGCTGGGCATGCAGCGCAACGTCTGCGTTTCCGACTTCACCCGCGCCAATGGCGCCACCTTGTTCAAGCTCGGCAGCCATGTTTCGGAAGCGCCACCGCCGACGCAGTGGGGCATTTCCGCCCACACCTACCGCGCCGGCCATCGAGCGGAGTGCGGGTTGCCTTACAGCGGCCCGGAGGCCGATCTCATCGAGGCCCCCGCCGGCACCGTCGTTCTCTACGACGCCCGCACTTGGCATCGGGCCGGGATGAACTTCACGGATCGCCGGCGCGGCGCAATGATCCAGGCCATCGTGCCGAGCTTCATCATGCCGTTTATGGATACCAGCGCTACCTACAAGGCGTTCCTGGCCAGCGATGCCTGCTGCCAAGTGAACGAACGCGAGCGCAAGGAGCTGGACAAGCTGATGATTCACAAGATCGCCGGCCCAGCAGGCCTGTTCGCCATCGCCATCGACGACGAGCTGACCCAGCGGGTGCGCCAGCAGACGATAGGCCAGCGCTCCGTCTACTGACCGACTCCATGACGGCTGCGACAGCTGCGCTATAGGCGTCCTGCTTGCTGTCCTTCGCGCTGGTCGGCAGGCAGTTCGAAGGAGAACAGACTGCCTTCGCCGAGGGTGCTTTCCACCTCGAGCCGGGCGTGGTGGCGGCGCAGGATGTGCTTGACGATGGCGAGCCCCAAGCCGGTACCGCCGCGCACCCGGCCTTTGGCCAGATCGACCCGGAAGAACCGTTCGGTAAGCCGGGAGATATGCTCCGGCGGAATGCCCAGGCCGCGGTCTTCCACCTCGAAGCGGGGGCTGGTTTCGCCTTGTCGCCAGCGCACCGAAACGATGCCGCCATCGGGGCTGTAGCGGATGGCGTTGGCGACCAGATTGAAGAACGCGCTGTGCAGCTCGGCAGGCACGGCGCTGGCGACCAGGTTCGGGTCGGCGTCGAGCACGATGTCGTGGGCCGAGGTCGCTAGCTGTCGCGCTTCACGCACCACCGCTTCCAGCATGGCAGCGGCGTTCACGGGCTCGACGTCGCCGGCCCCGGGCATCGGCGACGACTCCAGCCGAGTCAGCATCAGCAGATCGTCCACCAGCGCCTTCATGCGGGCCGCTGGCGCGTTCAGTTTGTCCAGCAGCTGACGCAGGGTGTCGCGGTCGATGTCTTCGTCTTCCAGCGCCTCCAGGTAGCCGATGATCACGGTCAGCGGCGTACGCAGCTCGTGGGAGACGTTGGCGATGAAGTCCTGGCGCATGGTCAGCAGCCGGTCGAGCATGGTCACGTCGCGGATGAGAACGATGGAGCGGGCTTCGTCTATCGGCAGATAGCGCATTTCCAGGCGTCGGGAGTCGTCCACCGGCGCCGCCAGCTCGACGATGCCGTCTTCCACTTCGCCGCGCACCAGAGCGGCGACGGACGGCTCCCGCACCAAGTCCGTCAGATAGCGCCGCCGCTCGTGGCGAGCGAACCCCAGCAGGATGCCGGCACCCCGGTTCGCGGCCTCGATGGCGCCGTCGCGCTGCAACACGATCCAGCCGTCGGGCATGGAATTCAATGTGCCTTGCAGCCAGCGCAGTTCGGCGATCAGCCGTCGCGTGCGGCTGCGCGAGCGGCGCAAGCATTGGTGCAGCCGGTGCGCCGACGCTCGCCAAGTCGAGGTCATCAACCGGGGGCGGCGCAGGGGAGTTCGGGCCCAGCGGCGAAAGGCCCGCGCCTCGAACGCTCCCCAGACGATCCAGGTGGCGAGACCGGCAGCCACTGCCCAAGCCGCGCTGGCCGCCCACACGCCGACGAGCGCCGCCGCCGCTAGGCAGGCAAGCAGCCGAAAGGCCTCGCCGGCCATGTTCGCGGTGCCCATTCGACCCGAGGCGGCATCTGCCTTGTACGAGATCGCTTCCATGACGGCTGCCCACTCTGGCTGTCTGCATGGAGTTTAGCCAAGACCGCGAGCGGTCACTTCAGCAGTCGTTCAGCCCGCGGCCAGTCGAGGCGACAGCCGATAGCCGACGCCGCGGACGGTTTCGACGGCCTTGTCCATGCCGAATGGCGTCAACGCCTTGCGCAGCCGCAGCACATGGACATCCACGGTACGTTCCTCGACGTAGACGTTGCGGCCCCACACCCGGTCGAGCAGCTGCGAGCGGTCGAAGGCGCGGTCCGGGTAGCGCATCAGCAGTTCCAGCAAGCGAAACTCGGTAGGCCCTACGGGAACGCGGTCGTCGCCGACGGCGACATGGTGGCCGCGGGTGTCCAGCGTCAGCCGGCCGAGCGCGAGCACGCCGTCGTCCGGGTTGCCGCTACGTCGCATCAGCGCCTTGACGCGGGCGATCAGCTCGCGCGTGGAGAACGGCTTGGTCACGTAGTCGTCGATGCCGGCGTCGAAGCTCTTGAGCTTGTCGGATTCCTCGCCGCGGGCGGTCAGCATCAGCAGCGGCAGATCGCTGGTTACGGGATCCCGGCGCAGTCGGCGGGCCAGTTCGATGCCGCTCATGCCCGGCAGCATCCAGTCGATGACGACGAGATTGGGCAGCCGTCCGTCGAGGGTGGCCAGCGCCTCCTCGGCGGTCTCCGCGCCGACCACATCGAAGCCGCCCCGCTGCAGAGAGAACGTGAGCATCTCCCGGATGTCGGCTTCGTCCTCGACCAGCAGCAATCGATTCGACGTCATTGCGACAAGCCCTGCATGAATCGTGACGACACGCTATCAGCGAAGTGTGACACTTTGATGATTATGACATCGCAAGCGGCCGCTTGCCTTACAATCGTTCGTCGCAATGAGCCACGTAAGGGGGAAATCGATGGGCTTGAGACAGCTGCGCGCCGCAGACGGCTACGCATTCGGCGTCTACGAGGCGCTGCCGGAAGGACAGCCGAAGGGAGGCTTGGTGGTCGTCCAGGAGATATTCGGCGTCAACGCTCACATCCGCGAGGTGGCCGAGGGCTATGCCGCGGCAGGCTACGCGGCCCTAGCGCCAGCGCTGTTCGATCGCGTCGAGCGCGATGTGGAGCTAGGCTACGACGCCGAGAGCATGGGCCGCGGTAGGGACATCGCCTTCGGCAGCCTCGCCCGAGAGGATGCGCTGCGCGACATCCAGGCCACCGTCGAGGAAGCCGCCAAGTACGGCCGGGTCGGCGTCGTCGGCTACTGCTACGGCGGCCTGACGACCTACCTCGCCGCCTGCCAAGTCGACGGCATCGCCTGCGCGTCCGCCTACTACGGCGGCGGCATTGCCGCCGAGTTCGACCGCACCGACGGCGCGCGCACACCCAAGTGCCCTCTGATTCTGCACTTCGGCAAGCTCGACGCGCACATCCCGATGACAGACGTGGACAAGATCCGCCAAGCGCTTTCGGATGTGCCGGTGCATGTCTACGATGCCGATCACGGTTTCAACTGCGATCATCGCGCCAGCCATCATGCCGCCTCGGCGGCCCTGGCACGGCAGCGTACCATCGCGTTGCTCGAGGCGCATATCGGGTGATGGGCCGCAGCGAGGCAAGAGCCGGCGGCGGCCGTTGCGGCGGCGAAAATTCCCATGCATTTCCGTGTTGACAAGACGAAATCGGTTGTTGATCCTTGCGTTCCTGTAGCGAGGGGGCGGGGAATCCCAAGCGCCACAGGCTGCTCAGCTCGATGTCTTCCAAAGCGCCACAAGCGCGGAGGACAGGGCGCACCCCGCGCGAAGCTGGGAAGCTGGATACTGGATAGAAGAAGAGATTCGGCCGCGGGGCCGGAGACGCGGAAAACAGAAACGTGCGCCGGGGCCGCAAGGCCGGGCGCTCGCGAAGAAGTGGAAAGCGCCCAAGGCGCGGATGGACGCGGATGCGGATGCGGATGAATGTGCAGCAGGCAGTACGCGAAGGGGATCCGACTGGTCGCGAGCACCTCGCTCAGGCGCCGCGCTTGGTTCGTCATCAACTGAGGAAGTCAGTAGGTATGGCTATGAACAACAGCTCTTTGAAGAAGAGGCTCCCGGGCCTTGGAACGCTCGTCGCTGCCGGCATCGCGGGGCTGCTCGCTACCGGTGCCGGGGCTGCTACGCTGGCCGACATCTTCGTCGTCGCCGAGCGCATCAACCAGCAGGCGAAGGCGTCGCAAGCCAAGGTGGACGCTCTCACCGAGGAAACCCGCGAACTCTACGACGAGTACAAGACCACGCTCAAGCAGATCGAGGGCTTGCGCGTCTACAACCGCCAGCTCGATCGCCAGATCGCCGGCCAGGAAAGGGAGATGGCCGAGATCGGCGGCAACATGGATCGGATCACCGATGTGCAGCGCCAAGTGATGCCGTTGATGGATCGCATGGTCATCGCCTTGGAGCAGTTCATCGACAACGACCTGCCGTTCCGCGCCGACGAGCGCGGCTCTCGCATCGAGCGGCTGCGAGAGATACTCAACCGCGCCGACGTCACCATGTCGGAGCAGTTCAGCCAAGTGCTCAACGCCTATCAGATCGAGAACGACTATGGGCGCACAATGGATTCCTACAGCGGCAAGATCGTCGTCGACGGCAACGAACGCGTCGCCGACATCCTGCACATCGGTCGCATCGCCCTGGTCTACCAGACCAGCGACGGCCAGGAGACCGGCTATTGGAACGAGCAGGCGGGTAGTTGGCAGGTGCTCGACGACAGCTATCAGGCGGCGGTGCGCAACGGCATCCGCATGGCGCGCAAGCAGGCGAGTCTGAACCTGCTGCCAGTGCCGATCGAGGTGGAGGACTAGCCATGAAGCAACAGACGAGACGGCAGCTCGCAGCCAGAATCTTCCTCGGCATCGCTGCCGTGTCCTGGACCTTGGGCGCCGTCGGCCAGGAACAGGCGACCAGCGGCGACGACCTCGAAGTGGTCGAAGTGAACACCCTCGACGAGCTGCTCAAGAACGTCGAGGATCGGCGGGTGGTGGAGAGCCAGGAGCACGTTCGCCGCGAGGCCGAGTTCCGCGCCCGCAAGGATCAGCAGGCGAGGATGCTGGCCGACGCCAAGGCCGAAAAGCGGCGCCAGGAACGGCGAAGCGAACGGCTGGAGACCACCTTCGAGGAGAACGAACGGCGCATCGGCCAGATGCAGGAGCAGTACGACAACCGGCTCGGCACCTTGCGCGAGCTGTTCGGCGTCATCGCCCAGATAGCCGGCGATACCCGCGGCAAGTTCCAGGATTCGCTGATCAGCGCCGAATTCCCCAATCGCGGTGAGTGGCTTGGCGCACTGGGCGCCAAGATGGGCAGGTCCACCCAGCTCGCCACCATTGAAGAGATGGAGCGGCTGTGGTTCGAACTGCAACGGGAGATGACCGAATCGGGCCGCGTCACCCGTTTCAGCGGCACGGTCAACATGCTCGATGGCGACCAAGTAGAGACGGAACTGGTGCGCGTCGGCTCCTTCGCCATCGTTGGCGAAGAAGGCTACATCAACTACGACCTCACCTTGCAGTCTCTGGTGGAGCTGGGCCGGCAGCCGGAAGCGCAATTCGCCAACACCGCCGAGGCGTTGTTCGAATCCGCTCCTGGCGAACTGGTCTCTTTCGCCGTGGACCCCACCCGCGGGTCGCTGATCTCCCTGCTCATCCAGAAGGCCACCTTGGGCGAAATGGTCGGCACCCCGTTCGGTGGCTTCACCAAGGGCCAGTGCTATCTGCCGTTCTGCGACGGCCAGGGCGACTACATGGGTTCGATCATCATTCTAGTGGGCATCGTCGGTGTGCTCATGGCCATCGAGCGGCTTATCGTCCTCACCTTCGTCGGCGCCAAGGTCAACCGGCAGCGCAGCCAGCCGGCCTCGCCGAGCGAGGACAACCCCCTCGGCCGGGTCATCAAGGTCTACGACGACAACAAGGAAATAGACACCGAGACGCTCTCCCTCAAGCTCGGCGAGGCCATTCTCACCGAGATGCCGTCGCTGACGCGCAGCATCACCATCATCCAGGTGATCTCCATCGTCGCGCCGCTCATGGGTCTGCTCGGCACGGTGGTCGGCATGATCGAGACCTTCCAGTCCATCACGTTGTTCGGTGCCGGAGACCCCAAGACGATGGCCAGCGGCATCTCTACGGCGCTGATGACCACGGTGCTTGGCCTGTGCGTGGCCATCCCGACGACGCTGCTGCACGCCATCGTCAACCAGCGCAGCCGCTCCATCATCCACGTGCTGGAGGAGCAGTCCGAGGGCATCATCGCCATGCATGCCGAAGAATCCGGGCGACCGCTGGACTAGGGCGGACGGCATCGAAGGCGCCGGCATGATCGAGAGGGTGGATCCATGATCTACGACATCTACATCGCCTTGTCCGGGTTCTTCGCCCAGGGTGGCGACGTGCTGTACCTGATCGCGCTCACCACGTTCCTCATGTGGACGCTGATCATCGAGCGCCTGTGGTATTTCGGTTCCGAGCACAAGCGGATGGTGCGCGAGGTGACCGGCATCTGGGAGTCGCGCGGCGAACGTCGATCGTGGTCGGCCCACGCCGTGCGCGACGCCCTGATATCCCAGTCCACGGAGCGCATCAGCGGCAGCTTCCCGATCATCCTCACCTGCGTCGCTATATGCCCCTTGCTGGGCCTCTTGGGCACGGTGACGGGCATGATCGCGGTGTTCGACGCCATGGCCACCCAGGGCGGCAACGCCCGCTCCATGGCCGCCGGCGTCTCCCAAGCCACCATCCCGACCATGTGCGGCATGATCGCCTCGCTGTCCGGCATCTTCGGAACCACCATCCTCCGTCGCAAGACCCTCTACGAGACGGAGCTGCTGCAAGACCACTTGACGATGGATCACTAAAGGCGCATAAAGGGTGCTTCAAAGGTAGCAGGTATGGACCGGGCCACGATACGGGAGGGGTAGACCTATGGCGATCATGCGAGGCGACCGTTTCAGCAGTCGCAAGGGCGAAGACGCCGACATCAACTTGACGCCGATGCTCGACGTCGTCTTCATCATGCTGATCTTCTTCATCGTGACGGCGACGTTCATCAAGCAGCCCGGCACCGAGATCGTCCGCCCCGAGGCGGCTACGAAGGAACAGAAGCCCACGGTCAGCGTACTGGTGGCGATCAACGCTGCCGGCGAGATATGGGTGGATAAGAAGAAGGTCGACGCAGCTGCCGTGGGCGCGTTCATCGAACGGCTGCATACGGAAAACCCGAAAGGCGGCCTCGTGATCCAGGCGGATCGCGGCGCCAAGTACGAAAAATTGAAGGCCGTATTGGATGCAGCTCGGAGCGTTGGCCTTACCGAGGTTGCGATTTCCACCGAAGACGATTAGGAGGGAACCCATTATGGTACTGCGATATGCCCTAGGCGTTCTGCTAGGCGCCGTCGTCACCTTCGGCCTGCTGTGGTTGATGCGATCCATCATCGCCAACCCGGAAGCAGCCACCGATAGCGGCATCAAGGGCCGCGTCATCGATTTCGTTCGTGTTCAAGAGGACCAGGACGTCATCGTCAAGAAGCGCAAACCGAAGCCGCCGCCACCGCCCGACGAGCCGCCCCCCACCATGCCCAAGCCGTCGTTCGATACCGATGTGTCCATGGGCGTGGAGATCGGTGCGGTGCAGGTGGATGTCGATATCGACATGTCCGGCACTGGCGGGTTCTCATCGGACGGCGAGTACCTGCCCATCGTCAAGGTGCAGCCGATCTATCCGCGCCGGGCGCAGACCCGGGGCATCGAAGGCTATGTGCTGCTGCAATTCACCGTCACCGCAACTGGCGCCGTGCGCGATCCGGTCGTGGTCGAGGCGAAGCCGCCGGGCATTTTCGACCGCGCTGCCATCAACGCGGCTCTGAAGTTCAAGTACAAGCCCAAGGTGATCAACGGCGAGCCTATCGAGGTGGCCGGTGTTCTTAACCGCATCGTGTTCGAGCTGCAGGACGGTTGAGGAGGCTGCCATGGCATCCCGCATCGCACGCGCCGCCGTGCTGCTGCTTGGCGGCGTTTCGGCCGGCCTCGACGCGGCGGGCGTTCCGTCCTCCGGGCCGGCCTTCGCCGCCGAATGCGTCGTCGATACCAGCCAGACCAGCGAGACGGGCAAGAGGAAGAAGCCCCGGAGCGTTCCGAATATCACGGAACCGACTTTCAAACGGCTGTCGGACGCCCAGGAACTGATCGATACCGAGCAGTGGGCGGCGGCGATGGAACTGCTGAACACCATGGTGCAGCGCAGCCGCCGCTACAATGGCAACGAGCGCGGCCAAGTCCACAACATGCTGGCCTACGCCAACTACGAGATGGGCGACATCAATGCCACTATCCATCACTACGAGCAGGTGCTGGCCCAAGTGCCCGACATCGCCGAAGCGGTGGAGAACACCACCTTGAACCAGCTGTCCAAGCTCTACTTCATCCAGGGCAACAGCTACGACGGCGACGAGGCCCTGCCGTGGTACCAGAAGGCGCTGGCCAGAATGGAGGAGTGGCTGGCCAAGAACGAGAACCCGGGTCCCGATGCGCATTTCTACATGGCCCAGATATACTACCAGATGAAGGATTTTGCAAACGCCATCGAGCGCTTGGAGCTGGTCGTCGCGCTGGCTCGGAAACGCTGCCGGCAGGTGAAGGAATCGTGGTGGACCATGCTGCAGTTCCTGTACTTCGAGCAGGAGAACTGGCCCAAGGTGATCGAGATCCTGGAAATCCTAGTGAAGGACTACTCCAAGCGCGTCTATTGGGTGACGCTGGCTTCCATATATGGCGAAACGGACCAGCCCGGCAAACAGCTATGGACGATGGAAGCCGCCCATGTCGGGGGCTATCTGGAGAAGGAGAGCGACATCCGCTCCTACGGCGGCCTGCTGCTGCAAAGCGAGATACCCAACCGCGCCTCCAAGCATCTGCAACAAGGGTTCGACGACGGCATCGTCGAGCGCAATCTGATCAACCTGCAAACCCTCGGCCAAGCCTACCAGCTTGCCCAGGATGGCGACAAGGCTATTCCCGTATTCGAGGAAGCCGCCAAGATCGCCGAGGATGGCGTCACCTACGACCGCCTATCCGCCCTCTATGTGGAAAAGGACGAGTTCCAGAAATGCCAAACCGCGGCCGAGAACGCACTGGAGAAAGGGGGCCTGAAGAATCCGTTGCGGACCAAGATCACCCTCGGCATCTGCCAGTTCAACCAGGACAAGCTCGCTACGGCGCGCAAGCTGTTCGCCGAAATACGGCGCGAGGCCCGCAGGGACAGGATGCGCAACGAAGAACGCGCCGCGGACCAGTGGATCATCTACATCGATAGCGAGAGCGAGCGTCGAGCGCAACTGGCACGCGGCCTCTAGCATCAGAGGAGGCATGTACACCGGCATCGTCCAGGACGTTGGCCGCGTCGCTCGGATCGAGCGCACGGCGGGTGCCACCTCGCTTCGCGTCGATCTCGCCGCCTGTGCCGAAGGGCTGCAAGCTGGCGCGTCCGTCGCCGTCAACGGCACCTGCTTGACCGCAGTGGCTATCCATGGTGCCCTGGTGGACTTCGACCTCATCCAGGAAACCACGGAACAGACCAACCTCGGCACCCTGCGCACCGGCAGTTTGGTCAACATAGAGCGCTCGTTTCGGGTCGGCGACGAGGTGGGCGGCCACATCCTGTCCGGACATGTCGCCGCTACCGTCGTCGTCGACGACGTTTCAGCCGACGACGGCCATCGGCTGATTACCATCGTCGTTCCGGAGCCGTGGATGCGCTACCTGATGCCGAAGGGCTTCGTCGCCTTGAACGGCGCCAGCCTGACCATCCAGGCACTCGATCGGCAGCAATCCACCCTGTCCGTCAGCCTCATCCCGGAAACCCTGGCTCGCACCAACTTCGACCAAGTGGCCCCCGGCGACCGGCTGAACCTGGAAGTGGATGCCCAGACCCAGGCCGTCGTGGACACCGTGCGGTCGATGCTGCCGGACCTGATCGAGCGGTGCCAGACGGAATCCGCGACCGCTTCCGACCAGTGACCACGGCCAAGTTCGCCATCGGGCAGATCGTCCGGCACCGCAAGTTCGGCTATCGTGGCGCGATCTACGGCGTCGACGCCGAGTTCTCGCTGTCCGATGAGTGGTACCAGCAGGTTGCCCTGTCGCGCCCGCCCAGGGATCAGCCTTGGTACCATGTCCTCGTCGATGGTGCCGCCCACACTACCTATGTCGCCGAACGCCACTTGGCGGCCAGCCGCGACCTCGGCCAGATCGACCATCCCCTCCTAGGGCAGCACTTCGAGAGCTACGACGGCAGGCGCTATCAGCCGCGGCATGTGCATTGACTCGGTCCCGGGCCAACGGTTCGTATCTCCCGCCTCGCCTGTTCTACACTTCGCAATTCGAACCGATAGGGAGTTTCTGCGGGTGAAGACCATCCTCTGGGTTGCCGCCGGTGGCGCCTGCGGGGCCGTGCTCCGCTACGGCTTGCAGACCCTGGCCGCGCCGTGGCCGCTGCCGTGGGGCACGTTTCTGATCAACGCCGTCGGCTGTTTCGCCATCGGCGCATTGATCGGCCACCTGTCTGGCGTACCCTGGTTCGAGACCACCGGACGGGCGTTCCTGGTGGCCGGCCTGCTCGGTGCCTTCACCACGTTTTCGGCGTTCTCCGCAGACACGCTGCTGCTGGTGCATCAGGAGCGCTTCGGCTGGGCCGTAGGCTATGTGGTGGCCAGCGTCGCAGTCTGCCTCGCCGCCGCTTTCGTCGGCCACCGCTTGGCGGGCGCGCTGCCATGATCGATCCACGGCGTTTGCGGCAGCATCTCGATGAGGTGGCGCAGCGCCTGCAAGGGCGGGGCATGGCGCTCGACGTGGCGCGATGCCGGCAGCTGGAATCCCGCCGCAAGCGCTTGCAGATCGAGACCGAGCGGCTGCAGAACGAGCGACGAACCGCCTCGGCGAGAATCGGCGCCGCCAAGGCCGCTGGCCACGACATCGCGCCGCTGATCGCCGCGGTCGGCGACCTCGGCGATCGCCTCGCCGCCGCCAAGGCGGAGTTCGAGAAGGTGCGCGGTGATCTCGACGAGTTCGCCTTGGCCATTCCCAACCTGCCGGACGACAGCGTTCCGGCGGGACGAGACGAAGCGGACAACGTGGAACTGCGGCGCTGGCGCCAGCCGATGGAGTTCAACTTCCCGCCTCGAGATCACGTCGCCCTGGCGGCCGGCTTGCTCGATACGCAGGCGGCCGCGAAGGTCGCCGGCGCCCGCTTCTCGGTGCTGCACGGCCCGCTGGCGAAGCTGCACCGGGCGCTGACCCAGTTCATGATCGACACCCACGCCGCGGATCACGGCTACCAGGAAGTCTATGTGCCGTATGTGGTCAACCGCGACGCTTTGGAGGGCACGGGCCAGCTGCCGAAGTTCGAGGCGGATCTGTTCGCCATCGCCGGCGACCGCGACCAATTCCTCATCCCCACCGCGGAAGTGCCGGTGACCAACCTTGTGCGGGATCGGATTCTCGACGACGCCGATCTGCCGCTGCGCTTCGTCGCCCATACGCCCTGCTTTCGCAGCGAGGCCGGCAACTACGGCAAGGACACCCACGGCATCTTTCGCCAGCATCAGTTCGAGAAGGTGGAGCTGGTGCAGATCGTCCGCCCGCAGCAGTCCTGGCGCGCCTTCGACGAACTCGTCGCCCACGCCGAGGCGATTCTGCGCCAGCTCGAACTGCCCTATCGCGCCGTGGCGCTGTGCGCCGGCGACCTCGGCTTCGCCGCCGCGAAGACCATCGATCTCGAAGTCTGGCTGCCGGCCGAAGGCCGCTACCGCGAGATATCCTCCTGCAGCAACTTCCTGGACTTCCAGGCCCGGCGCATGCGCACCCGCTGTCGCGAGTCCGGCGGCCGGCCCGAGCATGTGCATACGCTGAACGGCTCCGGCTTGGCGGTGGGACGGACGCTGATCGCCGTGCTGGAGAACTACCAGGACGGCGACGGTACGATTCATGTGCCGGATGCCCTGCGCACCTACATGGCGGGTGCTTCCCAGATCGAAGTCCCCGCGTGAACCGTGGATGTCCTGCCGCTTGCCTTGAAACTCGCCGGCCAGCCCTGCCTCGTGGTCGGCGGCGGCGAGGTCGCGCGGCGCAAGATCGAACGGCTGCTGGCGGCCAAGGCCGAGGTCGCCGTGGTGGCGCCCACGGCCTCGCCCGCGGTTCGCGAGCTGTGCCAGGGCGGGCGGACAACCCTGGCGGAACGTGCCTTCGGAGCCGCCGATGTAGCTGGCCGCCTGCTGGTGATCGCCGCCACCAACGATCCGGCGGTCAACCAGGAGGTATACGACGCCTGCGCGCACTACCGGGTGCTCGTCAACTGCGTGGACGATAGCGAGCGGTCGACGGCGCTGTTTCCAGCTATCGTCGAGCGTGGGCCAGTCACCGTGGCGATTTCCACCGGCGGCGCCTCGCCGACCCTGGCGCGGCATCTGCGCGAACGCATCGAAGCGCTGCTGCCGGCATCCGTGGGTAGACTGGCCGCCTATCTCGCCAGCCGCCGCCGCCGAATCAAGTCCGCACTGCCCGACAGCCGTGCTCGGCAGCGGTTCTGGGACCGGGCCATCGACTCGAAGCTGGAGACGCTGGTCGGGCGAGGCGACATCGAACAGGCCGATGCGGCCCTGGAGGCGGCGCTGACGATGCCCCAAGGCGCAGCGTCGCCCAGGGGCGACGGGCTCGTTTCCCTGGTGGGAGCCGGGCCTGGCGACGCCGATCTTCTCACCGTCAAGGCGCTGCGCTGCCTGCAACGAGCGGATGTGGTCTACTACGACAATCTGGTGGGAGCGGAGGTTCTGGAGCGCTGCCGGCGGGATGCCAAGCTCGTCTATGTAGGCCGGCACGCCGCCAAGGACGCCGGCGATGCCAGCGCCCGCCAGGCTTCCATCAACCACCGGCTGCAGGCCGATGCCAGCCAGGGTCTGCGGGTAGTTCGCTTGAAGGGCGGCGATCCGCTCCTGTTCGGCCGCGGCGGCGAGGAGATGTCGACGCTGGCGGACTGCGGCATTCCGTTCGAGGTGGTGCCCGGCGTTACCGCCGCGCTCGGCTGCGCAGCGGTGGCCGGCATTCCGCTCACCCACAGGGACTGTTCGCAGTCCGTGCGTTTCGTCACCGGCCACCTCAAGAACGACGAGTTCAATCTGGACTGGCCGGAACTCGCAAAGCCCGATCAGACCTTGGTGGTCTACATGGGCCTTGGGCCATTGGCGAGACTCTGCGAGCGTCTAGTGGCCCACGGCGCAGACCCGGACACGCCCGCGGCCGCCATCTCGCGCGGCACTCTGCCGGATCAGCGGGTGGTGCGAGGGCGGATTCGGGATCTGGCGACCAAGGCGCTGGCGGAGAATCTCGAGACGCCGGCCACCATCATCATCGGCCGCGTGGCGGGACTGCGCCTTGGCGGCTGACTGCGCCGAAGATCGCCGCCAGCGTCGATTTCTTCACAGGCACTGATCCGGGCGCGGCAGCCCGGCGACCTTCGCCGCCAGCGCTGCCGGACTGCCCGGAAAGAGCCGCAGCAAGGCGATGCTGGAGCCGAGATCGGCTCCAGCCTGCTGGCGCGCCAGCTTGACCAGCGGGCGCATGGACGGCGATACGCCGGTCTGTGCGTGGAACCGTCGCACGATGTCGATGATGCGCCAGTGGTCTTCGTCCAGGACCATGCCGGCTTCCTCGGCCAGCGTCCGCGCGACTTCTTCGGACCAGGCGCCGGGATCGGCCAAGTGGCCGTTGTCGTCGCGCTTCAGGGCCATGCGACGCTGCTGCGGCAGGCAACTGCCCAGGCGACGAAGTCGGCGCAGGTCAGCACCTCTGCCGCCTGCCTGCGGCAGCTGTACGCCCCGCTGCACCGCATCGTCGCGAAGCACGCCCAGACGCGCCTAGGACGCCGCCGCCAAGGAACAGCACCGACGTGCGCTGCTCGAAGACGCCGGAGACCTGCACTAGGTCCGTGGTTTCGTCGGCGACGGTGCCCGGCCGGCGGCGGATCAGGTACCAGCGTGCCTTGCAGCCAGCGCAGTTCGGCGATCAGCCGTTGCGTCCGCTTGCGCAAGCGCCCAAGAGAGCCAGACAGCTGTTCCGCCAGCGGCCGCCAAGCCGGCGAAACTCGCCGTGGCTGCCGCAATGGCGACCGTGCCCTGCGACGGAAGGAGCGCAGCTGCACCGCTCCCCAACCGATCACCCATACGGCAAGGCCGATGGCGATCCCCCAGGGCATGCTGGCTGTGGCCAGGGCGACCGCGAAGGCAGCGGATGCGCAGGCCGCCAGTCGCCTCGCCTCTCCAGGTAGCCAAGGTCCCATGCCGCCTCCTTCGCCGCGTTCGGCCAAACTCCAAGACTCGGCCGGAACCGTTCGTCCGCCATCCGCCTCGCTGAAGTGCTAGGCGCGGAATCATGCCACAGACTGGCGGTGGCGGAGCATCTGCCGAGCGGGGATGGCAGGGCCATCCTGGATAGGCGCGTACCCACGGCGGTGCGCTTCGGTGCCCTCGCCCGTCGAACGGCCGGCGGCCGTCGAGTTAGTTAGGGTGGGGCAGTTGGTTTTGACCGGCAGTGCGCGGCCTAGAGCCGAGCTCGGCGTTCAGTCGGGCCCATGTTCGGACAGCCAAGCAGGGCATCCAAGGGCGACGTTCCGCCGGCGGCCGCGAGTTCCCGAATCAGCCCGTCGGCGCTGCCGGGCTGTGCGCACCTGTTGGGTGCTGGAGTCTGTTAGGAGTGGAGGGCTGCTCCGTGTCGCGATGCGCCTGAACCGTACTGTGAAAAGATTGAAAAAACTGCTTGACAAATGCCTCCCCCTCCCAATGATTCTTGCCGACAGCGTCCGAACAGTGACGTGCGGAAGCGGAAAAGGTCGGCGCAGGCCGGTCCGACAACCACAACCGACAGGAGGAAGAACCCATGAAATACTTGCAGCACATCGCCTTCGCCGCAGCGCCGTCTCAGCCTTTCGGGGCGTCGGTGGCAGGCATCGGCGAGCCGGCCCATGCCTATGCCCCGTGAGATTGCTACCTCGGGCAGGTCGGCAATGCGCAGGCATCGTTCGACTACTGGAACGTCCACGTCTCGAACCACCCCCGTGATGGTCACGGGTTGTATATGCTTTATCAGGCCTTTCTATGGCTGACAGAGAAAATCATGGACGCCATGTTCAATCATTGCCTAGGATAGCCGCCGAAGGAGTATCCGCAGTGAACCGTCGGACAGGCGGCAGTCCCCGCAGTCTCTGGGAGATGTGCCGTCTGCCTGCTGTCGCGGTAATGCTCTGGGCGTTGGTCGGCACGACGTCCGCGGAGCTTCCCGCGGCGTCCGCGTACGCCGGACTGCCGGACTGCCGGACATGTCCGGAGTGCGCGTCTCGCCGGACGGCCGCCGCGTCCTCATGCTGCGCCCGGTGGACGGCGCTCTGCAGCCGTTCGTGGGGGACCTGCGGACGGGGCGGGGTGCCGCGCCGGTGCGGATCCGACCCGGGCGGCAGCTGCTCCTAGGGTGCGAGTGGGCGTCCAGCGACCGTTTGGTCTGTTCGTTCGCCAAGTTCCACTGGCTGCCGCGCAGCCGCAGTGAAGTGCCTGCAGGCGGCTATCCGACCTTCCCAGGGGAGGCTCCCGCCCCCGGACGACACCTGCGGCTGCTCGCCGTGGACCACGACGGCGGCAATCCCCTGGAACTCGTGCCTCCGCCCAGGCAGTTCCCGCTGTTTACCAGTATGCCCACCGCTGGAAAGCCCCTCGTGACATTCCGCGTGGACATGAACCATCCGACCTACGAACCCAACCACTGGGTGATCAGCCTTCTGCCCGACGATCCGGACCACATTCTGGTCTCGCTGTCGCGGGAACACATCTTTGCCTACAGCGTGTACCGTCTGAACATCCACGACAACGCGATGACGCTCGTCACGCCGTACAGGCACTTTCTCCGGTTCTGGAGCGCCGACGAGCGCGGCGTCGTGCGCATCGGCGTGGGGCACAGCTTCGATCCCGCCACGTGGTGGGAGCGCCGGCTCCTGGTGCGCGACGGCAAGGGCGGATTCCAGGAGGTCGAGGGATCGCGTCTCGGCACGACGTGGTATCCGCCCCGGGTGCTGGGCTACACGGCCGACGGCGGCAGCGCCTACGTCGAGGCGCACGACGGGGAGAGGGGGCGGACGGTCCTGTGGCAGGTGGACGCCGACACGCTGGCCATCGAGCGCCTGATCGCCGCCGATCCAAAACGCGACGCGGTGGCGACGCCGATCCGTGGCGCCGACTGCGGTATCGTGGGCTTTTCGGACGACGCCACGGGGGCGCTGTACTGGCTGGACGCGGACCTGGGGCGCGAGGTCGAGGCGCTCGATGCACGTCTGCCGGGCAGCGTTCGCGCCGTGCCGTCGATGACCGCCGACTGCTCGAAGTTCGTGGCGCTGGCCGCCGGCGGCGACCGCGGCCCGGCCTATTATCTTCACGACCGGCGCAGCGGCGAAACCCGCCGCCTCGGCAGCGAGCGGCCGCAACTCGACGGGCGTCTCGTCGCATCGCGGCAGCTGGCCTACCCGGCGCGGGACGGTCGGACGATTGATGCGAGGCTGTTTCTGCCGCGCCAGCCGACGCCGGGCCCGCCGCCGCTGGTGGTGGTGCCGCATGGCGCAGCCGTCGATCCGACCAGCGGCTACGACCCATGGGCGCAGTTTCTCGCCAGCCGGGGCTACGCGGTGCTGCGGTTCGCGGCACGCCGGGACGTGGCGACGACCATTGGCTCGCAGGCTTGCGGCAGTGGGGCATGCGGATGCAGGACGACATGGCCGACGGCGTGGACTGGCTGGCGGAACGGGGGCTGGCGGACCCTTCGCGGGTCTGCTATGCGGGACAGGGACACGGCGGCTACATGGGGCTGATCGGCGCGTTCGGCGGCGAATCCCGCGCCCGGTGCGCGGCCGCGCTGGTCTTCGACGAGATCGGCAACGCGCTAAACAAGAGGTGGGACTATCGCATCTTCCGGTTCGATAGATTCTGGGCTAGCTGGACGGAAACGTATACTTTCCCCGGGCCCAGGGACGATGCCTTCGTAGTGGAGGGCGGCGGAACGAACGGCCTGCAAAGCACCAGCCGTTCGCCGCTGCTCGACGCCGGCGGTCATCCCGGCTTTCCCGTTCTGATCGCCAGCGACAGGAGGGGGCCGAGGGTGTTCGACAAGGACTCCCGCCGATTCGCCGAGGCGCTCCGCGAGGCCGGCCAACTGCTGCACATGGTTCCCCAAGGCAGCCGCCAGGAGGTGGAGTTTCTGGCTGCCTTGGAAACTTTCCTCGACGCCCAGATCGGTCTGCGGGATTGACGGTCGAACCGGTGGTGCAAGCGGACGCCGCAGACGGCGACGCTCGCCCAGCAGGCCCCAAGCGGCAGCGGCCCCCGTCGCAGGATGTGGCGCGGGCATTCTCCAAGCGGGCTCGACTCTTCCGCCCCTGGAACAAGGAGCCGCGAATCAAGCCGCTGCCGGCTGAACGGGCTGCGGAGAGTCCGGGATGGCTTGGGGTAGCCAGCCGACGCCGCGGACGGTTTCGACGGCCTTGCCCATGCCGAACGGCGTCAGCGCCTTGCGCAGCCGCAGCACGTGGACGTCCACAGTGCGTTCCTCGACGTAGACGTTGCGGCCCCACATCCCGTCGAGCAGGCGCGGTCCGGGTAGCGCATCAGCAGTCCGGCGACCTTCGCCGCGCTGCCGGACTGCCCGGAAAGAGCCGCAGCAAGGCGATTCTGGAGCCGAGATCCAAGCCCGCTGGCGCGCCAGCTTGACCAGCGGGCGCATGGACGGCGATACGCCGGTTTCGGCATGGAATCGTCGCACGACGTCGATGACCCGCCAGTGGTCTTCGCCCAGGACCATGCCGGCTTCCTCGCCAGCGTCCGCGCGACATCTTCGGACCAGGCGCCGGGATCGGCCAAGTGGCCGTTGTCGTCGCGCTTCAGGACCATGTGACGCTGCTGCGGCAGGCAACTGCCCAGGAGACGAAATCGGCGTAGGACAGTTCCTCTGCCGCCTCCGGCAACTGTGTGCCCCGCTGCACCGCATCGTCCCGCAGTACCCCCAGTCGCGCCTTCGAAGACGCGACCAAGGGCAGCGCCAAGACACCGTCGCCGATCAGCAGCAGCGAATCGCCCTCCGCGACGGCCGCCAGGCACGACGCCAGGGCGTCCGGGTTCGACAGCAGATGCAAAACGGCCACGGTCAGTCCGTCAGCACGAGGTCATGGTCGGCGATCAGCTGACGGACGGCATGTCGATCCACGATCCGCAGATCCAGCTCGATGGCATCCGCAGACACCTGTCGGCTGGCTAGGCTGTCCGCGGCGACGTAGAGATCCTGGACATCGTAAGCCGACAGCGCCTTGAGCGACGACTGGCGCTCGCCAAGCCCGAGCAGCTGGTAGACGCCGTCGTCCAGAAACAGCACCGAAGTTCGCTGCTCGAAGACGCCGGACACCAGCATCAGATCCGTGGTCTCGTCGGCGGCGATGCCCGGCCGGCGACGGATGAGGTAGAGGACGCTTTTCATGGGCCTAGAACGTCACCAGTCGATCGCCTTGCTCCATGGCTTCGACTAGCTGGCCGAGGCCGACGATGGCAAACCCGTCGGCGAGGGAGCCGTCTTCGACGATGCCGCGGCGGCTGGCCGCGGCGATGCAGACGGCGAGTTCGAAACCGCTGCCCGCGGCCAGCTTCGCCCAGCCGGCGCGAATGCCGTCGTCGTCGGATGCGAAACGGTTGGCGATGGCGACCGCTTCCTTGTAGAAGAACACCCGATCGATGCGATGCCCGGCGTCCACCGCGGCGCGCGCGAAGCCGAGCGCGTTCTCCTGCGCCGAGGTGGCGAAGGGAGCCCCTTGGACGAGAAGGTTGATGCGCAAATCGCCGCCCCGCGGCCGCTGGCGTCGGGCGTATGATAATCGACTAGGCTTCCGAGCAGGCAGGACATGCACGCGGACCGCTTCGGCCAGCCGATGACTACGGCCTCCGCTCGTGCGGCGGCGCTCTACGACGACGCGGTCGATTGCCTGTTCGCTTTGCAGCCGGGCAGCGACACCCACATTGACGAAGCGTTGACGCTGGACCCCGATTTCGCCTTGGCCCATTGCGTCAAGGCGCGCTCGCTGCTGATGGCCGGCGACGCCGTCGAAGGTCGGCGATTCGCCATCCGCGGGCGCGACTTGGCGGTACCGCTGCCGCGGCGCGAACGCAGTCATGCGGATATCGTGTGCAGGGTGGTCCACGGCGAGTCGGCCGCGGCGCTCGCCATGGTGCGCGAACATGCCGCAGCCTATCCCCGCGATGCCGTGCCGCTGTCCTTCGCGCTTGGCGTCTACGGTCTGCTGGGGTTTGGCGGCTACCGCGATTTCCACGCCCAGCAGGTGGAACTGCTGGAGAGCGTGGCGCCGGCCTGGGGCGAGGACTGGTGGTTCCTGGCTTCTTGGGGCTGGGCCTACGTGGAAGCCGGTCGTGCCGAGGTCGGCATTCCCATGCTGGACCGTGCGCTGGAACTGAAGCCGGACAACGCCAACGCCGTGCATGGCCGCGTTCACGGCTGCTACGAGCAGGGTGCCGTCGCCGAGGGGGAGGCGTTCATCGACGCTTGGCTGCCATCCTACCCCCGGGATGGGGTATTGCACGGCCACTTGGCTTGGCACCAGGCGCTGTTCGCCTTGCAAAGGGGCGATGCCGAACGCGCAAGATGCATCTACCGAGACGCTGTCAGGCCGGCCGCCTCGGCGGCGCTGCCCATGTTCACCCTGATCGACTGCGCCTCCCTGCTGCTGCGCGGCATCCTCTACGGCCATCCCTTGGGAGCCGAAGAGCAGCGGGAACTCGCCGCTTTCGTCGAGGCGCGGTTTCCCAAGCCGAGCATCCCGTTCGTCAACGTCCATCTCGCCATGGCCCATGCCTGCGTTGACGACCGCGACGCTTTGGCGGACTTGGAGCGCGGCGTGGGGGCGCTGATCGAGGAGGACCGCCAAGCCTCCGGGCCTGTGGTGGCAGAGGTCTGCGCCGCCATAGCAGCCTACGCCGCCGGGCGCTACCACTTGGCAGCCCGACTGCTCGCCGCGGCCATGCCCGATTTCGAACGGTTGGGAGGCAGCCATGCCCAGCGCGATGTGCTGATCGACCTGTCGATCTGCGCCCACCGGTACGCAGGCGCCGTGGAGTCCGCCCAGTCCGTAGCGCAAGAGCGTTGGCAGTGTCGAGCGCAGCATCTGAACCAGGAATGGCTGGCGCATCTCGGCATCGTTCCACAACCCAAAGCAGTGGCGAGTTCTCCCTGAAACCGGCGACTGCACAATGGTAGAATCGACCCCGCTCCGGCGATCCGTGCGCGTTCTGGACGGGAGCCGGGGACGGTTGGTTCCGGCCTAGTCATCAAGGAGAGAACGATGCAGTCAACCCTACGCTTGGCGTTTTTTGTCGCCCTCGTCGCCGCTGTGCCGCTGACATCGGCGCAGTCCGCATCTGCAGAAGAAATGGATGCCGAAGACGAAGCAGACGAGGTCGTCTTCGTCATCGGTTCGCGCTTCCAGCGGGAGCGCTCCTCGTCCGCGGTCACCGCGCCGGTGGACATCCTTTCTGCCGAGGAGATCGCCCGCATCGGCAATGCCGCCGATCTCACCGACAGCCTGCGGGCGCTGGCGCCGTCGTACAACGCGCCCACGGCTTCCGGCGACGGAGATACCTTCGTCAGACCCACGTCGCTGCGCGGTCTTGCGCCGGACCAGACCCTGCTCATGGTCAACGGCAAGCGCCGACATCGCGCTGCGCTGATCGCCGAGTTCGTGCCTGCCGCCGGCAAGGGCTCCCACGGCCCCAACATCGGCATGATCCCCAGCATCGCCGTGGAGAGCGTCCAGGTGCTGCGCGATGGTGCCGTGGCGCAGTACGGCTCCGACGCCATTGCCGGCGTCGTCAATTTGCAGATGAAGGAAGCTTCCCAAGGGGGCGAAGCGAAGCTGGACTACGGCCAGTTTTTCGAAGGCGAGCAGAGCGTCAAGCTGGCCGCCAACGCTGGCTTCGCCTTGGGCGACGGCGGTTTCGCCAACCTCAGCTTCGAGTTCGTCGACAACGAAGCCTTGTCTCGCGGCCGGCAGCGGCCCAACGCCCAAGCGCTGATCGATGCCGGCGTTGCCGGCGTCGGCGCCGATTCGCCCTTCGACGACGCGCCGCTGGCGCAGACTTGGGGTCGCCCCCAAACCACGGACTACCGCTTCTTCGTCAACGCCGGAATGCCGCTCGGCGATGCCGGGGAGGGGTATCTGCACAGCAATATCGCCTCTACGGAAGGGCGTTATCGTTTCTTCTATCGTTCCGGAGACAACCCGACCACCCTAGACGTCAACGAGGCTCACGCCACCATTCAGGCCCTGGCAATCGAAAATACGCTGCCGCAAGGGTTTACGCCTTTCTTCGACGGCGACCACTTCGACTACAGCTTGGTGGCCGGGGTGAAGGGCCTGTTCGACGGCGGCACCACCTACGATTTCAGCTTCGGCTACGGCCAGGACGAGTTGGATTTCTTTCTGAACAACACCATCAATCCCGACGTGGGACTGGGCGCCAACGGCCTGCCGGCACAGATGGACTTCGATGTCGGAGCTTTGCGGCAGCAGGAACTGAACCTCAATGCCGACTTCACCCGCCGTCTGACGGACAACGCGCAGCTGGCCTACGGTGCTGAATGGCGCGAGGAAATCTTCACGGTCACGGCCGGCGAACCCAACTCCTACCTCGGTGCCGGCTCCAGTGGCTTCAAGGGCCTGGAGCCCGTCAACGCGGGCGAGTTCTCTCGGGACAATATCGCTCTCTACGGCGAGATCGAGCACGATGTTTCCGACCGGACGCTGGCGCAGTACGCGCTGCGCTACGAGAACTTCTCCGACTTCGGCAGCACCATCAACGGCAAGCTGGCGCTGCGCTACGACCTGAACGAAAACATCACCTTGCGCGGCTCCGTCAACACCGGATTCCACGCCCCCACCCCAGGGCAGTCGAATCTGCAGAAGGTCACTACCACCTTCGACAACGACACCGGCCTGCAGGTGGAGTCCGGTACCGTGCCGCCGGATCATCCGCTGGCCATCGCTGCCGGCGGCGCACCCCTGAGCGAGGAGGAATCCATCGACTACAGCATCGGCTTCTGGAGCGGCGACGAGCGCACCGAGCTGACGGTGGATTTCTATGTCATCCAGATCGACGGCCGCATCTTCAAGACCCGCAGCCTGCCCGCCACCGATCCCGACACCGGCATCGGCTCGAACGTGCAGTTCTTCACCAATGCCCTGGATCTCGAAGTGGTCGGCATGGACGCGGTGCTGGCCACCCGCATCGACTGGACCGCGCTTGACAGCGACTTGAGCACCAACCTGAGCCTCGCCTTGAATCACAACCAAGTGGAGGTGGTGCGCCAGTCGCGGGTCAACGGCGTTCCGCCAGTCAGCATTGCCGATGTGGAAGATATCGAAGAGAGCTACCCGGCCAATCGCGCTACGCTGATCGCCGACACTTCGCTCAACCCCCAATGGGATCTCATGGTGCGCATCAACTACTATGGCGAGCACTACGACGAACGCGGCCGCATTCGCGGCCCGGACGGCAACGCCCCCACCAAACGCCTGAGCGCCACCGTCTTCGTCGATGCGGAACTAGGTTTCGACTTCAGCGAGAATCTCCAGTTCACTCTTGGCGGCGTCAACATCTTTGACGAATACATCGACGTCATCGACGAGCCCTTTGCCAATCGCCTGAATGTCGGGCTTCCCTACGCCCGCCGCACCGCCGCCAACTTCGAGGGCGGGTCGTGGTATCTGCGCGCTTCGTATAGCTGGTAGGCGCTCGCATGGAGTGGCGGAGGGGCAGGGATTCGAACCCTGGGAAGGTCGCCCTTCTCTGGTTTTCAAGACCAGCGCTTTCGACCGCTCAGCCACCCCTCCGGGCAGGCGCGATTGTGGCGGATCGGGGCATTGGCGGCAACACGGGGCCGCTGCGGGTATCCGGCGTCTTCAGTCTCGAAAGCCGTCGGGGTGTGAGGATTGCCAGCGCCAGAGATCCTCGCACATGCGCTTGAGATCGTAGGCAGCGCTCCAGCCGAGTTCGTCGCGGGCGCGGAGCGGGTCGGCGTAGGAGATGGCGATGTCGCCGGGGCGGCGATCGACGATGCGGCAGGGGATGGTTCGACCGCTGGCTGCCTCGAAGGCGCGGATCACTTCGAGGACGCTGTAGCCTTTGCCGGTACCCAGGTTGTGGAGCGCAAGACGGGGTTCTTGGCGAACGAGGCAGTCCAGCGCCCGGATGTGGCCGCGAGCCAAGTCCACTACATGTATGTAGTCGCGTACTCCGGTGCCGTCCTTGGTGGGGTAGTCGTTGCCGAATATCTGCAGGCAGTCGCGTTTGCCCACGGCGACTTGGGCGACGAAAGGCAGCAGGTTGGCCGGTACGCCGGTGGGATGCTCGCCCAGCTCGCCGCTTGGATGGGCGCCTACCGGGTTGAAGTAGCGCAGGATGGAAATCCGCCAGGCCGGATCGGCTGCATACAGGTCGCGCAGCAGGTTCTCTGTCATGAGCTTGCTGCGCCCATAGGGGTTGACCGGCACGGTGGGGAAGTCCTCGGCGATGGGCGTGGAGGCGGGATCGCCGTAGACCGTGGCCGACGAGCTGAAGACGATGGTCTTGACGGCGTGGGCCGCCATGCTCTCCAGCAGACAGGTGGTGCCGGCCACGTTGTTTCGGTAGTAGCGCAGCGGTTCGGCAACGGACTCGGCAACCGCCTTCAGGGCGGCGAAATGGATCACGGCGTCGAAGTCGCCATTCTCGAAGATGCCGTCCAGGCAGTCGCGGTCGCCTATGTCGCCGGCGATGAACGGCACGTCCCGATTGACGATCATTCGGATCGCGGACACCGCGCCCGGGGACGAGTTCGAGAAGTTGTCCAGCAGCACCACGTCGTGGCCCGCGCCCAGCAGTTCGATGGCGGTATGGCCGCCGATGTAGCCGGCGCCGCCGGTGACGAGAATCTTCATCGGGACGAGGTGTCGGGCAGGCCGTAGTAGTCGCGGTACCAGGCGACGAAGCGCGCGATGCCCGTTTCGATGGACGTCGCCGGACGGTAGTCCAGATCCCGCACCAGCGGCTCGGTGTCGGCATGGGTATCCGGCATGTCCCCTGGCTGCATCGGCAGCAGGTTCTTGACGGCGCGGCGACCCAGGTTCTCTTCGATGATCTCGATGAAGCGCAGCAGCGGCACGGGATGGTGGCCGCCGATGTTGTACAGTCGATAGGGCGCAGCCGAGGACGCCGGATCAGGCCGGTCGCCGCGCCAGTCCGGCGCGCCAGTCGCGGGACGGGCCAGCACCCGCACCACGCCTTCGACGATGTCGTCGATGTAGGTGAAGTCCCGCCGATGGCGGCCGTGGTTGAAGACATCGATCGGCTCGCCGGCGAGAATCCGCCGGGTGAACGTGAACAGCGCCATGTCCGGCCGGCCCCAGGGGCCGTAGACGGTGAAGAAGCGCAGTCCCGTGGCGGGGATCCGATGCAGATGGCTGTAGGCGTGGGCCATCAGCTCGTTGGCCTTCTTGGTGGCGGCATACAGGGACAGCGGATGGTCGACGTTGTCCGAGACGGCGAAGGGCATCCGGGTGTTGGCGCCGTAGACGGCGCTGGTCGAGGCGTAGACCAGATGTTCGATGCCGACTTCGCGCACGGCTTCCAGGATATTCAGGAAGCCGACCAGATTGGCCTCGGCGTAGGCATGGGGGTGGTCGATGGAATGGCGGACTCCGGCCTGGGCGGCGAGATGGATGGCGCGGTCGGGTCGGTAGCGGCGGAACACATCGCGCGCCGCTGGGCGATTGGCGACATCGATCTTCTCGAACGCGAAGCGGGCGTGGGATTGCAGCCGCCGCAAGCGGTCGAGCTTCAGCTGCACGTCGTAGTAGTCGTTCAGATTGTCGACACCGATCACCGTGTCGCCGTGTGCCAGGAGCCGCGTCGCGGCATGGAAGCCGATAAAGCCGGCAGCGCCGGTGACCAGCACCTTCACAACGCTACAGCCGCCCATCCGTGGCGCTTGCCGGCAGCAGGTGCTTGACGTCGAAAACGACGCTCGGCTGCTTGCCGAATGCCCGGATGCGTTCGCTGCCCAAGGCTCGGAATATGTCGTGGGCGACGGCCACCACCACGGCGTCGTATGCGCCTTGCGCCGGCTCATCGACCAGCGAGAGGTCGCCAGCGTCCGTCTTCGCTACCCAAGGGTCGAAGATATCGACCACGGTTCCTCGGGCCTGCAGCGATGCCGCCAGATCCGCCACCTTGGTGTTGCGTACGTCTGGACAGTTTTCCTTGAAGGTCATGCCGAGCACCAGGATGCGCGAGTCCGCCGCCGGGATGCGGCTTTTCGCCATGAGGCCGACCACGCGATCCGCGATGTAGCTGGCCATGGCCTCGTTGATGCCGCGGCCGGCGAGGATGAGTTCCGGCCGGTGGCCGACCTCCTCGGCCTTGCGGGCAAGATAGTAGGGATCGGTGCCTAGGCAATGCCCGCCCACCAGTCCGGGGCGGAAAGGCAGGAAGTTCCACTTGGTGCCGGCCGCCTGCAGTACTGCTTCGGTGTCCAATCCCAAACGCTCGAAGATCATCGCGAACTCGTTGACCAGGGCGATGTTGAGATCGCGCTGGGTGTTCTCCACCGCCTTGGCGGCTTCGGCGATGCGGATGTCCGCCACGGGATATGTGCCAGCCGGCACAATGCGAGCGTACAGGGCGTCCACGAAGGCGAGGGTCTGCGGCGTCGATCCAGCGGTCACCTTGACGATGTCCGGCAGGCGACGCTTGCGGTCGCCGGGATTGATCCGCTCGGGGCTGTAGCCGGCGAAGAAGTCCTGGTTCAAGCGCAGCCCGGACTCGGCCTCCACCAAAGGGACGCACACTTCCTCGGTGGCGCCGGGGAACACGGTGGACTCGAACACGACCACGTTGCCGGGCTCGATGATGCGGCCGACTTGACGGCAGGCGACCTCGAGGTCGGTCAGATCCGGACGCTTGCGATCGTCGATCGGCGTCGGCACAGCCACCACGAACACGTCGCTGCCCTTAAGATCGGCAAGCTCTCCAGTGAACGTCAGCCGATCGGCGCGCGCGAATTCGGCGGCCTCCACTTCCCGCGTGATATCGATGCCTTCGACCAGTTCGGCCAAGCGTCTGGCGTCGACGTCGAAGCCGCGCGTCTCGAACTGCTTGCCGAACTCGATGGCGAGCGGCAGACCGACATAGCCGAGGCCGAGTACGCCGACGACAGTGCCATCGTCCGGGAGGCTCGCTGGGCGGGCGAAGTGCGTCATTGGCGCCGCGACAGTGAAAGAGGCGCGATTGTAGGGCAATTCCTATGTGCGGGGGGAGGAGGAAGATCATTGCGCCAGGGTGATTTCACGCTGAAGGTCGAACCGGATTGCCGTTGGAAGAAGGGAAGGCCGGTGCGTTCGCCGGACGACGCGCATCGGACATCTCGGCGAGCAACGTGCGCCGCGAGCGCAACTCCTGGTGCGTGCGGGTCGCCGGCTTCGCCCGGTAATTTGATTTGGATGGCAACGAGCTGCCGAGCACACTGGCGCACACGTTCAAGATCGAATTGGCCACATCTGTAATCTGGGCGCCGGCGCGGCGCTAACCGGATGCTGGTGCTGGCAGAGCGATTCCTACGCCTGAGAATCCAACACCGTGGGCGACGAGATCGACGCCTAGTCGCAGCACAACGCGTTGCTGATCTACGAGCGGGCGGCTGGATCGCGAAAACCTGCAGCAGCATCCTCGACGACGACGTGACGGGCAAGTATTCGAGTCCGACTTCTTTTGCAGCTATTTCCCGATCCCGGAATCTACGACGTCTCGCTGCAAATGGGCTTCGGCCGCTGCGCCGGCCCTGGTACGCCCATCGAGCAGGGCGCGGTTAACCGCGCTGCTCGATGGGCACGTAGTCCCGGGCCGGCTGGCCGAGGTAGAGCTGTCGTGGCCGGCCGATCTTGTACGGCTCGCTGACCATTTCGCGCCAGTGGGCGATCCAGCCCGGCGTACGTCCGGTGGTGAAGATGACAGTGAACATCTCCGCAGGGATGCCGACGGCCCTGAGCGTGATGCCGGAGTAGAAGTCCACGTTCGGATACAGCCGCCGTTCGATGAAGAACTCGTCTTCCAGCGCGATCTTCTCCAGCCGTTGCGCCATCTGCAGCATGGGGTCGTTGTCGACACCGAATTCGGCGAGCACCTCGTGGCAGGTCTGCTGCATCACCCGGGCGCGCGGATCGTAGTTCTTGTAGACCCGGTGGCCGAAGCCCATGATGCGGAACGGATCGTCCCGGTCCTTGGCCTTGGCCACATACTTGTCGATGTTCGCCGGCTCGCCGATCTCGGCCAGCATGGCCAGCACGGCTTCGTTGGCGCCGCCGTGGGCAGGCCCCCACAGCGCGGCAATGCCGGCGGCAATGGCCGAATAGGGATTGGTGCCCGTGGACCCCGCCAGCCGCACCGTGGAGGTGGAGGCGTTCTGCTCGTGGTCGGCATGCAGCATGAAGATGCGGTCCATGGCTCGGGCGATGATCGGATTGATTTCGTAGCTCTCGTCGTCGGCGAAGGTGGCGTAGAGGAAGTTTTCGGCGTAGCCCAAGTCGTCCCGGGGGGGCAGAATGCCTTTGCCTCGACCATGCCTGTAGGTCAGCGCCGCCAGGGTGGGCATCTTGGCGATCAGCCGCCGCGCGGTCGCCATGCGGTGTTCTTCCACCGTGATGTCCAGGCCTTGGTGGTATTCGGCGGCCAACGCCCCGGTGAGCGCTGTCATGATTCCCATGGGATGGGCGCCTTCGGAGAAGTGGCCGACCATCGACCTTATGCTTTCGGGGATGTCGCGCTCGGCGGCTATGGCGGCCGCGAAGGCGTTCTTCTCCGTGCCGCAGGGGAGGGTGGCATGAAGCAGCAGGTAGCACAGTTCCAGAAAGTCCGACTGCTCGGCCAGCTGTTCGATGGGATAGCCTCGGTGAAGCAGGATGCCGGTGTCGCCATCGATGTAGGTGATGTTGGAATCGCAGGCGGCGGTGGAAACGAAGCCGGGGTCGTAGGTGAAGTATCCCTCGGCAGTGAGGGCGCCGATGTCGATGACGTCGTTGCCGAGGCTCGGGCTCAGCACCGGCAGCTCGATGGGCTTGTCGTGGCCGTTCACCAATAGACGGGCCTGCTTCTCTCTCGCGGATGCCATAGGCTGCCTTCTCCTCTTGCGTAGGTTGCGCCGTAGTCGAATGAGCCTATAGAAGACGGTCGCTGTCCGTCAAACGCGCTTGACCTGCGCAGCGATATGGCGCACTTTGGACAAACCGGTTGGAGCAGGGCGGTTCGATGATTGAAAGCCGATGCCGGGCGCAACGGTGCGCCGGAAGGCCCGCTGGGCTGGCGGGTGCAGTGTTCGCGGGCGCGGTGCTCGTCGGCGCATGTGCGCCCGAGGTGGACACGGAGGAGTCGGATCTCCCTTGGCAGGCAGTGCAGGAATACCTCGACTCGGACGCGGCTTGGCATGCGAAGCAGACCGAGATCGGCAGCGCGGAGGAGAAAGCGCGTTGGCGGGAAGAGGCCGGCCCGCACCCGGACATCGCCGAGGCCGTGAGCGCCGCTAGAGCCATCGTCGCGTCCAGCGGGCACCAGCAGACGGTGGCCGCGGCGGAGTTTCTCATCGAACATCCGCCGGGGCTGTCGCGCACCGCGGCCGAGGACATCGCCCTCGGCGTCGATACTCTGGCCGCTCGTGTGGGTGCCGACTGGTCGGTGGTGCGGGACTATCTCGACCAGCGCGAGGCCTGGTCGCAGCGCAGCCGGGAAATCGAGGATGCCGATGTCTCCGACCAGGAGAGGCAAGCTCGCCTTGAAGAACTTGGCGAAACTCCGAAGATACTTCGCGCCCTCGCCGCCGCGACGGCGATTGCCGAGGCCGGCCACTCCCACCACAAGAGCCTCGACGCGGCGGAGTTTCTCATTGACGAGACTTCGTCCGTCCCCGGTGCCGACCACCACGTCTATCGGGGCGCCACGGCCCTCGCCAAGCACTTCCCCGACTACGAGAAGTGGCCGCAGCTGCTGATGTCTCTGGACTACGCTCAATCCGGCCCGAGCGAGCACGTCGCCCGGTTCTTCGAGGAGATGGCGACCGCTGCCGAAGATGCCGTGGTTCGCGCCACGGCCCGCTACTTCGCGGCGGCAGGACTGATCCGCTCGGCGAACGATTTTTCGGCGCCGGCGGAGGATCGCGCCGGCAAGCGCCGGCAAGCGCTGGCACTGGCTGCGGGCCTGAGCGCTGGCGTGGAGGATGAGGAGTTCGTTCAGCCTCAAGGACGAGACGAGGGCGGCAGCGAGCGGTTCGTCACCCTGGCGCAAGCCGAGGCGGACCTGATCCACCGTCTTCGTTTCACCACCGTGGGCGGCAAGCTGCCGGAAGTGACCGGCAAACGGCTCGACGGCATTGACGAGTCGTTGTCGGCCTACGCCGGCAAGGTGGTGCTGATCGACTTCTGGGCGACGTGGTGCGGCCCCTGCGTACGCGCACTGCCGAAGCTGCGCGAACTGCATGCCGAACTGCCGCCCGCCCGCTTCGCCTTGCTGTCCATCAGCGTCGATGAGGAACTGGAAACCGTGACGCAGTTCCAGCGGGACGAGTCGATGCCCTGGTCGAACTGGCATGTCGGCGTGGACAGCGACCTTGCGCGAAGCTGGGAAGTGTGCACCTTCCCCACCTACCTGCTTATTGACGAGCAGGGGGTGCTCCTGGCCAGAACGAACCATCTGAGCGATCCGTTCAAGGCTCTGATCGAGAGCGCCGCCCGTGGCGACGTAGAAAGCTGAAGCGCGGCGCGGGCGGCCCCGGACGGAATCCGGGTACCCGCCGCCTAACGTAAACGATCTGCCCTACGCGACAGCGCCGCGCAGCACTTGGCCCGCGTGGACGTCGGTGTGCTCGTCGTCGCGCAGCGTCACTTGGCCGTTGCAAACCGTCGCCTTGTAGCCTTGGGCGCGCTGCTGGAAGCGCGCTGCGCCGCCGGGGAAGTCATGCACCATGTAGGGCTGGCGTTCCTCCAAGCGATCGATGTCGATGACGTTGAGGTCCGCCTTCTTGCCGCTGGCGAGGGTGCCGCGATCTTTCAGACCCAGCACTCGGGCCGGTTCGGCGGCGATGCGGCGCACGGCCTCCTCGATGGAGTAGGTGCCCTTGTCGCGGTGCCAGTGGGAAAGCACGAAAGTGGCCCAGCCGGAGTCGATCATCTGGCTGACGTGGGCGCCGGCATCGCCAAGGCCGGGCATGGCCCAGTTCGTGGTGATGAGCTGCTCCAAGTTGTCGAGGTTGACGTTGAAGCCGCGATGGTGGAACAGCGCCTTGCCGTTGCTGTCGAGAGTCAGCCGCAGCCAAGCCTCCACCGGGTGTTCGCCAGCGGCTTCGGCGATGTCGAACAGACTTTCGTAGCGGGGCTGGGTGTAGTTCGGGCGCGCTCCGTCGCCCATGGGGTAGTAGCGCTTGGTGGTCTTTCGCACCTGTTCGTCGAGTTGCTCGTTGTCGCGCACCTCGGTGATCAGGCGGCTGCGGAAGCTCTGCTCCCGAATGGCTTCGAGCCGGGCGTCGAAATCCATCTTGCGCAGTTCGTTCCAGGCCGGGGTGCGCCAGAAGTTGTTGGTGGCGAGGCCGCCGACGCCGCCGCCGGAGCGGGGCACCGTCACCGCGGTGATGTCCACGCCGTTCTCGCGCATGGCCGTGACTTTCCTGTCCAGGGTCTCCCGGTGCTCGCCGATGGCGCTGAACAGGATGCGGCTGCGCTTGCCTTCCTCGGCCAGCAGGTCCATCTCGTCCTCCACCTTGCCGAAGTTCGGCACCGTCTGCATCAGACCGCCTTGCGCGCCTACCGCCTCGGCGATGGCCAGCATCTCCTCCCGAGAGGCGAAGGTGCCGGGAATGGGCCTTCGGTCCGGCAGCGTGTGGCCAGGATGTCGGTTGACGGAGAAGCCGAGGGCGCCTTCCTTCACGGACTGCCCGGCCAGGGCGGCGATGCGCTGGATATCCTCGGCCGTGGCCTGCTCTTCGATGGCGCGTTCGCCCATGACGTAGAAGCGGGTGGCGCTGTGGCCCACTAGGCCGCAGACGTTGATCATCGGTCCTAAGCGCTCGATGGAGTCCAGATAGCCGCCGTAGGATTCCCAATCCCAGGGCAGGCCGGTGAGGATGGCGTGCTTGGGGATGTCCTCGACGGTCTCCATCATGCCGGCCAGGAAGTCGCGGTCCTCCTTGCGACAGGGCGCGAAGGTGACGCCGCAGTTGCCGAGCAGCGCCGTGGTGACGCCGTGCCAAGTCACCGAGGTCATGTGCGGATCCCAGCCGATCTGGGCGTCGAGGTGGGTATGCAGATCGATGAATCCGGGCGTCACCGCATGACCCGTGGCGTCGATTTCCTCCTGCCCCTTGTCCGCTACGTCGCCGACCGCGGCGATGGCGTCGCCGTCGATGGCGATGTCGGCCTCGAACGGCGGGTTGCCGGTGCCGTCGACGACGGTGCCGTTTCGGATTACCAGATCGTGTGCCATGTTCTACTCTCCCCTTGTCTCCTAGGTAGGCAAGTCCTCAATCATGCCACAACTTCGTCAGTCGGCAACGATGCGTTTTCCATAGCCCCATGCCGCCTGCAGCGCCTTTTCGCCGATCGCCGCCGCCGGCCCGCCCTTCCAAGGGCCAGGGCGGCACTGGAACGAGATCAGGCTGGCAGCTTGTAGTTCGCCATCCAATGGATGCCGAACTTGTCCGTCCACATGCCGTAGTAGGCGCCCCAGAACGTCTCCTGCAACGGCATCGTCACCGAGCCGCCGGCGGACAGCGGGGCGAACAGTTGGTCGCACTGCTCGCGGCTGTCGGCCTCAATGGAGATGGAGAAGTTGTTGCCGATCTCCGTTGACGCACTGAACGAGCTGCTGTCGCTGCCCATCAGCATGTTCGAACCCACAGGTAGGGAGACGTGCAGCACCCGGTGCTTGTCCTCTTCGGACACCGGCATGTCGTCCGGTCCATCGGCGAAGGTGGAAAACGTCTCGAACTCGCCGCCGAATACCGTGCGGTAGAACTCGAACGCCTGCCGGCAGTCGCCATCGAACGTCAGGTAGATATTCAATGTCATGGATGGTTCTCCTGTGGTCGAAACGCGGTCCTCATTTCAGTCCGCCGAGCGCAACCCGGGCGAGCGGCACAGGCAGCCCGGCGATCTCGGTGCGAACTCGGAACACGGCACCCTCGCGCTCGCCTTGGACGCCGCCGGAGCCGGTAGCGCCGCTGGAGCCGGTAGCAATGTAGAGCTGGCGCAAGTCGTCGCCGCCGAAGCAGACGCTGGTACACATCGGCATGGGAATCGTCAGGCGCGTACGCAGGTCGCCGTCCGGTTCGAACACGCTGACGCAGCCGCCGCCGGCCACGGCTACCCAGACCGCGCCGTCCGCGGACACCGCAAGGCCGTCGGGAGCACCGCGCTCGGTGTGCGCGAACGGCTGCTTCCCGCCCAAGTCGCCATTGGCAGCCACCGGGTAGCGATAGACGGTCTGTCGTCGGGAGTCGGAGTGGTAGAGGGTATCGCCGTCCGGCGAAAAACCGAGACCGTTGGTGAGCAGGATGTCTTCGGCGACAACGCGACTGCTGCCGTCGAGGTCGATGAGATAGAGGTTGCCGGCGATCTGTTCCGTGTCCTCGAACACCGGGCTTCCGAGGGCGCCGACGTAGACTCGTCCGGCGGCATCGGTGGCGAGATCGTTGTAGCCGACATTGCCTTGGGAAGGATCGCGGTCGAGCAGCACTATGGTATTGCCGCCAGCGAAGGACTTGAAGGCGATGTTGCGACCGCCCACCACCATGCCGTTGTTCTCATGCAGGGCCATGCCGCCGATGCCGCGACGATGCGGGAAGACGGTGGAAACCGCGCCATCCGCATTCAGGCAGTACACGCCGCCGCGGTGGACATCGCTGAACAGCAGATCCCGAGGCGGCACCCATGCCGGGCCTTCGATCAAGCCGTAGCCTTGCGCCAGCTTTTCCATCGTCTTCATCCTCGCTCCCTTGGATCGGTCGCGTTCACCTTGTCACGAGCCGACTTGCCAGGCAAGACTACGCGCTTTTGCCCACAAGCCGAGATGCCATGCTGATTCCCGCCGACCCCTTGCGCTGCTTCGTGACCAGGATATTCGAGTGCGCGGGTGCCGAGGCCCCGATAGCCGAAGAAACCGCCGATCACTTGGTAGTCGCCAACCTCAAGGGACACGAATCCCACGGCGTCGGCATGGTTTCGGTCTACGTTGACAATATCCTTCGCGACCTTCTGGTTCCCAACGCCCACGCCGAGGTGCGACAGGACAGCGGCGCGGTGATGCTGGTGGATGGCGGCTACGGCTTCGGCCAGGTGGTGGGCCGGGAGACCACGGATCTCGCCATCGACCGGGCCAGGCAGAACGGGCTGGTCTGCGTAGGACTGCGCAATGCCCACCACTTGGGCCGCATCGGCACCTACGGCGAACGCTGCGGCGAAGCGGGACTGATATCCGTCCACTTCGTCAACGTCGTCGGCCACCAGCCCATGGTATCGCCCTGGGGAAGTCGCGAGCGGCGCTTGCAGACCAACCCGTTCTGCTGCGTGGTGCCCCGGCCCGACGATGCGCCCATCGTGCTGGACATGGCCACCAGCGCCATCGCGCTGGGCAAGGTGCGGGTGGCCTACCTGAGCGGCAGACCCGTGCCGGACGGCGCCTTGGTGGATCACGAGGGAAATCCCACCAACGACCCCAAGGTCGTCCACGAGCCGCCGTTCGGTGCCCTCGGCCCGTTCGGCCAGCATAAAGGCTCCGGCCTCGCCCTGATGTGCGAACTGCTCGCTGGCGCTCTAGTGGGCCACTGGACCATGCAGGACAACCACGAGCGACCGGGCACCGTCGTCAACCACATGCTGATGTTCGTGCTGGACCCCGGCGCCTTCGGCAGCGTCGTCCCGTTCGAGCAGGAAGCGCGGGAGGTGGTGGACTACGTCAAGAGCGCCGCGCCGGCCAGCGGCTTCGACCGGGTGCGCATCGCCGGCGAGCCGGAACGGGAATCCATGGCAGAGCGCTCGGCGAACGGCATTCCCATCGACGCCAACAGTTGGCGGACGATCCTGGCCGCCGCCGCGCAAGCGGGGATGGCAGAACGCGAAATCGAGGAGCTGACGGCCGCGGCGAGACCTTGAGGCTGCGGCCTTGGCAAGATTCGAATCAGGCGATTGCAGTCGCCGCTACCGATGGTCCCTTATGTCTGCGGCCGATGAGTTGCCGTTCGCTCAATGATGTTGTCTCTTGGATCCTGAACTATACAGTTTCCCTGCATTTGGCCTTGGCGACACACTGCCAACACGCTTTCCAAAGCAAGTCGCTCGTGCTGCTCCGAGTTCCAACGCCGATGTCGGATCGCTGCCATTTCCCAAGTATGCGGGTTCTCAGCTGCGACGCGGAACACCAAGGCCCTTGAGCACGAGCGAAGAGATTTGGTGCCCCGTTTTCCGCGAGCGGTAAAGCCCTGCGGGCGCTGCCAGCAGGCGGTGCTGCTTCGCAGCATGTGGTGCCGGCCCGAACCCTGAAATTGGCGCTTGCTACTGCCGTACCACGTCCTCGTCCGCCTCTAGATCCAAGGCCGCATGGAATAGCGCCTTGGCGTAGTCGCTTTTCGGGTTGTTGAACACGCTGGCCGCGGGACCTTGCTCGACGATGAGGCCGTCGCGCATAACGATGAGCCAGTTGGCTAGCGCCCGCACCACTTTGAGGTCGTGGCTGACGAACAGGTAGCCGAGATCGTAGGCCGCTTGCAGATCGCGCAGCAGGTCGACGATCTGGGCCTGGACGGACATGTCGAGGGCGGAGGTTGGCTCGTCGAGCACTACGAACCGAGGCCGCAGCACCATGGCCCGGGCGATGGAAATGCGCTGGCGCTGGCCGCCGGAGAACTCGTGGGGGTAGCGATCCATGTGCTCCGGTTCCAGACCCACCTCGTCCAGCACCTCGGCCACGCGCCGTCGCCGTTCCTCCTTGGATACGTCCGTTTCGTGGATGCGCAGTCCCTCCTCGATGATCTGCAGCACGGACAGGCGAGGCGACAGGCTGCCGTACGGATCCTGGAAGACGATCTGCATGTCCTTGCGCAGCGGCAGGAGGCCCTTGCGCCTGACGGTGCTGATGTCCTGGTCGTTGAAGCGAACGGTACCCTCGCTGTTCAGCAGGCGCAGCATGGCCAGTCCCAGCGTGGTCTTGCCGGAACCGGATTCACCCACCACGCCTACGGTCTGTCCGGCGCGGACTTCCACAACGACGCTGTCCACCGCGGTGAAGTAGCTGCGAGCGCCGAACCAGCCCTTGCCGACGGGATACTTGACCGTCAGCGCATCCGCCGCCGCCACAATCGGCGCTTGGTTGTTCGCCGCCGGCGGTTCGCCCTTGGGCTCGGCGGCGAGCAGCTTTCTGGTGTAGTCGTGCCGGGGTGTGGTGAAGATCTGCCGGTTCATCCCGGCCTCGACAATTTCGCCGTTGGTCATCACGCACACGCGGTTCGCCATGTTGCGGACGATGCCGAGGTCGTGGGTGATGAGCAGCATGGCCATGTTCATCTGCCCTTGCAGATCTTTCAGCAGCTTGAGGATCTGCGCCTGGATGGTGACGTCCAGGGCCGTAGTGGGTTCGTCGGCGATCAGCAGCTGGGGCTCGTTGGCCAGCGCCATGGCGATCATCACGCGCTGGCGCTGGCCGCCGGAGAGCTCGTGGGGATAGGCGTTCAGGCGATGCACCGCGTCCTGCAGGCCCACCAGTTCCAGCAGTTCGAGGGTGCGCTCGTGGGCCATCTTCGGGGACAGCTTCTTGTGAACCACCAGCGCTTCGCCCACCTGCTTGGCGATAGTGTGCAGCGGGTTCAGGGAGGTCATGGGTTCCTGGAAGATCATGCTTACCACGCCGCCGCGCACATCCAGCAGGCGCGTCTTGTCCGCGCCGAGCATCTCCTCGCCGTTGACCAGTACGCTGCCGCCGGGATGGTGGGCTTGCGGATAGGGCAGCAGCTGCAGGATGGACAGCGCCGTAACCGACTTGCCGGAGCCCGATTCGCCCACCAGCGCCAGCGTCTCGCCGGCTTCGATATCGAACGACAAGCCGCGCACCGCCGGCGTCTCGCCGAAGCTCACGTGCAGGTCGCGCACTTCCAAAAGTCTGGCTGCCATCGACCCTCCCAGGGTCTGCACCAGCGTTCGATTCTACCCGGAGATGCCCTGCTTGAGGGAATCGGGCAGATCGATGGCATAGACGCGGGCCGCGACGCCGTAGAACAGATCATTGCGCTCCTCGGCCGTCAGCCTCAGATCGGCGGCGATGCGCTTGCAGGCGTTCCACAGGTTGCCGTATGAACAGGACAGCTTGTCCACCGGGAAGTTGGACTCGAACATGCATCTCGATGCGCCGAAGCGCTCGATGACGTGGGCGAAATAGGGCTTCCAGGCTGCCGCCAGCGTCGCCGAGCTCGGCGGACTCTTCTGCCGCTCGTAGTCGAAGCCGTAGGTGACCATGCCGCAGCCGCCCACTTTGACGACGATGTTGAGGCAGCGCGAGACCGCGTCGACGCCGGCCTGCCATTCCTCGAACAGCCGGCCTTCTCGCTCGCCGGCGTAGGGGCCCATGGCGATGGGGCCGCCGATATGATCGAGAATGATGGTGGTGTCGGGGAATGCATCGGCCAGCGCCGCTACTTCGGCGAGCTGGGTGTGGTAGCCCCAGCAGTCGAAGACGAGGCCGAGTTCGTCCAGCACCCGGAAACCCTCTCGGAACGCCGGGGTGCCGAGCAGACCCGCGATGTCCCGCGTCGGATGATGGGATTTCGGCATCTCGGGCGACGCATGCCAGCCGTGGGCGTGGCGGATGCCGCGGAAGTTTCTGCCGGCCGCGATGTGTGCCCGCAGCACGTCTTCGACCACCGCAGCGTCCTGCGTGAGGTCCGCGAAGCCGACGATGGCGCCGCAGCAGCGTGCGCCGTCGCCATACAGCCCGGACGCCGCCATGGCAGCCACCCCCTGAACGAACTCCGTCTCTCCCACCGACGCATCCGGCGCATCGCCCTCTCGATACATGGACCGACATTCGACGAACACCGTGTCGAAGACATTGTGTCCCGCGCCCCGGATGTCCTCCATCAGATCGTCCGCCAGATAGCGCAGATGCTGTCGGGCACCGGCCGGCAGTTCCGGCCTTGGTCTCCGGTCCCAGAGGTGGTGGTGGGGATCGAGAATGGGTTGCTCGGGATCGATGGCCGCCTCGGGTGTGCGGGCGAGCCACGCTTTCAGGTTCTCGCCCGGTATGTCTCTTGGAACTTCGGCCATCAGGTTTCTCCTCTTCATGGATCGATGCTGCACGTCGGTGCTCTTGAGCGGACCGGTGTCGAACCAGCCGTCGCCTAACCGGAGGTTCCAGCTTGGCGCACGCTCCATGGCACATGATACCGACGCTTTCAAGGGCGGGGCGACGGCGGCGATGGGGCGGCTGGGGTTGCCCTGGAGGACTTGCGACGTATGGATGTCCGAGCAGTGCGCCGCCGCTTCGCGCGCTCAGTTCTTCTCCCGAATCCTTAGAAAGCTGGCGAAACGCGGGATGCCGCTCTTCGTCTTGCCGTGGTGCTTGTAGGTGACCAGTGCGCCCACCGGCGGCGGATTGCGGCGCTCGTCTTCGGAGAAACCCGTGCCCAGCTTGAAGCGTCGGCCGTCCGGCATCTGCACGAGCAGCGAGCCGAGCAGGCCGGCGTACTTGCCCTTGCCGGGCAGGTGCGCCACCACTACGGCATCCGCGTCTTGGTATGTCTTGAGCTTCAGCAGATCGTCGGTGCGACCGGCACGGTGCAGCGAACCGCCCTTGCGCAGCATCAGCCCTTCGCCCCCATCCGCTGCCACGCGCGCCAGACGGGCCATCAGCTCGGCACGGTCCGCGACGCGAAACTGCTCGACGAGGCCGACGCGGCCCGACTCCACGCCGGCGAATATCTCCCGCAGCTGGCGCAGCCGGCGATCGAACGTACCGCGATGCGCGGGCAGATCGAACACCATGAAACGGATGCGGCGCCAAGCGTCGGCGTCAGGCGTCTTGCGGCGCACGGCACCCGACAACTCATCGAACGTGCCGCGACCCATCCACAGCTCGCCGTCGAGCGCCACGGGCGGGAATCCATCCACGAACCAAGGTGGCGCGTTGAAGCGATTGCCCTGCCGGGAATAGAGTGCGTTGCCGTCCCACAGCGCCCGTACGCCGTCGAGCTTTTCGCTTACCCAATAGCCGTCAAGATCGATGTCGTCTCGGTAGACGTTGGCCAGCGACAACGTTGGAGGACGCGCCGCGCTTGGGGGGCCGGCTGCAGGACCTTCGGCCTCGTCGGCGGCAGCGATGCCGGACAGGGCGGCGAGCACAGTGGCGATCCACAGGAAGAGGATTGGACGACGCATGACGATGCCCCGAAGTTGCGGTCCGGCCACTTTGACCGCATCTTTTTGCGCAGGAAAGCGAGATCGCCCCAAGCGACTGTAGGAAGTTCGCCCTGCCATGCTGTCGGCCGGCAGGGCCGGACCGAGAATCTAGTCGCTTCACCCGTGAATGCTTCGCGCCCTTCGGCGGCGTGGATCTCGAATCGCCGACGCGCGAGCCGCCCAGGCTCGGTTGAGGCGCGCCCATGGTCGTTCTCGACCCCGCCGTTGCGTCCGATCGGCGCAGCGCGGAATGGCCGATCGCGCAAGCCGTTTGCCAGATCGCGACGATGGCACATGGTGCTGCGGACTCCAAGAGTCCGGCAGCACGTCGAATCTTCAATCGATTGAAGCTACCGTGCTGGACCGTGTGCCTGCGGCCATGCTCTTGCAGGCCAGCGGCCACGCCAATGCGCTGCGGGCGCCGCTCGGCGCCGAGCAGGATCGCGGTCCCGAGTTCCTGCGCCTCGCCAACGCGCTGTCCGCCCTGTACCCTCGCGGCGGGCAGGAGAAGCGGCTGCTCGGGGCCATGCTCCTGGGTGTGCCGAGGTGACGCGTGGCGATTGCGATAAATAAACGTCAACGCGGTGGTGGATCTCTCCCGCCAGACCGGCATGACCAAGGACACGGCAGGTGTCATCCGACCGGATTGCCGAAGCCCGAGAAACGGAACCGAAGGAGGAAACCATGACTCAAGAGACCGAACTGCTCGATCGCATCACGGTCCGCGCCGACGTTTTTGGCGGCAAGCCGATCATCCGCGACATGCGGGTCGCTGTGGAGCATGTCCTGGGGAAGCTGGCGGCGGGAGATACCGCGGAGACGATACTTAGCGAGTATCCGTTTCTCGAACCGGAGGACATCCGCGCGTGTCTGATCTTCGCCCATCGTTCGCTGGCCGGTGAGCATGTCTATGATCGTCTCGCCGTCCGAGAGGTTTCGTGAGGTTTCTTCTCGATGCGTGCGTGGCATCGCGCGTTTTGCACAGGACGCTGGCTGACCTCGGGCACGATGTTCTCTCTGCCCGCGATGGATATGCGAACGCCTCGGACGAGGCGTTGCTCGCCCTCGCATACCGAGAAGAGCGCGTGCTCGTCACCGAGGACAAGGACTTCGGGGAGCTCGTCTTTTTGCTCCGCCTGCCGCATCCCTGCATCGTGCGGCTTGACGGATTGACAGCCACTGAAGAAGCGCAAGCCATGCTGAACCTGATCGCACGTCACGGCGCTGCGATGCGCGCAGGCGCGATCATCGTCGTTACCGGAAAACGTGTGCGGGTAAGATCAGCGAAACAAGGGGAGCGCAGCAGGGATCAGTAGGGAACCCTGGCACAAGGTCGTCACGCCCCGCCAGGAGGCGCGGGAAGGCCGCTCGTTCAGCCCGGACGAGTTCGCCATCGCCTTCGAGCAGAGGTGGCCGCCGAAACGGCGGCGCAGGACTACCGCGCGCCGTCCCGGTTCTTCTCGCGCCTTGAAGGGCCGTGCCGGCATGGTCCTGCGCCGGCGGGACGCGGAACACGTCTCCTGTGCTCACCCTCGTCACCCAGTTCGGCGGGGGAAGACCCACACGCTGACCGCGCTCTGTCGTCTCGCCGACGCGGGCGCCCGGGCCGCGAGCCTGCCCGGCGTGTCCGACCCGCTGGCCGCCGCGGGCGTTTCCGAACCACCCGGCGCAAGAGTCGGCGTCTTCGTGGGCAATGCCTGGGACCCTTCCGAAAGACGCCCGGCGCCGCGGATCGATCTCGCCCGCCAGCTCGCGGGCGAGCGAGGCGTCGCCGCCCTCGGAACGGCGGCGAAGACCGCGCCGCCCGGCGCCGAGGCGATCGCCAGAGAGCGTTCGCCGCCGCGGGCCCAAGTAGGATTTCATGGCGAGGCGAGTGTTTCTTGGGCGCAGGCGTTGCGGCTGCTGTGCCGGTGCCGGGTGCCCCGCAGTCCTGATTTCGGGCTCGCCGCGGCGCTGGCGCATGGCGCTGCGGACTCCAAGAGTCCAGCTTACCCCACCCGCTGCGTTCCGGTCACCTGCAAGCGCACGAGTTCTTCGTACTCCTCGTCGTCGATGCCAAGCTCTTCCCGGAACACTTCCCGGCTGTGCTCGCCGAAGCGCGGCGAGTGGCGAACGTCGATGTCCGGCGTGGCGGCCATGGTCCAGGGCAGCACCGGCAGCAGATGGGTGCCGGACTCGGGATGGGTCACCGGCACCAGGAAGCGCCGGGCGTCGAACTGCGGATTGGAGTCGGCGTAGACGGGCTTGAACGGCTCGCATCTGGCCGCGCACAGCGACAGCCGGCCTAGGAGGTCCGCTTCGCCGGCGGCGTCGCGGTCCGCGAACCAGGCCGCGAGGATGTCGTCCAGCGCATCCTCGTTGCGCTTGCGTTCGGCATTGGTGCAAAACCGCGGGTCGGCGGCGAGCGCCGGCTGGCCGATATGCTTGGCGAGACTGGCGAACGCGGCATCGGATTCCGCCGCCAGCGCCAGCCACTGGTCGTCGGCGCAGCGGTAGACGCCGTGGGGCGCGAAGCGCGGATGGCGGTTGCCGCCGGGGGCGCGCAGCGTGCCGTTGGCGTCGTATTCGAGCACCGCGTCGCCTACCTGCACGGCCACGGCTTCCAGCATGGCGGCGTCGATGCGCTGTCCTTCCCCGGTGCGCTTGCGGTGGTTGAGGGCGGTCAGGATCGCCGCCGCCAAGTAGTAGCCGGAGACGGGATCCGGGATCAGGCCGCCGGTGTTCATCGGCTCGTCGCCCAGGTAGCCGTGGATGGAGGCCAGCCCCGCCATGGGTTCCGTGGTGGCGCCGTTGGCGGGATATTCCGCCAGCGGTCCCTGTCGCCCGTAGCCGGAAACCGAAGCGAAGATCATGTCCGGGCGATGTTCGTGCAGGGTCTTCAAGGTGATGCCCCAGCCGGTCATCACATGGGGGCTGAAGTTGTCCACCAGCACATCGAACCTGGGGATCAGCCGCCAGAGCATGTCCTTGCCACGCGGATGCGCCACGTCCAGGGTCACGGCGCGCTTGTTGAGATTGACGGTGTTGTACATGCCGTTGGTGTTGATGCTCGTCTGCTCGATGTCGGGATTGCGCACGGCCGGAGGCACTGGCGCACCGGCACCACGCCATACATCCGGACGCCGCACGGTCTCGATTTGCACCACGTCGGCACCGAGCAGGGCAAGCAGTTCGGTGGCGAAGGTTCCAGCCCACGCCTGGGTGAAGCAAAGTACGCGCACATCGGCGAGCGGCTGGCCATTGCCCGATTCCCGGTGCGGGTCGTCCACTGCCACGCTCCGCGCAACTGGTTTCGACAGGCTGCCGTTGTGTTCGCCAAGTCTCGGTGCCGGGCGCTCCAGCGACCACGGCGTCGCGGAGAGCTTGGCCGGTGCGCCGGCGGCATGGGCGGCGCGGCCGTCGACGCGGGTTTCGACGATGAAGCCGCGGGCGTCGAGCTGGTCGCTATGCCGCAGTTCCTCGGCGTTCTGCACCACGCCGGATATGCAGCGCAGCTTGGCGAGGCCGTGAAACAGTTCCCACTTGGGGCGCGTGGCGGACGCTTCGGCGAGACCAGCGCGCACTGAGCGCGCATCCTGCTGGTGGCGGCCCCAGGCGCTGATGAAGCGTTCGTCCTCGGCTAGCTCGTCGAGGCCCAGGAAGCGCAAGGCCGGCGTCCACTGCTGCCAGTCGCCGTAGCCGTAGTTGACGAGACCGTCCGCGGCATGCCACAGCGGCCCCGGCCGGCCGCGCTGGCGAACCCCGTTCGGCCCGAACGCCGCGGCGCCGCCATCGCGGCCGTTGATGAAGATGCCCATCACTGCCCACGGCGCGCAGGTGAGCGCCGCGGCTTCGATCTCGCTCACCTCCAGCCGTTCGCCGCCGCCCCGGTACAGCGCCGCGGCCGCGGCGATGAATCCGGCCACGCCGGCGATGTAGCCGGTCTGCCGCACGGGCAGTTGCAGGGGCGCGTCGTCGGCCAGCTTGTTGATCGTGCTCCAGCCCACCCGGGCGCAGTGGGTGAGGTTGTTGCCTGGCACGTCGGCGAGAGGGCCGGCCAAGCCGTGAGGCGTGATGGACAGATGCACGGCACCCGTCGGAATGCCGGCCGGCACGACGCCGGTGGTGACGACGACGTCGGACGACGCGCAAAGGTCGGCGATGTCGGATTCCCCGTTGGCCACCATCGACCGCTTGTTCCAGTTCGCGTAGGCGTGCAGCAGCGAACGTTCGCTGCCGATCTCGCCACGGAGGAATGGCGGCTCGTGCCGCAGCGGATGGCCTTCCGGCGGCTCGACGAGAATGACGTCGGCACCGAAATCCCCGAACAGCCGCGCCGCCCAAGCTCCGGACAGGCGATCCGACAGATCGACTACGCGAAGTCCCTGGTAGGCTTTGGCCACGTCTCTTCTCTCGTTCAAGCGAAAGCCCCGCATTGTCCACGGCCGGCGGACAAATCGGAAGCCCGACTTCGCCCGCGCGAGGCCCTTCGGTTTGCCGAGTGTTGCCACGCCCCACTCTACGAGCATCGCGCAACGCCAAGAGGCTGCCTTGGAGAAGCCCCGCTGCGGCTGCTTCCTGTACTACCGCCCAGCCGCGCGGCACGAACAGGAGCTGTGGCCGTGACCGACAAATTGAAGTTCACCTTCGCTCGGCGCGTACACGAGGCCCGGCCCGAAGGGGTGTGGAGAACGACGAAGGTACCCGGCCGTGCCCACCGTTGACCTCGCCGTGCGCCTTGCCCGCGAGAGCAAGCCGCGGGCCAAGAACGTTATCTTGTTCGACAACATGGAACCCGATGTGGTGTGCTATGTCCGGATTGGCAGATGGCCGCTAGGCAGTGTGCTATCGCCTTGCTCTGCGACAAGCTGCTCAAGGTCGACTCCGGAAAGGAGCAAGGCTGCCTTGTATGTATGCTTCCAGCAGATTCTCGTGGATCACCTGCAAGTCGCGAAGCATCGCGTCACGGCCATGCTCGGAGTTTATGCGGAAGTTGTGTTGCAAGTAGAAGGCGTGTGTCAGTCTATTGCGCGACGCCACCGCAGCGCTGAGCAGTTGCTCGAGATTGACTATGGAATCGCCGATTGAACCGAGGGACCCAATCAGTTGGCCAAGAGACTGCTTGTTGACCTGCTTGTAGATTGCAGTCGCTCTGTTCGGATCGGAATCTTCAAAGAGACCAGCATCAATGCACTTGCGCTTCAGGAGCAACGTGCCCAGCTCAGTCTCTAAAAGCTGGGCGGCTTCATACGTTTCGCCGAACTTCCTGTAAACCTCATCTGGCGTCGCCATACACGTATCGCCCTCTCTTCCGAATACCCAGTTGGGTAGATATCGACCCTTCGCTATCGTATCGGCAACGGCAGCAAACTGGCCGGCGGGTGCGCGCCGCGAAGAACTCCGCAGCGGGGGCTGTGGAATCTCGCGCGACGGCTAGGCGGCGGCAGGTGGGCCGCTTGGCCAGGAACAAGCAACGCTTCGCATGCCGGACTGCTCTTCGCGCTTCGAACAACCATGGCAACCGCCCCGGCGCCCACCGAACCCCGGGTTGTTCAGGCTTTCCTTAGAGGATCCTGGCATCGATGCGCGGCTGCGGTGTTCCCGGTCGAGGCGTCCGGCCAGAGAAAAACGTCTGTCGGCGGATCGCGTCGATCCGTCGACCGGATGCCGCGATCGCAGGATTCTCTTGTGTATAGCTCCCATTCCTATTCGCAGTTTCCGGAACGATCGACGCGGACGAGCAGCTCCCAGCCGTCGCCACTGTCGCCGACCGCGGCGGGGCCCGCTTGAAACGCACGAGGTCTTTTGCCGGGCCTGCATCCAACGCCTATCAACGCGGATCGGCCTGCCCGCTAGGTCATCGTCGCGGTCGGTGGGCGACCCGGAACGGGATGTTCGCGTAGGCTGCGTTGCCTGCGCCGTCGTAGGCCGTCACGAACAACCGGTACGCGCCGAGCGTCTTCGGCGCAGTGAGGACGGTTCGCCGCCCGAACGGGTTCTCGATCAAACCCTCCAGGTCGGGAATCGGCGCCTCGCGGTCGCCACCTTCCGCGGTGGCTTTGCTTTCCGGCTTGATGCGCCAGCGGTAGGTGACGGCGTCGTTCTCCGCATCCTCTACCTGCACCGATGCCGGGTAGCGCAGGCCCGGGCGCAGGGTGGCGTTTTCGTGCTTCGTCTTGCCGTCGAGGTGCATGGACTTCAGCGTCGGCGCGCGGTTAGCGGGCCACTCGCCGGTCCACGCCTGCTGCATCGCGTCCAGCGTCGCTGTCGCCTCGCCGCTTTCGGTGAACATGCTGTACCAGGTAGGTGTGCGTTCCTGCTTTTGCCCCCACAGGAAGACGTAGGAGCCCAGCCCTTGATCCAGCAACGGCGCGATCCACCGCTGATAGCCCATCAGATAGTAGCGCCCCTTTTCCGCGCTGTCCTGCTCCACGGGTGCATCCCAGGATGTGCGGCCGACCTCCCAATGGCCGAGCGGGCCCCACTCGGTAACCATGAACGGCTTGCCGTCCAGCTTCTCTGCGTAATCGGACAGCACGGCCAAGGCGCCGTAAAGCTGCAAGCTCAGGAAGTCCACGGCCGGTGTGCGGCGGGCGATTTCGTCCAGGTTGTCGATGGCAGCGCCGGTGACCGTCGTGGTGGTGGGGTGGTTGGGGTCCAGTTTGCGAATCAACCCTGAGAGCGCGTTCACCTCGTCGTAGACCGCAAGGTCGGCAGCGCCGTGGTCCAACTCGTTGCCGATGATCCACAATAGCAAGGCCGGGTGTTTTCTGTAGCGCCGCACCGCGGCTTGGACACTTCGACGCTGTGCGTTCACTGCGACTTCGTCGCCGTAGTCGAACCCGAACCGTTCGGCGCCCACCGGCAGACCCATCGACACCGTAAGTCCGTGCCGATGGGCAGCGTCGAGTTTGGTCTGTGCCATGTCGATGCCCCAGGTGCGCACGGAGTTGCCGCCGCGCTCGGCAAGCGTGGCGAAGTCCACGCCGCCGGCGCCGGCGCCTTTCACCAGATACGGGGTGCCGCCGCGCATGAGCTGATGGCGATTCCCGTCGCTTGCCACCTCCACCTTGATCGCTTCGGCCCATGCGCCTCCCGTACCCGCCAACCCGACGAGCGCGAGCGCCGGCAGCGTCCATCCATCCTTGCTGCGGTGTGTTTTCACAAGCGCGGGCAGGTGGAGCTGGGCTTGGGTTGCGCGGGCGGCTTGGACGATGCGCGCCCTTCAGGGCAGGGGGGCCATGGAGCCGCGCACCACCAACTCGCACGCCATCGCCACATGCCGCGGCTGGTCGCCTTCGCCCCGCAAGCGGTCGATCAAGAGCCGTGCCGCCGCCCCCGCGATGTCGGCAATGGGTTGCCGCACCGTGGTGAGCGGCGGCCACGTGTGCAAAGCCGTCGGAGAATCGTCGAAGCCGACCACGGAGAGATCCTTAGGCACATCGAGCCCCAGTTCCCGTGCCGCCACGATCGCGCCGGCGGCCATGTCGTCGTTGCTGGCGATGATGGCGGTGGGCCGATCCATCAATTGCAACAGTTCGTGGGCGCCGCGCTTGCCGGACTCGAAGTTGAACCGTCCGTCCACGGCCAACACCGGATCTTCGGTGACGCCGTGGGTGCGCAGGCAGCGCCCGTATCCGGCCAGACGGTTGGCGGCGGCGCCGTGGCGCGGGTCGCCGCGCAAGAAGCCGATGCGCGAGTGGCCGAAGGAGAGCACATGTTCGGTGAGCGCGTAGCAGGCATCCTCGTCGTCGGGGCTTACGGACGTCCAGCCGTCGCGTACGGTCCTCGGCGAGATCCGCACGAACGGCGTGTCCAGCTCGACGAGCGTGTCGGTGACTTCTTCGCTGTCGCCCACAGGCGCCGGCAACAGCACCCCGTCGATGCGCGTCTGCGTGACGAAACGACGCACGTCGTCCGCCGTAGGCTCGGCATTGCACGGACGCAACAACAGCACGTAGCCGCTTTTCTCGCAGACTGCGAAGACACCCTCGAGCAGTTTCTTTACGTAGCTGAATTCAAGAGGTGTTTCGTATATCACTCCGATGGAGAACGTGCGCTTGCTGGCGAGGCTCCGCGCCGACGGGTGCGGCTCGTACTGCAACGCACGCACCGCCGCGATCACCTTGGCGCGAGTTTCGGCCCGCACGTTCGGCTCCTGGTTGACCACGCGCGAGACGGTTTTGATGGAAACGCCGGCCCGCTCGGCGATGTCCCAGATGGTTGCTTTGGGCACGTTACGGCTGGCGCGGACCAAGTCGACGCCCCTCGGCAAGACCGATTGGAGTGGCCATGGCGGATCGCCCTTGTCTTGCTGCGGTCACCCCGATTGCCTCCTTCAAATCCAGTGCGCGCATCCGACCTTAGCACGGATGGCAACGCTGCCCTAGCAGCCAGAGGGCGCCAAAAGCTGCCAGCGGTGGCGGTTTTCGTTCCGACAGGCATCTACGGCGTCGCAGGGCCGTCCATCTATTCGGCGACAACGCCGAAGCAGGGTGCTTCACGCCCAGCTTCGAGATGGATTTTCTGTTCGCGGATGGGGTGGTCGAGGTGCAGGCGAAGGGAACCGTTGAGGCACGGGATGCGAGAGGGCTGCAGGCGCTCGGACGGTTCCCTGGCGGCTCCTCTGGCCGAGCTTCGGGGTGGACGGATCGCTTAGAACGCCAGCTCTCCCGATGCGGCAAGCCGAGCAGACCGTCCGCAGAACTCCTCGTGCGTCATGGTGCCCAGCACGTCCTGGTCCCGGGTATTGCCCCAAGTGCGGCACCCGTCGTCAAGCCGACAGGCGGCAAGGCCCACTCTTGGCCCTTCGGCACCGAACATCACCGTATAGGATTCGATCTGCACCGGCCCCTCGAAGGTCTCCGCCACGTCCCGGGTGGGCGTGGCATCGACGCGCTCCTGGGGTTCGTCGTGGCGGAAGCGCTTGGGCGGTGCCGCGGAGTAGACGCCGAAGGCGTGCTTGGTGATGAAGCCGCCGTTGCTGCTCACCAGGCCGATCTCGCCCGGGCGCTCGCGCAGCACTTCAGCCATGCGGGCGATGGCATGCATGACGTAGTTGTTCAGCGGTCCGCCGCCGAAGGTGAGGCCGCCGGTAACGGTAAGCGCTCGTTCCTCGCCGAGACCCAGTTCGGCGGCAGCGATCTGCACCGCGGACGGGAAGCAGCTGTAGAGGTCCGCGTGGTCGACGTCGTCCACCTCGATGCCGGCCAGTTCCAGACCGCGGCTGCCGGCGATGCGGATGGCGGGGGAGCTGTGCAGGTTGTCCCGGTTCGACACCGCGTAGGTATCGTGGGCCTCGGTGCCAGCCCAGGGATAGATCCACTTTTGCTCGGCAATGCCCAGGCGCTGGGCGGCGGCTACGGAGCACAGGATCAGCGCCGCGGCCTGGTCCACGTTGCTGTTCGCGTTCATGAGCTTGAGGTAGGGGAACGATACCGGGCGGTTGAAGGCGCTGGGCGTGCGGATTTCCTCGGCGGTCTTCACCTCGCGGAGCCAAGCATGGGGGTTGCCGGCGGCGACGCGGCTGAACCCGGCCCACAGTCCGGAGATGCGCCGAATATGCGCGTCCAGGGTCTCGCCGCGAGCATGACGGATCGCGTTCTCGAAGATCGGATACATCTCGATGGGCTGGGCTACGCCGCGCTTGGCCTCGATGCGATGGCGCATCTTCAGTTCCACTCCGAACGTGCGGTCCGGGACGCCGGTCGCCTCGCGCCAGTTCAGCTCGATGCCGGCGCGCCGCGCCTTGGCTTGGCTGCGGCCGCACTCGGCGCCCGTCAGCACGACCACTTGCCGAGCACCGGACTGGATCTCGAGCGCGGTCTCGTTCAGCACCGACTGCACCGAGTTGCCGCCCCAGGTGGAAATCCCCGTCTGCGCATTCGAGCAGCCAACCGCCTCGGCCACTGCCCGCGCCGGATTCCGGTACGGCCACATGCCGCGGATGACCCGCACCGACTCCGCTTGCGCCAGCAGCGCCGGCGCGCCGGCATCGACAGCCGCGGCACGGACGGCGTCGATCATCAGCTCTAGCGGTTCCTTGCCATTGCCGGCAGCGGGATCGGCATCCCGTTGTTCGAGTTGCGCCACGCCCGCCAGGATGGGCGCGGATGGGTCGTGGATCATGGACAAGGACGCAAGGCGGCGCACGGCGGCACGATGATCGGATGATAACCGGAAACCAGCGCGTACTATCCTGTGCCGTCGCTGGAGCCGCCAGCGAAGAGGCCGCGGCAGGGCATCCGGCGAGGCCGGCGGCGCGGTCCGCTGCCAGCGATCGGTAGTGGCTCGGTTTGGACTTTGGATAGGGATCTATGCGGCAGAATCCGCAAAGATTCGTCCACGTCTTTCCAGTTCGGCTTGCGCCTTGTCGTGGGCTGGAGTCCCGCCCGCAGGGGAAATTGCCTGTCGAGCGCCGCAATCCATGCTGCCTGACGGGTCGAGGATCGATTGCGGATTTATACGCATGATTCCCTTTGGATCAGCCGTGCGACTGCGGATGCCGCTACCGATGGCACTCGACGCTGCCACGTACCCTGCATGTTGTGGTTGCGCGACGCGGCATGACGACGCGGATTCAAGCCGAGCCATTGTCCATCGATGCAACGCTTTGACGCCGCCAGCCCCTTGCGCCAAACTGCCGCCATGTCGCTTGAGAAGATCGAACTCGAACCAGCCGGCGACCCCGCCGGCACGATTATCTGGCTGCACGGTCTCGGTGCCGACGGCCACGACTTCGAACCCTTCGTGCCCATGCTGCGCCTTGCGGTGCCGCTGCGCTTCGTCTTTCCCCACGCCCCGAAGCGTCCAGTGACCGCTTTTGCAGCGAGCGGGACTCCCTCGCGCTCCCCCGCGGAAGGCTCCGGCGGTGCCGAGCTGCGCGCTTGGTACGACATCGATCCTCGCTCGCCGCTGTCCGGCACCGACGACATCCGCGCCTCCGCCGCCGCTGTGGAGGAACTCGTCCGCGCCGAGGAAGAGCGCGGCATCCCGCGTTCGCGCATCGTGCTCGCCGGCTTTTCCCAGGGTGGCGTCATCGCCCTGCACCTCGGCCTGCGCTCGGAAGCCCGCTTCGCCGGCATCCTGGCGTTGTCCACCTACGTCCACGACCACGAGCGCTTGGGCGACGAGATCAGCTTCGCCAGCATCGACGTGCCGATCTTCATGGCACACGGTCAGCTGGACCCGATGATCCCCATCGCCCGCGCCATCACCTCCCGCGACGCCCTGACCCGCCTGGGCTGTCAGCTGGAGTGGCGCCAATACGGCATGGGCCACCAAGTCTGCCCGGAAGAAATCGCCGACATCGGACGCTGGCTGGATCGGCGCTACCAGTAGACGACAAGTCCCCGTTCTCGGTCTTCGGTTTCGACGCGAGTGGTGGGCCGGGACTAGGCGAGTCGATGGAGCGAGTCGATGGAGAATGCGCCGCTTTCTCCCGCTGGCGTCGGGAAAATCCGACTCGGCCGGGAGCATTCCGCGGCTTCGAGAACGCTAGACGGCGATGGCAGTCAGCCATCGTCCTTGTTGGAGATGCTGCCGAGCGCCCATGCTTTTCTTAGCAACGCCTCGTCGACAGCACCGCCTGGCTCGCAGGCCTCCTTCCGCAGCTGCCGCATCAGCGTCCTGCGGTTGTGTCGCAGAATCGTCTCCAAATCGGCTGAAAAGCTCTTTTTCCCCACCTTTTTGCCGTCGTCGATTACCAGACAGCCTTGCACTTCCACCATCGGGGGCGCCCATGCGCGAACCGACTTCACGTTCGCGGCGATCATGCCCAGCGCCTTCGGAAACTTCTTTTTGGGAACCCGACCGGCCTGCGTCTCGATCACCCAGATTCGGCTCGGGGTCACGACGAGGTGGTCGATGTTGCCTGCCTTCGCAATTTTCTTCACATCGTGGGCGACCGCGCAGCCGGATGCGGTCAGCGCGTACTGGATGGCGTTGCCGATTCTGGTTTCCGCTTCCAAGCCTTTCCAGATGTGATCGAGTCGCCACGGTCCCTTCACGAGTCGCCACGGTCCCTTCATAAGGACAAGCCACGCCCCGATGACTAGCGATGCCGGTACGAAAAGAAGCAAGGGCCGGTTCGGCAACAGCAGTGGCAGGTAGATTCCGACTATTATCCCCAAGGCTCCCGAACAGACCGATATCCCGATCATAGACCGTTCGATTCCCTTCTGGCGCAGCCACGCCCCAGGTTTCTTCAGCATCCCGCTCTTGCCTTCCACTATTGAAGCGCCCCGTGCTGGAATGTCCAAGCTCGGCATCGTACAGGAACTGTCCGGCGGCCGTTCTATTTCCCCGTATAATCCACAGCCTATGCATCGAGCTCCCCTCATGCCCCGTTCCGTGTTCATCGACGGCCAGGCCGGCACCACCGGCCTCGAACTGGCGTCCCGGCTGCGCCGCCATGGGCAGATCGAGGTGCTCGCCATCGAGGAACGCTTGCGCAAGGACGCGGGCCGGCGTCGGGAGTTGTACGACGAGGCGGACGTGGCGGTGCTGTGTCTGCCGGACCATGCGGCTCGGGCAGCCGTGGCGCTTGCGCCGGCGGCGCGGTTTCTCGACGCCAGCACCGCCCATCGCGTCGGCGACGGCTGGGTCTACGGCTTGCCGGAACTCGCGCCCGGCCAGCGGCAGGCCATTGGCGCGGCGCCGCGGGTGGCCAACCCCGGCTGCTATCCTACCGGCTTCGTGCTCGGCATCCGCCCGCTGATCGATGCCGGAGTGCTCGATGCCGAGCTGCCGCTGCGCCTGCATGCGGTGTCCGGCTACTCCGGCGGCGGCAAGTCGCTGATCGCCAAGTACCAAGCCTGCGACGCGCCGGCGTGGCGCACCCGGCCCTACGCCCTGGACCTTGCCCACAAGCACCTGCCGGAAATGCGCGTCTACGCCAGGACGGCTGCCACGCCTTTATTCATGCCGTCGGTAGGCCACTACTACCGCGGCATGCTGGTGCAGATCGGCCTGTTCGTCCGCGAACTCGAAGGCGGCGCGACCCTTGCCGATGTCCACCGCGTACTGGCAGATCGCTATCGGGGCGAATCGTTCGTCCACGTGCATGACCCGCGCCCGAACGCCGGCGTCCTGCAGGACGGCTTCCTGCCGCCCACCACCCGCAATGGCACCAACCACCTGGACCTGCTGCTGTTCGGCAACGCCGAGCAGCTGTTGATCGTCGCCCGCTACGACAACCTCGGCAAGGGCGCGGCAGGGGCGGCGGTGCAGAATCTCAACCTCATGCTGGGTTTGCCCGAGACCAAAGGACTTTGCCAGCCAGTGGACTCGCCATGAACGAACGACAGCAACTGGAACAGCGCTTCGACGCTCTGAAGGGCGCCAATCTGACTCTGGATCTCACCCGCGGCAAGCCTGCGGCCGCGCAGCTCGACCTCGCCAACGACCTCGACGGCTTCCTGCAAGGCGACTTCACCGCCGCCGACGGCACCGATGTGCGCAACTACGGCGGCTTGCGCGGCATTGCCGAGGCGCGCGCCCTCGGCGCCCGATTTCTCGACGTGCAACCCGATCAGGTGATCGCCGGCGGCAATTCCAGCCTGACGCTGATGTTCTACGTCCTCGATGCGGCCATGAATGCCGCCGCGGCCGGCCCGCCCTGGCGAAATGCCGCCCCCGTCAAGGCGCTGTGTCCCGTGCCGGGCTACGATCGCCACTTCGCCCTGGCCGAGGCGCTGGGCATGGAGCTGGTCGCCGTGCCCATGACCGACCAGGGGCCGGATATGGATGTGGTCGAAGAACTGGTCGCCCGCGATCGCCATGTGCGCTGCATCTGGTGCGTACCGAAGTACGCCAATCCCACCGGCTGCATCTATTCGCCGGACACCGTGCGCCGCCTCGCCGAGCTGCCGGGCAAGGCCGAACTGCCGTTTCTGGTGCTGTGGGACAACGCCTATGCGGTGCATGACTTCGTCTTTCCTCCGCAGCCGCTGACGTCCATCCTGCCCCTGGCCGAAGCGGCCGGAACCGAGGATGGCCTGGCGCTGTTCGCATCCACCTCCAAGGTGACTTTCGCCAGCGGCGGCATCGCCTTTCTGGGCGGCTCGGCGCAGTTTCTCGACGCCATCGAGAAGCGCCTGTCGATCTTCATGATCGGCGCCGACAAAGTGAATCAGCTTCGGCATGCGCGCTTCCTTGGTGCCCGCTTGGACGATCACATGCGCGCCCACGCCGAGCAGGTGCGGCCGAAGTTCGACGCCGTCCAGCGCGGCCTCGAAAGCGGCTTGGTCGGCACGGGGCTGGCGCGCTGGACGCGGCCGGCTGGCGGCTACTTCGTCTCCCTGGACACCCGCCCCGGTCTTGCTTCCCAAGCGGTGGCCTTGGCTGGCGAACTCGGCGTCGCCCTGACGCCGGCCGGTGCCACATTCCCCTATGGCCGCGATCCGAACGATAGCAACATCCGCATCGCGCCCAGCTTTGCCACCCTTGCCGAAGTGGAGGTCAGCATTGATGTGCTGGCGCTGTGCATACGGCTCGCTGCCGCCCGACAGGCCGACTCGGCATGAGCGACGAAGCCGTCCAGAGCTTCTCGGAGCTGGCATTGCCACCGCCGATCATGGACGCCATCGCCGGCCTCGGCTTTACCCGCTGCACACCCATCCAAGGCGCAGTGCTGCCCTACAGTCTGTCCGACTACGACATCACAGGCCAGGCCCAGACCGGCACCGGCAAGACTGCCGCCTTCCTGATCACCATCCTCTCCCGTCAGCTCGAATTCCCCAGGGAGCATCCGCTGCCGCCCGGCGGCACCCGCTCGCTGGTGCTCGCCCCGACCCGGGAACTGGCGCTGCAGATCGAATCCGACGCCCGCGACCTCGCCGCGCATACGGATACGCGCATCGTCTCCCTGGTGGGCGGCATCGACTATCAGAAGCAGCGCGAACTGCTGCGCGAAGGCCAAGTGGACATCATGGTGGCGACTCCCGGCCGCCTGCTCGACTTCTGCGGCCAGCGCCATGCCAACCTGCGCTGGGTGGAGGTGCTGGTGATCGACGAGGCGGACCGCATGCTGGACATGGGCTTCATCCCCGATGTGCGTCGCATCGTCTACCAGACGCCGAAGAAGCGCAGCCGGCAGACAATGTTCTTCAGCGCCACGTTCAACGACGACGTGATGAACCTGGCTGCACAGTGGACGCTGGACCCGATGCATGTGGCGATCCAGCCGGAATCCCTGGCGGTGGACACCGTGGAGCAGCGCTTCTGGGCGCTCTCGCGCAACCGCAAACGGCGTACCCTGCTGGACTTCGTGCGCAAGCACAAGCCCGACCACACCTTGGTGTTCGTCAACCGCCGCGACTTGGCCCACCGCTTGGCGAACTACCTGCAAGAGCATGGCGTCTCGTGCGAGAGCCTGGCGGGCGACATCGCGCAACGCAAGCGTCTCGCCACCATGCAGCGCTTCAAGGACGGCAAGACCAACTTGGTGGTGGCGACGGATGTGGCCGGGCGCGGCATCCACGTCGAGGGCATCAGCCATGTGGTCAACTACGACCTGCCGGAGGATGCCGAGGACTATGTTCACCGCATCGGACGCACCGGCCGGGCCGGAGCCAGCGGCATCGCCATCAGCTTCGTGTCCGAAGACGACGCCTTCGATCTGCCGGCCATCGAAGAGCTGCTCGGCCAAGACATCCAGTGCATGCCGCCGGACGTTTGACGCCAGCGGTGCCGGCAACCCCGAAGGAGGCTTGAATCGTGGCTGGAAAGACGACCGTCGGCATCGCGCAGATGCGCGACGCGACTCGCCAGGGCGAGTCGCCCCCAGTTTGCTGCGCAAACTGCCAGGAGAGTCCAGATGGCTGAGAAGACGGCCGTCGGTATCGTGCAGATGTGTGCTACCGACGAGGTCGAGAAGAACCTGGATGCGACGCTGGCCCTTGCTGCCGAAGCCGCTGGCGCGGGTGCCGAAGTGGTGCTGGTGCCGGAAGCCTTCGCCTACATCGGGTCGGAACGAGGCCGCGCTGCCCACTTGGAGCCGCTGCCCGAAGGCGGTCCCATCCTGTATCGTTGCGTGGCGGCAGCGCAGTACATGGGCGTCCACCTCGTGCTCGGCGGTTTCCCGGAGCAAGCGGAAGATGGCCGCGCCTACAATACTTGCGTTCACTTGACGCCGGACGGCGCGGTCGCCGCCTTGTATCGCAAGATCCACCTGTTCGACGTGGATCTGGCCGATGGCACCCGCATGTTGGAATCTGCGAGCACTGCCCCGGGTGATCGCGCCGTGGTCGCCGAAACGCCCTTCGGCGGCCTCGGCCTGACGGTCTGCTACGACGTGCGCTTCCCCTTGCTGTACCAAGCGCTGGCGGACCGGGGAGCGTCGGCCATTGCCGTGCCCAGCGCGTTTTTCAAGAACACCGGGCGGACGCACTGGCATGTGCTGCTGCGGGCCCGGGCCATCGAATGCCAGTGCTACATCCTGGCGCCGGCGCAGCATGGCGACCACGGCCACCGCGGCCGGCAGTCCTACGGCCACGGTCTGATCGTCGATCCTTGGGGCGAGGTGGTCGTGGAATGCGAGGGCGGCGACGGTTTCGCGGTGGCCGACATCGATCCTGCTCGGGTGGCCGCCGTCCGCGCCCAACTGCCCAGTCTCGCCAATCGCCGTCCGTTCCAGTGACCGCGCGCCAAGGTTCGGCCTCCCCATGAGCGGACCCGCTCCGGCGGCAGCGAGCCCGCTGCTCGTGGTGGCGGCGCTGGTGGTGATCGTCGCTGGCATCGTGGCGGCGCAGGAGATCATGGTGCCTTTGCTGCTGGCGGCGTTCATCGCCACCATCGCTGCGACACCCGTGTTCTGGCTGCACCGGTTCCGGGTGCCGGTGGGGGCGGCCATCGCCCTCGTGGTGCTGGCGCTGGTCGCCGTGCTGGTCGGCGTCGGCGCCCTGGTAGCGCAGTCCGCGGCGGAGTTCCGAGAGCGGCTGCCGTTCTACCAGGGGCGTGTTGCCGAGCAGTTGGAGAGCTTGTTCGCTTGGCTGGCAGGGCTTGGCGTCGAATTGTCCACCGGCATGCTCGATCCCGGCGATGTCCTGGGCTTCGCCGGCGACGCCCTGACGAGCTTCGGCAGCGTACTCTCCAACAGCGCCCTGATCCTGCTGGTGGTGATCTTTATCCTCGCCGAAGCGTCCAGCTTTCCTCACAAGCTGCGGGCGGTACTGGCCCACCCGGACCGCGACCTGCCGTACTTCCAGCGCTTTGCCGACAACGTCAACCGCTACATCGCCATCAAGACCACGGTGAGCTTGGCTACCGGACTGTTCGTCACCGCGGCGCTGTGGATCATCGGTGTCGACTTCCCCATCCTGTGGGGGGTGCTGGCCTTCCTGCTGAACTACGTCCCCACCATCGGCAGCGTCATCGCCGCGGCACCGCCGGTGCTGCTGGCGCTGATCCAACTGGGGGCCGGCAGCGCCTTGGCGACGGTGGCGGTCTTCCTGGCGGTGAACGTGGTCATGGGCAACGTGGTGGAGCCGCGCTTCATGGGACGCGGCCTGGGCCTTTCCACCCTGGTGGTGTTCCTGTCCCTGGTGTTCTGGGGCTGGATGCTCGGCCCGGTGGGCATGCTGCTGTCGGTGCCGCTGACCATGACCGCGAAGATCGCCCTGGAAGCGAATCCATCCACCACCTGGATCGCGCATCTTCTGGATCCTGCGGAGCGAGATTCCGAAGCACCGGCACAACCACCGCCATGAGCTACGAACGCGACCGCGTCCGCCGCATGGCCGGCTATGTCTACGGCGAGCAGCTGGACGATCCGCGCATGGTCAAGCTCAATACCAACGAGAACGCCTATCCGCCATCGCCGGCGGTGGGCGAGGCGCTGGCGCGTTTCGACGCCGCGCAGCTGCGTCGCTATCCATCGGCCGCCGCCGATCCGCTGCGCCGTCTGGTGGCGGAGCGGTTCGCCCTGGATGGCGATCAAGTGGTGGTCACCAACGGCGGCGATGAAGCGTTGCGCCTTGCGCTTGCCACCTTTGTGGATCCGAGTGCGGTGTTGGCAATCGCCGAGCCGAGCTACTCCCTGCTGCCGGTGCTTGCCGGCGTACAAAGCTGCACGATGGTCTCGGCCCCGTTGCGGCACAACTGGACGCCGCCGCCGGATTTCGCCGAACGCATGAATGCCGCCGGCGCAAAGCTCGCCTGCATCGTCAATCCCCATGCGCCGTCGGGCATCCTGCTCGAGGCGAACGCCGTCGCCGCCCTGGCAGAGGAGCTCGACGGCGTACTCCTGGTGGACGAAGCCTATGTGGACTTCGTCGATCCCGAACGCGGCCACGATCTGACGCCCCTGCTGGCCGCCCACGACAACCTGCTGCTGCTGCGTACGCTGTCCAAGGGCTACGCCCTGGCGGGGCTGCGCGTCGGCTTTCTGCTCGGCGATGTCGGGCTTATCGAACCGATCCGCACCAAGACCCGAGACAGCTACAACGTCGACGCCATCGCGCAAGCGCTGGCCGCCGCGGCGTTCGCCGACATCGACCACGCCAGACGAAGCTGGCAGGCCGTCCGCATGGAACGCCGCCGCCTCGCGCAGGCGCTGCGGGCGCTGGGATTCGGAGTGACGCCGTCCCAAACCAACTTCCTTCTCTGCCGAGCGCAGAACCCGTCTACCGCGCCCGAGCTGTTCAAACGCTTGCGCGAGCGCAGCATCGTGGTGCGCTACTTTGAAACGCCTCGTCTCGCCGACTGTCTGCGCATTACCGTCGGTAGGCCTGGGGAGAACGACGCCCTGCTTGATGCGCTGCGGGAAATCGCGCCCTAGGCCAAGTCCTGCCGCAGCGCCACTGCGCCGGCGATGATGTCGATCGCTGGCCGCGATCCGCGAAACGGACGATGGGAACGCCCAGGGTGGCGTAGAATGCGGCGCAGGCGGAGGTTCTTGGAGAAGACGCAGCCTAAGATGCGTCCCAACGGGGGAGGACCAAGTCGATGATGACTGCCGAACAAGTTCAACAATACTCGCGCGACGGCTTCGCGGTGGTACGCAACGCCCTTGACGACGCCGAGATCGAGCGCTTCGCCAACGCCTTCAAGCGCCATCCGCCGCGGCACGGGCCGCTGCCGGCCAAGTACCCGGAACCCGGCCGCTACACCCTCGCCGAGAGCTGTATGGCGGATCCGGATCTCGGTTTCGTGGCCGGCCACCCTGCCATTCTGGACGCTGCCCGAACCCTGCTCGGCGACGAGCCGATCCTCACCGCTTTCGTGGTCTACGACCGCACCCCGGACGGTCCCGGCATTCCCAAGCACAACGACTACAAGCGCTGGCGGCCCGTGGGCTCGTCCATGAACTGGCTGTTCGCCATCGTGCCGCTGGCGGACTTCGACGCCCGCCGCGGCCAGCTTTTCGTCGCGCCGGGATCGCACCGCTTGGAGCGTGTCCGCGATATCGGTGGACGAACGCTGGAAGTGGACCCTGCCATCGTCCCGGATGACGACGGTTTCGTCGATCCCGAACTGCAACGGGGCGACCTGCTGCTGATGAACATGCATTGCTGGCACAAGGCCGCGCCCAACCGCTCCAACGAGCATCGCATCGGCTTCTTCAACAAGTACGCCTCGGCGAGCTGCCCGCCCGCCACCGGCTACTACCCGTTCAGCGATGCCGCCCATCGGGCGCTGCCGGCAGCGGGCCGCGCCGCCATCGCCTTCCACAGCGACAAGCCCATCGCCACGGCGCGGGTACTGCTGCAGCGCGGCGACCGCTATCTGTTTCTGGACGGCAAGCTGCCCGGCGGCGCGACGTTCCACGAACGCGCTATTCCCGATTGGGATCTCGGCAACTACATCGCCGCCGCTCACGCCGCCATGCGCAAGCAAGTGCAGGTCGAGACGCCGTGGCTGACCTATGTGGGCGACTACGACGAAGGCGACCGCCTCGCTCGCCTGTACGCCTTCGAACTGGGCGGCCACGGCTTCCCCGTGCGCTATTCCGGCGACTGGCTGACTCGGGATGAAGTGCTGGATCGCGGTCTGGGGTTCGGCTACGAAGCAGTGGCCATAGACGCTTGGCTCGATCCTGCCGTGGTGCGCGGCAAGGGCATCTCTCAAGCCCAGGCGCGGGTGGATCAGTATGCGTACTAATGCCGTCCTCGGCACGTTGGCGGCCTTGTCGCTGGCGCTTCCCGCTGGCGCCAATCCCGAGTTCCTGGCACCGGCGATGAAGTACGGCGCTCGGGACTGCGCGTTCTGCCACGTCACCGCCAGCGGCGGCGAGGGCCACAGCGAACGTGGCCTGTGGCTGATCGCGGAACGAGAACGGCGCGGCGCGGAGAAGATCGACGTGGCGTGGCTGGCGGCGCGAGACGCTCTGGTTTCGCGTTCGCCGCCGTTCGTGAGCAAGCGCATGGCCGTGGCTCCGCTGCCAGCGCTTGGGCCGTTGCCGGAGGATCGGCGTCGGCCGTTCGACTACACCACCAGCCACGGCGATTGGCCGGCCTACGGCGGCGATCTCGGTGGCCGCAAGTACGCGCCGCTGAACCAGCTCGCGCCGGACAATCTGGACCAGCTGCGCATCGCCTGGGTATGGGAGGCGTTCGACAACCATCGCTACGGTGGCAAGGACGGCAAGACGCCGGACGGTTTCAAGGCCACGCCGCTGATGGTGGGCGGGCGCTTGTTCGTGCGCACAGCGTTCTCCGCGGTGGCGGCCGTGGATGCGCTGACGGGCGAGACCCTGTGGACTTTCGATCCCGGCACCGGCGATGGTCCGCGCCCGCCGATGTTCGGCTTTTCCACCCGCGGCCTGGGCTACCACCGGGACGAGGATGGCGGGCGCATCCTGCTGGCCACCAGCGACGGCTGGCTGATCGCGCTGTCGCCGGCCACGGGCAAGCCGCTGGCGAACTTCGGCAAGGACGGGCGCGTGGACCTGGCCACCGGCTTGCGCCGCCCCATCGACCGCCGCGCGTCCTCTTGGAGCTACGCTCCGGCGGTTTGCGGCGATGTCGTGGTGGTCGGCAATCAGGCGTCGGACACCTCCCACGTCAGCCGCCGCGACGACTGGCGGGAGAACGTGCCCTTGGGCGACGTGCGCGGCTTCGACGCGAAGACGGGACGCCAACTGTGGGCGTTCAAGACCGTGCCGCAAGCCGGCGAGTTCGGCAACGAAACCTGGGGCGACGATTCCTGGCAGTGGATGGGCAACACCAATGTCTGGTCGATGATGAGCTGCGATGCGGATCTCGGCCACGTCTACCTGCCGGTGACCGCCCCCACCAGCCACTTCTACGGCGGCCTGCGTCCCGGCGACAACCTGTTCGCCACTTCCCTGGTGGCCGTGGATATCCGTACCGGCAAGCGCGTCTGGCATTTCCAGACCGTGCATCACGACATCTGGGACTACGACCTGCCGGCGGCGCCGGTGGTGGCGGATCTCGTCATGGACGGCAGACCGGTGAAGGCCGTGGCCCAGGTGAGCAAAGTCGGCTTCCTGTACGTCTTCGACCGCGTGACCGGCAAACCGCTCTGGCCCATCGAGGAACGGCCCGTGCCGGCGAGCGACCTCGACGGCGAACGGGCGTCTCCTACCCAGCCGTTCCCCACTTGGCCGCCGCCGTTCGAGATGCAGGGCGCGACCGAAGACGACCTGATCGACTTCACGCCGGAACTGCGCCAGCGGGCGCTGGAAAAAGTCAGCCGGCTGCGCCTGGGCGGGCTGTTCCTGCCGGCGTCCAGGCAGGGCAGCCTGATCGTGCCGGGCTGGGGCGGCGGCGCCAACTGGGGCGGCGCGGCGTTCGATCCCGAAACGCGGATGCTGTACGTCGGCTCGAGGCGCATGCCCTTGGCGATCTTCGCCCAGGAGGTGGACGCCAAGCGCTTCGGCTACCCCTATCGCATCCGGCCCTCGGGCATCGACATAGGCGGTCTGCCCGTGGTCAAGCCGCCGTGGTCCAGCATTACGGCCTACCGCCTCGACACCGGCGAGATCGCCTGGAAGGCAGCCAACGGCAGAGGGCCGCAGGGCCACCCGTTGCTGCAGGGTCTCGACCTGCCGGATCTCGGCGTCCCCGGCAACGCGCCCGGTCTGCTGGTGACCGGCCAGCTGATCTTCCACGGCCACCGCAGCGGCTGGCAGCGGCCCTCCAGCCTGCGCGTCTTGGACAAGGCCACTGGCAGCCTGCTCTGGCAGCATGCGGTTCTGGGTACGCACCTGTCGGCGCCGCCGATGACCTACATGGCCGGCGGCAGGCAGTTCGTGGTGCTGGCCACGGGCGCCGGCACCGAACCCGCCCGCCTGACGGCGTTCCGGCTGCCGTAGCGTTGGTAGCTTCGGGCCAAAACCGGTGTAGTCCGTTGCGGTAGACAGAGGAGGCAAGCATGGTCGGCGAGATCGTTGTCGTCGCCATCGCCATCGGCGCTGTCCTGCCGGCAGTAGTGGTTTGGTGGTGGGCGGCGGATAGCCAAAAAGTCAAAGTGCATAGCGGCGTCAATGACGACAGCGCTGTCGTGGACATGTTCGTCCGCGTCCTGCGAGCAGCGAAAGAGCGGTTGATCATCCACGACGACGGCGACAAGATCGCAGGTACCGTATACGACGACCGCACGGCGATTGAGGCTGTGCGGAACCGGCTCGAAGAGTGTTCGACGCTTGAGATCAGGTGTTTGTTCAATGACCAAGCCGACCTGGACATGGTGCGGGAACTGCGCAACGCCTATCCGGGCCGCTTCTTGGTGACGTATCGAAGCGGCGACCGCCCGGACCGCGATATCCACTACAAGATTGCAGATGACGGGGTCGTCGGTCACCTGTCGTCCCATGGACACGGGCAGCCGGAAAGGAACTTCAAGTTGTTGAATTGCACCAACGCTAGGCCGCGAACGAGAAAGAGGGTGTTCGGAAGATGCATCAGGCAGTTCAATCAGGATGCCGAGAGCGCCACGACGCCGGCATGAGCGATTGCTTCCCGCCGGTTCCGCTCTATATCGTGCCCGGAATTATTCTGGCCATGTTCACGACTGTGACATCCAACATTGTCGATGTCGATGTCGATGTCGAAGACGGCTCGCTGCAATTCGGTTTGCCGGCCTTCTGCTGGCCGTACTGACCATCCCGTTCGTTCAGTTGCTGCTGGCTTCTTTACAACAGTAGCGACTTGCCAGTGCGGCGATAAACGGGTGAACGTCGATGCCTTTGGGCGATTGGTATTTCACGGCATGACGATCTTCCCGCCGCTTACGGGGGCGGCCTATTGGTTTTGGTATCGCGCCAAGCCAATGTGAGACAGATTGCAAGCACCTGTCTCGGTAGGCAGCTAGGGATCGTTGGGCTGGTGCCGCCGGGAAGCTGGCCTAGGCGTTTCGCTGGGCAAGGGCCTGCCTTTGGTTGCGCCACCTGCGACTTAATCCGGGCGGTCGCAAGTGGTTCGCCGTCCCGGCCGCCGGCTCCGGGGCTGGAACCCGCGTTCCGGCTGCCGGCATCGTGCCGCCGTATTCGCGGGTGGGGTTGCGATAGATGGAATGGTAGTGTCCCGCATCGTAGCCTAGATCGCCCTGGGTCGAGAACTCGATCAGCAGCCTCGGCCCCTGGATGCGGTAGTAGTCGCTGCCGCTGCCATCGGCGGGGCCGTGCCAGGCGAAGCGGGTATATTGTCCAGGAGAGCCGTAGCGCCAAGCCCAAGGCAATTCCCGGCATGCGGAGGCATCCCCCCGTCGCTCTCGCCTCGAAGCCGTCCGCTCCAGGGCGAGCCATGCGGCCTGCGGATAGCGTAAACTGCCGCCATGCAATCCGTGGCCGACTTCCAGGTCGTTGCCGACTACCGACCGGCCGGCGACCAGCCCAGCGCTATCGCGGGGCTGGTGGACGGCTTGCAGTCCGGCCTCGCCCATCAGACCCTGCTTGGCGTCACCGGCTCCGGCAAGACTTTCGCCGTCGCCAACGTCGTCGAGCGGGTGCAGCGGCCCACCTTGGTGCTCGCCCCCAACAAGACCTTGGCGGCGCAGCTCTACGGCGAGTTCCGCGAGTTCTTTCCGCGCAATGCCGTGGAGTACTTCGTCTCCTACTACGACTACTACCAGCCGGAGGCGTACGTTCCGACTTCGGATACCTATATCGAGAAGGACGCCTCGGTGAACGCGCACATCGAGCAGATGCGGCTGTCGGCCACCAAGGCGCTCTTGGAGCGGCGCGACACGGTGATCGTCGCCTCGGTATCGGCCATCTACGGCTTGGGGGATCCGCAGTCCTACCTGCGCATGGTGCTGCACCTGGACCGCGGCGACCGGGTGGATCAGCGCTACTTGATCACCCGCTTGGCCGAGTTGCAGTACACCCGCAACGACATGGCCTTCCAGCGCGGCGCCTACCGGGTGCGCGGCGACGTCATCGACATCTTTCCCGCCGAATCGGAGAAGGAGGCGGTGCGGGTGGAACTGTTCGACGACGAGATCGAAAATCTCGCCACGTTCGATCCGCTCACCGGCGAGGTGTTGAATCGGCTGCCTCGCTACACGGTGTTTCCGAAGACCCACTACGTCACGCCCCGGGAGCGAATTGTGGCCGTCATCGACGACATCCGCGACGAATTGGCCGATCGCCTCGGGGTGCTCAAGAATGCCAACAAGCTGGTGGAGGCCCAGCGTCTGGAGCAGCGCACCCGCTTCGACCTGGAGATGATCAAGGAGCTAGGCTACTGCAGCGGCATCGAGAACTACTCGCGCTACCTCTCCGGGCGAGCGCCGGGGGAACCGCCGCCGACGCTGTTCGACTATCTGCCCAAGGACGCGCTGCTGATCGTCGACGAATCCCACGTCACGGTGCCCCAGATCGGCGGCATGTACAAGGGCGACCGCTCGCGCAAGGAGACGCTGGTGGAGTACGGCTTCCGGCTGCCATCGGCGCTGGACAACCGCCCGCTGCGCTTCGACGAATGGGAGCATCTCGCCCCGCAGACCATCTTCGTGTCCGCGACCCCGGGCACCTACGAGGAGCAGCGCGCCGGCAGCGTGGTAGAGCAGGTGGTGCGGCCCACCGGCTTGGTGGACCCGGCGGTGGATGTGCGCCCGGCGTCCACCCAGGTGGACGATCTGTTCCAGGAGATCCGCCGCACCGTGGCCGGCGGCGAGCGGGTGCTGGTGACTACGCTCACCAAGCGCATGGCCGAAGACCTCACCGAGTACCTGGACGAGCACGGCGTTCGGGTGCGCTACCTGCACTCGGACATCGACACCGTGGAGCGCATGGAGATCGTGCGCGACCTGCGCCTCGGCAAGTTCGACGTGCTGGTAGGCATCAACCTGCTGCGCGAGGGACTGGACATGCCGGAGGTATCTCTGGTGGCGATTCTGGATGCGGACAAGGAAGGCTTTCTGCGCGCCGAGCGGTCCTTGATCCAGACCATCGGCCGGGCGGCGCGCAACATCCACGGGCGGGCGATCCTCTACGCCGATCGGACCACGGGTTCCATGCGACGGGCCATTGACGAAACCAGCCGCCGCCGCGACAGGCAGCTGGCCTTCAACAAGGCGCACGGCATCGTGCCGCGCACGGTCGTCAAGGCGGTGGCCGACGTCATGGAAGGCGCCCGCGCGGCCCCCGGCGCCCCCGTGCCGAAGCGCAGGGGCGCGACGAGCGCGAAGAAAGCGCCGCCGATCGTGGACGGCGACCCGAAGGCGCTGGGCAAGCTGCTTGGCGAACTGGAAGAGAAGATGTTCGAGCACGCCAAGAACCTGGAATTCGAGCAGGCCGCGACAGTGCGAGACGAGATCCGGGAACTGCGGACGGCCTATCTGGCAGCCTGACGTAGGGCAGTGTCGTTTTTTAGGGAGTTGCCAGCGAAAATAGCTACGGAAAAGGAAGTCCAACGGCTTTCATCCTTTCGGGTATCCGTCCGCCCGTTCGAGCCGTCGCGCAATCCGACGCTTCGGCGGATTGGCTTGACGCAGGTTAGGTCAAGGACTTTGGGCTAATTTCGCTGGTAATTCCCGTTTTTTACGGCCGCCTGGGGCCTGTCGAGACAGTCTGTTCGCGCACGTCGAGGAGGACAGGCGATTTCGCAATGGCCCGTGCTCGGCACCTGGAACCCGAGCTGGGTTGTCCTGTTTCGGATGCCTGTCAATTAGCTGCCCCGTCGTGTCGTCGGGACGACTTCTCACACGCAACGCGCTTTGGGCGCCTTGAGCGAGGCCCGACCGGCTCGTCTTCATTGGACGATTTTCATTATGCAACAGTGCATTAGGCCGTATTCGGCCTATCCGCCGCGTTGCCTGCCCAGAACCGCTGTCTTGTTCCCTTGGAACAAGCGGCGCCCGAGGGAACAGGCAAAGGAGACACGGCCATGCCCATCCACACGACCATCAACGAACGTGCGCTGCACCGCAACTTCCGGGAGAAAAAAAAGCCCGGACGATACAGCCTCACCATCATCGACACCGACCTGCCCGGTTCGGCTTCACAGTCGCGAAGGACGGAACGAAGACCTTATTCGTCAGGGCCTTGCGACCGGTTTGCGTACCCAAGACGATCCTCGGCACGGCGAACGAGATGACCGCCGCCGAGGCGAGAGAGAAGGCTGTCGCCGCCATCGCAGCCGCGAAGAACGAGCGCGAGGCCGGCCCGTTGTTCTCCGAATTCGTGCAGGAGTTCATGCGCCGCCAAGGGCTGCACTGGCAGAAGCTGCGCAGTCTCGCCGGGCTGGACGATGTGCGCATCCACGACTGCCGTCACACGTTCGCTTCCCATGCGGTGATGAGCGGGCTCGACCTCTACACCGTCGTCCGTCTGCTCGGCCACGCCGACACCGCCTCCACCGAGCGTTATGCCCATCTCGCCGACGAGCATGTCCGCGAGGCGGCGGGACGCATCTCCGGCATCGTCAACGACGCCATGACCGGAAGCGGGAAGGAGGGCGGACGATGAGCGGCGGCAAGTACCGTATCCGGCTCACCGTGAAGGCCATCGTCGCCGCGAAGCCGGCGGCGATGGAATACACCCTATGGAACAACCTTCTGGCGCATTTCGAGGTGCGGGTGCAGCCCTCGGGCGTCAGGTCTTACATCGTCCAGACCCGCGTCCAGGGCCGCATGCGCAAGATCACCTCGGGCGCTTCCCGGAACTGCCGCTTGATGCGGCGCCGGGAGGGCGCGGCTATCCTGGCCCGCTTGTGGGGCGGCGAGGATGTGGCGTCGCCGCGGAAGAAGAAGGCACCGCTGTTCCGCGACTCCGCGGCACGCTACCGGGAGCGGCGCGGGCACCGCTGGAAGCCGTCCTCGCTCAAGATCTTCGACGTCTACCTGCACAACCGCCTGATGCCGCAGTTCGGAAAGCTCAGGCTCGATGCTATCGACCATGCGCGGGTTTCGGCGTGGTTCGACGCGGCGAGCATGGACAAGCCCGGCGCCGCCGACCGCGCCTTCGAGATCCTGCGCGCCATGCTCGGCGCCGCCCGGCAATGGGGTGAGATCGGCGAGCATGTCCCCGACGCCTGTGCCAACATCGTCAAGAACCCCCGCAGGCCTGTCGCGCGCCACCTCGACCGCGAGGAGCTCGAGCGCCTCGGCGCAGTGCTGGACCGACGCCGGGAAGAACACTCCTGGCCGGTCGCGGCGATCCGCCTGCTGACGCTGACCAGCGCGCGGCTGTCCGAAATCCTCAATCTCAAATGGGACGAGATCGGTGAGCTTCGCGAGGACGGCGCGAGTGCGCGGCTCGGCGACTCGAAAACGGGGTCGCGCACCCTCTGGCTCGGGCCGGAAGCGGTGCGGCTGCTGGAGGAACTGCCACGAGCCGAGGGGCTAGCGCGGGTGTTCCCCAAGTACCTCGCGTCGGACCGGCTCTACACGTTCTAGGTCGGCATCCGGGAGGAAGCCGGGGCTGCCCGGCCTCCGCATTCACGACTGCGGGCACACCTGGGTCTCGCAGGGCGTCATAAACGGCGTCGGGCTCATCACGGCCGGTCGGCTGCTCGGACACCGCCAGCGGGAGACGACGGCGCTCTATGCCCCTGCATCGTGCGGTTGCGCGATGCAGCATGGCGACTCGGATTCAAACCGAGCCACTGCCGCGGGAACTGACACGGTGCGGGGCGCGGAGCGGTGCGGTATTCTCTTTCCGGCCTTCGCCATTGGAATCCACATGCGCGTCCTGCCGCTGCCGTGCTCGTTCGTTGCCGACGTCGCCGATGTGGATGTCCGTGCGCTGGACGACGAGACGTTCGCCCTCCTGTACGACGCATGGCTGTGCCATCCTGTGCTGCGGCTGGGCGATCAAACTCTCGATGACGATGCCTTGCAAGCGTTCAGCCGCCGCTTCGGTCCGTTGGAGTACGCGCCTATGGGCCGGGTTAGCGACGAAGAACGGGCTAAGATGCCGAATCCCTATGTGGCGACCATCTCCAACATCGTCGTCGACGGCAAGCCCATCGGCGGCTTGGGCGCGGCGGAGGCCGCTTGGCATACCGACATGTCCTACCTCGAGCAGCCGCCCACGGCCAGCATTCTCTATGCCGTGGAGACGCCGGATACCGGCGGCGATACGCGCTTCTGCAACATGATCGCCGCCCTCGACGCGCTGCCATCGGCGCTTTCCGAGTGGGCGCGTTCCGCGCGGCTCAAGCACGATGCCGCCCACGACAGCATCGGCGCCTTGCGCCGCGGCCACCGCCACGCGCCGGACCCCCGCGCTGCCCCCGGCGCGATCCATTCCTTGGTGAAGCGGCACCCGGAAAACGGCAGCGAGGCGCTGTTCCTAGGGCGTCGCCAGGACGCCTATGTGGTGGGGGCGCCGCTGTCGGAGAGCGAGGCGCAGCTGGACGCCGTCTGGCGCTACGTGGCCCTGCCCGATGCCACCTGGACCCAGCACTGGCGGCCCGGCGATCTTCTGGTCTGGGACAACCGCAGCGTCATGCATCGTCGCGCCGCCTTCGATCCCGCCAGCCGCCGGCTCATGCGGCGTACCCAGATCCGCTCGGCGGCCGCAAGCCGATACGGGCTCTAGAATCCATCCTAGGCAGATGCAAGCTGCCGGGGCGCTCTTGGATCTGGTGTGCGGGGAAGGGGTCGAGGTTGGGCTGTGAAGCCCGCTGGCGATGTCGGGGTTGCGAAAAATGTTCGACCGGCGGCGCAATGGGGTTAGAATCGCCGCCCGCAGGCGCGTAGCTCAGTTGGTTAGAGCATCACCTTGACATGGTGGGGGTCGTTGGTTCGAATCCAATCGCGCCTACCAACTGCCGATCCCGTGCCAGCGTGCTGCGTCCCTACGCCATCTCTCCATGCCGCGTCGGCAACCGTGCGGGAGCGCCTGATCGACAACGCCGGCAGCACTGGAAAATCGGACGAACGCCGCATTCTGGCCTGGATGTGCGCGCTGATCGCCGTCAATCAGCTCGGCTTCGGGGCTGTGATTCCGGTGCTGCCGCTGTACGCCCTGTCGTTCGATGTCTCCCAAGCGGCCATCGGCGCGACGGTGGCCGTCTACGGGCTGTCGCGGGTCTTCCTGAGCATTCCCACCGGGCAGCTTGCCGATCGGCTGGGACGGCGCAACGCCTTGGCCATCGGCGGCGTGGTGTCTGCGCTCGGCAATCTGTGGTGCGCCATCGCCGGGAGCTATGCCGAGCTGTTGCTCGCTCGCTTCGTCGCCGGTGCCGGTGCCGGCGTCGTGCTCACCGCTGGACTGATCGTATTGGCGGACATCACCACCCCGGCCACTCGCGGCCGCACCATGGCCATCTATCAGGGCGTGTTCCTGTTCGCCGTGGGCATCGGTCCTTTTCCCGGCGGTTTTCTGGCCGAGCAGTTCGGGCTGGAAGCGCCGTTCCTCGTCTACGGGGTGCTGGGTGCCGTTGCCGCTGCGGTGGCTTGGTTCGGCGTGGCGGAAACCCGCGCCCTCGGCGGTAGCTCCGCAACTCGAAATCCACCCCTGCGCGAGCAGCTTCGGGCGATGCTGGACAACGCCGGCTTCCTGCTGGTCTGCCTGATCGGTCTGATCGGCGCCGTGGCCCGTACCGGGGCGCTGTTCAGCATCGTGCCTGTGCTGGCGCGCGAGAAGCTGGCCCTGGCGGCCACCGAGATCGGCTTCGGCTTGGCGCTCGGCAGCATCGTCGGCCTTGCCGTCACCTATCCGGCAGGTGCGCTGGTGGATCGCTACGGGCGCAAATCCGTCATCGTGCCAGCCACGGCGCTCACCGGTGCATCGATGCTTTGCTTCGCCTTGGCGCCGGGATTAGGGTGGTTCCTGGCGGCCTGCATGGTGTGGGGTGGAGCCGCCGCAGCCTCCGGCGCAGCGCCAGCGGCCTACGCGGCCGACTCGGCGCCCAAGGGCATGAACGCCGCCGCGATGAGCAGCTATCGCATGCTAAGCGACGTGGGCTATGTGGTCGGGCCGATCCTGCTGGGCCTGCTGGGCGATCTGCAAGGGCTGCATGCGCCGCTGTGGGTCGCTGCCGGCGCACTGGTCCTGGTCGCCGGCCTGTTCGCGGCGTTCGCTCCCGAAACGCACAGACCGGGCAGGCGTTGAACGGCTGGCACCCTGGCGGCGGCTCGATTCGAATCCGCGTCCTGATGCCGTTCCATGCAGGCACAAGATGTAGGATGCAGCAGCATATCGGCTACCGTATGTAGCGGAACATGTGGCGGCTTGGCTCATCCAATGCCAAACCGAGCCGCTGCCGGCATCTTCCATGTCGGGACTGCGTTCCGTATGGTGGGCGCAGTGCTCGAATAGTTGGGATGAATAGTCGGGATATGCATAGGGCGGATGCGGAGCTTTTCGCGGAGCGCGTGGTGAAGGTGGATCGGCCAAGCCGCCACTACGCCATGCTGGCGGCGCCGAACGGCCGGTTTCTCGGCGTCGACGACGAGGGCCAATGGATCGAAACCCCGGCGGCGGACGATCGCGTCATGTGGCTGGCGGAGGGTGCGACGCAGCTGCGCCATGCCGTCACCGGACGGCTCCTGGCCGCCGAGGCCGCCAGCGAGCGGGCCGTGCGGCTGTCTTGGCAAGGCAGATCGTTGGCCACCGGCACGTCGTCCTATGCGGTCGCGCATGGCCCCGCGCGGTTGCCGTCCGAGTATTTGGCGTTTTTGCGCGAAAACGGATGGGTATGCTTGGCGTCGATCCTGGCGCCGGAAACCGTCGCGGCGCTGGAGCGCGTGGCCTGCACGGATCGGTACGCGGATCGATACAGGGACCGCTCGCAGCCGATGCTGAACCAGGATCCGGCCATGGCCCGCACCGCTGCGGAGCCGGTGTCGCTGTGGCTGATCCGTCAGTACATGCGCACCGAAGACATCTGCCTCGCGCACCCGCCGGCGCTGATCGTGCTCGGCCAGGACGACGGCAAGCGCAACGTCCAAGGCTGGCATTCGGACTTCCCCTATCACTGGGGGATTCCGGTGGACGGCACGGTGCCCACCCCCACCGGGGAAACGGTGCTGGGCGTGCAGCGCAACGTCTGCGTATCGGATTTCGCCAAGGAGCGCGGCGCCACGGCGTTCAAGCTGGGATCCCACGCCTTGGAACAGCCGCCGCCGGATGCCTGGGGCACCGCCGCGATGCATGCCCGGCCGGGCTACCGCGCCGCTCACGGCCTGCCCTACAACGGCCCCGACGCGGATGTCGTCGAAGCGCCGGGAGGCAGCACGATTCTGTACGATTCTCGGACGTGGCACCGGGCCGGCGTGAACCGCACCCCGCACCGTCGCGCCGCCATACTGCAAGCCATGATTCCCACCTACGTCATGCCTAAAAACGACACCAGTGTCGCTTACAAGTCCTTCGTGGGCTGCGCCGCCCACGCCATGCTGAACGAACGGGAACGCGACCAGTTCCGCCGCCTGATGGTGCATCCGTTTCCAGGATCGCGTGGGCGCTACGCGATGACGCTGGATGCGGAACTGAGCGCGTCGTAGCCGCTGGCGGCGATGGACATCTCGCTGCTCGCGATAGACATCGACGGCACCCTGGTCGCCAGCGGCGACCGCGTCTCCCCCGCCACCCGCGACAGCCTGCGACGCGCCTGCCGGCACGGGCTGCGCGTGGTGCTGGCCACTGGGCGCCGCTATCGCACCACGCGGCTGGTGATGGACCAGCTCGGCCTCGCCTTGCCGGCGGTATGTCTCGGCGGCGCACTCACCAAGGCTGCCAGCGGCGAGACTCTGCATTCCGAACCCTTCGCCCCCGGCCAGATCGAACGCCTGCTGCGTTTGGCTCGGCGGCGCGGCCTGGCGCTCATCCTGCAACGCGACGCGCACGCCCGCGGCGGCGCGGATTTCGTGCTCGACGCCAGTCTACGCTGGAACCTCGAAACGCAGCACTACGCCGGCATCGGCGGCGATGCCGGCCATGGCGATGTGGCGCCGGAGCAGGCGGGCTACGACGACATCCTGGTGGTGGGCTGCTTCGGCGACCGCGAGCCGTTGGCGGCATTCGAGCGCGACATCGCCGCAGCCGCCGGCGACGAGTTCGCCACCGTGCTCGTGGCATCGAAGAAAACTCCTGGCTGGTACCTGGAAACCATCGTCGGCCACGTCAGCAAGTGGTCGGCCCTTACGCGCTTCGCCGCCGCGGCCGGCATCCCGGGCGATGCCATCTGCGCCGTCGGCGATGCGCTGAACGATCTGTCGATGATTCGCGGCGCCGGGTTCGGCGTAGCGATGGGCGACGCGGATCCGGCGGTCAAGGCCGCCGCCGACTGGACCACGGGCAGCAGCCGCGAAGACGGCCTCGTCATGCTGATCGATCGGCTGCTCGACTCTGGAAAGTTGACTTGATTGGTTGACAGGTCCATGGTGCGACCATGAATTGCCGAACAACAGCAATCGAGTGCGACGCCGCGCTGGTCGAGTTCGGGCGGCGCCTGCGAGCGGCCCGGCTTGCCAGCGGATCTACGCAGGCCGACGTGGCGGGCCAGCTCGCTGTTTCCAAAGGCTACGTTTCCCGTCTTGAAGGAGGCAAGGCCCGTCCCACTGCGGCAATGGCGCGGCGTCTCGCGCAGATGTGCGCGATCGACGCCGACTCCCTGCTCCTTCTCGCCGGGCGGCTGCCGGAGGATGTCCAGCGCATTCTGTCGACGCGCCCCGTGCAAGCGGCGGCGCTGCTGCGGAGCGCGTTTCCGCTGGCGGAAGAGCGCACGGAGGTTGCGCAGGTACGCGATGGCATCCCGGAGCCTTGCTACCAAGTGGTTGGCGGCGACTGCTTCGACTGGATGCAACGCCAAAGCGCCAACAGCATTCACGCAATCGTTACCGATCCTCCCTACGGCCTGAAGGAGTACACCGCCAAGGAGAAGACCAAGCTGCGGCGTGGGCACGGCGGCGTGTGGCGACTGCCGCCGGCGTTGGATGGCAGCGTCCGGCGCCCCCTGCCGCGATTTACGGTGCTGAACGATAGCGAGGTGCAGCAGCTTGTCGAATTCTTCAACAAATGGGCCGCGCTGGCGATGCGCGTGCTGGTACCTGGCGGCCATGTCTTCATCGCCGCCAATCCCCTGTTCTCGCACTTGGTCTACGCGGCGCTGATTGAATCCGGCTTCCAGAAGCGCGGCGAGATCATCCGCTTGGTGCAGACTCTTCGTGGCGGAGATCGCCCCAAGAACGCCCACGACGAATTTCGCGACGTGACTGTGATGCCTCGCTCCTGTTGGGAACCTTGGGGCTTGTTCCGCAAGCCCTGCGAAGGTCGCGTACAGGACAATCTGCGCAAATGGAAGACCGGCGGGTTGCGCAGAATCAGCGCGGAGCAGCCTTTCTTCGACGTCATTCGAAGCTCGCCCACGCGATCTGGCGAGCGAGACATCGCACCGCATCCAGCTCTCAAGCCCCAGGCGTTCATGCGTCAGATCGTGCGCGCCGCCCTGCCCTTGGGAGAAGGCGTGGTGCTCGACCCCTTCATGGGCGCCGGTTCGACCATCGCAGCAGCCTGCGCGGTCGGCTACGCCAGTGTCGGTGTCGAGAACGATGCCGAGTTTCTCGCCATGGCGGAGTCCGCGATTCCACGGCTTGCGGCCTTGACGGCAGCAGGAAACGACAAGGTACGCACATCCCGCAACGATTCGTACAGGCACGGCGGTCAAGCGAACCTGTTTGCCTGATGGACACCCGCTGGGTCGCTTACTTTGGTGCCAAAATATTCCGGTACGGACCAACGCCGGCACCAGGGAGACGATAGAGGAAGTTGCTTCTGAGCTTGTCCATGCCGGTCTTGGTGATGGATGCGGTCGGTGTCCTGCGCGATGCGCCGGAGCGCCCTGAGAACGACCAGTCCGCCCGTTCCAGCTCGGCGCAGAGAATCTCTACGAAGGTCAGCGCACCGGAGCCAGTGCCGCCTATCTCGCCGATCCGGTACCTGAACACCATCAACCAGCAGTCTTCCGGGTTGTGTCCCTGCCAGCCGCCGGCTGGATGGACGCTTTGATCTCTATTCCCTCTTCGCCTTTCAGGACGCCGCTCGACGAATAGCGACCTGCGGGAACGAGATCCGGGTGGCCGCCCACTTTGCCGTTCGCCTCCAGGGCGACGGTGGAACTGGCGATGTTCTTGACGAGGAACTCCGAGATGATGCCGGACAGCGCGTTGCCGAGCAGCAGTTCCTCCAGAGGCCGGAAACCCGCGCTGCTTGGATAGTCGTTCAAGCCATGGCACAGTCGATACGTCTCGGCAACGCCCCGTTGCACTTCATCCACTTGGAGCCCGTAGGGGAGATGGGCGCTGCGATTCACATAGCGGGGATCGAGCTTTTCGGCATCTGGCATGAGGTGGTCGTTTCCCAAGGCTGAAGCCGTCCGTCGGCCTGCGGGTACTCCCCATCCAGCTACGACGTACACGAGAGTGCGACCTTACAGCACACGTGCCGGGACGGCTCCGTCGCTGTCCGCCAAGGCATGACGCAGACCGGCATCCAGGGTGGCCTGGATTCGGGCCGGACGGAACGATGGCTCCGGCAGCAGACGCCGCAAACCAAGGGATCAGGCCGCAGGCCTGCGTTGAACTCGCCAGCGACGCTGGTATGGTGCGCATCCCGCTGCCGAACGAGTCCTGCTTCCCATGACCGACTACAAAGTCGCCGACATCGCCTTGGCCGAATTCGGCCGCCGGGAGATCGCCTTGGCCGAAGCCGAGATGCCGGCGCTTATGTCCCTGCGCCGCAAGTACGAAGCGCAGCAGCCGCTGGCCGGCGCCAAGATCATCGGCTGCATCCACATGACCATTCAGACCGCGGTGCTCATCCGCACCCTGATCGCCTTGGGCGCCGAGGTGCGCTGGTCGTCGTGCAACATCTTCTCCACCCAGGATCACGCCGCCGCCGCCATGGCCGCGGACGGCGTGCCGGTATACGCCTGGAAGGGCGAGACCGAGGCGGAATACGACTGGTGCATCGAGCGGACCATCCTCAAGGACGGCGATCCCTGGGACGCCAATCTGCTGCTCGACGACGGCGGCGACCTGACCAAGATGATCCACGACAAGCATCCCGCCATGCTGACGCGCATCCACGGCGTCAGCGAGGAGACCACCACTGGAGTGCATCGCCTGTTGGAGATGCTTTCCCGCCGCCAGCTCAAGGTGCCGGCCATCAACGTCAACGATTCCGTCACCAAGTCCAAGAACGACAACCGCTACGGCTGCCGCCACAGCCTGAACGACGCCGTCAAGCGCGCCACGGACATGCTGCTGGCCGGCAAGCGGGCGCTGGTGGTCGGCTACGGCGACGTCGGCAAGGGCTCGTCGGCCAGCCTGCGCCAGGAGGGCATGATCGTGCGCGTGGCGGAGGTGGACCCCATCTGCGCCATGCAGGCCTGCATGGACGGCTTCGAGGTGGTCTCGCCCTACCTCGGCGGCGACAACACCGGCATGGTCTCGAACATCGACCAGCGCCTGCTGGGCGAGACGGACCTAGTGGTGACTTGCACCGGCAACACCAACGTCTGCGACAGCGCCATGCTGCGCTCCCTCAAGCGAGGGGCCGTCGTCTGCAACATCGGCCACTTCGACAACGAAATCGACACCGCCTTCATGCGCCAGCACTGGCGCTGGCAGAAGGTGAAGGACCAAGTCCACCAAGTGTTCCGCAGCGACGATTCTGCGGACTACCTGCTGCTGCTCTCCGAGGGACGGCTGGTGAACCTGGGCAACGCCATGGGCCATCCCTCCCGGGTGATGGACGGTTCGTTCGCCAACCAGGTGCTGGCGCAGATGCATCTCTTCGAGCAGGGCTGGGCGAACCAGAACCCCCAGCAGCGCGCCCCGGTGACGGTGGAGGTTCTGCCCAAGAAGCTCGACGAGGAGGTGGCGCAGCTCATGGTGGAAGGCTTCGGCGGCACCGTCACCCGGCTGACCCGGCAGCAGGCGGACTACATCCACGTCGCCGCCGAAGGGCCGTTCAAGCCCGACGGCTACAAGTACTGAACACGGCACTGGCAGCGGTGCGCATTCCCTGTCCGCGCATCGCCCGACCGACGAGGTGGCAGGGGCCTATGGTTTCAGCGACTGCCCCGCAGCTCGTCGACCAAGGCATCCTCGTCCGGGAAGTCTCCGGTTTGATGCTTGGAATAGACCAGCTTGCCGTCCACATTCACGTCGAAGATGCCGCCCGCGCCCTCGATCAGGAATGCCTCGACGCCGAATGCGTCCTTGATTTTAGCAGCCAGACTGACCGCCTTGGGTTCATAGCCTCAGGATGTGCAGTAGGTGATGGAGATGTCCATGTGAAGTTCTCCCGATGAACTCATCGCTACGACAGCCGTAGCATCGGCTTGCGGACGCCGCGTTGTCAATACCGTCCGCCGAGCTTGGCGTGATCCCAGGTGACGTAGCGCCGAGGCGTGAACTTCAGCACCACGCGCTTGGTCGCGGTACCCGTGACCGACTCCTGGAGCTTGGCCTTGGCGGCATGGTCGAGATCCCGCCCCCGCGAGTTGATGGCCACCAGCGTTTCCCGCACCGCCTCGGCGTCGTCGATGATCTCGCAGGAGGCGTAGATCACCACGCCCTTGAGTTCCGCGTACTCCAGGCCGCTTTCCACCAGCAGCGTCGCCTTGGGGTCGCGCCGCCAGTTCCGCACCTTCTGGCTCTTGCCGAAGGTGGTGCAGTAGATGCAGCCGTCGTCGCCCTGGGCGAACCACATAGGCATGGGATGGGGGTAGCCGTTGACGCCGTTGCCGACGATGATGAGTGTCTTCTTGGCATCCAGGTAGTCCCGGATCTCGTTATCCGTCAGTTCGATTATGCTGCGGCGCGATGGCATCGACGTTCTCCAAGCTATTGGAATTCTCGGCGGATCAGCTCCGTATGTTGTCCTACCTGGGGCAGATTGGGAAGCTTCGGCCCGAGAGCGGCGGCGTTCGGGTGGGCAGGCATGTCGATCGCACCCGTCTCGCTGCCGACGGTCAACCGTCGCAGGTGGGGGTGGGCGGAGAGGCCGGCGAGGTCGTTCACCGCGCCGTAGGCGATGCGCGCGGCGCGAAGTTTCGCTTCCATCTCGGCGCGCTGGTGGCGGGAGAAGAACGCCTGCACCAAGCCGTCCACCTCCGGGCGTCGCTGCAGGCGCGCCGGATTGGTGGCGTAGCGCGGATCGTCCACCAGTTCCGGGCGTTCCATCACCTGCTCGGCCAACGACCGCCATTCGCGATCGTTCTGCACCGAGATCACCAGCGTCGCACCGTCCGCGGTGACGAAGCCGCCGTAGGGCGTGATGGACGGGTGCGCTAGGCCGATGCGCTGGGGTCCCGCGCCGGTGTAGTCGTGCTGCAGCAGGGGCACGGCCATCAGTTCCGCCAGCACGTCGAACAGCGACACCTTGACGGCGGTGCCGATGCCGGTTCTCTCGCGCCGCACCAGCGCCTCGTTGATAGCCAGCGCCGCCGACAGGCCGGTGGCGTAGTCGCAGATGGACACGCCGACGCGGCCGTATTCTCCCGGCGCGCCGTTGATGGAGATCAAGCCGGTCTCCGCCTGCACCAGCAGATCGTAGGCTTTCATGTCCGCATACGGGCCGCAGTCGCCGTAGCCGGAGATGTCGCAGGTGATCAGCCGCGGGAAGCGCTCGCGCAGAGCGTCCGAGCCTAGGCCAGCGCGAGCCGCGGCGCCAGCAGCAAGATTCTGGATGAAGATGTCCGCCCGGGCCAGGATGCGCAACACGAGGTCCCGGTCTTGCGCGGCCTTGATGTCCACCACCAGGGATTCCTTGCCCCGGTTCAGCCACGCGAAGTAGGCGGACTGGCCGTTGGCCACGGTGTCGTAGGAGCGGGCGAAGTCGCCCCCGGCCCGTTCGAGCTTGATGATCCGGGCACCGGCGTCGGCCAGCCGGCAGGAAGCCAGCGGCGCCGCCACCGCCTGTTCCAGTGCCACCACCAGAGTGCCGTCCAGGGGTCGCCGTTCGTCCGTCGCGTTCATGGCCGCCATTGTCGCCGAATGGCCGGATGCGCCGCAAATGGCTTGGGTCGCGCATGTATGGACCATGGATCCGCTTGCCGAACCGCTTGACCGGCTAGCAGCGGGCTTCGAATCAGCGGCCGCTTGGATGAGAGCCATCGATCTCTCGCCCGCTTTCCTGACGAACCCGCTACCCGCATTGCGGATGCGACGGTCGCTGCGGTTCGATGCGCTGCACGGATTTTTGCTGGGTTGCGCAAGGGTGCGCCCATACCGGTCCAGGCAGGCGCTTGAACAATCACAGGATACCGGTGGTGGCTGCGGCGAGGCAGCCGGCGAGAGGCGGCTTGCTTTATCGGGCCGAAGGCGCTGGATGGGAGGGGGGCGACGGTGCCGTGTCGTAAGGACGAATGCGCTGTTTGATTTCCGCGCCTTTGGATCGCTGAGCGCAACGCAGATCGTATTCGATCTGCAACCCGAGCCATAATTCGGGGGAGACTCCCAGAAATCGCCCGAGGCGCAACGCAGTGTCCGCGCTGACACCGCGCTTGCCGTTGACGATTTCGCTGATGCGTCCGGGAGGCACCCCGATCTCGCGCGCCATGCGATTGATGCCCATGCCCATGGGCTTGAGGAACTCCTCCAAGAGGATCTCTCCTGGATGGATGGGTTCGAGTGTCCTGGTCATATCGTTCGCTGGTTTCGCTTTGGTTCAATGATAGTCGACGATCTCGACGCCGAACGCATCACCGTCTTTCCACTGGAAGCAGATGCGCCACTGGTCGTTGATCCGTATGCTGTGCTGCCCTTTCCGATCTCCTATCAGCGACTCCAGGCGATTGCCCGGCGGCACTCGCAGATCCTGTAGACGCACGGCACGGTGCAGGTACAGCAGTTTCCGTCTCGCTGTCCGCTCGATCATGCGGAATCGCGGGACTGCCCGGTCACGAAACAACGCCTCGGTGTCCTGGCAGCGAAACGAACGAATCATCTTTGGACAGTATTCCGGTTCGCGTAACAGGTCAAGCGGAGCGAGCAAGGAGGTGACGCAGCCTCGGAGCAGGCTGTCGGCCGGCTGGCAGTCGTCCACGCCCCATCGCGCTTGCCGTTCGATCGACCATGGCAGGGAGGATCGGGTGGCCGGCATGGCTGCCGCGGTCCCGGCGCGGCATCCGTCGTTAATTCCGGCTGGGGACGAGGAAGGCCTCCACACCTCGCGACGTCCCCAGTCCCGTTGTTCAACGGCACAAATCTTTGATGAACCGAGAATATCTCCCTAGTCGGTAATGCGGCGTATACATCCATCGCCGTCTTCGGGATAATGCTTGGTTTGCCGAAGCGACGGGAAGGATTGGTGACGGATATCGAACAGTTGGCGGGGTCGGTGGACAGCCTGAAGGAGAACTTCGAGACGCACCGCTACATTTGCAGCAACCAGATCGCCACCGCCGTCTACTTGGCGTTCCACCTGCGCAAGCCGGTTCTCATCGAAGGGCCGCCGGGGGTGGGCAAGACGGAACTCGCCAAGACCACGTCGGAACTGTTCGCTCTGCCGCTCATCCGCCTGCAATGCTACGAGGGCCTCGACGAGGCCAAGGCCATCTACGAGTGGAAGTACGGCAAGCAGCTGCTCTACACCCAGGTGCTCAAGGAGACCTTGGACGAAGTGCTGCAGGGCGCCCAGGGGTTCGCCGAGTCCGTCAACCGCCTGCACGAGTTCGGCGACATCTTCTTCTCCGAGGAGTTCCTGGAGCCGCGACCGCTGCTCAAGGCGCTGCGGGAGGAGAACGGCTGCGTGCTGCTGATCGACGAGGTGGACAAGTCCGACCACGAGTTCGAATCGCTGCTGCTGGAGATCCTGTCAGACTTCCAGGTGTCCATTCCGGAGATCGGCACCGTCAAGGCCCACCGCGAACCGCCCATCGTCTTCCTCACCAGCAACAACACCCGGGAGATATCCGACGCCCTCAAACGCCGCTGCCTGCACCTCTACATTCCCTTCCCGGACGCCGACCTCGAACAGCGCATCATCCACGCTCGCGTCCCGGACATCCCGCCGAAGCTGCGCATCCAGCTGGTGACGTTCATCCAGGAACTGCGCGACCTCGATCTCAAGAAGGTGCCAGCCATCTCGGAAACCATCGACTGGGCGCGTACGCTGCTGCTGCTGCACACCGAAAGCCTGGACGCGGAATTGGTGCGCGACACCCTCAACGTGATCCTGAAGTTCCAGGAGGACATCGAGAACGTAGACGCCGAGATCGCCACCCTGACCAGCAAGGCGGTTGGCGAAAGTGCCTCGCCACAGGCGTATCGACTGCGACAGTGAGCGGCCCGAACGCCCTGCGCACCGCCTCCGCGACCTGCTAGCTGTACGCGCCGCGGGGTTGTGGCGCGCTGGCTGCGCCAGACAAGTAGACTAGCTGCCATGGATCGCACTCTCGCCCACTTCATCGCCGCCCTGCGCAATGCCGAGGTGCGCATCTCGCCGGCGGAGACGCTGGACGCCATGAGCACCGTGGACTTGGTCGGCTACCGCGACCGGGCTTTCCTCAAGAATTCGTTGTCCCTGGTGCTGCCGAAGACGGCGGACGAGAAGGACACCTTCGACACCACCTTCGACCAGTTCTTCTCCTTCGAGGATGTGTCCCCGCAAGCGGCTTTTGCTGCCGGCGATGGCGAGGATGGCGCGGGCGAGGGCGGCGAGGGCCAGGGCGAAGGCAGCGGCGGCAAGGGTGCCGGAGGCGGCAGGAGGAAGAGCAAGTTCGCCGCTTCGGAAGAAGAGGAAGAAGACTTGGGTCCCGGAGAGATGGCCGAGCCGCGTTCGGCGCTCGGCCGCCTGCTCATGCTGGACGGCACCGTGGAACTCTCCGTGCGCATGGCGGATGCGGCCCGCGAAGCGAAGCTCGAAGAAATCCAGGTGTTCACCCAGAAGGGCCTGTACACGCGCAAGATCATGGACGCCATGGGTCTTGCCGACCTCATGCGCGAGATCGGCGACCTGCGCCAAAGCCACGGCCTGTCGGAACGCCGCCTCGGCCAAGAGCTGAAAAAGCGCCGCGACGCTCTGCGCGAGCAGGTGCGCGACTACGTGGAGCGGCAGTTCCTGCTGTACGCCGACGCCACGGGCCGGCGGCTGCGCGAGGAGCTGCTGCAGAGGGTGAAGCTGTCCAACGTCGAACACCGCAACTTCCGCCTGATCCAGGAGATCGTCTTCCGCATGGCGAAGAAGCTGGTCGCCCTGCACTCTCGCCGGCGCAAGGTGTTCAAGCGCGGCTCGCTGCATGTGCCGCGCACCCTGCGCCACAACATGAGCTACGACGGTTCGATCTTCGACCTGCACTGGAAGTCGGTGAAGGTGGACCGCCCCAAGGTGTTCGCCATCTGCGACGTGTCCGGCTCGGTATCGAGCTACGCCCGCTTCATGCTGATGTTCCTCTACAGCCTGGAAGAAGTGATGCCCAAGGTGCGCTCGTTCGCGTTTTCCTCCGACCTTGCCGAGGTGACCGAATTGTTCGAGCGCAACAAGCTCGAGGATGCCATCGCCAAGACCCTGCGCGACTACAGCGGCGGCGCCACGGACTACGGCCAAGCCTTCGCGGACTTCCGCAAGCTGTGCCTGGGGGACGTGGACAACCGCACCACCATCGTCATCCTCGGCGACGCCCGCAACAACTACGGCGATCCGCGCACCGACATCCTCAAGGAGATGTACGATCGCGCCAAGCGCGTCATCTGGCTGAATCCGGAATCGCGCGGCACATGGCATACGGGGGATGCGGAGATGCGCAAGTACACGGCCTACGTCCACCAGGCGGACGAGTGCAATTCGCTGATGCATCTGAATCGCGTCGTCGGCAACCTGCTGCGGAGCGTGGCCTGAACGCGGCTGCCGGTGCAGAGATCGGCACCTTGGCTGTGTACGGCGTTGCCACAGGAATCCTGCTCGGACCCTACCTGCGCGGGACGGATGGATCCAGCACCGGAACCCCCGTCGGCGCGAAGTGCTGGATGTTGCGGGTCGCCACGGTCAAGCCATGTTCAAGCGCCGTGGCGGCAATCAGCAGGTCGGCGCTTTCGTAGCCGAGCGTACCGGAAAGGCCGCCCCACCGTCGTGCCGTGGGCAGATCGACGGCGAGAATCCGTTCGCCGTACAGCGCGACCACACTGTCCAGCCAGGCGGTCAGGGCTCGAGCCAATGCCATTTGCCGACGCAGTTGGCGGATGATGCCCCGCTCGATCTCGCCAATGGTCACGACGCTCAAGTACAAGTCCGCTATGCGCTGTTCCGACATCCACTGGACGATCTCAGGGCTGCGTTCTCGCCTTCGCAACGCCGACAGGACATCGGTATCGATCAGAAACATCAGAGATCCACGGGGGAGGGCAAGCGCAGCCGGTCGAACGATTCGTCGTCCTGGGGCATCGCGAGCAGCAGCTCCGCGAGCGAGGGCGCCTCCGCCTTTTCGATTGGCTCAATTCGTGAATCGTAGGCATAGTGATAGGATCTTTGCGGATTCGCCTTGGAGATCGGAGAGATGGATCACGAGCGGTTTCGGGACTGGTTCTCGCGTGTCGATGAGTTGACGGCGGCGCAGCGCAAGGAGGTGGCGGCGGTGCTGTCGGACCCGCCGGAGGGCGCGGCCTCGTTGGCGGCGATCGAGCTGGGTGTGGATGACGAGCGGCGCTGTCCGCATTGCGGCGCCGGCGGGGCGGTGCCGCGGGGCAAGGCGCGCGGTCTTCGCCGGTTCCGGTGCAAGGACTGCGGGAAGACCTTCGGTGCGCTCACGGGCACGGCGCTGTCGGGTCTGCACCATAAGGAGCGCTGGCTTGCCTTTGGCGCCTCGCTTGCCGAAGGCGAGACGATCAAAGAGGCTGCAGAGCGCTGCGGGATTGCGCCGAGCACGGCGCATCGCTGGCGACACCGCTTTCTGGCGGCGGTGCGCCAGGCGCCGGATCGGCTTGCCGGGATCGTCGAGGCTGACGAGACCTTTCTTCTGGAGAGCCGCAAGGGGGCGCGGAAGCTCGACCGCAAGCCGCGCCGGCGCGGCGGCCAAGCCAAGAAGCGCGGCCTCTCGCGCGAGCAGGTGCCGATTCTGGTCGCCGCCGACCGTGGCGGCGAGACCCTCAGCCACACCCTGCCTGCGCTGAACGCAGACAACGTGAAGGAGGTGCTGGAGCCGGTCCTCGCCCCGGATGCGCTGCTCGTCTCCGACGCCAACCGCTGCTATCCGCCCGTCGCGGCGGCGCTCGACATCCCTCACGAGAGCATCGACGCTTCTGCTGGCGTGCGGGTCCGGGGCGCGCTGCACATCCAGACGGTCAACAGCCGCCACAGCCAGATCAAGGGCTTTCTGCGCAGGCGGCGCGGCATCGCCACCAAGTACCTGGACAGCTGTCCGAGGTGGTTCCATCCCATCGAACTCGGCGATCAGCCATCGCCCAGAGCCTGCCTCGAGGCGGCGATCGCCAGACCGCGCCTACGTTTTGCAAATTGAGCCTTTCGATATGGCGAAGCCGCTCTTACTCGTCGACCGCCAGCACCGGGTCACTCTTTGAGGAACCCCTGCCAACGCGGCCTCGACAACGGCGCTGAACCGGTTCTTGGCGTCCTGCAAAGGCCATTCGGCCATAGGGTTCCCCATCCAGGCGATCTGGCCAGATGTGGGGTCAAGGCCTTTGGCATTGCAGAGCGCATGGGCGAGAAACGGCAGCGAGTGTGCCGGGGTCTGGACGATGCGGGCAGGTCGGGCGGCCTGCGTCCGGAGCGCCGCCGCTTCCCCATGCATTCGATCCGCGTTGCAGGTAATCTGTCGCGGTGCGTGGCCCTGGGAACAGCCATGAGCGAAGCGGCCAACAGCTTGGATCTGCCCGGCAGCCCGCCGGCCGCCGGCTTTGATGTGGGCGCTCTGCTGCAGGTGCTCTATCTCGGCGCCGGCGGCCTCGCCGCCCTCGGCGTCATCGTGTGGGCGCTGGCGCAGTGGAACGAAGGCGGCGCCAGCGATGCGGTGGACGCCGCCACGGGTACCGTCACCCTGGCGCTGAGCGAGGAACCGCCACAGCTGGACTCCACCCGCGGGACGGACTCGGTGAGCTTCCGCATCCTCGGCCACGTCATGGAAGGGCTGCTGCGCTACGACGCGGACAACCGCCTCGTCGGCGGCGTGGCCGAACGCTGGGACATCCGCGAACGCTCCGCCACCTTCCACCTGCGCCCGGAGGCGCGTTGGAGCAATGGCGAACCGATCACCGCCCAAGACTTCGTATTCTCCTGGCGCAAGGTGGTGGACCCCGCCACCGCCTCGCAGTACGCCTTCATCCTCTACGGCATCGAGAACGCCGAGGCCATCAATGCCGGCAAGCTGCCGGTGCAGGCGCTGGGCGTGCGCGCCGCGGACGACCGCACCCTGGAAGTGGCGCTGGCGCGGCCCGTCCCCTACTTCGAAAAGCTCACCGCCTTCGCCACCTACAATCCCATCAACGAGGCGTTCTACGAGGCCACCAACGGGCGCTACGGGGCGGACGCCGAGGATCTGCTCTACAACGGCCCGTTCGTCATCGCTAGCTGGATTCACGGCGCCAGCCTGCGTTTGGAGAAGAACCCCAACTACTGGGACGCGGCACGCATCCACCTGAACGCCATCGACCACGCCTATATCACGTCCGACGTCAACGCCACCATCAACCTGTTCAAGGACGGCAAGGTGGCGCTGGCGGCGCTGACCGCGGAGAATCTGGACGACGCGCTTTACCAGCGCTGGAAGATCAACCGCTTCTCCGGCGGCGCCGTGTACTTCATCGAGTTCAACCACCGCCCGGCGCGGCTCACCAGCAATTTCCATCTGCGCAAGGCCATGCAGTCCGTCAACGATGCCGCGGAGCTGGTCTACAAGGTCATCAAGCTGCCCGGCAATCTGCCCGGCGCGTCGCTGTTTCCGGTGTGGCTCAAGGGCGTCAACGGCTACTTCCGCCAGGAGTATCCTCCCCGGGAACACCTGCCGGACGAAGCCGCCGGCCGCCGCTATCTGGCCCAGGCGTTGGACGAGCTGGGCTTGGAGGAACTGCCGCCGCTGGTGATGCTCACCGGCGACAGCCCCTCCGCCAACAAGCAGTCCGAGTACTACCAGAACGTCTTCAAGCAGAAGCTCGGCATCGACATCAAGATCGACCGGCAGATCTTCAAGCAGCGCTTAGCGAAAATGACCGCGGGCGATTTCGATCTGGTGATGGCCGGCTGGGGGCCGGACTACGACGATCCCATGACCTTCGCCGACCTGTTCGCCTCCTGGAACGAGAACAACCGCGGCCGCTACGAGAACCCTGAGCTGGACGCCGCGGTGAACATGGCGCAGTCGTCTTCGGACCCCGAGCTGCGCATGGGCGCCATGGCGGAGGTGCAAGACATCCTCTACGACGACGCCGTGATTATCGTCATCTACGAACGCGGCTCGGTCTACGTGGCCGACCCCAGGGTGAAGGGCTTGGTGCGCCGCGCCATCGGCACGGACCCAGACTACACCAATGCCTGGATCGACACCGACGGCGCATCGGAGGAGCGGGAGAGCGGCTGATGCTCCTCTACACGGTCAAGCGGCTGATCCAGGGCGTCGTCACGGTCTGGTTTATCGCCACGGCGACGTTCTTCGCCATGCATTTCGTGCCCGGCGACCCGCTGGCGAACGACAAGGCCATGGCCCCGGAGATCCGCGCCAACCTGGAAGCTCGCTACGGCCTCGACAAGCCATTGATGGAGCAGTACTGGATTTATCTGCGGAACATGATGCAGGGCGACTTCGGCATCTCCTTCACGCAGCAGAACCGCGAGGTGAACGACATCATCGCCGAGCACTTCAAGGTGTCCGCCACGCTCGGCATCCTGGCCATCGTCTTCGCCGCCTTCGGCGGCATTCTCTGGGGCGCGTTGACGGCCCTGTACCGCAACCGAACGCCGGACGTCGTCATCATGCTGCTGGTGATTCTCGGCATTTCCGTGCCGGGCTTCGTGTTCGCAGCGCTGGGGCAGCTGGGCGTGGTGAAGATCAACGACTTCCTCGGCTTCACCCTGTTCCCCGTGGCCGGCTGGGGCACGGTGCAGCACATGATCGTGCCATCGCTGGTGCTCGGCCTCGGCACCATGGCGTTCCTCACCCGGCTGATGCGCTCGTCCATGCTGGAAATCACCAGCTCGGACTTCGTGCGCACGGCCCGCTCCAAGGGGCTGCCGGTCACACGCATCTTCCGCAAGCACCAGCTGCGCAACGCCATCCTGCCAGTGGTGACGGTGCTCGGCCCCTCCATCGCGGCCATCACCACGGGCGGCTTCGTGGTGGAGATCGTGTTCGCCATTCCGGGCTTGGGGCGCTACTTCGTGCAGGCGGTGCAACAGTCCGACTACACGGTCATCATGGGCACGACGGTGTTCTACGGCGCGTTCCTGGTGCTCATGGTAATCCTCGTGGATCTGATCTACGGGCTGGTCAATCCCCGCGTGAGGTTGGAATAGATGGCTGAATCGGCGCTGCCGCTTTCCTTCGAGCGCGTTCACGTCGGGCGCGAAGTCGAGACCATCTCGCGGCCTTCGCTGTCCTACTGGCAGGATGCTTGGCTGCGCCTCAAGGCCAACCGCCGAGCGCTGATCTCCCTGTACCTGGTGATCGGCCTGCTGGCGTTCACCCTGTTCGGGCCGCTGCTGTGGCGCATCGATCCGGCCGTCCAGGATCTGGACCAGATCAGCGTGCCGCCGGGAGCCGATCGCCGCGCCACGGTAGCGGCCGAGTACGTGCCTTGGGACGGCGTGACGGCAACGCCGACTGCGCCATCAATGGATGCCCGCGAGTTGGCGGCGCCGGCGTCCGTAGCCGTGGCTGGCGAGGCCGTCACCCGCTCGGTGCGGCTGTTCTGGGATGCGGTGCCGGGGGCTGGCGGCTACCGCGTCTTCCGCAACATCTACGACCCGGCGCCGGACGACGCCTTCGGCCTGCCCGTGGGCGAGGTGCTGAGCCCCGCGACGGTGAGCTTCGAGGACCGCTTGGACCTGAAGCCTACCGTCTACTACTACTCCGTGGTGGCGCTCGACGCACTCGGCTACGAATCCGCCGAAGCCGCCACCGTCTCCGTGGACGTGACGCGAGTGATCACCGCCGCCGAAGCCGTCCAGAAGGGCCTGATCGAACGCGCGGCGGACGTTCGCCCGGGCGACATCCTCAAGCTGCCGTTCCACCCGCTTGGCACGGACTACCTAGGCCGCGACCTGCTCGCGCGCCTGATGCACGGCGCTCGTGTATCGCTGTTCATCGGCATCGTCGCGCCGTTCGCGTTCGTCGCCGTGGGCATCATCTACGGCAGCGCCGCCGGCTTCGTGGGCGGACGCTTCGACCAGCTCATCATGCGCTTCGCGGACTTCGTGGTGGCGCTGCCGTTCCTGCTGTTCATGATCCTGCTGCGCATCCTGTTCAACGTTGAATCCGGCGATTCGGGCATCTATCCCATGATGGTGGCCATGTTGCTGCTTAGCTGGCCCGCCGCGGCGCGGCTGGTGCGCGGGCAGATCCTGCAGATCCGCGAAGAAGGCTACATCGGCGCCTCCCGCCTGCTGGGCGCGAAGACCAACTACCTGGTACTGCGCCACATGATCCCCAACACCATGGGCGTGATCCTCGTGACCCTCACCTTCGCCGTGCCTAGCGCCATCTTCACCGAGGCGTTCCTCTCCTTCATCGGCATGGGCGTCGCCCCGCCCACGCCGTCTTGGGGCAGCATGTGCAACGAGGGCTTGAAGACCATGCTCACCACCCCCCACGAGCTGATCGCCCCGGCGCTGCTCATCAGCATCACCGTGCTGGCCTTCAACCTGCTCGGCGACGGCCTGCGGGATGCCCTGGACGCGCGCATGCGGGCGACGGAGTGAACGCGACTGCTACCGCAGTCGGCCCGGAGTTCGCTGCGCGAACTCGGGGGAGGAGCGGTGTTGGGACGAGGAGGGGGGCGGTAGCATGAGTGCGCTTTTGGAAGTCAGCGATCTGCGCGTCGAGTTCGACACCTACGGCGGCACCGTGCAGGCGGTGCGCGGCGTCTCGTTCGCGCTCGAACGCGGCCGAACCCTGGCCATCGTGGGCGAGTCCGGCTGCGGCAAATCCGTCACCGTGCAGAGCATCATGGGCCTCATTCCCATGCCGCCCGGGCGCATCACCGGCGGCATGGCCAAGCTCGATGGCCACGATGTGCTGCGCGATCAGAAGATCGACGGCCAGGACATTCGCGGGCGTCTGGTGGGCATGATCTTCCAGGATCCCATGAGTTCCCTGAATCCCACCATGACGGTAGGCGACCAGATCGCCGAAACCTTGCAAGTCCACAAGGGCCACAGTCATCGCCAGGCGCTCGCCCGCGCCGTCGAGCTGATCGACATGACGCGCATCCCGGAGGCGGCGAAGCGCGCCCGGCAGTACCCGTTCGAGTTCTCCGGCGGCATGCTGCAACGCTCGATGATCGCCATGGCGCTGGCCTGCGAACCGTCCATCCTCATCGCCGACGAACCCACCACCGCCCTGGACGTGACCATTCAGGCGCAGATTCTCGACCTCATGCGCGATCTGCAGCGCGACAACGGCATGGCCATCATCCTCATTACCCACGACCTCGGCGTCGTCGCTCGCATGGCCGACGACGTGCTGGTGATGTACGCCGGCGAAGCGGTGGAGAAGGGTGGCGTGGACGACGTGTTCTACCGCTCCGCCCACCCCTATACCTTGGGCCTCAAGACCGCCATGCCGTCCAACCGGGACGACGGCGCGCAGGAACTGACGCCGATCGACGGCAGCCCGCCGGACCTGTTCGCGCCGCCGGCCGGCTGCGGCTATTTCGCCCGCTGTCCCTACGCCATGCGCACCTGCGAGCATGGCCACCCCGAGCCGTTCGCCCTCGGCGACGGCCATCGCGCCCGCTGCTGGCTGCACCACGAGGACTGCGACCAGGAGGCGGCGCAGGTGTACCGAGGCTGAATCACGGTCGGAATGCGCAGCAGGCGCGATCGCCGCCGTCGACGCGATGCTCAGGCGACGCGATCGAACGACGCAACATCGAGGACAATCCCGCTGCACCGTCTCCGAGGCGAGGCGCAGGCCCGGATCCCGGCCGCATGCCGCGCCACCCACGAGCTCTCCGGCGGCCAGCGACAGCGCATCGGTCTCGCTCGCCGCCGCCGTGGGACAGACTAGCCACCCGACCCGCTTCGCTCTGGCAACAGCGGCTCCGCCTCGAACCCCACCAGCCGCCGCGTACTCCGGTCGAATTCCACGCCCACCAGATGCACCGATGCGCCCAGATGGCGGTACTTCTCCGCGTATCCCTTGGCCCGCAGCTGCGCCAGCGCCTCCCCGGTCGGCGTCCCGTCCACCACCTTCCACTCGAACAGGTAGGTCTGGCCGCCGTGGCTCACCGCCATGTCCGTCCGCCCCGCCGCGGTGCTCTTCTCGCTGCGCGGATCCAGGCCCGAGCCCGCGGCGAACAGGTGCATCGCCGCGGCGTAGTGTCCCTCGTAGCCCCCGATCGGGGTGCTCCGGTACGCATCGTGCGGGATGCTGGCGATCGCCGAAGACAACGCGTCGCGCAGGCCGCCGTAGTCGGCGGCCGCCAGCGCCGCGCGCAGGCTTTCCCGCAGCTCCTCCCCTTGCGTTCGCCGGCCAGCTGGTCGAGCAGAAGATGGCTCAGGCTCTGGCGCACCTCCAGGTTCGGATACTCCAGCCGGTAGCGCCCCGGCATGGACGGATGTTCCGCCGCGATCGTCAGGTGGCCGGTCTGGAACAGCAGCGCGGCGGTGCCGATGCGGCCGATGTCGAAATCCTCCAGCCGACCCTCGTCCACCCACCTGCCGGACAGCTCCGCCAGCTCGAACCCTCTATTCGCAAGGATTCCGGGCAGGAATGCCGGCGTGCCGGTCTTGATCCAGTAGTTGCGGAACCGGCGCTGGTCGAACAGGTGCAGCACGTCGAAAGGGTTGTAGACCCGCTCCCGACCGTCCCAGGAGTAGCCGTTGTACCAGCGCTGGATTTTCGCCCGCTCCAGACCTTCCAGTTCCGGACCGAACACCGTTTCCATATCCCGCTCCGTGTAGCCGCAGATCGACGAGTAGCGCGGGTGCAGGGTGAGGTCCGTCAGGTTGTTGAGGGTCGAGAACAGACTTGCCTTGGAGAACTTGCTCACCCCCGTCAGGAAGGTGAACGCGATGTCCTCGTCGCAGTCCTTGAGCGTCGAATACAGCCCCGCCAGATAGTCGCGGTTGGCCTCCGCTGTCGTCGGCTCGTCCAGCGCGTCCAGGATCGCCTTGTCGTACTCGTCCACCAGCACCACGACGCGTCGCCTGGTCTGCCGGCGCAACGCCCGCAGCAGATGGCGCAGGCGCATTGATGGCGCGTCATAGCGGATGTCGATCCCGGCATCCTCGCCGATGGCGTCCAGTTGCGCCATCGTCAGTTCGCGCAGCTCGTCCATCTGTCTGAGGTTGCCGCTGCCGAAGCTCAGCCGCACCACCGGGCGCGGCGCATCCCAGTCCCAGCGGTCGTGGACGGCCAACCCCCGGAACAGCTCCTCGCTGCATTCGAACAGCTCCTTGAGGGTGTCCAGGAACAGGCTCTTGCCGAACCGCCGCGGACGGGAGAGGAAGTAGTGACCGCCCTCCTGCGCCAGCCGCAGCGCATAGGCAGTCTTGTCCACATAGTAGCAGCCGTTCTCGCGGATCTTGCGGAAGGTCTGAATGCCCGTCGGCAGCCCAAGCCGTGCCGAACTCGTCCTGTCCACGCTGGCCGCCCGTCGGCTCGAAGGGTGGAGTTCCACCCTAGCACACCCGGCATTCTCCAGTGGCTGGAATCTTCCACGCCCCATTCGAGGTTCGGTGCCGGCAGCGCGGGTTCATCACCCATCGGAGCGGTGCGATTCTCTGCGGATGCAACGGAACGGATAAGTCCCTACCATTGGCCGGCGAGACGATGCGCACGACGGGGCATAATGTGCCGGGGAAGCAGGCGCGTCGTGCCGCGTCGAGGGACGGGACGTCGGCAGACCGTACGGGAACAACAGGCTGAAGGGGCAGAGCGGCACTTGAATCACTTGGTCGAAATCCGCAACCTCGTCAAGCACTTCCCTCTGGGGCGGGGGCAGGTGGTGCATGCGGTGGACGATGTCTCCCTGGACATCGCGGCGCGGGAGATCGTCGGCCTGGTGGGCGAGAGCGGCTCCGGCAAGTCCACCCTCGGCAAGACCGTGCTGGGGCTGCACGAGAAGACCAGCGGCGAGGTGGTCTACAAGGGCGAGCCGCTGCCGACGAAGTACCGGCCGCCGGACTTCCGCCGCCACGCCCGCACCATGCAGATGATCTTCCAGGATCCGTATTCGTCGCTGAACCCGCGCATGACCGTGGGCGAAATCGTCGGCGAGGGCCTGAAGCTGCACACGGATCTCGGTGCCGACGCCATCCGCGAGAAGGTCGGCGACTGGCTGCAACGGGTGGGACTGAACCCGGATCACATGTCGCGCTATCCGCACGAGTTCTCCGGCGGCCAGCGGCAGCGCATCGGCATCGCTCGGGCGCTGGTGCTGGAACCCGAGTTCGTGGTCTGCGACGAGCCGGTCTCGGCGCTGGATGTTTCCGTGCAGGCGCAGGTGGTCAATCTGCTTGACGAGCTCAAGCAATCCCTGGGCCTGACGCTGCTGTTCATCGCCCACGATCTGTCCATGGTGCGCTACGTCTCCGACCGCATGGCCGTCATGTACTTGGGTTCCCTGGTGGAACTCGGCCCGGCGAACGAAGTGTTCTTCGCGCCCAAGCATCCGTATACCGAACTGCTGATCGGCTCCAACCCGGAACCGGACCCGATCAGCGAACGGCAGCGCGCATCCACCGCCATCGGCGGCGAAATCCCGTCGCCGGTGAACGTGCCGCCGGGTTGCCGGTTCGCCGGCCGCTGTCCGAAGGCGATGGACATCTGCAAGAGCGAAACGCCGGACCTTATTCCGCTCGCCGACGCCGATCGACCGAGTCGCTTGGTGGCCTGCCACCTGTACGGGTAGCTTGCGGCGGCGCGGTCCCTACGCCGCCATGCGCAGAATCGAATCTCGGCGACAGTCGGCGTTTTCTTGGTCATTGACGAAGTACGGCGGCGGCGAAGCTGTTCCGATTCTGCGCGTACTGGCGCCGTCGTCCTTGGTCGACTCCTCCGTGCTCGGCAGCGTCTCGCCGGAGTTGATTCGGCAACTTCCGAGTCCCTGTCGGGCAGAATGAATCACTACACTCTGGGCGGGCTGGGACTGCGCGAGGTCGGCTTTCATCGTCTGTGGCAGCGCTGGCTGCGAGAGGCCTTCCCCAGGCTTGGCTGGCGCGTGCCGATGCCGCGGCCGCAAAGGCTCGCCCGTGTCCTTCTGGTTCGGCTTACGCCTTGCCGTGGGTTGGAGACCTGCCCCGCAGGTGGAAACCACCTTAGTCGAGCACCGCAATCCATGCTGCCCGACGGGTCGAGGATCGATTGCGGATATATGTGCGCTATTCCCATGCGGAAGGCGATCTGGGCTACCCTTGCCGCCGTGGAGGTCGAGCATCGAAAGCAGGGCTTCCATTTTGCGAAAGCCATCCAGGAAATCCGCGCATGCGCTGCGAGGGTCGGCACGATGCTGGATTCCGCCTCGGCTTCGACGGCTCCGCTCGACGTGGCTCGACTGCAAGGAGAAAGCGATAGCGCTGCCAAAAGCAGGACTTGGGGCACGCGCCAGCCGTGTCATCGCGAGACTTCACGACATCTTTTTTCTCGAAGCATTCGCTGCTGAACCGAAGATGCCCTTTGCCATCAGAGACGACTCGCCGTCGCGCCGTCGCTGGTAGACTTCGGCTCGGATCGCGTGCAGGCCCTTGTCGCCCGGCTGGGCTTGGACCGCGAGTTCCACCAAGTGGCAGGCCAGTCTCGGGTCGCTGCCCATTAGCGCTTGGCCCCGCGCTGCGAGCTTGTCCGCACCGCCCGCCAGCGTCGCCAGCTCGGCCGCCAGCAAGTGTTCCGGCGCCGGTTTCAGATGCGACGGATTGCCGTCGTACCAGCCGCCGTACATTCGCCAGATGTTGCGCACCACGAACTCCGGTTCGTCGTACATGGGCCGAAGGTAGGGCTTTTCCAACACGTCGGATGCGACTTTCACCTCGTGGATGATCTCGTCCAGCCGGGCACCGTCGTTCATTCGGCAGATCGTTTCGCGGACGACAAACTCCAAAGACTCCGCGACCTCGATCAAAACGCGCTTTATGCGCTCCGCGCCCTCTATCGGCAGGCCATGGGCGGGCAAGAGAAGCTCCGCGCCTTGGTTTGCCATGTCGCGCATCGCCGCAGCCCACTCCGCGGGATAGCGCTGTACCTTTTGCGGATTGCCGGCATTCGGAAAGCACCAGATGAAAAAATCGCCAGCGCAGATGGCCTTGTATCGCGGAATCCATGCCCAGGTATGGTCGTCGGTCTCCCCCTTGGCGTGTTTGAGATGAACTTCGAGGCCGCCAAGAGTCAGCTCCATATGTTGATCGTAAGTGACGTCGGGCCGCGCGGCGTCTTCCGGCAGGAAGCGTTCGGCATCTCCCATGCCGTAGCCGCGACGGGAGAACTGGCCGAATTGCCGCTCGTTGATCACCCGGTTGTAGCCGCTCGTGAAGTGGTAGCGATCGAACCGCCGTGGGACGTTGTTGTGGCCGATCACCTGCGGCCGAGCCGATCCATTGCGTTCCGCGTCCGCGATGAATGCGCCGCTGCCGCCCACATGGTCCAGGTGCCCGTGGGTATAGACGAGGCTCTTGAACTTGTCCTTGCGCCAGCCCCGGATGGCATCGACGACTCGCTCGCCTCCCTGAACGCCACTGGTATCGAAGGCAACCAGACCATCGTTCGTCGCGAATAGGATGCAGTGCGAAAACGCCTCCACCACGGCAATGCCGTCCGCGATCTCGGAAAGCTGGAAGTTGACGCGGTTCAAGGGACCGACTTCAGCGACCGTCAAAGTGCCGTCGATGACCCCGCTTGAGAGGGCTAGCAGATCAGCCATTGCTTGTCCTGGTGCGCCGAGCGGTATCGCATTGTCATCGGTTCCTCGGCAGCAGTCAAAGGCCCTCGGATGCGCACATGGCTTTCATCGCGGACACTGTGGAAAGAGGCATCGAACACGCTGCATCACGAGGCGGACAGACGCCTCGGCCGCGCTGCGATCTCTGCCAAGGCGGTTGACGCCCGTTCGAGGGTCTTGGCAGGCTCGGACTGCAAGCGGATGGACTCGATAGCGTCGTCGCCAAGGAGCAAGGCGCATTCTCGTGGGCGTCGCAGCCAATCGGCAGACATAACGGCCCTCGGATAGCGTAAGATGCCACGGAGGTGCGGTTGGGAGGGTGCCGTGCGGTTAGCCTTCTGGTGCTCGATTCTTCTGCTGACGGTCGGCGGCTGCACCGACGAAGGCAGCTCCGGGCCGCCCGGAGGCTTCGGCGGCCGCCCAGCTCCTCTGGTGGTAGCCGAGCCGGCAGTCCTTCGACCCGTCGCCGATGTGGTGGAAGCTGTCGGCACTACCTATGCCAACGAGTCCGTCGCCATCACCGCCAAGGTGACGGACACCATCCGCCGGGTGCGTTTCGACGATGGCGACTTCGCCCAGGCCGGGGATGTGCTGGTCGAACTCACCAACGAGGAGCAGACGGCGCTCCTGGCCGAGGCCGAAGCCAACGTGGTGGATGCCCGCACCCAATACGACCGGCTGAAGAATCTGCTCGAACAAAGCAGTGTGCCGGTGTCGGACGTGGACGAGGCGCAGGCGCGATGGGCGGCGGCGACGGCGCGGCACCAGGCCATCGTGGCGCGGCTGGCCGACCGGCTGATCCGGGCGCCGTTCGCGGGGCTGCTGGGCTTTCGCCAGGTCAGCGCTGGAACGTTGATTGCCCCGGGCACGGTGATTACGACCCTGGACGACGTCTCCCTCGTCAAGCTGGACTTCCCCATTCCGGAAATCCATCTGGGCGCGGTCCGGTCCGGCCTGAAGCTCAAGGCGCGCAGCGTCGCCTTTCCCGAGCGCGCTTTCGACGCCGCGGTGGAAACGGTAGGCTCGCGGGTGAATCCGGTCACCCGGGCCGTGCCGGTGCGCGCCCGCATCGACAACGGCGAGCTGCTGCTGCGCCCCGGCATGCTGCTGACGGTGCAGCTCACCATGGCCAGTCGGGACGCGCTGACGGTGCCGGAAACGGCGCTGCTGCAACGCGGCGGCGAAACCTTCGTCTACACGGTGTCTGCGGACCGGCGGGCGACCATGACCACCATCGACCTAGGCGTGCGGCGCGGCGGCTGGGCGGAGGTGCTGTCGGGATTGGCGCCGGGGCAGCAGGTGATCGCCGAAGGCGTAATCAAGGTCCGCAACGGCGTCTCCGTGCGCTTGGCCGGACAGGAAGGCGCTGGCCCCGGGCCGCAGCCCGGCGGCGAACGCCTGCAGCAAGCGGGAGATTGACGATGTGGCTCTCCGATACCTCGGTGAAACGGCCGGTATTCGCCATGGTCATCAGCCTGACGCTGGTGGCGTTCGGCATCCTCTCGTTCCGGGTGCTGCCGCTGCGCGAGTTTCCCGACATCACGCCGCCGGTGGTGTCCATCGGCACCGCCTACCAGGGGGCGTCGGGCAGCGTCGTCGAGTCTCGCATCACCACGGTGATCGAGGATCAGATCAGCGGCATCGAGGGCGTGAAGTCCATCCGCTCGTCGAGCAGCGACGGACGTTCCTACATCAACGTCGAGTTCGATCTGGACCGCGACATCGACGATGCCGCCAACGATGTGCGCGACCGCGTCTCCCGCGTCTCCCGCTCGCTGCCCGAGGATGTGCGTCCGCCGGAAGTGCGCAAGCAGGATTCCGACGCCCGTCCGGTCATGTACATCAACGTCGTCAGTTCCGTGCTCGACCGCATGGAATTGACCGACTATGTGGAGCGCTATGTCGGCGACCGCTTCGCGGTGATCCCCGGCGTCGCCAATGCCAGCGTGTTCGGCGCCCGGCCGGCGATGCGGATATGGATCGACCGGCTGGCCTTGGCGGCCCGCAATCTCACCGTCGGCGATATCGAAGCGGCGCTGCGGCGGGAGAATCTGGAATTGCCGGCGGGACGCATCGAAACCGAGAACCGGGAACTCACGGTGCGCATCGCCCGCGGCTTCGAGACTGCGCAAGATTTCCGCCAGCTCGTCGTCATGCGGGGCCGGGACGGCCACTTGGTTCGTCTCGGCGAGGTGGCCGATGTGGACATGGCGCCCCAGGATCACCGGGCGATCTACCGCGCCAACAGCCTGCCCACCGTCAGCATCGGCATCATCAAGCAGTCCACGGCCAACACCCTGGAGACGCTGGAGCAGGTGAAGGCGGAGATCGTCCGGCTCAACGCCTCTCTGCCGGAGCACATCGAGCTGTCCACCGGCTCCGACGATTCGCTCTTCATCCGCGAGGCGATCGACTCCGTCTACCGTACCATCGCCGTCACCATCGTGCTGGTGAGCCTGGTGATCCTGGCCTTCCTCGGCTCGCTGCGCACTATGGCCATTCCGGCGGTGACCATTCCCGTATGCTTGGTGTCGGCGTTCATCGCGTTGGCCGCTTTCGGCTTCACCGTGAACCTGATCACGCTGCTGGCCTTGGTGCTGTCCATCGGCTTGGTGGTGGACGACGCCATCGTGGTGCTGGAGAACATCCACCGGCGCATCGAGGAAGGCGAGCCGCCCCTGGTGGCGGCCTACAACGGCTCGCGGCAGGTGGCCTTCGCGGTAATCGCCACGACCGCGGTGCTGGTGGCGGTGTTCACGCCGATCATGTTCCTCACCGACAACATCGGCGTCATCTTCGGCGAACTCGCCGTCACCATCGCCGCGGCGGTGGTGTTCTCCAGCGTCTTGGCGCTGTCGCTGACGCCGGTGATGTGCGCCAAGCTGCTGCGCCCGACGGCGAAGGAGAATCGTCTCGCGCTTTGGGTGGAGCGTGGGTTTGCGAGGCTGCGCCGCGGCTACGAGCGGGCGCTCGGCATCCTGATCCGGCATCGCTGGGCGGCCGTGGTGGTCGCTGCCGGCACCCTCGGCGCGGCCTACTTTCTGCTCGACGTGGTGCCCGAAGAGTATGCGCCCCAGGAGGACCAAGGCTCCTTCATGGCCAGAGTGACGGGCGCCGAGGGCATGGGCATCGAGCGCATGAAGCGAGAGGCGCTGAAGCTGGAGATGCCGGCCATGCAGATGGTGCAGGAAGGCATTGCCGAGGTGGTCGTCCTGGCAGTACCGGGCTGGGGCGGCAGCACATCCAACAGTGGCGTCATCCTGGTGACCCTGAAGCCGTGGCAGGAGCGCGACATCTCCACGCGCGACGCCGCGGCTCGGGCGACGGCGGCTTGGCAGACCGTTCCGGGCGTGCGCGCTTTCGCCTTCGTGCGCTCCGGACTGTCGCGCGGCGGTGGCGGCCAGCCGGTGCAGTTCGTGCTCGGCGGCCCGGACTACGACACCTTGGCCGAATGGCGAGACCAGATCATGGAACGAGCGCGGGAGTTTCCCGGCCTGGTGCGCCTGGACAGCGATCTCAAGGAAACCCAGCCCCAGGCCATCGTCCGCATCGACAAGAACCGCGCCGCCGAGCTGGGCGTATCGGTGCAGAACATCGGCCGGACGCTGTCCGCCATGATGAGCGAGCAGCGCATCACCACCTACGTCAAGGACGGCGAGGAGTACGACGTCATCCTGCAGGCCAAGGAAGACCAGCGCACCTCCGCGGAAGATCTGCAGAACCTCTACGTGCGCTCGGAGCGCAGCGGCGAACTGGTGCCGCTGGCGAACCTGATCCGCGTCGACGAACGCGCCGGCCCGGGCACTCTCAACCGCTACAACCGGCTGCGCTCGGTGACGCTGTCCGCCAACCTCGCGCCCGGCGCGGCGCTGGGCGACGCCCTGGACTTCCTGGAACGGGTGGTGCGCGAATCGTTCCCGGACGGTGCGCAGATCGACTACCGGGGCGAATCTCTGGAGTACAAGGAAGCCAGCGGCGGCTTGGCGTTCACTTTCGCCCTCGCGCTGCTGGTCGTCTACCTGGTGCTGGCGGCGCAGTTCGAGAGCTTCGTGCATCCGCTGGTGATTCTCGTCACCGTGCCGCTAGCCGTCACCGGCGCTCTGCTCGGCCTGTACCTGACGGGCTCGACGATGAACATCTACAGCCAGATCGGCGTCGTCATGCTTATCGGCATCGCGGCCAAGAACGGCGTCCTGATCGTCGAGTTCATCAACCAGCTGCGCGACGCCGGGCGCTCCTTCGAGGATGCCGTCGTCGAGGCCTCCGGCATCCGCCTGCGTCCGGTGGTGATGACCACCCTAGCCACGGTGATGGGTTCCATCCCGCTGATCCTCGCCACCGGCGCCGGCTCGGAGAGCCGCACCGTGCTCGGCATCGTGGTGTTCTCCGGCGTCTCGGTGGCGACGTTGCTGACGCTGTTCGTGGTACCGTCGTTGTACGCCCTGCTGGCGCGGCGTACAGGATCACCCAAGGCGGTGGCCAGGACGTTGGAGCGGCTGTCCGCCAGCTTGGCCGGCAGGACCGTACGCTAGCAGCCGATCCGCAAGACTCGGGTTTGGCTATGGTCGATTATTGTCGAGAGGGAGAACGTCGGGCGCGGGCGCTGGGCAACCGAGGCCCGATCCGGTTTGCAGACGGAGATCTCCATGCCGATATCGCCGCCGCCTACCGGCGGCACGGTTTCTATGTGTTCGAGGGTGTCCTCGAGCCCGACGAGCTCGCGGATCTCCGCGTCGAACTGGACCAACTGCTGGCCCGCGCTCCGTGCGGGCCAGGGATGGACGTGGACCGTGCAGGGCGGCCGGCCCTGGGCAGCGAATTCGCGCTGCCGACGTTCCGATTCGGCAAGCCGCTGTCCGATCCCTATGGCGGTACCGGCAAGAACTTCGGTCGCCACCCGGCGAAGATGTTCGAGCCCAAGCCGTACGCGGGGGGGCCGGCGCATACCCTCTACTTCGTGTTCGGCATCCTGCAAGTGATGGATTCGTGCCTGCGGCTGTACGGCCATCCGCAGTTGCTTCGCATCGCAGAAGCCATCAATGGCGCCGACTTTGCGCCGTTCGGCGATTCCATCTGGATCAAGGAACCGGGTCTCGGCACTTCCGTCGCTTGGCACCAGGACGGCACCACCCATTGGCGCCACCCCCGCTGGCACGAAGACATCCACGGCTTCAACTTCATGGCGCAGCTATGCCCGACGACGCCCGAGAACGCGCTGTGGGTCGTGCCCGGCAGCCACAAGCTGGGCAAGATCGACATCGAGGCCCGGATTGCCGCCAACGGCAGCGACCGGCTGCCCGACGCCGTCCCCATGCTCTGTCAGCCGGGCGATGTCGCCATCTGCAACCGCCAAGCGCTGCATGCCTCCTTTCCCAATACTTCGTCGCAGCGGCGGGTGTCCGTCGTATTCGGCTTCCATCGCCGGGATGCGGTGCTGAACGTGCGCAAGAAGACCGCGAACGGGCGAACCGACGTCTACCACGAACAGCGTATCCGCCAGCGCTCCCGGCTGATCCAGCTGGCCATCGACGCCCGCGCCCAGCGCTATCCCGACGAGACGCCCTATGTCTACCAGCCCCTGGCCGGCGAGGAAGACGCCAACCGCTGGAACGAACGGACGCGCCGGAGCGTACTGAAGAACTACAACCTGCTCAATCTCGGCTTGTGAGGCTGCCTTCGTCGAGCCGTCAGGCGGTGCCCAGGAGCGGCACCACATACGGCCCTTCAGGGATTACCGCCACCGCGCGGTCGCCGGATTCCGCAACGCTCTGGCGAACCGCATCCTCCACGGACTCGATGCAGTCGACGCCGGTCAGCGCCCGATCGGCGGCGTCGAGGCCGCTGCGCAGTCGCACCCGGGCGGTGCGCTGGGCCTTGAGCTGCATCTCGCTCTCCCATTCGTCGATGTCGGCCAGCGGCTTGGCGGCCAGGGCGGCGAGGAATCGCTCTGCGCCCTGGTCGATCAGCCGTCGCTGGGCGGCGCGGTAGGCGTCGGAGCCGAGCCCTTCCGAACAGTCCGCGGCGACAATCAGGGTGGCGCCGGGTTCGACGATGGCCAAGGGCGTCACCATGCCCTTGACGGTCTGGTAGTAGGTCTGGTCGAGGGGAAAGCCGGCGGCCGAGGTGACCACGGTGCGGAACCGCCGCGGCACCGGCACCGTCAGATAGCCTTGGGCGAAGTCCACGGCTTGCAGATGGCTGGCTTCGATCGCGCCGAAGTTGACGAAGGACAGCCGGCGCTGCTCGTCGATGACCGTGTTGAGGGCGTAGACGTCGCCGAGCATGCGCACGATCTGCAGCTGCTCTTCGTGCAGCGGATTGCCGGCCAGCCGACAGGGGGCCGTGCGCGGATGTTCCATGAAGCGGGCGTTGTGGAACGTGCGGATGGTCTCCGCGTGAGCGATGCCGGGCGCCACCACCTTGCGACCGCCGGAATAGCCGGCCATGAAATGCGGCTCCACCAGCCCGGTGGCGATGCGAAGGTCCGCGTCCACGAAGCGCCGATCCAGCTTCACCGGCGTACCTAGACGCGGGGTGCCTCCGAGATCGACGTGCGCCCCATCGTCTTCGGCGAAGTGGTTTTCCGCCGACACTCGATCCAGCACCCAGGGATCGCCCACTAGCGCCGCCAGTTCTTCGCCCTCGTTGGGCCGGTGCAGGCCAGTGGCAACGAGTACGGTGATGTTGGCGGCGTCCATTCCCGCAGCCAGCAAGGTCTCGACGAGCGGACGCAGGAACAAGCCGTTCGGCACGGGGCGGGTGATGTCGCAGACCAGGATGCAGGCCGAATGCGCCCCCCGGGCCAGCTCGGCCAAGGATGCGCAGCCCACCGGTGCGGCCAGCGCTTGGCGAACCGCCGCCGTCGGTTGTGCCACTAGCGGCATCGGCGGCTTGGCGACGATAGTGACGTCCAGGCCATCGTCGAAGCGGACGGGCAGCCCGGTCCTGCCGTAAAGGAGTTCCACGATCATGGCTGCGAGTGTAGCCGCATCCTGCTGCGGCTTGTTGCTGCCGGTTCCCTGTCCAAGGCGGTCGAATTCGGCTCCGCTAGATGTGGTCGACCGGGTATGGCGGCGGATATCATGTCGGACAGGGGTTGAATATCCTGTGCTAAGCGCTCCAAGTTGGCATGGACGCAGGCGGCGTGTGGACTCCAAGTTCCCCTCCAGGAGCTTGCTGGCCCCATGCGACGAGTCGGCGCGGTGCCGATCCGATCGGGGCAGTGAGACCAACGCTGCGCGAAAAAACCCAGCCGTGTCCGCCACGACGATCAGGCTGCCGGAAGGGTCCCGTGCAAGGCTCGGGACTAGCGCCACGGTAACAGGATAGGGCTGAAAACCGGATCAGGCAGGCCCTGAAAGGGCCGCTTCCGACGCGGCGCCTGCCCGTTGCCAACTCACTGGCGCGACTCCGCGAGGTACGCATCGATTCGCGCATCCTTGCTTCGCCAACGCGTTTCAAGCCAGTCGCGCAGTTCATCCGGCTCGGGTGCCGACACCAGTTCCGCATGGAGCGACGGAGCCGGCAGCCCGCCGCCGAGCATGCGCCAGAAGCTGGCCTGCACTGGGTAGTGCAGCGTGAGGTCGATCACTGGTCCGCCAATCGCGTCGCAAATGGTCGACAAGCCGCCAGATTTCGGCAGCAGCAGATGCCGGTAGGGAGGGTTGGCGCCTTGATGCTTCTCCGGCGTGAAGCGCGTACCCTCGGCAAACGACAGCATCGCGCCTGGTGCCTCTTCCAGCACGGCGCACGCCCGCTGGACGCGCCGCCGATCTTCCAGGCGTCGTTCGTTCTCCGTCATGCCGTCTCCGGCGCGACGGCGCAACAGCGGAAAGTCGAAGGCCCAGCAGATCAGACCAAGCACCGGGATCCAGGCGAGTTCGCGCTTGGTCAGGAACTTCACGATCGGCCCCTTGCGGGTGAGAACGCTTTGGACGATGAACACGTCCATCCAGGTGCGGTGGTTGGCGAGCACCACGCAGCTACGGTTCCGCTCGATCGGCAGATCGGGCCTTGGCCAGCGCAGACCCAGTACGCCGCGCAGCCACCAATCGTCCACCCGCACCGCGAGGCGGTAGATCGTCTCCATCGGCCTGCGCGCCAGCGCCCGACCGCGCGGCGTCAGCGCCTTGACGCCAGCCAACAGCAGCAGCGGCACCATCCACACCAGCAGGTTGAGCGCTACCACGCCGAAGGACAGCGCGCTTACGCCGTGGCGCCACCAAGCCATCAGCGTGGCGGTCTGGGCACCAGCGCTGGCGTATTGTCGCGGTAGCGCCGATAGTCGGAATCGTCTCCCCAGCGCCTATCGGCGCGCGCCTCGAGCATGCGTATGCCGCTGATGCGGGTGAGCAGCAGCCACACGAACACCGGCGATGCCAACGTGGCGAACTGCCAGCCCGCAAGGGCGGGGAAGGCGATGATCGCAATGCCGATCCACAGCAGGATCTCGCCGAAGTAGTTCGGATGCCGGGACCAAGCCCACAGTCCGGTGGTGATGAACCCGCCTTCGTTGGCAGAATCGGCGCGAAACGCGCTCTTCTGCCGATCTGCAACCACCTCGACGACGAACCCGGACAGCCAGCACAGTCCACCGACAAGCGCGAACATCCCGAGCTCCACGGAGGTGGTCGCGGTCATCGCGGCCAGTGCAGCGGCGGCAGTGAACGACACCCACAGGCCTTGCAGCGTCCAGGTCATGAAGAAGGTGGGGAAGTGCGGCTTTATCGAACGGAAACGCGCATCGTGCCCTACTTTTCGTACGCGCAGGAACAGAAAACCGGCCAAGCGCACGGCCCACACGACGATCAAGCCTCCAAGCAGCAGGCTGCGGCCGTCGTACTCGGTCGCCGCCCAGGTCAGCAGCACCAGCGCGATATAGCTGACCCCGCCCATCAGATCGAAGAACTTTTCGGTCTGGAAGATGTACGCCGGCAGGAACGCGATCCATTGCAGCAGAAAAGCTACGGCCACCAGCGCGGCAAACAGCGGTGGACCGTTGGCAAGCCGTACGCCGCCCTGACTGCCGGCGTACCCCACTAGCGCGCCGACCAACACCGCAGCCAAGATGCCCAACATGGGTAGCAGATGCTTCACCGACCCCCCCCCCCCTGAACCAATTCCTCCGACCACCAAGTATGGCAGGACAGAAGGAAAATGCCGAGGTGCAACGCTGCCGCAGAAATACGCCTGGGAAGGTCTCGAAGATTGCGTTTCGAGATTGTCGGGTGACGCGACGTTGGAATTCCATGTTCGAGCGCCTTGCGCTCCCCAATCGTCGGGGTGCCGATTCCGCTCGATGTCCAGCGAGGCCCTTCAGCAGTGCATGGCGGCTTCAGGGGAGTGCATTCCTCGTCGCCCATTGACGCTGGGCACTGTCGCGTCGTGGAGTGCTTCCGGGTATTGAATCAGGCGGGCTTTCCAGGTGCGCGAGCACGTCGTGGACCTGCCGCTAGCCTTGCTCGGGCGGGTCCCAGGATCCAGTCCGCGCCAGCAATCTGTCGGCCTCGTCTTCTCCCGATTGCCCCAGGGCGAAAGCGGCGGCATTGCAGCCGCGCTTCCGTCAAGACCAAGAGCACACGAAACGGGCTGCCCTTGCGTACTTCGGGACCGAAACGACACGGCCATGTCGGTCCAATGTCGCTGACGACATCATTGACTTGCTTCTCCAATCGGTGTGCCATTGGCCGCTGGGGACGGCCGGCGTCGTCAAGGCAATGTCGAACAAGCGCAGACTTCGGGAGGGGACCCATGGCGGAGGATGTCGTAGACGTGCTGATCGTCGGTGCCGGAGCATCCGGCGCCGCGGCAGCCTGGAGCCTTGCCGAGACGCGCATGCGCGTCGTCTGCCTGGAGCAGGGCGGCTGGATGGATCCGGCGCGCTATCCCAGCACGGGGCGCGACTGGGAGATGCGCCAGGCGCGGGAGTTCCAGACCAGCCCCAACCTGCGCCGGCGCGCCGCCGACTACCCCGTCAAAGATGCCGATTCGCCCATCGCCATCCTCAACTTCAATGCCGTTGGCGGCAGCACGATCCTCTACTCGGCGCATTTCCCCCGCTTCCATCCGTCGGACTTCCGCGTTCGCTCGCTGGACGCCGTGGCCGACGATTGGCCCATCGACTACGCCGTCCTGGAACCCTTCTTCGCCGCCAACGACCGCAATGTCGGCGTCGCCGGACTGGCTGGCGATCCGGCCATTCCCGCGCACCAGCCGCCGCTGCCGCCGGTGCCGCTCGGTCGCATGGGCGAGACCATGGGGCGGGGCTTCAACAAGCTGGGCTGGCATTGGTGGCCGTCGGACAGCGCCATCGCCACCCGCTCGTACAACGGTCGCGGCCAGTGCCTGAATCTCGGCCCCTGCAACGCCGGCTGCGCCCAGGGTGCGAAGAGCAGCGCCGACATCACCTACTGGCCAATGGCGCAACGTGCTGGTGTGGAGCTGCGCACCCACTGCCGGGTGCGCGAGATCACCGTGGGCGAGCGTGATATGGCTACCGGCGTCGTCTACTTCGATGCCGACGGCGTGGAACGCCACCAGCGGGCAGAAGTGGTGGTGCTGGCCTGCAACGGCGTCGGCACGCCGCGGCTGCTGCTCAACGCCGCATCGGCGCGGTTCCCGGACGGCCTCGCCAACCGCTCCGGACTGGTGGGCAGAAACCTGATGCTGCACCCGTGGGGACATGTGGCCGGTGTTTTCGACGAACCCCTGGAATCCCACTTCGGGCCTCAAGGATGCTGCATTCTCAGCCAGGAATTCTATGAAACCGAACCCCAGCGCGACTTCGTGCGCGGTTACAACATGCAGATCACCCGGGGCGGCGCGCCGGTGGCCACGGCGCGGGCCGGCATCGCCGGCGGCGCGATACCTTGGGGCGCCGGCCATCACGAGGCGTTCGAACGCATCTACGATCGCACCATCCACTTGGGCATCTGCTGCGAGGACCTGCCCGAGGAACGCAATCGCGTCACTCTCGATGCCGAATTGACGGACTCCCACGGCATTCCAGCCCCGAAGATCGACTACGTGCTGAGCGAGAACAGCCGTCGCATGCTCGACCACGGCTTGGAGAAAGGGGCCGAGGCCATGCGCGCCGCCGGCGCTCGGGAGGTGCATCCGACGCCGTCGCCGATCCGCATGGCCGGCTGGCACCTGCTGGGCACCGCACGGATGGGCACCGATCCCGAACGCTCGGTGGTCAACGAATGGGGCCGCAGCCACGACGTGCGCAATCTCTTCATCGTCGATGGCAGCGTGTTCGTCACCTCTGGCGGCGTCAATCCGACGACGACCATTCAGGCCGTGGCCCTCTACATCGCCGATTCGATGAAGAAGAACCTGGCCAATCTGTTCGACTGAAACCGCCGCAGCAATCGGAGACCATGAAACATGGGCCGCGAAGATCTCATCGGTACCGACCATCCACTCACCGAGCGGCAGCGCCGCACCCTGGCCGTGGCGCTGGATCTGATCGTGCCGGCGAGCGAGGACGGACGCAAGCCGTCCGCTGCCGAGGTGGACGTGCTGGGCTATATCCGCAGCGCGGAACCCGAAACGCTGTCGGCCCTTGGCGAACAACTCGACCGCCTCGATGCCGAAGCGAAGGCTCGCCACGGCAGCGACTTCGCGCCTTTGGCAGCGGCGTCCCGGCAGACGCTGGTGGACGACATCCGCGCCCGCGAGCCGCGCTTCCTGGGGACGCTGGCCTTGCAGACCGTCGCCTGCTACTACCAGGACGACCGGGTGCTGCAAGCGCTGGGGATGGAAGCCCGGCCGCCTTTTCCCAAGGGCTTTGATGTGCCGGCGGGAGATCTTTCGCTGCTCGATCCGGTGCTCCAGCGCGGCAAGCTCTACCGCGAGGCGTAGCTATCGGCCTCGGCGGGCGGTGGCGTGGTACGCCAGATCCAGCTCCCGCGCCGCCTTCACCTCGTCAAGCCGGGAAACCGGCAGGCTGTGGGGTGCGCTTCGCACTCGTTCGGGATCGCGCTGGGCCTCTTCCCGGATGCACACCAAGGCGTCGACGAAAGCATCGAGTTCTTCCTTGGTTTCGGTTTCCGTGGGCTCGATCAGGAAGCATTCGGCGACCAGCAGGGGGAAGTAGGTGGTGGGGGCGTGGAAGCCGTAGTCGAGCAGGCGCTTGGCGAAGTCCATGGCAGTGACGCCCAGGGTCTTCGCCTCGTGGCGGAAGGTGACGATGAACTCGTGGCTGGCGCGACGCTCCGGGTAGGCGAGTTCGAAGCCGGCGTCGCGCAGTCGCGCCATCAGGTAGTTGGCGTTCAGGGTGGCGTATTCGCCTACCCGTCGCAGGCCGTCGCGGCCGAGCATGCGGGCGTAGGCGAGGGCGCGCAGCAGGATGCCGGCGTTGCCCATGAAGGCCGATAGCCGGCCGATGGACTCGGGGCGCTTGTCGGCGTCGAGGAAGCGGTAGCGCCAGCCGCCGGCCGAGTCTTGCTCGCGTTCGACGAACGGCGTTGGCAGGAACGGCAGCAGGCGCTCGTTGACGGCCACCGGGCCGGCGCCGGGGCCGCCGCCGCCGTGAGGGGTGGCGAAGGTTTTGTGCAGGTTCAGGTGCAGCACGTCGAAGCCCATGTCGCCGGGGCGAACCTTGCCGAGAATGGCGTTCAGATTGGCGCCGTCGTAGTAGAGCAGGCCGCCGGCGTCGTGGACCACGGCGGCGATTTCCAGGATGCGTCGCTCGAACACACCGCAGGTGGACGGATTGGTGAGCATGATGCCGGCGGTGTGCTGGCCGACCGCGGCCTTCAGGTTCTCCATTTCCACATCGCCGTCGGCGCCCACCGCCACTTCGCGCACCGTGCAGCCGCACATGGTGGCGGTGGCGGGATTGGTGCCGTGGGCGGCGGTAGGAACGATGATCTCGCGGCGCTCGCCATCGCCGCCGGCATCGTGGCAGGCGCGGATCATGGCAACGCCAGCGAACTCGCCCTGAGCGCCGGCCATCGGCGTCAGCGACACCGCCGCCATGCCGGTGACCGTCTTCAAGGTTTCCTGCAGGTCGTGCAAGCACGATAGAAAACCCTGGCTCAGAGCGTCCGGCGCCAGCGGGTGTCGGTTCAAGAAGCCCGGCAGGCTGGCCGCTCGGTGGGCGCCTCGGGGGTTGTACTTCATAGTGCAGGAACCGAGCGGGTAGAACTGTCTGTCGATGGCGAAGTTCCGTGCCGACAGGTTGGTGTAGTGGCGGACGGCTTGCAGCTCGGAGACCTCGGCCAGCGCCGGCGGCGTCTGCCGCAGGCAGTCCGCCGGCAGATTCGCGACGTCGCCGTCCGGCTGCTGCTGCGCTGCGGCTCGACGGCCCGGAGCGCCGATGTCGAAGATGGTCTCGTTTCGACTCATCGGCCAAGGGCTCCAGCCAATGCCTCCCGAAAGGCGGCGATCTCAGCGTCGGTTCGCTTCTCCGTGGCGCAGACCAGCAGGCAGTTGGCCAGCTCGGGGAAGAACCGGCCCAAGGATACGCCGCCGACGATGCCGGTTGCGGCCACCGTCGCCGCCACCGCGTCTGCTGGCTGGCCTACGTCGATCACGCGCTCGTGGAAGAACGGCCCGTCGAAACGTTCGCGCACACTGTCGATGGCGGTCAGGGCGCACACCATATCCCGGGTTCTGGCGTGGCAGCGGGTGGCCGCCCGGCGCAGACCCGCGGCACCCATCAGGGCCAAATAGATGGTGGCCGCGGTCACCAGCAGACCCTGGTTGGTGCAGATGTTCGAGGTCGCCTTGCCGCGCCGAATATGCTGTTCCCGGGCCTGCAAGGTGAGGGTGTAGCCCGTGCGCCCGTCGCGATCCACCGTGCGCCCGACGATGCGGCCCGGCAGCTGCCGCACGTGGCGCCGCCGAGTGCAGATGAAGCCGAACGACGGCCCCCCGGAGGCCATGGGGATGCCTAGCGGCTGGCCGTCGCCGCAGACGATGTCGGCACCGTCTTCGCCCCATTCGCCCGGCGGCGCCAGCAGCGCCAGCGCAGTGGGATTGACCACGGCGATGAGCAGCGCGTGGTTGGCTCGAGCCCACCGCGCCACCTCGTCCACCGGCTCGATCAGGCCGAAGAAGTTCGGCTGCTGGACGACGACGGCCACGGGCGGCTCCGGGGCGGCCAAGGCGTCGAGATCGGCACGGCCATCGGTGCCGAATCCGGTCTGCGTCAGCTCGATGCCTTGATTGCGAACGATGTTCGCCGCCGCCCGCAGATAGAGAGGATGGCATGCGCCGGCCACGGCCACTCGATGCGTTGACACGTCCCTTCGCAATGCGCTCTTGCGGTTGGCCCGCACCGCCATCAGCACGGCTTCGCCAAGCGCCGAACCGCCGTCGTACACCGAGGCGTTGGACACCTCCATGCCGGTCAGCGCCGCCATCATGCTCTGGTACTCGTAGACCGTTTGCAGGGTGCCTTGGCTGGCCTCCGCCTGGTAGGGCGTGTAGGCGGTGAGGAACTCGCCCCGGCCGGCGATGTCCCACACCGCGGCGGGGATGTGGTGGTCGTAGCAGCCGGCACCGGCGAAGCACGGCCCCGTCTCGTCTCGATGCGCCCGTGCCGCCATCTCGGCCAGCATGGTCATCTCCTCTACCGCGTCGTCGATAGCGCTGAAATCGGCGCTCTTGAGCGCGGGTTCGATCTCGTCGAACAACTCGTCGATGGATGTCGCGCCGATAGCTGCCAGCATGGCGCGGACATCGTCCGGAGTGTGGGGAATGAAGGGCACTGCTTGGCTCTTGTTCGCTCTTGCCCGGCTTCAGTCTCGTTCGGCTTCCTCGGACTCGCAATGTTCCCGGTAGGCGTCCGCGTCGAGCAGTTCGTCGAGCTCGGCGGCGTCCGTCGGCGCCGCCTTGAAGAACCAGCCGTCGCCGTAGGGATCCTGGTTGACCCGCTCTGGAGCAGCGTTCAGGATTTCGTTCGCCGCGATCACCTTGCCGGATACCGGGGAGTAGATGTCGGCAGCGGCCTTCACCGATTCGATCACCCCCGCTTCCGCGCCAGCCTGCAACTCCTGGCCCACTTCCGGCAGCTCCACATAGACCACGTCGCCTAGCGATTCCTGGGCGAAGTCGCTGATGCCGACGACCACCACGCCGTCTTCCAGCCGTGCCCATTCGTGGCTCGATGCGTAGCGCAGTTCGGTTGGTGTTTCGCTCATTGATGTACCTGCTTTCCTCTTCGCACGAACGGCGGCTTGACCAAGCGTCCCGGCACCGGCTTGCCGCGAATCTCGACGGAACATTCGCCCACCGTGCGGCGAGGCACCCGCGCCAAGGCGATACTGTACCCCAAGGTAGGCGAAAAGATACCGCTGGTGACCACGCCGTCGCCGCGATCGGTGACTACGCGATAGCCGTGGCGCATCACGCCCTTGGCTTCCAGAACGATGCCCCGGAGGACCCGCTGCGGCCTCTCGGCGCGTTGTCGGGCCAGGGCGCCCCGACCCACGAAGGCTCGCTCGGACGGTGCCCAGGCAACGCTCCAGGCCAGGTTGGCTTCCAGCGGCGTGATGGTCTCGTCCATGTCCTGACCGTAGAGGTTGAGACCGGCTTCCAGACGCAGGGTGTCGCGGGCGGCGAGACCGGCGGGAGCAACGCCAGCCTGCAGCAGGCCTTGCCAAAGCTCCGGCGCTTGCTTGCCGGGAAGCAGCGCTTCGACGCCGTCTTCCCCGGTGTAGCCGGTGCGGGCGATCATCCAGTCGTCGCGTTCGAGCGCCGAGAAAGGGGCCAGGTCGGCGACGTCCACGGCAGCGGCTGTGGCGAATGCCGAGAGGGCGTTCGGCCCCTGCACGGCGATCATGGCGAGATCCTGGCGTTCGTGGATGCGCACCGGGAAGTCGGCGCCCAGTGCGCCCAGCCAACTCAGCACTCGCTGCCGCGTAGCGGCGTTGGCTACTGCCCGGTAGTGTCCTGGCCGGGCCCGGCCATAGACGATGACATCGTCGATGATGCCGCCATCGGGGTTCAGCAGCACGCCGTAGACGGCCCGGCCCGGAGTCGCCTTGTCCGGGTCGTTCGCCAGGGCCCGGCGCAGCAGGGCCAGCGCGCCAGCGCCATCGATGTCGATGACGGTCATGTGCGACACGTCGAACATGCCGGCGGCGCGTCGCACCCGATGGTGCTCGGCGATCTGCGAGCCGTAGTGCAGGGGCATGGACCAGCCGGCGAAGGACGTCATTCGGCCCTTCGCCGCTATGTGGGCCTCATGCAGCGGTGTGCGTTGCGCACTCATGATGCCGCCAGCGGACCGAGGCCCATAGCCTCGCGTACCAGCTGCGCCTTGACTATTGCGGAGGAGTCGATCCAGCGAATGGCGGTATTCCGCGCCAGCCGCATCCACGGCCCGTCCGCGCCAGGGCCGCAGTAGGCGGCGAGCAGGGCGCGCATCAGCGTCATCATCAGCTTGGAGCGCGCCCGCCGTTGTCGGGCGAAGGCGCGCCAGTTGCCGGCGGCGCCGAAATCCGTGCCGGCGGTTGCCGTAGCGGCGATAGCGCGAACGTCCTCCAGGCCGAGGTTGACGCCCTGGCCAGCGAGCGGGTGCAGGGTTCGTGCCGCATCGCCGGCGAGAACCACCCGGGGCATCGGGTTCGGGTCGGCGGCCAGGGTTTGCCCCAGCGGCAGGAAGATGCGTCGGTCGACGGCTTCGATGCCGCCCGCCACGGCCTCCGTTTCGTTCTCCAGGGCAGCGCGGAAAGCGTCGTCGTCCAGCACTTTCAGGCGCTCGTGCGTGGTTTCATCGGTGCTCCAGATCACCGCCATTTTTCGATTGTCCGGCAGCGGCAGCAGGGCTGCGGGGCCGGTGGCGCCGAAGCGCTGCCAAGCCGTGCCGCGGTGGGGGCGCACGGTGCGGGCAACCGTGGCGATGGCGTACTGGGCGCCGCGTCGAGTCACGGGGGCGCCGCGTACCGCAACGCCGGTCATGGCTCGCACCTGGCTGCCGGCGCCATCGGCGGCGATCACCAGCCGGGCAGCGATGGTCAGCGCATTCGCCGTCGGGTTGCCCTCGTTTTGCCGGCAGTCGAGCGTCACCGCATCGTTGCCATGAGCAAGCGCGGCAACCCGAGCAGGTGCGAATCGGTCCACGCGCCCGGCTGCGGTTTGCCACAAGCGCGTTGTCAAGGCGCTGTGTTCGGCCACCCAGGCAAGCGGCCCGTCGGCACGGAAATCGAGCGCGGCCGCACCGTCGCATTCCCAGACGCGCATGGCTTCGATAGGTGCTAGTTCGCCGCGTTCGATGCCGCCTAGGGATTCCAGGCAGTCGACAGATGCCGGCGTCAGCGCCACCGTGCGAATGTCGATCCCCAAGTCGCCGCGCATGCGCCGTGGCGGTTCGCGTTCTACCACGGCCACATGCCCGCCGCCCGCGGCCAGCGCCAAGGCAGTAGCGAGGCCGACGATGCCGCCGCCGACTACGGCCGCGTCGTAGGTGCGATCCGGGCTGTCCATGCTGAGAGTCTGTCAGTCTGCGCCGCCGACATGCAACCGCTGTGCGTATTGTCTCTCAGAGCAACTCTGTGCAAAGGAGCTGCATACGTGGCGATCCGGCAGTGGACGACGGGGCGGCGGACAGGAGTGCGAGTTGCGGGCGGCCGAGTCTCGCCCTTGTCGCAACCCGTCGGCGACTTTGGCGACCGTCTGGGCGGGTGCCGAGGCCCCTCGCGTTCTGGTAACGCCTGTGCAGAATCCGCAAGGGCGAATGTCTCCGATTCCTGTAGGAAATCGGCTCGACGCATCCCGCTGTCCCTGCGTTCGTCCAGCATGTCGCCCATGGCGCCGCGGGCGGCGGCAGGCAGCGGAGCGACGGGCGGAAACGCTTCGACGCACCCCGGTTTGCGCGTCCGTGCCAGAGTCGCCCGCGCGGCCGCAAGGTGGCCGTCGCGTGGTTCAGCGATCCGGGAGCGAGCCCATGGCCGAAGCCTTGGCGCACAAGCGATCTTCCCGCTTCTCCCATCTCGACCTCGGCGAGGAGCAGCTGCCCTCGGAGAGCCAGAAGGCGTCCGAGAGCGTCCGCCACGAGGACAGCCGGAGCCACGGCGGCAGCGTGCTGAAGACCAAGCGCGCGCGCCGCCCGGACGTCTTCGTGGGCTGCAACCTGTTCGTCCACTACCCCGATCCGCAGTCGAGGCGCGGCTGGTCGATGGCGTCGCCGGACCTGTTCGTGGCGTTCGTGGCGCCGAAGCGTCGAGACCGTCCGCGGCGGTCGTTCGTGGTGTGGCGGGAGGACGGCCGGACGCCGGACTTCGCGCTGGAGATCGTGTCCAGGAAGACGCGGACGAAGGACGTGAAGGAGAAGCCGGGCGTCTACGCCGCGCTGGGGGTTCGGGAGTACTTCCTGTACGACCCGGACGGCGCGCTGCGGCCGCATCTGCAGGGGTTCGCGCTGGCGGACGGGTCGTGCCGGGCGCTGCCGGAGACGATTCTGCCGGGCGGCGCGCGGGGCGTTCGCAGCGAGGTGCTCGGCCAGGATCTGTGCGTGGCGGGGGAGGAACGGGAACTGCGCTGGCGAGAGCCGTCGACTGGGGAGTTCCTGCGCACCTACCGAGAGTCGGAAGCCCGGGGTGCGGCCGAAGCCGCCGCCCGCGAAGCGGCCGAGGGACGCGCCGCAGCTGCCGAGGCGGAGGTCGCCCGGCTGCGGGCGCAGCTAGGCCGATTGCGGCACGACAGCCGCGACGACTAGCCGCCGCGACTTCGCCGGGGGCGATGGCTTTGTCTGTCCGCCAACCGAGCCCCCTTGGTCGATCTGCGGTGGGGCCTATCCCGTGTGGGGCGAGCGCCAAAGTCCAGCAATCCCACTGTCGAAATCGACTCGCGCAACGCCGAAAGGGCCGCCTGGGCGACGACAATCGGCATCGGCCTTGTGGCGTCGGCCGTTCGAGCGCGCGGCCTGCTCTACTTGACGCCGGCCAAGCCGCTGCGGATGCCCTGTGCAGCCCAAGCAGCCCAAGGCAAGGTAAAGAAACGGAATCCCTTCGCCATCAGTTCGGCGGGCGAAATGCCGGGCGGCACGAAGAACATGCCTGCCGCCACCCCCGCCGCCTTGCACGAGGCCCCGATCTTGTCCAAGGCGGCGTGGTACTTGGCGCTTGTGTAGTCCAGCGGGACGTCGAGATTGATGGAGAGATCGGAGGGCCCCACCAGCAGAACGTCGATGCCGGCAACGGCGACAATGTCGTCGATGCCGTCGAGGGCCTCCTGGGTCTCGATCATGGGAACGATGAGCAATTGCTCGTTCACGGCATCCATGTATTCGCGATAGTTCTTGAACTCGCCCCACTCGCCGCGCATGCCAGCCGAGCTCCTGGCTCCTTCGAACGGATACTTGCACCACTGCACCATGTCGGCGGCTTCGTCTGGAGTATTCACCATGGGAACGACGATCCCCTTGGCTCCTATGTCCAGGGCATAGCAGATTTGATCGGGACGGAGATCCCCTACTCTGACGATGGGACTTGCGTCGGAACCCCTAGTGGCGGAAACCGCCCGCGCCAGCCCTTTGATGTCGTCGGTCGAATGCTGGGTGTCGAAGAGGATGAAGTCGAAGCCCGAGTTGGCGAGGAAACGCACCTCGCTGTTGGTGCTAGCAGTGGTTCCGATGGCAGTCTGGCCAGCCTCGAGCAAGTCTTTGACGCGATTCATCGTGCGTATCCATGAAGAACAAAGCCGCAAACATAAGCGGTGTCATACGAAAGCGCCAGTGCGGTGTGCGCTTTTTGCGAGCAGCCGGGCGTCTCGGCCAGCGTGCGCCAGCGCGTGCTAGTGCGTGAATGTGCCAAGCTGCCGAAGCCGAATGGCCTTGCGCATGTCGGAGGTGGTGGCGCGCTTGCGCGGAATGAGACTGAACAGCTCCTGCTCGCGCCGATTCGGAGATCGTCCCGGCTAGGCGCGGGCGCCGGCGGCGTCTCGTAGGCACTCGACGGCAGCTAGGAGAGGGAGCTCCAGGTTGGAGCCGTAGCCTTCTCCTTGCTCCTTGGTGTCGGCGAGATTGTCCCCGGAGCCGTTGCGGCAGCGGCTGTGCAGCGGTCCAGATTTTCCTTGCCGATGTCCGCGGCCGGCCACACCACGCGCACCGACGGGCACAAACGCGGCGTCGCGTAGTTGTTGCCGGCGACGCCGAAGCTGCGCCGTACTCGCAAAAACAGCGGTTCGATGGCACTGAGAGGGTCGTCTACGCCGCGCTGGATGGGGAACGAACATCCACTTGCCAAGCTTAACGCACGCCGGTAAGACCTTGATGCCTCAAGCTACATGGGACTACTATGCATTGGATGGAGACGCCGATTCAAATCATCCTCGTGCGCGATCACGCCAATGCCGAAACGAAGGCCCATGCGGATATGCTTCGATTGGCCTTTGAAGGAACCGCCGGCCCCGTGAACGCAGCGAGCACGTATCTCGACAATGCCTGCAGATTAGAGTACTCGACTTGCACGCTATGCCCGAAGGAGCAGCCCTTGATCGACTCGTCAAGGGTGCGAGACGCTCGGTTGTCGCGGTAGTCGGCGCGGAGGGAGACAAGCGCTTCGACGACGTCAGTGTTCTAGGTCGGATGGACGACGGATATGATGTCAACATCGTACCTATCGAACTGCCGCCGCCACGAACCGACGACGAAATCCAACGTCCAGTCGACAGTGATGCCATTGAACCTGCGCTGATGCCTGTCTCAACGGCTCTTCGAGTCATGGAGCGGGCACGACGAATGCTCCAACGTGCGATTGATGTCGATGGCGGAGCGCTCCGGCTCTTCATCAGCCACGCCAAGATCGACGGCATTCCAATGGCGTTGTCGCTAGTCGCCATGCTCCGACGGTTGCGCGAGGCAGCCGGTTCGGACGGCAGTTTTGAATACTTCTACGACGTCGAGCACATTCCACTCGGCGCTCGGTGGCAGAAGACTCTTGAAGATGCGGCAACGACCTCGCTGGTCATCGCACTGCGCACCGATGAGTACGAGAATCGCCCTTGGTGCCAACTCGAGTACCTGTGGGCCGAAAGCAGCCGGATGCCGATCCTCGTCGTCGATCTGCGTACTGAACCGTATCACGACAGCGCGAGACTGCCTTTTGACGCGGCTCCTGTCGTCCGGATGCATGACGGCAATGTGATTCGCATCGTTCTCCACGCGCTTGCCAGCCATCTTCGTGCGCTGCGCATACATATTCAGGCGGATGACAACTGCGAGGTTCTGCCACACAAGCCATCTATATACTCGTTGAGCACGGCGTGCGAGGCTCTCGATGCCAGGAACGTCACCGCCGATGCGAAGGTCGCCTATCCGAACCCGCGGCTGCCCGCGGACTATATTGGCTCGGTACGACCCATGCTCAAACTTGCCTCGGGTGTCGAAATCGATCTCGTCGCATACGACCAAATGTGATCAGGAGGACAGGCGGTGAATACGGAAAACAACGACTTGGCATCGGTCGGAATATCGGTCTCTCCGTGCGAAGACGCTGATAGGATCGGCTACGAAGAGCGGCAGATCAATCGAATCGTCATCCGGATTGCGCAGTACTTCCTGTTCAAGGATTATCGAGTGGTATTCGGACATGACTGGCGCGAAAACGGCGTCATGCGGGCGGTGCTCGACTGCGCGGAGATCGCGGAAGGAACGAGTGTGCATCCGAGCGGCCAGACGCGACCTCGGCGGCGGATGCTCAACCTTGTCCCAACCGTAGGTCTGCCGATCAGCGAGATCGCATCCGATGCTCTTCTCGATGCTCCTGACGTACTCGAGGTCGTTTCTATTCAGGACTGTGTGGAAAATCCTGTGCGTTCTACCTTGCTGGAAGAAAAATTCGTTGAATTCTGGGCGCTTCGGCGTCGCCTTACCGAGCTGTTGAGTCCGGGATGCCGAATTTGCCTGGGCGGAAAGACCACAGGATATCAAGGATACTACGCCGGCATTGCGGAGGAGGCCTATTTCGCGCTAAAGATGCGTAAGCCGCTGTATCTTATCGGCGGATTCGGCGGTGCGACTGCGGCTGTGTGCGCCGCACTCGTCGGCGACCCTGCATTGGACGAATTTTCTGGTGCTGCCGCCTTGACCCCTGCACCTCATTTGAGAGGACAAAATCGGCAATCGCCTCAAATGCCAATGGATGGACTTGCAGAGCCTCTACTGGAGTTCGGCCTTGACAGGCTGTCCTCGGACAACGGCCTTGATGAAGCGGACAACAAGAAATTGTTCGAGATGACGGATGTAGAGGCCGCTTTGAGCCTGATCTCGAAGGGTATGGGAAGGGCTCCATCGTTGACGAAAGAGGGTGCGTGATGGTCGCCACCAGGATTCACAAGACGTTCGTCAGCTTCCATCATGAGGATGAATACTACAAGAATATCTTCTGTCGCATGATGGGAAACAGCATCGTAGACAAGTCGGTTGATGACGGAGATATAGATCCCTACGGAAATACGGAGACCATCCGCCAGAAGATCCGCGACGACTTCAGCGCCGATGCCACCGTGACGGTGGCGCTCGTAGGCACATGTACTTGGCAGCGAAAGCACGTCGACTGGGAGATCGGATCAAGTTTGCGTAACACCAAGAGGAATGCGAGGTGTGGCTTATTGGGCATCTTGCTCCCGACTCATCCGGATTTCGAGCAAGAGTATAGTCTCTATAGAGTGCCGCCTAGATTGGCTGACAACTGTGGAGGCGCAGTCCCATTCGCACACATATACCACTGGCCTGATCCATGGAACACGTCCTCGGTCCAACAATGGATCCACTGGGCATTCCAGCGACGGATGCAGCATGTGTATAACAGCAGACCTCAGTTCGGCAGGAACCGAAGTGGGCCGTGCCGGGCGGGATAGCGCGAACAGTCGGCCATCAGACAGGCAATGCGTCGGTCAACTAGGCTGTAAGCCGCAACTCCGGGCAGAGTCATATGCCCATCAAGGCCGGAACTGCAACCGCCTCGGCACCAGCTGCGCTGGCTGCGACACCAGCCGCCAGGCGGTTTCCAGCCACTCGCAGATCAGCCGTCGGGTGTCGCGGGGATCGATCATCTCCTCGAGTTGGAACTTCGACAGCGGCCCCACCGGGCCGCGGGCGGTCTCGATGCGCGCCATCAGCTCGTCGCGCAGGGCGCGGGGATCCTCGGCTTCGGCGAGCTGGCGCTTGTAGGCGGCTTCGATGCCGCCCTCCGGGGGGATGCCGCCGGTGTCCGCGGCCGGCCACGCCACGCGCACGGAGGGACGCGAGCGCGGCGTCGCGTAGTTGTTGCCGGCGACGCCGAAGCTGCGCCGCATGACCACTGTGAAGACGGGCACGGCGACCTGGGAGAAGGCCACCATCCACTCGCCGCCGCGGCGGATGGTGCCGGCGATCTCGTGCTCGATGCCGACGGCGAAGCCCGGATTGTCGATCAGGTTCAGAACAGGCAGGTGGAACAGGTCGCACAGATCCAGGTGGCGAGTCAGCTTGCGGCAGCCGTCGGCGGTAAGCGCGCCGCCGTTGGCGTGCTGGCTGTCCGAGGCGACGACGCCCATGGGATGGCCGTTGAAGCGCACGAAGCCGGTGATCTGGTCGGTGCCCCACAGCGGCCCGATCTCGAAGAACGAACTGTCGTCGTGGGAGGGGTTCCCTCTCCCGCTCCCCGGCCGAGGGCTGCCGTCCGCCATCAGCCGAATGGCCTTGCGCATGTCGAAGGTGGTGGTGCGCTTGCGCGGGATGAGACCGAACAGTTCCTCCTCGCGTCGATCCGGCGGATCGTCCCGATTCGGCGGCAGCACCGGCGGCGTCTCGTAGACGCTCGACGGCAAGTAGGAGAGGAAGCGCCGGGTCAGCGCCGCGGCTTCCTCCTCGGTCTCGGCCAGATTGTCCACCGAGCCGTTGCGGCAGTGGATGTGCCAACCGCCCAGATCCTCCTTGCTGATGTCGTAGCCCATGGCGTGTCGCACCACTGGCGGGCCAGCGACGAACAGCTGGGCGATGTCGCGCACCATGACGGCGAAGTGGCCCAGCACGGCCTTCGCCGCGCCGATCCCGACCACGCTGCCGAGCAGCATGTTCACCACCGGCACGGTGGTCAGCTGCTCGGTGTAAATGGCGCTGCCGAGGTGTCCGGGCAGGAACGAACCGCCGCCTCCGGCTACCCGCGGCCGCCCGGCCTTGATGGCGCCGCTGCTCTCCTTGGCCTTGCTCTCGCCTTCCTTCTTCTGCGCCGGCACCATGGCGGCGACGCTGCCGCCGCCGGAGGAGCCGTCGAGCAGGCGGATGGACGGCATGCGCAGTTCCAGGGAAAGTCGGTCCAGGTAGCCGGCCTTGGCGCCGATGGCGCCGTCCGCATGGCCGCCACGGGAAGTGAAGTCGTCGGCGCAGACCACGGCGGGGCGGCCTTCGATCCTGCCCCAGCCACCGATGTGGTTGGCCGGAGTGAAGGCGGTGATGGCGCCGTCCTCGTCGTAGGAGGCGAACCCGGCCACGCTGCCCACTTCCCGGAAACTGCCTGCGTCGAGCAGCGCCTCGATGCGTTCCCGGCAGGTGAGCTTGCCGCGACTGCGCTGGCGCACGACGCCAGGGTCGTTGGAGCCCGGTGCCAGCCGCTTGATGGCGAGCTTTTTCATGGTGGCGACATCGTTCAGCAGCGGCGCCCAGGTGTCTGCCTCGTCTTGCCGAGGGCGTTCGGCGCCGGCTGCCGGCGCGATGACGGCGAATACCTGCCCGGTCTCCACCCGATCGCCCGGCTGCAACGGCTGCGCCGCCGCCACCACGCCGGCACAGGGCGCAGCCACTTGGGATTCCATCTTCATGGCGCTGACGATCAGCAAGGATTCGCCGGCGACGACGCGATCGCCCTCCCGGCCGCGGATTTCCAGCACCGAGCCGGCCATGGGACAGACGACGGCCTCCTGTCCGGGTGCTGCGTCCAGCGTGGCCACGGTGGTTTCGACCGCCGGCATCGAGCCGGCGCCGCTCGCCGGGGAAACGCCCATGACGGTGGCCTGTTGTTGCAGCAGCGTCAGGGCGCCGTTGCCATTGCCGTCCGATGCCGCGGACAGCAAGTCCGGTTCTTCGGCCAGCAGGGTGGTGCGGGCGTCGCCGCCGCGTACCGCAGGATGCGCAAGAATCGTTTTGAGCTGGGTGAGATTGGTGGCGAGGCCGTCGATATGGAACTCGTCGAGCGCCCGGCGCACACGATCCACTGCGCCAGCAATGGACGGCGACGAGCTCGACGCCACCACCTTGGCCAGCAACGGATCGAACTGCGGCGGCGGCGCGTAGCCCAGATAGCCGCAGGCATCCACGCGCACACCCGGCCCCGATGGCTCCTTGTAGGCGCTTAGCGTACCCGCGCCCCGGGCCACCACGCGAGCCTGTACCGCGAATCCGCGCGGTTGGCCCACGGCCTGTTGGCTGCCGAGCCCCAGGGAAGCGAGGCTGGCGCCGGCGGCGATGCGAAACTGCGCTTCCACGAGCTCGACGCCGGTCACCTGTTCGGTGACGGTGTGCTCCACCTGGATGCGTGGATTGCATTCGATGAAGAAGTGCTCGCCGGTCTCCGGGACGATGAGAAACTCCACCGTGCCGGCGTTGACGTAGGCCGCTGCCCGCACCAGCTTGACCGCGTCCGAGAGGATGCGTCCCCGCATCTTCTCGTCAAGCCCCGGCGCCGGCGCGATCTCCACCACCTTCTGGTTGCGAAGCTGCACCGAGCAGTCCCGTTCGTGCAGGTGGACGATGTTGCCGTGGGCATCCGCCAGCACCTGCACTTCGATATGGCGTGGTCGCTGGACGAGCTTCTCGACGAACAGCGCGCCATTGCCGAATGCCGCTTCGGCTTCGCCGCGACAGCGGTCGAACGCCTCCGCCATCGTAGCTGCGGAGTTCACCACGCGCATGCCTCGGCCGCCGCCGCCGGCTGCCGCCTTGAGCATGACGGGGAAGCCCAGCTCTGTCGCCGGCGTCAAGGCTTGATCCGATGAGGCCAGCGGTGCCGCGCTGCCGGGCACCACGGGAATGTCAAGCCGCTCGGCCAGCGCTCGGGCGCGCACCTTGTCGCCGAACAAGGACAGCGCCGCCGGCGGCGGGCCGACGAAGGCAAGGCCTTCTGCGGCGCAGCGCTGCGCGAACGGCGCGTTCTCCGCCAGGAAGCCATAGCCGGGATGGACGCAGTCGCAGTCGCATTCCTTGGCGATCCGCACCAGCGCCTCGGCATCCAGGTAGGCGCGCACTGGATCCATGGCGCCGCCGTTGCCGATCTCCCGCGCTTCGGTGGCGAGGTGGGTGTGCAAGGACAGCGAATCCGCCGGCGCGTAGACGCCCACGGACTCCATGCCGAGCGCGGACGCCGCCTTGGCGATGCGAATGGCGATCTCGCCACGGTTGCTGATCAAGACCCGTTCGAGCATGGGTGGGCGCTCCGTTCAAAAGAGGATTGCCAGCCTAATTAGTCGAATAGTCGTTGACAAGCCAACCTCAAATGGCTGAATAGGATCAGGAATGAAGAATGATTCCTGCTGAGGCGTCAAGACGCACTCTCCACCTGCGAGTGCCACAAGATGCTTCCGAGCCAAGAAGCGGCGGTCGCGTGGTTCTAGTCCATGCACTGGCTGGACGGCATCTCCTTGCCCGAAGGGCTGAAGCGTCAATATCGCTCCGACCAAGAAGCCGCAACCCTATCGCTGCCGCGATTGCTGCAAGATCCCCTCAGTTCCCGTGTCGGGACGATCATGCAGTCGTCGCACTTGGAAGTCCGTCAGCAGCTCTATGCGATGTATCTCATGCAGGTTCCAAGAGGGGCATGTCGAGCCTGCAGCTCGCGCCGGAACTTGGCATTTCAGATGAGGCTGCGTGGAGGTTGGGCCACAAGATTCGCGAGGCATGGAATAATGAAGACGCCCTGTTTCCCATGTCCAGCGAGGTGGAGATTGATGAGACCTATGTTGGGGTCCAGGAGAAGAACAAGTACGCCAAGGGGAGCCGTCGCTTGAAAGCCGACAAACCGGCGACTACCGTTCGGGCAGAGCATCACGGAAACATTCAATGGCACTACAAACTCGACCGGCGCTTGTCGCTTCGGGAAGCAGCCCGGCTGCAATCGTTCCCCGACGGCTTCCGCTTCTCCGGCGGGATGCGCGAGACGGAGCGCATGATCGGCAATGTGGTACCGCCCGTGCTGGCGTGGCACATCGCAAAGGCTGTACGAGAGTTCCTTGACACCGGAAGCCTTCGAGCAGGTTCTTGACCGCGCCTGCGAGATCCTGACCCCGAACGTCAGGGCCAACCCGGACAACCACGGTCCCGACGCCTTCGAGCGTCACGCTCTCGACATGCTCAGGATCGCGGCCAAGCACTGCGATCTCACCGTCGAACCATCGTTCCATCCGCACGCCTTTCCCGACATCCGGGCAACGGCTTCGGCGTGGAGGTCAAATACACCAGGCAGGACACTTGGCTCGCGGTCGGTAACAGCATCTTCGAGGGATGCGCGATCCTGACGTGTCCAGCGTCTACGTCCTGTTCGGAAAGATCGGTGGCCAACTAGAGTTCCGGTGGGGCCGTTGCGAGGAATGCGTGACGCATGTTCGCGTTTCGAATTCGCCGCGCTTCGTGATCGAAATGGAGACTGAGCGGGCTTCGCTGTTCGAGCATATGGCCATCAGTTACGACGAGTTTTCCCGTCTGACAGATGACGGGAAGATGAAGTACGTGCGCGAGTATTCGCGGAATCGCCTACGCGAAGGCGAGCGTCTGTGGTGGTTGGAAACGTCGCACACGATTCCTATTCAGGTCCGGCCCTGTGCGAGCCTCCCCGACGTGGAAAAGCGCATGTTGCGTGCGGAGGCAGCGTTGCTGTGCCCACAGATATGCGGCCCGCCCCGAGGGCCTGCCGGACAGAGAAAATACATCGACCCAGCTCTTTACCTGCTCATGCACCATGGCGTGTTCTGCACCCAGGCGCGGGTTCTCTTCTCCGCCGGGAGCGTGGCGCAGCATGTTGAGCCGATGTACGAGGATGAACCCTATTTGTCCCGTGCTCTGCGCGACATTGCGCACCTGATGAAAGATGCCGCCTTGCGGTTGGATGATGCGCTGTTCGAGGAATACTGGAGCCGCAGCTGCCCGCCAGATCAGCGCATCGCCGAATGGCTCAAGATGGCCGACACGGCGGCGCGGGGCTGGATGCCGTCCAAGAACTTGTTTCTTAGCTAATTAGGCTGGTAATTCTCTTTCAAAGGGCTTCGAAAGTCGCGATGACGTTGATGGGCGAACCGGTACGCCAGTCGTGTGCACGGAGGCAGCGGCGAGCAGCAAGGTCCAGTGTTTTCGCTTGGCGGCTGCGGCGGCAACGGCAGTCGGATGCATCACGTCCAGAATCGGCATACCGAGCGAGGGCAGCACTAGGCTATGCACGGGGGGATCCGGACGGCAAGCCCGCGAACAGGATGGCCGCGGCACAGCTCGCCGGGCGTCGTTTCGGCTTGTTCATGGTTCCCGCCCGTTGCCGGCATTCGACTCGTCGTGCTGCCAGATCGCAGGACTGTTCGACGCGACCACTTCGTGGTCGCCCCCGCGATTGCGCTGGTTCGCAATCGCCCGAGATGTTCGACGCGATCACTTAGCGACCGCCCGGCCGAGATGGCAGACGCGCCCGCTTGCAGGCAGGCGATGGCGGCGCCGCCCGGCTTATGCCAGCAGCCGGGCGCGCAAGGCATCGAAGGTTCGGTCGGCGACCCCTTGCGATGCCAGCAGTTCCCGCACCGAGCCATGCTCGGCGCGGACCCCGGCCAGGAATTCGAGCATGGTGTCGGCATGCACGGTAGCCCGGGCGCGTATCTCCTCGGCAGTGCCCTGGGGTCTGCGGCCGATTTGCTCCAAGTAGGCCAGCAAGCCGTCGATGCCGGCGTTGCTGCGCTCGTACTCGGCGGCGATGGCGTCGTCGTCCACGCCCAGGAGATCCATCACGATGGCGACCAGGATGCCGGTTCGATCCTTGCCGGCGGTGCAGTTGACGAGCACCGGGTAGCGGCGCTCCTCGGCCAGCAGTTCGATGCCGCGAGCGAAGCGGTGCGCGGCACCGACCTTCAGATAGCGCAGATAGCGGGTCGAGCCGATGCCCGCTCCGTGCTGGGTGTTGAGCTCGGCGATGAACGCCTGCAGCGACGCCTCGGGGCGAAAGATGGAGTGGTAGGCCACGGTGGCCGGAGGCTCGCCGAGACGGGCGGCAGAAGCCCAGGCGACCTCGTCGGGATGGCGAAGGTCCAGTACCGTTTCGACGTTCGTTCGCAGCCAAGCGCGGTCGCGGTCGGTCATCCGCTCCCAAGCGCCGGAGCGGTAGAGCCTGCCGGGACGCATCCGCGCACCGGACGCGGCGAGGTAGCCTGCGACGGCGCGCAGGTTGTGCAGACCCTCCATGGGGATCAGGAAGGTATGGTCTCTCGCCTCGTCCACTTGCCGATGCCTCATGCGATCCTGCCTACTCGATCACCTTGTTGATGGGGAACTCGACGATGCCGGTGGCGCCGGCCTTCTTCAGTTCCGGCACCAGGACGCGCACCGCGGCCTCTTCGATGATGGTGCTGATGGCCACCCAGTGCGGGTTCGTAAGGTGGGAGATGGTGGGGTTGCGCAGCGCCGGCAGGATGGCCGTTACGGCGTCGAGGTCCTCGTTGCGCACGTTCATCATCAAGCCTACGCGGCCCTCGGCGGCGAGGCAGGAGGCCAGCATCAGGGCGATGTTGTCCAGCTTGGCGCGCTTCCAGGCGTCGCGATAGGCGTCGCGGTTGGCGATCAGCCGCGGGGTACTCGACAGTACCTCGTCGACGATGCGCAGGTTGTTGGCGCGCAGGGAGCTGCCGGTCTCGGTGATCTCGACGATGGCGTCGGCCAAGCGCGGCGGCTTGACCTCGGTGGCCCCCCAGGAAAACTCGACCTGGGCGGCGACGCCATGCCGTTCGAGAAAGGCGCGGGTCAGGTTGACCACCTCGGTGGCGATGCGCTTGCCTTGCAGGTCCGCGACGGTGCGTACTTCGGAGTCGTTCGGTACGCAGAGCACCCATCGGCCTGGACGCCGGCTCGCCTTGGAGAACACGAACTCGGCAATCTCCGCCACGTCGGCACCGGTTTCCAGCACCCAGTCGCGGCCGGTGATGCCGGCGTCCAGTACGCCCTGCTCCACGTAGCGGGCCATCTCCTGGGCGCGCACCAACAGGCAGTCGATCTCGGGGTCGTCGATCTCCGGGTAGTAGGAGCGGGCGGGGAACGCGATGCGATAGCCGGCGCGCTGGAACAGCTCCGCGCAGGCGTTTTGCAGGCTGCCGGAGGGAATGCCGAGATTGAGAACGCTGCCCATGCCTTGTGCCGGTTGCCTGCCCGCTGCTTGTTCGCTTGTGCGCACCCGCCTATCCCTGGTAGACCTCGGTGGGGTCGAACACCCGTTCCGCGATCACCTTGGCGCTGCCCGTGCCGGGATCGACTTCGCGGAAGAAGCAGCTCGCATAGCCCTCGTGGCAGGCGGCACCGCCCACCTGCTCCACTTGCACCAGCAGGGTGTCGGCGTCGCAGTCGTAGAGGATGCGCTTGAGGTGCTGCACATGGCCGCTTTCCTCTCCCTTGCGCCAAAGCCGTCGACGACTGCGGCTGTAGTAGCACACGCGCCCGGTGGCGAGGGTCTCGGCGTAGGCGTCGGCGTTCATGTAGGCCAGCATGAGCACTTGCCCGCTGGCAGCGTCTTGGGCGATCGCTGGCACGAGCTCGGTGTTCGAGAAATCTGGGCCGTCCATCGGAACCGCTAGGCAGTGGCGGAAAGCGGCGCACATTAGCAGCGAGGCGGTGACGAAGCAATGACGCTCGGCACCGGGTAGTGGCTCGGTTTGAATCCGCGTCGTCAGGCTGCATCACGCAACCACAAGATGCTGGGTACAAGACGACATCGAATGGCATATGTAGCGGCATCCATGGCAGCGCGGCTGATCCAAAGCCAAATTGAGCCGCTGCCCGGCGCGGGGACGTGCCGGGCAGGTAGGATCAGCGGCACATTGCGGAAGACCTGTGCAGCCGAATCTAGGCCGCCGATCGCATGAACTCATACCAGCCGTCCTGAGCTTGCACTGGCGCGCAAGCTCGCTGAGCAGTTCGTCGGCGAGGGGTTCAGTCGTCCGCGCTTGCGCAAGCGCGGAGCAGAGTCGAAGCACCGCCGGTGGGCGAGGGACGGCCCCGGCTCATGCCAGCAGCCGAGGGCGAACCCCTCGGCTGCTGTTCGGCGCGGGGCCGTCGCGACCGCTTCGTGGTCACCGTGCGTCTGCGGCGCGGCTCGATTGCATCGGCCGGCGCAAGCTGCCTAGCCGCACAACAGGACTCCTCTCTCGCCGAAAGGCTTGAGCTCGAGACACCACCCACTAGGAATGCCTACCATCCTCAGCAATGGCGGCGGTCCCCATGGGCAGAAATAGCCCAGGCATGTGGGATCCGGCACTAGATTCAATGCCTCGGCAGGTGCGCTGGCCAGCGCTGCGGATGCCAGGCTGCTGAACATGATCGCCGTGGATAGACGCTTGATCTTGCTTTTCATGGTGTTTCTCCTTGTGAAACAGGTTGTGGGACGGGCACCTTAAAACCGGCCGCACAGGAAAGTCATCGGACGATCGCCCCGACGTCGTGTAGGAAATCGGCTCGACGTGCGATTCCAGCACCCGTTGGCATGGGATCAGCGGCTGGCAGAGTCGTTCGCCGACCCGCCGGGGTTGCCGCCGGCACCGCAAATCCGCCAAACTCGCGTCTTCGCCAACGCATCGTTTTGGGGAGGGACCGTGAACGGCTACGATTTGATCGCGCATTGCCTGAAGGCCGAGGGGGTTGCCTGGATGCCGTGCTTCCCGGCCAATCCGCTCATCGAGGCGGCGGCCCGGGTTGGCATCCGGCCGCTGGTGTTCCGCCAGGAGCGGGGCGGCATCAATGCCGCCGACGGCTACAGCCGGCAGACCCGGGGCGCACCGGTGGGCGTATTCGCCTCCCAATCCGGGCCGGGGGTCGAAAACTCCTTCGGCGGCATCGCCCAGGCCTGGGGCGAGGCCGTGCCGCTGGTCTTCCTGCCCGGCGGCAGCGGCGTCGGCAGCTACGACGTGCAGCCGAATTTCTCCGCTAGCCGGAACTACGCTTCGGTGACCAAGCTGGCGCTCTCCATCGACCGCATCGATCGCACCGCGTCGCAGATTCGACGCGCCTTCCACACTGCCCGCCAGGGCCGCCCCGGTCCCGTGCTGGTGGAGATGCATGGCGACGTGCTGGGGCAGGAGGCGCCGGCTGGCGTCGCGGAACGCTACCAGCCGTCCAAGGTCATGCGGTCGGTGCCAGCACGGGGCGACGTCAAGGACGCCGTGGCGGCGCTGCTGAAGGCCAAGAGGCCGGTAATCTGGGCAGGGCAGGGCATCCTCTACGCCGACGCCTGCGCGGAACTGCGGGCCTTCGCGGAGCTTGTGCAGATTCCGGTGATCACCACCATGCAGGGCAAGAGCGCATTTCCCGACGACCATCCGTTGGCCCTCGGCTCCGCCAACCGCACTGCCCCCAAAGCGGTGTTCAAATGGCTAGGCGTCGCGGATGCGGTGCTCGCCATCGGCTCCGGCCTGACGCGCACCGGCTTCGGCCTGCCGATCCCGGACGGAAAGTTCCTCATCCACTCCACGGCATCCGCCGAGGACATCAACAAGGACTACGCCGCGGACATCGGCTTGGTCGGCGACGCCAAGCTCGCTCTCGCAGCCATGATCGACGAAGCGCAAGCCGAGGTGGGCGAGGATGGCCGTGCCGAGGATGCCCGCATCGTCGAAGCCATTGCGGCCACCAAGGCCGAGTGGCTGGCCGAGTGGGCTCCGCTGCTCGACTCGGACGAAACTCCCATCAACCCGTACCGGGTGATCCGCGAGATCGACCGCCACATCGACCATGCCGAAACCGTGCTCACCCACGATGCCGGCAATCCCCGGGACCAGATCATGCCGTTCTATCGAGCCTCCGCTCCCCACGGCTACATCGGCTGGGGCAAGACCACCCACTTGGGCTACGGCATCCCGCTGGCGGTAGGCGCCAAGATGGCCGCGCCGGAGAAGTTCTGCATGAACTTCATGGGCGACCTGGCCTTCGGCCACACCGGCATGGAGCTCGAAACCGCGGTGCGCGCCGAAATTCCCATCACCACGGTGGTCATCAACAATCTCACCATGGGCGGCTACGACGAGAAGATGCCCGTGGCCATGAAGCGCTACGGCGTCGGCAACCAATCCGGCGACTACGCCGGCGTCGCGCAGGCGCTAGGCGCCAAGGCGATCCACGTCGACGAGGTGGCCGACATCGGTCCGGCCTTGGAGGCAGCCAAGCGAGCCAACGCCGAGGGCGAGGTGGCGATGATCGAGATCCGCACCCGCCAGGAGACGCGGTTCTCCACCTATCCGGGCCTGCTCAAGCCGGCATAGCTGCCGCCTGGAGCATGCTTCGGAGCACGGACGCACCATATTAGCGCATTGATGAGCATCATTGGTGCATGTCGCTGCATTCCAGTGGGAAATCAAGGCGCTGCCGGGATTGAATTCGACCGCTTAGCGGCTATTATCAGCGCTTGGCGGCCTGCGCCAAGCCAGTGGCGTGATTGTTGCGGCGCGATTTTTGCAAATGATTTTTGCAGATAGAGGGCCACAAAAGCATTGGTGCAGGACGATCGACAAGAGACGGCATCGCAAGAATTCGCAATCGAGCCAAAACATGAAGGAGCAATTGACGGCATGAAAACCAAACTCGAGTACATCTGGCTGGATGGCTTTACGCCGACTCAGAGCCTGCGCAGCAAGACGCGGGTCGAGTCCGACTTCGGCGGTACGCTGGAAGACTGCCCGATATGGTCGTTCGACGGCAGTTCCACGGAACAGGCCGACGGCAGCGCTTCGGACTGTCTGCTGAAGCCGGTGGCGCTGTTTCCCGATCCCGGCCGCAAGGATGCATTCCTGGTGATGACCGAAGTGCTGAACGCCGACGGTACGCCTCACGAATCCAACGGCCGCGCCACTATCGAAGACGACGACGATGATTTCTGGTTCGGCTTCGAGCAGGAGTATTTCCTGTGGGATACCCGCACCAACCTGCCACCGGGCTTTCCGCTGGGCGGTTATCCGGGTCCCCAGGGCGCCTACTACTGTTCCGTAGGCGCCCGCAACGCCTTCGGTCGCAATTGCGTGGATGAGCATCTGGACGCCTGCCTGGACGCCGGCATCAACGTCGAGGGCATCAACGGCGAAGTGGCCGCTGGCCAGTGGGAGTTCCAGGTCTTCGCCAAGGGCGCTGCCCGTGCCGGCGACGAAACCTGGATGGCCCGCTACTTGGCCGAGCGCACCGGCGAAAAGCACGGCTACTCCATCAACTGGCACCCGAAGCCGGTGCAGGGCGACTGGAACGGCTCCGGAATGCACGCCAACTTCTCCAACGGCGCCATGCGCGAATTCGGCCGGGAAGATACGTTCACCCGCATTTGCGACCACTTCGGCAACAACATCCAACGCCACATCGCCGTCTATGGCGCCGACAACGACATGCGACTGACGGGCCTGCACGAGACCCAGTCCATCGACAAGTTCAACTACGGCATCTCCGATCGAGGCGCATCCATCCGCATCCCCATCGCCACCATCGAAGACGGCTGGAAGGGCCGCTTGGAAGATCGCCGACCGGCCTCGAACGCGGATCCGTACAAGGTCGCTGCAGCGATCGTGAAGACGACGAAAGAAGCGTTGAGTTGACCGTCGGCCTTCGGGCCGGGTTGCCCAGGGACCGTTCGCGGTCCCTTTTCGGAACTGCCAGCGAAACCGTTCGACCTTGACGCCACGAGGGGTTGCATGGCGCATCCGCTGACGACTCGCGGGCAGGGTGCGAACGACTGCGTCCGCAGTGCATTGGCGGACATCGAGAGCCTGGCCAGAGGCGGCGAAGCGCCTCGGCGGGGTGCCCCTTCGCGGCGAGCTGGCGCGAAAGGCACCCGCCTGACCGCCGTATCGGTCGATGGCTGGAACTGGCGGACAGGTACGCCAAGGGCTGGTAGCCGTCGGCAGTGGCTCGGTTTGACTTTGGATAAACCGCGCCACTGCTGAACGACGCGGATTCAAACTGAGCTACTACTTTCTTTCCATGCGTCGTGCTCAACCGCAGGCTGCTGTAGTACCGTGGGCCCTTCGTTCCAGCCTGGAATCATTCCCATGCGCATGGCCGTCACCATGGGCGACGCCAGCGGCGTCGGGCCGGAGATTCTGCTGCGCCGGTTCGCCGCTGGCCGACTGGGCGACGACATGCTGGCCTACGGCGATGCTGCCATTCTCGAACAGGGCGCGGCGCTGCTGGGACTGGACGTGCCCATGCAGGCTATCGCGGAACCGGCCGCGGCCGTGTCAGGGCGGCTCAACGTGGTCGATCAAGGCATTCTGTCGGCGGCGGATCTCACGCCCGGCAGATTGAACGCCCGAGCCGGAGCGGCGGCGCGGGACTATGTCGAGCGCGCCACCTCGGACGCGCTGGCCGGCAAGGTCGCCGGCGTGGTGACGCTGCCGATGAACAAGGAAGCCACTCGAGCGACCACGCCGGGATTCGCCGGCCATACCGAGTTCATCGCCGACCTGTGCGAGACGCGCCAATTCGCCATGATGCTGGCCACCGAGGACGTGGCGGTGTCCCACGTCAGCGCTCACGTCTCCCTTGCCGAGGCGATCCGCCGGGTGACGCCGGCGCGGGTCGCCGCGGTGATTCGCCTCACCCACGCCGCGCTGCGCCTTTTTCTCGCCGCGCCTCGCATAGCCGTCTGCGGCCTCAATCCCCATGCTGGCGAACGCGGCCTGTTCGGCAGCGAGGATGCGGACATCATCGCCCCGGTGATCGCCGCCGAGCGGCGAGCGGGCCGCGATGTGTCCGGGCCGCTCCCCGCCGACACCGTCTTCTATCAAGCGATCCGCAACGATCGCTACGATGCCATCGTCTGCATGTACCACGATCAGGGGCATGCGCCGATGAAGCTGATCGGCTTCGAGTCCGCGGTCAACGTCACCATCGGGCTGCCCATCGTGCGCACCTCGGTGGACCACGGCACGGCATTCGACATCGCTTGGCAGGGCAAGGCGTTTACCGCCGCGCTCGGTGCCGCCCTGGACTACGCTTGGAAACTGGCCGCAGCGTAAAGCGGACGAAGACGCAGTCGGCTATCCGGGTGCGAGTTCCACCACCTGCGTCGCCACCCGCTCCACGAACACGGCGTCGTGCTCCACGAAGACCACCGTGGGCGCATCGCGCAGCAGCACCTCTTCGAGAAGCTCCCGGGTGTCGATGTCGACGAAGTTCAGCGGCTCGTCCCATAGCAGCAGGTGGGCTTTGGCGAGGAAGGTTCGGGCAAGGTCGATCTTCTTGCGCTGGCCTTGGCTCAGATCTTCGATAGGATTGTCGAGGACGCTGCCGCGAACGCCCAGGACGGCCATCACTTGGCGGAATCGTCCCTCGTCGAAACCGGCATCGCGCAGCTTCTGGCGCAGAGAACCCGAAGCCCAGAGCGGATGCTGGAACGCTCGCGCCACGGAGACGTGGGCCGGGCGAGCGAGGGTGCCCGACTGCCGATGGCGGCGGGGCTGCTCGATCTGGTCGAGCAGGCTGGTCTTGCCGCTGCCGTTGGGGCCGACCACGGCCACGCGGTCGCCGGCCGCGACAGTGAACGAAAGATGGGCGAACCGCCGGTTGCCGCGCTGCAGGGCGAGGTCGTTGACGACCAGGAGATTCCCCGCCGGCGCGTCTGGTTGGCTTAGCTTGAGCTGCCGTTCCTTCTCTACGTCTATCAGGGTTTCGCGCCGCTCCACGGCGGCGGCAGTCGCCCGCTTCTCGGCGATCAGCGCCTTTTTCATCTGCCGTTTGGCGCGGCTGCCGATGAACCCCTTGTCGGTATGGGCAGCCTTCTCGCCTTCGCGCTTGTGGGCGCCGGCGCGTCGGTCGCGAGCGGTTTCCGCGAACGCCGCGATGTCGCGCTTGAGCTCCGCGTTCTTGGCGCGTTGCTGGGCAAGACGCTGCCGGAATCGAGTGCGCCAGGCAGAGAACGACGTGCGCTGCACCTCCACGGTGTCCGGGTTCAGGGCGACCACGTGGTCGCAGCAGGCGTCGAGGAAGGCGCGGTCGTGGGAGACCAGCAGGAACCCGGCCTTGGCGCGCAGATATCGCGCCAGCAGCCGTCGTCCTTCGCCGTCGAGATGGTTGGTGGGCTCGTCGATCAGGGCATAGCCGTGGGGCTGCGCGAACAGGCCCGCCAGCAGGCAGCGAGTCTGCTCGCCGCCGGAGAGGGACGAGAACGGCCGTCGCCACAGCTCCTCGGCGATGTCGAGCGCTGCCAGTTCGGTCTCGATGCGGGCGTCGATGGCGTAGCCGCCGGCTTCCTGATAGGCCGCCAGCAGCTCGCCATACCGGGCCAGAGCCATGTCGCCGCCATCGGCCAAGAGCGACTCCATCTCCGCCTCCCACCGCCGGTACGGGGCGATGGCGTCCTTCACCGCCTGTCGTGCGGGCAAGGTCGGGCCGTCCATCGGTGGCGGGAAGTAGGATGTGGCCGCGCTGCGTTCGATAGTGCCGCGATCCGGCACAAGGTCGCCGTGGATCAGGCGCAGCAGGGTCGTCTTGCCTCTGCCGTTTCGCCCGGCCAGGGCCGCTCGCCAGCCGGTGTCGATGACGAGTTCCAGGTCTTTGAAGACATCGCTTTCGGTACCGTCGTAGCCGAAGGCGAGTCCGCGGCAGATGATGGTGGCCATGATGGCGGGTGGTACGCAGTCTCGCAGCGGCAATACGCGGCCGAAGCGGTTCTCTTGCATCGGCCGGCGCTCAATCGGTAGGACGAGTCTACAACTCCATGGGTCCGGATCGAGGAAAGCTTTGGAGCAAGCAACGGTGCGTGCGGACAGGCTGCCACGCGGCGCGCGGCTGGATGTGGAAGACGGCGGCGGTCGCGGCTTGCCGGACGCCGTCCGAACCGCATCGACCGGGGAGACGGCCGCCTTGCTGGCGGCTAGGCGCGCAGGAGCGCGAGCGCTTGGGCGTGGAGCTCCGCGTCCGCCGCGGCCAGGAAGCGGCCGTCGCCGTGGAACGAGAGCGGGGCGCCGCTCCAGTCCGTGGCCCGTCCGCCGGCGGCTTCGATCACCGGCGCCAGCGCCATGTAGTCGTAGGGCTCCAGGCTCGCTTCGACCATCAGGTGGGCGTGGCCGCTGGCGATCAGTCCGGCGGCGTAGCAGTCGGCCCCGAAGCGCACGGTCGAGACCTGGGCGGCGACGCGCCGGAAGGCCGCGATGTCGTCGGGCGTCTTGAACTGGTCGGGAGAGGTGGTGAACTGGTAGGCGTCGGCCAGCCGGCACGGTCGCGTCCGGGCCGGCTGGCCGTTGCGTCGCGTCGGATGGCCGTGCCCGCCTTGCCAGCGCTCTCGCTGGATCGGCTGCTCGACGACGCCGTAGACCGGCTCCCCTTGGTGGCACAGGGCGATCAGGACGCCGAACAGCGGGACGCCCGCGATGAACGAGCGGGTGCCGTCGATGGGGTCGAGCGCCCAAACCCAATCCCGGTCCGCGTCCCGCTGCCCGTATTCCTCGCCGTAGACGCCGTGGTCGGGCGCCCGCGCCTGCAGCCGCTCCCGCATGGCGGCTTCGATTTCCAGATCGGCGACGGTCGCCGGGCTTCGGTCCGGCTTGTCGACGACGGCCAGCGGCTGGCGGAAGCGCCGCCGGGCGATGGGGCGGGCGAGATCCGCCAGCTGCCCGGCCAGCTCGACGTAGTCCGGCGGTATCCGAATGGCCATGGCGGTGCCGAAGCGCGGGCGCGTCAGCCGTCGCCGCTCGCCGCTTCCAGCGCGAACTTCAGCGGCCTGCCGTCGACGGCCGTCTCGAAGGCGTCGCCGAGACCGGCGCCGGGGACGAACCGCCGCGCCAGGACTTCGCCGGCGATGCGGTCGCGGTGGGCGGCGATGGCCTGCTCCAGCTCGTCGCCGCACTGGTAGGCCACGCCAATGCGGTCGCTTACGTCGAAGCCGCTGTCCTTGCGGGCGCGCTGGATGCGATTGACGATCGCGCGCGCCCAGCCTTCGCGCACCAGGTCGTCGTCGAGGTCGCAGTCGAGAGCGATGCAGACATGGCGGCTGGCCACCGCGTTGGTGCCGTTCCGGGCCTGGCGCAGCACGTCGATCTCGTCGGCGGCGAAGGTCTCGCCGTCGATCTCGATGCTGCCGCTGTCCTGGAACGCCTCGATGGCCGCCGGCGCCAAGGCCTGGATGCGCGCTTGAAACGCCTTCATGCGCCGGCCGAGTCGCTTGCCGAGCATCGGGAAGTTCGGCTTGGCGGCGAGCGCGAGGTACTTCGACTCGTCCTGCTCGTAGCGAACTTCCTTGACGTTTAGCTCGGCCTTTAGGTAGCTCTCCAAGGTTCCGATCTCGTCGAGCAGGACGGCGTCCCGGTGGATGATGGTCAGCCGACGCAAGGGGGTGCGCAGGTTGATCTTCGCCTCCTCGCGCTTGCGGCGGCCGAGTTCGATCACCTGCTGCATGCGCGACACCGCTTCTTCCAGCAGCGGCGCTTTCAGCGAAGCGTCCGGCTCCGGGTAGCTGCACAGATGCACGGACGCGGGTTTCGGTTCCTCCATGCCGGCCAGACGAGCCAGGGAAAGGTAGGTGTGCTCGGCCAGGAAGGGCGCGAAGGGCGCCATGGCCGCGGACAGCTCGTGCATCGCGGCGTACAGAGTGCCGAAGGCGGCGACCTTGTCCGCCGACATGCCCTCGCCCCAGAACCGCGACCGGTTCAGGCGGATGTACCAGTTGGTGAGCTCGGCGATGAACGAGAACAGCTTCGGCACCACGTTGTAGAGGCGATAGCGCTTCATCTCCACGCCGATGGCTTCCTTCAAGGTCTGCAAGCGGGAGAGGATCCAGCGGTCCAGGATGTTGTCGCCGCGGGGGGTGTCCTGCGACGGCGACCACTGGTCCAGCGCCGCGTAGGTGGCCAGGAAAGAATAGGCGTTGTACCAGGGCAGCAGGGCGCGACGCACCATGTCGCGTACGCCGGAATCCGCAAAGCGCTGCTCCTCGGCGCGCACCAGGCCGGAGTTGATGAGGTAGAGGCGCAGGGCGTCGGCACCGTAGGTCTCCATCAGTTCGTCCGGCGGCGTGTAGTTGCGCAGGCTCTTGGACATCTTCTTGCCGTCTTCGGCCAGCACCATGCCGTTGACGATGACGTTGCGGAACGCCGGCTTCTTGAACAGGGCGGCGGACAACGCCATCAGGGTGTAGAACCAGCCGCGGGTTTGGTCCAGGCCTTCGGCGATGTACTCGGACGGGAAACCCTGCTCGAACAAGCGCTGGTTTTCGAACGGGTAGTGCAGCTGGGCGTAGGGCATCGAACCGCTCTCGAACCAGCAGTCCAGCACTTCCTCCACGCGGCGATAGACGCCGTCCTCGCCGTCCTTCGTGAACGTCAACGGATCGACGTTCTCCCGGTGCAGGTCGTTCACGCGAACGCCGGCAAGCGCTTCCAGCTCGTCCAGCGAGCCAATGCAGTGCGCGTTGCCGGTGACATCGTTTATCCAGATGGGCAGCGGCGTGCCCCACACGCGGTTGCGCGAGATCGCCCAGTCGATGGCGCCTGCCACCCAGTTGCCGAAACGACCGTGCTTGATGTGTTCGGGAACCCACCGCACTTCGTCGTTGGCGGCGAGGATGTCGTCGGCGAAGTCCGTGACGCGCACGAACCAAGACGGCACCGCCCGGTAGATGAGCGGCTTGTCGGTGCGGTAGCAGTGGGGATAGCTGTGAACGATCACGTCTTGATCGTAGAGGGCGCCGTCCGCCTTGAGCCTGCGGACGATGTCGCTGTCGGCGTCCTTCACGAATTGACCGGCGAAGTCGCGCACTTCGTCGGTGAAGATGCCGGCCATAGTGACCGGACAGGCAAATGCGGTGATGCCGGCGGTCCGCAGCACTCGGTAGTCGTCGTCGCCGAAGGCGGGCGCTTGGTGGACCAGGCCGGTGCCCTCGTCGGTGGTCACGTAGTCGTCGGCCACCACCACGAAAGCGCCGCGTTCGCGCTCGTCGGCAAAGTAGTCGAACAGCGGACGGTAGCGACGGCCCACCAATTCGGCGCCTTTGACGCGCCGGCTCACCTCCAACGCCGGATGCCGCGCCCGGTAGGCGTCCAGACGGGCGTCGGCGAGGTAGAAGACCCTGCCAGCGTGGAGGTCCGCAACCCGGACATAGTCGATGTCCGCCCCCACGCAGATCGCCAAGTTGGAGGGCAGCGTCCAAGGCGTCGTGGTCCAGGCGGAGAGATAGGCGTCCTCGTCCTCCAGCTTGAACAGCACCGTGATGGCGGGATCCTGCACGTCCAGATAGTTCTGTCCGGCCTCGAAGTTCGCCAGCACGGTTTGCAGCGCCGTGGATACCGGCATCACCTTGAAGCCCCGGTAGACTAGGCCCTGGTCCCACAGTTGCCTGACCACCCACCACACGGACTCCATGTACCAGGGGTCCATGGTCTTGTAGTCGTCGTCGAAGTCCACCCAGCGGCCCAAGCGGGTGATGGTGCTGCGCCACTCGGCCACGTAGCGCTCCACGATGGCGCGGCACTCGGCGTTGTAGCCGGCCACGCCGATCTTCTCTACGGCCTCTTTCGCCGACATGCCCAAGGTCTTGTCGATTTCCTGTTCGATGGGCAGACCGTGGCAGTCCCACCCGAAGCGGCGCAATACGTGGTACCCCTTCATGGTCCAGTAGCGCGGCACGATGTCCTTGAGCGTCGAGGCCACCAGGTTGCCGTGGTGAGGCAGCCCGGTGGCGAACGGCGGGCCGTCGTAGAAGATGTAGGGCGACTTGTCCTTGGTGCCGGCGAGGGAGCGCTGGAAAATGTCGAGCTCCTGCCATTGCGCCAGAATGCCGTGCTCCATCTCCACGAAGGAGAACGCCTGCGGCTCGGGGCCGGCAGGAGATGGGTCTGGTTCGGCTGGCGTCGCCATGACGGAAACTCCTTGTGGCATACTTGCCCGCGAGCGGGCGCGGGCGGATTGTAGCTACACCGCCAAGCCAAGGGTAGCGAGACTTTGCGCGGGTAGCGTCTCGGTTTGAATCCGTGTCGTTGACGATGCATCACGCAGCCACAAGACGCAGGGGCAGCCTCGAATGCCATATGCGGCGGCATCGGTAGCGCCGCGGCTTGTCCTAGGTCGAGCTGAAACACTGACTCTGCGCGAAAAGCGGGAATCTCTCCACGGCACCAGCAGTTGGCGATGGGCCATGCGAGGGTTCGCAACATCGTTGACGGCATGGAAGCCGCCCTAGACGCACCAAGGCAAGAGCGCCAAGGTAAGATAGCTCTGCCGCGTTGCCATTGGCCCGAGCATCTTCGATATGAAGCAGCTGATCGACTTCCTTCCGGTTCTCGCCTTCTTCGGCGTCTACCTCGCCACCGACATCTACCTTGCCACCATCGCCCTGATGGTGGCGGCAGCATTGCAAGTGGCGTTCTTCAAGCTTCGTTCTTGGTCCATCAACAGGCAGATGTGGGTGGTGTTCTGGGGGGCGATGGTGTTCGGCGCCATGACGCTGGCGTTCCGCGACCCGCTGTTCATCCAGTGGAAGCCCACCATCGTCTACTGGATCATGGCCCTTGCCATCGCCGGCAGCCGCTTGGTCGGCAAGGGCGACTACGTCCAGCGGGCGCTGGGCAAAGCTCTCGTCCTGCCGCAACGAGCTTGGCGGGCGCTTTCCTGGGGTTGGGCGTCGGCGATGGCGGTGGCAGGCGTCGCCAATCTCTATGTCGCCTTCGAGTTCAGCGAGCCGGTGTGGGTAACCTACAAGCTGGTCTCGGCGTTCGTGGTGCCGGTGCTGCTCGCGATCGGCAGCATCGGCTACTTGACCGCCACCGGGCAACTGCCGGCGGAGGCAGAGGAGGCGAGCGGTGCGGCGGACGAATCCCGCTCGAACGGGGCCGATGGAGGGCCGTCGTGACAGCTCTATCGGTGAATGTCAACAAGATCGCTTGGCTGCGCAACGCTCGCGGCGGCTCGCGCCCGGACGTGACTGCTTGCGCCCGCACCGCGCTCGACGCCGGCGCTGCCGGAATCACCGTCCATCCGCGACCCGACGGCCGACACATCCGTACCGACGACGTCTACGCCTTGCGGGAACTGGTGGCTGAATATCGCGGTGCGGAGTTCAACATCGAGGGCAACCCCACCGCCGCGCCACGGGACGGATACCCGGGCTTCGACCGGCTGATCGAAACAGTCCGACCCCATCAATGCACGCTGGTCCCGGACGCCGACGACCAGCTGACCTCCGATCATGGCTGGGATCTGTCCGACGAAGCGAAGCGGATGAAGGTGGCGGCGCTCATCGCCCGCTACCGCGCTTGGGGCGCCCGGGTGAGCCTGTTCATGGAACCGGCAGCCGTGCAGATCTCCTATGCGCACAGTGCCGGCGCGGACCGCATCGAGCTTTATACCGGCCCCTATGCCGACTTGGTCGAAAGCCAGGGGCTGGATCACGCCGAGACGACCGCCTCTTGGGCCGCCTACCGCGACGCCGTCCGCTGCGCCGGCCAGCTTGGTCTCGGCGTCAACGCCGGCCATGATCTCGACTTGGCGAACCTGTCGCGCTTCGTCTCCATAGGCGGCATCGCCGAAGTCTCCATCGGCCACGCCCTGATCGCCGATGCCTTGGCGTTCGGCTTGGCGGCCACCGTCAAGCGGTATCTTGATGCCTTGGAGCAAGTACGATGAGAACCCGACATCGATTCCTGGTCCGCGCTGGTGCCGTACTGGTCTTGGCGGTAGTTGCGGCCGCAGCCAGCGAAGCCGAAAGATCCACCGTCGAGATCGTCACCAGCGTCGGCTCGATGACGGTGGAGCTGCGGCCCGACAAAGCGCCGCGCACCGTCGACAACTTTCTCAAGCTGGCGGACGACGGCTTCTACCAGGGCACGATCTTCCACCGCGTGATCGCGGGGTTCATGATCCAAGCTGGCGGTTTCGATGCCGGCATGAACTACCGAGCGCCGCCGCGCACCGTGGTCAACGAGTCCGCCAACGGCCTGAAGAACCGGCGTTGGACCATCGCCATGGCCCGCCAAGCGGATCCGGATTCGGCCGGCTCGCAGTTCTACATCAACGTGGCGGACAACGCTCACCTGGACGCCGCGTCCGGTCGGCCCGGCTACACCGTGTTCGGCGCCTTGATCGCCGGCCAGGAGGTGGCGGAGGAAATCGAACTCGCCGAGACCGCCCGGGTCGGGGCCAAGGCCGACGTGCCGCTGGAGCCGATTGCGATTCTTGCCGTCCGGCGCGTTGGCGGTGCAAGGCCGTGATTCCGAGGTATGATGCGCCCCTTTTTTCGCGGCTGTCGGGCTTGATCCATGAAGACCATCCTCACTGCCCTGGTGGCTGCGGCGCTGTTCGCCGTCATCGCCACTCAGGTCTACATCGCTCTGTTCGTCGACAAGCCCATCGTGCTGCTGGTGCTGATCTTTGTCGCTGCCGCCGCCACTGCGCTGGCGACGCTCCGTTTCCACGCTAGGCAGCAGGCCGCCGAAACTGCCGCCGAGGCCGAGACGCGCAAAGATCGAGACGGCTATACGCCGGTGCGCGACCGCCGGATTTGTCCGCCGGCCAATGCCAAGCGCGAAAGCGGCACCGTGAAGTGGTTCAACCGCGACAAGGGCTTCGGCTTCATCATCCGCCAGGACGGGGACGATATCTTCGTCCACTACCGCTCGATTCGCCGCACCGGCAAGGAGCGTCCGGACCTGAACGAGGGCCAAGCGGTGAACTTCGTCGCCGTGGAGCGACAGCGCGGCTGGCAGGCCGAGGACGTGGTGGTCGAGTGAACCTCAGGAAGGAGCTTGCCGAACGGCTCGAAGCCGGGCTCGCGCAGGTCGGCGCGAAGGGGGTGCCGGCCATCGTTGGCCCGGCGACGCGCCTGGAGTTCGGCGACTACCAGGCCAACGGCGCCCTGGCCGCGGCCAAGCGCCTGGGCCTGAAACCCCGCGACTTGGCGCAGCGCGCGATCGATGCCGCCGACTTGGACGGCATTGTCGATCGCTGCGAAGTCACCGGGCCGGGGTTCATCAGCCTGACCGTCGCCGACGAGCTGCTCGCCGAGGCGTCGACGACCACGACGCGACCACAAATCGGTCGCGTCGTGGTCGTCGACTATTCGCATCCGAATCTCGCCAAGGAAATGCAGGTTCACCACCTGCGCAGCACCATCATCGGCGACGCCGTGGCTCGCGTTCTCGAAGCGCTGGGCTGCGAAGTGATTCGGCAGAACCACGTCGGCGACTGGGGCACCGGCTTCGGTCGCCTGGTCGCCCACCTCAACGACATCGGCGCGGCCGCGCACTCGGGCGGTTCGTCGGCGCTGGCCGACCTGGAACGCTTCTACGCCGAAGCGAGCGCGCGTTTCGAGACCGACCCGGCCTTCGCCGACCGGGCGCGGCAGGTGGTGGTGGATCTGCAGGCTGGCGATCCGCCCACTCTGGCCCGCTGGCGGCAGTACATCGATCTCTCCCTGTCCCACTGCCATGCGGTCTACGATGCCCTGGGCGTCAGCCTGAAACCGGAACACGTCCGCGGCGAGAGCGCCTACAACGACGATCTCGACGGCATCGTCGCCGACCTCGACGCCAAGGGGCTGCTCGCCGAGTCGGACGGCGCCCGGTGCGTCTTCCTGGACGAGTTCAAGGGCAAGGACGGCAAGGTGGTGCCGGTGATCGTGCGCAAGTCGGACGGCGGCTACCTCTACCACTCCACCGATCTCGCCGCGTTGCGCTACCGAGCCGACAAGCTGCGCGCCAAGCGCGTGCTCTACATCGTCGATGCCCGCCAGAGCCTTCACTTCCGCCAGCTCTTCGCGCTCGCCGAGGCCGCCGGCTACGGCACCGGCGTCTCCTTCGAGCACCACCCGTTCGGTGCCATGCTCGGCGCCGATGGACGCCCCTTCAAGACCCGTCGGGGCGGCGGCACGCGCCTGCTGGATCTGCTGCAGGAAGCCACGGCGCGAGCGCGCAAGCTGGTGCGGAAGAAGAACCCCGAGCTCGATTCCGCCGCCATGGACGCGGTGGCGAGGGCGGTGGGCATCGGCGCGGTGAAGTACGCGGATCTTTCCAAGAACCGCACCAGCGACTACGTCTTCGACTGGCAGGCCATGCTCGCCCTGGAAGGCAACACCGCGCCGTATCTGCAATACGCCTATGCCCGCATCCAGAGTCTGTTCGCCAAGGGCGGGGTGGACCCAAGTTCGCTATCCGGCAAGCCGACCCTGCGCGAACCCGAGGAACATGCGCTGGCGCTGCAACTCGCTCGCTTCCAGGAGACTTTGGAGCAGGTTGCGGCCACCGTCATGCCGCACCATCTGTGCGCCTATCTCTACGATCTGGCGTCAGCGTTCATGCGCTTCTACGAAAGCTGCCCGGTGCTGGGCAGCGACGCCCGGGACGACCGGCTGCTGCTGTGCCAGCGCACCGCCGAGACCCTCTCCAAGGGGCTTGGACTGCTGGGCATCGACACCGTGGATCGGATGTAGGCCGACGGCCGGTTCGTTCCTTCGCCAGAGACGGCCGCTCCAAGGGAGTGTGCGTTGTTCCCAGGCAGTCGAAGACGAGGCGCGGCTTTCCATATGACTCCGTACAAGGGGCGGTGTGCGCAAGCCGGGGTTTGCCGGGGTCTCGGAAGACGAGCTTGATGTGGTCGAGCCAGATCGGTGGATTGATGGGCAGGCAGGGCGTCGGGGATGAATGGCGACGACGTTGGCATCGTGATTCGCGAACGACTGCCCCAGCAGCCGCTGGCGACACCGAACGCCTCGATGCCGTCCAAGGCATCCTGGGCGATTGCGGCAGTCGTCGTTCCAGCGGCGACCCTCTGGGCGCAGAAAAAACCCAGCTCAGCGAAGGCTACATGGCCGTGGAGCTTGCCCCGGGGACGGTGGCGTCGGTGGGGCGGTTTCCGGTAGAAGACCATCCAGGAGAAGACGATGCGCTCGTCGGACGCCCATTCGCACTCCCGCAGCAGCTTCCCGTCCTGGCGCACCAGCACGGGGACCGTGGCCCCCGTGCGCAGATCGGCCAGGAAGAGCTGGTGCTCGCCGTCCACGGGCCGCAGCATGAGCAGACGGCGGCCGTCCGGCGAAACGCGCACCCGGAGATCTCCGGCAGCCCCGCGTACGCCTCGGCAGGCAAGCGGGTCGTTGCCGACGGCACCTCCGCTGCCTGCGCACGGCAAAAGCCCAGCCATCCGGCGATCGCCAGGAGGTGCTTGGCGAACAGGCAGCGGGCAGCCCGCCTGTGGTTCTGGGAATGGCCCGAACGGCGGCTCAACGCCTACCCGCCACAGTGCCGCATGCAGCCGGCCATGGCATCCATTCTCAGGTGTTTCATGAGAATATCCTTCAAGGCGTCGATACCTGCGACCATGCCGCAGCCGGCATCGAATGCAACCCTACGCTGCCGAGGCGCGGGACGCGAAATCGGCACCGCGATGCCGACATGCGCTACGCTAGCCGGGATCGATTCACATAGAGCGCCCCGCCATGGCCACTGCCATCCCCGCTCCCGACGAGAACAACGCTTGGCGTCTCGACACGCCCGGCATCGACGGCTGGACGCGCAGCGCCCGTCCGGGCGATGCGAACAAGTACTTCATGGTCTCCACCGACGGCCATGTGCAGGAGCCCGCCGACCTGTGGCGCACGCGCATGGACCGGCGGTACCGGGAGCGGCTGCCCGGCGTCGCGGTGGACAAGGACGGGCGCAAGTACCAGAAGACCGAGGGCTTCCGTCCGGTGCGCATCCGCAACGTTCGCTTCGATGGCGAGGACGGTTTGCGCAACGGCGCCGGGGAGACGCCCGAACAGCGGCTTGCGGACCTCAAAGCCGATGGCGTCGATGCCGAAGTGCTGTTCCCCAACAAGGGGCTCGTCATCTGGGCGACGCCGGACGCCGACTTCAGCCAGCACATGTGCCGGGTGTGGAACGACTGGGCCTGGGAGACCTTCGGCGACTACAACGACCGCCTCTCGCCCATGGGCTGCGTCGCCGCCGCGGACGTGGACGGCGCCATACGAGAGATCCAGCGCGTTGCCGCACTGGGCTTTCGCGGTTTGGCGCTGCCCTGCAAGCCGGTGTGGGGGCCGCCGGACCACGAAGCGGCCAACTACAACCTGCCGCAGTTCGATCCGCTCTGGGCCTGCATCGAGGAAGTGGGCCTGCCCATCACCTTCCACGTCTCCACCGGGCGCGATCCGCGCACGTCCCGGGGCAACGGCGGCGCGGTGGTGAACTACGCAGTGCATTCCCTCGCGCCCACCATGGAACCCATCGCCAACCTGTGCGCTTCCGGGGTGCTGGAACGCTTCCCCGGCCTTTCCTTCGGCAGCGTGGAGGCGGGCATCGGCTGGGTGCCCTGGGCCATCTGGGCGCTGGACGAGGCCTACCGCAAGCATCACATGTTCGTGCGCCCGAAGCTGGCGCAAATGCCCAGCGACTACTTCCGCCAGCACGGCTTCGCCACCTTCCAGGAAGACAAGCCGGGGCTGGATCTGGCTCGGGAGCACGGTCTGATCGACAACTTCATGTGGGCCAACGACTACCCTCACCACGAGGGCACTTGGCCGCACTCCGCCGCAGCCATCGAGCGCACCATGGGCCAGCTCGCGGATGCCGAGCGCGCCAAGGTGCTGGGGCTGAATGCGGCGCGGGTATTCAAGTTCCCCATCCCGCAGCGCTACTGGGCGCAGGAGGATGTGCGGGCCGTGGCGGGCTAGCGCGGCGTTCGTCGTGCCGACGATCGCCGCGCGGTCTTACGGCATCGACGCGGGCGGTCGAGTCGCCAGCCATGCCTTCGACAAGGAGTCCCGCATGTCCCAACAGACGCTCGCTCTGTCATGCAGCGTCCTGGGCATCTTGCTCATTGGCTGCGGCAGTGGCGGCAACGATCCAACCACGCTGAACGCAACCCAAGCAGATACGCAAGGCGCTGTTCGGTTCAACATGGAAGCCTGGGCCGACAACTGGTTCGCGGTGTATCTCGGCGACTCGCTGCTCGTTGAAGATTCGGTGCCGATGTCCACGGAGCGGTCTTTCAACGCGGAATCGGTTACCTTCGAGACCGACTATCCTCTGCGCTTGAACTTCATTCTCAAAGACTACAAGGAGAACGATACCGGGCTGGAATACATCGGAAAGAACAACCAGCGGATGGGCGACGGCGGCTTCATCATGCAGCTGACTGATACTGAATCCGGGGAGGTTGTCGCGGTCTCGAATGGCGACTGGGCCTGTGCCGTTATTCATGAGGCGCCGCTCGACAAAGCCTGTGAACACGAACCCAACCCGGTGGCGGGGACGGCACCTTGCGAGTTCAGCCTTCTCGGGGAACCCAATGGCTGGAAAGCGACTGATTTCGATGATAGCAGCTGGACGTCCACGACCGTGCATTCAGCCCGCGCCGTTCGCCCCAAGGGCGGCTACGATGAAATCCGTTGGGACTCCAGCGCCGCGATCATTTGGGGACCCGATTTGGAAACGGACAATACCGTTCTGTGCCGTGTTGCCGTCACAGGGAGTCAGGACGAGTCGGGATGACCGAACTCTTCGCCTTTTTGCCGTCAATTGGAAATCCGAGGGCAATGTCCCAGGAAGACATGCTGGACTTGGCCCGGAAGCACGGTCTGATCGACCACTTCCTGTGGGCCAGCGACTACCCGGCCACGAGGGCGCTTGGCCACACTCCGCCCAAGCCAGGGCGCGGACGCCGAGCGTACCAAGGTGCTGGGGCTGAACGCGACCGGGTGTTCAAGTTCCCTATCCCGGCGCGCCACCATGGCCAGGAAGACATGCACGAGCTGGTGGACGGCTGACGCTTGCGTTCAGCCTCGGTTCAGCCCCGTTGCCGGAAACTATTCTGGAGGCTGTGGCGACTGGTAGAAGTAGGCGTCCATAACACCTGGAGGAGACGAGCATGGGTAGCGACAACGGTTTGCGCCGCATCATGGCGGCGGTGGCGATCTTGGCAACGGTTTGTTTGGGCGGCTGCATCCTGCATGTGGAGTCCGACTCCCGCTACAGGCACGGCTCGCTGACGCTGGACGATTCGCTGGACGCCATCGAGGTCGGCCAGACCAGCCGGCAGTGGGTGGTGGATCGTCTGGGCCGTCCGGACAGCACCTACGTCAACGCCCGCGGCAACGAGGTGCTGCGCTACCTGTCGCGGCGAGAGACGGACGTGGAGGTGGCCTTCCTGCTGCTGTTCTCGTTCGACCTGTCCGAGGAGGAACTGCAAACCCTGCACATCGAAATCGAAGACGACAGTGTGAGGAGCTACTGGATCGACTAGATGCGCTGCCGGCGCGGCATTCGAGCGAGATGGCGGGCCAGCATGCGGCCTCGGGCTGCTCGGATGAGGTACAATGGCGGCTTCGTCCTGCTCCCGACGGACGCCATCGGTGAACCGCTATTAGATCGCCAACCAGCCGCAGCAGCTCCGCCGACCGCCAACAGTCGCGGCTCCCCGCGACCAGGGCGAAGATTCCAGCCCTCCCCGCCGCCTCATTCCTGCCTCGCCTTCGACGCTGGCGTCGCACACAGTCCCCGGCCACGCCAGTTCCTCGTCCCCGCATGTTCGATGCCCTGGGCATCCGCGATTTTCGCCTGCTGTGGATTGCCAATCTGGTCGCCTCGTTCGCCATGCAGATGCAGATGGTGGCCCGCGGCTGGCTGATCTACGACATCACTAGTTCGCCCCTGGCGCTGACCTGGGTGATCCTGTCGTTCATGCTGCCGTCGTTCGTGTTCTCTCTATGGGGCGGCGTGGTAGCCGACCGGATGCGCAAGAAGCCCATCATGATCGGTGCGCAACTGCTCAACACCGCTGCCACCGTACTGCTGGCCACCATCGTCTACCTAGGCGAAGTGACCTTCTGGCACTTCATCTACTTCGGCCTGTTCAACGGCACTGTGCTGTCGTTTTCCATGCCCGCTCGCGCCGCCGTGGTGCCGGAGATCGTGCCGAAACAGGTGGTGGTGAACGCCATGGCTTTGCAAAGCGCGATGTTCTCCGTCTCCCGGGTGGCCGGTCCGGCGCTGGCGGGCGTACTGATCGCTTGGTTCGCGGGTGGCGACAACACCTCGGCCACTGGCGTCGGCATGATCTTCTACATCATCGCCGCTCTCTATCTGGTCTCCGTCGCCGCCACCGCGCTGCTGCGCTACAGCGGCGACCCGACACCACGGCCAAGGGCAAGAATGCGCGACGACATCGCCGAGGGCTTCCGCTACATGGCCCGGGAACGCATCGTGCTCGGCTTGCTGGTGATGGGCCTCGTGCCCATGATGTTCGGCTTCGCGCCCAGTTTCCTGGCGCCAGCCTTCAACAAAGACGTGTTGGGCGGCGGCCCGGAAACCCTAGGCTACCTCATGACGGCCATGGGCGTAGGTTCGCTCGTCGGCGCACTCACCCTGGCCCGCCTCGGCGACATCGGCAGCAAGGGCAAGGTGTTGTTCGCCGCCTCGTTCGCTTGGGCGTTGGGCCTTGCCGGCTTCGCGCTGGCGCAGACGCTGCTGTTCGCCGCCGCCTTCGGCATCCTCATCGGCGCGTTCGGCTCGCTGGTGGGTTCGCTCAACATGAGCGTCGTCACCCTCGCCATCAAGCCGGAAATCCGCGGGCGCGTCATGGCCATCATGATGATGACGCACGGCCTCATGCCGCTCGGCATGATCCCCATTGCCGCTGCCGCGGAGTTCATCGGCATCGGCGTGGCGCTGTTCGCCAGCGCCGTGCTGCTGGCGCTTTCCATGTCGGTCATCGCCGTGCTGTTCCCCGAGCTTCGACGCATCGACAAGGGCCACGACGCGGAAGGCGAAGCCCGCGAACCCGGCACGGTGCCCGTCATCCCCGCGGCGAAGGAGGCCTGAGCGCCTGCAACCATCACCTCGCCGGCAGGCTATCGTTTGACGGTTTGCTTTGACCTCGCGCTGCGGCGTTCCTATTATGCGCCGTCATAGCAGCGACGGAGCCTGCATACGCCTGCTCCCCTGCGGACTTCTGTGCATCCGCAAGCTCCGCAAGTCGCGGCCGAGGCGGCTGGCGCTGGAACGGGAGGTGGAAGAAGCGGCGGCCGTGCATTGCGCGAGCCGAAAACCTTCTGCCTCGCCGGCTGCGTCCGCGCTCGACTTCGCCGGCGATCTGGCTGCCATCGCCGCCTTGACGGAAACCCATCGTCTCGCTGGACGCCCTCGTCGGTGAGGGCGCCCTGCTGGAACCGATCCCCCCCCCCCCCCCCCCCCCCCCCCGTCAAGGAAAGATGCTGTAGGCTTGCCGCCATGATCCCCGTATCTAGACCCTCGACTGCCGCTGCTGGGCGCGACGGCGCTGGAATCCGTCGGCATCGAGATCGATCCGGTGAACCAGCGGCTCAAGCGGCTGCCGGCGGTGCGTCTGAAAAGCCTTCGTTGAGGGAAGCAGGCGACCGAGAGGTGACCTATGGGCGATGACGCGACAACCTACGTCACCGACGAGATGCGCCAAGCCCAGGGCAAGTGGGGCGAGTCGCGCACGGCGCCGCCCATCGCCGCAACGGACATTCGTCGCTGGGCCATGGCGACGTACTATCCGCGGCAGCCGCCGCGCGTCTACTGGGATGCCGAATACGCCGCCGCCACGCCCTGGGGCGGCATTGTGGCGCCGCCGGACTTCAACCCGTTCGCTTGGCTCGTGGAACGGCCCCGGGGCGGGTCGCCGGGGCTGGCGGGGAGGCGGCCCGACGGCAAGCCGCTCACCGGCATGAACGGCGGCCAGACCGATACCTACGGTGCGCCCATGCGTCCGGGCGACGTCGTCACGGCCCGCAGCCGGCTGGTGGACTGGTGGGAGCGGGAAGGGCGCTTGGGCCATACCCTGTACGTCCGCTCGGAAATCGAGTGGCGCAATCACAACGACGAGCTGGTGAAGACCCGGTTTTCCATCGGCATTCGCTACTAGGGAGATACGAGATGAGCATCCGTTTCGACGACGTTCAAGTGGGCGACAAGCTGCCCGCGTGGTCGCGCAAGACCGGCTTTGCGGAGTGGAACCGCTACGCTGCGGTGAACGAGGAGTTCGTGCCGTTCCACATGGACGACGAAGCCGGCCGCCGGGCCGGCAACGAGCAGGGCGCCTTCGGCATGGGCAACCTGCGCTACGCTTACATCGTCAACGCCCTGCACGATTGGATCGGCGATGCCGGCATCGTGCGCGAGGTGGGCTGCCAGTACCGCGCCATCAACCAGAAGGACGATGTGCTGACGGTGGTGGGCGAGGTGACCGAGAAGGCCGTCGAAAACGGCGAGCACCGCGTTCGCCTGGACATCGACGTCGTCAACCAGCGCGGCGGCGCAACCTGCCCGGGGCATGCCGTGGTCGTGCTGCCCTGAGCCGAGGGGAGAGGAGCGGCGCCATGAGCTACGCTGCCAGCGCGGCCCCTTCGGTATCGGCCGTTTTCGACGCTGACAGCCACCTGATGGAGCTGCCGGATTTCCTGGCCCGCAACGTCGAGCGCTCCATGCGCCAGCGCATTCCGAGCCTGGACGACATTCGCCTCGCCGATGTCGGCGAGCGCATGCGCGGCCACCGAGGCGCGGGCGGCCATGCGCCGGAGACGGTGGCCGAACTCGTTGCGCTGGGCGATCGCATCACCCGCGGCCCCAAGTGGCACGACGCCTTGGGGGCCTTCAGCGGCAAGGAGCGGGGAGTGGCGTTGGACTTGCTGGGGTTCCGTCGGCAAGTGGTGTTCTCGTCGTTCTGCGCCACGAAGATCTTCGGTGCCGCGGACATGGACGTTCGCTACGCCGCGGCGGCCGCCCACAATCGCTCCATGGCGGAGTTCTGCGACGGCGACCGACGACTGATCGGCGTTGCGCTGGCGCCGCTGGACGATCCCCGGCGCGCCGTCGCCCTGATCGACGAAGCGCTGGCGCTGAAGCTTGGCGCCATCTGGATTCCGTCCCGAGCGCCCGGCGGCCGTTCCCCCGGCCATGCCGAGCACGATCCCATCTGGCGGCGGCTGGAAGAGACGGGCACGCCCTTCATTCTGCATGTCGGCAGCTCTTCGCTGGCCATTGCCGACGAGTGGATGAACGACGGCCGCTCGGAGCGCCAAAGCGCCCGCGGCCGCGCCGAGGTGATCGGCTCCAAGGACCTGACGGTGATCTTCCAGTCCGCGCAGCGGTTCATTTCGGTACTGGTGCTCGACGGCGTGCTGGAACAATTCCCGAATCTCAGGGGCGGCGTCATCGAACTGGGCGCCGGCTGGGTGCCGGACACCATCCGTCGCCTGGACCACGCGGTGGACATCTGGTCCCGCTCCGAGCCGCATCTGGCCGCCTTCGAGAGAAAGCCGTCGGAGCAGTTTCGAGAGCAGCTGCGGTTCACGCCGTACCCGTTCGAGGATGTCGGGGCGCTGATCCGCGAATCCATGCCAGATCCCTCAGCGGGGGAGCGAGCGAGTGCCTCTCGCAAGCGCGAGGGGGCACCCCTCGCAAACAAGGATCCCTCAACCCGGGCGGGCGCGCGCGAATCACTCGCAAGCAAGCTCTACCTGTTCTCGTCGGACTACCCGCACGCCGAAGGCGGACGCGATCCCATCGGGCGGTTCTCCCGAGCGCTGGCCGATGCCAGCGCAGCCGATCAGGCGCGGTTCTTCGCCGGCAACTTCCTCGATCTCCATCCCAACGCCCGCTCCGCCTAGCCGCCATGCCGACGGAGGTGGCAGCGGCGGCGCTGAGAATTCTGCTCCTGGCGGGGACGGTTTATGTTGCCGTGGGCGTCCTGCTGTGGGCATTCCAGGAACGGCTCATCTTCCACCCGCGCCCATTGGCCTTCGGGTCGGGTCATCCCGCCGCAACGGCCATCGAAATCGACCGCGGCGACGCCATCCTGCGCGGCTGGATCGTCAATGAAGCGCCTTGCCGGCAAGAGACTTCTCTTCGCGCCTCCCGGCCGCCGGCGCCGCTGCTGGTCTATTTCGGCGGCAACGCCGAGGAAGTGTCCGGCAACATCGGCAACTTCGCGCCCCTGCCCGCCATCACGGTGCTGGTGAACTATCGGGGCTATGGCGAGAGCACCGGCGCCCCATCCGAACACGCCTTGGTGGAAGACGCCGTGGCTGTCGTCGAGTGGGCGCGGCACCGCTGCTCCGACCGCCCACTGGTGCTGTTCGGCAACAGCCTGGGCACCGGTGTCGCCGTCCTTGCCGCCGCGCGGGTGGTGCCGGATGCCGCGATCCTGGTGAGCCCCTATCGCAGCGTCGCCCGCATCGCCAAAGCCCGCTTCCCCATCTTTCCGGTGCGTTGGATGCTGCGGCATCCCTTTGATGCCGAGGCCGCCGCCGCCCACATGCCGCCCATGCTCGCCTTCGCCTCGCCCATCGATCGCGTCATCCCGTTCGCAGAGAGCGAAGCAATGGTGGCGGTGCTGAAGAAGACAGGCAGGGAGGTGGAGCTGCGCATGTTCAATCTGCCTCACAGCGCCTTCATGGGGCACTTGCCGGTATGGCAGGCGATCGATGCGTTTCTGGCCGCCCGGCTGCCGGCAGCAGATGCCCAGCCAGGCTGACGCTTGGCAGTGGCAGAGTCTGGCTTTGGATAGGAACTATCCCTTGGAGGATACTGGCATCGATCCTCGGCTGCGATGCTCCAAGTCGAGGCGTCCGTCCAGCGAAAAGCGTCTGCCGTCGGATCGTGTCGATCCGCCGACCGGATGCCGTGATCGAAAATCCTCTTGTGTATATTTCCCTTTGGATAAGCCGCGCCACTGCGTATGGCATTCGATGCCGTCTCATGCTCCTGCATCTTGTGGTTGCGCAATGCAGCACCACGACACGGATTCAACCCGAGCCACCGCCTGACGCCCCGGATCGCCACAAGGCCCCGTGCCGGCCCTATATGCTTGGCACTTGGCGCATTCGCCACCCTCCGTCCGCACCGAGAAATCGAGTCGCGGCCCTTTCCCCGTTCGTCGATCTCGTGCCGATGCTGATCTGCGCCGACGTGCAGGCGTCCATCCGCTTCTACGCCGACGTGATGGGTTCGAGGTGCAGCGGCTTCGCCACCGTGCGCAACGGCGCGGCGCGGCGATGGCCGCTATACCCAGTCCGCGTACTATGTTCGCTGACGCCGTATACGTCGCTGACGCCGATGCGCTGCGTACCGCCGCAGTCGACTCATGCGACGGGGTTTCCCCTCGCGCTCCCCGGCTGAAGGCTCTTCCTGGCTGGCCGGCCACTGAATGCGAGAACCGCTTCTACGGACTGCGGGAATTCGAGGTGGCCGATGGGCGCGTCCTGCTGTTCGGGCAGTATCTCCACCAGGAGTCGGCACCGCCGCAACAGTAGCGGTCTAGTTTGAAACTCTCGTTGCCAAGCTGAACCAGGAATCCACTCGATACGATGGTCGCGTCGCTATGGGGCACTCTATGCAGTAGCGAGGATGTCTTGTTTCAAACCGAGCTACCAGCTATTTCTCGGGACTTATCAAGAATAGTCGATAGGTTCTTTCGAGCAGCGGAGCAACATCATTGTTATTGTTCTGTCAACAAGCTGCGAGTGCTGGCTAGGCGCATCGCAGCTGCGATCGGTCTGTTCGACCCGATGGCCAAGGAGCCAACAGTGCGCCGTCGCCTGCCTGGAGCGCATCCGGCGGGGCCGCAGGCCCGCCTGCGCTCGCAGCGGCGGCGACCGCAAGATCACGGCGCGAGCGAAGCGCACAGGCAGGCGCCGGCGCGGCGTCCGTCGCCGCTTCGCGCCCCGCGCGGGAACTTCGCTCGAATCCGCCAAGGAGGACGCGCGGAATTGGGAGTCCTGCGCCGCCGCCGTCGGACGATGCGGAGGAAGGCGAACGGAAAACAGCGGCATGGCGTCGCTGTCAACTATTCTGTAAAGGCCCTATTTTTCAAAGCGGACCGCTGCCGCCGGAACGGGCCGCTTGACTACCAGCGGCAGTTGATGGTTACTCACCGGCTTCCACGACAAGCCAAGCAAGAGGCATCTGTGCATTTCAATCTCGCCACTGTAAACGAAGTCATCGCCGAGGCGGTGCCGGAGCGGGAAGCCATCGTCTTCCGCGACCGGCGCTTCACCTACCGCCAGCTCGCCGAACGCACTCGCCGGCTGGCCAACTTTCTCGCTGGATACGGCCTCGGTCTGCACACCGAACGCGCTGCGCTCTCGGACTGGCAATCCGGCCAGGATCATCTCGGCATTTATCTCTACAACGGCAACGAGTACCTGGAAGCGATGCTCGGCGCCTTCAAGGCCCGGCTGGCGCCGTTCAACGTCAACTACCGCTACGTCGACGAGGAGCTGCTCTATCTGCTGAACGACGCCAAAACCAAGGCGCTGGTCTACCACAGTTCCCTCGCGCACCATGTCGCCGCCATTCGCGGACAGGTACCGACGCTGGAACTGCTGGTGCAGGTACAGGACGACGACCGTCCCCTGCTCGACGGCGCAGTGGATTTCGAGACCGCTCTCGCCAGCGCCAGCCCGGAACGCCCGGATCTGAAGTGGAGCTCGGACGACCTCTACATCCTCTACACCGGGGGCACCACCGGCATGCCCAAGGGGGTGCTGTGGAAGCATGGCGACATTCTCATCGCCAGCCTGGGTGCCCGTCGCACCGATGGCAGCGTCATCGACAGCCTGGACGGCTACGTCCGGCGCGCCACCGCTAGCCATCGCAAGACCTTGCCGGCGCCGCCGTTCATGCACGGCGCCGGGCACTGGGCGGCGTTCCAGGCATTCAACACCGGCGCTACCGTGGTGATCCAGGACGAGGTGCGGCGCTTCGACGCAGCCGGGGTGGTGGACATCATCGAGCGCGAGGACGTCAACAACCTGCTGCTGGTGGGCGATGCCTTCGGCCGTCCGCTGGTGGACGCGCTGCGCGCCGCGGCCGCGAATATCCCTCAGCCGGGGAGCGAGCGAGCGCCTCTCGCAAGCGAGAGGGGGACCCCCTCGCATAAAAGGTGCCCGACGCTGCGCAACGTCATCACCGGCGGCGCCATCATGACGGCGAAGATCAAGGCCGAACTGATCGATGTCTTGCCGCACATCAACATCATCGACACCGCCGGCTCGTCGGAAACCGGCGGCCAAGCCTCTCACACCAGCAGCGCCAAGGCCGGCGTCGCCACCGGAACCTTCACGCTCTCGGCGCACAACGCCGTGCTCAGCGAAGACATGAGCCGCGTTCTGGAGCCGGGCCACGACGGTCTTGGCTGGTGGGCGCGCACCGGCAACATCCCGCTCGGCTATCTCGGCGACGAGGAGAAGACCCGGCGCACCTTCCCCACCATCGACGGCTTGCGCTACTCGGTGCCCGGCGACAAGGTGCGGCTGCTGCCGGACAATACTCTGGAACTGCACGGGCGCGAATCCGTCACCATCAACTCCGGCGGCGAGAAGATCTTCGCCGAAGAAGTGGAGCAGGCCATCAAGCATCACCCGGACGTGTACGACGCCGTGGTGGCCGGCCGTGCCTCCGAGCGCTGGGGCAGCGAAGTGGTGGCCGTCGTGCAGTTCAAGGCCGGCCGCACGGCCAGCGAGGAAAGTCTGCTGGAAGAATGCGCCAAGCACATCGCCCGCTACAAGCTGCCCAAGGCGTTCGTGCTCAAGGGCGAGATCCTGCGCAGTCCCAACGGCAAGGCCGACTACCGCTGGGCTAAAGAGCAGGCGGCAAAAGGATGATCGAGAACATCAAAGCCCTGACCTTCGACGTCGGCGGCAGCATCTTCGACTGGCAGACGGCCACGCGCCAAGCCGTGCGCGAGCTGGCTGCGGAGCGCGGCGTCGAGGTGGACGACCGCGCCTTCTGCTTCGCTTGGCGTCGGCGGATGTTCGAGCAGCTTGCCGAAGTCCGCCAGCGCGAGCGGCGTTGGCAGAACGCCGATCGCATCCATCGCCGCGTGCTCGACGAACTGGCGGCGCAGTATCCCGCGTTGGCGCTGTCGGCGGCGGATCGCGACGAACTCAACCGCGCTTGGCATCGCATGGGCGTATGGGAGGATGTGCCGCAGTCGCTGGCCCGGCTGCGGCAGAACTACATCGTCTCGATTCTGACGGTGCTGTCGTTGTCCATCGTGGTGGACAGTTCCAAACACGCCGGCATCGATTGGGATGCCTACCTCTCCTGCGAGTTTCTCGGCGTCTACAAACCGGCGCCGGAAGCCTACCAGTACGCCGCCCGGCTGCTCGGCGCGCAACCCGGAGAGACGATGATGGTGGCCGTGCATCCCGGCGATCTCGCCGCGGCGCGGCGAGCCGGGCTGAGAACCGCCTACGTCAAGCCGAAGCTGGAAGATGCTGGCAGCCGAGGCGATAGCAGCGGGTTCGACATCCTCGCCGAGGACTACCACGACCTCGCCCGCCAGCTGTGCGGGGATTCGTGAACGGGCTGTCAGGCCACGTCTCGCACATCGCCGGTGTCGCCACCGGCATAGGTGCTGCCGCGTACGCCTGTTCGTGGCCGAAGGTGCCCCGGTGCTGATCGCGTATCTCAAGGAAGACGAAGGCTAGGCTCTGGCCGATTCGCTGGGAGACGGCTGCCGCTTCCTGCGGACGTCACCAAGGAGGACGACGTGCGGGGTGCCGTGGAGTTGGCAGTCGCTACCTGGGGCCGGCTGGACTCGCTGTACAACAACGCCGGCTTCGGCGGCGCCCTCGGCCCCGTCGCCGAGAGCACGGCAGACGACTACGACATCACCATGGACGTGCTGGTGAAGAGCGTCTTCTGCGGCATCGAGCATGCCGCGCGCGCCATCGTCAACACCGCTTCCATCGCCGGCATGGAAGCCGGCTGGGCGCCCCGCCTCTACAGCACCGCCAAGGCGGCCGTCATCGCGCTCGCCCGCACCACCGCCCTGGAACTGGCCGAATGCGGAGTGCGGGTGAATGCCATCTGCCCCGGCGTGGTGGCCACGCCGCTGGCCATGGGCCGACAGCGACGCAGTGCGTCCGACGCCGATGTGGCGAATTCGCAGCCGTTGGGCAGGGACGGCGAACCGCGGGACATTGCCAGCTTGGCGCTGTGGCTGGCGAGCGACGAATCGGCGTTCGTCACCGGACAGGCGTATGTTTTGGACGGCAGCCAAGCAGGCTGAGACGGCGTCGCTCCATCACGGTGTATCGGCCGCCAAGGCGTTGGAGAAGCGCGTCGTGCTTGGCGTACCGCTGTTTGCCCGCGATGGGTGCTTCCCTCAACCTGGACGCGACGGACTCGGCGATAAGGGTACGCTCAGCCTGTATGCCGACCCGGATCTGGACGCCAACATCGCTCTGCTGGCGGTGGCGAAGCGTGATGGCAGGGGGGCGCCACGGCGCTGAGCAAGGCCGAAGCCCAGGCGCTGAGCGTGCCTGCCCGGAATCCGAACTACGATCGCCTGCGTTACGACCTGTGGGACAGCCTGTGCGCTTGGCAGCGCTGCCTGTGGTGGGCGGCAACCCGTTAAGCCAAGGTGTTCCGGTGCCCATGTCGGCTTATGTCGAGATGGTCTACGAGGCACTGAACATGGATATGGTGCCCGGTGCATCAGAGCGAAATTCCGCGCCGGAGCACCTGTGGAATGCCGCGCAGTGTTGGCATCAAGACATTGACGTCGCGTCGCAAACCGCCGGCCCCTATGTGCTGGCCGGTTACTACGGAATCCGCGACGACGGCGCTTCCATGCTAGGCTGAATTGTCCCGATTTTTTGGACGCCGGCAGTCCTGCGTCGCGACTACCACGAGGAGAGCCTGAGATGCCCCTGTTTTCTTCCCCCAAAGCCGAGTTGGCTGCCCGCTACGACGTCATCGTAATCGGATCCGGCTACGGCGGTTCTGTCACCGCCTCGCGCCTTGCGCGCGCCAGGAAGGCGGACGGCTCAGCGGTCCGCGTCTGCATAATGGAGCGGGGCAAGGAGATTCCGACTGGTGAGTTCCCCAACACGGTGACCTCCGCTGTGCCGGAATTTCAGATGGACTCTCCCGTAGGCCATGTCGGCGAGCGCAATGCGCTATATCACCTGCGTTATCAGGACGACATCTCGGTGTTTTCCGGCTGTGCTCTGGGCGGCACTTCGCAGGTCAACGCCAACGTCTCGCTGCATGCCGATGAACGCCTGTTCACCACTGACAAGGGCTGGCCGCGGGCATTGGTGGATGACCTCGACAACGGCTTGGCCGCCGGCTACGAGCGCGCTCTGGAAATGCTGGTACCCAGGACCTATCCCGATGATTACCCCGACCTGCCCAAGCGGGCCAGCCTGCAACGCTCCGCTAAGGAGCTGGGCGACGTCGACCGGTGCAAGCTTACGCCCATCAATGTGGCGTTCGCCGATGGCTTGAACCCCGCCGGCATGCATCAGCCCGGATGCAACGGCTGTGGCGACTGCATCTCCGGCTGCAACTTCGGCAGCAAGGGCACTCTGACCAAGAACTACATCCCCGACGCCTGCAACAACGGTGCCGAGATATACTGCGGCATGGAGGTGAAACATGTGCTGCCGCATAGAGAAGGCTGGGCCGTGCATTACATGCCCGTTGGTTGCCGCCGTGAGGCGTTTGACGCCGATCCGCTGTTCGTTACCGCCGATGTGGTGGTGGTCTCCGCCGGCACGGTGGGCAGCAACGAGCTGATGCTGCGCTCGCGCGCTGCGGGCCTGACTACATCCGCGCGGCTCGGCCAGGGCTTCACCGGCAACGGCGATGTACTGGCCTTCGGCTACAACATGGACGTCAGGATCAACGGCATCGGGGCTGGTACGCGCAAGGTCTCGACAACCGATCCCTGCGGCCCCTGCATCACCTCGGTGATCGATTTGCGCGATACCGACAACGTCGAAGACGGCATGGTGATCGAGGAAGGCAGTCTGCCGGGCGCCTTGGCCCCAACCCTGCCCGTTGCCTTCAGCATCGCCGCCAGGCTGAGCGGGACGGACACGGACGAAGGCGTGATGGACCGGATCAAAGAAAGAGCCCGCGAACTGCAATCCACGCTGACCATGGATGCTTACGACGGCGCCATCGCCAACACTCAGACGTATCTGGTCATGAGCCATGACAACTCCGACGGCAAGATCGTGCTGCGCGACGACGAGACCGCCACGATCAAATGGAACAACTTGGGCCGCCAGCCCATCTTCAAGAAAGTCGAGGAGAATCTGATCGCCTCGACCCGTGCGGACGGCGGTACCTATGTCCCTAATCCGCTGTTCACCAAGCTGTTCGACTTCGACCTGATCACCGTGCATCCGTTGGGTGGCTGCGCCCTGGCCGATGACGCCGCCGGCGGTGTGGTCGACCACAAGGGGCGCGTGTTCAGAGGCGACAGAGGCACAGCGATACACGACGGTCTTTACGTCAGTGACGGTTCGGTGATGCCCCGTTCGCTGGGGGTAAATCCGCTGTTGACCATCACCGCCTTCGCCGAGCGCAATGTCGCTCTGCTGGCGGAGGACCGGGGCTGGCGGATCGACTACGCTCTGCCGGACTCGGCGGTGCCCATTGATGGCACGCGCGACAACGGCGACCAATACACCATCCAGTTCACGGAAAAGATGTCGGGACATGCCTCCACCGCCGTGCTTGACGACTACGCAGCCGCCGAGGCTGATGGCAAGGCCAACAATCAGACAGCCCACTTCGTGCTGACCATGCAAAGCACGGATCTGGACACCATGTTGGATGACCCGCAGCACGAGGCCGGCCTGTTCGGCAGCGTTACCATCCCCGCGCTCTCCGCCGCCTCGTTGAGCACCAGCGGCGGACGCTTCAACCTCTTCTCCCCCGCCGGCGAGCGCATCAAGCACATGCGCTACCGCATGCGGCTGCACAGTCGGGAGGGCAAGCGCTATTACTTCGAGGGCTTCAAGGTCATCCACGACGACACCGGATTCGACCTCTGGGCCGATACCACCACGCTTTACATCACCGTCTGGGAAGGTGACGACAATACCGGCACAGTCGTGATCAAGGGTATTCTGCACATCGATCCCCAGGACTTCGCGACTCAAATGACCACTATGCAGGCGACCAAGCCTGGCGGAAGCATTTCGGTGGCTGCCACCGCCCGCTTTGGCAAGTTCTTCGTGCACGAGCTCTGGGATACCTACGGCATTGAAGCCTTGACTCCGAGAGACTGAGCCATGCGCCTGCGCGAAGACATCGTCCCCTACACCGCCGGCGATGGCATGGAGCTGAACCTGATCCGTGTGCGCGGCGAGGCCGAACCGACGTCCGGGCCAGTAATCCTGGTGCATGGAGCGGGGGTGCGCGCGAATATCTTCCTGCGCACCGACCCGGCGTACGCTGGTGGACGCCTTGGTCGAGCACGGCTATGACGTTTGGCTCAGTAACTGGCGTGCGAGCATCGACTTTCCTCCGAATCGCTGGACACTCGATCAGGCCGCTCGCTTCGACCACCACCGAGGCGGCGAAGAAGGTGCAGGTCGAAACCGGTGCCGAGCGCATCAAGGCCGTGGTCCATTGCCAGGGCTCGACCAGCTTCGCCATGTCCGCGGTGGCGGGACTGGTGCCGCAGGTGGACACCATCGTGAGCAACGCGGTGTCGCTGTTTCCTGTGGTGCCCTGGTGGTCGCGCATGGAACTGAAATTCGCAGTGCCGTCAATCAACGCCACCAACGCCACGGCCCCGTTCGTAAGCCCCGCCTGGGGCGATAAGCCGCCAAGCCTCGCGGCGAAAATGATCCGCGCCTTGGTACTGGCCACCCGCCACGAATGCAACAACAGCGTCTGCAAAATGGTAAGCTTTACCTATGGTGCCGGCTTCCCCGCGCTGTGACGGCACGAGAACATCAACTCCGACACCCACGATTGGCTGCGCCATGAATTCGCCGAGGTGCCGTTACGCTTTTTCCAGCAGATGGCGCGCTGCGTACGCTATGGCAGCCTGATCAGCGTAGACGAGGATGTGCCGGACCTGCCGGCCGATTTCGCCGCCCAACCGCCACGGACCAAGGCGCGCTTCATTTTCTACACCGACGCCTGAACCGCTGCTTCCTGCCGGCAAGCCAGCAGCGCGCGTTCGAGTATTTCGACAAGCAGCGTCCGGGCTATCACGCGCTCGAAGTGCTGGATCGTTACAGCCACCTCGACTTGTTCATGGGCGAGCGCGCTGCGGATGAGATCTTCCCAGAGATGATCGCCTGCCTGGATGGTGATCGCTGAGCGCCCAGCGGCACTCCCAACCATAGGAGCCAAGGAAACAAACAAAAGGAGAAATATCATGTCCGCCGCGCGCCGTCGTATCGAGAGACTGGCAGGACGTTATTCGCTGGCCGACACCATCCCCTTCCGACTACCGGTGATGTGTAGGAACTCCCCCGCTCTGGCGGCTGTCTTTCCCTGCGATGCGGAAGCCGTCGCTAAGCTACTGCCCGGTAGCGAGTTGCTCCCCTTCCGGCTGTGGAATTAGGGCGTGGTAGTTATCACCGTAATCGATTACCGCGACACCAACATCGGCAAATATGTGGAATTCAGTATCGCGGTGGCTTGCACTCACGGTGACAAGCCCGCGCCGCGTCTACTGCCCGGCATTTTCATGAAAGCCTTCGGGACAGGGCAGTACGTGCTGGATCTGCCTGTTTCCTCGTTGATTTCCGTGAAGGGCGGTAGTGAAGGGCGGTAAAGGTATCTGGGGCATGCCCAAGCACCAAGCCAACCTGGACTTCCAGATCGCCACCAACAAAATCTCCAGTCAATACGACCTGGACGGTCAACTCTGCGCCTATGTGGAAATCTCCCACCGCGGTAGCCCTTGGCTGCCTATCAACATGTCGGCGTCGAACTATTGCGTTTTCCGCGGCATGTTGTTCAAGTCCGATATCCACTTCAAAGGCAAGGCTTGGGTTGCCTGGACCAGCCGCGCGCAGGCCCGATTTGTAATTGGCGATCATCCCCGCGTACATTTCCTCAAGTTGCTGGGCATTGCCGACAAGCCTTTGATGGCGGCCTACATCCCCAATGTCGTTGGCACCTTGGATGACCACGTCGAGAGCTGGTATCTCACCGCCGCCGAGCCTCCAATCCAGACCCCAGAAGGTATGAAAAGCGTGGTGGATCTGCCCTTATCGGAAGACTGGCTCCCGCCGCCCGCTGCGCCTGTCCCGGAGAAGGATTGACATGAATGGACTGGTCTCGGTTTGCGCTGGCGAGGCGCAGGGAGATGCCTGCCGTGCGCTGGTTCTGCTTGGCGGCGGCCTGCTCCTGTCCTACTAAGCCGGTGCCTTGTGTGCGCTACTGGAGTACGGCCTGAGATTCCAACACGCCGATGGTAGGTCCGGCGGAAGCCCAATCCTGTCCATGCTGTTCTCAGGATTGGACATTGACGAGATCTGCGAACGCTGGCGCGAATTCGATCTCATGGACAGCGTCAGCTTCCTGCCGCTCGCAGAGTACCTCTGGATCGAAGAATCGACCGCCGCCTCCGCCACCGATAGCTTGCGCGCCAAGGCCTTGCCCAGCCTGGGTATCGATACAGGGCGTATCCATGGCGCAACTGCCATGAGCGGCGCTTATAACGCCTTCGACTATGTCGGCAAAATTATACGGGTCGTTGAGCACACGGAGATCGCCCCCACGACATCCTGCCCCCAAAGGAATCTCCGATCAACAGGCTGTTTGGCGCGAACCCTGCGATTCCAATGTGGCGAAGGGAATCACCCGCCGAGGTTGGGTGTCGCCTGCCATCCATGCGAACGGGCGCGTTTCAGAGCCGAATTCGAAACTCGCGTCACCGGCAACCGGCGCGGCTTGAAGGCCGAGGGCTGTCGACTCGCCGCTTTGACGGATGCCGGCATCCCCAAGTCCGCCATCAGGATATGCTCGTGCGCTGTCGGTGTTCGCCCGCTTGGCTGAACTGCGCCCGCACGAATGCACCCGCACTTAGGGCCTCGCGGCGCACTGGGGCCCTTGCGATGGAGCAGGTGCGGATCCGCTCTTCGTGCATGGCCATCCGTTGACAGACTTGCGCGTACCGCTCGATCCCGTCATGGTAGTTGTCCGGGCAGGGGGTGTCCAAACAGGAAATCCACGGGAGAGGGAAGGGGCGGTTGGCTGGAACAGAACTGTCCACCGACGATCCGACGGCCTGCCGAGCCGGACGAGGGTGCCGGTGGCGGTCGCCGAGCGATCCATTCCGACCCGGAAGCGAAACTCTGGCTCGATCGCATGGCCGAGATGGGCTGGACCGCGCCTATGGGGCCGAAGAAGCGCGGCGGCGCACTCGACAAGGAGGAGGTGAATGTCCTTGCCGAGCAGTTTCGGTGCATCCGGTGCATGCCGGCATGGGGCTGTCGGTGATCGGCCCGACGCTGCGGGAGTTCGGCAACGAAGAGCAGAAGAGCGAGCATCTGCCGAAGATCGTCGGTGGCGAGATCCGACGGTGCCAGCGCTGAACGTACCCGGTTCCGGTTCGGACCGCGCCCAGTCTGCAACCCAGGCGACGGCGGATGGCGACGACTACATCGTCAACGGCTCGAGGAGCGACAATCCCTGCGCCGATCTCGACGAGACCTGCGGGCCGAAGATGCCATCGCTCGGATTCGCGGATCGGGTATATACTGGCCTGAAGCGGAATTCGCCGTAGCGGCAGCGAACGGACCGACGGGAGCCAAGCATGGCGGAAGCCTATCAGTACACGCGCCAAGCCGTCAGGAACGGCAAGGTGCCGCGTTCCACGAAAATCCTGCAAGGGGCGGGCGGCATCGTCAACAGCCACAAGGATTTCGCCTTCAATACCTTTCTGCTGCTGTATTACAGCCAGATCCTCGGCCTCTCCGCCTCGCTGGTTTCCATCGTCATCGCCATTTCCATCGTTATCGACGCGGTTACCGACCCAATCGTCGGCTCCTTGTCGGACAACTTCAAATCGCGCCTTGGCCGGCGCCATCCCTTCATGTTCGCCGCCGCGGTGCCTTTCGGCCTCACCATGTACTTCCTGTTCGTGCCGCCGCTGCTCGGCGATTGGGGGCTGCTCGCTTGGCTGCTTTTCTTCACCATCGCGGCGCGGCTTGCGTTCACCTTCTTCATTGTGCCCTGGAATGCGATCGCGGCGGAGTTTTCGACCGACTACGTGGAGCGCACATCGATCATCACCTACCGCTACATGGTTGGCTGGGCGGGAGGCTTGGCGTTCATTCTGTTTACATGGTCCTACTTGTTCCCCAACACGGAAGCCTATCCCGCCGGCCAGCTGAATCCGGACTCCTATCCGATTTTCGGCTTGGTCGTGGGTTGCTTGGTGGCTTTCTGGGCGCTGGTTTCGGCCTTGGGCACCAAGCGGGAGATCCCCTACTTGCTGCAACCACGCAAGTCCACGCCCAAGTTCAGCCTGCGCAGGACATTCGACGAGGTCGTGCTGGCGCTCAGGAACGCCAACTTCCGGCTGCTGTTCCTGGTCTTTCTGATGTTCTCGGGCCTCGCCGGTGTCGGCGGCGTCTTCGACATCTACATGAATACCTACTTTTGGGAGTTCACGCCGGACGAGCTCCGATGGTTCGCGTTTTCCGCCGTCGGCGCGATCTGCGCGTTCATGTTCGTCCCCCTGCTGCAAAGAGCGATCGACAAGCATACCTTGCTGCAATACTTCCTGTCTATCTACATGGTAGGAGCGATCCTGAAGGTCTGCTTCCGATTCTGGGATATTTGGCCGCAGAACGGCGATCCCATGCTTCTGTACCTGCTCGTCGTCCACGCCATCGTCATGACGTTTCTGATTACCACCTGCGGCATCATGGTCGGTTCGCTGATTGCGGATCTGATGGATGAACAGGAACTCGATACCGGCAAGCGTCAGGAGGGCGTATTCGCTTCCGGCATCAGCTTTTCGGCCAAGGCCACGAGCAGCGTGGGAATCGTGATCGGCGGCTTTCTGCTCGACTACATCATCCGATTTCCAACCAAGGCCGCGATGGGGGAGGTTGGCGAACAGACGTTGTTCCTGCTTGCGTTGAACGATGGCGTCTTGATACCGGCGCTGTTCTTCATTCCGACCTACCTGATGTCGAGAATGACGATGACGCGAGTGCGCCTGCAGGAGGTGCAGACCGCACTGATGAAACGCCGAAAGGACGGCGGGCTGTCCTCCGGCTGATGGCTTGATTGCCGCTAGTCTCCGCAGTCAGAGACTGCTTGGGGAGGTGTGTCCAACAGGTGTGCGGCGAATCCATATCGGGCAACTGATAGGGCAACGCGAAACAGACTCCGTCGGGGTCGATCATGAAAAGCATACGCCCACGCCTCACTTGTCGTGGCCCCCAAGTGGGGAATGGCAGCCCGGCTGCTCGTTTCACGACAGGGTCGAAATCGTCCTCGGTCATGTGAACGAGAAATGCACGGGTCTGCCCCTCGCGGCATCCCGAGTCGCCTCGGGTTCAACATGGCGAGCGGTCGTCTGCCTAACGGTTGGGCCGGCATGGTCGAGGCAGGCGAAACGCCGCAAGTCGGCGCTCGTTGCACGGCCAGCGTTCCGTGTCTTCCTCGCGGCGATTGCCAAGGAACGAAGTTGTCGCCGTCCCGGCGGCTTTACAGCGCCATCGAATGTGAGAGGATACAACAATGACCGAGGTCGCGATCGCTACCCAGCAAGGGCTGGACGTCTACTCGCGCGGCCTGCTGCCGCCCCAGGGCGCTTGCAGCGGGGCGGGCTGCCCGTGGTTCGCGCAGCCGCGGCATGGCTTGATTCGAGTTCCCCGACGATCATGTTCGGCGCTCGCCTCTGCCCATGTTCGCGCGCAAGACGTTCTCGCACGGGTTGCCGGGGGGTGAGGAACGGATCGGGATCGTTGTCCCTGCGCATCGTCCTGATTCTGTCGAGCGCGGCTTGGGCGCTGTCCGGCGCAGCCGGGGAAGCGGAAGCCGAGCAAGTCGTCTCGCCCGTCAAGGCCAAGGCGGCTTCGCCAGCGAGCACGGAGGACAGCGCTATCCCCCAAAAGCTGGGCGAGCAGCCCCTGGACGTGGAGACGATTCTCAGCAACCCTCTGGACGAGGAAGCCTATCGCGAGCGCCGGAACTGCCTGCCCAGGCGCGGTATCGACGACGTGGAAGTTCTCGACGGCCACTTGGTGCTGTTCCACGAGCGACGCGGCGAGCTTTGGCTGAACCGGCTTGCCAGCGAATGCCTGGGTCTGGAAGAGGACATGACCCTCGACCTGCGCAGCTACGGTGGCAGCTTCTGCCGGCTGGATCGGTTCCGCGGCATCCCGCGCTTCGGCGCCTTCGCTATTGCCGCGGAATGCCGGCTCGGCAGCTTCGAGACCATTGACGAATTGCAGGCGCAGGCGCTGCGCAAGGCCATCAGCGAACGGCGCCAAGTGAGCGACATGGCGAAGCGGACCAAGCTGAAAGCCGAGAAAGCCAAGTAATGTCGATATCCCATGGCCTTGATAAAACGATCCCGGCGCAGCAGCCCATGATCGAACGAAACCCCGGCATCCTCCACCTCTTCGCCGATCAGATGCGCGACTGCTGCCTGAGCGCTCTGCTGGACTGCCCGGTGCAAACGCCCCGCCTCGATCTCTTGGCCGAGGAAGGCGTCACGGTCGCGGACTGCGAGGCGGCACTCGGACACCCTGGCCGATCCCGCTCTGCAGCGGCTCCGCCAGCTCTGGCGCTTGTTCCGGCCGCTCGCCGGCACCTAATGGGGAAGAGTTTGTTCCACAGCCTGTAGTAGTGCCGACGCCTGCCAAGCGGCGGGGGCTGGTCAACGCCTACCGATAGGCCGTCGCCTGAATCTGGTACAACTCCGCATACTGCCCCTGCGCCGCCATCAACTCGTCGTGGCTGCCCACCTCCACCACCCGCGCACCGTCCATCACGACTATCAGATCTGCCATTCGCACTGTGCTGAACCTGTGCGAGACCAGCAGCGTGATGCGGCCGTTCGCGGATGCGTTTCCACTGCCGGCGCCGTTCCCCGCCGCAGCACCTCGCGCCGCATTGGCGTAGCGCTCGAACAGCGCGTGCTCCGTCTCCGCGTCCAGCGCTGCGGTTGGTTCGTCCAGCACCAGAAGCAGCGGCGCATCGCGCATGAAACCGCGCGCCAGGGAGAGTTTCTGCCACTGGCCGAAGCTTACTTCCACGCCATTCGGCCAGGTAGTACCGAGTTGGGTGTCGAGCCCGTTGGTCAGCGCCTCAACCACATCCTCGGCACCCGCGCGTTCCACCGCGGCTTCCACCGCGGGCCGTTCCTTCAATCTCGGCACGTCGCCCAAGCCTACCGTGCGCATTGCCTGGAACTCGAAGCGGAAGAAATCCTGAAAAGTGCCGGCGAGGCGCGAGCGCCAGTCCGCGGCCGGCATCCTCGCCAAGTCCTTGTCGTCAACCAATATGCGGCCGGCGGTGGCCTCGTACATCTTGCCGAGCAGCTTCACCAGCGTGGTCTTGCCAGCACCGTTCTCACCTACCACGGCGACAACCGCGCCGGCCGGCAGGTCGAGGTCGATATCCTTCAGCACCAGTTTGTCGGTGCCCGGGTAGGCAAAGGAGACGCCGCGCAGCGAGATGCCCCGCTCGATGGCGGCAGGCACCGGCGCGTCGGCGCGTTCCGCCTTGGCGGCGGCGTAGTCCTCCAGCCACGCCATGCGCTTGGAGCCGTCTATCCAGATGCCGCGCAGGAAGCCGATCTCGCCCACGGTGGCGCTGACGTAGGCGGAAAGCCGAGATCCCGCGGCCAGCACCAAGAGCACTTCGCCGGGGGACGCCTTGATGCCGAAGGCCACGAACACCACGGCCAGCACATAGCCCGCACCGAATACCGCCCAGCCCAAGGTGTGCCAGCCGGCGCTGGACCAGCGGGCGCGAGCCACGCGTCGGTACCAGCGTTCCCAGGCGGCGCGCCGTTCGCGTACAAGGCGCTCGCCGATGCCGGATATGCGCACTTCCTTGCCGGCTGGCGCGGTGGTGGCAACGTCGAACAGATGCCGCGCCAGGCGCTGGGCTTGGGCGCCGGCTTCCTCGGCGGCCCGCTCCACCGCCGGCCGCCAGGAGGACGTGGCCACCGTGGGCAGCGCGAACGCGACCAGCAGCGCCAGGAGCGGGTGGACGGAGACCAGCAGGACGATAGCGACGCTCAGGCGCAGAACCCAGCCGCAGGTGGTGAACAGGGACATGTACATGTGGTCGAGTACGAACACCTGGTCGCGCAGGATCGCCAGCCGATCCAGGTAGTCCGGGCGTTCGTGATGCTCCACCGTGGCCACGCTGGCCTGCAGACCGGCGACGTGGGATTCCAGCGCGATGGCGACGCGGTCTCGAAAGCGTCGCTGAGTGCGGTCGCTGACGATGCGCAGCGTCCAGGTCAGCGCTGCCGATACGGCGAGGCCAATGGCGGCGATAGTCACCAAGTGGGGCCGATCCCCAAGCAAGCCATCCGCCAGGAACTTCAGCCACAGCGCCATGAGGGTGTCGGGCAGTGCCGCCAGCAAGGAAAGCGCGAAAGAGATGGCCAGCAGAGCGGGTTCGGCCTCGAAGCCCCGCTTCACTGCCCGCCACATGGCCGGCAGCGCCGCCGGCATTGGGTCGATGGCTTCCATCGTGGCACTAGTCGAGGACATCGAGGCCCTCCTTCACTGCTCCGACTTCGCCCTTCTTGAAGCGCTGCGCCTGCAGGTTGAACATGGTGGCGTAGCGGCCGCCGAGCGCCATCAGTTCGGCGTGGCTGCCTAGTTCCACCACGCTGCCGTGCTCCAGTACGCAGATGCGGTCGGCGTGGCGGACGGTGGAGAAGCGGTGCGAAATCAGGATGGTGGTGGTGTCGCGGGTGGCTTCGAGGATGCGGTCGAAGATTGCCGCTTCGCCGCGCACATCGAGCTGGGCAGTGGGTTCGTCCAGCAACACGATGCTGGCGCCTTGGCGCACTGCGGCAAGCGCTCGGGCGAGGGCGATGCGCTGCCACTGGCCGCCGGAGAGATCCGTGCCGCCGTCGTAGCCGCGGGCCAGGATGGTGTCCAGTTCGGCCAAGCCGTCCGCGCCGGCCTCTGCCAGTGCGGTACGGATGGTCTCATCGGAAGCGCCGGCCGGGGCCACGTTGTCCCGCATGGGGAGCTCGAAGCGCACGAAGTCCTGGAAGACCGCGGCGATGCGTTCGCGCCAGGAGGCCAGATCCAGATCGCGGATGTCCTCGCCGTCCGCTTCGATGGCACCCGCCTGGGGTTCGTACAAGCGGCACAGCAGCTTCGCCAGCGTGGTCTTGCCGGCGCCGTTCTGGCCGACGATGGCCAGCGAGGAACCAGCCGGGATGGCGAGGTCGAAGCCGTTGAGGACGATGATGTCCGGCGTGGCGGGATAGGCGAACGTCACGTTGCGGAAGCGAAGCTCGCGTTTCGGCAAGGCGCTTGCGAGCTTCGTTCCTCTGGTCAGCGCTCCCTTGGGTGCCATGGCTTGGCGCAGCCGAAGCACGGCCGCGGCGGGAGCGGCGGCGCCGTCGAGTGCCCAGGAGAGTCCCCCGAAGGCGATCATGCTGGCGCCGAAGGCGGCAGTGGCGAACGTCACCATGCGATCGAGCGCCAGTACGCCGGCATTCACGTCCATGGCCAGCGACCAGAAGACGACGAGGTTCGCCAACGTGACGATGGCGAGGCTGGCGGCTACCGGGCGTTCTCGGAGCTTGGTAGCTTGCCAGCGCAGATCGTGCAGCTTGCGGCGATGACGACGGAACCGTTCCAGCGTCCACCCGGCGAGGCCGAACAGCCGCAGTTCCTTGGACGACGGCGCGTCTACCGCCAGCCGGTAGGCGTAGTCGGCGTGGCGCTGGGCTTCGCGCACCACATCCGTGTTGCGATCTTTCCACACGCCGCTTTCGCGCAGCAGCCAGTGGGTGGCAAGCCACGCGCCGCCGAGCAGCAGCGGCGCCCACCAAGCATAGGCGGCAAGCACCGCCGCGGATGCGAGCCCCGCCAACAGTTCCACCAACCCGGAGGCGATGAAATCCATGGAGATGGAAAGCGGCGGCCCGCTGATGCCGAGATCGAAGTCCCGCGCCATGGTGATGTCGTTGGTTAGCTCCGGATCTTCGAGGTGCGCCATGCCCGGCGGCTCCACGCATGCCACCGTCAGGCGGTCGTAGAGCCACGCCGCCATGCTGCTGCCCAGATTGGTGCCCACCGCCTGATGCAGCGGCGTCAGCACTTGCAGAAGAACGAATACGACGCCCACTGCGGCCAAGGGCGCTGCCAACTCGCCGTCCGCTTCCACCGTGCCGACGAGCAGGCCCATGGCGATAGCGAACAGGGCTGGCAGCAGGGCGCGCACCACCAGCACGACCCACCACAGGGTTGCCAACACGGGATGGGCCCGGGGCAGCGCCTTCAGGAACTGCCACTCCGGGCGACTGCGCAGACGCTGGAGCATGGCGCAACGGTGGCCGATGGGCGGCCCTGCGTCAAGCTCCGGCGCTTGCGGGCAACGGCCCGGTTTGAATCCGCGTCGCCGCGCTGCGCCGTTGGACTGCAAGATGTAGAGATACGGACAGGCTGCTAGCCGCTACATGGAGTGGGGCACGACGACGCGGTACCGTCCAACGTCGAACCGAGCCACTACACCGCTTGCAGCCGCCATCGCGATCGGGCTGGCTGCGCAGCGCCGCCGTTCCGCGGGCTGCGGGACAGCGTCTCCATTCGACTTCCCGCCGAGCTTGCGGCGATCGCCACTGGCGAGACGGGATCGAAGGACGCTGCGAAGCACCCGGTCCGGCTGTTCGCCGACGCTGGCAACATCGTCTTCAGGAAGGCAGGCCAAGACAGGACGCTCTCCGCGCCAAGCGGCAGAAGTCGGACGGATGCGCTGCCGACCGCGCCGGCTGCTTGACTATACCGAGTCGGCGGCCGGCGCAGATATCGTGCAGCTGCGCCACAGAGCGGGCTGCCGCGAATCGGCACGGTGGCGTCTCGCTTGGAGTGATTCCGCTCGCGTTCGAGTTCGATAGACGGGTGACGGTCCAACGGCCGTCACTTCATGTCGTTGCATTTTACCGGCGCTAGACGATGGCCGACCATGTCCACTGCCGCTTGGGCCTGCTCCAGGATCACATGGCCCAGCAGAGGTTCCGCCCCCTCGTCTCCGGCCCCCGCCTCTGGAAAGATCACTTCGTTGGAGACGGGACGGAAGCCCTCGATCTGGATCTCCGCCGGCCAGCAGGCTTCGCCCCGCACCACTTCCCCGTTGGCACGTTGGAGTTCCACCTCCTCGGTGCATTGGAAGTCGCCGAGCCGCCCTTTCCACGCCGGCGGCAGAACCAGCGCTCCGGCACCAGTATCGACGAACATGCCGCGAACCTGCCTTCGCCGAACAGGTTGGCGACCTTGGTTTGCGCGATGATGCGTCCCATCCAGGATGATGCGACGACTGTTCCCTGGGCAGGGTGGTCGGTGGCGGCGTCCTGGTCAAGCCGATTTGGACGACGGCCTCGGCATATACAATCGGAGGTTCATCCGCGGGCGCCGAACGGAGGAAAGCGAATGCCCTATATCGAAGACCGCGTCGTCCACGACGCCGATTCCCACATCATGGAATTGCCGCACTGGCTGGACGACTTCGCCACCGCCAAGGTGAGCGAGGCGTTCAACGCCCGCTTCGGCGCGAAACACACCGCGGCATTGGCGGCGCTGGAGAAGCAGCACGACGATCCCGCCTACCGCGCCCGCAATGGCGAGGAGATCATGCTGCGCAAGAACCATGCGGCCACGGGTTCGTCTCGGCGCGAGGATCGCAGCGAGGCGCTGGACCACATGGGCGTCGCCAGCCAGCTGGTCTTTCCCACTTCGCCCAATGTCTGGCTGGAGGAGCTGGAGCACGGCGACGACCTGGACCTGCTCTACGGCGCCGCAGCCGCCACCAACCGGGCGCAGATGGCGTTCTGTTTCGTGGATTCGCGCCTGCTGCCGGTAGGCTACGTTCCGCTGGCCGATCTCGAACGAGCGTCCCGAGCGGCACAAGAAGCCATCGCGCTGGGCATCCGGGCGTTGCTGATTCCCTGGGCCTGCCCGAAGGCCCACGCCACCAGCCACATCGCCCTGGACGCGGTCTGGGCCCAGGCCGTGGATGCCGGCGTGCCCATCCTGTTCCATGTGGGGCTGGCGGATCGGGTGCTGCCCCGGGCGCACAAGAACAACGGCTTGCCGCCGGTGCCGGACTTCCACGGCGGCGAAGAGAACTTTCGCTCCATCTCCTACATGGCGATTCCCCACGGCCCCATGCAGGCGCTGTCCATGCTGATCCTGGACGGCGTGCTCGATCGCTTCGAGAGTCTGAAGATCGGCGTGATCGAACTGGGCGCGGCGTGGCTGCCGGGCTTCATGCGGCAGCTCGACGCCGCGTTCGAGGCATTCGCCCGCCACGAGCAGCGGTTGCGGCAGCTGTCGCTGAAGCCCAGCGAGTACGTCGCTCGGCAGGTACGGGCGACTCCCTATGCCACCGAGCCGACCGGCTGGATCGTCGAGCAGTCCGCCCCCGGCATCTGCATGTTCTCGTCGGACTACCCCCACGTCGAAGGCGGGCGCAACCCCAAGGGCCGGTTCGACAAGTCCACCGCCGACCTGCCCGAAGCGCACCGCGAACGCTTCTACCGGCGCAACTTCGAGGACCTGATGGGACTGGCGACAACGCGCCAGGGCGCCTTCGTCTAGGCGTTGGATGAATCGAGGCGCAACCACGAGTTCGGCCAGGACAGGGCGAGCGGATCGGGTGGTCGTCGGGGCCGAGAAAGCTGACAGCGCGTTCGCGTCACGACGCATTGGGCGGCTCCTGGACATCTCGGCGCCCGATGCGCGCATTGGCATTCGCCACGCTCTGCCTAGGTCGTGCGCTGGCGGCACGGGACGCCGCCCTTGGCGAGTCCGGAACGGCGGCGGCTAGTGGCCCTGGTTTCATCACTGCATGGCGATGGATCTCACCGGCACGAGGCGATGGCCGAACATGTCTACAGTTGCCTGGGCCTGCTCGAGAACCACATAACCCAATAGCGGTTCCCGTTCTTCGTCCCCATCGGTCTCCACGTCCAGGAAGATCGCTTTGTCGAACACCGGCCGAAACCCGGCGATTCTTATTTCCACCGGTGCGCAGGCTTCGCCACGCACCACTTCCTGGTTGGCCAGTTGCCGTTCGACAGGTTCGGAATGCTGGAAGCTGCCGAGTCGCTCTTTCCAGGCTCTGGGAAGGATCAGCGCCCCGGCTCCCGTGTCCACAAGCAGGCCGCATTCGATGGACTTGCCTTCGTCGAATCCATTGGCCATCTTGGTTGGCGCGATGATCCGTCCCATAGAGGGTTTTCCGATTGCGACGCGGCGAGGCAGTCTGGTCCGACGCTGCCGACCAGTCGAGGTCGCTGGCACTTTCCAAGGCCGAACGGGCAGGGCGCTGGTCTGAGTTGCGCATGCGAGAGGCATTCGACCGCTTTCGGCGCGCATTCGGGTGGAGTCGAAACGCAGTCAGGGAGATCGGCTCGGAGCGGATGGAGTGGATCGGACAACCGTCGAGGTGCCGGGTTGTATGCGTCCGCGAGAAACGTAATCATGGCGATTCCACAACGAGAGGAGCCGGCATGAAGCTTGGCGTGGTATTTCCCCAAACCGAGATCGGCACCGATCCGGCCGTCGTAACCGACTTCGCCGCCAGCGCGGAAGCCATCGGCTACGATCATCTCATCGTCTACGACCATGTGCTTGGCGCCGGCACGGCGAACCGCCCGGACTGGCAGGGGCCGTATACCTCGGAAAGCCTGTTCCACGAACCGTTCGTGCTGTTCGGCTACTTGGCCGCGGTGACGAAGACCTTGGAACTGGTCACCGCCGTCGTCATCCTGCCGCAGCGCCAAACCGCCTTGGCGGCCAAGCAGGCCGCCTGCGTGGACGTGCTTTCCCAAGGCCGTCTGCGGCTCGGCATCGGCACCGGCTGGAATGCGGTAGAGTACGAAGCGCTGGCGCAGAACTTCCACGACCGCGGCGTTCGTTCCGAGGAGCAGATCGACTTGATGCGCAAGCTGTGGGCCGACGACGTGATCAGCTACCAAGGCCGCTGGCACAAGGTTACCGAAGCGGGCCTGAATCCGCTGCCGCCGAATCGTCGCATTCCCGTGTGGCTGGGCGGCATGGCGCCGCAAGTGATCGACCGGGTGGGCCGCATCGCCGACGGCTGGTTTCCGTTTCCCAACCCGAACCTGGGCGAGCAGCTGAAGGCCGTTCGCGCCGCCGCCGAACGGGCCGGCCGCGATCCGGCCGCAATCGGTGTCGAGTGCTTCGCCCCTCTGGGCGACTTCGGCGCCGAAGCCCGCGACCGGCTGCGAAGACTGGCCGACCTCGGCATCACACACGCCGCGGTGGTCACCATGAACGCCGGCCTCGAAGACCCGTCGGCGCACATCGACGCCATCAAGCGGTTCTGGGATGTCGCGGGCGAGTTCGTGGACTGAATCGAGCCGCTCGGCGCCGCTATTGAGGCGCATCGCCTGGCAACGCGACGGGCGGCCTTCGCCGAAGCGTTTTCGCGTCCTGGCCGCGTCCTGGTATAGAAGCGGGCGGCCCGATCCTCGGCGTCATGGCCGAGCGCTGCCCAGGGCTTCGGAACGAGGCGGCCACGCCGATTCCGGGCGTGGTGGAGACGCTGCACCGTCTCCGCGAGACGGGAATCGACCTGGTCTGCCGACTAACGGCAGTGCCGCCGGTCAAAGGGGCAAGATCAGGCGGTTCGCCCTGGAGCGGCTTTTCGACCACATCCAAGTGGAGGAAGATTTCGGCGTCGGCAGGCCGACGCCCGCACCTTCCGCCCTGCTCTCGGCAAGCTGGGCGCAGTGCCGGCCGAGGCCGTCGAGAGTTCCTGGAGGCGCTTCCACACGATCCCTAAATGCTTCCTGTGGGCGTCGGCTATCGAACCGCGACCTTGGCAATCACTCGCTGGCGTCCAGGGAGCGCACATGAGGGTAGCCGAGAATGCGCTCGTCGGCGGTAACCAGGGCCATGTCGTTCAGTCGCGCCGTGGCCAAGAGCAGGCGATCCGCCGGATCTCGGTGAAAGCCGCCGGGGAGCTCGTAGGCTTCCACTGCGACAGCGTGGCTTAGGGGTGCCGTCTGCGCCCACAGGGCGGCGAGGGCATCGTCGATCCAGGTGCGAAGCCGCCCCGTCACCGTCAGCCGTCCACCCCAACAGAGGCGGGCGACTTCCAAGGACGACACCGGCGAGACGAAGACCTCGCTGTCTGCTGCCAGCGCCGCGCGGGTTTTCGTCCCAAGCCGCTCCGGCGATTCCTGGCACCAGACCCAGACATGGGTATCAAGCAGGAGCTTCATGCTTCCATCTCCCACGCGTCCTCGCTATCGACGTGGACGATGTCGCCGTGAATCGCCATGCGCCCTTTGAGGGCGCCGAGCCGGCGCTGGGGCTGGGAGGCGCGGTAGGGATGGATGATGGCGATCGGCTGGTGGCGCCGGGTCACCACGACGGGTTCGCCTGTGGCCTGCACGGCCTTGAGCTGTTCGATGCACTTCGCCTTGAACTCGGAAATCTGAACGGTCTTCATGGCTCGTCTCGCCAGCAAGAGGATCCGGCATGTATAACCAAGTCCTATGACTTGGTCAAGAAAAGTTCGTCTTCGGCCCTCGCGTCGCAGTGCGCGAATCCACAGCTTGCGAACCTGCGCCAGCTGATCGGTCGATGTCGATGATGTCGGGGCGCTTGCCGGTACCCCCGGCTCCAAGTTGCCCGCGTCCTGCACAGGCATCTGCCTGCAAGGATGCTGCTGCGCCAAACCGCCGTATACTTCCGCCATGCCGCGCGAACTCCTAGAGCACGATGCGTCTCCCGCAGCCGCACAACGCAGTGCGGCATGGCGGCGCACTGTCCTGGAGAAGCTCTTTGGCGACGACCCCGAGGACTGGTCCTGCGCACCGCCCCCTGTGCAAGCCTCTCCCAAGAACGAGAATGTCCATCCCGACGCCAAACCGCGGCGGCGGGGCGGTGTCCCGGACGAAAAGACTGGACCCCGCAGCCACCCCGTCCACCGGCGGCTCTTCTCCAACGGCCCTGGATGGGCCCGGCTGCCCCTGGCCCAGATGTTCTGCGCGGCGACCCGAGAGGAACGGACGTCGCTGCACATTGGGTTGCGCGACGCCGCCAATGGCGAACTCCTCCGGATCCGGGAGGCCCACGCTCGGCCCGTGCCGATCGCCGCCATTCGCCGTATCGGCCGCCGCAAGGTCTTGCATCGCTGTCTGAGCGGATTCGCCAAACGTCCCGTGTCCAAGCCCGACGGAAGCCGGCCCTGAGCGTCGACAGCGAGGCTGTTCCCCGCTGGCGGGAAGCCGCCGGTCCCGAGTGGGAACCTGGTCGCCATTTGCGCCGCAATGCAGCGGTGCAGCTCGCCCACGGAATGCTGGGGCAGACGGGCTTTCGGCTGGTATCCGCGCCCACGTTCCTGCCGGCCTACCTGTTCGCCTTGTCGGGTTCCGACTTCGTGGTCGGTCTGGCGCGGTCTCTGCAAGCCTTGGGCACCGTGGTCTCGCCGGTGATCGGCGCGTCGCTGATCGGCCACCGCAAGAAGATACTCGGCATCACCCTCGCCACCAGCGGCCTGATGCGCTTGCAGATTCTCGGGCTGGCAGTGGCCGGCTTTCTGCTCGGCACTGGGGCTGCGGTGGTGGCCGTGGTCGCGTTCCTGGCGCTGATGGGATTCTTTCAGGGCATCGCCCAGGTCACCATGAACTCGCTGCGCGCCAAGGTGATTCCGGTGGGCCGTCGCGGCATCGTCAGCGGCGCGCGCAACTTTCTCGCGGGTCTCGTCTCCGCTGCCGTCTCCTATGCGGCAGGGGCCTATGTCATCGACGCCGACCTGTTTGGCAACGGCTATTCGTCGGTGTTTCTGCTGGCGTTCGTCATCGCATCCTTCGGCCTCGGCGCATTGGCGCTTACCCGCGAACCCAAGGCCAGTAGCGTCCGCGGCCGCGAATCCGTCGTCGAGACCTTCCGCGCAGTCGGCCCCATCCTGCGTCGGCAGCCGGCCTTCCGTCGCTTCTTCGTTGCTCGCGCCCTCGGCTCTTGCGGGCGCATGGCGCTGCCGTTCTACATCCTGTTCGCAGGCACCCGCATGGAGTTGACCGGTGCTACCCTGGGGCTGCTGACGACGGTGTGGATGCTGACGTCCAGCACCGCCAACCTGGTGTGGGGAATGCTCGCGGACCGGCGCGGCTACAAGGTGGTTATGGTGGCCACTCTGGCATGCTGGACGGCATCCCATGTGCAGCTGCTGTTCGTCGACAGCCTCGTCGGCGTGATCGTCTTCTTCGTGCTCATGGGCACGGCGTCCGGCGGCTTCAACCAGTCCGGGCAGAACATGGTGCTGGAGTTCGGGCGCATGGAGGACATCCCCATTCGCCTAGCGGCGTCGGGCTCGGCGGTCAACCTGGTGGGCACCATCGGCCCGGCGATCGGCGGCGGCATCGTGGCGCTGACGGGATACGTGGAGCTGTTCGCCGCCACCATCGCATTGCAGGCCATCGCCCTCGCCCTCATCGTCGTGGCGGTGCCGGAACCCCGGTACGCTCATGAATGCGTCGAAAGCTGAACACAGTCGCCTGAATTTCTCGTATGGTTCAGGCAGGCAGTCTAGGGAAGTGGCAATGAACATATTTCAAACTCGTGGTACGCGCAAGGCAGCAGGCGTCGTGATGCCGATCGCATTGGCCCTCGCGGTATTCGCCACCAGCGCCCGCGCCGAGGTCGGCGCCGAGGCGACTTTCGTGTTCAACACCTTCGCGTTTCTGCTCTGGGGCGTGCTGGTGATGTGGATGTGCGCCGGCTTCACCATGCTGGAGGCCGGCTCCGTGCGCACCAAGAACGCATCGGTGATCTGTCTGAAGAACATCGGCCTGTACTCCATCGCCGGGTTGGCCTACTACGCGATCGGCTACAACCTGATGTATGTGGACGTAGGCAAGGTCGTTGGCAGCGTCACGCTGTTCTACGGCTCGTCGCCGGCAGAAGTTTCCCTGCTGGACGGCGAAGACGGGGCGATGGCGGCAGTGGCTGCGACCGGCAAGTCCACCATGTCCAACTGGTTCTTTCAGATGGTGTTCGTGGCGACGACCGCGTCCATCGTTTCCGGCACCTTGGCCGAACGGGTGAAAATGTGGACATTCTTCGCCTTCGTTGCATTCCTGACGGCGATTATCTACCCGGTGGTCGGCGCCTGGACCTGGGGTGAAGGGTGGCTGTACGACTTCGGCTTCAAGGACTTCGCTGGATCGACTGTGGTGCATTCCACCGGCGGCTGGGCGGCGCTGGCCGGGGCGCTGGTGGTGGGGCCGAGGCTCGGCAAGTTCCGCAAGGATGGCGGCGTCAAGTCCACGCCGCCGTCCAATGTTCCCGCGGTCACCCTGGGAGTGTTCATCCTCTGGATGGGTTGGTTCGGCTTCAACGGTGGTTCGCAGCTGGCCTTGGCGAGCGCGTTGGACGCGGTGGCTATGAGCAACGTCCTGGTCAACACCAATCTCGCAGCGGCGGCCGGCGTTATGGCCGCAGTGAGCGTCTCGCGGCTCATTCTCGGTCGCGTGGATCTGCTCGCCGTGCTGAACGGCGCCATCGCCGGACTGGTGTCGATCACCGCCGGGCCGGATTTCGTGGACCACTACTGGGCGATCCTCATCGGTGCCATCGGCGGCATTCTCTGCGTCGCTGGCATCAAATTCCTGGAAATGGCCAAGCTGGACGACGTGGTAGGCGCGGTGCCGGCACACCTGTTCGCGGGTGTCTGGGGAACCCTGGCGGCATGCATCGTCTCCGGGGGCGACCTCGTCGTGCAGATCGTCGGCATCCTCGCTGTCGGCGCCTTCGTATTCGGGGCTTCATGGCTGCTGTGGAGCGCGCTCGACAAGCTGATGGGAGCGCGGGTGTCGGCAGCCGTCGAAGAGTTGGGCCAAGACGTCTCCGAGCTCGGCATCGAGGCCTATCCCGAGTTCATGGTGATGCCGGATCAGGACGACATCGACGACTTCCGCAATTTCGAGGACCAGAACCGAGCCGACGAGAAAGGAGAACCGCGATGACCGACCAACGACCCCTGTGCGCCGTAGGCCACCTGAGCTTGGCCGTGGACGACGTGGCGGCCGCCTACGGCTTTTTCGTCCGCCACGGCATGCGCGAGGTGCTGGAGAAGTCGGACTTCGCCATTCTGGAACTGCGCGGCGGCACCCATCTCATCCTGACCAAGGCCGAGGAGTCGATTGCCCAAGGCCAGCGGCCCCCGTTCGATCTCATGGTGGACGACGTGGACGCGGCGCATCGGCGCTTCGTCGCCGACGGGGTGGAAGCCACCGCCATCGAACGCGGCAGCATCCACGATTCGTTCTCGGTGCAAGGGCCGTCCGGCTATTCCATCCCCATCAACTCGTCGCACGCGGTAGGCGTGGTGTGATGGCGGAGCCCTTGTTCGCCGGCCTGAAGGTCATCGACGCCGCCTCCGTCATCGCCGCGCCGGCCGCGGCCATGATGCTGGCCGATTTCGGTGCCGACGTAATCAAGATCGAGCGGCCGGGTCGAGGCGACATGCTGCGCATGCTGTCCTACACTACCGCTACGCCCGAGGCCGGCAACGACTGGTTCTGGCAAATGGACGGCCGCAACAAGCGCAGCCTGGCCCTGGATCTGAAAAGCGAAGGCGGCGCCGAAGTGATGCGCAAGCTCATTGCCGGCTGCGACGTGTTCATTACCAACCAGCCCTACGGCGCCCGCGAATCGCTGTCGCTCGCCTACCAGGACGTCAAGCCGTTGAACCCGCGCCTGATCTACGCTTCGCTCACCGCCTACGGCGAGCAGGGTCCGGAGCGCTACCGCAAGAGCTTCGATCAGCTGGCGTACTGGGCCCGCAGCGGCCTCATGGATCTCATGCGCGAGCCGGGTACCCGACCCACCCAAGGCCTGCCGGGCATGGGCGACCATCCCACCGGCGTCGCTCTCTACGCCGGCATCGTCACTGCCTTGCTGCACCGCGAACGCACTGGCGAAGGCGGCATGGTGCATACCTCCTTGCTCGCCAATGGTCTGTGGTCCGCGGCCGGCGTCGCTGGCGGCGTCCTGGCTGGCGGCGACATGGCCGCCTACCGGGATGCGAACGGGGTGCCGTCGGCGCTGATGCGCGTCTACCAAGCCAGCGACGGCCGCCATTTGCAATTCAACATGGTGCGCAACGAGGAACTGCTGGCGAAGATGCTCGCCGTCTTGGATGCCGTCCACTTGCTTGCCGACGAACGCTTCGCCACGCCGACGGAGCTATGGCGCCACCGCGCCGCCTTCGGCGACGCCATCGCCGAAATCGTCGCCAGCCGATCTTCCGACGACTGGCTGGCCCGCTTCGAGGAACTCGACGTGCCCGTCAATCGCGTTGCCTTGGTCGAGGAAACCGCCACCGACGAGCAGATTCTCGCCAATCGCATGGCCGTGGCGCCGACCGGTGCGGACATCGACGTGCCCCTGGTGCTCAACCATCCGATCCAGGTCACCAGCGTGCCGCCGGTGGGGCCGAAGCGGGCGCCGGACCTGGGCGAGCATTCGGCGGAGATTCTGCGCGAACTCGGCTACGACGACGAAGCCATCCGCTGTCTGCAGGCGGAAGGAACGATCTGATGGCGATTTTTCGTTCTCGCCCCGAGCGACAGCTTGGCCGCAGGTCGGCTTCACATGAGGGAGGCGCATCCATGAGCCGCGTCTTGCCGACGCTCGCTTTCGCGGCTGTCTGCCTGTGCTTTTCGCCTGCCGATGCATGGGCGGAGGAGGTTCGGCTGGAGGTGTTCACTGGGCCGGAGAGCAAAGACCTCAAACCACGCTGGTATCCCCGAGAACGCCAGAGGGAATCGGGGGAAGGATGGGTACAGCTCAGCTTCATGATCGACGTCAGCGGAAAACCCTACGAGATCGCCGTGACGGACTCCATGGGCCACCCGTCCTTCGAACGAGCGGCTATTCGCGCTTTGAAGAAGTCCTCGTTCGAACCCGCCAAGCTGGACGACCAGCCGCTCGATGCGGGGCATGCGATGAAGTACGTGTTCGCCCTCAGCGGCCCCTCGGCAGGGCCGAGACGGCAGGCCGTTGCCGCGTACAGGCGGTTGACGAGGGCCGTCGAACAGGACGAGCGCGAGGGCGCGGAGCGAGAACTCGCGGCCATCGAGCAGCTGCGCAAGCGCAACCTCCGCGAGGACGCCCTCATCCATGTGGGGAAGTACAACTACTACCGGGAATGGGGAAACGCCCGACAGCAGCTGCAGGCGCTCGACCGTGCGATCGCCTACGAAGCTTCGGCAAAGTACCTGCCCGAGAAGATGTTTGTGGCAGCGCATCTTTCGCGCTTCTCCCTGCTGGTGGAGACGCGGGACTACGGCCGGGCGCTGCGGGCGTTCGACACCCTGCGCACCCTCGAACTCGATGAACAGACCCTGCAGGCGCTGCAGGCGACGGTGGGCAGGATCGAGGCGCTGAGGGACGACGAGCGCTCCTTTTCCGTGCCCGGAAAAATCGAAGACAGCGCAAACTGGCACTATCGTCTGCTGAAGAACGATTTCGCCATCGAGGATGTCCAGGGGGAGATCGCCGAAGTCAAGCTGCGCTGCGCCAGGAACTACGTGTTCTTCCGCTTCGATCCGAACATCAAGTACCACATCGCCGACAACAGCGGCCCCTGCCTGCTGACCCTGGTGGGCGATCCAGGAACTGTCTTTATGCTGACGCAGATGTAGCAGCCGTGACCGAAGCCGAGATCCAGGACATCGTCGCAGCCGGTGAAGGCGCGAAGATCGAGTTCAAGCGCGACGACATCCGCGCCGATCGGCTGGCTCGGGAAATCGTGTCGTTCGCCAACATGAACGGCGGCCGGATTCTGTTCGGCGTCGAGGACAACGGCGCGATCAGCGGCATCCGGCGCGCGAATCTGCAAGAGTGGCTGATGGACACCGTCATCGGCGTCTTCGTCACGCCGCGGTTCGTTCCCGACTACGAAGAAGTGGCGGTGGCCGGCGGCACAGCGGCTGTCGTTTCCGTTCCCGTGGGATCGGCCAAACCCTATGCCGTTCAGCGCGGCAACCGACAGGACTACTGCCTGCGCTACGACAATGCCTGCCGCCATGCGACGCGCGAGCAGATGCTGCGCTTGTTCGAAAGCGGCGGCTTTGCTCGCGGTGGACAAGATGCCGATTCACGGCAGCGCCCTCGACGAGCTCGATCGGCGGCGCCTGAACGAGTACTTCCACCGCATCCTCGGCGAAGACGACATCGAAGACTGGCCCCGCATCCTGCTCTACCGCGAACTGCTGGCGGAACCCGAACCCGGCCATCCCCCCTGCTGTTCCTGCGCCGGCTACGCCCTGTTCGCCCTGGAACCGCGCCGCAGACTGCCCCAAGCCGGTCTTCGGCTGCTGGTCTTCCCAAGCTTCGACATGGACTACGATGCCAGCTTGGACGAAGTGCTGGACCTCCCTTTCGTGGGCCTTGGCGAACAGAAGCTCGGCAAGTTCATCGAGCAGACCTTGCCGGACCGCGCCCTGAGCTATCTGCAGCCGCATATCAGCGAAGAACGGCTGACTGGCATGACCCGACGCCGACACTGGGACTATCCGCCCGAGGTCATCCGCGAACTGCTGGTCAACGCCTTCGCGCATCGGGATTGGACTCGGCAGGGCGACTGCCGGCTGATCGACTATCGCGATCGCCTCGAAGTCGTCAGTCCAGGCGCCCTGCCCAACGGCATGACCATTGAGAAGATGAAGGGCGGGCAGCAGGCGCGGCGCAACGCCAACATCGTACGCATTCTGCGCGACTACGGGATCATGGACGACCGCGGCATGGGCATCCGTCGCAAGGTCATTCCGCTGATGCGCGAACACAATAGAACCGACCCCGAGTTCGAAGCCGCCGAGGACTACTTCAAAGTGACGTTGGGCAAAGCCGTGTCGTGAAAGCAGGCTATGGGACGGGGATGTCGCCTGCCGCCCTCGGCACGTCCCAGCCCCGGCGCACGGCGGGACGCCGGGCGATGGCCTTGAACCAGCGTTCGAGGTTGGGGAAGTTCGCCCAGTCGATGCGATGCCACGGCCAGCGGGCGATCCACGGCCAAGTGGCGATGTCGGCGATGGAGTACTCGTCGGCCAGATAGTCGCGCTCGGCGAGGCGGCGGTCCAGCACGCCGTAAAGCCTCAAGGCTTCGGCGGCGTAGCGCTGCTCGGCGTAGGGCGACTTGCCGGCGTTGAAGTGCAGGAAGTGGTTGGCTTGGCCGAGCATGGGGCCGACGCCGCCCATTTGCAGCATCAGCCATTCCAGCGTCGTCCAGCGATCCGCGCCGCCGAGCTTTCCGGTCTTCTCGGCCAAGTAGAGCAGGATTGCCCCGGATTCCATCAGCGAACGGCCGCTGTCGCGGTCTACGATGGCGGGAATCTTGTTGTTCGGGCTGAGAACGAGGAACTCCGGCGCGAACTGCTCGTCGTTGCCGATGTGTACAGGGTGGATGTCGTAGTCGAGGCCCAGCTCCTCCAAGGCGATGGAGATCTTGCGTCCGTTGGGGGTGGGCCAAGTGTACAGGTCGATCATCGGGCCTCCTCTGTGTGCCTGTGCGCCACGATGTTTGGCTTGGCAAGCAACTCGCTCGATTTTGGCATAGGATGGTCGCATGTTCCGACTATCCGCACACCGTCGCGGACCGCCATGCAGATCGCCAATCCCATCTACGACGTGGTCTTCAAGTACCTGCTCGAGGACGATCGGGTCGCCCGCCTGCTGATTGGCAAGATCACCGGCCTGGACGTGGAGTCCCTGGCGCTGCAGCCCCAGGAGGTGACCCTCCGCCGCGGCGGAGGGCCTTCCGGTGCGCCGCTGACCCTGCTGCGGATGGACTTCGCCGCCCGGGTGCGCACCGCGCAGGGCGGCCTGCGCCAAGTGCTGATCGAGATCCAGAAGGCGCCCGCGCCCACGGTGGTGCAGCGCTTCCGCAGGTATCTGGGCCAGCAGCTGGTCCGCTTCAACGGCGCGATGGAGGACTTCCCCGACGATGGCGGGGCGGAGAACTCCGCCGCCGCGGTGCCGGTCATCACCATCTATTTCCTCGGCTACGATCTCGGGCTGTCGGACGAAGTCGTGGTGGATGTCCGCCCGCAGGTGATCGAACGCCGCACGGGACGGGTGATCGATGGGCGGCATTCGTTCGTCGAGGGCCTCCACCATCGCTCCCACATCGTCCAGATTCCGCGTTTGACGGGCCGCCGGCGGGACGATCTGGAGCGCTTCCTGGCCGTGTTCGACCAGGCCTTGGCAGTCAGGAACGGGGTGGGCCGGCATCTGCTGTCCATCGACGAATCCGACTACCCGGCGGCGTACGAACCGGTTCTGCGGCAGCTGCGCAAGGCCGCGGCGGAGGACGGGGTTCGCCGCGGCATGGAGGCGGAGGACGAACTGCTGAGGGACTCGATCCTGCTGTCCCAACGAGCGGAACGGGCGGAGCGACAGGCCGAACAGGAACGAAAGGAGAAGGAGCGGGAAAGACACCGGGCCGAACAGGCCGAAGACGCTCTCCGGCAGGCGAAGCGGGAATCGGCGCAGCGGCTGGCTCGAAGCATCCGCCGTCTCCGGGACGTCGCCGGCATGGACGCCGACGCAATCGCCCAGGCCTCGGCAGTGGACGTGGAAGAGGTGCGCTAGGCGCTGCGGGCCCTGACGTGACTTCCCTGGGTAGTTCGAGAACATGATGGCGTAGACGTCGCATCGTCCACCCGGCGGGCATGGGACTTGCCGTAGCTTGGCGAGGTGCCCAAGCCACCACGTCTGCGCCGGTGTGCAGCGTCAGGTGTCGCTGGTCTTCGGCAACCTTGAAGCGCTCGGCAAAGGAGGCGCCGGTGGCCACCGAGTCGGGGCCGACCGCCTATTGGGCCGCCTCCGCCGATTCCGAATCGTCTTCCGGTTCCTCGTCTTCGGGCGCATCCGGCGCCAGATCGTCCAGCGTGAGCACCATCTTCTCCGCGGTGTAGGAAGACAGCTCGTAGCTGCCGGGCACTCGATCAGAAGCGATCGCGTAGTCGTCCTCTGCGAGCCGGTAGAGGGAGAGCGTTTGCACTCCCTCGTCGTCGGTCAGCGCGAAAGCCGCGGTGGGCGCATCCGGCAGCGCGGCATCGCTGACGCCGAGCACCGACAGCCCCGTGAATCTCCCAGCCAGAGTCTCCGTCTTGCCGGCATCGAGAACCGCATCGGCCGCGGCCGTCCAGCCGCCGTCCTCGCCCTTCGTCAGTTCGAACGCATCCTCGCGACGAATGGCGGCCAGCGCCCCCCGGGGCCGCAGCAGCGACTTGTCCAGCCAGTCCGATGCTTTCACGCCGGCTTCGTAGTTCGAGAACGTGATAGCGTAGACATCGTCGTCGTCCACCCGGCGAGCATGGGCCTTGCGGTAGCCCGGCGAGGTACCCAGATAGATGTCGGCCACCACATCTTCGCCAGCGTGCAGTGTCAGGTGCCGCTGGTGATGGCCTTCGGTAACCTCAAAGCGCTCGGCGGTGGATGCGCTGGTGGCCACCGGCCAGCCGCCGGAGACGTTGGCGAGCTTCTCCAGCACCGATTCCACCTTTGATGCGTCCGCCGGTACGCTGTCCGGCAACTGCCAGGCGTCGTCGGCCTTGACGATGCGCACCGAGCTTTCGTCGTTGCCTATCGTCAGGGAATCCACGGCTTCGACGTCGAAGGACAGGAACGGCTCCGGTTCCACCACGCCGCCTGCCCGGGCCGCCAGCAGTACGCCGACAACCACTAGCTGAATGGCCAGCGCGAACGCCAGCACGGTCTTGTTCAAGGTTTTTCCTGCGCTCACGACGAAGCCTCCAGTTGCATTTGATACGCCTTTCGCCGCGCTGTCCGCCGCAGAAGGCTAATGCCGAATACCAGCGCCAGCCCGGCCAGCGCCAAGGCGTAGTTCGCGTATTCCCAGATGCGCTGCCGATCCTCGGCCATGGGATCGAGCGTGCGGTTGAAGTGGCCGCGGCCGCGGATGCCGAGCAGGGACTCATCCTCCGTCGCCCAGTCCACCACGTTGGCCATGAGTTCCAGTGAGGCGGTGTAGATGGTGCCGTCGGCGGAACCGATCATGCGCGTGGTCTGATCCGCCAGGAACGAGGCCGAGCCGAGGACGATCAGCCGCGCCGATTCCGGCGACTTCTCGATCACCGTGGACACCGTGCCCAGGGTGTCGGCGGCGGCTTCCTCGTCCTGCTCCTCTGTCGTCTGGTCCGCTTCGGGCTCGTCCGCGAGCAGCGGAGATTCGTCGAAGAAGGACTTGAAGCGGCCTTCGATCAGCACGCCCAGCACATTCGCCTTGCGCTCGCCTTCCGGGGCGTAGACCACATCGCCTGTCGCACTGAGCTTCGGCATGATGTCCGTGGAAGTCGAACGCCAGCTTGCCGGCGAGCTGGAGAGCAGCGTCGTTGTCGAGCGCTCGGCATTGCGTTCGGCGTCGATGTCGATGGGCGATGTCCACGCCATCGTCAGCTGCCCCTGTTCGGCGGTGAACGGCACGTCCGGGTTCAAACCGTCGCCGCGCACGTCGATGAAGTAGGGGTAGTCGAGCATCCGCACGTCCTGGAAGGGGATGCCGGCGACGCGACGTACCACGGGCACGGGAAACGCGGCGTTCTGCGGATCCAGAACGAAGGATTCGTCGATGGCGACGCCGTGGTGCTGCAGCCAGTCGCCAAGCCCGGACCGTACGGGCGTCGCGGACAGCGATTGCTGGGTCAGGGTGGTGCGATAGCTGCCGGCGGCGACCACCACGGTGCCGCCGCGCATCAGGAACTGATCGATGGCGAACACCGCCTTGTCGTCGAGGTCGGACGGATCCAGCACCATCAGCACATCGGCCGCGGCGGGCACGCTGCCGGAGTCGAGGTTGGCCGTCTCCACGTCGAAGTCGGCGCCGAGCATGCCGCGCAAGCTCTGGAACTCGTTCCCCGGCGGCTGCCGCATCTGCGGCATCTGCTGCATGTACGGCGGCATGCCCTGGGGCGCTTCGAAGGCCACCGTCTTCAGCAGTCCGGTGGCGAAGCGCTTCAGACCCTCCTCGAGGCCGCGCCGCAGCCCATCCCGATCCAAGGACTCGGGCAGAGGCGTCTGCACCACGGTCTCGCCATCGGAGAGGGTCAGATGGAAGTAGAACGTGTTGACGTCGAACAGGCTGGCCATCATGGGCCGGAAGCCGTAGTCGGCGGCGATCTGCTGGGCCACTTCGCCGTTGCCGGCGTCCGGATCGACGATTGCCGAGGTCAGCTTGCCGCCCGATTCCTCTCCCAATTCCAATTCGGCAAGCACGGCGTCCAGTTCCAGGCGCAGTTCCCGCAACCTCGCCGGCAGGCGTTCGTCGGCGGAGATGTAGCCGGTGAACTGCACCGGCACGTTGATGTTGTCGAAGATGCTGCCGCCGCCTTGGAAGCCGTACAGCACCTTCTTGATGCTGCGCGTGACGTGGTACTCGGGATTCTTCAACTGCACGTCCAGATCCGCCTCGCCGCGCACCTTCACCTCGATGAGATCGCGGAAGCTCAGCACTTGGTACTCGTCGCCGTACTGCACCAGCACGTCGAAGTAGGAGTTCACCAGGCTCGCCTGGTAGCGATCCGCCACTTGGAACGGCACTGGACGGATACTGTACTTGGAGTTCGCTTCGTCCTCCTTCTCCGGGTCGTCCGCAGGGTCGATCAGCTCCAGCCGCACCTGTCCGCCACCGGCCACTTCGTACTCCGTCAGCAGGTTTTGCAGCTGTGGCACCAAGGGTGCCAGCAGCGGATGCGTCTTGGCGCTGAAGTAGCCGCGGATCAGCAACGGTTCGCGCAACTGGCGCAAGTAGCTGCGGGTGGCGTCGGAAATGGAGTACTGGTTGCCTTGAGTGACGTCCCAGCGCAGGAAATGCACCGCCGAGAGCCACACATTGGCGACCAGGAAGTTCAGTGCCAGCAGGCCTAGTACCAGCCGCCGCTGGCCGTGGCGCTTGGCGTTGCCGTCCGCGGCCCAGCCGTGGGCTTCTACCGCATGAACGTTGAGCGCCAGGAATACCGCCAGCACGGAGACGTAGAAGTAGAGGTCGCGCAAATCCAGTACGCCCCGGGTGATGGCCTCGAAGCGCGAGCCAGCACCGATGGCGCGCAGTACGCTGGCGACTTGATTGCTCGCCAGTTCGGTAAGCAATGGACTGCCCACCAGATAGAATGCGCCGCAGCCGAAGGTGGCGAGGATGAGGGCGACGATCTGGTTTTCCGTCTTGGCGCTGACGAACAGGCCAATGCCCAGGTAGGCGGCGCCCAGCAGGGCGGCGGCCAGATAGCCGGCGAATACCGGCCCCCAATCCAGCTCGCCTAGCAGGGCTACCGTCACCGGCAGCGGCAGCGTCAGCAGCAAGGCCACGGCCAGCAGCGTCCAGCAGGCGACGAACTTGCCCAGCACGAATTCGGCGCTGCTGGCTGGCACCGTCACCACCAGTTCCAGGGTGCCGGTGCGTCGTTCATCGCTCCACATGCGCATGGTGAGCGCCGCGGCCAGAAAGACGAGCAGCACCGGCAGCCACTCGAACATGGGCCGCACGTCGGAGATGTTGCGGGCGAAGAACGCCTCGCCCCAGAAGAAGACGAACAGCGTGACGCCCAGAAACGCCGCCAGGAACAGATAGGCGATGGGCGAGGAGAAGAACAGCGCCAGCTCCTTGCGAGCGATGCGCAAAGCCGTATTCAGGTTCATCGCGGGCCTCCCTCGCTCGAAGGCGCTGCGGGCGATTGCGCGCTCGCGGAATCGCGGGGCGACCGCGCCGCGGTCGCGTCGTTGACCTCGCGGAACACCGTCTCCAGATCCCGCGTCGAAGGTCCCAGGCCATGGATGGCGATGCCGGCGGCCACGAGCCGCTTCGCCAGATCCGCGATACGGGCTTCGTCCACGCCGCCGTCGAACTCCACCGCCAAGCCGCCATCATGCGCCGCGACCGTGGCGGTTCCAGTCACCGCGGCTTGCACGGCGTCGAGCCCTGCATCCGTATCGAGCGACACCCGGGCGCTTTCCTTGAGCGTGTCGAGCCGCTCGTCCACCGCTAGACGACCGGCGCGCAGGATCATCACCCGGTCGCAGACCGCCTCCACCTCCTGCATGATGTGGGTGGAGAGGATCACCGTGGCATGTTCGGCGAGCTGGAGGATCAGGTCGCGCATGTGCTGGGTCTGGGACGGATCCAGGCCGTTGGTGGGTTCGTCGAGAATGAGCAGCTGAGGCGCGTGAACGATGGCCTGGGCGACGCCGACGCGCTGCTGGTAGCCGCGCGACAGGGTGCCGATGGCGTCGAAGGCGCGCCCGGCCAGATCGGTGGCGGCCAGCACTTCGCGCAGCGCTCGGGGCCGATCCTGGACGCCGCGCAGTCCCGCCACGTAGTCCAGGTAGTCCACCACCAGCATCTCCGGGTAGACCGGACAGTTCTCCGGCAGGTAGCCGAGCCGCTGCTGCACCGCATCCGGCTTCTCCGCCACGTTCACTCCGTCCACCCGCACCCGACCGGCGTTGGGCTCCAAATAGCCCGTGAGCATCTTCATGATGGTGGTCTTGCCGGCGCCGTTGTGGCCCAGCAGACCGACGATTTCGCCATCGCCGATGGCGAAACTGACGTCGTCCACCGCCAGCGTCTCGCCATAGCGGCGCGTCAATCCTTCGGCGCTGATCACTGAATGTTCCTCCTTAGATGACTGCCATGCTGCTATCACGTACTCGGACATCCCGCGGCCGTGCCCGACCGCGAAAGCGCCGGTAAGATACAAAGGCCACGGACGACTTTCTAGCTTTTTTCCGAGGTGCCTGCATGGCGGTATTCGACCGATGGAATGCGTGAAGATTCCCGGCCCGGCGGGAATGCTGGAAGCGAAGCTCGCGCTGCCGACGAGTCAGGGTCCGTGGGCGATCCTCTGCCATCCGCATCCCCTCTATGGCGGCAGCATGGACGATGCCGTGCTGGACTTGGCCAGGGCGCGGTTCGCCGTCTTCGGCAATGGCGCGGTGCTGTTCAACTTCCGCGGCGTCGGGGCCAGCGAGGGACGGCACGGCAGCGGCTTGGGCGAAGTGGACGACGTGATCGCCGTAACCCGCTGGCTCGCCGAAACGTACGCCTGCGATGCGCCGATCCTAGTGGGCTACTCGTTCGGCTCGTCCGTGGCGTGGCAGGCCATGGCGAGGCTGGATGCGGCGACCCATGCCGTGCTGATCGCGCCGCCTGTCGGCAGCATGGCGTATCCGCGCATTGCAGGTGCCACGGCCACTGTCATAGTCGGCACCGAGGATCCGTTCGTTGATGACACGGCGCTGGACGAGTGGACCGCCGCCCAGCCTGGATCGTCCCTCATCGCCATCCATGGAGCCGACCACTTTTTCGGCGGCTACGGCAAAGAACTGGCCGAAGCGCTCGACAAGGCCTCCATCGCGGCGAGGCGGTGATAGACTCCGGCTCGGGAACTGGGAGGAACCAAACGATGCGCGAAGTAGCGGGAAAGACGGCCTTCATCACCGGCGGCGCCAGCGGCATGGGGCTGGCCATGGCACGGTCCTTCTCCGCGGCAGGAATGAAGGTGGCCATCGCCGATATCGAGCAGGGGTCGTTGGACGCCGTGCAGGCCGAGTTCGAGTCCAGCAACGCCGAGTTCCTGACGTTGCTCCTGGACGTTGCCGACCGCGACGCCATGCAGGCCGCTGCCGACGCGGCCGAAGCCCGCTTCGGCAAGGTGCATGTGGTGTGCAACAACGCCGGCGTCGCCGTCGGCGGCCCCATCGACCGCATGACCTACAACGACTGGGATTGGGTAACGAACGTCAACTACCATGGCGTCGTCAATGGCATCGTCGCCTTCGCCGACCGCATCAAAGCCCACGGCGAGGGCGGGCACTTCGTCAACACCGCGTCCATGGCCGGGCACATCTCCATCCCCGGCCTGTCCGTCTATACCGCCACCAAGTTCGCCGTGGTGGGCATCTCCGAAACCATGCGGGCGGACCTGCTGTCCCACAACATCGGCGTCTCCGTGCTGTGCCCGGGCGTGGTCAATACCAACATCTTCGACTCCGACCGCAACCGGCCCAAGGAACTCGAAGGCACGGACGCCTCCGCAGTGCTGGTCGGAGAACTGCCGGAGGAGGAACGCGACGCCCGCATGGCGGAACTGCGCGCCAACGCTCTCGATCCTGCGGTCGTGGGCGACATGGTGCTGCACGCCATCCGCGAGGACGAGTTCTACATCTTCACCCACCCGGAGATCGAGGCGATGACCGACGCCCGCAAGAACGAGATGACGGACGCCTTCGCCCGTTGGCGGCAGTATCGACAACAGCGCGACATCTGAATGCGCTGGACTGGCTCAGTGTCGGATGCCCCGGTAGTTCCGCAAAGCGCGTTCCTGGGCTCGGATATAGCTCATCAGGCTGGGTATTCCCGCCTCGACATGGTCGGCAACCGTGGCCGAGTCCCAAATGTAGCCGATGTTCCTGAGTTGATCGGCGATGCCGATGGCGTCGAACGCACTGGCGTCGGGCGTGACCGCTAGCATCTCTCCCCGAACGACATAGAAGGGCAGGGGCTTGTCGACGCCGTTGCGGGCGTACGCATCGGCTAGGGCCAGCGCCTGATCGATCAGGCCGGCGGCCAGAATTTCCTTGTGGTACTTCCGGTAGTAGGTGGCCAGCTTGACCTCCACGGCCGGCCGGGCGGCCTCGACAATGTCGGCGCTCACGCGCTCCGCGCCGGTTCGGCGGGCGGCGTTCCACAGCGCGTCGCCCCACTCCTGCACGAAGTACGGATAGCAGCCGGTGGCCTCGGCCACCTGGGCGAGGGCGTCTGCGTCGAAGGGCACTTGCGGGTCATTGTTCTCGAACGGCGCGGCCAGCGCTTGGCTCGTGGCGGCCGCATCCAGGCGGCCGAGCATGACATGCCGGCAGCGATCAGCATGGCTGGGACCGTCGATCGTCAGCAGATGGTCGACCATGCCGGGCGTGCCAACGAACGCCAAGGCGAACGGCGCCCGTGCGCTCACGTCGGTGGCAGCGCCGATCAGGAAGCGGCCGAGACCAGGTTCGAGCAGTTGCGCCTCGTCGATCACCAAGGCGAGGGGACGCTGCTGGCAACGCTCGGCAAGGAGATCCATCAGCACCGCCGGATTGCCGGACTCCGCAGGACGGGATGCTTCTCGAACGAGTTCTCCCGACAGTACGCCCAACACTTTCCCTCCGGTCTTGTGGACGGTCTTGGTGGCGTCATGCGGATGGATGTCCAAGGCGGCGACCAGTGCGGGAAAGCCGTTGATCTTCATAGTGTCGCCGACGAGCACTTCCACGTCGATGTCCCGCGGCCGGTTGCGCACCAGCCAAGCGACGAGGGCGGTTTTGCCGTTGCCTCGGGGGCCGTAGATCAGCAGCGGTTGGTTGGCGCGATTCGGGTCGGCGACGCTGCGCACGAAGTCGAGCATTTGGTCCTCGAACCTCTCCCTGCCGACGAAGGCGGGCGGGAAGCTGCCGAATCCCGGCGTAAAGGGGCTGATGGCGTTGGGGGAAATCATGACTCTACGGTCGCGCAACGGTCGCCAGCGTCAGCATAGCATTGCGTCCGCTCGGACGAAGACACCGATGCATGGGAAGGCTTTCCGCTTCATTCCACGGCCCGGAAAGCTCCCGACGACCACCCTGGGCAAGCGCGGGTTGGCCGCAGCCAGCGTCGAGCCTCGGACAGGCGTTGATTCCAGCCGCCCGACCGCACAGACTCTTCCTCATCGCTACGCCTGTTCTAAGGCAATCAACCATGGCCAATCCCATCGATCCCGGCGACGGTCCCGTGGCTGTCACCGGCAGCGCTGGCTACATCGGCTCGCACATCGTCAAGAACTTGGTGGCGCACGGGTACGCGGTGCGCGCCTGCGTACGCGACGCCAGCAACTTGGCCAATACCGCCCACCTCGCGGCCATCGGTCGCGCGGCTCCCGGCTCGGTGAGTCTGCATTCCTGCGACATGATCGTGCCCGGCGCCTACGACACAGCGTTCGCCGGCTGCGTCGCCGTCTTCCATGCCGCCGCGGAGATGGGCAATCTGCAAGGCTCGACGCCGCAGAAGGTGTACGACGGCGGCCTGACGGCCACCAAGCTGGCGCTCGACTCCGCCAAGCGGACGGGCACGGTGCGGCGGCTGGTCTACACCAGTTCCTTCGCCGCGGTGGGCCATCCGGCGCCCGAAGGCCACGTCTACATCGAGGATTCCTGGGCGGACATGAACAAGGAGCGACGCGGCGAGGGTTCGGCGTGGAATCTGGAAACCGTCGAGCGCAACCGCGAGGTGGCCTACGCCATGACCAAGGTGGAAACCGAGCGCTACCTCTACGCCGAAGGCGAGCGACATGGCTTCGAGGCGTTCGGCGTCTGTCCCTGCCATGTGATCGGCCCACTGCTGTCGGCGTCCCATCAGCGGCCCTGGGCTTGGCAGACGCGCATCGGCGACATGCTGGAAGGCTACGGCCATCCGCGCATGTTCTGGAACATCGTCGACGTTCGCGACGTGGCCGAGGCGCAGCGGCTGATCGCCGAGTGCCCGCGCAACCGCAACGGCGAACGCTACAACCTGGTAGCTGCCGACGACAGCGGCCTCATGCCCCAGGAAGAGGTGCAGGCGATTCTGCGCCGCTTCTATCCGGGCATCGGCATCGGCGGCAACTATCGTACGGGGCCGACGCGCCGAGGCCCCATCGCCGTGCTGCAGAAAGCGATCACCCAGCTGGGTCTGCAACCGCACTCGGCCGCAGAGGCCATTCGCGACAATGCCGATTCGCTGCTCGCCTGGGGGCTGGTGCAAACGCGGTCCGGCGAGGACAACTGGCAGCGGGAGGGCAGGAATCTGGGCATCGAGTCGAAGTGGAACCCGCACCTGTATCCGGCCATCGATCCAGCGCTTCGGCAGCGGCTGGAAGCCGAAGCATAGCGATTCGCAATCGCGTACTGATCGTCGGCGGCGGCATCGGCGGGCTGACGGCGGCGCTGTGTTTCGCCTCCAAGTCCTGGCAAGTCTCGATCTTCGAGCAGGCGCAAGCGTTCGGCGAGGTCGGTGCCGGCATCCAGATCAGCCCCAACGCGGCGCGGGTGCTGCATCGTCTGGGCTTGGAAGATTCGCTACGCGCCGTGGCCAGCCTGCCGGCAGCGGCAGAGGTGCGGCATTGGCGGCACGGGCATCTTATTGCTGCCACGCCCTTAGGCGACGAAGCGCGGAAGCGTTACGGATTCCCCTACTACCACTTGCATCGCGCCGATCTGCTACAGGCGCTGCTCGAAGCTGCCGCGGCGCAGCCGCTGATCGAGCTGCATGCTGCAGCGGCCGTCGAGGAAGTCCGCCCTGCAGATGCGAGCCTGAAAGCGCGTGGCGGCTGGCACGACGGCACCTTGCTCGTGGGTGCGGACGGCATCCACTCGGCGGTTCGCGCAGCGTTGTTCGGTGACGACAAGCCGGCCTACGCCGGCTGCATTGCTTGGCGTCTGCTGGTGCCGGCCGAGCGCCTGCCGGCTGCCCTTTCCCGTCCAGCGGCGACCGTGTGGTGGGGGCCGCACCGGCACTTCGTCCACTATCCGGTACGCCGTGGCGAGCTGGTGAACTGCGTTGGCGTCGTCGAACGGGATGCCGGCCGGCAGTCGGAGTCCTGGAGTGCGCGTGGCGACCATGGCGAATTGCAACGGGATTTCGCCGGCTGGCACGAAACCGTGCGTTGCCTGATCGACCACGCGGATGGCGATGCCTGCTGGCGCTGGGCGCTGTACGATCGCCCGCCGCTGCCGCGCAGGAGCGAAGGGCGCACCGTGCTGCTGGGCGATGCCTGCCACCCGTTGTTGCCGTTTCTGGCCCAAGGCGCGGCGATGGCCATCGAGGACGCCGCCGTGCTGGCGAAGTGCATGGCGGCGGGAAGGGAACTGGCTGCAAACTTGCGCCGTTACGAAGACTTGCGTCGGGGGCGAGTCTCATGGGTGCAGGCCGGGTCGAGACGCAACGCCAGAATCTTCCACCTTGCTGGATTCCCAGCGTGGCTTCGGGACCGGGTCGCCGGACGTCTCGCGGGACGGCTGCTTGACGACCTGTACCGCTACGACGTCTTCGACATCGGCTGATCTACGCGCAAGACGGCGCCTTTCGTCCACTTCGTCCGGCAGTGCCGAGTGCGCCCCACGGCAGCGGTTGCCGCGCGGTCCCGAGCTTCTCAGTCCCTGTCGATCATGAAACTGCCAGTGGCTTCGGCCACCACCTCGCCGTTGTCGACCCGGAGTACGCGCCCCTCGATCACCGCCAAGCGGCCCTTGCGTCGCTGCTGGCGGCCTTCCAGACGCACTGGCGTCCCCACCGGCAGCGGCGCTCGGTAGCGCACCTCCGCCCTGGCCGTATAGCAGCGCTCGCCGCGCAGGAAGATGACGTTGGCCATGACGTCGTCGAGCAGGCTGAACAGGATGCCGCCATGTGTGACGCCGTCGTAGCCCATGTGGCCGTCTCCCGGGGTGAACTCGGCACGGCAGATCTTCCCGTCGAGGCGAAAGCGCACATTGAGGCCGACGGGATTGCCGGGGCCGCAGACGAAGCAGCGGTTGGCGGTGGAAGCTAGCGGGTTCACGGGCTGCCCTTCTGTTCGTGGGCAACACGGTATCATAGAACCATGCTGGACCTGCCCTTGATCCGTCGTCGCCTCGCGGCGTTCCACCCCGAGCGGCCACCAATCAACCCCGACGCGCGACAAGCCGCAGTGGCCGTGGTGCTGCGGGATGTCGGTGGCGTCACCGAGTTGCTGTTCATCAAGCGGGCGGATAAGGACGGCGATCCCTGGTCCGGCCACATGGCCTTTCCCGGCGGCCATCGGGAACCAGAAGATGCCGATCTGTGCGCCGCCGCGGTGCGTGAAACCAGCGAGGAGATCGGCCTCGACATCTCCAGCGCGCCGCTGATCGGCGAACTGCCCCAGCAACGCCCCATGAGTGTGCGCCGGCACATGTTGGTGGCGCCGTTCGTGTTCGAGGTCGCCGGCGATCCGGCGTTCGCCCTCAACCACGAGGTGGCGGAAGTGGTGTGGACGCCCCTCGAACCTATGTATCGAGGTCGCAACCACGACATCGGCCGTCCCGGCGACACGGCGGCAGTCTTCAACGGCTTTCGGCTGTCCGGCGGCCACTTCGTCTGGGGCATGACCTACCGCATGGTGCAGACGTTCTTCGAGACCTTGGACCCGGACTACCGCCGGCTGCCCGAGTAGTCCACCCGGGCTTCCGCCGCCAGCTTGCGCAAGTGCCGGGCAATGCGTTCCGGCGCGAAGTCGAGCTGGGCCAAGGCCATGCCGGTGTCGAACTGCTCCCGGTAGCGGACGACGAGATCGTCCGCGAAGGTGAACTGGCTGAAGCCGCCGAACACCACCGGCCGTCCTTCGACGCCCGGCAGCTTGGAAAGGTAGCTGAACCGATATCGCGCGTAGCCGAAGGCGCCGTCGCAGACGGATCGAACATCCGCCATGCGAAGCTCTCGGCGGTGCCCCGGAATTTCTCTTCCAGCATCCGGGCGATGGCCTCGCGCCCTTCGGCGGTGCCGTAGAAGCCGTCGTGGTAGATGCCGTCCGGGGTGAACAGCGACGCCAGCGTTTGGCCGTCGCCGGCCTCCACGGCGGCGAAGTCTATGGCCATGACCTCCTCCCATCAGTTGGCGGGCAGCTTGCGATAGTCGGCGATGGCGAGGCCTGTGGCAACGCTGGTGAACGGATCGTGGTGCATCACGCGGCCGGGAAAGAAGCCGTCGAGAATGCGATGCACCGCCGGGATCAGCGACGAGCCGCCCGTGCGCAGCACGATGTCGATGGCTCCGCTCGGCAGCCGCGCTTGCGCCACGGTATGCGCCACCGCCTGTTCCACCTGGATCAGCAAGTCGGCGATCATGTGCTCGAACTCGGTGCGCGTCAGCCGCACCTCGACGTCGATCTCCGGGATGTCCAGCACGGCCTCGTCCGCTGCGGAGAGCCGTGCCTTGAAGTCCTTGATGGCCTGGAAGACGAGGTAGCCCAGGTTCTGCTGGATCAGTTCGCGCAGGCGAACGAACTTGACGCGCGCCTCGCCTCCGTAATCGATGCAGTCCTGCACTGCGGCGGTGTAGCGGTTCTGGTTGAGCAGGTACGCGACCGCCCAATGCATCAGCAGCTCCTCGTAGTCCTCGAACGGGAAGACGGTGTCGATCTCGCCGTACTCGCCCCGCCGCTTCCAGCGCTCGCCCTTGCCGAGCAGCGGAAACAGCAACTCGCGGAACAGGCGCTGGTCGATGTGATCGCCGCCAAGGCCGATGCCGTGAGTGGTCGCTACCCGGAACTGGCTTCCCGGCCTGCGTTCGAGTATGCAGAAGTCCAGCGTGCCGCCGCCGAAGTCCACGGTCAGCAGATGCTCGCCGACAGCATCCGGATTGGCGTGTAGAAAGCTCACCGCAGCGGCGATGGGTTCCGGGTAGAAGCGCGGCCGGACGATGCCGGCGTAGCCGTAGGCTTCGCCAAGACGGGACAGCGCCAGTTGGTTGCGGTATCGGTCGCGTCCCTCGAAATTCACTGGATGGCCCACGCAGCCGCCGTCGACGGGGCCGATCTCCGCTGCCAGCGTCTTGCGGATGCGCAACAGAATCGGCGTGATCAGCGCCACCAGTCGGAACGGATGGTCGAACACCATCAGCCGGCGCACATCCTGCTTGCCGAGCAGGCGCTTGGTGCCGCGAAACAGTCGGCCCAGCAAGCCGCTATCGGTCATGGCATCGCCGTAGACCTCCGTGGTCAGCGTTTCACCGGGGCTGCGGGAGTCCGCTGCGACATTGCCTACGGCCAGCGTCGCCCTGCCCACCACTTCAGGCACCAGTTCCACCTTGCGTCCGGTGTTGTCGGCGATGTAGCGATCGATGGCATCCCGCCCCGTGCGCGTTTGGAGGGCGCGGTCGATGTAGGTGGCGGACGGCATGATCTCGGCATCGTGCTCCTGGGCTTGCGTCCCTGCGTCCGCGCTGCCGGCTTCCAGGCGAATGAGCTGCACGACATCGCCGTCGAAGACGGCAGCCGCGGAGTTGGTGGTGCCGAAGTCGATGCCTACGCCGATGTGCTCGCTCATGGCGGCGATTCCTTTTCTTCGAGCAGTACGCCGGCCACCGTCCAGGCAGCGATCTCGTCTTCGTCGCAGCCGAGCCACTCGCCAAGCACCTCCGCGTTGTGCTCGCCCCGATGGGGCGCGACGCCGCGCACGCCGGCCTCGGCGTTGGAGAAGCGGTATGGCGACTGGACGATGGGACGTGTGCCGCCGGCGCGGTCGTCGATGTCCGCCACGACACCGCGATGGCGGACCGTGAGCGATTCCCGCACCTCGGAGGTATCGCGCACCTCGCCCCAGGCCAGGTTCATGGCATCCATGGCTTCGCGCACCGCCTCCTTCGTCTTCAAACCGGCGAAGAACGCCGCTGCGGCTTGGCGTCGCAAGCGAATTTTCTCCGCCAGCGGCGCTCCTGGCGGCGTCGGCTGCGCTACCCCCATGCGCCCTGCCAACTGCCGCCAGACGTGACGGAAGTCGCCGGCGATCAGCACTGCCCCGGCACCGGTAGGCCAGATGTCGGACAGCGACGGGGCGGTATCCCGGGAGTCTTCCAGACCGTAGTGCAGCTGGTCGTCGGTGACGAGCATGGCGTCCAGCATGGCGATGTCGATGTGCTGGCCGCTGCCGGTGCGTTCCCGCATCAGCAGCGCCGCCAGCGCCGCCACCAGGCCGTGCAGCGCGGCGTTGGTATCCGCCACGGACATCTGGATGTCCGCCGGCGGGCGGCCTTCCCGTCCTTGACGCAGCACCAGCCCGCTCTCGGCGTGGATCGCCGCCGCGTAGGCCGGCCGTCGGGCTTCCGGGCCCTTCTGGCCGAAGCCGGAGATGGACAGCAGCACGATGTCCGAACGCAGCGAGCGCAGCACCTCGAAGCCGAGGCCCAGCCGCGCCAGGACGCCGGGGCGGAAGTTCTCGATGACCAGATCGGCCGCTGCCGCCAGTCGCTTGGCCAGTTCCACCCCGGCCGGCTTGGCGAGGTCCACGCAGATGTCCCGCTTGCCGGCGTTCTGCTGGTGGAAGTAGCCCGGCACGCCGCCGATCACTGCACCCCACAGCCGCGTCAGATCGCCGTCCGGCGGTTCGAGCTTGACCACATCCGCGCCGAGGTCGCTGAGCATCCGTCCGGCGAACGGCCCGGCCAGGACGCGGGAGAGGTCCAATACCTTGATGCCGTCAAGGGGGTAGGTCACGCTTGCGCCGCCTTGCGGTGTTGTTGCGAAAGGGCGGCAAAGTGTAGTGTGGATTCGGCGCTGTGCAAGGGGCATGCTGGGGTTTGCACGCTATATGCGGGTGCTGGCCGTGGTGTAGCGCCTCGGGTACTATTCCTGGCCACGGCGCTGAGTGAACATGGGCGGGAAGGGCTTGGGCACAGAAGATCCGATAGCGAACGCGCTGCGCCTTTCGTCGGACGCGGTGTTCCGCAAGTGCGCATTTCAAGTTAACCCGCATGACTACGCGCAGAGGTATCGGGGTCAGTCGTCGTTGTACGACGAGGCAGGCTACGCGCAAGCCCTGATCGAGAGTGCAGCGGAGCACAATGTCACGGTTCTGGCTGTTACCGATCACAACCACGTAGGCGGCGTGAAGACAATCCGCGCCGCCGCAAAGGAAAAGAGAATTATCGTATTCCCGGGCTTCGAACTGACTTCAGGGGAGGGGATGCATGTGCTTTGCCTGTACTCCCCGGATACTGCCGAGGAGCAGCTAGAGCGTGTTCTTGGGAACTTCGGCATTGATAAATTGAGCCATCGAATGACCCTTGTAAAAGACGTTTTCGGAAGTTCTTGCGTACGTCCAGGACCAAGGAGGCGTCTCCATCGCAGCGCATGTGACCCATAACAACGGACTGTTTCGAATGCTCCATGGACAGGCGTGGCAGGGCGAGAACATCTACGCTATTGAGATTCCGGGATCAGTAGATGACCTCGATAGGGTTCTTAAACAGATCGTGCAGAACAAGAACCCCGACTACAAGCGAAGATACGCCCCCGAATCGGAGCTCGCAGCCGCTGTCGTCAACGCCCGCGATGTGGCGGCTCCGGAGGACTTGGCGGATCCGCCCGCCACTCGCTGGATCAAGATGTCCGAGATCGGCATCGACGGCTTGCGCCAGGCGTGCCTCGATCCCGGATCGCGGATCCGTTTGAACAGCGATCCAGAGCCGGGCCGGCATTCGGAACTGGTTGCGATGGCATGGCAAGGCGGATTCCTGGACGGTGCCGCGATTCGCTTCAACTCCAATTTGAACGTGCTGATCGGTGGGCGCGGGACCGGCAAGTCTACGGTGATCGAGAATCTGCGGCATGTCCTTGGGCTTGAGTCGATCGGCGAGGAAGCCCGTTCAAGCTACGACGGCATCGTTCGCAACGTGCTCCGCAACGGCACCAAGATATCGCTTCGGATTCGCTGTCATCGTCCGAATCCGCGGGAATACCGAATCGAGCGTACCATCCCGAATCCATCCGTGGTGCGCGACGAGCGGACTGGCGAAGTGCTGAACCCTTCGGCGGCGGACGTTTTCCCGGGCGTGGAGATATACGGCCAGCACGAGATTTCCGATCTCGCAGAAGCTCGCTCGGCTGCTCGAGCGTTTCGTGGATCGAGACGAATCCCTCGCCTTGAGGAAGCGGGAGCTGCGCCGGCAGCTGGAGCAATCCCGCAACCAGATACTGGCGACCCGCAAGAAGCTCGCGGACGGCAAGGAGGCACTCGAAGCCCTGCCGGGCATCGAAGAGACCTTGGCGCGATACCAGGAAGCGGGCTTGGAGAAAGACCTCAGGGAACAAAGCATGTTGGTGCGCGAGGAATGTGTGCTCTCTTCTGCCGAGGAGCGAGTGCGGCCGTTCCGGAGCTATCTTGATGAACTTCGGCAGGAACTTCCCGTTGACCGTGTATTCCTTTCGCTGAAAGCATTGGAAGATCTTCCTGGGAGGGACATCCTGGCTGGTGTTGATCCCGTGCTTGCGCGCTTGGACGCAGACCTTGAAGATGTCCTGCAGCGGCTCGAATCAGCGTTGAACAGAGCCGACCAGGGAGTCGAGCGTGTACAGGAACAGTTCGAGTCTCACCGAGATGCCGCACATGTCGACCACCAGAAGAAGTTGCGCGATCAGCAGAAGGAGCGAGTCGATGGCGAGGAATTCATCCAGCTTCGCCGACAAATCGAGCAGTTGCACCCGTTGCGGGATCAGCAGGCGAACCTCGGACGCTTGGAGGAAGATCTGCTGGAATCTCGTCGCAACCTTGTCGCAACCTTGTAGCGGAGTGGGAGGACATCAAGGCGGAGGAGTTCCGTTCGCTCGAACATGCGAGCAAGCGAGTCCGTCCCCAAGGCGCAAGCCGCCGCACTAGATGCGCTTGGCGAGCAGCAGCCGGTCGAGGTTGGGAGTGGCATCGATGAGCGCCCAGAGCCGTTCCCGTGCAGTTCGCAGGCTGTGGCCCCGCTCGAATATTCGCCATCGATGCGCAGAACACCCGTACCCGACGCTCCGACTGGCCGCCGCTCGATTCCACCGCAGCGGAGCGCGCCCGTAGTCGTCGCTGAGAAAGCGGCGCCATGCCCGGGCACCCCAGACATCGCGGCCGGTTCTTTTCGCCCAGGCTTGCGCGTAGCAGTGGTCGCAGGACGGGGACACCTTGGTGCAGCCCTACCACGGGTTTGAAGGTGTGGCCAGCCCATTCGATGGCGGAGTCGGCAGCCATCGAGTTCGTCTGTAGCCCGAACCGTCGCGCTACTTCGCCAGCGCGAACGCCACCAGTGGCTCGACGTCGCAGGAAACGCCCGTGCCGCCCAATCCGCAGTAGCCGTTGGGCACCTTGGCGAGGTACTGCTGATGGTAGTGCTCGGCGTAGTAGAACGGCGGCGCGTTTTCGATTTCCGTGGTGATGGCGCCGTAGCCAGCCGCGGCCAGGGCTTGCTGGTAGTCGTCTCTGGAAGCTAGGGCGAGATCGCGCTGGCGATCGTCGTAGACGTACAGCGCCGAGCGGTACTGGGTGCCGAGATCGTTGCCTTGGCGCATGCCCTGGGTGGGATCGTGGGCCTCCCAGAACACCTTGAGAAGATCGGCATAGCCGACCGTGTCGGGGTCGAACACGGCGAGCACCACTTCCGTGTGGCCGGTGAGGCCGGAGCACACTTCCTCGTAGGTGGGGTTGCGAGTGATGCCGCCGGCGTAGCCCACCGCGGTGGCGACTACGCCCGGCGTCTGCCAGAACTTGCGCTCGGCGCCCCAGAAGCAGCCCATGCCGGCCAGGAAGCGCTCGCAGCCGGCGGGGAACGGCGGCTTCAGCGCCGCTCCATTCAAGAAGTGCGCTGGCGGCACCGGCATTTGCCCGTCCCGCCCCGGCAGCGCTTCGTCTTCCGAGGGCAGTCTCAGCTTGTGTTGCAAACCCATGATCTTCGCCGCAGCAGTAGTGGACAGCGGCAAGAATAACCGATTGGACGGTCCGCGTTTGCGGAATGCGTCGAGTGGCCTCGCACCAGGTCGATGACGCCGGGCGGCGCTCTAGCCGAGCGGTTCGAGCACCCGCAGCTACGACGCCCCGTCGGCGCGGGCCGAATCCATCATCGTCTGCCATCAGGCTTGTCGCTGGTGCCTCTCTCCGGCATGTCTTTAGTGGACGCGGAAGACGGACTTGCCGTGGGCGAAGCGCTGCCAGTAGCTAGGACCGGATTCGTTCGGTGCAGGAATGCGCTACACTTCCGCCATGAAGTCCCATCCCCCATGCGCTGCGGCGGGGGGCCGAACGAGGCGTTCGGCGCTGCCTGCTGCGCTGCTGCTCGCGGGACTGCTGGCCGCTGGCTGCGCCAGTGCTCCGTCGACGACGATACCCCTCTCCTACGATGCGCTGGCGGCAAGCGCTTGGGACGGCGGGACCATCGACCCGGCAGCCATCCGACAAGCGTTCCTCGTCGCGCCGGATTTCGATGAGCGCCTGCGGCAGCTGATATTCCTTGAAGGACAGGTGCTGGAAGTGCTGGATGGCGAGCCGCTGCGTCTGGGCGCTGTCGGTTCGGCAATCCTCGATCAGTACTACGCCAGCCTCACCGGCCACCAGGCTCTGGCGCGGTTCTACCGGCACTTGGAGTTGGCAGAGCAGGCCGACCGGCACGATGCTTGGGTGGAGGCCATCCGCGCCGACATCGAATCGTCGGCTATGGGCACCACCCCGGCGGATCCCTATCGGGCGCTTTCGGCCAACGAGGCCGAAGCGTTTCTCTCCAGGCGCGGCATGACGGTGATGGGAGCCAGCTACTACAAGACGGAAGATCAACCGTTCCTGTTGCAGATGGTGGCTCGGGCGGCCGACGGCCGCGTGGAGAACGTGTTCTTCGACCTCGGCGATCTGTATTCGGCCTTCAAGGCGTCCGTTCGCCGCGACAAGTCCACCGTGTTCCCGATCCTGCCGCTGGTGAGCTGCGACAGCACGGGGCCGTGGTGCGACCCGCTCACCCTCCCGGCCTTCGTTCACATACTGGCGCAGGGGGGCGATTCCGCAGCCCAGGTCTCCAAGGGCAGAGATGCCATCGCTCAGAACCAGTTCGACAAGGCCATCCCGTGGCTGCACCAAGCGTCTCGATCCGGCAATGCCCTCGCTAGCCTTCTGCTTGCCCAGTTGTTCGAGCGGCAGGTTTTCCAAGCCAGCAGCAGCGTAAGACCAGAATGGCTGGAACCTGCCGAACGCAACTACCGGCTGGCCATCGCCGCCGGCTTCGACACCGCTATGGCGGATCTCGGCTGGTGGTATCTGCTCGGCGCATATGGCGAGGATAGGGTCTCGGAGGGGCTGCCGCTGCTGCTTCGCGCCGCCGATCTGAACAACATTGCCGCACTGCTGCGACTCGGCCAGCTTTACTTCAACGGACAGTTCGTGGAGGCGGATCACGAACGTTCGGAGCAGTACTACCGGCGTGCCGCGGAGCAAGACGAGCGCGCCAAGGTGCAGTACGCGCGGTTCCTGATGAGCACCGATCGGAAGTTCGACGATCGAGCTTGGCAGTGGATGCGCGAGATGGCGAAGGACCGAAACCCGGACGCCATGCTGGTCATCGGCGACATGTACGCCAGAGGCGTGCATGTGAACAAGAACGTTCGTCGGGCGAGATCCTGGTTCAAAAACGCGGCGAAGACGGTGCCGGACGATCCCCACTTCGTCAACGAGGTGGCTTGGCGGTTGACGGTGTCCCACTTGCGGAAACTGCGCGACGAGCGCTACGCTCTGAAGATCATGGATCGGGTGATGACGGACGAGAATCTGGACGCGCATCGCAATCCGGCGTATCTCGATACCTGGGCCGCCGCCTTCGCTGCAAACGGCGATTTCGAGCGGGCGATTTCCGTGCAGGAAGAGGCCATCGAGCGGGCGGTGTCCAGTAACGATCCCCATTCCGCGCTCGAGACCCTCCGCGAGCACCTGGAAACGTTCCGCGCCGGGCAGTTGATCAACGACGAAACCGTACCCTAGCGCACCGCCAAAGTCGCGCAATGAAGAGGTGTCCAAGTTGCCGGCAACGGACGACTACGCCGCCATTCTCAAGCGTTCTCTGCCCCTGATCGACGTGCGCGCGCCGGCGGAGTTCGTCGGTGGCGCGGTACCCGGCGCCGTCAACTTGCCGCTGCTGGACGACGCAGAGCGCGCTGCCGTGGGCAAAGCCTACAAGGCCCGCGGGCGGGATGCTGCCGTCGCTCTCGGACACCGTCTCGTCGATGGCGAAACCAAGGCTGCCCGGCTCGCCGCCTGGCGGGCGTTCGCCACAGACCACCCGGAGGCAATGGTCTACTGCTGGCGCGGCGGCTTGCGTTCCGAAATCGTGCAGCGCTGGCTGGCGGCAAGCGGCATCGAGGTGCCGCGCATCGCCGGCGGGTTCAAGGCGCTGCGGCGCTTCTGTCTGGACATCATCGCTGGCAGCCCCGCCCGCCGCTTCGTGCTGGTCGGTGGTCGCACGGGTTGCGGCAAGACCGCGACGGTTCGCCGGGCCGCCGCCCATCTGGATCTGGAAGCCCTTGCCAACCATCGCGGCTCCGCCTTCGGCGGCTTGCCTGCCCCGCAACCGTCTCCCGTCGCCTTCGAGAACGCGCTGGCAGTCGCGCTGCTCAAGCTGGATCCTGCTGCGCCTGTGGTGGTGGAGGACGAGAGTCGCACGATCGGCCGACTGGCCATTCCCGAACCGCTGTTCGACGCCATGGGCCGCGCGCCTATCGCCCTGCTGGTGGTTCCCGACGATCAGCGCATCGACAACATCTACCAAGAGTACGTTGTGGAAGCGACCGCGCCCCGGAAGCACCTGACGAACGCCTTGGCGCACATCGAACGCCGCCTCGGCGGTTCCCGATACCGGGAAATCGCTGCGCTGATGGGGGAGGCATTCGCTGCCGTCGACCGGTGCGAGAGCAGAGAGCTGCACCGCGAGTGGATCGGGCGGCTGCTGCGCTACTACTACGATCCGATGTACGACTACCAGCTCCAGGGCAAGGCCGAGCGCATCGCCGTACAGGGCGATGGCAGCCAGATCGAGGCGTATCTCGCCGACCGACCCTGACGGCGCGCCAGCTTTGCGCTATGGCGAGAGTCTCCGCCGCGTCCCTTCAGCGCAGATCGATCGTCTGCACATGCGATGGTCGTCTCGGCCATGCGCCTTCAGGTGAGCGGCGCCGCGGCCAGTTCGCGGCTCAGTCTCTACCGCCCGCCTTTAGCTGGGCATTCTGACTCGTCGTCTATGCCGCCATCCTGTTCCGGCCGTTCTCGACGGCCGCGAACGGCTTGCCGTCGAGCGCGTTCGGGGCCGCTTGATCGGGCGAGAACCCGTCTAGCCCATCTTTCTTTGATTTTTCCTCCACTTTGTCTTCATTTTTGCTTTCGACTGGGCTATAGTGGGCGCTGCATTGAACATTCGAGCGATTCCTATGCTGTGTCAAAGAACGATCGACCGTCCCGCGTACGCCATCGGCCTCGGCGTTCATTCCGGGCGGCCCGTTCGCATGACGCTGCGTCCCGTCGACGCCAATACCGGTATCGAGTTCCTGCGCCTCGACGCGCCGTCGCGGCCCATTCGGGCGCTGGCGCAGAACGTCTCGGACACCACCCTGGCCACCACCATCACCGAACACGGCATCCCGGTGGCCACCGTCGAGCACCTGATGTCGGCGCTGTGGGGCATGGCCATCGACAACGTGCGGGTGGAGCTGTCTGGCGAGGAAGTGCCGATCATGGACGGCAGCGCTTTGCCGTTCGTTGAAATCGTCCGAAGCGCTCGCATCCGCGACCTGCCTGCCCCCCGCAGGTTCATCAAGATCACCCGCGCAATCTCCGTCACTCAAGGCGCTGCCCGAGCTACGCTGCGACCCTACGACGGGTTCCGGGCCAGCTACACGTTCGTTGCCGACCATCCCGTCTTCAACCGCTACCCGAAGCGCGTCGAGCTGGACTTCTCGGCCAACTGCTATGTCCGCGAGGTCTGCGGTGCGCGCTCCTTCGGCCTGATGAGCGAACTCGACCAGGCCCAGGCGATCCGCAAGTGCCTCGGTTCCAGCCTGCAGAACGCCGTCGGCATCGGCGATGACGACATCGTCAACGATGAGGGGCTGCGCTACGACGACGAGTTCGTCAAGCACAAGCTGCTCGACGCCATCGGCGATCTCTACCTCCTCGGCCTGCCCGTACTCGGCGCCTTCGACGGCTACATGTCCGGCCATGCGCTGAACAACAAGCTCGCCCGGGCGGTGCTGCGCTGCACAGATGCCTGGGCCTTGGTATCGTCCAGCGACGAGACGCCGCTGAATGGCCAGCAGCAGCCTCCGATTCGTCCAGCCCGTCAGCTACCTGCCAAAGCGTAGAGCAGACGCCAAGCCGCTCCCCTTGGCGGGGCCAATCCGTCCAAAGCCGCCGCGGGGCGGCGGCAGGCGAGCCGCCTGGCCAGGAAAAAGCGACGCTTGACATGCCCGCTCGTCCGTCGCGCTTGAAAAGGCCAGGGCAGCCGCCCCGGCGCACGCCGAAACCCGGGTTGTTCAGACTTTCCCTAGCGGGCGCCACCAACCCGCTGCCAGTTAACTGCCGGATCGCGTCCGTCCCGCCTCGGTCGCGCACAATCCGGATGCTCATTGGCCTGCGGGCGATGTTGTTTGGCATCTATCGTCTCGCTATTCGGCCGGCTGGATGCGGGCCTCATTTGCTTTTTGGTCTGACTCACGATCTCCTTCACGGGCAGTACGCCGATCGGGCTGCCGCATCGTGCTTGGGGCGCGGAGCTGCCGGCAGACTACCATCGATCCCGGCCAGGCCGATGCACGGGAAATCTTGTGTCGCTGCCCATGCGGCCGCAGTGGTACTGCTGTTGAACAACTCGCGGGCGCGCAACGGCTTTATGCAACTGAACCGCAAACGGTCCGACGCTACGCATGTCGATCATCGCATTACTAGTGCATTTTGAGGAGAGTTTGAGATGATCGAGCGCCTCAGCGCCGCCGGTTGAGCGGGAGTACGTTCCAAGTGACCGACTCAACGACCATAGTTCCCCCCGAAAACAACACGCTCAGCCGCAGAACGCTAGGCGTCGTTGAACTTATGCGGCTGCTGCTGCGCACGTGGCCGTACCTCAAGTCGCAGCTAAAGCACATCGTGAGCTGGGTCGCCCTGGTGGTTCTGATAGAGATCATCTGGGTCTTTGCGTTCTTGGTGGCCTTCGATCTTTTGAACAACAAGATACTGGTGGGGCAGAAGCTGGAACCGGCCCAGGCAAGTTTGCTGTTTCTGGACGAAAGGTACACCGCAGAATCCGAATTGCTTGCGCAGTGGTCTGCCGATGTGGTCGACGAAGAATCGGCCCTGCCTGAGGTGGAGAACGGACAGTCTGTGGAGGCAGGTCTGGCGGCGGAGAACGGCTCGGCCGTGCCTGCCGAGTTGTTGCTCGATCTGGAGCAGCGCAGAACCGTGCGCAATCGACTTGGCGTATTCTTCGCCATCGGGGCGTTGCTGTTGTTTTCGATTGCGCCCGCCGTGCGTATCTACAGCACGTGGATCACCCAGCGCATCAATCAGTCGCTGCGAAGCCGGATGATCGAACGCGCCGAACACCTGTCTTTGCGCTATCACAGCCATGCGCGAACCGGCGATGCCATCTACCGCGTGTATCAGGACAGCGCCATGGTGACCGCCATCATAGAGAACGTCATCCTGCGCCCGGTGATTGCGTTGGGCCAGGTGTTCTTCAGCTTCCTGGTGATCTGCATGTTCAGTCTGGTATTGGGGGTGGTGTATCTAGCGGGAATCGTCCCCATCATCTGGCTTTTGAAAATCTATATGCCCAGGCTGCAGCGCCGTTCCCGCAACGCGCGCGAAACGAACAGTGCCCTCACTTCGCGCATCCAGGAAGTGTTCGGTGCAATTCGCGTCATCAAGTCGAATCAGGCGGAGAAAATTATTGAACAGCGCTTTGATCAGGACTCCTCGGCTGCATTGAACGCCGCTTTTGCCCTTCGGATGGAGCTCATTCTGATGACGACCTTCACCATGTTGATTGCGGGGGCCATCATCATCCTGGCGCAGTACCTGATGGCAGGCTGGACCGTCGCAGAGCAGTCTACAGCGTTCGCTGGGGCCGTTGCGCTGGTGGGCTTTACGGTTTGGAATCTAGGCGCGTTTCAAGCTGCTGATACGCGCGGCACCGAATTGACCGGTAACGGCCGGGACATGATCCACGTGTGGGGCATGCTACAGGACATGTCCGTAGGTTTGGACCGCGCGTTCTTTCTGTTGGAACTAGAGCCGGAGATTATCGACGCGAAAGACGCGATACCGCTGCCGACCCCGATCAGTCACATCCGCTATGATCGCGTAGCCTTCAGCTACCTGCCGGGCACTCCGGTGTTGCGGGATGTCACGCTGCAGGCGAATGTGGGTACGGTGACGGCCATTGTGGGCGCTACGGGTTCCGGCAAATCCACCTTGATGTCGCTGTTGCTCAGACTGTATGAAACCGACGATGGTGTCGTCAGCATCAACGATGTTCCGCTCTCCGCTATTCAGCTTGCCAGCCTGCGCCACGGAGTGGCGATCGCGCTGCAACAGAACACGCTGTTCGCCTCGTCCGTGGCAGACAACATCGCCTATGCCTTCGCGGGTGCTAGTCGTGCAGACATCGAGGCAGCCGCCAAGGTGGCTTGCGCACATGAGTTTATTCAACAGATGCCGCAGAGCTACGACACGGAACTTGGTGAGCGTGGCGGCAACATATCCACTGGTCAGCGTCAGCGGCTGTCCATCGCGCGGGCCGTAGTGCGCGACACACCGGTACTGGTGCTCGACGAGCCAACCGCATCCCTCGACGCAGAAACCGAAGCCACCGTGCTCGCGAACTTGTCCGACTGGGCCAGCGAGCGAGTCGTGTTTCTCATTACCCACAGGTTGTCCACCATCCGCGGTGCCGACCAGATCGCGTTTCTAGAAGATGGGATGATCCAGGAAGTAGGTTCGCACGAGTCGCTCATGGCCATGGAACAGAGCCGCTACCACGCCTTTGTATTGGCTGAGAGCGCGTCGGACACGGGCGATTCCAATGAGTGAAAGTCAGGCCAAGGCAAAGCCGTTCGACGACCGCATCGATACCAAAACCCGTATCGGCAACCGAGAAGTCATGCGCATTCTTGGCCGAGCGCTCAAGGAGCTGGCTGCGGAAAAGCGTCTTTTTTTCGCCAAAGTCGGCATGGGCTTGCTCGCGCTAGTCCCAGGCTTGTACCTCCCATGGATTGCGAAGGTGATGGTGGATCAGGTGTTGCTGCAACAACCCTTTGATGAATCCATAGTGCGTTTCCCGCCTCACATGACACCGTTCATCGATCTGCTGCACGGACTCGAGCCCATGCAGGTCATGCTGGCAGTTACCGCCTTGCTGTTCCTGATGCTGATACTGTTCAGTCGCGGCGCCGGGGTGTACCAGTCGGTAGCCGAAGGGCAGGACAGCGCTACGCAATCCGAAAACGCCATGAACACGGGTGCTAGCGAAGTTTCTGGCCTGATTGGAGTGGCAGAGTCGTTGGTACAGATTCGGCTCTCTCAAAGGCTTTCCAATCGGCTGCGCACTCGTCTGTTCCGGCGCATGGCACGCATGCCGATGACCACGCTGAATGCGCATCGTATTGGCGATGCCGTGTATCGCGTGATGTACGATGCACCCATGCTGCCGCACATGTGTTACCGGGCAACGTTGGAACCGGTCTTTCAGATCATCGGCGGTACCCTGTCGCTATATTTCATGAGCTACAGCTATGGAATGGTGGCTCCAGAGCTGGTGTGGACGGCGGTGGCCATGATTCCTGCCAGTTTGCTCATTACCATCCCATTTTCCCGGCTGGTGCGCGGCGTACAGCAAGACAGCCGTTCAGCCGGGGCGGCCACCACCAACGCCATGGAAGAAGGGCTGTCGAACATAGCCGCCGTGCAAAGCTTGGGTGGCATGGAACGTGAAAAAGCGCGTGTCGAGGCGCGCAGCCGCGAGTCTTTCCGCCGTTTTCTGTGGGTCAAGGTTGTCGGCGTGGTCATCGAGTTTATGGCCTTTCTCGGCTTGGTGGCGTTTCTCATGTGGGTGTTTGTATTCGTCACCGACAAGATCATCGATGGCGTGATGACTCCGGGGGATTGGGGCGTTTTGTTTGGCATCGGTTTGTCGCTTGGCGGCACGGCACTTGGTTTGGGCGTCTTCTGGATTGAGCTACAGGGCAATGCCGCAGCGGTGCGACGCGTGTTCTTCTTCATCGATCAGGCTTCAGAAGACGCGCAGGAGCATCAGCGGTTGCTTACCGAATTCAAGGAACAGATGCAGTTCGAGGATGTTGGCTTCGACTACCCGGATGGTCGTCGCGCACTGCAGTCGGTAAACCTCACGCTCCGCAGGGGTGAATTCGTGGCTATTTCAGGACCAACCGGCGCCGGTAAGACAAGCCTTGCCTTCATGATTCCGGGCTACCTGCAACCAACTCGAGGTCGCGTGTTGGTGGACGGTGAGGACATACGCGATGTGCAGCTCGACAGTTTGCGTGGGCTTGTGACCTACGTTTTTCAGGAACACACCTTGTTGTCCGAGTCCATTCGCGACAACCTGGCCGTAGTGAAACCTGACGCTACGGAAGAGGAGATGCGCACAGCCCTCGCCACAGCCTCTGCTCTCGAGTTTGTGGACGCGTTGGACGACGGCCTCGATACAGTGCTTGGAAGAGCCGGTGATACGCTTTCGGTGGGCCAGAAGCAGCGCTTGTGTATCGCGCGAGGTCTGCTGCGCGACACACCCATACTGATACTCGATGAGCCTACTGCGGCACTCGATCCGCAGACAGAGAAAGCGCTGGTGGCAGCACTGCAGTCTGCGTCCCTTGGACGATTGGTCATCGTAATTGCTCATCGTTTGTCTACCATTAGACACGCTGATCGAATCGTGTTTCTGGAGCAGGGCGAAATACGCGCAGTAGGCAGCCACGACGTGCTGATGGCAGACCTGGACAGCGCTTATCGTCGATTCGTACAGCTGCAGCATGGCAACTAAGTGGATTATGAACCAGGAACTACCAAAAATTCAGACGTCGGATCAGCCCCGGTCGCGTTTCTTGCTGCTCGACAGCCGAATTGTCGAAAGCACTCGGAATGCAGTGCTTCGGGTTGGCTCTATCAAGAAGCACGCGTCGAATCCACTCTTTGTGGAAGATAGACCGTGGGAGCAACGTTTCGATAATTTCTACGGAAACGTCTTCTTTGATGCCGAGGCGGACCTCTACAAATGCTGGTACAGCCCCTTCATCGTCGATCATTCGGCGCGAGGAAAGTCTCTGAAGCAGCGCAGACGTCAACCCTACACCGGACACAAGAACCGAGAGATGGGCATCTGCTACGCCACATCGAAGGACGGGCTTTGCTGGACCAAGCCTGTCCTCGGCTTGGTTGAGTACGACAACAGCAGAAAGAACAACATCGTTTGGCGAGGTCCGCACGGTGCGGGCGTCTTTAGAGATGAACGGGAAAACGACCGCGCACGTCGCTACAAGATGATATTCAAGGGCCTGGCGGTCAGCTTTTCAGCCGATGGCCTGACTTGGTCCCGAGCGCTGGCTGTCGACGGCGTCAACGTGGCCGGAGATACTCATAACAATGCTCTTTGGACCCCTACGCTAAACAGATACGTCGCTTATACCAGGACCTGGGTTAGGAATGGTAGACTCATTGAGGGGTCGGAGACGAAGACGAATCACTCCTGGGCTAGGCAGGTCACGAGGATAGAAAGCAGCGACTTTGTCCACTGGTCGCCAGCTGAAGTGGTGATTGAAGGCACATCGTGGGAGCGGCAACCCTACGCCATGCCTGTCTTCCATCATGGTGGCGTATATCTTGGCCTGCTCGCAGTCCACGACCAGATATCCGACCGGGCGTGGACCGAACTGGCATGGAGCCCGGACAGCACCGTGTGGCATCGCATAGCGCCCGGTACTGCCCTCATCCCGTGTTCATCTACCGAACTCGCTTATGACTACGGCTGTGTCTATGCTTGTGCGTCCCCCGTTTTCTTGGATAATGAAATCCGTCTGTTTTACGGTGGCAGCGACTGGCTTCATTTTGGCTGGAGGAATGGATGCCTCGCACTCGCCACCCTGCGGCCTGATGGCTTTGCAGGCCTGGAGCAAGAGCGGACCCATGAGCCCGCGAAAATTCAGACGGCCCCTTTGCCCTACCGGGGAGAGGATCTCAGGATTTCGGCCGATATCGCCCAAGGCGGCTCGGTGGAATGCAGGCTCCTGGATATGGCCGGCGATCTCATCGCCAGTGGGGAACTGCGGCGAACATCAACCGATGCCTTGGTTTTGCTTGGTCGGAAAAGCTGGCCCAAGCAAGTCCGAATCGGGTTTGCGCTAACGTCGGCGAAGCTCTATTCGTTTGTTTTGGAACACCGCACCGCCTAAGACGTCTCTTAAGCCTGACCACGCTGTCGCCATCGCAGCAAGGTGCCGTCGAGGCAGAAGCGGATGCTCCTCCGCTTTGTTCCGGTCCTCGGACAACCGGCAAGTCTCGCAGCGAAGAGATGGACGACGACTGAAGGGGACTCTCGTTATCGACGACCGGCTTCTTCACTGCCACGGCGCCGGCCGCTGCGCTTGAACATCGGTCGCTATAGCTGCGGTCTCCAGCGAACCTCCAAACCCATCTGACGCGGCTGGGTCAGGGTGCCCGACGATGGCGCACCGGAGTTGGTGGATTCCAGCAGGAACTCGATCACGCCAATTTCATCGAAGACGTTTTGCATGAACAGGGTGGCGCTAACTGTTTCGTCTGACGAAGACCAAGTACCGCGAACATCGAGTCGTCCGTATGACGGTATCGTCGAGATGTCCAAGTTGCTGAGATCAGAAGCCCGCTCGTCTACCCAACTGTAGGTGCCAAGCAACTGCAGGTTGCCGCCAATGCCAAGCTGGGTCTGGTAGGCCGCTGTCAGCGCGAACTTGTGGTTTGGCTGCATCGGTAGCTGGTGGCCGGTCATGTCCGTTGGCAGCGTGTACTGGCTGGTCGTCAGCATGCCGGTATCGAGGTCGAGGTGTTCGTACAGACCCGTTTCCGGATTGGGATGGCCCCGAACGACCTCGAAATGTGGACCGATCTTAGAGTCGAGATAGGCGTAAAAACCGCTGAGACGCCAGTTTTCGTTGACATAGTAGATGAAATCGACTTCGGCGCCCCAGACTTTAGAATCTTGGATGTTATCGGTGAACTCGACTATGGGGGTGTCGCTAAACGGATCCGGGATGAGTGATTGGTTCTCGATCAGACCGGTGATCTGATAGTCGTCGAAATCGTTGTAAAAGACGCCCGAAGATAGCTGCAGCCGTCCGTCCATGAACAGGCCTTTCATACCCAACTCATAATTAAGAAGCGTTTCTTCCTTAATGAACGCAGGAGCGGCAGTGGACTGGCTATTGAAGCCCCCAGCGCGGTAGCCGGTGGATATACGACCATAGATCAGACGATTCTGTTCCGTTGTGTACTCCAGACTAACGTGGCCAATGGTCTTGTCCCAGATTCTCGTGTTGGGATCTGAATCGTCGAAAATTATTTCTATTGGGACAACCCCTATGAAGCCGAAATCGCCCTTGAACCAGCCCCCTTGAAATCCCTGGTTTTTTGTATCTTCCGTATAGCGAAGGCCGCCAGATACCTGCCACCGATCGTCGATCTGATATTCCGCGTTGACGAAAACAGCGTCTGTCTCAGAGCTGGCGGTCGTCCCGAACAGCAAAGTTTGCGTATGTTCGTTACCTTCTGGGCACTGCCAGTAGTTGCCGGGCTCGCCGTTTTCTATCGCTTGTTCGGGGGTTGTCGAGAAACCAAATGGGATAAGGATGGTATCCACGATTTCCTGACAATTGGCGTAACCTGCTGCTTGCGCGGCTGCATCGGCAGTCTGGTTGCGCCACGGATTGGTGTACGTGAAAACGGGTACGTACCATTCAGTAGTGTTCTCGTAAGTGAACAGCCCGACAATATAATTGAAGCTGCCATCCAGGTTGGAAACCAGCTGCAACTCGTGGGATCTTTCTTCGTAGTCGTACCATACATTGATTGCGGCATCCGAGAACGGCACCGGCGCGTCTGAAGCCGCGAACGGATCATCGACGCTCGCAATTCGGTTTGTCATGTCGCGGTCGCGGAAAACGGTCGAAAAATTGTCGGTGTCGCCAAAGTTGTATCGCAGGGTGTATTGATCCGTGAGGTCGTAACTGAAAGCGATCGTTCCTTGCTTGGAGCTGCTGCCGCCTTCTCCAGATCGGTTCAGATTGACCACGTTCTTGATGTCGCCGCACTTCCAGGCGGGCATGCCTGGAGGACAGCCGTCAGCGACGGACGGGAGATCGCCAGTCCACTGGTAAAATCTGGAGTCTCCATCTGGATCGTTCCGGTCGACCTCTGTCAGCAGGATCTGCGTTCTCGGCGAGCCATCGTCATCCAACATGGAATAGCGCAGATTCAAAGCCATTCTATCCGTTTCGAAACGCAGCTGCGGCGCGATGAACTTCTGATCCGGCGCATCGTAATCGCCGCCGAAGCCGATATTTTCCTGTGCGCCGTCGCCCTCGTAGTAGCTGCCGTTGAGGCGGAAGCTGAGGAGCTTGCCGATCGGGCCGCCGAAGGCGACGCCGTATCGCTGTGTTACCTGGTCGGTGAATTCCGTGTGCAGCAGAAGATCCCACTCGTCGGTGGGTTTCCTGAAATGGTAGCTCATGGAGCCGGCAATGGAGTTTCGTCCGTTCAACGTGCCCTGAGGGCCGCGTGCGACTTCGACTCGCTCCAGGTCGAACATGTTGGGCGCAACGCCGTAGAGTCCAAGCGTGTAGATGCCGTCCACGTAGGTGGCGACCGCGAGGTCCGCGTGGCTTTCGCCAGCGAGTCTGGTGCCGATGCCGCGTATGGTCGTGCCTTGACCCGTCTGCTGGCCGTTGTCTTGAAACTGCAGTCCAGGAACCAGCTGTTCCAGGTCGTCCTGGTTGGTCATGCCCAGCTCTTCGATCATCTGATTGCTGAAGGCCGTCATGGTGACCGGTACGTCGAGAACGTTCTCCTCGCGTTTCTCGGCGGTCACGATCACCTCTTCGATGTATCCGCCGTCCTGGCCCGCGTCGTCCGTCCCGTCCTGCGAGTCGTCCGTTTGCGCATCCGCGCAGAAGGCAAACAGCGCCAGCGTCGCGCCGGCGGCGAATCCCCTGTACCGGCTCCCCCGAGCATGGCGCCCATCGACATCATGCTGACTATTCTGCTGGGCTGCGGCGCATTGCTCGATAGCGTGTTCGTCGAACAGTTTGCCCATGGCGTACGTCGCGGCCTCGAACGAGACGGTGCCGTTTTTCACCGTTGGTTGGGCAGGCGTGAGGGTCTGCGGCTGTAGTGCGTGGTGGGCAACGAAGCTCCGGCAGGCGTCTGCGGTCAGTTGAAAGCCATCCCGCTCCGCGAACCGAGCATTCGTGAGGCGCGCAAGAGATCGACCCTTGCCCCTGACTCGCTCCAAGGCGTCGTCTGTGGTGTTCAAGGTTGTCGTATAGTCAATCATGCTTCTCTCAGTAAACACATCGCTTGAGCAAAGTGTAACGATGCCTACTTGGGATTAGTGCCGATCAAGCAATACCACAGGGCGGCACTTCCCCCAAAAAGCGGTATGGACTTCAAGGCCACCGCGCACGACAATATCCTCTCTTGGAGAGGTGCCAGAGCGGCCGAATGGGCCTGACTCGAAATCAGGTGTGTCCTTGCGGGCACCCAGGGTTCGAATCCCTGCCTCTCCGCCAACAGCCTCCTCGCTGCTGATGTGCAAAGCGAATCTCTTGCGAGCAGCATTGCGCACTCAGCCCTACCACCGCTGAAACGACAACCCATGATGCCACCCATCTGCGACATGCTCGGCATCGATTTCCCGCCGATCGCGTTCACTCACTGCCGGGATGTGGTGGCGAAGTCTCCAAGGCCGGAGGCATGGGCGTACTCGGCGCCGCTGGCCACGACGCCGAATCTCTTGAGATCGAGTTGAACTGGATCGACGAGCACATCGACGGCAAGCCCTACGGCGTTGACCTGACCGCTCCTACCAGCATGGCGACGACCGACGACACCACGCCGGAGCAGACATTGGACATGGTGCCGGACGAGCATCGGGACTTCGCGCGCAGCATCCGCGGGGTGCGCTGCAGGGCGCGCATCGCGTGCGAATGTTGCGCAGCCTCGGCGACCCCGGCATGGAGGGCCTGCTCCGCGAGGCGGAGTCGGCGCGGCGCTTCGTCGGTCTGCGGCTGTCGGGCGCGCTGCCCGACGAGACGACGATCCCGAGCTTCCGCCCTCTGTTGGAGAAGCGCGGCGCGGGCGCGGAGATCGAGGCGCGCCTGGCCTGTCTCGGGCGCCGGTCGAAGACGGGACGATCGCGGACGCGAGCACCATTGCCGCGCCGTCGTCGACGAAGAACCGCCGGGGCGGGCGGGACCCGGAGACGCGCCAGACGAAGAAGGGCGGGCAGTCGCGTTTCGGGATGAAGGCTCATATCGGCGTGGACGCGGCATCGGGCCTGGGCGCACGGTCTGGCGGCGGCGCATGCCGTGCCGCACGGAGGCGAGGAGCGGGCGTGAAGCGACGCCTGCCGCCGGGGGCCAGCGCGCGGAGAACCGGGCCGCGCAGGTGGACTGGCGGGTGGCGGCGAGGGCCGGCAGGCGCCGGCTGCTGGACAAGGCGGGCGCGGCGGAGGAGGCGGAGAGGCGCCCGGCGCGGGCGAAGGCGGAGCATCCGTTCCGGCGCGTGAAGCGCCGCTTCGGCTGCGCGCGCTATCGCGGACTGGCCGGGAACACGCAGCGCCTCGCCCTGCCCGCTCGGGTTGTCCAACCTGCACGCCGCGGGCTGACGCGGGGCCAATCCGTCCAAAGCCGCCGCGGGGCGGCGGCAGGCGAGCCGCCTGGCCAGGAAAAAGCGACGCTTGACATGCCCGCTCGTCCGTCGCGCTTGAAAAGGCCAGGGCAGCCGCCCCGGCGCACGCCGAAACCCGGGTTGTTCAGACTTTCCCTAGGGTACTAGGCACATCGAGTTAGGCTGCAAGGGCGCCTCCGTCGCCAGCCGCTGGCGTACTGCTGGCGTTGTCAGGCCCGGAATCGAGCGCGGCGGTCTGCTCGTTCCATTTGCGGCCGTTGCCGCCAGAGCAGGCACAGCGTGTTGGCTTCGTGGACGATAGTCAGGTGCAGCACGGGCAGAAGCGCCACGAAGACGAACTCCAGCAGCCGGGCAGGGACGCCTTGGTAGCTGCCCAGAGCCGCCAGTGCCAGCACAGAGATCACCAGCGCCGAGGTGGTGGCGAACCCGCGCCAGCGCAGCTCCCCGGATGCGGCCAATTGCTGCATTCGCCAGGAGAGGAAGATTCGCTGCCAGCGGTTGCCCGAGGCGGTCCAGATGCGGGTTTCCGTGGGCGGCCAGGCGGCGAGGACGTCCCGGGCGTACCAGGGCCACCAGAACCAGGCCGCCAGGATGAAGCCGGTGCCGCCCAGCAAAGCGGATGCCTTGAGCACCTCGGCGGAGCCAGGAAGGGAAAGCAGCCCCAGCGCCACGATGTAGACGAAGATCGTGAACGCCAGCAGCCAGCCCGCCACGAATCCCGCAAAGCCGAGGATGCTGAACAGCCAGCCGATTCCGGAAGAGTCGGCTTTTTCTTTGTCGGCGTCGAGCGCCCGCGCCGCGGCGCGAAGAAAGATCGGCAGCAGCAGCGCGGTCAGGCAGAGGCGGTAGGTCGGATCGGAGAAGTAGAAGGCGACGACCCCGGCTGCGACGGTCGGTACGATCAGGGGGGCGAGCTTCAGCCAGAGCAGGCGCGGGGGCGCCCCGCGCAGCAGGAAGTTCCTCGGCAAAGGAGCTTGGCGCATGTTCGGCTACAAGCCTAGTTCGTGGCGGTCGAGGGGTCTTAAGGGCACGTCCGGATCCGGAGAGGGAATCGCGGACAGCAGCAGCTTGGTGTAGTTCTGCTGCGGATTGGCAAAGATGTCGTCCACCGCACCGCTCTCCACCACGCGGCCTTGGTGCATCACCAGCACGCGATTGCAGATGTGCTGCACGACGCTCAGATCGTGGGCGACGAACAAGTACGTCAGCCCCAGTTGGTTTTGCAGATCTTCCAGCAGATTGATGATCTGCGCCTGCACCGACACGTCCAGCGCCGATACGGATTCGTCGCAGACCACTAGGTTTGGGTGCAGAATCAAGGCCCGGGCGATACCGATGCGCTGCCGCTGGCCGCCGGAGAAGGCGTGCGGATAGCGGGTGAGGGAGTCCTGCTCCAGCTGCACATGGTTGAGCATGTCCACCACCGCGTCCAGCCGCTCCGCCCGGTTGCCGACTTTGTGGATGATGAGCGGTTCTTCGAGGATCTCGCGCACCGTCATGCGGGGGTTCAGCGACGCGAACGGATCCTGGAAGATCATCTGCATCTCGCGCCGCAAGGGGATGAGCGCCTTCGCCGACATATGCTGCAATTCCACCCAGCCGGTGGAACTGTTGAATCGCACCACGCCTTCCTGGGGATCGATGGCGCGCAGGATGCATCGCGCCAAGGTGGTCTTGCCGGAGCCGGATTCGCCTACGATGCCCAGGGTTTCCGAACGTCGCACATCGAAGGACACGTCCTGCACCGCGGCTACGCCATCGAAATACTTCGACAGTCCCTCCACCTGGAGCAGCATATCTTCCGTCGGCGGACTCATGAAGCCGCTCCTGTCGATGCTTGCTTGGTCGCGGGCCTGCCGTCGCTGGCGTCGTTTGAAAGCTTGCCGGGCGGCAGGCTAACTTGGCGGCCGTCGGCAAGGGTGGTCAGCGGATGCGGGGTAGTGATGTCCAGATTCCCCACCACGCTGGCGATGGTGGCGAGCGGCTCCCCTTTCGGGGCCAGGCCCGGAATGGCTGCCAGCAGGCCCTTGGTATAGGGGTGCATCGGGGTTTTCAACACCTGCCGCACGGTGCCGATTTCCAGTACGCGGCCCTGATACATCACCACCACCTGATCCGCCAGCTGGGCGACCACGCCGAGATCGTGGGTGATGAACAGCACCGAGTTCTTCAGATCGCTTTGCAGATCCTTGATGAGAGTGAGGATTTCCGCCTGGATGGTCACGTCCAGGGCCGTGGTGGGTTCGTCGCAGATCAGCACTTCCGGGTGGCATACCAGGGCCATGGCGATCACCACCCGTTGCCGCATGCCGCCGGAGAACTCGAACGGATACATTTTGATGCGGCGGTCGATGTCGCCAATGCCCACCCGATCGAGCATCTCCGCCGCCTCGTGCAACGCTTGCTGGCGACCTACCTTGCGGTGGCAGAGGATGGCTTCGGCCACTTGGTTGCCCACGGTATAGACCGGCGACAGCGCCGTCATGGGTTCCTGGAACACCATGCTGATCAAGCCGCCGCGCAACTCTTGCAGCCGCGGATCCTTTTTCGTCAGCGATACGATCTCGAAGGGATCCGTCCTCTCGGGCCTGAAATGGATGGTGCCGCCGACGATCCTGCCCGGCGGCTGGATCAGGCGCATGATGCAGTTTGCGGTGACGGACTTGCCGGACCCCGACTCGCCGACGATAGCCGTCACCTTGCCCCGGGGCACATCGAAGCCCACGTTCACCAAGGCACGGGCGAGGCCCGTATCCGTCTTGAAATCCACCGCCAAGTCGCTGATTTTCAGTACGCTATCCATGACGTCTCTCCGCAATTTGCGTAGCAAACTGCCAACGCGTACCGATGCGCCGTCATTTGAGGCCTCCGGTGCTGTAGGGGTCCGCGGCGTCCCGCAAGCCGTCGCCGAGCAGGTTGAAGGCCATTACCGCAAGCACCACGAACAAGCCGGGCAGCATCTGCCACGGCGTCATCTCGATCACCAAGGGGTTCTGCGCCTGGAACAGCAGTACGCCCCAGCTCACCACCGGCGGGCGCAGGCCGATGCCGAGGAACGACAGCGCCGTCTCGCCGAGGATCATCCCCGGCACTGCCAGCGTGGCCGTAGCGATGATGTGGCTGGCGAAGCTTGGCAGCATGTGCTTGCGGATGACGCGGGGCGTGTCGGCGCCCATCAGCCGCGCCGCCATCACGAAGTCCTCCTCGCGCAGCGCCAGGAAGCGTCCGCGCACCTGGCGGGCCAGCGCCGTCCAGCCGAACAGGGAAAGGATGATGGTGATGCCGAAGTAGATCAGCAGCGGCGACCAATGCACCGGTAGAGCCGCGGACAGCGCCATCCACAGGGGCAGCGTCGGCAGGCACTGCAGCACCTCGATGATCTTGTTCACGGCGCGATCCGCGATGCCGCCAAGATAGCCGGCGAGGCCGCCGAGCAGAATGCCCAGCACGATGGTGAGCACCACGCCTATGAGACCGATGGACAGCGAAACCCTGCCACCGTAGAGCACTCGGGAAAACATGTCCCGTCCTAGCGGATCGGTACCGAACAGGTGGATGTAGCCGCCTTCATCCACGGTGAACAGGTGGATGTCGGTCTTGAACAGGTTCCACATTTCGTACTCTTCGCCACGGGCGAAGAAGCGGATGGGAAACCGCTGGCCGGTGTCGTCCGCGTACTCTCGCATCCACGTATCGGGATTCACCTGCATGTGGTAGGCGTAGACGAAGGGACGCCAGTGGAACTCCCCCTCGGCGTCGAAGAAATGGATGCCCATGGGCGGCGCATTGATGGCGTTGTCGTTGCGCGTGGTGGTGCCGTAGGGCGAGGCGAACTCGCAGAACGCCACGATCACGTACAGCGCCAGCAGAAATACGCCGCTGCCGTAGGCTAGGCGATGGCGTCGGAAGCGTAGCCACATCAGCTGGCGCGGCGACAGCGTGACTTCCACCGGGGAGGCGGCCGCAGCCGCGCTCCCCGCTACCGCTTCCGGTACCGTAGCCGCTTCACTCAAAACGAATCCTCGGGTCCAGCCAAGCCAGCAGCAGATCGGAGAGCAGAATGCCCACCACGGTCAGAATCGACAGCCACATCATCAGGCTGCCGGCCAGGAACATGTCCTGGTTCTGCAGCGACTGCGCGAGCAGCGGGCCGATCGTGGGCAATCCCATCACCAAGGACACCAGCACCTCGGCAGAGACCAGCGCTGGCAGCATCAGGCCAATGGTGCTGATGAAGGGGTTGATGGCAATGCGCACGGGGTACTTCAGCACCAGCTTCGCCGGCCGAACGCCCTTGGCCCGCGCCGTGACCACGTACGGCTTGTTCAGCTCGTCGAGCAGATTGGCGCGCAGGATGCGCATGTTGTAGGCCGCGCCGCCGGCGCCGACGATAATCATGGGCAGCCAGATGTGTGCGAGCATGTCCAGCACCTTGGCCCCGCTCCACGGCGCATCCTCGTATTCTGGAGAGAAGAGCCCACCGGTGCTGATGCCGAACCAGTTGAAGCCGATGTGCATGAAGATGAGCGCCAGCAGAAACGGCGGCGTGGCGAGTCCGACCAGGGCGAGGGTGGTCATGGCGTAGTCGCCGATGGAGTACTGGCGCACCGCCGAGTAGATGCCGATAGGCAAGGCGACGACCCAGGTGAATACCAGCGCGGAAATCGTGATGGAAAGGGTATAGCCCAGCCGTTCCCATAGCAGATCGTTCACTGGGCGGTTGAACAGCAGCGAATATCCCATGTCGCCGCTAAGAAAGTTGGCGATCCAGTAGAAATACTGCTGCACCATGGGCTTGTCCAGGTTGTACTGGGCGCGCAGGTTCTGCACGAACTCTTCGGTGATGTCCACCCCCTGGGCCTGCAGGCGATCCAGCTGGGAGGTGACGATGTCGCCTTCCGGCAGCTGGATCACGACGAAGACGATCACCGAGATGATGGCCAGCGTGGGGATCATTCCCAGCAGCCGGGAGACGACGTAGCCTCTCATTCTCGCTCGCCTTGCTCGTCGAAGTACCAGGTGGACGGGTGGTAGGACAGGGTCCAGCGGTTGTCCCAGCCCCAGATGCCGGTGGGCGTCACGTTCTGCAGGCGGTTGGACACCACGACGGGATGCGGCGCCTGGCCCACGGTGCCGATGGTCCAGAGGTTGTCCGCGGCGGCTTCGAGCAGCGTCTTGGCGGCCTTGGTGCGATGTTCTTCGGTGGTGGCGTTGCGCAGCTCGTCGCCCCAATACTGCAGGTTCTTGATCAGCGGCGGCGGCTCCTCTCCCAGCTCGCCGTCGGTCTGGTAGTAGCGCGCCCAGTGGTTCCACATGGCGATGTCCCAGCCGGAGCGGTGCGGGTAGAACCAGTCCGGCACCAGGGGGAAGAGGATGTCCGTCACCTTGTCCGCGTGCCACAGCGTCATCTGCATCTTGTTGGCCTGGGCGCGTTCGGATTGCAGGTTCCGCTCCACGTTCTTCAGGCGCATGTCGATGCCGACTTCCCGCCAGTAGTCGCGCACCAGTTCCATGTTCATGGTCTTGGGCGTCTCGAAATCGAGATACTCGAAGGTGATGGTGAGCGGCGAGCCGTCCGGGTATTCGCGCAGGCCGTCGCCGTCGACGTCCGCAAGGCCGAGTTCGTCGAGCAGCGCCCGGGAATAGTCGGGGTCGTAGCGGGTGTGCGCGGTGGCGAAGCGCTGCTCGAACCAGCGGCTAGTCGGATGCGCGGTGACTTGGCTGGGGACGCCGCGCCCGAAGTAGATGACGTCGTTCATCTGTTCACGGTTGATGGCGTGGGACAGCGCTCGAATGAAGCGCCGCTCGCCCTTGCCCCACAGCAGCTGCCGGTACTTCGGGTCGTCGTAGTTGTAGTTCGGCTGGATGGAGACGTCGCTGATGTGCAGGCGCGTCCAGACGTGGACCTTGTTGACGCCCCTCGTCTCGCCGAGCTTGAGCAGGGGGATGTCTTCGGTCTTGAGCGCGAAGGCGGCGAAGTCGAGCTGGCCGGTGGCGGCCTGGAAGGCGATCATCTTCGAGTTTTCGAGCAGGATGATGGCGTCGATGGCGTCGATGTACGGCAGCTGCTGGCCTGTCGGATCGACCTTGAAGTAGTAGGGGTTGCGCTCCAGGCGCATCTTGGTGGGGGTGCGCTCCACCACCCTGTAGGCGCGCATGGTGGGCACCTTCACGGCGTCCTCGTCGCCCCAGCCGCGCAAGGCGCCGTACATGGCCATCCAGGTGACGAAACCCTCTTCCTCCACCAGCGCATCGAGTTCCTCCCTGTCGCGATAGGCCGGGTGGTACTGCTTGAAGAAGTGCATGGGGTCCGCGAAGTGGCTGCCGTACTGGGCGAAGAAGTTGGCGAACATCGGGTTGGGGTCGGGAAAGACGTACTGGAAGGTGAGGTCGTCGATTTTGACGAACTCGCAGCCCTTCACCAGCCGATAGGTGACCGGCGACATGTCCGGGTCCAGCCAGACGTGGTTGAGGCGGAACATGAAGTCGTCTGCGGTCAGCGGGGCGCCGTCGGACCATTTCAGCCCGGCGCGCAGGCGGACGGTGGTGACGCGCCCGTCCTCGCTCAGGCTCCAGGACTGCGCCAGATTCGGCAGCAAGTTGCGCATGTCCGCGGACAGCGTGAGGGCGTGCTCCCAGTTGAAGAACTGCCAAGTGTCCCAGAGCGTGATGCGCGCCGTGCCGCCATACTTGCCAATGGTCTTGTACGGCTGGATCACCACGGGATCGTCCGGCAGGCGCTCTTCCACCGGCGGCAGATCGCGGCCGTCGAGGTAGGGGCTTTGGGAGAAGCGGGCGAGGCCGAGTTCGCTGGCTGTCTTTGGCGGCGCGAACCACTGGCGTGGCCAGTCGGCGGGCTGCTCCAGTTCCTCGGCAGCAAGCGCAGCGCTGCCCGTTGCGGTGCCGGCGATCCACACGACCAGCAGCACGAGCCGCCGCTGGACGCGGTTGCTGCGAGAGTGGCGCACCCTGGCGAGCAGCTCCGGTGCGTAGCTCAGCTGGATTCCCCTCGGCGTCGTTCGTCGATACGACAGCACGATAATGGCAGTCGTTTCGTAGCGGCGTCAACCGACTTTCCGGGCCGGCGGACATTCACGGCTCTTCGTCTGCCTCGTCGAAGTACCAGGTGGACGGGTGGTAGGACAGGGTCCAGCGGTTGTCCCAGCCCCAGATGCCGGTGGGGTTCACGTTCTTCAACCGCGTCGACACCACTACCGGGTGCGGCGCTTGGCCCACCGTGCCGATGGTCCAGAGGTTCTCCGCCTGGGCTTGAAGCAGCGCCCTGGCGGCCTGGTTGCGGCTTTCTTCGGCGGTGGCGGTGCGCAGCTGGTCTCCCCAGCCCTGCAGTTGGCGGATCGCCTCCGGTGGCTCTTGGCCGAGACGCCCGTCGGTCTCGTAATACCGCGCCCAGTGGTTCCACAAGGAGAGCTCCCAGCCGGTACGGTTCGGGTAGAACCAGTCCGGCACCAGGGGCAGGAGGATGTTCGTTACCTTGTCCGCATGCCACGCCGTCATCTGCATCTTGTTGGCCTGGGCGCGTTCGGACTGCAGGCTGCGCTCGACCGTCTTCAACCGCAGGTCGATGCCCACCTCCCGCCAGTAGTCGCGCACCAGCTCCATGGTGATGGCCTTGGGCGTCTCGAAATCGAGATACTCGAAGGTGATGGTGAGCGGCGAGCCGTCCGGGTACTCGCGCAGACCGTCGCGGTCGACGTCTTCGAGGCCGAGCTCGTCGAGCAGCGCTCGGGCGTAGTCGGGATCGTAGCGGGTGTGCGCATTGGCGAAGCGCTGCTCGTGCCAGCTGCTCGACGGGTGCGCCGTCACTTGGCTGGGGACGCCGCGCCCGAAGTAGATGACGTCGTTCATCTGTTCACGGTTGATGGCGTGGGACAGCGCTCGAATGAAGCGCCGCTCGCCCTTGCCCCACAGCAGCTGCCGGTACTTCGGGTCGTCGTAGTTGTAGTTCGGCTGGATGACCACGTCGCTGATATGTACGCGCGTCCAGACGTGGACCTTGTTGACCCCGTTCGCTTCGCCGAGCTTGAGCAGGGGGATGTCCTGGGTCTTGAGCGCGAAGGCGGCGAAGTCGAGTTGGCCGGTGGCGGCCTGGAAGGCGATCATCGCCGAGTTTTCCAGCAGCACGATGGCGTCGATCTCGTCGATGTACGGCAGCTGCTGCCCGGCGGGATCGACTTTGAAGTAGTAGGGGTTGCGCTCCAGGCGAATCTTGGTAAGGCCACGCTCCACCACCCTGTAGGCGCGCATGGTGGGCACCTTCACGGCGTCCTCGTCGCCCCAGCCGCGCAAGGCGCCGTACATGGCCATCCAGGTGACGAAACCCTCTTCCTCCACCAGCGCATCGAGTTCCTCCCTGTCGCGATAGGCCGGGTGGTACTGCTTGAAGAAGTGCATGGGGTCCGCGAAGTGGCTGCCGTACTGGGCGAAGTAATTGACGAACAGCGGGTTGGGATCGGGGAAGACGTACTGGAAGGTGAGATCGTTCACCTTGACGAACTGGCAGTCCTTGATCAGCTTGTGGGGTACCGGCGACATGTCCGGGTCCAGCCAGACGTGGTTGAGGCGGAACATGAAGTCGTCTGCGGTCAGCGGGGCGCCGTCGGACCATTTCAGCCCGGCGCGCAGGCGGACGGTGGTGACGCGCCCGTCCTCGCTCAGGCTCCAGGACTGCGCCAGATTCGGCAGCAAGTTGCGCATGTCCGCGGACAGCGTGAGGGCGTGCTCCCAGTTGAAGAACTGCCACATGTCCCAAAGCGTGATGCGCGCCGTGCCGCCGTACTTGCCGATGCTCCGATACGGCTGGATCACCACGGGATCGTCGGGCAGGCGCTGCTGCACCGGCGGCAGGCCGCGCCCGTCCAGGTAGGGGCTGTCGGAGAAGCGGGCGATGCCGAGTTCGCTGGCGGTCTGCGGCGGCTCGAACCATTCGGCGGGCCAATCGGACGGCATGCGGGCTTCTTCGGCGACCGCCACGCCCGCCGTCATCGCCACGGCCCATGCCGCGATACGCGCAGCGCATCGGGCGAGCTGCCGTGGCGTTGGCGGCCAGCGGTTCCGATGCGAAAGATGCGCCCTCGCAAGCGAGTCCGGTGTCTTGTTCACCTTGGATGCCTTAGATGCGGTAGGTCTGCTCAGGCTCGATAATGACGGTCGCCCTGCAATGGCGTCAACCAAGCTGGACTTTTGGTAGGAACTCCCGCCGACGCCCGGCGCGTCCGCGCTGCTCTCCGCAGCCTCGATGCACTCTCTTCGTCCGACGCTTGATACCACGTATTGCGTGCTTGAGGTAAGTCTGCACAAGTCCGGTCCGGCGTGATTAGGCGAGTCGGCGACGGACTGGGGCGCGAGCCATGGAGCAAGCGACCTTCGCGGAGTTGGAGCACGATTCGAAGAAGCGTCGGGAGCGGCGCGAGGCGTTTCTCGAGCAGATGGACGGGCTGATCCCGCGGGGTCGGCTGGAGGCGCGGCGCGCGCCGTTCCACCTGAAGGCTGGCCGCGGTCGCCGGGCCTGCCCGCTCGGGTGATGCTGCGCATGCGCTGCGCGTAGTTGTTCCACAACCTCAGCGACCCGGCGCGCTCGCCAACAGCCTCCGCCGCAAGCATTCGACCACGCTGCTGTTGCTGGCCGCTGGTACTGGCAGTTCGATTGCAGCGATGCCGGCCCTGCTCTCCGATGTCGTTCAACTGATCTCCAATGCGATCGTGGCGCGCCGCAAACTTAAGATTCTGTGGTACCTGATGCACGCTGCGACGCAACGGCCCGGAGATGCCGGCATTGTCGACAACGACCGGCTAAACGACAAAGCAAAAGCCGTGGTCTACAAGCTCATGGAGCAGCGATATGCGGCAACATGACCAATCTTGCGACATCGGCTAGTCTGTCAATCCGGCGGAGCCGCCGATGTTCAAACCGTAACGACGAGGAAAGACCAAGCCGCCACCACCTCTACGACCGAAACCTTTGCCATCCAAGACTTCCAAGCTGAAAAATCCTTGCCCTGCAGGGCTGATTGAGCAGCCCTGCTGCGTAGTGCATGGCTCGGCCCCGGACCGGGATGCGGTCTATCCGACCGGATGCGCCGGCGCGAAGTTCCAGTAGTACTGGTTCTGCCGAATCCGCCGGCTGCGATAGACCTCTGCGATTCCTCGTCTGGCGAGAGACATGCGGGGCAGAGGAATCTCGCCCAGATCGGGCGCCGCCAGCAGGGAGCGCAATGCGTCCATGCCGATCGGCGGGATCCAGATCGGCCAGACGAAGCAGAGTTCCTTCTGCCCGACGCGCTGAAAACCGGTGGTTTGCGCCCGCTGCCCAGCGGCCACCAACGTCGGGAACCACCGCAGCGCCTCGATGGCCAAGCTGTTGGCGGCTTGCAGGTCGCCTGGATGCGACAACGGCGCATTGATCGCGTTGATGCTCAAGGCATGGTCGTCAAACCGGCACGGCATGGGTGAAGTTACGGTACTAGCCTTGGGTAATGCGCTGGCTGCGGAACACTGCGGCAACGCCCATCGCCGCGAGGCGGTCGTGCCGCGGCTGCGGTTCCTGCAACTCTGGCAAACTAAGCAAGGATCGCACGCTATCCAGCGACAGCGACGCATCCCAGATCGGCCAAGTGAACAATACGCCCTCATCGCGGCGCGGAGAAAAGCCGGTCGTATGCAGCCGCCGCCCTACGGGGGCCGTGGGAAACAGAGGCAACGCTTCTATCGCGAGGCGATTCGCGCCACGCATCGTGCGCACAGGAGTATCCGAGGGATTGTGCCAACACAAGGCATGGCGGCGATCATCCATTGGGTCCCAGCGCAGGCTGGGGCGGATGTCCGCATAGCGCCAGGGCGAAAACAGCGAATTCCGCAAATGCGCTTCTTCCGTGACCTTGACCAACTCCCGCATCGACTTCAGGAAGTGCTGATGTCCCGCCCCGCTCATGGTCCGCAGCGCCGTATCCTGTATTTTCGGATCTTTATCGGAAATCGAAAAACCATCGCAGCCAAAGGCGGCGACGAAGTCCACGTAACACCGATCTTCGAGGGTTGAGGCGCACTGCGCCTCTTGCGCCACTTTCCGGAACTGTTGCAAATCAACGGTCAGATTATCGGCGAAGCGGAAGGCAGGTGCGTCCTTCATTGCCTTCAAGCTAGGCGTCAGCAGTTCGATCAGGCAATCTGGTGTCAATGGCGCTTCTCTCCGAAGCACTGGTGTCCAGTGTCCTTCGTGCGTGGTCCAACGCAGGCGCCACTCGTCGGACGAGGCAGCCAAGGTCGCCGTTCTCAAGGCGCCCACCGCCGCAAGAAACGCCAACGGATTGCCGCCGTCCAGTCCGCGGAGCAATAACCCCGGCGTCGAATCACTCGCCATCGTGCGTCTCCTCCCATTCGCTGCGTCGCCAGTCGGCGAGTCGCAGCAGGGCTTCCAGCCAAGCCAGTCCCCACCAGCCGTAGCGCCGCACGAGCCGCCAATAGCGATCCGCGACGCCGGAGTCGAGGCGTTCCAGGCCGGTGGGGCCGCACCACTGCATCTGCTGGCCGCGCAGCTCGAATTCCACGGATACGGGCTGCGCGTCGAACATCACCGGCGCGAACGGCCGACAACAGCCGTGATGGCTGGCGATCAGGTGCAGGGCGAGGTCGCGCAGCTCGTCCTGCTCCGGCAGCAGCGCCGGCGCGGATTCGGCCAGACGCACGGAGAGCAGCTCGTGCCGGCCGCCTTGCGGGTATCCCGCTGCCTCGCGGGCGCGATCTTGCGCCGTGCGCGTCTGCGGCATCGTTGCGGACTTGGCGAGCAATTCGCCGCCAAGGAGGCGGGCGCCGCCGCGCAGCACCGACTGGAACCGCGGATCGGCCTTGCCGAGATCGTGCAGTAGCCCGGCACGGGCGACTGCTTGCGTCATCTCCGGCGGCAGGCCGCAACCCGCGGCGTGACGGCGGGCGAAGTCCGCTACGCCGGGGAGATGTGCGCGCAACCGGACGGGCTGTCCATTGCGGTGCGAAATGCCGGATGCGGCGGCATCGTCTTCGTCGCTGAAGCTGTCGGCTTCGCCGGCAAGGCTTGCTATGCGCCTGCGCCCGACGAGGATCAGACCGCGAGTGCCGACAATCCGGCACTCGCAGCGCAGCCTGGAGCCGGCGAACTCCTTTCCGAGTTCGCTCGCGGCTTGGGGTAGCCAGGACCAACGCTCCGGGAACGGTTCGTCCGGATTGGTGAGATCATTCAGTAGGTCGCGCACCGCCTCGGCGACCTCATCCGGATCGTCCTCGTACTTGGTTTCCAAGTCGTTCAGCAGTTCGCGGGCGGCTGCCTTGCCGGCAACGCAGTCCGGCCAGGCAGCCACCAACTTCGGATGCAGGCGGAGAACGGGCTTGGCGCGAGCCAGCCGGTATGCCTGATCGCCTACGTCCAAGGCTTCGACGGGGTCGGCGGAATCCGGCGGCACATCGCCGAGCCGATTCCATTCGCCGGGATGGCTGACGGGGATCACGATGACATCGCCGGGTCGGATAGCGGCGGAGTCCGAAGTGATGTCTTCGAGCTTCGTCTGTGCGCCGTGCCAGCGGATCACCGCACGATCCGCCTGGTGCTTTTCCTGCGGCTCGGCATTGTCATCCGATGCAGTGCCTTCCACGTCTGCGCCGCCGTCCTCGGCGTCCGCTCCGGCCAGCCATTGCCGGAACGCGCCAATTGGCACGGGAAGCGTCTCGCTACTGCTCGGCGGGCACAGAGACAGCGACTCCAGCGCGTTCTTTCGTCCTTCTTCGCTCTCCAAGTCCAGATCGGCGCGCCAGCAGACCTGCACATCCGCGGCGCCTTCGCGGGGACCGTGCAGAAACGGCGCCACATCCGGCGAAGGCAACGGTGCCGGGGCGGTCTGCGCCCAGCAATCGACATGCGCCGGCAACATCACCGGCGCATCGGGGGAGGGCGCGTTGAGCTTGGCCAAGGCGCATCCCTTCGGCAATTGCCCGTCCAGACAGGCGATGCCGAAGTCGACCTCGCCTACCTCGTTCCTGCGTCCGTAAAGCCAGGCCCAGGTCCTGGCCAGCGCCTTGCCGTAGATCGGATCGTCCTCCTTCTCGTCAGTCTGATCGCTTCGGATCAGAATCGCCGCCCGCGCCTCGACATCTCGTCCCATGCGGTTCAGGCGACCGAAGCGCTGGCGCAAGGCATCCAGGCTTGCGCATTCGGTCACGAGGGCGTCGAAGTCGAGGTCGGCGCCGACTTCCAGGGTCTGCGTGGCGACGACGATCAGGGGCTTCGGCAACGAACGATGCTCGGACCGGCTGGAATGCAGCGGCCCCAAACGTTCCCGAACGATGGCGTCTTTGTCGATGGTGCGCATGTGGCCGGTCAGAAAGATGGCTTCGATGTCCTCCCGGTCGCGCAGCCGCCGCCAGGTCTCTCGTGCCGTGGCGACGCGGTTGACGAACACGACAACGGCGCGGTGCTGGCCGCTCACAAGGCGCACGGCCTCCTTGGCCAACTCCTTGGCGAGAATGGTTGTGGATTGGGCTCCTTCCGTCTTCTTGAGGTTGACGGGCTTCAGAACGGCCGGCTTGTGGGCCAGTTGGCGCCACCCGAGCGGGTGCTTCGGATCGTGGCGTTCCTTGGAGCGATCCTCAAACACATCTTCGATTCCCGCCGGCGGGGTGGCGGACAGGACGACGGCATGGAAGGGGCGCTTGAGGGGTTTGTGCGCCCAGGTGCGGAAACGCTCGACCGCTTGCAGGGTCTGCAGGAACGGCTGGGCGCAGTGCGCCTCGTCGAGCAGGATCAGGCTGTCGTTGGCGATGAGCCCTGCGTAGATCGGCCAAGTGCCGAACCCTCGGCCATAGGCGCGGAACAGCAGCCGAGAGCCGATCTGATCGACGGTCGAAGCGACGACCGTCGGCTGCAACGGATTGCGCGCCCTGGCTTCCGAGCGGTACATGCCTCCGCGCAGAACGTGGACCGACAGCGGCCGCTCGCTCTCGAAGCCGGCGGTCTCGCCATGGGCGATGCGTTGAAGGTTGTCGGCCACCGTCTTCAGTATCCCGCTATTCGCCTCCTTCAGCTTTTCGGCCAGACGCCGTGCGCGTTCGTGGGCTTCGTCCACGATGACACGCCGGTCCACCACGAAGAAGATGCGCCGGGGCGCGGCAATGACCTGCCCGGCAGCCAACCGCGACGCCTGGGCCGCCAATGCGAACACTGCGATGTCCAGGCAGGCGGTCTTGCCGGATGCGGTGGGCAGGGTGATGGCCTCCGGCCAGGGTGATTGTGTCCTGTTTCCGTTGGAGGAACAAACAGAGGATGACCTATCCGGCGCCGAATCCGCGCGCCCCAGCACCCTCTGCGCCAGCTCCTCTTGCCAGGCGAACGGTTCTTTGTCCCACAATGCGCTGAAGAAATCGGCGAAACGCACCGCGTCCAGGTCAGTGGCCATCGCCAGTCTCGTCCATCGGGCGGCACAGCCCATAACCCCGGAAGCGCCCGGCGCCGATGAACACGGGGCCAGCTGCGGGCGTATCGAAGACGAGCACCGCGTGGCTATGGCTCTGCCGCCCGCCATCGCCTTTGCGCGTCAGCGGTGGAAACTCCCGTGCGTGCGGTGCGCCCTCCACCAGCGAGACCGGGTGCAGCAGCACCTCGCGGGGGCGCGGCAGGCCGATGTGCTGACATGCCTCCTTGACGCTTTCCGCCGCCCGCTCCCAGCGGTCCTTGCCGTCGAAATGCCGATTCAGGACCACCGGCGTCACGCTCGCCCAGACGCGGGATGGCCGTGTCCAGGTCGCCGCCGCCAGGTTTTTCGGCGGACGTTCCCGGTTTTCCATCTCGACAGTGCATGCAAACCAGCGTCCATCGAACAATCGGTGCGGGCGCGGCAGCCCATGCGCGTCGAACAGGAATGCTTCCAGGCAACGGCTGGCTGCCGATCCATCCACCCCGCGCGGCAGCGCCAACGCCAAGCCCATAATCCGCCCGTCGGCGTGGCGATCGCCGACGAAGGGCAGCGGGAACAGAGCCAGATGGGGTTCGGCGGTTGCGCCGCCGCCGGGCTTGTGGCCGCTGAACCATTCCGGGGTCGGCTGTTCGGGGCAGGATTTCATCAACGCGCCGCGCAAGGCCGCTGTGAGCCTGAGCGTCGCCGGCAGGGAAACGCGCCGGCCCTGAATGCCGAGGATGATCAAGGCCGGATCGAATACCGAGCCGGTTTTTTTGACGGGCGCCGACCTCGTCGGTCGGCCGTAGCCCTGCCACCGGCCGGGGACCGGACGCAAAGTGGCGGGCTCGCCGTCAGGAAAGCATTGCTCCAGATCCGCTTTCAGCTTCTTGACGTGTCGCCTTTGCTCGCGAGGACTTCGCGGGTGACGTTCGCCACTTCCTGCAAGCTGTGCCGCAGCAAGTCGATCTCGGATCGTTCCAACATCCGGGGAGCGGGCGAGATACCGAGCCTCCGATTGAGTAAGGCAATCGAAGGGGTGGCCGAAGTGTTCCCGCCACCATCGCTCGAAATCCCGTCCGTGTTTTTCTCTGATCTCATGAAGCTGTTCCTCCGTGGGGTTCAGTTTGGCGGAATAGGGCTTGCCGGTCAGCACGACGGCGCCGATGACTTGCCCGCCGTGTTTTTCCAGATGGCCGCGCAGATTCGCCAGGGTGCCGCCCTGACCGACGAAATCATCCACCATGACGCATTCGCGGTCCTCTTCAACATCACCTGCGAAGTGCGCCTGACGAGCTAGGCGTCCGTACCCGTCCGCACCGGTATGGGACACCACATTGCTTTGCACGACGGTTGCGCCGAAGTCGATGTCCAGCCGTTCGCTGAGCAGTTCCGCCAAGGCAGCCGGTATGGCGTTGACGCCTTGGCGTTCGTAGGCGTGGGCACTGGCCAGCACGGGGGCGCCGCTTTCACTCATCGTCTCGATCAACGCCCGGACTGTGGCGATGCCCGCGTCATCCACCAAGTCATCCACCAGCATCGCAGCGGCCTCGGCGTCGCCCGCCTTCGCCGCCGGGTACTTTGGATGCTGCATGACCTCGGGTTCGCGGGCGAGGAGAACGACATCCGGGAATCCCTGCCAAGCAACCCTCGGCGGCGACTTCATCGTCTTGAGGGCCGCCTTGGCCTGTTCGATCTCGCCACGAAGGTCGCGGTAGGCGAGGAGCGCGGTGCGATTCATCCGGGTCTTCAAGGCGCGCAAACGTCCGGGATTGGTCACGCGCAAGCGTCGGGCGGCGATGCTGTCGTCAGGAATCCAGATCGGCTCCGGTGGACAAAGAGCCACCCAAGCCTGAACGAACGAGGCCGAGTGCCCCACATGGGTGACCTTGGCGGCAAGGCGCTCCAGGGCGTGGCGATGGGCGCTCGGCTCTGCCTCTGGCCAGAGCAGATGCACAGTCGGATCATGAGGGATGGCCACCGGGAAGCCGCGCGGCTGACGCGACCGGTGCTCCGGCAACATGCTCAGCCCTGACTCCTTGAGCTTCCCCTGCTTTTTCTTGAATGTTTCGATCTTGTTCAGATCATCGAGGGTCGGTACCTCGCGCCTGGGGGCACCCGCATCATTGACCGGCACGTAGCTGGCGACAGCGGTGCGGCACGATGCGTCCGAGGCGGCGATGGCCGGGGGCGGCAGCGCTTCCAGCCAGCGCAGCGCCTCACCCTCGGCGGCATCCTCGCCGGTCTCGAACCAGGCCGCGGCCAACGCCATGAACACCCGATCCGGATGTGGCGGCCATTCGGCCTGCTCCTTTCGGGCACCGTCGGCCGCCGCCATCGACCACCCGTTCAGGTAGCGCAGGCCCAAGGCGAACATCAGTCCTCCGCGCCGGAAGTTCTGGCCAGCTCCTGGCTGCGTTGGATGAGCTTGACCAGCTCGGACGATGGAGTCAGCTCGATCTCGCCTTCCCAAGGCAGCCCGCAGTCCTTGGCCTTGGCGACCGCCTCGCCCAGCAGACTGAGCGCCTCGTCGGTGTCGAGCGTGAATTCCTGCGGGGTCTGTCCAGGACGATCCAGCAACTCCCAAACCGGCGCTTGCTCCGCGAAGAGCTGGCAGCGGGAGCGAAGGTCCGTGTCGCTCCGCGCCAGTGTTCCCGCGGCAAGGCCCAGCGCCGCCAGAACCGTGCGGGCCGCGACATCCGCCTCGGGGCTCGAATCCGCGCTGCCGTTCAGCGGGAAACGGAGACGGCGCAGCGCGCTGAGCGACAGCACGGTGGTCTGGGTCGCCTTGGAGATCGTGAATCCGCCTAGGATTCGAGGTTTTCTGATCTGGTTTCCTTTGGCATCGAGAACGGGTCGCCCATCCGAATCGGTGATGGCTTCATAGGCGATTTGTCCGTTCTGGTCCCGCGCATAAGCGTAGTCCGGCGTGACGTTGCCGTGATTGATCTTGGATGGGCGCCCGCTGTCGGGAACTTCACTATTCTTCTTTGGATCGAAGGCCACATCTTTGCCTTTGCTGCGAGCGACCAACACCGGCTTGCCGTCTTTCTTGACCGCCATTCCTGGATCCAGAGTCCAGCCACCTTCCTCCGTCCGGAAAACCGGACCGGCTCGTTTCTCGATGCTTGCCGGGTCGATGCGGCTGGCCGTGTTCTTGCCCGGCACCGCGTCATAGCCGACGATCTCGGACACTACCGCCCGTTGGAACTTGGCCCCCAGTCCGCCTCGCGGCCCGGTGGAGTCCCACAGCCCGAAGACCAGCGCGGTGGGACAGAGGCCGAACAGCCCGGTGGCATTGCGGACATCGGCGGCATCCAGGACTTTGCCCTGCCCGGATTTGCGGAACATTACGCCGCCGAGCCGACTGTCGCGAAACAGCGCGTCTGCAGCGCGGTGCGGCGCCTCCAGGCTGGTCACCGTGAACTTCTTGAGTAGCTCATTCTGGTCGAAGCGCGCCACGAGCAGGGGCAGCTCGATGTGACCCGCGCGATGCGCCTCCAGCAGCGCCAGCTCCATGCGATTGGCTTGGGACGGCACGGAATCCAGGAGCACACAGCGCCGAATTTCGCCGGTCGCGGGATCGATGCGCTCCTCGGTGGCGTATTTCCCGCCTTCGTAGGTCGGCGGGAACACCTTGTCGCCAGGGCCGCCCGCCGGCTGGTAGTCGGTCACGCAGCGAAAGGCCGCGGCCGCGCCGCGGATGGCGTCACTTAGAGCGGCAAGGTCAATCGTCATGATCGAAACTCCGTAGGCTCGAGGGTCTGCGTTTGCGATCTATCCCGTTCGGAGACGGCAGGCTCTGGTCTCGCGGAGTCGCTATGTCGCTATAAGGCCTCCTTATCAATATTTTCTTCAGGCTACAGTGCCCGCGAATATAGTTCTTTGCGCCGAGAAATCAAGGCCGGAGCCTCATTGCAGCGTGGGAACTGTGGCTTTGCAGTCGCATGCAAGGGAATATATTCCGTGCCGTAATAGGGCCCCTCGTTGTCAAAGCACGGCAGCCACGGCATGTATGGGGCGGTGCGTCGCCCCGCGCAGGCTCCCGCGGCCAAGGGCCTGAAGTTCCTGGAAGTCGGCCAACGCTATGGTTCCGAGGCGGCGTCGCACGAAGCGACGCTGGTTGTCCGTGCCGGCGCGACCACCGCCTTTCGGTTGTGGCTCCATGCATCCGCTCCGGCAATTGAAGCCGTGGCATTGCCTGCTGCTGCAAATGCGGCCTTTGGCGTCTTAACCGTGGAACTTGGCGGGGTACTCACCCTTGCCTCCTACCTCGTTATGGTCGCCTTGTCCCGAAAGCCGCTGCAATAAGCTGCAACACGCCATAGCGGGGGCTGGCGGCACGGGCCACCGGAACACGGCGCTCCAGCAGATATTCGAGCGGGTCGAAATCGGCCTGCTGCCCCTGGCCACGCTGGCCGTTTCGTTCCACTTCGTCCGCACGGATCGCTGACGCCGAGCTCGCTGCTCGCTTGCGCTCATGGCAACGGCACCGCTTCAACCAGCTCCGCCCTCCACCGCTCGGGCGATCGCGTGGCCTAGCGCTACTGTGTCCGACGCTCCGCCCATGTCCGGGGTTAGTGCGCTTTGATCGGCCAGCGCCGTCTCGATGGCCGCCTCCACGGCCTGGGCGGCGTCCCCATGGCCCAAGTGCTCCAGCATCATCGCGCCGGACCAGATCTGGCCGATGGGGTTGCAGATGCCTCGGCCGGCGATGTCCGGCGCCGAGCCGTGTACCGGCTCGAACATGGACGGAAACCGCCGTTCGGGGTTGATGTTGGCCGACGGCGCGATGCCGATGGTGCCGGCTACCGCGGGCCCCAAGTCCGAGAGGATGTCGCCGAACAGATTGCTGCCGACCACCACGTCGAACCAGTCCGGGTGCAGCACGAACTGGGCGGCGAGGATGTCCACATGGAACTTGGCGGTGTCGACGTCCGGGTACTGCGCGGCCATCGCGGCGAAGCGTTCGTCCCAGAACGGCATGGTGTGCTTGATGCCGTTGGACTTGGTGGCCGAGGCGACGTGCTTGCGCGGACGCTTTCGCGCAAGCTCGAAGGCATAGCGCAGGATGCGATCCGTGCCGCGGCGGGTGAAGACGCTCTCCTGCACCACGGTCTCGTCGTCGGTGCCGGCGAAGATGCGCCCGCCGATGTCCGAGTACTCGCCTTCGTTGTTCTCCCGCACGACCAGGAAGTCGATGTCTTTGGCGGTGCGTCCGCGCAGCGGCGATTCGACGCCCTTGAGCAGCCGCACCGGGCGCAGGTTGACGTACTGCTGGAAACGGCGGCGAATGGGGATCAGGAGACCCCACAGCGAGACATGGTCCGGCACGCCGGGAAAGCCTACCGCGCCCAGGAAGATGGCGTCGTGGCGGTCGATCGCGTCGATCCCGTCTTCGGGCATCATCGCGCCCGTGCGGGCGAAGCGTTCGCAGCCCCAGTCGAAGTATTCCCAAGCGAAAGCGATGCCGAAACGCGCCCCGGCGGCGTCCAGCGTCCGGATGCCCTCGGGCACCGTCTCTTTGCCGATGCCGTCGCCCGGAATCACGGCGATTCGATAGCTGCTCATAGGTTCCTCTCTACGGTTTCCGCAACGGCTTCCCAGCGCACCATCTCCCAGCCTTGGAATACCACCGCCAAACCGATGAAGCGCACTGTCGGATACTGCCGCGCCAGCCGCTCGTCCGCCAGATAGCGCACTAGCTGCGCGGAGGCCTCGCGCACCGCCCTGGCGATGCGCCCCTCGCGCGCCGGCCCATTGCGGGGGAGATGCTTGAGTTCGATCACATAGCCGTAGCGCAGTTCGGGATGGCGGGCGATCAGCGGTTCCAGGCAGAGGTCCGCATAGCCTTTGCCCAACTCCCGTTCGGTGTGCAGCACGAAGTGCGGCGCCACGCCCAGATAGGCGGCCAGGAAGCCCTGTACCATCTTCTCGCCCTTCAGACAGTCGCGTACGCTGGTCTGCGCGGCTATGGTGTCGCGCAGAAATGCCAGGGTCGGTTCCCAGGTGCCGTCGTAGGCCATATCGACCGTCAAGTTGGCGAAGGCTGTCAGATCGATGGCGTAGGTGCCCACGTCCCGATAGGCGCTGCGCAGGTAGCCGTACATCAGCCTTTGGACGGTCTGGTTGGGGATGGCCAGCTGGGGCAGGCCGCGTCGCACCTCGCCAATGCTGAGCAAGCCGAAGTAGTGCAGCAGGGAGAGGAAGTTCTCAGGCTGACCGAGCCGCGCCAAGGGAAAGCTGCCTTGGATCTCGCTGTGCATCTTCTCCCCAGCGAGCATTTGGCGGAGCAGGTCGAAGTTGCCGTTGAGCTGCCGACCGACCACCAGCAGATGCCGCAACTTGCCGTAGTCGATGCGCACGTTGGCGTCGATCAACTCGTCCGGCACAGGTTCGTTGGGAATCGACTTCTTCAGGAAGTAAAGCACCATGTCGGTGTTGTAGACGCTTTGTACCGCTCCTTTGGCGAAGCGGTAGCCGTCGTACCATTCCCGCATGACGTCCAGGGCGTCGTCCACGTCTTGGTCGAACACGCCAAGGTTCCGGTAGGTCTCCAACAGGCAGCGCACCTCCGCTTCGGTGAAGCCGAGCAAGTCGTTGAACCGCCGCTCCAAGCTGACGTTGCTGCCGATGTTGAAGCCGCTGGTCACGTCGTCCATGGTGATCGGCGAGACGCCGGTGACGAACAGCCGCTCCAGGCCGCCGCCGCTCTGCCCCGTCCCTGCCTTCAGCGTGGCGAAGAAATTGCGATAGAAGCCATCGTCATGGGTGAACGACTCGTATGCCTCCTCGCCGTGTCGGGAGAGAACCGTATTGGCGAAGTTGTCGTACTCGTCGATCAGCATGTACAGCGGGATGTCGCGATCGCTGGCGTACAGGAACAGCTCGTTGAGCTTGCCGTCCATGGAAGACGGCGACAGGATGCGCTCGATCTCCGTCCTGGAAAACAGGTCCGGGTTCCGCCCCAGCGCATGGTCGAGCACCTGGCGGCAATAGAGCTCGAAGCGCTGCTCCAAGGTTTCCGGGTGCTGCCCGAACCGCGAGAAGTCGAAGCGCAGGACGACGTAGCGGTGGCGATCGTCCGTCGGCCGTCGGCCGATGTCCGTGCCGCCGAACACGGCCTCGAACTCGCCAGCCCGATTGCGATCGTAGTAGTTCTCCAGCAGCGACACCCAGCAGGACTTGCCGAAGCGCCGCGGGCGAATCAGGAAGACGTAGCTCTCGTTCTCCAGCGCACGGAGAAAACGGGTCTTGTCCACATAGAGCCATCTCCGCAGGCGGATGCGCCGAAAATCCGCCTCGCCATAGGGAATGCGGGGGTAGGGGAGCGGCACGGCTTGTCTCTCACGCGTTGCCGGCGAGCTGCAGGAACTCCGCCCGGGTCGGCGGGCTGTCGCGGAAGCTGCCCAGCATGACCGACGTCTTCATGGTCGAATGCTGCTTCTCGACGCCGCGCATCGCCATGCACAGATGCTGGGCTTCGACGATGACGCCGACGCCGGCGGCGCCGGTCACCTCCATGATCGTGTTGGCGATCTGCTGGGTCAGCGTTTCCTGGATCTGCAGGCGGCGGGCGAACATGTCGACGATGCGGGCGACCTTGGACAGACCGAGTACGCGCCCGCGGGGCAGGTAGCCGACGTGGCATTTGCCGATGAAGGGCAGCAGGTGGTGCTCGCACAGCGAGTAGAGTTCGATGTCCTTGACCAGCACGATTTCGTCGAGATCGGTCTCGAACAGCGCCTCGTTGACTACTTCGTCGAGTTTCTGCCGGTAGCCGCGGGTGAGGAACGCCAGCGCCTTGGCCGCACGCCGCGGGGTATGGCGCAAGCCCTCGCGCCCAGGGTCTTCGCCGATGCCGTTTATCAGATCCTGGTACGAAGCCGCCAGAGACTCCCGGGTTTCGGCGTCGTGCATGGTTCTTCTTTTCACGTCCTCGCTCACGTCTCCCCGGCAGCCGTCAGTAGGTGATCGACGTGCCCAGGGTCACCCAGCGGCCGTTCTGCACTTGGGACAGCGTGGAACCCTCGACGCCCTTGTGATCGTCGGGGCCGAACGACAGGCGGTTGCCGAACAGGTCCACGTAGTCCGTCATGGATTCCAGAGCGGCGATCAAGCCTTCCCGGGTGAGGTCGCGGCCGGCGATCTCCAAGGCGCGCACCGTCAAGTCCGCACCCCGGTAGCCGAGCATCGCTGGCAATCCGGGCGTTTCGCCGTAGCGTTCCCGATAGCGGTCGAGCCAAGCGCGCACTGGCGGCGCAAGGTCGTCGTCCTCATGGACCAGGGCCATGGGCACGAATGCGTAGTAGCCCTCCCCGGAGCCGCTTTTCTGCTCGGCGATGACCCGCCCGTAGGCCGCTTCGTTGCCCACCCAGGCTACGTCTTTCCAGCCGATCTTGCGGGCCGCCTCCAGAATCAGGATGGTGTCGCGGTGAACGGTACCCAGCAGCACCAGATCGCAGCCGGCGCTCTCCAGGCGCAGGATGGCCGCGGTGAACTCGCCTTCGGTTGGCTTGTGCGCCGACATCTCGGCGATGGACAGCCCCATTTCGGCGGTCTGGTCCTGTACGCCTTCCAGTATCTCGATGCCGTAGTCGGTATCCTGGTAGATGACGCAGGGCGTGGTCTTGCCCATCTCTTCCACGAAGTACCTCACGCCGGCGCGCATCTCCTCGTAGTAGAGCCCCATCTGGCTGAACATCAGCTTCTGGAACGGCTCGACCATGGCCCGGGCGCCGGTGGCGGGAAACAGATTCGGTACGCCGGCGCGAAACTGCTGCTCCATGACGGCGACATTGGTAGGCGTACCCACCGCCATGAGCATGGCGAAGATGTTGTCGCGGTTGATGAGCTTGTTGGCCGCGGAGATCGCCCGCGAAACCTGGTAGGTGGTATCCTCCACGACGAAGCGAATTTGCCGCCCGTGGACGCCGCCGGCGGCATTGACCTCATCGAAACGCATGCGCGCTCCGTTGACGATGCCGACGCCCCAGATGGCCACTGGCCCTGTCAGGTCCGCATGCGTGCCGAGCACCACCTCCGTGTCCGTGACGCCATCGACGGGCTCGGCAGCAGCCTCGGATTCGACGTCCGTGGCGGGGTCGTTCTCCGTGCCGCAGCCCGTCGCCACGACCAGGCTCGTCAGCAGGCTTGCCAAAGCCAATGCGGATTTTCTCATCTGCTCCTCCGGATCGCCGTTTCGACAACAGCGCGAGCTTATAGGATGCATGGCGTCCGCGCTATCGCCGGACGCCATGCCGAACGGAAAAAACGAGACGACGAAGGGCCTTGACGCGGCCAAAAGAGCGAGTCGCAATGGCATGGATTCGATCAAGGGAGCATTGACTTGGCCGCAAGCGTCCCTGTTTCCGTGGCGGAACGGACTGTTCGCCCCGTACTGCTCCGTACCGTCCGCGCCGAAAGGCGTCGGCGACGCCAGCAAATACGATCTCGAGGAGGGAGAAATGCGTACGCGGAGGGAAGGGTCCCGCCGACTCCTGTACACATCTGCGACGTCCGACGGATCCAGTCCGCAGCCGCATGACGACTGGCGAGGGTAGGGGCGAACGACTGTCTCCGCCGCACATTGGCGGACGTCGAGTACCTGACGCGAGAGGCGGCGAAGCGCCTGGACGATGCGCTTTTCGCGGCGCGCCGGCACGAAAAGCCGCCCGCTTGGCCGTGTCGGTCGATGGCTGGAACTGGCGGCCGGATGCGCGAAGGGCTGGCAGCCGTCATCGACCTTGCTCCCTAGCTGGCTTCGCTGGCAACTCCGTTCCGAAAGCGCCTTCTTCGAGCAGTACGGGTTCGTTCTGCCGCGGCACGAATCCGCGGTGCTGAACTGGGATTCCGGCCCGGCCGTCGCCCCTGGGCGCAGCGGCGCCGGCACCGCCAGCGGGAGGCCACGGCAAGCTATGCTCTTCTCGACGATAGAGCGCCAAGAGTCGCATCCGGCGGCTTTCGGTCCTGGTTTGACGAAGTTGGTGACCTGTTAATGTGCTGCTTTCGAAGTTGCTCGACACACCGCCGCGACAGGGCCTCGGCGAAGTCGCACGGCAACGCGTTGCCTATCATGTTGCAGACATAGTCCATGTACGGTGTGTCAAGTCGGTAGCCGAGAGGGAATGTCTGTAGCAGCGCCGCCTCCCGTACCGAGATCGTCCGATCAGCCTGAGGATGACCGAAGCGTCCTTTGCTGAACGTGGTGCAGCCGCCGGTGATCGTCGGCGACGGAAAGTCCCATTCCATCCTTCCGTATACATTGGTGAACCCGACATAGCCGTCGCGGTGACAGTCGGGGCGGAGATGTTCGGGAATGTGCGCCCATGTCTCGCCAGCCCTCGTCGCCTTGATCCGTTCGATGTTCTTGCACGACATATCCCGGACGACATGCCAGTCGGACCGCTCGACTTGGCCTCTAGCTTTGGCTTGCGCCAAAGTGGTGGGTTCTGGCATATCTTCGATCGTATCACGCACCGTTCGCCACGGCGCCAAGTCGCCAGTCGGTGCCCTGGAGTGTGTGCCCTCGGGGAGGGCGATCTCGAAACCCTGGCCGCCGAGCAGCACGAAGCGTCTTCGAAGCTGCGGAACCCCGTAGTCGGCGACCTGCAGGACCCCCTCCGTCAACCGGTAGCCTAGTGCTTGTAGCCGCGATCGCAACCGACCATAAAGGAATCTGCCCCTCTGAGGCAGGCCAGGAACATTCTCCATCATGATCGCCCGCGGCCGTATTTCCTCGGCTAAGCGGGCCATCTCAAGAACGAGTGCGTTACGAGGATCTTCCTTATCCTTGTACTTTGCCGTCAGGCTGGTGAAGCCTTGGCATGGCGGGCAGCCTGCCAGCAGATCGATCCGGTCCGTTCCCGCGAGCTCCAGAAGGGCGGTGCCGGAGACGGTAGCGATGTCCTGCTTCAGGCACTGTACCTCAGGATGGTTCGCCTTGTAGGTAGCGAATGAATGGGCCTCGATCTCCACCGCAGCGACAACGCGGAAGCCCGCGCGTTTGAGGCCAACCGTCAGGCCCCCAGCGCCGGCAAAGATGTCGATCGCCGTCGGAGTCATGTTCGTCAATGGCCGTCGGGAACCGCTGGTCCGGCGGCACGCTGACGCTGGGCCTCGCTGAGAAAATCCTGGTGCACCTGTTCCGATTTCAGGAGAAACGCCGTCCAGTCCATGCGCGTCAGTCTGCCTTTGTCACGATAACCATCAAAGGCGGCGCGCGGAGAACCGCTCAAACCGAGCCTGTCGCAGACCACGGTGACATGGAAGTCGGCGAAGTGCATGCGAAACGCGGTATGCCCAGGGTCGTCAAGGAACGCCTCCATGTTCTCGTAGTAGGTGACGATCCTGTCCATTTCCGGGTTCGACAGTCTATGGCCCGGCTTCTTGATCTCGATGATCTGCACCGTGCCTTCCTGATTGGACAAGACGAAGTCCGGCCGTTTGCCCGTCTTCTGGAAATCGGACAACGAAATGGACTGGCCGGTCTTGTCGTTGTAGTACTTCTCGAACTCCCGTCGCAAACTCGCGAAGGTTTGGTTTTCGGTCACCGGCGCCCATTCAGGGTTGATCAACCAGGGAGCGTCAGTGATCAGCCGCTGAAGATCGTTCTCGTCGGTGTCGTCGGCGTCCTTCAGAATTTCGAGGCGGTCGATGACCTTGAGGCGGTCTTCCGCGATTCTGCCGAACGAGGACAGTTCGGCCAATCGCGCCGTACGCAGGAACGAAGCTAGGACAGAGAGCGGCGTGTCGGCGCTGGCGACCGCTTCCTTCATCTTGGCGTTGAGCGTGATGTGGGGCGCGAGGGTGATGCTCAGATCGACCAGTTCGTTCACGACGCTGGCATCTTCGACATCCCCTCGGCTGATCGTGCGACCGAAGGATTCGGCGACCTCTTTCGCGCTTTTGCGAATGTCTTGTTGCTCTTCGGTCGGATAGGCGTTCTGGATGCGAGCGTCGACATCGCCCGTCTCGAGGAACAGATCCAAAGTCGCTCTCCGCATGGGCTCCCGCGACAGGGTGCCGATCTTCTTGACGATTCTCTGGCCCCAAGCTTGGAAGGCGGCAGCGAGTTCGTCCGACCAGAGGATGTCCCGTCGATCGGTTTGGATGAGGTCTTCTTCTTCGTCGAGCCAGTCGGCGTGGAGCTCGCCGACGAGATAGGAGCGGATGTTGTGCTCGCCGGTAAAGCCGGCCCGCTGGTTGAAGATGGACGTCTGGGCGGCGATCTTGCCGCGGCAGTAGATTCTCACCCCAGCCATGAGCTCGTCCTTGTAGGGAGCCTTCGAGTACGCCATCCAGCCTGTGATGGGGCGAAATATGCCCTCATGTTCGAATCCGGCCGACTGGTCCATCGCAGGAGCACCGTCGGGGTTGAGTACAGTTCCATTCTGCCCAAACGTGAGCTTCGTGTTCGGCATCGTCTGAATGTCGAAGGTGCCGACCGTCACCGGTGACGGAGTGGATTTCGTGTTGTCCAGAAGCTGGACATTCCAGTCCGTCGACGGGATACCAAAGCGTTGGGCGAGCTGGCGGCCGAGGACATTGAGCTCGGGGACCCTCCGGTGGCTGAAGTCCTTCAGGATGATTCGAGTCCCCGACTTCGGGGAGTAAGACTCATCGTGGTCGCCCACGACCGGCTTGTAGCGTTCGTCGGGCTCACCATCAAGCGCCGTGATGCCATCGTAGTAGAGGACGATGTGGGACGTGAGGTAGCCCGTGGCGCCCGGGATCGCACCCCCGCCGTCGATGAAATCTCCGCCGGCACTGATCAACTCGATGGTCTTGCAGATACCGAAGGGTGCCAGCTTTCCGACGCCCTTGCGGCCCATGACCTTACGTCTGTAGCGGGGCGAACGGTCGCCTCGGCTGGTGTCGTTCCGCCGCTCGGAACCGACGACGAGAAAGAAGTCCTGTACCTGCTGAGGCGTCATGCCGATGCCGTCGTCGTCGACTTCGATGCTGAAGCCCTTGTCCGCCACGGTGCCTCCGGCCCGAGTCGCCAGAAACTGCCCCATCGGCGCTCGAACCGTCACATGTGTGGCATCGGCGTCGTAGGCGTTCGCGATGAGTTCGGCGATGACGGCGGACACCTTGTCGTAGAGCTTGACGCCCAGCTTGTCGACGGTCAGCCGGGAAATTCTCATTGAGTAGTCAACAGCCATGCTCAAGTTCCATGGTCATAGCGTCTAGCGAATGTCCCCGTGATCGTGCTGACAGCCGTTCATTTTCGCTCCCCGTATCATGGGTCTGTGCAACAACCAATCGCACCTTCAACTTCCGTCCGATTCACCTACGAGAGAACTATTGGCTTGCATGCGACTCTCCGCTGCCTGCTTGTTGGTAATGGTCGGTTCACGGCTGATCCTCGCTCTCCAGTCCCTGATCGTCTCAAGATCGATCCCCGTCGTCTGCGCCGCAGCCTCGTCGAGGCATTCGCGCAGGTCGTCCTCGGCTGCATGCTTCCAGGGCTTGACCGGCAGGTGTTTGGTGCGCTCGCAAGCTTCGGCCAGGGCAGCGGCGCTCGTCGCCTTGAAATCTGGAGCGCGCAGCATGGCCAGCTCGGCCTGCGAGAACGATGGGTTCGTAAGCTTCGTTCCCCGTCGGTACAGAAAGCCGAGCGCGCCGAGCGTGTGCCTGTGCCTCTTCGAGACTCGTTGTCTGGCTTTGAACAGGAACCCACATCGAACCCAAAGCTTTCTGTTCGGAAAAGATCGCAAGCAATCTTCCTGATAGGGTGTCGAACCTCGCTGCAAGCAACACAGGCCCGGCCTGCTCCCGGTAGCGGGTAGCAAGCCCCTCCTTCTTGGCGACGACGCTCTGCTCCGGTTCAGCTTGCATGGTGGTCCGCAGATCCTTCGAACGATCCCAGCACACGCGGTAGCCTCCGTCGCCGTCGTTGACAGGACGGAACGCATCCCGGATACGCTGCCCGGCGGGACCGAGACGATATCGAACCCGCAATGGCACCAGGCGCTTTTCCTGTTCGAGCCGCATCGCCGCGCTGACGAGCTCCGGGTCGAGAAACTGGCAGGGCCGCCAGTCTCCGTCTCTGACACGCGCCTCGGGTTGCTCGTAAACTGTGAACCACTTGCCGGTAGTGCCAGCCTCAATGGCTGCAACGACCTTGACGGCCTCCCCCGACATGGAGGGCATTGTGCGCAGCGCGACGAAGCGGGTGGATCGTTCCGCGCCACTGTCGTCACCGGCTCGACGCCTGCATACGAGCAACGACTCGTGAATGGCGGTGTTCTCGCTGAAGATGGGACGGTGCGGGTCATGGCTGGTCACAACCTCGACCAAACCGAGCGCGTTTCGTGCGCGACTGCCGGGACCTCGCCCTTGTGCCGCTTGGTCATCGCACGCTACCTCGACAATCGTCCCATTCGCCGAGGCCGCCACGAGGCCGCCACGAGGCCGGCCCCATTCGGGTCGAGCACTTCATCCGCCAGTCTCCAGAAGGCTTAAGGAAGGTCTGAACAGGTTGCCTTTGTCATGATAGGCGAAATGGCGACAGGATGACGATCGAGCCATGGAACCAAGCGACCTTCGCGGAGTTGGCGCACGATTCGAAGAAGCGTCGGAGGCGGCGTCGCGCCAGAGCTGCGAACATCGCGTCGGAGCGTTTTGCCGAGAACGCGCATCTGCCGGAAGCGGAACTTCGGGCCGGGCACTTAGGTAAAACCGCCAAGCCTCTGGCATCGGCTCGGCGGCCTCCTGTTGGCACTGCTCTGGTCCTCGTCCTTGCCGACGCCGTTCGACGGCGGCGCAAAAAGTCGCGGCAGAGGGAAGCAGGCGGCCGGCGAACGGTCACGACCAGGTCAACGCGCCGGTGCTCTGGCCGAAGGACTCCGTCTCCACTCCCATGGACTGCGCCAGCGTCACGAACAGATTGCTGAGCGGCGCGTTGCGTTCGCCATCGTGCATCACATGGCCGCCGTGGCGATAGCCGCCTCCGGCAACGAGAATCGGCAGGTCCTTCGCTTCGTGGGAGTTGGCGTTGCCCAGGTTGCTGCCGAACAGAACGGCGGTATGGTCCAGAAGCGAGCCGTCTCCGTCGCTGCGTTGGCGCAGCTGGGTCAGCAGCTTGCCGAAGCGCCGCACGATCTCCGTCTCGATCTTTTTCAGCTGGGCGATCTTGGGCGCGTCCTGGCCGTGGTGCGACAGGCTGTGCTGATCGCTGGACACGCCCGCCACCTTCGGCACCACCCCGTGATCCTGAATCATCAGGCTGACCACCCGCGACGAGTCGGTCTGAAGAATCAGCGGAATCAAGTCGAACAGCAACGTCACGCGGCCGATGAGTTCTGCGGGGTCCGGGATGTCGGCGGGAGGCGTTTCGGCCACCGTCGGCTTCGGTCTCGCAAGCCATGCCTGCACTTCGGCGAGTTCCTGCTCGGCCGCCCGCACGGCGTCGAAGTAGGCTGCCAGCGTCCGCCGATCCGCCGCGCTGGCCCGTCGGCGCAAGGACGCGGTCTGGGACTTGAGACGATCGAGGATGCTGCCGCCGTCGCGCAAGCGCCACGCCTCGCGTTCGACCTCCTCGGCGCTGCCCTGCAGGAACAGCTTCTTGAAGACAGCGGCCGGGCTGGTCTCGGCCGGCACCATGACGCCGTTGTCGGTATACGACTGGCTTTGTTCCGACAGGCTGCCGAGGACGATGGACGGGAACCGCGTGACGTAGCCCAGATGCTTGGCCGCCAGTTGATCGATGGAGATGGTGTTGCGGAACCCGTCGAGGCCGGGATGCCGGGCGGACGTAAGCCAGGTGATCTCGGAGTTGTGCGCCTGCCGGCCCGTCTGCTCCTCGTGGGAGAGGCCGGAGAACAGGGTGTAGTGCTGCCGGTGTTCGTCGATGCGGGCGAGATACTCGCTGGCCTCGTAGTCCGTGCCGGCGGTGGCGGGGAACCACGCTGGGCTGTAAAGGCCGAGGGAGTTGCAGATGTTCACCATCCGTCGGGGCGGTGGTTGCGTACGGCCTAGCGCTGGCTGCATCGTCTCCAGCAGGGGCAGGGCAAGCGCCACGCCGGCAGCGCGCAGAAAGGTACGGCGATTCAGTGTTCGAGTCATGGTCGCGGCTATCGGTTCCTGAACAGTTCGCTCTGCACCAGCCGGTGAATCATGCTGCGCACGGGATAGCCGCTCTCGGCCAGCGGCGCCACCATGCGTTCCACCGCGTCCCGATCGGCGAACTCGATTTCCGCGCCGGTGGCGAAGACGGCCAGCTGCGAGGCGAAGTGGCGGGCTACCTGATCGAGCTCGCGTCGCATCAGCAGCGCTTTGTACTCCTTGATGCCGGAGAAGGCATCGCCGTCCGGAGTGACGCCGCTGGCATCTACCGCCGGACCCTGCTGGTACGGTCCGGGGTAGCTTGCGTTGCCCACCTCGATGTCGCTGCCGGTTGTCCGATAGCGGCTGCGGAAGCCGCCGATGGGGTCGAACGATTCCAGCGCGAAGCCGGGCGGATCGATGCTGCGATGACAGCTTGCGCACACCGGGTTGGCGCGATGCGCCGTCAACTGCTCGCGGATGGTGGTGGTGCCGCGGGTGTCCGGCTCCAAGCCCGCCACCCCGGGCGGGGGCGGCGGTGCCGGCCGGCCCAGCAGATTCGCCAGCACGAAGTTGCCTCGGGGCACTGGCGAAGTGACCGTGCCGTTGGCCGTGATCTTGAGGATGCTGGCCTGGGTCAGCAGCCCGCCGCGGACGCTATCCGCCGGCAACGCCACTTGGCGCATGGGCTGTCCTTCCACCCCCGAGATGCCGTAGTGCTCCGCCAGCCGGCGGTTCAGGAACGTGAAGTCGGCATCGATCAGGCTGCCGACGCCGTGGTTTTCGGCGATCAGCTCGGTCAGGAACAGTTCGGTCTCCCAGGCCATGGCCTGACCCAAGCGATCGTCGTACTCGGGATAGAGCCGCGGGTCGGGATTGGTCGCCTTCAGTTCGTAGAGTCGCAACGCCTGTCCCGCGAAATCCTTGACGAAACGCTCGGCTTTGGCGTCGCCGAGCAGCCGCTCCACCTGCTCGGCGAGCACTGCCGGCTGGGACAGCCGGCCGGCCGCTGCCAAGTCGAACAGCAGCGCGTCCGGCATGCTCCGCCACAGGAAGTAGGACAGCCTCGCGGCCAGCGCGAAATCGTCGAGCGCTCCGGGATCGCCGGCCTGGAACAAAAACGGCGGGGTGCTCAGGATGGCTCGTAGCGGTATGCGCACGGCATCGAGAAACGGGCGTCCAGCGGCCAGCAGCGGCTTGGCCAAACTGGCGTAGGCATCCGCCTCGCCGTCGTAGAGCGGGCGGCGGAAGGCCAGCGGCGCGAACCGTTCGACGATTTCGACGATGTGCTCGTAGGGCGCCTTGGCAAGCTGGATGCGCCCGCTTTCGTCGAACGCGACGCCAGCGAGCAGATGCCGGCTGCTGTCCGGAGGCCAGGCGTCCAGCAGCGGCCCTTCCACGGCAAGGGACTTGATGGCGATGCCTTCGCCCCGGTAGGCCCGCACGTTCTTATCGGGCTGGAAGTAGGAATAGTCGACGAAGTTCGTACCGGGCGCAGGGTCGAGATCGGCCACCGATGGGCTCAGCAGGTCGCCAGGGCGCAGGAATGTGGTCACCTCGACGGTGCGCAGCGCGTCGCCGAGCAGATCGAACGCGCCCAAGAGATCGTTCAGAGCGGCGGACGAGCCTTGCTTGGCGCCCCGGTAAAGCGTCAGCGTCACCGGGCTTCTCGCTTGGTAGGGCCGGGCTGCCACCGTCACCCGATAACGACCCGGCCAAGGCACGGCGAATCCCTCGGACTCGGTGTGGAACAGATAGGTGGAGCTGGTATCGAAGAACGTCGCCACGGCGTCGCCCTGCTTCATGGTGACGCCTCCGCCGAGGATTTTCGCCTCGTGCATGAAGTCGAGATAGGGGGAATTGGCGTACTCGATCAGATGGCGCTCGGTGGCCGGCCGCGGCCCGAGCACGATGGCCGCATCGAGCGCGCGGTCGGCCGCGGCCAGATAGCTGCGCACGTGCAGGGGCGAGATGCCTTGGTTTTCGGCCACCGTATCGAAGCCGCCGGCATCCGCTTCCGCCGGCAGCATCTGGCTCAGCTGGCTGCCGACGGCTTCGTCCACGCGCAGCAGATCCTGGATGGTGTAGGCGTATTCGAGCCGGGTCAGCCGGCGCAGCGGCGTGCGCTGATTGCCGCGCACGGCGAGATTCGCATCGACGAGGGCTCGTTCGAGCGATGCCATGGCGGTCTCCACCACCACCGCCTCGGGCAGCGGGATGCCGGCCGGCGGCATCTCGCCGTTCTCGACCCGCTCGTAGATGCGGCCCCAAGCGCGAAACGTGGCCGGATCGGCAAGGTCGAATCCCAAACCCTCGATGTCCAGCGGCGTCGCCACGCCGGCTTGGTGGCAGAGGATGCAGGAGGTCTCCAAGAGCGGTTTCACGTCCGCCTCGAACGATCCGCCGGCAGCACCCGCGGCAAATCCTGCCAGCAGCAGCCCGAGCGACTTCGAACGCTTTCGACCCATCCCCTCAACCGCCCCGGCTTCTCTGTTCATGTTCGGTGCGGAACATCCACTTACCGTAGCACACGCTTCTCTGCACAGGGAAACCGAAATTCCGCTTGGCGACAAGGCGTCAGAGCGCGATGCGTCCCCTATCCTCCTGGCTGCAAACGTGCTTGCACTTGGCTGGCGTCGGCGTGGAGTCCGACGAAGTCTGGCAAGCCCTTGCCGGCCATATCGACCCCCTCGCTTCGAGGACTCGCGATTCGATCATGCCGCTGGCCGCAAGGCCAACGAGTCGCTCCTTGACGGGTATTTGACGCAGTGGCGTCGGCACCAGGATGCAGCGGCTGCGGAGGCCGCTGCAAAGGCTGGACATGGCATGGCGGCAACCACTCCGGCTTCATGTATCAGGCACAGGCGATTCATTGCTGCATGGCGGCCGGTCTGAAGGAATGCCGCGGTGGACCACCGCCGAGCCATTCGCGTATGCGCGCAAGGGGGTGAACCGGCGTTCCCGGGCGGATCGAGTCGGACTAGGGCAGGTGCAGCAGGACAATCGTCCGCTGAACAAAGGCAGCTCCATCGCAACGGGGCGTCCACTCCTCGCGAGCCCTATGCTCGGATCCCTATCTGGCTGGGTCTCTTGATTCGTCCGCCAAAGTTGCCCGCGTCAGTCCGGCAGGGGTGTCATCTCCCGTTCATTCTGAATGAGCTCCACGCTCACGCCATCGGGTGCCTTGACGAACGCGATCGCAGCGCCGCCCCAGTACCTGGGGGCCATGATGAACTCGGCACCCTTCGCTCGTAGCTCGGCAGCTGCGTCCTCCATATCGTCCACCCGAATTCCGATGTGGTCGAGGCCGAGGCAACTGTGCGGGCCAGATGCGGCCTGGTCGATGTCGGAACCTACGGTGGAGATCAGGATCAACTGTCCGCCGAGTCTCATGTTGCAGCGGGGTAGGCCGTTCGCACCTTTCGAAGCGAGGATCTTCGCGCCGAACATCTGCTCGTAGAACCTGCCCGCCGCCATGGCGTCGTGACTCATGAGATGGATGTGATGCGGGCCGAATCGGGCCATGTTCGATCTCCTGGCAAAGCGATGCCAAGCCTGAACAAATCCAGCCTCGAATCAACTGCCATCGGCTGCCGGATGGCCTGCCGCGAGCGAGTCGTGGAAGTCCAGAAATGTACGCAGCGCCACATCCGGCTGCTCCAGAATCGCATTGTGGCCTACGTTTTCAAGCACCTCGATCCTGGCGTTGGGCGCGGCGGACGCCACGTCGCGGCTCGACGCGAGGTTGGGGTCGTGGTCGCCAGTGCCGATCAGCACCGGCATGGTCAGCTTCTCCACCGCTGCGGCCAAGTCGAATTTGCGCCATGCGCTCATGGCCGGGCCGGCGGCTTCCGGGGTCTCGTGATCCCGCCAGCCGGCGGGCAAGGGCGGCGGCCTGTAACCCGCTTGGCGTTGAATCCGCGCGGCTCGCTTCGACCCTTCGCGCTGGGCCTCGACATCCGGCGCATCCATGTTGGCGGCGAACAGCGCAGCCGAAACCACCCGTTTCGGATGCAGGGCGCAGAAGGCGATGGCGGCGCGCGTACCCCAGGATTGGGACCAGACGTGACAGCGGGCGATGCCGAAGTGGTCCAGCACCCGGCAGGCGTCGTCGGCGTACTGTTCAAGCGCGTACTGCGCTTGAACATCGTCGGCGGGAGAGCTTTTCCCCAGCCCCCGTATGTCGAAACGGACGACGCGAAACCGCTCTACAAGCACTGGCACCAAATGGTCCCACACCCGCACGGTACAGCTGCCGGGCGGCCAAAGGAGGAGCGCTTCGGACGCTGCCGATCCGTCGGACTCCGCATGCAGGATCGCGCCCGTTGCGTTCACTCGTACGCTGTTCGCAGCACTCATAACGATATCCTCCTACTCAATTGCTTGGTGCCATGCACCGATGGCGGATCGCAGGCAGACCAGCATCGCTCTAGCGGCTCGCCTTCTGTCTCAACTCGTCCAATGTGCCGGTGACGCCGGTGGCAACCAGCGCTTGGTACTCGTCATCGCCGATGCCAAGCTCCTCCGCCAACACTTCGCGGCTGTGCTGGCCCACGCAGGGCGCGGGCCGGATGTCTTCCGCCGGTGCGGCCGAGAAGCGCCAGGGGCGACCAGGGAGCCAAGTGGCACCGGCTTCCGGGTGCTTGATTCGGCGGATGAATCCCGAGGCCGCGAAGTTCGCGGACGGCCTGCCGTGGACTTCGTAGAGCGATACCACGCGGGCGGCGCAGGCGCCGATGGAGCCAAGAGAGGCTGCCGCGGCTGCTGCATCCTGCTGCCGACACCACTCGGCTAGATAGCCGTCCAGGGTCGACTCGTCGGCTTTGCGGCCTGCAGCATGGTCGAATCGGGAATCCATGAGACGCGGGTCGCCGATATGGCCGACAAGGCCCCGCCAAGCGTTGTCGGATTCCACCGCCACCGCTAGCCATTCGCCATCCTTGGTCGGATAGACGTTGTGCGGTGCGTGGCGGGGATGGCGGTTGCCCTGGGGCCCCGGTCTGCGCCCGGTGGCCGCATACTCCACGAATGCGTCCCCTAGAATGGAGGCGACGGACTCCATCATGGACAGATCGACGCGCTGCGGCTGGCCGGTGCGATCTCGATGGGCCAGCGCTGCCAGGATGGTGGCCACCAGAAAATAGCCGCCGACGGGATCGGGATAGAGGCCGCCCGTGTTCATGCCCCGATCGCCTTCGTAGCCGTGCAGGGAAGACAGCCCCGCCATGGGTTCCGTGGTGGCGCCGTTGGCAGGATAGTCCCGGTACGGGCCGGATTCGCCGTAGCCGGAAATCGAAGCCCAGATCATTCCCGGCCGCAGTTCATGCAGCTTTTCCAGTGTCACGCCCCAGGACGGCAGCACGGTGGGCCGGAAGTTATCCACCAGCATGTCGAATCGGGGGATCAGCCGCCAGAGGATGTCGCGCCCGCGCTGGTGCTTGAGATCGAGGTTGATCTCGCGCTTGTGCAGATTGACGGAGTTGTAGTGCCCCTGGGTGTTGGCTGGATGCTGGGTTCGGTCGGGATCGACAATGCCGGCGGGGACGATGTTGCGGATGCGGCGGAAGGCGTCCGGCCGCTTCGACGAAGCGATCTGCACCACGTCGGCACCAAGCAGCGCCAGCAGTTCCGTGCCGAAAGTGCCGGACCACGCCTGCGCGAAGCTCAGTACGCGAATGCCGACAAGGGGACCGGCCGCAAGGGCCTTGGCAGATGCGTCTTGGACATGCGCCGCCTCTCGGCTGGGCAGCGCTTTGCGCGGATTTTCGAGCTTGCCAAGCGCAGGTGCCGGTTTGCGAATTCGCCAGGGCGATGGCGAGAGCTTCGCCGGCGCGCCGGCGACGCGCACGGCGCGGCCGGCGATTTCCGTGGTCGCGAAGAAATTCCGGGCGATCAACTGCTCGTTCTTCGTCAGCTCCTCGATATCCTGCACAACGCCGGTCACGCAACGGAGCTGGGTCAGCGCGTGGAATACGTCCCACCGCTTCAGCCGCTTCAGCGATCGCGTCAATCCGGTCGCCACTTCGTGGAGATTCTGCGAGTGGCGGCCGATATCCGGGATCAGTTCGGGGCGCGTCGCGAGTTCCGGCAGTCCCAGGATGTTCATCGCATCGGTCCAGTTGTGGAAATCGGCGAGACCGAAATTCATGCGCCCGTCCGCCAGTTCCCACAGCGGTCCGGGAGCGCCCCGGCGTCTGCCGCCGCCCGGCCCCCGGCTGCCGGCTTGGCCCTGGTACACCGCCGCCACTCCCCAAGGATGCACCGTCAGCACGAAGGCTTCGAGTTCGCTGACATCGACCACTTCCGCCCGCGGCGTCGCATGTCGTCGCCGCAATGCTGCTGCCGCGGCAATGAAGCCGGTGACGCCGCCGACGATGCCGCTTTGATCGCGCGGCATCGCCAGCGGCGCCTCGCCGGCGAATCCATTGATGGACGCCCACCCCGTCCGCGCGCTCATGGTGAGATTGTTGCCGGGAACATTGGTCAACGGATCGTCGAGACCATGCGCCGTGACGGAAAGACGCACCGCGTCTGCGGGGAGGGCGTCGGCATGTCCGGGCGCCGTTGTCGTCGTGACCACGACATCCGCGCCGCTGATGAGGGCCGCGAAGTGAGAGTCTTCGGCGCAAACCACCGAGCGCTTGTTCCAGTTGGCGAAGGCATGGGCGACGCTGCGGTCCGCGCCTTCGATCTCGTCGAGAAACGGTGGTTCGTGGCGCAGAGGATGGCCCTCCGGCAGCTCTGCCAGCACCACGTCCGCGCCGAAGTCCCCAAACAGGCGAGCGGCGAAGGCGCCGGAGAATCGAGTCGAGAGATCGACTACGCGCAGACCATCAAAGGGAGCAGTCATCGCCAACTCCGAATGGCGGTTCCACGACGTTCTCGGCCTGTCGGCGGTCTGGCGGGCATTGACGAGCCTCGATACGAAGACGTCGCATTATCGCCCGGCACGGAGGCCGCTTGCAGCGTGGGCTTGGCATGCGCGATCAGGCCGCTGCCCGATCGGCTTAGTTGCGCTTGCTGCTCCTCGGTACATGCCCAACTCCCCATGGTCGTCTCTTCCTTCCCTGCCGCATCAGCCATAGCTGCCAGCCATTGCGCCTGCGAACAGCGGTCACCGCCAGTGTCCCCGCCCGCCAGGGTGCGGAGAAGCCGCAACGACTGACGCGCTGATGCTGTCCCTCGTCGGTGGCGCGGACGCTTGGGTGATGGTCGTGGCAAGGGGCGCGGATCGCCAGGCCAGCCCTCGACGATGTGCCTGCTGGATTCGTGGTCTCCACGGCGGCCTATCGCCAGTTCGCCCAAGACAACGGCCCGCCCGACGTGTGCTACTTGACCAGCGCCACCCTTGAACGTCCGCGAACGTTCTGCGCGGCTCGACGAGCGCTGTTGGAGTGCAGGTACGGGGCGGCGCGACTGCGGCAGCTTCGCGCCTTGCGGTTTCGCATGAACCCGCCCCTGGAGGACGACAGCGGCTCCTTCGAGGAGCTACGCAGCAACGACGCGAACATCGACGTGCTGCGCGGCTTCGCCGTGTCGCCAGGAGAAGTCGCCGGACCGCTGCGATCGAATGCTGCCGGGAGCCATCCTCGTCTGCCGTCTACCACCCCGGCCTGGACCCAGCTATTCCCCACGGCATGGGGTCGCCACCGATATCGGCAGCATCCTCGCGCACGGTACCGTCGTGGCGCGGGAACGTGGCATCCCTGCCGTGCTCGGCATCGACGATGTCACCTGGCGCGTGAAGACCGGCGATGGAACCGCCGTCGCTGGGAGCTTGGCGACGATCGTGGCGCGGGATCGATGCCGCGACGTTGGGGAACGACGGCATGCGTCCGGGGCCGGCAGCCCGTGTACGGTCCGAGATGGCGCGCCGGCGTCGACGTCTTTGCAAGCGCAAGGACGAAGCAAGTACCCTGTCTGCACATCCACGAGACAAGCAAGCCATGTCTATTTGGAATCGAATCATCCTCGCCTCGCTGCTCCTGGCAGCCACCTCGGTCTGGGCGAAACCGCCGCACGTCATCCTGCTTATGGCGGACGACATGGGCTGGGCGCAAACCGGCTATAACGGCCATCCGGTGCTGAAGACGCCGAACCTGGACGCCATGGCGGCCAGCGGCTTGCGCTTGGATCGGTTCTACGCCGGAGCGCCGAGCTGCACCCCCACCCGAGCCTCGGTGATGACAGGCCGGACCAATGATCGCACGGGTGCGACCAGGGTCGGCGAAGCCATCGATAAACGAGAGAAGATGCTGTCCACTGCCTTCCGGCAGGCCGGCTATCGTACCGCCCATTTCGGCAAGTGGCATCTGAATGCCGGGTCGCCGTCCGGCGACAACCCGATGCCGAAGGACGATCCCCGAAATCCCGGCGAGCTGGGGTTCGACTATTGGCTTTCCGCCACCAATACGTTCGATCTCAACCCGGTGCTGAGTCGCAACGGCACCCCGGAGCGCTTCGAGGGCGACTCGTCCGACGTCCTGGTCGATGAAGCGCTGCGCTTCATCGACCAGGAGACGTCTCGTGGAAACCCGGTTTTCGTGATGATCTGGTATGCATCGCCGCATCGACCCTTTGGCGCCTTGGCGGCCGATGCCGAACCCTTCGCCGCGCTGGACCTCGCTTCCCGCGATCATCATGCCGAGCTGGTCGCCCTGGATCGATCCATCGGCAAGCTGCGCCGGTCGCTGCGAGCAATGAATATCGCCGACAATGCCTTGCTCTGGTTCAACAGCGACAACGGCGGCTTGCCCGACATCGACTACGGCCCCGAGTACCCGCCGATCCACCCGGACACCACCGGCGCCCTGAAAGGATTCAAGAAGGACTTCTACGAAGGTGGTCTGCGGGTACCCGCCATTATCGAGTGGCCCGCTGGCATCCGTCCGCGCAGCAGCGGTTTTCCGGCTTCCACCATGGACATCTTTCCAACGCTCATTGAGGTGGCGAATCTCGAGCCGACTTCCATCAACGCCGTACACGATGGCATTTCCATCGTGCCGGTATTTCGTTCGGAACCGGCGAGCCGGCAGCGACCCATCGGCTTTCGAGCGAGCGGCGGCCTCGCGTGGCTCGACAACGACTACAAGCTGATGCGCAACTACGGCGCCAAGGACGATCGCTTCGAACTCTACAATGTCGTGGACGATCCCGCCGAGCGGCACGACCTCATCGACCGCGAAGGGGAACTCGCCGCACGCATGGCCGCCGAGCTGGCCGTCTGGAATCGGTCCGTGGATCGCAGCAGCGCCGGCGCGGACTATGGCGACGCGCCGAAGTGACTCGCTCGGCAAGCCTGACAGTCGCCGTACAAGCAGTTGGCGACGGCTGTTGCGGCTTCCCTTGCGCACCATCGCGGCCGCAGCGTTCTGCCTTGCTGCCGCGGCGGCATCCACGGAAGATGCCGTCGCCGAGGAGCGCGAAGCGTCCTATGTCGGATCCGCTTCCTGCGGCAAATGCCATCGACGCGAATACGACGACTGGTCGCGCTCCCACCACTTCGCCGCCACGCAGCCGGCTACGCCGGAAACCGTACTGGGCGACTTCGATGCCGAAACGAGCCAAGAAGCGGCCGGTTTTGGTTTCCGGCGCCGGGACGACGACTACTTCGTCAGCGCCGAAGACGCGACTGGCGAACGTTTGGAGTTCCGCGTCACCCACACCCTCGGCATCGCGCCATTGCAGCAGTACCTCGTGGGTTTCGACGACGGCCGAGTGCAGGCGCTGACCGCGGCGTGGGACAGCCGCCCGCTGGCCCACGGCGGACAGCGCTGGCTCGACTTGCAGCCGGATGCGTCGCCGGGCGAACCATTGCACTGGACCGGGCGCGCCTACAACTGGAACGCGATGTGCGCCGACTGCCATTCGACGGGCGTCGAGAAGCGCTACGACCCGGCGACCGGCCGCTACCAGACGACCTACCGCGACTTGACCGTGGGCTGCGAAGCCTGCCACGGCCCCGGTTCGCGGCACATCGCCGTGCCTACCGACGCCACCGCATCCGCTCCCGCTGCTGCCGCCCTGACCGCGTGCGCACCCTGCCACTCGCGTCGACGCCAACTGCGCGAAGGCTTCCGCCCGGACGACGAATTTCTAGACTACTACCAGCCGGCAGCCGTGGCGCCGCCGTTGTACTTCGCGGATGGCCAGATTCGAGACGAGGTCTACGTCTTCGGCTCGTTCGCGCAAAGCCGGATGCATGGGGCGGGGGTCACCTGCATGGACTGCCACGATCCCCACACGGCCGCCCTGAAGCGGATGCCGGCGCAGCTCTGTACGCACTGCCACGCCCCGCAAGGGCCGGGCAGGCACCGCTTTCCGATGTTGGCTGCGAAGTCCTACGGCAAGAACCATCACGGCCACGACACCGTCTCCTGCGTGGACTGCCACATGCCATCGCGCATCTATATGGAGGTGGATGCTCGGCGCGACCATCGCCTCGGCATGCCGCGTCCCGACCTGACAGTGCTGGTCGGCACGCCCAATGCCTGCGGTACTTGCCACGACAACCGGGATGCGGCATGGGCGGTCGCCGCCGTCGGCGAAATCTTCGGACGCCCGGCGGCACGCCCAGAGGACGCCTTGGTGCAGGGCCACCTGGGGCGATTGGCTGCCGAGTCGCCGCTTGTCGATCTCGTCCGTGGCCCCGGGACCACGGCAATCGTCCGGGCTCGTGCTCTGGATCTGCTTGCCAAGTACGAATCCACCCACGCGATGGATGCCTTGGCCGCAGCCTTGCGCGATCCTCGACCGCTTGTGCGCCATGCCGCTGCGGCGCAGGTGGGCAGGCTCGGCGAAGGGGTGCGGTGGTACGCTGTCAAAGGCTTGCTTGCGGATCCTGCGCGCGCTGTGCGCTTCGAGGCGCTGCCGGCCGCCCTGCCGTATCTGGCGCAGCGCATCGACAAGCGGGAGCGGGCGCTCGTGCTCGAAGTCAGAGACGACTATCTGGCAACCGGGCGCCTGCATGCGGACCAGCCAGAGGGACATACCCACATTGCCGCCACGCTAGGCCGCAGCGGTGACTTGGCCGGTGCGGAAAAGGCGCTCGCGGCGGCACTGACCCTCGAACCGCGGTGGATGCCCGCGCTGCTCAACTTGGCGGCGATCTACCAGCGAACCGGACGTGCGGGCGAGGTCGGCGCTGTTCTCGCCCGGGCCGCGGCCATCGATCCGCCGAACGCCGAGGCGAGCTACGCTCATGGCCTGTGGCTGGCGCGCGCCGGTCGCGGAGAAGCTGCCGCGCAGGCCATTCGTCGCGCGTCGGAACTGGCGCCGTACAGCATGAACTATGCCTACGCCCATGCCTTGGCGCAGAACGCCATCGACCGTCCGCAGGCGGCCATCGATACGCTGACCACCGCCTACGAGCGTTTCGGCGGCCACGCCAGCCTGCTGCATGCGCTTGCCACGCTGCACAGAGATCAAGGCCGATTCGCCGAAGCCGAAAGCTACGCAGTTGAATTGGTCGATCGTTTCGGTGCCGACTATGTGCCGCTGCTGCAACAGATACGACATGCGGCCGAGCGGCGTTCGGTACCAGGCGTGCCGCGCTGAGTCCATTGAAATGGAAGAACGAGGGTAAACCCCGTATCGTTTTGGTTGCCGTGCCGTCGGATGCCGCGCCCGGCCCGCTCGATGCCGCCGATCGCACCGAACCCCACTCGATCGACACCGATGGCCAGTCGTCCTGGCAGAGCAGCTGCGGCGACTGCGCATCAGTCTTCGGCGATTCCCGTCAGCGGCACGAAGCGAACCGGAAACAAGCGCCGCATGGCGTCGTCGCGCTTGCTGTAGACGACCAGCTCCTGGAAGCCGTCCGGATCGCCCACAGGCATGACGAGGCGGCCGTCGGCAGCGAGCTGCTCGATCAGCGCCGGCGGAATCTCGTCGCCGACGGCGGTGACGAGAATGCCGTCGAAGGGGGCCTGCTGCGGCCAGCCGTGCCAGCCGTCGCCGGCGCGGACATGGATGTTGCCGTAGCCGAGCCGCGCCAGCCTCTCTTCGGCGGCAGCGGCGAGTTCGGGCACGATCTCGATGGTGTAGACCGCGTCCGCCAGCTGCGCCAGCACCGCTGCTTGATAGCCGGAGCCGGTGCCGATTTCCAGCACTTGGTGTTGGGCCTCGACGCCGAGCGCCTCGGTCATGATGGCGACCACGAAGGGCTGAGAGATGGTCTGGCCATGACCGATGGGCAGCGGGTGGTTGGCATACGCCAGAGGGCGATTGCGCTGTGTCACGAAGTTCTCGCGGGGGGTGGCGCGCAGAGCGTCGATCACCGCCTTGCCGATGCGCTCGATGCCGGTGTAGTCTGCCGTGCGTCGGGCGTCGGCCTGGATTGCCGCGATCATCGTTTCCATTTCTTGCGTCCCCGGCGTTGCTTGCGCTTCCCCTGTCGTTGCTCCTTCCCGAGTATGCTCTGCCGCCCCGGCGCCGGCGCCGACGAGCGCTGCGAAGAGGGCGATTGCGGATTTGACCATGCCGGGGCCTCCATCAAGAAGAGCACGACAGCATGGAGCAGCCTGCTCGATGTCGTGCCCACTCGGGGCGCTTGGCAGCGAAGGATTCCTTGCCGGGCTGCTCGTGGTAGGGCCGGCGCAGGACGTCCATCAATTCATGTACCTTCGAGCAGTCGCCTGTTTCCGCCTTGTCGATGGCTAGCTGCGCTAGGTAGTTGCGTAGCACGAAGCGCGGATTGACAGCGTTCATCTGTGCGCTGCGCGCTTGCTCGGAGCGCCCGTCAAGCCGCACCCGCTGGGCGTAGGTCGTCAGCCAAGCTTCGGTGCGCTCGCGCAAGGCCGGCGTCATGGGTTGATAGTAGGCGTCCAGCAGCGGCTCGATGTCCACCGCGTCGAGATCGATCCGTGCCAGATTGCGGAAGAACAGCGTCATGTCGGTTTCCGCCGCGCCGAGCAGGGCGAACAGCTCCTTGAACAGACCTTCGTCATGCTCCGGCAGATAGCGGGGCAGGCCGAGCTTGGTCGCTGTCATCGCCTGGGATTGGCGCGTGTACTGCTCGGCAAAGCCGCTGAGCACCTCGTTCAGCGGCTCGGCTTCGCCCACCAGCGGATAGATGGCGTTGGCGAGCTGAAGCAGGTTCCATTGCGCCACCGCGGGCTGCTGCCCGAAGCGATAGCGGCGCTTGGCGGCGTCGGTGGTGTTCGGCGTCCAGTTCGGGTCGTAGTCCTCCAGCCAGCCGTAGGGGCCGTAGTCGATGGTCAGGCCCAGCACGGACATGTTGTCGGTGTTCATCACGCCATGCACGAAGCCTACCCGCATCCAATGCGCGATCATGGTCGCCGTGCGCGTTGCCACGTCGGCGAACCAGGCAAGGGCGCGTTTCTTGGCATCGCCTTCTGCCGCCAACTGCGGAAAGTCCGTGGCGATGGTGAAGTCCAGCAGGCGGCGTAGAAGGTCCGCATCCCTGCGGGCGGCAAGAATCTCGAAGTGCCCGAAGCGGGTGAACGACGGTGCCACCCGGCATACCACGGCACCGGGTTCGGGGGCAGGATGGCCATCGTAGAGAATGTCCCGCACCACCTCTTCGCCCGTGAGGGTCAGCGACAGGGCGCGCGTCGTGGGTATGCCGAGATGGAACATGGCCTCGCTGCATAGAAACTCGCGCAGCGACGAGCGCAGCACCGCCAAGCCGTCGGCGCTGCGCGAGTAGGGTGTCGGCCCGGCACCCTTGAGTTGGAGCGTCCAGTGCTCGCCGCGCTGGGTCACTACTTCGCCCAAGTTGATGGCGCGGCCGTCGCCGAGCTGGCCAGCCCAGTTGCCGAACTGATGCCCGCCGTAGCAGGTGGCGATCGGCTCCATGCCGGCGAGTAGTCGATTGCCGGCGAAGACGGCCGCGAACTGCTCGCTTTCGCAAGCGTCCGGGGACAGCTCCAGCAGGGCCGCGGTGTCCGGCGAATACGCCACTAGCTGAGGCTTGCGCACCGGCGTCGGCAGCACCCGCGAATAGCATGCCGCGGCAACCTGACGGCGGAAGTTCTCCGCTTCGGGGTCGCCGGGCAGTGCCGCGGCGAAGCGATTGTCGAAGCGCAGCGCGTCCAGGCCAAGGGGGGAGGGAGCCGCGAGCGGAGAGGGCGCCATAGTCGACGGATTCGGTTGCACAGCCAGAGCCGCATGTTACCGGAGTCCGCGGGGTGCGTCCGCCGGCAACGATCGCCGGCAGTGGCTCGGTTTGAATCCGCATCGTCATGCAGCATCACCCAACCACAAGATGACGAGGTACAAGACGGCATCGAATAGCGTATGTAGCGGCATCCACAGCGACGCGGCTGATCCAAAGCGAGACTGAGCCACTACCCGATCGCCGGCAGTCCCTCGGTTCGAATCCATGTTGTCATGCCGCGTCGCACAGCCACACTATGCAGCGGCATGGGACGGCATCGAATGCCATCTGCAGCGGCATCCGTAGCGGCGCGACCGACCGATGTCGAACCGACGCGCCACCGATCGCCAGGGCCAGCGCTACGATTGCGCCGCCAAGCTGTTTTCCGGACTGCGCTGTTTCGAAATGCCGAGCAGCAGCGCCGGCAGAATGCCGACCGCGACGATGGCCAGCGCAGCGGTCGATGCTTCGGCTAGGCGTTCGTCCGAGGCCAATCGATAGACGCGGGTGGCCAGCGTCTCGAAGTTGAACGGCCGCAGGATCAGCGTCGCCGGCAGTTCCTTCATGACATCGATGAACACCAGCAGCGCGGCGCTGGCCACCGAGCCGCGCAGCAGCGGGACATGCACCTCGCGCAGCACTCGGCCTGGCCCCGCGCCCAAGGTGCGGGCGGCATCGTCCAAGCGCCGATGCACCTTTTCCAGACCGCCGTGGCAGGCGTTGTAGGCGGCGGTGAGAAAACGCGCCAGGTAGGCGAATGCCAGCGCCGCTGCGGTTCCCGTCAGCAGCAGTCCCGCATCCAGGCCGAAGTCCGCATGGAGGAAACGCGCCAGCGACTTGTCGATGGCGGTCAGAGGCACCAGCACGCCGACGGCGAGCACCGCGCCCGGCAGCGCATAGCCCAGGGTGGCGGTGCGCACCGCCAAGCTGGTGGCGCGATTTGCGCTCAAACGTTCGCTGTACGCCAGCCACAACGCAAGGCCGGCAGCTATGGCTGCGGTGGCGCCGGCGACGCCGAAGCTGTTGCTGACGAATTCGCCGAATCCCCGGCCCCATAGGGGATCGCCGACGGCGATGGCGTAGCGCCCCAGCACTGCCACGGGAACGACGAAGCCGAAGATCAGCGGCAGCGAGCAGCCAAAGGTCGCCAGCAAAGCCCTCCCGCTATGCAGCGGGATCAGTTGCGCCGCCGCGTTGCGAGCGACGGGATTGCTGGTTCGGCCTCTGCGGGCGTAGCGCTCGGCCAGCACCAGCACCGCCACCAGCACGAACAGCCAGGCCGCCAGCCGCAACGCTGCGCCCCGGTCACCCAGCGCGAACCAGGTGCGGAAGATGCCGGTAGTGAAAGTGGACAGGCCGAAATAGTCCACCACGCCGTAGTCGGCGACGGTTTCCATCATCGCCAGCGCGATGCCGCCGGCGACGACGGGCCGCGCTGCCGGCAGCGCCACGGTGGCGAACGCCCGTCGCGGCGATGCGCCGAGCACCCGTGCGGCCTCGAACAGCGATGCCGCCTGGCTGGCGAACGCGGTTCGCGCCAGCAGGTAGACGTAGGGGTACAGCACCAGGCTCAGCATCAGCGCCGCGCCGCCGAGCGAACGGATGGGCGGGAACGAATAGTCGGCGGCTTGCCAGCCGGTGGCGGCGCGAAGGGCGCTCTGTACCGGGCCGGAGAAGTCCAGCAGGTCCGTATAGACGTAGGCCACCACATAGGCTGGCGCGGCAAGCGGCAGCACCAGCGCCCAGGACAGCAGTCGCCGGCCGGGAAATTCCCGGGTCGCCACGGTCCATGCCGTGGCGATGCCGATCACCGCGGTCAGTATGCCGACGGATACCATGAGCAGGGCGGTATTGACGGCGTAGTCCACCAGCACGGTCTGTCTGATGTGCGTCCACGACGGCCCCGCTGGCGCGAGCAGCGCCCACAACACGACGGCGATGGGCGCGCCCACCAGGGTGGCGATCAGCCAAGCGCCGGTGGTCCATACGCGGTTCATAGCCGCCCTTGCGAATCCCGCGTCGCGGGCGCCGCCCCGTGCGACTTCACGATAGGCCGCGCTGCCCTGTGGCGTCGTCTGCCTGCGCGGCAATCGCAAAGCCCGACAGGCAGCGACAACTCGATGTCGATAGCCACCGAAAGGATCATGGCGCCATTGTGACGGATGCTCGGTTTCGGCATGTGAACTTGTCGTCGAGGGTAGCAGAGTCCTGCCAGCGCTCTGCTCGTTCGACGACCGCAGCCTGCGCCTCCGGCAGGGGCGACAACTCGCCGCGTGCAATGCGACTCGATTGCGAACTCGGCGGCTGCTCGAGAAATCCAGGAGGCGGTGCCGTGGGCGTTGTCGGTCGATGTGTTCGTACCCAGCGCCTTGATCGCATCGCAATCGCTGCGTAGATTGGGTTTCCGACGAGAAGGGAATAGAAGAGAATGACTATGGCCAGCATCACGATCCGCAATCTCGACGACGAGACAATATGAAAGCGTGGCGGGCGCGTACTGGCGGTGGGCAACGGCCGTTCCCTGGAGAAAGCGCGGCTGATTCCGCGCGCCGCCGCTGGACGCAAGCCGGGTTCCCGGAACCTCGCCAGCATCAGCCGCTCGCGCTTCGGGCCAAGCAACGGCGCGGACCTGGAATTGCCGCCACGCGGGCCCGTGCGCGAACCTCCGTCCTTCGAATAAGGCGATGGCCATGACTGCGCTGCTAGACACCAATTCGGTGTCCGAACCGATGCGCAAGTCGCCCATCTCGCCGTCGAGGCGCGGGCTGCCGGCCGGCCATTGGAAGCCCTGTTTTCGCGGTGGTCGGCGAAGCGGAGTTGCTGCGGTGCCGGCATCTTGCCGCCGGGCCGAACCAGGAGACGCTGGTCTCGGCTATCGAGAGGATGCTACGCGAGCCTTCGAGCATCGCCTGTTGCCGTTTGCTAGCGAGGCGGCATGCGCATATGCGGACATTGCGGCCATGTGCCGCCCCGTCGCACCGGCCGATCGTCGGATCGCGCAATCGCCCACTCTCGCAGCAGGGCAGCGGCGGTGTGCAGCGCGCGGGACTTCGAGGACATCGACATTGATGTACTCGATCCCTGGGCCGCGGCATGAGCGTCGCGACCGAACCTTTGCGTGTCAAGATCACCGCCATTGCTCGGGTTGCTGACCGCAACCTGATGCCCAGGATGCATTGATGGCCCCAAACAACGCTGCCGCGGCCATGAGCCTTGAGTTCCACGGCATCCGCCACCGCTACGGCCGCGACGAGGTGTTGCGCGATGTGGCGCTGGCGGTGCCGGCTGGCGAGATCACCTGCCTGCTGGGGCCGTCCGGCAGCGGCAAGAGCACTCTGCTGCGTCTTGCCGCGGGTTTGGAACGGTTGCAGTCCGGGACCATCCGGCTGGACGGCGAATTGTTGAGCGAAGCCGGCCGCGAGCCGCCGCCGGAACAGCGTCCGGTAGGGCTGGTGTTTCAGGATCACGTTCTCTTTCCGCACAAGACCGTGCGCGAAAACGTCGCCTTCGGCCTGCGCGGGCTGGCTGCCCGCGAGCGCCATGCCGTGGCCCAGGAGTCCCTGCAAGCGGTAGGCTTGGCGGCGCTGGCCGAACGCTACCCGGACACCCTGTCCGGCGGCCAGCAGCAACGCGTCGCGCTGGCTCGGGCGCTGGCGCCGAAGCCTCGGGTGATGCTGCTCGACGAACCCTTCGCCAACGTCGACGCCGTGCTGCGACGAGCCCTGCGCGAAGATGCGCGCCGCGCCCTGCGAGGCGCCGGCAGCATTGCTCTGGTGGTTACCCACGATCCGGAGGAGGCGCTGCAACTCGCTGATCGAATCGCCATTCTGGAGGCCGGTCGGGTCATCCAAGTGGGGGAACCGGGCGAAATCTGGCGGACGCCGGCGGCAGCGGCGGTGGCCGAGTTGTTCGGCCAGGCGCAGCATTTGCGCGGCACGGTCGAGAACGGCGTCGTCGTCACTGGCTTTGGCGCCCTGCCTGCCGACAGCAAGCCCGACGGGCTGTCAGAGGCAGCCGCGGTGGACGTGGTGGCGCGGCCAGCCGGAGTGTCGCTGCGCAAGGTGGAGCAGGGCGCTTGCGTGGTCGATGTTCGTTTCCTCGGCGACCGCTACCTCGTGCTGGCGGCAGGGGGCGAGGAAATCTTGCATGCCAGCATGACGGACTTGGCTGGCATTGCGGTGGGCGACCGCGTACAGGCATCTTTTCGCTCCGAAGACACGTTCGTCTACCCGCGCAAGTAGCCGGCCGCCCAAGAGGACGCGACACCGCGGTGCCGAGGAATGGCTGGCGGGTGGCGCTTCAGCGTCTTCCAAGAACGCGCGGGCCACGCAGAGAGTCCGTTTGCATGACGTGAGGCTTGGCGCACCTCTCATGGGCGTTCGGAACCGCGTCTTTCGCCTAGCGCCCATTCCCATGTGGCCAAGCGCCTGCCGAGGGGTGCTTGGCTGCGCCCGGCCCTTTCATCCAATTGCAATAGTTTGTTAGGATTGCAAATCAATAGCATTTGCAACTGGTTCTCATTATGCGTGGGTTCGCACTTACCTTCCTGCTCGCTGCGGCGACCGGCGTTTCCGGCGACGAAGTCAACGTCTATTCCGCCCGTCACTACGACACCGACCTGGCGCTCTACGAGCGCTTCACCGAGTTGACCGGGGTGCGCGTCAACCTCATCGAGGGTGGCAGCGACGGCCTGATCGAACGCATCCTCAACGAGGCCGAGTTCAGCCCCGCGGATGTGTTGATCACGGTGGACGCGGGACGGCTCTGGCGCGCCCACCAGCAGGGCGTTTTCCAGGCCGTCGAATCGGACATCCTGGAGCAGCGCATTCCAGCGCACCTGCGCGATCGAAGCGGCCATTGGTTCGGGCTGTCCAAGCGTGCCCGAGTGATCGTCTACAACCGCAGCGCCGGTCTGCCGGAGGAGGTCTCGCGCTACGAAGATCTGGCCGAGCCCCGACTGCGGGGCAAGGTATGCATGCGCTCGTCGGGCAACATCTACAACTTGTCGTTGCTGGGCTCGCTGATCGAGCACAACGGGGCGGCCGCCGCCGCGGCCTGGGCGAAGGGCGTAGTGGCGAATTTCCAGCGTCGCCCCCAGGGCAACGACACCGCCCAACTCCGCGCCGTGGCGGCTGGGGAGTGCGACGTCAGCATAGCCAACACCTACTACATCGGCCGCCTCCTCGGTTCCAAGGACGCGGCCGACCGCGCCGTAGCGGAACGCTTGGGCGTATTGTTTCCGAACCAAGACGACCGCGGCGCCCACGTCAACATCAGCGGCGCCGGGGTGGTTCGGCATGCGCCCCATCGGGACGACGCCATCCGCTTCCTGGAATATCTCACCAGCGACTTCGCGCAGCGGCTGTTCGCCGAAGGCAACAACGAATACCCCGTGGCGGGCGGGTCGACCGGCCCCATCGCTGGGCTCGGCGACTTCAAGGAAGACTCGGTCGACGCTTCCGTGCTGGGCGCGAACCAGGCCGCGGCGGTGATGGCGTTCGACCGGGCCGGATGGCGGTGATGAGACGGCTTGGCCGCGCCGCCATCCTTGGCGTCTTGGCCGCGGCAGGGGGATGCGGCGAAGCCGTCGTGCAGAAGCCGCCATCGGCGCGCTCCGTTGCCGAGTCGGCTGCCGAGCTCGACGATGCGGACTACCTGCTTCAACTCGGATTGATGCGAGGTCACCTGCTGGTCGGCAACGCCTTGTTCGAGCTCGGCGAGCACGACGCTGCGCGGATGCACTCGAAGCATCCGGCGGACGAACTCTACGCCGCTTTGGCACCGTCGCTGGCCGCCCGCGGCAGCGCCGGATTCGCCGCCGAACTCGATGCCCACGCGGCGTCGGTGGCGGCAGGCGACGAAGCGGCCGTGGCGCAAGCCTACGCGACGGTGGTGGAAGCGATCGATCGCACCGAGAAGATCGTCGAGCCATCGCCTCGCTTGGCTGCGCAGGTCATCCTCCTGCTGTTGCGCGAAGCGGCCCGGGAGTATGCCGTCGGCATCGTCGCCGGCAAGCCTGAAAACCCCCACGAGTACCAGGACGCCTACGGCTTCGCGCGGGTCGCCTTGGATTGGTCGCGGCGTTCCGCGTTGCGGCTGGGCGCTGGCGACAGGCGTATATTCGAGCGTATGGCGGACAAGCTCGAAGCGCTCGACATCATGTGGCCGAGCTTGATGCCGCCGCGCCATGTGGAGCAGTCCGCCGCTCGCCTGTACGGTACCGCCGCGGACATGGAGATCCTCGCGCTGGATCTCGGCAGGTGACGCCGGTCGATCGCTGATTCGGCATTCGCGTTTTGACAAGTTGCGACTTGTCAAGTCGCAACTTGATAGAAGTCCGGCACGGACGCATACCGCCCGGCACGGCGGAACTCGTGGGACGGGCAACGGAACTCGGCATGCTGACAAAGGCGTTCGAGTCGCCGCGTTCGGAGTTTGTTCCCGTCTACGGCAGACGTCGCGTCGGCAAGAGCGAGCTGATTCTCAAGTTCATGGCCACAAGCCGGGCGTCTACTACCTCGGCAAGCAGTCTTCGTCGGTGTTGCAGGTGCGCGAGTTCCTGGAAGAGGCCGCCATCGCCCTGGACATGCCGCTGCTGGCGGAACTGCGCACCACCGGCTGGTGGCAGGCGCTGCTTGCCGTGGCGAAGCAATGGGCCGCGATCAACTCCGGCGCGAAGCTGGTGCTGGCCTTGGACCAGTCCCAGTAGATCGTACAGACAAGCCCTGGGCTGATTTCGGATCTGCAGCAGTGCCGGGATCAAGTCTGGAAGCGTACCGGCGGCGTTATGCTGCTGCTGTGCGGTTCGTACCTGGGGTTCATGGAGCGGGATGTGCTCGGCAAGGCGAGCCCGTTGTTCGGTCGGCGCACGGCGCAGATCCACTTGCGGCCCTTCGACTACCTGGAGGCGGCCCGGTTCCATCCGCGCTTTTCCCTGGCGGACCAGGCGAAAGCCTACTTTCTGGTCGGCGGCTTGCCGCAATATCTGCTCTGCATCGACGATGCCCGCTCCATCGATCACAACATCCGGCAACACATGCTCGACGACATCGCGCCGCTGTTTCACGAGCCGACGTTTCTGCCTCGCGAGGAACTGCGCGAGTTGGCCCCGTACCACGCCATCCTGCTCGCCGTCGCCGCTGGCAAAGGCACGGCGCACGGCATCGCCGCTGCCACGGCGTTGCCCGAGAGGAACATGCACTACTACCTTCAGCAGCTCGTGGACCTTGGCTACCTGCGGCGTCGCTACCCGCTGGGCCGCCTGCGTCCAAATCGCAAGCAAGTGCGTTTCGACATCGATGATCAGCTGCTTCGGTTCTGGTTCCGGTTCGTGTTCCCGAACACCAGCGGCCTGTGCAGCGTAGGCGTCGCGCGGGCCCTAGACGCTTGGTTCGGCGGCTGCTTCGAGCGCCTGTGCCGGGAGGCGCTGCCGCTCGTCTATGCCCACGAAGGCGTTGGCGCGGGATTCGAGGCGGGCGAATACTGGAGTTCGGCCACGCAGATCGACGTCGTCGGTCTGCGCGACGACAACTGGACGGCCCTCGGCGAATGCAAGTGGGATTCTGTGCGCTCGCCTTGGGCGCTGGCAGCGGAACTGGAACGCAAGGTACTGCGCTATCCCAACAGCCGCGGCGCCTCTCTCGGCCGCCGCTACTTCGTGCGTCGCAAGCCGGCCGCCCGGGCGGATGCCGCCGGCTGGTATTCGCTGCAGGACCTCTATGTACTGGACGGCAGCGGTTCCAGGTAGTGCGAAGCGCGCCTTTTGTTCGAACTCGGTTCGAACGCGCGTCTCGGCGGCGCGTTCGCCACGAGGCGGCTCACCGCTACGAGTTGCTGCTCTGGAAGCGGCTCCCCGCAGTGGCGGCGGACATGTCCAGCACGGCGTCGATCCGGGCTTCGAGCGTCTCGATGGAGGCGTCCGTGCCGAGATCGATGCCGACATTGGAGAACATCATGTTCGACGAGAAGCGGCCGCCCGTGGCTTGGACGATGCGACCATTGGGCGCGTCTTCTCCGGCTAGATAGAGCACCGCCGGGCTGACCAGGGCCGGATGGTTGGCAGGATTCGGGTTGTCCGGATCGACGGCGCTGCCCGGTACGCTGGCCGTCATCCGCGTCGCGGCGCCCGGCGACAGGCAGTTGGTGTGGACGTTGTGGGACGCGCCTTCCCGGGCGAGGTTGTTCATCAGGCCCAGCATGCCCATCTTGGCAGCGCCGTAGTTGGCCTGCCCGAAGCTGCCGAAGATGCCGGACACCGACGAGGTGAAGACGACCCGGCCGTAGTTCTTGTCGTAGAGAATCGGCCAAGCGTGCCAAGTGACGTAGGCGGTGCCGTTCAGATGCACGTCGATCACCATGTCCCACTCGTCGAGAGTCATCTTCTTGAACGACTTGTCGCGCAGGATACCAGCGTTGTTGACCACGATGTCCACCGTGCCGAAGGCGCGCACGGCGTCCTCGACGACGCTCTTGGCACCGTCCCGGTCCGCCACGCTCGCCTTGTTGGCGACGGCTTCGCCGCCGCCGGCGCGGATTTCTTCCACCACGCGGTCGGCGGCGTCTCCCTGGCCGCTGCCGTCGACGCTGCCGCCGAGGTCGTTCACCACCACCTTGGCGCCGTGTTCCGCCAACAGCAGCGCATGGCAGCGGCCAAGCCCGCCGCCAGCACCGGTAACGATGGCTGCCCGTCCTTCGACACTCATGCTGCGTCCTCCCGATTCGACTGTTTGAAGAGGCGCGAGGATACTGGAAGACGGGGATGAGAACATCCGCTTGCAGGACAAGGTGCGCCTCGGTTCGAATCCGTATCGCCATGCTGTATCGCGCAGCCATACTATGCAGGGCACGGGACAGCATCGAATGCTATCTGTAGCGGCATCCGTAGTGGCGCAGTTCGTCCATTTTCAAGCCGACGCACTGCCCAAGGCGATTTTCGCGGGGTTCCAAGAAGAGACATTCGAGGAATAGATCGAGCAACCGCGTCGCCTGGGTGACCGGCGGCGGTCGCGGCATCGGACAGGCCATCGCCTTGGCGCTCGCTCGTGAAGGCGCTTCGGTGGCAGTGAGCGGACGCGAAGCGAGATCGACCAGGTGGCGGACGAGATGCGCACCATCGGCGCTCGCGCTTTGGCAGTGCCGGCGGATGCCCGGTCGCTGGCCGATACGCTTGCCTGCGCAGCCGCCATCAGCCGGCAACTCGGTGCCGTGGACATCCTGATCAACAACGCCGGCGGCGGCACCGGCCTCGCCAATGCCGATCGACTGACGCCCGAGGAACGCGACGCCCGGCTGTTCGCCGCCAACGTGGATCTCAACCTGATCTCCGCCTATCGCGCCAGCCGGGCAGTGATCGACGGCATGGTCGAGCGCGGCTGCGGACGCATCGTCAACATCGGTTCCGGATACGCCAAGCATGGCCTGATCGGCTTGACCCGAGCCATGGCCGCGGCAGTGGCCACCGACGACGTGACAGTGAACTGCCTATGTCCCGGTTGCACCAACACCCGACTGGTGGACCCCAATGCCATGGCCGCGGCGCGAGGCACGAATGCAGCTACGCGTCCAGATCGAGTCCGAGAACCTGCAAAGGCGCATCCTCGAACCCGAGGAGCTGGCACCGATGGCGGTGCTGCGGGCAGCCCCGGAGTCGGGCGGAATCACCGGCCAGGTGATCTCCGTCGATGGCGGCTGCAAAGTGTAGGCGCAGGGTACGGCAGCAGGCTCTCGGCCGCGCTCAGCGATGATCTTCCGCGGCGTCTTGGGGCACGAATCCCACGACGTCCTCGGCATGGGACAGATCTCGGTAGCCCCAGCGGTTGCGCGAGGTGGCGAACACGGTGTCGAAACAGATGCCATCGGGCGCGTCCACGCAGCATTCGATGGCTGCGGCGATGTCGCGTTGGGAGCACCACACCGAGAAGTGGCGCGGTTGCGAAGGCCGGTCGGCGGCGTTGACGTAGCCGATGCGCAGACACAGCGCGGACAGCGCCGTGGCGTCGGCGAAGTGGCGACAGATGGCCTCGCCCCAGACCTTGGAGGCCCCGTAGACGCCGGTGGGCCGCGTCGCCATGTCGTGGCGGATCATGGGCCAGCGGTCCGGAGCATCCTGGTAGCGGCCTTCCACCAGCGCCTTGTACGGCTCCGCAAGCTCCCACCCCGACACGGTGGCGCCGCTGCTGGCGAAGACCAGTCGCTTGCAGCCGGCGTCCCGAGCCGCGGCGAGCACGTTGCGGGTGCCGACGATGTTGGTTTGCAGCAGTTCCTCCCAGGTGAAGTGCTCGCCGGCCTTGGCGGCGAGATGGATCACCACGTCCTGGCCGTCGAAGGCGGGGCGGATGGCGTCGAAGTCCGCAAGCTCTGCCCGGGTGGTGGGGATGCCGTCCACAGCACTGCGATTGAGCGCCGCCAGCTGCGCCCGCGATTCCAGCCGACGCCGAACCACGCTGCCGATCAGCCCGCTCATGCCGGTGACGAGGATGTTCATGGTTCGATTCTACGAGGCTCCAAGGGCGATTTTCGGCTCAGCGCTACCCGCCGCGCAGTACAAGGGCGCTTCCTCGGCGTACTCGTCGATCAGGGACCGGGCGAACTCCCGGCAGCCGCCGCAGCCCGTGCCGATGCCGAGCAGTTCGGCGAGCTGATCGATGTCCACGACGCCGGCGGCCACCGCTTGGCGAACCTCGGCATCCTTGACCGCTTGGCATAGGCAGACGTACATGGAGCGAGAATATAAACGTGAATCATTCTCGATTGCAATACTCTGTGCCGATCCATTCGCTGCGCCTTCACAGAACGGTCGAATCCGGCCATACTAGATGCGATGGAGGAGATGGACTTCAGCCTGCTTGAAGCCAGGGTCGATGAACTCATCGCCTTGTGCGACGCCTTCGCCCGCGAGAACCAGGTGCTTCGCCAGCAGCGCAAGACTTGGCGGGCCGAACGCGCCGATCTCATAGAGCGCAACGAACTCGCCAAGACCAAGATCGAGGCTATGATCGGGCGGCTGAAGACGCTGGACGAAGAAACTTGAGAGATTCCCTGGTAGATACCCCGGTAACAGTGGGTGTGCGGGTGCTCGACATCGAGTACCAGGTGAGCTGTGCCGAAGACGAGGTGGACGAGCTGATCGAGTCCGCCCGCGACCTCGACGACCAGATGCAGCAAATCCGCAAGAGCGGCAAGGTGTTCGGGCTGAACCGCATCGCCATCATGGCGGCGCTCAATATCGCTCACGGGAATCTCCGTCTGCGACGCCGGATGGCCGGGGCGGACCGCGACCTCGGCAAACTGGCGGAGCGCATTGGCCGCGTCGTCGAGACGCGCGAAGCGGACGTCGGCGACTGATTGCGCCGGGATTGCGAAACGCCTTGCCGTTCGCAGCCGGTTTCCGGCTATACTTGCGCTGTCTCCTGGGGTGTTGGCCAGCCAGCGTCATCCTTGAGCCGTTAGAGAAACCAAGGGAAATCTCGGCGTCGGCAACGGTGTGCATGCCCAAAGCCGTTCCTGCTAGGAAACGCCAGCAGGCGGTTGCGGGAAGTCTTAGGTGTCGCCCGGATTCCCGCCTTGAACCAAAACGGTTCAAGGTAGCCAGGCAGCCGCATCGCCGGGAGACAAGCTCATGCTTCGGTCCTCGAGTACCGCCATCCCGCCTGTCGAAAAACAGTCCCTGCGGAATGTCTTTCGCGCCAAGCGTCGGGCGCTGGCCCCGGCGCTGCAGCAAGTCCACGCTGTCGCCGTGGCGCGGGAAATGCTGCCGCACATCGCCGTCGGCGATACCGTCGCCGTCTACTTCGCCCGCGACGGCGAAGTAGATCTCGCGCCCCTGATGGAAGCCTGCTGGCAGCGCGGAATCGCCGTCGCCGTGCCGATCCTGCATGGCAGCACGCTGTCGTTCGCGGCCTTGCGCCAAGGCGCGTCTCTCATCGCCAACCGCTACGGCATTGCGGAGCCTGCGCTGCCGGCGCTTGTCGAACCGACCATCGTTGTTGCCCCCGTAGTGGCCTTCGATGCGCATGGCCGGCGGCTAGGCATGGGCGGAGGCTATTACGATCGCTACTTCGCGGCAGCGCCGGACGCCTTGCCCGTCGGCGTCGCCCACGAGTGTCAGCGCGCCGGTGCCCTGGCAGCGGACCCTTGGGATGTGCCGCTGGCCGCCATCGTCACGGAAAACGGCTGGCAGTCGTTCTCAAGTCGGGCGCGATAGCCGATACTGGAGCCATGGCCGTTCGCAAGATCATCCGCATGGGACACCCGGCGTTGCGCCGTCCGGCCCGGGAGGTTCCCCGGCACGACATTGGCAGAGACGCCATGCACCGCCTAGTCGCGGACATGATCGACACTCTGCACGACTATGGCGGCATCGGCCTCGCCGCGCCGCAGATCAACGAGGGCATCCGCTTGGCAATCGTCGAGATCGCCGGCGACGGAAGCCGAGACGGCCGTAGGCCGCGGCTCCCTCTGACGGTATGCGTCAACCCGAGCATCGAAGTGTTGAACCCGGATGCAGCAGGCTACTGGGAGGGCTGCCTGTCGGTACCCGGCCTGCGCGGCTTTGTCGAGCGTCCACAGCACATCCGCGTCGACTACATCAACTTGCGCGGCGAAGCGGAGAGCATCACCGCCGAAGGGTTCCTCGCGACCGTGTTCCAGCACGAGTTCGATCATCTCGACGGCAAGCTGTACGTGGACCACATCCGCGACCCGCGCAAGCTGGTCTTCGAGGACGAGTACGTGCGCTACATCCTGCCTGGCGAGCAGGCCGATCGACCCATGCGATAGCGAAGGTTCGATGCACCAGGACGATCTCAAGCAACGGGCTGCCCAAGCGGCGCTCGATAGGATCGAGCCGCTGCTGGCGTCGGGATGCGTGGTTGGCGTCGGCACCGGCAGCACCGCCAATCTCTTCATCGATGCGCTTGCCGCCGTGAAGGAGAGATTCGATGCGGCAGTGGCCAGCAGCGTCGCCAGCGCCGAGCGGCTTGCCGCCCAGGGCATCCGAGTGGTCGATCTGAACGATGCCGATACCGTAGCGGCATATGTGGACGGTGCCGACGAAGTCGCCCCCGGGCGCGCTCTGCTCAAGGGCGGCGGCGGGGCGCTGACCCGGGAGAAGATCGTCGCCGCCAGCGCCGAATGTTTTCTCTGCATCGTCGACGAGTCCAAGATGGTGGATGCTCTCGGCGCATTCCCGCTGCCGGTGGAAGTGATCCCGATGGGGCAGCGACTGGTGGCGCGTACGCTGCGCGATCTCGGCGGCGATCCGGCTCCTCGCACTGGATTCGTCACCGACAACGGCAATCTGGTTCTAGACGTGCGCGGTCTCGCCCTCGCCAATCCCGCCGCCTTGGAGTCGCGCATCAACAACATTCCCGGCGTCGTCGAGAACGGGCTGTTCGCCATCTCGACACGCCCGAACGCCGTCCTGGTGGGCACCCCCGACGGGGTGAGGCTATGGGAGTAGCTTGCCGGGGTTCATCACGCCGTTGGGATCGAAGGCGTCCTTCACCGCCCGCATGATGACGATCTCGGCTTGACTGCGAGAATAGTGCAGGAAGTCTCGTTTCAACAGGCCCACGCCGTGTTCCGCGGAGATGCTGCCGTCGTGCGCCCGCACCCGATCGAACAGCTTGGGGCTGATGGCATGGCAGCGCTGGTGGAAGGCATCGATGGATAGCTGCGGCGGCTTGAGGATGTTGAGATGCAGGTTGCCGTCGCCGATGTGCCCGAACCAGCAGACTTCCAGATCCGGATAGTTCTCGGCGACGATCCGATCGACGTCGTCCAGGAATGCCGGCATTTCGGCGATGCGCACCGCCAAGTCGTTCTTGTACGGGGTGTAGGGCGCGATGCTCTCGGTGATGCCTTCCCTCAGCGCCCACAGCGCCTTGGCTTGGGCGTCGGACTGGCTGATGACGCCATCCGCCACCCAGCCGGCCGTGATGGTTTCCTCGAACGCCGCCAGTGCCGCATCCTCATCGTCGGCGTCGAACTCGAGCAGCGCGTAGAAGGCGGACGGGGACGCAAGGGGCCGTTTCAGGGACCGATGCGCCAACACCTTGCCAAGAGCCAGTTCGGAGAAGAACTCGAATGCCGACAGCGTCAGATGCGTCTGGAACGTGGGCAGCACCTTGAGCACGTCGGAGAAGCGATCGATGCCCAGAACCATGACCCGGCTCGGGGCCGGGGCTTGCGTCAGACGCACATCGACCTCCACGATGAAGCCGAGAACGCCTTCGGAGCCGATGAACAGATGCCTCAGATCGTAGCCGGTGGCGTTCTTCACCAGCCCGTGGTTGAGCCACAGCACGTCGCCCTTGCCGGTGACCACGGTGAGGCCGGCGATCCAGTCCCGGGTCAGCCCGTAGCGAATCACCTTGATGCCGCCGGCGTTGGTAGCGACGTTGCCGCCGATCTGGCTTGTGCCTGCCGAGGCGAAGTCCACCGGGTAGCACAGCCCCTGTGCCGCGGCGAACGCTTGCAGGGCTTGGGTCGCCACGCCGGCTTGGCAGGATACCGTGCGATCGGCGGCGTTGAAGCCCAGAATGCGGTTCATGCGATCGAAGGAAACCACCACCTCGCCGTTGCTGGCCACGGCCCCGCCGGACAGCCCCGTGCGCCCGCCGGAAGGCACTAGCGCGAAGCCGGCGTCGTTGGCCAGCCGGGCGAGAGCGGCCACTTCCTCGACCGTCTCCGGGAATACCGCTGCCGCCGGCGCCACCCGGTAGCTGCGGGTCCAGTCGCGGCCCCAGACGGCCAGGTCCTCGGCGGCGGTCTTGGTTCGCGCCGCCGGAAAGATTTCGCGCAGTCGTTCGATCACGTGCGAAGCTTGCAGCCCTCGGCGGAACATGCCAAGGGGCAGCCGTCAGCCGGCGTCCGCCAGCTCGAAGCGGTCCAGGAACCGCCACATCCGGCTGCGAATCGCCTCGGTTTCGTTGACGAGATGGTGGCGCGCTTCGGGGATGGCCAGCAGCTCCACCGCGTAGCGACGACGCAGCGCCTGCAGATTGTAGGCGGCATCGACCGTGCCGTCGCGGCCGCCCTGGATCACCGCCACGGGCCGGCAAGACGGGGCGCGGGCCTCGAAGCGCCGCTTCCAGTCGATCATGGCCGCCACCCACTGCACCGGCAGGAAGTCCGGCTGCAGCGGGTCCGAGCGCACTAGCTGGATGAACTCCGGGTTGTCCGTGTTGGCGGCGAACTTTCGCTCCACGCGGTTCAGAAAGTGGCGACCGAAGGCATAGCTCAGGCGCCCGGCCAGCCAGCGCGCGGGGCGCACCAGAGGCGCCAGCAGCAGCACGCGGTCGAGAGGCGGGGCCAGCTGCGAATCGAGGGTTTCGAGGATGACGGACGCTCCCATGCTCTGGCCGAGAATCCAGCGCGGTTCGGGCACCGTCCGCACGTATGCGGCCAGAGCGCTGGCGTAGCGGTCGAAGGAATCGATGGTCGCCCGGCAGCCGGTGGAGAGGCCGTGGCCCTGCTGATCGTAGGCGAACACGCGCAGGCCGCGGCCGAGCAGATAGCGGATCAGGTGGCCGTACAGCCCGATGTGGTCGTAGTAGCCATGCACCACCACCGCGGAACCCCGCACAGCGCCTGTCGGCTCGAAGCGCTGGCTGGCCAGTCGCTGGCCGCCGTGCTCGAACCAGGCGAAGCGCTGGCCGAGGTCGAGATCGAAGAACCGCCGGTACGCGGGGCCGAAGCCGTCCGCCGGTTCGAAGCTGCCTTGGCCTCGGGGCATGGCCGGCGCCTCGGGCCGACGGGCGCGGCCCTGCCCCGCGAGGAAACTCGAATCATCCATCGAGCTCTTGAGCTTAATATGCTTGACGCCGCTATCCATGCATATGAGGCATTTGTTGATTGAACATGCCTGCATCTGGTTTCTGGCGGAGCTGAAGCATACCAGTCCCAATCTCTTTTCGTATCAAGGGGGCTCGCTCCGGGCGCGGCTGTGCAGCGCGACCACGGCCGGCAGCGGCTGGCCGGCCGCGAAGGCCAGGAACGCGCCGCCGCCGGTGGACCGATACGAGACGCCGTCGGCGACGCCGTACTTGTCGATGGCCGCCAGCGTGTCGCCGCCGCCAGCGATGGAGAACGCCGCCGACTCCGCCACCGCTTCGGCCAGCAGCCGGGTGCCTTCGCCGAACTGGTCGAACTCGAACACGCCCAGGGGGCCGTTCCAGATGGCCGTGCCGGCGTTTCGCACGATGCCCTGCCAGCGCCGCGCCGTCTCCGGCCCGACATCGACGATCCGCTCGCCGGGGCCTACCTCTCCCCGCAACCGCAGCCGCGCCGGCTGCTCTGCGTCCACTGCCGTAGCCGTCATCGCATCGACGGGCAGCGGCACCTCCACTTCCGCCATGATGCGCCGAGCGACATCGACCAGGTCCGGCTCGGCCGGGGACGCGCCGATGTCTTCGCCGGCGGCCCGCAGGAAGGTGTTGGCGATGCCGCCGCCGACCAGGAGCGCGTCCGCCTTGCGCGCCAGGGATTCCAGCACCGCCAGCTTGGTCGACACCTTGGCGCCGCCGACGATCGCAACCAGGGGACGGGCCGGCTGGTCGAACGCCTGTCCCAGCGCGGCCAGCTCGGCGTCCAGCAGCGGCCCGGCGCAGGCGACGGGCGCGGCATGGGCGACGCCGCAGGTGGACGCATGGGCCCGGTGGGCGGTGGCGAAGGCGTCCATGACGAAGATGTCGCACAACGCCGCCAGGTCGCGGGCGAGGGCGGCATCGTCGGCCTGCTCGCCGACCTCGAAGCGGACGTTCTCCAGCAGCGCGACATCGCCCGGAGCCACCGCGACGCCGGTGCGCCAGCCGTCCGCCAGGGGCACTTCGCGGCCAAGCCTGTCGCCGAGCGCCTGCGCCACCGGCAGCAGCGACAGCGCCGGATCGCGTTCGCCTTCCACGGGTCGGCCCAAGTGGGACGCCAGCAGCACCGCGGCACCGGCGTCGAGGCAGCGGCGAATTGCGGGCAGCGCCGCATCGATGCGCGCCGCGCTGGCCACTTGGCCATTCTTGATCGGCACGTTGAAGTCCACGCGGATCAGGACGCGCTTGCCGCGCAGGTTCTGGCTCGCAAGCGTCGGAACGGAAGCCGAGGAGGCGGAAGCGGTCATGGACGGAGAAGACGGCACGGCTTGGCGACGGCGGCTAGCATAGCGCATGCGGGACTCGGGAGAACGGCGTGCCAGGGCTCAGCGCATTGGGACATTCGAGCAGCCTCGCAGATCATGGCGAGGCGTTCGTTGGGTGCCGACATGCCGAGGTGGCGGAGCGTTCATCGTTGCAGCAGCAATGGACCAAATGGAGTAGGTGGGAATGGTGACATGGAAGCGTTTTATTCTTTATTTCATTACTTGCTTGAGTACCGTCGGCACAGCGGTACTGCTCAGCGAGCGCCATCGGCTCACTCTTCCATGCGCGGTCAGGCGAGTCTGCGGAGTGCTCGCAGGCAAGGAAAACCCGGCCTTGGCCGGGTTTTATCGGTTGCGCCAACCCTGGTAGGGCACTATTCGCGAGTCGACTGCCTGCGGCGCATCCGCGAAGCGGGGATCACCGTCGTGACTATAGCGACGGGGTTTCTTGCCAGCAGCCTCTCGGCGGTGCCGTCTCCATTCGGAGATGGCGGCCCAGCCCATCGCGCCCATCATGAGGGCCGAGGCCTCCCGGCGCATATCGTGCATGACGACTACCCATATCCACGCCACCAACATGAACAGCAGGATCGCCACAGACAACCGTGCCTTCGTCGTCATGTCAGAGCTCCTCTATCGTAACGCTGGGCACTTTATTATCGTCCTCCTCGTCGAAGTAGTCGTCCATGAGGTCCCATTCGTCCTCGTTATCCTCGCTGTCCTCTTCTTCCTCCTCGGCATCGCCGCTGGCTGGCGGTGTTGCTGGGAACTTTATGCGAATTACCAGACTCCGCCTGACCCGCGGGTAGTGGTTTGGTCCGTGTCCTCACGCAGCCACAAGACGCAGAGCAATAGGGCGGTATCGAATGCCCTAAGCAGCGGCCCGGCTCGTCGAACTTCAAACCGAACCACTGCCTACCCGCGGCCTTCCGATCCCCTCCGCATTTCGAGTTTCCAGCTAGACGAGGCTGGGCTTGTCGGTCGGAGATGGCGGTGCCGCGGGGGTCTTGGCGGGGCCGGGGGGCATGGTCGGTTTCCGTCCGAGACGGCAGGTGCCGGCCGACGAATCGGGCTGTTCCAGTCTGCGCGCTGAGCCGGTTTCCGCGTCGTGCCATCCTCTTTTCGGATGAACGGTGCCCGAAATGTCCCCAATCCATAACCCGGCGGCAATCCAGAGCCGCTACGGCGTCTTGGCGACAGGTGCGTCGGCTCCCTGGCGGAGCGTCGCCGTCGTGCCGGCTTGGAAATCACCGAAGGCCTCGGTCTCGCCGCTTGGCCAAGCTACTTGCCCAGGGTGCGCCTCGGAGGCGGTGCCGAGTCCGAAATGGACCCGTGGATCGTGGGAGGCCAAGTAGCTCGACGCCACCTGCGCGTCGCGTCGCCGACGGTTGCCGACACCGTTGCGCCGTGGCCATTGCGGTCGAGTGCCCGAAAGCGCACTCAGTTGCCGCGGGCGGCGCGGTTCATCAGCAGGTAGGCGGGTGCGTCGCGATTGACCACCAATAGGTCCAAGTCGCCGGCGGTCGTCCATGTCGTCGATGGCGACGCCTCGGCTGGTGTGGACGAGAGGTGCCGGCAAGTCACCAGCGGGGCAGGCTTCGACGAAGCGAACGGCACCCGGATTCGTCCGTTGCGACGCCTTGGTACAGCACGTTGGGTTCCGCGAAAGGATCGCCCGCTGCCATCCACCTTGCCGTTGCCGAGTCGATCGGCTCGGCTCGGCAGTCGGCCAAGTCCGGCTCGTCGGAGTCGAGCCCAGCCGCCGCCAGCGCCATGCCGGGCTCTTTGCGGTCTGCGCGTTCGCTCTCGGCAAGGCAGCTCAACGCAAGCGGAACAGGCAGCATGTACGCGGGAAGGGCGCGAGTGCGCGTCGGCTCGGCAACCGGTAGTGGCCCAGTGCTGCGTCATTGGACTACAAGATGCAGCGATATAAAACAAACTGCCGGCCACTGCATCCACTGCATCTAGTAGAGGTGTGATGGCGCGGCATCGTCCAATGTCGAACTAAGCCACTACTTGGCAACCGCTTCTACTCGGCGAACTTGGGATGCATGCCATAATCGTCCCCCGCGCGGGCGTCGTATAACGGTCATTACCTCAGCTTCCCAAGCTGGAGACGTGGGTTCGACTCCCATCGCCCGCTCCACCTGCAACGAGGCGCGGCTTGGCTTCCATGCATCCGAAATCTCCCTGGGTCTTGGTGGCGGGCGTGTTTCTGGTGCTGTCGGTGTCGTCCGGATTCGGTTTCTACAACCTCTCCGTCTACCTGAACGCTTTGGCGGGCGGGCGGTCGTTCCCGGTGGCGGAGCTGTCCGGCGCCGTGGCGCTGCTGTTTCTAGCCAGCGGTGCCGCCGGCATCGTCGTCGGGCGCTTGATCGAACATTGCGACATTCGCTGGGTGATGGTTGCCGGCGCCGCGATCGGCGGCGTGGCGCTGGCATTGATCGGCGTCGTCAGCGAAATCTGGCAGATCTGGCTGCTCTACGCGCTGTTCGGCATCGGCAACAGCGGCGTATCGCTGGTGCCGGGAACCACGGTGGTCACGCGCTGGTTTCCTGGCGCGAATCGATCTCTGGCGCTGTCGGTGGCGTCCACCGGCCTGTCGGCGGGCGGCGTGCTGCTGACGCCGGCTTCGGCGACTGTCCTCCATTCGCTGGGCGTGGAAACGGCGATGCCGTGGTTCGGCGCCGTCTACTTCCTCGCCATCTCGCCCGTCGCTCTGCTGCTGGTGCGATCGTGGCCGGCAGGCGCCGGCGCACCATCGACAGCGCGCCGCCCTAGCTGCGACGATGCCTTGCGGTCGCGCTTCTTCATCGGCACGGCGGCAGCCTTCATGGCCATCATGGCGTCCCAAGTGGGCGGCATCGCCCATCTTTTCAACCACGTCGAGCGGTTCGCCGGCCACGTCGTGGCGTCCACGGCGGTTTCGGCGCTGGCCCTGTCGAGCATCGCCGGCCGGCTGCTGGGCGGCATCGTCCTCACTGCCAAGTTCCCTATCCGAGCGTTCGCGTTCATCAACATCGCCACGCAAAGCGCGGGGTTGGCGGTGGTGGGACTCGCCGATTCCTCCACTTCGGCCTTGGCCGGCGCGGCGCTGTTCGGCGTTTCGGTGGGCAACCTGCTGATGCTGCAGCCGCTGCTGCTGGTGCAGGCGTTCGGCGTCGAACGCTATCCGCGCAACTACGCCGTCGCCAATGCCGCCGCCACCATTGGCGTTGCCGGGGGGCCGCTGCTCATGGGCATCGTCCACGATGTGCTGAACTACGTCTGGTCGTTCGGCGTAGCGGCGTCGGCCTCGGCGGCGTCGCTGCTGCTGTTCCTGGCCGCCGGCGCGCTGCCGAACTCGGAACCGGCCATCGGAGCAAGAGCATCCAGCAGGTCCCCGCGGTGCTGCTCGCCATCGGAGCGCTGGTAGCTCGGTTCGGATTCCCGGAGCGCCTACCGAGTCTTCCAGCAGCAGTCGCGCTTCGGCTTTGGCGGAATGTGCCGATTTCGTCTAGTGGGTACTCGGGCGCAGTCGCGGCCCAGGAAGGGACGACCGACTCGAAGCGTTCGATGTTGCGCGTGGCCGGATCCATCGTCACGCCCACGACGTACGCACGGCCGCCGAGGCCCGCGTGCCTGTCCGCGTAGCCTTTGCGGGCGGCCTGCTCCAGGGGGTCGCCGCGTCCCTTCATCTTGGACTCGAACACGAACGCGTTGCCGCCGCCTTCGAGCGTCACGTCGGAGCGCCCTAGCGCGGTGCTCTCCTCGGAACTCGACCGGACGCCCGCGCCCATCGCCAAGGCGCGCAAGGCGAGAGCGTACAGGGACTCGTACCGCTCCACGGTCGCCAGCTGCTGGTGCGGGAGACTCGAATAGAGACGCCTTCCATCAATCCCATGTCCGCGTCCCTCACGGCGGACCGAAGATTCTCGCCGCATGCGATCGCGGTCTCGGAGTCTCCGACCGCATGCAGCGTCATCAGCCACCCCATGCTGTGCCGCACCTCCTCGTTCGGGTACGCCAGCCAGTAGCCAAGTCTGTCGCTTCTCGCTTCCTTTCTCCTGATCGTCAGGTGGCCGGTCTGGAACATCAGGGCGGCGGGATCCATCCGCTCCACTTCGAAGTCGGACAGCCGATCCCCGGCGACCCAGCGTCCGTCCAGATCGCCGATGTCCAGCAGACCGTGCTTTTGCAGGTGTTCCGTGAGAAAAGCAGGGGTTCCCGTCTCCCACCAGTGGTAGGCGAATTCGCGCGATTTGAACAACAGCATCGCGTCGTAGGGGTTGTACACGGTTTCGCCGCCTTCCCCGACCCAGCAATAGCCGTTGTAGCGCCGCCGCATCGCGTCCCGGTCCAGGCCCGGCAGTTCGGGCGCGAAGAAGCGGTCCAGTTCGTCGTCGGTGAAGCCGCAGACGGCTTCGTAGCGCGGATCGAGGGTCAGGTCCGTGAACTGGTTGGCGGCGGAGAACAGGCTCGTCCTCGGAAACCGGCTGGTGCCGGTCACGAAGCACTTCTCGATGTGCGCGTCGCAGTTCTTGATTGCGCCGTACAAGCCTCGCAGGTAGTCCCGGTTGGCGTCGGCGGCGGCCGGGTCGCCAAGCGCGTCCAGGATCGGCTTGTCGTACTCGTCCACCAGCACCGCCGCCCGCTCGCCGGTCTGCCGTCGCAGCTCGGCCAGCAGGTGCCGATGCCTCAAGCTAACCGTTTCGTGTCGAGATTCGATCCCAGCCCATCGTCCGATGTCGTCGATCTGGCCTATCGTCTCCTTGCGCACGAGGTCGGGCTCCTTGTAGTTACCCCCGGCATAGCTCAGACGCACCACCGGGTGGCGTCTCGACCAGTCCCATTGGCGGTGGGCGGCCAACCCCCGGAACAGCGCCTCGTTGCCCGCGTACAGCTCCGCCAGCGTGTCCAGGAACAGGGTTCTTGCCGAAGCGCCGCGGGCGCGTCAGGAACAGGAACTTGTCGTCCTCCGCGACCCGCAGGGCGTACCCGGTCTTGTCCACGTAGTAGCAGCCCCCCCCCCCCCCCCCCCTCGCGGATGTCCCGGAAGGTCTGGGTGCCGGTGGGCAGGCGGAGCTGGTTGGAGGCCATGGGCTTTCCCGATCGGACGGGCGTTCCGCCATGATCCCGCCGAACTCCGAGCGATTCAAGATCGGATCGGCGATGGCACGACTTGCCGCTGGCTTCTCGATCGGCTTAGCCTGATCAATGGACGTCTCCTGGACGCTTCGGCGTGCCGCATCTCGCCCTGTTGTTTCATCGAACGCCGACAGCATTCAATCCCCGTCGCCCAGATTCCAGCCGCACGGCTAGCTGGAAATTCAAACCGACCCGCTGCCCATGCTTGAACACCACGGCGCAACTCGGCAATATGCCGCGCTGTCCTCAAGGGGATGGGCGGACAGCGCCATCGTGGAGTCCCACTCTCTGTTGCTGCTGGCGGGATACTCCGTGGCGGTCGTCGTCGCGTGCCTGCTCGGCGGCTGGCTGCCGGCGGCGGTGCGCACGACCCATGCGCGCATCCAGGTGGCAATGAGTCTGGTGGCGGGGCTGATCCTCGGCGTCGCCCTATACCACCTGCTGCCTCATGCGCTGGCGCGGAAAGGCGGTCCAGATGCCGTGGAGACGGCCGTGTGGTGGATGACGCTGGGCATGGTTCTGATGCTGTTGCTGCTGCGTCTGTTCCCCTTCCACCGCCACGACTTCAGCGGCGAGCCGCACGGCGGCTAGGCGCTTGCCCCTGTTCGCTAAGCTTTCGGCATCGCTTCGGGCTGGGCCTGCACACGCTAACCGAGGGCGTCGCGCTTGGCACCGGCATTTGCGCCGCCAGCAATGGCGAGGCGGGGCTGGCGGGCATCGGCGTGTTGCTGGCGATTCTGCTGCACAAGCCCCTCAATGCGCTGTCCATTGCCGGCTCGATGCAGGCCGCAGGGTTCGGCCGCCGCGCCCTCGTCTTGGCGAACATGGGGTTCGCGCTGCTGTGTCCGCTGGCGGCGCTGGTGGTGTTCGGCGGCGTGGGCATCGGGCCGGGATAGGAGCAGGTGCTCGGCTGCGCGTTGGCGTTCGCCGCCGGCGCGTTCCGGTGCATCGCCCTCGGGATCTGCTGCCGGAAGTGCATTTCCACAGCCACGATCGTGCCAAGCTCGCCGTGGCGCTGCTAGTCGGCGGCGGCGTGGCCTATGCGCTGTACTTGACCGAACCCAAGGCTCTGCATGGGTTCGGGGAGGCCGTGCCGGTGCCGGTGCCGGTGGAATCAGTCGAATAGGATGACGTTGCGCGCGACTTCCCCGGTCTCCAGCGCCTTCAGCGCATCGTTCACGTCTTCAAGGGCGATGCGGCTGGAAATCAGGTCGTCCAAGTGGAGCTTGCCGGCTAGGTAGAAGTCCACGAACCGCGGCATGTCCACCCGGAACCGGTTGGAACCCATGCTGGAGCCTTGCAGCTTCTTCTCGCGGAGGAACTCCGGGCCGTGGATCTCCACCATGGTACCCACCGGAATCATGCCGATGACGGTTGCCGTGCCGCCGTTCTTGATCATCTTGAACGCCTGTTCCGTAGTCGTCTTGAGGCCGATGGCCTCGAACGAATAATGCACGCCGCCGGCGGTCAGCTCGCGCACCGCTTCTACGGGGTCCGTCTCGCTGGCGTTGACAGTATCGGTGGCGCCGAACTTGCGCGCCAGTTCCAGTTTGGACGCCACGGTGTCGATGGCGATGATGCGCGATGCGCCGGCGATCTCCGCGCCGTTGACGCAGGACAGGCCGACGCCGCCACAGCCGATCACGGCTATTGTCGAGCCGGCTTCGATGGCGGCGGTGTGGATGACCGCGCCGACGCCGGTGGTGACTCCGCAGCCGATGAGCGCTGCCCGATCCAGCGGCATGTCCGGGCGGATCTTGGCCACCGCATGTTCGTGAACCAGCAGGCGCTCGGCAAACGACGACAGGTTCAGAAACTGCTGAATGGTCTCGCCGCCGGCGGACAGGCGCGGCGGTTCGTCCGTCCGGCGAAACAGTTCCGGCTCGTTGCACAGCACCATGCGTCCGGTGAGGCAGTACTCGCAGTGGCCGCAGAACGCCGACAGGCAGGTGATGACGTGATCGCCGGGCTTGACGTAGTGGACATCCGCTCCGACGGCTTCGACCACGCCGGCGGATTCGTGGCCGAGCACGGCCGGCAGCGGGTAGGGGTAGGAACCGTTCTGGAAGTGCAGGTCGGAATGGCAGACGCCAGCGGCTGCGGTGCGTACCAGCACTTCGCGCGGGTTCGGATCGCCATGGCTTACGTCCTCGATGGACAGCGGCTGGTTCACTTCGCGCAGGACGGCGGCTTTCATGGTTCTTCTCCCGGAAGGCTTGGGTGCCTTGAAGTGTACGCCATACATGTAACGCAGGTTGCCTGTACGTTCGCCTTGAGAAGAGACGGCAGGAGCGAACAGACCATGTGCTAGCCAAGGCGCGTATTTCCACCCGCACCCGGCTCATGTCCGCAGTCTCGCATCGACCATCCGGTCGCCGCCGTCAACTCGGAACTCGAGCGCTGCATCTGCTGCCGCTACCACGAGTCCCCCTAGGAGTCTCGCCATGATATGACCCGGCGAATATTTCGATTTCGCGTGGAAGCCGAATATGCGCAGTGCGCTAATCACCTGCGCAGCCAAGCATCCACCGTGGCGCCGGACGGTGAACCGGTGCGCTGCACAATTGAAGTGGATGATTTCTCCTTCTGGGAGTTCCATCCGCCTTCTGCGGCGCCGGCGAGCGGTCGAGGTCAACAGGACGCAGTCCGTGGGGCATGGGAACCCGTCGTCTTGGTGTTCCACCACCCGTGGCGGCTGGCCCGGTTGCCGCCGGCGATACGCCGGCGCCGGACCGCAGGGCGGACGGCCGGCCAGGATGGCCGCCGGGAACGCCCTGGGCTTCGTCCCGTCAAGCCACGGCGCGGCGTCTCCGATGCTCTATTTGCTACTGGCAGAGCTCCGACGGGCTTGCGCTTGTCGCTGCGACGTGTCATTGTCGCTCGCTGGATTGTGTCAACAAGCAGTGGAATGTTCAGGAAAGCGCTTGCCGCGGGCTTGACGCTGGCTGTGGTGCTGCCCGCCGGTGGTGTCCTGGCCTATGAAGGCGCCATCCACCAGCAGCTGACTTTCATCGCCGCACGCCAGTACAACCGCTGCGTTGAAGTTGAAGATGTCCTCTTCGGCACCGTTGAGGCCACGCCGCGCACCTTGGCGCGGTTGACGCCGCTGCAAGTGCGCTATGTCGCCAAGGCCAATGCCAACCAGGCCGAACAGGCGTGGTGGCAGCGTCTGTTGCGCTGGAACTACTACGATCGCGGCGATCAGTCGGCGGGAAGGGTGCTGTGGCTGCTGGAAACACGTATCCACAACCGCTATCGGGACATCTTGCGCCGCCTGCACGAGGCGCGGGATCTGGGCCGGCGTTTCACCAACTTGGGACAGGCGGTCAACCTCATCCAGGACGCCACGACGCCGTCCCATGTGGTGCCGGTGTTCACGACGCGCTGGTGGCGTTTCAGCGTCTCGGATCGCTTCAATTCGTACCCACTGAACATCGATGCGCTGGGGCTGGCGCTGAGCGAGGACTGCGCCAGCGTACGCGGTGCCGATGGCAGCTTCGAGCAGCTGCTGGTGAATACAGCCGATCTGACCCTCGCCTCCATCGTCGAACCCATTCGCGGCCTGCCGTCGAGCTGGGAGGCGTTCTGGGAACTGGACAGCGATGTGGACGACTTCGGGCGCTACGGCGGCGCTGGCAACAACTTCGGCCGCCAAACCACCTTCCCCTGCACCGAGGACGAGAACCGCAACTGCGTACTGCTGGACAACGACCCGATCTACGCGGAATACGCCCAGGCACGCCACCTGGATGCAGTGCGCGCCACCATCAGCGCCATGGCTATGATGCAGCAGCGAGTAAACGGCACCGTCGCGGCTTGGCTGCCGGAACGTCCGCCGCCGGCGCAGCCTCGTCCGTCTGATGCGCTGGATCGCGACGTCGTCGAACCCATCCTCGTTGAAGCCGCCGGCGACCGCCAGCGCAGGTAGGCCGAAGCCGATGCATCTGGGTCTGACGCCCTGGCGGCTCTCCGGCCGTGTGGACGCCCACGAACTCGCCCGCCAAGCGGCGCTGGCGGAGGGCTGGGGCTACCAGTCGTTCTGGCTGCCGGAAAGCCATTTCTCCGGCGACGCGGCGATTCCCGATCCGTTGATGCTGCTGGCCGCGGTCTCCGCCGGTACGCGAACCATCCGCCTGGCCACTACTTCCTATCTGCTGCCCTTGCGCCATCCGCTGCAAGCCGCCGAACAGGTGGCCGTGCTGGACCGCCTCTCCGGCGGCCGCGTGATCCTAGGCGTGGGACGCGGCTACCAAGCGGCCATGTTCGATGCGTTCTCCGTATCGAGAAGGGACAAGCGCCGCGTCTTCGAGTGGTGCCTCGACACCATGCGGCAAGCTTGGCGCGGCGAGCCCGTCGCCACGGAGACGAGTGACGCAGAGGCGGTCGTGTTGTCGCCGCTGCCTGTGCAGCAGCCCCACCCGCCCGTCTGGGTAGCAGCCTTCGGGCCCAAGGCGCTGGCGCAAGCCGGCCGCCTGGGGCTGCCTTACCTCGCATCGCCCATGGAATCCGTGGAACGGCTGCGCAACAACTACCGTCGCCACGGCGAAGCCTGCCACCAAGCCGGTGGCCAGCGACCACCCCAGGTGCCCATCATGCGCACGTTGTTCGTGTCCTCCGACTCCGCACTGCTGGCCCGGGTGCGCGAGCAGCTGCAACGCAGCGCCCGCCAGATGGCGTCCAGCGGCGTCCGCGATGGCATCTCGCCCGCTGCCGACGACTGGGCCATCGTCGGCGAGCCGGCCGAGGTTCGCGACCGAGTGGCCGAATACGTCGAGGAACTGGGCATGACCCACTTGGTGGCGACCCGGCTTCGCATCGGCCAGATCCCCGCCGAGGCGTTGGAGCGCTCGGTTCGCGTTGCCGTCGAGATTCTGAGCTAGGATGCGACTGCCATCCGGCAAGCGCCGGGCGAGAACATATCGAATGGGTCGTGTGCTGCCGGTCCAACCGGCCTGAACTTGGTCAGGGATTGCCGTGCGAGTCGCAGCATTGACGAAACCTCTGAGCCTTCGTCACGATGCGTCCATGGAGCCAAGTCGGAGTCGAGAGTAGTGGAGCCTCTTCGAGTCGCAGTTGCGAACGCCAGCGACGGAATCGGTCGGAGCCTCTGCCGCCGAATTGCATCCCAAGGTCTTTTGGGCGATGGTCAGCCGGTCGTCCTGACGTTGCTGCGCCACGGGGCCACGCCACGGGAACCCAGCAGCCTCGGAGGCAAAGGTCTCGCGAATCTCATAAATACGGACAAGCCTGAAGAGGCATTCGGGAATGCCCAGATCGTTCTGCTTGCTCCGCCCGTGCTGGCGAGGATGATGTCGATGGACCATCCACCAGAAACAAGAACCCCGATATTGGCCGAGTGGGGGCGCGCTGAGCGTATACGCACCCAAGGACGTGAAGGTGGTCGCCTTGGATGACTTGGCGAACGCCAATTTCTTCGTTGCCTGCTGCCTTGCCCGCGCCTAGACCGGCACAACACCACCATGTTCTCAACGAGCGCCAACACCGATCCCGAACCGTATGCGGACGCGAAGATAGGCTATGTCGGTAAATGGTGGCTAGGCGGCAAAGACGCCGTCCAAGTGGGCGTGTACCCCCAGGGTAGCATCTATGCGTTTGAGGATATAAAAATAAATGGCGGGTGGACGAACAGAGGTTTGATCTGCCTCAATGTCCATCAGTGGAGCAGCTGGCCGAGCAACTGAACGACGAGCACGAAGATGCGTACGCCAGAGAATGTCGGGTACGGACGCTTGCCGAGATTGCCTTTGCCGATGAAGCCAAGGCGGATCGGTGGCTGCACAGAAGCTTGAACTCGCTGGACGGCCAACGGCTGATCGCCTTGTCCTATTCCCCCGAGGGTGCGCAGCGCATTGAGGTATGCTGGAAAAAATAGCCTGGGGCGCAGCCGCATAATGGAGCTATGGCGACTATCGACAGCGAAGTACGCGAAATGCCTCGACGGCGGCTACGGCATCAAGAACGACGGGCGCTGGAACACGAAGGGACATCCAGTCACTTATTGCTCGACCAGCCCTGCGCTCTGCCTTCTTGAGAAAGTTGATTCACATCGAGGACTGGAGTCTGTTTCCCGATGACATGAAGCTAGTGTGCCGCTGCATCCGTGCCGCCGACGAATCTATGGAGGAAATACGCCTCAATGAACTATCCTGCAACTGGCAAACTGACGAAAGAAAGACCCGATCCAAGGGGGATTCGTGGCTAGAAGGGAAAACCGGATGCCTGCTGCGCGTCCCCTCGGTGATCATCCCTTTTGCGGATGCCCCGGACAGGAACGTCCTGATCAACCATGAATATTGCGGCCTGAGCAAAAGAGTTCGCATCCATCGAATAGGGACTTCAAGCTCGACCCAAGACTAGTCGTCCCAGCGATCTCGACAGGATGAGCTGGGATCAGTTGAGCAAGGCTACCCGCTCACTGTAGCTTCACTTCGTTCGCCACCGCTACCGGTTCGTCGCCTGGGCCGATCTCCTGATTCTTCTCGATGCCGAGGAACGGTCGCAACCACGCCACGGCTAGATAGATAGGCCCGGTGTCCACCAAGGCGACGGTGAGCTTGAAGACGTAGCCCGAGGCGATAAACGTCGCCAACTGCGGCCACAGCGATGCCTCGGCGTCGATGGGCAGGGCCTTGGCCCAGAAGTGGGTGATGAGGATGACGGCGATGGTATCCACCAGCTGGCTTGCCAGGGTCGAGCCGTTGTTGCGCAGCCACAGATGCCGGCCGCCAGTGAGCCATTTCCAGAAGTGGAACAGCTGCACGTCGCACCACTGCGCTACCAGGTAGGCGATCATGGACGCGGCAACCGCGCCGAACGCCAAGGTGCGTATTTCGAAGAATACCGGCAGTCGTCCGGCGGCGTCCGGCACCGGCAGGCCGGTGCCCGGATCGACGGTCTCGAAACCTGGCAGTGCGCCGCCGATCCACAGCAGGAAGACCACCCAGATGTTGAGCAGCAGGCCCACCCACACCACCTCGGTGGCGCGTTTGCGGCCATAGAGTTCGCTGATGAGATCGGTGCAGAGGAAGGTGACCGGATACGGCAGCACGCCGATGGCCACCACCATGGGAATCCTGGTGCCGAACAGCTCGAACGACAGATCGACGAAGCGGCTGATGCCGAGGATGTTCAGCAGCGAAAGCGTACCGAGGAAGATGCCGGCCAGCACCAGGAAAACGCGCTGCCGCCGCAGCTTGTAGTCGGGCATGGCGGCTACTGTTCCACTTGGCCGAGATTGGCGTGGATGACGCTGCCGTTGAGCACCGGCGCAGTCGCCGCCCACAGTAGCGCTGCCGCGATCTCGTCGGGTTCGATGAGGCGGTTGAAGGCGGACATGGCGCGCACCGCGTCCATGGCGTCTTCCGGGACGTGCTCGCGCAGCATCTCGGTATCGGTGAAGCCGGGGCAGATGCAGGCGGTGTGGATGCCCATGCCGGCGAGGTCCTGGCAGCAGGCGCGCATCATGCCCACTTGGGCATGCTTGCTGACGACGTAGGAGAAGCTCCCCGGCACCGCCTTCTCGGACAGCGTGGAGCCGACGAACAGGATGCAGGAGCCCGGTTGCATGCGAGCAATCGCCATGCGATTCAGGGAGTTGATGGCCACCACGTTCACTTCCAGCACGGCGCGCAGGATTTCGCTGGGGGTCTCCGGGGCGGTATCGTTGCGCAGCCGCGAGGCGTTGTGGATCAGGGCGATCCGCTGCGCCGCTTCGAGGATGGGCGTCAGCTCCGTCGCCACTGCGGCCAGGGAGTCCGCGGCCGCGAGATCGCAACGGATGTGCGTCACGTCCGCGAGCGGGCAGGGCCGGCGGGACAGGTTGACCACCCGGTAGCCGGCGTCGAGAAACCGCGCCGCGGCGGCGAGGCCGATGCCGGCGCTGGCGCCGGTGACGATGGCCAGCTTCATGCGGCCTGCTCTCTTCGATTTTCCGTTCGCGGCTGCCAGGTGGTTCCCGCCCATTGGCCCGGGCCGGAGGAGACGCGCAGGTGCAGCGAGTCGATGGGCAGCTTGGCAAAGCCGTCGTCCCTGGCCAGCTCGGTCACGAACCAGTGCGCGAGTTCCTCCACCGTGACGTTCCTCACCGCCAGCAGCTTGACGTCCCGGGGCAGGAACGACAGCTGCTCGTCGGCAAAGGCGACGGACACGCAGTCGTCGCTCTGGCGAATGCGCAGATGGGGAGAATCCGCTGGCAGCAGCATCGTTTCGTTGAGGGAATCGCACAGCGCCCGCAGCTGCGTCTTGACTTCGTTGTAGTCGAAGCACAGGCCGCCAGCGTCGATGGGGCCGGTGATCGCGACCTCCACGAAGAAGTTGTGGCCATGCAGATTCTCGCGCTTGGCGTCGGAGAAGATCGTGAAGTGGGCGGCGGAAAAATGCATATCCTCCTTGCCGATCTCGATGGTGGCGCGACGCTGGCTCATTGCGCCAGTATCGCGTCGGCGAACTCGGCGAGGGAGTCGAACGTCCAAGTAGGCTTGGCATCGGCCGGTCTGGTCGCACCGCGGGGGCGTCGGATCCACACGGTATCCAGGCCCAACGCGGCAGCGGGGGCGATGTCGTGGAACAGACTCTGGGCCACGTGCAGGATGCGCGAGCCGTCGACGGCCGCCAAGGCAGCGTCGAACATCCGCCGATCCGGCTTGTACGCACCCACGTCTTGGGCGGTGACGACATGCTGGAAATCGATGCCGAGCAGCGCAGCGGTATCGGCGAAGATGGCGTTGTCGACGTTGGAAACGACGACCAGCTCGAAGCGTTCGCCCAGCCGCTCCAAGGCGCCCACCGTGTCCGGAAACGGTGGCCAAGCGCCGACGCTGTCGACAAAGCCGTCCAGCACGGCGTCCGTGGGCGTGAAGCCGAGCCGGGTGCCCAAGCGCCGCAGCACCTCTCGCAGCACTTCGGCATAGCGCATGCCCTCGGCCTGTGCCAGCGGTTCGGTCTCGGCGAAGAACTCCAGCAGGAAGTCGTCGATGACGTGGGCGTCTCGCTCCAGCAGGGCCGGCTGCAGATAGCCGACGATGCCGGTACTCCAGTCGATCAGGGTGCCGTAGCAGTCGAAGGTGAGCGCATCGTAGTCGGCGTCGTCGGGTTTGGCCATACGCGGCTCAGTCTACCTGGATGCGATCGAGAATCAGGCCGTAGAAGTGCTCGCCGGGCTTCTCGAACAGCCAGCCCATGTGGGTGTTGCAGTTGCCGCAGTTGGCGAGCTGCCAGCAGAAGCCCTGGAACCAGCTGTCGGCGGCATGGTGCTCGCCGCTGAGGGCGCAGCCGTGGGCTTCCCGATGGCAGCCGAAGCGATGCACGTGGCCGAAGGGATTGGTGCAGGTGTGCTGGAACGAGCCGTTCACCTTGATGCGATCCTGGACGTGGCCAATAACGTGGGAACAGGCGGCGCAGAACAGGAAGCCCTCCTTGGGCCGCTCCTTTTCGTCGATGGCTTGCTCGAGCCTGGGAACCAGGGTCTCCTGGTTCAGAACATTCTGCCCCCCTTCGTTTCCGCTCATGCGAGGCCTCCTTGCGGTCGTTGTCGTGCTTCGGCTACCGACATGCGAAGATTCCGCGACTTGGCGGCGTTGTGCAAGTGCTTCTCGATCTGCCCAGTACCAGCCGCATGGCCCCATCGAGGTGCCATATCGGAGCTTAAGCCGCGGCGGCGAGCAATGTTCTGAGGTCCGTTTCCGGGTCTTCGAGCGCTCCGGCGTCTACCGCCTTGCCTACGAGCTGGCGGGCCACCATGAACTCTCGGGCACTGTTGACTGCATCTGCGGCCACCACGGTGTCGCCGTGGAAGTAGAACAGGGCGAACTGCCGGCTCGCCGGGTCGCCACGCACCACATGCCGTTCGCCCTCGGCGGAAAAACCTACCATTTGCAGCTTCAAATCGTATTGATCCGACCAGAACCAGGGGATGTTGGCGTAGGTCTTGGGATTGCCGGCTAGATTCGAGGCCGCCACTCGCGACTGCTCCATGGCGTTGGGCACCGACTCCAGCCGCAGTCGGCGACCGAGCAGAGGGTTGGGATGGTTGGTGCAGTCGCCGACGGCGTAAATGTTGGGAGCCGTCGTGCGAGTGTATTCGTCCACCATGATGCCGTCGTCGCAGTCGATCCCCGCGCCGGCGGCCAGCTCGCTGTTCGGCACGATGCCGATGCCTACCACTGCCACATCGGCGGGCACCTGTTCGCCGTTGGCGCAGACCACGGCCCCCAGGCGCGACTCGCCGCGGAACGACTCGACCCGCGCCCCGGTGCGGATGGCGACTCCCTTGGCGGTATGCAGGTCCTGGTAGAAGGCGGACATGGTCGGCGTCGTCACCCGTTGCAGGATGCGGTTCTCCATTTCCAATACCGTCACCTGCAAGCCCTGCTCGATAGCCACCGCGGCCACTTCCAGACCGATGTAGCCGCCGCCGACGATGGCGATGCGCTTGCCGGGCTGGAAGTCCTGCCGGATGGCATCCACGTCGGAGATGCTGCGCAGGTAGTGAATACCGGGCAGATCGCCTCCCGGCGCATCGAGCTTGCGTGGACGGGCGCCCGTGGCTAGCAGCAGCTTGTGGTAGCGCACCACCTCGCCATCGCTGCAAGCCACTGTCTGGGCATTGGCATCGATGCTCTCGACGCGAACGTCGCTGCGCACGACGATGCCCCGATCCTGGTAGAACTTGGCGGGACGCAGATGCACCCGTTCGATGCCGTACTCGCCGGACAGGTACTGCTTCGACAGCGGCGGCCGCTGGTAGGGGATGTGCGGCTCGTCGCCAATGACGAGAATCTCGCCCTCGTACTTCTCCTGACGCAAACTCGCCGCCGCCTGCCCGCCGGCGTGGCCTGCTCCGACGATGACGATGGCCATAGGCTTGTCCGGTTGCTTCCCTCGCAGCATTGTACCGGTCTGCCGCTGCCGATCGGGTAGTGCCGCCGGCTGGATTCCGCTAGACGCAGGGCAATGGCGCCGGCGGCGAGTCGTGTCCGTCGCGGTCGCTGTCGAGTCAGCCCTTCCTGCCCGGCATCGGCATGGGGAACGGCGTCACGTTGTTGCCGCTGCTGTCGGTGATCTTGGCGGTGCCTTCCTTCTCTACTTCGTCGATGCGGATGATGGCGTGCATGGGCACGAAGCTGCGCTGTACGCTCTCGAACTCCGTGCGCAGCTTGTCCTCGCTGGGGTCGATCACCATCTGCGACTTCTCGCCGAAGATGTAGTCCTCGATCTCGACGAAGCCGTACAGATCGCTCTGGTAGATCGAGTGGGCGTAGACCTCGTAGATCTGGCCGTGGCTATGGAAGCAGATCCGGTAGATATGGGTTTTGTCATCGGGCATGGAGGGCTCTGAACCACCTTTAGCGGGGATTTAACAGGCATCCATGCCGGGATTTCAAGCGCAAAAGGCGGGCTGGCTCCGCAAGCTGCCCGGAATCGCGGGACCGCGGCTATAATCCTCCCATCGCTGCCGACGCCTATCCTCGTGAAGCTCTACGTCGAGACCCACGGCTGCCAGATGAACGAGTACGACTCGTCGCGTCTGGCCGACTTGCTGCGTACCAGCCACGGCGCCGCTGCGGTGGACGATCCCGCCCGCGCGGATGTGCTGCTGCTCAACACCTGCTCCATCCGCGAGAAGGCCACCGAGAAGGTATTCAGCCAGCTCGGCCGGTGGAAGCGTCTCAAGAGCGCCAACCCGAACCTGGTCATCGGCGTCGGCGGCTGCGTGGCCAGCCAGGAAGGCGAAGCGATCATCGCTCGGGCACCGCATGTGGACTTGGTGTTCGGCCCGCAGACCCTGCATCGCCTGCCGGAGATGCTCGACGAAACCCGGCGTACCCGCCGTCCGGCAGTGGACGTGAGCTTCCCGGAGATCGAGAAGTTCGACCGCCTGCCGCAGCCCCGCGTCGACGGCCCGACCGCCTTCGTCTCGGTGATGGAGGGTTGCAGCAAGTACTGCACGTTCTGCGTGGTGCCCTACACCCGCGGCGAAGAGGTCTCCCGTGCCGTGGCCAGCGTCATGCGCGAGGTGGTGGGGCTCGCCGATCGCGGCGTACGCGAGATCAACTTCCTCGGCCAGAACGTCAACGCCTACCGCGGCGAGATCGAGAGCCCTCGGCGGGGGAGCGGAGGAGTGCCTCTCGCAAGCGAGAGGGGGGCTTCGCAGGCAGACGACGAAGCGGATCTGGCGGAGCTGATCCACTACGCGGCGGCGGTGGACGGCATCGACCGCATCCGCTTCACCACCTCCCATCCGGTGGAGTTCTCGCCGACGCTGATCGACGCCTATCGGGATGTCCCGCAGCTGGTCGACCATCTGCATCTGCCGGTGCAGTCCGGCTCGGATCGGGTGCTGGCCATGATGAAGCGCGGCCACACGGTGCTCGAGTACAAGGCCAAGATCCGCGCTCTGCGGCGGGTGCGCCCGAACATCAGCCTGTCGTCGGACTTCATCGTCGGCTTTCCCGGCGAGACCGAGCGCGATTTCGAGGCGACGCTGGACCTCGTGCGCGAGCTGGACTACGACATCTCCTTCAGCTTCATCTACAGCCCGCGGCCGGGAACGCCGGCGGCATCGCTGCCGGACGACACGCCGCTGGCGGTGAAGAAGCGCCGCCTTGCCGCCTTGCAGGATCAGCTTCGCCGTCAAGCAGCGGCCCATGCTGCGGGCATGGTAGGCACCGAGCAGCGGGTGCTGGTTACCGGCCCCGCCAAGCGCGGCCCCAAGCAGTTCGCCGGCCGCACGGAGAACAATCGCGTCGTCAACTTCCCCGCCGATGGCCGCGACCTAATCGGCGGATTCGCTACCGTGGAGATCGTCGAAGCGCTGCCGAACTCGCTGCGCGGACGACTCCTGCATTCGCTCCCGCCACCACTCCCGCAGCGGGTTTGACACGCGCCCGAAGGCGGCTATGCTTCGACCCCAAGGAAGCACTGCGCTTACACCATTTGATCGACGAATCTCTAGCGGGGGGTACCCCTTCCCGCTCCTCCGATGAGGTCGCATCCGCCGCGGCCTCGACCACGAACGTCAGTCTCGAACCCGACGATTCTCGCCGTTTGGCCGCTCTGTGCGGGCCTTTCGACCAGAATCTCAAGCATCTCGAACGTCGGCTCGGCATCCGCATCCGCAACCGGGGCAATGCTTTTCGCATCTCCGGGCCGGAACCGTGCGTGCGTGCCGGAGGCGCCCTGCTGTCCCGGCTGTACGTGGAGACCCTCGAGCGCGACGGTCTTGATGCGGAAACCGTACATCTGTTCCTGCAGGAATCCGGCTTGGACGAACTGCTCGCCGCCAATAGCGACGGCAACGGCGACAAGGCGGTGCGAACGCGCAAACTGATCGTCAAGCCGCGTGGTACCAATCAGAAGAGCTATGTGGCAGCCATGCGCGCCAACGACTTGAACTTCGGCGTCGGCCCCGCCGGTACCGGCAAGACCTATCTCGCCGTGGCATGCGCCGTCGAATCCTTGGAGAAGCGCGACGTCAGCCGCATTCTGCTGGTGCGCCCAGCGGTGGAGGCGGGCGAGAAGCTGGGTTTCCTGCCCGGCGACTTGGCGCAGAAGATCGACCCGTACCTGCGCCCGCTGTACGATGCGCTCTACCAGATGCTCGGCATCGAGCGCGTCAACAAGTACATCGAGCGCAATGTCATCGAGATCGCGCCGCTGGCGTTCATGCGCGGGCGGACGCTGAACGGCTCGTTCATCATTCTGGACGAGAGCCAGAACACCACCGTGGAGCAGATGAAGATGTTTCTAACCCGCATCGGCTTTGGCTCCACGGCGGTGGTCACGGGCGACATCACGCAGATCGATCTGCCGAGCGGCAGCCACTCCGGCTTGGTGCATGTGCTGAAGGTGCTGAAGAAGGTGGAGGGCATCAGCTTCACTCACTTCGGCTCCAAGGACGTCGTCCGCCACCCGCTGGTGCAGCGCATCGTCGAGGCCTACGCGCAAGCCGAAGCCGGTGGAGAATCCGTCCGGGAATGACCGTGGCCGTGCAGATCGCCTGCCGAGACGAGACGCCAGGCGCGGATGCAATCGCCGGTTGGGCGAAAGCGGCGCTGGCCGGCGACCGGCGGGCGCTGTGCCTGCGCATCGTCGGCGAACGGGAGGGTGCCGGGCTCAACGCTCGTTTCCGCAATCGCCACCGCGCCACCAATGTGCTGGCCTTCCCCGCCGACGGAACCGACGGGACCACCAAGGGGGAGCGGGCGTCCACGGCAAAGGGGGACTTCGGCCTGCTCGGCGACATCGCCATCTGCGCTCCGGTGGCAGCGCGGGAAGCGCGTCAGCAGCGCAAGGTCTTGGCCGATCACTACGCCCACCTGGTCGTCCACGGCGTACTGCATCTGCTGGGCATGGACCATCGTACCGTGGATGGAGCGAAGGTCATGGAAGCCAAGGAAGCGGCCTTGCTCAAGCGTTTCGGGATCTCGGATCCCTACGGAACGGACGAATGAGCGAAGCGGCAGACGCCCGGGACGAATCCCGCAAGACCTTGCGCGAGTGGATCGTCGATCTCCTGCCCGTGGAACCGACCACTCGGCGCGAGCTGCTCGACATGCTCGAAGACGCCAGCGAGCGGCAGCTGTTCGACACCGAAGCGCTGAATATCATCCACGGTGCTTTGGCGGTGGCGGACATGCGCGCCCGGGACGTGATGATCCCCCGTTCGATGATGGTCACCGTCGCCGTGGAGCAGCGCATCGAGGATTTCCTGCCCACCGTCGTCCGTTCCAAGCACTCGCGCTTTCCCGTCATTGGCGACGACATGGACGACGTGCGCGGCATCCTGCATGCCAAGGACATGCTTCCCCTGCTGCTCGAAGACGACTGGAGCCGTTCGGCGAGCCGATTCGACATCAAGGACTACATCCGTCCTACCATCGTGGTGCCGGAGAGCAAGCGCCTCAACGACTTGCTGCAGGAGTTCCGAGAAACGCACAACCACATGGCGGTCGTGATCGACGAATACGGCGACATCGCTGGCGTGGTCACCATCGAAGACGTGCTGGAGCAGATCGTCGGCGACATCGAGGATGAGCACGACATAGACGACGATAGCTTCATCAAGCAATTCGACGGCCACACCTACACCGTCAAGGCGACGACGGCCATTGAAGATTTCAACGCCTACTTCGACTGCGATCTGGCCAGCGGCGAGTTCGACACCATTGGCGGCCTCGTTGTCAGGGAGTTCGGCCACCTGCCGAAGCGGGAAGAGACCGTCAACTTGGGCCGCTTCCGCTTCCGCGTCCTGAATGCCGACAGCCGCCGCATCCGCCTGCTGCACCTGACCTGCACCGAAACTTGACGATCGTGTACGCGGCGGCGGTTCGTCCATGAGCCAGCGCCGGCAGTGGGAGAGCGCGGCAGGAACTGCCCGCAAACAGACAACGGCGCCGGCCTTGGCGGCACTCGTCGCCGGCGCCCTGCTGCCGTTGTCCCTGGCGCCGTTCGACCTCTGGCCGCTGATGGTGGTGTCGTCGGTAGCGCTGTTCTGGCTGCTGCGCCGCACGGCAAGTGGCGGCAGCGCGTTCTGGCGCGGTTGGCTGTTCGGTGTCGGCAAGTACGGCGTGGGGGCATCGTGGATCTACGTCAGCATCCATGTTCATGGCCCGACGGAACCGCCGCTGGCGGTGACGCTGGTGGCGCTGTTCGTGGCCGGCATGGCCGTCCTCAATGGCGTCCTCGGCTGGTTGTTCCATCGCCTGCGTTCTGATCCCGATCGGTCGCGTTCGATTCTGGCGGATGCGCTCGCCTTCACGATCCTGTGGACGGCCTTGGAATGGATGCTCACTTGGCTTCTTACCGGCTTCCCTTGGCTGTTCGCCGGCTACGCCTTTCTGGACACGCCGCTGGCCGGCTTGGCACCAGTGGGCGGCGTACTGCTGGTGTCCTTCGCCAGCGTGCTGACAGCGACCTTCCTGGTGGCCACTCTGACGTCGTGGCGCTGGTGGACGCTGGCGACGCTGGCAGTCGTTTGGCTGGCGGCCTGGGGACTGCAATCGATTCGCTGGACGGAACCTGGGGCGGAGCGAATCTCCGTCGCGCTGGTGCAGGGCAACATTCCCCAGGAGATCAAGTGGACGCCGGAAGGCGCCCGCTTGTCGAGAGCCCGATACCAGAGCCTGTCCGAGCCGCATTGGGGCCGCGACATCGTGATGTGGCCGGAAGCAGCGCTGCCGGAACTGCGCCACGACGTCGCCGACTTCGTCGTCGGTCTGGGCGGCCAGGCTGCCGCCGACTTGGTATTGGGCATAGTCATGGCCGAGCGGACGCCGGCTGGCGGCATCGTGTACTACAACGCCGCAGTGTCCACCGGCGGCGGCATCTACCGGAAACGACGCCTAGTGCCGTTCGGCGACTACGTGCCCTTGGCCGGCGTGCTGCGCGGCGTCATCGCCTTTTTCGATCTGCCGATGTCGAACGCCGCCGCCGGCGCCGAACGGCAGCCGTTGCTGCACGGCGGCGGGCTCGACCTCGCCATGGCCATCTGCTACGAGATCGCCTACCCGAAAGCTGTCGCCCGCCACGCCCGAGACGCCGCCGCCCTGGCTACCGTCAGCAACGACACTTGGTTCGGCGCCTCCATCGGTCCGTTGCAGCACTTGCAGATCGCCCGCATGCGGGCCCTGGAAAACGGCAAGTACCTGCTCCGTGCCACCAACAACGGCGTCACCGCCATCGTCGATCCTCGCGGCATCGTGGTCGCCCGCCTGCCGCAATTCGAAGCCGCCGCCCTGACCGGGGAGATCCGCGCTAGCGCAGGCGTCACTCCCTTCGCCCAGTTCCTGCACCTGCCCCTTCTGCTGACGCTGCTTGTCGCGCTGCTGGCCAGCTTTGCTGCTCGGTGTACTGGCTGAGGTCTGTGGCGGCGTTTGGGGCTGGCGCTCGAACCGGCCCGCCCATGCGGACGATGGAGATGGCAGTGTTGGGCAGGCCAAGCTGCGGCCCGGATGCGCCTCGGTTGGTAGTGGCCCACTTTGAATCCGTGTCGCCATGCTGCATTACGAGACTACAAGAGGCAGGGGTGCAGGGCTGTATTAGATACCCTATGTAGTGGTACCCGTAGCGGCACGGCTCATCCGATTTCAAACCGAGCCACTACCTCGTAGTAGGATGCGAAAGCAAGAACCTTGCTAGGGGAGAGGAATGACGGAAAACGGTTGCGAGGTATCGGGGCTCAGGGACATTTCGGACATCGCCGGACGTCCGCGGGATCGAACGCCGAGGGACGATCTTCGGGGACGGAGCCGGGTCGGATGCGAGGGCCGCAGCGGATTCGGGGCAGCCTTGCAGTTGCGGGCCGAACAAGGAGGCTCGAACCATGCGGATCAAGCTCGCACCCGCATCATGCGGCTGCGAACTTCCGCGTCGACGAGATCGACCACCGGTCGCCAGCGAGCGCCTGCGCAAGGTCGACGAGCCGCGCACCCAGGGTGCCTGCGTCGCCTTGGCGCTCGAGTCCGTCGATCTCCCGAAGAGCGCCTGCTGCGATTGGTGCAAGGCGCTCGCCGGCGGCGTCGCGGGGCTGGTTCCGAAGAGCCGGCGGCCCCGTGCGAGCATCGACATGACGACGCCCAGCGAATGCTTCGCCACCCTGTCGGAGGCTGCCTGAAAAGTCTGAAATGTCCTGAACCCGGATATGTAAACACGACCTGGCTGTCGGGCTGTACTGCGCTGCGCTTTGCTTGTGGCTGCTGACTCTTTGGACATGGACACAGCTGCCAGTTCGGGGTTCGTTTCGCCCAGGCCGGGACTTGTGTAGCAAATTGCGCAAGTCCCAGTCCGCAGCGACACGGTCGATTGCCGCCGCGAATCCTTCGGTGGTCTACCGACCGCGCTGCCGCGTCTTCCGATTGGGGCGAGGCGGGGACGCGATGCCGGCTTCCTGGGCGTAGTCCTTCAGCAGCCATGTCGTCATGGACGGGATTGGCACCTTGCAGCCGCCGTTTCCATCCTCTTGCAGGATGCCGTCGTGGATCATGGCGTTCACGAACCCTCTGGCGTCTTCTCGCGTGGGCATGTCGTACCTGTCGGTCAGCGTTCGCATGTGTTCCAGCGCCGCGTCGACGACTCGGTGCCGGGTTCTCATGGCCGGTGGTCCGTTTCCGCTTGCCATGCGGACCAGCGTCAGCAGCGTTTCGGGGTGATCCGCCACGGTCGGAGAAAGCCGGCTGCGGTAGTACCCCTTGCGGGCCTCGGCGGCGCGGCGGCGCACTTCGGCGAGACCTTCGCTGTCAAGAACCCCGCTGCGTTCGGCGACGACGCTTGCGGTCTCCTGCAATCCGACGTGCAGGTGCTGCGGAAAACCGGCGCTGTCGGTGGCCACGGCTTCGATCCAGCGCTTGCGTTCGTCGTCCGGGCCTGTGACCCGGTGGTTGTCGAACAGCGTTTCCACGGCTTCCCGGGTCTCCTCTCGGGACAAGAGTTCAAGGGGGACGACGGCGTTCCGCGCCAGCCGGGAGATGCCTGCTGCCCGCAAGGCGTCGATGGAGTCGTTCAAGCCGGCGTACAAAGGCAGGATCGGCAGGTCAAGCGTGCCGGTGTGGAGCGTGGACAGCGCTCGTCCGTTTCCCGGGCCGACGTTCTGGATCTCGTCCACCACCAGGCATACGGGCCGCATGCGGGAGAGGAAGTCCGGCGTCTGGCGCTTCACGGCCTCGACGAGGGATGCCGCCTTGAGCCAGTCGCCGGCGGTCGTGAACACCGCGCCGACCAGCTCGCTCCACGCGGGATGCGTCTTCGCGGCTTCGTGGAACTTTCGTGAAAGCGTTTCCCGGTCGCGCAGATCGTCGTGGTCGATCACCGTGGCAAACGGCGATTCGGGATCGCCTTTCCGGTTGCAGCGAGTCTCGACGAAGCGGCGCAGCAGGGAGGACTTGCCCATGCCGGGGCAGCCGGTGACGACCGTCGTGCTGCCGGCAACCGGGCGTCCGTTTCGCCAGTCGTCAAGCGTTCGCCGGGCGAGCCGGTCGAAACGGGCCAGTTCGTCTTTTCGTCCGACGAAGATCGGCGACAGCTCGCGGTCCGGGGTCTCGGCGAAGTCCCGCAGTCCTTCGAGGTCGGGTTCGCTCCCGCCTGTCGGCGTCTTGCTGTTCATGGCGGATCTTCCTCGTCGCAGGCGACGCGGTTCGATTGTCGCCGCGAATCCTTCGGTGGTCTACCGACCCCATGACATCAACGGGTACGAACTGATGGCGTCGCACTACTACGGCGATCAAGTCTACAGCTTTGGCCTGCGCATACCGGCCGGCGGCGCACGGGTTCGCTCGGACAACATTTGGACGCTGGCGAACGACCGTGTGACCTCATCCGGTCTGCTGAATGCGGACTACAGCTTCGGCATCGTGGTCCATGCATTCGCCGAATACTTCCACAACGGCTTCGGCGTCGCCTGCAGGGTAGCGAAGTGTTCGCTGGGCGTCGTCATGCCGATGTTCGCGCGCGGCCGCTCGTCGTTGCGGCAGTGGACGCAGTCGTCGAGGGCGGCGGAGGCTCCGGAACTCCGTGCGCGCGACGCCGGCGGCGCGCTCCACGCAGTCGTTCCACTGTGGGCGTCTCGGCGGCGGCATGGCGGGCGTGCTTGAAGTCGGCCACGAACTAGTCGAACGCCAAGGCGTTCGCGGACGCACGTCCACCTGGAGGGAGGACACGCGCGTGAAGGTGTGCAGGGAATCCAGGAAGCGACTGGCGTTGCCGGCGCACTGCTTCGCAGCGCGTTGGAGAAGACGCGGGAGAACATGCGCCGGGCGAAGAGGCGGACGGCGCGGAACTCCTTGAACGAGACGCCGACGACATGGCCGCGGCGGAAGTCGCGCCGGCGCCTGGTTCGGACGCGCCCGCGCTTCGCGGCTTTGGCGAGGATGCGCCCGACCGTGGCGACGTCGAGTCCAAAGCCGCCCTGCCGCATCCGCCGGCGAGCGTCTTGCGCCAGTCGCGGCTGGCGCTCTTTGGGAGATCGACGGCCTCGATGCCGTGGCGACGCTGGTGCGCTTGGCGCGCGGTTCGTCGGCCTTGCGCAGGCGCTCGCAGGCGACCGGGTGGTCGGTCTCGCCGACGCGGGGTTTGCGGCATCATGATGCGGGTGCGGGCTCGATCTCCATGATTCGGGTCTCCTTGTTCGGTGCGCGACTGCAAGGCTGCCCGCATCCGCCCCGGAACCGTCCCGAAGATCGTCCCCGGCGTTCGATCCCGCGGACGGCGGCGATGCCCGTAATGTCCCTGATCCTCGGCAGCGAACCGGAACGACGCAGCGAGTTGCGCACTTGCGCAGCTTGCGGCATAAGCCCCTCGCGCTCCGACGCGAGTAGCGACCTTGGCAGGCGTTTAACCAGCAAGGGCTACCTGCAACGAGTCGGACAGCATCCACGCCATTGCCGCAAACGACCGCCGCGTGGAGCTCTTCCTATCGCCGCGCCGGGTAGCTGCCTCGCCGCATCGTTCGGCTACTGTATTGGATAGCTGGCCCAGCTGAGCGGGGCTACCAAGTGGGCGTAGGATGCACGGTGGCGCTAGAAGGAAGACACGGCATTGGACCGAACAGACACAGGGCCGGCTGGCCCGGCAAGGTGGTCCGACGTGTACATGCGGCGGGTCGCAGGGGAACGAGCCGGCGCCCGAACGGATCGAGCAGAACAACTCCTGCTGTACGACAGCAACGCCCTGCCGCGACGCATCGACCGCAAGTTCGACAACATCGAAGATCTGCTTCGGCAGATACTCGCAGCGCTGCTGGACATTGGATGCAACCAATGCCTCCGAGTGCATCGGCATCATCACCAAGGGTGTGCTGCTCGGCAGTCTGATGGTATCGATATTCGCGTCGCTGCAGGCGACGTGAACCAACTCGAACGCGACAGGGCCGATCTGCGCGAGCGCATGGCCCGCCTGGAGGATCTGTTCGGCTGTTCGAAGGCTTCGCCGAGAGATAGCTGCATGACAGAGCACAAAGAGATCGAAGCGGGTCAACGGCGGCGATTCTTGCCGGCGGCCGAGGCGGCCGGCCGCCGAGCCGCAACGCGCCATGGGAAGCGCCAAGGCGGACATTGCCAAATTGGATTGCCAAGCGGTCGCAGCGGCTTGCAGTGCGGCGTCGAGTCAAGCAATCTTCGCCTTTTCCCATCGCAAGGAGAGCGCAAGACATGGGGCGCCTGAACGACAAGACCGCGGTCATCACCGGCGGCGCCGGCGGCATCGGCCGCGCCGCTGCCGAGCTGTTCGCGGACGAGGGAGCCAACGTGCTGATCGTCGATCTCGACGAAGCCGCTCTGGGCGCTGCGATGGAGCAGGCCGGCAGCAACCGGGTGAGCCACTGCGTGGCCGACGTGACCCGCGCCGAGGACAACCAGCGCATGTTCGACACCGCCAGCGAGCGCTACGGGGGCGTCGACGTGCTGCTGGCCAACGCTGGCGTCGAGGGCGTGGTAGCGCCCATCGTGGACATGGACGAGGCGGATTTCGACCGCGTCCTGGCCGTCAACGTCAAAGGCGTGTGGCTGGGCTTGAAGTATGGCATTCCGCACATCGCCCAGCGCGGCGGCGGCAGCATCGTCATCACGTCCAGCGTCGCCGGCTTGTCGGCGACGCCGAACATCGCTCCCTACGGCGCCAGCAAGCACGCCGTCATCGGCCTGATGCGGGCCGCGTCTCGGGAATGCGCCGCCGCGAAAATCCGCGTCAACACCGTCAACCCGTCGCCCGTGGAGACGCGCATGATGCGCAGCCTGGAGCGGGGCATTTCGCCGGACGATCCCGACGCCGCTCGGCAGCGCATCGCGCAGACCATTCCGCTCGGGCGCTACGCCGAGCCGGCGGACATCGCCAAGGTGATGCTGTTTCTCGCCAGCGACGACGCGGCCTTCGTCACCGGCTCCATCTACAAGGCCGACGGCGGCGGCAGCGCCTACTGAACGACATTCACCCACACCAAGGAGAGCAACGTGCCAGCACTGGTGATGGAGACGAACCTCGATCTCCCCAACAAACGCAGCGGCAAAGTCCGCGACCTCTACGACGTCCAGCTGCCCGACGACTCGCCGGGGCTGCTCATCATCGCCACGGACCGGGTCAGCGCCTTTGACGTGGTGCTGGCCAACGGGCCGGCCGGCAAGGGCGTCGTGCTGACGCAGATCTCGAAGTTCTGGTTCGACCACTTCGCCGGCGTGGTCGATCACCACCTGATCTCCACGGACGTGGCCGACGTGCCCGGCCTCGACGACGACGAACGCGAACGGCTCGCCGGACGCATTATGCTCTGTCGGGGAGCGCAAGTGCTGCCGGTGGAGTGCATCGCCCGCGGCTATCTCGCCGGCAGCGGCTGGAAGGACTACCAGCGCAGCGGCCAAGTCTGCGGCATCGACCTGCCGCCCGGACTGAGCAACGGCGACCGCCTCGGCAAGCCGCTGTTCACGCCGTCCACCAAGGCCGAAACCGGCCACGACGAGAACATCCGTTTCGACCAAGGCGCAGCCATCGTCGGCGAGGAGACCATGCTCTGGCTGCAAGAGACCACCTTGCGTCTCTACGGCCTGGCGCGGGACTACGCGCTGGCGCGGGGCATCGTGCTGGCCGACACCAAATTCGAGTTCGGCACGATGGAGGGCGTCGATCAACCCATCCTGATCGACGAGATCTTCACTCCGGACAGTTCGCGCTTCTGGCCTATGGACGACTGGCGTCCCGGCGGCGAGCAGCCGAGCTTCGACAAGCAGTATGTGCGCAACTACCTGGAAACTCTGGTCGCCGACGGCCGCTGGGACAAGACGCCGCCCGGCCCGGCGCTGCCGCAGGAGGTGCTCGCCAACACTCTGTCCCGATACCTGGAAGCCTACCGTCGCCTGACCGGCAGCGAGCTGGACTTGGACCGACCCGATGCCGGCGGCGCCGGCGAATAGCTCGGTGCGGGTGGAACTGAAATACGGCTGCAATCCACACCAGCGCCAAGCCGCCTTCGAGACCGGCGCCGCCGTGCCGGTGCGGGTGCGTGCCGGCAAGCCGTCCTACATCAATCTGCTCGATGCGCTGAACGCCTGGCAGCTCGTCGCCGAACTGCGGCACGCCTTGGGGATGCCGGCCGCAGCGTCGTTCAAGCATGTCTCGCCGGCCGGAGCCGCGGTGGCGGTGGAACTGCCGAAGAAGCTGCGCCGCGCCTACGAGATAGGCAACCGGCAGTTGACGCCCCTGGCCACGGCTTACGCCCGGGCCCGGGGCGCAGACCCCAAGTGTTCGTTCGGCGACTTCGTGGCGCTGTCCGATCCCGTGGACGCCGCCACCGCCGCCTACCTGAAGGGCGTGGTCAGCGACGGCGTGATCGCGCCCGGCTTTGAGGAAGGAGTCTTCGCTACCCTGGCGGCCAAGAAAGGCGGTGCCTTCGTCGTCCTCGAATCGGACCGGGACTATCAGCCGCCGGCCATGGAGACCCGAGAAGTGTTCGGCATGACTCTGGCGCAGGAGCGCAACAACCGGCGCATCGAAGCGGCCGATCTGGCCGGTGCGGTATGCGGCGAACTCACCGCGGAGGCTCGACGCGACCTGTTGCTCGGCCTGATCGCGTTGAAGTACACCCAGTCCAACTCCGTCTGCTACGCCCTGGGCGGCCAGACCATCGGCGTCGGCGCCGGGCAGCAGTCCCGGGTGGACTGCACCAAGCTGGCCGGGGCCAAGGCGGACGTGTGGCGCTTGGGCGCGCATCCCAAGGTGCTCGGCCTGGACTTCCGCCCCGGCGTCAAGCGCCAGCAGCGGATCAACTGGCGGGGGCGCTACATCGAAGGCGACATGACCGCGGCCGAGCAAGCCGCCTTTGCCGAAGCCACCGCGTCACCCCCCGCTCCGCTGACCGAGACCGAACGCGCCGAATGGTTCGCCGAGCCCGCCGGCATCTGCCTCGCAAGCGATGGCTACATCCCGTTCCGCGACAACGTCGACCACGCGCACAAGCACGGCGTTCGTTTCATCGCCCAGCCTGGCGGCTCGGCGCGGGACGACGAAGTGCAGGCGGCCTGCCGCCAGTACGGCATCGCCATGGTCCACACCGGCCTGCGGCTGTTTCATCACTGACGCGGGCGGAGCAGCAGCCCTCGCCGCTGAGCGTAAGCAAGCGGACTGTTCCATGCAGGGGCGGAGAGCGCGTGGGGCTGCCCGGACGGGAAAGCGTTCGGCCCGGCCGTCTCCCATACATGGCTCGGTAGCGATCCTTGCATATTCGCTTCGGTCAAGCGATGGCGTTACGCTTGACGTATGGCGGATCTGTTTCAAGTGGTCCGGGGAAGCTGCGGCCCGACCGAAGTGGAAATCGTGGACTACCGTTGCCAGGAAGGCCTGTCATGTGCGCCCCCGTCCATCCGGGCGAGACGCAGCGCGAGGACCTTGACGCGCTCGGCATGGGCGCGTCGGATCGAGGTGCTGGGAGGCTGAGGCATGGTTCCGGAGCAGCTTGAACCGCGCCTGGAGCTGCTTCGCGAGGAGTACGTTCTCGTTCAGGCCTGGAAGAAGACCGCTTCCTACATCCGCTACCACAACTGGTTCTCCGACACGCTTGCCCTCGACCGCGCGGCCGTGAACCTGCCGGCGTTCATCGGCGAACTACGCGAACGTCTGCGGTCTTCGGAGAGCTGGCGGAACGATCCCCTGCGCATCGTTCCGGCGCCCAAGAGCCAGCGCTGGAGAATGCGGGACAGCGTGTGGGAGCCGGTCGAGAAGAAGGCGACCCCGACAAGGCTTCGCCCTCTCGCCCATGTCGGCCTAGCCGACCAAGTGGTGGCGACGGCGCTGATGCTCTGTCTCGCCGACCGGGTCGAGACGCTGCAGGGAGATCCGCGGTGTTCGGTACGTGATCAGCAGTCGCGAAGGCAGGTGGTTTCCTACGGCAACCGCCTGTTCTGTGATGCGATGGATGGGGAACAGCACCATCGGTGGGGATCCACCAAGCTTTATCGTGCTTACTACCAGGACTACCGGACGTTTCTGTCTCGTCCGGCAGTCGCGGCCAAGTCCATACTAGCAGCCGAGGGAAAGCGTGTCTATATCGTTCATGCGGACCTTCAGCAGTTCTATGACCGTGTGCGCCCGAATCTGCTTTCCGCAGCCATCGACCGGATTCGCCGCGACAGCGACGATCCGGGATTCTTCTCTCTGGCTGCATCGGTGTTCAATTGGGGCTGGCATCCACGTGATGAAAAAGGGGATGTCCGGAGCTACGCAGAGCAGGCGGGGCTTGAGGACTTCACGCGGGTGGCACTGCCGCAGGGACTTGTCGCTTCCGGCTTCTTCGCGAACGTCGTGCTCCTTTCGTTCGACGAAGCGCTGCGCACGGCGATCGGGACCGAGATCGTCCCGGAGATCCTGCTGGCGGACTCGTGCCGGTACGTCGACGACTTGCGGATCCTGGTTGCGGTTGCCTCGAACTTGGATGACCCCTTGAATAACCTTGAGGAGACCGTCTCCGGATGGCTAAGTCAGATGCTGGAAGAGAATGCGGCCGGCCTCGAGTTGAACCCCGATAAGACCAAGGTCGTAGCACTCGGAGGCGAGGAACGCCCGCTGGTGCGGCAGAGCGCGAAGATGAACCGCATCCAATCGGCAGTGTCGGGGGGATTTGACGCACTCGGTGGCGAGGAGATCCTCGACGCCATCCAGGGGTTGATTCGTGCACCGGAAGCACTCAGCGTCGGCGACGACAGCGGCTGGCGGCTTTCCCCGGTTCCAGATGTGCGCGACGAGACGGTCGCCAGATTCGGCGCTGCCCGATACCGAACCACGTTCCGTTCCATCAGGCCGCTGTTTCATGACGGCGACACGCTGGACGAATCTGGGATTGGAAGAGTCGATGCCCTGCCCGGCAGGAGCCTGCGCGTGGCGCGTACGCGGCGCGAACTGGACGAGGATGCGAGGGCGTTTGCGCTGGGTCTGATTCAACGGTGGATCGACGATCCGTCGAACGTCCGCCTGCTCCGCATCGGCCTCGATCTTTGGCCGGATGTGAATCTGTTGCAGGACGTCCTCTCGCTGCTCCGCCCATTCACGGAAAAGGGAGGCCGTCGAAAGGCGCCGAGGCGAGTCGCTTGGTACTGCCTCGCTGAAGTCCTGCGCGCGGGAGCCACGGAGACGGGCCTCGTGGCGGACACCGAATCGCTCCCATCGGAGATCGACCTTGGGTCCTACCGGGAAGAGCTTCGCAAGGAGGCTGCTCGCCTCGTGGCCTTGCCCGGGCCGACGATTCCCTGGTACCTCCGACAGCAGGCGCTGTTGTTCCTCGCCGCCTGCGACCCTGCCGGAGCGCCCGTCGCGCGCACGGGAACGGGACCGGAGACCCGGCATTACCGGGAGCTGATCCGATTTCTGCGCGGTGAAGGAGACCGCCTCCAGAGTTCGGAGTTCGCGACGCTGGCGGTTCTCGCCAGACGTGCGTTCGTGGATCGAGCGCGAGCCGTCGAGTTGACGCGGCCCGGCCTCAATCCGTCGCAGAACCGCCAGCTCGCTCAGAGGGACCCGTCGTTTCTTCTCGAGCTCATTGATGCCGAGAGGGACGCTCTCCCCTTCGACGGCCTTCCGGTGCGCATCCGCGAGGACCTCTGCATGGCTTCGAGGGGGTCTGACGGCGACCGCAACACGCTGGCCGAGGAGGTATTGAACACGCATCCGACCGGTTCCCTTCGCAACGAGCTTTCCCTTCTGCGCTTCGCGTTGGCTTTCCTCGAACAATGGAAGCAGCAGGAGTTTCCGCCCGAGGTGATCACGCCAGGACAGGTCATGCTGGACCCCAGCAGAGACCGGGAGGTCGCTGACGTGGCAAACCTGCAGATCCTAGGGAGTCGGGCCGACGCATCGGGCTCTCTGTACGAGGTGGCCGCGTGGTGTCAAGCCGGTGAGCGGTGGCGCTTCCAGCTCGGTTTTCTGTTGCGGTTCATCTTGTCGGGGCAGCCGGACTTCACCCGTTCCGTCCACAGGACACATTGGAAAGAGACCGAGGCCTGCCGCCGTCCTGCCGAGAGCCACTGGTACCAGCGGCTGTATGGCCTTTACAGCGGGCAGCCGGCCTTCGGCGACGACTGGCTTCCGATCACGGACTGGGTGGAAAGATTCCTCCTGGCACTCCTACGCTGGCCAGGGTGCCGTGCTCCAGACGGGTTCGGTTGGGTCGAGCAGGGCATCGAAGAGGCGAGGAAGCGGATTCAACGGAGGATCGCCGATATCGAGAAACGCCGCGGTCGCGCTACCCGCGTACTGATCCTGCCACTGCTGGCGAAGCGAGCGACTGCGCCGAATGCGAAGAGGCCGTTGCGAGCCTGCGTGGTCCAGACGGCGGTCCCGGCGGACAAAGATTTCCAGCGCACAGACTTGGCGTTCGACGATTCCGCAATTCGGCGAAAACACCGCAATCACCTGTCGGCAGCGCTCGCGGCCGTGAAACGCATGTTGGCGTTGCGGGAGACGCACAAAGGGAGCGAAGGGCGGCTCGATTGGCTGATTCGCCCGAACTCGCCGTCCATCCTAGTGATGTTCGTACTCACTTGGTCCCTTTTGCACGGGCCTACAAGGCGCTGATTCTGGCCGGCCTGACCTATGAGGAGATATTGGAGGGAGAATCGCTCGTCAACTCGGCTCTGTGGGTGATTCCAGAATGGTCGGAAGCCTACGGGCTGCAGATCAGGACTCGTCGGCAAGGGACGGCGCATCTCGCTCCGAATGAGCAGAAATGGAACGGAGGCGGTGCAGACCTTCTGCAGGGCTTTCGGCCCTGCCAGTGGTTGATCGGCTATCCGTGGTCTGATCGGGACTGTGACCGGCCTGCTTGGCAGACCGCGGCTGTCTGCTATGACGCGACGGATCTCCGCCTTGCTGCGGATCTCAGGGATGAGTCCGATATCCTAGCGATCCCGGCGTTCAACAAGGACGTCAAGACGTTCGACCAGATGGCCCTGGCGCTGCACTACCACATGTTCCAGCTAGTGATCGTCGCCAACAGCGGACAGTATGGTGGCAGCAACGCATACTGGCCCCGGAGAAAGGCTCACACTAGGCAAATCTTCCATACCCATGGGCAGCCGCAGGCTTCGATCGCGTTCCTCGAAATCGACGACATTGGCGCATTCCTGGAGCGCCGCGACGTGTTGGGAGCATACGCCGACGAATGGAAGCATCCCCCCGCAGGTCTGCACACGGAATCGACGGAAGGTTCACCGTGACAGGCTTCGCTGCTGTGGTTTTGGTGCAGGCTTGCGATGTTCCAACGGCTTTCTGTTTGATTTCGCCGCCATTGATGAAAGATGTTGACGATAGAGTTCATCGGCCGCGGCGTACCGCGTAGCGCATGGCGGCGGCGACATTCACCACCCGGGGGCCGTCGCGGCGGAGGGTGATGTGGGCGGTGCGGTGTTGGTCGAGCTTGTGGTCGCGGTCGCCGTCGAGGGCGAGCACGCCCTGGCCTCGGAAGAGCACCGGAGTCTCAAACGGCACTCGTTCGCTGCGAGTCACGGCTACCTGCCGGAATGCCCCTGGCGACAGCGGCGCGTTCACTTCGCGGCTGGTTTCTTCATGGGCGGGTCGTTCCGCAATGCGAAGCAGCAGGCCATGATCGTCGTCCGCTTCGACCACTTCCAGGTAGCCGCCCACGGGCGAAGTGCCGACGGCATCGGGTTCGGCCCGCGCCAGCAGGAGCAGGTGCAGCCTGGCCGGGTCGAAGGGCAGCATGTTGCCGGGGAAGTCGCCGGCGAGGTAGGCCGCATCCACTAGAGCGAAATCCCGGACGCCGTCCGAGAAGCGGACGTGCAGCACCTTGCAGCGCGGTTTCAGGTCGCCTTCTTCCAGCAAACCGCGGGCGGCCAGGCCCGCCGCCATGCCGGCCACGGTGGGCTCCGCCAGCACCGGGAAGACGTTGTTGGTGCCGGTGGAGAGCGGGATCAGGTCGATATCGCTGGCAGCGCGGGCGATGGCGCGATTGGTGCCGTCGCCGCCTAGCGAGACGATGGTGGCGACGCCACGGTCGAGAAACGCCGCCACTGCCGCTTCGGTATCGGAAGCGTCGTGGTTGAGGGGTGTCTTCAGCACATGCACTTCGGCTGCCAGCGGCATCCATTGCAGCGCCAGGGATGCCACCCGAAACGGCTCCTCGGCAACGAAGATGTCGGTGACGCCCACCGCGTCGGCGCCGGCGGCGATGCGCGCCACGGCGTCGCGCTTGGCCTCGAAGGTCATGTTCGACGCCCGCGCCGCCAGCCGCCGCACGTCGCGTCCGGCCATCGGGTTGACGCAGATGGCGATGGCGGCCACAGCGTCAGTCCGTGCCGAGCAGGTGCCGCTTGAGAAACAGCGCCGTGGTCGCCATCAGGTAGTCCCGATTGGGCTTCTTGCGAAAGCCGTGGCCTTCGTCCTTGGCGAGCACGTACCACACCGGTACGCCCCGGCCCTGCAAGGCGGCAACGAGCTGCTCGGACTCGCTGGCCGGTACCCGAGGATCGTTCAGCCCTTGGGAAACCAGCAGCGGCGTATCGATTTCGGCGGCGCGGTTGAGCGGCGAGATGGATTCCAGAAAGTCGCGCATGACGGGATCGCGCTCGTCGCCGTATTCCACCCGGCGCAGGTCCTGGCGGTAGGGCTGGGTATTGGCGAGGAACGTGACGAAGTTGCTGATGCCGACGCGCTCGACGCCGGCGCGCAGCCGATGGCCGTAATGCACCAGCGACGCCAGCACCATGTAGCCGCCGTAGGAGCCGCCCACCACGGCTACCCGGTCGGCGTCCAGATCCGGCGTCGTGGCGATCCAGTCCAGCAGGGTGCCGATATCGCGCACCGAATCCTCGCGCCGGCGGCCGTTGTCCAGCTTCAGCCAGGTCTTGCCGTAGCCCGCCGAACCGCGCACGTTGGGGTAGATGACGGCAAGACCGAGCTCGTTGACGTAGTACTGGGTGGTGGACGAGAACCCGGGCCGCGCTTGTCCTTCCGGGCCGCCGTGGATGTTGACGACCACCGGATGCGGCCCCGGCCCCGGCGGCCGATACACGAACGCGGGAATCGCTCGACCGTCGAAGGTGGGATAGCGGACGAGCTCGGGTTCGGCGAGGCGATCCGGGTTCAAGCCGCCGAGTTCGCTGCGCGTCCAGCGGCTGAGGCGGCGGCTGCCGAAGTCGATGCTGAAGGCGTCCGACGGCGTGGATGCATAGCGCACGGTGAAGCCTAAGCGCTCGCCGTCGGGATGGAAGCGCAGGCCGGAGACGATGCCGCGGGGCAGTTCCGGCAGTGCCGTGAACGCGCCGTTGATGAGGTCCAGGGCGACGAGGCGGCTGATGCCGTCCTCGTTGACGACGTAGGCCAGTCGCTTGCGGTTGCGGGAGACGCCGAAGGTCTCGATGTTCCAGCGCGTATCCGCGGTCAGCACAGAGACGGTGCCAGTGCTGGTATCCAACCGGTGCAGGCGCATGAACTCGGCGTCCAGGTCCGAAGTGAAGTAGATGCCGTCGCCCTCGCCGTAGCGAACGTCGCCGAACGCCGCGGTGACGTCGCCGAACAGTCGCCGGCGTGCGCCTGTCGCCATATCGAGTTCGAAGATGCGCGATTCGTTGATGGAGATGTAGCGGGAGACGAGGATGCGAGTCTCGTCCGCGGACCAGTCCTCGATGGTCCAGCCGACGCCTTCGCCTTCTTGCAGCACTTGGCGTTGGCCTTCCAGGTCGCGGATGTACAAATCCCAATCGACGCCGTTGCCCTCCGTGGTCGAGTAGCCGAGCCAACGTCCGCTCGGCGACCAGGAGACGCCCACATAGCGCGACTTGCCATCGCTCAGCATGGTCGAGGCGCCGTCCTGGTACCAGAACAGCTGGTAGAACTCCGAACCGCCGACATCCTTGACGTAGACGAAGCCGTCGCGCCCGACGTCGGGATTCACGGACGCGCCCACCACGGGTTCGGCGAAGAACGTAAGCTGGCGGCGCATGCCGAGCGGTTCGGCGACATGGTGCAGCTGGACAGTGTCGCCGAACCGCGTCGAGACCAGGATGCCGTCGCCTGCCCAGCCTAATAGCTGCGCCGAGCGGGCGTTCTGGTAGCGGTTCAGTTCGTCGATCAGGGTAGCTGGCAGCTCCGGTACGCCGTCGACGACGAGATTGCCGGTTGCCGCAGGCGCTGGCGGCGCGACGGATTCGACGGGCGTACAGCCGACAATGACCAGCAGGCAGCTGCAGATGCGGTAGTTCATGTGCGAATCACTCTCCTGGCCGGATGGATCTGTACTCGTTGCTTCAAGGCGCCATTCTCGCTGGCTCGTAGATCTTGATGTCGAACGCCTGGACGTGCCGCTCGTCGGCGGGATGGTGGATGCTGTGGATCACGCGCCAACCTTCGAAGTCGAACGGCGGGAAGAAGGTGTCGCCGTCGAGATCGGCGTCGATGAACGTCGCGTACAGACGATCGGCAAGGGGCAGCGCCAACTGGTAGAGCTCGGTGCCGCCGATCACGAAGCATTCGTCGGCGGCATCTTCGCCGGCGACGGCGAAGGCGGCGTCGAGATCGGCGACTACGACGACGCCCTTGGCAGCGAAGCCGCGCCGGGACAGGACGATGTTCAGCCGCCCGGGCAGCGGCCGCTCTGCGGACTCGAACGTCCTGCGGCCCATGATGACGGGTTTGCCCTTGGTGGCGGTCCGAAAACGGGCGAGTTCGTCGGGCAGATCCCAAGGCAGCCCGCCGTTCTTGCCGATGACACGGTTCTTCGACATCGCCCAGATCAGCGAAATGCGCTGGCTCACTTCACCCTGCCGGGACCAAGTCCGCCGAGCACGAGGACGATGCCGAACAGCACCATGGGCAGGGACAGGAGCTGCCCCATGGTGAGGAACTCCAGGAGGACGAAGCCCTTGTCCGGGTCGGGTTCGCGCACCAGTTCGGTGGCGAATCGCATGACGCCGTAGCCTAGCAGGAACAGGCCGGAGACCTGTCCCGGGGTACGGGGCTTGGCCGCGAACAGCCAGACCAGGACGAACAGCAGCACACCGTCCGTGGCGGCCTGGTAGAGGCTCGATACGTGCCGGGCGACGCCTTCGTAGTCGCCGAAGCAGACCAGGTTCAAGTGGCGGACGCTGTCGCAGGGAAAATGTACGCCGATGGGCAGGTCGGTCACCCGGCCCGGCAGCTCGGCGTTGATGAAGTTGCCGATGCGGCCAAGCCCTAGGCCGACGGGTGCCAGGGGCGCGGCGAAGTCGGTGACTTCCAGCAAGTGCCGCTTGGTTTTGCGGGCGAACAGCCAAGTCGCCACGACGACGCCCAGCAGACCGCCGTGGAACGACATGCCGCCTTCCCAGATGCGCACCAGCCAAAGCGGATCCCGCAGGAAGTCGTCGAAGCCGTAGAAGAGCATGTAGCCCACCCGCCCGCCGACCACCACCCCGGCGACGCCGTAGAACAGCAGGTCGGCCAATTCCGGCAATGTCCACGGTACCGATCCGCGTCGGATGCGCCACTTGCCGAGCAGGTAGAACGAGAGGAAGCCGAGCACGTACATCAGGCCGTACCAGCGGATGGACAGCGGGCCGAGCTCGATGAGAACGCTGTCGACGAGGGGATAGTTCATGGCGGACTCAGGCCGTGCGGCATTTGCTATGCTACATGGTTTTGCTTGTCGGCTCCGTCCGAGCGTGTGCCTGATTCTTTTCGCCTATCGTCTGCATTCCCAGCGCCCGCTGGTAGTGGCCGCCAACCGCGACGAGTTCTACGCCCGGCCGGCCCTGGCTGCGCATTGGTGGGACGACGCCGGCATCTTCGGGGGCCGGGATCTGGAGGCGCTAGGGACTTGGCTGGCAGTCTCCGGCGATGGCCGTCTCGCTGCGGTAACCAACTGGACCGAGGATCGCGACGCGTCCAAGCCGCCCGGCTCCCGCGGCGTCCTGGCGCCCAGCTTCCTGGCCGGCGGCTGCCCGGCGCGGAAATTCGTGGACGCCATCGATGGCGATCGGTACGCCGGCTTCAACTTCATCGCCTACGACGGCAGGGAACTGGTCTACGCCTCCAATCGCACCGGCGAGATTCGGCTGCTCGATCCCGGCGTATACGGCCTGACCAACACCCGGCTCGGCGCTGGTTTGGGGCCGGGGCGGGGCAGTCGCCCGGCACGGCACGACGACGTCGGCCCGAGCCGTCCGCATTCGCACGACGAGTGGCCCAAAGCCGTGTTCGGCGCCTTGGCTCTGCGCGACGTCGCTGCCGCCGCGACCACGGACGATCTCATAGAGCTGCTGTCCCGATCCCTGGTGCCCTTGGAAACGCCGGCCGACCGGGAACAGGCACCCGAGCGGAGCTACTCGCCCTGCTTCATCCACGGTGCCGAGTACGGTACGCGGGCAAGCACGGCGATCGTTTTCGGCCGCGAATCCTTGGAGTTCGTCGAGCAGCAGTACGGGCCGTTCGGCAAGCCAGGCCAGCGCTCGGCCACCACCATCGCGTTTTAGCAACAACTGTTAAGGAGAAACATGGACCTCGACCTCACCGGCAAGACCGCCCTCGTCACCGGCGCCAGCCTGGGCCTGGGCCGTGCCATGGCCGCCGCCTTCCACGGCGCCGGCGCCAACGTCGCGTTGCTGGCGCGGCGAGAGGACATCCTCGAAGAAGCGAAGACCGCCATCGAGGCCGACCGCGGCGGGCGCGTCGGCGCCTACCCCTGCGATGTCACCGACCCCGCCAGGATCGAACAGGCCGTCCAGCAGGCGGTGGCCGAACTCGGCCCCATGGACATCCTGGTGAACAACGCCGGCCAATCCCAGACCGGCCGCTTCGAGGACCTCGCCGACGAAGTCTGGCAGGCGGACCTGGACCTCAAGCTGTTCGCCGCCATCCGCTTCTGCCGGCTGCTCTTTCCAGGCATGAAGGAGCGCGGCTGGGGGCGCGTGATCAACATCCTCAACACCGCCGCCAAGGCGCCGCCGCCCGGCTCGGCGCCCACTTCGGTGTCCCGCGCCGCCGGCATGGCGCTCACCAAGGTGCTGGCCGGCGAAGGTGCGCCGCACAATGTGCTGGTGAACGCCCTGATGATCGGCAGCATCAAGTCCGACCAGGTGCGCCGCGCCTACGATCGCTCGGACAAGAACATGGACTTCGAGGCGTTCATGGCCGCTTCTGGCAAGTCCCTGCCCATGGGCCGCATGGGCGAGGCGGAGGAGTGCGCCAACGTGGCGCTGTTCTTGGCCTCCAACGCCGCGTCCTACCTTACGGGCTGCGCCATCAACATGGACGGGGGGCTGTCGCGGGTGGTGTAGCGCTGGGCTGTCGCCCTGATTCCGGTCGAGGGCGTTGCGCTGCCGGTCGTTGCAGAGCCGCGTCCGCCAGGCGCGGATCCTCCCGATCCTGGTTGAGATCGCGGGTGGGCATTCAGTACAGTCGAGGCGGTCGATCGGGTTTGGCGGTTTAAGCAGTACGCCGGCGTGGCGACCAGCACCAGGAGATGCGCCATGACACTTCCGGCCATCAGCTGTTCGCCGGTACTGGCGGCATGGATATCGGCGTCGGCTTCAAGACCGTATGCGCCATCGAGAGCGACTCGCACTGCGCGGCGCCGTTGCGCCGCAACGGGCGCGGCAGGATCGTCCGGCAGGCGGATGTTCGCATCGTCGGTCCGGCTTGGCTGCTGGAGATGCTTTATTGGACGAAGGGTGCCGTGGCGCTGCTGCATGTCGGTCCGCCCAGCCAGCCGCTGATCCAGGCAGGCCAAACAGGTCAAACGGAAAAGCAAGGCGGGTTGCCGGATTCCCGGGTCGGCGTGGCGTTCGAGGTCGCCCGGTTCGCCGAGGCCATTCGCCCCCACGGCCATCCTTGTCGAACAGGCAGCGAACTTCCTGCGGGTGAAGGAGATCGATGGCAGACTGCTGCTGCTGGCGTTGCGCTCGGAGTTTCTACGCTTGGGCTGCGACATGCACATCGATGTGCTCGACGCCAGCGACTACGGCATGGCTCAGCGCCGACGGTGCGCGGTGGTCGCCGGCGTCCCCACGGGTCAGCTGTTCGGATTTCCCTTCCCGACCCAAGAGGGCACCCGTACAGTTGGGGAAGCGTTCGCCGGGCTGCCGGCCCCCTCGGTTCGCAGAGAGAAGCCGGCCATCGCCAATCACATCAATGTGACGCCTTGTCGCGGCCGGCAGCGCATCTCCTACGTGCCGGAGGGTCTGCGGGGCTGTCCAAGACGCCCGACTTGCCGGCAGATGTTCGGCAAAAGCCGACGCGCAAGGATACCGCCAAGTTCCGACGCTTGAGCAGCGTCCGATCTTGCCCGACCCTGTACCGTGGCGAAACTCTCTACCACCCCGTTGAAGATCGGTACGTCACGCCCAAGGAGGCGGCGCGTCTGCAAGGCTTCCCCGACAGTCGTGTTTTCAAGGGGCCGATCCGCCGCCGAACGGGTTCCGTGCGCGATCTCGACCAACATCGCCAAGTAGCCAACGCGGGACCGCCTCCCCTGATCCGCGCCGTGGCTTCCCAACTGTGCAGCAGTCCATGCTTGGCATAGATGAGGCGGCCGAGACAATTTGCCTGCGAGCCGGATGGATGGTCCTTTCGCGTCAGCATCGCCCTGGCACATGGATGAGGCTGCCAAGGCACTTTGCCTGCCCCGGTCAATCCCGGTAGCATCGTTCTTGCCGCTAGGTAAGTCGAGGGGGTCTTGTGGTTATCGGGCCAGCAAGTCGCGCTTGGCGCACCGGACGATTCGTCCTCGCGCCTTGGGTCGCATTCGCCGCGGCGGCCGAACCGCCGTGTGTCGAGCCGGACTACCGCCACGGCATCTCCTACGTCCTGCCGCTGAAGTATGGGGCCGACTTCCGGCACTTCGACTACGCCAATCCGGATGCGCCCAAGGGCGGGAGGCTGCGGCTGCCGGACATGGGTACCTTCGACAGCTTCAACAACATTCTGGAGAAGGGCAGGGTGGCTGCCGGCGTCGACTTCAGCGGCTCGCGCAATCTCGTCTTCGAGCGTCTGCTGGAGTCCGCCGCCGACGAGCCGGCGAGCGCCTACGGGCGCTTGGCCGAAGGCGTCGCCGTGGACCCGGACTACCGCTGGGTGGCGTTCAAGCTGCGCCCGCGCGTCCGCTGGCACGACGGGCGGGCGATCACGGTAGAGGACGTGGTGTTCACCTTCAAGGCGTTCAAGGAGCACGGCTCGGTAGCTCTGAAGACGGCGCTTGCGGATCTGGATCGAGTGGAGATCATCGGCGAACGCGAGGTCTGCTTCGTCACCCGGGAAGGCGCCGAGATCAATCCGATCATGCCCTTTGCCTATGGCAGCATGTCTATTCAAGCCAAGCATTACTGGGCCAACCGCGACATCTCCAAGACCACCGTGAAGCCGGCTCTGGGAGCGGGACCGTACCGTCTCGAGGAAGTGGACTTCGGGCGGGCGCTGGTCTATCAGCGCGTGGATGACTACTGGGGCGCAGACATCCCCGCTAACCGCGGCCGCTACAACTTCGACACGGTGAAGTTCGACTACTTCCGCGACGAGAACGTCATGCTGGAAGCGCACAAGGGGGATGTCTTCGATCTGCGCGAGGAGACCGTGTCCAAGAATTGGGCTACCCAATACACGTTCCCCGCCGTCGAAGCCGGAATGTTCAAGGCCGACCTGCGCTACATCACCCGGGTCTGGGGCCTGTGGTGGCCGATATTCTGGAACCTGGAACGCCAGCGGTTCCAGGATATCCGGGTGCGCGAGGCGCTGTGGCATCTATATGACTTCCCCTACATCAACCGGGTGATCCTGTTCGACTTCTACGACTACGGCGAGTCGTTCTTCCACAACTCGCCCATGGCCCAGAACGGCCTGCCAAGCGATGCCGAGCTGGAACTGCTTGAGCCATTCCGCGACCAGCTACCGCCACGTCTGTTCACTCACGAGTACAAGCCGCTACCGTCGTCGGGCTTCGGCTTCGAGCGCGGCCGCAACAAGCGGGCGCTTCAGCTGTTCCGCGAAGCCGGCTGGGTGCTGCGCGACGGCAAGCTGGTGCATCACGAGACCGGCGAGCGGTTCCGCATCGACTTCGTGTTCGTCTCGGCCATGCTGCTGCGTGCCGAGATGCCTTACATCGAGCGCCTGAATCGCATCGGCATCGAGACCACCACTCGCTCGCCGGAGATCTCCCACTGGCAGCACCGCATGCGCACCGGCTCCTTCGATGGCGGCGCTTATCTCTACATCCCGGACAACACGCCGGGCTTGGCGTTGAGGAACCGTTTCGGCAGTGCCGCGGCAGATCAGGCGTATAGTCAGAACTGGGCTCGCATCCGCGATCCGGTGCTGGACTTTCTGATCGACAAGGCCATCGCTGCGCACACTGCCAAGGAGCTGTATGCAGCTACTCGCGCCATCGACCGGGTGCTGCTGTGGAAGTTCTACTTCATTCCCGGCATGGCGCAACCGGGCTATCGCCTAGTGCATTGGGACAAGTTCGGCGAAGTGAAGGACGCCGGGCCGCTGTCGCGGGTGCCTGCCATCGACGCTTGGTGGTGGGACGAAGACAAAGCAAACCGGGTGGCCGAATGGCTGGCTACCACAGAGGAGTGAAGCCATGGGACCCTACATCCTGCGCCGACTGATGCTGATTCCTATCACGCTGCTCGGCATTCTCCTGCTCACGTTCGTCCTCACCCAATTCGCCCCGGGTGGACCTATCGAGCAGATCATCGCCAATGCGACCATGGGCCAGATGTCCACCACGTCCAACTTCAGCGGCGCCAGCGACGCCGGCATGTCGTCCCAGGCCATGGAGCAGGCGGCGGGCGGCCAGAATCTCGCCACCTACGGGTTGGATCCCGAATTGATCGCCGACCTTGAACGCCAATTCGGCTTCGACAAGCCCGTTCATGTGCGCTTCTTCGCCATGGTATGGAACTACCTGCGGCTGGATTTCGGCGACAGCTACTTTCAGGACCGACCGGTGCTCGAACTGGTCTTGGAGCGCGTACCAGTGTCGATCTCCCTAGGGCTGTGGTCGCTGCTCGTCATCTACAGCGTCTCCATTCCCCTCGGCGTCGGCAAGGCGATCCGCGATGGCACCCCCTTCGACTTCTGGACCAGCACGGTGATCTTTGTCGGCTACGCCATTCCCGGCTTCATCCTGGCCATCCTGCTGATCGTGGTGTTTGCCGGGGGCAACTATTTCGACATCTTCCCGCTGCGCGGCTTGACTTCCGAGAACTGGCACGAGCTTAGCTGGTTCGGCAAGATCAAGGACTACTTCTGGCACTTGACGCTGCCTTTGATCGCGCTCACCGTGGGCGGCTTCGCCACCTTGACCATGCTGACCAAGAACTCGTTCCTGGAAGAGATCAGCAAGCAGTTCGTGCTTACGGCGCGGGCCAAGGGACTGACTGAGCGACGGGTGCTGTACGGGCACGTGTTCCGCAACGCCATGCTGATCGTCATCGCCGGCTTCCCATCCGCCTTCGTCGGCATCTTCTTCGTCGGCAATCTGCTGATCGAGGTGATCTTCTCCCTGGACGGCATGGGGCTGCTGTCCTACGAGGCGCTCATCAAGCGCGACTATCCCATCCTGTTCGGTACGCTGTTCGTGTTCGGACTGATCGGTCTCGTTATGCACCTGATCGGCGATCTCACCTATGTGCTGGTCGATCCTCGCATCGACTTCGAGACCCGCTGAGGAGAACGCCATGAAACTGACGCCGCTTGCCCGTCGCCGGCTGAACAACTTCAAGGCCAACCGCCGGGGCTACTACTCCATGTGGATATTCCTGGCCCTGTTCGGCTTTTCCCTGTTGGCGGAGTTGATCGCCAACGACAAGCCCATCGTGCTCTACCTGAACGACGAACTGCGCTTTCCCGTCTTCGAACTGGTCACCGAGGCCGAGCTCGGCGGCGAACTGCCCATCGAGGCGGACTATGCGGACCCCTATGTGCGCAACCTGATCGCCGAGAGAGGTGGCTGGAGCATCGACCCGATCATCCCCTACAGCTACGACACCATCGATCTCTACATCGACAGTTCCGCCCCGGCGCGACCCAGCGCGCAGCACTGGCTTGGCACCGATGACGGTGCCAAGGACACCCTGGCGCGGCTCATCTACGGCTTTCGCCTGTCGGTGGCGTTCGGCGTCACGCTGACGGTTTTCGCCTCCGCCATCGGCATCCTGGCGGGCGCCTTCCAGGGCTACTTCGGCGGTCTGGCGGATCTGATCGGCCAGCGGCTGGTGGAGATATGGGCCTCGCTGCCGGCCTTGCTGGTGCTCATCATCCTGGCGAGCATTCTGGAGCCGAGCGTCTACTGGCTGCTCGTCATTCTGGTGTTTTTCAGCTGGATGGCGCTGGTGGGCGTGGTGCGGGCGGAGTTTCTGCGGGCCCGCAACTTCGACTACGTGCGCGCGGCGCGCGCGCTCGGCGTTTCCAACCTCGTCATTATGCGCCGCCATGTGCTGCCCAACGCCATGGTGGCCACGCTGACCTTCGTGCCGTTCATTCTGAGCGGCGCGGTGACCACCCTGACGGCGTTGGACTTCCTGGGCTTCGGCTTGCCAGCCGGCTCCGCCTCCCTGGGCGAACTGATGGCCCAGGGCAAGAACAACCTGCATGCCCCATGGCTCGGCCTCACCGGCTTCTTTACCTTGGCGATCCTGCTGACGCTGCTGATCTTCGTCGGCGAGGCGGCCCGCGACGCCTTGGATCCACGGCGGACTATGAAGGATCCGCTGATGAACTAGACGGCAACGCGTACGAGCATCGCATCGGGATGAATGCGGGGAGCGAACAGGCTGGCAACAGGCAACGAGCGGCTCGGCTATGTGTTGCAACACGCAGGACTGTTCAGCAGTGGCATCGGTTGCCGAGCACCGAAGAACGATGAACGAATGGAAGACAGTTGTCAGGAGGCTGGCTAGGGATATCCTCGGCGAAGACGCGCCGCAAGCGCGGAATTTGTCTCGGATCGAGTCCAGCATCATCCCTGAGCAGGGTAAACGGGAGCGCAAAACCTGGTCGAGCGAAACTTCGAGTGCCGACGACATCGAGGTGCTTCCCGAGTACGATTTCATTTTCCAGGCCCTGCACAGCGGTTGTCCATCACTGTTCGTAACCGGCAGGGCAGGAACGGGAAAGTCTACCTTGATTCGCTGGCTGATCGGCAAGTTGGAAGATGTTGCGGTGGTAGCGCCCACCGCGATTGCCGCAATCAACGTGGGTGGGGACACGATCCACTCCTTTTTCCACTTGTCGCTAGCGCATATAGACCCAGAGGCGGAGTTTAAGATCAGACCCAAGGCACGTGTGGTGATGGAGAACCTTCGCTACTTGCTTATCGACGAAATTTCCATGGTGCTGCCCAATATTGTTGACGCTATGAATCGCATTCTGCAACAGGTGCGCAAATCTGATCAGCCTTTTGGCGGAGTGCCTACGGTATTTATTGGCGACTTGCTGCAATTACCACCAGTGGTCAGCAGCCCGGAAGAGCAGATCTACTACTCGCATTACTACAAGACGCAGTATTTCTTTTCCGCCAAGGTATTCGAGGTACAGGAGATCATTCCGGTCGAGCTCAAAACGGTGCGACGCCAGTCGGATGGGGATTTTATAGAGTCGCTAAGTCATATCCGTGTCAATCAGAATCACCGGCAGCATGTAGCCTTATTCAATCGGCAGTGCTATCGCGATAAGAAGTACGCCGTGGCTGAGTCTGGCGTCTACCTGGTTCCGACCAATGCCGATGCGAAGGCACGTAATTCGGCAGAATTAGACAAGCTGGAAACTCAGCTAACTAGATATGATGCAGTTACTACTGGATCCATTGCGGCAAATCGCTGGCGCTTTCCGATCCCTGCTCGACTGGAAGTAAAAATCGGAGCACGTGTAATTTTCCTTAGAAATAGAAAGCCTAAGTGGATCAATGGGGATCTTGGAACGATTGTAGGGCATGATACAGACACCGTTCGGATCCGTAAATTGGACAGTCGTAACGTATTCGTGGTCGGCCGTGAAAAGTGGGAAAAATATAGGTATCGGTACAACTATCGAACACAAAAGATAGAGAAAGAAGTTATCGGTACCTTCCAACAGTTTCCTGTCGCACTAGGTTGGGCTATCACCATTCATAAATCCCAAGGCATGACTCTGAATAACCTGACTCTCGACTTGGCGCATGGAGCGTTCTGCGAGGGACAGGTCTACGTGGCGCTGTCTCGCGCACGAGAGATCGGCTGTCTCGCGCACGAGAGATCGATGGAATCACTCTGGTGAGACCAATAGCAATGAAAGACGTGAAAGTAGATGCTGTCGTCCTTGATTTCTATCGGCGTTTAGGTATGGATGTGGATGGCATGGAGTAGATTGTATTGACGATGGTGTCCCTTGACTTGTTCCTAGGTAGTTGCGTCGTGGATATGTTTTAAAGCCGTTATCGTCGGTAGCGCGCGGCATGCTAGGCGCGGCCATCAGTGGATGCCGAACACGAGGAAGCGCACACCCGTCTTGCGCAACGAGCGCAGCAGGTCGAGAAAGTCTTGGTTCGATCGGCTGCCCGCTGCCGTGTCCGGCGCAACACTCGGATCGGCATTTCTGAACGCGGATAGTCGGAAATGTCGTGGCCTATGCTGGCCCAGGCGTCGCGGGTGATGCGCCGCACCATGGCCAAGCGACGCAGCCGTGGCGATGCCCATCAGATCGACTACGGATTCTTCGCCGAAGCGGAGCTTGCGCACTGGCCAGCTCGTCCGCGCTGCGCGTCTTCTTGCCCGCGCCTGCGTTTCGCACATGGTGGAATCTGGTTGGCCGCAATGGGGCAAAGGCAATCGCAGCAGCTCCGGCGAAGTCTCGCCCGGCACCAAGACGCCGCTGCAGGCCGTCAAGAAGCGGCAGCGGCTATCCGGGCGAGAGTTTCTTCCAGGCTCGTCAGCCGGATGCCGAGGTTTCGAGCAGCGGGTTCCGGGTCGATGTCGTCGTCGTGGTCGAGGACGCCGAGCAGGTCGGTGGTCAGGGCCGGATTGGCGGCGATTCGATGCAATAGCCAAGCCAGGGCGTGGCCCAAGCCCACGGGCAGGGACACGGTTCGCGTGCCAACTGTGGATGCGGCTTCGATCAGCTCGCGGCGGGTCAGCGAACGCGGCCCGGCGAGTTCGAGGATGCCTGTGGGCGCGTTTTTATCGATTCCAGCAAGGATGGCAGCCACCACGTCGCCGGCGTAGATGGGCTGCTCGTAGCTGCCGGCGCGGAATGTGACGGCGAGCTTGCGGCGGGCGTTCGCAAGCAAGGCCCGGGCAGCATAGTCGCCTTCGCCGAGCACCATGGGAACGCGCAGCACGAGGCTGGGAATGGTCGAGTCCAGCAGCATTGCCTCGGCGTGCGCCTTCGACGCTAGGCAGCGATTCGGCGAGCCCTCCTCCGCGCCGAGAATCGACAGATAGACGATGCGCCCAATCCCGCTTCGCGCTGCGGCTTCGACCAGTGCCGCGGTGGCGTCCTCGTGGGCAACTCGGTAGCTGGCGCGGGCGTTCTCCTTGACGATCCCGACTAGGTGGACCGCCGCTTGGCAGTCCGCGCACGCTTCGGCGAGATCCTCGACATCCGCATAGTCGACGATGCGGACGTCATCATGTCCCTCGAGAGTCTTCGCAGCAGGGGACGAACGCACCAGGGCGCGGATGCGCGGGCCGCTATCTCCATCAACGGTTTGCAGCAGTCGGCACCCGAGGTGGCCGTTGGCGCCGGTGACGAGTATCCGGCTCACCGAGGCGTTCCGATGCCGTCTCTAAGTTCGGCGATGCGCTCGATGCAGTTCGCCTCGATCTCTCGGGCTGCTTCGACGAAGCCGCGCTTGTCGGCATCCGATGCGGTCTTGTCGGAGACGCGGTAGAGCAGCTTGGCGAGGTCCCGATAGGCGATGGCCAGTTGCCGCGCTTGCTGCCGGTCGATGGCGACGGGGATCTCGGCGGCGGCAAGGTCCTGAAAATAGTCGCCAGCGCGTTGGCGGCATTCGGCCCAGACCACGCCGTTCCACCAGTTGCCGTGTTCACCGCCGTGGCCGCCGTCGAGGGCGGCGATCCAGTTGGCATACGCTCCGGCGCCGACCCCGTAGCGTTCCTCGGCGAAGCGCTGCGGCTGGTGCCAGACGTCCAGGGCGAAGTCCAGGGCGGCGGCGATAGGATCCGCAGCGGGCCGCTCGCACGGTCTATGGCGAAAGAACGTTACCGGCGGCCCGGCTTGGCATTCGCTCCAAGTGCCGAAGCTCAGCCGCGCCGGAGTGCTGTCGATGGCCTCGCCCCAGGGCTGCGCCATGACGAAGCCGACATCGTCGTAGCCTAGCACGAGCTGGTTGTCCAGGTTCAGCAGCGAGCAGACCGCGCCGTCGTCGAGCGCCGCGCGCACCTTGGCCTCCAGTTCCGCTTTCGCTGCCGCGTCGGCGCTGGGCATGAGCATTCCCAGCGGTTCCATGTCCAGGCCGAGATTGCGCAGCAGATCGAACAAGCCCTCGCAGCGCCAGCAGTACGGGCCGCTGGGGCACAGTTCCTCGTGGACGTTGATGACGAAGGCGTGGCCGGAGAGGAAGAACGCCCGCCCCGGCGTACAGGCGATGCGGTAATGGTCGAGCGCGCCCTTGACGACGCCCATCATGGAAGTGTCGTAGGGCGGCTGTTCGAGTTCGTCGGTTCTCATGGCAAGGCTCCCTGTCCATAGACGATGCGGCATGCTCGTGCCTGGGGAATCGTAGCGCGCTTGGCGTCGGTCGTCCGCAGCGTAACGCGCTTCGCTGCCGTTTGCCGGCTGGAATCCTTCATCGATCCAGGGCCGAAGCGATCGTCGGCACACCGCCATGATGTTGCGGCATACTGGGCGGCCAGCGGAACCAGGGTTTCTGCGCACCAAGCCCAAGCGAGGAGGCTTGCATGAAGCGTTGCGCCATCGCCATCAGCAGCACAACGCCATCCAACGGCGACGAAGGCGGCCTCGGTTCGCCGAAGCGGCTGTTCGTTCGTTCGCCGCTGCGGCTCGCCGGGCCGCTGGCGCTGGTTGTCCTCGCCGCTTGCGAACCGATGTTCGTTCTTGCCGGCGGGGCATTGTCCGGCATCGAACGTCCCCTGCCGACGGATTGGGATTTCGCCCAAGGCGTGAATACCGTCCAACTCGAAACCCGGCCGGCGGACCCTTATTCCGTCAACGTCTGGGGCGTCGGCCTGGGGTCGAACTTCTACGTCGCCGCCTCGGATGGCGCCGACTCCTGGTGGACGCAAGCCATCGAGGCCGATCCCCATGTTCGCCTGCGCATCGACGAGCATGTCTACCCCCTGGCGGCAAGGCGTGTCGACGACGGTATCGAGTTGGCCGAGGTCGTCGAAGCCTACGTCAGCAAGTACGACGTGGATCCCGAGGACAGCTTCGTCCGCAATGCCTGGGTCTACCGGCTGGGAGCGCGATGATCCCTTGCGCGGCGCGAGGGAGTGTCCCTCCCGTAGGGCGCAGCCCCTGGTTGACATTGGCCAACGCCATTTCGCTGGCGCGGCTGATCGCCGCGCCAGCTACTCTGCTCGCGGTCTTCGCCGGGCACTGGCCGCTGGCCGCTTGGCTGTTCGCTGGCGCGGTGGTCAGCGACTTCCTGGACGGTTTCGTCGCCCGTCGCCGAGGTACGGTTTCCGCCCTGGGCGGCGTCTTGGACCACGCCGCGGACGCTGTCTACGTCACCGTGGTGCTGTGGGCCATCGCCTATGACGAAGCGCAGGTCGGCACCGACCTCGTCCCCGGCATCCTGCCCTTTCTCATCGCGTCGGCGTTCCTGCAGTATCTGCTCGATTCGAAGGCGTTGGCCGGCCAGCCTTTGCGGACCAGCCGCCTCGGGCGCATCAACGGCATTGCCTATTTCGTTGTCGCCGGCACGGTGATCGTGCGCAACGCGCTGAACATGGACTGGCTGCCGGACGCTGCCATCTACTGGGCCGCAGTGGCCGTGGTGGTATCGACCTTGGCGTCCATGCTCGACCGCCTGCGGGCACTGATGAAGACGGATATCGCAACCAGCAAGTCCGCTAAGTCGCTAAGTAAGGAGCTAAGAAGATGAAACTCGGTTTGTTCGGCATCGGTTCGGGCGTCTGCACGGATCCTGGCGTCGCCAAGCGAATCGCCCAGTGCGCCGAGGCGCTGGGCTTCGACTCGCTGTGGACCGGCGAGCATGTGGTGTTGCCGGACCCTCGCCAGCCGCCGTCGCCGGCAGCGCCGGATTTCGCCATGCTGCACCCGTCGGTGTCGCTGGCCTATCTGGCTGGCGTCACCGAGCGCGTGAGGCTGGGTACCGGCATCACGCTGATCGCGCAACGCAATCCGCTGGTGCTGGCCAAGGAAATGGCCAGTCTGGACGTGGTCTGCGGCGGTCGTCTGCTGCTCGGCATCGGCGCCGGCTATCTGCACCAGGAGTTCGCCGCCCTGGGCATTCCATTCCATGAACGCGGTGCCCGCACCGACGAATGCGTAGCCGTCATGCGCACCTTGTGGAACGACGACAAGCCATCCTTCGCCGGCCGCTTTCATCGCTTCGACCACATCCAGGCCATGCCGCGCCCGGTGCAGGAGGGCGGCCCGCCCATCGTCGTTGGCGGTGCCAGCGACGCCGCCCTGAAGCGCGCTGCGGCCTACGCCCAAGGCTGGTACGGCTTCGCCCTGAATATCGACCAAACGGCAGAAGTGCTGGCGCGTCTGCGCGACTTCGGTGGCGGCCATCTGGAAATCAGCGTCACGCCGTCCATGCGCCTGGACGCCGAGACGGTGGCGCGATACGCCGAATTGGGCGTCCAACGCCTGATCGCTCTGCTGCCGCAAACCGAGGCCCGAGCGCTGGCTGCCTTGGAGTCGCAGGCGGCGCTGATTCGGCCCGATCGGCCGTAGCCACGGACTGCGGACAATCAGATGCATGCGAGACCAACTCCGCGGCGCGCGCAGGCTGGGGCCGTAGCGCTGGCGCAGGCTCGGGCGGCCTTGCCGTTTGAATCGGTGCCCAGGCTTGCAATGACAATGTGAATGATTATCATTTGCCATTCTGTCGAAGAGGTCAGCGCAATGAGATCTCCGCGAACGGTCGGAGTGGTTGCCAAAACCACCTTTTCTCCCAATATGTGCCGGCTGCGGTTGGGCGGCAAGGCCCTTGCGGACTTCCCGGGCGGTTTCGAGGGGGGGATACGTCAAGCTGATCTTCCCCGGCAGCGGCGAAAGGCCGATCGTACGCTCCTATGCGGTTCGCGAGTTCTCGCCGGAGCGGCAACTCACCATCGACATGGTGGCCCACGTCAATGCCGGTCCGGCCGCGGATTGGGCCGCGCAGGTGCAGCCCGGCGCTCGCATCGACATCGCAGGCCCGGCGCGTGCCGGAAAATCGACTCCGCAGCCGACTGGTTCGTGCTCGCCGGCGACATGAGTGCTCTGCCAGCCATCCGCGTGAATCTGGCACATCTGCCGGACGATGCCGCCGGGCATGTCGTCATGGAAGCGATGTCCCGGGAAAACATCCCCAGGATCGCGCTGCCGCCCGCGATGACAGTCCACAGGGTTGTCAACCCCGAACCCGAATCGCCGAATACCGTGCTTGAAGACACGGTCATGGCGATGTCTCCGTGTGGGTGGCCGGAGAGTTCAGCGCGTCCCGCGCCCTTCGGCAGTACTTCCGACACGAGCGGCAGGTGCCGAAGGACGCCATGTACGTCAGCTGCTATTGGAAGATCGGAACGACGGACGAAGGCATGAAGACGGCCAAGCGGGCCGACCCGTAACCCTGACAGGAATCATCGCATAGGAGCAGACAATGAGCAGAATCGACGCCCTTCGAACAACCCTGGGCAGACCGCATCCCCTGGCCGCGAAGAAAGTCCGCGACCATCTCGAACCCTATGTCAAGGCGTTCATCCGGCATTCGCCGTTCGCCGTCATGGCGAGCGCGAACGCGACCGGCGATTGCGACGCCTCTCCCAAAGGCGGCAAGCCGGGCTTTGTCAAGGTGCTCGACGACAAGACGCTGCTGATTCCGGACATCGGCGGCAACCGGCTGTTTCAGAGCTACCAGAACTTCGAGACGAATCCCAAGGCGGGCCTGATCTTCTTCATCCCCGGCTTCGGCGTCACGGTGCGGGTGAACGGTTCGGTGGCGGTGATGGCGCAGGAGGAGGTGGCTGCCCAAGGCGTTTCCCCGGAGGTGAACAATCCAGACGACAACGCCGGCATGATCCAGGGAATACGGCTGACCGTGGACGAGGCCTATTACCACTGTCCTCGGTCTGTCGGCTTTGCCAATCTCTGGGATACCGAGGCCATTTCCGAAAACAGCGGAATGTCGTTCAAGGATCTGGCGTGAGGGGATGCCCGCCGTTCGCCTTCTTGGCACGGAACTCCTCTTGAGCAGAGGAACTGCGAGGGCCGAACGCCTCTTTGATCCCCGCTTGGCCGACGCGGCTAGAAGGCGTCCGTAGTTCCCGGTTTGGGCGATTCGCGGGTTTCGGGTCGACGACAGGGACCGACAGCGACCAGCGAGGTGGATTCCGTGGGTAGAGCGGATGCCCGCACACGGGTGGTCCCGCCGATGTTTGGCGCAGCCCCGATGAACGGCCCCAGCGCCGGTTGCGGATGGCCACCTCGCATGGCCCGCATGGAGTGCGTCAGGCTGCCTGGACAGTCTCGGATGTGCCGAGTCCGCATGCGGACTTGATTGCTGTACGTTCCTACAGCATAGTTCGACCGCATCGGAGCGGAAGACACCACGATGGCCAAAGCGACTCTTGCCGCGGGCGGGCGGCGCGGCTCGAAGAGCGTACCAACCGGCAGCCAGCGACCGGCTCGCCGCCTAGTGGGCAACGCTGCGCGACGCCGGCGCAAGATGATCGCGTTCGGGTGGTACGGCGGCAAGTATGTACACCTGGACTTCATCCTGCCCCACCTCCCCGAGGACGCGGATCACTTCTGCGATGTCTACGGCGGCTCGGCGGCGGTGCTCGTCAATCGCCCGCCCGCCCCCGCGGAAACCTACAACGATCTGGATTCCGAACTGGTCAACTTCTTCACCGTGCTGCGCCGACAGCCTGAAGCGCTCATCCGCGAGATCGGCCTGACGCCGTTCTCCCGCGAAGAACTCGCCATAGCCTGCCAAGGCGAACCCGACCTGCCGGCGCTGGAACGGGCGCGGCGGTTCTACGTTCGCGCCCGGCAAACCCGCACGGGCTTGGCCCAAACCAGCAGCGAAGGACGTTGGGCGCATTGCGTACTGACCTCCCGGGCCGGCATGGCCGGCGCCGTGTCGCGCTGGCTGGGCGCGGTCGAAGGTCTGCCGGAGATCGCCCAGCGCCTGCAGCGAGTGCAGATCGAGAATGCTCCGGCGCTGGAAGTCGTCGAACGATACGACACGCCCCGCACCCTGTTCTATCTCGACCCGCCCTACGTTCATGGCAGCCGCGGCGATTCCGCCGCCTACCGCCACGAGATGACCGACGCCGACCACCGGGAGCTTGCCGATCTGCTGCATCGGATCCAGGGTCGGGCGGTGCTGTCCGGGTACCGCTGCGTCCTCTACGACGAGCTGTTTGCCGACTGGCATCGGGTGGACGCTCCCGAGAAGCTGTGCAATTCGTCGAAAGGCCTGCGGGGAGAGACGCTGTGGATGAATTTCGAGCCGGCGAGCGACAACGGCCATGCCGACGATACCTGACCGAGAGCGTGCGACAGAGCTGTTGGCCGGACTCTGGAGCGAGGTCGTGGATGCGGCCAGCGCGGCTCCAGCGGGGGAAATCGATGAACACGTCCGATCCAAGATTGTCGCCTTGGTATCGTCCGAAGCAGTGGCTTTCTCGTACAGTCTGCCTACGCAGCTACTCGGCAAGCTCGCCGAACCCAGGCTTGATGCGCTGTGCCTGCAACGGGGAGCCTTGCAGGAAGGAGACAGTTCCGACGCGCAGTGGGACCCCAGAAGCTTTGCCGCCAACATGGTCGTTCCGTGGAGCAGAGACAATGAAAACATTCTCGGCAACAGTTCGGATCCCTACGTCAGCAACCCGTTGCGTCAACCTCGCGTACTGCCTTCTCCCCCTAACGTTCGCCCGAACACGCTGCTGCTTTGGCAAGCTCTGCACGATGTGCTGAGTGATGTCCAAGAACGAGACGATCCAGACTACACTGCCGCTGTATTCCGTGCGGTGCTGCACGGAATACACGACAAGCTTAAGAGCCAGCGGTTCGACTATCCTGTGCTGCCCCGCGTTAGCCTGGAGCAGACCCTCTTTCTAGTGCGGCAGCTTCTCTCGAGTTCTCGTGAAGGAGAGCATGCGATTTCCTTGGCGGCGGCTCTATGCGAGGTGGCAGGGCGTTGTTTTGGACTTTGGGACAGCGTGGTGCGGCGCGCGTCCACGGCCGCGGATCGGGCCACTGGAATGGCCGGCGATCTGGAATGCCGGGATGGAGGGCGACTCGCCTGTGTCGTCGAAGTCAAGGAGCGGCAGATCGCCCTCGCGGATGTGCTGGCGTTCGAGGGCAAGCTCGTCCGCAGCGGGGCAACCGAGGCCCTCATCGGCACTCCCGGTGCGAATCCATCCGAGGGCGACGAGATAGAGCGGCGAATTCGGTTGATGTGGGCTCGGGGCATCAACCTCTACCGTTTTTCGATAGCGGAAATCGTCTCCGTGACGATGGCACTGGCGGGCGAGGATGGACGCCGCGATTTCATCGCCGAAGTCGGCCGGCAGCTGGACGAGTACGCCCGCCCATCCGGCAGAGCGGCTTGGCGCGATCTGCTCGTTGGCGTTCTCGACGGTGCTGGGCGACCCGACGCTTGAGCGGCAGGTTGCGGTATGGTCAGCGGGTTGCATCTCCCCGCCAAGGCAGTTCATTCTAGGTAGCGAGCGACGAACCGCCTATAAGGAGGGCAGTCCCATGATTCTGACCACTACGCCGATCATTGAAGGCAACACCATTCGCGAATATCTCGGCATCGTCACCGGCGAAGCCATCGTGGGGGCCAACATCTTCCGCGACTTCTTCGCCGGCATTCGGGATATCGTGGGCGGGCGTTCCGCGGCGTACGAGAAAGAGCTGCAGAAGGCGCGCGATATCGCCTTGGAAGAACTGTCCGAGGCGGCCGAGCGGCTGGGAGGCACCGCTGTGGTCGGCATCGATCTGGACTACGAGGTAGTCGGGCAGGGCGGCAGCATGCTCATGGTCTCGGCCAACGGCACGGCCGTGAAGCTCAGCTAGGCGGGCTGCTCATACGTCCCGGCCTGTTCGCAAACTGTCGAGCAGCACCCTGTGCCTGAGTCCGAACATGCCGCGGTCGAGAGCATACCGGCGGCAAACGGCGCGTTGGCATATGCGACGTCCGATCTCCTCGTGCGAGATTTCGCCAGCCGCGGGCTGGTGCTGCTGGCGCCAGAGGACTTGGGCATTCCGCTAGCCATCCACGACATCATCTACCAGAAGGAGAAGGAGGCGTTCGCCAGCCAACGCTACATCACCGCTTCGCTGATCCCGGAAGTCCTCGACGTCATCAACTCGCCCGGCGTGGTGGCGGCCTGCTGTCGCCTTCTGGGCGAGAACTGGGCCGTCGTGCCGTTCACCCACAACACCCCCTTCGCCAGCGGCTCTCGGGATCAGCACTGGCACAAGGACGACAACGGCCCGTACAACCTGCGTCGGCACCGGCATCACCATGCGGTGCAGGTGGAGATGCTCTACTATCCTCAGGAAGTGCGCCCGGACATGGGGCCCACCGCGGTAGTGCCCTACTCCCAGTACTGGACGCTCAACCACGAGGAGAACCACGACAACTTCGCCGGCGCCGACCATCTGGACTTCGCCTATCAGATCGACGGCATGGAGCGAGTACCGGCCAGCGGCCCCAAGTCCCCCTACGCGGAGGACGACATCGTCGCCAAGCGCACCGCCCACGACGTGCGCATGCGCGATGCCGTGCTGAACACCGGCTGGCCGCTCATGCAGCCGTTCGAGGTCGCGCCGCTGCGGGCTGGCAGCGTGGTGCTCTACTCCCACAACCTGTTTCATCGCGGCAACCACCGGCGCGACGACTGGCGCACCTGGAAGGAGCGGCCACGCTTCATGTGGCGATTCTGGCTCTACCGCACCACGGATCCGGACGGCGAAGCGCCGGAAGAGGCGGACTGGCGCCAGGGCACGGATCCGCTCACCGGGCAGGATTTGCGCGTAGCGCCCGACGACGCCATCGTGCTGTGGCGCCATCACTGCCACTGGATGCACACGGGCCGCCCCCCTCCGGCTCGGGAATGCCGCCGGGAAATCGAGCGCCTTGCTCGCCAACTGCATGCAAGGCACGACGCCGCGGAATCCAAACGCCTTGGTGCCGCTTACCGACTTGCGTCTTGCGGGGATGTTTCGACGGCGCTCGATATTCTCGGCGCGGCGCTGTACGACGAACGCGAAACTGTGCGGCGCGCTGCGACGTACGGATTGGTGGCCTTGGGGCCGGATGCCGCCGATACGTTTCTCAAAGCGGTTTCCTCTCCGGTGAAGTGGGTGCGCAAGGCGGGCGTGGCGGGCCTGGGCGATGCCGCGCCGCTGACTGCCGAGGTTCTCGAAGCCGTCGCCACTCGGCTGGCGGAGGATGCATCCGTCTACGTCCGCTCCGTGGCGGCCGGGGCGCTGGGCTGCCTGGGCCGTCGCGCCATCGCCCGAGGCAGGGGCGGAGCGCTGGTTCCGGCCTGTCTGGAGGCGCTCGTCGGCAGCTTGGCGCGCGAGCGGAACCGGCTCGGCATGAACATCGCCCAGGGTCGAAACATCAAGTTCGTACGCCCGACGGACGAATGCGACGTGTGCGAGGGCATCGGCATCGACTACGGCGTCGATCGCTTCAAGCGCGTGCGTTCGGCGGTGCGCGAGAACGCGCTGTGGTCCGCAGTCGTCCTCTGCTCCCACGGCGCCAAGGCGCTGGGTGCCGCGCTGCCCTTCGCGGTCGACGCCTTGGTCGAAGTGGTCCGCAACGACGAGAATGTATTCTGCGTCGGCTTGGCCTTGGATGCGTTGAACCGCCTAGCCCACTCCGGCACCGCGCCAGCCTCCGACATCGGGGCGCGCTTGGCGGCGTTGCTCGCGGACATGCCCATCCACAGCTGGGAGCCGCTGGTTCGCGGCGGGCTGAGCCCCGCTGCGGCGCGCGAGTTCCAGTCCGTGGAGATCAGCCGGCCCTGAAGTCGGCCGCTCGCGTTGGTCGATCTGCCGCCAACAGACGGTCGCGTACAAGTCCGGCGACACAACAAACCCTGAGAAACTGATACTGTACTTTTCAAATAGCCGTCTATTTGTAAAATACAGATATGATAAGTCGCAGTCTCTGGCTGGAACGGCTCCAACAGGCGAGCGCTCGCCGCCCTGTGGTCTGGCTTTCCGGGGTGCGTCGGGCGGGCAAGACGACCCTGGCCCGCATGCTGCCGGATGCCGTGTACATGAACTGCGACCTGCCTTCCGCGCGAAGACCCGGAGCTGTTCCTGGCAGGGCAGCAGGCGCGAACGGCGCTGATCTTCGACGAGGTGCATCGCCTCGACGATCCCAGCCGGCTGCTGAAGATCGCCGCCGACGAGTATCCCCACCTCAAGATCCTGGCCACTGGCTCGTCCACCTTGGCCGCCACGCGCAAGTTCCGGGACTCCCTGGCCGGGCGCAAGCTGGCCGTGCATCTGTGCCCAGTGCTGTGGGAGGAGTGCGCCGGCCCGTTCGGCGTGCCGGACCTGGACCGCCGCCTGCTGCATGGCGGGCTGCCGGAGCCGCTGCTGGCGGAACGCAAGGACTCCGCCTTCTTCGGCGAGTGGATCGACAGCTGCTACGCGCGGGACATTCTGGAATTGTTCAGCATCTGCAACCGCCAAGGCTTTCTGGCGCTCTTCAGGCTGCTGCTGCGCGAGCGGCCGGCAGCTCGACTACGGCCGGCTGGCGAGTCTGAGCGGGTTGAGCCGTCCGACGGCAAAGGCGCACCTTGAAGCCCTGCAGATTGCCCATGCCGTACATTTGCTGCCGCCTTTCCACCTCCACCGCGGCGGCAAGCACGAGATCACCGCCCGCCCCGAGTGCTACGCCTTCGATACCGGGTTCGTCACCTTCGAGAGGGGCCGGGACAGCATCCGGGACGACGACCGCGGCCTGTTGTGGGAACACTTGGTGCTGGACGCCCTGCGCTTTCGCGGCGCCGACGAGAACATCTTCTATTGGCAGGACAAGTCCCGCCGCGAGGTGGACTTCGTCGTCCGTCGCTGACAGGAACATCTGGACGCGATAGAGTGCAAGATCAATCCCGACAAGCTGGATGCATCGGCCATCGGCGCCTTCCGCGCCCTGTACCCGGACGGCGGCAACTATGTCGTCAGCCCCGCGGTGGAGACGCCCTACCGCATTCGCCGCGACGGCTTGGTGCTTACGGTATGCGCAACGAAAGACCTGCCCTGGCCGCTGACCGACGGTGCCGCTTGGCGCACGAGCATGTCCAGCCCGGCGTGAACACTGCCCAGAGTCGAATCATCAAGGTCGCGCACTTGGCGCATGAGCCCTCTGGAGTGTGCGAGTTCCAGCCCGTGGCGATCAGTCGGCCTTGAGAAGCGCGGTCGGTTCACCCCAGCCATTCGACGATCTTCGCCCCCACCGTGTAGACGGCGAAGCTGATGTAGGTCGCCGAGCCGATGGCGACCATCACGATGTTGACGGGTTTCGGGCGCACCGGCGCGGGCAGATGGCGCAGGTTCATGTACAGCACGGCCGGCACGTAGGCCGCCATGGCGAAGCCGCTCAAGGTGGCGCTGACGAAGAAGAAGTCGAGAGCGCTGACGTCGAAGGTCTCGAAGAACCAAGTGGCGGCAACGCCGATGGCGGACAGGCCGAGCGCCAAGCCGAAGTACAGCTTGTTGGCGGCGAAGCGATGCGCGACGGCGAAGTTGGTGTGCAGCAGATCGACCCACAGCCGTACGCCGCCGTCAAGGCCAGCCAGTACGCTGCTGAACAGTGCCGCGATGCCGATGATAAGAAAGAGATGCCGGCCGCCAGTGCCCATGGTGCCTTCGAGCACGATGGCGAGGTCCCACACCAGCTGGCTCTCCTGGGGCACGATGCCCTGCGGATGCAGGACCACCAGGGCGCCGAACATGAACAGGAACATGGTGAACGTGTTGGCGAGCCAGAAGAACGCCGTGCTGTCCAGTACCACGAAGCGGAACCAGTCGCGAAATCGCCGGATGTTCTCGGCATTCACCGGGAACACGTAGCCGGCTTCGCTGTCGCCGCGCTGCGCCTCCCGCAGCGGGTTCATCAAGGCCGGAATGCGCGCCCCCATGCCGATGCCCTTGTCGCGCAGATAGTAGGCGTAGAACAGGTTGCCCAAGCCTCCCGCGCCAGCGAATACGAAGGCGCCGAAGAAGCGATGGAAAGTGAACTCTTCGTCCAGGCTGATGTGGCCGAAGTTCAGCAGGCCCCCGACCATGTCGCCAACGTGCGCCAACGTGCCGATGCTGAACGCCACCACCAGCAGGCCGACGACGATCACGAGCACCATGACGATGATGGAGCGTTCCACCGAGGCGTAGATGCGCTTGGGTCCGAAGACGATGGCCAATGCAATCGCGAACACCACGGCGGTCCAGAACCAGTCCGCTCCAGGCCCGTCGGTTCCGAAAAACAGTATCTTCAAGGAAGTGCCCGTCGCTCGGCCCCAGCCGGGAAGGAATGCGCCGACGAACATCAGCGTCAGAAAAAAGAAAACCCACAGCTTCGAAAGCCGCGAGAAACCGGTAAACGGGCTCTCGCCGGTAGCCACCGCCCAGCGTCCGATTTCGATGTTGATCCATAGTTGCAGGAATACGCCGAGGGCCGCTGCCCACATCATGTCGGGGCCGAACTTGGCGGTGATCCACGGCCATAGGATGAGCTCTCCCGAGCCGATGGCCATGCCGATCATGACCGCGCCCGGCCCGGTCATCCTCCAAAAGCTCTTGTCCCGCTCCGGCAGGTCGGCGGTGCGCATGGCGGGTATTTCGAGAGTCTTCATCGCCCGAACAGCTCCTTGTTGGCCCGAGGCAGGAACAGCACGCCGATCGCCGCGTTGAACAGCACGAAGAAGGTGTGCATGACGAAGCTGAAAGCGGCTACTTCCGGATAGCCCGGGAACAGCACGGTCCACAGCAGCAAGGCGCCGGCGTGGAAGGGCAGCGGCAGCGCCGCGGCCAGGAAGATCACCGGCAGGAAGGCCAGCATCTGGCCTACGCTCACGTCCACCTGGAAGAGTTCCAGGGCGAAGGCGTAGACGAACACGGCGCCGATCAGGTTCGGCGCCTTGAACAGCACGATCAGCAGGTAGTGGATCGGTCGCGCTTGGCGAAAGGCGGCCAGCAGCGGTTTTTCGCGCAGCCCGCCGCGGCCGCGTCGGCCGTCGGCGTCGTAGCGGAAGTAGGCGATGTGCAGAGGCAGGTAGATCGCCGCCAACACCATCGCCGAGGGCAGGATCACGTCCAGCGGAAGCAGCGTCGATGCCTCTTGCACCAGATCGAAGTTGGCAGCGACGCCGATGGCGGAGAACGCCAGCAGCTGATAGACCTCCATCAGCCCCAGCAGGATCATGCTGGACAGCGCCTGCCAGCCCGGCACCTGGTAGCGGCGCAGCAGATACAGCGACATGGCCCCCTTGCCTACCTGCTCGTTGACCAGGGACAGGATGTAGGCGCTGGCGCGGATGGGCAGCACGCCGCCGAGCTTCAGTTCCGGCGCGTTGAACCAGCGCACTACGCGCCAAGTGGCGTGGGCATCCACCAGGAAGAAGAACACCGAATAGGGGATCATCAGCGCCAGCCAGAACGCCCAGTCGGCACCGGCGAAGAACGCCACCAGGTATTCCGCCACGGTCTGCGAATCTCGCGCCGCAGCCGCCTCCATGCGGGTATAGATGAGATAGAAGCAGCCTGCGGTCAGCAGCCAAGTGGCGATGCGGAACAGGATCGGCCAGGGCGACCTGCCGCGTGTGGGCGGATCGCCCCGATGCTCGTCGCGGGGCGACGCCGCGCTGGGTTCGACAGCGGCGGAGCTGCTCATCGCCGCACCAGAATCGTCATGCCCAACTCCTTGCGCTGCACGAAGCCAAGTTTGCGGTAGACGCGCTTCGCCTGCGCCTCCGCCGGGCTGCCGGTGCGCACGTGCAGGAACGGCAGGCAGTCGGCACCCTGCTGGCGACGGACGATTTCACGCACCAGGGCCTGGGCATAGCCGCGCCCGGCGTAGCCGGGGTCCGTGCAGACGGCGCTCACCTCGCGGCAGCCCGGCGCGCCGCCGCGGGCGGCGATGCAGATGCGCTCGCCGGCCATCGCCACCAGCCGGTCCCGCTCCAGGATGCCGACGTAGGCGCCCAGGCGATGCGTCCGGCGCTCGAACGGGCCGGGGTCCGTTGCCTTCGCCAGTCGGATCATCTGCGCGCAGTGGCCGTCCGTCAGTTCCGTCCAGGCCACCGAATCCGATGCGGGAGACGGTGGCTCGGGGCACACCCATTGGGACAGCGGCACCACGGTCGCCAAGCGCCACAAGTCCTCCGGCGGCTGGCCCGGCGCGATGACGGCGACGATCTCGCCGGCAGCGACGAACCCCGCCAGCTCCGCCAAGGCGTCCTGGCTCTGGTCAGCTACCGCGGCGATGGGCGATACGTCCGCCCGGTAGCGCGCCGCGCGTTCGCCCACTAGGCCGAACTCGCGCTGCTCGCCGACGAGAGCGTGCCAGGCGGGATTGTCGAGTTCGCGCACGTCGTCGGCTTCAGGGCTTGGCGAGAGACTGCGCCAATGCCTTGAGCGCCGGCGTGCCGGGGCTGATGCGCACCCCGTCGGCCACCTTCTCGGAGAGGTTTTCTTCCGTGCAGCCGTCCAGAAAGGCGATCCCGGCCGCCTTGCAGGCGTGGAACACGCGCTGGCGGGCGGCTTGCAGTTCGGGCCGGGCGAAGTCGCTGGGAACGCCGCGAAAGCCGAATGACATGGACATGTCCGCCGGCCCCCACTCGGCGAAGGCGATGCCGGGCACCTTGGTGGTCTCGAAGGCGTTTTCCAAGGCGCGGCGATTCTCGATCTTCAGCCCCAGCAGCAGTTCGCCGTCCGGATGCAGCGGCCAAGGATCCGCGATTTCCAGATACTCTGCCGGCGTCACGCCCCAGATGCGCGCCGCGGCGCCTTGTCCGCCCGAGCCCCGCGTGCCGCCGCGGAAGGTATAGCGCGCGGCTTCCACGAACGCCGCCACGGCGTCGGCGTTCTCCGCATGGCAGAGCAGGAAGCCGTGTACGCCTGCCGCGAGCAGTTGGCGCACCTGCCAGGCGTTGGCGCGCACCCGCTCCGCGCTGCCGCCTTCCACCGGCAATGCCGCCAGCACCGCCGGCGTCGGCGTCCGCACCGACGCCAAGCCGCGCATGAACCGGTCCAGCCCGGCGATATCCAGCGGGCCGTGTTCCATGCCGATGTTGACGTAGTCCGCCCAGGTGTCGGCCATGCGCACGCCGGCGTCGAAGGAGAGTTCGGCGCCGGCATGGCCGCCGGTGTAGAACACCGGCTGGCCGGCGGCGAGCTTGGCGATGGCGCTGTTGACGCGGCCGACCATCACGCCAGCGCCTGGTAGACCAGCGTTTTGAGTTCGCGCCGGATGGGGTAGGTGGACGAGGGCAGCAGTTGAGTCATGAATACGACGATCACCTCCTCCACGGGATCGATCCAGAAATAGGTGCTCGCGGCACCGCCCCAGGCGTATTCGCCGGGCGAGTCCAGCACATTGGCCGCAGCCGGGTCCACCACCACCGAGAAGCCGAGGCCGAAGCCGACGCCTTGGTAGGAGGTTTCGCTGAATACCGGCTGGCCCATGGCGGCGAGATCGCAGTTGCCGGGCAGGTGGTTGGCGGTCATGTACTCGACGGTCTTGCGGCCGAGCAGGCGCTCGCCGTCGAGTTCGCCCTTGCCTAGCAGCATGAGCGCGAAGCGATGGTAGTCGTCGATGGTGCCCACCATGCCGCCGCCGCCGGAGAAGAATATCGGGCGGGCGTGGTAGCGGGATTCTGCCGGGTCGTCCTGCAGACGGTACGTGGCCGGCGCGACATGCTCGTAGCAGGCCGCGAAGCGGTCCGCGGCGTCGGCACGGACCTGGAAGCCCGAATCCCTCATGCCGAGCGGCCCGAAGACGCGCTCGGCCACGAACTCGTCGAGCGCCTGACCCGAGAACTGCTCCACCAAGTAGCCGCATACATCGGTGGAAACGCCATAGTTCCACTGCGTGCCCGGCGAGAACTTCAGCGGGATGCCGGCCAGCTTGGCCACCATGTCGTTCAGCGTTCCGGTGCCGGTCACTCTGGCTCGCCGGTACAGGGCGTCTACGGGATGCTCGTTCATGAAGCCGTAGGTAAGCCCGGAGGTATGCGTCAACAGGTGCTTGATGGTCATGGGCGCTGCGGGCTTGGTGGCGACGTACCGGTCCGCGTCGCCGCGGTCGAAGACCTCTTGGCCCTCCCAGGATTCGACGTACTTGCTCACCGGGTCGTCGAGCTGGAAGCGCCCTTCCTCATAGAGCATCATCAGCGCCACGCTGGCAACGGGTTTGGTCATGGAGTAGAGGCGCAGCACGGAATCCCGCTGCATCGGCCGGCTCCGTTCGACATCGCGCAACCCGACTTGGTGGAAGAACGCTTCCTCGCCCCCGCGCGAAACCAAGCAGAGCGCACCGGGATACTTGCCTTCCTCCACGTAGCGGTCGATGTGGTTGGCGACGCGTCGCAGTCTGTCCGCCGAAAAATCCTTCGCCATTGGTATGACGCCCCTCGAACCGAGGAGCGGAGCATACCTGAACTCGCGAGCGACGCGGGGATGCGGGTTCAGCGGCATTTCCTTCCCGCGGCTCGCCGCCGGGCATCGCGGGCACGGTCCGAAGCCCGTCGCTTCTCGCCGCACGGGGCGCACAAGCTGATCCCGGACGCGGGAGGACGATCTCTGCATCGTGGGCGCAATCCTTGCGCCATGCGTTCAGCGGTGCGCTTCCTGAACCGCGCGCGGCCCTGGGCTGGGTCGCGGTAAGCCATCGTCAGCTCCAGGTCGGGGTGGGAAACGGGCTGCGGCCGCCCGGTCGGCGGCGGGCCGGCGCCGCAGGCTCCCTGCCGCACTTCGTGCAGATATCCCGCGCGATCCGTTCGGCGGTCCGCCGGCGATCGCGGGCGCGTTCGCCGGTGGGGTTCTGATGGGGGCGGGCGGTACGCCTCAGCCGTATACCTGCACACGCTCCAGCAGCGTACCCAGGGATGAGAAGTCGCGATCACGGGTCACCAGCGCCATGCTCGATGTCTCCAAAGCGGTCGCCATCTGCACAGCGTCGGGCAGGCGCAACCTCGAAAGGCCGCGTATGCGTGCCGTCCGATGGGCGATCATCGCCGTCAAGTCCACTAGCCGCCACGGCGGTGCCGTCAATACATTTCGATAGCGTTGCGCCAAGGGCTCGTCACCCGTCCGTAAAGGGCCGGTGAGCACTTCGGCGAGGGTTACCGTTGCGATTACCAGTTCGTAGTCGCCGGCGTCCGCACGTTCGAACAGCGGCGCGTAGCGCGATCCCAACTCGGAGTGACCTTCAAGGAAGTAGATGATGGGTGTGCTGTCGACCGTCAACCGCCCGCTCGGCGGTAGTTCGCCGATGTCCATCAAGGCCATTCGTCGCGCAGCCTCCCCACGAACTCGCCAGCCCCGCCGTAGCGTCCCTTCCCCGATCCGCCCAATGCCGAGAACTTCGGCGTGTCGCGCAGCGCTTGCGATACCGGCGTCACGGCAGCGTAGGGTACGCCGCGTTTGGTCACAATGGTCACGATGCCGTCGCGGTGCGCAGCATCAAGGATTCCGGGCAGTCTGCGCCTAGTGTCCTCGACGCCAGCGACTTGAACCTTGTCCCGCATGGCGAGTTTCTCCAATCCGTACAGAACGTACAGATTAGCAGAGTGCCGACGGCCTTCGCAACGGAACATCGGCGTTTCGATTCCACGTTTCATGCCACCTGTTGACGAGTCGAACGCAGCCAAGCGGCGAGGACGGCGCTTGGCAGAAGGCGAATCGCGTCTGCTCCGCAGATGCCATGCGATGTCGGCATGCCAGTCCGAACGAAGCCGTGCAAAGCCATCGCCACCGGCGAGACGGCGTTCGCGCCATTGGCCTTCCACGCGCTGACGGCCCGCATCGCCGAGCAGGCCGGGTTCCAAGCCGTCTACGTCAGCGGGGTACCCTCGGCTACGCCCACGGGTAGGCGAGGTGCTGCTCACCTTGAGCGAACTGCGAAGAGAAGCTCGACAGGCTGGCGCGCGACGACCCGCTGGTGCTCGGCGTACTGCTCCATTACGACCCGCATGACCGTCCACGCCTTCCAGATGCCCGACCGGATGCGCGGCCGCGAGTTGCGCCCCGTCGCCGAGGCGGAAGCCGCCGGGCGTGGATCGTGGCCGTCCGTATCGACAGCTGCTCGATCTGACATCTGCCGGAAGAACGCTGATTCTGGAGAAAGCCAGCGGCTTCGATCCCAGGATGTCGCCGGCTGCCTTCGCATGCTGCGGCTGGCGCAACCGCCCTATGCTGAGCCGGGAGCGATCCCTGCCGAGAACTCTACGCGCTTCGAGCGTCTGTGTTTCCGGGCGCTGGCGGAGGACGCGATCTCCGAAGCCAAAGCGGCGGACTGAGCCAGGATTTCCAGGAGATGCCGCAGTCCGGCTCGCGCACTGGATTGATGCATCCACTTGAGCCAGAAGTTCTGCGTCATGCCTGACGGTGCCCTGGTCTTTCGGTGCATGGGCTCGCCGGCGGTACCACGGCGGGGCATCGCGGCGGCTCCCGCTGCTCGAAAGCGTCAGGCAGGCTCGGGTGGTTCGCCGGCATAGAACGCGGTCGTGCGCTTCGCCGCCGCAGCTGCGGCCTTGGAGTCGGTTCCGGCCGCGACCGCCGCTTGCCTCCATCCCTCGCTGCTGCCTGCGATGAACGCCTTGCCGTCCTGTGAAGCGGCGAAGGCGTCTTCGTCGAGCTTCGGTTCGGCCGGTTCCGCAACATGCATCGCCAGTCCCAGGAAGCCCAATTCCCAGCCGACGCCGACCGCGCCCGCCCCGTACTGGTTCCAGTGTTCCGAAAGGCGCGCCGTGTGGGTGAGCGCAAGCCGTGCGCGGCTGGCACCCTCGTCCGAGAAACGTACCTCCACCCAACTGGTATCCCCGCCGAACTCCCAGGTGAGCGCGAGATGCGACGGCCGTTCGCAGGCAGTGATGACGCCGCCGGCATTGCCTTCCAACTGGTAGCGGCCGCCGAGTTCGAGCTTGCCGTCGATCGGCAGAAACCAGCGCGGAATACGCCTGCCGTTCGTTACGGCGTCCCACAGATCCTCAACCGTCGTGGCATGGCTCCGAGAAAGCGCGACTGCGCGAGCGGGTTGTCCATCGCGTTCCAGCGACGACACCGAGCGCTCTACGGCGTCGAGGTGACCTTCTACGTCGAATCTCATCGTCTTCCCCTGTTTCCAATACCGGTTCATGCGGAGCACATCCCAGGACAACCAGCTGAGCCGCCGAAAGACGGAGCGTCGGCGGACGCCGCGGGCTTGCGCGAGGTGATCGTTTGGCCGCACGAACGGCGAGTGTGTCCGATTCGAACAGGCGTCGGCAAGGGTCGTGCGCGGCAGGCGGCGATTGCCGTCGAGGTCCGTCGTCCGGCGGAGAAGACCGATGCCAAGGGGATCGGCAGACCAGCGACCCCGCGGCGTCGTCCGAGAAGCCCACGATGCCGCACTCGGCGCCACGGAGATCGGCGTCGCCGCCACGTCGCGTTCCGGATCGGCGGCGATCAGGCACTCGACGGCCAGGGCGCCGGCGTTCACCCGCCCCAGCACCGTCCGACCCGATGTCCCGTCGTGCGCCTCGACGTAGGCGCTGCCGCCGTCGTTCGTGTAGCCGAGTACCCGAGGCGGATGCCTCGCCGTGCCGAGACGCGCCCCCTCCACCCGCCGGAATCCACCTTGCCGTCTCGCACGAAGAGCCGGCGCCCGCTACGGGGAGGTCGAATCCGTGTCCCATGCCGATGCGCGCGACGCCGCGGTCGTCGGCGCTCCAGAAGAACAGTCCGAGCGGGTACGGCGCGACCAGCGCCATCGCGTTGTCGTGGATGTTCAGACGGTACGCGCTGTAGCCGAAGATATGCTCCCAGGGAGACCAGGATGTGGTCCGGATCGTCGGGCAGGCAGCTTGCCACCCAATGGTTGACCTCCAGTGGCTGAGGCATCGTGCTCGCACGGAAAGTGCCGTGAGGCGGTGGACGGGAGCGACAAGCGGCGGCTCGAGGGGTGGCGGCGCAAAGCCGGACTTGATCCGATGTCGGCGGACGTCCCTGTGGCGTGACAAGCGGCGGCTTGCAGGGCGGCGGCACCCGTTGCAAGAGATTTTCGCCGTCGTGATCCACGGCAAGCAGCCGCAGCTGCCGCGCAGGATGGGCCGGCTCGCCGATGCCTGCCACCGATACCCTGAAGGGTTGCGGCGGTGCCACGGCGAGACCAAGCACCAAGGCGAAGGCGAGAGATTCACCATCGAAGTTGCTGACCCCGACGGTAGCACACCAAGTCTGCAGCGCAAGACGGTGTCAGCATTCGGGTGCAGGGCGATTCCACGCTGGAGGCCGGCGGGATAGGAGGACAGTTCCGGTTTGAAGGATGAGTTGCGAACTGCTCGGCCGACCCCGGCAGGGATCTCGGAACCCGGCACTAATGCTCTGACAACCGTTAATCTTCGAATCAGCGCTGCCGCAGCGTAATGGAGCCGCCGCTGGTCCGCAGGACAAGCCTCGGGCCGCCGCCGTTGACGGTGCCGTTGATGGAATTCTTGGACGAATCGCCGTGAAAGGCCAGCATGTCGTCGACGTCGACGCGCCCGCCGCTGGTTTTGGCGCTCACGTCCAGGGCGAATTCCGAGCCGAGCGAAACCGCAATCGATCCACCGCTGGTGCGCAGCCGGCTGTCGTTCCGGGGCTGCCCGGCCAATGTCGCCCGAATGCCGCCGCCGGATGTCGTCGCATCCACGGTGCCGAGCGCTTCGCCGATCTCGATGCTACCGCCGGACGTCTTCGCCGATACCGGGCCAGCGACGCGATCGACGGCGATCCGGCCGCCGGAGGTTTGGATGCGCGCCCCTCCCTCGATTTTGCCAAGGTGGATCGATCCGCCCGATGTCACCATGTCCGCCTCGGCGGAGGTTCCGGAATGACGGATCGAACCACCGGAGGTCTGGCCGGCGACGGCACCGTCGATATCGGCGAAGACAATGCTGCCGCCCGATGTTCGGGCGCGCACCGAACCCGTCAGCTCCGCCACCTGCACGCGGCCTCCCGAGGTTCGCAGCTCGGCGTCGAACTCGCGCGGGATCGCCACTGTGATGGACAGGCGGCGTTGATGCCATTCGCCAGGGAACCAGCGCGTGAAGGAGCGGTCGCGGCGTTTGGCCTTGATGCGAAGCTCCTCGCCCGAGTGTTCGAACGCGATCTCGAAGTCGTCTTCGATGGCGGCCGCATCGTCGTCGCCGCGGGTGATCGCCACCCGCACCGAGTCGGCACCGCCGCGAACATCGAGTGCCGCTTGTTCGGCGTCCACCACCAGCGCACCGCCCGGCTCGACCGCAAAGGTGCGCACGATCCCCTCGGCCGCCGCTTGGCTGCTCATCGCCAGCGCGACAGCCAACGCGGTGCCGCAACGTAGCCGTCTGTACATGATGCTCTCCTCTCTGCCCGTATCACCTGCCTACAATCCTTCCGCTCCAAGCCGCGGCGCTTTTCTTCAAGAACGACTCCGCGCCACCGAGCAGCGGTCTTGTCCGGCGCCGCGAGGATGCGGATTCTCGTCTCTTCCGTACTGTCGTCGGGCAGGAGGATTTGGTTCTTTCCAACCTAGGCCGTCACGCCGCCTCGGCTTCCTTGGACGATTCCGTGCGATGCCACAGCCCTTGGCCCACGAAGCATTGCCAAACCCAGGGCAGCCATCGCACTAGGCCGAAGAAGCTCAGCCACAGCGCCCAGGCCAGGATCAGCGCCTTGTAGGTCCACAGCGGCAGCGACCAGACCGATGCTTCGGGAATGGCCGCATTGGTCTGGTCGGCGAACCACCGCAATTGATGGCGGCCAGCTCCGAAGCCGGTGACGTGCATGTCCGGATTGCCCAGCAGTCCGCTGGGAATTCCCACCAGAATCGCGGAGAACGCGGCCAGCGTGAGTACCGCTAGCGCCACTTGGGACAGGTTGTGGACTCTTGGCGTCAGCTTGGCGCCCCAGGACTTGCGGGTGCCATGGGCCAGCAGCCACACGACCACCACGCCGAGAGCGAACCAGGAGAACGTGCTGAAGCCGAGGCCGAGCAGCAGCCAATGCGAAGTGCGCAAAGGAGTCGGCTCGAAGCGGCCGAGGAGGACGGCGGCAGCAATCAGCGCGATCAACTCGGACCAGTAGAGGATCGCTGGCCCCAGGCTCGGCCCGGTGGCGAACAACAGCCACCGGCTCGTCGGCATCTCCAGGGCGGATACGATATTGCTGGACGGGACGCCGAGCTCGACATTCGGCGTACGCACGAGGAAGCCCGGCACCGCGGCTTCGTTCCAGGCGACCTCGATCGTATGGGTGCCGGGAAGGATCGGCAGGTCGAGCTGGCCTCCCCTCTCGGTGATCGGCTCCGATCGCCCGTCGATGGTCACGGAGGTCACCCGGGCAGCGGCCGGCAGGCCGATGCGATGGCTGTCGCCGCGGGTGCTTCGATAGCGCAGCGCCATCCGCGAGCTGCGCAGGTGTATGCCGACAGTGGTATCCAGAGTTACCTGGTCGAACGCGAGGGTACTGCCGTCCACCGCCTCGGGGCGAGCGATGGCGACTGCCAGAGTCTCGCCGGGGCGCGGATGGAACTCCCGGACGAGCACCGACGAAGCATCGCCGCTGCGGTTCGGTTGGCTTTCCGGTACGCCGTCGAACCGGGCCGCCCAGACGCTTCCGACCTTGAAGCGCCACACCTCCTGCCAAGGCCGATCCGTGTCCGCATGCAGTGTCAGGGATGCCTGCCGGGGCAGCGAGGAATACCACGAGTACGTCTGTTGGGTCGGGTCCATCGACACCGTCACGCTGCCGTTGGCCACCGCCAGTTCGCGGTCGATGATCGACTCCTGCGCCCGCAACGGAACATTGATGGTGATCGCTCCGGTGCGCGGTGCAATGCGATGGACTGAGGTTGCGACATGCCAGTCGAGATCCAGATCGAAGGTGCGCTCGATGCGCACGAAGGCTGGAAAGCGGCTCGCTTCCCAGGAACGGGCTGTTCCGTCTTCAACGTCGCGCCCCAGGCGCGTCAGGCTCAGTGCGCCGGCGGCCAGTACGCGGTCTTCGATGCCGGTGATGAACCAGTGTTCCGATTTTGCGGAGATGCTGCGCGGCGCGGCAGCGAACGGGATTTCCACAGTATCGCCGGGTGGCATCGGGCCGCGCAGCGTCAGCGCATGGCGTCCGGCGTCCAGACGAACCCAAAGCACGCCCTTCCGATCTCGATGGGCGGCAAGCTCGTTCCCCCCGATTGAAATCGCTTCGGGACGCCAACCATCGGCGGTGCCGGGCATCGGCACGGCGACTTCCGCCAGCGCGTGGAGCGCGAGGTTCATGGTCACTTCGTCCACGCCGGCTTCGACATCGGCGTGGACGATTTCGGCGCAGCGAGGCACGCACGCCAACGGCTTCAGCAGGCGTTGTTCGAGTTCGTTGAGAATCTTCGGGCTCGGCGTATCCGCATGGACAGTGGGCTGGGCATCGAGCAGGACCGCCAGCAGCGCGACCGCCGCTGCACCGGTACCAGTCCTCATCCGCTTCAGTGTCGGCCACCGCCAGGTTCGTCCGAGGATGTCGAATGCGAACAGCGCAGCGAACACGCCGAGCGTCGCCCCAGCGATGAAACGCAAGACACTCACCAGCCGGTCCGGGAGGATGACCAGCTGCATGGTACGTCCGGCGTCGACTGGACCGCTGAACGACAGCCGATGGGATGTCCAGATCCAATACGGCCTGCCCGGACCAGTCTGCACCAGCGCGTTTTCGTCATAGCGAGCGTAGGCGGGCGCGGACAAGCCCATCCGAGACGCCTCGGCCATGACGGTTTCGTCCGGTTTGGCAGCCTCCGACTTCTCGGCAAAGATCGTATCGGCTGCGCTACGCAAAGGCGTTCGCATCTCCCCGGCCAGCATCTCGAACAAGCCGAAGGTCTGTCCGCGTCGGGACGTATCGGGCTCGAGCTGCGGATACACGGCGATGCGGATCTGCCCGATGACGAACGGCACTAGAAACAGCAGCAGCACGGCGAACGATGCCATCCGATAGCCCCGCGCCGCCCGCAGCAGACGGCCCGGCGGCGCCACACGCGCCAACGCCACCGCGGCCAGCAGGTTCAGCCAAGTCCACACCGGCGCTCCCGATTCGTGGAAACTCAGCGTCAGCGCCACCAGAGCCACCGCCCCTGCAGCGCGTCCGAACAGCCGTGCAGTGGCCACGGTGGCGACCATCAGCAGGAAGAAGTCCAGCAGTCGCCAGCGCCCGGCCCAGCTCGAAGACGCGTGATCCACGCCCAGGGCGGCCAGCAGCTTGTACCCGGGAGGCAGATTCAACGTCGCCGTCATCTGGTCCAGGCCGGCGAGCCAACCGGTCGCCGGCATCTCGCCCCGGGTGTCGATTCGTCCCAAGGCGTCGATGTCGAGGTTCGCCAGTCGGACTTCGATGCCGGCGGAGTTGTCGTCCTGCGCCTCGCTGCGCGTCACGAGCAGATCGCGGCCGAGTTCCGTGGCGCTCCCCAGCGAATAGGGCGCGGCCATGTCCAGTCGCCAATCGGCGCGCATGACGCCGCTGATCTTGTCGGCGAATACGAAACCGCTACCGTCGAAGTCCAGCCACAACTGGCGGTGGACGTGGAGGTCGTGGTCGGTTTTCGCCTTGCCGCGGCTGCGCTCGACAATGGCGAGAGACTCGCCCGGCGCCATGCGAAACGCCGGAAGATCCAGCCAGGGGGTGCCGACCTGAGCGGGGCTCACCGGACGGGACGCCTCCGCCAGCGTCGCCCGCAGCTTCGGGTTGGCCTGGTAGCTCCAGATTTCCGCCGCCGGAAGATTGCGTTCGGGTGTCGGCATGGCAACGCTGGCAAGCACTCCCCGGGCTCGGGCATGGACGACGATGTTCCACGCTCCGGGCCGCACCTGTACGCGCAGGTCGCCATCGGCTTCAAGGCGGGCGGTCAGCTCGCTGTTCAGGGACAGAGGCACGAAACCGTCGGGCAGGGCGGGGCCAAAGCGTTCTTCGCGGACGCTGCCGGATACGTCGAATTGGATCACGGTTTCGAGGCGCGTGGGAACTTCGTCCTCGATGCGGCGATGCACGACCACCCGCAGCGCATCTTCCACTCGCTCCGATCCTTCGCCGTCGCCCAGCCAGACGTTTCCCGCTCGCCGTCGCGGCAGCGAGATGCGCTTGCCGTCCACCACCAAGTCAAAAAGGCCGCTCTGGAACGGCACCGCGAGGGCGGCTGGTCGTTCGCCCCAGGCAAAGGCGCCGTCCACCCGGTAGCGGCCCGGCGCCAGCCGAATCGCGGGGGCGCCCTGTCGAAGAATCACCTCCGTCGCATCGCCGTCCGTCGTCACGTCGCGCGGCCAGACCTTGGCATCGCCTGGAAGCGGCACCCACTGCTGGTCGCCGTAGATGGTCCAGGTCTGCTCGAAACGACCACTTTCGGCGGCAACCTCGATGTGCAGCTGCCCCGGCCAGGCGCAGACGAAATCTTCGCGGGCTTCGGCACCGCTGTCGTAGAGGAAGGGGCAGTTCCGGTGTTCTTGGCCGTGCAGCACCCAATCCTGCCAGTCCTGGAGAGCCTGGGGCACATGGGCGTCTTGGCGCTGTCCGTAGCCGCCGATCGAAGCCAGCAATGCACAACCGAAACCGATCCAACGAACGCGCATCGCTTGTTTCTCCGAGCCGCACCTCTGCCGTCATACACCAATGCTCCAGGTTCCGCAAGGCGTTCCCTGCAAGGGCCGGGCGTCAGTTCGACTCGACTTTAGGGAAACTCTAATACATCTGTGAAGATTTCCTTCGTGGGGCGGGTTAAGCAGGGGATTCAATGCACCAGCCGACAGTCGCCGAGGGAGACTTTGAACGCCATCGCAGGCAGACGCGACAGGGAAGCTTCTCGACGAGATGGAGAAGATCGTTCCGTGGAACGAGCCGTGCGAGGTGGTCGATCTGTTTCATCCCAAGGTTCGCGGCTCGAAGGCATCGGCTGCCTCGCCACGCAGGGAAGGAGTAGGCAGACATGTCGATTCCGTGCTGGCGAGATCGATCAGCAACGGCAGCGCTTTCGACTCGCTCGCCGTCCATGCTTGAAGCGTCAGTCGATTCGGCGTGCGGAAGCTCCTGCCGGAAGCAATTGATCAGACCTTCCAAAGCGCTTGGCCCCGGCCGTTGAATCGACATGGTGCTGGTCGGCCTCAACTACCACCGGATCGGCGAACGCGACCCGGACAACCCCTATCACCGCCTGCATACTGTGGCGGAAGAGGTCTTTCGCGCTCAGATCGCACTTGCCCGTGCCCAGGGGCCGTTCGTGACTCTCGACGACATCGCGGTTGGGAAGCTATCGGCGGACGTCGCGTTCCTGCTCACCTTCGACGACGCCTCGGCAAGCGTCGAGGCGATGCGACCGTGGCTTTTGGAGCAGCATGTCCCCTTCCATATCTGCCCAGCCGTCGGGATCACCGCCAACGGATTCTGGATTCGCGACAAGGTGTACTGGATCATCGCTCGGCTCGATCCTGTCGAGATTGCCGAGGCCGTCGCCGCCGCCCTCGGCCCAAGCGCGGCGAAAGAGGATTTCTACCGACTGACCAAGGCGCCGAACCGCCGGCCTGAGGAGATCGCGCGCGCTCTGATCGAACCATTGTTCGAACGGGTCACCGTGCCGGACGAATCCCGTGGCAGGGCGTATCTTTCCTGGAACGACTACCGCCGGCGCTATGTCGGAGTGGCGGGAATCGGGATGGTGAGCCACAGCGCGCCCCATCTCGAGCCTTACCGTATTTTGGATTCATGAATCATTGACTTGCATAGCGGAACTTCGGTCGTTCAAGTTGTTAGAGGAGCCCTACTGGCAAGATCCGCCTGGGTTTGTCGCCTGAGAGCAGCCATCGTTCATAGGGTTTTATCGTACCCCTCGCAAGCAATCGGGCTACAATCGCCATGCGAACCGAAACAGGAGACGGCATGCACGTCGAAATCCGCCCAGCGTCCGCTGCCGAGATGGCGCAGCTAGGCATTCTCGGCGGCTACGTCTACGGCGGCAGCTTTGGCGACGGGCCGGACAACGTCATCGCTACGGCCAACCGTCCGGAGTGGACGCTGTGCGCCTTCGTGGACGGCAAGCTGGCGTCGAGCTTCGGCAACATTCCGTTCACCATGCGCGCCAACGGCAAGGCCGTGAAGCTGGCCGGCGTCTCCATCGTCGGCACCCAGCCGGAGTATCGCCGCCAGGGCTTGGTGCGGCGCATCCACACTCGGGCGTTTGGCGGCATGCGCGACGCCGGCCAGTCCGTCGCCGCGCTGTGGGCCTCCCAGGCAGCGATCTACCAGCGCTACGGCTATGCCATGGGAACGGTGTGCCGCCGCTACGCCATCGACACGGTGGACATCTGCTTCTACGACGGCGACGACGGTTCAGGGCGGGTCGAGCGCATCGACCTCGATTCCGCCTACGACATAATCAAAGGCATCTATATCGATTTCGTGGCCGAACGGACGGGCTATCTGCACCGCGCCAAGGCGCTGTGGCTGCAAAACGCCTTGGAGCCGGTGGCCGCGGACGGTCCGCTGTGGGTAGCGGCGTGCTACGACGCCGACGGCAAGGCGCGAGGCTACGTCGTCTACACGCTGCGGGCCGGCAGGGTGGAGCATCGGGCCCGCGATCAGGAACTCGTGGTGCGCGACTTGGCATGGCTGGATGCGGATGCCTATCGCTCGCTGTGGAGTTTCATCGCTCGCCACGATCTGGTGGGGCGAGTGCGCTGGAACGACGCGCCGGCGGACGACCCCGGCCTGGAGCTGTTGCTGGAGCCCCGGCTGCTCAACGCCAGCGATCGGGAAGGCGTCTGGTATCGCATCGTCGATGCGCCGGCGGCCTTGGCCGGGCGCGGCTACGATGTCGAGTCGACGCTGGCCATCGGCATCGAGAGCGATCCGCTGGCACCCTGGAACGACGGCGTCTGGCGGCTCGAAACCGGTACCGATGGTGCCCATGCGCAGGCGACTGCCGCGGTCGCCGACATCCGCGTGAGCGCCAAGGCGCTGGCGTCGCTGTGGAGCGGGTGTCGTTCCGCTACCCAGCTTGCCGCCTGGGGTTTGCTCGAAGGCAGCCGCCAAGCGCTCGCCTGCGCCGACTCCCTGTTCCGTACCCGCCATGCGCCGCACTGCCCGGACCACTTCTGAGCGGCTATAGCCATCGATCCCCAAACCCTGAAACGGGCCTACGAGGCGCAACTGGCCGCTGGTGCACGATCCGGCAGCGGCGACTCGCTGCATGGCCGGGCCATGTTTCGCGCCATGCTCAAGGCCTCCGAGGGCCTGCCCGCCCAATGCCTGGACGAGGCGAACGGAGCGTGGGTATGGTCGGATCTGCATTTCGGGCACGACAACATCATCCGCTACACCAACCGGCCGTTCGCCGACGTCGGGGCGATGGACGAGAGCCTCTATGCCAATTGGGAAGCGACAGTGGGCATGGAGGACACGCTGATCTTCGTCGGCGACGTAGCCATGCGCCAAGCCGTCGGCGATCATACTTGGCGGCGCATCCGTGCCGGCCGGGGCAGGGAGAAATGCCTAGTGTTCGGCAACCACGACCTCACCGGCTCCGGCGCGTTGCGGGTGGACGGCTTCGACGACATCTGCTCGGTGTTGTGCATCGACGGCGACCCACCGCTCGCCTTCACCCACCTGCCGCTGGCGCAGGTGCCTGCAGGATGCGTCAACGTCCACGGCCATACCCACGGCGAACCGCCCCGGCGTTCGCCCCATATCAACGTGTCGGTGGAGCAGCTCGAGTACCGACCCGTAGCGCTGGCACGGATTCGCGCCTTGGCGCGAGAACTCGTTGCGGGACGGTACATGCGCGGTGCGACGACGCTGGAGCGCTTGGCCAGCATCGGAGCATAGCTGCGCGATCTCCCGCACTGCCGGGGCCGAGGCGTCTTGGCGCGTCGGGCAGTGGCGTCAATAGTCCTCGGGCGGACGACGCTGCTTCTTGATCTCTCCGCGTCGCCTCTTGTGCTTGCGCCGCTGCGCTTTCTGCGCCGGCGACGGGGCGCGGGCGATACGCGCCTTCGGCGTCTGCCGCGCCTTTGCGATCAAGGCCCCGAGCCGTTCGAGGGCGGCGGCGCGGTTGCGTCCTTGGCTGCGCTGTTCGTCCGCGAACACCACGATCTCGCCGTGGCTGGTCAGGTGGTTGCCGGCAAGCCGCTCCAAGCGCTCGCGCACCGGTTCGTCGAAGGCTGCCCGGGCCAGATGCAAGCGGCATTCCACCGCTGTGGACACCTTGTTGACGTTCTGCCCGCCGGGGCCGGAGGCGCGCACGAACTTCCACGCCAGCGCATCCTCGGAGATCGCCAAGCCACCGAGTTCGATCATCGCCACGACGCTACTCCAGCCACGTCCCAAGCCAAGCAGGGTGCAGGGGAAGCCCCAGACCCGGCGTCGGGCAGCAGGCGGCGCGGCCGAGGGCCGGCACGCGGACGGACAGTCATTCCAGCTCGGTGTGCCGCCATCGCGCGCGTTCGATGCGGCTGGCGCGCCGGTTGCGTTCTGTCCGCGATTCCTCGTGGCGGCGGCGTTCCCGTTGCAGCTTGAAGTAGCTGCGCAGGCGCTTGGAGTCCAGTTCGCCGGCCTGCACGGCGGCGCGGATGGCGCAGTCGGGTTCGGTCTGGTGGCGGCAGTCGGCGAATCGGCAGCGGGACGCCAGCGCCTCTATTTCGTCGTACACCTCGCTGAGTTCCTCTTCCGCGACAGCGACCCCCAGTTCGCGCATGCCAGGGCCGTCCAGCACCAGCGCACCATCGGGCAGACGGTTCAGCGATCGGTAGGTGGTGGTGTGGCGGCCCTTGGCGTCCTGCTCGCGGATGGGGCGGGTCTCCTGCAACGAGCGTCCGGCCAGCGTGTTCAGCAAGGTCGATTTGCCGACCCCCGACGAACCTAGCAGCGCCACCGTGCGGCCTGCCTGCAGCCGAGTGCGCACGCCGGCGAGGGTGGCGGCGTCCCGGGCGTCGACCGTCTTGATGGCGACTCCGCCGGCCACTTGCTCAGCCTGTTGAAGAAAGCGCACCGGTGCCTTGGCGAGGTCGGCTTTGGTGAGCACGATCAGCGGTTCGATGCCAGCACCGCCGGCCAGCGCCAGGAAACGCTGTAGCCGGGCGGTGCTGAACTCGGCATTGCACGACGTGACGACGAACAGCCCATCGACGTTGGCACCGATAAGCTGCACATCGGCCTTGGGGCCGGCCGCCATCCGCCGCAGGATGTTGCTGCGCTCCAGGCAGCGGACGATCTTGCGACGGCCTGGGTCGGCCAGCACCCAGTCGCCCACGGTAGGGCGGTCCTCGACCGGCTGCCGATACCAGTACCGACCGAGATGGATGCGGCATTCCAGCTCGCCATCGGACAAGCGATGGCCGGTACGGTGAATGGCGACCACCCGCAGAGGATGCAGCGACCGCTCCGTGGGGCTTATCTGCTGGGCGAAGAACGGGCTCCACCCCAGACTCCTTAGGTTCATTGCGACTCCAACATGTTCAAAAAGCGCTGCCGATGGTGCGCCAAGGACGCAGGCATCGGAGCCTAAGACGGATGCTCGCGGAGCCGTACCGAGGGTGCGGGCAGAGGGACGAACTACGGCGTTTGCGGTTCAGCGCCGAAGGCGCGCCAAGCAGCGCCGCATGTCGTCGGCCCCAACCGAGAGGCCCGCCAGCATGTGCGTGTCTACAAGCATTGGGGCCTCCTTGGTGATGGGTTGCAATACAGCCATCATGCGCCGCTACCACGACAAGTGCAACCGCGTGTCCGGGCTCGACGGGGCCACCCCCAAACCGAGAAACTCCTGCGCGTGGTCGGTTTTCGGCTGGAATCCGACACAAACGAGCTTGGATTTGTCTGGATCGTCCCGATTCAGCGCTTGGGCCGACTAGGGGGGGGCTGCCGGGCTCGATTCATTTCGGAGATCGAATCGGCGTCTGTCGAAGTCGACTGGGGTGGCAGGCGTTCGCGCTAGAAGAAGCGAGCGCCGGTGGCCCGTCACCGACCAAGGCCTGGGCGCTGCGCGTCGCCGAGCTAGGTAGATCGGCAGACCTGGGGCGGCGGCCCGGACGGCAAGCTGGGCGCGGCGGTCGGATCACCATGCTCAAGCGCTAGCTGGCATCCGCCTAGATGTCCTTCGTAGTCGTGGATTCGTCGTTGCAAACTGCTGGCGAGTACGACGTGACCATGCATCAGGCGGTGCCCGTGCCGGACGGAGTACACTACCAAAAGCCGGTGGATCGACGCCACGAGCCACCTCTGGCGACGGCCCGCATGGCAGGACCGTCCCGTCGCGGACCTTGTCCCACGGCCCTGAACTCGTGCCATACTTCCCCGCATGGCGATCAAACGACCCGAATCGGCTGGAGTGATGACTAACGAGGATCGAGAACGGGCGCTGCGTCTAATCAAGGTGGCCGAGCAAGCCTTGGGCGAGCTCGGCGGCCTTTTCGGTGGCAGGGACGAGGACCAAGAGAGCCTGCGACGCCGCACCGTGCCGGCCGCGGAGTCCAAACATCCGGCACTGGTTTTCGAACGCAGAGCCCAGGAAATGCGCCGGCGAATGCAGTCGTTGCACGACGATATTCCCTCGTAGCCGCGGCTTAGGCAGGCCGGTCGTCCGGATTCCGCTTGGCGCGCCATGCCCCGCGTTGCGAACGCATGATTCCGGCTAACGCCGGATTCGAAAGTCGTTCTTGCCGCTGCGATCCTTGCCGCGCATCAGATACAGCGTTCGTTCGGACATGGCCAGCGGGCCGCCGCGGCGGCCATCCGCGAGATCACGCCGGTAGACGGACGTGGTGGGCATGTAGCGCAGCGTCATGCCGCGTCGTGGCTTGTCCGACCGATTTGGTTCGGAGCCGTGAATCAGGTAGATGTCGTGCAGCGATACTTGGCCAGCTTCCAGAACGATGTCCCGAGCGATGGCCTCGTCGAACTCGTCGGCGCGGATTTCCAGCGGCAAGCTCAGCCCCTCGGCACCGTTGAAGTCGTGCTTGCCGAGCTGTCGCCGCAGATGCGAGCCGGGAATGACCTGCAAACAACCGTTCTCCGTCTTCGCCGCGTCCACTGCGATCCACACCGAGCAGGTGGCCAGCGGCCGAATCGGCCAATATTCGCCGTCCTGGTGCCAGGGCGTCTTGGTGCCCACCCGGGCCGGCTTGGCGAAGAAACTGGAGTTCCAGAGCGCGAAGTCCGGGCCGATCAGCTGCTCCACCATGTCGAGGATCATCGGCATTCGCGCCACGTTCAGGAAGCCGGTATCGAAGGCTAGTGCCGCTGGGCAGTAGTCAACGAACTCGGGATGCTTGGCCAGCAGCCGGTCGTGGGTACCGCGGATGTCGTCGAGCTCGGCGTCGTCGAGTCGAAAATCAGGGATGACGTAGCCGTCGGTGCGGTATTGGCGCAGTTCCTCGTCGGTGAGCATGGCGAACTCTTCGGCCTCCTCGGGATGGACTGGGAAGCCTAGCCGGAAACCGCGAGCCGAGGAAAGGTACGGAAGGTACGCAGGCTACAGCCGATGCCGGGATCAGTCGCCGAGGGCTTGCAGTTCCGCCTGGAACGATATCTGCTCGCCGTATTCGCGTTCGCCGCCGCTGGCGCAGTCGCCGGTGAGGAAGACGTGCTGCCAGCGCTTGCCGGTGCGCATGTCGTCGCTGGCGTAGTCGAAGTTGACGAAGTGGATGCCGACGCCGGCGCGGCCGCGACAGGTAGGGTTGCTCCCCGTGGCGTGGGGCGTGCCGAAGCAGAAGAACACCACGCCGCCGGGCGCCAGCTCGCAATGCACCGCGCCTCCGCTGCCGGACTGCCCCTGCTCGTTGATGTAGGTGCGGATGTGATGGTCGCTGTCCGGGTCCCGCTGATGCAGGAACTGGCGGCGGAAGGCGTTGGGGAGCACCTTCAAAGTGCCGTTGTCGCGGCTGGCGTCGTCGATGGCGATCCACATGGCGCAGCCGCGCAGCGGCTCGCCGATTCCGAAGTAGGCGTTGTCCGTGTGCCAGTTGGTGCCCATGCCGACGAAGGACGGCTTGTAGAACATCTGGTCGAGAATCTTTGCCACCGGATCGCCAAGCAGGGCGGAGACTGTGGCCACCACCTTCGGATGAAACGGCACTGCGCGGAACAGACGGCTGTGCGGCCACAGCGGGATGAGCTGAAGATTGCGCTTGGCGGCAGGGATGGAGACGTCCCGAGGCAGGCCGGCGGCCAGCCAGCGATCCGCTTCGCCTCGGAGGGCGGCGATTTCCGCGGGTGCGAAGAAGCCGGGAACGATGGTATAACCCGCTTCCTTGAAATGACTTGCTTGTTCCGGGGTCATGGCAGCGATTGGTTCGCCTGCGAGGCGACAAGAATACCGGACGCGAAGACAGGCTAGGGAGACACCATGAGCGATTTCGAAGGCAGCGAGTTCCAGGGCAAGGTGGCTGCGATCACCGGTGCCGGTGGCGGCATCGGCCGCTGCCACGCCATCGAGTTCGCCAAGCGGGGCGCCAAGGTGGTGGTAAACGACCTTGGCGGCGCAGTGGACGGCACCGGCGTTGGCGATGCGGCCGATGCCGTGGTGGCGGAAATCAAGGCGCTGGGCGGGGACGCTGTGGCCAACAAGGCGTCCGTGGCGGACAGAGACGGCGCCAAGAGCATCATCGACGACGCCATCGACGCCTTTGGGCGCATCGACATCCTGGTCAACAACGCCGGTATCCTGCGCGACCGGACCTTCAAGAACATGACCCTCGACGAGTTCGACCTGGTCATGCAGGTACATCTCGCCGGCACCGCCTACGCGACCCACGCCGCTTGGCCGCACATGTACGAACAGCGCTACGGGCGCATCGTCTTCACCAGCTCCGGATCCGGCATCTTCGGCAACTTCGGCCAGTCCAACTACGGTGCCGCCAAGATGGGCATGCTCGGTCTCGCCAACGTGCTGGCGCTGGAAGGGGCCAACCGCAACGTGCGCGTCAACTGTCTCGGTCCCGGTGCCGCGACGCGAATGACCAACACCGTACCGGGCCGCGACGAGGACGTGGACGATCCCGACCCGATGCGCCACCCGGCCCTGGTCAGCCCGGCGGTGCTCTACATGTGCAGCGAGGACGCGCCCAACGGCGCCGTCATCCATGCCTCCGGCGGCAACTACCATCGCAGCGAGATCTGGGTGAACGATCCGGTGCAGCTTGGCGCTGGCGCCGCCTACGAAGATCTGCTGGGACATATCGACAAGCTGATGGACATGTCGGGCGCCCACCCGCGCCAGCCTCGGATGCCTCGACCGCGGCGCTAGCGGGCAATGGACGCCGAGCCGTCGCATCCGTCAACATGCGGATATGCCGGTGCCGGCGAGTCGCGCAAGAAATGGAAACGTCCCAGGTTCCTGGCTGCGACTTGAACGGCAGGCTTGTCAGGCGTCGTCTCGTTCAGGGTCGATTCGGCTCCCCACTGAACTGGCTATTCCTTTGGTGACGAGCGGTGCTCAAGCGCCACGTCTATTGCCAGCAACGGCGTCAACGTGGTGCCGGAAGCTTCATATGAGCTTGCCAGGACTGCGCCGATCGATGGCCACGCCAGATACGGCAGCCAATAGAAGAAACCCCGGAAGTCAGGGCGCTCTTCCTTGGGAACTTTAGCGATCTCCAACAGGCTGCTCAAGCCGCCGAACGCAGCGTAGAGTAGAGGATCGTGTCCCAACCATCGTACATCCGTTATACCCTGCGCCTTCACAGAATTCGGCCTTTCAGGGCGCTCAGCAGTCGGTCTCCGGGAGACGCCGTCTGTCTGTAGTGGTGGCCGTGCGCTGAACAAGGTCTCTCCTTTCACAGACGGCACCGACGCCCGAACGATCGTGTCGAGATTCGATCCCAGGATTTCCAGCACTTGTTCTTCCGGCAGACTGGTCGCCTTTGCGATGCCGCGGAGGGTTCGCCACTCGTACCCGGCTTCTCCAGCACGACGACAAATGGCGGGCGCGTCCTGAAATGCCTCAATCCTTGTCGATCTCGAAGACGATGCGCAGCGTGACGCCGGGCATGGCAGCGGGCTGGCCGCCGACGATCTGGGGGTGGTACTTGTAGCGCACGACGGTGCGCAGCGCGGCGGCCTCGAATGCGCCCCGGGGCTGCGAGTCCAGCACCACCGCATCCGTCACTGCGCCAGTTCGGGTGACGGTGAACGACACCAGCACCCAGCCTTCCACGCCACGACCGAGCAGCCGTTGCGGATACTCGGGCGCTGGTCGCAGGAATGGGATCGCGGTGCGGGTATCCGCCACCGACAAGCCGCCGTCTCCGACGACCGGCGGCTCGGGTTGGTAGACGCCGTATCCGCCGCTGTCGTAGAGGCTCGTGCCGATCGGCTTGAGAGCGGAAGGCGGCGGCGCCGGCGGCAGCGGCTTTTTGGGCAGGCGATCTCTGGGTTTCGGCGGACGATCCGGGACGGTGCGATGGAACGCCAGGTTCGCCGCCGGCGGTTTTTCCACATAGGCGGCATCGTCGATGGCCACAAGCTGGCGCATCAACAGCAGCAGGCCGACGGTGACGGCCAGCGAGAACAGGCAGGCGATCGGCAGCCGGCTGCTCTGCCGGGCCGCACCGGCCGGCAGGTCGGAAGGCAGATCGATGTTCGCGATGTGCATGATGGCAACCTCCTGGCAGCGAGCGGGCGGCAATGGTCCATCAGTCGTTCGGCAGCTCGGGAAGCCTGAACTCGAACCGTCGAACCAGATGCGCCGGCGCAACCGGTGCCGTCAGATGTACGCCAGCCGCATCGGCGCCGGAGACGTACTCCCGGCGGCCGAGGGCGCGCAGGACGGCGTTGTCGAACACGTCGGGCGGTGCGCTGGCGATTATCCTCGGGCGCACCACGCGGCCGTCCAGCGAGACGCGGAACGCCGCCACCGCATGCCCTTCGATGCCGTTTTCCAGCGCATGGCCCGGGTAGATCGGCCGGCTGTCGCGGCGGATCGCGCGTTCGTCGCCGGCGACGGCGCGTTCGCGGATCCGCGGCAGCGCCGACGGCGGCGGCTCGAACGCCATCGGGCGGGAGTTGGCAACGCCAGCAGCGGTCCATGTCGGCAGCGGCCGCTGGCTGGCGAATTCGATGCTGGTGGCGAGCAGCGCCGCGCCCAGGACGACAGTCAAGCCCCAGTACACGCCGCTCACGTCGAGCTGGCGTTCGCGGACGCCGAGAAAGCGCTGAAAGCGGACGACGATTTCGGATCCCGCCAAGGCGGCGGCGATGGACGGCGCCTTGCGCTGGGTCCGCGCCGCGCACAGCACGCCGTCCAGGTATTCCGCGCAGCTCGGCAGGCATTCGGCGGCGCGATCGTCGCAGCTCTGCTCCATGGCGCTGGCGTACTGGCGCCGCAGCAGGGCGACCCAGGGCGCGAACCAGTACCAATGCAGCACCAGGCGCAAGGCCAGCAGGCAGACATCGTCGCGGCGCAGCAAGTGGACGATCTCGTGGGCCAGCACCGCCCGCAGGGTGCTGCGCTGCCAGCGCTTGGCGTCGGCGGGCAGGACGATGCGATCGCCCGCCAGGCTCGACGAGCAGGGCGCCGGGCCGAAGTGCAGGCGGAACGGGCGCGCGAAAGCCAGCCGCTGGGCGACAGCCTCCGCTTCGGCGAGGATGTCGGCGTCTTCCACCGCCGGCAACGTCCGCAGCCGGCGTCGAGCTTGCGCGGCGTGGACGAGGGCGGTGGCGTTCAAACCGATGCCGACGCCGGCCCACAGCGCCACCAGCCACAGCGGTATCGGCACGCTGCCGGCCAAGCTGAGGAGGGCGACGGCCTCGAACGGCAGCGTCCAATGCCAGCCGCTGCTTGCCGCCAGCGCGAAGGGCAGCGCCGTCAGCAGCAGCCCGGCGATCAGCGCGTAGGCGCGGCGCGTCACGGCGTTGCGCCGAAACGACACCAGGGCGATGCAGGCCAGCAGCGCCGAGCACAGCGCCAGCTGGACGATCCAGCGCACATCGATGTGCAGCACATCCGTCACAAGCCGCTGTTCTCGGATTGGGTCTCGGATTGGGCAGCTTGACGCGCCTTCGCCAGCATCGCCTCGATCTGCGCCAGTTCGTCCTCCGAAATCTGTCGCTGGCTGCCGAGCAGGCTCGCCACGGCATCCGCCGCCGAGCCGTTGAAGAACGTATTCACCAGTCGTTCGAGTGCGCTGCGTCGGGCCTTGGAGCGCGCCAGCACGGGGCGGTAGATGTAGCGGACGCCGTCTTTGCGATACGAGGCATGGCCCTTGTCGAGCAGCTTCTTGAGCAGGGCGCGCACCGCGGAATAGCTCGGCGCTTCGGGCAGGGCACGATGCACCTCGCCGACGGACGCTTCGCCGCGCTCGTAGAGAACATCCACGATCTGGCGTTCGCGGCGCGTCAAGTGAATGTGGTCGTCTTTCATCGTTTTGCTAATTTCATAGCACACTAGATGCTGCATATTTAGCACCTTGGGAAGCGGTGAAAAAAGGATTTTGTTAGACTTATTTGATATAAATCTGCGTTTTCTTAGACGATTTCATTCTAAGAAATGGCAGGCGAGGGGACGCGGCTAGCCATCCCTTCGCTTGCCCGCGGTTCGTCGCACGAGAGATGCAAGCCAGAGTGTGCTGTTCGTCGCGCAGTACGCCTTCCTGGCGTTCTTCCGGTACCGGCGCGGCAGACCCTGGACGCACCGGCATGGCGACTGCGTCTGCAATCCGACGGTGGGTCCACGCCGGGGCAAGCGCTGCGGCTCTACATCGACGGAGCGGTAGAAGGCGAGGCGCTGCCTCTCTCCATCGGCGACGATGCGCGCAGCGCTTACATCGGCAATTCCTAGCAGACCACCGGATGGATAGGTGGATAGCATATCCGTTTGAATCGCAACTCCTTGGTTCTATTGGGTGGAAATGTCAAACTGAGCCACTACCCACGCCCGTGAAGCGCATGGTCGGCCGGCCCGCTGCAGCCGCCTGCGCATGACGTCCCCGCTCTTCGCGTCCACCGTAGCGACCTGGAACACGCTCCTGCCCGGATCGACGTCGAGTCGTGCAGTCTCGTTCACGAATGCTCGTTTCCACAGCCCATGGCCCTGCCGCCATGCTTGAAAGGCTGGGTAGCTCCAGCTTGCTTGGGCCGCCCTGCATAGGACACACTTCCGGCAACGTCTCGATGCGGGCTTGGAGCGGGAGTGTGCCATGGCGAACGTATTCATCACCTGGGGCGGCTGGGACGGCCACGAGCCGGAGCAGACCGCCGGCATCTTCGCCGACGCGCTCGAGGGCGAGGGCCACCGCGTCACGGTCAGCGACAGCCTCGACCCCTTCAAGGACGAAAACTTCATGGCGGGCATCGATTTGGCGATCCCGGTATGGACCATGTCCCGCATCAGCCACGAGCAGGAGGCGGGCCTGCTGAAGGCGGTCCGGTCCGGTACCGGCTGCGCTGGCTGGCATGGCGGCATGGGCGATTCCTTCCGCAACAACGTCGAATACCAGTTCATGGTCGGCGGCCAGTTCATCTGCCACCCGGGCGGCATCATCGACTACGAGGTACACATCGCCAGCGACGATCCCATCGTCGCCGGTCTCGACGACTTCTCGATGCGTTCCGAGCAGTACTTCATGCACGTCGATCCTTCCAACGAGGTGCTGGCCACCACCACCTTCCAAGGCGAGCATTGGGGCATCGACTGGGTGAAGGGCGTCGCCATGCCCGTGGCCTGGAAGAAGCGCTACGGTGCTGGCAAGGTGTTCTACAGCTCCCTCGGCCATGTCGCCGTAGACTTCGACGTGCCCGAAGCCAAGGAGATCATGAAGCGCGGCTGTCTGTGGGCGATGCGCTGAGCGCCGTCAGCGAACACCGAGGATGCGTTGTGGTCGCCCGCGTCCCGCGTCTGAAGACGCCGTGCTCGACGTAAGCAGCACCGTCATCTTCTCGGTGGTTGGATCGACGATCCAGTATTCCGCAATCCCGGCTTCCCCGTAGTGCTGTCGTTTCTCGACCAGATCCCGCGCAGGTCGATCCGTGCTGACGACCTCGACGACGACATCCGCACCCAACCAGAATCGATCCTGGCGACGAGGGTCGTTGGCATCCAGCACCAGCAGAAGATCCGGCTCGCGGAACTTACCTTGGCGGATGCGCAGCCGCAACGGTGCAAATCGAACCGTGCCGCCCAATCCATGCACGAAGGCGCAAAACACTTGGTTGAGAAAATGGAGGGCGCCTTGGTGGCCATCCGTTGGCATCGGCAGCACCTCGATACATCCATCAACGAGTTCGACCAGGCGGCGGGTATGGTCGGTAAGCCACGGGCAGGCATCGTCGCCCCAGCATCCCTGGGGCGGCAGGACTTCCAGAGTAAAGGCATCAAGCTCTGCTTGCCCGACGTTCGCTACCATGCTGATGGTCCGACGGACGACGCTCGATACGGCAAGAAAATACCACAGCAAGTACACCTGCTACATCGGGCCGCACATCCCATTGCACCGGCATTGTTCCGGGAGGGTGCCGGTTGCTGGCATTAGCTGCTGAACGCGCGCCTTCAGAGCTGCACCGCCACGGATTCCCCCCGTTCGGCGCTGTCGATGGCGGCAAGCACCATGCCCAGGCTCTTGGCGTTGTCGGCGGAGCAGGTCGTCGGCTCCTTGCCGCGCGCCAGCGCCGTTACCATCTCGTCGAGGCAGCCGGCATGGCCATCGGGTCCTTGCCAATCCGTTGTGGGCTCCACACGTCGGCACGGCCGCAGGAAGCCATCGTCGCCTTCCGCCACCTCGGCGTACGGTGCATCGATCCCATTCCAGACGGCGGTGCCCCTGCTGCCGACGATGCGCCATTCGGCCTCCCAAGAGGTGGCTGCGCCCTCCGCCGACCAGGAGCCCCGGTAGCAGTAGCGGGCGCGGGATTCCTGCTCGGGACTTCTCATCTCGAATGCCGCCAGCGCGGAGGCGTTGCCGCGGTACCACGAGCCAGGCAGGTTGAACTCGTCGCACCAGGCGTTGACAGCGTCCATGCCGGTCATGAAGCGGGCTTGGTCGAAGGTGTGGATGGCCATGTCCAGCAGCAGCACATTGGCCATCTCGGAGCGGAAGCCGCCGAAGTGGGCGCCTAGGAAGAAGTCCGAGCAGATCATGCCCACCTCGCCTACGACGCCGTCGGCGACGAGTTGCCGCAGGTCGCGGGTACCGGCCAGATAGCGCCGATTCTGCATCACGGCATGGGTTCTGCCGGTGCGCTCGGCGATGGCGAGCAGCTCGCGAGCTTCCTGCACCGAGGTCGCCAGCGGTTTCTCGGACAGCACATGGCAGCCGGCTTCCAGGGCGGTGCCGGCGATCTGCCGACGTGTTTCCGGCAGCGCGGCGTCCAGCACCACGTCCACGGCCAGCGCCTGCAAGGCATCTTCCAAGGACCCGAACGCGGGAACCTCGAGACCATGCCGCGACGCCAGCCCAGCAGCGGCTTCCGGCACGATGTCCACGAGTCCGACAAGGTCGATATCCGAGCGCGGCGCGAGTATGCGAGCCCAGACGTTGCCCATGCCGCCGCAGCCCACCAGCACGGCCCTCAAGGTATTCATCGAGCAGCCTGCTTGATTGTCTCCGGGGTCGTCACACCTCGTCCTCGCGAAAGCGACGCCGCATTGTACAAATATCTTGCAGTGTCGCCCCAGCGTCGTCAACGCCAGCCAGAGGGTACTGTACCGGGACCATGTCGTCTCGATCCGACTTCAGGCTACGCCATCGGGCTGCGGACGAGCCGCTACCACTTGGCGCGTCGCTCTGGGCGGCGAGGTGCGCGTGTGCCGGTAGCGATAAACAGGCGGAAATGCCAACCGATACGCCACCCGTTCTTTACGTTCGGGACGCCGAGGCGCACAATCTCCAACCAGGATGACGGCAAGGAGGGGTCGCGTGAACCCGGTAACGGCCCGCAACGAGATCGAACCTCTGTTGAGCGAGTTGATCCGCCAGTTGTCGGTGGAGGGTCGAGCTACCGAACGCGCCATCTACCAGCGCATTCGCAAGTCCTTGTGCGCCGCCCGCAACCCCTGCGAGCTGGCGCGTCCGTTCAACGATCTGTCCACCATGGCCGGGGTGCGAGCCGACCCGTGCGGAGACCTCGACGTCTTGCTGGCGCGCATCCTGGAGAAGGCTGAGCAGCTCGCCCTCGCACCCGACGACTCGCCGGTGATCCATTGACTCTCGGCCCGCCGAGGGTGCTCTTTCTCTGCACCGGCAACTCCGCCCGCAGTATTCTCGCCGAAGCCATCGCCCGAGACTTCGGCCTCGGTGCCGCCAGCGCGGGCAGTCGTCCCAGCGCAGCGGTGCGGTGCGTCCGTACGCCGTGGATGGGCTAGCCGCGCGCGGCTAGCCGACTCCGACTGAAGGTCTGCACAGCAAGAGTCGGGACGAGTTCGCCACCGCCATGCTCGATGTCGTGGTTGCCGTCTGCGACCATGCCGACCGGGAACCGTGTCCGGTATGGCCGAGCGGCCCCGCACTCTGCATTGGAGCCTGCCCGATCCGGTTGTGGATCCGCACCCCGCGCGCGCCTTCGCTCGAACGTTCGAGACGTTGCGGGATTCGATTGCTCGCGCTTCTCCGCTCTTGATCCAGCTTACCCAAGCGCCGCTTTGAACTCCTCCAAACTGGCGATGGGCGCTGCGCACTGCAAGCCGCTGCAGAAGAAGGCGCTGACCCGGGCACGGACATCCACGGAGACCAGCCGCGGCAGATAGCCTGGCACCTGCGAAGCCTCGTAGGGGATGCCGTAGACCGACCGCCTGGGCTGGTAGCCGGCGCGGGCGAGGTCGAGCCATTCCGGCAACGCGTCGAGGGGGCCGCGGACGACGACTAGTTCCGGCGGGTAGACGGTTTCCTCCAACGCGCTCAGCAGAGCGCAGTGGCCGGCAGGATGCTGTTCGATGAGGCCCCGCGCCCATTGCAGGGTGCGCTCGGCGGCTTCGAGGTAGCGGGTTTCGCCAACGAGATGGCCGAGGGCGAGCAGGGCCCGGGCGGCGGTGGCGTTGCCGGCGGGCAGGGCGTCGTCGGTGGTGGGTTTCGGGCGGTGGATCAGGCGTTCGTGGTCGTGGACGGTGAAGAAGAAGCCGCCGGCAGCGCGATCCTCGAAGCGATTGCACAGTTCGTCGCCGAGGAACGCCGCGAAGGCCATGTCTTCGTCGCGCCAGCGCGCCGACAGCAAGGACAGCAGACCTTGCAGCATGTTGGCGTAGTCGTCGAGGAAGCCGGCGTGGCCGACGACGCCTTGGGTGCAAGAGGCGTAGAGGCGGCCGTCCTCCACCATGTTGCGACGCACGAAGTCCGCGGCCCGGGTAGCCGAGTCGATCCAGGCCGGTTCGCCAAGGCGGACGCCGGCGGTAGCCATGCCGTGAATGGCGAGGCCGTTCCAGGCGGCCAGCACCTTGTGGTCTCGGCCGGGAGGAACCCGCTCGGAGCGAGCAGCAAACAGCTTGGCCCTGGCGCTCGCCAATAGCTTCCCTGCGGTCTCGGCGTCCAGGTACAGCCGTTCGATCACCGCCGCCCAGGCGTCGCGTCGAGCGAAGTTCCACTGGCCCTTGAAATTGGCCGGCTTGTCGAGGCCGTAGAGGGTCTCCACCACCAGGTATTCGTCCTCGGTCAGGAGCCGCTTGACGAAGTCCCGACGCCAGACATAGTACCGGCCTTCCTCGCCTTCGCTGTCCGCATCCAAGGCGGCGCAGTAGCCGCCCTCGGGGAGCTGCATCTCGCGCGTCAGCCAAGCGGCGGTTTCCCGCACCGCGCTGGTGAACAGCGGATCCGGGCCCAGTGCGAGCACGTCCGCGTAGAGCGCCAGCAGGGCACCATTGTCGTAGAGCATCTTCTCGAAGTGCGGGATCATCCAGCGGCGATCGGTGGCGTAGCGGCAGAAACCGCCGCCGACGTGATCGTAGATGCCGCCTCGGGCCATCTTCGTCAGTGTCGTCATTACCATGTTCAGCGCCTCGCGGTCCGGCTTCCGGGCTCGGTCGACGTGGATGCACACCCAATGCCGCAGCAGCCGCTCGATGGCGGTGGGCATGGGAAACTTCGGTGCCGAGCCAAAGCCGCCCTCGCCGGCATCGTACTGATCGCCTAGCTGCTTCCGGGCGCTGGCGAGCAGGGCGAGGTCGTCGGCATTCGGCTGTCGCTCGACGCCCTGAAGCTCGGCCAGTATTCCAGCCAGCTTCTCGCCTTGGCTTGCGATCTCGCCACGCTTGGCCTGGTAGCTGTCGCCAATGCGCATGAGCAGGTCGTTGAAGCCCGGCAGCCCGTAGCGGGGATTGCGCGGGAAGTAGGTGCCGGTGAAGAACGGCAACAGCGTCTGCGGATCGAGGAAGGCGGTCAGCGGCCAGCCGCCGGTCTGCCGCGTCAGCAGCTGGTGTCCAAGCTGGTAGATGCGATCCAGGTCCGGCCGTTCCTCCCGGTCCACCTTGATGTTGACGAAGCGCTCGTTCATCACCTGGGCGGTGGCCGCGTCCTCGAACGACTCGTGCGCCATCACATGGCACCAGTGGCAGGACGAATAGCCGATGGACAGCAGGATGGGCCGGTCTTCGTCGCGGGCGCGCGCCAGCGCCTGCTGGCACCAGGGATGCCAGTCCACCGGATTGCCGGCATGCTGCCTCAGGTAGGGACTGGTCTCTTGGGCTAGTCGGTTCATCGGTCGCCCTCCGCATCGGCGGCCGCCATGATACCGCCGAGGCGGTAGCCGCTGCCCTCGCCTTGTGGAACAATGCCGCCCGATGAGCGCGATCAAAGACCAATCGGACAACGTGGACCGCCACGGCTTCCGGCCCAATGTCGGCATCGTGATTCAGAACCCGTGCGGCCAGGTGCTGTGGGCGCGGCGGGTGGGTGGCTTTGACGCTTGGCAGTTTCCCCAGGGCGGCATCCAGCGCGGCGAGAGCGTGAACGACGCGCTCTACCGCGAGCTGTACGAGGAGGTGGGGCTGACCGAGGATGCGGTGGAAATGCGCGCCTGCACCCAGGGCTGGCTTCGCTACCAGTTGCCCCGGAGTCTGCGGCGGGATCAGACCTTCCTCGGCCAGAAGCAGAAGTGGTTCCTGCTGCGCCTGCTGGCCAGCGACGAGCAGGTGTGCGTGGAGTGCGCCGAGACGCCCGAGTTCGACCACTGGCGCTGGGTGAGCTACTGGTATCCGGTGGGGCAGGTAGTGGCCTTCAAACGTCCTGTGTACCGTCGGGCCTTGCGGGAACTGGCCCCCGCCTTGCGGGTCGGCGGCTAGGGGCGATTCGCCATGCTCGATGCTCTTCGGCAGATTGTCCAGGATGTGGGTGCCGCGTCCGGTTTTCGCGCCGCGCTGGATCTGCTTGTCGCCCGGGTGTCGATGATCCTCGACGTCGAGGTCTGTTCCATCTACCTGCGCGACCGCGCCACAGGACGCTTCCACTTCGTCGCCAACGAGGGTCTCAACACGGAACTGGTGGGCAAGTCATCCCTGGCGGCCGGCGAAGGCGTCGTCGGTCTGGTCGCTGAACGCGCCGAGCCCATCAACCTGGAAGACGCATACTCCCACATGCGCTTCTTCTACGTCTCGGGCTTGCAGGAAGATGCGTTCAAGGCGTTCCTGGGCGTGCCCATCGTCCACATCCGCGAAGTGCTGGGGGTGCTGGTGGTGCAGGATCGGCAGGTGCGCCGCTACGACGAGAACGAAGTGGCCTTCCTGGTCACCCTGGGGGCCCAGATCGCGGGCCATGTCGCCCACGCCGAGGCCACCGGCGCCGTCAAGGAGCTTTTCCCAGATGCCGACGGCGAACGGCGGGAGGCGCACTTCCAGGGCATCCCGGGCGTTCCCGGCATCGGCATCGGCACTGCCTTCGTGGTGCTGCCAGCGGCCCGTCTCGAGCTGGTGCCGGACAAGCAAGCCGAGGACGTGGACGCGGAGCTGGCGCTGTTCGAGCGCGCCATCGGCCAAGCACGCGCCGACATCGAGCGGATCAACGACGAGATGGCCAAGAACCTGGGGCCTGAAGAGCGAGAACTGTTCGACGCCTACCTGCACATGCTCGACGACGCCGCCCTGGCCGGGGATGTGCGCCAGCGGATTCGCCGCGGCCAGTGGGCCCAGGGAGCGCTCAAGCAGGCGATCTTCGAGCAGGCCGCTGTCTTCGAGCGGATGCAGGACTCGTACTTGCGAGAACGCTCCGCCGATGTTCGCGAACTCGGCCAGCGGGTGCTCGCCAACCTGCAGGAGATCGACGCCAAGCCGACGCCGTACCCGAACGACATGGTGTTGGTAGCCGAGGAGGTCACCGCCCCGATGATGGCCGATTTCCCCATTGAGCGGCTGCGCGGCATCGTATCGCTCAAGGGTTCGCGCAACTCCCACGGTGCCATCCTAGCCGACGCCCTGGGCATCCCGACGGTGATGGGTGCCGTCGACGTGCCCATCTACAGCGTCGAGAACCAGACTGTCATCGTCGACGGCCACTATGGCGAGGTGTTCGTCAATCCCGGCACCATCCTGCGCGATTCCTACGATCAGTATCTGCTGGAGGAAGTGGAGTTCGCCCGCGAACTGGAAACCCTGCGCGACCTGCCCAGCGCCACCCGCGACGGCCATTCCATCAACCTGTGGGTGAACATCGGCTTGGTGAGCGAGATCACTCGCTCTCTGGATCGCGGGGCCGAGGGCATCGGCTTGTTCCGTACCGAAGTGCCATTCTCGATGGGCGACCGCTTCCCTACCGAGGAGGAGCAGCGCGCCATCTACCGCGAGCACATGGAAGCGTTCGAGCCGCGCCCGGTGACCATGCGCACCTTGGACATCGGCGGCGACAAGCCGCTGTCCTACTTCCCCATTGAGGAGGAAAACCCGTTCCTCGGCTGGCGAGGCATCCGCATCACCCTGGACCACCCGGAGATATTCCTCGGCCAAGTGCGGGCCATGGTCAAGGCCAACGCCGGTCTGGAGGGCATCCTGCGCATCATGCTGCCTATGGTGAGCCGTCTGGAGCAGATCGAGGAAGCCCAGACGCTCATCCGCCGCGCTCATCGGGAGGTGGTGGAGGAAGGCTACGACGTCAAGCCGCCGCTGGTGGGCGTGATGATCGAGGTGCCCGCCGCCATCTACCTGATCCGGGAGATCGCCCGTGCCGTAGACTTCCTGGCCGTGGGTTCCAACGACCTCACCCAGTACATGCTGGCGGTGGACCGCAACAATCCTCGCGTCGCCGATCTGTTCGAGGAAGTGCATCCATCCATGCTCATCGCGCTGCGGGAAATCGCCAAGCGCTGCCACGCCGAGGGCAAGCCCGTGGGCATCTGCGGCGAACTCGCCGGTACGCCGGAGGGTGCCGTGCTGTGCGTCGGCATGGGATACGACGTGCTCTCCATGAATGCCGCCAACCTGCCGCGCGTGAAGTGGGTGATCCACCACGTCTCGCTGATCGACTGTCGCCGCATCCTGGCGCGGGCGCTGCGCCTGCGCTCCAGCAGCGAGATCATGGCCTTCGTGCGTCAGCGGCTGGTGGACGCCGGGCTCGAACGAGCGGTGCCGCACCACGAACTGCCGGCCGGGGTTTGACCTGGCGTCGCAGGCCGGGCTGTGGCATCCGCACCTCTTCCGGCGAACCGCAGGCGCTTTGGCCAACGCGTACGGGCCGCGCTCGCAGCCTCGGATGTGCTTCCATAGATGCGCAAAGCGGCAGAACCACCAACCCTGGGTACCATAGAATCATGACCCGTGCCCGACAGGCATGGGCAGGCTTCAACCGAACTTGCACACTCCTTGGTCGATCACTACCTCCCCATGCTGGTTCGTGGTGCGAAACAGCGCTTCGTTGCCGTCCGCCCACATGGACACCGTCAGCGTATCGCCTGGGATCACCGGCTTCGAGAAGCGCGCGTTCATGGCGCGGAAGCGGGACGGATCGCTGTCGCACAGGCTGTGCAGCAGGGCGCGGCCGGTGAAGCCGTAGGTACACAGGCCGTGTAGGATGGGCTTGGCGAAACCGCCCCGCGCTGCGAATGACGGGTCCGAGTGCAGCGGGTTGCGGTCGCCGGACAGGCGGTAGGTCAAGGCTTGGTCCTCGCGGGTGACGTAGGTGACTTGGTGGCTGGGTTCGGCATCGGGGTATCGGATCTTCCGGGCCGGACCGCGGTCGCCGCCCCAGCCGCCTTCGCCGCGGCAGAACAACGTGGAGCGCGTCTTCAGCAACGTCTTGCCGGTGGCCTTGTCCACCGACTCGGATTCGAACTCCAGTACCGCAGCGCTGCCCTTGTCCCAAATGCCGGCGATGCGTCCAGTGTTCTCGATTTCGCCGTCTGGCGGGATATCGTCCAGCAGCTCGATGCCCTGCTCGCCATGCACCATCAGCGCCGGATTGAAGGAGCCGACCTTGTCCATCGGCGTCCCGCCGCCGCCGATGATGACGGCGAACGTGGGGAACACCCGTTGCGGCACGTTGGCAGTGTTCTCGGTGGTGAACTGCAGCTCGTCCGTGCCGGCGCCGATGCCGACGGCGTAGAGCAGGGCGTCCCTGGAGCTCCAGGAGCGGGAAACGGGACCGCCGGTAGCGCCGACGGCATCGGGGTTGATAGACATGGTGATTCTCCGTGATATTCGATGCGTCTCGTGCGGCCCATTGAACCATGTCGCGTCTGCCGTGGGAATCGCTTCGCCGATTCCGTTGCGCCACCAGCAGTCGCCGCGGCATTGGCCTACGGTGAGGGCAGCAGCTCCGGCAACCGCTCGACCTGCTTGGAGCCGTGCCACGGCGACAGCATCCAGTCGGGTTCTCCGCGGTCTTGGTCAGGCGCGAGCTGTGTGCGAGCTTCGGCAACGGTTTCGGCATCAAGGATGAGAAACTCCCGCGTCGAATCTCCCCCGCCGACGCGCGCTGCCAGGAAGACGCGCCCGCGGTCGGCGAGACGCGCCTTCGCCCGCTCGGCGGCTGCGCCGTTGGCGGCTTGAGCGATCACGTAGGAACGCATGCCTTCGGCCTCGGCTTTGCGCGCGGCTTGGCCGGCCAGCGCCTGCAACGGCGCTCGGGTGGCGAAGGGTTCGGCGTCCAGCACGAACACGCCAGCGGCCACCGCGGGATCCGTCGCCGCGAGCGCGGCCGCCTGCTCCACATCGTCCACGTCGAAAACGTAGATGCCACGGTGGTCCGGCTCGGCGCGCGGCTCGCCAAGCGGTCCTACCAGCAGCAGGACGCCCTCAGCCGCCATCTTCTCCATGTTCTCGAAGTGCCCGTCGAAGACTGCCCTCGAATCCTCTGGCGACAGCTGTGCCGGGCCGGTGCGAAGCCAAACCAATACCCCGCGCAGCTCGCCGCCGCCGCTTCCCGACCTGTCGCAGTCGATGCAAGTGGTCACGCCAGTGCGAATGCCTCGGCCCATGGAGAAGACACCTTCGCACATGCCATCGCCGAGAGCCAGCGAGTTGCTGCCCACTCGGATACAAGGAGTGCGCAGCGGGGAAGACGGCTTGTTGCCGGCAGGAAGGTTCGGAGGCAGTGGCTCGGTTTGAATCCGTATCGTCATCCTGCATCACGCCCATGCAAAATATGGGAACTATGTACTTGAGCATCCAAGCTGCAATATATGGTGTAGCTTTCAAGGCATAACTACTATCTATGGTTATCTCTATCTATGGTTATCTATAGTGCCTAGTGCATTGTTGTATGTAGCTCCCCAAGATATAGGGTATGGAACGGCATCGAATGCCATATGCAGTGTCGTCCGTGGCGGCGCGACTGATCGAATTTCAAACCGAGCCACTACCGGTTCGGAGCACGGCTTGAAATCCCCCTCTCCGGTACGCTATCTTGCGTTTCCTAGTGCGCTGGAGGGGTATTTCTCAGGCGCGTGCCGGGGATTATCGAAACAGGACTACGCTTCATGTCGCGAACCTTGAGAGGAGCCGGCGCCATCGCCGGCGTCGGCGAGACCACCTACTACAAGCGCGGCCAGTCTCCGGATGCGGAGTTCAAGCTGGCGCTGATGGCCGTGCTCGCAGCCTGCGAGGATGCCGGCATCTCACCGAAGGAGGTGGACGGATTCGCGTCCTTCTCCAACGACCGCAGCGACCCGTCCAGGCTCGCCAATGCTCTCGGCATCCACGATCTGCGCTTCTCCAACATGCAATGGGGCGGCGGCGGCGGAGGCGGCAGCGCGGCGCTCGCCCACGCCGCGGCGGCAGTGGCCACCGGCTTGGCGGAGTGCGTGGTGGTGTTCCGGGCACTGGCCCAGGGCCAGTTCGGACGCTTCGGCCAAGGACCGCGCAGCAACGTGGTGTCCGGTGCCGGGGCGTATGCCGTGCCCTACGGCCTGATGTCGCCGGCCCAGAGCTTCGCCATGAAGGTGGTGCGCTTCATGCATGAGCATGGCGTCGAGCAGTCTGCGCTGCGGGCTATTTCTCTGGCCTCGTACCACCATGCCCAGAATAATCCTCGTGCCGTAATGCACGGTCGTCCGCTCGACGAGGCGAAGTACGACAATTCGCGTTGGATCGTGGAGCCGTTTCACCTGTTCGACTGCTGCTTGGAGAATGACGGCGCGGCGGCGATGATCGTGGTGCCGGCGGACCGCGCCAAGGATTTCGACCATCCGCCGGTCTATGTGCTGAGCGCGGTGACTGGTTCGCACTACCGCGCCGGTGCCAGCGTCCACAACACGCCGGACTACGCTAGTTCGAATTTCAAGACCTGCGTGCCAAGGCTGTACGACATGGCCCAGTGCAAGCCCGGCGACGTGGATGTTCTGCAATGCTACGAGAACTTCACCGGAGGCGTACTGATGAGCATCGTCGAGCACGGCTTCTGCGAGCCGGACGGGTGCAACGAGTTTTTCGTCAAGGAGAACTTGCTCGCACCGGACGGCAAACTGCCCGCCAACACCAGCGGCGGCAACTTGGCCGAGTGCTACATGCACGGCCTGGAGCTGAATATCGAAGCCGTGCGGCAGATACGTGGCACGTCCCCGAACCAAGTAGACGGCGTGGACGTGTCCATGGTGGTCTCCGGTCCCATGGTGACGCCGGTGAGTTCCTCCATCTTCGGTTCGGAGGCAACGCTATGAGCAGGAGCCCTCAGCTGGGGAGCGCGAGGGGGCACCCCTCGCACGAAGAGAGCCCTCAGCCGGGGAGCGAGCGAGTGCCTCTCGCAAGCGAGAAGGGGAACCCGTCGCATGAGAAGAGCTATCTGAACCCCGGCCTGCCGAAACCGGCACCGGCGTCTGACGGTCTCGATGCGCCGTACTGGCAGGCGGCAGCGGAAGAACGCCTGGTGATGCAGCACTGCCGAGCCTGCGGCGGCTGGCAGTGGGGACCGGAATGGATCTGCCACCACTGCCACAGCGACGATCTCGTGTTCGACGAAGTGCCCCGGGGCGGCCGCATCTACAGCTACGAGCGGGTCTGGCATCCGGTGCATCCGGCGCTTGCCGAGCAGGGGCCGTACATCGTCGTGCTGGTGGAGTTCCCGCACCACGATGGCGCCCGCATGGTGGGCAACCTGCTCGGCGACCCGCGCCAGCCGGTGGAGATCGGCGCTTCCGTGCAGGCGGCATTCGAACACCACAAGCACGAAGACCCTGCCTATACGCTGGTGCAGTGGAAGCTGGTCGGGGGATAGGGCGGCGGCTCGGTTCGACTTTGGACAAGCCGCGCTCCCACGGACGCCACTGCATACGGGATTCAATGCCGTCTCGCGCCGCTGCATGCGGGATTCGATGCATGACGACGCGGATTCAAACCGAGCCGCCTGCTGGCCCAGCACGGCTTGAACAGGCTCATCGATATGGTCTAGTATCGAGTCATGATCCGGATCAACATAGCCGAAGCGAAGGCGCACCTATCGAGCCATCTCGAAAGCGTCGAGAAGGGAGAGACCATCGTGCTCTGTCGCCGGAACGTGCCGATTGCCGAGATTCGACCGCTGTCGGCGCCGCCGCGCAAACAGCGGCCAGTGGGGATAGACCGCGGGATGGCCGTCCCCGCCAGCTTCTTCGAGCCGCTTCCGGACGAAGTCCTCGATGCATTCGAGGGCGGTGCTTGAGTCGGCGTGAGGCTGCTGCTCGACACCTGCACCTTTCTCTGGTTGGCTGCCGACGATTCGCACTTGACGCCGGCGGCTCGAACGGGCTGTCGCGCCCCCGGCAACGAAGTATTCCTGAGCGCACTGTCGGCTTGGGAGATCGCGGTCAAGCACCGTCTTGGCCGGCTGCCGCTGCCGGAGCCACCGAACCGATATGTCGCAAGTCGCCGGCAGTGGCTGCAGCTCGAGCCCCTTGCCTTTGACGAGGACTGCGCGGCGCACGACGCCTTGCTGCCTGCGCACCATCGGGATCCGTTCGACCGCGGCCTCGTTTCCCAGGCCATTCTCAACGGTCTGGTGATCGTCACTCCGGACGCCGAGATCGCTCGCTACCCGGCCCCGGTGTTGTGGTAGACGCATGTGTGGCATGGCCTTCGATTTCCAATCGCGGCGGACATCCGGACGTTCCGGAGCGCGGCATGGCTGCTGACGCGCAGGAGGAACTGCGTACCGTTTTCGATTCTTTTCCAGGAATCGCAACGGCAAAGCGCGAAGCCCGAGGCAGCCATGTTCACATGCATGGCGATGGCGTCGTCCTAGCGGTCGTACTCGAGAACAATGGCTCCGGCAGAACGGCGGCGCTGACCGTGGATTTCATTTTGTCGCGCATGGGCGCTGGCCAACGCCTGGATGGGCGGATGCCGGTGAAGGAGAACGCCGGGCTCGCCTGCCGATGCGCCACGCCGGGAGCGAGGTTCTACCGGTGCTCGCATCAGCAGGCAGCGGTATTCGCGCGGGCGCTGCGCTACGCATCCGCTCGACCCATGGGGCCTGCGCGTCCTGCTGCCGCGCTTTCCTGCACACCGCTGTCGGTTCTCCTCAGCCATGCCTTCGCCGCCTTCGATCGCGACTACCGCCACGCCCTAGCCGGCGATCCGTCCAAGCCGTCGTTGGGCGTCTGGTGCAACGCGCTGCGCGTCATTGACGATGAAGGATTGCGCCAGCGCGATCTTTCCGAGAGCACCGTGCTGTCGCGCCGCGGGACGCGGGCGGTGGTGCGGGATCTGGAGCGGCTGCGGTGGCTCGACGTTGAAAAAACAGGACGCGGTTCTTCCTTGCTGCGGCTGACGGCGGCTGGCCAGCGGGCGCGCGATACGGGCCGGCAGCTGGTCGATGCGGTGGAAAAGGACTGGCGCAGACGCTTTGGCGAGCATCCCGTGGATGCGCTGGGCGCCGCACTGGCGGCGTTGGCGAATCAGTTCGAGATCGAGCTGCCTTGGTATCTGACCGGATACGGCCCGTCCGACAGCAGCCTCACCGGCGGCGATCACGTCGCGGAGAAGCTCGGCCCGCCGCGCATTCCGGCCCATGGCCAGGACTGGCCCGCGGTGGTGCGCGATACGCAGAAAGATGCCGCCGAGCTACCGCTGCCGGCGTTGCTGTCGCAGGTGCTGGCAGCGTTCACCATCGACTACGAACGAGACATCCGCGGCTATGGGGCCGGGCTCGGCTTCACGTCGAACTTTCTGCAATTCGTGGGCGACGAGGGGACGACCCTCGAGCAGGCGTCTGCCTTGGCGGGCATCGTCGGCAACGGCAAGTCCGCGCTGGAGCGGCACTTGGTGGTCGTGGTGGCGCCGGGCCGGGCTCGAGACGGAAATCGACAGGTCTATCCGACGCCGAAGGCCAGACGGGCGCGAGATTCGCATCCACATCGGATCATGGAGATCGAGGGGAATTGGCTGGCGCGGTATGGAGCGTATTGCGTAACCCGATTGCGCGAGACGCTCACCTCGATGGATCGTGGTTTCGGGACGGATCTGCCGAACTACCCGGACACCACGAGTTGGTTCTTTCATTCCATGAATGCCGGGTCCGCAGCGACAAGGCCGCGCACGAGTACGTGCTGATCGCGCACGAAAACAGGAGAGTTCATGCGTTTCAATGGGTTGCTCATCGCCAACCGTGGCGAGATCGCTATTCGCATCGCTCGTGCCGCCGCCGATCTCGGCCTACGCACAGTAGCGGCGTACTCCGAAGACGACGCCGAGAGCCTTCATACCCGAGTCGCCGACGAAGCGCGTCCGCTTCCGGGAGTCGGCGCGGCGGCGTATCTCGACGAGAAAACGATAGTCGAAACCGCCTTGGCGGCGGGTTGCGACGCCATCCATCCCGGCTATGGCTTTCTGGCCGAACGCGCCGGCTTCGCCCGCCGTTGTGTCGCTGCCGGCATCGTCTTCGTCGGCCCCGACCCGGAGCATCTCGAACTGTTTGGCGACAAAGGCCGCGCCCGGGCGGCGGCCGCGGCGGCGGCAGTGCCGGTGCTGCGCGGCATCGACCGCGCCGTTTCCCTGGCCGAAGCGCAGGCGTTCTTCGCTTCCCTTGACGGTGGCGCCATGATCGTCAAGGCCATCGCCGGGGGTGGCGGCCGCGGCACCCGCAGCGTCGAAGCCGCTGCCGATGTCGAGTCCGCATACGAGCGCTGCCGCTCCGAGGCCAAGGCGGCGTTCGGCGTGGCGGATGTCTACGTCGAGGAATTCCTGCCTCGCGCCCGCCATGTGGAAGTGCAGATTGTCGGCGACCGGCATGGCGGCGTCGCGCATCTGTGGGAACGGGAATGCAGCGTGCAGCGCCGCCATCAAAAGGTGGTGGAAGTGGCCCCGGCCCCTGGTCTGCCGGAAGCGGTGCGCCGCGGCATTCTCGATGCTGCGGTGCGCTTTGCCGGCAACGAGGGCTATGCCAATCTCGGTACCTTCGAGTTCCTGGTGGACGCCGAGCCGACGAGCGGGAGGACGCCACCGTTCGTCTTCATCGAAACCAACGCTCGCTTGCAGGTGGAGCATACGGTTACCGAGGCAGTGACTGGCGTGGATCTGGTGCAGGCGCAGATCCGTCTCGCCGCCGGCGAATCCCTGGCCGACCTCGGCCTCGACGACTCCGCCGCCTTGAAGCCCCGCGGCTATGCCATCCAAACCCGCGTCAACCTCGAGACCATCGGCGAAGACGGTGCCGTGCGGCCGGCGAGCGGCACGTTGACCGCCTACGAGGCCCCCAGCGGCCCCGGCGTACGCACCGACGGCTTCGGCTACGCTGGCTACAAGACCTCCACCGCGTTCGATTCCCTGCTTGCCAAGGTGATTGCCCACTCGCCGGCACCGGACTTCGCCGCCGCGGTCAAGCGCACGTCTCGGGCGCTGTCCGAGTTCCGCATCGAAGGCGTCGGCGTGAATATTCCGTTTCTGCAGAACGTGCTGAACCACGACGATTTCGCTACCGGCCGCATCCACACCCGCTGGGTGGACGAACGCTTGGCCGAACTCGCGGCAGCGCCGGCAGTCGTTCGTCGGCGTTTCGCGTCCGCCCAAGCGCCGGCCTCGGACGGTAGCGGCTACGCCGGCGCTCGCGTGGACAGCCGCGACCCGCTGGCGCTGTTCGACCACGACGCCAAGGTCAAGGCCGAGCAGACGACGGTGGTGCCCGCGCAACCGGAAGTCGCTGGCCCCGAGGGCGCGACCGGGCTGAGTTCGCCCATCCAGGGCACCATCGTCTCGCTGGACGTGGCGCAAGGCGACGAAGTACGCGCCGGGCAGCAAGTGGCCGTGGTGGAGGCGATGAAGATGGAACACGTCATCGTCGCCGATTGCGACGGCATCGTGCGCGAGATCACCATGGCCGCGGGCGACGTAGTGCGCGAGGGCTATCCCATCGTCTTCATCGAGGAAGCAGAGGTGAGCGGCGCCGGCGCGGCGGCAGTGGAGGAGATCGACCCGGACTACATTCGCCCCGATCTCGAACTGACCTACGAACGCCAGGCCTACGTCCTGGACGAGAACCGTCCGGAGGCGGTGGCCAAACGCTATGCCCGCGGCTATCGCATGCCTCGGGAGAACATCGATCAGCTCATGGACTCCGGTTCGTTCAAGGAGTACTGGCCCCTGATCGTGGCCCGCCAGCACCGCCGTCACGACATGGAGACGCTGCGCAGGAAGACTCCAGCGGATGGCCTGATCGCCGGCATCGGCACCGTGAACGCCGACCGGTTCGGCGAAAAAGCGGCGCGGACGATGCTCGTCCACTACGACTACACCGTCCTCGCCGGCACCCAAGGCGGTCGCAACCACTACAAGCAGGATCGCATGTTCGAGCTGGCGCATCGCTTCCGCATACCGCTGATCCTGTTCGGCGAAGGCGGCGGCGGGCGGCCCGGCGACGACAGCGGCGGCCCGGGCGTGGCGTTCGATACGCACACCTTCACCCAGTTCTCCAAGCTCTCCGGCTTGGTGCCGCTGATCAGCGTCATAAACGGGCGCACCTTCGCCGGCAATACCGCGCTGGTGGCCTGCTGCGACGTCATCATCGCCACCGAGCGCACCACCGTGGCCATGGGCGGCCCGGCGATGATCGAGGGCGGCGGCCTCGGCATCTATACGCCGGAGGAAGTGGGGCCCATGTCGTTCCAGGTACCGAACGGCGTGGTGGACATCCTGGCCAAGGACGAGGAAGACGCCGTGGAAGTAGCGAAGAAGTACCTGTCCTACTTCCAGGGCTCGATGCGCGACTGGGAAGCCCCCGACCAGCGGCGACTGCGCCATGCAGTGCCGGAGAACCGGCTGCGACTCTACGACATGCGCGAGATCATCCGCACCATCGCCGATGTGGACTCTGTGCTGGAAATCCGCGAGAAGTTCGGCATCGGCGTCATCACCGCCTTCATCCGCGTCGAGGGCCATCCGATCGGCGTCATCGCCAACAACCCGCACCATCTCGCCGGCGCCATCGATTCCGACGGCGCCGACAAGGGCGCCCGCTTCATCCAGCTATGCGACGCCTTCGACATCCCGGTGCTGAGCCTGATGGACTGCCCCGGCATGATGGTGGGACCGGACGTGGAGCGCACCGCTCTGGTGCGCCACTGCGTACGCATGTTCAACGCCGGGGCCAATCTGACCACGCCGCTGTTCGGGGTGGTAGTGCGCAAGGCCTACGGCTTGGGGGTGCAGGCCATGTGCGGCGCGAGTTCCCTGGTGGGCTTCTTCACCGTCGCTTGGCCGACGGCGGAGTTCGCCGGCATGAACATCGAGGGTTCGGTGAAGCTCGGCTACCGCAAGGAGCTGGCGGCGATCGAAGATCCGGAAGAGCGCCGCCAAGAGTTCGAGCGCCGCGTCGCCGGTGCCTACGAGAGCGCCAAGGCCATCAACGCCGGTGTCGGCGGCGGCCTTGACGACGTGATCGACCCGGCGCACACCCGCGACTGGATCGTCAGCGCCCTGCGCAGCCTGCCCCCGAAGCCGATTCGGACGCAGAAGAAGTATCCGTACATCGATACTTGGTAGGATGCGCGTCCCGTGCTCCGCCGCCAGCGAAGGCATAGTGTGCGGGCAGAAATGGATAGATGTTGCGAACAAGGTGCGAGATGCAGTTCCACTTGTTCGAGTTCCGTTGTCATCGCGGCGCGAGATAACAACCCGGCGATTCGTTCCGTTGCCGAGGGCGCACGGACATCTGCGTGGTCCTGGCCAGGGCCGGAGGGAAATGACGCTGAAATCCATGAAACTCGGGGCTGCTATCTTCCAGCTATGCCCGGAACTCGCTCGACGGCGAGACCGCATGGCGACTGTCGTCACCGCCTGAACGACTGACTCCGCCAGTGGATACCGATAAGCTATAGTAGCTATAGTAATGGCCATAGCTGGATTCGATATCGACAAAGACCCAGCTTCATCCTTCGACGACTAGACAGTCGGTTGCACCATCGTTCTTCAACTGCATCAGCCGCCGAAGGACTTTTGCATCGCTTCGATTTCCGCCTTGAGCGACGCATCGGGTTCGGGGTAGGAGGGGTTCATCCTGGAGAGCGTCTCCACGATAATCGAGGCGACGATGACGCGCATGGCGGGCTTGCCGTCGGCCGGCACGATGTACCAAGGCGCTTCCGCCGTGCTGGTGGCTTGGAGCGCGGCCTCGTAGGCGCTCCGGTATTGCTTCCAGCGGCGTCGGGCTTGCAGGTCCGCCAGGTCGAATTTCCAGTGCTTCTTCCGGTTGCTTACCCGCTCGAGCAGGCGTGCCTTCTGCTCCTTCTTCGATATGTTCAGGAAGAACTTCGCCACCGCCGTGCCGTTGCGCACCAGATGGCGTTCAAAGGCGACGATGTCTTCCATCCGTTCGTTCCAGAACGCCTCGTCCACGGATCGCGACGGCAGCTTGCGGTTGTCAAGTAGCTTCGGATGAACGCGCACCGTCACCACTTCCTCGTAGTGGGAGCGGTTGAAGATGCCGATGTGGCCGCGTTCGGGCAGCGCCAGCCAGTGTCGGCGCAGGTAGCTGTGCTCGATGTCCTGGTAGGTGGGGGCGCGGAAATTGGTCACTCGGAATCCTTGCGGATTGACGCCAGTGGTGACGTGCTTGATGGTGCTGTCCTTGCCGGCGGCGTCCATGCCCTGGAAGATCAGCAGCAGCGCTTGGCGGCTTTCGGCGTAGAGCATCTGCTGCAGCTCGGCGAAGCGTTGCACTCGCTCGGCGAGCATCGCCAGCAGTGCCGTTCGGCTGTAGTCCGCGATGGCGGGCAGGGTTTGCGCCGTGGCGAGGTCCACATTGGCCCCCGGCGCGACGCGATAGGCGGACATGTAGGCGGCGTTAATTGCGATAGTCTCGGTGGATCATGGTCATGTCGTCGCCCTTGGCGGCTCGGTGCGCCGCCAAGGGCCGGTGTCGCCCCGGCAGGGCACGGCGTTGTTGTCGAGCACGGCTTGGGCATGTTCGCCGATGGTGCCGCAATCCGGCGGGATGTAGCGCAGCGCGAGGCCGCAGCAGCGGCGTCGGTTGGAGCGGTTCGCTCCCGAGCCGTGAATCAGCGTACTGGCATGGATGGACACCTGCCCGGCCTGCAGCGTGTTCTGCGCTGGTTCGCCGAAGCGCTCCAAGTCCGGGACTTCCTGGTGCAGCACGAAGTCGCCTTCGGCTTTGCGCCATGGCACGGCCCCGATCCGGTGGCTGCCGGACAGGAAGGGCAGGGGTGCGTTGTCGGCATCCACGTCGTCGATGGCCAGCCCCGCCGTTACCGTTACCGTCTTGGTGGGGCGCACCGGCCAGTAGGTGGCGTCCTGGTGCCAAGGTACGCGCTTGGCGTCGCTGCCCAGCTTGCAGAAGAAGTGCGTGGACCAGCACACGAAGTTCGGCCCGAGCAGGTCTTCGACGTAGTCCAGCAGCACTGGCGTCCGGGCCAGTTCCCAGATGCCCCGGCAACGGTTGTGGTAGCCGTCCAGAGCGTAGGCGTTGCGACCATCGCGCATGGCCTGCATCCGCGCCAGCAGGGAATCGAAGCAGGCTCGTCGGGCTTCCGCCTCGGCGGCCGTCAAGGCGGGAAGCGGACGCAGATAGCCGTCGGCATTGAATCGCTCGACCTGTTCCTGCGACAGCGTCTTGGTCTGCTCGGGAGGCGACGGAAAGAAGGCGATGTACCGATCCATGGCGTTGATGGCGCTACCGAACCTGCTTCCTCAGCGTCGCCCGCGGTGTACTCGACTCCTTGGCGGCGCGGTCGAACCAAGCGTCCGCTGGCGTGTCGTTGTAGGCTCGCAGGGTCGCCTTGATGCGACGCTGCGCACCGGCTGGATACGATGCCAGTTCCGCGGTCAGCCGCCGTGCTTCGGCAAGCACTGCATCGTCGTCCGCCACCGCGTAGGCGATGCCGAGCTCGCCAAGTTCCGTGCCTGTGAATCGCCGGCCGGTGAGGGTCAGCTTGGCGGCTAGGCTTTCGCTGTGGCGCAGGCGCAGCCAAGCCATGTTGTAGGGTGCCGCCATGCCGATCTTCACCTCGCCCACTTGCAGGAATGCGGCTTTGCCGGCGATCAGCAGGTCCGCGGCCAGCGCCAGCGCCGCGCCGCCGTTGATGGCATAGCGTTCCAGCGCCGCGACGATGGGCTTGCCGCATTGATAGAGGGCCTTGTGGGCGCTGCGCCAAATGGCGTTGAAGTGCGGCAGCCATGTTGGCGGCGGATCGGCGTTGAAGGACTTGATATCCAGACCGGAACAGAATGCGCCGTCGGCACCGCGCAGTAGAATCGCCTGCATGTCGTCGGCCGCGTCCAGCCGCTCGACCGCCACGGCCAGATGCTCGCCCAGGGGGCCGTCGATGGCGTTTCTGCGTTGCGGTCGGTTGAGCACCACCTCCGCCCAGTGCTCGTGAGAGATCACTTCGACTTCCGCCAACGGCCTTTCTCCCGTCGACCCCAAGCATCTAAGCATACTCGACCTCGGCGGACGTTGCAGTCTAGCCAAGTGCCGGGTAGTGCGTCGGTTTGAACCTGTATTGCCGCGCTTAACCATCCAATCGCAAGATGTAGAGATCTAGACGGCTCACTAGCAAGAATAGGGACTTAGCAAGAATAGTCGGCAGGCCCCTTCGAGGAGTGGAGTGGCATTGCTGTTCTCTCAGCAAGCCACGAGCATTGGCCAGGCGCAGCAGAACTGCTGTTCGTCCTCGTCCAGGGAAAGGATCGCCCGCCAAGCGTCGCCAAGGCCATCGTCCTCCATCCCTGTCGCCCGCAGCCTTGCGAGCGCCGCTTCGATCAGGGATGGGAACTGATCCTGGAGTTGGGCGCGTTCCACCTGCGCCTCGCCTGGATCGACGAATTCGATCTTGGCATGTCTAGGCGTCCAGCGGCTCCAGCGCAGCTTCATCCCCGAGGATGATGGAACCATCACGAGCCGCGGCCGAGCGCATCCGGTCCGTGCTTATGGTAGGTGCTCCCTACGTATCGACAACATTCCGCCACACGGTCCAAATCGACTGCGGGAGGTTTTGGCGCCACCCTGCTCACCTTGAGATTGCCCCGTGGGCGCGGTCTCTTCATGCTTCGATTCCATCATCGGGCATCTGCCGGCCGTCTGCGCCACAGGCGTCGGCGCAGGCGCCTGTCGAGCATAGACGCGCTGGAAACCCCGCGCATCGAACAGATACCGTGCTTTCCTATGGAAACATGACCTGTCAGGGTGTCCAAATCCGTTGGGGGTAGGTGTTCTGCCGGACTTCCGTCTGCGGATGTCCGGAGGAAATGCCTGCCCGAGGCCTCACCAGCGCAAGCTGAACCGACAAGCCTAGATAGGGTGACGCGCCGCAACTCTCGCCGGATGCCGGGAAACCTTCAGCAGCCGTGTGAACAGGGCGGTTGCCGCCGCAGCCAGTCCCGCTACCAGCCCCCACCAGAACCCGTATACGCCGATGGCTTCGATGCCGGCGAATCCGAAGCACAGCGCCGCGCCCATCGGCAGGCCCACCAGCCAATAGGCGATCAGCGCGATCACCATGGGGGCGCGGGTATCCTTGTAGCCGCGCAGCGCGCCCATGATGGTGGCTTGACCGGCATCGAACACCTGGAACAGGGCGCCGATCAGCAGCAGCCCAGCGGCAACCTGCATCACGGCCGCTTCGTTCGTATACCAGCTGACGATCTCGTGGCGCAGCGCCAGCATCGCGACGGCGACCATCGCGCCCCAGGTCAGCGTCGTCGCCACCGCCACCCACGCCGACTGGCGTGCCGCGGTCGGATCGCCGGCGCCGACATTGAAGCCGACGCGAATGGTCGCCGCCGTGCCCAGCGCCAAGGGCACCATGAAAGCGATGCCGGCGACATTGAATGCGACTTGGTGGGAGGCCACGACATCCACCCCCAAGCGGGCGATCAGCAACGCCGCAAAGGAGAAGAAAGCCACTTCGACGAACAGCGTCAGTCCAATGGGCGCACCCAGCTTCAGCAGGGTGACGATGCCGTGCCAGTCGGGCCAGGAGAATGCGCTGAACACCTTAGAGGCGCGAATGCGCGAGAACGAAGCCACCAGCACCATCGCCAGCAGCGAGTACGCCATGACGATGGCTGTGGCCCAGCCGCAGCCGACGCCGCCCAGGGCAGGGATGCCGAGACTCGGTTGGCCGTAGATGAACAGCCAGTTCAGCGGCAGCTTGACGGCCAGTGCGCTCAGACTGATGAACATGGCCGGTCGCGTCCACGTCAGTCCCTCGGACAGGCAGCGCAAGGCCATATAGGCCAGCATCGGCACCAGTCCCAGACTCGCTGCCCGAAGATAAGCCACGGCTACGGGAATGGCTTCCGGGTCGACGCCCACCAGCCGGTAGACGGGTTCGACATTGTGCAGCAGCACCGCGATACACGCGCCGCCGCAGATGGCGATCCACAGCGCTTGGCGAACTACCGCGCCAGCCGCCGCCGTCCGTCCCGCGCCGTGCAGCTGCGATACGGACGGCGTAACCGCCATGATGATGCCGGACATCAGCAGCATGGCTGGCCAGTAGAGGTTGCCGCCCAGCGTCACCCCGGCGAGATCCCGGGCACCGACGCGCCCGGCCATGATGGCATCGGCAACGCCCATGCCCATCTGCGAGAGCTGGGCGACGACGATTGGCGCCGCGAGGACGCCTAGGGTGCGGAGTTCCGCCCGCGCGGACCGTGGCATGGGACACCGGCACGGTGAAAGGGGCGGCGCATTGTACACGCCAGCGATTCTCGAACATCGTGTCCGGGCTTAGGGAAATTCAGCGCCGCTGCCCATGTGGACAGGGCGGCGACTGGTCGAGCGCGGCATTCCGGCGAAATAACGGGAGTCGTTTTCAGCGCGCCTCTTTTCGCTGAGCCCTTGCGCGAGGCTTCGGAAGCCCAGCGCTAGCTCCTCCGCTCGCCAGTCTCCAGCCAGTAGCCTCCATCTTCGCGGCGCTTGACGTAGCCGGCCGTGGGCGTGGCGAAGTGGGTGCCGATCACCAGCACGTCGCTGTCCGCCATGCGTTCGAGCAGCGCCTCCCGGGTCTGCCGACCTCGGGCTTGGTCGTAGTCCGCCGAGCTGCACCAGTCGGTGCGCGTCATCTGGCAGGGATGGTGGATGCAGTCGCCAGTGATGAGAGCGTCTGCTCCCTTCGACGAGATGTGGACGCTGACGTGTCCCGGCGTGTGTCCCGGCGTCGGTTCCAGCCACACTTGGTCGCAGAGGCGGTGGTCGGTGGCGACGAAGTCCACTAGGCCAGCGTCCACGACGGGGCGCACCGAGTCCGCCAGCACCGGCTCGCTGGAATCCACGCTGTTCCAGTACCGCCACTCCGCCTCGCCGAGCAGATAGCGAGCATCGGGGAAGGTCGGCACCCATTCGCCAGCCACCAGCATGGTGTTCCAGCCGACATGATCGACATGCAGGTGGGTACAAAGCACAGTGTCGATGGAATGGCGCGGATAGCCGGCAGCTTCGAGGTCCGCCAGGAAGCTGGTCTGCAAACGGCTCCAGCTCGGGATGGCGCGTTCCTTGTCGTTGCCGATGCAGGTGTCCACGACGATGCGCCGCTCGCCGGTATCCACCACCAGGGCGTGGATGCTCATGACCAGATTGCCAGCGTCGTCCATGAAGTGGGGAACCATCCAGCGGTAGTCCCGACAGGCATCCCGGGTGGCGTCCGGCAGGATGAAGCGCGAACCGCCGGCCACCTCCATCTCCACCACGCGGCTGATTTTCACTTCGCCGATTCGCCAGACCTCGTTCATGGGTTGCTCCCGATGTGGTGCCGCTTTTCGCAGGGCGCTCGCAAAGCCGAGCTGCCCGCTCAATATAACAGTCCAAGCGCGTGTTCCTTCTCCTTCCGTGTTCCGCTATGGTTCGCCCCAGAACCTGCAAGCACCAGGAGGCGCAATGGCCATCCGCGACTTCGTTTCCGTTCTGGCCGACGCGCCAACGCTGCTAGCGCTGAAAAAGGGCATGAAGCCGCGACCTCTCGACGACAAGGACTGCCTCGGCGCCGTCGCCGAACGCAATGCACAGGCATTCGGCAGCCTGCCAGCGCTGATCTGCGAAGGCAAAACCATGACCTGGTTGGAAGTCAACGCCTGCGCCAATCGCTACGCGCAGTTTCTCAGGAACGCAGGGCTCTGTCCGGGCGATGTCGCCAGCGTGGTCATGGAGAACCGCATCGAGTTCGTGCCGCTGCTGATCGCCGCCAACAAGCTGGGCGTCACTGCCGGGCTCATCAACACCAACCTGCGCGGGCGGCCTCTGCTGCACTGCATCGACGTCACCGAGTCCAAGAAGTGCATCTTCGGCGCCGAGGCGCAGCAGGCCATTGAGCAAGTGAAGGGAGATTTGGCCCTCAAGGAAGGCGAGGACTACTGCGTACTGCCGACCGCCGATGGCGCAGCGCCCAACTGGGCCATCGACATGGCAGCGGAAAGCGCCGCTCTGCCGGCATCGAACCCGCCGGAAACCGCGGCCAGAACCCTGGGCGAGACCGCCATGTACATTTTCACCTCCGGCACCACGGGGCTGCCCAAGGCGGCGGTGCTGTCGAACCGCCGCTACCTGATGAGCGCCGCTCTGGCCGGCAAGGCCGGGCTGCGTTGCACCACTGACGATCGCATCTACATTTGCCTGCCGCTCTACCACGGCACCGGGCTGATGATCGGCGTCGGCGCGGCCCTCGCCACGGGCGCGGCGATAGTGGTGCGGCGTCGGTTCTCTGCGAGCGCATTCCTGCCGGAGATCCGTGAACACGGCTGCACCTGCTTCATCTATGTCGGCGAACTGTGCCGCTACCTCGCCAACACCCCGGCGCGGCCGGACGACCACGATACGCCGCTCGCCACCATGATGGGCAACGGTCTGCGCCCGGACGTCTGGCTGGACTTCAAGAAGCGCTTCGGCCTCAAGCGCATCACCGAGTTCTACGGCGCTAGCGAGGGCAACGTGGCCTTCGCCAATCTGCTCAACAAGGACTGCACCATCGGCATGACCACGGCCAGGATCGCCTTGGTGCGCTACGAGGTGGTCACGGACGAAATCGTCCGCGACGCCGCCGGGCGCTGCATCGAGGTGGCCAAGGGCGAACCCGGCCTGCTGCTGGGGCATATCAATCCCGATGCCGTCTTCGAGGGCTATACGGATAGCGCAGACACCGAGAAGAAGATCCTTCGCAACGTGTTGGAAGAAGGCGACGCCTGGTTCAATACCGGCGACCTCATCCGCGAAGTGGATGTGGGCTTCAGTCTCGGCTATCCCCACTACCAGTTCGTGGACCGCACCGGCGACACCTTCCGCTGGAAGTCCGAGAACGTCTCCACCAACGAGGTGGGCGAAATCGTCAACGGCTTCACCGGCGTCGAGCTGAGCAACATCTACGGCGTCGAAGTGCCAGGTACCGATGGCCGTGCCGGCATGGCGGCCATCCGCTTGGCCGGTGGCGGTACGGCTCTGGACCTTGCCGAGTTCTCGGCCTATGTGCAGCGCGAGCTGCCGCCCTTCGCGCGGCCGGTATTCGTGCGCATGCAGGCCGAGATCGACCTCACCGGTACGTTCAAGATGGTCAAGGGCGATCTCAAGCGCGAAGGCTACGACATCGCCGCTATCGACGATCCGGTATACGTGATGAAGCCCGGCAGCACCAACTACGAGCCGCTCAGCGCGGACTTCCTGGACGCCATTCGCCGTGGCGAGGCTGGATTCTGACGCCGTAGGCGCCGGATGATAGCTCATGCCATGTTGACAGGTGGCCGCGCTTTACGCATGGATAGGTACGCCGTACTCATTGATGGCCCGTTCGCCGTCAAGGCTATCGAAGCCCGCACTCGTTCGTTTCCCGCCGTCGGCGATGTGACTGGACTGATTGGTCCGGTTGCCAGTGACCGTCATGTCGAGACATTGCGTTTGCTGCGAACGTACTTCTGCCACGCTGCCCCCGCGAGTGGACAGATCGCAAACCCCATCGACGGCTCGGCGACAGCCGTGACACCCAGTTGATCCGTGGCCTCGAGCTCGTTTCGGGCGTGACGGTCCGCCTCGGTGAAGTCGCGACGGCCGGTTGGAAACTCGGCCGTGCGGCTTCGCGATGCGCACGGGACATTCGAACACGCGGCCTGCAACCGGCAGATCCAGTCCCGAGATCAACCAAAAGGGCTTTGATCTGCGCATTGGATTGGACATCGCACGGTTGTCATTGACGCATCGCGTTGAAGCCATCGTCGTCGCTGGCGGCAGCGACTTCGTGCCGGCCTTCAAGTTTGCCCGGCGGGAGGGCATCCAGGTCTATCCCGATTCGCTCGGACGGGGCACGAAACGCGGGTTGCGCGTCCATGCGGACGGTGTTATCGAAGCGCCTTTATCTATTCCTCCAGATGGAGACTTCGAAGACGACATTCCCTTCTAGATAGGCGATATAGTCGAAACGTCTTTGTCCACTCCTTCTTTGTGGTCGGTGGTCGCCCATCTTCTCTACCCGAACACCCGCTTCGCCCACAGCGTCAACCCCTCGGTGACGCTGGCGAAATGGTCGCTGTCGATCAAGGCGATATCCGGCAGCAGAGCGTTCAGGTACTCGCGCACCACCGCGCAACGCGCCATGCCGCCGGTGAGATAGGCGACGTCCGGGCGCGTCCCGGCTTGGCGGACTACTTTCGCCACCAAGCTGCGCAGATGTTCGAGCAGCCGTTTGCAGGAATCCGCCAGCTCCGCTCGGCTGCCCGATCCCATCAGGCCGTCCTCCACATAGGATAGATTCGCGTTCGCGCGTTGCGCATCCGACAGGCCGATCTTGAGCGCTTCGGCGCTCTGGGCGAGCTGATACGTCAGCCGCGAGCCCTGTACCCGCTGCAAGCGACGGATTTCGCTCGCTCCCGCACGGCGGCACAGTTCCAACTGTTCCCGCTGACGACGGCTGTAGAAGCGCTGCTGGGCCACCATGTTGTTGGTGGAAATGGCGTCCACGAAGTAGCTGTTCGGCACTGGCTTGCCGGTTTCCATCACCGCGCCGTAGCCGAAGTGGGGCATCAGTGTGCGTAGGCCGAGCAGCTGATCGTAGTCGTTGCCGCCGATGCGTTCGCCGGCGTGGCCAAGCAAGTCGGCGCTGCGGTCGGTGGAGCTCTTGCGTTGCGGGCCGACGATCATGCACGAGCAGTCGGTAGTGCCGCCACCGATATCGATGACCAGGACACGTCGTTCTCGATCCAGCTTCTGTTCGTATTCCAGAGCTGCGGCCAGCGGCTCGTACAAAAATCTCACCTCCTCGAAGCCCGCTTCCCGTGCCGCCGCGGATAGCATGATCAGCGCCTGCTGGTTCGCTTCAGCGACCGCTCCGGCGTCGCTGCCGTCGCCGATGGTCTGGAAGTTGACCGGCCGCCCGATCACCACCTTCTCCACCGGCACCCCGGCCGTGGCCTCGGCATGGCGCTTGACGTTGGCCATCATGGCGGCCACCACCACGATGAAGCGCTCCTTGACCATCTCGGGCAGGCCCACGGCACCGAGAAAGCTCTTCGGACTCTTGACGAAATAGCCCTCGGCGGGATCGGCGAGATATTCGTCGAGGGCGCGGCGGCCAAACTTCATGGCGTCCAGGTTTTCCGGCGTAAAGGCGATGTCCTCGCCATCGAGCTGATCTTGGGGGCGGGGCGAATACAGCGTCGACGGGATGAGGCGCTCGCCGTCTTCCAGCATCACGAGCTCGACCCCTTGAGCGAGCGGCAGTCCTATGGAACAGTGCGATGTGCCGTAGTCGAAGCCGGCGATCATGGGCATCCGTCCAAGGCAAAGGGCTGCGCACTATACGGAACAGGCGAGACATGATCGAGACATTTCAGGCCCATCCGCGGTTTCGAGGCTTTCGCATCGACACCGGCGCGTTGCGGGCAGAACTGATCGAACTCGGCGGCATCGTGACGCGCCTCGAGGTGCTGGATCGGGCCGGCGCTTTCGGCAACGTGCTGCTGGGCTGCCCGACCATCGCCGACTACTTGGGCTTCCATCCCCACTTCAACTGCCTGGTCGGGCGCTACGCCAACCGCATGACCAACGCCTGCTTCGTGCTTGACGGCGTGCTGCATCGGCTGGACGCCAACCTGCCGCCTCATCACCTGCACGGCGGGCGCAACGGCTTCGGAATGCGCATCTGGTCCGGTGCGGTGGATGGCGACGCGGTGGCATTCCGGCTCACCAGCCCGGACGGCGACGGCGGCTACCCCGGCAACCTGGATGTGGAGGCTCGCTACCGCTTCGACGGCGCCGCCGTGACGCTCGACTTCCTCGCCGCCACGGATGCGCCGACGCCCGTCAGCCTGACCTCCCACCACTACTACAATCTGAGCGCGAATCCCGGCTCCACGGTGGAAGACCATGAAATCTCGGTGAACGCGGACGCCTTCCTGCCAGTCAACGAAGAACTCGCCCAACGCGGCGAGATTCGCGCCGTGGAGGGTACGCCGTTCGATCTTCGCAACCCCGTGCGGCTCGGCCAAGCCATGGCCGTGGACGACCCGCAGCTCCGGCTCGCCGGCAACGGCTTCGACCACACCTTCGTGCTCGCGGAGGCAACGGGCCAAGGGCTCCGCCGCGCTGCCACCGTCCGCCATCCGGCGTCGGGGCGCACTCTCGCGGTATCGACGGACCAGCCCGGCATGCAGCTCTACACCAGCAACACCCTGCACACCGCCAGCCGGCACGGTGCCCGCTATCCGCCCCACGGCGCTTTGTGCCTGGAAACCCAGCAGTTCCCGGACGCTCCCAACCACGACAGCTATCCGAACGCGATCCTGCGCCCCGGGCGGAGGTTTCGCGCCTGTACGGAATTCGCGTTCTCGGCCGCCTGATTCGACGCTCAGACTTCGTTCAACGGAGCCCGGTAGCGGTCGATCTTGGACGTATAGCGACGTGCCGCGTCGGTGAAGTAGGGGTTGTCCAGGTTGCCGTAGCCGATGTTGTAGGCCCGCAGGGCGCAGACTTCGGCCTCGCCAGCTCCTCCGATGTGGGCGCAGATGTCCAGGTAGTGCGCCAGGATCTGGGCACCGCAGTAGAGATTCTGTTCGGGGTCGCCGAGATTGCCGGTGCAGAAGGACTGCCACAGTTCGGGGCGAACCTGAGCCGGGCCAACGGCGCCCACGGAGGAACGCGCATGCTTGCGAAACGAGCTTTCGGTCATGACCAAGCTTGCCAGCAGTTCGGGCTCCAGTCTTTGGCGGGTGGCAGCTTCCAGTATCCAGCCGGCGAATTCATTGGCCAACGACTCCTTCAAGCCGTAGCCTCGACTCAGGCGGGTGGCGAAGGCGCGTCGTTCTTCATCCCAGGTGGGCTTCGCCGCCGATTCCGGTACCGCGAGAGCGATGCGGCGGCGTTCTTCGTCCGTGGCGAGGGCGACCACGAAGGTGGCCGAGAGGGCGGCTAGGACGAACACAACGACGGCGACGCCGGGATGCGTCGCTCCGCTGGTGGAACGTCTTATGATCTTCCCTGCACTGGTTCGCATAGAGTCCTCGCTCTATCCATTGCTTGTGCAGGGCGGATTGTACGCTCTTTGGCGTGAAAGTGAAGAGAAAATGGAGAAAAAAATGGAAGGATAGACGAGAGGCTCAGGTTCTACGGGTTACCAGTGCCAGAGTGTTGCCGCTGGGATCCTCGAAGAAGGCCATCCACTCCGTCTCTCCCGCGGGTCCGAAGAGGCCGTCCTCGTCCTTGTGTACCGCCTGGGGTGGCTGGACGAAGCGCACTCCCTTGGCCGCAAGCTCGGCCACCTCGGCGTCGATATCGTCCACCCACAGGTAGAGGATGGAGTTCCCGCTCGCTTGCTCGCCGGCCTCGAACAGCACCCGTACGCCGTCGAAATCGAAGAACAGCAAGCCGGGCGGATCGAAACGGGCTACGAACTCCGCCCCCACCACATCTCGGTAGAAGGCTTCGGCAGCGTCGAGATCGGCGACGTTCAACGCAATCTGGTAGACCCTCATGGGCTTGGAGTCTGGGCTATGGTACGCGGTGTGGCAACAGGCAGTTCGCGCATCTCCGGCCGCAGGAAGCGGCTTGTTGCCCACTCTGTCGCTGCCGTCGCCGTCCGGCAAGGCGGTGGACGAGCTCTGAGCTGGCCGCCCACCGCCACGCCAAGGCGTGTGCTCAGAAACGCCCGGAAGCTTCGATTGCAGGTCATGATAGTGGCCATCCGCGCCGTGGCGACACCGGCGGCAGCGAACAGCAGCGACACGTTCTGGTCCACGGCGTCGGCAAGTACGCCGGCGAGGCCATGGCCAGCGGCGCGGTGCCGCCCATGATGGTCATCATGACGCTGGACACCCGCCCGCGCAGGCGTCCGGCGTGGTGGAATCACGCCGTTGCCCAAGCCGGAGATGGCATTGGCGGCCAGGAAGAAGCTTGGTGTCGTGGCGCCGGCCATGGCGAACAGGTGGCGATGCTCCACGCCAGCCTCGTCGCGCCATCGATGCGCACGATGCCGGCGATGGTCATGCCCGCCAGATTGCCAGCTGCCATGGCTGCCATCAGGTAGCCGTACCAGTCCGGAGGCAGGCCGCGGTGCAATCGAGCAGGATTGGCAGCAGCACGGCCAGCGGCGCGGTGACGAAGTTGAGGATGGCGAAGGACAGCACCAGGTTGCGCAACCCTGCGCGGTTCCGGACGTAGTGCAGCCCGGCGCGACCGCGGCCAGCAGGGAGCGCCAGGAAGGTGGCGTCTCGGGCAGCTTCTGCGGCAGGCGAACACCTCGCTGAGCGACGACAGCAGGTACGTCACGCCATCGACGACGAACAGCAGCAGTGCGCCGAGCAGGCGCAACAACACACCACGACGGGCTTGGCCCGCCGTCATGCTGGCCATCAGGGAGAAGCTGTTCATGGCGTTGGCGGAGTTGAGCTGCGCTGCCGGCACCAGATTCGGGATGGACGCCATCGCCGCAGGACGAAAGAACGCCCCGACGATCCTGGTCAGCACTCCGGCCACCACCAAGCAGCCCACCTTCCACGCCACCGCATCCTCGATCACTAAGAAGCCGATGCCGAGCAGCAGCACGGCCACGCCCAGGATGCAGCCGCCGCCTCGGAAAGTGATCTGCAACAGCGCCGCCTACCGGCCCCGAAATCACCCCGTGAATTCCCGCTGCCATCGACACCAGTCCCATTGCGGTGGCAGAACCCGTCGCCTGCAGCAGCCAATAGCCTGCGATAGCGATGTGCCGATGCCGCTGACCGACTGCCCTTGCCACAGCAGAAGGAAGTCGCGGTTCAGCAGCCGCGCGGGGCCTGCGGCGGTTCTTCGAGCATCGTCAACGGCGATCCAGCGACCAGATCACGGCGTCCGCCGGCTTCTTCAGCCACAAGCCGCCGCCGACAGCCTCGAAATGGCGTCCGAGGCGGTGTCGGTACCACTCGTTCGGACGCAGGTGGACGTCGGTGTCGGTGCGGGCCCGGTCGCACAGCGCGAGATCCTCCACGGTCAGCGCCGCGAAGAACAGCGCCTTGCGCGTCGCGCGGGCGAGGGTGGCGATGGCGCCGGCGGCTGCGTCGTCGTCCAGATAGGCCACCACGTCGTGGCAGATCACCAAGTCGAACGGTCGTGGCGGCGAGTAGTGCGGCAGCGAGCCGTACTGCCAACCGAACCGCTCGCACAGATACTCGCTGGTATCGACGCCCAGCATCCGCGCACGAGGCATGGCGGCCTGCAGCGCCTGCAACAGATGGCCGAGACCACAGCCGATATCGACGACGTGACGGATGGACACTCGCAGGTAGCGCAGATAGGCCGTGATGAAATCGGCTTGGCGCTGGGCATCGTCGCGAGTGGCCGAGCGGGTGGCTGGGTCCCGGTAGTAGCGGTCGAAGTACGCCTTGTCGAAGCGTTCGGTGGTCTCAAGGCTTGGCGTCATTGCCCGATCTCGATTGGGGGCAGGGGCATTGCCTGAACGCCTCGCTCCCAGACGGCTGTGGTACGCGGCCCTCCAACTCGCGTTTAATCTTTCCGCTCATGACCGCAGCAATCACCCAAAGGGCCACCCGGTCGTCGCCCTCGAATGCCTTCCTGAACGGCAGTTCCGGGTCGTCGAAGTTGAAGAAGCACTGCATCCGGAACCCGCTCTCCTCCTTCTCGTCCAGCTTCCGCCTGACAGCTTCGATCACCCCTTCATCCTGGTGCAGCGACCCTTCCATGTCGTTGCCGTCGTCGTAGACGGCCATCTTCTCCTCGGCGTCGTCCAGCAGATTCCGGAAGTGCTTGATCGCGGCTGCGTCCGTATTGATGTCGGTGTCGGCGTCTACATACAGAAACGGCCAAGCCCTGCAGATCGTCCAGGCCGCTGCCGCTATGCAGAACGCAAGCCATGGGAACACTGCCCCGTATGCAATTGTCATCGTCATTCGCTCATCTCCTGCCCTACCGATCAACCTGTGCTCCGTCTGTGGGGCGCGGAGTGTATCCAAGACCATGAACTCTTCCCCGCTTGGTCCCAATCGCCCTTGTCATGTCGCCATCCCTGGCCGACGGTGTAAAGTAGATGGCATCGAGTCGGATTGGGACCAACAATGAGCGAATTGCTACGGACTCTGGGCGCTGTCGTCGGCAAAGGCGGCCTGCTCGTCGGCCAGGACGTGTCCGCCCGGGCCAGCGGCATCTGGCGCAGCGCGGGCATCGAGGCGCGGGCCATCGTCCGACCGCGCACCACCGAGGAGGTCAGCCGCGTCCTCGCCGTCTGCAACGAGGCCGGGCAGTCGGTGGTGGCTCACGGCGGCCTCACCGGGCTGGCGGAGGGGGCGGTCACGGCGGCCAAGGACATCGTGCTGTCCATGGAGCGCATGAACCGGATCGAGGAAGTGAACGCCGTCGAACGCACCATGACCGTCCAGTCCGGCGTGGTGCTGGAGGCGGTGCAGCAGGCCGCGGACGATCGCGGCTTGCTCTATCCCCTGGACATCGGCGGTCGCGGTTCCTGCACCGTAGGCGGCAACATCGCCACCAATGCCGGCGGCAATCGCGTCATTCGCTACGGTATGACCCGGGACATGGTGCTCGGCGTCGAAGCCGTGCTGGCGGACGGCACCGTGGTCTCCTCCATGAACCGCATGATCAAGAACAACGCCGGCTACGACGTCAAGCAGCTGTTCATCGGCAGCGAGGGCAGCCTCGGCGTGGTCACCCGGGCCGTGCTGCGGCTGCGCGAGAAGCCGCGCAGCCAGGAGACCATGCTGGTGGCCGTCGCGGACTTCGACAAGATCGTCGAACTGCTGAAGGTCATGGACGCCCGCCTCGGCGGCATGCTGTCCGCCTTCGAGGTGCTGTGGAACAACTTCTACCGGCTGGCAACCACGCCGCCGGCCGCCCAGAAGCCGCCGCTGTCCCAGGACTATCCGTACTACGCGCTCGTCGAAGCCATGGGGGGCGATCCGCAAGCGGACCATGCCCGCATCGAGGAGGCGTTCGCCGACGCCTACGAGTCCGGCCTGGCAGCCGACGCGGTGATCGCCGGCAACGAGGCCCAGCGCCGGGAGCTGTGGGCGATCCGCGACGATGTCGAGCAAGTGCATCAGTACAAGCCCATGTTCATCTTCGACGTAAGTCTGCGGATTTCCAAAATGGAGGCTTATGTCGAGGAGGTGAACCGCCGGCTCGAAGCCACCTTTGGCGACTACACCAACTTCACCTTCGGCCACATCGGCGACGGCAATATCCACTTCGGCATCTCGGCAGGAGACGACGACAGCGCCCACGACGGCGTCAAGCGAGCGGCGTACGAGCCCCTGCAGGCCATCGGCGGTTCCATCTCGGCGGAGCACGGCGTCGGGCTGGACAAGAAGAAGTACCTGCGCCTGTCCCGCAACGACGAGGAAATCGCCCTCATGCGCACCCTCAAGAAGGCCCTGGATCCCAAGGGCATTCTGAACCCGGGCAAGATCTTCGACTTGGCGGCTTGAAGCGCGATGGATATCCACCGGCTGCCGCTCTCCGACGTCGTCCGCCGGGCGAAGAGCGGCGAACTGACCGCGGTGTGCATCGCCGAGACCATGCTCGAGCGCATCGAGCTGCGGGATTCCAAGCACGGTGCCTATGCCGCCGTGCTCGGCGATCGCGCGCTCGAACGCGCCGAAGCCTTGGACGCCCGCCGCCAGCGCGGCGACCCGCTGGGCTTGCTGCACGGCGCTCCCATCGCCCTCAAGGACCTGCTGCGTACCAAAGGCATTCCCACCTCCTGCGGCACTAGCGTCCTGGCGGACTGGCGCCCGGACGACGACGCCACCGTGGTCCAGCGCCTGGAAAGGGCGGGGGCGATCGTACTCGGCAAGGCGAAGCTCACCGAAGGCGCCTTCGGCGAGCATCATCCGACGGTTGCGCCACCCAGGAATCCCTGGAACCCAGAGCGCTGGACCGGGGTGTCTTCGTCCGGTTCCGGCGTGGCGGTGGCGGCGGGTCTAGCCCACGGCGCCATCGGCACCGATACCGGCGGCAGCATCCGCTTTCCGTCCGCGGCTTGCGGCCTGGTCGGCATCAAACCCACCTACGGTCGCGTCAGCCGCCACGGCGCATTCCCGTTGGCCGAATCCCTGGACCACGTCGGCCCCATGACCCGCGGCGTTGAGGACGCCGCCCGCATGCTGCAAGCCATGGCCGGTCACGACGCCAAGGATCCCACCTCCCTGCAAGCGCCTGTGCCGGCCTACGCGACGGCGTTTCTGGAACGTCTGGAAGGTGTGAAGATCGGCGTCGATTGGCGCTATGCCGGCGAAGACGTGGACTCGACGGTGGTGCAGATGCTGCGCGACGCGCTGGACGTGCTGCGCAGCCTGGAAGCGGAAATCGTGGAGGTGCGCATACCCGACGCCACCGCCCTGATCGATGGCTGGGCGATCACCTGCGGCGTCGAATGCGCCCGCGCCCATGCCGAGTTCTATCCCCGGCAGAAGGACGCCTACGGTCCGGCGCTGGCGGCCCTGATCGAAACCGGACTGAACGCCGCCGAGGAAGACTACGTACGCCTGGAGCGCGAAAGAGAGGGGTTCCGAGCCGGTCTCGACCACATGTTCGCTGCCTCGGCCGGCGGCATCGACGCCTTGCTCGCGCCCTGCATGCCCGGCCCCGTGCCTGCCGCCGAGCGTACGCCCGCGGCCCGTCAGAGGGACCGAACCGAACGCTTCATTCGCTTCACCGCGCCGTTCGACTACTCCGGCCACCCGACCATCACGCTGCCGCTGGATGTGGACGCCGAAGGCATGCCGCGAGCGTTCCAACTCATCGGTCGCCATCTCGACGAGGCCCGCCTGATCAGCATTGCCGGCGCGTTCGAACGCGCAGTCGGGTTCGAGTATCGAACACTCGACGGATAGCCCATCTTCATAGGATTTCGAGTAGGGCGGGGACACACGAATTTCCGTCCTATCGATCACCGGGCGCGCGTATCCCGATCCTATTCTTGTCGGGCGCGATAGGGATGGCACACCCGACGCACCGATGGTGCTCTTTCCGCCAGCGCCCGCCCTCGCATGAGCAGACGGAAAACCCCGTAACGTCAGCACTTTAGAGACCGGACGGTCCCGCACCGCCGCACGGCTTCCCAACGAAACGCCGCCGCGGCCGCTTCCTGCATTACCGCCCGGTCGCGCGGCCCAAACGAGGAGCCGCAAGCCATGAGCGACCAACCCAAGTCCACCTTCGCCCGGCGCGTCCGCGCCGCCAGGCCCCGCGACCGGAAGTACGAACTCCGCGACGACATGGTGACCGGCCTCGGCCTCGCCGTGCAGCCGACCGGCGTGCGCACCTTCGTCTTCAACCGCATGGTGCGCGGGCGCAGGCGCTACGCCACCCTCGGCAGCGCCGACGCCGTGACCGTGCCGGAGGCGCGCGCCGAGGCTCGCAGGCTGATTGCCGCCTTCCTCGACACGGCGAAGAACGACAACGGACCCAGGACGCCGGGACACCCGATGGACGACTTCGCCGCCGGGTTCCTCAACCGTCAGGCCCGGCACTGGAAGCCCCGGACCCTGGAGTCCAACGCCTGCATGGTCCGCAAGTGCATTCTCCCCGCCTTCGGCCATATGACCGTGGACGCCATCGCCGTCGAGCACGTCGAGGACTGGTTCGCGTCCATGGCCGAGAGGCCCGACGCCGCCAACCGCGCCATGCCCGTCCTGTCCATGATGATGCGCATGGCCGATCTCTGGGGCTACCGCTCCCACAACTCCAACCCGTGCAAGAACGCCAGGCGATACCGGATGCGGCCCAGGGAGCGGTTTCTTGCTGCCGAGGAGATGGCCCGGCTCAACGCCGTGCTCACCCGCGACGAGTTCTGGCGCCCCCAGGCCGTCGCCGTCATCCGCCTGCTGATGCTGACCGGGTGCCGCGTCGGCGAAGTCGTCTCGCTCGAACGGGACTGGATTCGCGGCACGCGCATCCACCTGCCCGACTCGAAGTCCGGGCCGCGCACGGTGTGGCTGTCGAGCGCCGCGCGCGCCGTCATCGACGCCATTCCCCGCTACAGCCCCGATTGCCCGTTCCTGTTTCCGGTCCGTCCGCCGACGCGGCACATCGACAATATCGAGTACCAATGGACCCGCATCCGCAACGAGGCGGGCCTGCCCGGATTGCGGCTGCACGACCTTCGCCATAGCTGGGCTTCGGTCGCGGCCATGAACGGCGTCGATATGGTGACTGTCGCGAAGCTCCTCGGTCACGCCCTGGTCGAGACCACGGAGCGCTACACCCACCTGTCCGACCGGTCCGTTGCCGACGCCGCCGACCGGGAGTCGAACCGCATCCATGCGGCCCTGGCCGGAAGGGGAGAAGAACGCGAAGGAGGAGCCCACCATGCCCACCGTCGGCCTCGCCCCGCGCCTGGCACGCCAGAGCAGGCCCGGCGGCAAGGACACCATCCTGTTCGACAGCGCGCTGCCGGGTTTCGGGCTGCGCATCCACCCGTCGGGACGGAAGGTCTGGATCGTGCAGACCCGTATCGAGGGGCGGCGCCGCCGCATCGTCATCGCCCGGCACGGCGAGATGGAGCTTGCCGAGGCCCGCCGCCGCTCCCGCGACATGCTCGCGCGCATCCGCGCGGGCGAGAACCCCGCAGACGACATTCAGCGCGAGAAGAAGACCCCGACCTTCCGGGAGTTCGCGGACGAGTACCTGCGCCGCTGCGAGCCGCACTGGAAGCCCTCGGGGCGCAGGACCGTGCGCATCTATCTGAAGGCCCGCATCCTGCCCGCGTTCGGCAAAGTGCCCCTCGACCGCATCGGCCCGTAGGACGTGGCCGAGTGGTTCGACGCGGCGAGCAGGGACAAGCCCGGCGCGGCCAACCGCGCCTTCGAGATACTGCGCGCGATGATGTTCCGCGCCGAAGAGTGGGGATTGCGCGAGCGCGGCAGCAACCCCTGTCTCGGCATCGCGAAGAACCCGAGGAAGAAGCTCGCCCGGTTCCTGGACGCGGACGAGCTGGGCCGGCTCGGGCGCGCGCTCGACGCCCGCGAGGCGGAATGGCCCGAGGCCGTCGCCGCGATCCGGCTACTGGCGCTCACCGGATGCCGGCGAAGCGAAGTGCTCGACCTGCGCTGGCGCGATATCGGCGAGGACGCCATCAGCCTTCGCGACTCGAAGACCGGCCCGCGCGCGGCGCCGCTCGGCGAGGCCGCGCGGGCGCAGGTCGCCGCGCTGCCCGGCGCGCGCGATCTCGATGCGTTCCTGTTTCCGTACTATGCCGAAGGCCGAGGCGCCTACAGCCTTACGACGTGCTGGCGAAAGGTATGCAACGACGCGAAGCTCGGCAGCCTGCGTCTGCACGACCTTCGGCACGCCGCCGCAAGCCAGGCGGTCATGTCGGGCGAGAATCTGCCCCTGGTCGGCAAGCTGCTCGGGCACCGGCGGCACCGCACCACCGCCGGCTACGCACACCTTGCCGACGGGCATCTCGTCGAAGCGGCGGAAAAGGTCGGTAAGATGATCGCGAAAGCGATGGAGATTCCGAATCCCAAGCCTCAAGCCGTCTTTGTGGACATGCTTCCGAGCGCAAGGCGGTCTTCCTCGACACCGCTGGCCTGACGAGCCAGCAAGGGAATAGGCCCGTTCCGAAGGAGTGGCCGTGCAAATTTTATGCGATGCAATAACTGCGGAGGTAATTGGGGGACTTATACTTGCAATCCTAGTACCCTTCGGCATCTGGTTCTTCAGAATTCTCTTTCGCCCAGAAATCCGCATAACAACTGCGGTTGAGAAAGGCCCAACCACTCGCGAGCTGGGGTTCACCGAGCCAGCCGTGAAAATCACGTTGGCGAACATGAGCAGCAAGGATATTCTCCTTATGTTTTCTAAGTACTTCGGAACTTCAATAGTCTCCGACGCTCCACTGGGGCGTTCTCACCCGAGCTACCCGCAAGCTTGGCTACGGGTGCCGAAGAAAGCTGGTACATCCCCGCCCAGCAACTCTCGATCTTGCCCCGTAGCTTATTTCGTCCTCCGAACAAGGCTCGAGCTGTGCCTACGGGGGTACCGCTCTGCGCCAGCTGCATGACTGGTACCAACAGGTTCTACAAAGGCCCATCGTTCTCCTTTTCCACTGACCCGAATTCGCACTGGCCCTGAACACATAAACTCGCATTATCGAGATAGCAATTCATAGTGCTAGCTTGGATTCCGAGAACTGACAATTACAACCCTAGACCAAAACTCGAAATGCTGGTCCCGGACAAAGGACAATTGATCTTCTGAAAGAAACGCCATCGGCATATGGCAGACATGATCTACCAGGATCAGCCACCAACTCCTGTATTTCCCAAACTTACCTTGTTTGCGAACGTTCGTGGAGTCAGGCGGATCGTCGCAAGGGCGCCGAATGTCCCGGTACCCTTGCTGCCGCAGCCAATCCTACGCGCAAAGCTCGTCCTCGTTTTCCGCTTGGCCATATGGAGATCAGCCTCTATGCCCTTATCCATCGACTTCACCGAGTATCGCGCCGCGAGGCCGAAGTTATCCGCCGTCGTTTCGACTTGCCCCGCGCCGCGAGTTCAAGCGGAGTTTGCATCTTCTCGTACAGCAAGAACAGATGCTCGACGCGCTCGCGCTCGGAAGCGAACCCTGAGCGCCGGTAGAGCCGGTCCACGGCGCGGTCGAGCGCCTGATGCGCACGGCGCAGGTTCGGCGGCATCAGGTCGGGATCGTAGAGATCGGCCAGGGTCGCACCCGGATGGACGGCGCGGGCGCCGAGCACCGCTTGGGCGAGCGGTGCCAGCTTCGACATATTCGCGCCTTCGGGCGGTGTCGGGAAGGTGTTGTAGACGAGGCCGATGGAATAGCGGTAGTCGCTCTTCAACCGTCCGCCGATATGGCGCAGCCAGGCCATGTGCATCGCCGAGGTCAGGAGGGCGAAATCCCCGTGGGTGGCGTCCTGAAGCATCAATGCTGCATCGCTCGGAATGGTCGGCGGTTTCAGCCAGCCGATCGGCGCATAGTCCCGCCGTTCGGAACTTACTCTGGGAATGAGCAGAAACGGGGCGGTGGGGATGACGTTGACATGGTAGAGCGTCGGCGTCGCCGCAAGCTTCCGCGTCGGCGTGCTCTTGCTGGCGTCGCGGTAGGCGCGGACGGCGGCGATTCGCTCCCGCACTCCCGGTAGCCGCGCAAGAACTTCGGGCGGTGCATCGTGCAGCGCCAGAATCCAGCGTTCGCCTCCCTGCAAGTACTCGCGCGCCCCGGTGAACGGTCGGAGCCAGGGCGCGGCCTCCGGCTCCGCACCCAGAAACGCGTCACGTTCCACCGCGTCGAATATGTAGCTTCCGCCGTCGATGGGCTTGGAACCGATAATCAATCTGCCCATACCGTTGATCGGCGCGCTTTCCTTCCGCACCACCAGATGCGGGTCGGACAACCCGCCCGCATCGAACAGGTAGGGCGACAGAGCCGCGTGGCCGCTCTCATCCGGCTCGCCGTCGATGTCGGGATAGCTGAACAGGCGCTTCTCTGTCTGTGCTGCCTCGCGCCGGTCCAGGCCGAGAATGACGATGTGCACATGCGCCTTGCCATGCGCGTCCGAACCCCACGCGAAGGTCCGGTGTGCGAACGCGATCTCCAGCTTGCAGCGCCCAAACAGGACCGGCCACAGTTGCTCGCCCTGCGTGATCGAGTTGGTCGCGACGAAGCCGATCCGGGCATCGCCGGCCTTCACGTAGTCCCCCGCCTTGATGAACCACGCGGCGACGTAATCGAGCGTACCGCCGCTCTTGCCGAGCGCGGCGATCCCGCGCACCTGCGCACGCTGGTCCGGTGTCTGGTATTTCGCGCCCACGAACGGCGGATTGCCCAGCACGAACGAGCAATCGCCCGGCGGCAGCAAGCCGGACCAGTCCGCTTCCAGCGCGTCGCCATGGACGATGTGCGGCGATTTCTCAAGCGGGATGCGAACGAAGGTCTGGCCGAACTCGAGGCTCAGCCGATTGTTCATGATGTGGTCCATCATCCACAGCGCGGTCTCCGCGATGCGGGCCGGGAACTCGTCAAGCTCGATCCCGTAGAACTGGTCAACGTCGATCAGCGAAAGGGTGGGCGCCACGATGTCGGTCTGTCTGCCATCCGGCGTCTTCGGATGAAGTTCCTTCAGTACCTCGATTTCCAGCAGCCGTAGCTCACGGTAGGCGATGATGAGGAAGTTGCCGCAGCCGCATGCGGGGTCGAAGAACGTCAGGCTGGCGAGCTTCGCCTGGAACTGCCGGAGCGCGGTGAGGCGGCCCCGACCCCGACGCTTGCGCACCCGCTCGAATTCGTCGCGCAGGTCGTCCATGAACAGCGGCTCGATTACCTTGAGGATGTTTCTCGGTCGTGTAGTGCGCCCCCTGCGCCCGGCGTTCCGCCGGGTCCATCACCGACTGGAACAGCGCACCGAAAATCGCGGGCGATATATTCGACCAGTCGAAGCGGCAGGCATCGAGCAGCGCCCCGCGCATCGCCGCGTCGAACGAGAAGGTCCGCAGATGCCCCTCGAACAGGTCGCCGTTGACGTCAGGGAACCGCGCGAGGTCCTCGTCGAGCGTCGCCGCGCGTCGCTCTTCCGGCGTGTCGAGCACCTCGAACAGTTGCGCAAGCCACGGCCCCAGATCGGCGCCGTCCTCGCCCGTGCGCGTGTCGATGAAGTCGAGGAAGATGTCGCGCGGCTCGAACACCCCGGTATCGTCGGCGAACATGCAGGACACGACACGCACGAGGAAGCGTTCCAGATCGTGCCCCCGGTGTCCGGCATCGGAGAGTGCGTCGTGTAGCCGCCCGACCAGCTCCGCAGCCTCGATGTTCGCCGGGTTCTGGTCGCGGAAGGTGCGGCGCTGCACGCCGAGGATGAAGCCGAACGCCTCGACATGCGCGGGCAGGTCCGCCAGCGCGAAGGAGACGACCTCCCGCTCGTCCAGATCGTGAAGCTCGAAGGTCTGGAAGTCGCTCACTAGGATGAAGCGCGGGCGGTCGCGCTCGGGCAGCGCGTCGAAATACTCCCCGGCCTGTTCGTACGCCGCCTTGAGGTCGCGTCCCGCGCTCTTCTGCTCGACGATCAGAACGCCCGGCCAGAACAGGTCGATGAAGCCCGAGCGGTTGTCTAGCTTCGCGATATGCGCCTCGTAGCGCGCGACGCTCCGCCGCCGGACGCCGAACACCCGGAAGAAGGCGTTGTAGAAGCTCTGCGTCTCGCCCTTCTCGTAGGCCGCGTCTTTCCAATCCTCCGCGAAGGCGGCGGCGCGGGCATGCATCTCATTCCACGAAAAGCGCACGGTCTACGTCACTTCCTGATCGAAATAGTCTTCGTCGATCCGCTTGATCTCGTGATGGAGCCGCGTTCGCACACCGACCCCGTGCCGGACCATGAGGCGCGCCAGTTCTTCACCGTCGATCAGTACGATCCGCTTCGGACTCCGCGCCACGTAATCCTCGGCGGCGCGCGTGAAGCTCGCAGTGGTAACGAACACGCCCTTGGTCGTGCCCGCGAAGTTGCGCAAATCGCTTTCGCCAACGGTGTTGCCTTCGGCGTACTTCTTCGCCTGCACGTAGACCTCGTCCAACCTAAGCGTGTCCTCGCGGATCGTGCCGTCGATTCCGCCATCGCCGGAACGTCCGGTCACGCGGCCCTTCGCGGCATCGCCGCCGCCGTACCCCATGGCGATCAGCAGATCGACAACCACGCGTTCAAGGAACATCGGCGCTGCACTGCGAACCCGATGCAGCACGTCGGCTTCCAAAGCGCTGCTCAACTGTTTGGCAGCGCGGTCCAGCGCTTCCTCCGGCGTTTCGGCAACATCGGCGCTCCGCTTCTCCGTCGCACCCCCGCCGGGAGACGGAGCGTTCGCCCGCCGCGACCACTCTGCGTAATCCGGTACTCTCCAAGCAGGTTCACGTCGATACGAGAAGGCGACCGGGACAACAAGCGTTCGCCTTCCTGCGTCAACCGATACACGCCGCGGCGGACCCGCTCCAGAAGACCGGCGCGCTCCATATAGCTCACGGCCCAACTCACGCGGTTCACGAAGACCGTCTGCCGACCGCTCGGGAGCATTTCCCGGACATCTTCGGCAGAGAGTCCCTCGGCAACGGCGATCCGCTCGCGGACTTCCGAGAGCGGCGATTCCGCACCGGTGGCGAACGCCTTGAGGGCCGGGAGCATCAGCGACTGAAAATCAGGAACGGGCATCGGCGACCGCGCCTGTTGCCGCCGACTGCCGTGGCGTCACGCACTTCGCAATCTCGTGGCCCGCCGCGATCTCCGCTTGGCGAAGCTCCCAGGTCTTCTGCAAGTTCAGCCAGAGTTGCGGCGTCGTCCCGAAATACCGCGCAAGCCGCAGCGCCGTGTCCGCGCTCACCCCCCGCTGGCCGTTCAGGATCATCGTCACCCGGTTCACCGGCACCCCCAACGCCTTCGACAACGCATTGGCCGACAACCCGAGTTCATCGAGTTCATCGCGGAGGATCTCTCCGGGATGCACCGGCTTCATGCCGTTGCTTGCGTTCATTTCAAACTCCCTCAGTGATAGTCCACGATCTCTACGTTGCACGGCCCTTCGTCCGTCCAATGGAAACAGACGCGCCATTGCGCGTTGATCCGAATGCTGTGCAGACCGACGCGGTCGCCGCGCAGCGCTTCCAGCCGGTTGCTCGGCAACGCGGCGAGGTCTCCGAGCGTCTCCGCGCTGTCCAGCAGAATCAGGCGGCGTGCCGCCTGATTGGCGAAGCCCTGAAATGCCGCAACGCGCTGCCCCTCGAAGAAGCGCCGCGTCGTCCGATCCTTGAAGCTGCGTATCATACGCGGCTACTGTAGTCGTTGTTACGGTTTCCGTAAAGGATATCTGGTCTTCGAACGTTGCTCGCGGCTCGCCCAACGGCGCAACCGGGCCTGGTGACCGAAATGTTGTCCGGTAGCGCGTGCATCGTTCGGTCTTCAGCCGACCGCAAACATGTGCGATGGCTCCTGCTGCGCGGCGGCACGGACAAGCCCGCACCGCCGCGGCCGGTGCGGGCCAAGGGAATGATCCCGCCGGTGCGCGTCTCCGCCCATGTTGAATTGTTACCTCGTGCTTCCTATAGTGCCGCCCGGAAGCCGCGCGGCGGTTCGGGAACTGTTTCCTCGGGTGCGCGGCGGGCGCTGCCGCTCAAGCGCCGCTCGGGCTAACCGCCGATGTACAACGGCATTCATCGCCCGACGGTTTGAGCGGTCAGGAAGCGGGATTAGGACGCCGGTCGGCGCGTAGTTCTCACACCCGCCGCCGCTCGGGTGGGCGGCGTCGGGCTTCGTGCGGAGGTTGCGTCTTGCTACGACCTCGGTATCCCAAAGGGTTTAGGCAGGAACCAAAAGGACAGATACACCGCCGCGCCGATAGCCACGCCTACTGTCGTAGGGAGGACTGCGTGAACGCCAAGGTCTAGCTCGACGCCACCGGCAACCATCATATGCCGGTCGCCGTAGCCACTTGCAGGCGTCCGCCCTTCCGCCAACGGCCGCGCCGCTCCGCCATGACTGTTACCCGAGAGCCCAAACTGTGGACACGATGAATACGACGGACATGTCCGTATTGCTAACCCCTTATAGATGCTGCTATGCAGCATTCGATACTGTCCCATACCCTGCATCTTGTGGTTGGGTGATGCAGCATGAAGATACGTCTTCTAACTAAGACACTACCGGCAACTGCGCAAGGATGTCCTGACGATCACGAAGGATTGCAAATACACGATCCAGCCGGCACGGTTGCCCTTTCGCGTCTAGGCGAAGTCGCAGGTGCTGTCCGCACCCAACGGTGTAGGAAATTCACTTCAGCATCAGCAGCCCTCCGGGCGCGTGTGTCCGATCTCTTACGGAAGTCGGTGATGAGGTCTTTACGGCTTAAGCGCCATGATCAGACATAGCAGAGTCAAGACTAACGGCCCGGTAAGCGCGGCGGCATAGACCTCAAAGCCGGCTTCCCTCATCCGTTTGCGGAGCATGTTCAGCATCCCAAGCTTACTCCTATAGATATTGCACCGAGAATCATTGACACTCCCCATAAACTGGCACCCACTCCACCCAGAACCCCAGTAAACATCATAATAGCACCGATTTCGCCGATAATTGTCGCCACCATAACCGACATTATCAGCGAACTCTTAGCAGTCTGCGCGCCGTTCGCTTCTGCACAGTTCGCTGCCGTAGACGCCATAGGGTGCCGAATTCGGATCCCAGCATCCGCCATCCTTTCCGGGGTTGCCGCCGTAGCAGCCACCCGCCTGTGCGGACCGATACCGCTTGAACGCATCAAGTGCATCGAGCCGTTTACCACCATCGTAGATGCCGGCGAAGGCCGACTTTGCGAGCCTTTCCGTGTCGAGGCTAGACGCTGATGCCGACGGCGCTTCGAACAGCAGGAACGCCGCGGCGAACGCCAGCGGCGCAGTCAGGTACTTCGTCAAGTGCTTCATCTCACCCTCATCAAGGGTTTCGGTTCCCCGGCGATGCCGGGGCGGTTCCGCGAACCTTAGGGTTCGGACGAGCGGCCTGCTGTCTTCGGGGCGTTGGATCCCCTGCCTGCCGTGTCTTCAGATCGTGGGCGGATTTCCTTCCTCTATCGGCAGTCCGCATCGAGCAGAGGCGGTCAGCGTGGGTGGCTATGGTACCCCTGTTAGGGTGTGCTCTTCTGGTTGACAGGAACAGGGTAGTCTGGTTCTGGTTGCCCTATGCGCATTGTGCATCAGGAGCTTGATTTCGCCGGACGGCAACCTGCGTCGAGCACATTCGTCCACCAAGTTGCGCACCGCATCCACCGCTGCGAAGGGGAGGCATCGCGCCGGCTTCGAACCGCATCGCCGTACTGTGCATTCGCACGGCGACGCGATACCAGCGCTCATCAAGAGTCATGCGATCTTTGGAAGGGCGCATGCCCTCCGAGCTTGCCGTGCGCTCGATCGTGACGAGAAGATCGTCCACCGTAGCGTCGAGATCGGGGCAGGCGTCTGTCTCGAAGCGGTATTCCCTGCCGTTCAAGGCGATGTTGGGCTTGGAAATTCGCTGCCACAGTTGCGCCATTTGAGAGGGTATTCGTCCGTGATGTAGACGGCATGTCGGTGGTCGCCGTCGAGTTTCAGGTGCAGGAAGTCGCCGAAAATCGTCAGATGGATGCTGATGTCGCTGTCGTACTGGTAGACGCTGGCATGAACTCCCGCTAACTGGGCCTCCGTGGCAGCGTATCGGTTCAGGACGTAGTACTCCGTCTCGTCTCCCGGCACTTCCAGCCTGTCGAACCCGGCCGCATCCCATTGGCTGGAGCCCGCAACCGAGAGCCCATCCACTCGCGCCTGCTGGTCAGGCACGATCGGGATCTCGTGGCGTCCTGTGACCGGATGCGGCACAAGCAGCAGCCGCTAGCAGCACTGGGTAGGCTTGGACTGGTGCCGACTCGCAATCCCGTATCATGACGGTCGCCTAGGGCAAGGGCGGCGAAATGGCCCAGTCCAAGCAGTCGCCCGGTCCCCGCCTACGCCGAACTGCGCAGCACACGGCCCGAACGCTCGCCCGTGTGTTCGTCGTCGCGCAGGATCGCCTTGCCGTTCACCAGCGTGGCGTGATAGCCGGCGGCGCGCTGGATCAGCCGGCTCTTGGCGTGGGGAAAGTCGCGCACGACGGTAGGCTGGCGCTCCTCCACGCGGGTGGGGTCGAGCACGTTGATGTCGGCGCGCTTGCCTGCCGCCAGAACGCCGCGGTCGCGCAGATCCAGCACTTCGGCGGCAGCGCTAGTCATGCGTCGGATCGCTTCGGCGAGGCTGACCTTGCCTTCATCGCGCACCCAATGGCTGAGCAGGAACGACGGCCAGCCGGAGTCCATGATTTGGGAGACATGGGCGCCGGCGTCCCCCAGCCCGGGCATCACCCAATCGCGCCGCATGAGCGCTTCCACCGCGTCCAGGCGAAGGTTGAAGAAAGGACGGTGGAAGACGGCTTGGCCGTCGCTTGCCAGCATGATGCGCAGCCACGTTTGCGCTGGATGCTCGCCGGCCGCTGCGGCCATGGCAAGCAGATTGTCCTCGGCGGCGCGGGTGTAGACGGGCCGTTCGCCATCGCCCATCCAGCGCATGCTCCGCGCCACTTGCTCGCTGGTCGGATCGGCCTCGGCCGCGGCGATCAGCTCGGCCCGGAACGTCGCGTCGCGGATGGCGTCGAGGCGTTGATCGATGTCCATCTCCCGCAGCTTGTCCCAGGCGGGGAAGAACAGGTTGGTCTTCAGCGCCGAGACGAAACCGCCGCTACGCGGCACCGTGACGCCGTAGATGCGCAAGCCTTCGGCGCGGAAGTCCTCGACGATCTGGTGCGGGTCGTCGAAGCCGAAGCTCTCGGTCTCCACCACGCTGAACAGTACGCGCAGGTCGCCGGCGCGGGCTTCGCTGCCCAGAATTCGCAGATCCTTCCCGATGGCGTCCTTGTCGTACCAAGGCACGGTCTGCATCAGGCCGTTGTGGGTGCCCACGGCGCGTGCGATGGCCTCCAGCTCTTCGGCCTTGGCGAAAGTGCCGGGGATGGAACGGCCATCCGGCAGGCGGTGGGCGGGCAGGCGGTTGGTGGAGAAGCCGACGGCGCCGTCCTTGACGGACTGGCCAGCCACTTCGGCAATCTGGACGATCTCGTCGGCACTCGGGTTTTCGTCGATGCCGCGATGCCCCATGACGTAGAAGCGCACCGCGCCGTGGCCGACCATGCCAGCGACGTTGATGGCGGGGCGCAGGGTCTCCAAGGTGTCCAGGTACTCGCCGTAGCTCTGCCAGTTCCACGGCAGGCCCGAGAGGATGGCCTCGCGGGGAATGTCCTCCACGGTTTCCATCATCTCCGCCAGAAACTGTCGATCCGTCGGCTTGCAGGGCGCGAAGGTGACGCCGCAGTTGCCCAGCAGGGCCGTGGTCACGCCGTGCCAGGAAATCGGCGTCAGCATCGGATCCCAGCCGATCTGCGCATCGAGGTGGGTGTGCAGATCGATGAAGCCCGGCGTCACCGCCAAGCCGTCGGCGCGGATTTCCTCCTGGCCGCTGCCGCCTACCTTGCCGATGGCGGTGATGGTGTCGCCGTCGATGGCGATGTCCCCAGCGAATGGTTCTGCGCCGGTGCCATCGACGATCAGGCCGTCGCGGATCACGAGATCATGGCTCATGGGCTGTCCCCCCTGCCTCAATCGAAAAGAGCGCCTACTATATCCCCGCAGACGCGCTGCAGGGCAGCCTGCATCCGCAATGCCGTACCATGGGATCGACGAGCCAAGAAGGAGGCAGGGAGATGGTCGAGCAAACCCCGGGCGCGAAGATGATGTACCTCATCAAGCGCAAGCAGGATGCGTCTCGGGAAGAGCTGGTGGCGCACTGGTTCGCCAACCATATGCCGGCGGTCATCCAGAGCCAGAAGGACGCCGCGGTGCGCGCCAAGCCCTATGCAAGGCGCTACTTCGCGACGCTCTACGATGCCGCCGCCAGTGGCGAGCGCCCGTGGGACGGCGTCGCGCAGCTATGGTGGGATCGGCCGTTGCCGAAGCCGGCCGTGGCCTTCGGCACCGATCCCGCCGACACCTTCCAGCAGAAGGCCGAGCCCTACATTCCCTGGGCGACCCGCGAATACGTGGTCATCGACGGTTCCGAGCACCTCGGCACCGCGCCGCTGACCCTGAACGCCCCCTATCCCATGACTCGTTCCGGCTTCTTCAAGATGAACTTTCTGGTGGCGGCGAAACCCGGCACCGACTACGACGCCTTCTTCGCCCACTGGCTGGATGTGCATGTGCCGAACGTCGAGGCGACCCTGGCGCAGGTGGGCGGCTTTCGCTATGTGGTCAGCCATAGCATCGACCCTGCCGACGAGCCCTATGCCGGCATGGCCGAACTGTACTTCCACGGCCCGGAAGGCTGGGCCGGCTACCGCCAGACGATTCGCCCCGACGGCATGGAGCAATGGGTGGACGGCGAGCGCATGCATGTGCTGCGAGCGCACACGGAGATGGTCGGCATTCCCTGAGCAAGGGCGGCTGTTCGGAGTGCCGCCGCGGGACTGCGATCGGCGCGACAGGGCGGGTGATAGCGTCGGCAGCGACTACGATCCCTTGCGCCGGCCTCGGACGGCATCCAGAGTCGCCTGCATCTCGGCATTGATCCGGGCCTGTTTGGACGTGCTTCGAGCATCTTCGTCGACGATCCACTCGCCCGTGGCGTTGTCGCGCTTGGCTGGTGCCCGTTTTGCCACCGGCGGCGGCTCGGCGGCAGCGCAGGGGCGATCGGCGTACCAGTAGGCGACGCTGGCCATCTCGTTGCACAGATGGTTGCCGTGGCCATGCTCGATGGTCACCTTGATTTCGCGCTGGAAGCGCACCGGGTTTTCCAGGTGATGCACATAGCTGGTCTGGTAGCCGCAAGAGCCCTCAGCGGGGGAGCGCGAGGGGGCACCCCTCGCATGAAGAGAGCCCTCGGCGGGGGAGCGCGAAGGCGACCCTTCCCATGAGGGCGTATGCTCGAAGATGGACGAGCCGTTGCGCAGAAAGGCGTTGTCCTGCATACCCCAGGCCTGGTTCAGGTAGTCCTCGGAGCCGGTGCCGTGCAAGTCCGGCGGCCACTTGTAGCCGTCCACCCAGATCATGTCGTCGCCTTCGCCCCACCAGCCGCCTTGGAAGTTCGCCACCGACAGATTGCAGCCCAGATAGTGGCCGCGGCCCTTGGTGTCCAGGATGACGTAGTTGTTGTCCCAGGCCAGACGTTCCTTGTTGGCGATGTTCGCCTCCGGCGAGTTGACGGAGATGTCCGGCCCCCAGCCGCCAAACGGATTCTCGCGCCGGAACTCGGCATGGAAATAGCCGGCCTCGGCAGCCACCGGTCCGCGCTCGAAGTCGATGTGGAAGTACTGCCGATGGGGTTCGTCGCTCTCGTTGACAAGCTCCACCAGCACCCGCTCCCGAAACGGCATGGGCACATAGGCGTTGAGTGCGCAGCCTTGGTCGAAACGGTTGTCGGCCCTGGTGGAGGCGCTGAACAGCAGCGACTGGTAGGAGTTGACGATGCCGTGGCCCAAACCGAAGAAGTCGCCCAGCGGGCAGACGACGCTGGCCGCCGGCGAGTTGTCCCAGGTGAAGCGCAGCAGGCATTCCCGATAGTGGCACCGCTGGGTCATCCACAGATGGGTGATGGTTCCCGGGCCGTCGATATCCGCCAGTACGCGGGTTTCGCCGGGTTCGATGATCCAGGCGTCGTCGTTGCGTCCGGTTACGTCCCAGGACGAAGCCCTGCCGGTTCGGCCCGGCATGATCATCGCCAGTCGCTTGAGATCCATGGTCGCGCCTCCAGTGGAGTAGAATCGCACCTGAGAATACCGTTTCCTGGATAGCCGAAGAAATGGCCGAATTGGGCTGCTGGAACTGCGGCGCGTCGCTTGCGGCGTTGCCGCGGCCGATCACGCGGCATATGAACTGCCCGGTCTGCTTCGAGGACCTGCACTGCTGCCGGCTGTGCCAGCACTACCGCGCCAAGGCGACGGATTCGTGCGCCGATGAACGCGCCGAACCGCCAGTCCACAAGGAAGGCGCGAACTTCTGCGATTTCTTCAGGCCGAAGCCGGACGCCTGCCAGCCGGGATCCAACGTCCGCCAAGCGCGGGCGAAGACGAATCTCGATGCGCTGTTTTCAGACCGCGGGACAGAGCCGACCGCCGAGCCTGCCGAACCGAACGACGAGCAGGGCGAAGCGCGGCGCAAACTGGAGGATATCTTCCGGTAAGCCCGCAGGTACACTCTGCCGACCCCGAGACGAGAAGCCCCGCGTTGCCCCGATTCGCCGCCAACGTCACCACCATGTTCCCCGAACTGCCCATCGCCGCCCGTTTCCGCGCGGCTCGGCAAGCGGGTTTTGCCGCCGTCGAGTATCTCTTCCCCTACGTCGAGCCCGTCGGCCGGATCAAGCAGTGGCTCGACGATGCGGATATCGAGATGATCCTGCTCAACACGCCCCTTGGCGATGCGCCGCTGGGCGAACGGGGATTAGCGGCGGTGCCGGGCCGGCAAGCGGACTTCCGCCGCGACTTCGAGCGAGCGCTGAGCTACGCCGAGCCGCTGGGCGTAGCGATGATCCACGTCATGGCCGGCGTGGTGGACGACGCGGCGCGTACGGAAGCGGCGGCTGTGCTGGTGGACAATGTGCGTCACGCCGCGGACCTTGCCAGAGCGCACGACATTCGCATCCTCCTCGAACCGCTGAACGTGGAGGACACGCCCGGCTACTTCTTGACCCGCACCGCGCAAACCCGCCGCATCATCGATGCCGTGGGCCGCGCCAACGTCTATCTGCAATACGACTTCTACCACCGCCAGATCATGGAAGGAAACTTGGCGCGGCGACTGGCCGAGAACCTGGACGCCATCGGCCACATCCAGTTCTCCAGCGTTCCCGGCCGGTTCGAGCCCCAGTACGGCGAGGTCAACCTGCCGTATCTGTTCGCGCAATGCGACCGGCTCGGCTATGGCGGCTGGATTGGCTGCGAATACCGCCCCAAGACCACCACTCGCGAGGGCCTCGGCTGGGGTGCGCCCTATGGACTTGGAGCCAGCCCATGACCCGGCTCAGCCAACGGCAGCTCGAATGCTATCGCCGCAACGGCTTTCTGTTCCCCATCCGCGTGTTCTCGGATGAGGAGACGCGACGTCTGCGCGACCGGCTGGAAACCGCCGAGGCTGCCGCCGAATCGGGCAAGAAGCGAGCCGCCCGGCAGGGCCTGCCCATCACCCATGCCTGGGCTTGGGATCTGGTTCACGACCCGCGCATCGTCGAGCCGGTCTCCGCGGTGCTTGGCCCCAACGTGCTGCTGTGGTCCATGGACTGGTTCATCAAGGAGCCCTCAGCGGGGGAGCGCGAGGGGACGCCCCTCGCAAGGAGAGAGCCCTCGGCGGGGGAGCGCGAGGGGACGCCCCGCGCCAGAAAAAAGCCCGGCCCAGCCTACGTTTCCTACCATCAGGACGCCACCTACTGGGGCCTGGAGCCTCACCACGTCGCCACCGCCTGGATCGCGCTGTCCGACGCCGGCCCGAACACCGGTCCCATGCGCTTCCTGCCCGGCAGCCACGAAGGCCCCGTCTTCGAGCAGGACGACACCTTCGCCGACGACAACCTGCTAAGCCGCGGCCAAGTGGTGAAGGCTTCGGTGGACGAAGCGAAGACCGTGCTCGCGCCCTTGGCGCCGGGCGAAATGTCCATTCACCATGTGCGCGTCATCCACGGCTCCGAGCCCAACCGCTCCGGCGACCGTCGCATCGGCATGATGCTGCGCTACTGTGCCACCGATGTCCGCCAGACCAAGGCGGCAGGCGATCGCGCCATCCTGGTGAAGGGCGAAGACGCCTACCGGCACTTCGAGATGATTCCCCGGCCGCGTACCGATATGGGCGACGACGAACGGCTGCTGGCCCGCCGGCACGGCCTCACCCGGCACAAGGCGCTGATGGAGGATTAGTCTGGCTGCTCAAAGCAAGCGAATGTTCTCCCTCTTGACGATCTTCGACACGGTGCAGTCCCAAGCCGCTGCCGCTTGGCTGAGAAGCGCCTGATTCTCCGCATCGACGTTGGCGGCGTCGCCCTCCCCGAAATAGGCCAGCGCCTTGACCGCTTCCATGGGCGCAAATGGCCTCCCGTACAGGGCCGCGGCGGCACCGAGACCATCTTCGAGCGGGATGCCGGCCCGCAAGATCGCCGCGATGTCCAGATAGTCCCGCGCCGACACCCTCTGCAGCAGCGTCTTCAGCTTGGTGGCGAACAAATCCAGCAGCGAGGCGACCCGGGCCACGCGGTCGTCGGTGCATTGCGGAACATCCACGCGGCCGGTGTCGATGTCGCCGAAAAACGACAGCTTGACGGGCATCTCGCCACCCACGGATGCGGTCAGCGTATTCGGCGCTCGTTGCAGCACATCGGCATCGACCAGAAACGGCAGCGCGAACAGTCGATCGAAATCGAGCGGCTCGGCGCAAAAGAAGTCGAAGTCCACCGATGTCCGGTGGCCGAGGCGCAAGGCCAAGGCGGTGCCGCCGTACAGGACGAACGAATCGGGAATGCTGGCAAGCGCTGGCCACAGCGCGCGCTGTGCCTTCGGCAACATGTGCAGCAGCGGCTTGAACGTCATTTCGGCAGGCGTCTGGGCAGTTCCGGTATTGGTTCGCAGCCGAGGCGCAGGTGCCAGAAACGCCAGGAACGGCCATTGAAGATGCCAACCGGCGGAGTGCGCAACACTTCGCGCAGATCGTCTTCGGAAACCACGGACCCCAGCCAACGGACATCGTCGACGGTGCCCAGCGTCATGATCTGCGCGAGGAGGAGCAGCGGAGTGGCGAGAGTGCGATCGGACGTCTGCCACCAGACATACTTGCTGGCCATCGCAGGCGCCAAACAGTTCGTCGCCAGCCGATCCGCAAGACGCGATGCATCCATACCGATACCACCGATACGCACGTGGAGAACTATACCGGAACCAGCGCCGCTGCCTTGAACGCTCTGCCGACTACCCCAGAGCCAACCCCGGCTCCGTGCCCGTCGGCAGCTTCTATTCGGTTGCCGGCACCGAGCTTGCCGATAGCTGTGGAGAGAGTGGATCGGCAGCCGCGGGTTCTTGAGGAAATCGAACTTGGCCTCCAGCCACCATCATTGCCACGGCGGCCACGACTTAGGAAGAGGCAGGACAAGACCCGCCGCATGGCGCATCGAACAGGGCGGCGAGTACCGCGTCCGTCACCGGGCCCGCGTGTCGGAAGCAAACGTGCCCGCCGGCGTCAAGACGAATCACATAGGCTGCATCCTTGTCGCCAGCGCCCGCCAAGGATCGCCAGGCATCCGCCCGCTCCTCAGCCATCAGGATGCGCTTGTGCCCGCTTTTGGTATCGTGCGACCCATCGTCCGAGCCACGAGCCCTCGTATCCAGCGTGTCGCATCTGCCAGAACGACGATGCCGTAGACGGGCAGGCGCGGGCAGTCGGAGACAGGGGATGCAACTGCCGAAGATGCCGGTCGCGCATCGTTCGCACACTCGTCGATCCGCTGCCGCCAAGGCAGCGTCTGCTCGTTCGATGCGCGGCTGAAGCCGACGAGGAGAACCGCTTGCGCGGTCAAGTCCCGGGTATAACCACCGGCCTTGCCGGCAACGGCTCGATGCTCTCCTTTCCGGCATCTTGGCCGAACGCAGCAGCCTGCGCCAGAACCAGCGCCACGACTAGACCTCGAAGTCGCGGCATCATGGCGGCCAGCGCCCGAAATGTCGCCGATGGAGATGTCGAGACCCAACCGTGGATAGCGTCCACGCGGCCGTAGCGCTTGAAACGGGTCTCATTGATGCTTCGCCGCTGCTTCCGGCATCTGCTGGTTCACTCGATAGCTGGGGACACTATGCCGACAGACGCACAGGCGCGAAACCACTTTCGTCAACAAGCGACGTGACATTCATCATGTCCACATCATGCCCGGGATTCCGCACTCTGTCGACTTGCAAAGCCAAAGCGGGGCGTTGTGGTGTAGGCTTGCAGGGCAACTGGCGGGGCGATCCACACATCAATGCGTGTACTCCATGTCTACCGCACCTATTTCCCCCAGACCCAGGGAGGGCTGGAGGAGACGATCCGGCAAATCTGCCTGAACACCCAGTGCCACGGCGTCGACAGCCGTGTGCTTTGCACCAGCCCGTCCATTCGGCCGCGCGTGGTTCGACGCGACGAAGCAGTGGTGTACCGCTCCAAGCTGGATATCGAGATGGCTTCGTGCAGCGTATCGTTCCAGGCCTTGACCATCTTTCGCCGTTTGCTGAAGTGGGCGGATGTGGTCCACTACCACTTCCCGTGGCCGTTCGCGGATATGATGCATTTCGCTGCCCGCGTACAGCTGCCGACGGTGCTCACCTACCACTCCGACATCGTCCGGCAGCGTCTGCTGGCGCGTCTGTACCTGCCGCTGATGACGCGGTTTCTGAAATCCGTCGACCGCATCGTCTGCACCTCGCCCAACTACTTCGCTACTTCCAACGTGCTGCCGCGTTTCGAGGACAGCGTCGATATCGTGCCCATCGGACTGGACCAGACCTCGTACCCGCAAGCGACGCAGGAGCATATCGTCGCGGCGCGCCGCCGCTACGGGGAGGGGTTCTTCCTGTTCATCGGCGTACTGCGCTACTACAAGTGCCTGCACATTCTGCTCGACGCCATGGCGGACGCCCCCTACCGAGTGGTCATCGTCGGCTCGGGACCCACCGAGGCCGAACTCAAGAAGCAGGCTAGGGAGCTCGGGCTTGCCAACGTCACCTTTGCCGGCCAGGTTTCCGACGAGATCAAGGTGGCGCTCATCGAGCTCAGCAGTGGGGTCGTGTTCCCTTCGTACATGCGCTCCGAGGCGTTCGGCGTGACCCTCCTCGAAGGCGCCATGCACGGCAAGCCGCTGATCTCCACTGAAGTAGGCTCCGGCACCAGCCACGTCAACGTCGATGGCGAGACCGGCTTCGTGGTTACGCCGGCTTCCCACAAGGCGTTGCGCTTCGCCATGGACCAACTGCACTGTCGTCCCGACTTGGCGCGGCTCATGGGTGCGCGGGCGCGGCAGCGCTTCGAGTGCCTGTTCAACGGCCAGCTGATGGGCGACCGCTACCTAGACATCTACCAATCGTTGCTGGGGCTGGAGCGAACCGGCACCGAACCGGCGACGCCTTTCGCACCAGCAATGAAGTAGCCGCATCGAAGCGGTCTTTGGACGTGCGCATTGCCGTTGACGGCCGACCGCTGTGCCATCCCTACACCGGCATCGGCGTCTACGCTTACGAGATCCTGTCTCGAATGGCCGCCAGCCATGAGCTGTTCGTCTACCTGGACCGCGCCTTGCCGGCACCGCTGGCGTTTCGCGCCACGCTGCGTAGCGAATCGCTGCCGCAGCTGGCGGTCCACTTTCTGTTCCCGCGCTGGGCGCAGCGCGACCGTGTGGACGTGTACTGGGGGCCGCGGCACAACCTGCCTCTGGCGCTGACTGGCATTCCCGCCGTTGTCACCATCCACGATATGGCCTGGCGTCAGGCGCCGGAGACCATGAAGCCCCTGAACTGGCTGGTGGACGCCGTCTTCATGCCGCTGGCGCTGGCGAGGGCGAAACGCATCCTCGCGGTTTCCACCGCCACCGCGGCCCAGGTTTGCCGGTTCAGCGGTCGCCGGGACGTGGATGTGGTGCCGCTGGCAGCGCGCTCCGTTGAGGAGATCATCCCGTTCAAGCATCCGAGACCGTACTTCCTGTTCGTCGGCCAGAAGGAGCCGCGCAAGAATCTGCCCGGTACGATAGAAGGATTCCATCGCGCGGTGACGCGCGGCCTGAAGCACCACGATTTGGTGCTGGTCGGCCCGGATGGGTGGAAGCAGGACGAGCTGGCCGGGATGATCGCGGCCGGCGACGTGGGCGAGCGCATCGTCGACCTCGGGCCGATTTCCGATGCACGGCTGGCGGGTCTCTATCAAGGGTGTGACGCGCTAGTGCTGGCGTCGTTCTACGAAGGGTTCGGCATCCCGCTGCTGGAAGCGATGCAGCAGGGCAAGCCGGTCATTACGTCCAACGCCGGCGTTCTGTCCGAGGTGGGCGGCGATGCCGCGCTGCTGGTCGATCCCGGCAAACCCGACCGCATCGCCGAGGCGTTCATGCGACTGGCGAACGATTCACGAACCTGCAGTCGCCTCGCAGCCAATGCTCGCGTACGCAGCCGGCTGTTCTCGTGGGACCGCGCCGCCCGGCAGACAGTCGATGTGCTGGCCGCTGCAGCCGGCCGGCAACCCGGGCTTCCGGGCGAGCCTCGTCATCAAGGCGGATAGGGGTGGCGGGCGCCGAAGCGTCGCGCATCGGCGAGGACGCTGCCTCCGCGCAGGCTCAAGGCGATGGCCACCGGCAGCCAGAACAGCAGCCACGTCCAGCCGATCTTGTCCACCAGCTCGTAACCGTCCACCAGATAGCCGGGCAGGGCTAGCGCCCAGATCGCCAGCCCCAGCTTCGCCTCGGCTTCGGCGTAGTGCGCAAACAGCGTCCGCAGCGTGGTGGCGATTACCGTCAGCAGCAGGCCGAGCCCGAACAGGCCGCCTTCCCAGGCCACAGCGAGGTATAGGTTGTGGGGATGCTGCACTGGCCAGCCGGCCACTGCCGTCAGATCGTCGGTGAGCACGCCGAGTCCGAACCAGGGGCCGTCGGCGGCAATCCGCTCCATGTAGTAGGACCAGATTTCCATGCGAAAGCTGTCGCCCCGGGGCAGGATGGCCGCGTCGGCGCCGGGGACGAGGAAGTAGGCGGCGGCGAGCGCACCGCCCAAGGCCGCCGCGGACAAGCCGGCCCAGGCGATGAAACGCCGCGGTTTGGCGATTCGATGGCTGAGCAGCAGACAGACGGCGCCGAACGCGCCGCTCGTCACGGCGTTTCTGGACGCTGTCAGCGCCACCGCCACGGTCAGCACGACTACGGAGGCCCGCGCGCTCCATTTCGAGACGGTGCCGCTGTGGTCGTCGGCGCTCCACAACCATGCCAAGGCGCACAGGCCCGCTGCTGCGAACACCATGCCGGCGGCGACATGGGTGTCGAGCTGGCCGAGTCCGTTCAGGCGCGCGTCAGCGGGCGGTTCGGCGAAGAAGACCCAGATCGCCGCCGCCGCCGCGGCAGCGCCCACCGTGGCCACCGCCAGAGTCATGCGCTGGCGGAACCAGTCCACCTGCATGCATTCGGCGATGGAGACCAAGAAGGCGAAAACCAGTACCGCCCGGATCGCTTGGCCGAAGGCGCCCCGCGCGTCCCATGGCGTCGACCACAGGCTCGTCAGCGCAAGGTAGAGAAGCAGGGCGGCGATCAGCAGCAATCCCCGGTCGAGCAACAGCGCCCGCCACTTGCTGGTGGCGGCGAATACGTAGATCGCAAGCAGATAGGTGGCGAAGCTCGACGCGCTCTGGGAGCCGAGCAAGAACGTCGACGTCAGCGCCACGATCATCAGCGCCGCGCAGATCGGCACGCGGTAGTCGAGCAGAGCGCGGTACCAGCGCGCCGGTCGGTCGAATTCCCGGGCTTGCAACTGCGTTATCTCCAGTCAGCCAGCGCGGCAGTGTACGACGCCCGCTCGTCGAGCGGAGCCAGTCCCGGGAAGCCGCTGCATCGGAACAGGGTTTCCCGGGCCGCGCAGAGCCTTGCGCTCGGTCTCGCGCCTAGGGTCGAACTCGCCGTTCAGCGCCGCCCGTCCGACGGCATTCCTATACGCTTCGCAATCGAGTCCGTTCACGGGAGGACTCGTCCTGCTCCCGGCCAAGGGATCCTTCCACACGCCCAGCCTGTCGAGATCAAGATCGATCTTCGCTTGCGCGGCCCATTGCGGCTGCGTCGAGTTCGCGGCATCGACGTTCTCCAACGCTTCGAGCAGGCCGATCTGCGGCAGACATGTCCAGTTGGCGACGGATGACGAAGGAATCGTGCTCTTCGAGCGTATCGGCAAGACCGATCGACATGGACGCCGAGGGCGATGAGCACCTGCGCTGCTTATGCTTTGGGGATTACCAGCGAAACGAGCCCAAAGCCCTTGACCCAACCCTCTTGTTCGGCTGGCCAGCGCCAATCTTGAACGCGGACGGCAGCAGCTCCGCGATGCGCAGGAGCTGCTGACTATAGTGCCTAGAGTACTGTTGCATATAAGCTTTCTACTGCATATAAGCTTGCTACGCTTCTGGCACAAGCCAGCGAGGCTTCGCTCCGCCCTCTGTCCTCCAGCGGTTACATTGCCATCGGCGCTGTCGATCTTGCAACGGCAGCGGCGAGCGGGTGCCGTCGGCGGATCGAGTTCTGGCTGATGGCGAAGCCGACAACTACGTCATCGCGGAGAGGAACCGGTACCGCCGCGCCCGCCGATTGCCGGCCGAGACGCCCGTTCCGGTTCCAGTCGTTGTCGCGTTGCGCCCTGCTGCCCGGGCGTCTACAGTGGCGTCATGAGCGTGGAGAGCAAGCGGACTTTGTTTCGACCGGGCACCGGCGGAATGCCGCCGTACCTGGCTGGTCGGGAGCGCGAGCAGCGCATCTGTCGTGAATTCCTGGACGAATTGCGACAACGTTGCCCGCCGCCCCGCGAGATCGTCTTCTACGGCCCCCGCGGCAACGGCAAGACGGCGCTGCTGTTCTGGCTGGAGCAGGAAGCCTGCCATGACGATGAAATCGACGCGATTCGCCTTACGCCGGCGGAGATTCGCACCGAAGAGCAGCTCGCCCTGCGCTTGGCTGCTCCGGCGTGGTGGCGCCGTTGGCTGCCGGGAGAACTCTCCAGCCGCGGGTTCAAATGGCAGCCCGGCAAGGGCCAGCGCATGTTCTCCCTGGCCGAAACCCTAGCCATTCGGACCAGAAAGAAGCCGCTGCTGCTGTTGCTGGACGAGGCGCACGCGCTGGACCAACAGGTGGGCCATGCGCTGCTGAACGCCAGCCAGATCGTGGGCCGGACGCAGCCGTTCCTGCTGGTGCTCGCCGGCACTCCGCATCTGGAATCCCATCTCGGCGAGATGAACGCCTCGTTCTGGAGCCGGGCGGCGCTGCTGCCCATCGGCTGCCTGGATGCGACGGCCGCCGAGGCTGCGCTGCGCGAGCCGCTGGCCGGCGAGCACGTGGCCATCGACAACGACGCGCTGGCGCATGTGGTGGCCGCCAGCCACGGCTATCCGTACTTCGTGCAGCTCTGGGGCGAGGCGCTGTGGCGGCGCATGGTCGCGGCTCCGGAAGCGGAAGAAAGCCGGCGCATCACTTCGGCGGTGGTAAGGGCGGCCCAGGGCGACTTCGACCGCGGGAAGTACCAATACTATCGGTTGCGCTACCGAGAACTGGAAAGGCTGCGCCTGCTGGCGGCGGCGCGGGCGGTGGCGGAGGCGTTCGAAGGCTGCGATCGCTTGGACAGCGCCCAGCTGGAAGCCGCGGTTCGGCGCGGGCTGGGCGACCAGGGCAGCGCGAAGCAGGTGGCGTCGACCAAGGAGACCTTGGATCGCCTGGGCTACGTCTGGCAACCCGACGCCGTGCCCACCTGGGGGGCCGGCATTCCCAGCCTGATGGACTACATGCGCAGCTACGCGCCGAGTACGGTGTCGTAAATCCCGCGGCGCTTCTCTTGCGGCAGCGTCGATAGTGGCTCGGTTTGACATTCGATAAGCTATGCCTCCACAAGATGCGACTGCATAGGGTGTCCGATAGGCTATTGAACTTCTATATGTTTTTATATGTTTTGGTTTCACGGAGCAGCCTGACGACACGGATTCAAACTGAGCCGCTACCGCAGCGTCCAGTCGCATGCACTGGACGCCGAGGGGCGGTATAGTGCCGCATGTTCTCGAAGCTGCAGATGATGAGAAGAAACCGAATTCTATGGATGTTCGCTGTCGCGGTTGGGCTGGCGGGCGTTGGCGTTGCGGTGTTCAAAGTAGGAGACCCCCCTTCCGAAGGAAATGGGGCGTCGCCCGCCGGGAAAGCCCCTGAGCGGTTGACGCTCGACGCCGCGGTCGCCCGCATCGCCGCGGAAAGCCAGGACGGTATCAAGGAACCGGCCGTCCAAGCTGCTCCCCGCCCCGCGGGTGTGCCGCCGGTTCCCGCCTCATCCGCGATTCCCGCTCCCATTCCGCCGGACGGCTATTCGTTCGTGACCGTCCACGGCCCGATGGCCAAGGCGCGGCTGGAACCGCCTGCAGAGGACGAACCGCCCGCGTCCGAGGATGCGAACCTCCATTGGCTCGACGCACCCGACGCCATCGACACCTTGGTCCGCCATGCCAACGTCGCGGGCCGCGACTGGTCCTTCGGCTGGGTGCGGCTCGCCGAGGGCGCGAGTTCAGACGGTCTCCGCGGAGCGCTCGAGCGTCACGGCGTCGTGGTGCTCGGCGCCGCCGGTGCCCTGGTGCGCGCCAAGCTGCCGGGCGACGCAACGCGCCTGGAGGCCATCGCGGCGCTGCCGCAAGTGACCGGGCTTGGTGCCGTGCCCAGGACGGCCAAGCTGCCGGCGGCGTTCGCCGAAGAGGCGCTGATGGCGCCGTTTCATGAGGAAGCTCCCGTATTCATCACTCTGATGACGGATGATGCGGACGGCCTCTGGCGGCGCGCCCTGGAAGATGCCGGCGCCACGGTCGGCCGCTTCGATGCGGATATCCGGGTCTACGCGGCCAACGTTCCCTACGGCGCTCTCGACGCCATCGCCGCCCTGGATGTCGTGCTGGCCGTCGAACCCGTCGGCGTCGTCCGCGCCGCCCACGACACCGCGGTGCCGGCCATGGGGGGCGATGCGCTGCGGGTTTACAGCGGCTCGCCGGGGCTGTTCTCCGGCATCGGCGGCACCTCCGCGCCCATCGCCGTCATGGACACGGGCCTGAACATCAACCACCTGGACATCGTCTCGCACCGGAAGAGCATCTGCGGCGCCAACTTCGTGTACTCCGACCCCCGCATCGACGAGCAGGATCTGTGGGTGGACGACCACGGGCACGGCACCCACGTCACCGGCACCGTCGCCGGCAACGGCACCGCCGAGCCGCGCTACGCGGGCATGGCGCCGAGCGTCGGGCACATACGCTTCGCCAAGGTTCTAAGCCACAGGGGATTCGGTGCCGGCGACAGCACCCTGCGCGGCATGGACTTCCTGGCCCAGCCCACCGGCTGCCCGGAGGCGGGCTGGAGCGACGACGAGATCAAGCCGCTGATCGTCAACATGAGCTTGTCCGCCTCGGCCCGGGTGTTCGAGGGCAGGGGCACCAGCGAGCGTAAACTGGACTCCATTGTCTGGAGCCACCGCCAGCTCTACGTCGTGGCCCAATCGAACGCCAACATCAGCGGCTTCTCCAACTACGGCGCGGCCAAGAACTCGCTGGCGGTGGGCGCGGCCATGGACAGCGGCGAAATCGCCTCCTTCAGCAGCCACGGCCCGACCGCGGACGGGCGCTTGGCGCCGCAGGTGGTGGCCACCGGCATTAGTATCTACTCCGCAAAAGGGGGCGGCAGCCGGGGAGAATACGTCGTCTTCAGCGGCACCAGCATGGCGTCTCCCGCAACGGCCGGCGTGGCGGCGCTGCTGATGGACGCGGTTCCCGCCCACAAGGAGCAGCCGGCGTTGACCCGGGCCCGGCTGATGGCCAGCGCCGTCAGGCCGGATGCGTGGCTCGACAATCCGCAAGCGTTTCCATCGAACAACACCGATGGCCCAGGTGCGCTGCAAGCCCAGTACGGTCTCGGCAAGGTCTCGGCCCGCACCAGCGTGCTCAATAGAGACGCGACGGACGGCTGGATCAGCGGCAGCGCGGTCTCCGAGCTGAAAGACGGCGAATACGCTTGGCAGGAAATCGTCGTGCCGGAAGGCACCAGTCGCCTGGATCTGGTGATGACCTGGGACGAGCCGCCCACGGACACCATCGCCAGCGCCGTGCTGAACGACCTCGACCTGTGGCTGGACAAGGACGGGAACTGCGGCGCGGGCGCCTGCGGGGAATACTCGTCCAGGTCCCGCAAGGACAACGTGGAGTGGATCATCGTCCGCAACCCGACTCCCGGCGTTTACCGGGCGAAGGTCACGGCCCGCCGGATCTACACCGCCGCGCCTCGGGCGGCGCTGGCTTGGACGGTGATCCGCGGCGCATCCACGCCGACTCTCGATCTCGAAGCGGATCAGGAAATCCTTGTCGGTAAGGGCAGCCACGAACTGACCTTGACGCTGACCGCGGATGCCTATGTCGCCGCCGGAACGCGTCTGCACGTGGACTGCCGCGCCGCCGAAGGTTCTTCCGACTGCGACGAGCTGTCCATCTCGGCGTCGGACGCCACCCGCGAGGACAGCATCCTGCATGATCCCCCCGGCGGGACTCCCGGTTCGTCGATTGCGCTCGGCGAAATCGCCGCAGGCGAAGCCCAGGAAGTCGAGTTCGAGGTTTCGTTTTACGGGGACGACTTCAACGCGGCTCGTCTTTACTTCAAGGCGAGCGCTTGGAACGCGCAGTCGGCCTCCGTATCCGTGGGAGTGCGATGGGAGGAAGCGGACCTGTCCGAGGTTCCCGAAGCGGTGCGGCCCGCGAACGACGACTTCGCGGCGACGGCCGCGATCGAAGGCGAGGCGGGTTCCGCCGAATTGGACCTTCTGCTGGCGACGCCGGAAGTCGGAGAGCCGGTGTTCAGACCATGGTCCGGCCGGCCCGCCGGTTCGGCCTGGTACGCCTGGACGGCACCGTCGAACGGCCCGATCCGATTCGGCGTCTCCAGCGAAGAGACGAAGAACGTCAATGTCGAAGCCTTCCAAGGCGATCGAATCGCGGGGCTTGAGCAGATCGCCACGAACACCTGGAGCGCTTCGTTCTTTGCCGAAGCGGGACAAAGCTACCGCATTCGGGTGAGCAATACAGGGGAGACGGCACCCCTGGTTCTGCATTGGTCGTCGGGGCCGCGGCCCGCCAACGACGACTTCCTCGCCGCCACTGTGCTGGAAGGAGAGGAAGGCAGCATCGAGGGCGGCAACCAGGGCGCGACTCTGGAACCGGGGGAGCTGTTCGGCTCGCTGGCGGCCACCACCTGGCACCGCTGGACGGCGCCGAGCGACGGTGCGTGGGAGTTCAAGTCGAGTGCCGATGGCTTGCGCGTTCTCGCCTTCGTGGGCGACAGCCTTCCCCACTTGCGCCTGATGTCGGGCTATCCAGACGGCCCAGCGGTGTTTCCCGCCCGGGGCGAGCAGGAGTACCGCATCGCTGTTGCCGCCCGGGACGCCTTCAGCGCCGGGAGCGCATACGAGCTGACCTGGGCGATGACCGAGCGCGAGGATGCCGGCAACGACGATTTTGCGGGGGCGGAGGAACTCGAGAGCGTACCCTCGACGGCGCGCCGGGTCGCCTTGGACGGCGAAGCCACCGTGCAGCCCGGCGAGCCAGCCGCAAGCGGCGTCCGCACGAAATGGTGGACGTGGACAGCGCCGGAGGACGGCGCCTACACGTGGCGGCTGACGGATACTCCCTTTACGGAATTGCTGGTGACGGCGTTCGCCGGCGAAGCCCTAGAAGACTTGAAGATGGTTGCCGCCACCGGCCCGGACATCACATCCACCGAGTTCGTCCTGCCAGCGACCGCGGGCCAACGCTACTCGATTGCGGTGGGCCTGCCGACAGGTGACCTTGGCGCCTTCTGGTGGACGGTCGCCAGCGCCAACCTGCTTTGGGGCCCCACGCCCGAAAACGACAGCTTGGCCAGCGCCGCACCGCTGACGGGCGCCGCCGGCTCGGTGCGCGGCTCGAACCGGTTCGCCACCGCCGAGCATGGGGAACGCGCTGGCCGTCTGGGGCACTCGTCGCTCTGGTGGACGTATGAAGCGCCCGCAGCCGGCTGGTACCGCTTCTGGATCGATGCTGGCGATTCCTTGGCGCTGGCGGCCTATCGGGAAGGCGGCAGCGGCTTCGGCGGACTGGGCCTGGTGCGAACGAGCCTCGATCGGGAATCGGACGCGAGGGCGGTCTTGTTCCAAGCCGAGGCGGGCGAACGCATCGCGCTACGGCTCGGTACCCGTGGCGACGCGGAAGGCGGCGTGTTCACGCTGCGCTGGGAGGAGGCGGAAGCTCCCGTATGGCTGCGATACGTCGGCCGCTTGGCCGATGGCGGTCAGGACGCAAGCGGCGAACCGGTGGAGCTTCGGAACCCGCGCAGCATGGCGTTCAACGGCCGCGGCACGGCCCTGTACGTGGCTTCCGAGCTGGGTCTGCAGGTGTTCGAGCGCGACCCGGAAACCGGCGGCCTGGCTATAGCACAAACTCTGTCGGATGACGGTCTGCGCTGGCATTCTCTGTTTTGGGATTCGCATCGAAAGAAACTGTACGCAATCCGTTTCGGCGGGCGCGAATTCTCACCCCTGGACGGGACGCATTTGAAGCTCCAGGACGAAGGAGAGTTGTCGATCGGTGATGGGAAACTCTCCGCTGATAGCGTCTTCATGGACTCGTCAGGATCGTTCCTCTACCGAGTAGACCGTTGGGACGGAATCGAGGCGCTCGCCTTCGATGCATCGGACTTGAAGCATGTGCAGGCCGTGGAAATCAACAATCTTCGAGACGCGCTGATCTCCAACGACGATCGCCATGTCTACGCGGTCACGGATAGCTCCCTGATCACTTTCGAACGCGACGCGGAAACCGGAGAACTCGCCCGCACCGAGACCGATGTCGATCTGTCGGAAGCGGAGGCTGTCGCGATCAGCGGCGATGATCGTCATCTGTTCGTCATCGAAAAGGACGAACCCACTTCCGTTTTCCAATTGGAGGACGATCCTGCCAATCCCCGGCTTCTCCACGCTCTGCCACGGTTTGGTCCGGACCGGAGCGGGTGGAGTCACTGGAACTATTGCAGGTTCGCCCGCTCGCGCAACGGCATTCCGGCAATCGACGTGTTCTGCCAAAGATCGGCGTTCAGCGTACGGTGGCGTCCGGAGACTGGCGAGCTCGTCGGAACGGACTACGTGGCGAACTGGCAGGCAGATCGTTTCAACAACTACATTCCCGATTTCGACATATCCCGTGGCATGGCGGCCAGCCCCGACGGCAAGCACGTCTACCTGACGACCAGCGCATCGGGCATCGTCATCTTCGAGCGCGTCGGCAACCAGCTCGTCGATGTCGATGTCGTCGACGCGGATGGCTACGTTCGGTTGTACATGCTGCAAGTTTCCGCCGGCAAGGTCGTTTTCGGCCCGCTGTCCTCCAGGAGTTGCATCGCCCTGGACGGCACCGCCATCGATGGCGTCGTCTATACCGTCGAATCCTCGAAGTGGCAGCAGCGCACCGACGAGGATGCCGAATGGGCCGACATCGCGGATACGCAGACCACCAGCCAACTCTGCGCGCATTTGCCTGCCGATCCTGGCCAATACCGCTTGGTGGCCGAGATCGCCATCGACGGCGAAATCGGGAAGTATGTAAGCAATGTCGTCTCGGATGACGACACTGTGCCCGTCGAGAACCGGCCGCCGAGGACGGTGGGATCAATCGACGACCAAGCGCTGACGGTGGGGGGCAATACTGCGACAGTGGATGTTGCAGCCGCCTTTTCCGATCCCGACGGCGACGTCTTGGCCTTCGAGGCGGAATCGTCCAACGAGGCCGTAGTCGCCCCCGACGTGTCGGGCGACGACGTGATCCTTGCTCCAGCGACGGAGGGCGAGGCGGAGATTGCCGTGACCGCGCGCGATCCCGGCGGTCTCGTCGCGGAGCAGACCTTCGTCGTGACGGTGTCGGCGGAGAAGGAGACGACCTACTGCCGCCCCGAACACGTCGTCGAGCCAGGACAGAGCTGCAGCATCTACAGCACCTCGGCGAGGTTCGAAGTCCGTTCCGGCGGCACGGGATGCGTCGGCGGCGGCGGTCTCGACCTCTGCGCCGGCAGCGGGATAACCATGCGGAATTCGTCGTACACGATCGTCGCCAGCCGGAACGACGGCAGCGACAACTGGACCATTGAGGAGGTAGAACCGGAACCGCCGGGCTGAGCGACCGGACGCCGTGTGCCGCGACTCCTTGCGGCTCCGTTCCGGCACCGGCCCGGCAGCCTGCTGAGCTTAACCAAGGGAGATTTTTCCATGACCATCGGCAGAACCATCATGGCCGCTGCCAGAGCCGTGGGCGCCGTCTTCGTCCTGGCTTGGCGGTCCCGGCGGACTCGGCCACCGAAGGCTTCCGCGCCAAGGTCGCGCGCACGCTGACCACGGGCGACGGCCGCTTCGGCGGCTGCATGGCCCAGCTCGACGTCAAGCCCGCGGACAAGGGGCTCGACTGTCCAGCCAGCTGGGTGACGTTTAGCTGCACCGGCAAGTACACGTCGAAGGCCGAAGGCTTCCGCATGTTCGAGCCTGCGCAGATGGCGTTCGCCCTGGACAAGATCGTTCATGTAGAGATCACGGACGAGAAGAAGCACAACGGCTTCTGTTATGCGGGCCGTATCGTGATCCATGATTCGCCGTACATCGACGAGGACAGCGACGGCGACGTTCAGAGTTCGATCTGATGGATACGGGTGCGTAGGTAGCGTATGCGCCGGTAGACGCCTCAAAATCCAACTGGCGGTGGGCGGGACCGCCGTGCGGATTGATGCCAGCCGCAACAGCGACGATAGCTGGACTATCGCCGACATCGAACCCGCGCCACCGGCGAATCGGCCGCCGGAGAAGGTTCGAACGATTGAGCCTCGAACACTGACAGCCGGCGGTCGCGCCGAAACCCTGAGCGTCGGGCCGTATTTCTCGGATCCCGACGGCGACGCCCTGACCTTCGAGGCGGAATCGGCCGACGAGACTGTGGCCGCTGCGAGCGTGTCTGGCAGCAGCCTGATCCTTGCGCCGGCGGCGGCAGGCGAGACCGAAATCACCGCGACCGCCCGCGACCCCGGCGGCCTCGGCGCGAAGCAGACCTTCGCCCTGACGGTGTCCCCCGAAGATTGCGGCATCGCCTCGAATTGTGGCGGAATACATGGTTGGCGCTTGCTGCTGCCAGCTGATCCTGTCGACCGGGATGTGGACGGCTGCGTTCGCTTGCACATGCTGAAAGTTTGTTCCGGCGAGGCCGCTTTCGGCCCGCTGTCCTCCGGGAACTGCATCGCCCTGGACGACACCGGCATCGATGGCGTCGTCTACACCGTCGAATCCTCGAAGTGGCAGCAGCGCGCCGACGCGGATGCCGCACGGGCCGACCTGGCGGATACCCAGATCACCAGCGAACTCTGTGCGCATGCACCTGCAGATCCGGGCCAATACCGCTTGGTGGCCGAGATCGCCATCAACGGCGAAACCGGGAAGTATGTAAGCAACATCGTCACGGAGTAGGGGCCGGGCCCGATTGCCTCTGCGGGGCGTTGCAGGGGTCGCCGCCGACGCATACAGTGGCGGCATGAACGCCAGCAGCGAATCCAGCCTGTTTCGGCCGGGTGCCGGCGGCCTGCCGCCGTATCTGGCCGGGCGGGAGCGCGAGCAGCGCATCTGTCGTGAGTTCCTGGACGAGTTGCGACAAGGTCGCCCGCCACCCCGCGAGATCATCCTCTACGGGCCGCGCGGCAATGGCAAGACGGCGCTGCTGGCGTGGTTGCAGCAGGAAGTCCGCCGATGCGCCGATATCGACGCCATCCGCCTGACACCCTCCGCGGTTCGCAGCGAAGAGCAACTCGCCGAGCGCTTGGCCGCTCCGGCATGGTGGCAACGCCTGCTGCCGGGAGAAATCTCCGTGCGCGGCTTCAAACTCCGGTGGCCGTCGGTACTCGGGGGGCGGCTGCCGGCGCTGGACGAGATGCTGGCCGCCCGCGCCAGGAAGAAGCCGCTGCTGCTGTTGCTGGACGAAGCGCATACTCTGGACAAACAGGTGGGCCATGCGCTGCTGAACGCCAGCCAGATCATCGGCCGGGAGCAGCCGTTCCTGCTGGCGCTCGCCGGCACCCCGGATCTGAAATCCCGCCTGAGCGCCATGGGCGCCTCGTTCTGGAGCCGGGCGGCGCTGCTGCCCGTCGGCCGCTTGGCCGTCTCGGCCGCCGAGGCGGCCCTGCGCGAGCCCCTGGCCGGCGAGAACGTGGCCATCGACGACGACGCGCTGGCGCATGTGGTGGCCGCCAGCCACGGCTATCCGTACTTCGTGCAGCTCTGGGGCGATGCGCTGTGGCGGCGCATCTGCGCTGGGGATCGGCGCGTGTCCTGGTCGATGGTGCAGGCCGCTCAAGCCGACTTCGATCGGGAGAAGAACAGCTACTACCTGGAACGCTACGAGGAACTGAGGAGGCAGCGCCTGCTGCCGGCGGCGCGGGCGGTGGCGGAGGCGTTCGAGAATGAAGAACGGCTGGACGATGCCCAGCTGGCCGCCGCGGTGCGGCGGGGCCTGGACGGACGGAGCGGTTCGAAACGGGCAAGGGCGGCGATGGAGACCCTGGGGAACCTCGGCTACGTCTGGCGGCCCGACGCCGTGCCGACCTGGGAGGCGGGCATTCCCAGCCTGATGGACTACATGCGCAGCTACGCGCCGAGTTCAGCGTCGTAACTTCCGCCCTGCCTGCTTCCTGGAAGCAGGCAGCTTCCAGCCTAGTCGCGGAGATGGAATCAGCGCCTCGTCGACGCGACTGCTGAGAAAGACGATTCGAGCCTGCTTCCGATGGGCGGGCCGCGAACGCACCTGCCGAACTCCGGCTCGGGCCGTCGCCGCATACGGCCTGAAATCCCGGAAGCGAACATGGCATGCTTGGACTCTCCGCCTCGGATCATCGCTCATGCCGAATCCCAGAACCCCGGTCATCGTCGGCGTCGGCCAGTTCCTCAACCGCATCGACTCTCTCGACCAAGCCATCGAGCCGCTGGAGATGATGTTCCGCGCCGTGGATCGAGCCGTCGAAGACGCCGGCATCGGCAAGGGCATCGACCAGACCCGGTCCGTGCGCGTGGTGCGCGGCATGTGGAGCTACCAAAATCCGGCCAAGGCCATCGCCGAGAGGATCGGCGCACCCAGCGCGCAGACCGTCGGTACGCTGATCGGCGGCAATCAGAACCAAGCCCTGATGAACCATACGGCCGAGGAGATTCTCGCCGGCAAGTTCGACTTGGTGCTGATCGCCGGCGCCGAGAACGGCAATAGTTCGGGCAAGGCGCGACGTGCGGGGGCGACCCTGCCCCAGCGCAAGGCCCTCGGACGGCCCGACGCGGTATTCGGCGCCGAACAGCGGCCCGAGCATCACGAGTACGAACGCGCCAAGGGGATCAGCCGCGCCATCCAGGTCTATCCTATGTACGACAACGCCATCCGCCACCAGCGCGGCGAGAGCCTCAACGAGCATCTGGTGCGCGTCTCCGAACTGTGGTCCCGCTTCAACGATGTCGCCCAGGACAACCCCAACGCTTGGGTGCGGCGCGACATGAGCGCTGATGAGATCCGCACGCCGTCCCGGCAGAACCGCCAGATCAGCTTGCCCTACACCAAGTTCATGAACGCCAACCTGTCGGTGGACATGGCGGCGGCGCTGGTCGCATGTTCCTGGGAGAAGGCGAAACGGCTTGGCATCGCCGAGGAAAAGATCGTCTACCCGGTCTCCGGCGTCGAAGGCTACGACCACTTCTCCGCCTCCGTGCGCGACAACTTCCATAGCTCGCCGGGCATCCGCATCACCGGCAATCGCGCCCTCGAACTGGCGGGCATCGAAGCGGCGGATCTGGACTTCGTGGATCTCTACAGCTGCTTTCCCTCGGCAGTGCAGGTGGCAGCGGCGGAACTGGGCCTTGACGAGCGCCGGCCTCTCACCGTCACCGGCGGCCTCACGTTCGGCGGCGGCCCGCTCAACAACTACGTCATGCACAGCATCGCCCGCTCGGTGGAACTGCTGCGCGAGAAGCCCCAGGGCCACGCCCTGGTGACCGCCAACGGCGGCAACCTCTACAAGCACGCCCACGGCGTCTATTCCGGCATGCCGCCCGTGCGCGACTTCCGGCGCGACGACGTGAAGGACGACATCGCCGCTCTGCCATGTCGCCAGTGCCTGCCCGCCTACGACGGCGAGGCGACCATCGAGTCCTATACCGTGATGTACGACAACGACCGGCCGCGCATCGGCCACGTCTCCTGCCTGACTCCTGCCGGAGCGCGAACTTGGGTCAACACCGAGGACGCCGACTTGGTAGCCAGCATGGTGCGCGAGGAGTTCTGCGGTCGCCGGGTGCGCATTCGCGGCGACGCGCTGGCGGTTGCGGACTGACGCTATGCAATTTTGTACTTGGAATGCAAAATTGCATGCATGAAGAACAGATCGGCCTCTTCGTTCGTCAGCCGCTCCCTCGGGCCGGCAGTCCGCCGCGCCATGCGCGAGTTCCCGGTGGCGGTGGTTGCCGGCCCTCGTCAATCCGGCAAGACGACGCTGCTGCGCAAGCTGTTTCCGATATTTCGCTACGTCTTGCTGGATGCGCCGGATCTTCGGGCAGCGTTCGCCGCGAATCCGCGGGGGCTGTTGGAGCAGTTCCGACCACCAGCGATTCTCGACGAGGTGCAGAACGCGCCGAACATCCTGCCCTACATCAAGGAGCGGATCGACCAGCGCCGCCATGTGCCGGGACAGTATCTGCTGTCCGGTTCGCAGAACCTGCTGCTGATGGCGCAGATCGCCGAAACCCTGGCCGGCCACGCCGCGGTGCTGCGCTTGCTGCCGATGACCCAGCGGGAACTCGACGGGTGGGCGACGAGGCGGCTTCCTTGGGAGATCGTCAGCCGGCGCAGAGAAGATCCAATGGGCCAGGATGCCTTGTGACGACGGATCGTGCGCGGCGGCTACCCGGAGATCGCGCTGGACCCCAAGCGGGACACGGCGCTGTGGCATCGCAGCTACATGCAGACTTATCTGGAGCGAGATGTGCGTACGCTGCGGCAGGTGGGCGATCTGACGCAGTTCCAGGACTTCCTGCGAGCGCTGGCGGCGCACAGCGGTCAACTGTTGAACCTGAGCGACTTGTCTCGAGATCTCGGCATCGTCGTCAACACCGCCAAGGCGTGGCTGTCGGCCTTGGAGGCGAGTTTCCAGGTGGTCGTCGTGCGTCCCTATTTCGCCAACGTCGGCAAACGTCTTGTAAAGACGCCGAAAGTGTACTTCGCGGATACCGGCACGCTGTGCTTCCTGACCAGGCTGCGCTCGGGCCGCTTGGCGGCGCATTGTTCGAAACCGCCGTACTCGCGGAAGTGGCCCGAACCCTGTGGCACCGAGGCGAAGAGCCGCGCATCCACTTCTGGCGCACAGCCGCTGGCGAAAAGGTGGACTTCGTCGTCGAGCACGGTACCGAGCTGGTGCCCGTCGAAGCCAAGCTCTCCGCTACGCCGCGTCCGAGCATGGCGGCTGGCATCGCCGGCTTTCGCAAGGCGGTCGGCGCCCGGGCACGGCCCGGCTATGTCGTCCACCCGGGAGAAGCGGAGTGGCCTCTTGGTCGACACGCATCGGCGCTGCCTTTCGCGCGCCTATGGCGATGAAGGCAGAGCTTTGGCCCCTTGCGCCTGAACAGCCGACGCAATATTGTGTCGCGCCATCAGGTCGTTCAGGAGCTTGCGAACATGGCGGTTTTCAAGCGTGGCGAGATCAGTCTCTACTACGAAGTCCACGGCGAGGGATTTCCCATCCTGCTGTTCGCCCCAGGCGGCATGCGCTCCGCCATTGCGTTCTGGCGCGGTTCGGAGTGGGATCCCATCAAAGCGTTGTCGCCGCACTTCCAGGTGATCGCCATGGATCAGCGCAACGCCGGCCAGTCCCGCGCGCCAGTGACTGCCGCCGACGGCTGGCATACCTATACCGACGACCATATCGCGCTGCTCGACTACCTCGACATCGAGAAGACCCATCTCCTGGGCGGCTGCATCGGCGGCCCGTACTGCTTCGGCGTCATGGCACGAGATCCGGGCCGGGTGGCCGGGGCCGTGTTGCAGCAATCCATCGGCAGCGAAGACAACCAGGAACTCTTCTTCGCCATGTTCGACCAGTGGGCCGACGGCCTCAAGGGAGCCATGCCGTCGGTTTCGGATGCGGATTGGTGTGAGTTTCGCAGCAACATGTTCGGCGGGGACTTCCTCTACAACGTGGAGCGCGATTTCGTCGTGCGTTGCGAAACGCCGCTGTTGGTGCTGATGGGCAGCGATCCGTACCACCCGGAAGCCGTCTCGCGGGAGATTGCCAGCTTGGCTCCTCGGGCGACGCTGGTGGAGCAGTGGAAAGACCCGGTGCGCGACGGTACGGTAGACACCGTCGTGGGCTTCTTGCAGCAGCATACGCCGGCCTAGCGACCACTGGCTGGCGAAGGAGAGTTTGGGAACTAGCCGCCCCGAAGTTGCGCCAATCGCTCGATCAAAGCCCGCTCGTCGTAAGAAGGCACCGGGCCGCCGGACGAATCGGGGCAGGAGTTTCGCGCCGTGCAGGTGTTCGGCCAGTTGCTCAGGCTCCATATGTAGCCTTGGCTGGCGAAGTGCTGGTACTTCGTCAGCACCACCAGCGCGATGTTCTCTTCCCGCCATAGGTAGATGCGCTGGCCATCCAGTCCGATGGCGGCGGGTACGTCGATCGGCACGGCAGCGCCGAAGAAGTTTTCGTTCAGCACCCACCACTGCAATCCGTAGAACGCGCTTTGGGGCACGAGGCTTTCGGCCACGTAGGGCGCGGAGACGACAGGCAAGCCGTTCCACATGCCGTCGTTCAGATACAGCAGGCCGAAGCGGGCGAAGTCGTCGGGCCGCATGTCGATGCAGCAGAAGGTGAGCGGGTTTTCGCCGCTGGCATCGAGCCACAGTCCGATGGCGGCGGTGTCGATGCCGATCGGCCGCAGCACCTTCTCGGTCAGCCACTGGTGGGCAGTCGTGCCGGTGCTGCGCAGAATCAGCGGCTCGAAGAGCTGGGAGGTGGTGTTGGAATAGAGAAACGTCGTGCCCGGTTCGTGAACCAGTTCCCGTTCCAGAGCGAACTGGGTCTGGTTGTCCTGCAAGAGCATGCCCGCCACCTCGTCCGGCAGTCCGGCGCGCATTTCCAGCAAGTGGCGGATGGTGATGTCCTCCTTCGCCGTGCCGATCCACTCGGTGAGAAAGTCGCTGGCCTTCTGCTCGAGAGCGGCGATGGCGCCCTCGTCGATGGCGATGCCAATGGCGGCGCTGTAGAAGCTCTTGGCGACGGACCAGCTGGTGCCCGGATCGTCGCGGCCGTAGCCTTCGGCATAGCGTTCGCCGATCACTTGGCCGTCCCGAAGCAGCAAGGCCGCCTGTACGCTGCGGTCCGCGAAGATGTGGTCCAGGACGGCGCCCACGGGACAGGTTTCGATATCGACATCCACCGGCGCCGTGCGCGGCAGCGCCCAGTCCTGCTGATCAACCGGCTTTACGGCAACGTTGAACGTTACTGCCGGAGACTGTGCGTTGTCCGCACCGCTGTCGTCGATGGCGGTAACCGTGATGGTCGTCGCGCCGACCACCAGAGCGGAAATGGACAATGTGGTGCCGGCAGCCGTCACTGGCGCAACGCAGGCATCCTCGGAATTCGCCGTCAGAGTGTGGGCGTCTGCGAAATCGGCATCCGAGATGGACACCCTCAGCGTTAGCGTTTCTCCGACGCTGAGGGTTGCATCTGTGATCGCTGCGATGGTCGGGCGGTTGTTGACCGCTGATGGTGGCGTCGGCGTTTGGTCCGAGCCGCCCCCGCCGCCGCCGCATGCCGCGACGCCAACTAGGGCGATGACGGCGAGGGACCGCATGGCACGGCTCAGACGCCGACGAAGAAGCGCCGAGGGTTGTCGATGAACAACGTATCGATGGTGTTGTCGGTGACGCCCATGGATTTGAGGTCCGGGATGACGTGGCGATGCATGTAGAGGTACTGGTCCGGGTTGCGCAAGGTGAAGTCGTGCTCGTCCGGCAAGGCGCCGTCGGCGCGCTCGTTGTGGATGTGCAGGCAGATGCAATCGTGGCTCGGGCACAGGCGATCGGCGTAGCCGTCGTCGATCAGCGTCTTCAAGGTCACCGTGCGCATGTGCGGGCTGACCAAGTGGCCAGGATAGCGATCCATGCCGAGGAAGCAGCCTTGGTCCAGTACCCACTTCAGGTACTCGGTATCAGTGGTGTCGTTGGAGTGGTCGATCTTGACCCGTTCGAGATCGACGCCTTCCTCCTTGAAGATGGCGAGCTGCCGTCTCGCCACCTGCCCGGAGGGATAGGAATGCACCATGATGGGTACGCCGGTTTTGTTGTGGGCGCGGGCTGCTGCCCGGGTCATGATTTCGAGATCCGGCACCACGCCCTGGAAGTCCGCCGCGCACTTTAGCACACCGGCCTTGATGTCCGTGCCGCGAAAGCCCTCTTCGAGGTCGCGTACGAACTCCCGAGCCATTTGATTCGGCGACACGTTGCGGATGAAGCGCGGCACGTCCAGCCACCAGCCGGTGACGTTGACGATATTGACGCCGGAGGCTTCGGACACCGTGTGCAGCAGATCCGGATCGCGCCCGAGGTCGAAGGTGGTGGCGTCTACTATCGTATCGATGCCGCCCGCTTTGGCCTTCTTCAGGCATTCGATGGCGCGTTGCTCGCGGTTCGGCCCCATCAGGCCCGGGTAGCTGCGGTACATGCCGGGTGCGCTCACCATGACGTGCTCGTGCATGAGGGTGAAGCCCAGGTCGTCGGGGCTTATGGGGCCGGTGACGGAGTTGATCGCAGACATCGTTGCTGTTCCGCGTGTGTCAGCAAAGGCGAGAGTAGCGAGCTTGCAGGGGTATCGTCAAACGGGAATGCGTCATGAAGCCGGTTGGCCTTGCGGATCATCCCGATGTCAGGCTGCTGCCGCTTGTCGTGAGGCAAGTGGGTTTGCTGCCGAGCGTCGCCTTGAACGCGCTGACGCCGCCATCGAGCCGAAGCTCTGCCAGATGGTGCCCCTCCTGTGCGTCGATGAGCTTCGAGTCTGCTGTGGATATCCTGCTTTTGGGCGGGACGACGGCTGCCGCCATCGGCTGGCAGAAGACGTGTCCGTGCCGGGAGCATGCTCACAACGCCATCACGCGGCAGGGATCGGCCTCGGTTGCCTGCCGGGTGTTGCCGGTGTCGCCACAGACGCTTGCAGTGGCCCTATGCATGCGAGGGGCGAGTCGGGTTTTTTCGTCCAGGCGACGGCAGCCTAGCGCTGCAATTGGCCGGCCGGGAGCGCGAGAAGCGCACCTGCGGGGAGTTCCTGGCCGAACTGGCACGTGGCGGTCCGCCGTCGCGGGAGATCGTCTTCTACGGCCGCGCGGCAACGGCAAGACAGCGCTGCTGGCACGGCTGCATCGAGAAGCCGCGAAGTATGCCGACGAAGTGGACGTGATCCATCTGACGCCATCGACCATTGCCACCGAAGAGCGACTGATCGGGCGCTTGGCCGCCCGTTGGTGGCAGCGCCTAGTGCCTGGAGAACTGTCCATACGCGGTGTCAGAGGGCAGCCGGGAAGGGGCGCCCGCCCTCGCTGGACGAGGTGCTGGCTGCTCGTACGAAGAAAAAGCCGCTGCTGTTGTTGCTGGACGAGGCCCACGCTCTGGATGCGCAAGTCGGCCATGCGCTGCTGAACGCCAGTCAGATCGTAGGTCGGAGACAGCCGTTCCTGCTGGCGCTCGCCGGCACGCCGAATCTGGAGTCCAATCTGAGCGTAATGAACGCCTCGTTCTGGAGCCGGGCGGCGCTGTCACCTATCGGCCGCCTGGACGCAACGGCTGCCGAGGCTGCCCTGCGTAACGCCGCTGGCAGGCGAGCGCGTGGCCATCGACGATGCGGTTGCCGCCAGCCACGGCTATCCGTACTTCGTGCAGCGGGGGGGCGATGCGCCGTGTCGGCGCATAGTCGCGTCGCCGGAAGCAGGCCGGCGCCTCGCTTCGGCAGCGATGGAAGCGGCCCGGGACGACTTCGACCGCGAGAAGAACCAGTACTATCGATTGCGCTATAGGGAACTGGAGATGTTGCGTCTGCTGCCGGTGGCGCGGGCGGCGGCAGAAGCGTTCGAGGGCCGCGAGCGACTGGACGGTTCACAGCTAGAAGCCGCGATTCGGCGCGGACTAGGCGATGAGGATAGTGCGAAACGGGTGGCGACGACGAGGGAGACCTTGGATCGCTAGGGCTACATCTGGCAACCCGCCACCGTGCCCGCCTGGGAGGCCGGCATCCCGATCCTCATGGACTACATGCGCAGCTGCGCGCCGAGTTCGGTGTCGTAAACCTCGCGGGATTCCTCTCGCCGCAGTGCCCTGATCGGTTGAGGGCGCGGGGCTTGGAGCATAAGCAGCGCAGTGCGGTAAGACGGGTCTCCGAACTGTGGTAGCGCTTCAACGATGCGACCCAAGGCAATCCCAACGCCTAGGTGCGCGATACGTGAGCGCCAAGGAAATCCGTCTGCCGTCGCCGCGCAATCGGCAGATCGTCTTCCCCTACGCCAAGCTCATGAACGCCAAGCATGTCCGTGGACATGGCGGCGGCGCTGATCGTCTGCTTGCTCGAGCAGGCGAAGCGGATCGACATCGCGGAGGCGAAGTTCGTCTATCCATATTCCAGCGTCGCTTCTCCGCCTCCGTGCGCGAAAGCTTCCATGCCTCGCCCGGCATCCTCATCACCGGCAATCGGGTCATGGAACCGACCGATATCGGTGTCGACGACCTCGATTGTTCCGGCAGCTCAGCGGCGCACCCGCGCCGGCTGGCCGGCTCGTGCGGAGCGGTACGCGGCTTCGGTGAGTCTCGCCACCTGCAAGGCGAAGTCCTGGGTCTCGTAGTTCCTCAGATCGTTGCGCATCCAGCCGAAGAACGCCGCATCCGGCGTACTGGGCGCGATGCGCTTGGGCAGTTCCACTGGTTCGTCGTTCAGCAGCATGGAGCGCACCTGCCACTCATGCAGGTGCAGCACCAGGGAACCGTCGCTGCCGCTGATGGCTAGCCGTTCGTCGTGCCGGGCGGCGTTGCCGATGGCGGCAAGCGTACCGACGGCGCCGCCTGCGAAGCGCACCACGAGACCGCCGTTGACGTCCACGGCACGGCCAGCGTTGTCGAATGCGGCGGAAACCTCTTGCGGGCGCAAGCCGCTCACCCACAGCAGCGAGGCCACCAAGTGGCTGCCGGTATCCATGAACATGCCGCCGCCAGAAAGGGCGGCGTCCAGCCGCCAGCCGCCGGCGCCGATCCAATGCTGGGTGACGTAGGCGACTACGCCGCGGATCTCGCCCAAGGTGCCCTTGCGGACGAGTTCCCGAGCCAAGACGAAGTGCGGCATCCAGTGGCGCTGGTAGGCCACCACCAAGGCGCGCTCCTTCTCCACGGTCGCTGCGAGCAGGCGCTTGGCGTGGCTGGGCTGGATCACCAGAGGTTTCTCCACCAGCACATGCAGTCCTCGCTCCAGGCAGGCGTTGGCCTGGGCATAGTGGTCGCGGTGCGGAGTGCTGATGAGGGCGCCGTCGGCGTCGACCTTTTTCAGCAGCGTCCGCCAGTTGCGATAGTATGGGATGTCGTGGCCGGCCTTCTCCATCAGCAGTCGCGCCTGGGACTCCACCGGATCGGCGACAGCGACGATGGTTACTGCGCCGTCGCCGGCGATGCGCGGCAGGTGGGCGTTGCGCATGTTGCCACCAGCGCCGATCAGCACCACGGACAGTCGTTTCTTAGGCATATTGCATCCTCCCCACGGCAGTTCCCTCGACAAATAGTGCCACAAGTTTCTGTGGAGAATGGTTTATCCTCGTACGCCAATCCCACGAAGACTCAAGGACAAGCAATGCCAATTGGCATCTACGCCGCGATTTCGTGGTGCGAAATCGCCAGATGGCAGCGCAGCAGATTGCATCAGATTAAGGAGGCATCATGAAGATCGGCATCTATGGCGGGAACGTGCGGCGTGGCAAACCGCTTTCGAGCTTGGTGGACGAAATCGTCGAGAAGGAGGAGCAGGGTTTCGCCAGCTACTGGACACCACAGGTGGGCACCTTCGACGCCCTTACCATGCTGGCGCTGGCTGGCCCCGAAACCAGCCGTATCGAACTCGGCACCGCAGTGGTACCCAGCTATCCACGCCACCCCAGTGTGCTGGCCCAGCAGGCGGCTACGGTGAATGCCCTATGCGGCGGGCGCTTGGTGCTGGGCGTCGGTCCCTCGCACGCCCCCGGCATCGAGGCGCTGGGCTTGGCCTACGACCGTCCAGCACTGCATACCCGCGAATACGTCAGCGTTCTCAAGGCCCTGGGCAGCGAGGGCCGAGTGGACTTCCAGGGCAAGATGTACCGGGTGCGCACCGGCTTCGCCTGTCCCGACGCCTCGCCATTGACGGTCGTGGTGTCGGCGCTGGCGCCGCTGATGTTGAAGGCGGCAGGCGAGGTGGCCGACGGTACCGTCACCTGGATGGTGGGCAGGAACACCATCGCCGGTCAAACCGCGCCCCGTATCGTCAAGGCTGCGGCGGATGCCGGCCGGGCTCCGCCCCGAGTAGTGGTCGGCCTGCCGGTATGCGTCCACGACGACAAGGCCCAGGCCACGGCTCGGGCGGTGCAGATATTCCAAGGCTACGGGCAGTTGCCGAACTATCGACGGCAGCTGGACGCCGAGGGCCTGAACCAAGCCGGCGAGATCGCCGTAGTGGGCAACGAAGATGAAGTGAGCGCCGGTCTCGGGGCGTATTTCGACGCTGGCGCTACCGAGGTGATTGCCAGCATCTACCCGGCCGGCGACGATAGCCGCGGCTCCTTCGCCCGCACCACGGCGCTGCTGCAATCCTTGGCTGCGGGCGGCGACTAGACGAGATGGTATAATCCTGAAGAAGAAGTGATTCGCCTAGCCAACGCCACGGAGTTCGGCCCCCCTTGGAGACGATTCTGGATTCAGCCGCATCATGTGGTTGAACGCGGTTTTCCGTTCGGCGATTTGGGACTAGGCGAATGCTTTCGTTGCGGAGGATTTGAGATGGCGGATGGTGTCCTGATCGAGCAGGACGTGGCAGTCGGCACGGGCGGAGGACGCGATCTGCATGCGGATATCTACCGCCCTGCCCAAGCCAACGGCGCCGGGGTGCTGATGGTCCACGGCGGCGGCTGGCGCATGGGCTCCAAGGCCATGCTGCCGCCCCAGGCTGTCGTGCTTGCCGGTCTCGGCTTCGCCTGCGTCGCTATCGAGTACCGCCTGCTGCCGGAAGCTCCCTGGCCGGCGCAGATTCACGACGTCAAGGCGGCCATGCGCTGGTTCCGCGCCAACGCCAAGTCGCTGGGCGTCGATCCGTCCCGCATCGCGGTATCCGGCAACTCCGCCGGCGGCCATCTGGCGCTGCTGCTGGCCGGCACCGTCGGCCATGCCGCATTCGAGGGCGACGGCGGCAATTCCGGCGTGGACACCTCCGTCGCCGCCGTGATCGCCGTCTATCCGCCGGTATCCTTCCATCTTGGCGACCGCACCTCGGGCGCGAACGCCGCCAGCGCCCTGCTCGGCGACGCCGCCACGCTGGATAGCGCCCGCGCTGCCAGCCCCATCGAGCATGTCCATGCGGACTTTCCGCCGACCTTCTTCCTGCACGGCAACGCCGACAAAGTGGTGCCGGTATCGGCCAGCGTCAACATGTACAACGCACTGTCCAATGTCGGTGCCCACGCTGAACTGCACATCTATGCCGAACAGCCCCACGCTTGGGCCCGCTGGCCCGCTTGGGTGGAACCGACCATGAACGAAGCGGCGCTGTTCCTGACGCGCTACGTCGTGGACCCCGAACGCTACGGACCGCCGAAGAACTGATTTCTGCCAGGCGGCGAGTGCTTCCCAGCCATTCGGCCAGCATCCGCCGGGCATCTCGTCGCGCGGCCTTCTCTCCGCCGCCGAAGGCCAGAGCAAGGTGCCCTTGCCGTAATGGATGGGGGATTGCCGCGCCAGCCTGAATCGGCATAGGCTTCTGCTACCTTCAACCAATACCGGAAGCGCCATGTCCGACTACGAAACCATCCTCTACGAAGTGGACGGCAATCTCGCCACCGTCACTCTCAACCGGCCCGACAACCTCAACGGCATCACCAATACGCTGATGCGCGAACTCTACGAGTGCCTGAACGCGGCGGCCCTCGACGAGCGCGTCCGAGTGCTGGTGTTCACGGGCGCGGGGCGCGGGTTCTGCCCTGGCGTCGATCTCAAGGCGTCCACCAGCGGCACCAAGCAGGAGCCCAATCGGCGCGAGTATTTCCACATCACCACGCTGTTGCACGAGATGCCGAAGGTGACCATCGCCGCGGTCAACGGTGCCTGCGCCGGTGCCGGCTTCGGCTGGGCCTGCGCCTGCGACCTGCGCTACGCCAGCGAGCGAGCCGTGTTCAATTCGGCATTCCTCGGCGTCGCTATCTCCGGCGATATGGCGGGGCCCTGGCTGCTGCCGCGCATCGTCGGCGCCACCAAGGCGCGGGAGCTGTTCTTCATGTCCCAGAAGTTCGGCGCCGACGAGGCCGAGCGTATCGGTCTAGTGCTCAAGACCTTCCCGGGCGAGACCTTCCGCGACGATGTGCGCACCATCGCGGAGCAGCTGTCCAAGTCCGCGCCGCTGGCCATCGGCGAGATGAAGAAGAACTTCATCAACGCCGAGAACATGCCGTTGCGCGACTATATCGAAGTGGAGACCGAGCGCCACACCCGCACCGGTGCCAGCAACGACTCCCGCGAGGCGTTCCGGGCCTTTGTCGAGAAGCGCGAGCCGAAGTTCGAGGGGCGGTAGAGGAAGGTCCGATCAGAGCGGTACGGTCCGCCAGGACGGAGTGCGGCGCTGCCTTGGCCACGTCGCTGCTTGGCGTGGCACGGAACGTTCGACTCCAGCCGCGTCTCGCACACTGGCCAGCAGGGCCGCCGTTCATCGCAGACCATAAAGTGTACTGGCGGCTGGCGAATGCGATGTCGAAAGAAGGAACGTGTTGCCGCACACCCGCCGGCGGACGCAGGTTCGTCGCCCAGGTGCCCGGGCCATCATGCCCTGTCCGACAGGCGGTGCCGGTATTTGGCCAAGTCGCTGTCGGTTACGGAATCCGGCGGTACGAGTCGATAGTGTTTCTCGGCGGCCACGCGCAAATCGTCGCCATCCTGCTCGATCTCGACCAGCGCGACAAGGTCTGCCTGCATGAATTGCGCACCGACAGGCCGACAGATCAAAGACGGCAGTCGGTGGGTGCAAAGCGCGATGTCTTGTTCGATCTGTACCCGATTGAGCCTGTCCTTGTCGCCTTTTTCTTGTATCGGAACCGCATAGTGCGAACCGCTCTTGTCGACACCGACATAGATTTCGTCGGTCTCCACTTGCCCCATGCCGGGAACCGTCGTGCGTAGATGGTTCTGCAGCGAGCAGCAGACGATGCCAAGAAAGATGTCGATCAATCGGTTGTAGCGGACCCGGGCCAGCATCGCCTGTTCGTCGCTCCCGGCATATTTCTCGACAATGCCGGGCGTCGAATCGGGAATCTTGGTGACAGCAAGATTCAGATTGGGAGCGAGCGGGATGTCATTTGCCAGCACGAATTGGTACTTGCTTTGTCCCGCCGAGCGGATGATCCAGGTTTTTCCTTCAGGCGCTTGCTCCCGGATGCTGCTTGGAAGTTCTGTTCTGTAGCGAAAACTGTAGATCAGATCGCCCAAATTCTTCGGCGGATCGATTTCTAACCGAGTAGCGAATGCAGAAATGTCTTGGCGCTCGAAGACCACTTCTCGCTGTCCCGACATGTATTTGGCATGGAATATCCCTCGATGATCTGCGCGTAGCGGTTTAGAGCGGACATGGGCGCTTGCTCCGTCCACAACCGGGCCATTCCAGCATGATCACCTCTTCCCGGAGCTGTTCGCCGGTGACGGTGGACGGTCGCGTTCGGAACAGATCCAGACCGAGGACTCGGTAGCCCAGCGAATGAGCAATATCCGCCAGTCTTTCTCCTGTACGGATCATCACTCGCAGATACGATGCCTGATCGCCCACCACATAGGCCAGCTTTGCCTTCGGTTTCAAGATGGGCCGCAGCGCGGCAAGGTGGCGCAGCATGCCGCCGAAATACAGCAGCGTCGTGCGGGCGTACAGGCGCTCGAAGCCGGAGGTTTTTCCAAGTTCGATGCGACGACTCTCGATAGCATCGGCAAGCCGCTGTATTTCGACGTTGTCTGCGATCTCGAGGTCGTCCGTATCGGCTTTGTACACGCCCCGCGTATTGGACCGGACCAGCTCCTGCTTCAATGATCGAAGCTGTCGCCTGTCGCGCATGAATCCAAGAACGACGGATTCCAGCCGCGTTGTCCGCGTATAGTCTTTCTCGTTCGGATACGGCGGGGAAGTGATTACCGCATCGACGGATTCCGGCATCAGAACCTGGTCGAGTTGCCGAGCATCGGCCTTGATGGCTCGAGCGGGGACATGCGTCCGCTCGGAGAAGTTGCGCAAGTCCCGAGCGATGGTGCGCATGCCATCCAGCCAGGCAGCGACGACCGGGGCATCCTCTTTCCTGCGGCCGACGCCCACTTCGGGGCCGAACTTCAGGTTGCCGATCCGCTGCACCAGCGCATTGGCCAAGGCGAGCCGACCGTAGCGTCGTTCTGCGACGGCCCCTTGCCGATCGATAGCGTCCAGCAGCGTCAGCGTCTTGTGCAGCGGCAGCGGGCTGATGGATCCCTTCAGCAAGAGCAGCGACCGTTCGGGTGCCAGTGCGCGCAGCGGGCTGCTGCGGGTGCCGTTCTCGGCGAACAGCGGCAATGCGTCGAGATTCTGCCGCGCCAGCACCGCATCCGCAGTCGTGGCGACGGCATCGGCATACGCCCTCAGCCGCTTGCCGTCGAGGGACCAGTCCACCTTCACCGAGCTGGCGAAATGCGCCATCGGATTCGATTCCACGCCGATGCTGCCGATGCCGAGTTTCTTGCATTCGACCAAGGTGGTGCCGGTGCCGCAGAACGGATCCAGGACGGTGGCGTCGGGGCCGATGCGAAACCGATCCAAATAGTCTTGAACCAAGTGGGGCGGAAAAGAGAGAACGAAGCGATACCAGTCGTGGACCTCGCGATCCTGGGGTCGCAATCGGTTGCGCTCCTTATGAGCGATCCCGCGAGCGCTGGCTCCTACTGGCAGCTGCATAGAGCGACTTCCATGTTGGCGTCTGCCTGCGCCAGCCCCTGGCGGTTTGAAGTTCCCCTGTCGGGGAGGGGTTGGGGCGGGACGGGCGAAGATCGGGACATAGCTATATGGAAATTCGGCTGCTTGATCGGAAACTAAGGCCAGCGCAGGTTCAGATTCAGCTCCGCGGCGGTGGCGTTGAACCAATCCACCACTTCCCGATGGTAGGGGATGCCGTGGGCTTTGCGACGCTCGGCTTCCTCGTGCTCGATCAGCCCTGCATAGTAGACGCGCTCGTGGCCGGGCGCCGGCTTCATGCCGCTGAGTTTCTTCAGCAGGGCATCCATGTCGCGTTTGAAGCCGGCGAGATCCGTGAAGGCGTCGATGCGAAAAGCCATCACGAACTGCGAGGTCTTCTGGCCTCCAGCCAGAAAGCCGGGGCCATTGCCGGACAGCATCCCGGACATGATGTCCGCCACCGCAGCGAAGCCGTAGCCCTTATGGCTGCCGTTCTCCCGGGTGCCGCCGAAGGGCAGCATGTGGAATCGGCCGTAGTCCGGCGTGTCCACGCGCGTCATGACAGGCCGCCCGTCGAGATCCGCTATCCAACCCGGTTCCAGCTTCGAGCCGATGCGCTTGGCAAGGCCGAGCTTGTTGGCGGCGACCTGGGTGGTGGCCACGTCGAAGACGAACGGCGGCATGTCGCCGGCCGGTGCCGCCCAGGCGATGGGATGGGTGCCGAAGGCGGCCTCGGAACCGAATGTCGGCACCATGATGCCGCCGCCGGCGGACACCATGCAGAAGCCGATCATGTCCCGCTCGATGGCCATCAGCGGGTAGTAGGCGAGCATCCCCACATGGCCGCAGTTTTGTACGCCGACGGCGCCCATGCCGGTTTCCGCGGCTTTGTCCATAGCGATTCCCATGGCCCGAGGCCCCACCTGCAAGCCGATGCCGCGGTCGGCATCCAGCGTCACGCTCACCGGCGATTCGCGGATGGTCTTCACGTCCGGCGTCGGGTTCAGGATGCCGCTGGCGTACATCTGAAGGTAGCTGCGCACCATGTTGGAGATGCCGTGGCTTTCGCAGCCGCGCAGGTCGCTTACGACGAGCACGTCGGCGCACAGCGCAGCATCGTCCGCCGGCATGCCCATGTTCTCGAACAGCGCCTGGGTGCCGGCCCGGACGGTTGCTTCCGAGACCAGCACCTGATCGGCTTCGGGCACCAGGAAGTGCTTGAGCATGGGTGGCTCCTACGACCCTAGAGACGACAGCATGTCGCGCTGCCGGGCGAGGCGCTCACCGCGCGATGTGGCGAAGCGCACCACGCCTTTTCTGATCGAGGCTTCGTCCAAGTGCGCTTCGGCGATGACGTCCGGTTCCAGGCCGCCGGTGAGCCAGCGGTCGTGCCAGTCCGAAACCAGCGAGTACTCGCCCGTGAGCGGCCCCACGTCGCGCAGCGGCCAAACCCGGCGGGTGCCGGTGTTCACCACCATGAGGTCGTATTTCGCTTGCGGCGGCAGCACCGCGTCCCGATACGTCTGCGGCTGGCGGTCGAACAGTTCTTCGCTGATGGCGGCGATCACCTTCACGTTCACGCCGTCCGCTGCCAGCCCCGGCAGGGCGTTGACCAGGTTCACCGTGGAACTGGAGCCTTGCGCCACCACGTAGCCGTGGCGCGGCTTGTCCGGGTCGAAGTCGCGGATCACGTAGAAGCCCTTGGCCGCGGCTTTGAGGTCCCTGTCGGCGAAGCTGGATCGGTCCGCTACCGGGAAGTCCGGGCGCGCCACCTCGATGACGATGATGCCGACCAGCGGTTCCCGAGCGGCGATCTCGGCGGCGGCGAAGTAGCCGGGCGCTACGTCGTTGTAGTCCCAGAAATTCAGCACGACGACTTGGCCGCGGGGAAACAGCTTCCACACTTGCGGCGCGAAGATGCCGAAGTGGGTGCGGGCGTCGGCGGCGGTTTCCGGCCCGGAGTGGCCGGCCAGGATGTTCAGTACGCCGACGCGGAACGGGCTGTCCTGGTTCTGCTGGCTCCATACCCGCGCTGGCAGATACATGAACGGCGTGAACGCGCCGTAGCTGCCGGACAGCGCCCACACGCCGCTATGCACGTTCGGGTCCAGCGACGCGCTCTGGCCGACCAAGCCGATGGCGGTGGAAGCGTTGCCGGCTTCCTGAATGGCCGCTTTGAGGCGCGTACCGGTCTGATTGGAGAGCGGATCGTAATGGCCGGTGAGCGAACCCTTCTCGACGTTGATGGAGCCAGACAGATCGGCGGACAGCGTGAGGAAGCGGTTGTCCGTGACGTGGTTCATCCACTTCACCACCTCGGAGATCGCTCGTCGGGTGCCGGCCACTTCGCCGGGACGCTTGAAGAGCTCGATGCCGATTTCCCCGGTCTCGCCGTTCAGGGAGCTGGCGACGGTGCGCGGTTCCACGGGCAGCGCGGCGACGGCCAAGCGTTCGTCCTGGAACGGATCCTCGGCGGTGTCGAAGCGCAGCGGCGCGTCGTCGCGCACCTGGTCGCCGATCTGTACCAGCCGGTCGCTCAGCCATTCGCCGAGACCGTTCTGCTCCAGCACGGACATCACCACGTCGATGTTGGTCTTGAACTGGCGCAAGCGCTCGGCTTGGTCCGCCGTCGCGCCGTCGCGGATGCCTTGGAAGGAGACGCCGAAGCGTTGCTCGAAGGTTTCGGCCAAGGCGACGAAGTAGGGCGCGTTCATCTTCATGTCGTAGGGATGGCTGGGGTAGCCAACGACTTGCATGCCGAAGCCGGGAATGGTGCCGTTGTGCGCGGCTGGCCACCAGCCCTTCACGGTCTTTCCCACCACGATCATGGGGCGGCGGTCGTTGGGATCCCAGTCCTCCATGGTCTTGAGCGCGGCTAGCACCTGGTCGTAGTCGTTGCCGTTGTCCAGCACGAGCACGTTCCAACCGTAGGCCGCCCACTGATCGGCGATGTCGTAGCCTGCCATGGCTTCGGATATCACGCCGCCGATCAGGGAGTCGTCGATGCCGGCGTTGTTGTAGGAAAGCAGGATGCGCAGCCGCTTGCCCACGCGCTGCGCCACCGCCTGGGTCTTCAGTTCCTGGGAGTGGCCGGAGGTCATGGCGAACTCGCCCTCCAGCGCCACGATTTTCGGCGAATCGCCAGCGCCCATGAAGTCCCAGAACGCGGCCTTGCCGGCGGCGGTGGCGATGCCGATGCCGGAGGGGCCGCCGTTGACGTCGTTGATGAGATCCGTGGTCTCGGAATGTCCCGCCAGGGAGCGGATGCCGCGCAGCTTGGCCTGGGCGAACAGCGGATCGTCGGCGAGGCCGTTGTCGGCGAGCAGCGTTCGCAGCGGCCCGGCGCCGCGGCGAAAGCCCAGGCAGTCGATGGGCAGCAGGGCGATTTCGGGATCGACTCGAAAGCGCGCATCGCCGCTGGCGGCGTGGCGACGCGCCATGGCCTCGCCCAGGATCATCCACAGGGCGTACAGGGTGGGGATGTTGTGGCCGCCGGCCAGCAGCAGCTTGTCGCCGAACGGATGCTTGGGTCGCCGGTAGTCGTAGCGCAGGCCGCCGTTTTCCGGCCCCGCCAAGTGCAGCGCGACATTGTAGGGGGTGTAGGCCAACGGGCCGCCGAAGTGGCCGGTCTGGGCATAGTTGCCCAGCAGGGTCAGCGTCATGGCCGTCATGAAGCCGACATCCTCTACGCGCTGACGGTCGTAGGCGGGCACCTCGACTTTTTCTTCGACGGTCTCGCCGCGCTTCGAGGCCGTGCGGACCAGAACTTGCGTTCCGTTGGAACTCATGGGATGACTCTCTTGCTTGCCGGATCGAGATGCCGCCGGGCACAGCGACACGCGAAGCGCGAGCCTATCGCAGACGGTGCGCCGCTGTCATCCCGACGCTCAATCGGGCGATGCATCGGTTTGAAGCTCCCGGCTTGACCTGGCCCACAAAATATGCAGCCATGCCAGTCGCGATGCACAAGGAACGAACGCCATGCCGAGCAGGCCCGAACGGGAGAAGCGTCCGAGCAGCAGCTTGGCCCAGCGCTCGCATGGCCACAGGCGAGGAAGAAGAGATATCACATCGACGAGAGCGTGAGCGAAAGAGGAAGGAAGGTCGGGAAGGCGAGAGCCAAGAGCTTGAGCCCCGGACGGCGGAAGAAAATCGACAAGAAGGCGGACGGTACCCGATGGGGCAAACCGTGAGCGGCAAGTGGATTGTCGAAGGCCACGACGACGACAGGGAGAAAATCCTCTGTGCAACGTTCTCGGCCCGCTTCGGGAAGCCGCGCATGACCGAGATTCTGCGTTGCTTGGCCAGCCGCCATCTGACGCCGGAAGAGGTGGTAGAGGACTTGTCCAAGGAGGATCGGGGGCGACTCCATGTCCACGTCGACCGAAGCAACGGGTCACTGATGACTACCGGCAACCCCTTCTACGCCGCCCGCTTCGTTCGAGACTGAGTCCCCTGCCGATGGCGGACAGGCAGCAGATAATGCACTACCTGAATATCGAGCTTCTCGTTAGCCCGTTCATCCCGTTGACTCTCACGCCTACCGCAAGCAGGCCGGCGACATATGGACGTTCGCGTCCATCAACGCCGGATGGAAGGCAGGCCGGATAGGGCCAAGGCGAACACGTCGAGCGCTAGAACCTGACGATGCAGAGTCGATTGCCGCTTCGGACGGCTCGCCACGTCGCCATGCTGTCGCCGTACTTCCTGCACTACGGCATCTGCCGCATCCACAAGGCGCTCCGCGTTGCTCCGGCGACGGAAGCGTGGCAAGCGGCATATCGTCCTCGCTCACGGCGATGACCGGGCATCCCGTCATTGCTTGCCGGCAGCTGCGTCGCTGACGCGCAGTTCCGCTTCGGCAATACGCGCATACAGCGGGCCGCGACCGAACGTGCGGCTAAGGCAGGGGCGAGAACGCCGTCGTCGTGGCGCGCAGCACGTCCCGCTGCTCGTTGACCAGGCGCAGGGTCGAGTCGTCCTCCCAGGCGACGGCCTCGAGCTGCTTGGCGACGGCTCGCTCCAGCTCGAGTTTCCAGGCTTTGCCAGCGAACCAGTCGTCGCCTTGGGCAGGTCGGTCGAAGATCCACAGCGCTGAATAGGTGGCTACGGCCAGCCGCGAGCCGTCCGGCGACAGGTCGGCGGCAGTGGCCAGCATGATGTCGTCGCGCTGGCCGATCAGGGTCAGGACGTTTTCCCGGTCCGTGAATTCGGTGTCCAGCCGGTACAGCTTGGCGCCGGCCTCCCAGCCGCTGATCTCCCCCGGCGCCCGATGCTTGGTGATGAAATAGAGCTTGCCGGCCGAGACGAACACCGCCTCGCAGTCGAAGTGCCAGCGATCGCCGGGGAAGCCGTGCTGGTCGGGATAGCGAATCGGCAGATGCTTCAGCGCCCGCATACGCGGGATGGCCAGAGGATGAGGTTCGTTGACCACGTAGACGCCGAGGTCGCGCCGGGCGTTGCCGTTGTTGCCCACATCGGCGATGTAGAGGACGCCGTCCGCCAGGGCGATGTCCTCCCAGTCGAAATGCGATGCGTTGTCGATGACGTGCCCTTCCCAGTCGTCCAGGGATACCCGCAGGTAGGGAGGCTTGAGCACCGTGAAGTCGGCGTCGACGGCGAACAGACGCGCCCGGTCTCCGCTGTCGTTGTGAACCCAGTAGAAGTCGCCGTAGGACGACTTCACGATGCCGCTGATTTCGTCGAGCGCTTCGTGCGAGGCGCGGCCTATGGTTTCAACGGCCTCGGCGGCCAGCGCCGAGACAGCGGTGGCCCAAAGCGCAAGCAGCGGGGATTTGCTCATTTCGAGGCGCAGGTCAAGGAACGATGCGGTAGCGGATCATGACCCGGGAGCCATCCGCCAGTCCGTTGCGGAACCGTCGTCCCCATGTACTCCAGCCGTCGGTGGCGTACTTGTCGCCCAGCACGGCCAGGATGCGCGCTTGGACGTCGGCGTCGGTTTCCAACGCCGCCGAAGCCAGCAGTTCAGGGGCTTGGCGGAAGGCATCGTCGGCCGCGGCCCAGATGCCGAACTCTCCCACCCACAGTCGCGCCTTGGCCAGGCCGAGATGCACTGCTTGCGCCCGCCAAGCGTCGGGAGGCGTGACGACGAATACGTCCCCCTGCACATAGGCGAACCAGATCTCCGCCTTGCAGCGGCTTTCCTCTCCGTTGCTCTTGAGCGGTGTGAGATAGACCAGCTTCGATGTCTTGAGCGCGGCAGCCGGCGCGGCCCTGGCGGTTCGGCTTAGCAGCGGCAGCGCCGGTGCCAGTGTCGCGCCGACGATCAGGGATCTGCGGGTAATCATGCTGCTGTTCTCTCCAGTTCCGAAGATGGTTTCCTCGACGGCCTCTGCTCGCCGACGATGGACACCCGTTCGCCATAGCGGCTATGGGGATAGTAGTCCCACACGGCATGATGCTGGGTGCAGCGGTTGTCCCAGAACGCCAAGGTGTTTGGCTGCCAAGCCACCCGACACCAGAGCCTGGGGGTCGAATCGATGTGCCGGTACAGCATCTCCAACACGGCACGGCTCTCTGCCCGGGAGAGCCCCGCGATGTGCGAGGTGAAGCCTTGGTTGACATACAGCAGCTTGCGGCCCGTGCCCGGATGGCGCGCCACCACCGGATGCTCGTTGCGCGGATAGCCGCCGGGCGGCGGCTTCGACTGGTAGGAGCCGATATACGGAATCGCGCCGTCGTGAACCGCCGTCAGCCCGTCCAGGAAGGTCTGGATCGGCTCGGACAGCAGATCGAAAGCAAGGCACATGTCAGCGAACAGCGTATCTCCGCCGCCGCATATTGGCGTCTCGGTGACGTAGAGCATGGAGCCCAGCGGCGGAATGGCGTCGCAAGTGACGTCCGTATGCCAGCCGTCACCGGCCGTGTAGGGCGAATCCGCGGTGGTCTTCACCTTCAATATCTCCGGATCGCCTTGGTACTGGTGCTGCATCGGATGCACATGCAGCTTGCCGAAGCGTCTGGCGAATGCCTTGTGCTGCTCGCGATCGAGGTGCTGGTCGCGGAACACCAGCACCTTCCAGTCCAGCCAAGCGTCGTGGATGTCCTGGGCCTGCTCGTTGGACAAGGGCTGGGCGAGATCGACATGGCGCACCACTGCGCCGATGTGCGGCGTCAGGGACTCGACCCCGAAGGTGCGGTATTCGGTGCGGATTTCGCCGTTGGCGAACTGGCTGGCTCGGGTGTTGAACATGACTGGGTGCTCCTGGAACCGGCGCCATTTGTAGCGCAATTCGCGATCTCGAACAAGGGATGGGGCATCGGCCTTGCCGCTGGTGCATTCCATCGAGCCGCGCGAATCGCGTATGCTGCCCGGATTCCATCCACTGCACGAGGAGCCGGCATGATCGGATACGCCACTCTGGGCACCAACGATATAGAACGCGCCGCAGCTTTCTACGATGCGCTGTTCGCCGACATGGGCGCCCGCCGCTTGATGGAAATGGATCGCCTGATCGGCTGGGGCGTCGGCTTCGACAAGCCGCTGGTTGCCGTGGCGCGACCCTACGACGGCAAGCCAGCTACCGTCGGCAACGGCGTGATGGTGGCGCTGGCGGCGCAAACGCCGGAGCAGGTGGATCGACTGCATGCCAAGGCCCTGGATCTCGGCGCCGTCGACGAGGGTGCGCCGGGAGCGCGGGGCACCGGCTTCTACGGCGGCTACTTCCGCGATCTCGACGGCAACAAGCTCAACTTCTTCTGCGCCACCGCAGGTTGAAAGGCAACGCTATTGCAGCCGCCTCAAACGTAGGGCACCCCTTGGGTCTCGACATAGAGCGCGTAGAGCGACTGCGATGCGGTCATGAACAGCCGGTTGCGCTTGACGCCTCCGAAGCAGACGTTGGAGACGGCCTCCGGCAGGTGGATCTCGCCGATCTTGGCGCCGTCCGAGGCGAAGACGTGGACGCCGTCGTAGCCCTCGCCGCCCCAGCCGGCTGCGGACCAGACGTTGCCGTCCAGGTCTACGCGGATGCCGTCGGAACTGCCAGCGCCCATGTCGCAAAAGACGCGCGGATTGGCGAGGGATTTGCCCTCCGCCACGTCGAAGGCGCTGATGGTGCGCGGATGACCGAACTTGTGGGAGGCACCGGTATCGACGAGGTAGAGGGTGCGGTAATCCGGCGAGAAGGCGAGGCCGTTGGGTTTCACCAGGCTTTCGTCCACTACCGTGGCCTCCAGCGTATCCGGATCCAGACGGTAGGTGCGTTCCGGCAACTCGAAGGGCGCTTTGTGGCCCTCGTAGTTGACGTGGATGCCGTAGCCGGGGTCGGTGAACCAGATGCCGCCGTCGGCATGCACCACTACGTCGTTGGGCGCGTTCAGGCGCTTGCCTTCGAAGCAATCGATCAGCACGGCGACGGTGCCGTCGTGCTCGGTGCGGGTAACCCGACGCGCCCCGTGCTCGCAGGTGATCAGCCGTCCTTGCTGGTCCCGGGTGTTGCCGTTGGCGTTGTCGGCGGGCTTGCGAAAGTCGACCACCGCGCCCGTGCGCTCATCCCAGCGCAGAATGCGGTCGTTGGGGATGTCGCTCCACAGCAGATAGCCGCCGTCGCCGAACCAGACCGGGCCTTCCGCCCACCGGCAGCCGGTATGGAGACGCTCGACGGCAGCGCTGCCTAGCACGTACTTGCGGAACCGCCGGTCCAGCGCCACCACGGCGCTATCGGGATAGCGGATGGGCTCGTTCCAGTCGCGGCTCATGCCTGCTCCTTCCTATTGTTCTATGGTAGCTGTTGCTGGCAAGTCTTCCGACGAGCCCTCCTGCAAGTCTAAACGATCACCACTTCCTGAACGACCATGGCGATGGTGCGCGAGGTTCCAGGAAGGCGCCCTTGCAGGCGACGACCGGCTGCATCTGCTCGGCCGCGAGGGCGTTGTCGTCGAACCACAGGCTGGCCATGCCGTCGAACGCCGGTTTTCGTCCAGCGCGGTAGATGTCCGGCACGGCCTGCACCAGCGGCCCAAGTTCGTGTCGCCACCGCTCTTGGAAGTCTTCCGGCACCAGCCCGGGCCGGCGTTTGGCCAGCGCCAGCAATTGGCGTATCCGGCGCCTGCCAGCGGACCGTCTCCATGACAGTCGGGCCGGAACGCATGGAGGCTAGGCGTCGAACACCTTCTTCGGCGATTCGGCGTCAATCGCGGCGTCGAACCAAGCGTCGAGCTGTTCCAGAGATGCCGCCGCTATCCGCTCCCGGGCGGCATCGGGCAGAACGCCGAACCGCCGCTCCAGCAGACGTGCCAGCGCGCTGGCTTCGCCTTCCTGCCGGCCTTCCTGCCGGCCTTCCTGTATCCATTCTTCCGCAATCGTGCCCATCAGCGTCTCCCAGTTCCCAGTACCCGCCAGCCGCGCCGCTTCGTCGAGCAGCGTCCGATCGATCTGGTAGGTCGCCACTATATAGCGCATCACCGTCACCGCCAAGCGCAGACCACGCGGCAGGCTTCGCAGTACGCCAGCCAGTATCTCCGCGTCGATTTCCTTGCTGCGCTGGACGTACTTCAGCACCGCGAGAACCGCCCGCACCGCTGGATCCCGGGACAGCCGTTCGGTCTCGATCCTTCCCAGGTCACGCAGGACATATGCCATCGACCGCACCAGGGGATCCAGCGCCTCGTTGCGCTCGATCATCTCGAAGATCGAGCGCGGCACCCGCCAGGGGCGGACACCGTGGTAGAAGACCAGCGGGACAATCGGCGGCAACGCGCCCAGCTTGGTCGCGTTGCCTTCGGCGTGGCGTTCCCAGATGCGCACCATGTAGCCGAGCAGTTGCAAGGGGGTGCGCGGGTCGGGACTCGACTTGTGCTCCAGCAGGACGTAGACGAAGACGGGACGGCCCGTCCTGAGCCGCATCTCGAACAGGCGGTCGCTGCGGGTGGTGCGCAGCCTCTCGTCGACGTAGGTGCCGTCGAGCAGTCGCGGCGGCGCGTCGGAGAGCTGCTGGCGCACTTCGTCCGGCAGGTGCTCTCGGATCAGGACGGCGGCGCGAGACGGGTCTTCCAGCAGGGTGTGGAACAGGGCGTCGGGCGGGTCGGGCGGCAGGCGAGGCCCCGCTTTTTCATCCGATCGCGCCTTCGCGGCCAAGAGAATCGCGCCTCCTTCGCCCTGCGGCAGGACATTTTCGCCGCGACAGCGCCGCCGTGCGGCTGCCGTAGAGGTTGCCCAGGCGCTCGGCGCGGGCACCAAGCGTCGGACGCTCTCTGCGGCCTGGCGCCCATTCCGACAGCTCCATCCCCATTCGGCGTGCGCTCTGGGCAGTCGGCGTCTCGCCAGCCATTGCGATGCGCATCCGCCGCATTTTGTGGATCAGCAGCCAACCTTCGCCCGTTCTCGGTCCGCAGCAGTGCGGCCTCCATGACACGATCAGCCAACGCGATGGTCGGCAGTTCGCCGGGCATGTCATGAACGACGAACTCGACGGCTTTCGAGCATTCAGCGACACTCGCCTCGGCTGGGAGCGAGGATGCCATCCAACGAAGTGGCGGACGGAGACGGCAGCTCGCAGCCGAAGCACGGCGAACCCAACTCACAAACGCCGCCGCGGCGCGGCTACGACGACCCCAGCGCGTACCGATTGCGCCGCCACCTGCGCAGAAGCAACGGCATCCGGGGCTTGGATATCCGCACGCCGGCGCGGCGGAACAGGCCGTGCGCATGAACGACGATCCGCGCCGGCAGATGCGCCGCCTCAGAATGCTTCCCGTCGCGCCGACACCACGTCGGTATTGAAGCCGAGCACATGCATTCTGCCGATGTATCGGGCGTGCTCGATCTTGAAGCAGCGGTCCATCACCACGTCAAGGCCGCCGCGCCGGGCGATTTTCGCCCCGTCAAGGCTGATGACGCCGAATTGCAGCCACAGAGCGCCGGCGCCGATGGCGACGGCTTCCTCGGCGATGGCCGGCACCGCGCCGGGAGCGCGGAAGACGTCCACTATGTCGATCGGTTCCGGCACTGCGGACAGGCTGGGGTAGGATTTTTCGCCGAGCACCTCCTCCTCGCGGGGATTTACCGGAATCACCCGATAGCCGTGGCGGGCGGCGTAGAAGCCGACGAAGTTGCTGGCGCGCAGATGGTTGGGCGACAGGCCGACGATGGCGATGGTGCAGGCGTTGTGCAGCAGGCGCTGGATGGTGTCGGGGTCCTGGTAGTCGGCAGCGCCAGTCATGATTTCAGCTCCTTGATGCGTTGGAGGCCCTGTTCGAGGTCCCAGATCAGATCGTTCACGTCTTCAATGCCGACGGACAGGCGGATGGTGCCGGGGCCGATGCCGGCGGCGGCCAGCTCGTCGTCGCCGAGTTGGCGATGGGTGGTGCTGGCGGGATGGATGATGAGGCTCTTGGCGTCGCCGACATTGGCCAGATGGGAGAAAAGGCGCACGCCGCGAATGAAGTCCTGGCCCGCTTGCCGACCGCCGGCGAGGTCGAAGCAGAATACCGCGCCCGCGCCCTTGGGCAGGTACTTGGCCACCAGACCGCGGTATTGGCTTGCCGCCAGCGCCGGATGCCGCACTCGCACCACATCGTCGCGCCCGTCGAGCCATTTGGCCACCTTGAAGGCGTTGGCGGCATGACGTTCCATGCGCAAGGGCAGGGTTTCCAAACCCTGCATGAACAAAAACGCGTTCATCGGACTCATGGCGGCGCCCAAGTCGCGCAGCGTCTCCGCCCGTAGCTTCATCAGGTAGCCGTAGCCGCCGAAGGTCTCGTGGAAGGCGAGGCCGTGGTAGGCGGGCGAGGGATCGGCGACGATGGGGAACTTGCCGTTGGACCAGTCGAACGCGCCGGAATCCACCACCGCGCCGCCGATGCTGGTGCCGTGGCCGCCGATGAACTTGGTGACGGAGTGGACGACGATGTCCGCGCCCCAGGCCATGGGCCGGCACAGGTAGGGCGTGGCGAAGGTGTTGTCCACGATCAGGGGAATGTCGGCGTCACGGGCGACGGCGGCGACGGCCTCGATGTCGAGCACGTTGCCGCCGGGGTTGCCGATGGTCTCGCCGAACAGCGCCTTGGTGTCGTCGCGTATCGCCTTGCGCCAGTTGTCCGGGGAGTCCGGATCGACGAAGCTGAGCGCCACCGACAGCTTGCGCGACAGATGCTTGAGCTGCGTCACCGTGCCGCCGTAGAGCGCGGCGGAGGCGACCACGTGGTCGCCCGGAGCGAGCATAGTGAAGAGCGCCGCAGCCTGCGCCGCCAGGCCGCTGGCGAAGGCCACCGCGCCGATGCCGCCTTCGAGGTTGGACAGCCGTTCTTCGAGCGCCGCCACGGTGGGATTCATGATCCGCGAATAGGTGTTGCCGTACTCCTGCAGGTTGAAGTACGCGGCGGCGGATTCCGGATCCTCGAAGACATAGCTGGAGGTCTGGTAGATGGGAATCGCCCGCGCTCCGGTGCCGGGTTCCGGGCGGGCGCCGGCGTGGATGGCGCGGGTGTGGAAGCCGAACTCGCGGTCGGGCTTGTAGTTGTCGTTCATGGCCTCCTCGGCTAGACGAACGGCTGGCCGGCCGGCCAGGTGTCTTGCGGCTCGTAGCCCACCACGTCCCGGCTGCGGCCGAGGTCGATGCGCCGCTGGCGCCGCGGCTTGCTGGTGGCGAACAGGGTCTCGAAGCGGCCCGGCGGCAGTTCCGCCTCTACGCAGGCGGCGAAGAAGCGGCCTGCGTCGGCGTGGCTCAGGTAGACATCCGTGCCTACCGGGCTGGCCAGCAGCTCTTCGGCGTGGGGTTTCGAGCGCGGCAGCCAGCCGAGCCGGGCGGCGATCACCGCCAGTCCGTAGACGCGGGCGTACATCTCGCCCATGTCTTCGGCCCAGAGCTTGGTCAGGGCGTAGTGGTTGACGACCCGGGGGCCGTCTTCCAGCCGGATCGGCCGCTCCCACGGGTGGCCGGAAACCACCTGTACGGAACTGGCCAGAACCAGCCGGGGCACGCCGGCTCGGCGGGCGGCATCGCAGACGTGGTAGAGGCCGCGCACGTTCGGCGCCAGCAGTTCGGCCAGGAAGTCCGCTTCGTCGGGCGTGGCCGCGAGGTGGACGATCGCGTCCCTGCCGGCCGCCGCGTCGAGCACGGCCTGGCGATCGGCGATGTCGCCGACGATGGCCTCGTCCACGTCCGGCGAGACCAGACGGTCGAAGCCGGTCACCGCGTGGCCGCATCGTCGCAGCTGGGCGCACGCCGCTTGGCCGACGCCGCCGGCCGATCCCGTGACCAGCACTGATTTGGATGCCGCCATGGCACTCGCCCAAGTGGAAGTCGGTGCGACATACTATGTCATTGTTCCGTCCCAAGGGAGTAACGCCATGCTGCGCGTCGCCATGCTGAGCCGCTGGCACGTCCACGCCAACCAGTACGCGCGGGAGATCCGCGCCCACTCCGACGCCGACGTGCGCGCGGTGTGGGACGAGGACGCCGAGCGCGGGGCCGCCTGGGCGGCGGAGATCGCGGTGCCGTTCGAGGCCGATCTGGACGCCCTGCTGGCAGCCGACGACATCGACGCCGTATGCGTGACGACGCCCACCAATCTGCATCGCCTTGTGATGGCGCGCGCCGCCGATGCCGGCAAGCACATCTTCGCCGAGAAGGTGCTGGCCACCACGGTGGCGGACTGCCGCGCCATCGCCGATGCCGTGCGGCGCAGCGGCGTGAAGTTCTGCATTTCCTTTCCGCACCGGACCGCGCCTCGCGTCCTCTACGCCAAGCAGGCGCTGGACGAGGGCCTGTTCGGGCGCGTTACCGCATTGCGCATTCGCAACGCCCACGACGGCGCCGTGCGCGACTGGCTGCCAGAGCACTTCTACGACCCCGAAGCCTGTGGCGGCGGCGCCATGATGGATCTCGGAGCCCACGGCATGTACTTGGCGCGCTGGCTGCTGGGGCCACCGAAGCGCATCGTCTCGGTGTTCAACACCATTACCGGCCGCGCCGTGGAAGACAACGCCGTATCCGTGATCGAGTTCGCCAGCGGCGCCATCGCCGTCGCCGAGACGGCGTTCACCAGCTTCGGCGGCACCTTCTCGCTGGAAATCGACGGCACCGAAGGCGGCTACCGCACGCTGTCGCCGGGCAAGGGCGGCAAAGGCGTAGAAGTGCGCTCGAAGCGCTTCGGCGATGCCTACTGGCGCGAGCCGCCGCAACTGCCGCCCGCCCACGCCAAGCCCATCGATCAGTGGATCGCCGGCTGCGTCGCCGACGCGCCCATCGAGTTCGGCTTGGCGGCGGCCATCGAACTGACGGAACTCATGGAAGCGGCCTACGGCGCCGAGCGCGAAAACAGGAGCGTTCGCTTTCGTGGCTGACGGCATCGTTCGCGTCGCTCCCGGCGAGACCGCGCGCGCCGTTGAAGCCATCGCCGCCGACGGCTGCGTCGTTCTCGAACGAGCTGTGTCGGCGGATCCTTTGACCGCGCTGCGGCGACGCATGGATCGGGATACCCAGGATCTGCTGCGCTACTGCGCCACCCTTGGCGGCAATCCTCGGCATGCCGGGCACTTGCAGCAGGGGCCGCCGCCGTTCGCGGACTACGTGTTCGCCGAGGTCGCCATGAATCCCGCGGCGAACGCCGTGGCCGAGGCGGTGTTCGACCAGCGCCCGCAGCTGACCTTCTACAATGGCAACACCAACTGTCCGGGCAGCGTTCATCAGCATTTGCACATGGACGGGCGCCACTCGACCGCGCCGGGGGAACCGGCGGCGCCCACCGCCGCGCTGGTGGTCAACATTCCGCCAGGGCCCATGCACGACGGCAACGGCGCCATCGAGCTCTGGCCCGGCAGCCACCGGGTAGGCGTCTACGGCGACCATGCGGGCATACCGGCAGCGATGGAGGCTCGCCGGCGCACTCTGCGGCCGCCGGTGAATCCACCCACCGACCCCGGCGACGTGCTGATTCGGGACGTTCGCCTTTGGCACCGAGGCGTACCCAACCATTCCAATCGACCGCGGCACATGATCGCTCTCATCCTGTCGTCGCCGAGCGCCGCGCCGCGGCGTCGGCTTCCGTTCGGCCGGGGCTGCGAGCGCGCTCTGGAAGGGCGCGGCGCGGACGCCAACGCCCAGTATCTCGACGGACCGATCGACTATCTGTTCGGCCCGTCGCTGCGCATCTATCGCGGGCTGTCGAAGGCCCGCAGGGAGAATGGAACATGATCGAACCGAGACTGGACCTCGCTTCGCCCGGGCGAACCGTGGGCGAGAACATCGAGCTGGCGCTGCTGGCGGAAAACCGCGGCTGGGGCGGCTTCTGGGTGGCTGAAACAGCCGGCGCGGACGCCGTCTCCACCGCCGCCGCGGTGGCCGCGCGGCTGAAGGCCGGCCGCGTCGGCACGGCCATCGTGCCCATGCAGACTCGGGATCCGCTGCTGCTGGCGATGACGGCAACCTCCCTGGGGCAGATCGCGCCGGGCGGCTTCGTGCTGGGCCTGGGCACGAGCACCCAGCTCATCATCCAGGACTGGCATGCGACGCCGTGGGGCGCTTCGCCTCTGCATCTGACCCGGGAATGCGTCGGCTTGGTGCGCCGCTTCCTGTCCGGCGAGCGAGTCACCACCGAAACGGGACGCTGGCGCTACCGCCGAGCGCAGCTGGCGGCGCGTACTCCGGCGAAGACGCCGATCTATCTCGCCGCCCTGGGCGACCGCATGCTGGAACTCGCCGGCGAGATCGCCGACGGCGTCATCCTCAACTTCGTCACCGTGGCGGATGTGGAGCATGCCGTGCGCCGAGTGGCTGCGGGAGCGCACCGCGCCGGACGCGACCTCGACGGCTTCGAGCTGCTGGTGTTCTTCCGCGCCACGGTGACGGACGACTACGAGTCGGTGCGCGAGCGCTATCAGCGCGAGCTGCTCACCTACGTCATGGCCCCGGTCTACGAGGAGATGTTCGCCCGCGAGGGCTTCCGCGACGCCTGCCGGGAAGTGCAGGGCCTATGGCGAGCTCGGCAACGCCAGCGCGCCCTGGACGCCATTCCGCCAGCGCTGATCCGCGAGCGCACCCTGATCGGCACCACCGATGCTATCCATGCCCGTTTGGGCGCGTATGCCGCAGCGGGAATGGATGGCACGATGGTGTTCCCGGTGGCGATTCCCGTCCGTGACTACATGGACGACTGCGCCCGCATCATCGATGCGCTGGGTCGATAGTGCCGACGCTATCGAGCCCGCCGTTCAAGCGGTGTTGCGTGCGGCTAAAGATGGTCTCGCGGACGCCTTCGAGCAAGCCTTCTACCCGTGCGCCGTGCGAGACTTTCGCAGGTATGTTTCGAGCTAGTTGCTGCACTCCGTCGTCGCCGTTCGAGTTGGTTCGACCGCTGCGTCGTCGTCTTTTCGAGGGGATCGATGAGATCGCCCATCTCCTTCATGTTCGCATGTTCGCCCGCATGGAGCGGTTCGAGGCGGCGGTCGCCACTAGGACCGCGATCCCCATGCCCACGATGGTCCAAGCTTCGGCCGTCCTGTTCTACTTCCGATCTGCCTTGCCATCGCACCCGTCGCCCGCCCGATTCGGGTGGCGGTCTCGATCATCCTATGGCGGCCATGCCAGCGGTCCAATTGGGCGATCTCTCTTTCTTCTGTGCGAAATCGCTGTACGACTCGCCGCCCTTCGACGTTTCAGCGCGCCGTGTAGCCGCCATCCACAGGCAGCACCACGCCGGAGACGAAGCTGGCGTCGTCGCTGGCCAGGAAGGCCACCGCGGCAGCGACCTCTTCGGGCTGGCCCAAACGGCCGAGGGGATGCAGGGATTCCAGGAACCGCGTACCGGCTTCGTGCTCGCGAATGGGTGCCGTCATGGGCGTTTCGATGTAGCCCGGCGCCACGGCGTTGATGCGCACCATGCGGGTACCGAACGAGATCGCGTATTGGCGAGTGAGGCCGGCGACGCCGTGCTTGGCCGCCACGTAGGCCCCGGCACCCGGCTGCGGCGGCTCGTCTCTTGCGAGGGGCAGGCCCCTCGCGTTCCCCGGCTGAGGGTTCCTGCCGGGCTGCGCCATCCCCGTCAGGCCCACCAGCCCGGCGATGGATGCCGTGGAGATGATGGCACCGCCGCCGCTTTCAGCCAGGAACGGCGCACCGTGGAAGAGACCATAGTAGACGCCGCTGAGGTTCACCGCGATAGTACGATCCCAGTCGCCGGAGCCGCCGATGCCAGCGTTGTTGAAGATGATGTCCAGCCCGCCGAGGCTATCCACGGTGCAGGGCAGAGCATCCCGGATGGCGGCTTCGTCGCTGACGTCCAGGCCCAGGGAGGTGGCGTCGCCGCCGCGGTCGAGGATCGAGGTGGCCACTTCCGTAGCGCGGGCGGAATCGATGTCGGTACACATCACCGCGGCGCCTTCGGCGGCGAACCGCAGCGCCGTGGCGGCACCGATACCGCTGCCGGCGCCGGTAACCAGGGCCACCTTGCCGGCCAATCGCATCTGCTCAGCCACCATAGCCGGTCCCGCCTTTCGCGCTGTTCTTGTCCATGCCGGCCACTGGACGGTCCTTCGGGGCGCTGGCGTAGGCGCCGCGGAAATCCCGGAACGGCCCATCGCGCCATTCCAGAGCCGCCTTCAGGCCGTCTTCGCGCACCCGCCGGCCCCACTCCGAGGCGGCGTCGCGCTGCGCGGACAGGGCTTGGATTTCCGTGCCGGAGTGCAGACCGTCGCGGATGCCCTGGGTTTCGTACTGCCGGTTCACGGCGCGCTTCGAGTACATCAGCATCTCGTTGTCCACGTGCGCCATGCGACGGGCGAACTTCTCGGTGAAATCGGCCAGCTCGTCCCGCGACAGGGCATAGTTGGCCCACCCCAATCGCGCCATCTCCGCGCCGGAGAACGAATCGCCCAGGTAGGCGAACTCCCGCGCCTTGCAGGGCGGCAGGTGCCAGGGCGTCCACATCATGTCCATGGTCGTCATGGCGCGCACCGGCGGGTAGCCGATCTGCGCGTCCTCGGCGACGATGCGGAAGTCGCAGACCGTCGCCAGTTCCGTGCCGCCGGCCAGGCAGTGCCCGTGGATCTGCGCCACGACAGGCTTGGCGAGTTCCCAGATGATCCAGTTGGTCATCACCACGTGCCGCGCCCACTGCGTTTTGCCGGGGTGCGTGGAACCGGTGTCCGGCAGCCCGGAGCGGGGGCTCACGAAGTCGAAGCGGTCGGCAGCGCGGGCCGGCGACAGGTCGTAGCCAGCAGAAAACGAGCGACCAGCGCTGCGCAGCACGACGACGCCGATGTCGTCGTCGCTCTCGGCCTCGCGCATGGCGTCCATCACTTCGCCGCGCAGGTTGTTGCTGAGCGCGTTGAGCTTCTCGGGGCGGTTCAGGGTGACGAAAGCCAGTCGGCCGTCGGTTTCGTAGAGAATGTCGGTGTAGGGCATGCCCCTCCCTTCCTATGGTTGCATGCCACCTATCTTAGCCGCTTCAAGGCGGTACGGTGCGTCGAGATTGAGATCGGCTTTCTTGCGAGGGCTCCTTTCCTCGCGCTCGGGGCTAGACTGCGCCGACCACTGCGCCTGCTTCAAGTTGATGCGAGGGATGTGGTTCCAGCCGCGAGCCGCGCTCGTTTCCAAAAGGCAGCCCCACGCTGAGCGGGTCGCCGCTTCGAGATATCTTCCAGGCGCCGCATCCACGATCGTGGCGGCAAAAAGCCGAACTCGCACACCGCCCAGCACACGGTGCCGCGGCGGCCCCAAGCTACCGGAGACGAACTGCTCCAGATCTCGCGCACCCCATCGCCGCCAAGGGATGGCAACCCGGTTGCCACATGCCGCGGATCGGCTTCTTCCGTGCTAGGCGTTGCGTCCGTCATGAAGTCCAGGACTGCCAGCACATGGTTCGACTGCAGAACCTCTGTCGCTGGTCGCGCAGTATGCTCGCAGTGCAGAGCCATCGATCGTGTTCCGAGCGTCATGGCGGCAGCCGGCCTCCCCTGGCGCCACAAAGAACTGCAGGCCGCCGGTTTCGATTCCTGGCCGGCAGCAACGGATTAATGCCGGCAGTTTCGCCGACTTCAGCATATAAGGATGCCAACGAATGCGGGGCGGTGCAAGCGCAATTCGCGCCGGGCCGGCATAGGCGAAAGCAGGCTCCTACGAAGTCGTAGACACGTAGGTTCGATATCCCTTTCTTCCGCCACCTGCCATGCCGACCCCTCGCGCTACCGTCATCCTGCCGAGCCGTCGCAGCAACCTCTTCAGGCTGCCGCCTGTCGACGGCCCGCGCCTCGTCTGCGGCTAGGCGCGCGCCGCCCAGTAGCCGTGCAGGCCGAACGGCGCGTGGTGGCGCAGATGCGCTTTGGCGATCGGGCCGGCGGCGAGATCGGCGGCGTCGAACACGGCGAGGAAGCTCAAGCCCGTGTCGCCGCTTTGCGCCTGAGCGAGAATCCAGCCGTCGTTCTCGGCACCTCCTCGAGGCGCGAAAATCGGTTCGCCCACGAAGTGCCGGGGACCAAAACGGAATTCGTCGCGGGCTCCGCTTTTCATGTCGATCCGGGCCACGCCGTCGAAAATCCAGTCGCCGACGGGGCCGCAGGCAAACCAGCCGTAGCGGTGCTCGCGCAGGGCGACGCGCGGGTCGGTCATCGGGAACTCGTGGTGGCCAGCGTCGATGTCCTCTTCGCGCAGCGACATCGCCTTCAGGTCGATGAGGTAGCGCCGCACCGTACCTGGGAACGCGGCTTCGCCTTCCGCGCCACGCATTATCGAGGAGAAGGCCGGGTTGGCGCTGATGAAGTGGTCCGGCATGTCGTAGCCGACGAAGTCCGCAACGAGGGTGCCGCGGTGTTCGTAGGCGTTCAGGGCATGCCACATCCAGGCGGCGGGTGCCTCGAAGAACGCCGGCTCGCCGCCGGCCTTGTCGATTACCAGAATCAAATTGCCTTGCTCCGGCTTCCATGTGAGGCTGTCGGTGAAACTGCGCAACCCGGCGAGCATGGCGAACGGCGTGAATTCGACTGCGTGCAGGATGAAGACGAGGTAGCGCTCGGTGGCCAGGAAATCGTGAATATAGGTCATGCGTGGCGACTCCACGGCGCCCTGTGCCTTGACCGCGCCGTCCTTGCCGACCACCAGCCAACGCAGCGTCAGTACGCGGCCGTAGCCGGTCGCCGCCAGATGCCAGTCGCCGGTGCGCGGATCGATCTTGGTATGCGCCTTGCAGCCCGGCATCTCGACACCGTCGGGAAACGCGAAAGCGCCCAGCGTGTCGAGCGAATCGGGATCCAGCGCGTAGAGCGGCACGGCTTCATCCAGCGCCAGCAACTGGCCGTCCCTGATCACGGTCGCCACGCCAGCCTGGGTCGGGATGTGGCCGCCGAGATTGGCGAAAAAGCCGGGTGCCCGGGTCGTCCAAGTGGGATGGAGATACGCCCCGGCTTGTTCTTCGGCGACGAACTTCTCGGTGCGCACGAAGCGGTTGCGGTAGCGGACGCCGCCGGCTGTGAAGTCGAAGCACTGGATCATGCCGTCGCCATCGAGCAGGCTGCGCTTGCGGTGCCCGTCGCGCTCGAACAGGCCCGGGCCGTTGCGGTAGAGGCGGCCTTTGAGGCCGTCGGGCAGCGTCCCTTCAATGCGCGGTCGGTAGTCGTGCTCAGTCGGCAGCGAGCGGGCGAGCGCCGTGCGCCATTGCCGGTCGGCCGACAGCGGCACGTCGGCATTGGTGTCGATTTCGTCGCGGCGCGAACAAGAGGCGACGGCTATCGCGGCGCCCGCGCCGCCCACGGCGGCGAGCAGGTCTCTGCGCGTGTGGGTCATCTTCGTTCTCCTTGCCTCCACCGAGCGAGGCATTCGAGTTGATGGAATCGGCTCTCGACGTTATGTTTACAACGTCAATATGTCCAGTTTGAGGGCGTTTGTTAACGATGTCAACATCCAAGGGCGAAAAAACCCCTCGCCGCTACCACCACGGCGACCTACGCGCCGAGCTGATCCGCTCGGCGCAGACTATTCTCGAGCGGGAAGGGATGGCGAAGCTCAGCCTGCGCGCCGCGGCACGGCGCACAGGCGTCTCGCAGACGGCGCCCTATCGGCATTTCACGGATAAGGCGGCGCTGCTGGCCGCGGTGGCCGCGGGGGGCTTTCGCGACCTCGCCGCAGCCATGCGCGCCGGTGCCGCTCCGGCGAGCGATCCCGCGGAGCGGATGGTGGCCATCGGCAGCGCCTACCTGACGTTCGCCTTGGAGCACGTTGCCGTCTTCCACCTCATGTTCGGCACCGAGATCGCAGACAAATCGGCCCATCCCGAACTGCGGCGGGCGGCAGACGAAGCCTTCGCTGTGCTGGCCAACCAAGCCGTGGCGGGAAATGGCGGCAGGCCGGGAGGCGACGGTGCGCCGTTGGCAGACGACGGCGTCCGGGAGGCGGACGCGCCGGATGCCGCCATCGCTGCCTGGAGCTTCATCCACGGCTTGGCCACGCTGCTGATCGACGGTCAGATCCGTTCCGCGCGCATTGATGCCGAAAGCACCGACCGGGCCGCGCTGGTCCGACGGTTTGGTCGTTTTCTCAACTTCGCGAGGGCATGAGCGCGGGGACGCCAGCGCCCGTCCCAGACCGCAGGAGAGTATCGGACGCACCGCTCAATCCCGATTTCAGCTATGTTCGCGACCTGGAGGCAAGCACGTTTGCGGGACCGCTTGGCGACCGGGACGGGAACATTGCCATCTCCGAGCGCGTCGCGCCTGCCGGATGTTGCTGGCGTCGCCGCAGACGCTTGCAGTGGCGCGATGCATGCGAGATGCAGGGTGGGCTTTTTCGTCCGGGCGGCGGCCTGCCGCCGTACTTGGCTGGCCGGGAGCACGAGCAGTGCATATGGCGGGAGTTTCCGGCCGGACTGGCAGTAGCAGTCCGCCGTCGCACGAGGCCGACTTCCACGGGCCACACGGCAACGGCAGGACGACGCTGCTGGCGATGGAAGCGGCCTAAGGAGGCTTCGACCGCAACAAGAATCGGAGCACTATCGATTACGCGCAGGGATCCGGAGAGGCTGGGCCTGCTGCCGGCGGCGCGGGCGTTGGAAGAAGCGTTCGAGGTCCGCGAGCGCCTGGACAGTGTGCAGCTGGAAGTTGCGGTTCGGCGGAGATTGGGCACCCAGGACAGTGCGAAACAGGTGGCGGCGACGAGGGATGCCTTGGGTCCCTTGGGTCGTGTCTGGCAACCCGCTGCCGCGTCCACCCGGGAGGCCGGCATCCCGAGTCTCATGGGCTCCATATGCAGCTCCACGCCGAGCGCCGGATGCATCCGGCGAGGCGAACGTGGCGTTCTGCATGCCTCCGTCCCGGATGAGCGCCCCCTCCTAATGGATGCGGTGCGCCGTCGTTCCGCAGGCCCGGCGAACGGATATCGCACCGCACGGGTATAATGGCGCTATGACCGTCCGCACCCGAGTCGCCCCTAGCCCTACTGGCGATCCCCATGTCGGCACCGCCTACATGGCGCTGTTCAATCAAGCCTTCGCCCGCAGTCGGGGCGGGAGGTTCGTGCTGCGCATTGAAGACACGGACCGTGCTCGCGGCAGCGAGGCATCCGAAGCGGCGATCTTCGCGGCTTTGCGCTGGGCAGGGCTGGAATGGGACGAAGGCCCCGATGTCGGCGGAGATTTCGGGCCCTACCGGCAAAGCGAACGGCTGGACGCATACCGGCGGCATGCCGAAAAACTTCTGCAAGCCGGACGGGCGTTCCACTGCTTTTGCTCGCCCCAGCGCCTTGACGAAGTACGTCGCCGACAGCAGGCCAGCGGCGAGACGCCGCGCTACGATGGCCGCTGCCTAGCCCTGGATGCAGTTGAGGTTCGTGCCCGCATCGACCGAGGCGAGGCCCATGTGGTGCGGCTCGCGGTACCCGACGATGGCGTCTGCCGCTTCGAGGATGGTCTGCGCGGCACCATCGAAATCTCCTGGCGGCAGGTGGATCGGCAGGTGCTCGTCAAGTCCGACGGCTTCCCCACCTACCACTTGGCCGTGGTGGTAGACGACCATCTCATGCATATCAGCCATGTGCTGCGCGGCGAGGAGTGGATCAGCTCCATGCCCAAGCACCAGCTGCTTTACGACGCCTTCGGCTGGACCATGCCCAAGCACTACCATCTGCCGCTGCTGCGCAATCCGGATGCCAGCAAACTCTCCAAGCGCCGCAATCCCACCGGCCTGGACTACTACCGCCGCTCGGGCTACCTGCCCGAAGCGCTGCTCAATTACCTAGCGCTGATGGGCTGGTCCATGCCTGACGAGCAGGAGATCTTCAGCGTCGCCGAGATGACGGAACAGTTCGACATCGATCGCATCTCTACCCGTGGCCCGGTGTTCGACCTCGCCAAACTCGATTGGATGAATGGCCAGTACATTCGTGCGCTCTCTACCGATGCATTCATGGATCGCGTCGCCGATTGGGCGCTGAACCGCGACAATCTAGCCGTGCTGGCCCCCCTGGTGCAGCAGCGCACCGGGCGCTTCGCGGACATCCTGGCGCAAGTGGACTATCTGCTGGGCGATCGGGTGCCGCTCGTCGCTGCCGGCTTCGCGCACAAGACCCTGAGCGCCGACGACTGCAAGCGCATCATCCACCACGCCGGATGTCGCCTTGAAGAAATCTCCGACTGGCGGCGCGACGCCCTCTACGAATCCCTGCGGTCTCTGGCCGACGCCATGAACCTCAAGATGCGCGACTTCCTAGGTCCGCTGTTCGTCGCCGTCTCCGGCCGCGCCGTGTCGCTGCCACTGTTCGACTCCATGGCCTATTTGGGGCGCGATCTCGTCCGCGTCCGGCTGCGCAGCGCCGCTGAAGCGCTGGGCGGCATCGGCAGAAAGGAAGCGAAGCGGCTGGAGCGGGCTTATCGCGCATTGGATATGCCGCGATATTCGCCTTGAAACAAACGCGGTCCGCGCCTACCATGGCCGCCGTTCGCTGGGGCCTTTGCCTTCCCCAGCATCCGTGGGGCCATAGCTCAGCTGGGAGAGCGCTACAATGGCATTGTAGAGGTCGCCGGTTCGATCCCGGCTGGCTCCACCAGGCGCTCTTGCACAGACTCCTCGAATGAGCCTCGACATGCCGTGCCCAGCGATGAAAGAACGCCGGTGCGATCAGCGCCCAGCCGCCTCCTTCAGCGCTGCGATTTCCGCCTGGATGGCGTCCACAGTTGGCAGTTCCCGCCCGGCCCGGCCGTACCAGTAGCCGGCATTGCGCAGATCGCCCTCCATCATGTGGACGATGCCGTGTGCCCAGCTGCCGTGGCAGGAGGAATCTTTCTGCACGATGGCGTGGGCGGCTTGCCAGTCGCCAGCGGCCAACAGCTCGATTGCTTGGTTCAACGCAGCCATGACGGGAACCGTAGCAATGCAACAGGCGCAAGTCCATCGCCTTAGTCCGGCAGGCCGAGCACCCGTTTGGCGATGATGTTGAGTTGAATCTCCTTGGTGCCGCCGGCGATGGTCAGCGCCTTCTGCCGCAGCCAGTTGCGCATCGCTTCCAGCTCGGCGTCCTGGAAGCCCGCACCTTGCCAGCCGAGGCTGGCGCAGCCCATGGCGGCGATGAGGATCTCGTGGCCTTCCTGGGCGTTGAGGGCACCTGTCAGTTTCACTGCCGAGGATGCGAAGCCAGGGGCCCGGGCGCGGGTCTCTTCGATTACTCGGCGCTGGGTCAGGCGCTGGGCGTGGCCGCTGAGTTCGCAGCGCAGCAGGCGGTCGCGCATGGCGGCGTCGGCGATCCTGCCATCCTCGGAGCCGGCATAGCGCTTCACCGTTGCCGGCAGCATGCTGTCCGCACTCCGTCCTCCTTGGGCGCCGGAGATATTGATGCCGGCGTGGGTGGAACGCTCGAACTGCAACAGGCGCTTGCCCACCGTCCATCCGTTGTCGATGCCGCCTACCACGTCGGCGGCGCTGGCCACGGCGTCCTCGAACAGCGTCTCGTTGAACGGGGAGGCGCCGGACAGCAGGCGGATGGGCCGCACCTGGACGCCGGGCTGATCCATGTCCACCAGGATGAGGCTGATGCCCTGGTGCTTGGGCTTGTCCGGCGAAGTGCGGGCAAGAACGAAGATGTAGTCCGCTTGCATGGCATCCGAGGTCCAGATCTTGCGTCCGTTGAGGATGTAGCGGTCGCCATCGCGCGCCGCGGAGAGGGATAGGCTCGCCAGATCCGATCCCGCTCCAGGCTCCGAGTAGCCCATAGCCCAACCGCCGTCGCCACGGGCGATGCCGGGCAGCCAGCGAGCCTTCTGGTCGTCGCTGCCGAGTTCCAGCAAGGTCGGGCCGATGTAGTTGACGCCGCGGCCGGTGAGAGGAGGGTGCGCGTCGATCCGCGCCAGCTCGTCGATCAGCACCGCGTAGCGGGCTTTGTCGAGTTCCGCGCCGCCGTATCGGCGGGGCCAAGTGGGCACGGTCCACCCGCGTTCTGCCATGCGCTCCAGCCATGTCCTCGAATCCGCATCGAGTTCGATCTTGCGGCTGCCCCAAGGGATCGGCCCGCTGCCTCTCGCACCCGACGGGCAGTTCTCGGCAAGCCATGCCCGAGTTTCGGCACGGAACTCCGCCAGATTGCTCATCTGCTTCCCCGTCCCCTCCAGCTATGCAAGCATACGCGCCTCGGATCGTATAGCGAGAACTCTATGAGCAACACCGGCCATCTGATTGAAACTTGCAAGGACGGCATCGCCACGCTGACCATGAACCGCCCCGAGGTACGCAATGCGCTATCGCCCGAGATGTCGGCGGGACTGGAAGAAGCCGTGCCGCGGCTGGCGCAGGATCCGACGGTGCGGGTGGTGGTGCTCACAGGGGCCGGCGGAGCGTTCTGCGCCGGCGGCGATGTCAAGGGTTTCGCTCGCGCAGGAGCAGGCGCGGGAATCCGCGAGCGGCCGGGATTCGAGCAGCGAGCCGCCGGGCTGCGCTCGAGCATGGAACTCTGTCGCTGGCTGCACGAGATGCCGAAACCGACGCTGGCGGCTATTCCCGGCGCGACGGCCGGCGGCGGCCTGTCGTTTGCGCTGGCTTGCGATCTGCGCATCGCCGTCGCGACGGCGAAGTTCACCACTGCGTTCGCCAACATCGGCCTTGCAGGCGATTATGGCGGCTCCTACTTCCTGCCGCATCTGGTAGGTGCCGCCAAGGCCCGCGAGCTGTACTTCACCGCCGACGTGATCGACGGCAAGGAAGCTGCTCGAATCGGCCTTGTCAACCATGTCTACGGGGCCGAGGAATTCCCGGCGGCAGTGCGTTTCTGGGCGCGCCGACTCGCCGAGCTGCCTACTATCGCCATCGGCTATATGAAGAAGAACCTCAACGCTGCTGAACGCGGTTCGCTGGCGCAAGTGCTGGACCTCGAAGCCCATCACATGACGCGCACCTTCGATACCGAGGACCATCGTCGGGCGGCACAGGCGTTCGTGGCCAAGCGCGAGCCGGAGTTCCACGGTTGCTGACAAGCCCGATGCAGTCCCGCCACAGGTGAGATTCCGCGTCAACGGTACTTGGGGGCGGCCGCCACGCGGTCGCGTCGCGGAGGAGATTGCGCGCCAGCGGAATCGGGGGCGACCGCCACGCGGTCGCGTCGTTGACTTCGTCAGCGACGGCGGAGCGCACCATGACGCGCCCTTGACCCTCCGGCCAAGGGCAGTACGCAGCCGTTGTCCCCAATGGCGATGTCGCCGGCCTGCCAGCGGTGCCGCCAAGCGCACGGCGGCTGGCAGGCCGGGGCGCGGTCAGGTCGTGCAGCATCTGCCGGGACCGCGTGACATCTTCGCCAACGATGTGGCTGGCGTGGCGGCCGACGAACAAACCGGGGGGCCAGTGGCGGCATGTACGCGCATCAGCGGATGCTCCACAGGTGCCAGGTCGTCCAGTTCATGCTCGTTGAGAATCTTCAGCCCGCCGTGCCGAGTGTGGCTGAAGCGATAGCTGTGAACAGCGATCTTGTCCGCTCCTGGGTGGCGGAGTCGAGGGCATCCGAGGCGGGCGTACATGTCCGCCCGCTTGGCTTCGCCGCCTTCGGCCGGCACCATATGGGCAGCGAGGATGGAAGCCTTGACGCCGACACGCTTGTAGGAGCTGTCGGCATGCTGCTGCTGGTTGCCCGCGCTGGAATCGCCCGGATGTTCTCCCCTGGTATCACGGGGCCGTTGCGATCAACGTTCGACAGGCGGCCGATCCCGGCGGTAGAAGTTCGCTTCAATCCGCGTTCCAAGCGGCCGCAGCGGCGCGTGAAGGCGATATGTGGTCGTCGTCGCTCAAGTTCTGGCCGGGAAGCGTGAGCACCGCAGTTCTGGCCGGGAAGCGCGAGCACCGCATAGCGGTGCCAAGCAAACTCGATGGTCTTGAAGGCAGCACCGTCGATCGACGCGTGATCGATGTCGTGGACGGTGGCACAAAAGGTAGCGCCGCTCGATTGGCATGGCTCGGCCTGTCTCGACAATGGGCCGAGAGCACCTTGTTGCGATGCGGGGCGCGAGATAGGGTATGCATAGCGTACGATCGAACTTGCTATTCATGACTCCACACCGCCGTCTGTTCGCCATCGTTGTCGCAGCGTTGGTCGCCGGAACCGTGGCTATGCAGGCACAGCAGCGCGAGCCCAGCGGCGCGGTGTACGAGGGCGATATGGTGGACGGCAAACGCAGCGGGCGCGGGGTGCTGGCCTGGAGCGACGGCAGCCGTTACGAAGGCGAGTTCCTGGCCGACGAGATGCATGGCCAAGGCGTCTACACGACATCTGACGGCGAAATCTACGAGGGCGTCTTCGAGCGAGGCCGGCGCCACGGCACCGGCACCTTGCGCCTGTCGAACGGCGATGTCTACGAAGGCGATTTCCGCAATGGCGCCATGACGGGCAAAGGCCGCTACGAATGGGCCAACAAGGATGCCTACGAGGGCGACTTCAAAGACGGCGAGCGCACCGGCCGTGGAGAATACCGGTGGCACGGCGGCGAACGCTACCAGGGCGAGGTCAGCAAAGGGTTTCCCCATGGTCAGGGCATCTACGAGTATGCCGACGGACGCATTTATCGGGGCCGCCTCGAACGCGGTCTGAAGCAGGGCTTCGGCGAACTCACCTGGGAAAACGGCAATCGCTACTGCGGCGAATTCTCGGCGGACCAGCGCCACGGGCTAGGCCATTTCCACAGGCGCGACAGCACTTTCTACAGGGGGCACTACGCCTTCGGCCGGCAGCATGGTCATGGAGTGAGGATGTCGCCGGAGGGCGAACTGCTGTTCCAGTTCTGGAACGATGGTGAGCTGATCACCGCTAACCCGGTCAAGGCCGTGGTGCGCTGCGTACTCACCATTGATGGCGAGCTGTGGATGTTCGACAGCGACAAGTGCATCAACGGTCTTGCCCACGGCGACGGCATGGCGGTGCGCCTTGACGGTGCCGCCTACATCCTTGACGGTCGCTTCATACTCGGCGAGGCTGTTCTCGGCGAGGTGCGATCGCTAGCTCTCGACGCTTGCCGCGACGAAGCCGGCTGACATGGACATCCCCGGCTACAGCATCCAGCGCAAAATCGGCGGCGGCAGTTCGACGCACGTTTATCTGGCGCTGCAACACACCTTCGGTGCGTCGGTGGCCATCAAGATCGTGCCGTCGGCGGCTGCCGGCGACCCGGCGTTTCGAGAGCGCTTCCTGCGCGAAGCGAAGATCGCCCAGGGGCTCGATCATCCCAATATCGTCCGTGTGTTCGATGCGGGAGTGCATGGCGATGCGCTGTACTGGGTGATGGAGTACGCGCGCGGTGGCGACCTCGACCGCAACATGGAAACCGGCATGCATATGCAGAATGTGCTGCGGGTGGTCAAGGATATCGCTGCGGCGTTGGACTACGCCCACGCCAAGGGCGTCGTGCATCGAGACCTGAAACCGCAGAACATTCTCTTTGACGAGCAGGGCAGGGCGCTGCTGTCGGGCTTCGGCATTGCCGCTGCGGTTGGCGAGCACCCGGCGGGCAGCCGGGATTTCGGCGTCGGCAAGTCCAAGTATACGAGCCCGGAGCAGGTCGGCGATGGCAAGGTGGACGCCCGCTCGGACTTCTACAGCCTTGGCGTCGTCTTCTATCGCATGCTGACAGGCCGCCTGCCGATCGACGATGGAGATGGAACAAGCACTGGTTCCAACGTGCGCGAACCGCCTCTGCCTTTGCAGTTGACGCCGTTCCAGAACGCGATGCGTACCTTCCTGGCGAGATCGCCCGGCGAGCGTTTCCAGTCGGGCGCACAGATCGTCGACGCCCTGGACGCGATACGTTCCGGTGGCCTCGTAATCGACGCCATGATCCGTACCGAAGCGGTGGCGGTGACGGAAATCGAAGCGGCCGTTGGCACCCGGGAAGAGCACGGAGCACACGACTCGGCACCAGTGTCGCGCCTTCGCCAGATGGCGTTTCCCGCGGCGGTGCTCGGCACCCTGCTGCTTGCCGCGGTCGTGGTTGGCATCTGGTACGTGGCAAGCCGTCCGGAGGCAGTGGAGCGGGCGCTGGCTTTCGCCGGTCTCGTCGAACATCCCGATGTCGTCAACGCTTGGCAGGAGGCCGAGGCGTTGCGACGCGATCCCGATCAGAGCCTGGGCGCGGTAGTCGCCGCATACCGTCGCGTTCTGGCGCACGATGCCCGCTACGCGGCGGCCAGGACGGCGATCGTCGATGTCGCCGAAGAATGGAAGCGTATGGTCGGTAACGCGCTCGACAGTGGCGATACCAGGCTCGCGGAGGAGAAGCTGAACGCCCTGGCGGACGTCTTTCCAGAAGATCCGGCGCTGGCCACGCTCGATCATCGGCTCCGCGACTACCGCCGAGCGGAGAGGTTGCGGGCCGATACCGATCGCCTGCTGGCTCGGTGGGGGCTGTCCCACGTCCCGTCGGTAGACTCCGCCATCGTCGTTTACAAGGAAGTGCTGCGTCTTATCCCGAACAATGCCGAAGCGCTAGCGGCGCTGAATCGGATTGCCATGCACTACGGCGGTCTGGCAGAGCAGCATGCCGCAGCCCGGGATGTGGCCGCGGCCATGGCCGACTTCAGCCGGGCCATCAACGCTAACGCCGAATTCGAAGGCTTGGCAGCGGTGCGCGCCACGCTGTCCAAGGCGGAGGCGCTGCAAGCCGAGATCGACGCTCTATTGCAGCAAGCCGCGGATCTGCGCCAAGCGGACAAGTTGATCGACCCGCCCGGGTCGAACGCCGCCGAGATCTACCGTCGGGTGCTGGCCGCCAAGCCGGAAGACGCCATTGCCATCCAGGGCTTGTCGGAGGTCTCCGCCCAGGTCCGCACCCGATTCGACAGGCTGCTTGAACAAGACCGTTTAGCAGCTGCCAGCGATCTGCGCGATCGTGCTGCGGCATCGGGAATCGGCGACGACTTGGTGGCGGAAATGAACGCCCGCTACGATGCCGAGCTGGCGCGAATCGCAACCGTCAAGGAGCTGGTCGCCGAAGCCGAAGCCCTCTACGAGCAGGGTTGGGTCACCACCGGCCCCACCGCGCAGGACGACAACGCCGTCGCCCGTCTGCGCGAGGCCCTGCGGCTGGATCCGGACAACATCGAGGCAATCGGCCTGCTGTCGGTTGCCGCTAGGCGGCTGGCCGAGGCAGCCGAGGATGCGTACAACGCTGGGATGGCGGAGAAGGGATTGCGCCACCTCGACTTGGCTCTCACTGTCACCCCGGGCATCCGCAGCTGGCGGGAGCGCCGGGAGCGCTGGCAGGCGGAGATCGAGCAGGCGAGCCAGGCAGGGGAGTCGCCCTGAAGCACTAGCGGGATGCTGCTGCTTGGCGCCACTGAACCATTAGGAGGAGACATCGTGACCGAGATCATCCTTCTCCTCGCGGGGACGACCTGTCCTGGGGCATTCTCGACGCCATCGACATGGACAGCTGCCGCGTAGAGAAGAAGATCATCCTGGCGGACGAAGATGCCGAAATCGGCCGTGCCGACAGCCGACGGTGGTATCCGCCCGGGGCCGGAACTGGACCGCTGGACGAGAAGAAAGTCCGCGTCCAACACGACGAGGCACTGAAGCGGGCAATGACTGCCGTGATGAAGAACGACATGGAACTGTCCAAGCGGTTCCTGGACAGCGACGACTTCAAGCTGCGGCGATGTAATGTAGAGTCCCCTATCGAACAATCGGGCAGGAGATCGGTTTGGATAAGCGAGCCACTAGGAGCACCACTACATATGGTATCCAAAGGCTTGCAGGACTACTTCATCATGGGGCTGCGCGATATGTTGACGACACGGATTCGAGCCAAACCGCTATCGACCGCCGCTTCGGTCGTCCAACGAATGTACCGAGCGCATATTCCTGCTGCGGATGGGCATGATCCATGGTGTGCGGCAGCGAGAGTGCCATAAAGACTCGGCGGAGAAACTGGATGACAACGAAGGACGAACCCGGGAGCCGGTGGCTGCGTTGCGACTTGCATGTCCACACGCCCTTCGATCGAGAGAAAAAAATTCAGCGAGAACGTTCGGGCGGCTGTAGCGGCTTTCAAGAGGGCGAAGGCGCAGCGGCTTGCCGACATCGCCGATCGCTTCGTGGCGGCCTGCCGCAGGGCAGCGGACGGTGCTGGCATGGACGTCGTCGCCCTTACCGACCACAACAGCATCGACGGGTACAGGTGCCTGAAGCCCCGGTTCGATAGCCTCGAACGCCAAGCAAGGGATCGGCATCGACCGATGCCAGCGATCCTGCCCGGGGTGGAGTTTTCAGTTGGCAGCGAGAGGCCGATTCACTTCTTGGTCATCTTTGCCAAAGGCACCGACCCAGACGACATCGACCGCGCAATCGCTCACGTCTTCGGCACAAGCGACCGTTTCGATCGGGCGCTGGGCACCCCGCGTGCCACCGGGCAATCCGTGGACCAGTTTACGTGGCGCTGGTGCGCGGCGAGCCGCGGTTTGGCTTCGATCAAACGGAACGACGTCGACCGGCTGGCCGGGCCTCCACCCGATGCGCCGCGGGCTGCCGGGCCGTGCCGCAGCCCCTGCGATCGTTCGGGTCCTCGCGGCCCTGCGCCCAGTGCGCAGATGCACTGCCTCGGCAACTCCGGCGGCGAGCGCTTGCAGCCGGCCTGCCACAGGTCTTCGAGTCTGCGCACCGCTACACGTGTCGAGCCGTGTCGCCGGTTCGCCTCGGCAGCGGCCCGACTCCGCCGCTGCCGGCGATGCCGCCACCGAAGCTGGTCTCGACCTTGCGATGTTCGACGGATGCAGAGACTGCGGCGAAGCGGATGCGTTGCGTCACTGCGGATTGTCCCGGCGAACTTGTGTCGAGTCTTTGTTTTCACGGACTTCCCGCCGCTTCTCTATCCCTCGCTCACGCAATATCCGGCTAGAATCTTGCGTTCGAATCCGAATGCCAAGGAGAACCGGCTTGATTCCGTTCAAACGCACACTCGACTTCGAATACGGCGAAGTCGCCGAAATCTCGCCCCGCATCCGACGGGTCGTCGCACACAATCCAAGCGCGTTCACCCTGTACGGCACGGGCACCTACATCCTCGGTCGCGGCAATGTCGCCGTGATCGATCCGGGACCAGCCGATGCCGCGCACATCGAAGCCCTCCTGCGCGCCACCGCCGGCGAGACGATCACGCACATGCTGGTGACGCATACCCACAACGACCACTCGCCGGGCTGCCGCCTGCTGGCCGTCCACACCGACGCTCCTACCTACGGCTACGGTCGCCACGGCGCCGGCAAGATCGCCGCCGGATCGCAGGTGGAGGAGGGCGGCGACATGGACTTCGCGCCCGATGTCCGCATCGACGATGGCGATGTCATCGGCGGCGACGGCTGGTCGATGGAATGCGTCTATACGCCGGGCCATACTTCCAACCACATCTGCTACGCGCTGCGCGAAGAGAACGCGCTGTTCACGGGCGACCACGTCATGGGCTGGTCCACCAGCGTGATCTCGCCGCCAGACGGCGACATGGCCAGCTACATGGCCAGCTTGGAGAAGCTGCTCGTCCGCGACGATTCGATCTACTGGCCTACTCACGGCCCGGCGATCACCGAGCCCAAGATGCATGTCCGTGCCTTCATCACGCACCGCCGGCAGCGAGAGGCGCAAATTCGCCGCTGTCTCGCGGACGGCCAGCGGCGCATCGCGGACATGGTGCCGTCCATGTACGCCAATGTCCCTGCCAACCTGCATGCGGCTGCTGGCCGCAGCGTCTTCGCGGCCATGGCACTGCTCGTGCAACGGGGCGAGGTGGCATGCGAAGGCGAGCTCGACATCGGCGCCGAGTTCCGGCTCGCGCTGCCGGCGACCTCCACTTGACTTGCGTGTTCGCTTCCGAGGCCGGAGGCGGTATCATCGGCTGCCATTGAAGAATATCTTCAGGTGCATCCATGTTCGAGAAGCGCAAGGACAGCAGTGGGTCAGTACCCGTGAGCAGCCGAGCCAGCTTGCGAACTGACAGTGCCGCGGCGGTGAGCCGTGCGGTGCCGCAGGCCTCCAGCGGCCGCCGTGCGGATGCCGCCAAAGCCACCATTGGCCCAACGCTTGTCGTCAAAGGCGATCTCTCCAGCGACGAGGACCTCGTCATCGCCGGCGAGTTCGAGGGCAGCATTGACGTGTCGAACGTTACTTTGACCATCACCGCCAGCGGCCGTGTGCATGCTGATGTCAAGGCCAATGTCGTCGAGATCGAGGGCGAGGTGGCTGGCGACGTGAACGGCCTCGACAAGGTGGTGATCGCCAAGACCGGGCGCATGGAAGGCAACATCATCTCGCCGCGCGTCATTCTCGACGATGGCGCGAAGTTCAGGGGCCGCATCGACATGAACTCCGAGCACTTCTCCAAACCAGCCAGACCGTCGCCGAAACCAGCTGCCAGCGGGCCCCGTCCGGCTGTCAACTCGGCAGCACCCGATACGTCGGGAACCTCGCCCTGAACCTCGCCGCCCCGGATGGGAACGGCGACGCTCCTCAGCAGTTCAGGCTGAAGCCGCAGCTGTTGTCGCTGCTGTTCGACGGCATCGACGCCAAGCGCCGGCTGACTGTCCTCGACATCGGCGCTGGAACACCGGAGACCGTACGCTTCTTCAGCAGCTTCCGGTGTCGCCTGTTCTTTGCTGATCTGTTCGGCGAGACCGGGCTGCAACGACCACCGCGCGAACGTCGCAAATCCAGCGAGACCGTGTTCGAGCACATCTTCGACTTCCCCCGCGACACCGTCTTCGACCTCTGCCTGCTTTGGGACTTCCTCAACTACCTCGATATGCCGCTGCTGCGCGATTTGGCATCGACCTTGAGCCGCCATGTGCATGGTGGAACACGCGCCTATGGCTTCGCCCCTTTCTCCAACGCCTTGCCGTATTCCTGCATGCTCTTCAGTTTGGAAGCTAAAGATCGGCTAGTCGTTCGCCCCAATCCGATAGCGCCACCGTATCCGCATGCCAACAGGGAAATCGCACGGGCGTTGTGGCCGTTCGTCGTGGCACGCGCCGTCCTGCTAGGCGAGAACCGCCAGGAGCTGGTACTGGGAGTTCGACGCAGCTAGCCCGCGGCCGGAGCGGTCTCCGCGCTGGCTAGCGGCAGCCGCACGATCACCGCGACGCCGGAGCCGTCCACCAAGTTCAGCGCCTGCACCGAGCCGCCGTGCTGTTCGGCGATCACCCGCACCACATAGAGTCCCAAGCCGAAATGCGGCTTTTTCCCCGGTACGCGCCGGGAGACCATGGACTCGAACAGCGACCCATCGGCTTCGGCGGGCAGCATCGGGCCGCGATTGGCGACGATGATGCGAAGGCCGTCCCGGTGGGCGTCCAGCCGCACTGTGATGGGGCTGCCTGGGCGATGGAAGTCCACGGCATTGTCGATGAGCTTGTCCAGCATCTGCTCGATGCGGTAGTCGGCGATCTTGCCGTAGACCGGAGCGCCGGTGCCGTGGAAGACGAAGCGCGTACCCTGGTGGGTGGCCCGGCAATTGCTTATATAGCTATCGATCAGCGCTTCGATATCGACTACTTCGAGTTCCTCGGTGGCTAGGGATTCCTCCAAGTTGGCCGCATCCGCCAAGCTCTGCACGATGGTGCCGATCCTCAGTACGCCGCGTTTGGCGCTTTCCAGATACTTGCTGTCGCGGCCCCCGTCTGATTCCTGGGCCAAGCGTTCCAGGGACGTGGTCAGCGTATTCAGCGGGTTGTTGATCTCGTGGCGCAGCGTGCGCGGCATCCGACGCAGGAAGGTATGGTGCTGGTCCAGCCGCGCAAGCATGTTGGAGATGCTGCGCCCAAGATCGCCGATTTCATCGGCGGCCGCCATTCCGCTGCTTAGGGTATCGGTGCGCAAGCGTCCGTAGTGGTCGATGGCGGCGGCAGCTTCCCGGCGCAGACTGCTGATGCGCCAAGTGAGGCGGCCGGCGAAGGCGAGAAGACAGAGCAGTACGACCAGAAAACTCGACAGCGACACCAGAGCGATCTGGCCGATGATCTCGCGTTGGAAGGAGAGGATGTCTTTGATGTTCCGCTCCACGGCAATCATGCCGATCACCGTGCCCTGGGAAATGATCGGATGGCCAGCCAGGATGGTTTCCACGCCGCCGACGTGGCGGCGCAGAGCAACGGGCTCGCCGGAAAGCGCGGACGCCATGACCTCCCGCTCGATGCGCTGTTGCGCTGCCTCGGCCGTCTCCCGGTCGGTGCGCGGCTGGCCCGTCAGCCATCGCCGCGTCGTATCCCGAATGGCGGCGAACCAGTTGCCAACGGTGGTCAGGTAGCCGAGTGCGCTAGTCTGCCAGGATGGAGCCGAGTGTGCGCGGCTGACCGTGCGATAGCTGCCGGTCTCGGCGCGAATGCGCTGCTGGGCGTCGATGATGCGGAGGTGCATGTCCGAATAGCGCAAGCGTTCGAGGTCCTTCAGCAGATCGGGGTCGCGGAACGCCACGAGGTTGAAGCTCTCCTTTGCTTCGGACTTGGGCAGCGTTTGGGTGATGGCCCGAACGGCACGCGCGTCGGGGTCGTCCACGTCGACGAACGAAAGACCGAACGACCGTCGCGAGCCGAGCAGGGAAAACGGCAGGCTCAACTCGACGGCGTAGCCGGTGGCGATTTCGCGCACGAATCCCTGCACCGAGCTTTCCGGCGCTTCGGCGAAGCGCCAGTCTTCGTCCATGCGATAGGCGATGGTATCGCCCGAGGCCGACAGGGCGATCGCGATACGACCGTCCTCGTCGTCGGGCTGGATGAATTCGATGCGCGCTTGATCGGCGTTGTCCAGGCGCAGCAGCTCGGGATCGCGATAGACGCGCGCGTCATCGACGATTTCCAGATAGGCGTAGAGCGTAGTACCCCGGGTGCCGAGGCTGAGCGCGAAAGAGCCGTCGCCGTCTTTCGGCCCGAACTCGTTCGGCTGCAGCGCCTGGACATCCCAATCGGATGGCCAGCCGTCCAGCCTTGCCGGCGTCCGGCTCTGGATCGGCCGCGCCAGGAGGGCCTCGTAGCCGCTAGCGCCCACCGGCAGATCGGCAAACAGGTCGTCGTGGCGATTGAAGGAGATGGCGATGCGCTCGGCGATCAGCCGCTGCTGATTGGATTGCATCTGCACCGATAGCTGCGCCATCTTGTTCGGCAGCAGGTACGAGACCCACGGCACGAACAGCAGCGTCAGCGGCACGCCAAGCAGCATCAGCTTGGTGCCGAGGCGAAGGCCGCGAATCCTGGACAGGACTCTCACGGCCACTCGCTACGGCGACCAGCGATATCCGAAGCCGTACTCGCTCTTGACGCAGGAGAAGTCGGGATCGACTTTCTCGAACTTCTTGCGGATGTTGCGCATATGCGTGTTGATGGTGTTGTTGGTTACCAGCGACTGCATGGTGGCGTTCATCAGCGTCTCGTAGCTGACCGCATGGCCGGGAGCGCGCACCAGCTTCGCCAGCATGCGGAACTCGGTGCCGGAGAGGTCGATGCGCTGGCCGCGCCAGGACACCAGCAACGCTTCTTGGTCCAGGATGAGGTTGCCCACCTGCTTGGCGCTGGCGCTCTTCTCCGTGGTGCTGGTACGCACTTCGTTGATGCGCAGCAGAGACGAGATGCGTTCGGCCAAGTAGTCCAGAGAGATCGGCTTCGGCAGGTAGTCCCAGGCGCCCAGCCGAAGGCCGGATATCTTGTCGATCTCATTGATGCGCTCGGTAAGGAAGATCACCGGCAGGTTGGGATTGCGGGCGATAAGATCGCGGCATAACTCGAAGCCGGCGTCCACCTCGTCGCCGAGGATGATGTCGAGCACGGCGAGATCCGGCATGTGCGCAAGAAAGCCGTCGAGCGCACTCTGGCGGCTGGCGTAGGCATCCACCTCGTAGCCCTTGGCGACGATGGCATCGATGTAGTTCGAGCGCTGGTCCGGGTCGTCCTCGACGATGGCGATGCGTTTCGGCATGGTTGCCATTCTAGCGCCTCCAGAAAATCTCCACATTACTAGCCGACTTGTTCCATTGTCCGTCCAGTTTGTTCGGTTATCAATATCTGGCATGAAGGTCTTCATCCCATTCGAAGAAGCATTGCTGCTTGCCTCGCCGCCGCTCGGCCAACTGCCAGACGGCTTCCCCGGCAGGCTGGTAGCCTATCACGGCGCTTTCCAACTCTCGCCGCGCTTGTCGCCGGCGAGGGGTACCCGCGCATTGGACGATATTCGGCGCGTTGGCGCTGCCCGAGCGCTGGGTCGCGGGTCGTTGCCGCGGCGCTAAGCCATGCGCATCGTCTGTGCAGTGGGACCGGAATCCACTGGCAAGACCACGCTGTGTCAGACACTGGGGGAGCGCTTCGGGGTGCCCTGGCTGGTCGAGTACGCTCGCGAGTACCTTGACGGCAGGCCGCGCTACGACGAACGGGACTTGGAAGCCATCGCCCGGGAACAGCTGCGCCGCGAACGCGAACTGCTGGCCGAGACTCCTGGCGGCGTGGTGCTCGACACCGATCTGGCGGTGATCTTCATCTGGTGGCGAGAGAGGTTCGGCCATGTCCCGGGCTGGATCGACTACGCCTTCTCCGCCCAGGCGCCGCGCCTCTACCTGCTGTGTCGGCCGGACTTGCCTTGGGAACCCGACCCGCTGCGGGAGTCGCCGGGCGACCTCGAGCGCCTGTACCGGGCGTACCGGTACCTGCTGATCGAACGGCGGCTGCCGTTCGTCGAGATCGGCGGTTTCGGCCCGGCGCGGACGAACGCGGCGATCGCTGCGACGGGGCGCATCTTGATGGTCAGTTCCGTCCCGACGCCGCTTGCCGCATCGTCTCCGCCTGGGCCCTGATCTCGTCCCTATCGTTGCCGGCGGCCAGCTGCGCCACGGCCCAGGCGTATTCGCGGATGCGAAAGGCGCATAGCGTCTGACGCAAGCGGGCAGCGGTGTCGTGGATGGGCGCGCCGTGTTCCTGGTAGGCGGCGAGACAGGCGGATGCTTCCTCGAAGCCCCAGCCCAGCCCCACACAGAGACCGGCGAGATCGAACAGCGGATCGTTGTCGCCGGCGAATTCCCAATCCAGCGTCCGAAACCCGATGCCTGTGCTCCCAGGGCGTTCCTCGCGGATGACATTCCAGGGATTGAGGTCGTTGTGGCAACCGCGCCACTGTGCTGGCGACCAGTCCAGGCGCTCGAAGCAGGCTGCCACGACGGGGTCCACTCGACCATCTCGGCGAGCCCGGTCGAACAGCGCCGTCACCTCGGCCGCGTAGTCGTAGCGGCGAACGCCAGCCGGGATGCTACGGTGCAGATCGGCCAGATACGCGCCTGCTTCGTCGACTGCCGGCGGCGCATCCGCCAGCACCGGGCCGTCGATCCAGCGCGTCAGCAGATGGCCGCGTTGCGGATCGTAGGCCACCACCTCCGGGGCCGAGTCGATGGCGAGGTAGCAGCGTTCGCGGCTTCGGGGATTGCCCCGCTCCACTAGGCGCAAAGCGTAGACCCCGGCATCCATTTCGATGCGGTAGTTGCGATGGCTGTAGCCGCCCGGCAGATACTCGATGCCGGCGACGGGGCGACCCTCCCACGCTGGCACGAGGCGATGGAGGAGGGCGGCAATTGCTGCTTCGGCATTCACGGCGGGCGGCGATGGCGGCATCGGCAGATCGATACGGAACCAATCATAGCCTGGCGGACGTCGGTCCATGGCATGAATCGTCGTAAGAAAGTGCCCTTTCGATGCCCGCTGCTGGACACAACGGATACAATGCGCCCCATGACTGCGAAACCGAGACCAGCAATGATGGACATCCGCTATATCGACCGTGCGCCGCGCCAGCTGCGGCAGTTCGATCCGAATGTCGAGCTGACGCCCGAAGACGCCGCCCATGTTGCCGAGCTCTTCCATACGCCCTTGGACGGTTCCTACAACTGGGACTACCGGGTTGCCGAGAACCGCATCAAGCGCCTCTACGAGCTGGGCAAGGAACTGAACTGGAACGCCTCTACCGCCGTCGATTGGACCCAGACTCCGGACTGGCATGAACGTCCGCCCCTGCCGTCCGATCAGGTCGGGGAACGGATCGAAGCCCACCCTTGGCACGGCTACCCGCCGTTCGACGAACTGCCCGAGGAGCGCAAGCTGGAGTACATGCGCCACGACGATGCTTGGTCGCTGTCGCAGTTCCTGCACGGCGAGCAGGGTGCCCTGCTGGTGGCGTCCCAGCTCGCATCCTGCGCTCCGAGTTTCAACGCCAAGCTCTACGCCGCCTCCCAGACCTTCGACGAGGCGCGCCATGTGGAGGTGTTCAACCGCTATCTGCAAACCAAGGTCGGCTTCTCGTACCCCGTCAATCAGGGCCTCAAGGATCTGCTGGACAAGATCCTCACCGACCGGCGCTGGGATCTGAAGTTCATCGGCATGCAGATCATCCTCGAGGGTCTGGCGCTGGCGGCATTTCACACCGCCCGCGACGACACCGACGATCCTGTGCTGAAGGAGCTTCTCTACCTGATCATCCGCGACGAAGCTCGCCACGTCACCTTCGGCGTCAACTATCTGGAGGAATTCGTCGCCACCTTGTCCGACGAGGAGCGCGAGGAGCGCGCCGAATTCGCCTATCAGGCTTGCATCGTCAGCCGCGACCGGCTAATCAGCACCGACGTGTTCCGCCACTTCGGATGGGACGTCGAAAAGAGCTGCCAAGCGCTGGTGGAACGTGGCCTGAACGCGGATTTCCTGAACATGCTCTATGCACGAATCATTCCCAACCTGAAGCGCATCGGACTGCTCACGGAGCGCGTTCGGCCTAAATTCGAGCAGATGGGCGTACTGGACTTCGAGAACTTGGCCACCGATGGCGACATCGACTGGCGCGAATTGGAGAAGCCCCTGGACCTAGAAGAAGCCGCTTGAACCCGGCTGCTGCGTCGGCCATGGACGTCACGTTCACGCGGTTCGTCTCGGCGCTGCGCAACGCCGACATCCGCGTATCGCCGGCCGAGACGCTCGCCGCCTTTGACGTGGTCTCCCATGTTGGCATCGCCGACAAGATGCTGCTGAAGGATGCGCTGGCGTTGACGCTGGCAAAGTCCCGCGCCGAGAAGGACCGCTTCGACGACACCTTCGAACGGTTCTTCTTCGGTCTCGCCTTCCGCGAACCGGCCAAGCGCACGTTCCTGCGCCGTGTCGATCGAGACGCCTTGCTGGCCAAGCTCAAAACCGACCTCTGTGCATCGCTGCTGGAATCCGTGGCCAACGTGCTCGACGACGACCGTGACCGTCTAGCGCTGCGGGTTCAGCAGGCAGCCGAGAAGGCTGGCATCCATGAAATCAAGAGTTTGCGAGAAAAATCTCGATACGCCAAGAGCATTCGGAAGGCGCTGGAGATCGACGAGCTGGATGGCTACCTTGCCGCCGACAACGGTGCTGGCACGGATGCCGTGGAGCGGGAGCAGCGAGCGCTGCTGCGCTACCTGCGCCAGTACTTCCACCAGGAGATTCGCGCCTACGTCGATGCTCGATACCGCTTGCACGTCGATGCCACCGGCAAGCGGGCGCTGATCGAGGCGGCGTTGAAGTCCAATCTGGACCAGCTGCCCCAGGCGTACTACCAGGAAGTCCGCCGCGTGGTGGCGCTGTTGGCTTCGAAGCTTGCCAAGGAGCATCGTCGTCGCCGCAAACGCGCCGTCCGCGGCCTGCTCGATATCAAGAAGACCTTGCGCCGCAACGTCGCCTACGACGGTGCCGTCTTCGACCTGCACTGGCGGCAGCGCAAGCGCGAGCCGGCGACGGTGTTCGTGCTCTGCGACGTCAGCAATTCCGTGGCGCGGGTGGCCCGCTTTCTTCTGTTGTTCCTCTACGAACTGACCGATGTGCTGCCCAACGTCCGGGCCTTCGCCTTCTCCAGCCGTTTGGGAGAAGTCACCGACACCATGCGCCAGCGGGCATCCGACGCCGCCATTGAGGAGGTGCTGTTCGCCTGGGGCAAGGGCAACACCGACTACGACCGGGCGTTCGCCGATTTCCATGGGCTGTGCGGCGGCAACCTGGACTCGCGCTCCATCCTGATCGTGCTCGGCGATGCCCGCAACAACTACTACCATCCGCGCATCGAGATATTCGAGCAATTGGCCCGTCGCGCCAAACAGACCTTCTGGCTGAACCCGGAAACCCGCGACCAGTGGCACGAAGGCGATTCCGAGATGCGCCGCTACGCTCCCTACTGCTTCAAGGTGGAAACCTGCAACAAGATCCGCGACATCGAGCGCTTCGCCGATCGGCTGCTACTGGCCACCAGATAGATTTCGCGTCAGCGAAATCGGGCCACCGCTTCGCGGTCGCGTCGGTGCCACGCTGAACGCGCTAGTTCACGCCCACGACGTAGCTCATGGTCGGGCCGATCTCGGTGTGGAGCACGACATCGGCGATGGCATCCAGCGGTGTCGGCTCGCGGTTTAGGATCGCCAGCTTGGCGCCGATGCGCTTGGCGTACTCTGGAAATCCAGCCGCAGGATAGACCACCAGAGACGAGCCGATGACGATGAACAGGTCGCAGGCGTTGGTGGCCGCTTGGGCGCGAGCCATGGCGTCTTCGGGCATCGGCTGGCCAAAGGAGATGGTGGCCGTCTTGACGATGCCGCCGCACCGGCTGCACGGTCCGACATGCCCTAGGCTCTGGAACTGTCTCTTGAGGTCGGCGAGCTCGTAACGGGTGGCGCAGGATAGGCACTTGGCGTAGCGGGTATTGCCGTGCAGTTCGACCACGCGCTCGTCCGGGACGCCGGAATCCTGATGCAGATTGTCCACGTTCTGGGTGATGACGACGAGGGCCTTGTCCTCGGCGATCAGCTTCGCCACGGCCAAGTGCCCTTTGTTCGGCTTGGCGGTATCCCAGTTGCTGTCCCCGGATTCGAAGCGCCGCCGCCAATGCTCTCGACGCACTTTCTCCGAAGCGATGAAGTCCTGGTATTCCACGGGCTTGATCTTGTTCCACAGCCCCGTGCCCGGGCTGCGAAAGTCCGGAATGCCGGATTCGGTGCTGATTCCCGCGCCGGTGAACACGACGATGCGCCGGGCCGCATCGATCAGAGCCCGAAAGGCGTCGAGATCTGCGGTTCCGCGAAGCGGAACCGGGGGCGACGGCGCAGCGGTCGCATCGGGGTCGGCAGTATGGTCGTCCATGCTCAGGGGCCGATGCTCGCGCAGCCAGCGAAGTCGCCCCCATGATGCACCGGATGGCGAGCAGCATCCATTACTTTGCGGCTTCCCGCCGCAAGCGCTCGAAAGCGGTGGGTCGGCGGGGATGGCGCACCGCGGCGACAACCTGCTCGGCGCATTGACGCGGCGTGGACTGCGCCGTATCCACCTCTACATCGTAGAGACAGCCTTCGTGGACGCGTTCGAAGTGGGCCTCGGCGGTGCCTGGAAACCGCCCCGGGCGTGCCGCCTCCCGGGCGTTGACGGTGTCGAGGTCGCAACGCACCCCGACGAAGGTGACCTCGAAGCCGGCCAGCACCGCCAGATAGTCGCGCAGGAACGCCGGCTCCTGCAGCAGGTCGTCCACCACCGCGTCGATGCCGGTAGCCGCGAACGCCGCCACGGCGCGGCGCATGCCCTTGAGGGTGAGGTGGCCGACATCGCCGAAGCGGAGCGTGGTCGCCGAGCCCCCGGAGCAGGGCGCGGGAACCACGTTCAGGCCCCGGACGCCCGGTTCCCCCGGCTTCGAGTTCATGCCTCGGAAGCGCCCGGACATGCCATCCCGAAACTGGTCCAGCGCGATGTGATGCACCGGCTGTGGACAGAGCCGCTGGATGGCATGGGCGAGAGTGGTCTTGCCGGCGCTGGACGTGCCGTTCAGAAGGATGATCCTGCCGCCAGCCATCAGGCTTTCTTCCGCAGCCAAGCGGGCGCATCATCCCACGCTTGGCGGTAGCGCAACGCGAAGTCGTCGCAGCCATGGGTCTGCGTTCCTTCGGCTTCCAGGACGATGGCCGCAGTGACGCCGCCGGCACGGACCGCGTCGCGGAGGTTCGCGCCGCGCAGACGGGCATGGACGAAGCCGGCGCGGAAGGCGTCGCCGCAGCCGGTGGAATCGACCACGGCGGCTTCTGCCGCTCGTTCTCTGCCGTCGCCCTCGCTCTTGGAACGCCAGAACGTGCCGCGCTCGCCTTCGGTGACGAGCAGCAGATCGAGGCGGTCCAGGGCATCGCCCACGAATCCTCCGAGGGTCTCGTGCTCGAACTCGTTGACGATCAGCGCATCCGACAGCTGCACCAGCGTGGCGGCGTCCTCGGCCGCGAAGTCCGTCAGGTTCTGGCCCGGATCGGCCAGGAACGGAATGCCGTGCTGCCGGGCCACCTTCGCCGCGACGATCATGTTGGCCGGCGCGTCGGGTGCCAGAACGGCATAGTCGAAAGCGCTGCCAGCGGGACGGTCTTGGACGAACCGCCGCAGTCGGGGCGCGAAATCCGCCGCCTCAGCCGGGCCGCCGAAGAAGCCGGTGAACTGGTTTTGTTCCCGGTCGGTGCAGATGAAGGCATGGGAGGAGTAGGGCGCAGCCGCCACCTGGACGCCGGAGACGTCCATGCCGGCGGCGTCCAGGTGCGCCGCGTAGTCGCCGTCGAAGTCGCGACCGACGAACACGAACGGCGCCGGCTCGTGACCGAGCAGCTTCAGCGTGTAGGCGATGTTCATGGCGCAGCCGCCGAACCGCCGACCGATGCGATCGAGCTGCACCGACAGGTTGATGCCCCGGTGCCGGGGCAGCGTCGAGAACACGCCCGGATAGCCGCCCGCGTAGTCGATGGCCAGCGTGCCGGTCAGCAGGATGCGGGCAGAATTCGGGTCGATGGCGCTATTTCTCCTGAAGTGCTGCCGACGGGGACACAGAGATTTTCGTCTCCCATCCTCTTGTGCCGTATGCACGATGGCAGCGACAAAGAAGGCAAGCGAAACCTTTAGTGCGGGTCCCCAGAGCTTCGCTTGGGCGGGTCAGAACGGTGCCGGCACGGGCAAGGGCGCGTGGAACGGTGGCGGTATGCACTCCAGCGGCTCGGACAGGCAGGGCACGTCCGGCACGGACGCCAGCGTGACGATAGCCGGAGCGAGCGTCATGCCGAAGCCAGCACATACAGCGAGCAAACCATCGCGGCAATGCTGAGAACCCAACATGCGATGTCGTACTTGTCTGGATGCAGAAAGCGATCCGGGATCCGTTCACGCCTGCTATGCGTTTTCGTTTCGCCAGCGGGCTTGCTGGGCATAGCCCGCGGTACGCGGGATTTTCGTACCAAAACGTTCATTCAAAAAATGCTTCAACGAAGTAGGCCACTCCCCAACATCAAATCCGAGAATGGCAAAAGGATTTCCCATAAGCAACCCCATGCCTCCGAGTATAAACCCGCCTAGTGCTAGTTCTTGTGTTATCTCATGGCAGGCTCCGTTTATTCCGTAGAAGTTGCGGCAGCCTTGGCTTGGGTCGTTGGGGCAAGGGTCCGCACTGTATACGATCCCGTCGCAGTCCGAGTCGATCGGTGGCTGCGAGTCTCCATGGATACCGTAGGTATAGCAGTCTGCTATCGCGTCACTGCTAGACAGTAGCAGGTAATCTGCTCCGGGTGCCGACGGTGCCCTGAAAACAGGAACGCTACGGCCAAGACCAGCGCGCGGCCAGGTACTTCACCTCATCAAGGGCTTCTGCTTCGGTTTCCCGGCGGTGCCGGGTGTTTCCGCGCGTCGGGTTCGGTCGGGCGACCGGATGCTTTTGCGGGCATTGAGCGCCCGCCATTGCCGCGTCCTTGCCGATAATTCGCGTGATCGCGATCGACCCCGGGGGGAGCTCCAGGGCAGGAACACGCGGTCAAGACCGTCGACGAAGTGACCGAAGACGATATCGAGCAGGCGCGGCGGCGGTTCGCCGACGCCGATCTGGCACCGAACACGCTGCGCGTCTACCTCGGCGCCCTGCGGCGGCTGGACGGCTGGCTGGCTAGGCAGTGAATGCGGGCGGCCGGATCGGGGCGGCACCGCTGGGCGCGGCCACGGTGCGACGGGCCGCGGCGGCGGGGATCGAGGGGCGGGCGTCGGGGCACTCGCTGCGGGTGGGATCGGCGCAGTCGCGGAAGGCGGCGGGGGCGAGCCTGGTGGAGATGCAGGTGGAGGAGCGGTGGGCGTCGCCGTCGATGCCGGCGTACTACGCGCGGGCGCGGACCGCCGCCGAGGAGGCGACGGCGCGGCTGCGCTACGGGGCGGTGGGTGTCGCGGAAGGGGCAGAGGCCGGTGCGAAAGAAGTCGAAGAATCACTTGCGTCGCGCGGGATGGGGTCTAGAGTGCGCGGATACTGCGAATTGTCAGACTTATTCTGCCCTTTGCGGTTTTCAGCCTCGGCGCATCTGCGACTTCCCAGTCAGGAGTAGACTTGGCCGTCTCCTTTCTACAGGCGGCAGCTATGTTTCCACTGGGTTCCTTGGATCGTTCCCGCAGGCTGGAGCGGCCATGATCGGCATTCTCGGCATCGTCGTGCTGCTCGGCGTCGCGTGGCTGCTCGGCGAGCGTCGGCGCGACATTCGCTACGGGCAGGCGGCCGTCGGGCTGGGAATCCAGGTGGCGCTGGCCTTCGTGTTGTTGAACGTGCCCGGTATCCGCGACGCGCTGTTGCTGCTCAACCACATCGTCTACGCCATGGAAGCGGCGACCCGGTCGGGAACGACCCTGGTGTTCGGCTTTCTCGGCGGCGGCGACGTGCCGTTCGCATTCGCGGAGGGCGTGGAGCCGGCTGCTGCGCTGGCGATCTTCGCGTTTCGCATCCTGCCGCAGATCCTGGTATTCAGCGTGGTGGTGGCCTTGCTGTGGCACTGGCGCGTGCTGCCGTGGGTGATTCGCGGCTTCGCCTGGGCGCTCGACCGGAGCTTGGGACTGGGCGGCGCCGTGGGCGTGGCCGCGGCGTCGAGCGTTTTCCTCGGCATGGTGGAGTCGCCCTTGGTCATCCGCGCCTATCTCAAGAGCCTGTCGCGCTCGGAGTTCTTCGTCGTCATCACCTGCGGCATGTCCACGGTGGCCGGTTCCATCATGGTGCTGTATGCCACCGTGCTGACGCCCGTGGTGGAAGGCGCTCTCGGCCATGTCCTCATCGCCTCGGTAGTGAACGTCATCGGTGCCGTGGTGGTGGCCCGCATCATGATTCCGGAACAGGATGATGCCGCCAGCGGCGACTTCGCCGACGAACTGCGCTACGACAGCACCATGGACGCGGTCAGCCGCGGCACTATGGACGGCTTGCGGCTGGTGGCCAACGTCGGCGCCATGGTGATCGTGCTGGTCTCCCTGGTGGCGCTGGTCAACTATCTGCTAGGCGCGGCGGCGGTATTCGACGCGCCGCTCACCCTGGAACGGATGCTGGGCTGGCTGTTCGCACCGGTGGCATGGCTGATGGGCGTGCCTTGGGCAGAGGCGACCGGCGCGGGGACGCTGCTCGGCACCAAGGTGGTTCTCAACGAGTTGATCGCCTATCTGCAATTCGCCGCCATCCGCGACGAGTACTCCGCGCCGACGCGGATCATCCTCACCTACGCGCTGTGCGGCTTCGCCAACTTCGGCAGCCTGGGCATTCTCATCGGCGGCGTTGGCGCCCTGGTGCCGGAACGGCGCAACGAGCTGCTGCGCCTGGGGCCGCGAGCGCTGGTGTCCGGTACGCTGGTGGCGTGTCTGACGGGTGCCATTGCCGGACTGGTGACGAACGTGCCGGGCTGGTGACGCCGGGAGAAGCCTACCGGCTCTTCGGCTCAAGGAGCGGTGGTGGAAACTCCCCGCGTTCCTCCTCGAAACGCGTGGCGATGTCGATCAGCAGCTGTTCCGCCAACGGCCGCCCGACGAAGGCGACGGCGATGGGCAGGTCGTCCACCAGCGTCCACGGCACGGCCACGCTGGGGTAGCCGCCGACCGCGGCGAGGGACGAGCTGCCGACGCCGCCGGCAGGAACGTTGACCGGAGCCAGCAGCGCATCGAGGCCATGGGCTTCGAAGGCGCGGCCGACGAGGTTTCGCATGGCCATGACGCTGCCGGCCAGCGCCGTTCTGTACTCGGGGACTTCCAATCCGGCAGTGGCTTGCGCGGCTAGAAAGAGCTCCTGGCCGAAGCAGGGCATGACGGTTTCGGCTTGGGCGGCGTTGTACTCGATGAGTTCGGCCAAACTCGAAAAGCCCGTTCGATGCTCCGCCAGGTAGCGGTTCAGACCGTCCTTGAATTCAAACAGCAGCACCTGTCGGGCTGCTTCTCTCAGGCCTTCGTCGACGCCCACCAGCACCGGATCGAGACGTTTCGCGCCGAGCCGCGCCAGCGCTTGGGCGGCTGCCTCGAAAGCGTCTTCGACCTCGGCAGGAACGTCGCAGTCGCGCACCACGCCGATGCGAACGCCGGCGAGATCCGCCTGCTCCAGCCTTCGGGCAGGTGCGCTAGCGGCACGGCTCGTCGCCGGGCCGGCCATGACGTCCAGCAGCAGCGCGGCATCGCGTACGTTGCGGGCCATCGGTCCGGCGGTGTCCTGGCTCGCGGCGATAGGCACGATGCCATCGCGTCGCACCAGTCCCGCCGTAGGTTTGATGCCGACCACGCCGTTGACGCCGGCAGGACAGACGATGGAGCCGTCGGTTTCCGTGCCCACGGCCAGCGGTGCCAGCCGGGCGGCCACGGCCACGGCGGAACCGCTCGACGAGCCGCTCGGGCTGCGGCTGGGCTGGTAGGCATTGCCCGTCTGTCCGCCCAAGCTGCTCCAGCCGTCAATGGCAGCGGTGGAGCGGAAGTTCGCCCATTCGCTGAGGTTGGCCTTGGCCAGCAGCACTGCGCCCTCGTCCCGCAGTCGGCGCACGAGTTGGGCGTCCGTTAGCGCTTGGTGGTCGGCGAGCGCCAGCGAGCCGGCGCTGGTGGCCATGTCGTCGGCGGTATCGATGTTGGCCTTGAGGATCACCGGCACGCCGTGCAATCGCCCCGGCTGGGCTCCTTGCGCCAGCGCCGCATCCCGTGCCTCGGCAATCCCCGGCGCCGCTGGATTGGTTTCGATTACCGCGTTGAGCGCCGGATCGATGGTGGCGATGCGTTCGAGGAACGCAGATGCCGTCTCGTGTGCGGAGAACCGGCCGGCGGCGATGGCTTGGCCCAGCTCGATGGCGGAAAGCAGGGTCGGATCGGGGTCGGGATTCACCCCTTGGCTGCCCGGCAATCCGCGGCCGTCTTGACGACGTGATCGATATCCTCGTCGCCGATGTCGAGATGGACCACCCAACGCGATCCCGAGACCAGGACGCCGGCAGCAGCCATCTTCGTCGAGTCGACGCCGTGGACGAAGGCCATGTTGGTGCGGCACTCCGCATCGATGCCGAATCGGTGCAGGCCCTCCACCAGTTGCGTGGCGCGGCGATGGTCCTCCGCCAGCCGCTCGACATTGTGTTCCAGGGCGTAGAGGCCGGCGGCAGCGAGCATGCCGGCTTGACGCATGCCGCCGCCGAGCACCTTGCGCCAGCGCCGGGCGTCGTCGATGAAGGCGGCATCGCCGCACAGCACGGAACCCACCGGTGCGCCGAGCCCCTTGGACAGGCATACCGAAACAGAGTCGCAGTGGCCGGCGATGCCCGCGGCGTCGACGCCGAGGGCGACCGCGGCATTGAACAGCCGCGCACCGTCTAGGTGGATGCGCAAGCCTCGGCGGTCCACAAGGGAGCGAGCACGGGCAAAATACGCCGGGCCGATGGCCTTGCCGGCCTGGGTGTTCTCCAGGCAGAGCAGCTTCGTCTTGGCGAAGTGGAAGTCGTCGGGCTTGATCGCGGCAGCCACGGCGTCGAGGTCCAAGGTGCCGTCGGCCTGGAAGGGCAGGGGTTGCGGCTGGATGCCGCCCAGGCTCGCCGCGCCGCCGCCTTCGAAGCGATAGGTGTGCGCGTCCTGGCCGGCCACGTACTCATCGCCCCGCCCGCAGTGGGCGAGCAGAGCCGCAAGGTTGGACTGTGTACCGCTGGCGACGAACAGCCCAGCCTCAAAGCCTAGCAGTTCGGCGCAGACGCCTTGCAGACGGTTGACGGTGGCATCTTCGCCGTAGACGTCGTCGCCCACCTCGGCGGCCGCCATGGCCGCCCGCATGGCCGGGGAGGGCTTGGTGACGGTGTCCGAGCGCAGGTCTATCTCATACAAGGCAGAGAGACGCTGATTGGGGGTGTGCGTTTCCGTTCCGACGATGCAGATACGGGATTGGAAGTGGCCGAACGTCAGTGCGCAAGCCAATCTGCCTCATCTCACATCCAGCTTCCATTGGCCGTCTTCCTGTACGAGGGGCTCGTCCTCGTTTTTGGTACTTCCGTCCTTGTAGTGAATCTTGAAGCGAACAGTTGCCCCCTCCCCACGTATTTCCTCGGACAGCACTTCGATCTCTCGGATCGTTCCATTGCGAGTGATCTCATCCCACATGCCCCTCGAACCACCGACCAATGCACCCCAATCGCCTTCAGCGACTTCAATCACCGCCGAAGACAGATATTCCGTCGTTTCCGAATACTGCCCCTCGTTGGCGGCCATGTAAGCTGCGAATACGGTCTCGGCTGGCGACTTGCTGGCAATCGAGTCGCGCGCGGCGATGAAAGGATGGATACGAGCGCAGCCCCGGGCTTGGCGCTATTCACATCCTGCCCCGGCCAGCATCCTCAGAAACCCGCCGCCAACGAGACGTTGTAGACGCCTGCTTGGCGCGCCGAATCCATGATGTGGATCATCGTCTCGGTCTTGGATTCCGCATGCGGCTGGATGATCACGGGCGCTTCCGGATTCTCGGCATGCAGACGTTCGATGTTGGCGCGCACGGAGCGCACGTCCACATCGCGCTGGGCGATGATGATGCGATCGCGGCTGGTGATTCGCACCACGATGCTCTTCTTGTCCGGATCCAAGTTCTTGGGCTTGTCGTCTTCCGGCTGGTTGATGTCCAGGCCCACCTCTTTGACGAAGGTGGCCGTGACGATGAAGAAGATGAGCATGATGAAGACGACGTCCAGCATAGGCGTCAGGTTGATCTTGTTTTCGTCGCCTTCGTCTCGGGATCTGGATCGGCGCATTGGGCCCTCTCCTGGAATCGAGTGACGAACGAAACTGTAGCAAGCGGACAGCGGATTGCAACCACCTCTCGCTATGAAGGATCCTGCTCGCGCTGGCGGGCGGCTCGAAGCCGATTCAGCGGTGCCAGCCAGACCAGAGCGCACAGCCCGGCCAGCACGAGGCTCAAAGGACGGTCCAGAAAGAAGCCCCAGGAACCGTCGGCGAGCAGCGCAGTGCGGCGCAGGTTCTCTTCCAGCATGCCGCTCAGGATGAAGCCCAGCAGCAGCGGCGCCAGCGGGAAACCCGCTAGGCGCAAAGCGAAGCCGGCGAGGGCGAAGCCCAGCATGAGGTAGACGTCGAAGGCGTTCAGGGAAGTCAGATAGACCCCGAGCAAGGAGAAGGCGATCACGAACGGCACCAGCACTTGGCGGCGCAGATGGACGATGCGGGAGAGGTAGGGGATCAGCGGCAAGTTCAGCGCCAGCAGCACCAGGTTGCCGATGTACATGGAAACGATCACGCCCCAGAACATGGCCGGCTGGGCTTCCAGCAGGCGCGGCCCCGGCTGTACGCCGTAGCTCAGCATCACGCCCAGCAGCACCGCGGTGGTGCCGGAACCGGGGATGCCGAGGGTCAGCAGCGGCACGAAGGAGCCGCTGCAGGCGGCGTTGTTGGCCGCCTCCGGCGCGGCGATTCCGCGGGCGTCGTCCGTTTCGCCGCCACGTCGAAAGCGCCGCTGCAAATCGTAGGCGAAAAAGCTCGCCAGAGTCGCCCCGGCACCGGGCAGTACGCCCACCAGAAAGCCCAGCGCCGAGCTGCGCGCCACAGTGGGCGCCACGGCCTTGGCGTCGCCCGGATGCAGCCGCGGGTGGGTGATCCGAGGCCGGGCGGTCTCGCCTTCCCCAGCCACCGCCATGCGAAACGCTTCGGCCAACGCGAAGGTGGCCATGGCCACCAGCACGAAGCTCAGCCCGTCGGTGAGGTCGAGCCGTCCGAACGTGAAGCGCTGGACGCCAGCGGACTGGTCCGTGCCGACGGTGCCGAGCATGAGGCCGAGCAGGGCGGCGATCAGCGAACGCAGCACTTGGCCGCGTTCGGCGAAGGCGGCGATGCTCGACAGGGCGAAGATCAGGATCAGGGTGTATTCCGGCGACTGGAACTTGGTCGCCAGCACGGCCAGGGCGGAGGCGAACAGCAGCAGCGCCACGGCACCGAACGTACCGCCGGCGAAGGAGGCATAGGCCGCCAGCGCCAACGCCCGGCCGGCTTGTCCGCGGCGGGCCATGGGATAGCCGTCGAAGGAGGTCGCCACGGTGGACGCCACCCCCGGCGCGTTGATGAGGATGGACGAAGTGGAGCCACCGAATACCGCGCCGTAGTAGACGCCGGCCATCATAATAAGGCCAGTCGCCGGATCCAGGGAGTAGCTCACCGGAATCATCAGCGCGATGGCGGTGATCGGGCCAAGACCTGGCATCATCCCGATGAACGTGCCAGCCAAGCAGCCGGCGAACACCCAGGCCAGATTGGCCGGATCCAGAGCAGTGGCGAGGCCCGTGACGATGCCTTCCCACATGGTCTCAGGACAACCAGCGGCCAGGATCGATGTAGACGTCCAGGATCACGGCGATGAGCAGCCAGGCCGTCGCCGCCGTGCCCAAAGGGGCAAGAACAAGCACCGTCGGCCGGCGTTCTCCAGCGATGACCAAGGTGGCCAGAAGCAGAGCGGCGACGGCGATCCACAGTCCGGCCAAGGGAATCAGCACACCGAACCCGGCAATCGCCGCGCAGTGGGCTGCCAAAGACAGCCAGCGGCGACGCGAGCCGGAAACTTCCGGCAGCGATCGCGGGGGAGGGCGGATGGCGGACACCAGCGCCAGAACCAGCAGCCCGATGCCGTAGATCGTCGGCAGGCTGCGGGCGTTGATGGTCTCGGCTGCGGACCAGGAATCGAGAGGGATGGCGAGCGCCTGCCACAGGTAGGCGACTGCGAACGCCATCAGCGCCAGCGGCACCAGTCTCCGGGTCATTGCCGTCGCGCCTGCACGAAGCCGAGATTCTCCATGGTGCCGGCCAGCTGGGCTTCCTGGGACGCCAGAAAGTTCGTGAACTCGTCGCCATCAGCGTCCAGGGAATCCCAGCCGCGCCGCTTCAGCGCGGCTTGCCAAGGGGCGGATTCCTTCATCGAACGCAGCTGTTCGACAGTGCGTTGCCGATCCGCCGCCGTCATGGCCGGCGGTCCGAACAGGCCGCGCCAGTTGGCGAACACCAAGGGATAGCCGAGTTCCGTGAACGTGGGCGTCTCGGCGACGGCGGCGACGCGCTTCGCCGCGGTGACGGCCAGCGCACGCACCTGTCCCGCTTGGATGAACGCCACGGTCTCGCCGAGGCCGGTGGACAGCAGGTCCACCTCGCCGCCAAGCAGTGCCAGCATGGCCTTGCCGCCGCCATCGTAGGGCAGATAGCGCACCTGACGAGGGTTCAGCCCGGCTGCTTCCAGTGCCAGCGCCAGCACGATGTGGTCCAGGCTGCCGCGCACCGAACCGCCGCCCACGATAACGGCACCAGGCTGCTCGCGGAGCCTGTCCAGCACCGCCGGCCAGTTCGCCAGCACGTCGCCCCCTCGCACCACGAATACGCCGTAGTCCGCTACCAGCGCCGCTACCGGCGTCAGGTCGCGGAAGCTGAAGGGGAACAACCCTTGCAGGCTGCGTATCAGCAGCGGCGTCGAGTTGACCAGCAGCGGAGACTCGAAACGTCCCGCGTTCTGCAGGAAATGGGCCATGGCGCGTCCACCGCCGCCGCCGGAGACGTTCTCGAACGACACCTGCTCCACCAGATCCTGTTCGACCAGAACGCGCCCGGCCTCCCGCGCCGTGCCGTCCAGACCGCCGCCCGGGCCGGCGGGGATCACCACATGCAGGTGTTCGGCACCGACGGCGAACGCCGTACAGAGCGCGATGCCCGCGATCAGGATCCTTGGCACGGTGCTACTTGTCGAGAAAGTTGTCGAGAAAGTTGAGAGGCAGCCCAGGCGTCTCCCAAGGCAGGGACACCAGCTGGCCGGTGGACGACAGGGTGATGTAGGCGGTCTGCAGATTTTCGCCGCCGAAGCAGATGTTGGTGGTGAGCCGGTCCGGCATGGGCACGAAGCCGGGTTCGCCGCCCAGGGGAGACAATACGGTGATGCCGCCGTCGATGATGGTGGCGATGCAGACGTTGCCCTTGGCATCCAGCGCCAGGGAGTCGAACAGGAAGTAGCCTTGGCGACCGCGCACCAGGCGGCCGCCGTCGGGCCGGTCGGCGCGTTCGCCGGCCAGCTGGCCGGGGCCGGCCAGGGGAAACGCCCACAGCCGGCCGGTGGGGGTTTCGGCCACATAGAGCTCGTCCTCGTCCGGCGCCAGACCGATGCCGTTGGGCGCTTCGAGCGGAAAGATCGCTTCCTCGATGAGGGAGCCGTCGGCCTTGGCATAGAAGACGCCGGTTCGATCCCGCTGCCGGGGCCGGGTCTTGCCGTGGTCGGTGAACCAGAAGCCGCCGTCGGCATCGAAGACCAGGTCGTTGGGGCCGCGCAACGGGATGCCGTCCGCCTCCTCGTAGAGCACTTCGACAGCGCCGGTATCCAGATCCACGCGCTCGATGCGTCCGCCTCGATAGTCGGCGGCCTGGTCGCCGGGGTAGATGCGTCCACGCCGTTCCACCCACTCGAAGCCGCCGTTGTTGCAGATGTAGCACTTGCCGTCCGGGCCGATGGCGGCACCATTGGGGCCGCCCCCGGTTTTCGCCACCACCTCGACTCTGCCGTCCGCCGCCACCCGGGACAGCGTGCCGCGGGCGATCTCCACCAGCAGGACGGAACCGTCGCCCATGGCAATGGGTCCTTCGGGAAACTCCAGCCCGGTTGCCACCACTTCGATCTCAGGCATGTCGCCCATTCGTCTTCTCTCTCGCTAAAATCCCCATTACAGCACTCTTCGCCCTGCATCGAAACTTTGGCAGCGTACACCCATGAAGCATATTCCTCCGGCAGCGCTGGTTCTCGCTCTGGCGCTCGGCGGTTGCCAGAACTACCTTGGCGACTCCCAGACGCGCACCATTGGCGAGGTGGCCGACGACGTGACCATCCACACCTTGGTGAAAACCCGGTTGATGCGGGATCCTGATGTGCGCGGGCTGCGCATCGATGTCTCGGTCAACCAGGGCGTGGTGGAGCTGAGCGGGAACATCCGCTCGCAAGTAGAACGCCGGCGCGCTTTGCAGATCGCCACCGAGGTGCCCAACGTCGACCAAGTAGTGGATCGGCTGCTAGTGGTTCCCTGACCACTGCCGCAGTTTGTTCACACGCGGCAGCATGCTCGTCGGCTGCTGTAGTTAGGTCTAAAAACAGAACCTTTACTTAATATTTATTCTTTAAACTATTGTTTTATAACGAATTTATGTAGTTAAGGTGGTTTCTATGTACTGGCAGGAAACTTGTATGAACACGGTATGACAATTCTTATCCCCGAAGTTTTCCACAGCGCCGCCAAGTCTGATGCGACGCTCTTGGCGAGCAGCATCCGCCGAGTGCTCAAACGACGCGCTTGGTACGCAGTTCTTCGATGGCCGCAGCATCGTAGCCGAGCTCGCGCAGGATATCGTCCGTATGCTCCCCCAGGGTGGGGGCTCGGCGGCGGATGCCGGTTTCCACCTTGGAGAAGTCCACCGGCATGCGGCCCACCGGGGCAGGGCGGGGCAGGCCTGGATAGTCCGTGGGCATCAGGAATTCGCGCTCCACCACCTGCTCGTTGACGAGCGTCTCGGCCGGCGTCAGCACCTCGCCGCAGGGGATGCGGGCGGCGGCCAGTTCCGCCAGCGCCTCGGCCGTGGTTCGCTGGGCGGTCCAGGCGCTCATCCGCTCGCTGATGTCGATGCCGCGGTCGCCCCGGGCTTCGTCTGTGGCGTAACGGGGATCGGCGAGCCAATGCGGCTCGTCCATGAGCTTCGCCCAGCGCTCGAACAGCGGGTTGCCCACCACTTGCACCAGAATCCAGCCATCCCGGGTGCGGAAAGCGTCCGACGGCGCAGAGGTCTGGCCGCGATTGCCGGTGCCGACGCGGTTGTTGTCCAGCATCGCTTGCTCGATCAGGGTGCCGTTGGCGATGGTCAGTGCCGACGCCAGCAGACAGCTCTCGACGTGCTGGCCGGCGCCGGTGCGCATGCGATGCACGAGCGCGGCCAGCGTCGCCATGGCGTTCAGCGAGGCGGTGGTGTAGTCCACATAGGGAAAGTAGTTCTTCATCGGCTCGTCCGGGTAGCCGGTGAGATGCATGTTGCCGGACATGGCCTGGGCGACGCCGTCGAAGCCGACTCGCGTGCCATAGGGGCCGCCGGAACCGAACGCCGTGCTGGTGGCGAGGATGATGTCCGGCTTGATCGCCGTCAGGCTGGCGTAGTCGAGGCCCATGGATGCGAGCGTATCTGGAGGCAGGTTGGCGATGACGACATCCGCGCTGGCCACCAGTCGGCGCAGGATGTCCTGGCCTTCGGGCCTGCGCGGATTCAACGTCAGGCCGCGCTTGTTGCGGTTCAGCGCCAGATAGCCGCTGCCTTGGCCGTCGGCGGTCACCGGCGCGGTGTAGCGGTCCTCGCTGCCGGCCACCTTCTCGACGCGGATCACGTCCGCGCCTAAGTCGCCGAGCAGGGCGCCGCAGAACGGCCCGGCGATGTAGCGCCCGAAATCCAGCACCCGGATGCCTTCCAGGATGGTCATACCGTGCTCCGATATCCTTGACGAAAGCAGTATTGTATTTCGCCGAATCGCGAGTTTGGGCGGTGCGTCAGCTTGCAATTGGACAGGCCGCGCCGCTAGGCATGCCACCGTATGACGGCATGGATCCGAACTAACGCGCCTGCCGAGTTTGCCATCGGGCCGAGAGATCGTCGCAATGGAGTAGACTTCGCCGCCCATGGACTCGGCACGCCAGGCAATCGACGAGGCGGCAGCGCTGTTCGAGCAGGCGCGGGAGCATCTCGCCGGCCGCGATGTAGACGACGTGCAGATGGAGGTCTACGACCTCGCCTTCTCGTCGGCGGAAATCCATGCCGCGCGGGTTGCGCTCGACTACGCCGTCCAGCCCGCGCCCGCAGCCGAGGCGCGGTTCAAGCAAGCCTTGGTGCGCGCCTTCTGCGCCGAGGCCGTTGCCAATCTGCATGCCCGCCTGCAGGCGCGGCCTTCGACATACGGCCTAGCGGCGGCGGACTTCGCCGGGCGGCATGGGGCCGCGTTCCTGGACGACTGCCAAGCGCCAGCGACCATCGCGCAAGTCGGCGAGCAAGTGCGGCAGCGCCAGGGTCGTCTGGCGGTGGATCATCTGGACGACGAGAAGGCGCTGATGCGCGCCACCTTCCGCCAGTTCGCCGAAGACCGCGTCATGCCGGTGGCTGGCGACATCCATCGCCGCGACGCCATGATTCCCGATGCCCTCATCGACGGCCTGCGGGAACTCGGCTGCTTCGGTCTATCCGTGCCGGTGCGCTACGGCGGTCTGAAGCCCGACGATTGCGAAGACAGCCTGGGCATGGTGGTGGTCACCGAGGAATTGTCCCGAGGCTCGCTGGGCGCCGCCGGCAGCCTCATCACGCGCCCGGAGATCATGGCTCGCGCCGTGCTCGAAGGCGGCACCGAGGAGCAGAAGGCCCGCTGGCTGCCCGGCATCGCCGCTGGCGATCCGCTGGTCGCCATCTCGGTGACGGAACCCGGCACTGGCTCCGATGTCGGCGCCGTGGCGCTGCGGGCAGCGCCGGCCGCTGGCGACGGCCAGCCAGGGTGGCTGCTGCGCGGCAGCAAGACGTGGTGTACCTTCGCCGGCAAGGCCGGCGTCCTGCTGGTGCTGGCGCGGACGAATCCGCAAGCCGCGCCGCCGCACCGTGGGCTGTCGCTGTTCGTGGTGGAGAAGCCGAGCTGCGACGGTCGTGCCTTCGTCTACGACAATCCCCGCGGAGGACGCCTGACCGGCCGCGCCATCCCCACCATCGGCTATCGCGGCATGCATTCCTTCGAGCTGTTCTTTGACGACTTCTTCCTGCCGCGCGGCGCCTTGGTAGGCGTGGATGCCGGACAGGGCAAGGGCTTCTACTACACCATGCGCGGCTTCGCCGGCGGTCGCTTGCAGACCGCTGCTCGCGCCTGCGGCCTGATGCGCGCCGCCTTCGAGCGGGCCTTGGCCTACGCGGAGGATCGCGTGGTCTTCGACCGTCCTGTCGCCAGCTACCCGCTGACCTTGCAGAAGCTCGTCCGCATGGCCGCCAACATCGTCGCCTGCCAGCAGTTCTCCTACGCCGTCGCCGGGCTCATGGATCGAGGCGAAGGCCAGCTCGAGGCGAGTCTCGTCAAGCTGCTGGCCTGCAAGGCCGCGGAATGGGTCAGCCGGGAGGCGATGCAGATCCACGGCGGCATGGGCTACGCCGAGGAAACCGATGCCAGCCGCCACTTCGTCGACGCCCGGGTGCTGTCGATCTTCGAAGGCGCCGAGGAGACGCTGGCGCTGAAGGTGGTGGGCAAGGCACTGCTCGGATAGCCCCAGCTACGGCGCGGAGGCCACGCTGCGGATAAAGCGCGATGGTTCGCTCCATGGAGGCGAGGAGGTGCGGACTGCCGGCTGATCGCAAGCAGCCCGAGGATGGGTCGCGGCCCATCGGTTGCCGCACCAAGCTTTTCAACCCTTTCATATCTCATACCCAAGGAGATTTCCCCAATGCCGCGCATGCGGAACATGCAGTGTGGATGCCCGACGCCAACGCCTGCTGTTTCGCCGAACGGGCGATCACGGCGCGACAGATATGCGGACCTATGCGGACCGACCATTGACGAGCGCGAGGCGGACGAACGCGCCCTGGCCGGCTGTGCTTCGACCGCGATGGCGGTGTCCTGTAGAGACGAGCCGACACTCTACGGCGACAGCAACGGCCGGATCGCATGCAGGCACGGCGTCGCGCCTGCGCGACGACGCCATCCAGCATATCATCGGTTCGTGGGCGACGGAGACGGAAATGGCGTAGTCCGCGAATAGGCGCTGGGGCCTCGCCCCCACCCGGGGGAGACACGGATAGTGGTGGTTATGGTTTGTCGTGCCTCCTCCCACCGCGTAGGTGGCCAAATAGCGCTCAAAGAGGATCTCAGAGCGCCTCGGAGGGCAGGCTCCGGTTCAGCCGAGAATCGAGCCCGTCTATCCGGGCTTGTCGTGCCGCTAAGCAGGGGCGGCGAGTGCTGGTCGAACGGGCGTGAGCGCGTCGCCTAGTCCGGTCCGGGGCGGCTGTCGCCGGACGAACGGACGGACTCGAAGACGGATTCGACGTCGACGCGGAAGCCGTCCAAGAGCGCGGATGTGGCGATGTCGCCGCGGGTGTATGAGCCGTGTTCGATGTAGCTGTCGTCTCGGAGCGTGAGCACGGTGGCTGTCTGGGCACGAGGACGCGGGTCGATGATCCAGTATTCGGGTATGCCGGCTTCGGCGTAGTCGGTACGCTTGACGACGTAGTCGCGACTGGGATCGTCGGGGCTGGCGATTTCGAGGACGAGATCGGCGCTGGTCCAATAGGCGTCTGCATTGCGGGCGTCGGTGGCGTCGAGAAGCATTAGCAGGTCCGGCTCGCGGTACTTTTCTGCGCGACGCGCAGGGGAAACGGGGCGAACAGCACGATGCCGCCCTGGGGTTCCACGAAGCGCTTGGAGACGCAGGTGAGGAACCAGAGCACGAGTTGGTGCGTTCGGGTTGGCATGGGCAGTTCCTCGATGTGGCCGTCGGTGATTTCTAGGAGCCGCGTCAAGTGGTCGACTAGCCACAGATAGTCGCTGTCGCTCCAGCACCCCTGGGGAGGTGTCGCGTTGCGAACGATGGCGTCCACGGCTTCCTGACTGGTTGCGGATGTGTTCATTGTCGCGTCCCTTCGATTGGGGGGAGTACCGTACATTGGATGGTGGTTTGGCCTTAACGAATGCTTCTCCACCCTACCGGGGCTGCCTGGATGTCCGAAACGTCTCGAGCTCGGACAATCCCTTGACCTGTGGCGCTTGGGAGTCTTATCGTGGAGCCGTTCTCAAGGATTGGAGGGCTTGCTACCGCCCGGGATGGGTGTAGCAGAAAACAAGGAAGATGTCGATACGACTTTCATCCTCGGCGCATTGGGCTTGGCCCAAGAAGTTCAGGCCATTGCCATGTCGCCGTACGCCAATGGCGACAGTGGTACCGCGAGCCAGCGTGCGTTGACGGCGGATCCGAACCCCAGCGCCACCGGCAGCTACGCGGCGAGATGGCTGCCGCCCAGCTTCTCCTACGACCATTACTTCAGGCTGTCCGAATCCGCGGACGGCGCGAGCTTCAAGACCGTCTACACCGGCATTGACTTCCAATACCAAGCCAGCGGCAAAGCCGAAGGCTCCTACACGTACAGGCTCCAGGCTTGCCGAACCGGGCGGATACCGCGCGACACCAAGCGCTGCGACACTCCTTATCCCGACCTTGCCGTGCAGGTTCGGTACCGGCCGGAGTCGCCGATCAGCGCCCAAACGGAGGCGGGCGGCATGTCCTACGAGACCGGCGTGACGAAGGGCGGCGACGGCTACGTCAACGTACCGGTCGCGCCGGTTCCGGGGGTGAACGGCTTGCAGCCTGCGCTGTCGTTCGACTACAGCGACGGTCGGGAGCGGCAGCGGGTGGCCCGGGAACTGCCGGGCGGCATCCTGGGCTACGGCTGGCGGCTGAGCGGCTTCTCGACGATCCGGCGCTGCGTCAGGCACCAGCGCGGCAATCGCGGCATCAGCCTCAACGACACGGACGGCCTGTGCCTGGATGGCGAACCCCTGGTGCTGATCGACGGAACCCACCTGCACCCGGGCGCGGAGTACCGAACGTTGCGGGAGAGTTTCGCCAAGATCGTCGTCAAGCCAGGCGATGCCGCCGGCGAGGCGCCGTGGTTCGAGGCGCGGCTGCCGGACGGCACGGTGCGCGAATACGGCAGAACGCACGAAAGCAGCCTGCGATTCCTGACGCTGACGACGCGCGGGAACAGGCAGACGAGACAGTTCTCGGTACCGTTCCTATGGTCGATCGGCAAGGAGACGGACGCTTTCGGCAACGAGATGCGCCACGAGTACCACGAGGACGAAGCGGCCGGCGCACGGCACCCCAAGCGGATCGTCTACGGCGACGACGAGGACGCCGAGATGCTGTTCGAGTACGCCGGCCGCAGCGACTTGGCGACCGTACCCGTCGGCGGCGCGAACCAGTCGCAATGGCTGCGCCTGCACCGGCTGCGGGTTCTGCTCGACGGCGAAAAGGTGCGCGAGTACCGACTGGAGAGCGAGAAGACCGCCCAGGGCTGGCGGCGCCTGAAGCGCCTGCAGCTGTGCGGCTATCGGTCATCGGGGGACGAGGACTGCCTCCCGCCGCTGACGGTGGGCTGGGAGAACCCGGACGCGACGCTGCCGCATCTGCAAACGTGCGTGAACGAGATCACGGATCCGCTGGGGAAGATCACGTCGTTCAGCCACGACATCCTGACGACGAACGGAACGCATGCGTTTCTGTTCTCTGCGAGGTCGAGCCCGTTCGGCGGGGGCAAGCCGCCGGCGGATGCGCAAGCGCTGTCCGGCACCGCATCGGGCAATGTCAAACCGGTGGTGACGGAGATTGCGCGCAGCAACGGCATCGGCGGCTGGCACCGGACGCGGTACGCCTACCAGGGCCGCGGCTGGGAGAGCGCGCGGGGCTGGGGATTCCTGGGCTTCTACGCGACGCGGGAGACGGACACGGCATCGGGCATCGTCACCTATGCGCAATACCGCCTGGACTTCCCCTACTACGGACAGGCAAGCGCGATGGCGCAGTACGATCGGGCCTACGGTTCGCCGGGAGCGCAAGCGCTGTCGAAGCGGTTCGTGTCCTATGCCAAGAAGGACTTGTCTCACGGCGCCGAGAAGACCTACCTGCCGTATGCCCCGAAGACCACGGAGCTGATCTACGAAGGCGGCAGGCAGTTGGGTGCGCGACAGATCACGGACACGCCGACCCTCTCCCGCGGCCAACTCACGAAGCTGGTGCGAACCGTGCGCACGGGACATGCCGTGTCGTCGAGGGGCGGCGGAACACCCTGGGGCGCGGTGGCGGACTATGCGCTGGGCGATGTGCAGCGGAAAACGGAATACACGATTCGCTTCGCCAACCGCACCGCCAACCAGTGGCTGATCGGCTTCGTGAACCAGGTTGCGGCGAAGCACTACCAAGGATCAAGCACGCTGTCGCGGACCCAATCCGCCACCATGACCGCATACGGCGATACCAATGCCGTGGACGCGGTAACGCGGTTCTCCTCCGACAGCAGCCTTCGGCTGGTGTCGGAATACGACTACGACGCCCGCGGCAACATGGAGCGAACGCTTGTTTCGGGCGGCAACGTCGCGGCGCGGCGCTCGACGGCATCGGGCTTCGGTTCCGCGGGAGAGCGCCATCCTACCCGGTGGACCAATGCCGCGGGCCATGTCCGGAGAGCGGCCTGGGACGTGCGGCTTGGCCTGCCGACGTCGCTGACGGATGCGAATGGACGGGTGACGCGGATCGGCTACGACGGCTTCGGGCGCGAAGTCGAACGGACGCAGGCATGGGACGGCGTGACGGAATCGACCACCTACGCCCAATGCGCTGCCTGCGCGGCGGTGAGCGTGCGCCGGTCGTCCTGCGGGGGCGGCGGCGGCACGGTGTCCGTGACGCCGGCGATGAAATCGACGACCACTTCGCCGACCGCGCCGCGGACGGTGCGCTACTACGACGCGCTGGGGCGGGTGATCCGCACCGACGTGCAGTCCTTCGATGGTTCCGATGAAAGACGCCAGGACGTGTTCTACAACGACCGCGGGCTGGTGGCCTGCGAGAGCCAGCCGCACCTCGATTCCGAGACCGCGCACTACACGGCGTACCGCTACGATGGGCGCGGCAGGCTGGCATCCGAGACGCGCCCGGACGGCGGCCGCACGTCCATCGCCTACGCCGCGGATGCGAGGTCGCATCGCGTGAAGACCACGACCACCGAGACGGTGCGCAGGACCGGCAGCTCGACGACGCGGAAGCGGGAGGAGTGGCACAACGTGCTCGGCGAACTGGTGCAGAGCGTGGACGGCGCGCATGGGAATTCGCGGCAGCGGGTTGGCACGAGCTACGCCTACGACGGCTCGGGCCTGCCGACGCAGGTGGTGGTGGACGGCGACTACGCCACGGCCTTCCGCTACGACGCCGCGGGAAATAGAACGTGGGTGACGAACCCGGACGCAGGAACGACGATGTTCGCCTACACGACACTGGGAGAGTTGCGGCAACGAACGGACCCCCCGGGGCACGACGAGCTACGAGTACGACAAGCTGGGGCGCCGCACGAAGCGGACCGACGCGGACGGCACCGTGGCGCGGTGGGCATACGATCCGAGGAACGGCAGGGGACGGCTCGCCAGCCGCAGCTACGGCGGCACGGCATTCACGGAAACCTACGCCTACAATATGGACGCCCGGCTGAGTACGAAGACCACGCGCACCCGCATCGACGGGACGAGCCGGACCTGGACGCACCGATACGGCTACGATGCCCAGGGGCGCCCGGAGACGGTGGCGTACCCGTCGGGGCTGACGGTGGAATACGTCTACAACCGCCGGGGCTACCTGTCCGAGGTGCTGGATCGGGCCAATGCCAAAGCACTGGTGGCCTACGACGCCATGGACGCCTACGGCAACGTCACCCGGGAAGTCTACGGCAATGGTGTGCGCACGGTGCGCGATTTCGACGCCGCCAGCGGGCGGCCGACGGCCATCGACACGGCGCTGGGGAGGAAGACGCTGCAGGCCAACCGCTACGCTTGGCGCAGCGACGGCCTGCTGGAAGGCCGGCGGGCGGGCGCGGCGGGGAGCGGCCGCCTGCAACGGGGGCAGCGCGTGGAGACCTTCGGCTACGACTATCTGGACCGGCTGACGAGTGCGCGGACGTATCTGTCCGGAAGCGCCTCGCCGAGCCGGACGCTGGACTTCGGCTACGACCGGCGCGGCCATCTGACGCGCAAGACGAGCGACGTCCCCTCGGACGCGGACGTGACGGCCTATCGGTACGAGAACGGCCGCGCCGGCCGGAGGCGTCTGACGGAAGCCACTGTGGGCGGCGTGCGGCAGATGTTCGGCTACGATGCCAGCGGCCACGTCGTGCGCTACGCCGCAGCCGGCGACGACGACCGGTTCATCGCCTGGGACGCCCGGGGGCTGCCGACGCGGGTGACGGCGGGGAGCAGCGCCAGGGACGCGTCGCCGACGGCCCGCGACGAGTTCCGCTACGGCCCGGACGGCGACCGCTACTACCGGAAGAGCGCGTGGCGGGACGCGGACGGGGCGCTGCGAACGGAGCGCGCCCACTATGTCGGGGCCTACGAGGAAGTGGCGCGCGCCGGCGACGCGAAATACCGGTCGGTGGAGAAGACGCGGATCAGCGACGTCGTGCTGCACGTGCGCACGACGTCGGCCGCCGGCCGGTCGTCGTCGTTCGAGCATCTGCACCGGGACCATCTGGGTTCGGTGGAGTCGGCGACGGACGCCGCCGGCGCCGAGCTGCTGGCGCTGGGCTACGACCCGTTCGGGGAGCGCCGCGACCGGGGCTGGACGGCGCAGCTGGGCGCGGACGACGTGGAGGCCCTGGCGGACGCCCGGGACATGCGCGCGACGCGGGGCTACGCCGGCCACGAGCATCTGGATCGGACGGGCTTCGTCCACATGAACGGCCGCCTCTACGATCCGCGGCTGGGGCGCTACCTGAGTCCAGACCCGATCGTGGCCGACGCGACCGACAGCCGGAACTGGAACCTGTACGCCTATGTCGGCAACGCCCCGACGAGCTACGTGGATCCGACCGGCCTGTTCCGGGCGGGGCCGGGCTGCAACGTGGGCGGGGTGATGTGCCTGGACGGCGGCGGGGGCGGCGGCTTCTCGACGGCGACGGCGCGGCTGGCGAGGTTGCACGTCCGCATGGCCACCGCGCGCATCCGGGTGTACGGCTCCATCCACGTGCCCAGTTCGCGGAGCGACATGGGCGGCGGGCGGGGCGGCTTCTTCGCGCCGTACGCCCGCCAGCACATCTTCCGCGTCCCCGTGTTCCACGCGACCGCGCACGAGGTGCGGATGCCGGACGAGGGCGGGGAGCCGGCGGACCAGCCGATGTTCTCCGGCGGAGAATTGGCATCAATCGGCGCGGGTGCCGTTCCCGTGGTCGGTTCGATCCAGTCCGTGGTCGAGGTGGTCACGGGGCACGACTACATCGCCGGCGAGCTGGTCCATCGTGGTCTCGCCGCGGTGGGATCGTCGCGGGCGTCGCCCCGGGTGGGAAGGCGGCGCAGAAGACCGGTACGAAAGTTGTCAGCCGGGCTACGAAGGGGAGCTAGAGGCTTCTAGATGCCCCGCGAGTGATATTGCATTCATAATGCGCAGGATCCTCGGTTGGATGCCCCGCGAGTGATTAGGAGGCACTACGCCACAACACAAAATTTCATCATAGTAGAAGATCCTGTCAATAAGCTTCCTGAGCTATTCGTAGATAAGATAAAAGGGATTTCTAATTAGGAGGAATATCTTCGACTTGACGAAGAAGATAGAAAGAGTCCTGGTATAGTCTGTGAATCACATTTCCATGTATATCTCGGATGTATAGTATGGATGTCTCTGAAGATACCATAGATGCCTTTTTTATATAATTCAACAGTTGAATTCGCTGTCGAATATAGGAATTGAGAATTTGTTCGTTGCTGAGATACTGGAGAACGTTGATTTCTATGAATATCCTGAGTTGATTGGAAATCTTGGACCAAAATCAAAATCTCTATTCGACCGTTGGTTGGACACGGTGGAATAGAGTTAACACCTTGCTAGTTAGTGGCGAATTGAACGCGGACATGATGGCCTACCTGTGAAAAAAAACGCCTCCGCAAGCCGAAAACGTTAGGCGGCAGGCACGGCGGGAAGCGTCGTGTGCTACGCCGCGCCGCCGGTGCCGAGCTACGACCCGTTCGGGAGCATCTTCGGGGAGCGCCGAGACAAGGACTACACGACTTCTTCCTGCCGCGCAGCGCTCTGGTAGGCGAGGAAGCCGAGCTGGACAGGGGCTTCTACTACACCATGCGCGGCTTCGCCGGCGGTCGCTTGCAGACCGCTGCTCGCGCCTGCGGCCTGATGCGCGCCGCCTTCGAGCGGGCCTTGGCCTACGCGGAGGATCGCGTGGTCTTCGACCGTCCTGTCGCCAGCTACCCGCTGACCTTGCAGAAGCTCGTCCGCATGGCCGCCAACATCGTCGCCTGCCAGCAGTTCTCCTACGCCGTCGCCGATCTCATGGATCTAGGCGAAGGCCAGCTCGAGGCGAGTCTCGTCAAGCTGCTCGGATAGACGGACCGGCACCAGTGCGATCAATGACTGGATCGAGCAAGTTCAGCTGCCCCATATGCCGAGAACAGGATAAATGGACAACGGCCCCAAGCGCTGTAATCATCATCGATAATTTGAGACAGGGAGAACGCCAATGGCCTACGCCATCGATACCGCGGCGGCCACCCGCCGGCTCATTGACGCCGGCCTCGCCGCCGAAGCCGCCCGCGCCATCGTGGAGACCGTCGCCGAAAGCGACGCCGACGCCGCCACCCGGGGCGACCTCGCCGCGAGCGAGAAGGCGCTCAAGGGCGACCTCGCCGCGCTCAGGGCGGACCTCGCCGCGAGCGAGAAGGCGCTCAAGGGCGACCTCGCCGCACTCAGGGCGGACCTCGCCGCGGTCAAGGCCGTGCTGACGATGCGCATCGTCGCCGCTCAGGTCGCCACCGCGACGCTGCTGTTCGCGGCGCTCAAGTGGTTCGCGTAGGGAGGGCCGCCTTGATACTTGACATCATCCCCGCCGTCAGCGGCGACACGGCCCAACTCATTCGCGATTCCAAGTCCCTCAATACGCTGAACGCCTACCGTTCGGCGCTTCGCAGCCTTCATCGCTGGCTTGCCAGTCGCGTTTAGAACGACACCAGCTTGACCGACTATCTAGGCCGCTCGTCGGCGTACTCGCTACCACAGCGCTCAAAAGGTTCAAGCGCAATGGCAGGGGGAAACGGGGCAATGGCCAAGCCTGCACCTTGACGGCGGACGATGTGGCGGCGATCGAGGCGATCGCTCATTTGCCGCGCAAGCGAGGGCAAGGCATGGAAAGCCAAGCTGCGGCCAAATGCCGCGGTCTGGCGGATGCTGCCATCGCCGGCATCCTGTTCCAAGAGGGCCTGCGGCGCAGCGAGGCGGCCGCTTGGGGAAAAGCGACAGCGCCGAGGCATTGACGGTGCCTCGCGAAGCCCAAGGTGGCGATGAAGGCCGACATGGTTTTCGGCGGATTGAATAGCGCGTCCATCGGCAGAAGGCTGGCAGCCGTCGCCAGGTCCGCCGGCCTAGAAAGGCGCGTCACGGAACACAGCAGCAGACTCGGTCTGGCCTGCGAACTGACTACCCGGGGCGCATCGACAACGGAGACGATGCTCGCCGGGGGCTGGAAAATCTCGCGCATGGTGGCGCATTCCGGCGCCGGCGCGGCAACGGAGCAAGCCTCGGTGGCCTAGCGTCTCTAGCAGTGGACCCATTCTCCGGCAGCTATTCATCAGAAAATGCGCATAATGTATATTATGTTAAAAAAGTGAAGGCCCAGTTCGATGCTGGCGGGTGAAAGCGGAGCGGAGGTAGCTAAGGTCTTTCTCCGCGAATCTCGCCGGTCAGACCGTTGCCGGGAATTGATGCTGGCCGGAGGCCTTGCTTCTGCGGCAGGGGCGATGTGCGTCTTTATCGCACGGGCGTCTGCTTCGCCGATATGCCTGCAGTGGTTGCCGCTTGCATGCCTTGCGATGCACACGGTCTAGCAACCTAACTTAGATTGGCCAGTTCGGACTCGAGCCGTAATGTCCGGCATCAAGTACACCGTCGTTCAGCTTCGCAGATCGTGCCGCCGAGGGCCAATTTCCTGGTTGTCGGTGATGGCATGTCTCCTTCTCCCACCCACCACTCTTGTTCGGTGGAGTAGCCGGCCTCGCAGAGCAGCCGGATCGCGTACCGGAATCTGGGGGTGCGTGGCCATCGGGTTACCGCGCTCGACGCGCAGGACCAAATAGCGCGTGTCCCCTATCACTCTTCTTCCAACACCGTCTTTAGGTTTGTTGATTCCTCCCAGAACTTCACCCGCATGCTCGGCGGCTCCCCGTCTTGCAGGACCGCCGATATTCCACCCAGCGCATCGATGCTGTGGGCGATCTGAGACATCTGCACGTCCCCGATCTCCTCGCTTCGCAGGTCGGCCCAGTACCCGCGGGCGTTCTGGCCCAGGGTCAGGGTACTCTTTCCGTAGGCCGTGTCGCACTTGCCCTTGCAGACGATCTCGGAACCTCGGATGTACGCCTCCCAGGAGAGCACCGATCCTCGCTTCTCCACCCTCTTCGCCCGTTCCCCCGCGGCGGCCATGGTCTGTATCTGCCTCAAGAAGTCCCGCTCGTCGATCATGTCGACGGCGGTCTGGTAGCCAAAGGCCGCCGCCACGGCGAGAAGTGCCGCGGCGGTTATTACCAGCAGCATCTCGACCAGCGTAATCCCCGATTCACGGTAGATGATGATATAGTCGTTCATGTCTTACTCCTGATGTTCAACAAATAAAGCCTCGGTGGATGTCAGAGTCGGGAAGACATCATCTGCCAGCGAATAGTGGTAGTTGGAACACCCCCTCCATATACTGTACTACGAACCTGATGTCAACTTCTTTTCGGTGATTTCGCACACGTCGATTTTGATCTCGAACAACTGGGCACTGTCAAGCTGTCACGGGCTCATCCTCGTAGCTCCGACCTCCAACAGTTTCCTTTTTCAATTAGACTTAGACCGCCCATTGCTTCTGAATTGAATTCGAGGCTAAGTCGAAGATATTGCAGGGATCAAGGAACTGTTCACCTATTGGGGAGACGTTGCGGCTCGGAACTCGGGGCGCTGCTCTCGTCTTCCAATGCCTCGATCACCACCTGCCAGCCGGGACCGGACGAGACTCCAAAACGGCGCACGAAATTGCCTTGGTTGAGTGCCAGCGCCAAGTTGCCGATGCTGTTCACATACAGCAACGGCGTCTGGGTGGCCACCTCGGCGAAGGTATGCACGAACGGCACGGGCATGGCGAATCGAGTTTCGCCGTTGGGCGCGACGATTTCCACGCCGTAACGGTCCCCGATCGCCAGTTGGGCGCGGCTGGCCGGCAAGTTGGTCCAAACATTGCCGAACTGCGGATCCAGCACCGGAATGCCGCCGGCCGCCCTCCCCGGCTCCAAGGTCGGGTTCTCGTACTCCAGCCGAACTACAGCCCCCATCGCCCTGGCTTCGCCAAGATCTTCAAAGCGTAGCCGTTCGCTGGCCAGCAGTGCGCCGACATGGACGTAGAGATCGCGGCCATGAAAAGTGTGCGAATCGGCCGAACCCGGCAGTCGGTACTTGTCTTCGTCGATGCGGCGAACGCCAGTGATGCCAGGACTATCCTGCAGCAAGGTCAAGGTGCCGTTGTTGGGAGTCACCACCAGTTGGCCGTCGACAAGCTGTGCGGCGACGGATTCTCGCTTCGAACCGACGCCGGGATCCACCACCGATACGAATACGGTGTTCGCCGGCCAGTACTCGACGACGGCATGCAAGCGGTAGGCCGCCTGCCAGACATCGAAGGCGGGGATCTCGTGAGTGAGATCATCGATCACGAGTTTCGGGTCCACTCGCCGGGCAACGCCACGCATCGCGGCCACGGCGTGATCCTTCAGGCCGAAGTCGGTTTGCAGCACTAGGATGCCTTGGCCGGCGGCTGCCTGACTCAGCAGCACCGCCAATATAACGAGCAATCGCATGCACCAAGAATACGAGATCAGGGGGCCAAGCGCTATGCGCACCGCTCCCCGGTAGAGGCTCGGTTTCACTTTGGGCGGCCTCCCTGCTCCACTTCCTATGGCGCTGCTTCTATGGCGCTGCATATGGCGTCCGACAGCGTCCGATGCCCTGCATCTGGTGGCAGCGTGACGATACGAGTCGAACTGAGGCACTACCCGCTCCCGTGGATGTTCGGCCTGCCCTCAGCGAACATCGAAGCGCGCATTCACCACGCCTGGATCATGGACATCGATGCTTGCGCTGACGATCTCGATGCCGTGGCGAGTCTCCAAGGCGCGGGTCCAGAGGATCACCCTGTCGAACGGTTGCGCCTCCAGCTGTATGCTGAAACCGTCTGCTTCCGGCTGCATGCGGCGCAGCGGCAGGTTGAGCTCCTTGGCGACGGCATTGATGGTGGACAGTCTCGCCTGGGGTGCCGCGCTGCTCTCGTGCAGACGAGCCTCGGCAGCGTTGCGGTTCGCCTGCATCCAGGAGAGATCGGCTTGCTCGGTCGAATAGCGAGCGACGGCGTCTTGCCGGAAGTCGATCAACGGGCTGGCGGCAGCGTACAGCAGCGCCAATGCGACGGCCGCCAAGCAGACCGCCACCAGCAGCCGTTCGCGGGGTGCCAGCGCATCCAAGCGGCGACGCAGCGGCGACGCTTGCCAAGCATGGGCGATCAACTCCCGCACGGCGTCCTCCTCTTGCTAGCCATCGGCGATGCGGAGATTCGCGCGCACACGCGCTTCGTGCTGCTCGGCGGAGACGACCTCCAGGTCGAAGCCGCGCCGAGCGAGTTCCGCTTCCAGCCGATCGAGAGCATCGTAGTCGGCAACGATCATGTCGGCACCGAGGCCTCCGCGCTCGGAATAGGACAAGCTCTGGAGATCGTAGCGCCCACCGATTTCTTGCAGGGCGGTGCCGAGGTTGGCAAGAAGGCGATGGAAGCCTTGGCTGATCGTGGCGGCTTCGCCGAGACGAAGCCGCATTCGTGTCGCCGGGTTGCCTGGTACGCGCTCGACGTCGTAGATGTCGCGGTATAGTTGGGCGGCTTGCTGGCGAAATTCATCGGCTTGATGAGCAGCCCAGAATCCCTCCGCTGCCAGGAAGATCAGCGCGATGACTCCCCAGACCCCGGCGCCCGCAGCTACGGACCGCCACCGCATCCAGGATGCGTCGCCACGTCGTTTGACCGCGAAGTCGCCTTGCAGAATATTGATGGCTTGGGCATCGTCGAACGAATTGGCGAGATAGCTCAGGAGAGATTCTTCCAACGGGACGTTTTCTACTTCCGCTGGCGCGAATCCCGACTGACTAAGGTCGATCTCCGACAACGTGCCGTTGATCTGGCACAACATGGCTGGCCGATCGACATCTTCCCCGCGAACGCCTTCGAGGACCGCAGCAAGATTCGGCACGTCGACGCTGGCGATCTGCTCGGAGGTGCGCACCAGGGCGGTTTCCTCTTCAAAGAGAACGCTCACCCGATTGGCCCCGGCAGGAAGTGCCATGGCGTCCGCGGTCATGAAGCCCGGAGTGACGGCCGCTGCCGACAAGCAGGCCCGCCAGTCCTCGATGCTCCTTCGCGACGCGACCAAGCTTCGCACCGGTTCATTGCGCGCCAACTCGCCGCAGGCGACATGCATGGCGTCGATGTCTTCGGTGATGAACTCCTCCACCGCGTAAGGCGCAGCACGGCGAAGCTGGGCGACATTGCGCCCCGGCACTTGGCAACTCAGCGCCAGGATTTCAGCGGTTGGGACCAAGACGACGACATGGGCAGGTTCCCTCGCCCACGGTGCTTCGCCTTCGATCACGGCGACGAGCTGCGAGGCGTCCGCATGTCCTTCGGCTATGGCGGTGCCATCGTCGCCGCGTACCAGCCAATCGACGCCGACCTCAAAGCCGTCGTCGGTACGCTTCGTCAGTCCGTCGAAGCGGAGGAACAAGCGTGGCATTTGGGACGAAGCTCGACTTCCGTATGGCCCGACATTCGACTGACCCGCTCGTCTCCGGTTCCTTGCGGGAACCGAAATGCCGAAGCAGAGATACAGCTACCGTTCCAGCATTTCATTATCGTGCGCCTCTTCTGTGTCCACCGAGTGTTCGCTTAGCGAAGATGCCGATTAAACGATAATCGGCCTAGGAATGGAAGCACTGGATGCATTGCCGAGATGCCGAGAGAGGATCGCAGCCGCTCGTGGATGGTTCCGATTTTCGAACCAGGCAGTGTCCGGGTCGACTTCGGCAGGCTCTTCATCCTCGCTCGCGTTCTGCGGCCGGTAGGCATCGAAGGGTTCCCCGAAGCTGCGCGACAGCAGGGTCAACGTCCCCGAGGCCGGGTCGCGGTGGATCGCGGATGTGAGTTCCGAGCGCGCCTCGCCGAATTGGACACGCACCTGGACGCGGAAGAACTCGCTGGCCACCGCCAGCACACTGGCGCTGGCGCCGAGCGCCGCATAGTCCGCGATGACGGCTTCGATACTGCTGAACTCGCGCGGGGATGCCATCAGCAAGTCGAGCTGGGCGGGCGAAAAGTTGGGGGCCACTGTTGCCAGCAACGCTTCGGTAGCGGTGTTGACGTTGATGCGCAGCTCGGCGACGGGCAGCGTCGCGAGGTGAGGGCGCAGCCGCGCGAATTCCTCCAGCGAAAGCGATGCGGCGACGAGGAACTCGGAGACGTGGGCGGCACGCTGGTTGGCGGAGCGACGCGCGGGTTCGCGTAGTAGATAGTCCGAGTCCTCGGCACCGAAGCCTTGCACGTTCTGGTCCTCGTCGATCCAGTCCAGCCAAGCATCGGCAGCATTGGGATCGAGGTTCAGATGGGTCAGCAGCCGCTTGAGGCGGGCGAGATTCTGGGCTCCGCCGGAACCCGCTACCGAGTTCAGATTGAATCGCGCACCGAGATCCTCGATGCGGATCTCCAGGGTGCCGTCCTCGATCTCGAACGGCATGGCGATGCCAGCCTCGTGTTCCAGCGGGGGGGCGTCTTGCTCGCCTTGGGAAGACGAAATCCCGGCCCACTCTTCCAGCAAGGTGTCCTTGTTGCGGGTCTTTTCCTCCTCCCAGTCGGCGTAGAGCAGCTGCCGGGCGTACTGCTCGCCGCCGAGAGCGTACTGGCGAGCCTGGGAACCATCGAGGATCTGCCGGCTATGCACTATGTTCAGACCTTGGCGGCTGACCATCTGGTAGGCGAGCGCGATGGCCACCGCGACCACCAGCAGTACGCTCACCAGCGCCACGCCGCCCTGGCGTCTGCTCACGACGATGCCCTCGGCATGCGCTCCTGGGGCATTTTTTCCGGCGACGCTTCAGAGTCGCGTTGCTCGAGGAAGTCGGCCGGGGGCGCGACCAGCCACAGACGTTCGATCCAGCCGAACGCATCCAGCCCCAGGCGCAGCTCGATAGCAGCGAGATAGCGCTTGGCCTCGTCGTCGCTCGCCAGCGGCGGCGGCCAGTGGCGGTACTCATGACCGCTGTCGTCCCTGGCGACGAACGCCACCTCGAAGACGCTGGTCAGCAGCACCTGGATCACTGGTTCGGTGTTCGGCGCCCGGTCCAGCACTGGCCAGAACACGCGTACCAGAGTGTCGTCCTGATGCATATACGCCACCCGCTGCAACTCGGTCCGGGGCTCGGCGAGCGGGTTTTGCCAGCCGTGGCGAGTCAGCTCGATGAGGCTGCCATGGCCCAGGGAAACAGCAGCCACTGGCTGGCCGAGTGCGTCGCGCACGGAGCGGTGCGCCAGCTGTTCCACATCTCGTTCGATGACGTACAAAGCGCGTTGCAACTCGGCCAACGCGTTGCCGCGGGTCTCGGTGGTGTCCGCGACGTCGGTCATGCCGAACAGGATGCGGCTCGCCAGAACGCCGATGACGGAGAACACCGCCAGCGCGACCAGGATCTCCAGCAGCGTGAAACCTCGCCTCTTGGACAAGAAGCGCCGCTTCATCAGTGGTTCCCTACGAACACCGTCAGCATGTCCACCGGCCCCACTTCCCTGCCCTCTTCCACTACGTACACGCTCACCTGCACTCGGCGCAGCCACGGATGCGAGGTGGCATGGGTCTCCCTCACCACTTGCCAACTGCGCTCGCCCAGGCTCACTCGGTTGCGGCGAGCGCCAAGAGGCGCGGACGCGGGCTCGCGGATGCGTTCCAAGTGCATCTTCGCCACCTCGTTCTCGGCCACCCAGCGGGCCAGGGTGCGCTGCTCCATGGCGTACAGGCCGCGCACGGCACCGCCGCCGCGCTCGAAGACGACCAGAGACACGATAGCCAGCACGGCCAGTGCGATCATCAGTTCCAGCAGGGTGAAGCCGTACCGTCTCATCGCACCGCTTGCAGCAGCTTGGCAAGTGCTGCGCTGCGCTCCTCGACCGCGCTGGCCGGGGTCGCCCTAGCGCGCCGGATGCCGTCCGATCGGGCCACCCAGGCCAGCACGTCGTCGCCGCCGGAAACCACCACGTCAAAGGGCGTGATCTCGCCACTGGGATAGATGGCAACGGCTGGTACATCCTCCTTTTCCCGAGAAGCCTCCTCGATATCCCCTGTCCAGGGATCGTAGCCTCTCCCCCGCATCGGGTATAGGGTCTTCTCGGCCGCTTGTGCAAGGCGATTGTCGAAGGTCGCCACCGCTGAGAAGACCACGCCGTCTTCCGCGCTATGGGACGAGAACGGCCGCCGCTCGATGTCCTCCCAAGCGCCAGTCGCGACATCGTAGCGCTTGAAGGAGTAGGCGCTTTCAGATACTGCCAAGCCCCAGATCTCGTTGCGCCTCAAGGCCTCGGCACGCGCCACTTCCACCGCCAGCGCCAAGCGTTCCGCCTCGGCCTGCACCTGACGGCGATAGCCGGCACCACTGAAACCAGGCACCACCACCGCCGCCAGCACGGCGACGATGACCATCACCAGCATCAACTCAAGCAGCGTGAAGCCCTTGGCCGGAAGAAGGCTGGGTAGTGCCTGCATGGGGTATCCGTAACGCGAAGCTCCGGTCAAATATCCGAAAAGCTGATGTCCGCGTTCACGCCCTCGCCTCCCTCGCCGCCATCGGCACCCAGGGATTTGAGCTCAAAGGCGCCACGGCCATCGTTGATGTAGACGTACTCGTTCTCCCACTGGTCCAGCGGGGATTTTCGCAAGTACGGCTCCGGTCCCCAGTTCTTCGCCTCGGGATGGCCGGAGGGCTGGCTCACCAGCGCTTCCAGGCCCTGCTCGGTAGATGGATAGTGTCGATTGTCGAGCTTGTAGAGCTGCAGCGCCTGGGCGATTCCGCGCAGGTTGGCACGTTCGGCCTGGGTGCGGGCTTCGTCGTCGACGCCGATCAGATTCGGCACGATTACCGCCACCAAGATGCCGATGATGACTACCACCATCATGATTTCGATCAGCGTGAAGCCGCGGTGGCTGCGGCTGGATGGAGCGTTGTTCATCGGTATTCTCCGACAAGTCAGGTCACCAGTTGATTCATGCCGAGTATGGGTACGAGAATGGCCAGCACGATGGTCAGCACCATGCCGGCCATGAGCAGCAGCATCAAGGGCTGGAGCAGCTGTACCAGCGTCGTCACCAGCCGCGTCAGCTCCTGTTGCTGATAGTCGGCTGCCTTGGCAAGCATCGTGTCCAGTTCGCCGCTCGCCTCGCCACTGGCTGCCATATGCAGAAACATCGGCGGGAAGTGGCCGGCGGATTCCAGCGCTGCATGCAGGCTGGAACCCTCGCTCACCCGTTGCAGGGCCTCGCCGAGCCTTCGTTTCAGCCAGCTATTGGAAACCACCTCGGTGGCGATTCGCATGGCGTCCACCAGAGGTACGCCGCTGGCCGACAGGATGGCCAGCGTACTGGCGTAGCGGCTGGCGTTGGTACCGCGTGCCATTTTTCCGATCAGTGGCAGCGTCAGCTTGTGCCGGTGCCAGCGCAGACGCACATCCGGCTTGGCAAGCAGCCAGCGGCCGAGCAGCACCAACGCCAGCACAGCGATGGCCAGCAGCCACCCGTAGCTGCGCAGGATGTCGCTGGAATCGATCAGCAGCGAGGTCAGCAGGGGCAGTTCCTGGCCGGTGTCGGCGAACACTTCAATGATGCCCGGCACCACGTAGACCATCAGCCCGGCGATGATCAGCACGGACACGACGAATAGCATCACCGGGTAGAACATCGCCATCTGCACGTCGCGTACGGACTCGAAACGCTGCTCGGTATGATCGGCGAGGTTGTTGAGTACGCTGTGCAGGTAGCCGGACTGCTCGCCGGCCGCCACCGTGGAGCGGTACATGGTGGAGAAGGCGTTGGGATACTCGCCCAGGGCGGTAGCCAGGGAGTGGCCTTCCAGCACCCGAGCGCGGACATCCATGACGAGCGCCGACAGGCGACGCTTCTCGGTCTGCTGGGCGACGGCATGCAACGACTCCTCCACCGGCAGGCCAGCGGCAATGAGAGTCGCCAGCTGGCGCGTCAGGAGGGCGAGGTCCAGTGGCGACATGGGACGCTGGAACGGAAGCTGCCAGCGGCGTTTCGTCGAGCCTGTCGCAGCGCCGTTGCGGCGGCTTGCCGCCGCCACCACGGACATCGGCGCGAAGCCCCGATCGCGCAGCGCTTGGCGAACATGGCGGCTGCTGTCGCCTTCCATGACGCCCTTGCGCTGTCGTCCGCCGGGATCGAGGGCGGTATACTCGAAAGCTGCCATGCGGGGCTCGGTCGCCGAAGTCGCTCAATCCGCCAGACTCACGCGCATGACTTCGTTCACCGAGGTGATGCCGGCAAGCACCTTGTGGCGGCCGTCCTCGGCGATACCGGGGCAGCTTTTGCGGACGTACTGCGTCATGACCTGCTCCGAGGCACGGTCGTGAATCAGTTCCCGCAGCCCTTCGTCCAGCGTCGCCAGTTCGTATATCCCCGTGCGGCCCTTGAAGCCCGATCGGCCGCATTCGTCGCACCCCCGGGCGTGGTAGATGGGGGCGTCGCCGCCGAGAAAGCGTCTCTCCGAGGCGTTCGGCGCGGCGGCGACCTTGCAAGCCTGGCACAGTACGCGCACGAGGCGCTGCGCCAACACCCCGACCACGCTGGAGGCGATGAGGAACGGCTCCACGCCCATGTCCACCAGCCGGGTCACGGCGCCGATGGCGGTATTGGTGTGTACCGTGGACATCACCAAGTGGCCGGTGAGACTCGCCTGCACCGCGGTTTGGGCTGTTTCCAGATCGCGGACCTCGCCCACCATGACCACGTCGGGATCCTGGCGCAGGATGGCGCGCAGGCCGCGGGCGAAGGTCATGTCGGCTTTTTCGTTGACTTGGGTCTGGCCAATGCCGGGGATGCTGTACTCGATGGGGTTCTCGATGGTGAGGATGTTGATGGAGTCGCGGTTCAACTCGCCCATGGCGGCGTACAGCGTCGTCGTCTTGCCCGAACCGGTGGGACCGGTCACTAGAAAGATGCCGTGGGGATGGGCCACCACCTCGCGCAACCGAACCAGGGTGGCATCGTCCATGCCCAGATGGGGCAGCGCCAAGGCGTTGGCCTGCTTGTCGAGCAGCCGCAGCACCACCCGTTCGCCGTTGCCGGTAGGCAGGGTGGAAACCCGCACATCCACCTCGCGCCCGCCGATGCGCAGCGGGATGCGGCCGTCCTGGGGGATGCGCTTCTCGGCGATGTCGAGCTTCGCCATCACCTTGATGCGCGATACCAGCAGCGGCGCCAGGGCGCGCTTCGGCTGCACCATCTCGCGCATCACGCCATCGATGCGAAAGCGCACCTGCAGGAGCTTCTCGAAGGTCTCGATATGCACGTCCGACGCGCCTTCGCGGATGGCCTCGGCCAAGACGGCGTTGATCAGCCGCACGATGGGCGCGTCGTCCTGGGCGTCGAGCAGATCCTCGGTCTCCGGCACGGAATCGGCGAGGCTGGCGAGATCGAAGTGGTCGCCGATATCGGCCACCATCTGCCTGGCCTCGGACGCATCGCGCACGTAGGCCGCGGTCAGCAGTTCCTCGAACTCGGCATCGGAGACGATCTTGAGAGCGAAGCGCTTCTGGGTGACCCGCTTGATCTCGGCCAGCGTGGCGAGCTTCGGCTGCGACTTGCAGGCGACCATCAGGCGGCCATCCGTGGTCTCGCCATTGGTGACGACGACGCCGAACCGCCGTGCGAAGGCGAAAGGCAGTGGCGGCGCATTCTGCTCCGCCGGCGCGTCGCTCGGCGGGGCGACGATGTCTTCCACTGCCAAGTCAGCCATGCCGGCGCAGCCTCACCAGTAAATCCGATTGCCAATCATAGCAGTCATTAGGGTCGGTTTAATGGACATCGAAGCGATGCCTTGGTTCCGACATGCATCCCACCTTGATGCCGCCGAGCGGCTTTTGTTGCGATACAATCCGTGTTCCAAGGAGGTCCCTTGGATTTCATCGGCGCTCATATTCTGTCGGTCGACCAGTTCGAACGCGGCGGCATCGACCGCTTGTTCGCGGTGGCCGACGACATGGTGCCCTACGCCCGGCGCGTACGCATCACCCGGGTACTGCAAGGCGCCATCCTTTCCAACATGTTCTTCGAGCCGAGTACGCGCACCCGCGTCTCTTTCGGCTGTGCCTTCAACTTGCTTGGCGGCGACGTGCGGGAGACCACGGAAGTGAAGTCGTCGGCGCTGGCCAAGGGCGAGTCGCTGCACGACACGGCACGGGTGCTGTCAGGCTATAGCGACGTGATCGTCATGCGCCATCCGGCGGCTGGCGCGGTGGCGGAATTCGCGGCCGCCTCTCGGGTGCCGGTGATCAACGGCGGCGACGGCGCCAACGAGCATCCGAGCCAAGCCCTGCTGGACCTCTACACCGTGCGCCAGGAGATGCGCACCCGCGCCGACCGCCGCCAGCGCGACATCGACGGCTTGCGGATCGCGGTGGTGGGCGACCTCAAGCACGGGCGCGCCGCGCATTCGCTGCTCAAGCTGCTGGCGCTGTTCGAGGGCGTCTCCGTACACCTCGTATCGCCGCCCGGCCTGGAAGCGCCGGCGGATATCGTCGCCTCGCTGCGCGGACGCGGACATGCCGTGGAGGTCTTCCACGAATTGGAGGAGGGCATCCGCCATGTGGACATTCTCTACGTCACCCGCACCCAGGAAGAGCGCTTCGCCAGCCCCGCGGAAGCGGACCGCTACCGGGGCCTGTTCCGCGTCAACCAAGCGATCTACACCGAGCACTGCGAGCCGAACACGGTCATCATGCACCCCCTGCCTCGGGACTCCCGCACCCAGGCTCGAGAACTCGACGACGACCTGATCGCAAACCCGAACCTGGCCATCTTCCGCCAGACCGACAACGGCGTTCTGGTGCGCATGGCGCTGTTCGCCGTGGTGCTCGACATCGCCGACCAAGTCCACGACCACTCCCTGCCCGTGACCTGGTATACGGCGAAGCGGACGCCGGGAGCACTGCGGTAAGAGAAGCACAGGACATGCTGGCAAGCCTGCAGGCGTTCCAGCGGCGCGACCATGTGCAGTCGCTGAAGTACCGACTCAGGGCGCGGAATACCTCCTGCTTGTGCGCCTCCGAAGCCGACTGCACGATAGCCACGACTCCGCCACGAGGCATCCGCCGATGCATGGCGATTCGGTCGCAGGCCAGGGATAGATACTCGACCGAGCTATCGCACAGCACGGCGTTTCTGTTGAGACGCAGACACGCCTCGCCAGTGGTACCGGGGCCGCACATGGGATCGAGGACGGTATCGTTCTCCTTGGTGGACATGAGCAACAAAGGCTCGATCACTGCCAGCGGCTTCTGTGCCGGATGCCCGGTCTGCTCGCATTTTCCGACGAATCCAATGTTCAGAGGGGCTTCGATCACCGATGGAGGCCCTGGAACAAAGCGCATCTTCCCGGCCTCCCACCTTTCGAACTGCTCTTGCGTCAGAAAGTGCTCTGGATAGGTCTTGGCGTCGTTGGCAGCCAAATGCAGGCAGGCATTCTGGGCGGAGCGCCAGCCGCGTATGACGGACGGGCAGTTCTTGTAGCACCAAGTAAGCCAGGAGACCAGCGTGAAGTCGTTGGGTATCGCTGCGATCTGATAGGCCAGTATTTCGGGAAATCCCCAAACGAAAACGTGATCCGAGATGCGGCCAGCCACTCGTTGTATCCGCCCTGACCCCGCCAATGCCCTTGTTGCACCACGGATCGAGGATGACGGCGTTGACATCCGGCGAACCGGCAAGCGTGTCCAGCACGTCTGCTGGAGGCAAGACCTCGACGGTCGCGCCTCCAGGCTCGGATGATTGCGAGGGTGCCTCGACCTGCTCGAACAGCGTCCCCTGCTTCATTCCAGATCTCCTGATCCCGCCGGCGCCACGCCAAACGAGGCTCCCCAGGATCAGCCCAGCGCGGCTTCGAGCTCCGGCAGCGCCAGGAACAGATCGGCCACCAGGCCGTAGTCCGCCACCTGGAAGATGGGGGCGTCCTCGTCCTTGTTGATGGCGACGATCACCTTGGAGTCCTTCATGCCGGCGAGGTGCTGGATGGCGCCGGAGATGCCGACGGCGATGTAGAGTTCCGGGGCGACGATCTTGCCGGTCTGGCCCACCTGCATGTCGTTGGGCACGAAGCCGGCGTCCACCGCGGCCCGGGACGCGCCGATGGCGGCGCCGAGCTTGTCGGCGATGCCTTCGAGCAGCGAGAAGTTGTCGCCGCTTTGCATGCCGCGGCCGCCGGAAATGACGATGGATGCCGACGTCAGCTCCGGGCGTTCGGACTTGGCGATCTCCTCGCCGACGAAGGTGGAGATGCCCGCATCATGCACTGCGTCCACGCTCTCGATCGTCGCCGAACCGCCTGCCGCGGGCGCCGGGTCGAAGCCGGTGCCGCGCACGGAGACCACTTTCCTGGCGTCGCTCGAACGCACCGTGGCAATGGCGTTGCCGGCGTAGACGGGCCGTAGGAAGGTGTCCGGCGACTCGACGCCGATGATGTCGGAGACCATCTGGGTATCGAGCAATGCCGCCGCGCGGGGCAGGAAGTTCTTGCCGGTGGTGGTGTGGGCGGCCAGAATATGGCCGTAGCCGCCGCCCAGCTCGGCCGCCAAGGCGCCGAGGTTCTCCGCCAAGGCGTGTTCGTAGGCGGGATGGTCCGCCAGCAGCACCTTGCGCACGCCGCCGATGCGAGCGGCTTCCTCGGCCACCGCGCCGCAGCCGTGGCCGGCAACCAGAATGTCGAACTCGCTGCCGATGGCCTGCGCCGCGGCGACGACGCTCAGGGCGACCGGGCGCAGCGCCTCGTTGTCGTGCTCCGCAACTACCAATATGCTCACTTTCGACTCCTCCTAGATTTCCCATGCAACGCACATCGTCCCGCCCGTCAACGGCCTCTCTTCACCCCGACCCGACGATTTCGCGCCAGCGGAATCGGGGGGCGACCGCTACTACTAAGCGGTCGTGTCTATCGCTTTGGCTTCATTCTTCAGCTTGTCGACCAGCTCGGCCACGTTCGCCACCTTGACGCCGGCCTGTCGCTCTGGCGGCGGCGCGACATGGGCCACTGTGGTGCGGCGCCCGACATCCACGCCGAGCGCCTCGGGCGTGGTCTTGTCCAGAGGCTTGCGCTTGGCCTTCATGATATTGGGCAGCGATGCGTAGCGGGGTTCGTTGAGACGCAGGTCCGTGGTGACGACGATGGGCATGGCCAGCGACACGGTCTGCAAGCCGCCGTCCACTTCCCGCACCACCTCGGCGGTGTCGCCGTCCACGGCGAGATGGGAAGCGAAGGTGCCCTGGGGCAGTCCGGCCAGGGCTGCGAACATCGGCCCGGTCTGGCTATTGTCGCCGTCGATGCTCTGCTTGCCGAGGATGACGATGCCCGGCTGCTCCTGGTCGTAGATGGCCTTGAGCACCTTGGCGACGGCCAGAGGCTCCAAGTCCGGCTCGGTCTCCACCAGGATGGCGCGGTCGGCGCCTAGCGCTAGGCAGGTCCGCAGCTGCTCTTGGCAGGACGCCTCGCCTACGGCCACGGCGATTACTTCCGTTGCCGTTCCAGCCTCTTTCAGTCGCACCGCTTCCTCGATGCCGATCTCGCAGAACGGATTCACCGCCATCTTGACGTTGGCGAGATCGATGCCGGTACCGTCCGACTTCACCCGGACCTTGACGTTGGCGTCCACGACGCGCTTGACGGGGACCATTGCCTTCATAAGCGCCTATCTTCCCTCTGTTGCAGATTGTCGAACCAGCCAGCCTGGGTCGAGGTTCCAAAACGCGCTATTTTCCACCATTCGCCCGCGCTAGGAAAGCACCGATGGGACAGGGTTTGGGGTGTATGATCTGCGGCTGTCTGCCTAGGAGCCGGAGGATCCGTGCCCGAAGAAGCGCGCGAGTCGATGGGGTTCGATGTGGTCATCGTCGGCGGCGGCCCGTCCGGGTTGTCGGCGGCTTGCCGACTAATGCAGCTAGCGGCCGCGGCCGGCAACGAGCTTGACGTCTGCCTAGTAGAGAAGGGTTCGGAGATCGGCGCCCACATCCTCTCTGGCGCGGTGCTGGCCCCAAAGGCGCTGAACGAGCTGTTTCCAGACGCCAGGGAACGAGCCGCCCCGCTTGGCGTTCCCGTCGCCGACGACTGCTTCTACTACTTGGTCAACGACACCAACCGCATTCTCCTGCCACCGTGGACGGTGCCCAAGGAGACCAAGAACAAAGGCAACTACACCCTCTCCCTCGGCAACCTGTGCCGCTGGCTGGGCGAGCAGGCGGAGAACGCCGGCGTCAACGTCTTTCCAGGCTTCGCGGCATCCGAGATCCTCTACCGCGACGACGGCAGCGTGCAGGGCGTCGCCACCTCGGACATGGGCGTGGCCGCGGACGGCATCCGCAAGGCCACCTTCGAGCCCGGCTACGAGCTGCACGCCAAGTACACCATCTTCGCCGAGGGCTGCCGCGGCCATCTCGGCAAGCAGCTCATGGAACGATTCGACCTCTGCGCCGACGCCGGTCCGCAGCACTACGCCATCGGCTTGAAGGAACTGTGGGACGTGGCCCCGGAACGCCATGCGCCGGGCCGCATCCTGCACAATGTCGGCTGGCCCCTCGGACGCGCCTTCGGTCCGGGCATGGGCTCGTTCCTCTACCATCAGGAGAACAATCAGGTGGCCCTCGGCATCATCGTCGATCTGGCCTACAGGAACCCGCACCTCTCCCCCTTCGACGAACTGCAGCGCTTGAAGCACCATCCGCTCTACGCCGATGTGCTGACCGGCGGCACACGGGTCGCCTACGGTGCCCGCGCCATCGTCAAGGGCGGCTTGCAGGCGCTGCCGAAGCTGACCGTGCCGGGGGCGCTGATCGTCGGCGACGACGCTGGCTTCCTGAACATGCTGAAGATCAAAGGCACCCATACGGCCATGAAATCCGGCATGCTGGCCGCCGAGTCGGTATTCGACGCCTTGGCGCGGGGCGACGCCAACACCGCGCTCGACGACTTCCGCGATCGGGTGGACGCCTCCTGGCTCGGCAAGGAACTGCGCCAAGTGCGCAATGTCGGCCCGGCGCTGCACAAGTTCGGCACCCTGTTCGGCATGGCGTACACATTCTTGGATCAGAAGCTGGCCCGGGGCCACATGCCGTTCACGCTGCAGGACCCGGGATCCGACCATGACAAGCTCGTCGCCGCCAGCAAGGCGCCGAAGATCGACTATCCCAAGCCGGACGGCGCACTGTCCTTCGACAAGCCGTCCTCGGTGTTTCTGTCCAACACCAATCACGCGGAAGACCAACCCTGCCACCTGACGCTGGCCGATGGCGAGCTGCCAATCCGCGACAATCTGCCCCGCTACGACGAGCCGGCTCAGCGCTACTGCCCGGCAGCCGTCTACGAAGTAGTGGAGGAAGAGAGCGGCGCACGGTTCCAGATCAACGCCCAGAACTGCGTCCACTGCAAGACCTGCGACATCAAGGACCCGGCCCAGAACATCACCTGGGTGACGCCGGAAGGCGCAGGGGGGCCGAATTATGGCAACATGTAGTTGCTGGCGGTGCTGCCCGTGAAGGCGCTGCACGCGATTCCCGACACAAACCCCAAGTCTTGTCGCTGCGGCCCGCTCTTTCGTCCCCGTACCCGGTCGAGGGCTTTCAATCCGCCCTGCCGAGCACGAATCGGGTTCCGCCACTCCACACGCTGACTTCGCCGTTCGGTTCCTCGGTGGCGAGTTCCACCAGTCGATAGAACACGCTGCGGGCGATCCGCGCGGTCAAGCCGCGGCGCACCTCCACATACGGGCGCGGTTGTCCATCGCGGTCGGCGACGACGATGGGATGGGCGGCATCAGCCAGCACGGCGTCGCCGACGTTGGTGGCGAACAGGATGCGGCGTTCCTTCCCTTCGCCTTCCGTCTCCATATCGACGGCCAGAAACGGCGTCTCGTCGACTTCGATACGCAGCTTTTCCGCAGGCGTGACCAGGAAGTGCTCGCCGTCGTCCAGGCGCAGGATGGCGGCGAACAGCTTGGCGATGGCGAAGCGCTCGATGCGGTCGCCGTCGTGGTACCAGCTACCATCGGCGGCGATGCGGATATCGATCTCGCCAGTGCGCGCCGGCTGCCACCGCTCCACCGGCGGCAGCGCCCGGTCCCGGGTGGCGTCGAGCAGGCTCTGGAAGGCGCTGGCCAGCTTGGCTATCCGCCGATGAACTTCATGACCGTAACCTCGCCCTTGAACTGGACGGTCTGCTTGTCCGCCAGCGCACCCATGAGCCGGTTGCGCAGCACCGTGCGCGCCTGTTCGTCCGACAGCTGCAGGACATCCGCCATGGCATGCCGCTTGGTGCTCGACAGGCAGCCGTAGAGATAGCCGTTGGACGACAGCCGCAGGCGCGTACAGGAGGCGCAGAACGGCTGCGACTCGTTGGCGATGATGCCGAACACGCCGCGGTCGGGAATCTCGTAGCGCACCGAGGTGGAATCGTAGGCGGCGTCGGTGCGGGCGAAGTCGTAGCGGGAGCCGATCAGCACCAGGATATCGTCCATGCCGAAGAAGTCCCGCTGATAGCCGGCACCGTGCTTGAGGTGGCCCATGTTCATCAGCTCGATGAAGCGCAGTTCGATGTCGCGATCGAGGCAGTAGTCCAGCATGGGCAGGATCTGATCCACGTTGGCGGACTTCATCGGCACCATGTTGACTTTCACCTTGAGGCCGGCAGCCCGCATGCGCTCGATGCCGTCGAGCACGGTGGCGAGGTCGCCGCTGCGGGCGATGGCGCGGAAACGCTCGGGGTCGAGAGTGTCCAAGCTGACGTTGATGCGCGCAAGGCCGGCGGCCGCGATGAGTTCGGCCTTGCGCGACAGCAGCTGGCCATTGGTGGTCACGGAGACGTCGGCGAGAGGCAGACGCATGACGGCCGGCAGGAACGAGTCGAACTTGGGCGACAGCAGCGGTTCGCCGCCGGTGATGCGCAGCTTGTCGATGCCGGCGGTTTCGACCAGCAGGCGCACGGCGCGCAGCAGTTCGTCCGATCCAAGCTCCGCCACCGCAGCCTGCAAACGCCTGCCGTTAGGGACGCAGTAGGTGCAGGCGTAGTTGCACGCCGCGGTCAGGCTGACGCGCAGATTGCGGAAGCGCCTTCCTTGGGCGTCGCCGATGATGGGTTCTTGGTTTCGCACGTTATCGGCATGGCCAAGCGGGCCTCCATGATACGCGACTTGGACTTCGCCTGCGCGATTCGCTCGTCCCGCCGGCTGGGAATCGGACATCGCCGCTTCGACGGACACCGCGCCCTGGTCGGAACCGCCTCGTCCATGACAAGCAGGATTCCATGCCAAGGTATTATTTTTCGAGTTTTGGGGACTGGCGTATCGACAGGGTAGCCTTGTCATTGCATGGCATGGATTCAATGACCGTCTGCGATTGCGCGATTTCCATAGTGCGGGCAAACCATGAAGCTGCGGTGCGCTGTTGCATGAATCCGGGAGGAGCAGGCATTCCCACTCCGTTTCACATCTCTATGAGACTTGGCTCGAAGGTATTCCAAACCAGTCTTTCCTTCAAAGCAGCACGACGAAGTAGTCACCATCCGCTGGTCCCTGTTCGATATTGGCATCGATTGGATCGAATGGTGCTGGAAAACGCTTCGGAATCCTTGAAATCGTTGGTGATCGAGGCGCTCGTCGACGATCCGCGCGCAGAGCGTATTGACGTAGACCGCGGCCTCAGGTGTCGAGCTGGCGACGATTGCACGATATCCGCCAAGCGATGCGCCGCTAGCCGGGGTTGATTCGCTCCAGGCTGTAGCCGATGAAGAAGTCGCGTTGAGGACGAGGCCGCATCCAGCTTCGATCAGCGGCGCATGCGCTTCCTCCGTGGCGCCGGAGAACAGCGTGAAATCGAAGATCGCCACGGCACTTGGTTCGACCGCATCGCCGACCGATAGGCTGGCATGTCTCCCCGCGAGGGACAAGGGAGTCTACGCTGGAGCGAGTTGCAGGCGGGGAGCAATTCCGCGACGGCGGCGCTGTCACCACCGCCAGCTGCGCCTGGCCGGCACCCGACGACGCCGTTCGCGGCCCGCGAAACGATGGTGCCGGCAAGGCTGCCAAAGAGTATAGTTGCGGCCCGGTTTTCTTTCGAAGGGTTCGGAGAGAGGCAAATGACCAATCCCACGAAACTGCATCCGCGGGCTTCGGTCCGAGCGCAAGAAGCCACCCTGGCGGCGCTGCTGCTCGCCACCCCCGGCGCGGCGTTCGCCCAGGAAACCGCGTCACCCCAAGAGGCGAACGACATCGAAGAGGTGATCGTCACCGCGCAGCGGGTGGCGGAGAGCATCCAGGACGTGCCCATCGCAGTCACCGCGCTTACCGGCGACATGCTGGAGGATCGGCAGGTCGTCACCCCGTCCGATCTGCAGATCAACGCGCCCAACGTGTCGTTCACCGCCACCAACTTCGGCGGCTCCAGCTTCAGCATCCGCGGCATCGGCAATCTGGTGATCGGGCGCACCGGCGAATCCGGCGTCTCGGCCCATCTGAACGAGATCGCCGTGCCCGCCAATCTCAACGCCGTCGAGTTTTTCGACATGGAGCGCGTCGAAGTTCTGCGCGGCCCCCAAGGTACGTTGTTCGGCCGCAACGCCACTGGGGGCGCCATCAACTTCGTCACTCGGATGCCGGAGCAGGGCAGCCTCGCCGGCTTCCTGGATCTGGAAGCCGGCGACTACGGCCACCGGCGCTGGAAGGGCGCGACGAACCTCCCCTTAGGCGACGCCGTGGCGTTGCGCCTGTCTGGCTTCAAGCTGGATCGGGACGGCTACATCGAGAACCTGGCGCACGGCCAGCGAGACGGCGCTGGCGACTCCCTGCCGGGCATCAACGGGGACGTGGATGGGCGCGACATCCTGGCGCTGCGGGCGACGCTGGCCTGGGACATCACGGAGCGAGCCAGCGCTTGGCTGCAAGTCGGACGCTTCGAGGAGGACGACGACCGGGTGCGCATTACCAACCAGGTGTGCGAGCGCAACGCGCTGCCCACGACCGGCTGTACGCCGGACGGCTTCGGCTGGGAATCGCCGAACCTGGGCTCGACCACCGGCGGCATCTTCGGCGGCGCGGCCGGAGCGCTGCCGGCAGGCGCGGACGGCTCCGATCCGGCGCTGTACGACTTCCCGCGTCCGGCGGGCATCGGCTATCGGCGCATGCACACGGACTTCGAGCCGGTGTTCCAGGATGATGAAGAAATCTGGGCATTCGGCGTGGATCTCGACTTCGGCCAGCTGAGCGCCAGCCTGATCGGCGCCCGCCGCGAAGACGAATACCTCTCCCGCCAGGACTACCAGATGGACGTGGGGCCGTCCCTGAGCGCCACGCCGTTCAATCCCCTAAGCGTCTGGCCGATCTCCGCGCCGGCCGGGGGCGCAGGCGCAGAGTGGCTGTCCGAGACGTGCAATCTCAACGACGGCACCTCGGGCGTCTTCGGCGGCTGCCTGTTTCCAGCCCTGCAGAACCGCGTCTTCGCCTACGACCAGCAGGATTCCAAGAGCGAGTTCTGGACCGTGGAGGCCAAGATCCATTCCAACTTCGAGGGGCCGTTCGGCTTCTTGTTCGGCACCAGTCTGTACGAGGACGACAACTACGGCGGCTACTACGTGCTCGCCAACACCCTGGATCTGGTGAGCCTGTACGGCTCCCCGGCACTGGGAGCGCCGCCCTTGTATCCCGGCTTCTTCCTCAACTCCAACAATCCCGCCGGCGGTGCCGCCAGCGACGGCTGGGCGACATTCGGGGAGATCTACGTGGACCTGTCCGAGCGGCTGAAGTTCACCGCCGGGCTGCGCTTCAACGAAGACAACAAGCAGACCAGCGACAGCAGCGCGCTGTTCAACTCCGCCAACGCCAACACCGCCCTGGGCGGTCTGCTTGGATCGGGGAACGTGTGGATCCGCAGCGGTCTGTTCGGTGAAATGGCGGCCATGGCCGAAGGCGCCGCCACGGGCCTCAGCGCCGATTCCGCCCGACTGCTGGAGTTCTGGAACGCCCAGAGCGTATGGGCGGATAACGGCCAGACCGCGGTGGCGCTGATAGCCGCCATCGGCGCGGCGCAGCAGATCGGCGGCCTTGTGCAGGCCGGGGCGCTGCCGCCACAAGCCGTGCCGGCGGCCATCGCCGGCCTGCCGCTGCCACCGCTGTTCCAGGCCACGGTAGCCGCGCTCTTGTCCGGCAACCCGGCGGCCATCAACGCCGACGCCGGCCTTGCCGCCGGCGCGACGGCGTTCGGCGCCATCGCCGAAGCTGTCCCGCCCGTGCCCGGCTTCGGCGAAACGCGGTTCGTCACCGGCAGCCCAAGCACGGCGTCCTGGCGGAAGGTGAGCGGCCGGCTGGGGCTCGACTACCAGCTGTCCAACGACACGCTGCTGTACGGCTTCTACAGCCGCGGCTACAAGCCCGGCGGCTTCAATCCGGCCATCCCGCCAGCTTTCCAGGACACTTCGGCCTTCACTTTTGACGCCGAGCAGGTGAACGCCTTCGAGGCCGGCGCGAAGAATACCCTGCTGGATGGCAGGCTGATGCTGAACGGCGCGGTCTTCCTGTACGACTACACGGGGCTGCAAGTGACCCGCATCCGCAACAACAGCTCCATCAACGACAACATCGACGCCAACCTGATGGGCGTGGAGCTGGAAGGCCAGTGGCGTCCGGATGCGCTGCCGGGTCTGTCGGTGGACTTCGCCTACGGCTGGCTGGGCAGCGAGGTGGACGGCTCGCGGTCGCTGGATCCGATCAACCGCACTGGCGGCGACGCGGCCTACGTTCTGCTGAACAATATCGATCCAGGTTCCCTCACCGGCGTCAACTACGTGGCGCGGGCGGCGCAGATCAGCGCCGACGTCGTGGCCGCGGCCCTGGCCGCGGGGGCCGCGCTCGATGTGCGCAACGGCGCCACGGTGCGCTCGGTGTCGTATCCGGCGAATGCCGCCGGCGCGTCTATTCCAGCCTATTTTTCGCGACGGTTTCTGGCCGCGGCTGGGGTCGAGACCCTGGAAGGCGTACCCGTGGACCTGGACGGCAACGAGCTGCCGAACGCGCCGGAGCACACCCTGCGCCTGGGCCTCGCGCACACCTGGAACGCGGCCAACGGAGCCACGCTGACTGGCCGCTGGGACTGGTACTGGCAGAGCGACTCCTACGCCCGCGAGTTCAACACCATGGGCGACGAGATCGACGCTTGGTCCCAGCACAACGCGTCGTTGATCTACGAGCGGGAAGGCTGGACCGTGAAGGCTTGGATCCGCAACATCCTCGACGACGACAACGTGACGGGCAAGTATCTGACGTCGGACACGTCCGGCTTCTTCCGCAACTACTTCCTCACCGAGCCGCGCATCTTCGGCGTCTCCGTGCGGCTGGACTTCGGTTCGCATACAGCACCGCCGCCTCGGCCAACCCGAACCGCTTCTCCTTCCGTCTCGCACGCTGCTCCCTCCGTCTCGAAAACTGCTCCCTCCGTCCCGAAGGCACCTCCTCCCGTTCCGAAGCTGGAAACCGTGCCTCCGACACCGCCGCCCGAACCGACGGCGCCGTCGCTCTTGCAGCCCGAACGTCCCGTGGACGTGGTAATCCTGTTCGATTTCGACAAGGCGAATATCAAGTCGAGCGACATGGAAATCCTATCTCGTCATGCGAACTTCCTGCGCGACAGGGACGACTGGGCGATCAGGATAGAAGGCCATTGCGATGTCCGAGGCTCCAACGAGTACAACCTCTTATTGGGGGAGAGACGCGCAAACGCCGTTCGAGATGTCCTGGTGTCCGAGGGTATTTCGAACTCCCGCATCGAGGTGGTCAGTTTCGGTGAAGAACGTCCTGTTGCCATCGGCCTTGATGATACGGCGTACGCCAGGAATCGCCGGGCGGTCATCGTCCATCTGGTACGGCGATAGGGCATCGTCGCAACAGCATCGAACGGCAAAGGCAAAAGCGGAGTCCGGGACAATCCTGCCGCCGGACGAAAGCCGGTATTGTCGCATCGCTATCGCGGGTGCAGGTGCGCGGTGCTGCGCGTCGCACTACGCACTGCGACAGGAACGTCGCGTCCTGGCACTCTCCAAGGATGTCATGATTCGTCGAGCTCCCGAACCAGCGCTGCTACGAAGCGATTGGCCCAGAAGATGCCGTTCGATGCCTTGACGAGCACCTCGTCTCCCGGCTTCAGCGCCGCCGCGCAATGTCGTACGAAGGCGGCGTCCGCCCGTGCCGCAAACCCCCATCGCTGAGGCGGCGGCAGGGCGTCGTAGAGGTCGCGCATCCACTGGCCGGCGCAGAACACTCCGTCGACGCCAGCGCAGCGGATGGCCAGTTGCGAGTGGTAGCGTCCTGCCTCGGCGCCGAGCTCGAGCATGTCGCCAAGCACGGCGATGCGGCGGCGCGGATGTTTTCCCTCTCGGTTGCGGGCGGCACCCACTGGCTCGCCGGCAAACGCATCCAAGGTGACCGCCATGCTCTGCGGGTTGGCGTTGTAGCTTTCGTCGATGATCGTCACGCCGCCGGCCTCGATGCGGTTGCCGCGCCCTTGCGGCAGATCCTGTCCAGCCAGTCGTTCCAGATGCGCCAAGGGGCGGTCCAGGGCCGTGAGCACCGCCGCCACGGCGCATACGGACAAGGCGCGATGAACTCCGCCACCCGGCACGGCGCAGCGGATGCTGCCCGCTGGCGTTCGCAACTCCGCAATGCCGTCGGCTAGGTCCGTCAGCCGGATGTCCGCCGAAGGCTCCATGCCGAAGGTGATGGTTCGTCCGCGGTAGCGGGCATGGACATCCACTGGTCGAATCAGCACCCCGCCCTCTTCCAGACCACGGGCGATGGAGGTCTTCTCGCGGCGAATCGCGTCCAGGGTGCCGAAGTGCTCGATGTGGGCAGGATGCACGTTCAGCACCACGGCAACCTGCGGTTTCGCCAAGTGCGCCAGCGGCTCGATCTCGCCGGGATGGTTGGTGCCGATCTCGTAGACGCCGCCCTTGGCGTCCCGGGGCGTACGCGCCAGGGACAGCGGCACGCCGATGTGGTTGTTCAGGCTGCCGTGGGTCGAAAAGGCGCCGATCCCGGCGGCGGCGAAGGACTTGACGGTGGTCTTGCCACTGCTGCCGGTCACCGCCACCACTGGGCCGGACAGGCGGCGACGCCCGGCCCGGCCCAAATCCCACAGCGCGTCCAGGGTGTCTTCAACCAGCAGGGTCGGTACGCCGTAATCGCCGGGGCGGTGGACGAGCACCGCAGCGGCCCCGTTCTCCACCGCGTGGGCGACGAAGTCGTGGCCATCCCGATCCGATCGGGTGCTGGGCCGAAAACGCGGGCCCGGATCGCCCGGCAGAGCGACGAACAGGTCGCCGTGTTGGATGCGGCGCGAATCGATGCCGATCCCAGCGATATCCGGACCATCGGACGAAGCCATGGCCAAGGCGGCGGCCAGCTCCTGATACGACCATAAGCTTGTGTTCACGGCAGGCTTACTTCAGCACAGGCGGTGCTTGTCCTCAAGCGAAACGCCGTACAATGCATCGTCAACTTCAGCCGGAGCACGCCCATGTCCATCGGCGACGTCATCGGAAAGCTCTTCGCAGGCGTAGCCCGGGCGTTCGCCTTCGCCCGGGTGGCGCTGGCCAACTTCGTCGTGCTGGCGATCCTTCTGATCGTGGTCGTGGCCTTGATGTCCGGGCCTGATCGAGCTGAAGTGCCCGACGGCGGAGCGCTACTGCTTGCGCCCAAGGGCGCCATCGTCGAGCAGACCTCTACGGGGGAGCCGCTGAACCTGCTCGTGGGCGGTTCTTTCGGCGAGACGTCCCTGGGCGATATCCTTGACGCCATCGATCGAGCCGCGGCAGATTCCCGCATCGGGGCGTTGGTGCTGGATCCGTCGTCGCTGAGCTATGTGGCACCGGCGCAGCTTGAGGCCATCGGCGACTCTCTCGACGAATTCCGCGCCAGCGGCAAGAAGGTCGTCGCCAAAGGACACTACTACAACCGCGATCAATACTACTTGGCCAGCTTCGCCGACGACATCTACCTGCATCCGATGGGCGAAGTCATGCTCGCCGGCTATGGCGCGTTCCGCAACTACTACCAAGGGCTGTTCGATGAACTGAAGGTCAACGTCCATGTATTCCGCGTCGGCACCTACAAGGCGTTCGTGGAACCCTACACCCGCAGCGACATGTCGGAAGCTGCCAAGGTTGCCAGCCAAGCCACGATCGACAGCCTGTGGACGCGATTCGTGGACCGCGTCGCCGCCAATCGCGGCCTCGAAACCGCCGCTGTTCTAGCCTATGCCAACCGCTTCGACGAACTGCTTGCCGAGGCCGGCGGCAATACCGCCGAATTGGCCATGGAACATGGCCTGGTGGACGCCTTGCTGGCGAACGAGGCCGTATCCGAGCGCCTGCGCACTCTCACTGGCGGCGAAGACACCTACCGCCACGTCGCCTTCGACGACTATCTCCCCCCGTCGATGCCGCCCCTGTTTGGCGACACCGTAGCGCTAATCAGCGCCAGCGGCCCCATCCTGATGGGCAATCAGCCGCGCGGCTTCATCGGCGCGGACACCATGGCGCGGCGGCTGCGCGATGCCCGCAAGGACGACTCGGTCAAGGCCCTGGTGCTGCGCATCGACTCGGGCGGAGGCAGCGCCTTCGCTTCCGAGCTAATCCGCCAGGAAGTGGCCGAAGTGCAGGAAGCGGGCAAGCCGGTGGTGGTTTCCATGGCCGGCACTGCGGCATCCGGCGGCTACTGGATCGCCGCCACCGCCGATGAGATCTGGGCCGCGCCCACCACCATCACCGGTTCCATCGGCATCTTCGCCATCGTCCCCACCTTCGAGAACACCTTGGGTGCTGTGGGCGTCACCCGGGACGGTGTCGGCACCGGCCCCTTCGTCGGCGCGCTGGATCCATTGGGAGGCATCGGCGACGCCATGGGGCGCGCCTTGCAGGCCAGCATCGACCACGGTTACGACCGCTTCGTCAAGCTGGTTGCCGACGGTCGCGGCATGACGCCGGAGCAAGTGGACGCCATCGCCCAAGGTCGAGTGTGGACGGGCGAGAAGGCGTTGGAACTCGGCCTTGTGGATCAGCTCGGCCACCTCGAAGACGCCATCGCCAGTGCCGCCGCCTTGGCCGGCATCGAGCGCTTCGGGGTGCGCCATCTGGAAGAGCCGTTGTCGCCCCGGGAAGCACTGCTCCGACAGGTTTTGGACAATCTGGGCCTCGATGCAGGCACCGGACGATTGAGCGGCAGCCTAGCGACCGGATTCATGCGCGAACTACGTCTGCTCGACGCGCTCAACGATCCCAAGCACGTCTATGCGCTGTGCGAGCGGTGCGGGGAGGCGGGGCTGTGAGCCGGCGTTCCTTGTCCGAACAACGCAAGCGGGACAACATCCAGTACCTTTTCCATATGACCCATATGGACAATCTCGCCAGCATCGCCGAGCACGGACTGAAATGCCACAATCAAGCCCATGCCGACCACCGTCCTCGGGATATCTCGGATCCGAACGTCCAGACACATCGACTCCATCGCGATCCGATCCACGGCAGACCACTGCACGACTACGTTCCATTGTACTTTCGCGCGAGGAATCCGATGCTGTACCGACGCAGGGAATATCGGCGAAAGCTCTGCGTGCTATATATCGACTGCGCAGTGATGGAGTTTCGGGGAGCCATTTTCACCGACGGCAATGCGGCGTCGAGAAAAACGAATTTCTATGAGGACGCTGCGGACTTGGACGCGCTTGACTGGGATTGCCTCAAAGCCGAATACTGGACGGCCTTCGACGACGGTGCCCGCAAGCGCTGCGCCGAGGTGCTCGTTCCGGTGCGCATACCGTTCGACAAGGTGGCTCGAATCGTGGTTCACAATCCACAGGCGCAGGATGCAGCGCAAATCGCAACGTCCCATGCGAATATCGAGATTCATCCTGACTGGTTCCTCTGACATGCTGAAGGTGGTCAAGGGCAACATCTTTGCCAGCGAGTGCCAAACGCTGGTGAACACGGTCAACTGCGTCGGCGTGATGGGTGCTGGCATCGCCTTGGAGTTCAAGTTCCGCTACCCGCAGATGTTCCAGCAGTATGTCGAGCACTGCCGGCAGGGGCAGATGGAAATCGGCAAGCTGTGGCTCTGCAAGAAGCCGACGATACACAAAGAAAAGCGCTGGATATTGAACTTCCCGACAAAGAAGCACTGGAAGCATCCGTCCAAGAAGGAGTATCTGCATAAGGGACTTCAGAATTTCGTCGATACATACGAACGTCGGCAAATCCAGTCTATCGCCTTTCCGATCCTCGGCGCCCAGAACGGCGGGATACCGGAAGCCGAATCCATCGGCATGATGGCCAGCTATCTTTATAGATGCAATATCGAGATCGAAATCTACAGATACGATCCGACTGCGGAGGACGATCTGTATCCGAAGTTCAAGCGCAAGTTCAAGACCGAAACGGATGACGAGATCGCATCCCGAACCGGCCTGCGTCGTGACCGCATAGCCGCCATCCGCAAGGCGCTGGACAGCCCAGACACGACAACCGTCGGCCAGCTAGCCTCGCAAAGAGGCATCGGCGCGAAAACCCTGCAAAAAGTACACGCCTGCCTTGCGCCTCCTAGGCAAGGAGAACTGGATATTGCGGATTGAATGCCTTGGGGCGCTCATTCTTCGCGCCTGCGCCAGTAGTCGCGCACCGAGGCTTTCATCTCCCGGCTCAGCAGCACGATGCCGAACAGGTTGGGCAGCGCCATCAGCGCCAGCGTGACTGCGGAAATCAGCCACACCAGCGACGTGTCCATGATCGTCGCCAAAAAGAAGGCGACGACATAGGCGACGCGATAGGGCATCACCGCCACGGTGCTGCCGAACAGGTAGGTGACGGCACGGTCGCCATAGTAGGACCAGGCGATGGCGGTGCTGAACGCGAACAGCACCAGGCCCAAGGTCACGGCGTACTGGCCGTAGTCGCCCAGGAAGCTGCGCTTGAACGCCTCCGCCGTCAGCGGCACGGAGTGCAGCAGCGACTTGCCGCGCACCGATACCGTCTCCTCGGCCAACGCGCCGTCTTCGATGGTGATCGTGCCTGTATACGGCTCGCCGTCGATGTGGAAGACCACATCCTCCGCCACGGAACGGTTGTGCAAGACGGTGACGCCGCCTGTCGTCAAACGCCCGGCCACCACTTGGAAGCGGCCGCTGGCCGCGACGACGGCCTCGGCAGCCGAACCAGCGAGGTGGTTGCGCAACGCTTCGACGTGAGACGGGTCGGCGTCGCTGTAGACACCGGCGAGATACTCGGTGTCCGATACGGCGAAATCGTTGTCGAATTTGTCTCGCCAGACGCCGGAAGAGAGGATCACCAAGCCCGTCAGAGTGCAGATGACGAGGGTGTCGATGAAGGGTTCCAGCAGCGAAACCATGCCTTCGGAAACCGGTTCGTCGGCCCGGGCGGCAGCGTGGGCGATAGGTGCCGAGCCCTGCCCTGCTTCGTTGGAAAAGAGGCCCCGGTTGACGCCCTTGTTGAAGGCGTAGGCGAAGGTCGCGCCTAAAAAGCCGCCGCTGGCCGCGGAACCGTTGAACGCATCCCGGAATACGGCAACGAAGGACGGAACCACTTGGTCGATGTTGGCCACGATCACCGCAAAGGCTGCGGTGGCGTACAGCGCGCCCATGAAGGGCACGATCACCGACGTCACCCGTGCGATCCTCTTGATGCCGCCGACGATGACCAGAAAGAGCAGCGTCGCCAGCACCGCGCCGCTTGCCCACGGCGGTATGTCGAACGAGGCTTCGAGCCCGGAGGCCATGTTGTTGCTCTGCGGCATGTTGCCGGAGCCTAGCGTGCTCAGCACCGTGGCAACGGCGAAGAACACCGCCAGCCACTTCATGTTCAGGCCCCGTTCCATGAAGTACATCGGGCCGCCAGCGATCTCGCCCTTGTCGTCCTTGACGCGGTACTTGTGGGAGATGGAGACTTCCACGAACTTGGTCGTCATGCCGAGGAATGCCGTGGCCCACATCCAGAACAGCGCCGCCGGACCGCCCAGGAAGATGGCGAACGCGACGCCGCCGATGTTGCCGGTGCCGACGGTGCCCGACAGCGCCGTGGACAGGGCCTGGAAGTGGCTGGCGTCGCCCTCGGCGTCGCGCCGCGTATGGCGGCCGAACAGAATGCCCCAGGCGCGCTTGAAGTAGCGTATCTGCGGAAAGCCGAGATAGAGGGTGAAGAACAGCCCGACGCCGAGCAGCGCATACGGAAAATACGCGGCATTGCCGAGGTAGCCGTCGAACAGCTCCAAGATGTCCTTGATCGCGTCCACGGGCGCTACTCCTGGGCGCCGAACAGGGCACCGCGCATGACGCCGTGCAGCTCGTGCTGGTCCATGACGCCGCCGATGCCCTCGGCCCCGGGCCCGCGGGCATACGCCGGCACGTCCTCGCCGGCGTGGGTCTCAAAGTCCATGGGATGGGTCGCCCGCTGGCGGTAGGCCGGGTGCGTGGGCGCAAGCTCTTCGGCGACGCGCTCGGCGCCGGGGCCGTCGGCGTAGCGGCCGGGAGGCGCGAGGAGAAGTCTCTTGCCAGCTTCGCCGCCGCGCTCGGCGCCGGGGCCGTTGGCGTAGCCGAGGGTGGTGTAGGCGACGCCCCGGGCATCCCGCATCGTCTCGCCGTCGACCCCCACGACATAGCCGAGAATGGGATTGCCCCGAGCCGGATAGCCGGCGATGGTGAGGGTGTGGCTGTGGTCGGCGGTGACGACGATGAGCGTTTCCGCGGCATCGGTCATCGCCACGGCCACCGCCACGGCGTCGGCGAAGGCGATGGTGTCGGTGAGCGCCCGGTAGGCGTTGCCGACATGGTGGGCGTGGTCGATCCGGCCGCCCTCCACCACCAGAAAGAACCCGGCGCCGCTGTCGAGACGATCGATGGCGTAGCGCGTCATCGCCGCCAGGGACGGCTCGCCGCCGGCATCGGCCTGCCGATCGGCCTCGAACTCCATGTGCGAGAGCTCGAACAGGCCCAGCACCTGGCCACCAGCGGCCAACCCCTCGAAGCCCGCTTGATCGTACACGAAGCGCCGCTCCTCGCCGCCGGCCAGCCACTCCTCCACGAGGTTGCGTCCGTCTCGGCGATAGCCGCTGGCGGCGGCGTCCTCGGGGTCGGCGGCGGTGTTCGGCAGAAACATCGCCCGCCCGCCGCCGAGCACTACGTCCACGCCGTCGCCATGAGGAAATTCGATGAGTTGCCGCGCGATGTCGGCGCACTTTCCCCGCGCCGCATCGGGTAGCGCGGCGTCGATTTCCCAGATGCGGTCCGCGGCGTGCGCGTAGGCTGCGGCCGGCGTGGCGTGGGTGATGCGGGCGGTGGACACCAGACCGGTTTGCAGGCCGCGCTGCTCGGCCTCCTCGAGCAGCGTCGTCAGCTCGTGCCGCTTGGCGGCCTCGCAGTCCCCGCGCCTTGCTTGCGGGCCGACGCTGAGCACCCCGGCCCGGGCCTTGCGGCCGGTGACCAGCGCCGTCATGGTGCCGGCGGAATCGGCTACTTGGGCATCGACGTTGTAGGTCTTCACCAGCGCGACATGGGGAAACCTCTCGAATGCCAAGTAGTTCTCCTCGCCCGGCTGGCCGCGGTTCTGTCCGTGGAGGATGCGCGCCGCGGTGACTGTCGAGACGCCCATGCCGTCGCCGACGAACAGGATGACGTTGCGGCGTGGCGGCTCGTTGTCGGGCGGCAGCGCCGCACAAGCAGCCAACGCCATGCAAGCTGCTGTCGCGGCCGCCATTCCCGCATTCCCCACCTGCCCCGCATCGACTCCTGCAAGGACAAGTTTCATCGAATGGCCTCCCGCATGGTGACGAACTCCTCGGCCGCGGTGGGATGGATGCCGATGGTGGCGTCGAAGTCGGCCTTGGCGGCGCCGGCGGTGATCGCCACGCTCAGGCCCTGGATGATCTCGCCGGCCTCGGCGCCGCACATGTGCGCCGCCACCACGCGATCGTCGTCGGCATTCACCAGCAGCTTCGTCAAGGTTCGCTCGACGCGGCCGGACAGGGTGTGCTTGAGCGGCTTGAAGGTGGACTCGTACACGGCAAGGTTGGGGTAGCGCTGCCGGGCGGCTTCCTCCGTCGGCCCGACACAGCCGATGTTTGGCTGGCAGAAGATCGCCGTCGGCACGTTGTCGTAGTCCACGCGCTGGCTTTCGCCATTGAACAGATTGCAGGCTACGCACATGCCTTCGGCGATGGCCACCGGCGTCAGCTGCACTCGGTCGATGACGTCGCCGATGGCGTGGATATGGGGCACATTGGTGCGGTAGCCGTCGTCCACCGGAATCGCGCCGCTGGCGGCAATCGCGACGCCAGCGTGTTCCAGGCCCAGCCCGGAGCTGGCCGGCGCTCTGCCCGTAGCAGCCATCACCAAGTCGGCATCGAGCCAGCTGTCGTCCTCGAAGCGGACGTGCAAAGACTCGCCGGCCTGGCGCACCTCGGCGATGCGGGCGCCCAACCGCACGTCCACGCCCTTGGCGGCGATTTCTTCCAGCACGAAGCGGCGCACGCCTTCGTCGAAGCCGCGCAGGGGCAGTTCGCCGCGATAGGCCAAGGTGGTCTCGACGCCGAGGCCGCGAAAGATGCCGGCGAACTCCACGGCGATGTAGCCGCCGCCGACGATCAGCGCGCGCTGCGGCAGTTCGGCCAGATCGAATGCCTCGTTGGAAGTGATCGCCAAATCGCTCCCCGGAAACGGCGGCACTACTGGCCAGCTGCCGGTGGCGACGAGGATATGGCTTGCGGTAACGATGGAGCCTCCTACGCGGATCGAGTGCGGGCCGACGAGCACCGCCCGGGCCTCGAAGATGTCCACGCCTGCTCCTTCGAGCAGCTGGCGGTAGACGCCGTTCAGGCGTTCGATCTCGCGGCTCTTGTTGTCGCGCAGGATCGGCCAGTCGAACTCGGCGTTGTCCGCCCGCCAGCCGTAGCCGCGGGCATCCTCGAAGTCCTCGCCGAAGTGGGCGCCGTAGACGAACAGCTTCTTCGGTATGCAGCCGACGTTGACGCAGGTGCCGCCGAGATAGCGGTCTTCGGCGATGCCCACTCGCGCCCCCAGCGCAGCCGACATCCGCGCCGCCCGCACGCCGCCTGACCCCGCCCCGATGACGAACAGATCGTAGTCGTGCTTCTCCACCGCGTTCACAGCCTACCCCAACGAGGCGTCGAGTTTGACGGATTCACCGCCCTGCCGGCAAGTTCCAGAACTATCGGGCAGGTGGACGGGCTGGACGTTCGATCAGCCCCATCGGCACCATCGTTGGTGTCGTCACGCTGTTCCCGAACCGGCAGCCGATGTTCTGCGAAGTCCAGGAGAACTTCGTCGACCCTTCTCGAAAAGCCCGAGAACTATCGCTTTCCTGTTCCCGAAGCGGTCCGAGTGGATGCCATGCCATGGTGCTCGGCCGAGTGTGCGGTTCAGCCCGCTTGAACGAAGCGACTGCTACCGTTGAGCGAACGATGCACTGCAAATGCCGCGGAACATGAAGAGCCTGATCCTGACCGCATTGGCTCTATCGTCTCTCGGCAGCTGGCGCTGATCCGATCGCCCAAGGCGTCCTTGGACTTCAAGGCGACAAATCGGCATCGCCCATGCCCTCAGCAGCGAGCACAATGGCTTCACCGGGTTCATTGCCGCGTTCGATGCTAGTACAATCGCCGCACTCTACTCCCGTCCCGAGGACCAATGGACATAACCATCTTCGGAACCGGCTATGTCGGGCTGGTGACTGGCGCTTGCTTCGCCGAGGTAGGCAACCAAGTGGTCTGCGTGGATGTGGACGAAGGCAAGATCGCCGCACTGCAGGGCGGCGAGGTGCCGATCTTCGAGCCGGGCCTCAATGCGCTGGTGGACGCCAACCACCGCGCCGGTCGCTTGGCATTCACCGCAGATGCGAGATTCGGCGTGGACCATGGTGAAGTGGCCTTCATCGCCGTCGGCACGCCTGCCGAGGAAGACGGCTCGGTGGGCCTCGACGATGTGCTCGAGGTGGCCCGAGCCATCGGCGAACACATCGCCGAGCCAACCGTGGTAGTCGCCAAGTCCACGGTGCCGGTGGGCACTGTCGATCGCATTCGCACGAACATCGCGGACGCCTTGGCACACCGCGGCAGGACCATCCCGTTCAGCGTCGTCTCGAATCCCGAGTTTCTCAAAGAGGGTGCGGCGGTAGCGGACTTCATGAAGCCCGACCGGGTGGTCATCGGCAGCGACGACGACGACGCAGCGCGGATGCTGGCTCGGCTGTACGCGCCTTTCAACCGCAATCACGACAAGATCCTGCACATGGACGTCCGCTCTGCGGAACTGACCAAGTACGCGGCCAATGTCATGCTGGCCACCAAGATCAGCCTGATGAACGAGTTCGCCAACCTCGCCGACCGTCTCGGCGCCGATGTGGAAGCCGTGCGTCTCGGTATCGGCGCCGATCCGCGCATCGGCTACCATTTCATCTACCCAGGCTGCGGCTATGGCGGCTCGTGCTTCCCCAAGGACGTGCGCGCCTTGGTGCATATGGCCACCGACGCCGGCTGCGACGCGCAGATCGCCCGTAGCGTCGAAGCCGTCAACGAGCGACAGAAGCGCATCCTGGTGGACAAGCTGCTCCACCACTTCGATGGCGATCTTGCCGGGCGCACCATCGCCCTGTGGGGACTCTCCTTCAAGCCCAATACCGACGACATGCGCGAAGCCCCCAGCCGTACGCTCCTGGAGGCGGTCTGGGAGGCTGGGGCCACGGTGCGAGCCTACGATCCCCAGGCGCTCGGCGCGGCGCGGCGCCTGTATGGCGGACGTGCGGATCTCGTCTTGTGCGATAGCCGAGACGATGCGCTCGACGGTGCCGACGTGCTGGTGGTCGTTACCGAGTGGAACGAGTTTCGCAGCCCCGACTTCCGCGCCATCAAGGCTGCTCTCCGGCACTCTGTGGTGTTCGACGGCCGCAATCTCTACGACTCGGCCACACTGCGCGGCCACGGCATCCATCACATCGCCATCGGCCGCGGCAACATCGCCGATCGCGTCCTCTATGGCTGAGCTTCTCCGACCGGTGGCGGTGGTCGCGCTGGCCGCCGCGGGCGTGTTGGCGTCAACGGCGGCCCCGGCCGCAGTCGAAGATCGGACGTGGTGTCGTTCGACCAGCGAGCACTTCGACTTGGTGACCGATCTGGGGAAGCGCAAGACGGCCAGCTTGTTCGCCTCCCTGGATCGGTTTCGCGCCGCCGCTTCCGCCCTGCTGCCTGGGCGGCCGCCAGACCGACCGGCACCGCTGCAGGTGCTGGTGTTCAAGCGCTCCCGGGATTTCGCCACGCTCTTCGGTTTCCCACGCATCTCCGGATTCATGCGGCCGTCGCTCAACCAGAGCCTGCTGGCGTTCGGTCCCGATCGCAACGGCCTCCGCTTGCATGCGATCGCCTTCCACGAATACACCCACTACCTACTGCGCAGCCGCGCCACGCTGAACCTGCCCGCTTGGTACGAGGAAGGACTCGCCTCGTATCTCGCCACCTTGGAAGTGGACGACGAAGGCGTAGTGACAGTGGGCCGAGGCCCCTATGCCCTGCTTCGCTTCATGGTCAAGCAGCCGCTCATCCCCATCGAGCAGGTGATCGGCGAACGCTTCCGCCTGGACTGGCAGCGCCACGACCTGTCCAATGTCTACAGCTTGGCGTGGGGGATGGTGCGCTTCCTGCACCACGCCAGGCGCCCCGATGGCAGCCACTATGCGGAGAACCTCGGTGCCATGCTGGCCGCCATCGACCAGGGAGCCGCGTCGGCGGATGCCCTGCGCGCGACGCTTGATATCGCCCCGGAGGACTTGCCCGGCTTGCTGCGCCGCTACTTCGATGCCCGGGACGACGAGCCGCAGACGGTATTCAAGTTCAAGATCGACTACTACCAGCCAGCACTGTTCCAGCGCGCCTGTCTTGAAGCCGTCGACAAACGCCTCGTTCTCGCCAAGGCAGTCGCTCCCCATCGTCCGCAGCAGGCGATGGCGTTCTACGACTGGATTCTCGAACGCGATCCTCGCCATGTAGGTGCCCTGATTGGCCGCTCCCAGGCTGTCGGCGACCCTGCCCTCGCCCTGCAGGCGGCGAAAAGCGCCTATGAGATCGACCCCAACGCGCCGGCCGCCAACGTGCGTATGGCGCAACTGATCGTCGAAGCCTGCAGCGCCGCCGAGTCCGGCGACTGCGCCGATCGCTGGGCCCAGGCCGCAACGTTCTTTCATCGCGCCCTGGCGCTGGCCGACAACCGCGCCGACGCGGCCTACGGCTTGGGCATGCTCTACCTGTATGGCGGAGCGCCTGTCGAGGCGCTGGACTACCTGCGCCGCGCCCATTTGGGCGCGCCCTGGTCGCCTCGAATCAACTTCTACCTAGGCGAAGCCTACCGATTGGCCGGTGACGCCACCCGCGCCCGGGCGCATCTTGAAAAGACCGCCTATTGGCATCCCGACGCAGATTGGCGCAAGCGGGCGCATAGCGCCTTGGACAAGCTGCCGGCGCGGTAGCGAGCAGACGTTGTCAAGCACTCCCGCTACGCTGGATCCTCGGCGGGAGCGGCGGAACGACTTGCCAGTTCTCCTGCAACTCGCGGATCAGATCCTCGGCGGTCTGGACGCGCTCGTCGGGCTCGCTGCGCAGGCAGGCCATGCAGATTTCTTCCAGCCGCGACGGCACCGCTAGGTTGGCGTACCGGGACGGTGGCGGGATGTCGGCATGGAGGGTCTGGTCGAGGATTTGGTCCACGGTCTCGCCGCCCACTGGCGGCTGCCCGGCCAGCACCTCGTAGAGCACTGCCCCCAGGCTGTAGAGATCGGTGCGATAGTCGATGTCCGGGTCCTTGCGGATCTGCTCCGGCGACATGTAGGACACGGTGCCCTGCAGCCGGCCCTGGTCGGTGAGCGAAGGTTGAGCGAGTTCCAGGATGGTGGAGGCCCGCTGCTCGTCGGCTTTCGCACTACCGTCCGAAAGCCAGACCTTGGCGAGACCCCAGTCCATGAGCAGCACCTCGCCGAACGGTCCCACCAGGATGTTGTCCGGCTTGATGTCCCGGTGCGCGACGCCGTGGCCGTGGGCGTACTCCAGGGCGTACGCTACCTGGATGATCACATCCACCAGCCTAGCCAAATCGTAGCGCTCGCGGAAGTCGAGAATATCCCGCAGGGTGTAGCCATGCACCAGCTTCATGGTGAAGTAGCAGTGGCCTTGGGCATCGCGCCCGAGTTCGTAGGTGGGAATGGTGTTGGGGTGCTGCAGCATGGCGGACACCCGGGCTTCACGCACGAAGCGGCGCTGCTCCGGGGGGTCGTCGGCAAACTCGGATTTGAGGCTCTTGTAGCAGACCACGCGCATCAGGTGCAGGTCCTTGCAGGCCTGGATGATCGACCGCCCGCCTCGGGCGATGGTCTTGAAATAGGCGTAGCGCGTACGCGAGTCGATCCGGCGCGGCAGCGGCTTGTCGGTATCGGCCATGGAGACGATGGGGTAGTCATCGTCCGGCGGCGGAGAAAAGCGCGTCATGGCGCTTTTTCGCCGAGCGGCTGCTCGTCCATCCGCTGCAGATCCTGCTGGACGCGCTGCAAGCCCTCCGCGACACGCCGCAGCCCCTCTTCGAGCCGCGGAGAAATGCGCTCTTCCACCCGTCGCAGGCGCTCGATCAGGCTGGAGGTGTCCCAGCGTCCCCCGCCCATGGCCTGCACATCGGCGTAGAACTGATCCACCAGCGCCGCCAGCGGCATGCGGGCATCGAATTCCCGGGCCGCTGCCAGGGCCATGTCCAGATCCTTGCGCATCCAGTTCACGGCGAAGCCGAACTCGAACTCGCGCCGCGCCATGGTGGCGGCACGATTGTCCATCTGCCAGGACTGGGCAGCGCCTTGGGAGACGACGTCCACCACGGCGTCCACGTCCAGCCCGGCCTTCTCGGCAAAGTGCAGTCCTTCTGCCAAGCCCTGCAGGGTGCCGGCGATGCATACCTGGTTGACCATCTTGGTGAGCTGTCCGCAGCCGACGCCGCCCATTCGCTTGACCGTCTTGGCGTAGACGTCGATGATCGGTGCCACCCGCTCGAACACATCGGGCTCGCCACCGACCATGATGCTTAGCTGGCCGTTCTCGGCACCCGCTTGGCCGCCGCTCACCGGCGCGTCCAGAAAGTCCACCCCCTGTGCAGCACCTGCTTGCGCCAGTTCCCTGGCCAGTACCGCGGATGCGGTGGTGTGATCGACCACCACGGCCCCGGCCTTCGTCCCGGCGAACACGCCTTCGTCGCCTAAGGTGACGCTGCGCACGTCCTGGTCGTTGCCGACGCACAGAAAGACCAAGTCCGCGCCGGCGGCAGCTTGACGGGGGCTGGCGGCTAGCGTGCCGCCGTGCTCCTCCAGCCAAGCCTTGGCGCGGGAAGCCGTGCGGTTGTAGACGCGTACGCGATGGTCTGCCGCGGCCAAGTGCCCGGCCATGGGATAGCCCATGACGCCGAGACCCACAAAGGCGACATCCGCCGGCGTCTGCTGCACCTCGATGGCGGATTCTTCCATTGCGTTGTCGTTCATTGCGCCTCCAATGTTCCAGCCCGTGGCAAGATGCGCACCTTACCACTCGCTCGATGCCCGTTTCATGCGCGGCGTACAGCGATTTGGACTGTCAGCTTTTGCTAGGATGGCCGTGCGTTCAACGTTGGCAGCAGCGGAGACGGGCATGGATGGCGTCCTTGGAATCATCGCTCTGGGGATCGCGGCCATCGCCGTGGCCGGCGTCTGGCTGGCGGTGCAGATCGTGCCGCAAAGCACCGTCTGCGTAGTCGAACGCTTCGGCCGCTATCGGCGTACGCTCACTGCCGGCCTGAACGCCATCGTGCCTATCCTGGACCGGGTGGCGCACCGCGTTTCCATCATCGAGCGGCAGCTACCCTCCTTCGACATCAGCGTCATCACCCGCGACAACGTGGAGGTGGATCTCCAGGCCACCGTCTTCTTCCGCATCGTCGATGCGGAGAAATCCGTCTATCGCATTGAGGACGTGGACCGGGCCATCCACACCGCGGCGCAGTCCATCGTGCGCTCGGCTGGCGGCAAGCTGGAACTCGACGAATTGCAATCCTCCCGACAGTCCATGAGCGACGAGATCGCCACCAATCTGCAAACCGCCGCCGAGGTGTGGGGCATCGAGATCACGCGCACGGAAATCGTCGATGTGGTGGTCGACGAGCAGACCAAGAGCGCCCAGCGCCAGCAGCTGAACGCGGAGCGCGAACGCCGCGCCGCGGTGGCGAAGGCGGAGGGCGACAAGCGCGCCCTGGAACTCGCCGCGGATGCCCAGCTCTACCAAGCCCAGCGCAGCGCCGAGGCCATTCGCCTGCAGGCCGATGCCGAGGCCTACGCCACGCGGCAGAAGGCCGCCGCCGACGCCGAGCAGACGCGGGTGCTGGCCGAGGCCATCGCCGACAACGGCCAGCCGGCCGTGGACTTCGAGGTGCGCAAGCGGCAGGTGGACGCCATCGCCGCCCTGGCCAGCGCCACGAACGCGAAAACCGTGGTGCTGCCGACGCAGGTGGTGGGCGTGCTCGGCGCCATCGAGAGTCTCTCCGCTCTGGCGGCGGATCGTCCGAACGCCCAAGGAGGTTGATATGGAAGCCTGGGTTCTGCTGCCGGCGGCATGGCTGCTATTCGGCATTGCGCTCTGCTTGGCGGAAATGTTCGAAGGCAGCATGTTCCTGCTGCCGCTCGGCATCGCCGCGCTGCTGGTGGCCGCTTGGCTGGTATTGCAGGAACGGGATCTTTTGCCAGCGGAAATCGCCCTGACGGACTGGAAGTACGCGCTGCTGGCCTATGCCGGCATGGCTGTTGCCAGTGTGATGCTGCTGCGGCGGGCCTTTCGCTCCAAGGGCGACGCGAAAGACGTGAACGACTACTGACTGCCTGGCGCAAGCGCCGCCGCGGTGGGGAAAAGATGAATCGGGTGGTAGGCTTGCCGCCATGTCTCGCCGCCAGTTGCCCAGCGTCGACCGGGTGTTGAGCCATCCGGCTACCGCCGCCGCAGTGGGTCGCTGGGGGGTGCGGACCGTGCGCCACGCGGTGCGCTCGCTGCAGGCCGATGTTCGCGCTGGGAGCGAAGTTCCAGACTGGGCGGCGAACATACCGGACTATCCGCCGGTGATCGATGCCTGGCTCGAACGCGAGGTGGGCCACGGCTATGTGCGCGTCTTCAACCTGACCGGCACTCTCGTCCATACCAATCTAGGGCGCAGCCTGCTGGACGCCGACCTCGCCGCCACGGTCCTGGAGGCGGCCTCGCGGCCCATGACCCTGGAATACGACCTCGGCACCGGCAAGCGCGGCACTCGGGAAGGCATCGTCGCCCACCGCCTGCGTCTGCTGACGGGGGCCGAGGCCGCGACCGTGGTGAACAACAATGCCGCCGCGGTGCTGATCGTGCTGAACACCTTGGCCTTGGGCCGGGACGTCCCCGTCTCCCGGGGCGAGCTCGTCGAGATCGGCGGCAGCTTTCGGCTGCCGGAGGTGATGGAGCGAGCCGGCTGCCGGCTGCGGGAGATCGGCACCACCAATCGCACCCATGCCTACGACTACGAGAATGCCATCGACGAGCGCACGGCGCTGTTGCTCAAGGCGCATCCGAGCAACTACCGCATTGAGGGGTTCGCCCGCGAGGTGCCCGTAGGCGAAATCGCCGCCATCGCCCACCGCCACCGCCTGCCTGCCTGCATGGATGCCGGCAGCGGCGTCCTGGTGGACCTGCGCCGCTTCGGCCTGCCCCGGGAACCGACGCCGAAGGATATGCTCGACGCCGGCGCGGATCTGGTCACCTTCTCTGGCGACAAGCTGTTGGGCGGCGCACAGGCGGGGATCGTCATCGGCAAGCGAACGCTGATCGACCAGATCGACGCCAACCCCATGAAACGCGCCCTGCGTCTGGACAAATTGGCGCTGGCGCTGCTCGACGCCACTCTCAAGGCCTACGAGGACGACGCCACCGTAACACGGAAGATTCCCCTGCTCGGCACCTTGGCGCTGCCGATGGCGGAACTCCAACACCGAGGCGCGGTAGTGGCCGAAGCCCTCGCCGGCATCCCAGGCGCCGATGTCGGCATAGCACCTTCCCGATCCCAGCTCGGCAGCGGCGCCCTGCCCGGTCAAACGCTGCCGAGCTGCGCCGTCACCGTCGCCTTCGACCGCAGCCGTCGGCTGCGCGACTTCGAGGCGTCCCTGCGGCGGCTGCGCCCAGCCGTCATCGGACGCATCGCCGAGGATCGCCTGTGGCTGGACATGCGCGGGGCGGAGCCTGTGGACGAACTGGCCGCCCTGCTGGGCAAGCTTCCGTGATCGTCACCCTCGCCGGGCATGTGGACCACGGCAAGACGTCCATCGTGCGGGCGCTGACCGGCATCGATACCGATCGCTTGGCGGAGGAGAAGCGTCGCGGCCTGACCATCGACCTCGGCTTCGCCTACGCGGACATCGACGATGCCCGCATCGGCTTCGTGGACGTGCCGGGGCATCACCGCTTCGTCCACAACATGGTTGCCGGAGTGGCTGGCCATCAATACGCCCTGCTGGTGGTGGCCGCGGACGACGGCGTCATGCCCCAGTCCCGGGAGCATCTGCAGATTCTGCACCTGCTCGGCTTGACCGCCGGCGTCGTCGTCGTCAACAAGACCGACCGCGTGGAGCCGACCCGCGTAGAGCAGGTCCAGCAGGACATCCGCGCTCTGATCGCCGGCTCGTTTCTCGAAGGCGCCGACATCGTTCCCCTGTCCTGCGAGACCGGCACTGGCATCGACCATCTGCGCAGCCACCTGAGCGCCGCGGTGCGTTCCCGGCCCGACGACCGCGACTCGTCCCCGTTCCGTCTCGCCATCGATCGCGCCTTCACCCTCCGCGGCAGCGGCGTGGTGGTCACCGGCACCGTGGTCACCGGCACCGTCGCGGTGGAGGATCGGCTGGTGCTGGGATCTACCGGAAAGCCCGTGCGTGTACGTGGTCTGCATGTCCAGGATACCGTCGCCCCCGCGGCGGCAGCCGGCGACCGGGCCGCGATCAATCTCGCCGGTGCCGCCAGCGACGAGGTGGCTCGCGGCGACTGGCTGCTCGATCCGACCGTGCGCGAGCCAGTGCGGCAATTCGCCGCCGAACTAGCGGTAGTGGACGACTTTCCTCGCGTCGTCCGACACAACGCGCCGGCACACGTCTACCATGCTGCCAGCCATAGCCAAGCGCGCATCCTGCTGCTCGCCAGCGCGCCGGTGGCACCCGGAACCGGTGCCATCATCGATGTTGCTTGCGGCGAGCCGCTGCAAGTCAAGGTAGGCGACCGCGTGGTATTCCGCGACCACGACCTCGAACGCACCCTGGGCGGCGGGCGCGTCCTCGACCTCGGGATTCCCGCCACCCGCCGCCGGCAAGATGCTCGCCAACGACGGTTGACGGCCACTCGACCGGGCGACGCCGGCAAGACTCTCGCAGCGCTGGCCGCGTGGCGACCGGTGGCAGCCGACGCCTTCGCCCGCCACTGGAACCTGAGAGGGCAGCGGGTCAAGGAGCTCGCTAAAAGTGCCGGGCTGCAAGTGCTCGACGGCCATCTGCTGCACCCGAACCTCGTCGCCGAGTCGACACGCCATATAGAAAAGATTCTCGCTGCCCATCACCAGCGCCATCCTCACAGCGGCGGCCTCGGCGCCGAAAACCTCTGCACCGGCGACGAAGCGATGCGCCTAGCGCGTCGACTGGCACTTGCGGCCGGCGTCGAAGCCGGCGCATTGCGGACGGCGGGGGGGCGCTATGCCATCGCATCCCACCAAGCCACGATTCCACCCGATGTTCGCCGCCTCTTCCGGGAAGTCGAAACCCTGCTCGACTCCATCCAGCCGCCCAGCCTCGGCGACATCGCCAAACGCCTCAAGCGCTCTTTCCAGGCCTTCGAGCGGGATCTGCGCGCCCTGCCCGCCTTCGGCCTGACCGTTCGCGTCAGCGACACCCGCCACTACCTTCCCACCCGCCTGCTGGAGCTGGCCGAGGTCGCTATCCGTCTCGACGCCGACGGCCCGTTCACGGTGCGCCAGTTTCGCGATGCCACCGGCGTCGGCCGCAACGTGGTCGTCGAGGTGCTGGAGCACTTCGACGCCAAGGGCTTCACCCGCCGCAGCGGCGACACGCGTCGCGTCGTCGGCGAGCGGTCGCTGTTGGCAGCGCCATAGCCTCATGGCGTATAGTGTCCAGCGGAAGAGCATCGTCTCCGGTGGGGCGCGCGGCCTTCAAAGCCGTCGGGACGCCTGACAGCGTCCGGTGGGTTCGACTCCTACCTCTTCCGCCGAACCTTTTGTCCGACACTGCCCTGCGACCGCACCGACTTCCCGCAAAGCCCTCATGAACAGGGTACGTCGCGTTCGATGTGCCGGGATCGACATCCGCATCCGCCTGCCGACCCGCTGCCGCATCGATCTGGCCGCTGCGCTCGCGACGCGGCTTCAGCCCGCACCCGCTGCTCGGCGGGACCGTACCTGCATGTCTTCGTTGGCGATGCCGGAGTGCATAGCTACTTTCGCCATGAAGGGCATCTCTACAGCCGCAGCGCTGCCGAGGAGCAGTTCGCCGACATGCAAGCCACCGGCCGTCCGGGCGAGGATCGACGCCTGCGCGACGCGACGGCGGCACGAACTGTACCGCTGGGAAGCAGTTCCGTCGGCGTGTGCTCCCTCTACGAGCCGTATGTGTCATAATCCAGGGTTTCGACTGGGGGGAACATGCCGTGGACCAATCCAAAGCCATCGCGAACCAAGTTGTGGCGGGCAGGGAGACAGTTTCGTCCGTCTTTGTGCCTCCGCTCCAACTCACAGAAGGACAGCCGCCGCCCATTGCCGCCAACGGCGGTGCCTCCTACATGTCGCTCGATCGGGATGGGGATGCTGGAACGGCTGCGGCGACGGAGGCGGCGCTCGCCCAGATTGCCGAGGGAACAGGGCAGGCGGTGATCGACATGCTCGAAAACGCGCTCCCGGGACCCATCGAGACGAGGTGGGGTGTCGGGTTCCGCGACTACTCGGGGTGCCTGGAATATATCCACGCCAACAACATCAAAGCCCCGGACGGCGGCTTGGCGCTTCCGCTGCGCTATACCGTCCACGAGCAGCCGTCCTACTCCATCGTCTCGTCCAACGCGCTCTGGCGGGACCCGGCGCGCGCGGACGAGGCCAAAGCGTTGCGCAAGGACGATCGCAACAACGGGCGGCGGTGCCTCTATTTCCCCCAGGTGATGCGCGACGCGCGACGAATGGAGCAGTACTATCCGGGTCTCTCGCCCAACAGCCCCGAATGCATGGACAAGCTTGGCGTCGCGCTGGCGCATTGCGAGTCCAAATGCGAAAACTTCTACGACGCGGCAGAGGTGGAGCGCGTGTTCTACCCCGAGATGGAGAAACTGCTGTTGGAGTTTTTCCCGGGCGCCACGGACGCGCTCGTGTACAACCACGACGTGTTCGACAAGGACTACCAGGGCGACCGCACGGAAGACCAGGACAACAAGAACCCGGGCGTGAACGCCGGCTACGCCAACCTCGTGCATAACGATCTGAACGACAACAGCGGTCGCATGCGATGTCACGAGTTGCTCACGCAGAACCTGCGCAACTTCGGACGCGAGCAGCACTGCACGGAAGAGCAGGCCCGAGCGAAAATGTCGCGACGGTTCATGTCGATCAATCTCGCCAAGCCAATGGAAACCGTGCGCCAGAACCCCTTCGTGCTTTGCGCATGGCCCTCCTTCGCCGACCAGCCGTACATCACCAACTACCGCGTCTACGACGACCGCGTCGGCGAGACCACCCGCTTTACCTACCGGCCCGACCACGAGTGGTACTGGATTCCCCAGCAGAAGCCCACCGAGGTGTCAATGCTCAAGTGCTACGATTCGGTCACGGACGGTTCCGTATCGCGCTGGTCTTTCCACACTGCCTGCATCGATCCGACCGCGCCCGCCGACGCGCCGTGCCGCAAAAACGTCGTGGTTAGATCCTATGTCTTCTTCTAAGAAGACAGGCCCATAGAGATACATTTTTTCAACACCTTGCGAGCCGTCTTGCGAGGAGTTGGACGCTTGCGACGAAGGCCCGAGCCTGGGCGGTAGCGATCGTCGCCTTGAAGTTTCTTGCCAGTCGCGGCTCGGCAGGGCTGGGCGGCTCTTGGTGCAGTCGAGTTGTAGCAGGATACTGTCTCCCCTTGCCGAGGCAGGAGATGACGTGGGCCTGAGACAGTTCATCGCTTAGGAATAGCGGGCAGATGGCGTTTGTCGCGCCATCTCACAACTCGCCCGCTCGCATCGAATATCTGCGCGTGCGCAACTTCCGCGCGCTGCGCGATGTGGAGTTCAAGACGCTGACGCCGATGGCGGTGCTGTCGGGCCCCAATGGCAGCGGAAAGTCCACGGTGTTCGATGCACTCGCGTTCCTGGCGGAGTGTTTCGAGCTTGGCCTGAGACGTGCCCGGGACAAGCGCGGTCGACTCGACGGGATCAAGACGGGCCGGCGACTATCGAGATCAAGTGCCGCGAAAGCGCGAAGCCCCCGTACTCCGTTGATCGTCTACCACCTGGAAGTTGACGAACGCGATGGCGCCCTCGCAGTGGTCCGCGAATCGCTGTGCTGGGCGCGAAGCGGCAGGCCAGGACGTGCGTTTCGCTTTCTCGACTACAAGGAAGGTCGAGGTGAAGCCGCGAGCGGCGAAGCGCCGGACGCGGAAGATCAGCGGGTGGAAATCCCGCTCCAGGCGCCGGACTTGCTGGCAGCGAACGCGTTGGGGCAGTTCGCCGATCACCCGCGGGTCGTCGCGCGGCGCAATTTCATCGTTGGCTGGCACATATCCTACCGAGCCCCCTACCGTCGACCCGATGGCATCAAAGGCGGAACCTGGGAAGCGTTCGAGCGAGTCATGAGACGCCGAAGGTACTTCAGAACGGGGTTGAACAAGGTGGAAGCTGCAAGAGCCATCGCCGCTCACATCGAGCCCGCCCGCAATCGTTCGCCCAGTTTCAAGCTGTTTCACGATGCCATCGTGGAAGCGGCCGTAGGATGAAAGGCGCTTTCCGAGCGTCCAGGTTTCGCCGCGTGGCGGGGCGATGAACCAGGGTCGCGACTACCGCCTGCCGACGGCAGCGTGCTAGACTGAGGGACGCAGGGCCGACCTCGCCGAGACCGGCCCTGTCGTGGAATGGATCTGCAGCCACACGAGACCCGGATCGCCACTCCCTGTGCCAGGACTTCCTCGCCGCCTTGCGCGACGCGCCCGCAACGCCGGCCGCGGTTGCCAGACCGTCGTTAGCCAAGCCGGCACCAATGCCCAGCCGGCTCGCAACCTCTTGCCGGCGCTTCTTTCGCCACGTTCCGCCCGCCCGAAAGAGCGACTCAGCGCCGGATTTGGCTTGCCATCGGCGCGGTTTCCGGTTTTCATTGATACTCTATGGGGGACGAAATACGCCGGCGCCACTTCAACGCGACGGACTTCAGCATCTTTCGCCGACGGCTGGACGTCGAAACCAACTTAGTGGCCGAACTATTCGCCGACGATGGGTTCAGCCGCCGAGGCGATATCGTCGGTTTCGAGCTGGAGGCATGGATCGTCGATGCCGAAGGGCAGCCGCACGCCGACAACCAGCGCCTGCTGGAGATCATCGGCAACCCGCTGGTGGTACCCGAGCTGGCCTCATACAACGTCGAGTTGAACGGCAGCCCCACGGCTTTGCGCGGCAACGTCTTTTCGCGCATCCACGATGAACTGTCGGCCACTTGGGAGACCTGCCGGCAGGGTGCCGCGGAGCTGGGCTGCCGGTTGGCCACCATCGGCATCCTGCCCACCATCCGCCCGGAACTGCTGAACTCCGACTACATGTCCGCCATGGTGCGCTACCAAGCGCTCAACGATCGCATCCTGGCTCTGCGCGACGGCGCTCCGCTGGACATTCGGATCACGCGCCCCGCGTCTGCGGCGCGTTCCGGCGACGGCCTGGACATGAGCCACGACGACGTGATGCTGGAGGCTGCCGCCACCTCGTTCCAGATTCACTTGCAGTGCAAGCCCGAACGCGCCGTGCGCGACTTCAATGCCACCCTCGCGGCATCGGCCCCCATGGTGGCGCTGGCGGCCAACTCGCCGTTCCTGTTCGGCCGCTCGCTATGGCAGGAAACCCGCATCCCGCTGTTCGAGCAGGCCGTGTCCGCGGGGCCGCGCACCCCGCCGCGGGTAACCTTCGGAACTGGCTACGCCAACGAATCGCTGTTCGATATCTTCGTCGAGAACCAGCGCGACCATCCCATCCTGCTGCCTTTCGTGCAGGCGGACGAGCCAGCGCACAAGTACGCCCATGTGCGCTTTCAGAACGGCACGGTATGGCGCTGGAACCGGCCGCTGCTCGGTTTCGACTACGACGGCCAGCCGCATCTGCGCATCGAGCATCGCGTGGTGCCGGCCGGCCCCACCATCCACGACTGCGTGGCCAACGCCGCCACCTATCTGGGCATAGTGCGCGGCCTTGTGGAGCGAGAAGTGCCCATCGAATCGCGCATCGACTTCGAGACGACGAAGAACAACTTCTACGCCGCGGCGAAGCACGGCCTTGATGCGCGCTTGCAATGGGAGGATGGCGAACGCACGGCGTACGAACTGCTCGCCGACGAGCTGCTGCCCCTGGCGGCGGCAGCCCTGGGCGCTCTCGGCATCCCGGAACGGGAGATTGCCCGCTATCTGGGTATCGTGTGGGCGCGGGTCGAGAGCGGCCGTACCGGTGCGCACTGGCAGCGGGCATGGGTTGCGAAGCACGGTCCAGACTGGGCGGCCCTGACCCGCGCCTACGTGGACGCACAGGAAAGCGGCGAGCCGGTTCATACCTGGACCTTGTGATGGAGTTGAGCATCCTGCCTACGCTGCCGACATCGGTCGCGGAGCTGAAGGCACAGGCCCTTGCCAGCGAACTCGACGGCCCTACTCTGTTCGACCTTCGCAAGGACGGGAAAGCGCCGCTGTTCGTCTCGGTGCTGATGCATGGCAACGAAGTGTCCGGCTGGGACGCGGTGCGACTGCTGGGGCCGCAGCTGGCTGACGCTTCCGTGCTGGTTTTCGTCGGCAACGTCGAAGCGGCCTGCGCTGGGCGACGAACGTTGCCGGGCGGCATCGACTTCAACCGCGTATGGGAAGGCGGCGACACCCCGGAGGCGGCGGTAGCCGACGCGGTGGTGGACTTCGCCGCCGCGGCGACCCCCTACCTGGCCATCGACATCCACAACAACACCGGTGTCAATCCACCCTACGCAGTGGTCTGCCGGGCGGACCGTGCCACCCTGGCAGCCGCCCGGGCATTCTCCGCACAAGCCCTGTTCGCCACTCAGCCGCATGGTTTCCAGACCCGTCGCTTCGCTCGTTTCTGCACTGCGCTCACGGTCGAAGTCGGCACTCCCGACGACCCGGCGAGCATAGACCGCGCCACAGCGTTTCTGACTTGGGCCTTGGCCGGCGCGGTACCGAAGGACGACGCCACCGAGCTGGCCTTGTTCGAGACCACGGCGCGAGTGAAGCTGGTGGGCGACGTGGTCATCGAGCCCGAAACCCAGCGCTTCAACTTCCGCACCGCCCCGGCCAGCACTGCGCTGACCCGCACCGGCACGGTGCGGGCGCACACCGCCGATGGACGCGACGCGAGCGACGACTACTTCTCCCGCAGCAACGGGGCCACGGTGCTCAAGCGTCCGGCATGCATCGCCATGTACACCAGCGATTTGGACAATGCCCGCCAGGACTGCCTGTGCTACCTGTTGGAGCCCTTGTCGATTCATGCCTGACGCCCGCCGCTACATTACCTTGGACGGTCGCTTCGCCATGCTGCACGGCACCATCGAAGTCCCTACCATCGCCTACGAAACCTGGGGCATCCTGTCGCCAGCAGCGGACAACGCGATACTGGTTTTTACTGGACTGTCGCCATCCTCGCACGCCGCCTCGTCGCCGGCCGACCCGTCGCCGGGCTGGTGGGAAGACATGATCGGCCCGGACAAGCCCATCGATACCCGCCGCTACTTCGTCATCTGCGTCAACTCCCTGGGCAGCTGCTTCGGCTCCACCGGCCCGGCATCCGAGAATCCCGCCACCGGCAGCAGCTATCGCCTGGACTTTCCCATTCTCGCCCTTGAAGACATCGCTCGAGCCGGCGATGCGGTGGTGGACGCGCTGGGTGTGGAGCGGCTGCATGCCGTGGTGGGCGCGTCCATGGGCGGCATGACGGCGCTGGCCTACGCGGTAGGCCATCCGCAACGGCCGGCCGGCCTGGTGCTCATCTCTTCCGCGGCTCGCTGCGAGCCCTTCGCCATCGCCCTGCGCTCCCTGCAACGAGAGCTGATTCGCGCCGACCCGGCATGGCGCAACGGCCAGTACGCGCCCGATCAGCCGCCCATTGCGGGCATGCGCCACGCTCGCAAACTCGGCATGATTACCTACCGCTCGGCAGCAGAATGGGCCGTTCGATTCGGCCGCGAGCGAACCACGGAGCGCGACGCCAGCAAGCGTTTTGGAATCGACTTCGAGGTGGAGTCCTATCTGGAGACCCACGCCGACAAGTTCATCGGCGCTTTTGACGCCAACTGCTATCTCTACCTCTCCCGCGCCATGGATCTGTTCGACGTGGCCGACCACGGCGGCGGACTCGCCGAGGCCTTGCAGCGCATGCGGGTACGTCGAGCCTTGGTGGTAGGCGTCGAATCGGACTTCCTGTTTCCACCCCACCAGCAGCGCGAACTCGCCGACGGCCTGCGCCAGAGCGTTCCCGACGTAGACTTCCGGCTGCTGTCATCGATCCAGGGACACGATTCCTTCCTGGTGGACATGGATCGCTTCCGGCCTGTGGTGGCCAGCTTCTTCTGATCTAAGTTCATGCCGAAGGAATCCCCAGAACACGGAAGATAGCCTTGACCGGGACATCTATTCCGTTCCGCCGGGAGGCGGGGTGGACGCGGAGTGCGTTCCGGTGCTGCCGTGGAAGTCGACACCGAGTACAGGTCGGGCGAAGGGTGGTCCGTGCAGACTTGGCCGCTGAGCCACTCCTGAGAGAACGAAGGCGGTTCGCGCTAGGGCCGGGAGAGCAGCGGCGAGATGGCAATGTGCGGCGCGAGCCTTTCGGCGAGTTCCCGCGCCATCGCTGTGCGGCGTTGGTCGAGCGGTTCGCGCATCAGCGCTTCCATGTCGGCGGTTCGCATGCCCGGCACAACGTTCGACTCCGGGGCTTCCATGTAGCCGTCGCCGACCGCCATATGGAATGTTGTCCGCCCCTTGGGGCCGGTCTCCGGGTCTCCGGTGCGGGTCCAGGTCCAGACCTCGCGAACGCCGATGCGTGCATAGGCGTCGAGCCGTTCGCGGTAGCGCGTCCGGCTCAGCGGCGTGTAGTCCACTTCGACCACCACGTCGGGCGCTGGAACAGGGTTCACCTTGTCCGCGTGCAGGCGCTCGATCTTCGCCTGCTCCACATACAGATAGGCGTCGGGATGACGACGATCGCCGCCTCTATCGGGCGGCGTTTGCAGGGGCAGGGACGTGCCGGCGTGAATGGGTATGCCCGACAGCTCTCGGAGGAGTACGAACAGGGCATAGACGGCGTCTCCTCGCGGGTCGTGTTCGCGTCCGTTCGGCATCGCCTCCACCTCCATGGCCTCGCGGTTGTAGCAGGCCCCGCAAGGGAGCATCTCGTGGTTCATCAGGCAGTCGTAAGCCTCGACGGGCATCGGAAAGACCAGCACCCCCTCCTTGATCCGCAGGTCGGGATGGTCCAAGACGTTGGCAGACATGTAGGGATGGCCTGCTTCAGCAGCGGGCATGGATGCCATGTCGGTATTCTCCGCACAAGCGCGACGGCGAAAGCGATTGTAGCGCGCAACGAGTCGGCGGCAAGCTGTGGTGGTTCGGTTTGCCATTCCCGGTTGTCGGCAGCAGAGTGAGCCGTTCGATTTGGCCGCGAACGAACCACGAATCGCGACCTGGGCGAGGGGCGGAAGGGCGATAGAAGCCTGCATCGGGTAGCATCGTAGGGAAGTCCACCATGAAACACTGTCGAATGATGTTCCTCCTAAGCGAACACTCCTAGCATGTGGAGTACATGTACTTGGCCGAAAACCATGTCATGCTGGGCTGCTGCATCTAGGGGCGACACCGCGACCTAGGTCTTGAAAGGCGTACAGACCATTCCCGCCAAGGCTCGTTGATCCCCCATTATGCCACCTGCCCGCGACAGTACCATCAAGCGAAAAGCCTCCCTGAATCTCCAATTCAGGCCACGGGACGCCTTGTTCAGCTTCTCGGTGGCGAACTCATCGGGTCGCCTAGGCTCGCCGTCTTCGAGCTCATCAAGAACGCCTACGACGCAGATGCCACAAAGGTCACGGTGACGAAGATCAACGGCTCCGACCCCGTTATCACTGTAGCGAACAACCATCTCCCGCCAGCGCGTTGCCGATCAGCGTCTGAACGACCGCTTTCATCACCGGCGGGCAGACGCCATTGCCAAGCAGTTTGACCCGGTCCCGTCGCCAACCCCGCTTGAGCATCAGCCCTTCGTCAAAGCCCATGGCGCGAGCAAGTTCGGGAGGCTGCAGCATGCGTAGTGTCGGGCCGCGACCGGAAGGTTCGCGCAGTCCGAACCGGTCCAGAGTGGTGATGGTGCGCAGTGGGGCGGTGAGCGGCTGCCAATCCCCCGGCACCGTCGTTGCCCTAGTAGACGATCAGGAACGGCGTCTCCTTGCCGATCTTCGTTCCAGTGTCGCCCTGGCGTGTCGTCCGTTGTCGAGCGGCGATCGTCGCCACCTGCCCGGAGCATCCAGGATCATGGCCGCGGACGGCTTGCGCCCTGGGCGCCTGGGAATGTGGCACGGCGGCTTCGTTTCGCGGTCGCAGAGCAGGAATAGCCGCTTGCGTCGTTGCGGCACGCCGAAGTCGGCAGCATCCAGGACGTGCTCCACGACTTGGTATCCCTCGTCGCGGAGAGCCTGCAGGCATTCCCGGTATCGGGACCAGGGTCGCATGTGGATCACGTTCTCCATTGCGACATGCCGCGGCCGCATCGCGCGGGCGTAGCGGAGCACATCGAAGGCCATGTCGCGGCTTGTGTCGGAGCGCGGACGGCCCCCGCGGGCGCAACTGTGGTGGGTGCATTCCGGGGAGGCCAAGAGCAAGTCGATCCTGCCCACTTCCTCGAGAACGTCGCGAGGCGACGTTTCCTCAATGCGCGAAGGGAAGAAATCGCTTCGGGAAAGTTGTCCTGGAAGGCTTCGATGGCCAGCGACCAAGCGTCAATGCCGCCGGCGATAGATACGCCGGCATTGGCAGCACCTCTGCTGCTACCGCCAAGGCCGCAGAATAGGTCGAATGTCCGGATCATGGCGCCCTGCCGCACATGAGCGCTGAAGACTGCAAGGCGTTGCGGGTGCGGGCAAGCAGGTTCATGGGCATGGGCGTGCCGCCATATCCCATGGCGCTGCTACGCGGCAGGTCGGAGTTCGAGGGCTGCGACACCACCAGAGACCTTAATGGCTACGGAACTGTGGTCAAGTATTCAAGCCACGATCGTCAAGTCGTTCGCCGTGACGTCGCCGATGACTGTGGTGCCGACGTATCCCCGGCAGCGCAATTCATACACGCAGTCCTCCGCCCCATCCTCCGGGATGCCAGCCAGCAACCCCCCGGAGGTCTGGGGATCGGCGAGGATGCGCACCTCGGGCGCATTGGGCGCTGCGCCTTGGATGGCGAAGTCCGTCAACGCCTGCTCGTTGTTGCTTTGCAGCGAACTGACGACTCCCGCCTCAACGGCGGCTAGCGCTCCAGACAGATGCGGAACCTTTGCGGCATGCAGCCGGACGCCGACCGCGGAAGCGCGGGCCATCTCAGATAGGTGGCCGGCGAGGCCGAAGCCGGTGACGTCGGTGCAGCCCGAGGCGCCGTGGGCGCGGAGGATGTCGGCGGCGGCGGCGTTGGAGGCGTCCATGCCGTCGATGGCGGCCAGCAGGTCGGCGGCGCGCGTTCGGCCCTGCATGGCCCCGGCCAGCAGGGCGCCGGTGCCGACGGGCTTGGTGAGAACCAGCTGCTGCCCCGGCACCAGACCGCCCTTGGCAAGCGCGGCGCCGCGCAGGGTGCCGGTAACGCTGAACGCGATGCCCAGTTCCGCACCCTCCGCGGAGTGGCCGCCCACCAGATCGACGCCGTGGACGCGGAACACCGCCAGCGCTCCAGACATCATCTGAAACAGGTCTTCCTCCATCATGGCGTCCGCCATCGCTGGCACCGTGGCCAAAGCCAGGGCGAAGGAGGGGGCAGCCCCCATGGCGAAGAGATCGTTCAGGGCGTGGTGGGCAGCGATGCGGCCGAAGCGGTAGCCGTCGTCGATCATGGCTCGAAACCCATCGCAGGTGACGGCGATCTCGCCAGCGGCGACCTGCACTACCGCGGCGTCGTCGCCAATGCCGCGCACCGTGGCCGCGGAAGTCCGCACCGCGAGGCGGTCGAGTACGCGGTGGAGGATGTCCGCCCCCAGCTTGGCCCCGCAGCCGCCACAGCGCATGGGTTCCGGCAGATCTTCGCGCAGCCTCTTCGCCAGCTTAGGAACAGTACTAGACATCTGTGGCAATTGATTGAATTTTTCAATGAATCGTCGATCGATCCACTGCTTGCCGTACCACACCCAGCGGCCCATGGCAGAACGCTTGCCGCGGCTGGCAACCGCTTCCGCGGTGCCCAAGCCGACGATGGCCAAGGCTTTTTGCTGGGCCCGGAAGAGCCGCAAGCCGCGGCCGGTGGCGAATCGGCGCAGGTTGGCAGCGAGCACGGGGCCTTGGCGAACGGCGTAGACGCCGGATTTCGGCCGCGGCTGGCCCACCATCGCGGCCACGTCGCCGGCAGCGAAGATCTTCGGATGGGAAGTCGATTGCAGGAATCGGTTGACAGCGATGAAGCCGGCCGCATCGGTGGCTAGCCCCGCCCTGCCCGGCCAAGCAGGCGCTTCGACGCCGGTGACCCACAACACATGGTCCGCCGCCACGGCGTGACCATCGACGGCGGTCACGTGCCCATCGGCGACATTCGCCGCCCGGAACCCCGTCAGCAGCTCGATGCCGCGTTCCCCCAGCGCATCGAGCAGTCGCCGCCGGGCGACAGGCGCGAATTCAGCCAGGATCGAAGGCGCGGCATCGATCAGCGTACAGTCGATGTCGGGGTAGCGTTGCGCGATGGCAAGCGCCAGTTCCACGCCGCCCGCGCCGGCGCCGACGACAGCGAGATGGCGAGGCGGCGGGCTTTGCTCCAAGAGCTTCTTCCAGACTGGCAGGAAGCGGCCGATAGGCTTTACCGGGGTGACGAATGCCGAAGCGAACCGTTCGCCGGGGACGCCGCCAGTGTTGACGGAAAGCACATCGTAGCGCATCGGCGGGCGGTGCTCGAAGTTCACTTGCTGCGCTGGCAAGTCCAGGCCGGTGGCTTCGGCGACGATCAGACGGGCACCGGCGAAGGCGGCCAGACGCGCCAGATCGATGTGGATGTCGTCCCAGGCGTAGGTGCCGCCGACGAGGCCGGGCAGCATGCCGCTGTAGGGCGAATGGGGCTCCCGGGCGACGATGGTAAGACGCAGGCCGGGTTCCGGGCGCATGCCGAAGCGCTTGAGCACCTGCACATGGGCATGGCCGCCGCCCAGCAGCACGATGTCGCGAAGCGGCGGCGCCGGCACCGATTGCATAGGGCTATTGCGCCGAGCGGCGTTCCCTGTCGCGGCGGGCGGGGAAGTTGATGAGGCAGCCGATGGCGCCCTTGGCTTCGATGCCGGGCCGTGCTCCCGCCAGCACGGCATCGAGCGCGTCGGCCAAGTAGTGGTTGCGCGCGGCTCGCCGCTGCCGCTCGTAGCTCAGCCGGTCGTTGATGGGGCCGCGGTAGGCGATCTCCCAGCTGGCAGGATCGATCACCAGCACCTCGGCAGTGCGAGTGAGCGCCAGGCTTTCGCCCACCTGCTGGGTTTCATCCACCAGGATCGGCAGGTCGATGCCCCATTCCACGGCCTCGGCACGGATGGACTCGGCATCGTCCTGCAGGTTGGCGTTGAGCATGAGGAACGCGATATCCTGGTCCCGGTACCGCTCGCGCACGGTGCGCAAGTCTGTCAGCGCGTTGCGTACCACCGGGCAGCCATTGCCTTGCACCATCAGCACCACGGCACCGGTACCCGCGTAGTCCTGGAGTTCGTGGCTCTTGCCGCGATGATCGCGCAGGGCGAAGTTCTGCACCGGGGCCGCGAAAGCAGAGGCCCCAATGCCTGTCGCGAGCAGTACCACGAACGAGATCCGGCAGCACACCGAAGAAGCTCCTGGCCATCGAACGACAGCGATTATATCAACCATCGCCGCGACGCCGATTCGCTTCCGTCGGGGTCCAGATCAGCATCGCGAGCACCAGCACGACAGCGGGCATCGATGCCGCAAGCACGGCGTTCCAACCGTAGATCTGCATCACCACGCCGGCACTCACGGAGCCGATCGCCGAGATGCCGAACACGGCGAATTCGTTGAAGGCCTGAGCGCGGAACCGTTCCGCCGGCCGATGGGCGCTCACCAGCAGCGTCGTGCCGCCAATGTAGAGGAAGTTCCAGCCCACTCCGAGCGCTACCATCGCCACGCCGTAGTGCGGCACCTCGCGGCCGGCGAGGCCGACCGCGACGCCGAGCGCGAGCACTACGGCACCGGCCTGCATCACCCGGACGGCATCGAACCGGCTGATGAGCATGCCTGTCACCAGCGCCGGCGCGTACATGGCCAGCACATGGGCCTGAACGACCGTCGCCGTGGAGGCTAGCGAGTGCTCGTCGACGACGTGCATGGCCAAGGGGGTCGCGGTCATCTGGAAGGCCATGACGCCGTGACCCGTCGCGGCGCCGAGCACGGCGACGAGGAACATCCGGCTACGCGCCATGACGAGCAGCGGGCGCGTGTCGTCCGTAATGAGCGCCGAGTCCGAGGGTGTGGGATTACGCAACCACAGCAGCAATGCGCCAGCGACGAAGTGGCACCCGGCGATGACCACGAACGTGCCGGCGAAAGGCGCTTCGTCGATCCAGGCTTCGCCCCGTGCGGCGAGTTCCGGCCCCAGGATCGCTCCGACCATGGCGCCGGCGAGCACCGTCGAGACGGCTTTCCCGGCGCTAGCAGCGCTGACGCTTTCAGCAGCGGCGAAGCGGTACTGCTGCGCGAAAGCATTGGCGAACCCCAACAGTCCGGTGCCGGCACAGAACTGCACGAAGCTCGCATTCGCCACCGCCAACACTGCACAGCCAGCCCCGGCACAGCCGACCACCGCCCCGCAAGCGAAGCCGCGGGCGCGACCAATGCGCGACATCAACCAAGCCGCCGGCACGGTGGCCACCGCGGTACCCACCACCAGCACCGACATGGGCAGCGTGGCCAGCGCGGGAGTCGGCGCCAGATCGCGGCCGACGATGCCGCCCAAGGTGACCACGGCGATGGTGCCCGTCACCGCGGCGATCTGCGCGGCGAGCAGCACGGCCAAGTTTCGATTCAGGAGCTCGGAGCGGATGTCTCTGCCCTACCGTGCCGATACCGCGAGGCCTCGCCGTGGCGATGATCGAAGAAGTCCAGATCGACACCATCGGCGGCCACGGTGTCGCGCTGGCGGAGATCCCGCGCTCGCATCACGATGCCGCGGCCGAAGCGATCGATGAGGTGGTCGATGGCGGTCTCCATGGCTCGTCGCGTACCGTCCTTGAAGAGGTCGAGCTGCAATGGCTCGTCGCGCCAGGCGAGACCGAATGCCGCCATGCCCACAAGGCGGAACGGCCCTGGATGATCGAACGTCCGGAGCAGGCGCTTGCCGACCGCCCAGAAGTCCGCACCCAAGTCCACCGGCTTCTTCAACAAGCACTGGCGGGTCAGCATCTCGAAACGGCTGGTCTTCAGACGCACCCGAACCCCGCGGGCGACGCAGCCTTTGGCGCGGATGCGACGGGCGATGCGCTCGGCGGCACGGCGCAGGTGCGGTTCGATATCCGCGCGCCGCCACACGTCCGCGGTCAGGGTGCGGTCCGAACCGATGCTCTTGACCGTTCGGGCGCAGTTTGCCGGACGCGGGTCGCGGGCGTTGGCGAAATCGTGGAAGTGGCGGCCCGCGCTGCCGAAATGGCGGCAAAGCAAGCTCGTGTCGGCACCGGCCACGTCGCCGATGGTGGCGAGGCCGAGAGCTGTCAGCCGCGGCACGGTCTTCCTGCCGGCACCCCACAGTTTCGCTACCGGCAGCGGCGCCAGCCAGGCCCGAGCGTGGTCCGGCGGCACCACGACGAGCCCGTCCGGCTTGTCGTGGGCGCTGGCGGCCTTGGCGACATACTTGGTAGCCGATATGCCCACGGAGACGATGAGATCCGTGGCTTCGTACACGGCGTCCTTGATTCGCCGGCCCATCTCGGCCGGCGGCCCGAACAGATGCTCGGCACCGGACATGTCGAGGAAGGCCTCGTCGAGGGACAGCGCTTCCACTCGGGGCGAGAAGTTCCCGAGCACGGCCATGATCTGCGCCGATACTTCCTGGTAGCGCTCGAAACGCGGCTTCGCCAGCACTGCATCTGGACAGCGACGACGCGCCTCGGCTACCGGCATGGCGCTGCCGACGCCATAGAGCCGCGCCTCGTAGCTGGCGGCGAGCACCACGCCGCGATGGCTGTTCGTGCCTACCAGCACCGGCCGCCCGCGCAGACACGGATCGTCCAGCTGCTCGATGGAGGCGTAGAAGGCATCCATGTCGGCATGGACGACGATTCGTGGCCAAGCGCTCATGGCCGGAGCATACTGGATGTTCAGACAGCATGGCAAGACGAACGCCATTCACCGAAGCCCCCGGAAAAGCTCTTTCGCCTTGCGAAGAACGGCCGCAGCCTCAGCAGGCTGTCCTTGGATCATGGTCCAACCTCGAGATCCGGCGCGACACGACCTTCTTTCTGGGCGTCAGCCCGGACAGCTGCAAGGTCCGCTGGCAATTGCCGCTCCGTACCCAGGCGCACACGCACTTTCCTCGCCTCCATTCGCCGACGTGCGGGCTATGATCGTCCTTGAGCTTGTTCGCCAAGGAGACAACTCGATGAGCATCCACGAGACCGGCCCGATCGTCTGAATGATCCAGGCGGCCAGGACTGTGCATCGATGACGGCTTCGGGAGTGGCGGACATCAACCTCTGCGCCGGCGATCTGTTAGCTGTCGCCAGCCCCTTCATCGTGCCCGTCGCTCTTGTCGCCACTGCAATCGCCGTGCGGTGGCGCGAAAAGCGACCGGGCGCTGTGTGCGAGACGGCAGCATGCCGCGACCCGCAAACCCGCAGGCGGAGCACATCAACACATCGGGTGCTCGACAGGCCGATCCGCCATGCTACTCCTCTCGCATGCCGCTGACGATCCACAGCGGGTCGTCCCGGGGCGGCGAACGATCGGCAAAGACGATGTCGACGAAGCCTGCACGGTGCAGATAGGCCGCTGCCAAGCGCACCCGATCGTTCGGCGACAGCGCTCGGAACGCCAGGACGGCCTTGGTGGGGAAGCAGCGGTGGGATAGCGCGACAGCGACGCCTCCGCCCGGCGCCAGCACGCGGCGCAGGTCGCGGAACACCTTGATGGGCTGCACCAGGTACTGCACGGATACTGCGATCACGGCACGGTCGAAGGCGGCATCTTCGTACGGCAGTCGCGGATCCGCGTTCAAATCGTGGACAATATGGTCGGTGAGACGATGGTTGGCGGCAAGTTCCTCTTCGTTCATGCCAAGTCCAGCGACGCGTCGATAGTTGCCGGACGGCAGGTGCGAGATCCACGACGACATCAGATCCAGAACCCGCGAACCGGCTGGCAGGAACTCCTGGTAGAAACCCGTCAACGCCGCGATGGTCTGGTCGTCGATGTGGGTCACGAACCGAGGATGCCGATAGAACGAGCCGTCCGCGGATTCGTCCTCTCGTTGAAAGAACTGTTCGGGAAAGTCAGACATGGCAGGCATCCAAGGCAGGCTGCCACAATCGCGCACCGATGGCCAGCATGCACCCTCGGCCATGCGCCGGGGGCTGGCGGAGATCGCCGCCCTGGCACGTCTCGGCACCCCCATGGCGGCGACGCAGTTCTTCATCATGGCCATGGGTTTTCTGGACACGGCCATGGCTGGCCATTACGCCTCAGTGCATTTGGCCGGCGTCGCTCTCGGCGGCAACGTGTTCTGGCCGGTGTTCATGCTGCTGACCGGCTGCACCCTGTCGGTGACGCCCATCGTCGCCCAGCTGGTCGGCGGCGGACGCACTCGGGAGGCAGGCGTCGTGATTCGCCACGCCTTGCTGGTCGGTGCCGCGGCCAGTATTCTGGCGATCCTGCTGGTGGTCAACGCCCAGCCGCTGTTCGCGTTGTTCGACATCGACCCGGCGGCGTCCGACGTGGCCGACCGCTATCTGCGCGCCGCGGCCTTCGGACTGCCGGCGGCGATGTGCTACATCGTGCTGCGGTACGCCTCGGAAGGTCTCGGCCGCACCGTGGGGCCGATGGTGATCGCCGGCTTGGCACTGGCGCTCAACGCCGTGCTGAACTACGCGTTCATCTATGGCCGATTCGGCGCTCCGGAGCTCGGCGGCGAAGGCTGCGGCTGGGCCACCGCCCTGGTAATGTGGTTCGAGCTTGGCGCCGTGCTGGTGCTGTCGCGCTTTCGCTACTTCCAGGAAACCGGCTTGTGGCGAAGTCGCTTGCGCAAGCCGGACTGGCGCGAGATCGGGCGCATTCTCAAGATCGGCGTACCCATCGGCCTGTCGTCGTTCGTAGGCATGGGGCTGTTCGCCATGATCGGCTTCCTGGTCGGCAGCCTCGGCGTGGTGTCCATGGCGGCGCATACCATCGCCGGCCACATCAACTGGGCGACCTTCGTGATCCCGATGTCTCTGGGCGCCGCGGCCGGCATCCGCATCGGCTTTTGCGTAGGCGCCCAGGACTTGCGCGGCGCGACGCGAGTGGCGCGGGTGGCGTTCTCCGCATCGCTGGCCTACGCGGTAGTCGTTAGCACCCTGCTGATCCTGCTGCGGCACGAGGTCGTCGCCATCTACAGCAGCGACCCGGCTGTGACGGCCTTGGCGGCAACGCTGATCCTCGTCGTCGCCGTCTACCAAGTGTTCGATGATACCCAAGGCGCCATGGCCGGCGCGTTGCGCGGATACAAGGACACCCGAGCGCCCATGGTCTACTCGCTGCTCGGGTACTGGGCGTTGGCGCTGCCCCTGGGCATGGCGCTGTGCTTTGGCCGGTGGCCGTTCCGGGAACTCGGCGTCTACGGCTTCTGGATCGCCTTGTCGGTGGGACTGGCGGTGGTCGCCGTGGCAATGGCCATACGCCTCCACCGCACCAGCAGCAGCCCTGGGCGCATCGCCGCGCTGGCGCGGTGAACGCCGTGTTTCGTCAGCCGTTGTTCTCCGGTGGAATATGGATGACGATGCCGTCGAGCTGGTTGTCCATGACGATCTGGCAGGTCAGGCGACTGCGCGGCTGCCGGTCGGGGACGAACTCCAGGATGTCGGCCTCGTCGCCGACCGGACTTCCGACGCGGGCGAACCAGCGTTCGTCTACGATGCCGTGGCAGGTGGAGCAGGTGCAGCCGCCACCGCACTGGGCGCGGATGCCGCGTACGCCATTGTCCACGGCGCAGTCCATGACGGTGGCCCCAACTGCGACCAGGTGCGACTCCCGGCGGCCGCGGGCGTGGACGAAGACGACGGCTGGCATGGGCTTTCCCAAGCAGATGGACGGCGCACTGTAGCCGCCGGATGCGCTGTTGCCAACGATGCCCGGGCAGGGGCGTCTCTACTGTCCCGTCAAGGGCTGCCGGACCGCGGCTTTGTTCCATCTTGGCGACATGCCGGTCGGCAGGAACGTCGTGCTCGCGCATATATTCCACCGTGTCGGTGCTGCGGTACGCCATGGCCGGCGGATCGGCGCCGCATTCGCTCAGGATGCTCCAGTTTGGAAGAACGGCACCTCACCACGCCCGCGCCCAAGCGGACCACGCAGTTGCCTATCTCGACGAAGCAGGCTCTGGCGGCGAGGCCGACGCAGACGGTGTCGGAGGTCGTGACGTTCATGGGCTCCCATGCCGAAGAAGCTTGCGCGAGCGCATCCCCTCGGCTTGGCCTGTCGCGGCTGGCGAAGCGGCCCGACGTCGTCTACGTTTTCGAGTTCATTGCATTCTCGCCGACGAGGTTCTCCTGTACGCCGTGGAACATGTACCGGCGGTTGTCGAACAGCGTCGTGGCGCGGCGGCAGGAGGAGAGATCGTAGAGGAACGTCCGCGGTACAGCTCGCCGATGCAGCCGCCGGCGGCCGCGTCGACATCCGCTGCCTGCGCGGCAGCGGGCGGCGCGATGATCGCCAGCTACGCGAAGACGAGCGACGGTGCCGGGCCGGACGATCTGCTCGGCGCGCGTAAGCCGCGAGCGGTCGGCGATGATCGGCTCGACGCCCGACACGCGACATCCCTGCTCCGCATTGTTCGATTCTCCCTCCCGCCATGGCTTCGCGTCGCTTGCCGGCCTTGGGCGCAAGCCTCCCCGGAGATTGCGGCCGAGACGCGCTACCACTATCCGGCGCAAACGGCTACCATGTCGCGCTTTGCGCAACCGGCACGGCCGGATCAAGGGCAGCAAGTTGATCGTGATCGGTCTCACCGGCGGCATCGCTTCCGGGAAGTCCACCGCGGCGCGGAGTCTTGCCGAGCGTGGCGCGGTAGTGATCGACGCCGACAAGCTCGGCCATTGGGCCTACCAGCCTGATCGTCCGGCATTCGGCCAAGTGGTGGCGGCGTTTGGCGAAGACGTCGTCGGCGCCAACGGCGAGATCGACCGCAGGGCGCTCGGCGGCAAGGTGTTCGGCGACCAGCGCCAGCTGACCAAGCTGACGGACATCGTCTGGCCGGAGATCCTCGCTCTCGCCAAGGAGAAAATCGCCGCCGCCGGGACGGACGGCACCGACATCTTAGTGCTGGAAGCCGCGGTGCTGCTGGAGGCGAACTGGCAGGAGGAAGTGGACGAGGTGTGGGTGGTCGTGGTGGAACCGAGCGTCGCGGTGAGGCGGGCGACGGCCCGGGACGGCGTGGACGCCGCCGCGGTGCAGGCGCGCATCGACGCGCAGCTGTCCAACGCCGAACGAATCGCCCAGGCGGATGCGGTGATCGACAACTCCGGCACCGAGGCGGAACTGCTTGCCAAGCTGGACCGAGAGTGGCAGCGCATCAAGAGGACTCCAGCGTGATTCTCGATCTGCATACCCACTCCATCAAGTCAGACGACGGGCGCGCCAAGGTGCAGAACTACTGCCAGTGGATCCGCACCCGCAACGTGCCCATCGACGGCTTCGTGCTCACAGAGCATCGCCAGTTCGACTTCGAGTCCGACTATAGCGGCTTGGCGAAGGACTACGACCTGACCATCCTCAAGGGCGCAGAGGTGGAGACGGAGTACGGCCATGTGCTGGTGTACGGCGTCACCGAGCCGCTCTACCGAAAGTTCGACTTCACCCGCATCGGCCTGCGCCTCGAAGAGGTGGTCGAACACTGCAACGCCCATCACGCCATCGCCGTGCCCTGCCACCCCGGACGCCCCCGAGTGGGCATGTCGGCCCATCTCGAAGAGCACGGCGTGCCGGCGGGCGTGCGCATCGTGGAGATATACAACGGCGGCAGCCGCGGCGACGAGGACGCCGTGGCGGCGGCCATGGCCGAACGGCTCGGCTACATTGGCATCGGCGGCAGCGATTCGCACATCGTCAGCCATATCGGCCGCTGCGCGACGGAATTTCCGCAATCGTTGGCCACCGAAGCCGAGCTGGTGGAGGCGTTGAAGTCGGAACGCATCCGCGCCATCACCAACCGACATTGAACCCCTTGGCCCTGAGGAGACCGCAAGTGGCTGAACAGGAAGTGGACCCGGACATCCAGGAACTGCGCGAGCGGTTCCTGAACCGGGAATTCGACGAGGTGGAGTTCGACATCGACGGCACCCGGTTCCGCGAGTACGCCCTGGTCTGCGGCGAGACCGCGGCCAGGTTCACGGATCCCTCGCACCCGGATTTCCAGGCGCCGCCCACCTATGTGTCCACGCTGGTGGGCGGGCGCAGCATGCCGCCGGACTTTCCCAGTCTCGGCGGCATGGGCATGGACGCCGGCAAGTCCGTGCAGTGGAAGGCGCCAGTGCGCGACGGCGCCACCCTCACCGGCCGCAGCCACCTGCACGACATCTATGCCAAGACCGGCCGCTCCGGGCGCATGACGTTCCTGGTCACGCGCATGGAGCTGTACGATCAGGACGGCCTCCACGTTGCCAACGCCGATACCAGAACCGTGATTCGGGAGAGACCTCGTGGCTGATTCGACCCCCTCCGTAACCACCATTGCCGACGTGGAGTTCGGTGGCGAGCTGCCGAGCTTCGTGCCGGATACCAGCATCGACGCCACGCGCCGCTTCGCCAAGCACGTCGGCTGGAACACGCCTCGCTTCACCGACCACGACGGCGCCCGCAAGGAGGGTCTGCCCGGCGCCATCGTGCCCGGCGTGATGAGCCAGGGCTTCCTCGGCGCCATGATCCACCGCTGGGCGCCGGATGCCGAGATCGTCGCCATCGACACGGTGTTCCGCGCCCCGGTAATGGTGGACCACCCGCACAACATCACCGGCGTGGTCACCGACATCGACGAAGACGCCGGCACGGTGGAAATCGACATCACCGTCACCAACGAGGCCGGCGAGACGCGCGTTTTCGGCACGGCGACGGCACGGCTGCCCACCGGCAACTGACCCCGGCGGCACTTGCCGGGGGATGCGGTCCGGATGGTCTTTCTCAGCAGCTTCAAGGCGATCCGCTACCGCGACCGCGACGGTTTGTCGCTGCTGCGTCTGGGCCGCGCCAATCTCGTCACCGGCACCAACGGCATCGGCAAACGGCGTTGATCGAGGCCATCTGGCTGTTCACGGGAAGACACGACCCCGGATTGCCGTGGAACGGCAATCCGGTGATCGATCCCGTTGCCATGCTGGCCGCGGACTCTCTGGCAACTCCACGGCACGGAGCGCGGATGCCCCCACGAATGGAAAACGACCTTCCAGCACGTCGAGGAAATAGCGCCGGCGGCAAGCTCCGCCGAACACCATCCACCATTCCCCGTCATTGGCCAGCTCCGCACCTGGATAGACGGAGACGAAATCAGCAGCTCGGTGGCACGAATGCCAAACGGCGCCGCGGCTGTTCAACTCTCTACGCCATTGGAGCCCAAGCCAGCTGGCGTGATCGAAGGCACCTGGTGGCAGCTCGAAACGCCCGACGAGCACATGCAACGCTACTCCGACATGGTCAGAGACGGTCGCAAGCAGGAGATGAGCGCGGCCCTGGGTCTGGTTCTGCCCAAACTCCGGGATTTGGAAATCCTCGCGGACAAAACCGGAAAACCCTATATCTCGAAAACGACAACGAGCAGCCAGCGGCGGCATTGTCCGATTGTTCAGGCTGTGCCTGGGCTTTTTCGCGGCTCGCGACGGCATGATGCTCGCCGACGAAATGGAGAACGGCATCCATCATTCCGTGCTCAGGGAGCTTTGGCAGCGTGTGCGACTGTGGCTGCGCGAATGGCGCGAATGGAATGTGCAGTTCGTGGCAACGACCCTCAGCGCCAAGTGCATCGAAGCGGCCATGGCGGCGTTCGCCGACGACCCGGATAGCTTGGCGATCCACAAATTGTTCGCGGACGGCGAATCGGGACGCATCAAGGCGGCCGCCTTCACGGGGGAAACGCTCGAGGGCACGCGCGACCTCCGCTTGGAAGTCCGCTGACCGCCATGGAAGCAGCGGACGATGGACGGCGGCAACTCGCTGCCGATCGCTTGTTGCTGGTCGAGGGCAGGGACGAGGTTGGCCTGTTCACGAAGCTGATCGAATCCTGCTTCGAGGACAAGCCGAACATCCAAGTGATCGATGACGGCGGCAAGACGCTGTTCGCTCGGAATATGGCGACGATGCGGGCGGCGGCGCAGACGAGGCCGATCCTCCGCTGCATCGGCGTTGTCGGCGACGCGGACGACAACGCTAGAGGCGCTTTCGACAGCGTATGCCACGGTATTCTCCGCGCCGGATACGGACCCGGTACCATGGCGGATTCTCCACTGCCGATCCATCCGTTGGCGTGTTCATAGTGCCGGACGGCACCGGCAACGGCGCCATCGAGAACCTTTGCCGACAGTCCGTGCAAGGCGAGGCGGCCGCCAAGTGCGCCGACGAATACCTCGACTGCCTCGTGACGAGCAAAGCCATGCGCTCGACGAATGCGGACAAGAACTTCGCGCACGCCTACTTTGCCTCGATAAAGCATCCCGTCGCAAACGTCGGTATCGGCGCTTTGCAGGGCGCGTGGAACTTCCGCTCTCCTGCGTTCGCCGCGCTGGTCCGCTTCGTTCGCCAGCCTGCCGGACCGAGGCAGCCCTAGGCCGCAGCATGGCCCGCTCCGCCGGAAAGGTGAAAGGCGCAGAACATGGAGCGCCTGTTCGAGCACATCGAGAATTGCGGCCGCCCTACTGCGCCGTCTGCATCCTATGCTTCGCTGGCTTGGGAGCGATCTGCGCCACTGAGGCAGCATGTCTGGGCTTCGAGCGGCTATGGACCCGGCGGCTGCGCAACTACGAGCTGCTGTATGGACGCATCGACGCGGCGCGGCTGCGCGACTTGCGCCGCCTGCGCAGCGCCGAAGATATCCTGCTGGCGTTGACCAAGCCGCGGCGCGTGATCGGCCGAGGCGATATCCGGCTCGGCCGAACGCTGGCCGGGGACGTGATTGCGAACGCAATCCCTTGGCGGTTCGCGCCAGCCGAAGCGCGCACGTTCGCTTGCTTCGTCAAGCAGGATCGGGACTATCGGCTGCATCGCAAGGCGATCGAAACACATCTGCGCGATGCGCTGGCACAGGCCTTGCCCCGTTGGCGGGCCGCGGATCCGGCAACAGTGGAAGTGTGGGGACTGTGGACGAAGGCGGAACTGGTGGTGGCGCTGCGGTTGACGGACAACGGCTTCCGCTACCGCGGGCGGCCGCCGACGTCGCGGCCCGGCGCATTGCGGCCAACCATCGCCGCCGCCTTGGCCTTGCAGGCCGGACTGGCACCGGGCCAGGTGGTGTTGGATCCGATGTGCGGCACGGGGACGCTGCTCGACGAATGCCGGGCGCTCGAGCCCGAAGCGATCTGGACAGGATGCGATCTGTCCCTGGACGCCTTGCGGCTGTCGGTTTGTCCTGCCGCGAACCGGATATGCACAGACGCCAAACGCCTGTGCCTTGCCAACGGCAGCGTCGACCGCATCGTCTGCAATCCGCCCTGGGGGCGGCAGTACGGCCACGATCCGCCAACCCTCTACCGACGGGCGTTCGCCGAATTTCGGCGAGTGCTGCGGCCAAGGGGACGCATGACGATCCTCGCCGAGTCCGAAACAACCGCACTAAAAGCGCTGAAGCGCGCCGGCTTCGACGCCGCTACCACGGCCTCGGTGCAGGTGCGCGGCGTCTGGGCGCGCATCCTCCGAGCGATGACCAGGCTGGAATGACGTCCGCAGCGCTGGATTGGGAAATCCGTGGCCGCGGCGGCGTTATACTCGTTCGGGCGGCGCGACTTGCCCGCATTCGCCGTCTTGCTAGGGAAATCTCGTGTTCAAAACCATCTACGGGCGCATCTGGCCCATCGTCTTTCTCGCCTTCGGCGTCTTCGCGGCCAGCGGAGCGCATTGGCATTTCGAGGTCTGGGGGTTGTCCATCAATCTGCACAACCTGATGTGGTTCGTCATGGCCGCGGCCCATGCCGACAAGTTCTGGCCGCGCCGCCTGCAGCCTGTAGAAGCGGGCGACAGTGCATCGAAGTAGCGCCGGCGTCAGGGCGCGTCGAAACCGGCGTCCTCCACCGCCGCCTCGAGGTCTTCGACGGCGACCCGGGCCGGATCGTAGGTGACGACCGCCTTGGCGGCGTCCAACAGCGCCGTCGCCCGGGCCACGCCGGCCACTCGCAGCAGGACATTCTGCACACTGGCCACGCAGCCGTCGCAGTGCATTCCTTCTATGGCGAGGTCGATGGTTTCAGTCATCGGGCTTCCACTTCCTCAGCAGCAGCGAGTTGGACACCACGCAGACGCTGGAGAACGCCATGGCCGCGCCGGCCAGAGTCGGGCTTAGATAGCCGAACGCGGCAGCGGGGATGCCCACCACGTTGTAGACGAAGGCCCAGAACAGGTTCTGCTTGATCTTGCGCAGCGTCGCCCGGCTGGCCGCGATAGCGGCGGGGATCAGCGATGGATCCGGTCGCATGAGGGTGACGCCGGCGGTTTCCATAGCGATATCCGTGCCGCTGCCCATGGCGAAGCCGACATCGGCGGCGGCCAGGGCCGGGGCGTCGTTGACGCCGTCGCCCACCATGGCGACGCGCTCTCCTTGCGCCATCCGTTCGGCTACCCAGTCGGCCTTCTGGTCCGGAAGTACGCCGCCACGAGCTTCGTCGATGCCGACTTCGGCTGCCAAATGCTGCACTACGGCAGGCGCGTCGCCAGACAGCACCACGGAACGGATGCCCTGGGCATGCAGTCCGGCTACTGCGATCTTGGCTTCGGGACGCAGCGGATCCGAGAACGCCAGCGCACCCCGCGTCCCTTCTTCGTCGGCTACCCAGACTACGGTATGGATCGAATCTTCCAAGGCGTCAGCGGACGGATCGCCGGCGAATGCGCTATTGCCAACGCGCACTTCCCGATCGGCGACGAAGCCTTTCACGCCTTGGCCGACTTGGTTGCGGAACGCTGCCACCGGCAGCAGCTCGATGCCCTGCTCTCGGGCCTTGGCCAGGATGGCCTGCGCCAGCGGATGCTCGCTGGCTTGCTGTACGCTGGCGGCGAGGCCCAGCAACTCGTCCTCGCTGCCCCGCAAGGCTCGAATCCAAGCCACCTCGGGATGGCCGACGGTAAGAGTGCCGGTCTTGTCGAACACCACCGTCGTCAATTCGGGTGCCCGTTCCAAGGTATCGACGTCCTTGACCAGGATGCCGAGCCGCGCCGCGGCGCCGGTACCGGTCATGATCGCCGTGGGCGTAGCGAGACCCAAGGCGCACGGGCAGGCGATGACCAGCACCGACACGGCAGCAATGAGCGATGTCTCGACACCGCCAGCGGCTGCCAGCCAAGCGACGAACGTCAGCCCGGCAATGGCAACGACGATGGGTACGAACACCGCGCTCACGCGGTCCGCCAAGCGTTGTACACGGGCCTTGCCGCGCTGGGCATCCTCTACCAAGCGCACGATGCGGGCCAGCGTTGCCGCCTCGCCCACCGCGGCGGCGCGGATTTCCAGGTAGCCGACGGTGTTCACGGCGCCGCCGGTCACCGCGTCCCCGGGCTGCTTGGCGATGGGTGCGCTTTCCCCTGTCAACAGCGATTCGTCCACGTCGCTGGCACCAGCCACCACCTCGCCGTCTACGGGAATGCCCTCCCCCGGACGCACCAGGACGACATCTCCGCGTCGCACTTCCGTCACCGGCACGTCGATCTCCGATCCGTCCGGATCACGAAGACGGGCGGTGGCCGGCCGCAGATCCATGAGTTGGCGCACCGCATCCGTAGTCGCCCGCTTGGCCCGGGACTCAAGATGCTTGCCGAGCAGCACCAGGGTGATGATGACCGCCGACGCCTCGAAATACAGCTGGCCGTCCGCGGCCTCGCCCAGCGCTACCAGCAGATACCAGCTGTAGCCGTAGGCGGCGGTTGTTCCCAGCACCACCAGCACGTCCATGTTGGCGCCGCCACTGCGCAGGGCATTGAAGGCAGCGCGATAGAAGCGGGCGCCGATGACGAACTGAATGGGGGTGGCCAGCAGCACCTCGGCCGCCGGCATCAGGTGAAGATCGTCGTAGCCCAGTACTTGGAAGATCATGCCCATCACCATAGGCACGGTGAGTACCGCGGCGGTAACCACGAGTCGGCGTTCGGCGTCCAGGCGCTGTTGCTCTTCGGCGGCGCGGTGCCGATCGGCTTCGAGGCTGTCCGGGGCGGCATCCACCACTAGGCGATAGCCGGCCTGCTCGATGCGTTGCGCCAACGCCGACGCCGGCACCGCTCCCGCCAAGGCGATCACGGTGACGCGTTCCAGCGCCAAATTGACGTCCACGTCCACCACGCCCAGCGTCCGCAGCAGCACCTTCTCCACCCGTGCCGCGCAGGCGGCGCAGGTCATGCCTTCCAGCGGGAAGGTGCGCTGTTCGGTTCGCGCGTGGAAGCCTGTTCGGGCCACCGCTTCGGTCAAGGCGGCGGCGTTGGCAGCCCCGCGTTGAATGTGTACGGTGGCGCGTTCCAACGCTAGGTCGACGTCCGCGTCGAGCACCCCGGGCGTCCGTTCCAGAGCATTCTGCAGGCGTACCGAACAAGCGCTGCACGTCATTCCTTCGACCGCCAGATCAAGCGTCTGCACGGCCATCAGGTGTTCACGAACAGCGCCAGCATCCCCAGCCAGACGAGCAGCAGAAAGTGCCAGTACAGCGCGCACAGATCGACGCTGCGCCGCAGCCGTCCCTGATCGTCCTCTCCATCCGCGAAGCGGCGCGCGGCGCGTCCCCAGGCGATCAGGCCACCAAGCAGGTGGATGCCGTGTACCGCAGTAATGAGATAGAAGAAGGCGTTGGCCGGATTGGCGTAGGCGTAGTAGCCGCGCGACGCCAACTGCTGCCAGACCACCAGCTGCAGCACCAGGAATGCCAGGGTGGCGGCGCCGGCGGCCAGGAAGGCGAGCTGGGCGGTGGCCGTCTGGCTTCGATTCGCGGCCCGTCGCGCCCACTCGTAGGCGACGCTCGCCAAGCCCAGCACTACAGTGTTGAACCACAGCAGGGGTGGTTCCGGGATGGGCTTCCAGTCCGAAGGCGCGGCACCCAGTTCCACCGGGTCCAGACGCATGTGGTAGGCGGCGAAGAACAGGAAGAACAGTACGCCGACGATGGCGAGGAAGCACACCAGCGCCACCTTCTGATTCGAGGCCGCGTACGACGCCGTGCGCAGCTCGACCACCGTGCTCGGTTCGTCGATCCAGGGCTTCTCGGCCAGTCGCTTGAAGATGTTCATAGGGATATTCTACGCCTTCGGACAGTGGAATAAACGGTCTGCGGCCCTGGCATTTCGGACTTTCAGGCGGCTTCGACCATCCCGCCGCAGCACCGGGATTGAAGACTTGGCCGCGACCCTCCAGCAGATTGCGGACAGCGGAAGCCGATGCAAGCGTCTTGCGCAGCAGCCATGCGACGGCGGCGAGCGGGCCCAGGAACGCCGATCAGGGTTGATTGGGCAGGACGACGCGTATGCGCAGCCGACAACCCCGAGGCAAACGGCGGGCAGGTCCACGAGCGGGGAAACGTTGCCCAGAGAACGCAATGCCGGCTCGCATCCTGCCAAGGGCGACGAATACGCCGCCTACGGTCAGATCGATGCTGCGGTTGCTGCCGGGTTCAGCGCACGGGGCAGGTTTTTGCTTATAGGGAGCATGAGCGCAACTATATGTTATATGTGACATGTGACCGCAGGCGAAGGTCATCGCCCGCTCCGCGGCTGTTGCGTCCCACGGGGCTCTCCGCTTGGTCGCCGAGTGGCCCGACGACGCACGCTGCCACATTGGGCAAGGGGGCGAGCGCCGTGCAACGACATGCCGCCATCCTCTGGAGCACATCCCGGCAGAGCGAGGTCGTCACGGCGCCGGTGTGCGCTTGAAGGCCCTGCATTTCCCGCTCAAGCCGGGCGGACTCCCGCGCCGCAAGCTGCAGCGCCCACCGGCCGTTCGCCAGCTTGTGCGCGATGGCGCGGCCGATATCCGACATCGCCCTGCAAAGCGATCTGGAATTGGCTGCGAGCAGCGGCCTGTTCTCGGACTTCTCGTTCGACATCGGTGGTCTGAAGGCCATGGAAAGCCTGCCCGTCGCGCACCGTACGAGATGGAATACCTGGGACGTCACGCCGGCATTGTTCGAGGAAATCAACCCGATCGCTTCGGCATGATCATCATGGGCGATGCCGATCCCAACAACAGGGAGATGGATCAATATGGAGACAATGCCATGACTCAACCTTCCTACCAACCCGGCAAGTCATGGTGAGATGTTTTCAACAGCGCGACCGGATTCATCGAATAGCCCTCATGAGAGTCTATCTCGAAATTGAGAATAGGCGAAATCGTCGGCGACCGGATGGGTCGGTGCCCCTTCCGCTAGCGGGCGGGCGGCGTCGCGGTCAAGTTCATACGCACGGCGCTGCCATCGTGGTAGCGCGTGGCGCCGGTGACGAATCCGGCAATGCGCAAACGCAAGGTGACGGTTGCCGTGCCCCGATTCTCCCAGAACCAGCCGTGGATGCCGGCGAAGGGGGCGATGTAGGTGCCGGCATCCGCCCGCGCCCGGCCCTGGGCGAAGCTCTCGGCAACGCCCGGCGCCGCCCCCTCGGGTTCAGCGTGCAGGTCGAAGACCACCTCGCCAGTGGCCGTCCAGGCGTAGACCAAGCCGTCGCCGGCAGCCATGTCGTACTTGAACTCCACGGATTCGAACGGTGCCAGCTCGAATGTGCGGTCATCGCCAGCCAGCGGCGTTTCGGTACGGTGCGCATCCTCGGACGGCGTTCCGGCGAGGCCGGTCAGCCCCAGCGCTCGGCCGATGCCGATGGGGTCTACGCCGAACTCGGCCGGCAGCACGAAGGCCAAGAAAATAGCCGTCGCCGCGACAAATGCCGCCAAGGTGCCGAACGCCACGCGCTTCATTGCAGCATCCAGCCGGCGAGCTGGTATTCCGCGAGCAGGAAGCCGGCGGTCATCAGCAGCGTATTGACGGCGAATGCGGAGCGCTCGAAACCCGCCTGTCGTCGCCACCAGATCAGCACCGAGACCACGCAGGCCAAGGCTGCGAACTGGCCGAGTTCGACGCCGATGTTGAAGCTCGCCAAGTTGACGCCGAGGCCGTCGGGGGCGAGGTGAATTTCCTGCACCTTGGTGGCGAGGCCAAGGCCGTGGAACAGGCCGAAGATCAGCACCGCGGCGCGGGTGTCGGGCGAGAATCCGAACACCTGCTGGAAGCCGCCGATGTTCTCGAACGCCTTGTACGCCACCGACAAGCCGATGACGGCATCCACTAGGTAGGCGTCCACGCGCCACTCTCCCAGTACGCCGAGCACCAGCGTGACGCTGTGACCCAGGGTGAACAGCGAAACATAGAGCAGGACATCCTTCAAGCGGTAGAGAAAGAACACCACGCCCACCAGGAACAGCAGGTGGTCGACGCCGGTCACCATGTGCTTGGCGCCGAGATAGGTGAACGCAGCCACCGCAGGGCCATCGAGCGCCTGGACGTAGGAGGCATTGTCGTCGGAGATGGCATGCGCCAGCGCTGGCAGGGCTGCCGCGCCGACGATTGCCAGCGCCAGGGCAGCGAGCCGCTTCACGATTCGCCGCGAGCGTAGACCTGATGACAGGCGAGACATACGTTGTAGAGATGGCCGCCGGTCTCGAACAAGGCTTGCGCATCCTGATCGTCCGCCGCCTGCATGGCCTGCTGGGCGATGCGCGTCATGCCGTGGGCGAACTCGGTCCACGCCTCGGCAGACGGCACATCGTCGCCGGCCGGCAGCAGGTGGGGCATCAGCAGCAGATTGCCGCTTTCGGCCAGCACGGCAGCGCTGTGGCGCACCCGCGCCCAGCCTTCCTCGGTAGTTGGCGCAAGGTCCTGGACGCCGTCGGCGGCGACGATGGCGCCGGCGGAACCCCAGAGCACGTCGGCGGCTGGGTCGATCACCCAGGTCATGGTGTCGTGCATGTCGCCCACCGGCTGTACCGGCAGCGCCGTCTCCGTTTGCCGGTCGCAGCCGCCAAGCGTCCACGCCAGCGCCGTCAGGAACAGACCTGCTGCACAGTTTTTCATCGCCATCGGTGTAGTATCGTCGGGGACGATTCTACCAGGGCTTTGGTCCCTCGACGCGGAAGGGTTGGCGAACGAGCCAAGTTCCCCGGCCGGATGGCACCTGCTGGTCGGCCTCCCTGGGCGGAAGTTGGCGAATCGACAAGCGATGTGGCGATTTTCGCCAACCGACAGCGTGGCAACTATATGTCATACTACGAAAATCAATAGGTTATGGTTAGCGAGATGTCGGCACAGGGATTGCACTACCATAGACCAAAAGGTCACAGGAGCCTATCTCATGGGGTTTTGGAGTTTCGTAGCGCTGGCCGTCGTGTGCGGCTGTGCCCTGGAAGCCTATCGAGTCTACGTCAAGTCGAAGACAGCCCGCAGTGCCAACCTCGCCGAACTGGAGGCACGAATCGCCGCTTTGGAGGGTGCCGAGAATCTGGAAGCGCGGGTGCGTACCTTGGAGACCATCGTCACGGACTCGAAATACCAGCTCGACCACGAAATCGGCAAGCTGAAGAACTGAGCCGGGCAGGGTGCAGCCGATGATGGACAACGACCTCTGCTTTGCCTCCGCGACGGATGTCAGCCGGCAGATCCGCTTGCGGGCGATCTCTCCGGTAGAAGTCGTCCGAGCAGTGCTCGACCGCATCGATCGCGTCGAGCCGCACATCAATGCTTTCTCGAATCTCGCCGCGGATCTTGCCCTGGACATGGCCAAGGACGCCGAGCGGGCGTTGACCAGAGGCGACGTCGGGATGCTGCACGGAGTGCCGGCGACCATCAAGGATCTGTTCCATCTCAAGGGATTCCCCACCGAACAAGGTTCCCGCACCCAGGTCGGCAGCATCGCCGAGCAGGACTCGCCCGTGACCGCCCGCCTGAAAGCCGCCGGTGCTGTCATCCTCGGCAAGACCACCACCTCGGAGTTCGGCTGGACCGGCGTCAGCCGCAGCCCGCTGACCGGCATCACCCACAATCCCTGGAAGCTCGGCTTCAACGCCGGCGCCTCCTCGGCCGGGGCCGGGGCCGGGGCCGCCGCTGGATTCGGCCCCCTGCACCAAGGCTCCGACGGCGCTGGCTCGATCCGCATGCCGGCCCACTTCAGCGGTGTAGTCGGCTTCAAGCCCACCTGGGGCCTGGTGCCGCACCTGCCGGTGCGCAACAACGACCAAGTCTCCCATGTCGGCCCCCTGGCCCGCACCGTGGCCGACGCCGCGCTGTTCCTGAACGCGACCGCGGGGCCTCACCCGCTCGACCACACCAGTCTGACGATGCCGGCGCAGGACTTCTCGACCGATCTGGATCGGGATGTCACCGATCTTCGCATCGCCTTCAGCCCCGACCTCGGTCATGCGCGGGTGGATGCGGAAGTCGCCGAGCAGGTACGCGCTGCGGCGCTTGCCTTCGAGTCGTTCGGCTGCCGAGTGGAGGAAGTGGTGCCGGACTGGGGGGGCGACGGCGCGGAGCTGGCGCGTTTCTTTTGGGCAGTTCACGAGTCGCCCCTGGCCCGCCACCTCGACCAATGGGAAGAGCGCATGGATCCCGGTCTCGTCGCCTGCATCCGCGCCGGCAGCGGACACGCGGCCGAAACCTACCTCGTCCAACGCGCCCGCAAGCTCGCCTATGTCGAGCGCATCCACCGCTTCATGGCGGAATGGGACCTGCTGCTGACGCCTTGCGTATCGGTAGCCGCGTTCCCTGCGAAGCGCCTGCAACCCAAGCACTGGCCCAGCCATCCCTGGGACTGGCTGTCCTGGTCCGAGTTCTGCCATCCGTTCAACATGAGCGGCCTGCCGGCCGCCAGCGTACCTTGCGGTCTGACGCCGACCGGCCTGCCCGTGGGGTTGCAGATCGTCGGCAAGCGCGCCGCGGACCACGACGTGCTGCGCGCCGCAGCGACCTTCGAACGGGCGCGGCCTTTCTCACGCCCGCCGGCGTTGGAAGACGACGCGCACGGCGGCACTTGAAGCCAGCGCACCGTACCGCTGTCCGCAGATGCCGACGTTGACGCCCTACAGTGCAAGAGCAGACTGGCCACTCCCGATTCAGGTTCTGCCTCGCTTCGCAGTTCGGATATCCCAGCCGGTCGCTCTACCCGGTCTGCGCCAATACCCGGGTGCGCACTTCTGCTGACCAGCCCGCGGACCGGAACGGCTAGCCGGAAAAGCCGATCCAGCGACCGGCCGCGGCCACCGTGAACCATGCTGCCAAGGACAGCCCCCCCGCGATCTTCGCCAACCATGCCGGCGCATCGCCCCTGGCGGCTACGCGATTGCGTACCGCGAACGTAAAGACAACAGCGAGGACCAACGTCGCGATCTTCACCTCGAACGAGTCGTTGAAGCAGCACTTCACGGCTTCCGACAGGAACAGGGGCACACCGGTTGCCAGCATCAGCGCCAAGCTGCCCAGGAACCAGGGCCGCGCGTTCGCCAGCACCGCGGCGTTGGACAGCCGCGTCAGCCCTGCGCCCAGCAGTCGCAGATCCACCACCAGGACCGAGCCGCCGAGGACGGCGAGACCCAGCAGATGCACCGCTTCGATGGCCGGAAACAGCCACAGCGATTCGCGGATGGCATTGCCGATCGCGGTCTGCTCCAATCGGTCGTAGGTCTCGAACCAGCCGAACGCTTCGCACCAGGTCATCGCACGACTCCCCTCACGGGGGCAGCTCCGCCGCGCAACCGGCCGCCCAGGCGACGAAAGCGGACTGGGGTCGCTCGCAGTCGAACCAGTTGTAGGCGATCATGCGTCCCGCCACGATCACGCCAGCCCACAGACCCATGGACAGCGCCGCGGCGATGCGCACACCCAAGGGTGGTTGCGGCTGGCCATCCCAGCGTTCCCGATCTCGGGACACTCGCCGGTGGAACCACCAGGCGTTGACCGCGGCGGCGATCAGCAGCATCGCCTTGAAGCGGAACCAGACGCTGTGCGCGGTGCGTACCGGGATGGCGTAGAACAGCAGCAGCCCCGTGGTCACCATGATGACGAAGCCGGCCACGGACCAGGGCAGCAGGCGGCTGGTGAGTTCGGAAACCGGCGTCTGCCGGAACGCGAAGCCGAGCATGCGCAGGTCCACCATCGCCAGCATGCCCACGAACAGCATCACCGTGAGCACATGGGTGGACTCCACCAGCGGATAGACCCACAGCGATTCGTGCAGCGCCGTGCTCCACGCTTGGCCGTCGAGCCATTCGGCGAAGGCGTGAAGCGGCGACGGCTCGTAGGGCGATGCGCTCAAGGGTACCCCAAGGATTCGGCCAAGGGCTTGAGCGAACCTCTGGAGCGGCTAGCCGTCGTCTTGCGCCGTATCGGCCGCTTTGGCCTCTTCGAGCTTTTCGACGTCCTCGGACCGGGCCCGCTCGATGGGATCCGCGCCGTCGCGGGGGGCGCCCGTGCCGCTGGAACCCATGAACAAAGTCTCGCCGTTGACCAAGGTCATCTGCCGCCCGTTGGCGCGGTTGGAGAGGTCCTTGGATTGATAGCCGTCGATGATCACTTCCGTGCCGATGGGCACGGAGTTGCGATGGATGCCGCGCCGCAGCAGGGTGTTCGGGGTGCCGGCCTCCATCATCCAGACGGTCTTGGAGCCGTCCTCGTTGGTGTGTTCGACATGGAACCAGGCATGGGGGTTGGTCCATTCGATCTTCACCACCGGGCCGCGCACGATGATCGGGCGATTGGGATCGAACTCTGCGCCGAAGGCGTGGTGGGCGGAGGCCTGTACGCCGCCGAGCGCCAGCATGGCGGCTAGCGCTATCGGCGCGGTGGTCTGGATTCTTGCTTGCAGCACGTTCATCTTGCGTTTCTCCTATTCCTCTCCTACTCCGCGCCGACATCCGAACTGGTGTCGGCGGACATGCCGACCCGGGTGCCGCACGGCGTTTTGGCGAACGCCGCTAGGGCCTCTTCGCCAGCCGCCTCCGCCTCCAAGCGCCGAGCGCCGCAGAGAATGTTGCCCATGGAGTAGTTGCCCTCGTGGCAGGCGTATTCGTACACCGGCTCTTCGCTGCGAGGCCAGACGTATTCGCCGGTCCACGGCGCTTCCCAAGCAGAGTCGTCTTCCACCGTGAAGTTGTAGAGCAGGGATTGCGCGTCGATCGGCGTGAAGCGTTCCGTCACCTTGAGATCGCGCGACGCCCCGCGACCGAGCGCGGGGGTGTCGTTGAAGTTGGTGGTTTCCACGACCAGCGTATCGTCTTCCCACCAACCGATGGAGTCGCCGATCCAACGCCGGATGTCCTCCGGCGCATGTTCGCCGTTCATGCGCACGATGCGAGCGTCATGCACCATCTCGGTGAGGATCATGACGCGGTCGGGTGTTTGCACGATACGCTTGTGGTTGTTGTAGAGCGCCGGCAGCATGGGCGGACCGGCGGTGGAACTGAAGCCGATCAGACAGCGATCCGGCAAGGGCCGCACTTCCGGGTCGTCGTAGGGCCCGGATTCGTCGCCCCACCAGGCAGTGCCGTCGTTCTGCCGCGGACTGTAGCCGCGATAGCGCTTGGCCATTCGCGCACCGGCTTCGGGCTTGTTCGGCGGCAGGCGGCCATTGGGAGGATCGACGATGATAGAGGCGCGGTATTCGCCGTTTACTTTGGTGAAGTTCTCGCCCGGATCGACCCAGAACCCTTGATAGCCGCCGACGTTGCCGGCTGGCCCGGGCGAACCATCGCCTCCGGCTGGCGGCGCTTCTCGATTGGGATCCAGTTGCCCGGAGCCGCGCAACAGACCAGTCTCGGTCTGCTTGGCAAGGAACTCGGCGCGCTCGGCGGAAACAGTAGCCGTATCGCCCCGGCGTTGCAGCGGCGTGGCCGTGGCGGCGTCGTAGTAGCCGGAGAGGTCCGGCTTGCCGTCGCTGGTGCGCGGGATGTCGCCCCAGGCCATGTTCGTCGCGACGACGATCAAGACCAGCGCGGCAGCGGCGAACGCCATCTGCACCCAGGCAAGCAGCTTGTTTCGATCATTGGCTCGGTGTGCTCTCGTCATCCTGCCCTCCTCTATCAAACGGTTGGGCTAGTTGTGGTCGTCCCAGCGCGGCAGCGGATTGCGCCGCATATGACCGTACATGAGTTCCTCGACGAACTCGACGCATTTGAAATCCAGCAGCATGGCGTTCGGCTCCATGCGCCGATACAGCGGCATGGCGATCTTCCAGGGTCTGGTGAAGGTCTGTGCATCCTCGATGGTCGCCTCGTAGCGCAGGTGGTTCGGACCCATTGGGGTATAGCGCTCCACTACCGTCATCCGATTGCTGTGATGGTTGCCGGCGCGGTCGAACCATGTCTGGTCGTTCAGACCGGTGACGGTGAGCACCAGGGTGTCGCCCTCCCAGCTGGCTACCGACTGGCCCATCCAGGAATCCACCGGCGCCGGCCCCGGATCTTCGCTGTAGACGTTGCGCACCGCGCCGGCGAACTGGTAGACGATGTCGATTTCCTTCTCGCCCTGCAGGATGCGGAACGGCTGCGGCATATACGTCGCCCGGGGCACGCCGGGGAGGAAGCACTTGATTTCCGGATCCCGTTCCACCCATAGACGGCGGTTCTCGTCGCGCTCGGCAAGCGCCTCGGGCTGGTAGGGAATCTTGCCGCCCACCACCACGCCCAGGCTCGGCGGCACCGACGCCACGGCACCGAGCCGCACCGTCGCCAAATCCGGCAGCGGACCGTGGGGGCCATCGCGCAGGGACATGGAAGGTCGCGCCAAGTGCCGCTCGATGTCGTAGTTGGCTTCATTGAGCGCCTGCCAGATGCCGTTCAGGTCCGGATTGATGCCGCCAGGGCCTCGGGGCGCCACGTAGCGGCCTTCTTCATCAACGGCTTCGTCAACGTTCGTCGCGTCCGCGCAGGATGCCGCTAGGGCGGCTGCCAGCGCGACGATCAGCAATGTCGGTAGTCGGCGCAAGTCCACCTCCCTCGCCCCAGCAAAGCATGGACTGTAGCACACTGCAAAGCCATATGTCAGTCCTCCGCCAAGGAGCGAATCGCCTGACTCAGCGGGCTATCCTCGGCAGCTGCCAAGCGCCGCCGGCCCACGGTCAGGCCGCCGTCCACAACCAGCGCCTGCCCGGTTACGAAGGTGGAGTCGTCGCTCGCCAGGAAGAGCGCCATGTCGGCGATGTCTCTGCCAACGCCAGCACGAGGGATCGGCTGCATCTGCGAGAAGGCCGGTTCCAGCACGTCTTCAAGAGCGGCGTTGGCGCCGGCTTTGAAGTCTCGCCCGCCGAGGAAGATCGGCGTCATGATGCCGCCGGGACAGATGGCGTTGACGCGCACATGGAACGGCGCAAGCTCCACCGCCACGCTGCGCGTCAGGCCGATCACCGCCGCCTTCAGGGCGCTGTAGACGTGGGGCCCCATGCCGCCGCGCAAGCCGGCGACGCTGGCGGTGGAGACGATGCTGCCGCTGCGCTGGGCCTTCATGATGGGCGCGGCATGCTTCATGCCCAGCACCGGCCCGGTGAGCAGTCCGGCCACGGTGCGGGCGTAGGGTTCGCCCATGTCGGTCTCGTCGATGGCACCGGCGACGCCGCCGAAGCCGGCGTTGTTGAACACGCAGTCGAGGCGCCCGAAACGCTCCACGGCCATACCGATCATTGCCTTGACGTCTTCTTCAACACCCACATCGGCCTTGATGAAGACCGCCGAGGCGTCATGCTCCGCCGCGATGGCCTCGCCCTTCTCCACCTGCACGTCGCCGAGCACCACACGGGCGCCCTCTTCCACGAAACGGCGCACCGTGGCCGCACCCATGCCGCTCGCGCCGCCGGTGATCACCGTCACCTTGCCGTCCAGTCTGCTCATCGCGCGGCCTCCCCGATCCGTATGGCCAGTCTACGACAAATCGTTGGCGGCAGACTTCGCCATTGACGAACAGCGGGCGTTGACGCCAACGGCCCGCCCAGGTTGAATGTTCCGCATGGAAGTCGCCAACCCATCGACGACGCCGCCTTCAAGCACCTGATGCAGAACGACCTTGCTCGCCCGGCTGCTGGCGAGCAAGGTCACGGGCCTCGATGCGGCGGCGCTCGAACTCCGGCCGCAGGAGAGGGTGACCGCTCGCGACCGCGCTGCTGACGGTCGTCCGCATGGACTTCGCCGCTTTGGTGCGAGCGGCGGGCGGGCGCATGCGGCAAGTGCTGATCGAGATCCAGAAGGCGAAGGCGCCGACGGTGGCGCGGCGCTGCCTGGGCGGGCAGCTCGCGGACGGGGGCAGCCTGGCTGGCGATCCCGAGGGCCGGCGCGCGCCGATCGTCGCCATCTACTGCCTCGGCTACGACCGCGGCCTGTCGGAAGAGCCGGTGATCGACGTCTGTCCCGACGTGAGGGAGCGGCACACGGGCCGCAAGCTCGACGCCGGCCATCCGTTCTTGGCGAGCCTGCACCACCGTTCCCGCGTCTGGCGGAGCGCCGCCGGGACGAGCTGGAGCGCTTCCTTTCGATCTTCGACCAGGCCCAGACGGCGGGCGACAACCACGTTCTGAGGATCGAGGAGGAAGACTGCCCGCGCGAGCGGGACTTCGTGCTGCGCCAGCCGCGACGGCGGAGGAGGACATGCGGCGCAACACGGAGGGCGAGGACGAGCTGCTGCAGGACTCGATCGCGTTGGCGCGGCGGGCGGAGGAAGCGAACCAGCGGGCGCGACAGATGCTGGCTCTGTTCGTGCGCCGGTTGCATCGCCTGGGCCAGGATGCCGCCGAGATCGCCGCCGCGCTGTCCATCGACATCGACGCGGTGCGGCGCATTCTGCCAGCATGACGCTACCGGCTTTTTGCCATCCGCGCGGGCTTTCGCCCCGGCTGCGTTTTGTCTTATGCCCGAAACGCCGAAGCATGACGCCGCGTACTGGCGTATTGGTATCGGCCGTCGTCCCTCGCTGCGGAAAACGTTGGCGGAGCGCCATGCCGGCACAGCCATGAGGACGGGCTCGACCGTCAGCCCTCGCCGACCTTGCGCAGCTGGATCGCGTCCACGGCGGTTTCCGCGAGCACGTCGGAGATCACCACCACGCGCTCATCCGCCCCGATGCCCTCTCGCTCGCGCAATACCTTGAGCGCCGTGCGGATGGTCTTCTCGGGATTCTCGCTGAAGGCGGTGCGGTGGGCGAACACGTTGCGGTTGAGCATCAGCCGCCGGCGAGTCTGGCTGTTGTTGGTAAAGGCGAAGATCGGCACTCGTTCGGGATGGCAATTGGTGACCAGATCCGCGGTGATGCCGCGACGGGTGATAACCACCACGCCGGCGGCATCGATCGCCTCGGCGAGGTGAGCCGCCGAAGTGGCCAAGTGCTGCTTGTCGGTGTCGATGGCGAGAGATTCGTGCAGCACGAAGCCACGCTGCCGCTCGCTGGCTTCGGCGATGTCGGCAAGCTGCTCGACGCAGCGGATCGGATAGGCGCCGATGCTGGTTTCCCCGGACAGCATGATGGCGTCAGCGCCTTCGTAGACCGCGTTGGCGACATCCGTGACCTCGGCACGGGTGGGGATGGGGTGGTCGATCATGGACTCCATGAGGTGGGTGGCGACGATGCAGCGCTTGCCGAGGCGAGCGCAGGTTTCCACCAGCCGGCGTTGCACGCTGGGCAGCGCGGCAATGTTCGTCTCGATGCCGAGATCGCCCCGCGCCACCATGACGCCATCCGCGGCCTGGGCAATCTGCTCGGCGTTGCGCACCCCCTCCTGGTTCTCGATCTTGGCGACGATCTTCACCGTCTTGCCGCCCTTGGGACCGAGCAGTTGGCGCAGCTCCGCCACATCGTCCGCGCAGCGCACGAAGGACAGGGCGATGTAGTCCACTTCCTGGGCCACGCCGAAGGCGATGTCTTCAAGATCCTTGGCGGTGATGGCCGGCAGGTTGACGGCGATGCCGGGCAGGTTGACGTGCTTGCGGCTGCCGAGATCGCCGCCGTCGACTACGCGACATTCGAGCCGCTGCTGCCGCCGCGCCACCACGTAGACGGTGAGCAGGCCGTTGTCGAGCCGCACCCGGTCGCCGACGGCCACCGTATCGGGCAGTTCCGGATAGTTCACTTCGATGGACGGCGCACCTTCGCCACAATGGGGTTCGACATCGAGAAAGACGGTCTGCCCGGGGCGCAGCCGCATGGGCTGGTCCAACGCGGCAGTGCGGATCTCCGGCCCTTGGGTATCGAGCAGGATCGGCACCGGGTACTTCACCTTGCGGTTCAGCGTCTTCACCCAGTGGATGGCGCTGGCGGCTTCGTCGCGATCGGCGTGGGACATGTTCAGACGCACCACGGACATGCCGGCCCGGTACAGCCGCTCGATGGACGAGTAGGAATGGGTGGCGGGGCCAAGGGTGCAGATGATCTTGGTTTTGCGGCGCATGGTTTCGCAGCCTTGCCGACGCCCCACAGCATAGCAGCCAAATCGTCCGCCCGGGCCGATCGACGCACTGATGCCATCTCTGTGTGCAGACTTCCTCTGTGCAGACTTCGTCCAGCCCGCGAAGGTCGTCACTTGCCGGTCCGGAACCGCATCACCCGCACCGGAAGACCGCGACCTTGCAGCGCCTGGATCCACAGGCGCTGGTGAATTTGCAGCTGGTCGTTCGGCCCCTTCACTTCCACGAACTCGTAGCGTCCCGGCGCGTAGACCACGGTGAGGTCCGGGAAGCCAGAGCGCCGTCCGTCGAGGTCGTCGTGCACGATCTCCACCAAGGCGCGAAGGTCGGCTTCCGGGATGGCTTCGAGCACGGCTTCGATCACTGTCGGTGGACAGCGCTGCCAGCTGAACAGACGATTGGCGGTGCCGGCCTTGGCCTGCATGGTGCTGCGCAGCCGCGACTTCAAGGCTCCGTGCAGGGGGTCTTCGCAAACGCCTTCGCGGGAGACGAAGAAGTCCGGCCAGAACAGATCCACAGGGCCGGTCTGGAAGGCATTGACGAACGCGCCTTCCACCGGCGCGAACATCCACGACCAGTAGGCCAGCGCGAAGACGGCCATGGGCAGATGGTTTTCCAGATGCCAGCCGATGCCGCCGGAGGTGGTGAGCAGAGCAAGGGCATGGGCTTCGATGGAAGCAGGCACGGCGCCGCCGAGCGTTCGCTCCACCATTGGCGCCGGCGGGCGACGAAAAGGCCGTGCGAAACGGGCCGCGAAGTCCGCTTCCAGGATGGTCTGCGGTTGCGCCAGAATGGCCGTCCGCAGGCTCTCTACGCCATCTTCGTCGCCGAGTCGGTGCAGGATGCGCATACGCCGCTCCCGTGCCGGCGCCAGAGTCGAACGGCCGTAGCAGCTCAGCGCGGCGTCGAAGTCTCCCACCCGTTCCAGGTTGCGACCCAAGCGATTCAAGGTACGAGAGCGGCGGCGTTCCAGCATCCGGTTGTCCATGGGACACCACAGCCTAGCGAGCAGTTCGGCCACCTTTGCATGGCAAGTCGAGGCATCCGGACGTTCGCCGAGAGCGGCAATCTCTTCCTGCGCCGCGGCGAGCTCCAGAAAGCGCGCCAAGGCGGCGCGGTCCGAGAACAGGCGCGTCTTGCGGGACAGCACCACGGGCTCGTAGCGAAACACGCCGAGGTCGCGCATGACGAAGGTGGTCAGATCCTGGTGCAGATCGCCGAAGAACAGCAAGCGGTACAGATCCAGGTGCTCGACCTGGCGAAGGGCTAGCCAAGCGACGGCCCGCTTGATGCGCCATCGGCCCAGGCAGCCCGGACTCGAAGCGAGTATCCGCGCCACTTGCACCGCCTTGCCGGCTTTCGCCACATCGCGGATATCCCAGGCGAACAGGTACCCGATCTCGGCGCGCGTGAGGAGCTTGAGAACGGCGTCGAGAGGCGCCGGCGGGCACCGTTGCACGAGCGTCGCAGCTTCCAGTTCGGCCAGCGTCGCTTCCACGTCGTCGACTTCGCGGTAAGCTAGGCTGTCGTCGCGGATCAATGGCCCCTTGCGGGCTATCAGCCGCGCCAACAGTCGCTTGCCCGGCACGGAGAGCGACAGGATGCGTTCGCCGAAGGCTCGCTCGTCGCCGACGAGCAGATCGCCGTAGCGGCGGTGTACGGTGTCCACCAGCGCCAGCAGGTTGTCGGCGTAGTAGTGCGCCGGCGGCGGCTGCCGAGGATGCAGGTGCCGGGTCGGGGTATGATGCGTTTCTCGCGACAAGGCGTTGCCTTCCTTCGCAGCGACGGGCAGTATAACCGGCCATGTACAAACATCCAGCTTCTGCCGAATGACCCCCAGCGACCGCTGCATCGGCACGGCGGTGTCGAAGAAGGCCCTCGACGCCATCCTCGAAAACGCCGGCCAAAGCGCCTACCGCGACGCCCATCCGTGGATCGTCGCTCGGGAACTCCTGGATTCCGCAACAGTCGCCGGCGAGCGCCTGCCGGTGCTGTTCGCCATCGAGTCCGAAAACCATGCGGCAGGGGACGAGGCAACGGCGCTGGCCTTCTCGCATTGGGCCTTCGTTCGCGCCATCGACGTGCGCACTCTGTATCGAGGCGTTTGGGAGACGCGCTGCACTTTCGAGCCGCTTGCCCGCGTCAACCCCATCTGGGAAGCGCTGGACAGCGTCGTCCTGGCACCGTCGCGGGAACAGCTGCATCGCGAGCAAGTGGAGTCGGTGCGCATCCATCGGCAACCGCTTACCGCGGCGCTGATCCATCCCTACGCGGTATGCGAGACGCCAGCGTTCATCGGCATCGAGCAACCATGCCAGCAAACATCGTAGTGCGCTGCCCAAGGGCGCCGGCTTCGAACCGGAGGCGGAGCCTGCTGAACATCCTGCTGGCGCTCGCCGCGGCCGGGGCGGCCTCGGCCTGCGACCCGGATGTCCCCCAGCAGCGCGAAGCGAGCTCCCTGGCCCAGCGTCACCTGATCGTCGATACCCATATCGATACGCCGTACCGCCTGCTGCTGAAGGCCGCGGATCTCAGCGAGGCCGTGCCGGAGCGGGAGTTCGACTATCCGCGGGCCCGGGCCGGCGGCTTGGATGTGGCGTTCATGTCGATCTATACGCCAGCGCGGACCGCGGCCGACGGCGATGCACGGGAATTGGCGGATCGACTCATCGACGACATGGAAAAGCTGACCCTGCAGCACCCAGCCAAATTCGCCATCGTCACCTGCAGCGCGGATGTGGAGCGCTTGCGCGGCAGCGACACCGTAGCGCTGGCGCTGGGCATGGAAAACGGCAGCCCGCTGGCTGGCCGGCCAGGAAGCCTGGCGCACTTCGTCCGGCGCGGCATCCGCTACCTCGGCATGGCGCATTCGAAGTCGAACGAGTACGCCGATGCGAGCTACGACCTCGACGAACGATGGCAGGGGTTGTCCCCGGCTGGCGGCGAATTGGTGGACGAGCTGAACCGCCGCGGCGTGATGGTGGACCTCTCGCACTTGTCGGACAAGGCGGCTTGGCAGGCGATCGAGCGGTCGAAAACGCCAGTGATCGCCTCCCACTCGTCCTTGCGCCACTTCATCCCCGGCTTCCATCGCAACATGAGCGACGACATGGTGCAGGCGGTGGCTGCCCAAGGCGGCGTCGTGCAGATCAACTTCGGCAGCGGCTTCGTCTCCCCAGCGGCGCGCCGCTGGGCCAACCGCCGCGATGCCGCCCTGATCGCCCACACTGCCAGCGAGCAAGCGGATGCTGCCGCCCGAAGCGCGTTCTACGAAACCTTCCTGGCAGCCAACCCCTACCCCTTCGCCACCCTGGACACGGTGCTGGATCATATCGACCGCGCCGTGGAACTCGCCGGCATCGACCATGTCGGCCTCGGTTCGGACTTCGACGGCGTCGGCGACACCCTGCCGACGGGCCTCAAGCACGTCGGCGACTATCCCAATCTCGTCGTCGGCCTGCTGGAGCGCGGCTACCACGAAGACCAGATTCAGAAGATCCTCGGCGGCAACCTCATGCGGGTATGGCGCGAAGTGGAACGCTACGCATACGCTCAAGGCCACCCGCCGCTATGCAACGTGGCGCAGCCGATGCAGAAAGCGATAGAGGAAACGGTGGCAAACCCTGCAAAAAGAAATAGTTAGGAATATCTATTCGAGCGGATTGAAAAATCGCTCAATGCCAATGTCAGGCAGCGGACAATCCGCGTACCAAGCCTGTCCAGGCAGCGTAGATCGGTCAACAGCTCTTTATGGACCGCCCAAGGCTTAGCCGCCCGAGAGAATCGGGCCAAGCGCATGCTGTCCTATGCCGCGCCTCCTGTTTCCAGGATGCGTGAACGGCTGCCGGGCGGATGCGGCCGTGCTTATTGGTCCGAGGCCTTAGCCGCGTTCGTGGGCGAGCGCTTGAAGTTGGGCGGCCGCTTGTCGAGGAAGGCGTCCACCGCTTCCTTGTGCTCCGCGGAGACATAGGCCTTGGCCAGCGCTTCCCCTTCTCGCTTCTGCACCAGGGCGATGTCCGTCTCCGAGCCGTTCTTGGTCAACAGCTCCTTGACCCAGCGCAGATGCGGTGCCGGATTGGCGGCCATCTCCCGCGCCAGCGCCTTGGCTTCGGACAGCAACTCGGCAGGTGCCGCCAAGCGGTCGGCAAGCCCCATCTCGTAGGCTTCCCGGCCCGAGTAGAGGCGGCCCGTCAGGCACATCTCGCTGGCCCGGCCAAGGCCCATGCGCTGCACCAGAAAGTGCGAGCTGGCGAGTTCCGGGGTGACGCCCATCTTCACGAACAGCATGCCGAACTTGGCGTTTTCGGACGCAAGGAGCACGTCCATGGGCAGGATCATGGTGGCGCCGACGCCGACGCAGGGGCCGTTGACCGCAGCGATCATCGGCTTCGACGAGCGCACCAGGCCAATCCAGTCGCCGGGCATCTCGGTACGCGCCCCAGCGTCGCTGCCGCCTCCCTCCATGCGCGTCTTGAAGCTGTCGCGGATGTCCGCCCCGGCGCAGAAGCCGCGCCCGGCGCCGGTGACCACCATCGCGCCCACCTCCGCATCGTCGTTGCAAGCGTTGATGGCGGCATGCAGCTCGCGGCTCATCTGCCCGGTCCAGGCGTTCAGCCGCTGCGGCCGATTGAGGGTGAGGATGGCGATGTCGTCGGCCTTCTCCAGCAGGATGGTCTGGTAGGGTTCTGCCACGGCTTGTCTCCGGTTGTCGCCTTGCCTGCATGCCAGCCTATCGAGGGCGCGACGCAGGAATCAACCCCAGACGCGCTGTCGGTCAAGGCCGGTGGCTGCGGCGCAGATAGTCGTCGCCCTGCATCTCGTGGATGCGGCTGCGGGTGCGCGCGAACTCTTCGGTCAGACGCTGGCCTTGGTAGAGCTGGTCGGCGGCGGCGGCGGCGGCGAGCAGCACCTTGACGTTGCGGTCGTAGAACTCGTCGATCAGGCCGATGAAGCGCCGCGCCTGATCTTCCTTGCCGGCGTCGAACACCGGCACCCCGGCCACTGCTACCGTAGGAAACAGGCGGGCGAGTTCGATGTAGTCGTCGTGGCTGCGGGGACCGTCGCAGATGGCGTCGAAATCGAACCAGACCACGTCCTCGGCGCAGTAGCGGGCGCGGATGGGGCGACCGTTGACGAGCAGACTCCGATGCTCCGCCGGGCGCATGCGGCAGAGCGCGAGAAAACTCGTCCGCAGCGCAGCCGCATCGCCGTCGGCACGGTAGATGTCGTTGCGGCGCAGCGTCTGCAATCGATAGTCCCTGTCGCCGCCGAGGTGGACGACCTCGGTGTGGCGTTCGATCAATTCGATGGCCGGCAGGAAGCGACGGCGTTGCAGGCCGTTCTGGTAGAGGTCGCCGGGCATGGTATTGGAGGTGGCCACCAGAGCGACGCCGCGCTCGAATAGGCGGGCAAGCAGTTCGCCGAGGATCATGGCGTCGCCGATGTCCGAAACATGGAACTCGTCGAAGCACAGCACCCGGGCCTCGCCGGCAAACCGTTCGGCGACGGCTTCGAGCGGATCCCGGCGGCCGGCCAAGGCGCGCAGATCGTCGTGGACGCGACGCATGAAGCGATGGAAGTGCAGCCGCTGCTTGTCGGCAAAGGGCAGCGTGTCGTGAAAGAGATCCATGAGATAGGTCTTGCCGCGCCCGACGCCGCCCCACAGGTAAAGCCCTCGCACCGGCACCACCCGTTGCCGGAACAAACGGCGCAGCCGGGAGGGGCCTTTGCTGGCAGTACCGGCTTGCGCCAGCCGGCGTCCCAAATCGGTGAGCCGGATGCTCAGAGCGAACTGCGCGGAGTCGGCGGCCAAGCCGTTCTCGACATTGCGGCGATGGGCCTCTTCCGGCGTCAGGGGAATCGACATGGACGCGAACTATAGTGCTTCGGGCACCCTGCCGGCATGCGCCTGCCCAAATCTCGGCAGTGGGCCAGTTCGAATCCGTGTCGTCGTGCTGCACCTTGCAATCGCGAGAGGCAGAGGTGGCTATTGGATACCGTATGGACGGCATCCACAGAGACCTGGCTCGTCCAATTTCAAACTGATGCACTGCCCGACTCTCCAGGAGCCTCTGAAAAATCTCCCTTGCGCCCTGCTTGCAGCGCTTCGGACTGATAAAAATCAATGACTTGACACCGATTCTAGAGTCCCGACAAGGATTTTCTGAAGTTCCTCTATCGGAAGTTCCTCTATAATGAGGCATGGTCTCGCCGCTCTCGCCTCGCCTTTCGCGGCCGACCGTGCTCCGACGCCTGCTGCGCTTCGTCGTCGTGCCGGCGGCAGCCGGCGTCGTTCTCGGCTTCGCGCTGCTGTGGTTCGACGACAGCGTCTCTCCGCCCGCCTCGAACCGCGATCTCGGCTACGCCGACGCCGTGGATCGCGCGGCCGCGGCGGTGGTCAACATCGTCTCCCGGCGCATCCCCAGGCAACCGCCGATCTGCGAACTGCCCAGCTATCGCCTGCTGTGCGAACGTTTTCTCAACCGCGGGCGACGGCTGCAAGGCTCGCTGGGTTCCGGCGTCGTGGTGCGTCCGGACGGCTACATCCTCACCAGCTACCACGTCATCGCCGCCGGCGACGATATCGTGGTCACGTTTCAGGACGGCAGACAAGCGCAGGCGGTGGTGATCGGCGCGGATCCGGACACCGACCTGGCCGTGCTGGGCGTGGAGGGCAGCGGATTTCCAGCCATCGAGTGGGCGTCGTCCCAGGACATTCGAGTAGGCGACATCGTGTTGGCCATCGGCAACCCGTTCGGCTTCGGCCAAGCGGTGTCGCTGGGCATCGTCAGTGCCAAGGGCCGCTACGGCATCGGCTCGAGCCTCTACGACGACTTCATCCAGACCGACGCTGCGGTCAATCCCGGCAACAGCGGCGGCGCCCTGGTGGATCGGCACGGCCGCTTGGTGGGCATCAATACCCTCATCTACAGTCGCGGCGGCGGCTCCGACGGCATCGGCTTCGCCATTCCCACCGACCGGGCCATTCACGTCCTGGAGCGCATCGTCGAACATGGCCGGGTGCTGCGCGACGACCTCGGCGTACGCCTGTCCCAGGCGCCGCCGGAAGGCGCCCGGGCAGGCCTCGGCGTACTGGGCGTGGTTCGCGGCTCGCCGGCCGATCAGGCCGGAGTGCGGCCCGGCGACTTGCTGCTGTCGATCGACGGCGAGCCGGCAACGACGGCGCAGACGGTCACGCGCCAGTTGCTGCGCATCGAGTCCGGCACGAGGCTGTCCATCCGCTTGCTGCGCAACGGCGCCGTGCGCACGGCCCAGGTGGTCGTCCGCTAAGCCGAACGTGCGACTGGAATCGGGCCGAACTCAATGCCAGGCCATCGACCGACCGAACCCATGCCGTCGCCGAAGGCGAAACGCGCCGCCGTGCGAGACGAGGCTCTCGCCAAGACAGCGACGGCAACCCTTGACGCCGAATCCATCTCGAAGTTCGGCCCGGCAGGGAGGGTGGCGGCACTCGGCTTCCCCGGGGACTCATCATAGCCGTCCATGCACAAGTATCGCGTCGCAGGAAGCGGCAGGCCGAGGCTTCTGCACGGCTATCGCCGCCCAGGCTGCCGCGGGCTGCTCAGGTAGGTCAGCCGTCCGCCGGCGCCTTGCAGTCCGCGGAAGGGCATGTCGCCCTCCATGCAGGTGGTCTCCCGGTATATCTCGGCCCGATAGTCCGGCTGGGCATCCAGAGCGAGGGCGTCCAGGTCGTAGACGTCGTACACCGTTCGGTAGGCGCCGCGCAGGCGATGGCCCCGCACGCACTGCCGGTAGCGGAGAGCGTCGTACTCCCCTCCCGGCGGCGTGGAGCAGTCCAGCCGCCCGAACTGCCTGTAGGCCACCATGCTGCCGCCCTGGAAGGAGATGCTGCCTAGCCGGCCCACATCGGCAGCCGACGCGTTCTCGCCGACCACGCTGGCCAGCCGGGCCGGCTGCTGCTTCGGACAGCCCACCTTGGGGTATCTGAACACGGTGTCGCCGGTCTTCGCGTCCAGCACGTGGAAGTCCCAGCCGTCCACCCCCAGCCAGCGGCCGTCGTCGGACACGAACATGCGGCCGCCAAAGCTCTCGAGGTCCAGCCGGCGGCGCCACACGTCGGCGGTGGTGCCGCTGGCGGCGTCGAAGGCGCGTCTCGCCACCTGCCACACGCGGCGGCACTCGGCCGCCTCCAGATCGTCCGGCTGCTCCGCGAAGTATCCCTCCCGGCTCGAGACGAGCACTGCGCCCAAGCCGCCCTCCACGGCGATGCGCCGCGTCTTCCCCTCTCCCGCCGGATAGAACCAGCAGGTTCCTTTGCCCATGGAGTCGGCCTGAGAAACCTGGAACACGATCTCCGTGCCGTCCAGCGTGTATCTCATGCCGTAGCCGGGCTCGTAGGCGTTGTCCGGCGTCATGCGGGCGCCGAGATCGAAGTGCCGCTCCGTGCCGAGTTCCAGATTGTGGACCACCAGCCGGGAAGCGTCGCCGGCGAGCGGCTCGTGAACCGCGAAGGAGGAGCCGTCGGGCGCCACTCTGAAGTCCCAGACCTTGTCCGACTCGTAGACCACATGCTCGCCCAGGTAGATGCGCACCGGCTCGGACGTGTCCGGAGGACGGAATGTGCCGGTGGTGCCGCGAAGGTTGCCCAGGCCGACGACGGGGGTGCCGTCCGCCCGTCTCCCCAGCTCGAAGGCGTACGGCCTGAACGCCAAGGCGTCCCCGACCACGGCGCCCCGGCCGTCCACCACGGAGAACCTCGCCCCGGTCGCGGTCGGCAGCACCACCAGCGCGGTGCCGCTGGCCGCGCCGTAGCCGGCCACCATCGTGCATTCCAGGTTGCCGAGCACCTCGAAGGGGTGCAGCACAGCGTCGCGCTCGGGTTCCGGCGCCGGCGCTGCGGGCGGCGGCGGAGTCTCCGCGACGGCCTTCGGCTCGGGCCGGGTCGGTTCGCGTGGAGCGGGCGCCGCCTCGGCAACGGGCTCGGCTGGCGTGTCCGGACGGCGATCCAGGAACAGCCACAGGCTGGCGACGGCAAGGGACAGCATCGCCGCGCCGCCGAGCGCCAGCCGTCGCCGACGCCCCGCCGATCGAGCAGGATGATCGTCGACGGTCATCAGCAGTCGGGATGTTCCAACACCGGATCGACGGTCTCTCCTTGATCGTCGTACTGCGTATAGTGCAAGTGCGCACCGAACGTACTGCCGGTTTCGTTCGATGTTCCGACGAGGTCTCCGGCGTCGACGCTGTCTCCCTTCTCGACGGATGCCGATTCGAGGTGCAGGAAAACGCCCTCGGTGCCGTCGTCGTAGTTGATTCGGACGAAGTTGCCGTTGGGCGTCGATTTGTCTTTCACCGGGATTTCGTCGAGTTCTTCCTCCACCACGCCGTCCTTCGCCGCGCACACCGGAGTGCCGGTGGGCACAGCCAGATCCAGCCCGCTGCGGGGGCCTTTGTCTCTCGCTTCCCCGTAGGCCCCGCTGACGGGAGCATCGGGATCTGCGGTCAAATCCCTGTAGCAGTCGACGCGATCGTACTGCGGCCGACCGTCGGAGCAGGTTCAGCCGTGCTCGCAGGTGATGCGCGGCGCCGTCACAGTCATGCAGTCTTAGATCTCTGGCGGACAGTCGTCGTCAGCGAAAGCAATCGGCATATGGGCGGATAGTCCCAAAAGCAGCAAGGCCGTCGAGGCAGCGGTTCTTTGCGCCGAAAATCTCCTCTCCCCAGAGAGTGCGCAGGCCGAACAGGATACTAGCCGCTCATAAAATATCAAGGAGTTACATGAACTCAGTCAGAGCCGCTCGAAATTGGCAGCTGCCGAAGGGCATTTCTCGCCACGAAAGGCTTTCGAAGACGCGATCGCGGATAGCGCCACCGGGCCTGGAACTCGGCATGGGAGATGGCGCCGGCGCACTCGACTCCAACCCGAAAGGTGGGCTGCCGCCTCCGCCTGGCCGGCAGCGGCAGGACTCGCAGCGGTGCCCGCCCCTGGCGGCAGCGGTCTTCGATCCTGGCCATGAACCCGCTGCTGCCGGCGACCGGGACGGAGCGGAGGAAATGGCAGAGGGCGTCGAGGAACGACTGATATGGTGCATACTGGCGCGGAAACGGTCCTCGCCGGGGCGACCGCGCCTTGATCGGACACCGCGTGGTTCATGGTCATCAGACAGCGGGTTGCGTCCTCTTCCACGCCGACGACGCAGGAAGCCCCCATGACGCAGGAAGCCCCCATGTTGGTGCTCGAAGCGCAAAATCCCCACTGGGCATCCATCGTCGGCTGGCTGCAGGAGGGCGAGTCTCCCCTGACTGCTCGAAGTACCGGGAAGATAGGTTGCCCGGAGCCCTGCCGGGCCTTTCGGCAAGACTAGATAGGCGAGATCTGTTCAGGACAAGACGCAGGGACAATTGCTGGACGTCATTGCTGCGGGACGTCATTGCCCCTCCTGATGATGCGATTCGGCAGACTGCCGAGTCTAGCCCGTCCATGGCTTGTGGCACTGCGTCGTCGACCATCAGCGTACGTTGCCGTCGTATCCCGAGATGCGCGCTCGAGCGGCTGCCGCATGGGCGCCCAGCCCTTCGGCGTCGGCGATGGTGGCGGCGATGCGCGCCAAGGGCGCCGCCGAGACCTCGCCCATGCGCAGGATCGATGTGCGCTTGCGGAAGTCTGGAACGCCAAGCACCGAGGCGTAGCGGGCGGTACCGAAGGTAGGAAGCACATGGCTGGGGCCGGCGCTGTAGTCGCCGAGCACCTCCGCGGACCAAGGGCCGAGGAAGATCGCGCCGGCATGGCGGAGCGCCGGCAGCCAGGAGTCCGGGTCGCGCACCGCGAGTTCCAAGTGCTCGGGCGCGAAGCGGTTGGCGATGGCGCAGGCCTCGGCGAGGTCGCGCACCCGGATCAGGACGCCGCGTTGCGACAGCGAACGCCGGATGACGTCAGCGCGTATCATGGTCGGCAGCAGCGTCTCCATTTCGGCCTGGACGCGGTCCATGTGCGCGGCGTCCGGGCACAGCAGCACAGCTTGGGCATCGCCATCGTGCTCGGCTTGGGCGAGCATATCCAGGGCCGTCCAGCGGGCCGGGACGCTGCCGTCGGCGATGATCAGAACTTCGCTGGGGCCAGCGATCAGATCGATTCCCACCGGCCCGAACACCAGCCGTTTGGCGGCGGCAACGAAGGCGCCGCCCGGCCCGACGATCTTGTCTACCCGCGGTACCGTGGCCGTGCCGTAGGCAAGCGCGGCGATGGCCTGGGCACCGCCGATGGTGAAGACGCGATCGACGCCAGCGAGGCTCATGGCCGCGCAGACATGGGCATTGCGTACGCCGCTCGGCGTCGGCACGGTGGCGATCACCTCCCCCACCCCGGCCACTCGAGCGGGAATCACGGTCATCAGCACTGTGGATGGATAGGCCGCTTGGCCGCCTGGCACGTAGACGCCCACTCGATCCAGCGGCGTCACGCGCTGGCTGAGAGTATTGCCCAGCTCGTCGGTGTACTCGAAGCCGCCGTCCGGCTGGCGTTCGTGATAGCGCCGGATGCGCCGGGCGGCAGCGACGAGAGCTTCCCGATCCGCCGCCGGCAGCGCCGCGAGACTTCCATCCAGTTCGGCGGCATCGAGTTCCAGTTCGCCGGCGCTCGCCGCCTCGAGGCTGTCGTGCCGGCGCGTCAGGCGGAGCAGCGCTTCGTCGCCGTTGCTGCGCACATCGTCGATTGTTTTCTGGGCGATGCGGACCGCCTCCGCCGATTCACGCGCCGTCCAGGAGAGCAGGGCGTCGAGTTCCCCGGCGAACGTTGGCCGTGCGGTGTCGAAACGTCGGATCACGTCCAGCACGACGGGCATCTCGGGCCGATGCGCACGGCATCGCGAGGCCATGAAATTCGATTCACCGGTCGGATCCCTTCCCGCGCCGAGGAAACTCGTTCAGCCGAGTTCGGCAGGGGTTCTGGCCTGGATCGTGACAGCGTGGATGGCGCCGGACGAGATGAGGTCGCCCACCACGGCGTAGACAGCCTGCTGGCGCTTGACCCGACTCAAGCCCTCGAAGCGGTCCGATACCACCCGGATCTCGAAACGATTGCCTTCGCCAGCGACGACCACCTCGGCACCGGCGAGGGCCTGTTCGATGCGCGACTGGATTTCTTCGATCATGGCGGCCCGTCTTCCAATCCCATTGTAAGGCAACTGCCGGGCAGGTTGCCGCTACAAGATCTCGGAATGATGTTACCTTGCGTAACGTGAAACGCCAGTTTAGCATTTAAGACCCGGTCTTGGGGCAGCCATGTCGCTGATCGACGAACTCGCCTATGGGTACCCGTTCGTGGCGCTGATCGGCGGCTTCATCGCTCTAGGCTGGAGCGCGGACCGCTTCGTAGCCGCATCGGCAGCGGCGGCGAAGAACCTCGGCGTCTCCAAAGTGGTCATCGGCCTGACGGCCGTCTCCATCGGCACTTCGGCGCCGGAGATCATGATCGGCGTCAGCGACTGCCTTGAGGACGACGGCGGCCCCATCGCGATCGGCAACGCCATCGGCTCCAACATCGCCAACATCGGCCTCGTTCTGGGCATCACGGCGCTGGTGCGTCCGCTGCCGTTTGCGCCACCCGTGCTGAAGAGGGAACTGCCGTGGCTGATCTATACCACGCTGCTGGCGCTGGTGTGCCTGTTCAATCTGTATCTCGGCACTTTCGACGGCTTGGTGCTGCTGGTTGGGCTGGCGCTCATTCTGTACCGCTTGGCCACCGTCAGCAAGAGCGGACTGTCAGACGCTTTGGAGAGCGATCTGGAAGATTTCCCGGACATGGGCACGATGAAGTCCGCGGCGTGGTTCGTTATCGGGCTCGCGATCCTGCTGGCTTCCTCCCATATGCTGGTAGTAGCCGCCGGCGAGATCGCGCAACGATTCCAAGTGAGCAACATGGTCATCGGCTTGACGGTGGTGGCCGTAGGCACCAGTCTCCCGGAGTTGTCGGTAACAGTGACTGCGGCGCGCCAAGGACATGTGGACATGGCCATCGGCAACGTGGTCGGCTCGAACATCCTGAACATCCTCGCCGTGCTGGCGATCCCTGCCCTGATGGCCCCGCAAGAGATCAGCCCAGTAGTGCTGTGGCGCAACTACGGGATGATGATGGCGCTGACCGCCCTGCTCGTCCTGTTCGCCTACGGCATCGGTTCGCGCAAGGTCATCACGCGTTTCGAAGGCACTGTCCTGTTGGCGGCCTGGATCGGCTTCACCTATCTCAACTACCATCCATCGTGAGCGCAGCCTCCGGACCGCTGGCGCAAGCCGTCTCCCAGACGGTTCTCGAACGTGCCAAACAGGTGCAGCTGCTGATCCTGGACGTGGACGGGGTGCTCACCGACGGCCGCCTGCACTACGGCCCCGCCAACACCGAGTACAAAGCGTTCCACGTCCGGGACGGCAGCGCCATGAAGCGCTTGATGGCGGCGGGCATTGCCATCGCCATCATTACCGGCCGCGCCTCAGAGGCGGTGGAGCGGCGCACCGTGGAGCTCGGCGTACCCTTCCTCTACGCCGGTGTCGAGGACAAGGCCGAGACACTGGTTCAACTGTGTGCCGCCAGCGGCATCCCCGCCCGATGCATGGCCCATGCCGGCGACGACATCCCGGACCTGCCGCTGTTCGAACGTACCGGGATGGCCTTCGCCGTACCCGACGCGCATCCAGCCGTGATCGCCCAGGCCGACTACGTGACTGCCGTCGGCGGCGGTGCCGGTGCCGTGCGCGAGATCTGCGACCTCATCCTCCTCGCCCAGCACAAGGGGCCATCCCTCGTTTCGCAAAGCGAAAACCAAGCAGGATGATCACGCGGCCATCCACGCTGCGGTGGTGGCTGGCCCTCGGCGTGGTGATCGTCGGCTTCGCCACCGTCGCCATCTTCATGGTGCCCGGCGACCTCCGAGAACCCGAACTGCCGCCCGAGCTCGCTGACGAACCGGACGCCTACCTGGAAGGCGGCGTCATCACCCAGTACCGCGCCGACGGCACCCTGAACTACCGCCTGCGCACCAGCCGCATCGCGCATTTCGAACGCGATGGCGTCACTCGATTGTCGGTGCCGGAGTTCGAGCTGCACAGCCCGCAAGCGCCGCCGTGGCACATCTCGTCCGAATCCGGCGAGACAGTGCGGGTGCTGGACTCGTCGTCCGGCCAGGAAGAGCAGGTCCGCCTGCACGGCGACGTCCGACTCATCCAGAACGGTGGCAGCGCGGGGTTCACGGAAGTGCGAACGGAGTCGCTGCTGCTTTATCCAAAGCGCCAATTCGCCCGCGCCGCCGAGCCTGTTATCATCACTACCGGAGCCGGAAGCGGAAGCGCAGCGGGTATCGAGGCCGACCTGTCAAGCGGACGCATGAGGCTTTTTTCTTCCAACAGCCAGCGGGTGCGCATCGTTGTCCAACCCGACCAACTCGAAAAATGACCGCCTTGCGCCGCTGCGCGCCGGGGTGGCGGTGGCGCTAGCGTTGACTGCAGCGTTCGTCGCGGGGCTGCCCGAGGACAGCCAACAGCCTATTGCCGTCGAGGCGGACGAAAGCAGCGGCGATTACTCCTCATCCGGCGTCTTCATGCTCACTGGCTCGGTGCAGATCGACCAAGGCACCTTGCGCATAGAGGCGGACAGCGTGACCGTCACCAACCAGGGTGGGCGGATCGTTCGCCTCGTCGCCGAAGGCCAGCCGGCGCGATTTCGCCAGCACCTCGCAGCGGACGAACCCTTCGTCAACGCCCGGGCGCGACGCATCGACTACGCCGTCGCCGAAGAGCGCCTCGAAATGAAGGGCGACGCCTTCCTCTCCCAGAACGATCGGGAGCTCTCCAGCGAAACCATCTTCTGGGACATCAAGGAAGGTCGCGTAGTCTCCCGTGGCAGCGTCAAACTGAAGTGGCAACCCGAGCAGCCCGCACAGACGCCCAGCCGTCCGTAGACGAAGGATCGGACCCGGCTCGGCTCGTCTGCACCCGGCTGTACAAGCGCTATCGCGGCCGCACTGTCGTCGAAGACGTGAGCTTGGCGGTAGCGAGCGGCGAAATCGTCGGGCTGCTCGGCCCCAACGGGGCCGGCAAAACCACCTGCTTCTACATGATCCTCGGCATCGTCGCAGCGGATGCCGGCACCATACGCATCGATGATCGCGACCTTACCCAGACGCCCATGCATCTGCGCGCTCGGGCCGGCATGGGCTATCTGCCCCAGGAAGCGAGCGTGTTCCGCAAGCTGTCCGTGGCCGACAACCTGCTCGCGGTGACCGAGCTGCGCTCGGACCTGGATCGCGCCGCCCGGCTCGACCTCGTGGAGAAGCTGCTGCGCGACTTCCGCCTCGTCGGCATCCGCGACAACATCGGCGAGCGTCTTTCCGGCGGCGAACGGCGACGGGTGGAGATCGCCCGGGCGCTGGCCAGCGCACCTCGGTTCATGCTGCTCGACGAACCGTTCGCCGGCGTCGATCCCATTTCCGTCGCCAACCTGAAAAAGGAGATCCACGGCCTCGCCCAGCGCGGCCTCGGCCTACTGATCACGGACCACAATGTGCGCGAGACCCTGGATATCTGCGACCGCGCCTACATCGTCAGCGAAGGAACCCTCATTGCCGAAGGCGACCCTGCCGCCATACTATCCAACGACACGGTGCGACGCGTTTACCTCGGCGAGCAGTTCCAGTTGTGATGAAGCAGACCCTTTCGCTGCGGCTTGGCCAGCAGCTTGCCATGACACCGCAGTTGCAGCAGGCGATTCGGCTCATGCAGCTTTCGTCGCTGGAGCTCCAACTGGAAGTGCGCCAAGCCGTCGAATCCAACCCGATGCTGGAACTAGTGGAAGACGAAGACCTCGACGCCGAGAACGACACCGCAGGCGACGAGGCCGACATGAAGCCGGACGACAGCGCTGGCGAACTCGACGCTTGGGACGACACCGCGGACGGCGAACCGACCCTTGCCGACAGCCAAGGCCTGGACGCCATTCCCGACGACCTGCCCGTGGACGTCTCCTGGGACGACGTGTACCAGAGCTCCACAGTCGCCGATGGTTCGACAACGGTGCGCGACGACGGCGACAATGGTTTCGAGGAGCGCAATAGCGCCGCCGATACCCTCGCCGACCACCTGCTCTGGCAGCTTAATTTGACACCGATGTCGGAGCGCGACCGCCTCGCCGCCCTAGTCGTGATCGACAGCATCGACGACGATGGCATGTTGAATGCGACGACCGCGGAACTGCTGGACGCCATGCCTGCCGAACTTGGCTTCGAGGCTGAGGAGATGGAGGCCGTGATCAAGCTGGCGCAGCACTTCGACCCGCCCGGCATCGGCGCCCGGGACGTGGCCGAATGCCTGCTGCTGCAGCTCGAACAGCTTGCCGACGATACCCCGTGGCGGGACGAAGCCATCGGTCTCGTCGGCGATCACTTCGGGCTGCTCGCGAGCAGGGATTTCGCCAATCTCGCCCGTCGCGCCAAGCGCACGGAAGATGAACTGATGGCGGTGCTGGAGCTGATCCGCTCCCTGAATCCGCGCCCCGGCGCTGGCATCGGCAACACCAACATCGAGCATGTGGTGCCGGATGTCGTCGTCGCCCGCAAAAACGGCCGCTGGAGCGTGGAGCTGAACGGCGAGACGGCGCCCCGAGTGCGCGTCAACGACACCTACGCCGGCCTCGTCCGTCGCGCCGATTCAAGTCCCGACAACGAGTACTTGAAAAACAGCCTGCAGGATGCCAAGTGGCTCCTCAAGAATTTGGAATATCGCAACGAAACCCTGCTGCGGGTGGCTGCCCAGATCGTCGAACGCCAGCGCGGCTTCCTGGAGCACGGCGAGGTGGCCATGAAGCCCCTAGTGCTGTCCGACATCGCCGACGCGGTGGAGCGGCACGAGTCCACCATCTCGCGGGTGACCACGCGCAAGTACATGGCGACGCCGCGCGGCGTGTTCGAACTGAAGTACTTCTTCTCCAGCCACGTCGCTACCGCTACCGGCGGCGAGATCTCCAGCACTGCCATCCGGGCCCTCATCAAGAAGCTGACGGCCCAGGAAAATCCGCGCAAACCCCTGTCGGACAGCCGGATCGCCGCCATGCTGAAGGAACGCGACATCGAAGTGGCGCGGCGCACCGTTGCCAAGTACCGCGAATCCCTGGCCATTCCGCCCTCCAACGAACGGCGGCGGCTGGTGTAGGCCTATCCTTAGCCGATCCCGACCACTTCGGGTGGCTGGCAGCCGGCGCTGGACGCCTCGGCTCGAAAAAGCTCGACGACCGTGGGCTGTCAGGCGAACACCAGCACACGGTTGGCGGCGGAAAGCTGCCGGAAGGCGCGGGCAGCGCGTTGCGCCCGCTCGGGGTCGAAGTTCACCAGCACTTCGTCGACAATCACGGGCAGCGGCTCGGTGCGCTCGCCGAGATCGCGCACCAGCCCGAAACGCAGCGCCAGGAACAGCTGTTCCCGGGTGCCACGGCTTAGCTGGGCAGGCTCCTTGCGGAGACCATCGGAATCGTCGGCGCTGCCGACGGCGATGGTGCGCTGGCCCAGCGGAGCGTAGACGCGCGGGTACTTGCCGCCGGTAATCTCGCGGAAGTACGCTTCGGCATGGCGAACGATGCCGGGCTGACGTTCGCGCTCGAACTTCTCCCGCCTCGTTCAGCAGCTGCTCGGCGATGGCATGTTTGGCCCACTCTCGGGCGTAGCGCGGATCTGCTCGTCAACGAGATTGCGCCGCATCCGCAGCGCCGAGGATTCCTCCTCGCCGACGAGGCTGCCGAGTTCCGTCTCGACGCTTCCCCGCTCGGCGGCCAAGTTCTCGATCTCGTCATCGACGGCGGCCTGATTCTCCCCGATTGTGCGCATGTTGTCGGCAATAGTCTGGTGGTCCGTTTGCCGAAGCGCACCAGCTTCATGGCGTCCCCTCAAGCGAACCGCGCCGGGGCCCGGGAATCTTCCGCCCGGGTCTTGACGTCGACGAGCACCGTCTTGCCGTCGGCGTTCAGCCGCTGCGCCTGTTCCAGGGCCGGGGCCATCTCGGCTGCCTGCTCCACGCGGATGCCCTCGGCGCCCATGGCTTGCGCGAGGCCGGCGTAGTCGCCCTGCATGCGGGAGACGCCGAACTGCTCCCGCGCCGTGGGAAAGCCGCCCGGGTAGGTGGCCATGATGCCGTTGTTCAGCACCACCGTGGTGATGGGGATGCCGGCACGGGCAGAGGTCTCGATGTCCAAGCCCGACATGCCGAAGGCGCCGTCGCCCATGAGGTTCACGCACATGCGCTCCGGCGCCGCCATCTTGGCGCCGATCATCAGCGGAATGGAGAAGCCGAGATGGGTGGTCTTGCCCCAGCCGACATAGCTGTGCGGCGTGGTGGCGGTGTAGAACGGCACGATCTGGTCCCGCGGCGCTCCAGCATCATGAGTGACGACGCTGCGTTCGCCATCGAGCACCTGGTTCATCTCGTGGATCACCCGGTAGGGCGACAGCGGGCCGTCGTCGTTGGTCAGATACGGCATCCACTGCGCCAGCCAAGCGTCCCGGGCGGCTTTGATGCGCACTCGCACGCCGGTGTCGCGGCCTTCTGCGCCGATCAGTCCCTTCACCGCATCGATCAGGGCTTCGAGGGCGAGCTTGGCGTCGCCGACCAAACCGATGTCGGCGGCGGTGTCCTTGTTGATCTCGTCGTCGGCGATCGCCGAATGAATGAGGAACTTGTCGCGTGAGAAGCGCTGGCCGTAGGGGGTTGCCGTCAGCGACGTGCCGACGGCGAATAGAACGTCGCAGGCGTCCAGCCACAGCCGCGCCGGCCCTGCCACGGTCGCGCCGCCAGCGCCCACCGCCAGCGGATGGCGCTCGTCGAAGGCGGACTTGCCGGGCATGGACGTATATACCGGCGCATCGAGCAGTTCCGCCAAGATTTTCAGCTCTTCCGTGGCGCTGGCGGAGAGGACGCCGGCGCCGGCCCAGATCAACGGTTCCTTCGCCTCCACTAGCTGCCGGGCGGCGTCGGCGACAGCGCCCGCTGCTGGCGCGTACAGCGTCGCCTTGGGCGAGACGTAGGGCGGCGCTTTGTCGGGAATCGGCATCGTGCAGACATCGCCGGGCATCTCCACCAGTACCGGTCCTGGACGGCCAGAGCGCAGCGCGTGGAAGGCGCGGCGCATGACGTTGCCGGTCTGGTCCGGACGGGTGATCACTTCGACCCGCTTGAGCACTGGTTCCCATGTCTTGGCGGCGAAGAAGTTCGGGCGCACGAACAGCATGTCCAGGGGATTGCCGCCGGGCAGCGCCAGGATGGGCACGTTGTCGGCGTTGGCCTGGGCGAGGCCGCCGACGGAGTTCTCGGCGCCAGCTTGGGACTGTACGGCGACGACGCCGAAGCGTTTGCGATCCGACAGCCGCGAGTAGCCGTCCGCCGCCATCACCGCGCCGCGTTCGTGGCGGAACGCTACCGGCCGGATGCCCTCCTTCGCCACCGCTTCGATAAGCGGGTTCGAGGGATAGCAGGACATCCAGACCACGCCCTCCTGCTTGAGGATGCGGGCGACGTAGTCGACGCTGTTCATGCGCTTGCTCCAGAGGTGGCTGCAACCGCGCAATTGTACTCGACGCGAGCGCTCCGAGAACGTCCCATATTCGCCACGACGGTTGTTGCGCAAACGCCCCCTCGCAGGCACGCCATGAACAAGACCGTTGTGCATCCACACCCGGATTCGGCTGCTTCATCCGCAGGCAAAGCCGAAACAGGCTCGGTTCCCGGCCTCTCGGCGCACCGAACGGACGCGCACAAGCTGACTGCCCGCACGTGCCAGCCGTCTGCCCGGCTATCTCGCTTGGCAGCTATCCGGGGTCGAGGTCCGGCGCCGGCGCCGGAACGGTGAATGGAGCGAAGTGTCGACCACGGGGAAGTCGTATCGGGTTCGCTAGCGGCGCGACATGCATGCCGGACACAGACAGTCTTCCGCTGCGCCTTTGTAGTGGACCAGTCCGTGAATCACGTTCCCTTAGGTATCGGAGCGAGTTCCGATCCTATCGAAATATCGGCTGTCGCCATACTGCCCACGCCAGAAGGTCTGCAATCTGGATCAGCCGGGATGCTTGCGAGTCTACAGACATCGGGACTTCGGCAAGATTGTGGAGGTTCCTCCAACGAGTTCCATGCTGCCCGAATTGCCGAGCCAATCCTTGCAGGGTGTTGTCGTAGTGCGACTTGTCCATGACGACGAGTCCTTGTGCCGCTCGTTCTGACGCTTCCAGATTCGGCTCAGGAAGAGGTCGAACCGATTGCAGATTTCCTCGAACGCGTATTCGACTGGATGCCTCGGCGAGACCGCCTGCTTGTCGACCGCGACAGCGAATGCCGCCAAGCTGCGATGGGCATTGGCCGAAAGGCCAAGGCTTTCCTCGATGGCTGCCAATCGATCTTTCCGCGCCATACCCTTCCAAGGGTGGCTGCCGCCACTCGCCATCACGCTGCCGTGGAACTCGATCTCGTCGCTGGCCGCATTGGGATCGAATCCAGCAGCGCACCGGTCCGCGTTCTGGATGAGGCGATCTATCTGCCGTTCGAAGACAGCTACGCCAGCTAAGGGAGGTCTGAATATGTCCGGCCACTACAATTTGTTTTCTTATAAATCAACAAGTTATGATGGTGTCGTGCGGATTTAGAGAGCTTAATAAGAACTTCCCTAGGATGAAATAACGCTCGCCTGGATTCCTGACCGATCTGGATCCGCCGAGATAGAGCAATGCATGGGATCGTCCGAGGGGCACTGTCGATAGCAGCCGGGGCGACCACAGCCAAGGGCGGCGCTTGGCCCCGCAGACCGCGAACCGACAGCCTTCCCGACCGTGCGCCGAGGCTCGATCATCCCTATGCGGATTGTCAAGAAAAAGTTCGCGCAGATGCAGGACGCGGAGGCCCGATAGGCAGCTGCCCGTCATGCGGACAGTCCTCGGGCGGCACGTTCAGACCGTCCTCGACAGGTGCGCGATACGGCTGCGACTCGCTCGTCCTCCCAACTGCGGCATCGCCGCCATCGAATCGGATGCGACGGACGGATGCCCCGTCGTTCGCTTGCGTCATCTGTGCCACCATGCGTCCATGATCGAAGACGAGACGTGGCTGCCTATCCGCGAAGGGCGGGAGCGCAGGGATCTGCGGGCCTTCGCGCTGGTGTTGTCGGCGCGCGGCATCGATCACCGCATCGACTTCAAGGAAAGCGTGTGGCGACTGCTGGTGACGTCGGAGGATCTGATGGCGGGTTTGCGGGAACTCGGCGCCTACGAACGCGAGAACGTTTCTGCGCCCGTGCTGGCCGCGCCCGAGTACATCGACCACGGCTGGTGGGGGGTGGCTGGCTACCTTGCCGTCATCTGGCTGGTGATGGCCTGCGAGGCGGTGTCGGCGTTGGGCTGGGATTGGCGCGCCGCTGGCCGCCTGCATGTCGCTGCGGTGGCCTCCGGGGAGCTTTGGCGCTTGGCGACGGCGCTGACCTTGCATGCCGATCTCGGCCACATTGTCGCCAACTCCGCCTTCGGCGGCCTGTTCGGGCTGCTGGCAGGCCGCTATCTGGGCTCCGGGCTGGGCTGGCTGTGCATCCTGCTCGGCGGCATCCTCGGCAATGGGCTGAACGCGCTGGTGCGACCCGAGGACTTCTCTTCCATCGGCGCCTCCACGGCCACTTTCGCCGCGCTCGGGCTCACCGGTGCGTTCCTGTGGCGCACCGACTATTTTCGCCGCCAGCCTTGGCAGCGCGGCTTCGCGCCGGTGTTCGCGGCGGTGGCGTTCTTCGCCTACACCGGCATCGGCGGCGACAATACCGACGTGATGGCCCATGTCGCGGGGCTGGCAGCCGGGTTTCTGCTCGGCTTGGCGGTCGCTCGATACCGACTGCAGCTAGCCGGGCCGCGGGCGCAACGGTTCTTCGCCTTGGCGGCGGTCGCCGGGATTGCCAGCGCCTGGATGCTGGCGGGGTGAGGCGACGGCCCCCGACGCCGCCCTGACAACGCTACTGGATCTGTTCCGCCCCGTCCTGTCCCCGGCGGCTCTGCTCCTCTCGTGCCGCGAGGGTGCGGGCGATGACGTACTGGCGAATCAGCTCGGCTTCTTCCTCGGTAACCGCGTCGGCGAAGGATTCCATGCCCTTGTCGCGTAGCAGGCCGCCGCGCACGATGGCCTGGAAGCGCTCGTGGGTCTCGGCGGTCATCAGCCGCAGATCGGCGTTGACGGTGCCCACCGCGCCCATGCCGTGGCACCACACGCAAGCGCGGTTGTAGAGCCCCCGGCCGCGGGCGACATTCTCCTCGCTCGCCGTCAGCGGCGGCGGCGCCGGAATATCCACCACGGGTGCTACGGGCGGCGGAATCTCGCCGGCGGCGCCGAGCTTGAAGGCCAGCAGGCGGCCGTCGTTGTAGCGGTTGCGGACGCCGCCTCCCACCTGCACCGCCACATACTGCTCGCCGTCGATGGCATAGGTGATCGGCGCGCCGGGGGTGCCGCCGTAGGTGTCGTACTGCCAAAGCAGGGTGCCTTCGTCGGTGTCGTAGGCGGCAAACATGCCGTTGCCGTCGCCCTGGAACACGATGCCGCCGGCGGTTGCGACCACGCCGCCGTTGTAGGCCGTGGCACGCTGCACGGACCATATCTCCCGACCTGTCAAGGGGTCGAAGGCTTTCAGAAAGCCCCGGGACTCCGGCTGCGGCGGCGAGTCCTCGTGCGGGCCGAACTCGACGCCCAGGCTGATGCCGCTCGGATTCAAGCCCCATTCCCCGGTTTCGACGAAGCTTTCCGACAGCGCGTAGAAGGCAGCCATGTCCTGCACGGGCAGATAGGCGACGCCGCGCATGGGGTCCACCGCCATGGGCTGCCAGCTATGGCCGCCGGCGTTGCTCGGCATCACCCATTGCGGCTCTTCGTCGTAGGCCATGTCCGGGTTTTCAACCGGGCGCCCGGTTTCCATATCGATGCCCAGCGCCCAGTTCTGCCGCACGTACTCGCTGGCGCGCAGCAGTTCGCCGTCCTCCCGGTCCAGCACGTAGAAGAACCCGTTTTTCGGCGCCTGGAACAGCACCGAGCGGGTTACGCCGTCCACTTCCAGATCCAGAAGCGCGATGTCCTGGGCGGCGTTGAAGTCCCAGTTGTCGGCCGGCGTCGTTTGGTAGAACCACTTCATGCGCCCGGTGTTCGGATCCACCGACAGGATGCCGCCCAGGAACAGATTGTCGCCGCCGCCGGGCGAGCGGATCTTGCGCGGCCAGGGAGCGCCGTTGCCGGTGCCGAACAGCAGCTGGTCGAACTTGGCGTCGTAGACGATGGCGTTCCACACCGTGCCGCCACCGCCGTACTTCCACCACTCGCCGCCCCAAGTCTCTGCCGCGGCCTCCAGCTCCGAATGTTCGAAAGGCTGCGACGGATCGCCCGGTACGGTGAAGAATCGCCATGCCAGTTCGCCGGTATCCGCGTCGTAGGCGGAGAGATAGCCGCGCAGGCCGAACTCCGAGCTGCTCTGGCCGATGAATACCTTGCCGGCCGCGGCGCGGGGGGCGCCGGTGATGGTATAGGGGCTGTTGGCAGGATAGTGGCTGGTGTCCGCGTCCCACAGCTTCTCGCCGCTGGCCTGATCCACCGCCACCAGCCGGGCATCAAAGGTGGCGAAGTAGAGCCGGCCTTTGTAGGCCGCCATGCCGCGGTTGACCGCGCCGCCGCAGCAGGAGTAGCGCATGGAGCGCTGGTCCGTGTGCGGGTCGAAACGCCAGATTTCCTCGCCGGTAGCCGCATCCACGGCGTAGGCCACGCTCCACGGATCGGTGAAGTACATCACGCCGTCGATCACCAGCGGCGTGGCCTGCATCCGGTGGCGGTTGCCGAGGTTCTTGTACCAGGCGAGGCCGAGAGTCTTGACGCTGTCGCGGTTGATCTGCGCGAGGGTGGAGAAGCGCAGTTCGTCGTAGGTCTGCCCGTGGGCGAGCCAGCTTCCAGGCTCGATTTCGGTGGCGGCGAGCACGCGCGCCTCGTCCACCCAGCCCGATTCGACCTCCTCGACCTCGGCTTCCTCGACCGGCGCATCGGTCGGCTGCATGACCAGCCACAAGGCGATCAGCGCGAAAACGACAGCGACCACTGCTGCCACCACCTTCCAGTTGGCGGCCCCACGCTGCCGGAAGGCCACTGGCGCGATTCCGCGCACTCGTTCGCCGATGTCTCCAACTGCACGAGAATCCTGCTTCATCACACCCCTCTCCTGGTTCTTGCCGTTGTTCATCCTACTCCGAACACGGCAATTGCCACTATCGCCCGCCTCATTCGGTAGTGGCTCGGTTTGAATCCGCGTCTTCATGCTTCTCCATGAAGCTGCAACGTAGAGCGATGGAACAGGGAACCATTCCTTGGAGGATTCCGGCTCCGATGCGCGGCTGTGGGGTTCCAAGTCGAGGCGTCCGGCCGGCGGATCACGTCGATCCGCCGATCGGATGCCGCGATCCCAGGATTCTCTGTATACGGCTTCCTTCTCAAGAGACTAGGGATCAGATGCCGCGGCGCCTCCGGCGGCCACCGCCAGCATCGCCTAGCCGACGGAGGTTCGCATGTCGTCCAAGACGAAGCGGCGGAATTTCGCGTTTTCCGGAGTGGAGCATAGGTTCCAGAACGTTGGGTGAAACGATGCGATGGAGGCTGCAACGGCGGTTGCACGGAGACGTTCCGATAGCGGCGACGCATAGCCCGTTGAAAGCGCGTCGTCAAGGACTACAACACCAAGGACCTCGGCATCTAGAATCCTTGAGCGCCGAAGAAGTTGACACTTGAGTCAAGTTCCCGCGCTAGGGAATCCTCTCCGGCCGCCCGCTGCGGGTCGGCGGCGGGCGCGCCGGCGCAGTCGATGGATGAACGACATCAATCCCGCAGCGCGGAGGCCGATTCAGTCGGGAACCCGCCGCGTGACGGCGAAGTCAGCCGCACGAAGGCACGAGGTTTCAACTTCCACTCGGCTCGTCACGAGCAATCGTCAGGTTGCCATGTCGGCACACGCACGTCAGCCCACTCTGTGCGCGGCGAGCACTTCGTCGTCGAACTCGATGCCGAGACCCGGCCCGGTGGGCGGGACTATGAAGCCGTCCTCGAACACCAATGGTTGCTTGAAGATAGTCTTGTGCAGCGGCCCTTGGTTGGCTTCCTGGATCATGAAGTTGGGCGAGCATACATCGATCTGAATAGCCGCCGCCGCGGCCACCGGCCCGCAGTACATGTGCGGCGCGATCACCGCGTAGTGGGCTTCGGCGATGGCGGCGATCTTCTTCGCCTCGGTGATGCCGCCGCACTGGCCCACATCCAGCTGGATGATCTGCGCCGCCTGCGCTTCCAGCAGCCGAGCGAACTCGTACTTGGTGACCAGCCGCTCGCCAGTGGCGATGGGAATGCTGGTGTGAGCGGCCACCCGAGCCATCTCCTCGATGTTCTCGGGCATGACGGGCTCCTCGAACCAGAACGGATGGTAGGGTTCCAGGAAGTCCGCTACCCGGATGGCGCTGTAGGTGGTGAGCTGGCCGTGGGTGCCGATGCCCACCTCCAGCTCGTTGCCCACTGCGGCGCGGATGCTCTCGAAGATCTTGGCCGCATTTTCGATCTCCTTGAGCGGGATGTCGCGGATGGGATGCAGCGGCATGAACGGATCGATCTTGCAGGCGGAGTTGCCCTCCTCAAGCAGCTTCTCGGCGACGGCGCCGGCTCGCTCCGGATGCTCGATCAGTCCTGCGCTCGGCATGTAGGCATAGGCGCGCAGCTTGTCGTGGTAGCGCCCCCCAAGCAGGTTGTAGACGGGCTGGCCGGCGACCTTGCCAGCGATGTCCCACAACGCCATGTCGATGGCGCTGATCACCGGCGTCGCGTACAGGCTGGGATGGCGCAAATCGTGGCGCGAGCCGTACATTCGATCCCAGATCAGCTCGATGTCGAGCGGGTTGCGACCGATGACGAATTGGCCGACGAACTCCTCGACGAGGCTGACCTGGGACTTCAGATCGCCGAGGTGGTTGGAGTAGGAGCTGCCGGCGATACGCTCGCCGATGCCGACGATGCCCTCGTCGGTCTTCAGTTCCAGGAACAAGAAGTACTTGCCGCCAATGTAGGGTGGCTCGGCCTCGACGACCATCGTTTCGAGTTCGGTGACTTTCATGGGGCTTCTCCTTGGTTTCCGACGCCGAGGCAGGTGCAGGTATCTTACCCAGTGCCGGGACCTCCCGCTAACCCGGCGTATAGTTGCGGGGACTGGATCCCCTGCCTGTGGAGAGAACGCGCCCGACAGGCTGGGGCACCCTGTGCGTAGTCGTGCGTGCTCTGTGTTGCGGCTGCTCGATCACCCCTTCGCGCCCCAATCCGCCAGCAGCCGCACCGTCGTCGGCCCCGCACGAGCAATGGTCGGATCGAGCGTGGCATGGCCGGCAAGGGATCCGTTCATGGAACTTCCCGGTCGATAGAGGAGGCACAGGCCGACCCGTTCGGCTTGTTGGAATGAAGACGGCATCCCAGGCGGCGGGCATGGAGCCAGCTAGGATGCGCCGGGATAGTCGACGAGTATCCATGTCACGCCGCAGATGTCGATTGCATCAAACTTCCTGCCCGCACCTGGCGCTTTCCAGAGATCGACGCCGACGACCCCAGTGCGTCCGTTGGTCGGTTCAACAAACCTCATGATCTGGTGGTCCGACAGCCTGAGCGTGGCAGGTTCAGCGGGATCGATGGAGCATCCGGCACCGAGGCCGTTCATCCAACGCAGACACGCCTCCTCGGGATCGTCGTAGCGGGGTGCAATCTCAACGGCGGCAAAGCCCGTAGTGACGCCGCCGTGGGGACGGGCATCGACATCCTTTTGCCATGTATTGCCAGCGGGATAATAGGTGCCCTTGTTTCGTGGGAAGTCGGCTTGGCTTGGCCAGTTTTCCTGGATCTCCGCGAGCGTGCCGAAATCCCGTGGATGGAACTGGACATTGACGCCCGATACGGTGCCCGGCACCTTGGGCAGCGATGCGCCCAACTGGTAGCGACCGGACTCCACTCCGGCCAGTCCGGAACCGGGCAAGCCGGGACAGACGTTCCAGTCGCCCGAAACGATGCCCAGTCCCGATCCCTGAACAGCCATCGATTTCGACGCGACCGCCATGTCGGGCACCTGCACAATCGCCATGTATCCGCAATCCCCGTTGCGCTCAAGCAGCCGCGTCTGGGTGGTTGAACGCGCCCAGGCCCTGTCCGTCGGACATACGGTTTCGAGAAACGAGTCGCCCAGGCGGATATGCGTATTGGTGAGATTCCCACCAGCGGCCATGCGGGGATCGCGAAACACCACGGGGGCGTCGAACGCAGTGCTCAACACGCCGGAGGTCCACTCGAGATCGTGCGCCAGCAGACAGACTTGTCTGAGGCGAAGTGCCGAGTCTGCGGCCATGGCGTTGTCTCAATCCATTGCTCAAGGGACGCCAATAATATCTCGCCGCGCAGTTTCAGGAACATGACCTAGACGACAACCGATGAAATCGATGCCGGCGCGGGACCGGAGATTCTCAGCCAGCGTCAGCAAGGCAGTGCGTCCTAGCCGCGACGGGGGTTCGACTATTCGACCCCGCCTGCTCTACCATGCGGCTCCTATCCACCATTGCAGGAGACGAGCTTATGGATTTCGGGGTACAGGTGAACGTGTACCGCACCTCTTGGCAAGCGGTGCGGGCCTCTGTCGAGCAGATGGAGGCCGGCCCCTGGGACAGCGTCTGGTTCGCCGACCACTTCATCCCGCCCGGGGCGAACCGCGACCAAGAGGCGCTGACCGCCTTCGAAGGGCTTTCCGCCATCGCCTTCGCCGGCGGCATGACGAAGAAACTCCGCCTCGGCAACCTGGTGCTCGGCAACACCTACCGCAACCCGGCGCTGGTGGCGAAGATCGCCGGCACCATCGACACCATGAGCGAGGGCCGCTTCACCCTGGCTATCGGCGCCGGCTGGTACAAGCGCGAGCACGAAGCCTACGGCTGGACCTTCCCTTCCATGAAGGAGCGCCAGGACCGCTTCCAGGAAGCCGCCGAGCTCATCCGGCTGCTGCTCCACAGCAGCGATCCGGTAGACTACCACGGCACCTACTACCAGTTGGAGCAAGCGCGCCTGTCGCCCGGCTCGTTCGACAAGCCCATCCCCATCATGGTGGGCGGCACCGGACCGAAACGCACCCTGCGCACCCTCGCCAAATACGGCGACGTGATGAACCTCGACGGTTGGGCGGGCGGCGGCATGGCGCTGGCCCACTACCAAGCCAAGGCGGCCATTCTGGAACGACACTGCGAAGGCGTGGGCCGCGATCCTGCCGAAATCCGTCGCACCCTGCTGATGCCCTGCTATCTGACCGAGGATCAGAAGCTGATCGATCGCGTAGTGCAGGGCCTTGGCGCCGGCACCGTGGCCGGCCCGCGACAGTACATCATCGACCGCATCGGCGAGTTCGCCGACGCCGGGATTGCCGAGATCATGTTCGGCGGCATCCCCTCCGGGGATGTCGAACGCCTGCAGCAGTTCGAGGCGGAGATCGTCGCCGCGTTCCGCTAGCCGGAGGCGCGGATTGGGGATTCAGCCCTGCAGCGCCTGGAGCCTTGCCAGGGTTGCCGGCACGTCTGGCAAGGTTCCAGTATGCAGCTCGCTGTGGCGCGCCACACCCTGAGGATCGACGATGAACAGCGTCCGCTGGGCGATCCCGGCGTCTTCGTTGAAGATGCCGAAGGACTGCGCCACGCCGCCGTGGGGCCAGAAGTCCGCCAGCAGAGGGTGGCGAATCCCGCCCATGGCCGTGGCCCAGGTCTTGAGCGCGAAGGTGGAATCGACGCTCAGCCCAATGAGCTTGGCGCCAGCTTCGTCGAACTGCTTCAACGCACGGTTGAAGGTGGAGGTCTGGTTGCTTCAGCCGCCGGTGAAGGCCAGCGGAAAGGTGTGCAGCACCACCTAGCTGCCGGCCAAGGACGACCGCGAGATGGTTTCCCCATCGTGACTGCGCAGTTCGAAATCCGGAACCGCGTCGCCCGCTTGCAGCATGGCGATTCTCTCCATTATCTGTTGCGGCCAAGCTTCGCAGGTGCCGGGGCAAACCGCAAGCGTCTCGGAACCGTGCCACAAAGGAGCTGAAGACGATTCGAGCCCGATTGGCCTGCGCGGCAGATGCGGGACAGAAGCCCGCCCATGTCGTGGGTGGCCGCAGCGCTCCCAAAGCTCGTCCAGGCCGTCGCGAATCGCACACCCTGGCGGTTCGCGACGGACGAACCAGAGGCTCTGTCTCGACGCGCAACGGCTTCGAACCGCGGGCAGCGCCCTGCCCCATCTTTCTGCTTCAACGACGAAGACGCGGTACCCACAACCCTTTGTGCGGACTGCCAGCGCCTAGTGCTGGCCAAGACCGTCGCTGCCCGCGCATCTGCTGATCGCACCATCCGCCACGGCGACCTGCCCATGCGTTCCACAACGACTGCGGGCACTGGTCCGCGCCCAAGCGGGTGCGCGATTTCATGCCCGACGAGGCCGACCAACTGCTGTCGCGCGGATTTCGCCACCGTCGAGTCGGAACCCTTCGCCATTGCAGACACTCCCATTGACGAAGCCGACCTGATCCCGGCGACCCGCCTTTTCGCCAAGCCACATCGGCGAAATCTGGCATCTCGCCCGCAACCTGGCGCAGCGCCACCGCTGTTTCCCCCCGCAGGGCATGGGAGGAGGCGCCATACGACTCTGCCGACCATAGCCGGGGCCGCTTCGCCGTCCACTCCACGGTGGCGATGAAGCCGAGTCCAGCCGCGCCTTGGCACAGCATCGAAGCGCGGATGTTCGTGTTCCTCTAGTGCCCAGATAGGGAAACTGGCGCGGGCCGATGCCGCCTGCTAGGGTAGCGGCGACGAGACGGCAGGAGCTGTGCAATGGACTTGGCCGACAAGCACGCCATCGTCACGGGCGGCGCGAGCGGCATCGGCGCGGCCACAGCTCGGGAGTTCGCTCGCTTGGGCGCCCAGGTGGTGGTGGCCGATTTGAACGGCGACGGCGCCCGGCAGGTGGCGGCGGAGATCGGCGGCCGGGCAGTGGCCTGCGACGTCGGCTCCGAAGCAGACGTGAACGGGCTGGTGGCCGAGGCCGAACGCGCCTGCGGGCCGGTGGATCTGTTCTTCTCCAACGCCGGCATCGCCACTGGCGGCACACCGCTGGATACTCCCGTCGAGGTCTGGAACGAGCAGTGGCGGGTGAACATCATGGCCCATGTCTTCGCCGTGCGCGCCGTGCTGCCATCGATGCTGGAGCGCGAATCCGGCTACCTGCTGCACACCGCGTCCATGGCCGGCATCCTCACCACCCACGGCAACCTCGTCTACGCCACCACCAAGCACGCCGTGGTGGGCTTGGCCGAGTGGCTGTCCATCACCTACCACGACCGCGGCATCCGCGTCTCTCTGCTCGCGCCCTTGGGCGTACGCACGCCCATGCTCGGCAGCTCGCCATCCGGGTTCGCCAGCAACGCCGCCGGCCCCGTCAAGGAGCCCGACGAAGTAGCCCGCATGGTGGCCGAAGCGGTATTCGAGGAACGCTTCCTGATCCTTACCGATCCCATCGCGCAAACCTGGATGGATCGCAAGGCCAGCGACCTCGAACGCTGGCTCGGCGGCATGCGGCGCTTGCAGGCGAAGATCGAAGGGCAGGCGGAGTAGAAGACGCTCGGCGCATCGATGCACACATCGATCACCGACTGTGATGTCTTCGCCGCGGAGCTGCTCCGCGCGAGTTCATGCCGAAGGCCGACTTGACGACATCCTTGGGGAAGCCGTATTCCGTACCTCATTGATTCTATTGGCTTCTCATGGAGGATGGCTTTCTCGGATGCTACCCGAAGTCCTGCGAACGCAAATGACCTGGCGCCAAGTAGCGCTCCAGGGCCTCGAAGACGAGTTCGGTGGCGATGGCCAACAGCGCCGCGGGAACCGCACCTTCCAGGATCAGCCGCGCGTCGTTCAGCGCCAAGCCCTTGACGATGGGATCGCCGAGGCCGCCGGCGCCGATGAACGCTGCCAGCGTCGCCGTGCCGATGCCGATCACCGCCGCGGTGCGCACGCCGGCGATGATGCTCGGCATGGCCAAGGGCACGAATACATGGCGCAGCTCTTCGAAGGGCTTGAGGCCCATGGCCACGGCCACCCGGCGCAAGGTGGGATCGATGCCGGCCAGCGCGGTGACGGCGTTGCGCAGGATCGGCAGCAGCGCGTAGAGGAACAGCGCCACCACCGCCGGCAGCAGGCCGATGCCGGTGAGCGGAATGAACAGCGCCAGGAGAGCGATGGAGGGGATGGTTTGCAGCAGTCCGGCGATGTAGACGGCGGCCCTGGCCAGCCAGGATATCTTGAAGATCGCGAGCGCCAGCAGCACCGCGAGCAGCGTCGCCGGCGCCAATGCCAGAGCGACCAGTTCGAGATGGCGGCCGGTATTCGCCGCCAGTCGGCGCACCGGGCTGTCCGGCGGCCTGGACCGATCGACAGCGCCGAGAGAACCGTCCGCGAGCTGCCTCTCGTCGATGAACGCTCGCGCCACGCCGGCGGTGGTGGCCTCGCCGATCAGCGCCGCGGCGTTCATGGCGCGCATGTCGGCATCGTTCAGGGTGCCCGCCAAGCGCTCGATCGCCGCCTTGGCGCCGCCGGCGAGATCGGCGCGCACCAAGGGCACGGCGAAATAGGCGGGAAAGAAGCCGCGGTCGTCTTCCAACACCGCGATGTCGTAGCGGTCCAACTCGCCATCCGTCGAATAGGCATCGGTGCCGTCAATGGCGCCGTCGGCAATGGCTTGGTAGGCGAGCGCATGCTCGATGCCGGCCGGCGTCCAGTCGAAGCCGTAGACTTGCCGCAGCCCCGGCCAGCCGTCGGCGCGTTCGAGGAACTCGTGGGATACCGCCAAGCGCAAGTCTCGGTGCGCCGTCAGATCCGACACCTTGGTCAAGCCGCGCGCCGCCGCGACCTTGCCGGCTATTCCCAGCGCGTAGGTGTTGTTGAAGCCAAGAGTGCCCAACATCTCGATGCCGGCGGGCGCAAGCGCCGCGGCAAGACGCACCGGCGTCGGTTCGCCATCCAGGTCCAGGATGGCTTCGGCTAGGGTGCCGGTGTACTCCACATAGACGTCCACCTCGCCGGCCGTCAAGGCGTCGTAGCATATCTTGGTGCCGCCAAGACCCAGCTTTCGCTCCACCGCAAAGCCTTCGCGCTCCAGCAATTGGGCGACGATCTCGCCCAGGATGTAGGACTCGTTGAAGTTCTTGCTGGCGACGACGATGGGTTTGCCGGCGCTCGCCAGAGCAAGCAAAGCCGCAGCGGCGGCAATCAGCCAATGCTTCACGACGCGGACTCCAGCAAGCGGCGCACGAAATCGTCGGCGGGCGCCGACGCCACCGCTGCCGTGGCGCCCGCCTGGACGATGCTCCCCTCGCCTCGCTCTTTGCGCCCCATGATGACTAGGTAGTCCGCCAGTCGGCGCGCCTCGCGGATGTCGTGGGTGACCAGCACGGTGCTGACCTGCTCGTGGTCGCGCAGCTCCTCGAACTGGCGGTGGATGTCGGCGCGAGCGATGGGGTCGATGGCCGAGAACGGCTCGTCGAGCAGCAGCAGCACGGGCCGCAGCATCAGCGCCCGGCACAGGCCGACGCGCTGCTGCTGGCCGCCGGACAGCTGGTGCGGATAGCGGCGCTCGAGGTCGTCGGACAGATCCACCAAGTCGAAGAGTTCGCGCCGACGCTGCCGAATGGCAGCGTCGTGCCAGCGTTCGAGGCGGGCAAGCAGCGATACGTTCTCGGCCACCGTGAGATGCGGAAATAGGCCGGCACCCTGCACGGCATAGCCGATGCGGCGGCGGAATGCCTCGACGGCGATCTTGGGCACCGGCTCGCCGAATACCTCGACACGGCCTTCGTCTGGGCGGTGGACGGCGTTGACGAGCTGCAGCAGCGTGGTTTTGCCGCACCCGCTGGGACCGACGATGGCGCTGGTGGCCTGCGCCGGCAAGGCGAGATCGACGCTGCGGAACACCCAGTCGGCAAAGCGCTTGCCAGCGCCGTGAAAGGCGACTGCGTTCACCATGTCGGCTCGTAGGCGGCGAGGTCTTCCAGGATGCGACGCCGGTCGGCGGCCGTTTCGCAAGCCAGCAACTCGGCGATTTCGCTCCTATATCGGGCCAGAGACGGACGACGGCCGAAGCCATCGTCGAGACAGCGCCGGATATGGCCATCCCAGGCCGCTCGTTCGGCGGCGTCGAGTTCAGGCGTCCGCAGCCGCGCCTTCAGGCGAGCGCCGAGGATGCGCAGCCGATCGTCGCCAGGGGCGAAGGCCGGCCACGGAGCCCCTGTGGCCAGCGCCTGTTGCAGTCGCTGGATGGCCGGCCGGTCGGCATCGTCGATGAAATCGTCGTAGAGGGCGAATTCCGCATCTTCGGACAGGGAGGGCCATGCGCTACGGCGGTAGACCTCCTGGATCTTGTCGGCCAGTTCAGGCATGGCGGCCAGCTCGCGGCGGCGCCGTTCGATGCTGGCCCTATCGAAGCCCAGGCGCTCGGCATCCGCTTCGCGCACCACCTCGATGGGAGCAACGAAGGGACAGCGATTCGTCACCACGGCCTTGAGCGGGGGACGTTCCTCACCGCTTTCGAGATCGGTGGCGAACAGGCGTTCGGCGATCTCCGTCGCGTCGCAGTCGATTAGCGCGGAGATGTCCCGCGACAGGTCGGCGACGATCACCCGGTTGGGAATCTCCGGATGCTCCGCCACCGAGGCCACCGGGGCCGTGCAGTAGCGTTTGTTGGGATAGCGGTTAGAGACATGAACGCACAGCCTGGCGCCTAGGGGCAGCAGCAGCGCCGCCGCCGAATGGCGGAAGCGCTGGCTCAAGGCGAACCGCCACAGCTTCGGCTGCGCGCCCCGCAGCAGACGCGCCAAGCCGATGGTGGCTTCCAGGTCCGCTCGGGCGTCGTGGGCATCATCATGAGCGATGCCGTTGGCGACGCTCAAGCGATCCAGACGGAAACTGGGGACGCCGTCCTCCATCGGCCAGCAGATGCCGTCCGGGCGCAGCGCCGCGGCCGCGCGCGTCAAATCGATCAGATCCCAGCGCGAGTTGCCATCTCGCCATGCCCAGGCGTAGGGATCCATCAGGTTGCGGTAGAAACCGTAGCGCACGAACTCGTCGTCGAAGCGCAAATTGTTGTAGCCGGCGATGCAGGTGCCCGATTCGCGGAACAGCGCCTCCACTTCGCGCAATGCCTGCCATTCGTCAATGCCCTCGGCATTGGCGCGCTGCGGGGTGATGCCGGTAACCAGACATGCTTCCGGTGTTGGCAGCACGTCAGGAGCGAGGCGCACAAAGGCGACGTACGGCTCGCCGACGGGCTGCAGGCGAGCATCGGTGCGGCGGCCGGCGAACTGCACGATGCGATCGCTACTCGGATGGGTGCCGGACGTTTCCAGGTCGTACCAGTAGAAGCTCGCGGGCAAAGACGTGGTAGCGTTGGCGCTGCGGGCCATGGTCTAGCGGCGTCGCCGGCTTGGCTGCCGGGAACATGTTCGGGCCGGTCTCGCCTGGGCGGCGCGGGGCATCGTCTGGAGGCTGGTGAAGTCGGTTTTCATATCGCCCTGCTGGTCGGCTCTTGCTGCCAGTATAACCGTCGCGAGCACGGACGAACCCCGCACCCAAGCCTACCGGCGGCAGCCGGCCGCTAGCGTCCGGGCCGACTTGAGCTTCGACGATACTTCCGCGTAGCTCCGGCTCCTCCTCTTGGCTTATGGTTCATCGGCCCTCCGCCCCACCGCCGTCATCTCCCAATGCGCTCCGCCGCTGTGCCGGGGGCAGAGCGGCAAGCTCCTCAACGGCGGCGTAGAACGCCAGCCAGTCGCCACCCACAGTGCGAAACAGGCGAGCGAAGCCAGGCCTTAAGCTCTCGTAGGTGGCAATGAGCGCCAGCCGGGCGTTGTTGAAGGGTTTGGCCACGGCAGCATCGTAGCGACCGCTGCCCAAGCGGTCTCTGCGGCGTTGGTAGTCGATGCGCAAGGTGGCGAACAGTTCGGCCTTGAGCTGGCGTTTGGCATCGTCGCCAATGGGCTGCCGGTAAAGCTCCGCAAGCCGGCCACGCCATTCGTCGAGGAAGGCGTGATAGGCCTGTTTCGACTGCTGTTTCGCTTCCAGTTCCGCCTGGTAGGCGTCCGCATCCTCGCCGCGGCTGGCCAGCCAAGCTCTAGCGCTTTGGGTGCCGACGAAGCTGGCGAAGGATTCGTTGAACAGCGAATCGTCCGGCACATAGATCACGCTGTGAGCCAGCTCGTGGAAGATCAGATCGGCCAAGTCCGCTTCGCCATAGTGGATGAACGACGACAGCACGGGATCGTCGAACCAGCCGAGGGTCGAATACGCCGCGGCAGCGTAGATGTGGACATCGTGATCCAGCGCTAGCCGTGCCCCTTCGCGCGCCGCCGCCCGCTGGGAAAAATAGCCTCGGTACACTGTGCAGCCAACCACGGGATAGCAGCGCCGCAAGGCTCTCAAGTCGAACTCCGGCGTCGCCACGACATTCCACACTGGAGCGCCGGACAGTTCGACGTAGGTGCGGTAGCGACCGCCCACGGGCAGCGCCAACTCCTCCTCGGCATAGCGCAGCAGAGAGGAAACCAAGCGCAGTTTCGCGACTACGGCGGGGTCGGTGCGCGGGTCGTCGATCACCTCCTGGACATCTCTGCGCGCTAGCAGCAGCGACGATTGGCCCACCACCGCCTGGGCGTAGAACTCCACCGGGGCACAGCTGGCGAGAAGGGCGCCGACGACGGCGATGCAGGGGTAGGAAAACGACCTATGCATTGGGCATCGGCAGCAAAGCGGCTTTGGCATTCGGACGAATTTCGTGCAACCGACGAATTGGCACAAGTCATCCTCGAACCGGCTGGATTTCTTCACTGCCTTGCATGCATACAGGCCGCGTCTGCCGCGCACGAGAAGGATCGACGGCAGCAGACGGCATTCGATATTGCGGGCACCATCGCCCCGCTCATCCGAAGCTCCCCGCAGCTGGTGGCAACCCCATTCATAGTAGCGCGTTCGCTCGCAGCAGGCGGACTTGCGGACGATCGATGCTTCGGACGGTGGTGGAACGAATGCTCCGTCGGCTTTGGATTGCGGCCGGAAGGGGCGCTCAACGAGCGTTTTTGGAGTGGTATGATCGAGCGGTACTGCCTATGTGGCCGGGTGCGCAGCGGGTGGACGGAAACCCTCGGCGCAATGGGAAAGGCCCGCCAACGGCGCTTGGTGCTGTCTGCTCGGCTGTTCCTGGGCAGCCGTAGACCTGACATAGAGGGTTCCAATTCGGGGGTGGACCGGACAACGGCCATGGTGAAGATGCTTCGAGGCACCGCGGCGTTCGCGTTCATCGCGCTGAATACTGTGTTCTGGTTCGTGCCGATCTTCGTCCTCGGCATGATCCGTCCACTGCTGCCGAAACGCTTCGGCATCGCCCTGGGCAGCGCGATGCTTCGTGCTCTGAACGGCTGGGTGGGGTGCGCCCGCTGGATGGTGTCCGCCTTCGGCGTCGCCCGCATCGAGATGGAACTGGACGCTCGCCACCGGACGCTGCGGCGCGACGGCTGGTATCTGGTGGTCTGCAACCACCAGAGCTGGGCTGATGTGCTGGTACTGGTGATCGCCCTCTACGGCCTCGTGCCGCCATTGAAGTTCTTCACCAAGCGCGAGCTGATCTGGGTGCCCTTTGTGGGCATCGCCTTGCGGCTGCTGGAATTTCCCTTCGTGCGCCGCTACGGGCGCGAACGACTGCAGGCCGACCCCGCCTTGCGCCAGCACGACCGCAACGCCGTCCTCGAAGCTTGCACGGGGTTCCGGGAGCAGCCTAGCAGCGTCCTCAGCTTCCTGGAAGGCACCCGCTTCACGCTGGCGAAGCGGGATGCCCAAGAATCGCCGTATCAAGCGCTGCTGAAGCCGAAGACCCGCGGCTTCGCCCTAGTGCTGCATAGCTTGGCGGATCGACTGGATGCGGTGGTGGACGGGACTATCTTCTATTCCGAAAAGGGCGCACCGGGATTCTGGGACTTCCTGTGCGGGCGCTGTCCCACCGTGCGTTTTAGCGCCCGCGTTCTGCCCCCGCCGCCGGTGCGCGACGAGGCGTTGCGCGACTGGGTGGCGCGACTATGGGAGGAGAAGGACGTCCTGCTGTCGTCCGGCTGACCCTAATTCGCTGGTGGCGAGGATTGCGGCCCAAGACGTCCCGCTTGGGCGGCGGTCTCGCTGCTGAGCCGATTGTCCAGGGCATCGAGGTCCTGGCGCAAGGCCTCGATGTTAGCGTTGACTTGTCTTCGGTGAGCGTCAATGGCGGTGATGGCCTGCTCGTTCTGCCTTACCCTGGATTCCAGGGTGGCTTTCAGGCTGGCGGCGATCTGCGACGCCGCGTTGGTCTTGTCTACCATGTCGCGCTGCTGCTGGATCAGACGCTGCATCTGCACATCCAGAGCGGTGAGGCGGTTGGCGATTCCCTGCTGCTGAGTGAGCGACGCATCGAGACGGGAAACGGAGCTCTTCAAGGTCTTCAGGTCTCCTTGGGCGCTGGCGAGGGCCGTGGCGTGTTCGAAGATGGCAGCGCGGTTGTCCTCGATCCAGCCCTTGTTGCGCTTGTTGGTGATGTCCCACAGCTTGCGGGTTTCGGACTCCCACAACGACAACTGTTCGCTGGTGTCCGCATCGGATTCCGATAAGGTCTCGTCGGTAAGGCGCAGCCGTTGCTCCACCGCGCCGATGCGGCTTTGCGCTTCCACCAGCGTACGCTGGTGCCGGTCAAGCTGCTGCTGCTGAGTGAGGACGAACCAAGCTGACGCCGCCAGCGCGGCAATCAGTACGACAAGCATCACGTTGACGGCTACGGTTGTGCCCGTGCTGCCGGAGCGGGAGCGCACCCTGGACCGGCGCGTCGCACGGCTGGAGTCCTCGGGATCGGCGGCAATAATGACAGGCGAGGATTCCTCAGCCATCGAAAAAAAATCTCGCGGAATTGGTAGGGCAAGAGAATATCCTGCCCCCAGCGCATCCTCAAGGGATGCAGCCGCGTCCAGTCCTGGGCAGCGTCCTCGTATCTGGCGAGTCTGTCTCGTCCGTCCTTGCACCAAGCGCCCCTGCCCGTTACTTCGGGCAGAGGCGAGGCGCTTGCGGAAACCGAGGCTCCCCGGCGGTCAGCGAACCTACAGTTGAGCGACTACCGCCATGACGACGGTGAGCACAAGGCTGGAGGCGATGACGCCCTTCACCGTGGTAAGCGTCCAGGTCTTGCCCCAGATCGCGTTGGCCTCGATCGCGGCGATGACGATCCCGCCAACGACCAAGGCCGCCATCGACAAGCCCGCGGTGGCGTCCGCCGCCCCCAGCGTGAAGTGGCCGTGGGATCCCATCAGGAACAGCATGGGCGCCGAGAAGAAGGTGTTTGTGCGCGACGCCAGCAGTGCCTTGGCGGCAGCGCCGGCGGCGTTCGGATTCGCCTCGCCACCATCCCGAATCGCCTCGTTGGAGGCGATCACCACCTTCTGGTTGGGCCAGATGATTAGCCAGACGTTGAGGAACATCAGCGTCGCCATGGCACCGGCGAGCAGGATATCTACCGACAGGCCGGACCAGATCAGCATCAACAAATACAGGCCGCTCAGGAATGTCAGCAGTGCGCCAAAGCGGAACCACCACAGGGCGCTCGGCACCAGCTTGGTGAACGCATCCACTTTCGCTTCGTCCGAGGCGGACGCCATGTAGCCGCCCTGGACGAAGTTGAAGTAGTACAGCAGACCAATCCAGGTGATGCCGAACAGGTAGTGGCCCCAGCGCACGAGATAGTTGATCAGATCCAGCAAATCCATCGCACTCCCCTATCGAACGTTGAAGTTCGTCCGACCATAACACAAAACCCCGCCGAGGCGGGGTTCGTGTCCGATGGCGGACCGAAGAGGACGGGTGCGAAGTCGGCAGTCCGGTCGGGCACCGACTGCGCACCCTGCGCTGCGGGGAGACGCCCGTCGTCGCAGCGACCTACATCATGCCGTCCATGCCACCCATGCCACCGCCGCCCGGCGGCATCGCCGGCGGATTGTCCTCGGGCAGCTCGCTGACCATCGCCTCGGTGGTGATCATCAGGCCACCTACGGAGGCCGCCGCTTGCAGCGCCGTGCGAGCGACCTTGGCCGGGTCCGGAATGCCGCGCTCGATCATGTCGCCGTAGTCGCCGGTGGCACCGTCGTAGCCGTGGTTGCCGGACAGGACGCGGACCTTGTCGTAGACCACCGCCGGCTCGGCGCCGGCGTTCTCGGCGATCTGGCGCAGCGGCGTGGACATGGCGCGCAGGGCGATCTGGATGCCCACGTTCTGATCCTCATTGGCGCCGGTGATTCCCTCGATGGCCTGCAGGGCGCGCACCAAGGCGACGCCGCCGCCGGGCACGATGCCTTCTTCCACCGCGGCGCGGGTGGAGTGCAGAGCGTCTTCGGTACGCGCCTGCTTCTCCTTCATCTCCACTTCGGTGGCCGCGCCCACCTTGATGACGGCAACCCCGCCAGCAAGCTTGGCCAAGCGTTCCTGGAGTTTCTCGCGGTCGTAGTCCGACGTGGTCTCCTCGATCTCGGCGCGAATCTGCTTGATGCGGCCCTCGATCTCCGCCTTGGCGCCGGCACCGTCGACGATGGTGGTGTTCTCCTTGGTGGAGGAAACGCGCTTGGCGTTGCCGAGATCGTTCAGCGAGGCGCCTTCCAAGGTCAGGCCCACTTCCTCGGAGATGACAGTGCCGCCCGTGAGGATGGCGATGTCCTGCAGCATGGCCTTGCGGCGGTCGCCGAAGCCCGGAGCCTTGGCGGCGGCGATCTTGACGATGCCGCGCATGTTGTTGACCACCAGCGTGGCCAGCGCCTCGCCCTCGATATCCTCGGCCACGACCATCAACGGCTTGCCGGCCTTGGCGACGTTCTCCAGAATCGGCAGCATGTCGCGGATGTTGGAGATCTTCTTGTCGCACAGCAGGATGTACGGATCTTCGAGGTCCGCGGACATGGAGTCCTGGTTGTTGATGAAGTAAGGGGAGAGGTAGCCGCGGTCGAACTGCATGCCTTCCACGACCTCCAGCTCGTTCTCCAGGCCGCTGCCCTGCTCGACGGTGATGACGCCTTCCTTGCCTACCTTGTCCATGGCGTCGGCGATGATGTCGCCGATCTCCTCGTCGCTGTTGGCGGACACCGTGCCCACCTGGGCGATGGACTTGGAGTCCTCGCAGGGGGTGGCCATGTTCTCGATCTCGGCCACGGCAGCCGTGACGGCCTTGTCGATGCCGCGCTTGAGGTCCATGGGGTTCATGCCGGCGGCCACCGACTTCAGCCCTTCGGTGAGGATGGACTGCGCCAGCACCGTGGCCGTGGTGGTGCCGTCGCCGGCTTCGTCCGAGGTCCGGCTGGCGACCTCCTTGACCATCTGGGCACCCATGTTCTCGAACTTGTCCTTCAGCTCCACCTCCTTCGCCACGGACACGCCGTCCTTGGTGACGGTGGGGGCGCCGAAGGACTTGTCCAGCACCACGTTGCGACCCTTCGGCCCCAGGGTCACCTTGACGGCATCCGCCAAGGTGTTGACGCCAGCCAGCAGGCGGGCGCGGGCGTCGTCTCCAAACCGTATGTCTTTAGCGCTCATTCTCGCTTCTCCTCCAAGTGCTGCCAATCAGCCTTCGAGCACGCCGAAGATCTCGCTCTCGGAGAGGATCATCAGTTCCTCCCCGTCGATCTTCACCGTGCTGCCGGCGTATTGGCCAAAGATGATTTTGTCGCCAACGCCGACATCCAGCTTGCGCCGGTTGCCGTCGTCGTCCACCTTGCCCGGTCCCACCGCCAGGATCTCCCCTTGCGAGGGCTTCTCCGAAGCGGTATCGGGCAATACGATGCCGCCGGCGGACACGGTGTCCTCCTCCAAGCGGCGCACGACCACGCGGTCGTGTAGCGGTCGGATGTTCATGGCTTGCTGTTCTCCCAGTGCTGTTGAAATCCCAGTCTCCGTCCGGGTTAGCAGTCTCCGGGTGAGAGTGCCAACCCGACGCGGCGCATATAATAGGGGCCGATTTCCGAGATTCAACCCTGCGGGGCGATTTTTTCTTCTCCGCCCCTCTCCGGCATGGCATGATGCAAAGCCCCGCCGAGGCCGTCGTCGACACCTGTGTCCGAACTCTCCCTGGTCATCGCCAACAAGAACTACTCGTCCTGGTCGTTGCGACAGTGGCTGGCCATGACGGAGCTCGGCATCCCTTTCGTCGAGCGGCTGCTGGCGCTCGATTCCGACGACTGGCTGCGCAACATCGCCACGCTGTCGCCCTCGCGCTTGGTGCCGGTGCTGTGGGAAAGGCGCACCGGGCGCGGGGTTCGCAACCTTCGACACCGTGGCCATCGTCGAACGGCTGCACGAGCTATACCCGAATGCCGGCATCTGGCTGGTTGATCCGCTGGCTCGGGCCCGAGCTCGTGCGCTGGTGGCGGACTTCCACAGCGGCTATGGGTCGCTGTGCAGCGCCATGCCGATGAATATCCGCGCTCGGCATCCCGGCAACGGCATGTCCCCTCAAGTCCAGGTAGAGATCAACCGCCTGTGCTGCCACTGGACGGACTGCCGCGCCCGATTCGGCGGGGCCGTTCCTGTTCGGCGCGTTCCGCGCCGCGGACGCCTTCTACACGCTGCTGGCGTCGCGCTTCGCCACCTACGACGTGGCCTTGAAGCGCTTTACCAGCAGGCCTTGCTGAACACGCGCAGCATGCGTATCTGGACCCAAGCCGCGCTGCAGAAAACGGCGTTTGTGGCGATGGATGAGCCCTACGCCTCACCGCCGAGCCCGAGCTGGCCGCCGCCGGTCAACGGGGCGTGGAATCGCCCTCGAAGGTGCGGCCGGCGACAACGCTGCCGGGGGAGCCCAGCGCGATGCGCGACAGCAGCCACTGCGCCAGCCGGGTGCGCAAGGCTGGTGTCAGCAAGGCGAAGCCGAAGGCGTCGGTGACGAATCCGGGGGTGAGCAGGAGGCCCCCGGCTATGGCCAGCAACAGTCCTTCGGCCAGTTCCCGGGCTGGCAGTTCGCCGCTGTCGAAACGCGCCAAGCCGCGGCGTACGGTGGCGAACCCTTGGCGCTTGAGCAGGGCGACGCCGACCAGGGCGGTGAGCACCACCAGGGCGATGGTAGGCCACGCGCCGATGCGGCCGCCGACTTCGATCAGAATGTACATTTCCACCAACGGCGTCAGCAGAAACAAGAGCAGCCACTTGACCATGAAGTCGCATCTTGAAGACGTAAGCGGCCATGTCAAGCCGACGCCCGAGGAGCACATCCAAGCGCAGCGGCCAAAACCGCCATCGGCACCGCCAATGTGCAGCAGGCGAGGCACAGCCTTTGAGGCCGGCGATCAACGCTCTCATGTCTTCTCTCCAGGAAGATTGTTGCACGCTAGCCCATAACCTGCGCCGGCTATGGTTCCCTTGTTCCTGAACAAGGCTTGGATAGAGTCGGCCGATACAGAACGGATATGCTGCCGAAGCGAACATCCGGGACAATTCCCAAGGCGCACGGCGCGTCTCGGGGCGGGAATGCGTGTTCGAGAACCGGAGCAGAGCACCTCCGCTAGCCGTGTCGACAGGAATGCCAGAAACCACTCGATCCATGCTGCTCATGGGCCGGCATCATGGAGATCTCGGTGCCCGTGCCGAACCCGACCCCTGAAGAACGCATCTGGCTCGTCGTCGCCAGCATTCCGCACGGCTGCGTCGCCACCTACGGGCAAGTGGCGGAACTCGCCGACCTGCCCCGAGGCGCCAGACGGGTGGGGCGGGCGCTGGCGAACCTGCCGGCGGGCAGCAGCCTGCCCTGGCACCGGGTGGTCAATGCGACCGGGAGCATCTCGCTGCCCGGCAGCGCCGGCGACCGGCAGCGCCGGCGGTTGCGGGACGAAGGCGTGCTCGTCGAGGACGGACGCATCGACCTGCGGCGTTTTCGCTGGCACCCTTGAGCGCCCAGTCAATCGCGGAAGTTGTCGAACTGCAAAGGCAGGCCGATGTCGTCGTCCCTCAGCGCGGCGACGATCGCCTGCAGGTCGTCGCGCTTCTTGCCGGTCACGCGCACCTTGTCGCCCTGGATCTGCGGCTGCACCTTGCGCTGGACATCCCGCACCACCTTGACGATGCGCTTGGCGGCATCGCGATCGATGCCCTGCTTGAGGCCGAAGGGCTGACGCTTCTGCTTTCCGGACGCTTCGAGAGGACGCGGATCCAGTACGCCGACATCCACCTTGCGGCGGGTCAGCTTGTCGCGCAGGATGTCCACGAGTTGGCGGATCTGGAACTCTTCCTGCGCCCACACAGTGACGATTTCGCCATCGAGTTCGACGCCAGCATCTACGCTGCGGAAGTCGAAGCGAGTTCGGAGTTCGCGCCTTGTCTGGTCCACAGCGTTGCGGACCTCCTGCATGTCCACTTCGGAAACGATGTCGAAGGAAGGCATAATCCGTCCCATTCTCCACGCACGATCTTGACCGGGTTTCTACATGAACGAGCGTACGCGCCGCAACCGCATCGATCGCGTAACCACGGCCGTCGGCGACCGCGGCGAGACGGCTCTCGCCGACGGCCGGCGCTACCCCAAGCAGCATCCGCGCGTCGAACTCCTCGGCGCACTGGACGAAGCCAACAGCTTCCTCGGCCTGCTGGCCGTGGAGACCGATGCCGAGACGGGCGAACGGCTTCATGCCATCCAGTCGCGCCTGTTCGACGCTGGCGCCGTCGCTGCCGTCGGCGCATCGGCCATCGACTGGATCGAACTGGCGGACGGCTTGGCAGCGGACGCAGCGGCGCTCAACGAGGGTCTAGCGCCGCTGCGGGAGTTCATCCTGCCGGGCGGCAGCCGATGCGCTGCAACGGCCCATGTCGCTCGCACGGTGGTTCGCCGGGCCGAACGCGCCTGGTGGCGAGCGGTGGCGGAATCCGAGGCCCTGGGAAAAGCCGCGGTGGGCGTCTACCTGAACCGATTGTCGGACTACCTGTTCGTGCTCGCCCGCACCTTGGCGGACGGCGAACGGCACTGGCGGCCTCTTCGCCCTGATCCGTAAGCCATCGTTGCCGCGCTACAGCGCCAAGCGACGCACGTCGGCCAGCAGCTTGGCGACATCCGCGACGAAGCGCCCGGCCTCGGCGCCGTTGATGGCGCGGTGGTCGTAGGACAGCGACAGCGGCAGCACCTTGCGGGGCTGGAACTCGGTGCCGTTCCACAGCGGCCGGATGTTCAGGCGGGCGACGCCGAGAATCGCCACTTCCGGACTGTTGACCACGGGCGTAAAGCCCGTGCCGCCGACGGCGCCGAGGCTGGAGACCGTGAAGCTGCCGCCTTGGAGGTCGTCGGGCTTGAGCTTGCGCGCCCGGGCCGCGGCGGACAGCCGGGCGATGTCTTGGGCGAGTTCGAATATGCCCTTGCTGTCGGCATCGCGCAGCACCGGCACCAGCAGACCGTCGTCGGTATCGACGGCGATGCCGATATGGTAGTAGCGCTTGTAGATCAGCGATGCGACCCCGGCATCCAGGGAAGCGTTGAACTGCGGGTGGGCGTGCAGCGCCAGGACGCAGGCTTTGACGATGAACGGCAGCGGCGTCAGCTTGACGTCGCTGGCTGCCGCTTCGTCGCGCAGCGAGGCACGGAACTCTTCCAGGTCGGTGACGTCCACGTCCTCGTGCTGGGTGACGTGAACCACCTGCCGCCAGCTGCGGTACAGATTGGCGGCGCCCCGGGCGCGGATACGCGACAGCGGCACCGTCTCGATTGCGCCGAAGCGGGAGAAGTCGATAGTCGGCGCGGCCAGGGGCTCGACCAGCGCCGGCGCCGCCAGGGTGCGCTTCACGAACGCCTTGACGTCGTCCTTGACGATGCGACCGCCAGCACCGGACCCCGCCACTGCGGCCAGATCGACACCGAGTTCCCGGGCTAGGCGGCGCACCGCCGGGCCGGCGTAGATGCTGGCCGCCGGGCCGTCTGCTGGCGGGGCCGGGATCGGCGACGGCGCGGGTTCGACCGGCGGCGCGACAGGTTCGGCAGCGGCTGCGGGCGACGAAGCAGTTTCGGGGCCGCCATCCGCGGCTTCCTCTGCGGGGGCCGTTGTCGCCGGGCTCTCCGCCTCCACGCGCAAAATGGCATCGCCAGCATTCACCTGATCGCCTAGCGCCACGAGGATCTCCGCTACCGTGCCGGCGAAGGGCGCCGGCACCTCCATGGAAGCCTTGTCGGACTCGATGACGATGAGCGCATCGTTCTCGGCTACCAAGTCGCCGGGAACGACGCAAATTTCGATCACTTCCACGTCCTCGGCGTCGCCGATGTCGGGAATCGCGACTTCGTTCATGACAGCCTCGGATTAACCCTGTCGGCAGCGATGCCGAGCGTACCCATGGCGTCGGCGACCTCCGCCGCGGACAGCACTTGGCGATCCTGCAACTCGCGCAACGCCGCCAAGGTGACGAAGCGCTCATCGACCTCGAAAAAGTCGCGCAGCTTGCGGCGGGTGTCGCTGCGCCCGAAGCCGTCGGTGCCCAGCACCCGATAGGGGGCGTCGAAATGACCGCGGATGGACTCGGCGCAATCTCGCACATAGTCCGTGGAAGCCACCACGGGCCAGTCGCCGTCCAGACACTGGGCCGCATGGCTGCGACGCGCCTCCTCCTGCGGGTGCAGCAGGTTCCAACGCGCCACGTCGTCGCCCTCTCGGCCCAGCTCGGTGAAGCTGGTGACGCTGTAGACGTCGCTGGCGACGCCGTAGACCTCATGCAGTCGGCGGGCCGCCTTGCGCACTTCGCGCAAGATGGTGCCGCTGCCGAGCAGGCGAACTTTGCGCGCGCCGTCCTCGCCGAAGCCTTCCAGCTTGTACATGCCTTTCAGAATGCCGTCTTCCGCCCCCGCCGGCATGGGCGGCTGGGGATAGTTCTCGTTCATCACGGTGACGTAGTAGAACACGCGCTCGCGGTGCTGGAACATGCGCCTGAGGCCATCGTGGACGATCACCGCCAGTTCGTAGGCGTAGCAGGGATCGTAGGCAACGCAGTTGGGGATGGCGGAAGCCAGCAGATGGCTGTGACCGTCCTGATGCTGCAAGCCTTCGCCGTTCAGCGTGGTGCGGCCGGCGGTGGCACCGAGCAGAAAGCCCCGGGCCTGCATGTCGCCCGCCGCCCAGGCGAGATCGCCTACGCGCTGGAAGCCGAACATGGAGTAGAAGATGTAGAACGGGACGAGGGTGTAGCGGTGGGTGCTGTAGGAGGTGGCCGCGGCCAGCCAGGCGGCGAAGGCGCCCGCTTCGTTGATACCTTCCTCCAGCACTTGGCCGTCCTTGGATTCCCGGTAGGAGGCGATCTCGCCGAAGTCCTCGGGCTGGTAAAGCTGACCCTCGGAGGAATAGATGCCCAGCTGGCGGAACATGCCCTCCATGCCGAAGGTGCGCGCCTCGTCGGGGATGATGGGCACGATGCGCTTGCCTATGCCCTTGTGCCGCGCCAGCGCAGTCAGGATGCGCACGAAGGCCATGGTGGTGGAGATCGCCCGTTCGCCGGAGCCTTGCAGCTGGGAATCGAAAGCGGCCAGCGCCGGCAGTTCCAGGGGCTGCTCCGCAACGATGCGCTTAGGGATCGGGCCGCCTAGCTGGGCGCGCTGGCGTTTCAGATAGGCCGTCTCGGGGGAATCCGGCGGCGGCCGGTAGTAGGGCACGCTGTCGAGATCGTCGTCGCCGAGCGGCAGGTCGAAGCGATCGCGGAAGTGCTTGAGCTCGTCGAGGTCCAGCTTTTTTACTTGGTGGGTGGTGTTCTCGGCCTCGCCGGCATCGCCCATGCCGTAGCCCTTGACGGTCTTTGCCAGGATCACCGTGGGCTCGCCCCGGTGGTGGATGGCGGCATGGTAGGCGGCGTAGACCTTGAACGGGTCGTGGCCGCCTCGGTTCAGACGCATGATGTCGTCATCGGACAGGTGGGCGACCAGGGCTTGCAGGCCGGGATGCTTGCCGAAGAAGTGCTCGCGGGTGTAGGCGCCGCCCTTGGCTTTGTAGTTCTGGTACTCGCCGTCCACCACCTCGTCCATGCGCTGCTGCAACAGGCCCTGGGCGTCGTTGGCGAACAGCGGATCCCACAGCCGGCCCCAGATCACCTTGATGACATTCCAGCCAGCGCCTCGGAAAGCGCCTTCCAGCTCCTGGATGATCTTGCCGTTGCCGCGCACCGGGCCGTCTAGGCGCTGCAGATTGCAATTGACCACGAAGATCAGGTTGTCGAGCTTCTCCCGACCGGCCAAGCCGAGCGCGCCGAGGGACTCGGGCTCGTCGCACTCGCCATCGCCTAGGAACGCCCACACCTTGCGTTCGCCCATGGGAATCAGGCCACGGCTGTCCAGATACTTCATGATGTGAGCCTGGTAGGTGGCCTGGATAGGGCCCAAGCCCATGGACACCGTGGGAAACTGCCAGTAGTCGGGCATCAGCCAGGGGTGCGGGTAGGACGACAGGCCGCCATCCACCTCCCGGCGGAAGGCGTCCAGGTCCTTCTCGTCCAAGCGCCCTTCCACGAACGAGCGGGCGTAGATGCCCGGGGCGCTGTGGCCTTGAAAATAGATGAGGTCGCCGGCGTGATCGTCGGTGGGACCGCGGAAGAAATGGTTGAAGCCCACGTCGTAGAGCGTGGCGGCGGAGGCGAAGGTGGAGATGTGGCCGCCCAAGTCGTCCTTGCGGCGGTTGGCGCGTACCACCATCGCCAGGGCGTTCCAGCGGATCAGCGAGCGAATGCGGCGCTCCATGAACAGATCGCCCGGCATGAACGCCTCGTGGTTGGCGGGAATGGTGTTGCGATACGGGGTGGTGACGGTGTACGGCAACGGCGCGCCGGTGCTCGTCAGCCGAGACGACAGGCGCTCGAGGAGGAAATTAGCGCGTTCGATGCCCTGTCCGGCCAGCACGTATTCCAAGGCATCGAGCCACTCGCGGGTCTCGGCGGGGTTCGCGTCCGCGCCATTGGCGTTGCCATCAATGCCGGCCGCATCGACATCAGGCCCACTCCGGATCGTCCCGATCGACTGCGGCCCCTTCAAAGCTGCCATAAGCGATCCTTCCTACCGGAACTGCATTATAGAACGATTACGGCGGCCAAAGCCGGCAGGCGCCGAGCACACCGCTGGCATCGCCGTGTTCGGCGACTGCCACCGCGGTTCGCCCCTCATGGGTGAAAGCGTAGCGAGGCAGCTGCTGGAGCACATCGGCGCTCAGACGGGAGATGTTGGAGACGCCGCCACCGAGCACGATGACGTCCGGGTCCAGGATGTTGACGATCTGCGCCAGCGAGCGGGCGAGCATGGCGACATAGAGGTCGACGCTTGCCGCCGACGCCGGAATCGCCGCCGCCGGCAACCGTTCGCCGGTCAGCGCTTGGTGGGTAGCGGCAAGACCTGGACCGGACAGGAAAGTCTCGATGCAGTTGACCCGTCCGCAGTAACAGGGACGATCCGCCAATCTCTGCTCGACGGCGCTGGTGGCGGGATCGGCGCGGAAGTACGGCAGCGGCGCATGACCCCATTCGCCGGCGATGGCGTTGGCCCCCGGAAGCAAACGGCCATCCGCCACGATGCCGCCGCCGACGCCGGTGCCGAGGATGACGCCGAACACCACCCGGGCACCACGGCCGGCACCGTCGAGGGCTTCGGAGAGCGCGAAGCAGTTGGCGTCGTTGGCCATGCGCACCCGGCCCTCCCGCGGGGAACTCTGCGCAGTAGCGACGTCGTTGGCAGCACCCGCCGGCCACGACTCCGGGCGATTCCGCTGGGCGGAATCGCAGGGCGACCGCGCAGCAGTCGCGTCGGCAACACCGACCTGCCCCTCCGGGCGATTCCGCACAGCGGAATCGCGGGGCGACTGTGCAGCAGTCGCGTCGGTCGCGGCGTTGAGATCATTGAGCAGCGGCTTGCCGTTCAGCCAAGTGGAGTTGCAATTCTTCATGGAGCGCGTCGACGCCACCCAGGCGCCTGGCGTACCGACGCCCACTGGCGGCGTGCCGCCAGATACGGCATCGATCCTGGCCACCAAGGCGGCGATGGCCGCTACCGTACCGGGATAGCTGCGCGGCGTCGGCACCCGCTCGCGGAACGCCACGGCACCCTCCCCGTCCATCAGCACGGCCTCGATCTTGGTGCCGCCGAGGTCGATGCCGATGCGGAAGCCACCTTGGGGCTGAGCAACTTTGTTCATACCTTACTGTTTCGACTACTTTTTGCTTTTCTTTTCCATCCACTGTTCAGACGAGAGGTGCTTTCGAATTCCTCCCGCAAGCACATCGCAAGAGAGTTCATTTCAACCGGGTCGCATGCGGGGGCGAGCATGCCGCGCACCTGTCCGACCTGTCGGGTCGCCGGTCTGCTGGATGGATCGAGACGGAAGAAGATTGGGACAACGCTGTTCTCCTCTCCAACGCCCAGGATCATCCGATTCGAGCGATTGGCGTCGTGGCGGTAGACGTTCTCGTCCGGCAGGCCGTTGAAGTCGGCGAACAGAGCGTGTGATGCCAGGACTCGGCGACAGCCCGGCTTGGTCGCGACGCTTCAGGTCGTCGATCAGCCCCTTTGGGTGCATCTTCTCCTGGATGAAGCGCGGCGAGACTCCATTTGCCGTTCGGGCGGCTGCGCTTCGCTTGGTGCAGCTCCCGTCGCGCGCCCGCCGTCACGACGAACTCCCTCTTCTTAACGCCGGGCGGCTCAATGCGGAGGAATTCCGTGTCGCCATGGAGCATGCGAACGAGCTGCGACACCGTCCACCACTTCTGGTAGCGATTGCCGAACTGGTTTGCGGGGCCGCCGGGAAGAGTCATGGGGCAAGATTAGGCATTTCGGGCAGTCCGCTTCGGAGTCTGTCGATGATGACGAGGTCCCAATGTTGCTGCCACACCCGCTCCCGGACAGCGTCCTGTTTGGCGTAGTCGATGGAGGAGACGACCTGCGCTTCCCATTCCCAGAGATTCAGAAGCTGCTGCTGGTCGTTCGCGGAGTGGGTGATCTGGAACGGTTCGTTGAAGAACCGGAGCAGCTCTTCCTGCCGCTGCATGGTCAGCAGCGCCGGAACGAGGATCAGGCAGCGGCCGATGGCCTCGCGGAGCTTGAGTTCCTTGATGAGCAGGCCGGCCATGATCGTCTTGCCCGCGCCGGGGTCGTCGGCGAGCAGGAAGCGCAGCCGTGGCTGCGGCAGCATCATGTGGTACACTGCCTCGATTTGGTGCGGCAGAGTGCGGATGCCGGAGAGGTCGACCGCGAACTGGCGATCGTAGGCGTAAGCGAGGCGGATACGAATGGGTGCCGCCGAGATCGACGCCGATGCGGCCCGCCGGTGCCGAGCCGGCGATCATTCGCACAGTGTCCGCAGTAGGCGCGGCCAGTCGAACGCCGGTCCCGGATCGGTCTTGCGGCCCGGCGCGATTTCGGCATGGCCGACCACGGCCGACAGAGACAGCCGGGGATAGCGTCGGAACAATGCCACCAGCACCTCCGCCAGGCCACGGTACTGGCTGTCCGTGTAGGGCCTGCGATCGGTGCCTTCGAGTTCGATGCCGATAGAGAAATCGTTGCAGCAGGCGCGACCGCGGTAGCTGGACACTCCGGCATGCCAAGCGCAGCGGTGGAACGGCACGAACTGGGTCAGGGTGCCGCGCCGGGAAAGCAGCAGGTGGCTCGACACCCTTGCGCCCTCGAGATCCGCCAGTGCCGGATGAGTGCCGACATCGAGAACATTGGTGAACAGCGCTTCGACCAGGCCGGTGCCGAAGACGCCCGGCGGCAGCGAGATGCCATGCACCACCACCAGGGAGATGTCGCTCGCATCGGGACGGGGATGGGAGTTCGGCGAGTTCCTCCGCCGGACGCCCGCGAGCCAATGATCGGCGGCCACGGTCAACATATACTCGCACTATGGAACTCGATGTCGAAGCCGTCAAATCCCATGTCGCCGCGGCCCTGCGCGAGGATGTAGGGCCGGGCGACATCAACGCCGAACTGATCGCCGCTGGCACCTGGGCCGAAGCGCGGATCGTCACCCGGGATGCGGGCGTCTTCTGCGGCCGGCCTTGGGTGGACGAGGCCTGCCGGCAAATGGATGCCGCCATCGCAGTCGCTTGGCGCGTCGCCGATGGCGACGCCATAGCGGGCGGCGACATTCTCGTCGAACTCTCCGGACCGGCGCGGGGTCTGCTGACGGTGGAACGCACCGCCGTCAACTTCCTGCAGCTGCTGTCGGCCACCGCCACTCGGGCCCGGCGGTTCGTCGACGCCGTGGCCGGCACCGGCACCGTGGTGCTCGATACGCGCAAGACCCTGCCGGGGCTTCGGGCGGCGCAGAAGTACGCCGTGCGCGCCGGCGGGGCCTGCAACCATCGCATGGGACTGTTCGACGCCTTCCTGCTCAAGGAGAACCACATCGCCGCCGCCGGCGGCATCGAAGCAGCGGTAGCACGGGCACGGCGCCACCATCCCGACAAAACCGTCGAAGTGGAGGTGGAGAACCTGAACGAACTCGCCGCCGCCACCGACGCCGGGGCCGACCGCGTGCTGTTGGACAACTTTCGTCTCGGCGATCTTCGCACCGCGGTGGCGCAGGCCGCCGGCCAAGTGCCGCTCGAAGCATCCGGCGGCATCACTTTGGCCACCGTGGCCGAGATCGCCGGTACCGGAGTGGACTACGTCTCCGTAGGCGAACTGACCAAGAACGTGGAGCCTCTCGATCTGTCCATGCGCATCGTGGCAACCACGCCGGACGGAAGACGGGAATACTGAAGCCGCGGCAACTGGTGCCGGAACGCAGATTCGAACTGCGGACCTACTGATTACGAATCAGTTGCTCTACCAACTGAGCTATTCCGGCACGTTGCCGACTCGGGCCGCGAAGTCTATCCCGCCCGGCGGCGTCAAGCCAAGGGAAACCGACGCCGGCAGCGGCCCGGTTTGACATTGGATAAACCTTGTCGCTGCGGATGCCGCCACATAGGGTATCCGATGCTGTCCCCTACCCCTGCATCTTGCGGTTGCGTGATGGGCATGCCGACGCGGATGCAAACTGGACCACTGCCCGACAGCGCTCGCCAAGGAATGCAATGCGACGCTCACGGCGCCGGGCAGGGCTCGCCGGACGGAAACGCTCGACAGAGCTGCCTCCCTGTGGCGTCGGTGGCGGTGGCGGTCCAGCTCGTCGCACCATCGGCGACGACGACGTAGATCGTGCCGTCGTCGCTGGACGGTGCCCAGCCGATGGATTCGGCCAGCGATCGAACATCGGCGGCGGCATCGTGGGTGCCGCCGCCGTAGGTGCCAGTGCGCAGTTTGGCGTCTTCCTGGAACACCGACATGGATCGCATCTGGTTGACCAAGACGCTGTCCCGGGCCGCCGCCATGTAGCCGCGATATGCAGGGACCGCGATAGCCGCGATCACGACGATCACAGCTACCGCGATCAGCAACTCCAGCAGAGAGAACCCTTTGCGGCCGGCAACATCTGGGAGCCGCGTCGAACCGGACGTCGCGCCGGCCACCTCAGACGTCTTCCAGCCGGACTGCATGGGTCTCCGCGGTACCCTCGCTGAAGTCGCCGTATTGGGGCCGCGTGAACGTGATCACCATGTCGTTGCTCGCGAAAGAGCCGGTGACGGCGATGCCCACCACGCCACCGGCGTCGTTCACAGCGCTCGCGTAGGGTGGCGCACCGCTCGGTGCCGTGCCGCCCTGGCCGTTCAGCGCCGAGAGCCAAACCGTCGCAGTGAAGTCCGTATCGGCATCCGTCGCAGTGAGGGTTCCCATCGAAATCAACGATCGCACCCGTCGCAACTCGCTTTCCGCGAACCGAATGGCCTGCCGGTAGTGAGCGTTGACCTTGGCCATGTTGGAGTTCTCCACATAGTTCCGATAGGCCGGAATCGCCGCCGCTGCCAGCACTCCGATGATAGCCACCACGACCATCAGCTCGATCAGCGAGAAGCCGCTTTGACTCGCTTTTTTAATCATTGTTCTACCGCTCCTTGATGAGTGATGAAGGAGCGGTAGAAGGTCGGCGAAAAACGCAATGCTGTAAAGCGCAAACGGCTTACATGAAAGAAGGCCAATTTCTTATAGAAAATTAGGATATCGACTATTTTATCGGCGAAATAAAAAAACGATACTGCTGGAACTTCGCTGCTTCGAGCATGGAATATCATTCCCATGAATTTTGCCACCGGACTTGGTGAAAAACTCCATCCGCCAGATCCAAGGACATCCGCTGTCGCTACCGCGGCAGAGTTCGGCATGCCCTTGCTGGATCTGTCGGCGTTCGATCTAGCAACCACTCCCAAGGACTTGGTCGATAACGACTTCGGGCGTCGCTACAACGCCCTGCCGCTGGCGAAGCGCGGGTCGCGGCTGTTCGTCGCCGTGGCGGATCCGGCGAACCTGAGCGCACTCGACGAGATCAAGCTCCAGACCGGCATCCGCCCCGAGCCGATCCTGGTCGAAGAGGACAAACTTCGCGAGGCCATCGCCCGCTATCGTTCCGGCGGCAACGACGCGCTGCTGGCGGACATCGAAGCCGACGTGCAGAATCTGCCAAGCCTGGATGCGGAGCCGAACTTGGCGGCCGCCGACGAAGCGCCCATCGTCAAGTACGTCCACAAGGTGCTGTTCGACGCCATCGATGCCGGCGCCTCCGACATCCACTTCGAACCCTACGACCGTTCGTATCGCATCCGCCTGCGCATCGACGGCATCCTGCGCCAAGCCCATCGCCCGCCCGCCGGTTTAGGTCCCCGGTTCGCAGCGCGCTTGAAGGTGATGGCACAGCTCGATGTCGCCGAACGGCGCGTTCCCCAGGACGGCCGCATTCAGCTTGCGGGCGCCAGCGGCAACATCGACCTGCGCGCCAGCACCATGCCGACATTGCATGGCGAAAAGATCGTGCTGCGGATTCTCAATCCCGCCTCCGCCGGCATGGGCATCGATCAGCTCGGGCTGCGGGACGACCAGAAGCGCCGCTATCTCGACGCCCTCGGCCGCCCCCAGGGCATGATCTTGGTGACCGGGCCCACAGGCAGCGGCAAGACCGCCACCCTCTATGCCGGCCTCAAGGTGCTCAACTCGGAGGATCGCAACATCGCCACCGCGGAAGATCCGGTGGAGATCGATGTGGAGGGCATCAATCAAGTGCAGGTGAACGCCCGCATCGGGCTCGACTTCGCTACCGCGTTGCGTGCCTTCCTGCGCCAGGACCCGGACGTGGTGATGGTGGGCGAGATCCGCGACTTGGAGACTGCGGAAACCGCCATCAAGGCTGCCCAGACCGGCCACTTGGTGCTGTCCACCCTGCACACCAACTCGGCGGCGGAAACGCTCACTCGGCTGCGCAACATGGGCGTACCGGCGTTCAACCTAGCCACTTCGGTGACGCTGATCGTCGCTCAGCGCTTGGCGCGGCTGCTTTGCCGGCGCTGCAAGCGACCCATCGATCTGCCTGAAGAAGCGCTGCTCAAAGAAGGCTTCGCCGCCGCCGACATGGATGTGGGGTTGACGACCTTTGAGGCCAACGGCGACGGCTGCGACGAGTGCAGGCATGGCTACCGGGGACGCACCGGCATCTACGAGGTGGTGGAGCTTGCGCCAGCGCTGCAGCGCCTCGTCTTGGCGGACGGCAACAGCATGGCGCTGGCCGACAAGGCGCGAGACCTCGGCTACGACGATCTGCGCCGCGCCGGATTGAGGATGGCCATGCAGGGCGTTACCAGCCTGCGGGAGATCAACCGCGTTACGGCGCGGCGTTGACGGTCATGGCCGAGCAAGCGGTTTTCGTCTGGGCGGGAAGCGACCGGCACGGTCGCGCCGTCGATGGCGAACTCGCCGGACCGACGCCGCAAGTGGTGCGCGCCCTGCTCCGCCGGCAAGGAATCACCGCCAAGCGCGTACGCAAGAAGCGTCGGCGCGGCGGCAGTCGCATCGGCCAGCGCATTCGTACTGCGGACATCGCTCTGTTCAGCCGCCAGATGGCCACCATGATGCGCGCCGGCGTACCGCTGGTGCAGGCGTTCGACATCGTGGCCAGCGGTGTCTCCAATGCCAAGCTCGCTGCCGTCATCGGAGCCCTACGCGACGAAGTGGCTGCCGGCACTCCGCTGTCGTCGGCGCTGGCCGGCTTTGCCGTCCAGTTCGACGACATGTACCGCAACCTAGTGCATGTCGGCGAACAGTCCGGCGCACTGGATACCATGCTGGACCGCATCGCGGCCTACCAGGAAGGAGCCGAAGCCACCAAGCGGAAATTGAAGAAGGCCATGACCTATCCGCTACTGGTGGTGGTCGCAGCGCTGGTAGTTACCGCCATTCTGCTGATTCACGTGGTGCCGCAGTTCGAGGCGGTATTCGCCGGCGTTGGCAGCGAATTGCCGGCATTCACCCAGTTCGTCATCGGGCTTTCGGACTTCATGCAGGCGTGGTGGTGGGCGTTGCTCGGTGTCATGATCATCGCAGGCACCGGATTCGCGGCACTGCGGCGACGGTCGCAACGCTTTCGCGACACCCTGGATCGGCTGTTCCTAAAGGTGCCCGTCGCCGGCCGGATTATCGTCAAGGCGGCGGTGGCGCGTTGCGCCCGCACCTTGGCCACGGCAGTGTCCGCCGGCGTACCGCTAGTCGACGCGCTCGGTTCCGTCGCCGATGCGACGGGCAACGCCGTCTACGTCGACGCGGTGCGTAGCGTTCGCGACGATGTGGCAGCCGGCCAGCCGCTGCATGGATCGCTGCGCACCAGCGGCGTCTTCCCCGACATGATGGTGCAGATGGTGGCGGTTGGCGAGGAATCCGGCAGCCTCGACGACATGCTGGGCAAGACCGCCGAGCACTTCGAGGGCCAGGTGAACGACGCCGTGGACAACCTCGCCGCCCTGGTGGAACCGCTGCTGATGGCGGTGCTGGGCGTCCTTGTCGGCGGTTTGATCCTGGCGATGTACCTGCCGGTGTTCCAACTCGGCGCAGTGTTCGGCCAGTGAGCCGGCGATCGCCGCGGACATGCCGGGCCTGAAATCAACCTCGCCCGGCGCACCGGCTGTCCGGCGGCATTGACCAGGCGGCGCTGGCCCCCGCCGCGAGATCACCACCAGGGCCGGGAGCCCGGTTCGCCTTTGAACGGACCGACCACCTCGGCGGTGATCCAGCCGCCGTAGTAGCCGCCAGGCTGCGGGCGAACGGCCTCGCCGGCTACTGTGCAGCGCACCTTGGCGGCATGAAACGAGAAGAACCCGGCGATGGCGGCGAACTCCGGAAAGGTCTCGGCATAGCTCCACGCCGCACCCTGAATGTCGGCCAGTTCGAACGCTTGAGCCAAACCCTTCCACTCGCAGCGGCTCCTGCGGCCGGAAGGCCGTAGCCGATCCACCGCCACGTCATCGGGCGGCAGATAGAAAGTCGGCGGCGAAGCGGTTTCCAGGATGCGCAGGGCTGCCGTCGATTCCGCCAGCACAAGATCGCCGTGGACGACGCGGATGCGCCGCGGATCCGGTTCGATTCGCGGCGGCCGAGGATAGTCCCATACGGACTCCAGGCCCGAGCCGGGTACCACTGCGAAGGGTGGCCGCCGCGTACCCCGGTAGCGCCACTTGGCGCGGGCGGCGAGGATTTCTTGCGTCACTGCCAACATGGTCTCGGCTGCCCTAAGATATGCTTCCCGACATTTCCAAAGGATACGCCATGGCCATCGAGACGCGACTGCTGGGCCGCACCGGGGTTCGGGTGAGCAACCTGTGCCTGGGCGCGATGACGTTCGGGGCGCGCACATCGCCAGAGGATTCGTACGCCATCGTCGATCGTGCGCTGGAGCGCGGCATCAACTTCATCGACACCGCCAATGTCTACTCCCGAGGCATCAGCGAAACCGTCGTGGGCGAGGCGCTGGCGCGCAACGGCAAGCGCGACCGCGTGGTGCTCGCCACCAAGTTCCATGGCGCCATGGCGGACGACGATCCGAACATGCGCGGCGCCAGCCGCCGACACGTGATCGCGGCCTGCGAGGCTAGCCTGCAACGGTTGCAGACCGACCGCATCGACCTCTACCAGATGCACAGGCCGCGTTCGGACACCGCCATTGACGAAACGCTGCGCGCCCTCGACGATCTGATCCGCCAAGGCAAGGTGCGCTACATCGGCACCTCCACCTTTGCCGCCTGGCAGTTCGTCGAATCGCTGTGGGCGTCGGAGAAGCATGGCCTCAACCGCTTCGTCTGCGAGCAGCAGCCCTACAATCTGCTGGACCGGCGAGTGGAACGGGAACTGATGCCCATGGCGCGCACCTACGGCGTCGCCACCATCCCTTGGAGCCCTCTGGCCGGCGGCCTGCTCACCGGCAAGTACCGCCGTGGCGAGCAACCGCCGGCGGGAACGCGCTTCGCAACGCCGAACGCCATGCAGCGTCGGCGCTTCACCGAAGACATCTTCGACGTGGTGGAGGGGCTGGAGCCAATCGCCCGGGAACGCGGGCTGCCGCTGTCCCAATTCGCGCTGGCCTGGGTGATGGCGCAGCCGGGGGTGACCAGCCCCATCATCGGTCCGCGCACCATGGCGCAGCTGGAGGACAACCTCGCCGCCGCCGACGCGACGCTGACCAATGCGGACTTCGAGGCCATCGACCAGATCATGCCGCCCGGCCGCATGGCGGCACCGTTCTACGAGGCGGATTTCGGGCCGCATCGGTTCCGCATCTGACATCGCCCATGCAATGATCGGGAATCCTGGGACTGCGGATGAGGCGCTGACGCGATCGACGACAGGTTCACGCCGCCCTGCCCCTGCGATCGGCCCGAGCTCCCGGAAAGACGGTTCGGGCGTACCGAAGGCCCTGTCCCGCTGCGGAGGCGGACACCTGCAAGCCAACATCGCACTGATAACGCATACAGCCCTCGAACCGATACAATCCTCCCCTCCGCAGTACCCACAATGCCATGATCGACACGCTTCTCACCTATGGCGGGACGGTTCTGGCCGCCGTCGTTCTGGCCGGCCTCAGCTTCGGGAGCTTTCTGAACGTGGTCGTCTACCGGCTGCCCATCATGATCTCGCGACAGTGGCGGGCGGAGGCAATGGAAGTTCTCGCCATCCGCCCGCCGCCTCCGACGCGGTTCAACTTGGCACTGCCGCGTTCGCGATGTCCAGCCTGCGGCACCACCATCCAGGCTTGGCAGAACGTTCCGGTGTTGAGCTGGATGCTGCTGCGCGGGCGGTGCGCGACCTGCTCGACGCCGATCTCCGTACGGTATCCCCTGGTCGAGCTGGCTGGCGCGGCACTGCTGCTGGCTGCCGTCGCCAGCTGGGGGTACGGCTGGGTTGCGGTTTGCCACTACGTCCTGCTCATGGCCTTGCTGGCACTGGCGCTGATCGACTTCGACACCCTGCTGCTGCCGGACCAGATCACCCTGCCCCTGGTCTGGCTGGGCATTCTCGTCGCGATTCCTTTCGATGCCACGCCAACCCCGGCGGATTCGATCATCGGCGCAGTGGCCGGGTACGGGGTACTGTGGAGCTTCTATTGGGGACACCGGCTGCTGACCCGTCGGGAGGGCATGGGCTACGGCGATTTCAAGCTGCTCGCGGCCCTGGGCGCCTGGCTGGGCTGGCAGGCGATCCTGCCCGTCATCCTGATCGCCTCCACCGCGGGGATCGCCTATGCGGCGGTGGGCTTGGCGCGGAAAACGGCTACCCGCACCACTCCTATTCCGTTCGGGACGTTCCTATGCATCGGCGGTACCGGTGCGCTGTTCTTCATCCAGCGCATAACGACGGTTTACTGAGAAGGCGGTGGCGGATTTCATTGTCGGCATTGCCGGCGGCATCGGCAGCGGCAAGACCGCGGTATCGGACCGCTTTCGCAGCTTCGGCATCGACATCGTCGACGCCGATGTCGCGTCCCGGAGCGTGGTGGCGCCCGGCGAACCAGCCCTAGATCAGATCGCAGCGCACTTCGGCACCGAGATACTGCAAGGCGACGGCACCCTCGACCGCGCCGCGCTACGGGAACGGGTGTTCCGGGATGTCGACCAGCGGCGCTGGCTGGAACGTCTGCTGCACCCGCTGGTCAACCGGCTCATGGGCGAGAAGCTCGCCGCTGCGGCATCGCCCTACGCCATCCTCGTCAACCCGCTGATGCGCAGCCGCGACCCCCGCGCCCACCGCATCCTGGTGGTAGACGTACCGGAAGCCGTGCAGATCGAACGAACCATGAGCCGCGACAACATCAGCGAAACCCAAGCCCACGCCATCGTCGCCAGCCAGCTCGACCGTGCGGCGCGGCTGGCACTGGCCGACGACGTCATCGTCAACGACGGCAGCTTGGCAGATCTCCACGCCGCCGTGGATCGGTTCCACGTCCGCTACCTGGAACTCGGAGGCAACCACGGCTAGGGATGGTCATCCACGAGTGTGCAGGCTGGTTCCTCGCCTGATCCAGCTTCTCGAGGAGTCAGCCAGCATCCCGACAGGAGATGCCCTCGAAGTCCGCTTGGGCGAGCTTCTCCCCACGATTGACCTTCTCGAACAACTGCGCGAATGCCCAAGCTTCGGCCCTCGTCAACGATCCACCTATTCGCGCTCCTCCGGATCTTTCGCCAGCGGATCAAGACCGAGGTACGAAATCAGCATGTCGAACTGCTCATGATCCTCAGCACGCCGAGCCTCGAACGACACTGCGAATTCCCTGTGAAAGCCTTGCGCAATTTTCTGGCGACGCCTGCCTCGGGCGTTCCTTCAAGCTAGGTCCGGTACTCCGCGTTGATGCGCACGTACTCGTAGGACAGGTCCGAGGTCCACACGGTCTCCGAGGCATGTCCCCGGCCGAGCTGGACGCGCACTGTGAACTCGTCTTTGGCCATCGCCGAAGCACCGGCTTCCTCGGTATAGTCGCTTACCACCAAGCCGCCGCGGGCCACGCAGACGTCGTCGAGATGCAGGCTTACGGCGCTCGGATCCAAGCCAGCGACGCCGGCACGGCCGATGGCCATGCAGAATCGACCCCAATTCGGGTCGCCGGCGAACAGCGCGGTCTTTACCAAGGGCGAGTGGGCGATGGTACGGGCCACCGCTAGGCATTCGACGGGGTTGGCGCCCTGCTCTACGCGCACGGTGACGAACTTGGTGGCGCCCTCGCCGTCGCGGGCGGTGCGCTGGGCCAGTTCGACGACCAGGGGGGTCAAGGCGTCCCGGATCTCGACATAGGCGGCGCTGTTCGTGTCGTCGATGAGCTCGCCGCCAGCACGACCCGTGGCCATCACCACGAAGGAGTCGTTGGTGGAGGTATCTCCATCAATGGTGACGCGGTTGAAGCTGCGCTCCGCCAAGTCCCGCGACAGCGCCCCGGCGGCGTTGGCCGACAGCGCGACATCGGTGCCGAGGAATGCCAACAGAGTGGCCATGTCCGGGTGGATCATGCCGGACCCCTTCACCATGCCGGTGGCGCATACCGGCTTGTTGCCAACCGTGGTGCGCAGCGAAACCGCTTTGGGGGCGGTATCCGTGGTCAGGATGGCGCGGGCGGCGTCGTGCCAGCCGTCGGAGCGAGCAGCGTCCACCGCGGCGTCGATGCCGCGGCGCATGGCGTTCATGTCCAGGAACTCACCGATGACGCCGGTGGAGAACGGCATGGTCTCGACTTCGTCGATGTCGCATCGCGCTGCGAGATGGGCGCAAGACGCTTTGGCATCCGCCAGTCCGCGAGCACCGGTGGCGGCGTTGGCGTTGCCGCTGTTGATCACCAGCGCCCGGGCGCTGCCGACCCGGTCGCGGGCCACGATCACTGGCGCCGCTTGGAAGGCGCTGCGCGTAAATACTGCGCCTGTGACGCTGCCAAGCCCCAGCAGGATGACGGCGAGGTCGAGGCGATCCCGGTACTTGATGCCGGCCTTCGCTGCCCCTAGCGCGATTCCGTCTATGGGTAGCAGTTCGCCTAGTGGCGGCAGATTCACGGCCACGGTCAGACGCTCGAACTGCCAACCTGCCCGCAGCAGTGCTTGTACTTCTTGCCGGAGCCGCAAGGGCATGGCTCGTTGCGGCCCACCTTGCGCTCGGCGCGGGTGAAGGTCTCGACCCGCGCTGGCGGCGCTGCTCTCCCCGGCCCAGCGTCTCGCCTCCGCTGCGCGCTCCGGGGTTCGCCGTTGGGGCGCTCGTCAGGGGCTGCCTCGGCGTGGTTGTAGTTCATGCGTTGGGCCGTGGCCAGCCGGCGTCGGCGTTCCGCTTCCTCGATGTCGGATTCAGGCTGGATCCGGATGCGCGACAGCAGGCGGACGATGTCGCGGTTGATGCTGTCTTGCAGGTTCTGGAACAGGGCGAAGGACTCCCGCTTGTACTCCTGCTTCGGCTGCTTCTGGGCGTAGGCGCGCAGATGGATGCCTTGGCGCAGGTGGTCCATCACCGCCAGATGCTCCTTCCACTTCTGGTCCAGAACTTGCAGCATGAGCTGCTTCTCCACATGGCGCATGTCGATGCCAGCCGCGTCCCACTCGGCCTCCTTGGCCCGATATTCTTCGGCGACGGTGTCGGCGATGCGTTGACGCAGACTGTCCTCGCTGAGCTCGTCGTCCTCCTCCAGCCACCGCGCCACGGCCTGGGCAGAATTGAACTCCGCAGCGAGTGCCTGCTCCAAGCCTTCGACATCCCACTGATCCTCGATGCTCTGGGGCGGTATGTACTCGCTGATCAGGCCGTCCACCACCTCCGCGCGCATCTCGTCGATGGCCTCGGAGATGTCGTCCTCTTCCATCAGCTCGTTGCGCTGTCGGTAGACGTAGTGGCGCTGGTCGTTGGCCACGTCGTCGAACTCCAACAGGTTCTTGCGGGCGTCGAAGTTCTGTCCCTCCACCCGCCGCTGGGCCTTCTCGATGGAACGATTCACCATGCCGTGCTCGATGGCCTCGCCCTTCTCTATGCCCAGGGACTGCATGAAGTTGCGCACCCGCTCCGAGGTGAAGATGCGCATCAGGTTGTCTTCCATGGAGAGGAAGAAGCGCGACGAGCCCGGATCGCCCTGGCGGCCGGCGCGACCGCGCAGCTGGTTGTCGATGCGTCGTGATTCGTGGCGCTCGGTGCCGACGATGTGCAAGCCGCCGGCATCCAACACCGCCTGATGGCGCTGCTGCCAGTCCGTCTTGATCTTGTCGACCTGGTGCGGATCCGGATCGTCGCCCAGTGCGGCGACCTCGGCTTCCCAGTTGCCGCCGAGGACGATGTCGGTGCCTCGGCCCGCCATGTTGGTGGCGATGGTGACCACGCCGGGGCGGCCGGCCTGGGCGACGATCTCGGCCTCGCGCTCGTGCTGCTTGGCGTTCAGGACGCTGTGCTTGATCTTGCGACGGTCGAGCTCCCCGGACAGCCGCTCCGAGGATTCGATGGACGCAGTGCCCACCAGCACCGGCTGGCCGTTGGCCGTGACCTCCTCGATCTCGGCGACGATGGCGTCGTACTTCTCGTCCACGGTCATGTAGACGAGATCGTTGCGATCGTCGCGGATCATGGGCTTGTGGGTGGGGATGATCATTACCTCCAAGCCGTATATCTGCTTGAACTCCATGGCCTCGGTGTCAGCGGTGCCGGTCATGCCGGCGAGCTTGTCGTAGAGGCGGAAGTAGTTCTGCAAGGTAGTGGACGCCAGGGTCTGGGTCTCGTTGCGGATAGGTACGCGCTCCTTGGCCTCTACCGCCTGATGGAGGCCGTCGGCCCAGCGCCGGCCCGGCATGGCACGGCCGGTGTGCTCGTCGACGATGACGACCTCTCCGCCCTGCACCATGTAGTGGACGTCGCGCTGGAACAGGAAGTGCGCCCGCAAGGCGGCGTGGACGTGGTGCAGCAGGCCCAGGTTGACCGCGGCGTAGAGGCTGGCGCCGGGATCGAGCAGGCCCATGCGCTTGAGCTCGTTCTCCACCAGCTCGTGGCCGCGCTCGGTGAGCTCCACCTGACGGTTCTTCTCGTCCACGAAGAAGTCGCCGGTTTCCTCGGGCTCCGGCTCGTTGCCGGCCAGCACCGCCGGCAGACCGGTCTCGATCTTGTCCTGGCGCATCAGCTTCGGGGCCAGCCGGTCGATCTTGAGGTAGAGGTCCGTGCTTTCGTCGGCGGGGCCGGAGATGATGAGCGGTGTGCGCGCCTCGTCGATGAGGATGGAGTCCACCTCGTCGACGATGGCGAAAGCCAGCGAGCGCTGGACGCGATCCGCCGGCGTGAACGCCATGTTGTCGCGCAGGTAGTCGAAGCCGAACTCGCTGTTGGTGCCGTAGGTCACGTCGGCGCGGTAGGCGGCGACCTTGGCGTCGCGTTCCTGATGCGACTGCAAGACGCCGACGGTCATGCCCAGGGCATCGAAGATGGGCCCCATCCAGGCCGCGTCGCGACGCGCCAGGTAGTCGTTGACGGTGACCACGTGCACGGCGTCGCCGGACAGCGCGTTGAGATAGCACGGCAGGGTGGCCACCAGGGTCTTGCCCTCGCCGGTGCGCATCTCGGGGATCTTGCCCTCGTGCAGGGTGATGCCGCCGACGAGCTGCACGTCGTAGTGGCGCTCGCCGCGATTGCGGCGCGATGCCTCGCGCACCGCGGCGAAGGCTTCGGGCAGCAGGCGGTCGAGGGTTTCGCCGGCAGCGAGCCGCTGCCGGAATTCCTGCGTCTTGGCCGCGAGCTGGTCGTCCGCAAGAGCCATCATGGAATCTTCGAGAGCGTTGATGCCATCCACGATCCGCCCCATGCGCTTCAGCTCGCGGGCGTTGCGGGTGCCGAATGCCTTGCGGACGATGCTCGCTATCATGCTGAACGCCTATCCAACCACGCCAACGGCGCTGACAAAGGTCAATTCTACTCCTTGCCCGACGCGGCGCGAAACGACGACCAACCATGACGTGTGTAGGAAATTCGTCATGGCGCACCAGGGTCTGATCCCTTATAGAAATGAGCGTCCACGGTTCGAGGCCACTATCGACACGACGGCATGCTGGCGGCGGATGTCATCCTGCGAGGGCAGTTGGCCCGATGCCAGGTTCCGCCACTGCGGTGGCCGGCGTGGTCAAGATGGGCTTGGTTCTCGATCTCTCGCCATACCGAACTTGGGTGGACATGCCAGCCATTGCTCAGCTACGACCCTTTCTTGACAACTATCCACGGAGATCAAGGGCTAGTGCTCGGTGTCTTTCGGGGGCAAAGGATCGTGACCGGGAGGGATAGTGTCCTTGCTCCTGAATCGCCCATTGCGCCCCGTTGTCGCAAGTTCGCCACCGCCTTGTCTTCGAAGCATGCCTCTGGCCTTGTCATGTGTATCTCTCTGTGTGCTGTGCAGGCTTGAGGCACGATTCGAATCATTGCGTTTGTTGGCCCGTTACCGTCAGGACGACGGTAAACGGTGCGGTTTCGGTTCTTACTCATGTCAAGTCTCCTATTAGTGCTGGGGCAGCAGCACCCGCAGGATGCTCTAACCCGAAGTGGGGGCCACAGTCGCTGGTTTCAAGGTGGTGCTATTGCGCTCTGACTCTCGGATGAGACCGAGGTCGTTTGCGGACTCAGGACGTTTGGGACATTCAAGCAGTGTCGGCGGATCGCCACGCCGAGCCAGCGATGAAGGATACGTCCTTCGCCCAGCAACAAGACGGCCAGTCGACTGCAACCAAGGCGGGCTGGTATGGTGCGTCCCGGCAGATTGAACCGATGTCGAACGGCGCATGAGGAAAGACCAGCAGCGCACAGGCGGTACAGGCGCCAGAGACGTGCAGAAGATCGAGGATATTCTCGCCGAGCGTCACCGCCCGCGAAACCCGCTCGAGCGCCTCGTCCGGCGCGCCGCCGTCCGGCAGACCTGGACCGAACAGCTTCGGGCTCTGGTGCCGGCAGCCATCGCTCCGCACTGCCACGTCGCCGACATCCGCGGCGGACGGCTGACCATCGACGTCGCCGGCGCCTCCTGGGCTACCCGACTGCGTCTGGAACTGCCAAAGATCCAGCCAGCGCTGCGCTCCCTCGCGGACTTCGCTGGCGTGGAAGAGATACGCATCCGCAATGCGCGGTCTTCAGGCGCACGTCCTTAGTCCATCCGCAAACAGGACGCAGCAACGGCACTTCAATGAGCGGCTTCGCCCCATGCCCGCGACGGACTTCCAGGCCGCGCCCAGCTGGCGCTACTCCCCCTCCCCGAATCGGTCCGCGACCAGTGCCTGCACCGCGGCGAAGGCTTCGTCCTCGTCGCGGCCGCTGACGCGAAGTTCGAGAGTGGTGCCGCAGACGGCTTCCAGCATCAGCACCGCCATGATGCTCTTGGCGTCCACCGCATCACCCCCCGGACGCTGCAACTCGATCCGGGCAGCGAACGACTTGGTCGCATGCACCAGTCTCGACGCGGCCCGGGCATGGAGGCCGAGCTTGTTGACGATTTCGATGGCCCCTGTTCTCATGCCGACAGCGCCCTCAATGCCGTTCCCGACGGCTCGCCGCCGGGGCCGCAGCCGGCGTTCTTCCTAACACGAAACGCGGCGTTGCCGCCGGATTCGAACCGAGCGCCGCAGATAGCCGCAGATAGAGAGTTGCATCCGCTGGTCTCTCATTCCTGCTGCGTCATGGCGAGCTGGCGGTGCAGCGCGTCGAACAGCTCGCGGTCCTTGGCGGCGCGGCGCAAGGCCGCCAGATTGCCGGGATCGTCAAAGACCCGTGCCAGGGTACCAAGGATTTGCAGGTGGATGCGCTGCTCGTGCAAGGGCACGGCCAGCACGAACAGCAGGTCCACGGCCTGGTCGTCCGGAGCGTCGAAGTCGATGGCCGCGCAGGTCTTGAGGAACGCCGCCGCCGGCGTCCGGCAATCCTCAAAGCGGCAGTGCGGGATGGCTACGCCCTCGCCGAGGCCGGTGGAGCCGAGCCGTTCTCGACTCAGCAGTCCCTCGAGCAGCCGTCGCGGATCGATTTCCGCAAAGTGGGCGGCAAGCAACTCGCTAGCTTCCTCCAACGCCGCCTTCTTCGACTGGGCGACGACGCCTACCCGGGTGCAGGCCGGCACCAGAATTTGACGAAAATCGATCACTGTGACGTGCGGGCAGCTCAGGCGCGGTGGTCGGCGAGCTTTTCCTTGTGGCGAATGAGTTGCCGGTCGAGTTTGGCAGACAGCGCATCGATGGCGGCGTAGAGATCGGTGCATCCGGCATCGGCGAAGATCTCCTGGCCGTGGCCGGCGTGGATGATCGCCTCCGCGGTCTGCACGCTCTTGTTCACTGCCAGCACCACCTGCACGTTGGTGATGTGGTCGTAGTGCCGTTCCAGGCGGGAAATCTTGCTGGTGACGTAGTTCCTCAAGGCGTCGGTGACTTCGATATGGCGTCCAGTGATGCTCAACTGCATAGCGTCCTCTGCGATCGCGAGCGTGGTTCTATGCCACTCATTCTAAGCCACTATGCCGAGCTATAGGGCCGAACTACGAGGCCGAGCTATGGGCAAGCCCCACCGCTCGCCGAAGCGCTCGCGGACCACATCCGCCAAGTCGGCTGCTCGTGGGGCCACCGCGTCGCCGGAGCGCACCCGGTACGCCTGCGGGCGGTCCGCGCCCAGCGGGGCGCGGCCGGCGGCCACCGCCACGGCCGCTTGCAGCACGGCTTCGCGGAAGCGCACGATGCCCAGATCCGTCTGGCAGAGCAGTTCCCGAGTGCGGTCGGCGATCAGGCCTTGGCTGTCGGCGATGGCCTGGTCCTGCTCGGAGATGCCGACGATGCCGGTGAAGCTGTGCGCTCGCTGGTGGTCGCGGTCCAGCAGGTAGTCGTTCTCGCGGCGCCGCAGCGGCACGTGGCGCTCGTCTACTTCGGCGAAAATGCCCGCGCCGGCGGCTAGGCGCGCCCGCTCCCTCTCGCCGATGGGCCGATCGGGATGCCAAGCGTAGCAGAAGATCCAGCAGGAGGCGTCGTCGACGGGCATCCAGGTGTTGGCGAGGCTGGTGTCTTCGGGAAAGTTGCCCGGCACCAGCGAATGATTGGGCATCAGGAACTGCGTCATGCGCCAGTACAGCCGCTCGTCGCCGGCATTGCGAGCAGCGCACAGCAGCAGGCCGGCGGCGTGGCGCAGCACCGCGAAGCGGGGAGCGCCGTCTTCGATCATCCAGCGGAACCGCGCCAGCCGCAGCGGTTCGTTGTCGCCAGGAGGTCGGCGCTCCGGCCCCACTTCGTGCAGGCCCACCTTCTCGCCGTTGTTCATGCCGGCGTGCAGGTAGGAGAAGTGCGCGGTGTCCAGTCCGCCTTCGCAGGCCTGGGCCCAATTGCACTGCTGCAGCTTCTTCGACACGAAGCGATGCTCCGGCGGCACCGCGGCGAACTCGAAATCCGGCAACGGCGGCGCCTTCTCTTCCTCTTCCGGCCCTTCCGGCCCGAACCACGCCCACACGATGTCGCCTGCCTCTGCGGTTTCCAGCGCTCGGATTCGGGCCCGGGGCTTCAGCCGCTCGGCGACGTCCGCAGCGACCGTGGGGATCTCCACGCAGCGGCCGGCGGCATCGAACTTCCAGCCGTGGTAGGCGCAGCGCAGACCACACTCCTCAACGCGGACGAAGAACAGGCTGGCGCCGCGATGGGGGCAACGCGGCTCGACGAGGCCGACCTTGCCGCGCGAATCGCGGAAGGCGATGAAGTCCTCGCCCAGCAGAGTGACGCGCAACGGCGGGCAGTCCGGCGCCGGCAGTTCGCGGGACAGCAGCGCTGGCAGCCAGTAGCTGCGGAACACGTCGCCCATAGGCGTGCCCGGCCCGGTACGGGTAAGCGTGGCGTTGTCTTCGGCGCTCAGCATGGATGTACCCCCTGTCCTTGCCTCTGTCCTATGATGGCGACGAAAGGAGGGATTTGCCATGACCGATCTGTTCGACCGCTACCGCGTCATCGACGCGGACACGCATCTTACCGAGCAGCCGGACGTCTGGATTTCCCGGTTGGCCCGCAAATGGGGCGATCGGTTGCCGCATATCGAGCGTCGCGACGGCGAGGACGCTTGGGTGATCGGCGACGACGTGGCGTTCAAGCCGGGCTTCGTCTCCATGGTCGGTTTCGACGGCACGGTGCCGGAGCATCCCGCTACCTACGACGACATCCCCGCCGCCCGCTTGGCGCACATGGACAGCCTCGGCATCTACGCGCAGATTCTCTATCCCAATGTCGGCGGTTTCGGCTCTCATACGTTTCTGCGACTGAATGAACCCGAGCTGATGATGGAATGCGTCCGCGCCTACAACGACTTCCTCATCGACTGGTCCAGCGCCGACGCCAAGCGCCTGGTGCCGGTGATGGCGCTGCCGTTCTGGGATCTGGACGCCAGCATCCAGGAACTCGAACGTCGCGCCAGCAACGGCCACAAGGCGGTGCTGTTTCCCAGCCAGCCCCACGACTTCAAAGCGCCGGCTCTTGGCCACAGGCATTGGCATCCGCTTTGGGCCGCGGCCGAGCAGGCGGGACTACCCTTCAGCTTCCACATCGGCGGCCAGGATCTCTCCGGCTTGGCCAAGGACCGCGGCGGCATCGGCACCAAGGCCAACTTCGCCCGCCTATCGTCGCTGTCGTTCATCGAGAACGGCAAGGGCCTCGCCGAACTCATCTTCGGCGGCATCTGCCATCGCTTTCCGAGACTCGACTTCGTCTCCGTGGAAAGCGGCGCTGGCTGGATTCCGTCGCTGCTCGAAGCCTTCGACTGGCAGTGGCGCAATGGCGGCGTAGCCAAGGAGCATCCACAGTACGGCCTGCTGCCCAGCGAGTACTTCCGCCGACAGATATACGCCTGCTTCTGGTTCGAGCGGGACATGATCGGCCCGGCGCTTGCCCTCTACCCGGACAATATTCTCTACGAGACGGACTTCCCCCACCCCACCTCCATGTCCCCCGGCCCGGCAACCCCGGCCTTGCCGCCCCGAGAGTACGCGGCGAACGCCCTGGGCACACTGCCGGAGGCGACCCTGGCCAAGGTGCTGCACGACAACGCAGCGCGAGTATACGGAGTGCATTGACGAGAGCAGAGGGCTTGGCCGGTGCCGAAGGCCGCAGCCATTGGCGAACTGAACGAACGGTCGCTGCATCGAGCGCTGAAGGAGCGCTACGCCAACGGCGGCGGCGCGATGGAGCAGTCCGTGGACGGCTTTGTAGCCGACGTCATGATCGGCGAACGCATCGTCGAGATCCACACCGGCACGTTCTGGCCGCTGAAGAAAAAGCTGCCGCGGCTGCTCGAACGCCACCCGGTCACTCTGGTCCATCCCATCGCCAGAGACCGCTACATCGTCAAGGTGACGGACGAGGCGGAAGCGCCCACCACCCGTCGCAAGTCTCCGCGGCACGGCTGCGCGCTGCATGTGTTCGGCGTGCTCACCAGCATCGCGCCGCTGCTGGAGCATCCGCGCCTGACGCTGGAAGTAGTGATGACCGTCGAGGAAGCCATCCGCGTTCCGACGGCAGGACGCCGACGATGGCGGAGAGGCGGTTGGAGCACGGTGGATCGACGGCTGCTGGAGGTGGTGGAGACCCATACCATCGAATCCATGCGGGATTTGTTCGCCATGCTCGATGCGCAGCTGCCGGAGCCGTTCACTACTCGCGATCTGGCGGCGGCAATGGCATCGTCGCGGCGTCTGGGACAACAGGCGGCGTACTGCTTGCGAGAGGCGGGGGTGAGCGAGATCTGCGGCAAGGAAGGGAACGCCCTGGTGTATCGACGAGCAGGCGCGGCGTGATGCCTGCAGTTCGACCAGAGCCGCCGGGCGGGTCGCCTGCCAATGCCACTGCTGCGGACAGGCTGCCCTGCCCTCGCCTGCTCGCTGCTGAAGAACCTCGCCGGCGAGATGGCGAACATTCCGCCCCGGTCAGTCCTCCCCTACCGCCGCCGCCAGCCGCTCGCTGGCTTGCACGAAGTCGTCCATGAACTCGTAGACCACCTGCCTGGTCGTCTGGATCGAGTTCATCAGGCCGACGCCTTGGCCGACGAACGAGGTGGCCAGTTGTCGAGCGCCTTCGTGGCCGCCTTCCGCGAGCTTGGCCACCTTGCCGAGGGCGGGTTCGCTAACCAGGGATTGCAGCGGCATGGGCAGCGGCGTCGGTGCCTCTTCGGACTCCCAGGCGTCCGTCCACGGCGAGCGCAGCTGGCGCGAGTACTTGCCGGTGCGCGCTTGCGAGCGCACGGTCTGGCGCGAGCTGGCCTGAACGTACTTCTCCTTGATGACCGGCGAGGTCTCCGCCTCCGCGGTGGTCAGCCACATGGAGCCGGTCCAGGCGCCAGCAGCCCCCATCGCCATGCAGGCCGCCATCTGCCGGCCGGTGACGATGCCGCCGGCGGCCAGCACCGGCGCATCGCGTCCTTCGATGGCTTGCAGCACTTCCGGCACCAGCACCATGGTCGAGACCTCGCCGCAGTGTCCGCCAGCTTCCGTGCCAGCCACCACCAGCACGTCCACGCCTGCTTCCACCTGCTTGACGGCATGCTCCCGGGCCCCCACCAGCGCCGCCACCACCACCCCGCTGGCCTTGCCGCGCTCGATCATGTAGCGCGGCGGCACGCCCAAGGCGTTGGCGATCAACTTGATGGGGTGGGCAAAGGCAACGTCGATGATGTTGGCGGCTCGCCCCTTGGTGAGAAAGCCGCCGCCTCCGCCGGCCTGGTCGCGATACAGGTTGCCAGTGTCGATGTCGTGCTGCGCCAGAATGTTGCGGGCGAAATCCCGATGCTCGTCCGGCACCATGTCCAGGGTCTGCTGCGGCGTGGTGTCGTCGGTGGTGGCCATGCTGGTCGGCGCGATCAGATCGACGCCATAGGGCTTGCCGTCGATATGCTCGTCGATCCAGTTCAGCTCGGTCTCCAGCGTCTCGGCGGTGTAGCCAGCGGCGCCCAGCACACCCATGCCTCCGGCCTTGGACACCTCTACCACTACGTCCCGGCAATGGGTGAAGGCGACCAGCGGAAAGTCGATGCCGAGCATGTCGCAGATGGGTGATTTCATGGGCTTGCTCCTCCAGTCGTGGCGGTCGAGTGCCCAATGCTACTCGATAGCGGAGGAGAAGGCTTTGGCGGTACTGTCGGATGGAATGCGTCGCCGGGCGCATGAGCGCGACGAGCGGTACGCCGCGATGAACGCACCCTGGCGAGACGGGCGCGGCGGCCGTCATGGCGCGTTTGCCGTACCTGAGCGAGCGACACTCGCGCCGTTCGACGCTGCCACGTTCGCCCTTCGCATGCGGGTAGCGTCTCGGTTCGAACTTGAGCTAGCCACGCGGCTGCACAGGCCACCACATGTGGAGCACCGCTCCTTTGTCCAGAGCCGAAAACATGACGATCTCGGCACGATCGAAGCGACGGACAGCGGCTGACCGGCGGCATCTTGCCCCAAGGCGCCGCCGTTGGCTCGTCCGGCAAACCGCGTCGAGCGTGGGAAGATGGGGGCAGAGGCTGAAGGGTTCGGCCATAGGCATCTGCCATCATCGCACAATGGCCGCCAATGGACGGCGACATGGAGACGAGTCGAATGCCGTTGCCCACAGCGACCTGGAAGACAACAGGATTCGAGAGCTAGGGAAACGATAGACCCGTCTTTGCAGGTCTCCCGACAGCAGGGCCACCACTCCGGACACCAGCGGCTGCAATTCCGCCAGACGATTGCGCACGGCGAGCAGGATGACAACCGGGATTGGCAGGCCGCTTACATTCTGCTGATGCTCGATGCCTCGATCGACCGTGACAAGCGCGCCGAAGCCGTGGTCTGCGGCAAGGGAGAGCAAGACGCCGTTTCCGGTACCCGCCCAACCCATTTCTGAACTGTGCGCAACCTGTACGATTCGGGGAAAAACAAGGCGAGGCGCCTTGGCACCGATTCGTCAAGCAGCAGCTTCGTCTATGTCGGTCATCAGCATAGTCGTCGCACGTTCCAGCACCGCGACGGCCTGACTCCGGGTCACGGTGGGATAGTCGGCCAGGAAATCGTCGAGTCGATCCCCTGCTTCCAGGTGCTCCATCAGGATACGCACGGGAACCCGCGTTCCCGCGAACACGGGCGTCCCTCCAAGGATGTCGGAGTTCCGGTCGATCAGCATGTCGGGGATACCCGTCTCCGTAAGCTTGTGTTCCTTCATATCCATCATATCGCAGGACGCAACGCATTTGGGGCTCGGGAGCGATCATTCACGCGTCGCCGGGCTGTGGTTAGCACGAAGACAGAATTCGCGAGCGCAACGGCTAGGCATCGCTGCCTCGCAACGAGGGAAGCCGAGTTGGTATCGTAGACGTACCTAGTGATGGTTGTTCCGTCCCGAGTCTTCCCGGCCGCATCGTGATTGTGTGGAGAGGCGCCAGGAACCACTCACGCGGTGCCACAGGACTGCCGAAGCGGTCCTCGATAGTGGCTCTCGATTTCGATGTCAAGGCACGCCGAAGCCATTCCAGCTGAGAATGTGCTTACTCCGCATCGTCGACTTCGATTACCGCCCTGAGGTCTGCGATGTGCGTGTCAGTAAGGTATACGCTCACTGACTGATCGGCGAGCGTCAACTCCAATTCGCTGCCATCCAGGGCCAGGAACCTGCTCTTCATCTCGTCCGTCGAATCATTGGGGTGCACGAACATCACCGCATGATTCGGGCATAGGGCGAGGTAGTTCTGATGGTGGTGTTTCTCCAGGTCTTTGAGAAACTCCACGGCCTCGAAGTAGTAGTTTCCACCGGCAAGCTTGAAGGGTAGCGCCATCTTGCATATTTGGCAGAGCATTACACCATCTTCTCTGGTGTATTGATCAGTTAAGTAAACCTTGGCTTCCTTTTTGACACCTTCTCTGTTAACCGACACCGAGCGAGTACGTTCCTCGGTGGTCCTATCCGGCGCAACCGCGGCCTGTTGTTGGACCTTCTCAGAGCGTTGTACAGGGTCGCTTGGTTGGCGATCGGGTAAGTCGGTTTCGTTTTCTAATCCAATTCGCTTCTGAAGCTCAGACAAATTTGTTATCTGGTGCATCTTGAGAAAATCAAGCATCCTAGGATCGAGGCCTGCCTCCCGCGCTAGAGTTTCTATGGCTGGTGGCTTGAATTTTATTTTCGTCTGAAGAAACGGGTGTGGTTTCCAGCCAAGCGATTCGAACAAAACACTGTCAGGACGGTGTAACTGACCGTTCTTATCCGGCACCCAACAAGTGGCGTTCAAGTATCGCACGAAAGCGGCATCAAATGTCTGGTGACAGTTTCCGTAGTGGGTCCAGGTATAATCGCCGCTGAAAATTTTTTCCCCGCGCCGTTCTACCAAATACGCAAGCTCATTCCACAGCAAACAAGCAACATCCTTCTTCTTTTGCAAGTCGAGAGTTGGCAATTTTTTGTCCAGAATATCATTCAATCCCTTCAGCGTCCGATCATCCACTTCGTCGCTCCGACCTGATGTTTCAGGGTGCCCTGCTTTTTCTCGAAGGCTGCTTCGTTCTTCATACGAAAGTGTATTGTCCCGTTTTATTGGACGCAGATGCCGCACGGCACCGCACCTTTCAAGTAAGGCACTAATTGCCTGTCCGCTTGGACAAGTACAAGAGTCATCGACGAAAAGAATACCTGCAACTCCGCTGAACAGAACTTTCAGGCTTTCCTTGGCCAAATATACATCGGTCGGCTTCTCGTATAGCCTCGAATCGTTTCCGGCATCGACTGACCTGACAAATTTGGAATTCTTGAGGCATTCTAAAAGTCTGCGGAGCTGATTACTCGAATCAGTGTCTATTGCTTTCAAAATCCTACCTATATCGGATTGATATTTTTCATCGTCAACATCAATTCTATCGCCGAAGTATGTTGGGATGATGTGCTCAATGACGTCGTCTACCAAGTCAGGCTCCTTCAATCCTAATGACACAAGGAACTCACGCGCAGGCTTGGTTTCGCAAACTGAACTGCGTACCGTTGGGAAATCCGTTTCATCTTCCGTTGGCAGGAACGCCAAGAGACTGTCGCCGTTTTTGGCAGGTACGTGTTTTCCATTCTTCAACCTGACCCAAGGGAGCCTGGAGAACCACCCTTGAAAATGTAACGCCCGTTGTCCTCCGAGAAACTCGTAAAGCTTCTGTATCCAGTCATCAGACTGTACTTCTAGAAATCGGGTATTCAGCCGGCGAACGATATCGTTGGGAACAATTTCTTCGACATCCAATTCATTCGTTACATAGTTGCGGACTTCGGGTGTGCGATCCTGCGTAATGTCGTCGGTCAACCAAGCCATTTCGCGATCCTCGCCGTAGAGTACACCGAGTTGCGTGGAGCTGAAGAGCTCCCGCAGCTCCTGTGTGCGTCCGAGCAGTGCATGTGAGGCCGCTATATAGCCCCCGTCGAAACGCGGCAGAAGGTGATCGGAAGTAAAAGCCTCCTTGGTACATTCAAATAATGGGTAAAACATGCTGGTGTCGCCGAATCTGGACGGATCGAGCGGCAGACATCGCAGCGCTTCCGTATCGAGATAGTCATGATCTCGCAGCCAAAGAAGAGAATCTCTGAGAAGCAATGCTGTTTGCTTCACAAGATATTTGTTCCAGTCTTCGTCTCTAGCGATGTTGTCCCTGCTTGGCGTTGTGATATACGGACCCTGAATAAGAAAGCCAAGATGGGTCTCAACATCAGTTGGAAAGAACACAAAAAGAGGAGATCGGTTTATGCGATGGATATATTGTGAGCCGGATTGTTCGTCCTGGATGCACAAAAAAGCAATCTCTATCGGTCTGGAATGACCTCCGCCTTCTGTTTGGATAGAACGTGAGAACACCAGCCATTCCTCATCAACATCGCTTTTTCGATCCTGCTGACCGACGATCGTCACTCGTCGAACACCACGGTTAAGTTCTTTCGAATCACGCAGGTACTGCCCCGACGGACCATCCTCTACTCTCCATGAAATCTCGTTGGTATGGCGCAGAAACAGGAATCCGAATCCACCAAGTCGTTCAAGCCCATCAGTAATTTTCTCACATGCAGAATTGTCCGTGGGTTTGAATGGAATCAGGATGACGGTTTCGTCGTCCTGACGCTCAATTCGTCCTGATGCCACCGGCCTGACGAATTCTTCAATGGCGAAATCCTCGGAGCCCGAATGTATTTTCGGCCGATCCGTGAATGCATATACTGATTTGAACCCGACTCCAAAGCGACCAATCTCGTTGAATTCCTTGGTACTTTCGTCTATACCACAAATTCCCTTGACGTCGGCTTCATTGAACGGTGCTCCATAGTGGCTTACGCGAAGGGAGGTCTCGCAAAGGTCAAAGTATACGGTTCGACACTGTGAATAATCATTGCGACGGGCGAGAGCGTCTTCTGCATTTTGCAACAACTCGAAAATGAAATGTGTCCGCTCAGCGTAGCCACCCACCAGCCAGCGCTTGCCGAACCGGCCGATACCCTCGCCATATTCCTTGATATTTTCTCGACGGATTGCCTCGTAGTCACAGGTCATTGCTCAGATGTCTCCTTCGTGCTCGCGCTGACGGGCACGATATGAAGCACCCCGAGCACTACTAAGTTGCCGTGGATGTCGGCGCTTTTCTCCAACTTCTCCAAGTCGGCAACTCGCCATTCGTAGTCATAATTGGCGCGCGCCAGCTCGGCTTCCCTCATGCGATGAATCCGCTCGTCCGTTGCGCGGCCAATCTGATCCTCCAGCAGCTTGCATCGGGCTTGATGGCTGATGTTCAGGCTCTGAAGGCGATGCTGCACGAGTTCCCGGTTCTCCGCCATATGTTTTGCGCGCGCAGAGCGCCATTCATGGTGATGTCGCTTGTCGAGCGGGTCGGTCGCGCCCTCGTCGGGCGGGGGACTGGCGGGCGCGTCGGTGGCAGTCTCCAACAGGGTTATTACGGCGCCGTCCAGATTCGGGTCGGAGGCGACGGCCACCAGCGTGTCATCAGCCCGTATTCCGACCTTGCGCCACCGGTAGAGGGCGATCGGGTATTCGCCCGGCGGGACGGCTTCGCTTGAAGCGATCAGACTCACCTGCACTGTCTCGGTGCACTCCAAGTGCCACGCCGCCTGCCGGACCAGGGGATGCAGGACATGGAGATGGACGGCTTTCGGTTCGGCCGCAGCGGTTTCCTGGTCGAACGTGACCGGCAGCAACGGGTCGGCGCCCTTGAGCCACTTCTCCCAGTGCCGGGCGACCGGGTCCGTCGAACGAGGCAGTCGGCGGAAGTCGTCGAGCAGCCTGGTCCGCATCTTCTGACCGAGCCGCAGCGTTTTCAGCGGTTTCTCCCCAAGCAGAAAACCGCCGTCGGTCTCCGCTGCGCTCGACAGATAGGAGGCAACACACCGTTGCAGCGCCTCCGGCGACAGCCAGAAGCTCTCGGCCTCCGCGATCTCCTCGCGCCAGGACTGGTTAGGAACCGTCAGGCCGAACAGATCGGCCTGCCTCTCCTCAAGCGCCGTTTCTTCCTGAACTTGGCGGATCTTGTTGTCGCCGAGCTGTTGGAGTCGTTCGGCACGCTGTTCCGGCGTCAGCGTGAAGCTGTCAGCGACATCGTGAATCTCGCGCGTGATCGCGCCGAGAATGTCCTCGCTGCCGCCGACCGCATGGTGGAACACGCCGATGCGCCACAGGCAACGTTCGTAGATGTCCGCGTCCACCGTGCCGGGCGTCACCAGGTTGACGATGGCGACGCTTTCGCTCGGCTGGCCGTAGCGGTCGATGCGCCCGATGCGCTGTTCGATGCGCATGGGGTTCCACGGCAGGTCGTAGTTGATGAGCAGGTCGCAGAACTGGAAGTCGAGGCCTTCGCTACCGACCTCCGAGGACAGCAGGACGTCGAGCGCCTCCGGATGGTCTTTCGGTAAGGCGAAGCGGCGGCGCAACTCGGCGCGCTCATCGTCCGCCACACCGCCATGCACGAGCCCGTAGCGCAATCCCGCGTCCGCAACGTGCCTCTCGATATAGGCCAGCGTATGCCGGAAGGTGCTGAAGGCCAGCGCCTTGTTGTTGGTCATCCGGTCCTTGCCCTGCAGGACCTTGACGAAGGCCCGCACCTTGGGGTCGAGGGGGTCGAGAGCGCCGGCCTGCTCCAGGAGCGCCTCGATATCGGCCCGCACTTCGTCGAGGAACACCGGGTCGGCCTTGCCCTCGCCGTTGTCCCCGTCCATCGCTTCAAGGCTGTCGAGCTTGCCGGCGAGCAGGTCGCGCAGCAGGGGGGACAGGCCGTAGAGGCAGCTCGCCGCCTGGCGACGGATCGTGGTCATCATGAACTTGACGTTCTGCTCGCCGTGGGCCTGCGCCAGGATGCGGCCGACGACATCGAGCAGGCCGTCGTGCAGCCGGCGCTGGGCGGGCGTGAACGCGACCGTCAGCGTTTCCGGCCGGCGGGTCGTAAATTCCCCGATATCCCGGCGGCGCGTTCGGTTGATCATCGGGCTGAAGGTGTAGAGATTCTCCAGCGAGCGGATGATGTGGATGCGGTCGGCGTCTTCGATGCGCTCTTCGGCCAATCGATCATGAATGTCCTGAAACGCCGGCGATTCCCGCAGAAAAAGGCGGCCCCACTCGGTCTGCGCGGCCCGGCCCAGGCAGGCGCGGGTGTCGGTCTGCCAGTCGTTTCCAGCGGCGCGGCAATGGCCCACGGCCTCGTTGATAAAGGCGTTGGGCGCGGCCATCTGCTCGAAGCTCGGACGGTCGATCACGAGGTCCGGGCGCAGAACGTTCAGCAGGGTGAAGAGGTCCTGGCTGCCCAACTGCACCGGCGTGGCGGTGAGAAGGACCGCGGCCTGGGCGTTGTCGCAGAAATAGCGCACCGCCTGGTGGAGATAGGTGTCCGCGTTGCGAATGTGGTGCGCTTCATCGACGATTACGAGATCGAACTTCGGCGGCGGATCCAGGGCGAGCAGCCCTTCGCCGGTCCGCGATCCTCTCCCCTCCTTGCCGAAGAGCAGGTTCGAATCGAACAGGGAGAACGGAACGATCGCCTTGGCGTACCGATCCGGCCATTCACCGTCGAGGTGGGTCTCCCGCAGGCAATGGCGCAGTGTCGGACCGTCGAGCGCCGTGAACTGCTCGTCGAAGCGCTTCATCTCCAGGTGCCATTTGCGCTCGGCGACCAGCGCCTTGGGACAGATGACCAGCACCGAAGCAACGTCCATGCGCGCCCGCAGCTCCTTGATGATCAGGCCGGCCTCGATGGTCTTGCCGACGCCGACCTCATCGGCGATGAGCAGACGCGGCCGATCCGCCCGGATCAACTTCAGGACGGGACGGTACTGGTACGGCACGAACTGAACCCGCCCCGAGCGCAGCGAATAGAGATTGGCGGTCGAAGGAGAGAGCAGATGCAGGCTGGTCAGATACGCGCGCAAGCCCTCCGCGCTCAGATGGGACGGCCCTCCGGCCTGTTCGGGATGCCGTAGCTGGCTCTCGTAGTAGGTGGCCTTCCCATTGTCCTGAAACACCTGGTAGCGGGTCTCGGCGTCGCCAGCCGTGATTCCGATAATTGGCACGACGGTGTCCGGGTCGGAGCGCAGCGCGACGAGACCGCCGACCTTGAACAACGTCGCTGCAGCTTGCGCAGTGGTGGCGGACGTCTTGGAGCCGCTCGGCGGCGCGGTTTGCTCGGCGGCGTTGGCCGGATCGAGTGTGGGGTTTCGGGACGTGTCGGACGGGGCCATTATGTCGGAGAGGGCGTCTTTCTTGATCGCTGCGACCGCTGGACGGAAGCCGGGGCGGGCAGGCGAGTCGCAAGAAAGACGGCAAGCTCGGCAGCAGCGACGCGAATCAGTTCATGCATCTCCACTTGGAGCGCATCGAATGCGGATGCGGTCACAGAGACCTCGCGCGACACTGCATACGCAAGGCGGACCATTTCTCGATATTCCATATGAATCAATACGTTGTACGAGATAGCTGGCAGAGAGACAAGGCTTCGAACCCTAGGTGCCGCAAGGACAGACCTGATTTCGAGTCGGCCTAGCCCATCTCCTAAGCCTCGCCACCATAGCCAAAGGGCATGGACAAGTCCAGATTGACGTCGTGCCGTGGATGCGCGAAAACCAACGAGTTTTATCTACCCTGGTGAAAAAAAGTAGCGAGTTTTTTTGCCCAGGGTAGAAATCAGTCGTATCATCCAAGGTATGGATATCTCGACACGCTACCTGACAGCGCAAGTGAAGAGCGATCTGCGTCGGAAGATGGTCTTCATCGCCGGCCCGCGGCAAGTGGGCAAAACGACGCTGGCGCAGAGCCTTGCCGGTGCCCGCGACGGCTATCTGAATTGGGATGTGGACGTCCACCGAGAGCGCATCTTGCGCCAAGAGCTGCCGGCCGCGGACCTTTGGGTATTCGACGAGATACACAAATACACACGCTGGCGGAGCTTGCTGAAGGGGGTTTACGACGACCGGCAGCCTGGTCAGCGCATTCTGGTAACCGGAAGCGGACGTCTCGAGCTGTTCGGATACGGTGGCGACTCGCTGCAAGGGCGCTATCATCTGCTGCATTTGCACCCATTCTCGGTAGCGGAACTGGGCATCGACAACCGCGCCGGCCTGCAAGACCTGTTCAGATTGGGCGGCTTCCCGGAGCCGTTCCTAAGCGGCAGCGAAAACGAAGCACGGCGCTGGTCGCGCGAGTACCGCACCAGGCTGATGGAGGAAGAAGTCGCCTCGCTGACGCGGATCAGAGATATAGGAAGGCTTGAAGAGATGGTGCTGAGGCTGCCGGATCTCGTCGGTTCGCCGTTGTCCATCAACGCGCTGCGCGAAGACCTCCAAGTCGCCCACAAGACCGCCGCGGCCTGGCTCGATGCGCTCGAACGCCTGTTCGGCCTGTTCCGCATTCCACCTTTTGGCGCACCGCGCATTCGGGCCGTGAAGCACGAGCGCAAGCACTATCACTTCGACTGGTCCGTCGTATCGAACGCCGGGGCGCGATTCGAGAATCTCGTCGCCTGCCACCTGCTGAAGTGGCTGCACTTCCGACAGGAAACCCTGGGACTGGACTTGGAACTGCGCTTCTTCCGGGATGTGGATCGGCGCGAAGTGGATTTCGTGGTTACCGAAAACCGCGAGCCCATCCTGCTCGTGGAATGCAAACTCGGAGACGGGGAAGTCGGTGTCGGGCTGCGCTACCTGAAGAGACGCTTCCCCAACGCCGACGCCGTGCAAATCGCGCTGTCCGGAGTACGCGACTATCGAACGCCGGAGGGCATAAGAGCCATGCCCGCGCTGAAATTCCTCGGCACTCTCGTTTGATCGCCGCTGCAGCCTCGGGTCGATCAGGCGCTTCTCTCCGGTCGCTTGGCAGCCGTAGACGGCCATGGCCCGCCGGCGATACCGCTTCAGCAAGGGATGCCGTCTTCGCACACTGGCTGGAGAAAGTGGTCTTGATCTCGACGGCGACATGCTGGCGCAACTTCTCGCTGGCTCCAGGCGGCGATCCACGACAAAGGCATGAAGCAGTCCGAACCGTGGATTTCCGGCGCACTTCCCCGCGCGAGCGAGGCGGCAAGCCTACGCTTGCTCCGCCGCACCGCCACAAAGGGCGTGTGCGATCCTTGGCCACAGCCACCTCTGCTAGGTTCAACTCCTCTGGACACGATAGTTATCCTTGCAAATCTTCCACGATTTAGACAAAATGCAAGGATATGCTTCGAAGAATCATAACGGACGACATCTTCAACGCGCTCAGCCGCCAAGCGGCCGTTGCGCTCGTCGGTCCCCGGCAGGCCGGCAAAACGACGCTGGCCTTGGACATCGGGCGGCGGCTCGACGCGATCTACCTGGATCTCGAAGACAGCGGCCACCGCAGCCGCCTCGACGAACCCGTGCTGTTCCTGGACGGTATGGAGGACCGCCTCGTCGTCCTGGACGAGATCCACCGCATGCCGGAACTGTTCCAGACGCTGCGGGGCGTCATCGACCAGGGTCGACGGCGCAACAAGGGCAGCGGCAGGTTCCTCATCCTGGGATCCGCCTCCATCGATCTGCTGCGCCAATCCGGGGAGTCCCTGGCCGGGCGCATCGCCTATCTCGACTTGGCACCGTTCTCCGCCCTCGAAGTGGCGAACGAGCGCGCCGCCCGGGAACGGCTCTGGCTGCGCGGCGGCTTTCCGGACAGCTACCTCGCCGCCAGCGATGCACAAAGCCTGGCATGGCGCAGAGATTTCGTCAGAACGTATCTCGAACGCGACGTGGCGATGTTCGGCCCGCGCGTTCCGGCGACCACGCTGGAACGCCTGTGGACCATGCTCGCCCACCGCCAGGGGACGATGCTCAACGGGTCGGCGCTGGCCCGGGCACTGGAAACGAGCGTGCAGTCGGTGACGCGCTACATCGGTCTGCTCGTCGATCTGCTCCTCGTGCGGCGGCTGCCGCCGCTGCACGCCAATGTCGGCAAGCGGCTGGTGAAGTCGCCGAAGGTCTACGTGCGCGACAGCGGACTGGTGCATGCGCTGCTGGGCATTGGCTCTCTCGCCGCGCTGGCCGGCCATCCCGTGGTGGGCCAAAGCTGGGAAGGCTTCGCGGTCGAGACGCTGCTCTCCGTGCTGCCGTGGGGGTCGCTGGCCTCGTTCTACCGCACCAGCGCAGGGGCGGAGATCGATCTCGTCATCGAGCATGTCGCCGGCGACGAACTTTGGGCGATGGAAATCATGCGTTCGCTGACGGCCAAGGCAAGCCGGGGCTTTCACGTCGCTTGCGCGGACCTCAAGCCGAGCCGCGCCTTCGTCGTCCATGCCGGCGAAGATCGCTTCCCGGTCGCTCCGGGCGTGGAAGGCGTCGGCCTGCGCGCCTTGGCGGAAGAACTGCGCGAACGGCGGTGATGGCAACCTTGACGACGCCTCTTGCTGGCAGTGGTGCCGGGCGCGGGACTCCATGTCGCAAGCATGATCGAGGTCGGCGATCACGTCCGGCGCGTCCGCCGGCAAATTGAACGTCGAGACGCAGGGTTCGACTCTGATCCTCGGCATCCTGGACGCCGCCAGCCGAATTGAAAAATCCTTTTGTTGCCAGAGCCCGATCCTGAATGCCGCTCTTTGAGAAGTCCCTCCGAGCGACGATATCGACCTCGCCCTGGTCGAACCTGCATTCGACAGGAACATCTCTGCGCAATCCAGTCTCCGTCCCGGCAGAGCTACAGCATGGTGGATTCCCACAGCGCCAGACCCTTTGCAAGAACGCCTTCGAGCCACTCCTCGAATCGGAGACGCACGGCATTCTCATCTTCTTTGTAGTTGATCTGGAACACCTCGTCGCACAGCGCAGTCTCGCCAGTGGTTTCTCTGCCGTCGTCGGTGGGAACACGTTGAAACCAGGTTCCGGAACAAACCAGAACGCCTTGGAATTCGTATCCGATGCCGTGAAACGAAATGAGGATGTTGCTTTGAACGCCGTCCCGCGCCGTCAGCAGCACCCAGGATCGGTAGCCTCTGGTGTCTGCGAAATAGTCCAGCATCTTCGCCGTCGAGACGATCTGGTGGCGGTAGTAGTGGCTGTGCTCGTCAGAGTCTCCCTGATCCCGCACATGGAACGAAAACTCCTGCTGATAGGCATTCACGGCCTCGTTCAACATGTCCCGGACCTGGCTCATTCGTTTCTCGGCAAACTCGTGCAGATGTCGTGCCGTCGTCTTCGCCGCCTCCCACTCCTGCACCAGAGAATCCCGTCGCTGGGCAAGCTGCTGACGGATGGACTGGATGCGTCCGTCGACGAGTACGGCTCGATCTATGTCCCGTGCGATGCCGATGGCCTTGATGAACTCCTGCCTCTGGAGCTTCGAGAAGAACGCCACCAGCGGTTCCAGGTCGCCGCCGTCGGCCCGCTCCAGAGCATGGATGTACGGGCCCCTGTCCTTGTCCCGAACCACCAAGGGGAACCAGCTCTGACGCAGGAACACCAATGTCGCCAATGCCCTGGCCAAACGCCCGTTGCCATCCTGGAACGGGTGTATCTGCACGAATCGGTGGTGCAGCCAAGCGGCTTGCACTTCCGGCGCGACATCGACATGGCTTTGGTGCCATTGGATGAGCCGATCCATTTCCGCGGCGACATGCTCGGGTGGGCAATACAGGTGGACTGTTCCATCTGGCCGCGTGGGGTTGTTCACCGCCTGCTTGTAGCCGCCGTGAATGAGCGGAACCCGACCCTTTTGGCCAAACTGATCCCGACCTTCCGCATACGGTTGGTGCCGCGTAAACAGCGCATGCAGTTCTTTGACGTAGCTCGTCGAAATCTGCCTGTCCTGCCTGACGAACGCGAACAGGCTCTCCACCGCTTGCTGCTGATCGCCGATCATGGCAACCGTCTGTTCGGTATCATCGGTGGCACGGTGGGGAATCAACGCCGCGTCGATGCCGCGCTCGATCAGCAGTTCCGTGATCCCTCTGTCCAAGTGGTAGAGTCGCTCGATGAGGCCGGTTTCGATCGCCCATTCTCGTTTCAGGCGCTCCGTGAATCTCACGATGCCGCTGGCAGCCTCGTCGAGACGACCGCGCTGTTCGAGCCACACGCAGGAAAGGGCAGGCAGCTCCCTGTCGGCCAGTTCCGCTGGATCCGTTTCATAGTCCTGAATCGGCTGCCAAGTGGTGGACGTCACGACGGCTTCCTTACGATGACGGAGTCGGCCTCAGCCGCGGCCGATGTACGGCATCGACGACGCCATCACGGTGATGAACGGCACGTTGGCGGTGAGCGGCAGGCTGTCCATGTAGACCACGGCGCGGGCGACGTTCTCCAAATCCATGGTCGGTTCGGGCTTGACGCTGCCGTCGGCCTGCTTCATGCCGGCGCCCATGCGCGAGGTCATAGGCGTGAGCGCGTTGCCGATGTCGATCTGGCCGCAGACGATGTTGTGCCGCCGGCCATCCAGGAACGTGGAGCGCGTAAGGCCCGTCAGGGCGTGCTTGGTGGCCGTGTACGGCGCCGAATCGGGTCGCGGCACATGGGCGGAGATGGAGCCGTTGTTGATGATGCGACCGCCCTTGGGATCTTGATCCTTCATCAGCCGGATGGCGTGCTGGGTGCAGAGGAACGAGCCGGTGAGATTGATGTCCACCACGCGCTGCCACTGCTCCAAGGCGAGGTCTTCGAGCGGTACCGGCGGGGCACCCGTGCCGGCGTTGTTGAACAGCAGGTCCAGGCGACCGAAGGCTGCATTGGTGCGGGCGAACAACGCCGCCACAGAGTCCGCATCGGCCACGTTGGTTCGCACCGGGAGCGCTCGCTCGCCCGCGCCCGATTCCTCGGCCACCTGCTGCAAGAGTTCCAAGCGGCGCCCGGCGAGGGCCACCGCGTAGCCTTCTCCGAGCAGCGCCAGCGCGGCGTGCTTGCCGATGCCTGTACCGGCACCGGTGACGATCGCCACCTTGCGCATCGCCGCTCCCCCCTACACCGCCAGCGCCGTGGAGAAGTCCGGCACCCCGGCCCAACGGCCCGGGTCCGTGGACCGCATCACGGCGATGGTCTTGATCGCCTCCGGATTGGCGAGACCGTGGGGCGCTTGGCCGGTGAGTACGCGGATGATGTTCTCCGCCTGGCGGATCGGGCATTGCTCCAGGAACGTGGGCGAGAAGCCGGCGATGTGCGGGGTGACGATGCAGTTGGGCAGGCCGAGCAGCGGATCGTGGGATTCCACCGGCTCGATCTCGGTCACGTCCAGAGCCGCTGCTTCGAGCTGCCCGGCTTCCAGTGCCGAGGCAAGCGCCGCGCCGTCGATGATCGGACCCCGTGCGGTGTTCACCAGCAGCGCCGTGGACTTCAGCTTGCCTAGGGTGTTGGAATTGAACATGTGGCGCGTCTCGGCGGTGGCCGAGCAGTGGATGGTGATGTAGTCGGCGCTGGCCAGCAGATCCTCGAAAGGCACCAGCTTGACGCCGTAGAGGTCCGCCGTGGTCTGCTCCACATAGGGATCGTGGGCGATGATGTCGGCAGGGCCGAAGCCGCGGATGCGGGTGGCGAAAGCGCGGCCGATATTGCCGAAACCGACGATGCCGACGGTATGCCCGGCAATGCGCCGCACGGCCCGTTGGTACACGCCGGTCTGGCGCGGATTGTCGCGCCACTGGCCGGCTCGGGTGGTGGCGACGGCGTCGTGCAGCCGGCGGGCGAGCGACAGCAGCATGGCCACCGCGTGATCGGCCACTTCCGTGGTGTTCACCCCCGGCACGTTGCAGGCCAGGATGCCGAGATCGGTCGCGGCGTCGAGATCGATGGAGTCCACGCCGACGCCCATGCGACTCACCACCTTGAGCTTCGGGCAGGCTTCCATCACCTCGCGGCTGGTCAGCGGCAATGTGCCTACTTGGGCGCCGTCGGCGTCGCGCATGAGTTCGATGAAGTCCTCGGTGCTACGGATGCGGCCTTGGACCACCTCGAAGCCCGCGGCCTCGAACAGGTCCACGCGGTTGTAGGGACTGGCCGGGAGTGCGATTTTCATAGGTCTGTCCGAGTGTTGGCGGCGTGTGTGTCGAAGGCGCGAAAGTTACCCTATCGGCCGTGCAAATGCCCGTTGAAGCGGTGCCGCGGCGTCGGACCAGGCAGCTTGCAATGCGCCTGAACGGAGTTTGACCGACCTCGGTTCCGCAAGTCACGCTGTTTTCGAGGGCAGCCGCCGCTCCGCAGGCTGCGCATCCGAAGCGCAGGACTGCGCCAAGCCCTGGGGCGGCCACGAACGGATGGGGGCACGGCAGCGAGACGACGCCGGCGCCGAGGCGAATGCGATGCGTGCGCTCGGCCGCGAGGGCCGGTAGTGCTCGCCGGCGAACGACACAGGCCCTCGCCGGGCCACGATCTGCCGGAAGAGCGACGCCCGCTCCCGGGTGCGCGCCAGCGGCCGAGGCGGTACGCTCGCAGCCATCTGTCTGCAGGAGGAGCTGACGCAATGGGCTACACCGAGTACAACATAGGCCACCCGACGGGGCAGCCGGCAGCAGAGGATGTGGTGGTGCGCGAGCCGGTGCCGTTCGTCGATCCCGAATGCACAAAGCCCGGGCCGGAACTGTCGGCTGGCGAAATCGCGCATTTCAAGGAGCACGGCTTCCTCGTCAAGCGCCGTCTCATCGACGATGACGACGCCTTCGCCCGCATCGCCGACTATCTCTGGGACAACGTCCCGCGCGGCATTCTGCGCCGGGACGATGTGGCGAGCTGGCTGGATTCGCCCCACGAGCAGTGGACGGACGAAGATGTCGAGCAGGTCGGCCGCCTCGCCTACGGCAACTGGAAGATGCGCTCGCCAAGCGCTAGCGGCATTGGCACCGAACCGTTCCTGGTGGAAAGCATCGCCAACCATCCGCACATGCTCGCCGTCGCCTACGCTTTTCTCGGTGCGCCGATCAAGCCGCCACGGCGGGTGCGCGGCATCTACGCGGTGTTCCCCAAGCCGCCCTCGGCGCCGGGGCGATTGGGTCCTCATGCGGACTACATGGCGGCACAGATATCGGCCATGGTGCTGGTGCATGAGATTCGCCCCCGCAGCGGCGGCTTCACCCTCTGGCCGGGTTCGCATCTTCGCCTGCATCCGCATTGGGACACCCTGCACGGAGGGCGGATTTCCGCCGCTCGCAGCGAAGGTTTCCGGCTGGCCCGGGATGCCGTACTGCGCGAGATCACACCGGTGGAGTTCCCGGGCAACGCCGGCGACGTGGTGTTCTGGCACCCGCGCATGCTGCACTCCGCCGGAGTCAACTATTCCGCCGAGAACGATCGCGCCACCGTGCGCCTGATCGTGCCCTGCGACTACCAACGCGCCGGCTACACCTACTTCGACGACGACGAGTTCGGCCCCGGGGAGAAGTTCCAGTGGTGGGTGGACACCCGCAACTTCCGCGAGGACGTGCCTGCCACCGCGGACAACATCTGGAGCGGCTGGGCGGTTTGACCCGCTTTCTACCGGGCGCTTAATCGCACATAATTCGCAAATCACCCTCGTTCAATCGGGATTGTTCTCGTTTCAGGCGACTGGCGATACGCTAAATGGCGCAAATATCCCCTGCCCGGCTGGTGGACGACATGCTGGAGGCGTTCGTCTCCACCGCCGCCATCAGCCGCGAGGTCTCCCGGCGGCTGAAGGCCGGTCGGCTGCGCAAGCTGGCCTCTCCACCGCGAACTTCGCCGATGCGCCGGAGGTGATCGTTCGGCGCAATCTGTGGGACATCGTGGCCGGCCACTTCCCGGGTGCGCTGATCGCAGATCGAACCGCGCTGGAGAACGCGCCGGCGGCGGACGGCTCGGTCTGTCTGGTCGCCCGTCGCGGCGGCGACATCGCCCTGCCCGGCATTGTCCTGCGCCCGCGCGGGGCGCCGGCCCCGTGGCCTCCGATCGCCCGTTCCTGGATGGCTTGTTCCTGAGTTCCACAGCGCGCGTCTATCTGGACAACCTGCGGCCCTCCAGGGCGCGCTCCGGCCTGCTGCCGCGCACGGTCTGCCGCCACGAGCTCGAGGAACAGTTGGACAATCTGATTCGGCGCGCTGGCCTGGAAGCGGTCCATCGGCTGCGCGACGAAGCGCTCTCCCTGGCGGCCCTCCTCGACCGAACGGCGGAAGCGAGAAAGCTCGACGCCCTCATCGGTGCCCTGGCCGGCACGCGAGAAGCGAAGCTGGCCTCGGCCGCGGCAAGGGCGAGGCGTCGCGGCAAACCCTACGATCGCCCGCGGCTGGCGCTGTTCGAGATCCTGCATCGAGCGCTTCGCCGCGAGCCGCCGGGGCTCCAACAGGCCGGCGAACGGGATGTCGAACAGGCCGCCACGCTGGCGTTCTACGACGCCTACTTCTCCAATTTCATCGAAGGCACGGAGTTCGCGGTGGGCGAAGCCGCAGATATCGTACTCCGCAGCCGCATCCCCGCGCATCGCCCCGACGATGCCCACGACATCGTGGGCGTTTGGCGGCTGGTTTCCGATGTCAACGAAATGCGCCTCGTGCCCAAGGACGCCGCCGAGTGCATTGTCATCCTGCGCCGTCGCCATGCCAGCGTGCTGCGGCAACGTCCGGACGCGCTGCCGGGCCAGTTCAAACCAGCATCCAACCAAGCCGGGGCGACGGTGTTCGTGCTGCCGGAAGACGTGGTCGGCACCCTGGAACGGGGCTTCGACCTCTGCCGGAGTTTGGAGACGGCCTTCCAGCGCGCCGTCTTCATGCTGTTCCTGGTGACGGAAGTCCATCCGTTCGTCGACGGCAACGGCCGCATCGCCCGCATCACGATGAACGCGGAACTCGTCAGCCGAGGCGAACAATCCATCGTCATTCCGACGGTCTATCGCGGCAACTACTTCGCGGCCCAGCGGGCATTGACGCACAACCGTGTCGCCGAACCGCTGATTCGCATGCTGGACTACGCCCAGCGCTGGAGCGCGGCGATGGACTGGCGCTCGGTGCAGACGACGCTGCGCGAACTGGATTCCTGCAACGCCTTCCTGTACTCCGAAACCGCCGAGCAGGAGGGGCGGCGGCTGCGCATGCCCGAAGGCGTCCCTTGACGGCGAAACCCCGACGATCGCGGGCCGCGCAAGTCGTGCGCGTTCCTCCAAGCGCGTGCCTCCGAGAATGAAGATCGAGAATGAAGGTATGGCACGATGCGGACATTGCGAGGGACGGAGAGAACCATGAAAGTCACTGCCATCAAGACCTACTGCTGTCACGACGAAGAAGGCCGCAAGTACTTCATCGTCAAGGTGGAAACGGATGCCGGCATCGCTGGTCTCGGCGAAGCGGGCATCGGGCACTGGGGCGGCGCTATCGACCAAGCGGCCAAGCACTTGGCGGAGGTAGTTGTGGGCGAGGACCCGTTCGCCACCGAGCGCCTCTGGCAGCGGATGTTTCGGGGCGGCTTCTTCCCTGCCGACAAGGTCTACAGCTGCGCCATCAGCGCTATCGACATCGCGCTGTGGGACATCAAGGGCAAGGCGCTGGGGCTGCCGGTCTACAAGCTCCTCGGCGGGCCGGTGCGCGACAAGGTGGTGTGCTATCCGCATACCCAGGGCCGCGACTTGGAGACCCTCGTTGCGAACTGCCAAGCTGCGGTGGCCGCCGGCTGGAAGTTCCTGCGCTGGCATCTGCCCACCGCCCAGGAAGGCGGCCAAGGCACGGACCCCGGCTTGCTCGAACCAGTGCAATCCATCGCCATCGCCACCGAGCATATGGCCGCGGTGCGCGACGCCGTGGGCGACGGCATCGGCATCTGCCTGGACGTCCATACCCGGCTCGACGCCACCCACGCCATCGACCTGTGCCGACGCCTGGAACCCTACCGGCCGTTCTTCGTGGAGGATCCGCTGCGCTCGGAGAACCCCGCCAGCTACCGCACCCTCGCTCGCCACGTCCACCTGCCCATCGCCGCCGGCGAGCAGTGGTGCTCCAAGTGGGCGTTTCGAGAAGCAATCGAAGAAGAACTCGTCAACTACGCCCGCATCGATCTATGCATTGCCGGCGGCCTCACCGAAGCGCTCAAGATCGCCCACTGGTGCGAAACCCACTACATCGACATCGTGCCCCACAACCCCCTCGGCCCCGTGAGCGCCGCGGCCGGCGTGGCGCTGTGCATGGCCACCACCAACGTCGGCGTACAGGAGATGCCCCGCGCACCCGGCACCTTCGCCACCGACCTGTTCCCCAAGCAGATCGAGTGGCAGGAAGGCTATGCGAGATGCCGGGACGAGCCCGGCCTCGGCTTGGAGTTCGACGAGGCGCTGGCCGAAACCCGCCGAGCGCCCTTGAACGGCTGGCCACCGCAGTTGCGTCGCCGAGACGGTGCGTTCACGAACTGGTAGGCTGGCAAAAGCAACCCCGACGCTAGCGGCTCGTCCAAGCAATGGAAGGGCTGGGTGAAGAAGTTGTAGTATGGGAATGCTGTCTCGTGGCGACGATCTTGGCGTCAGGCAATTGTTCAGGTGTCGTTCTGATCGGGCATGAACGGCTAAGGCGATGAAGACGCTTGGGGCCTGGGTGGTGACGGGCAGCAGCGGCGGGCGGCTTGTTGAGATTGCCAAGGGTACGAGCGTACGTCCATTCGCGGCACGCCTGATCGAGTCCGCGCAACAGGAACTGCCGGTGCCTCGGGCCTGCCCGATCCGGACGAACACCAGCTCGATGGCGATCTTGCGCAGCTGGCATCTGTTGCGTCGCCCGCCCCCGTTTCAGGCACCATCCGGCACATCCCCGCCCGCCCAGGTACTGGACCGAAGGCGGCAACAGCCAACCTGCGCGTGAAGGCGGGCGCGGACGGCTTGGGTCTCAGTAGAGGAATGCGAAAGATCCGCACGAATGTGCTGCGAAAGACGGTGCGCAATTCGCGTCGGTAGTCACTGACCATGCCGCGAGAGTCGGGATATTCCGACCTCGGCCGGAATCATGCGGAATCAGACGGAATCCGGCGGAACGGCGCGGCCGCCGCGCGATCCCGCGGCCTCAGCCGAGGGCGTCGATCAGGTCGCGGATGTCGGCCTCGTCGGCGTCCGAGAGGCCGAGGAACGGGCGGGCCGGGATGTCGCCCCAGGGGATGGGCGCGCCCTTCGACGTGGACCCGAAGGCGCCCTTGGCGGCGCCGAACTGGTGGGTGCCGGCGTAGATCGACGGCGAGCCGATCTCCACCTCGCCGCTCCCGGCCCGGTAGGCGAGAGTGCCGCCCAGGAAGCCGCGCTCGGCGAGGATCCTGTCGATGTTGCGCGTCTTGCGCTTCTTCGTCGTTTCCGACAGCGGCGCCCAGGGCGCGCCGTCGGGCCAGCGCCCTGCGGACTTCGGCGTCGTCGAACTCGACGCGGATGGCGGCGCCGGGCACGGTCAGGCCTGCCCGCCGCCCTCGACCGGCAGATCGTCGCGGTTCTTGATGAGGCCCGCCGCGGCCAACGCCTTGCGCAGCCCCCGGGGCCGCCGCGCCGTGGCCCGCAGGGCGGCGCCGCCCTCCGTCGTCTCGGACTCGGGGACGGACGGCGCAGTGGAGGCGCGCCACGCCTCCTCGCCGTACTTCGAGACGTAGTGCGCCTTGTATTCGTCCTTCGACAGCTCGCGCATCCGTTTCAGGCTGTCGTCCCAGACCTCGACCTTCTTCATCTCGGACTCGGGGACGGACGGCGCAGTGAAAGCGAAGGTGAGCCACGCCTCCTCGCCGAAGGTGCGCCACGCCTCCTCGCCGTACTTCGAGACGTAGTGCGCCTTGTACTCGTCCTTCGACAGCTCGCGCATCCGTTTCAGGCTGCCGTCCCAGACCTCGACCTTGCGGAGCGGGTCCGGGCGGGGCTGGACGGGACGGGTTCCTTCGTCGGCCGGCGCACGAGGCCGGGACGCCGGGAGTTTCAGTACAGCACCGGGCTGTAGACGCGGGTGCCGTCCTCGAGGCGGCCGTAGTCGTTCTCTTCCGGGGGCGCGGGGATGCGTGTCGGCTCGACGCGGCGCAGCGCCGGCGGCAGGCGGTGTCGGTCTCCCGGCGTTCGGCCGTCGGGATCGGGTTCGGCCAGGATGGGCCAGTAGACCACGCCGAGCAGCGCCAGGAAGTCGCGCGGGTCGCGGCGCGGGTCGTGGAGGACGAGGGCGCCGGGGACGCTGCCCAGCAGCACCGGCGGCTTCCGGGCGAGCAGCTCTTGCAGCCAGGGCACGTGCCAGTGGTCGCCGTCCACCGTGCCGGCCTCGTCGTCCCAGCGGATGGTGCGCAGCTCGCGGCCGCGCATCCGGTCGGGCATGCGGATGGCGTGCATGGTCATGGGTCGTAATGGAACAGCACGCCGAGCGCCAGGTCAAGCATCAGCGGGTCTTCGCGCGCCAGTTCGTGGAGCCACTCCCAGCCGAAGGACTTCTCCAAGGTGTACTCCATGGCCCGCGCGAGGACTTCCAGGGGATCGCCGCCGTCGCCGTCGTAGCGGCGTCCGAAGTAGGCGTCGACGTAGTCGTCCTCCTGGCCGACGTGGCCCGGGTAGCGCTCCAGCGGCAGTATCGGATCGCGGGAGCCGTCGGGCCGCGCGGTGCGCCGGCGGTGCTCCTCGGCGAACAGCCTCTGCAGTCCGGGCATGGCGCGCTGCAGGTGGTGGACGTACTCGTGCAGGGCGGTCCCGGCGTGGCCGTCCAGGGACAGCAGGGCGACGCCGGCGGGGACGGACACGACGCGCCTGCCGCCGACTCCGGGAAGCGTCCACTTCCGCGGCCGGTCCCAGGGCGCCAGGTAGAACCCGCCGGCGTCCGAGCCGTTGCGGGCGACGCGGAGGGCGCCGGCGTTGGCGGCCCGCACCCAGGAGGCGGGGAACCGGGCGGCCGCCTCGCGCACCCGCCGCGCGGCCTCGCGGTCGCGCGGCAGGTGCCTGCCGGACCGGGCGGCCGGACGAACATCCTGGACGGCGACGGTTCCGGCGCCGCGCTCGTCGCGCAGCCGGCGGAGGATCTCGGCGCGGGCGCGGTCGGCGAAGCCGGCGTCGCCCGGCTCGCCGGAGGCCCGGAGGATTTCCCGGCGCAGCAGATGGCCGGCCCGCCGGAAGTCCTCGACGTGGACGGGCCGGGCGGCGACGCGGACGTCCGGGGGCGCCGCGGCGACGCGCTCGTCGAGCATCTCGGCGGCCCGGGCCACGTCGCCGACGTTGTGGGCGAAGCCCGGATCGATGCCGACGGGCACCTGGACGGCGCGTCCGGTGCGCGCGTTCGTCCAGGGCCGGGTGCGGACGGCCGGGTCCGGCGAGACCCGGTAGCCGTAGCGCTCGAGGTCGTCGTCGCCGAGCTGCACCGCGGCGCAGCGGCAGCGCCAGCCGTTGGGCGGAAAGTGGGTCCGCCAGAAGGAGTGGTCGACGGGCAGCACGACGCCGTGCCAGGCGCGGTGCTCCGGGCGCAGGCGGGCGTCGAGCACGGCGACGTAGCGCAGGTAGGGCAGGCGGTCCTTGAGCCGCTGGACGCGCTGCCAGCGTCCGTGGGCGCCGGCCATGCGGATGTTGGTGTCGAAGATGGTGCGCAGCCGGCGCGGGCTGCCGAGCTGCACGGTCCGCCTTTCGCCGGTTGCGGGATCGACCATCTCCCGCCGGCCCCACCAGCCCTTCCGGCGCAGGGTCGGTTCGAGGCGCTCGGCGAACTCTCGGAAGGAGATGCCGTCGGCGACGGCCGCGTCGACCGCGGCGCGGACGTCTTCGAGGATGTCCAGGCGCATGGCCTTGGCGACGGTGAAGCTGCGCACGTGCTGCGCGGCGTCGGTGTCGCGCCAGTCGAAGCCGACGTGGCGGCCCTTGGCGCGGAAGTGCTCGACCGCCTCGACGGGCGGGACCGCGAGAATCTCAGGGTCGGCCATCGCCGCCCGCGGGGATGCCGCGCCCGGACAGGTCGGCCGCGAAGGCCATCTGGTGCAGCAGCCGGGCGACGGCGCCGTCGTCCAAGCGGTCGAGCAGCGCCGGCAGCCGGTCGCGGAACGCGGCGAGGTCTCCGCCTGCCGCGAGTTCGGCGCGCGCGGCGGCGAGGACGGGTTCGACCAGCGGCTCCATGAGCGGCTGCCAGTCGTCCGTCGCCTGGGCGACCGCCAGATCGACGGCGTCGCGCTCGGCCGCGGCTCGCGCCAGCGCCAGGCGGTCGGCGCCGGCGCGGGCGGCTGTTCCGGCACGGTCCGCCGGCGGCGCGAGGATCTCGTCCTCCCGCCCCGCCGCGGCGAGGCCGAGCCGGGCGCGCACCTCGTCGGCGCGCACCCGCAGGCCGAGCGGCACCAGGCGTTCCAGCGTCTGCGACAGCAGCGCCGCGTCGGTCGCCGCCTGGCGCTCGACGACCACCTTCGGGTACGCCCGGCGCGGCCCGCGGTTGAGCGCCACCACGGGAACCACGAGATCGCGGCGCAAGGTGGCGGCGAGCTGGCGGGCGTCGGCGCGCTCGATGTCGCGGCGCACCAGGTCGTGGACCTGCCCCAGGGCGTAGGAGCCGGACGATCCCTCCTGGGTGGTGAGCGTCTGTCCGAGCACGGCGACGGACAGCTGCGCGTCGACGTAGGCGACCAGGTCGCGGTAGATCTCCGAGCGGCCCCGGGCCGCGGGGTCGGCGACGAACTCGATGTCCATGCCCTCGGGGACGATGGCGGCGGCGTCGCCGGCGATGTTCGCCACGGCGCGGTAGAGGACGCGCCGGTCCTCGTCGCTGGCGTTCGGGCCGAATCGGCCCAGGCGCAGGGGCTGGCCGTAGGCCTCCGCGAAGCGCACCCAGTCCTTGACGGCCAGGGTCTTGAACAGCCAGGCCCAGGCGGCGGCGCGGGCGAGGCCGCCGCGGATCGGCAGGCCGGACTTGGCGCCGGCGCGGTGGACCACGAACTTCCAGGGCTCCAGCTCCGCCCAGCCGCTCTCGCCGGCGTCGTCGCGGCGCACGAGGCGCGTCCCGGACTCGCGGTCGAAGTCGAACCACTGCGGCAGGCGGGGCTCCAGGCGCAGCGGCATCCACTGGCGTTCGGAGGTCTCCCAGACGATCTCGGTCGCGGAGAAGCCCTTGCCCACGGCGTCGAGGACGTCGAACAGCTCGTCCTCCAGCGCCTCGCGGGCGAAGAACTCGCGCGCCAGATCGGCGTCGGCGACGTCGTCGGCGCGGTCGGAGGCCGGCTCGACGGCGACGCCGATCTGCGCCACCTGGCGCTTGCGCGTCTGCAGCACGCCCAGGTAGTGCAGGTCGCGCTCCTCCATCGCCTCGGCGAGTTCGAGGTAGGCCGCGGCGCCGCCGGGCGTCTCGGCCTCGCGCAGCAGGGCGGCGAGGCGCTCCGGCTCCAGGCCGGACGCCGGATGCGCCGCGAGGATGGAGCGCGCGCCGGTCGCGGACGGCCCGGCGCGCTCGCCGGCCAGCAGCCGGCGGTCGACGGGCCGCCCGCGGTGGTCCAGCAGCGTCGGCATCAGGGCGCCCCCGGCCCGAAGCGGGCGCGTCCGGCGACGGCGCCCCACCGTCCGGACGCCGCCGCGTCGCCGTCTTCGTCCCACGGGTCGCGGCGCCGGGCGGCGGCCGCCACCGGCCGGTAGCCGAACTCGGCCGGCGGCGCGGCCGCGGCGGCCACGGCCAGGGCGAGCGCCCAGAACCTGTCGGCGTGGCCGTCGGTCCCCGCGCGGTCCGCGACGAGCCGCGGGGCGCCGGTCGGGCCGGTCTCGGCGCGCACGGCGTGCAGGTCGCGGCGCAGCGCCTCGTCGGGCGGGAGGCGCAGCCGGCGGTCCTCCAGGGCCTCCTTCAGCGCCGCGGCGAGGTCCAGGCGCCGCGGGGCGGCGAGCAGCGCGCCCTCGACGCGATGCCGGCCGTGGCGCTCCTGGAGCGCCTCCACGAACGCCTCGCCCATGCCGGTCTGGTCCACGGCGACGCGGACGGGGCGGTAGCGGGCGACCAGTTCGCCGACCACCGCCCGCTGCTCGGCGAACGGGATGTCGCGCTCGCAGCGCAGTTCGCGCAGCCAGCGCACGTCGCCGACGGTCTCGACGACCGCGGCGACCCAGAGGTCGCGGCGGCGGGCGACGTCGACGCCGACGCAGCAGGCGCCGCCGGCGAAGCGTCCGGGGGTCGCCGGCGGCGGCGTCCTCGGCGGCGCGGATCAGCGCCCAGGGCAGCCAGGCGCCGCCGCCGGCGCTGGGCACGCAGTCGAGCTCCTCCGCCGCCCGCTCGCCGTACTCGGCGCGCAGGGCGGCCTCCCAGCCGCGTTCGGCGTCCGCCGACCACGCCGCGCCCTGGACGGCGCAGACGCGGCGGTAGAGGCCGTCGGCGAGGGCGTCGCGGAAGGGGACGCGGTGCAGGCTGCCGGGGACGCGGCCCTCGCGCACGTCGCGCGCCAGCGCGGCGAACGGCGAACTCTCGCCGTTGTGGGTGCTGACGACGCGCACCGCGCCGCCCCAGACGCGGAACGCCAGCGCCGCCTTGAGCACCTCGTCGAGGTCGTCCACGAACGCCGCCTCGTCGACGATCGCCACGTCGCCGGGACGGCCCTTGGAGCGGAACGCCCGCGGGGCGCTGGTCATGGCCACGATCTCGCGCCCGGACGCCATCGGCAGCCGGTAGGCCGGCAGGCGTTCGCCGTCGAGGTCGACCAGCGTCTCGCCGACCGCCTCCGCGGCCACGTTCAGCGCCCGGGCCCAGTCGGCGCAGTCGGCGACGAACCCTCTCGTCATGTCCCGGGCGTAGGACTGGTAGTAGACGTCGCCGCCGCCGTCCTCGCGGCGCCGGCCGGCGCGCATGACGGCGTCGTAGGCCTCGGCCCAGGACAGGCCGACGCGCCGCGACTTCTCGCACACCTTCAGCCCGGCCGGGTCCCGCGTCCAGCGCGCCTGGTAGGGCAGCAGGGTGCGCGGGGCGTTCACTCGGCCCCCTCGACGGCGGCGCGGATGGCCGCCGCGGCGTCCGCGGACAGGCCCTGCCGCCGCGCCTCGCGGCCGGCGGCGTCGGCGGCCTCGCGGCGGATCGCGCGCAGCCGCCGGGCGCCGATCTCCGCGGTGCGCTCGAGCCGCTGCACCGCCAGCGCCAGGGCGTTGAGCTGCTCGGCGTCCACCGGCCCGCCGTCGCCGTCGCCGTGATGCAGCGCCGCCTCGAAGGCGAGCACGCGCAGCAGCTCGACGACGTGCTGGCCGACCTCGCCGGCGGGCTGCGCGCCGAACTTCGCGGTCCAGGCGTCGGCGACCTCGCGGGCCTCGCGGATGCGCCGCCCGGCCCGCTCCACGCGCGTGGCGTAGCGGTTCAGGCCGGCGGCCGACAGCGGGCGCTCGCCGGCCGCCGCCAGCAGCGGCTCCAGCCGGCGCAGGATGTCGCGCTGGGGCACGCCGGCGCGCAGCAGCTCGTCGAGCCGGTCCTTGATCGGCTGCGGCAGCCGCTGGACGCGGCCCATGCGCCCGCGCGTGCCGTCGGGCACGTCAGTCCGTCCCCGGCGGGGCGACTCCGGCCAGGCGCTCGCGGCCCAGGGCGACGTCCTCGCCGCGCTCGGCGATGGTCGCCGCGGCCACGCTGGCGCCGATGGCGCGCCGCGTCAGCAGCCCGCGCTCGTCGAGCCACGCCAGCTCCTGGCGCAGCAGCGCCGCGGACGGGCGGTGCGGCGTCGCCTCCTCCACCGCGGCGCGCAGCACCGGCACGCTCGTCTCGATCCCGGCCGCGGCCAGCACCCGCAGCATCGACAGCCGCAGGTGCGCGACGTTCCGCTCCGAGTAGGTCGTCATCCGCCGCCGTCCAGCAGGTGCGCGTGGACGATGCCCATGGTCTGGTTCAGCTGCCGCAGCTGGCCTTCGACGCTGGCGGCGGTGGTGGCGACGTCGTCGACGCGGCGATGCACGGCGACGATCTCGTCGCGCACGTGCAGCGAGCGCACCTCGGCCTCCATGGCGGCGATGCGGCGGCCGTTGCCGAGCACCGCGCGGATCAGCCAGCCGACCGCGGCCGCGACCGCGCCCAGGCCGACGGTCCACAGCACCGGCGCGATCTGCGCGAGGCTCATTCGGACCGCTCCCCGGCGCGCATCCAGCGGGCGAGCCGGGCCCGACGCGCCTCCGGCAGCAGCCGGCTGCGGAACTCGATCTCGTCCGCGGCCGCCGCCCAGTCGCCGGCGCGCACCGCGTCCAGGGTGCGGACGTGCTCGCGGAACCCGGCCCGGCCGCCCATGAACACGATCTCCGCCAGCGCGTCGCGCCGCGCCTGCGCCATCGACGACCACGCCGGCTCGCCCACCACGTCCGCGGCGTCGGCGACCGCGTCCGCCCAGTCGCACTCCAGCAGCAGCTCGCCCTCGGCCTCCGCGACCGCATGGCCGTAGGCCACGTGGACCCGTCCGGCCTCGCACTCCGGCTCCGGGCGGAACCCCTCCGCCTCCTTGAGGGCGGCGAGCTCGTCGATTTCGCCGGGCGCCGCGGCGGGCGTCTCGGGCTCCGGCGCGGGCGTCTCGGGCTCGGACGGGCAGACCATCCACGACGCGCCGGGCGGCAGCACCACGTCCAGGGCGCCGTCGACGCGCAGGCGGCAGCCGTCCGCCTCCGCCCGCGGCGGCGCGCCGGCGCGGATCGATCCCAGCGGCGTGTCCACCGCCAGCGGCGCCCCCGCGCCGGCGCAGCCGGCGGCCAGGGGCAGGGTCAGGAGGGCGAGTCTTCGCATAGTTTGGTCAGCGCCCCGACGAGACCCGTGACGGCGCCCACGGCCACCATGTTCGAGGACACCGCGGCCAGCAGCTGGACGACGCCGTCCTTGACCTCGCCCGCGTCCGAAGAGGCCATCAGCGCCAGCCCCTGCGCCACGAACTGCCCGGTGTGGTGGTAGCTCATCCAGACCACGGCGACGATGGCCGCCGCGAACAGGATCGCGGTCGGGCGCAGCCTGGCCATGAATCCGTCCACTACAGCCTCCACTCGAGGCCGATCTCGAACGACGCCGCCCGGCCGCGCAGGCGCGGCGCCGTCCAGGCCTGTCCGACGAACGGCCGGCGCGCCGGCGCGGGGTTGTGCAGATCGCCGAGTCCGCCGCGGAGGCGGCACGCCGCGACGATCCCGAAGCGGTCCCCGACGTCCCGCCGCCAGCGCGCGGTCGCGCCCCAGACGGCGTATTCCTCGGTGGCGTCCGCCTCGGCCTCGATCTCGACGCCCCACGGCGCGTCCCAGGCCGCCCGGAGCGCCAGCGAGCGCCGGGACTCCGGGCCGTCCGGCCCCGCCCAGTCGTTGGGGACGACGTTGACGCCGGCGCCGAACGCCACCGGCCCGAAGGCGCGCGCGACGCCCAGCGAGGCCGTCAGCGTCTCGGCCGCGCCGGCCGGCAGCGAGACGGTCGGCGCCAGATGCGCCGGGCCGTCCCAGCCGGCGAGTCCGTAGACGGCCGACGTCGACGTCCGCGCGGCCCCGAACCGGGCCGCGGCCTGCCAGCCGCCGCCCAGGTCGAAGCGCCGCTCGACCGCCAGGTCGTAGGACAGCGCGTCCGCGGCGCAGTCCGCGCCGCTCGGCGCGGTCCGCGCGTAGGCCTCGACGTCCAGCGCCGCGCCGTCGCGCCGGTACTCGGCCGCGACCTCGTGCGCGGCCTCCGGGCAGGAGCCGTCGTCGGCCAGACGGTAGGACAGGGACAGGCTCTCGCCGCCGTGCGCGCCAGGCGCCGGGACGAGGAGGACGAGGAGAAGGGCGGGCGGGCGAGGCATCGGACGGTCTCCAGGCGAATGGGCACGATGATGGCCGCGCCGCGGCGACGCGGGACGCGAGGGCGCGTCACTTTCCGTTCGGCAGGGTCTCCGGGAACAGGTCGTCCATGCCGAGTTCGCCGCGCCGCGTCCGCCGGCGCGTCGCCGCCCGATGCGCGGCGTCGTGGACGTTGTGGCAGCGCTGGCACAGCGCCCGCAGGTTGGACGGATCGCTGTTCTCCGGCGCGTGGTCCAGGTGGGCGACGGTGAGCACGACCTCCGACCCCGTCTCCGGGTGCGGCGCGCGGTTCGCCGCCGGCAGTCCGGGAACGCCGGGGCGCCCTCGCAGCGGTGCGCCGCCCGCTCCAGGACCGCGGCGCGGATCGCCAGCCACTCCGGGGAGCGGATCGAGCCGCCCGGATAGCGGCCCGCGTTCTCCGGCCGGATCGGCATCAGCGCCGCCGCCCGCGGTCCACGATGCGGCGCACCTGGCGCACGCTCAGCCCCTCGCGGCGGGCGAGGGCGCGGTGGTTGCGGCCGTCGAAGTCGGCGCGGAGGCGGGCGTCGCGCTCGGCCCGGCCCAGCCGCCGCGCCAGCCCCTGGGCGCTCGGCCACGCGCACGGCCCGAGCGGGTGCAGCTCCTCGCACAGCGCCCGCAGCAGCAGCCACACGCGCTCGTCGTCGTCGTCGCCCAGGGCGGCGCCGAACGCCGGCGACGCCAGCCCCCGCCGCAGCGCCTCGGCGGCGGCCGCCGCGGCCCGCGCCCCGTCAGCCATCGCGCCGCTCCCGCTGCCGCGCCTTCATCGCCTTCAGCCCCTGGATCGCCTGCGCGGCCTGGCGCGCGGTGGCGACCCGCTCGACGCCGACGTACGCCCGCAGCCAGCGCCGGAAGCCGTCCGGCCGGCGCCACGCGACCTCGCCGGCGAGCGCCGCGGCCAGCGCCCGCTGCGCCCCGCTCGCCAGCCGCGGCACGGCGTCCTCGGCCGCCGGCCCCGGCTTCGGCCGCGCCGCCCGGCGGACCGGCGGGCGCGGCGCCGGCGGCGTCCCCGGGGCCTGCGGCAGCGGCCGCCCCAGGCGGGCCAGCAGGTCGCTCGCCTGCCGCCGCGTCAGCTCCTTGCAGGACGCGGCGCCGTAGTTCGCGCGCAGAACGGCGCGGTAGTCCGCGTCCCCGATCCCGCGGCGGCCCAGCGCCGCGTGGACCGCCCGCACCTGCGCCGGCGTGATCGGACGCGTCGCCGAGACCTCAGCCATCGCCGCCTCCGCCGCCGCGGGCCGCCTGCCGGAGCAGGCGGGCCACCTCGCGCTTCCAGGCCGGCAGCAGGCGGGCCGCCGCGGTCCGGCCGCCCATCGCCTCGGACAGGCCCTCGACGTCCTGCCACAGCCGCGTCCCGTAGGCGTCCTTGTAGCCGCGGCCGACGAGCC
>CAXXJO010000001.1:0-1080078 GCA_963422285.2 Pseudomonadales bacterium | reverse complement strand
CTCGTCGGCCGGGCGGCGGTGGACGCCGGCCTGGAGATGGAAGGCTGGCGTTCGCGGCTGCGCGCCGCGGCGGGCGGCGCGGACGGGGCGCGGGCCGCCCTCGGCTTCCTGCGCCGCGAGGCGGAGCGGCTGGGCCTGGACTTCGGCGTCCTGGCGGACGCCTACTCGTCGTTCGCGGCGGCGGCCCGGGGCACGGCGCTGGCCGGCGCCGCCGGGCGCGAGACGTTCGTCGGCGTGGCCGAGGCGGCGCGGGTGATGCGGCTGTCGGGCGACGACCTCGCGGGCGTGATGACCGCGCTGGAGCAGATGCTCAGCAAGGGCGTGGTGTCGGCGGAGGAGCTGCGCGGGCAGCTCGGCGAGCGGCTGCCCGGGCGTTCCAGCTGGCGGCCCGGGCCATGGGCGTCGGCACGCGGGAGCTGGGCGCGATGCTGCAGCGCGGCGAGGTGCTGGCGGAGGAGCTGCTGCCGAAGCTGGCGCGGGAGCTGCGCCGGAGCGTCGCCGGCGAACTGCCGGCCGCGACGGATTCGGCGGAGGCCTCGTTCGCCCGCCTCGGCAACGCGGTGCGCGATCTCGGGGCGGCGGCGGCGGAGTCCGGACTGCTCGACTGGCTGTCGGACATCGCCGCCGGCGCCGCCAAGGCCGTGCGCGCGCTGTCCGGCACGGAGATCGAGCAGCCCTTCTCCGGGACGACGCGGGAGCGCATCCGGCGGCTGCAGGTGGAGAGATCGGCCGTCTTGCGGGCGCAGACCGGGCGCGGCCGTCGCGGCCGCCGAGGCCCGGCCGCCGCGGCCGCTCGCCGCGCGGCGGCGATCGAGGCGGAAATCGAGGAACTGGCCCGGCGACTGCCGGCGAACCTCGCGGCGACGACGGCCGCCGTGCGGCGCCGCCTCGAAACGGCCAACGCCGGCCTGGCGGCGGCGCGAGAGCGGCTGGCGCAGGCGGGCCCCGGCGCCGGCGGGGGGCGCACGGGTCGCCGCGCCCGGGCGCGGGCGGACGTCTCCCGGGCGCGCGCGGCCGTCGACGGCATCGCCGCCGAACTGCGCGAGCTGGCGACGGTCCAGGCGCGGCGCGAGCTGGGACTGCCGGAGGAGGGGCCCGTCCCGCCGACGTTGCGGGCCCGCCTGCTGGCCGAGCGCGCGGCCCTCGCCTCCTCGGCGAGGCAGGCGCCCTCGCAGCGGCAGGCGGACGCCTTTCTGGGCGTGCAGCGGCAGCTGCGCACGGAAGTCGAGGCGGTCAACGCGGCCTACGAGGAGCAGATCCGGCTGATCGAGGCGGGGGCGCCGGACGAGGCGGCCGCGGCGGAGTGGGCCGGACGGGCGCGGGCGCGGCGAGACGGGGCCCTGGCCGCGATCGACCGGCGCCGCGCCGAGGCGCGAGCGGCGCAGGAGGCGGCCGAGGCGCGGGCGCGGGAGAAGGCGGCCGAACGGCACCTGGCCGCGGTGGAGGAGATCCGGCGCGCGCGGCGGGGGCTGCTCGGGCAGCACGCCGCCGAGCGCGGCGCGGTCCGGGAGTGGGCCGCCGCCCAGCTGGCCGCGCTGGACCCGGTCGTCGAGGGCCACCAGCGGCTGCGGCGCGAGATCGCCGAGATCGCGGCGGCGCATCTGGCGGCCATCGACGCCGAGGAGCGCGCCCGGGCGAAGCGCGAATCCGCCGCGCCGGCCCGACGGCCTGCGCCGCGCCCTCGTCGCCGTCGCCGCGGACGCGGCGGACTCGGCGACCGGCATCGAGCGGGCGACGGTGGCCGCGTTCGACCGCATGGAGGACGCGCTCGTGCGATTCGTCGAGACCGGCAAGCTGCGGTTCGGCGACCTGGTGCGCGGCATCCTCGCGGACCTGGCGCGCCTCGCGATCCGGCAGGCGATCGTCGGGCCGCTGAGCCGGGCGCTCGCCGGCGCCTTCGGCGGCGGGACGGGCGACGCGCCGACGGTCGTCGCCGGCCAGCAGCACGGCGGCGGCGTCGCCGGCCGGCCGGCCGTGACGCGCCGGGCGCCGGCTCGGATCTTCGCCGGCGCGGCGCGGCTGCACCGGGGCGGCGTCGCCGGCCTCGGCGCCGACGAGGTGCCGGCGATCCTGCGGCGCGGCGAGGGCGTGTTCACGCCGGAGCAGATGCGGGCGCTGGCGCCGGCGGCGGCGCCCCGGATCGCGGTGGAGGTGAGGAACGAGAGCGCGCGGCCGGTGCGCGCCCGGCGCGCCTCGGCCCGGTTCGACGGCTCCCGGCTCGTGGTGGACGTCGTCCTCGCCGATCTCGCCGGGAACGGCCCGATCTCGCGGGCGCTCGAAGGCGGATTCGGGTTGGCCAGGAGCGTGGCGTGACCTCCAGCTGGCCGGACTACGCCGAGGTGGCGGCGGACGGGTACGCGCTCGGCGCCGCGCCGGGCGTGTCCCGCACCGAGTGGGACGACGGCGCCGTGAGGCAGGCGCGGACGCGGACGCGGGCGCTGCTCGAGCGCGAGGCGACGGCGCTGCTGCGCGACGGCGGCGGGCGGACGGCGCACCAGCGGCTGGCGGCGTTCCGGGCGTGGGCCGCGGCCCACGCCCACGCCTGGTTTCGCTGGACCGAGCCGGAGGACGGGGTCGTCCGGCTGGCGCGGGTGCGCGGCGGCGAGGGCGGCATCCGCTACCGGGCCGTGGCGCGCGGGGGCCACCTGCATTGGGAGGCGCGGATGACGATCGAGGGCCATCGCGAGGCCGCGGCGTGACCTCGGCGCGCTATCGCCGCGCGGCGCGGGAGCTGGCCCCGGAGGACATCCTCCACACCGCGCTCGAGATCGCCCACCCCTCGATTCCGACGCCGGTGCGGGTCGTGGCCGACGCCGCGAACCGGGAGATCGAGGGCCACGTCTACGCGGCGCTGGCGTTTCGCGTGACGCTCTCCGCCGACGTCGATCGCCAGCAGCCGGTGGTCTCGATCCTCGTCGACAACGTCGGGCGCGACCTGGTGCAGTGGATCGAGCGGGCGGACGGCGGCGCCGGCGCGACGGTGCGCGTCATGGCCCTGCTGGCCGGCGAGGACGCGATCGAGTGGGAGGTGACGCTCGACGTCGGGGCGATCCACGTCGGGATGTCGGCGGTGCGCATCGCGCTCGGCTACGAGCCGCTGCTGGGGCGGCGCGCCGTCGCGCTGCGGCACGATCCGCAGACCACGCCGGGGATATTCTGATGCCGGCGGCGCACTGGGCGGTCGAATGGCTGGGGCCGCATCCGGGCGACTGCGCCGCGCTGGTGCGGGACGTGCAGGCCGCCGAGTTCGGGCGCGAGGTGCGCCTGCCGGACGGCCGCCCGCGGGGCCGGCGCGGACTGGACGCGGCGCTGGCCGCGGGCGCGGCGGAGCAGGCGACGCCGACCGATCGACCGAGGGACGGCGATCTGGCGCTGATGAGGGCGCGGGGCCGGCGGCGTTCGCTCGGCCACCACGCGGGGGTGTACTGCGACGTCCGCGGCGAGCCGTACGTGCTGCACTGGCTGGCCGCGTCGGGGGCGGCGACGCTGCTGCGCGTCCGGCGCCTCGGCAGGGCGGGCCTGGAACTGACGGAGACGCTGCGATGGCGGTGATCGTGGCCACCTTCCCCCACGCCGTCACGCGGGAGAGCCTGGCCGTCCGGCGGGCGGTCGCGGGCGCGACGCTGCGCGAGATGGTCTCGCTGCCGGAGTCCGAGCGCGAGGTGTGGGTGGACGGCGCGATCGAGACGGACCTCGACCGCCGCCCGCAGGACGGGAGCGTGGTCGTGGAGCGCCAGACCGTGCGCGGCGGGGACACCGACCCGCTGCGCACGGCGCTGCAGATCGCGCTGGTGGTGGCGTCGATCTACACCGGCCAGGTCTGGCTGGCGGACTCGGCGACCTGGATCCAGGCGTCGGCGGCGGCGACGGTGATGGTCGGCGGATCGCTGCTGATCAACGCCATCGCGCCGGTGCCGACCCCGTCGGCCCGCGAGCCGGGCCGCGCCGCCGCCGAGCCGGTCTACTCGCTCGCCGGCGGGAGCAACCGCGCCCGGCCGTACCAGCCCCTGCTGCTGGTGCTGGGCGCCCACCGCGTTTTCCCCGGACCTCGGCGGGCGCGAGTACGCGGAATACGTCGCCTCCGGCGGCCCGAGCCGGATAGACACCCCGCCGCCGGCGCCGATCGACCCGGACCCCCCCGTGGACGCGCCCCCGGTCGACCCGGACCCCCCCGTGGACGCGCCCCCGGTCGACGGCCCGGTCGACGACGGCGAGCTGGCGCCGAAATCGCTGCCCCGCATCCCCGCTCGCGACGACGAGCCCGGCGAGGACGAGATCCCCGATCGGATGCCCGGCCGGCCGGCGGGCTGGGCCGGAGGCGCGCGCGACCAGATCCTGCACCAGATATTCCACTGGGGGCTGGGGGACCTGGACATCGGGGACATTCGGATCGGCGACACGCCGCTCGCCGATCTGCAGGACGTCGAAACCGAATGGGGCGACGCGGACGGCGCGATCTCGCTGGTGGCCGGCAACGTGGACACGGAGGCGGGGGCCGCGCTCGACGACGCCTCGTGGCACGAGCGCGTCGCCGCCGCCGGCGCGACGCGGCTGGCGCTCGATTTCGTCGGACGCGTGTTTTCGGTCGACGACGAAGGGAAGCCGGCGCGCCACGCGATCGAGGTGGCGCTGCGGTTCGAACCGCCGGCCGGGCTGGACGATCCGCCGGCGGCGGTCGAATCGACCCTCGACGTGGCGCATGCCTCGACGGAGCCCTGCCGCGTCAGCATCGTGTACGATCTGCCGGCGCCGGGCCGGTGGCGGGTGCGGGTGCGGCGCCGGACCGCGCCGTCCGAGGACGACAGGGTGATCGACGACCTGGCTTGGACCGCGCTGCGCTCGTACCAGCCCGACGACGCCGGCTATCGCGGGCAGACCCGCCTCGGCGTCCGGATCCGCGCCAGCGGCCAGCTGAGCGGCAGGATCGACCGGCTGTCGGGGCTGGTCCGCCAGAAGGTGCCCGTGTGGGACCGCGGCGCGTGGACGCCGCCCAGGCCGTCGAGCAATCCGGCATGGATATTCCGCTGGTACGCGCTCGGCGTCGCCCCGCCGCCTCTGCGGGACCCGGATCCGCAGAATCCGATCGATCCCCTGCGCCTGGCGCGGCTCCCCCTGCGGAACTCGGATCCGGACGCGTCCTCCCGCCCCGTCGTCGCCGGCGTCGGACTGGATCCGGCGCGCCTCGACGAAGACGCCATCGTGCGCTGGGGCCTATGGTGCGACGCGCAGACCCCGCGCCTGGAGTGCAACCACGTCCTCTCCCGGGACGCGAGCCACGCCGACGTGCTGGCGCTCGTCGCGCGATGCGGGCGCGCCTCGCCGACGTGGGCGACCGGCAGGCTCGGCGTGGTCTGGGAGGACGCCGACGCCCCGCCGACCGCGATGTTCACGCCGGGCAACATCGTCGCCGACACGATGGCCGTGGACTGGGCGCCGCCGTCTCTCGCCGGCGAGATCGCCGTGCGGTACGTCGAGCCGGACCTCGACTGGCAGTGGAACACGGTGCGGCGGACGGTGCCGCGGCGGCCGCTCGGCCAGACGGCGACGATGACCCTCCCGGGCGTGACGTCCGGCGAGCAGGCGGCGGCGGAGGCGAATCTGCAGGCGGCGCGGCACCTGTACCACCGCGAGCGCTTCTCCTGGCGCACGGGGCCGGAGGGCCTGTCCGTGGATCGCGGCGACGTGGTGCTGCTGGCGCACTCGCTGGTCGCGGGCGGCGCGACCGGGCGCCTCGCCGCGATCGCGGCCGGCGGCGGCGAGGCCCGCCTCGACGCCCCCGAGGTCCTGCCGGCGGGCGGCCATCTCGTGGTCCGCCGTCCGGACGGCTCCGTGAGCACGCACGCGGCGGCCGTGCCGGCCGGCGTCGACCCGGCGGACGAGCAGGACCGCGTGGCGCTCGATCCCGCGCTGGCGCCCGACGATCTGGAGCCGCGCGACTATCTGTACCACCTCTACCCGGCCGATGGCGGCCCGATCCCCGTCCGGGTGGTGTCGGTCGAGCCCACGGCCGACGGCGAGGCGACGCTGCAGGCCATCCGCGAGGCGCCGGAGTACCACGCCGCCGCCGCCAGCGACCTGTCGGCGCCGCTGCCCGCCCTGACGCGGCGGCCGCCGAAAATCCTGGACGTGCGGATCACCGAGAAACTCTACGCCGCCGGCGGCGGCTGGGCTCTGGAACTGCAGGCGTCCCTGACCGTCGCGGGGGATTGGCGCGGCGGCGACGTCGAGGCGGCCGTCGACGACGCGCCCGCCCGCGTCGTGGCCCGGCTGCGCGACGGCGAGACCGAGGCCGCCTGGCCGGCGCCGCTGTCCGGCACCGCGACCGTCCGCGCGACGCCGGGCAGCGCCGCCGCGCCCGCCGGCGACGTCTGGCAGGGCGAACATGCGATCCAGGGCCTGCTGGCCCCGCCGGCGGCCCCGGCCGGCTTCGCGCTGCGGGCGGCGCCGGGCGGCTACGTCGCGTCGTGGACGCGACCGCCGGAACCGGACTACGCGCGCACCGAGATACGCGAGGCGCCGGCGGCCGCGCCGGACCGCAAAGCGCTGGTCGCGTCCCTGGCCGGGACGACCTGGACGCGGGTGCTGCCCGGCGACTACGACGCGGCGCGGCGGGTGTGGGTCTCGCACGTCGACGTGGCGGGCGCGCGCGGACCGGAGGCGGCGCTGGACGTGACCGCCCTCGCGCCCCCCGAGGGCCTCCAGATCGAGGAGATCTTCGCGCTGTTCGCCGGCGCCGCGATCTCGACCGGGCGGCTCGTCCTGCCGACGACCGCCGAGCCCGACGACGCGTGGCCCTACGACCGGCCCGGCGCCGCCGGCGGCTACACGTGGCGCGACGACCGGCCGCTGCCGACTCCCGCCGCGCCGGTTCGGGTGCGCGCCGTGCGCCGGATCCCCGGACGCCCCGCGCCGGGCGCCGCCCGCGCGTCCGACTGGAGCGACTGGACCTGGGACGTGGACCAGATACTCCACGCCGCCACGCGGGAGATCGACGTCTGGCGCGTGGTGCCGGAGGCGAGCGTGCCCGCCGCCGGCGGACGGCCCCCGGCCGCCCCCCGCGCGGACCGGTACCTGTTCCCTTCGGACAGCCTGCTCGGGCTCGACGAAGGGTGGCGGCGGCGGAGGCCCGGAGCCGTCGGCCCCCGCGACCTGCTCTACTGCTCGACGGCCACGGCCGTCGACGCCGGCACCGGCAACGACTACCGCCTGGTCTTTTCCGCGCCCGTGGTCTGCAAGGACGTGGTGGATCTGGACGTGATCTATCGGCGCAGCGGCGCGGACAGCCTGCCCGCGCCGGCCCCCACCGCGGCCCGGGCGGTCGCCGCCGGGTGGCATCCGTCGGCGTCGGCGATCCCCGCCGCGCAGACGGGCCGGACATGGCAGTGCGTGCGCCGGCTGGTGCGCTTCGAGGAGCACAATCTGCGGTGGGAGCACGACGATCCCGCCCCGCTGACCGGGCGCGACGGCCTCAGCGCCCGCGAACTGACGATCTACCGGACGGCGCCGGTCGGCCAGCCGCGGATGCCCGCCGCGCCCACCGCCGCGACGTGGGACCACGGCGCGGACCGGCTGGGCGGCCTCGGCCCGTGGTCCCGGACGTGGCCGGACTACGACCCGGCGACGCAGCAGGTCGTCTGCGCCGCCACCGTCGCGTACTCCGACGACACCCTGCTGTGGAGCAGGGCGGGAGGAACGGCGCGCGCGTGGAGTCCCGTTCGCGTGTGCGAATCCCCCGGCGACGTCAACGTCGTCTACCGCCGGGAGCCCGCCGGAACGACGCCGGAGCGCCCGCGCGTCGGGCCGCGCCGCGTGCCCGCAGGGTGGCACGACCTGGCCGGCTTCGTCGCGGGCGCCGGCCTCGCCTGGCAGAGCACGGGGCTGCGAGCCGCTCGCAAGGGCACGTGGGCCTGGAGCGAGCCGGTGCGCATCGAGGCGGCGGACGGAACGAGCCAGACCGTGCGCGTCTACCAGGCCAAGCCGGGCCGCATCGTCCCCGATCCGCCCGCCACGCCGACGGGGGCGCGCTTCTCGAACCCGCTCGCCGCGCAGACCGACCTGGGGGCGTGGTCGGTCGAACGTCCGCGGTTCGACCCCTTCGCGCAGACCTGCTGGTACTCGGACGCGGTGTATCCCGGCGCCGGCGCGCCGGTGCCCGACGCGGCGTGGACGGCCCCGCAGAGCCTCTACGTCGGCGCATTGGCCAACACGCTGTTCGCGCGCGCCGCGAAGCGCCCGCGCCAGCCGCGCCGCCACGACGCGGGCGGTCCGGCGTGACGGTCGCCGTCGCGTCCGTGCAGGGCGGCATCTGGATCACGGGCGCCCCGCCGGGCGGACGCTTGGAGATGATGCTGGACGAGCGCTCGCGGCCCCCGGCCGATCCGCTCGACTGGAAAACCGCCATCAGCATGGCCGTCGACCGGCACGGAGAGCGCTACGTCCTGGCGAAGAGCGCCTCGTCGAGCTTCGACGGGCGGATCGGACGGCGCACCTGGGTGGCGATCTACCTCCCGCGTTCCGACCGGCCCGCCTACCGCGGCCGCGTGGCGTACGGCCGCCCGCCGCGCAGGGCCGCCGTGCTCCCCGCCCCGCGGGCCCTCCGCGTGGTGGAGGGGCCGAACCAGATCACGGCGATCGCGACGCCGCCGGCCGCGACCGACCGCCTCCCCGCGCTGCAGCGCTACCGCTACGAAACGCGCGAGGCCCTGCCCGCCGTGGGCGGCAGCATCGTCCGCGCCGTGGCCACGCTGGGGCGGGACTCCAGCGGCGCCGTCCTCTACCGCTACGACGCCGGCGAGGCCGTCGGGCAGAGATTCCCCCTGACGCTGGTCCGCCGCGGGACGCGGATGTCGTGGGAGGCGGGCGACCTGGACGCGCCCGCCGACTACCGGGTGGATCCCGCGCTGCTGGCCGTGGACCACCGGCCCGCCTATCTGACGCGGGTGCTCTGCGCGGCGAACGGCTACCTGGAGCTCCAGTTCGACCCCGTCTTCCGCGCGCCGCGATACGGCGCGGGGCCGAACCTCCACGCCTTCGTGGTGGAGAGCGGCGTCCTGGAACTCGCCGTCGAGGGCCGCGCCCTGACCCTGACGGGCGGCGCCGCCGACCCGTCGGAGCCGTACCGGTGGCGGCCCGCCGGCACGCCGGCGGTGGTCGACTTCTTCAACGCCGCCGGCCAAGGCGGGCGGGCGTCGCTGACGCTGCGGCGGCCCGCCCTCGACATCGGCTCTCCGGCCGGCGACCTCCGCCTGGACGGCGAGGTGCAGCCCGGACAGGCCGTCACCACCATCTCCATGAGCCCCTACGACGGCCGGCCCCTGCTGCGGCTGCGCGCCAACGTCTCCGGAGCGGCGAAGTGGAGCGACGTCGTCGGCGCCGTCGCCGCCCCGGCGCCGGTGGAGGTCGCGGTGCTGTTCGAGTCGGGCCTGCGCCACGTCTTCGCGCCGCAGGAACTGTGGCGCGTGGACGACGCGCAGGGCATCGCGGACTGGCGCGCGGCGACGCCGCAGGCGGCGATGGCGGCCGAGGTGGAGGCGCTGGCGGCGGGATCGCGGCTGGCGCTGTCCATCCATCCGGCGGGATCCCTGTCGCCGCTGCCGGACTGGTCCGCGGCGAGCGGCCCGACGTCCGACCACACCTTCGGCGGGCTGGCCGCGACCTCCATCCACAGCGTGCGGGCGGCGGCCCGCAACGCCGCCGGCCTGAGCCCCTGGATCGCCAGCTTCGGCCACGCCAACGCGATCGCGGCCCCCCGCGCGCGCGACGTCCGGGTCGCGTCCGGCCGAGGCAGGGCGTTCGCGTGGTGGGCCGGCCCGCAGGACGACGAGGAGCTGGACGAGATGCAGCTGCTCTACCGAGCGCGGACGCGGGACGCCGACGGCGCGGTCGAAGGGGCGCAGACCCTCCTGGCCGGGTCGCTGGCCAGCCGGCATCGGATCGGCGAGGGGCTGGCGGACGGCGCGGAGGCCCGGTTCCGCGTGCGCGCGGTCGGCCCCGGCGGCGCGACCGCGGGCGCCGAGCAGGCGATTCGGGTCGGGCGCACCGACCTCGGCGGCCCGATCCCCGAAGACGTCGACGAAGACGACCTGGCCTAGCGCATGGTGGAGATATACGAAGCCCTGCCCCCGGGCAGCCTGCCCGCCTGGCAGATCACGCAGCGGCACGTGGCGACGGCGGACGGCAGCAACGGCTACAGCTACGGCCCCTGGTCGCGCATCAGCGAGTACTACCGGCCGAGCGTCCGCGACGTCGGCACCTGGACGGCCGGATCGGACTACGAGGAAGGAGACAAGTGCAGGGTGCGCCGCATCGACGCCACCGACGCGGGCACCCTCGCCGCCTGGGACGAGTACCTGTGCGTCCTGGACCACCTCGGCGCCTCGGCGGCGACCAGGCCGGGCTCGCAGGGGGGCGCGTGGAGGCGGTACTGGGTGGAATACAGGGAAGGCGCCCGCCTGACCGCCGCGCCCGCGCCGATCGACGCCGACCCCGCCGACCCGCCCGCCGAGGCGGCGGAGCCGGCGTACCGGCATCGCGTGGCGATGGACCGACCGATGCCCGGCGTCGCCGGCGAAGCGCACCAGCCCGACCGCCCCGGCGAGTACAAGTTCGGCCGGCGCGACTACGCGGCGCCCGACGGATCGGGCGCGGTCGACCTCGTGTGGACGCCGATCGGCAACGCCTGGGTCTCGCTGCGGACGACCGCCAACGCCACGCTCGGACTCTCCCGCGTCGACGCCGACGGCCGCGACCAGACCGCCTTCTACGACGCCGTGCGGCCCGGCGACCTCTTCCACCTGTTCGTCCGCGCACGATGGTGGATCCAGTGGACCGTCGCGTCCGCGCACCGCTCCACGGACGGCGACCGCGTCGTGCTCGGCGTCGCGCCGACCGCCCTGGACGGACGGGATGCGGGCGAGATCGTCCCCTCGGGGAGAGTCGAGTTCCGATGGGCGCGGGCGGCCCCCACCGTGCGGACGCCGGGCGAGTCGGGGGCGCCCTAGCCCCGGACCGGCCCGCCGGCAGCGCGATGGATGCAGGTCGGGCCGGCCGCGCGTCCGACTTTCACGTCCCGCTCCCGTCCGCGCCCAGATACGTCCGGTGCAGGTCGGCGATCGCCGCCGCCAGCCGTTGCGAGATGCGCGTGAGCTCGGGCGTCAGCCGCCACCCCCCGGCCGGGGCGCGCTCCGCCCACCCGACCTCCTCCAGCGACTTCAGCGCCGCGATCGCCTGCTGCTTGGCCATCCCCGTCTCGCGCGCCAGATCGGTCAGGCGCCGCGCCGCCGCGGGGCTCGCGCCCAGCGCCTCGGCCATCGCGGCGAATCGACCGTACCCGGTCCCCAGCCTCCCGTCCCGAACCATGCCCGACTCCTCGCTGAAAATCCCGACCTGGAAGAGGCTATACCATACCACGGTGCGCAGTGTTTTTCGCAGCACATTCGCGTCCGTTTTTCGCATGCCTCTAGTGAGCTTCGTCGCCGGGACATGTACCCGACTCGTCGGATGTTGGAGGGCGCGCAGGCGCGCGCAGTGGTGGCCAACGGACGATCCCTGCTCAATTTCTGCAGCAACGTCTGCCTCGGCTGGGCGGATCCAGCGCGCTATTCCAGCGCCAACGTGTCGTGCTGGCCGGCAGTTTAGGCAAGGCCTCGGCACCGCCGACTCTTTCGTGGCCAGGGAAGAAGCGCTTGTCGGAGCGCTGATTCAGCGCTCCCGCAACTACATCTTCGCCATCGCCATGGCCAGCGTCCTGGCCGTGGCCCCGCCTCGACGAGCTTCGCCATTGCCCGCGCCGAGGAATGGCGGCGCGAGCCTCTCGCCGCGCTCATCGAACGATTCCGGGTCGGCGGCGTCGAACCGGGATTTTCCCTGCTGCCGTCCAAATCGCCGATCAGCCGCTGGTGAGGAAGACCCTGCCCGCGCCCTGAGACTGAAGCCGGACGCTGGAGGAGCGCGGCCTGCTTATCGGCGCACCGTGCCCGAAGACGCCTCCTGGCTGCGGGTGGCATTGCCCGCGGCGCACCGGAGTCACGGACGCGGACCTGATCGAGATCGCAGCTTCGCCGCAACGCGACGAGACGACGCCCTGGCGCTGATGGCAGCGAATGGCGCGAACCTCGACTTCGGCAGTCGCATCCGTACTAGGCACCAGCCGCTGCTGGCGGAACAGGATTCGCACCGGCGACCATACTGGTAAAGTGGGCTGCACATTCGACCGTGGCCAACCTGATGGAATCCAACCTCGTCGCCGAGACGATGCGCAGCAGCGTCCCCCGCCTCGCCATCCTGATCGACGCCGACAACACCTCGCCCGACTGGGCCGAGGCGATCTTTGAGGAGGTGGCCACGCTGGGCGAAGCCAGCGTCCGCCGAATCTACGGCGACTTCTCCAACCAGCAGCTGCGCGGCTGGACCAAGAAGCTCGAGCATCACGCGGTGGTGCCGCATCAGCAGTTCGCCTACACCAAGGGCAAGAACTCGTCGGACATCGCGCTGGTGATCGACGCCATGGATCTCCTGCACACCGGCCGCTTCGACGGCTTCGTGCTGGTGTCCTCGGACAGCGACTTCACCCGCCTCGCCAGCCGCATCCGCGAACAGGGGCTGGACGTCTTCGGCATCGGCAGGGAGAGCACTCCGGACGCCTTTCGCAAGGCCTGCAAGCGCTTCCTGTTCGTGGAGAACCTGCTAGCGACGGAGCAGGATCAGAAGACGCCGGCGGCCGCCAGGAAGACGAATCCGCACAAGCAGCCGCCGTCGAAGGCGGTGCCGCTGATCGTGGCGGCCATGCGTGGCCAGGAAGAAGACGACTGGATCCCGCTGAGCGTCATCGGCAGCCACATCCATGCCGCCAACCCGGATTTCGATTCGCGCACCTACGGCTGCGCCAAGCTGAGCGACCTGTTGGAGAAGACCGGGCTGTTCCAAGTAGACCGCAACACGACGCCCATGCGGGCGCGGGCACCCCGGTAGCCCACGTTCGACACGCCCTAAGACGAATCGAGAGCGCATCGCGGAATTCGGCTTCAGCATCGGACGCAGCAAGAGCGACCTGGACAACATGGAGCCATGGCTCGGACCCTGGCCGAGGGCTTTCCCTGGAAGGGGCCGCCGCGGCGGTGTGCCTCTGCGCCCAGCTACGGCAACCCCATGAGTTCGCACCTGCACACCAGTACCACCAATGGCGGCGACAGCCAAGTCGGCGGCCATCATCCACTAGGGCAAGGAGCACAGCGTCTATCGGCAGGCGAAGGAACTGCTGGCGGCGCAGCCTCCGATGTCGCATCGGGCGCTCTGTCGGGTCAGATAGCCTGCCGCAAAGCCAAGGGACGCAGGAGCCAGGAGAAGAAGGACGAGCAACCCCAGAGTTTGCATGGCAGAAAGATTGAACGCATGCAGGTCTATCATAGCTCAAAACGTACCTTCCTCCCGGAAATTGGAACAAGCACCAAAATAATTATTTATATTCTAATTCTTATTCCGTAATCAACCACTTACATGGATAAGATTGCATCTGAACTGAACCTGGCCGCAATCTATAATTGCGAAGCACAATAGCCCATCATCGCCCGGCTTGATCCAAAGGCCAAGCCGATACGTCCCGACAGTTCAACCCGACATATGTGGAGTGAAGCGTCTACGAGGCTTTGATCATGTAGTAGCGATTAGTGAATATGGATTTGGCGAGCCTCTCGGGACGGCTCGTAAGGAATTCGTCAATGGCGATAGTCGCCCCTGGCCATTCGGCAAGACCATATTCATCAAAAGCGATGACGCCGCCCGGGACTACGTAACGAAAAAGATTCTCCAGGGCACATTTGTATGACTCGTAGATGTCCACGTCGAGGTGCAGTAATACAATAGGATGACCGGAATAAGCAGGCAGAGTCTGCTTGAGATCGCCGGGAATGAATTTTATTCGATCGGCGATGAAAGCTGGATCAATTTTTGATAGTTTCAAATTTTAGACTACATTTGCGACGGAGTGGAACCAAATGCCACGGCGATGGGCATTGTGCGAACCGTCTTTCTCTACGGGAGCGGGTAAGCCGCTGAAAGTATCAAACGCCCATATCCGCCTTAGTTTATGGGGGGGGGGGGGGTACTAACCAAATAGGAGAGTTCCATCAGAGAGCGCCCAGGACCTACTCCACACTCGACCACATCACCTTGTAGCGGCGCGACCAAGTGCAAAAGGGTCTGGAAGTGCAGGAAACGACCGAGAGTATCAATATCATATCGAATTTGCGAAAATCCGACCAGCGTGAATGTGCCCTCCTGACATCCAACCTCAATGTTTTTCGGATTGCAACGCGAAAGTTTCTGCGTAGCTTTAGCCTAAAACGGTCCAACATCTGCCAGCCAAATCCTTCTATAGCCTAACTGTATCTGATCTGCGGAAAGCCTACTGTGTTGCAGAGGCAATAATGGAAGTCGCTATAGCAATAGCAGACAGCAAGATGCCGGGTGCTGCAAACATGGATAATAAGGATGAGTACGCATTTCTCAATGTCCGTTTTTAAGTCTGCCACAGTCTGACTTGGTGGCGTGACCGTCATGACCACTATCTACGACCCTATCTATGGCTTGTGCTTGCCCTTCGTCAAAGCCGTTGTTGACGAGTTCTTTGCAGGCCGCCACGTCCATAATACCGCTGCCACCTTTTTCTAGATATAGCATGAACTTATCTCAAAGATCGTCCAGGAAAAGCGGCTCGGGCATCTATCCCTCCATCGCCGGCGGCTCTCGCTGCTCCAGCGCTACTCCAGATCCGCGTATACCGGCGCGTGATCCGATGCGGTCATGCCGGCCTGCTTCTTGCGGTAGTCGCGGTCGATGACGATGCCGCGCAAGCGCTGAACCACCGGTGCCGTGGCCAGCAGCGTGTCGATGCGCAGGCCCATGCCGCGATGGAAGGCGCCGCCGCGGTAATCCCACCAGGAGAACTGCCGCTCGTTGGGATGGGCGTGGCGGAACAGGTCCACTAGGCCGCTGTCGAGCAGCGCCTGGTAGCGACGGCGTTCCTCAAAGGTGCAGAAGATCGTGCCGTCGGCGGCCTCGCCGCGCCAGCAGTCGAGCGCTTGCGGAACGATGTTGAAATCGCCGCCGAGGATGAACGGCTGCGTGAAGTCGACGCCGTCGAGATGCTCGATCAGGCTGTCGTACCAAGCGAGCTTGCGCGGGAAGTCGGCGTGTTCGACGTGCTTGCCGTTGGGGCAGTAGACGCAGGCGAAGCTGATATCCTGGATGCGACCGCGCACGAGTCGGGCGCCGGCATCCTCCTGCCCGGACAGGCCACGGTGCTCGACTTCGACCGGCAGCCTAGAGGCGATGGCGACGCCGTTCCATGCCTTTTGGCCGTGAGTGGCCACTTGGTAGCCTAGCGCGTTGAACTTCTCGTGGGGGAACTCGTCGTCGGTGGTCTTGAGTTCCTGCATGCCCACCACGTCCGGCTGGCGACTTTCCAGCCAGTGCAGGATGAAGCCCAGCCGGGCGCGTAGACCGTTGACGTTCCAGGTGGCGACGCGCATCTGCTCTCTACAGCCTCCGAGGTTGCGAACGGATTGCCGAAGCAGGGCGAAGCCGCCCTTAGGCGGCGTCCTTCTTGTGGAAGATGGCGATGCCCACTAGTCCGCCAACGGTAGCGAAAATAGCGTTGAAGGCGACGTTGATCCCCAAGTTCAGGAAAAACTTCTCCGCGTTCATCTCCGGGCTGGCGAGCCACTCCGGCAGTGGTATCCCGGCCTGCTGCAGCTGCGCGAGCCCTTCCGCCATCTGATCTGCCCCGAAGCCGGCAGCGGCGACGAGTGCGCCGACCACTGTGGCGGTAACGCCGCCGACGAGACCCGCCAGCAGCCCGACCACTGCGCCGTCGCCGTACGGCGCCTTGGCTGTCGGCGGCCTGTCCTTCATATACTGGTAGGCAGCGAGCACGCCGCTGCCGATGAACAATGCGCAGCACAGGCCGTTGAGCAAGCCGATGTACGGCAGCGCCGCGGCGATGCCGAAAGAGACGCCGCCGATCAGCGCGGGCTTGAGTTTCGGATTTTCCATGACTTAGTTGTTCTCCTTTGTTGGCAGAAAATCAAGGGCAGATTGTTCCTTCCTTTGCTGAAATAGCAGCAACGGCAGCAACGCGACCGGAAAGGAAGCGATCAGGCCGGTGGCAAAACGCGATGCCGCGGTATTCTGTACCAAGAACAGATCGATCAGCAGCGGGGCGAAGAAGGCGACGATCGAGCGCGGGGCACTGGCCAGTTTGGACGCCAGAGACGGCAGATGAGGCCAAGCGGCTACGCCTAGCGTGAAGCCGACGTACAAGCCCAGGCAGCGATGGCAGACTGCCAACGGCTGGCCGAAGAGGTGGAAGCTGCGGGCCGGAATTTGGTGGCATACCGGGTGCAGCAGCCAGCGCAGCAGATCGGCATAGGGCCAGCCGCCGGCAGCGGCGACGGGCGGGGCGACCACCACGGCGAGCCCGCAGAGACTGGCGAGCAGCAGCCCCCAGGCCATGGGCGTATTCCGTTCCATGCGGGCCATGCGGCCAAGTGTATGGCAATCGCAATGCTATCGCCAACGAGAACCAAGCCCAGCGTCCGGGCGATCGCTTTTGAAAACAGCGTCCCCGCCGGTTCGCGGCCCCAAGCTCCGGCCGTCATGAATCGCGGCCCGATGCCGGCGACGTCCTGCACACGCCAAAGGCGATGCCCACGTCGCAAGGCGTAAAATTAGCATAGATCGGTGTGCGGACATCGCTAACGGTTGCCGAGAATCGAAGGCAGGATGTCCGTCCTGATGGCGGGCAAATACGACAGCGCCTACAAGCGTCTCATCGGTCATCCGGAAATGATTCGGGACTTGGCGGCCTTCCTGCCGGAGGAAGCATCCGAGCCGTTCGACAGGGACACGGTGGAGCCCCTCTCGCCGGAACTGATCGGCGAGAATGGCCGGCAGCACTACGCGGACACGCTCTGGAAGGGTCGGCTACCGCAAGTTCGCCGGTCGTCTGGTGGGTGCCTGTGCGCTACTCGTGCTGGAGCTCCAAAGCGACGTGGACCAGCGCATGGCGCGGCGAATGGGCGAATACGCGATGATGGCGGTTGGCCGGCTCGAAGCCTACGGCAGGACGTTCGGGGACGGCAGCTGCCGCTGGCGATCCCGGTGGTGGTCTAGCGAGAGGCGGTGGACGGCACCGCGCACTTGGGGGCGCCCTCGAATACTGGCTGGTTGACGTGCTGCGGGTGGAGGATATGCCGTGCAGCAGCCGCGTTTCGGCGCTGTTTCGGATGGAGCTGGCGAAGGCCGGGGCGATGGATGGATCTGCGGCTGTCGGAGCAGCTGCGGGCGAAAGACGAACTGGCGCGGCTGGTCGGCAACAACAGGGCCTTGACGGAACACTTCAACAACTGGGCGTCGGCCATGGGCCTCCAACAGGTAGTGGAATCGAAGGAGACGGACGTGCTTGCGGAGAGAGTCGCAAAGATCAAGGCAGAGTATGGAGCGCAGGGCTGGAACGAAGGCTTCGTGATCGGCGGACGGGACCTCCTTCGCCGGCAGGCGGAGCACCACTTCGGTCCCGCCACGGCGAACCGGCTGGCGGAACTGCTCGAAAACGAAAGCGACGCCGAACGGCTGGCGGAGGTGGGATACTGGATGTTGGAGTGCGGCCCCGGCGAGGAACTGGTCCGCCGCCTCGAGCGATAAGCCGCTGCGCCGGCGGGCGGCAGAGCACATTCCGCAGAGAGCGGCATCTCGATGCTATCCGAGGATGCACTACAATCCCTCGCCGACTCATCGATCGAGAACCATCTTGCAGCGCATCACCGAAAACCACGCCGAGCACTACCGCGAGCATGGCTACGCCATCGTCGAGGAGTTTCTCGCCCCGGATGAACTGGCCGGGGCACTGAGCGAGCTGCAGCAGGTGCTGCCGGGCTGGGTGGAGTACTGTCGCGATCCCAGCCTGTCCAAACCGGAGCATTGGCAGCAGCGCGGGCGCCCGATGAACATGCTGGCCTATCGCTTCCCCTTCCCCGGCTCGTACCTGAACGCCATCACCTTGCACCCGGACCTCATCGGGCTGGCTACGCGCATGGCCGGCGGCAGCGACATGGTATGCGAGCAGTCGCACCTAAGCTTCAAGTGCAAGGACCACCCCGCGGACCAGGACCAAGCCATGCACTGCGATTACGGCAACCACACCCTGGCCTACCCGCCGGACGATCCGGCCTATTGGCAAACGGCCTATCTGCTCTACTACACGGAAGTCACCGAGAACCACGCGCCCACCGCGGTGTGCTCGCGGCGCCACTACCCGGAGAAAATCCGCTGGCCGGCCTACTACGGCCGCGACGACCGCCCGGCCATCTACGACAACGAAGTGAAAGTGGCGGTGCCCGCGGGATCGCTGCTGGTCTACAGCATGCGCACCTTCCACCGCGGCACGCCGTTCCTCGCCGAGGGAGGTCGCCTCGCCCACTTCATCACCTACACTCCGGCGGCATGGCGGTGGCTCGGCATCATGGGCTGGCCCGTGCAGGCCATCAAACCCGAGTTCCGGGCCTGGATCGAAAGCGCGACGCCGGAACAACGTCAGCGCTTCGGCTTTCCGCCGCCGGGCCACGTCTACTGGACGGAAGAAACCCTGGCCGGCGTCAGTGCCCGCTATCCGCAAATGGACATGACGCCATACCGAGAAGGTCGATCGAACGCCACCGGCTAGACTATCGAAACGCGATCCGCTGCTTCAGCAGCGCATGAACCATGTCGATGGTGGGCGTCGCAATACCGGTCAAGGCACCGAGTTCCTGCACGGCACCGACTAGGGCGTCGATCTCCAAGGGGCGGCCGAGTTCGAGATCCTGCAGCATGGATGTACGGTGCGCTCCTACCGCCGCGGCACCGTCGATGCGTCGTTCCACGTCCACGGCGAAGCGAACGCCCAGGGCCTCGCCTACCGCTTGGCCTTCCACCATCATGGCCCGGGCGATGGCCCTCGTGCCCGGTTCGGTGGCGAGCACGTCCAGCGTGGCGCGAGTGAGCGCGGACAGCGGATTGAAGGCCAAGTTGCCCCATAGCTTCATCCAGATGTCGTTGCGCAGCTTGGACCGCACCGGCGCCTTGAGGCCGGCGGCCAGGAACAGCGCCGCCACCTCGATCACCCGCTCGCTGCGCTGGCCGTCGGGTTCGCCGAGGATCATGCGGTTGTCCGACAGATGGCGCACTACTCCGGGCTCGACCACTTCCGCCGACGGGTAGACCACGCAGCCCACGGCCCGTTCCGGGCCGATGCCGCGCCAGATCGCGCCGCCGGAATCGACGCTCTCCACCGGACGCTCGCCGAACGGCGAATCGAGGCCGTGGAAATACCACCAGGGAATGCCGTTGACGGCGCTGACCACGGACGTTTTCCCATCGAGCAGCGTGCGAATGTCGTTCACTGCGCCAGCGACGGAGTGCGCCTTCAAGGTGACGATCACCACGTCCTGCTTGCCGAGCCGGGCCGGATCGGCCGTCGCCGGCACTTCGACCCGCAGCTCCTGGTCGTCCACCAGCAGCGTCAGTCCCCGCTCGCGAATGGCGGCCAGATGCGGTCCCCGGGCAACCACGGAGATGTCGGCGCCGGTGCGCGCCAGCAGCACGGCCAGATAACCGCCAACCGCGCCCGCGCCGTAGATGCAAACTCTCAAGAGGCTAGTCCTAGCACGGCGGCCAGCCCGATGCGCTGGATCTTGCCGGTCGGCCCCTTCGGGATCCCGTCTACGAAGACGATGCGCCGCGGCGTCTTGAAGTCCGCCAGCCGCCGGGCCACGAACGCTCGCAACTCCCGCTCGGTGGCGGACGCGCCATCGGCGAGCACCACCGCCGCGGCCACCTCTTCGCCAAGCTTGGCGTGAGGCATGGCGAAAGTGCATGCCTGCTGCACGGCGTCGTGGTCGAGCAGCGCTTCGTCCACTTCCAGCGGCGCGACTTTCTCGCCGCCGCGATTGATGATCTCCTTCAGCCGGCCGGTGACTTTGACGTAGCCATTCGAGTCCATCAGGCCCTGGTCGCCGGTGCGAAACCAAGCGCCGTGGAACGCCGTCTCGTTTGCCTGGGGGTTGTTGAGATAGCCGGCGGCGACGTTGGGGCCGCGGATGACGATCTCGCCTTCCCCCCCGGCCGGCAGCTTCGTGCCGGCTTCGTCCATGATCGCCACCTCCGGCCCGGCGGCGGGGCCTACGCAGCCGGGCTTGCGCACGGCCGGCGGCAGCGGATTCGAGCACATCTGATGCGCTGCCTCGGTCATGGCGTAGGCCTCGATCACGGGTGCGTCGAAGACGCGCTCCAACTCCGCCATCACCGGGGACGGCAGCGCCGCCGACGAGGAGCGGATGAAACGCAGCCGGCTCCGTCGAACCGCGTCCTCGTTGCGTCGGGCGCGGGCGAGAATCGCCTGGTGCATGGTGGGCACGGCGCTGTACCAAGTGGGTTTCGTGTCGTCCAGCCAAGCGAAGAATCGAAGCGCGTCGAATCCCGGCGTGCAGACCACCTCCGCCCCTGCCGCCAAGCTCGCCAGCACTGGCGCCATCAGGCCGTGGATGTGGAACAGCGGCATGATGTTGAGGCAGCGGTCGCCGGGTGCGAGCCGCAGCGTGGCGGCGATGCTGCGCGCCGAAGCGCACAGGTTCGCTTGGCTGAGCGGCACCATCTTCGGCCGCGACGTGGTGCCCGAGGTGTGTAGGATCAGCGCCACCGCATCCGGCGGCCTTGGCGACACGGCCTGCTCGCCGACGTCTGCCAAGCGCAGCGAGCCGGCGCATTCGGATACCAGCAGGCGCAACACCGGCACCCCTCGCGCGGCGGCCACTGCCACTGCCGGCGAGGTGGAATGCGCCTCCACGATCAGCGCCTTGGCATCCAGATCCGCCAAGTAGAAGTCGAACTCGTCGGGCTTGTAGGCGGGGTTCAGCGGCGCCGTCGCGCACCACGGCGCCATGCATGCGAACGCGCTCGCCATGGTCGCCCCGTTGGGCAGCACGATGGCCGCTCGATCCTCCGCTCCGACGCCGGCGGCACGCAGCTGTCGGCCCACGGCATCGATCTGGGCGCGCAGCGCGCCGTAGGTGGTAGCGGCGCGCGCTGGCGCGGAGATCGCCGGGCTGTGGTCGGAACCGCCGGCGAGCAGTGCGATGACGGTATCCATGCTGCGAGTCTATGCCAGCCCGGAGGCAAGACCAAACCCGTGCTATCCGGCACTGCCGGCGCGGCGGTCACGCCCTGACGGCTCGGGCGATCTCGCCCCACCGTCCCAGCGCCTTCGGCTCCTTGCGGATGGACTCGGCGGCGAGATAGGCGACTACCCGGGCGGCGACGCCTACATACCGCGCGCGCAGCGCGTCCGCCATGTCGTCCCAGGATGCGACTACGGCGAAATGCTGCAGCATCTCGTCCGTGATCAAGGCCGCCGCGCCGGCCACATCGCTGCTACGCAGCAGGTCGCGGAGGCGATGCGTGGTGCCGGAGAAACCGAGATCGTCGAACTGGAAGGCGTAGTTCGGCGTGGAACCGTAGAAGGCGAGCTGGGTCTTGGTGCGGTCGACCAGCGCGGCGCGCTCCTCGGCGCTGTCGCCGGGAATGGCGAACACCGGCACGATGAGGTCGATGGCGGCGCTGTCGCGGCCTGCTTTCGCCGCGCCTTCGGCCAAGGCGGGCTTCAGGCGATTGTCGAGGTACGCGGTGGAATGCATGGGGTGGACGTGAACGCCGTCGGCCGCTGCGCCGGCGACGCGGCACATCAGCGGCCCCACTGCGGCGATATCCACCTTGACGTCGCCATGGTCGTGGGACGGCGGCATCCACTCCCGGCGCAGCAGGTTCAGCGAGTAGAACGGGCCTTCGTGATCCAGCCTCGCCTCGCCCCGAAACGCGGCCAGACAGGCCTTTACCGCGGCCACGTAGTCCCGCATCCGCGCCGCCGGGCGGTCGAAGTCCGCGCCGTAGCGACGCACGATGTGCGCTCGCACTTGGCTGCCGAGGCCGAGCCGGAATCGGCCATTGGTGTTGCGCGCCAGTTCCCAGGCGATCTGCGCGGAAACCATCGGGCTGCGGGGGAAGGCCACGGCGATGCCGGTGCTGAATTGGAGTCGGGGCGCCGCGGTGGCCGCGGCGGCGATCATCATCCACGGTACTTGGCTGGCTTCCGTGAACAGCATGCCGGAGAAGCCGGCGGCTTCCAGGCGCTGCGCCAAGCGGGCGCTTTCCGCCCAGGAGAGGTTGCCGATCATCAGGTCGAAGTGCATAGACGTACCGATTTGCCAAGGGAGAGCGTATCGCTCCGCAAGCGAAAGCGTATCGCTCCGCAAGCGAAAGCGTATCGCTCCGCAAGCGATACGGGTATGTTACGGCGTTTCTCCAAAGGAGGGTGCCGGAGGTCATGAAGCTGTTGATCGCCAATCGTGGCGAGATCGCCATCCGCATCGCGCGCGCCGCGGCGGAACTCGATATCCCTACCGTGGCCGTCTACGCCAAGGACGACGAGCGCTCGCTGCATATGCGCAAGGCGGACGCGGCGGTGGCCTTGGACGGCGTCGGCGCTCGCGCCTACCTCGATGCGCCCGGTCTCGTGCGAGTCGCCGAAGCGGCGGACTGCGACGCCGTGCATCCGGGCTACGGCTTCCTAAGCGAGAACGCCGCATTCGCCCGCGCCTGCGAAGCCGCGGGTATCGCCTTCGTCGGCCCCGAGGCGGATACTCTGGCGCTGTTCGGCGACAAGGTGCGCGCCCGAACGCTGGCAGCGGAACAGGGCGTACCGGTAGTGAAGGGAACTTCCGCGCCTGTGGACTTGGCCGCCGCCCGGGACTTCTTCGCCTCCCTGCCGCCTAGTGCCGCCATGCTGTTCAAGGCCGTGGGCGGAGGCGGCGGACGCGGCATGCGCATCGTCGTCGCGGAAGATGAAATCGAAGCCGCCTACCACCGCGCCCGTTCCGAGGCCGAGGCGGCGTTCGGCATCGCCGATGTCTACGTCGAGCAGCTGGTCCGCAAAGCGCGCCATGTGGAGGTGCAGGTGGCGGCGGACGGCCAGGGCGGCATCTGCCACTTCGGCGATCGCGACTGTTCCCTGCAACGCCGCCATCAGAAGCTCGTCGAGATCGCACCGGCGCCGTTCCTCGACGATGGTTTGCGCACCGCCATGGCCGAGGCGTCGGTGCGCTTGGCGCAAGCGGCCCGCTATCGCAGCCTCGGCACTTTCGAGTATCTCGTATCCGATGGCCGCTGCCACTTCATCGAAGCCAACGCCCGCTTGCAGGTGGAGCACACCGTCACCGAGGAGGCGACCGGCGTGGATCTGGTGCAGCTGCAACTGCGAATCGCGGCCGGCGAAACGCTGGCGTCCTTGGGCATGACGACGCCTCCGCAACCACGCGACTTCGCCATCGAGGCCCGGGTCAACATGGAGACCATGACGGCCGCTGGCGGCGCTCTGCCCTCCGGCGGCCAGCTGACGGCCTTCGACGCTCCCACCGGCCCGGGCATCCGCACCGACACCTTCGGCTATGCCGGCTACGTCGCCAGCCCGAACTTCGATTCTCTGCTGGCCAAGGTGGTTGTGCATTCGAGCGGCACCTTGGAGGCGGCGACGAAGAAGATCTACCGCGCCTTGGGCGATTTCCGCATTGAAGGCGTAAAGACCAACATAGGCTTCCTGCAATCGCTGCTGCGGGAACCAGCGCTGGCTCGGTACGACGTGCATACCCGCTTCTTGGACGACCATGTCGCCGAACTGGTGGCCGGCGCTGACGAACACCAAGCGAGCTATTTCAGCGCCGACCGCCCAGCGGCTTCCCAGCAAGCCGGCGCGCGTCTCGACTCCGACGACCCGCTGGCCGTGCTGGATCACGGCAAGTCCCAACCCGCGCCTGCCGGCTCCGGCGACGCTGCCACGCCGGCAGTCCCCGATGGCACGGTGCCGGTAACAGCCCCCATGCAGGGCACCGTGGTAAGCATCGAAGTGGAGGCCGGCCAGGACGTGGCCGCCAACAGCCTCGTGCTGGTCATGGAAGCGATGAAGATGGAGCACGAGATCCGAACGCCGGTGAGCGGCACCCTCCAGCAGTTGGCGGTGGCGGCCGGCGATACGGTCTGGGAGGGCCACGCGCTGGCCTTTGTAGAGGAAGGGGAGGTGGCAGCAGACGGCGATGCCGGCGACCAAGAGGCCGATCCGGACTACATCCGCCCGGACTTGGCGGAAGTTCATCGTCGCCACGCCGTCACCCTGGACGACGCGCGCCCGGACGCCGTGCAAAAACGCCGCAACACCAACCAGCGCACGGCAAGGGAGAACGTCGACGATCTGTGCGATGCCGGCACCTTCGTCGAGCATGGCCAGCTAGTGCTGACGCCGGGCACTGGGCTGTCTTTGGAGGAAACCATCCGCAAGTTCCCCACCGACGGCATGGTTACCGGCATCGGCGCCATCAATGGCGAACTGTTCGGCAACGATGCCGCCCGCTGCGTGGTGATGGCCTACGACTACACCGTGCTCGCCGGCACCCAGGGCGCCATCAACCATCCGAAGACCGACCGCATGCTGGAACTCGCCGAGAAGTGGCGCATTCCCATGGTGCTGTTCGCCGAAGGCGGCGGCGGGCGGGCCGGCACGGGCGGCAGACGCCAGGGACCGCCTCCGCAGGCACCGGTCAAACCAGCAGCCAAGCCCGTGCAGCGTTTCGACGGCCCCAGCCGGCCGCTCGACACGCCGACGTTCGCTTCCATGGGCCGGCTGTCCGGGCTCGTGCCCATGGTCGGCATTACCTCGCGCTACTGCTTCGCCGGCAACGCCTCCCTGCTCGGCTGCTGCGATGTCATCATCGCCACCCGGAACTCGAACATCGGCATGGGCGGTCCGGCGCTGATCGAAGGCGGCAACCTCGGCGTCTTCCGCCCCGAGGAGATCGGCCCGCTGGAGGTGCAGACCGCCAACGGCGTGGTGGACGTGGCGGCGGAAGACGAAGCCGAGGCGGTTGCCGCCGCCAAGCGCTATCTCTCCTATTTCCAGGGGCGCGTCGACTACTGGGACTGCCCGGATCAGCGCCGCCTGCGTACCATCGTCCCGGAGAACCGGCTGCGCGTCTACAACGTGCGCGAGGTCATCGCCACCATGGCGGATACCGGCTCGGTGCTGGAACTGCGGGAGAAGTTCGGCCTGGGCATGGTGACGGCGTTCATCCGCATCGAGGGCCGAGCGATCGGCGTGGCGGCCAACAACCCGCTGCATCTGTCCGGCGCCATCGACAGCGACGGCTCGGACAAGGCGGCGCGCTTCCTGCAGCTATGCGACGCCTTCGACATCCCGATCCTGGTGCTGTGCGACACGCCGGGCATGATGGTGGGTCCGGAAATCGAGAAGACCGCCCTGGTGCGCCATTGCAGCCGGCTGTTCGTAACCGGCGCGAATCTCACCGTGCCCCACGTCACCATCGTCCTGCGCAAGGCCTACGGCCTCGGCGCCCAGGCCATGGCCGGCGGCAGCTTCAAGGAGCCGTTCGCCGCGGTGGCGTGGCCCACGGGCGAGTTTGGCGGCATGGGGCTGGAAGGGCAGGTGAAGCTCGGCTTCCGCAACGAGCTGGCGGCCATCGAGGATCCGCAAGAGCGCATCGCCCGCTACGACGAACTGGTGGCCGCGGCCTACCAGCGCGGCAAGGCGCTGAACGCGGGGGTGTCGTTCGCGGTGGACGACGTGATCGACCCGGCGGACTCGCGGCGCTGGGTGGCCAGCGCCTTGGACGCCGCCGGGCCGCCAACGCCGCGGACAGAGAAAAAGCGACGCAATGTGGATACTTGGTAGCGTCGCAAGAACCATGCGTCGGTGTCCATCAATTCGAGGGGCTTGGTGCTTGAAATCCGAACCAACTCGAAGGCAAGGCCACCGAACGTCAAGATGCTCGTAGTCCGTGGACTGATAGCCGCTTCGAGGACATAGGCAGCGCTTTAGAAGGCGATGTCTTTAAGGTGCTTTGGACAGCTAGTATGGCAACTTAGAATTCCCAGCGAGAGCCGCAAGAGTCCTTTGCGGACAAGTGGGGGCTGGATCGAACGCGCCTCGGAGCATCGAACGTGGCAAACGCTATGCCGCATTGCAGAACATCCTGATAATCGCCATGACTTTGGAGATGTCTAGTTCCGAATTCACAGCAGAGCTGTGCCGTTAGAACCGTGGTTGACCGGGATACATCTTCATAGAGTTTTGACAATGCCGCCGCCACCTGCCGCATAATCGACGATACCGTACCTGACTGTTCCACAGAACGCGAAATCATGCACCGGCCCTTGACTGGAAACAGACCGCAGAGCGGCTTCGCTAGCGCATTGACAAAAGAAAGGCTGGAACGATGGTCCGGATAGCTCTTCGGCAGGTTGGACAAAGTCGTGCTGTGAGCGTTGTTCGATCAATCAACAACCACACAAGACGCAAGCAGCGCTATCCCCTGCCGATCAAAGACTGGGTTGACATCGTTGCTGAAGATGATTTTATCCGTCATGATCAGGCTCTTGCTAACGACTTTGAGAAAATGGATAAAATCAAACTCATTCGAAGCGTATGCGACCTACGCAACTACAACATGGCTGTACGCAAGACCTCTGGCAACACTCCACTATCGAGTTTCCACCACAGCATTGGATATCTTATCAGCCTTGATTTGGCTGGCGTGTTTGCCTGTTGGCTCTGAATTATCCATGACTCCAAATGTAGGATGACGGTGCAGGATAACGATGAGAAAAAGTGGTGCGAAGGCTAGCAATCGTGGACCCGGAACTAAAGCGCGGTCGCCATCCGGAAGAAGATAGAGCACTCGGACGAGCCCCGGCATCGGCTCCGCCTGCACGCGAGTGCCGATGCCGGACGCTGGCGCATGGTCATCGAAGCGAGCTCGGTCCGTGAGCACATCGCTTGCAGCTACATCACCACAGCCACTGCTTCGGAATGGGCGGGCGCCAGATCCGCACGGAGCGTTTTTCTGTCGGCCACGGCTGGCGTCTGCTGGCCACCAACGGCGACGCGCCGTCCGCAGAGGCGCTGAAGGGACTACGCGGCCGATGCCGAGCAGCGACCTGACGCATTCGGCCCGCCCGCGGGGACTTCGGTCGCCCGTCAAGGCTGCGGAAATCGTGACGCTCGCATTCAGGAAGTTCGACGAGAGAACGCAGAGCGACTTCAGCGGCTGCGACCGCGAGGGATCGACCGGCGTCCGAGCCCACGTCGCCGCCACTCGCAAGAACACGCTGCGTTCGGGGCTCCCTCCCATTCGCGGGCCGGGCAAGCCGCGGGCTACGTCTGCTCGACGGCAAATGTCTCCCCGGCGTAGTCGCCGTCCGGCAGGACGGTCGGCCAGCCGTATTGCGGATCGGTGATCAGGCTGTAGACGCGGGTATCCGCTTCACGCACGAGCTCATGGGTGTTCAAGCGCCATTCGTCGCGGATCTCTTCGAGCCGGCCAGGATAGTCCTGGGCCCCGAGCACGGAAGTCAGCGCCCAGTAGATGTACTCCGTCACTTGGCAGGCGTAGTCGCACGTCAGGTCGTAATAGGTGTACCAGGCTTCCTCGGGATACTGCTCCGGAACGGACAGGAACCTGCCGCCCCGGGCCACGTCCATGGCGTCGGCCAGCAGACTGCCGACGACCTCGCCGAACAGGGTCGGATATTCGTTGGCGTAGCCGACGTGCGTGACAAGATGCAGGACTTCCTCCAATGTCGCATCGAAGCGACCCTCGGCACGTCCGTCCGGAAACATTTCATCGACCCGCAGATCCTGCCAAGCATCGGTGAACTCGACGAGGCCGGCGATGGACTCGAGTTCTTCTTCGTCAACGACAACCACCAACGTGGCACCGCGGGCCGTCATTTGCTCCACCACCGCGGGATTATCGGGATTGCCGTCTTCGTCGTTGTCGAGATATTCCGCCAGAACCTGGGCGGCATGAAGAATCCTGTCGTCGGCGACGCCGGCAGTCGCCCGCACCGCCACGCCAAACACGAGCACCGACTTGGTGAGAGGCCCGCTGGCGTCCTCGTTCTCGCCATCCGGCGAAAGCACCTCCGGGACGTCGTCGTCATCCTGGGAAGACCCGCCGTCGCAACCCGTCGCCAAAGCCGACAGCAGCAGTGCCGGCACTATTCCGCAGAGTCGAAGCATGATCCTTCCTCCAACGCTCGACCACGAATCAACAGTACTTGGCAGCAAGCTCGGCCGTCAACCGTCAGCCATTCCGGGCTCCGGCCGCCTCGACCTTCGTCCGGCAAACGCATCGAAGATCCGCCCCTGCACAAGCGGGCCGCCGTTTCGGCGCAGGCAGGCCGGATTTCGCCGCGCTGGCGGCCGCGCGTTCTGCTCGAACGAGCCGAAATCGATGCTGTCGAAGTCGGGACGGCAAGGTTGGCCGGGCCTCTTCCTGCAGCGGCGCTTCTGCGGTGGAAGCTACTCGCTGCCAGCTCGCCTTCGCGGGCTCGGTCGTCGCGCGGCTGCACGGACCCGTGGTTGTTCGAGATGATCGTCCCGAACGCCGCGATACGGCGCGCCGCCAAGGTCGCCGGCTCGGTTGTCGCCACCTAGGAGACGCCTAGCGCGAAGGCGTGGCGAACGAGCCCCGGCAGCGGGCAGCGGTGCCTCGGCGTCCGCGGTACCCGGCATCAGCAGCATGGGCGCTCTCGACGAGAACGCCGCCCACGGCCAGCCCGCCGCGGGCGTCGCGATGCACGAAATGCATCTCCATCGGCAGCCGAACGCCGTCCACAATATGCTCGCTGTCGGGGCGACGGTGGAACTGGGTCGGCTGGCAGCGATCCGCCGTCGAGGTCGACGCCGCTGCCGGGCACGTGGTCCACTTCAATGGCGTGGCCGTTGTCGAGGATGGCGATGGGGCTCGGCGCTTAAGTCGAAGACGATGTCCGAAGGTTGCCAGAGGGCGGCGGGCGACTGCTCAACGCCTGCGGCGCCGACCCCATCGTCGACGTCCAGCGAGTCTCCGCGCGCGCCTTCGCTCAGCGCTCCACTTCGACTCGGAACAACAGCCGGGAGCGCCGTCGGTGTCCAGGCGCGGGAGAAGAGGGCGCGGTGCGCGGTGAGGCCTTGGGCCGAAACGCGTTTCCCTGGGCGACGGCGCATCCGTTCGTTCTCCTCCAATGACGTGTCCTGAGCGCACAGCTCGATGCGTCCGTTCGCGTTGGCCGCGGGTAGTCGCTCAGTTTGAATCGTTGTCGTCATGCTGCATCATGTATATGCAGTATGTAGAGGTATATACAAGACGCAGGGGTTCAAAAGTCTATTGACTACCGCGGGTAGTGTCATCCGTAGTGGCTTGGCTGATCCAACTTCAAACTAGGCCACTATCGGCCGCGGCAGGCACTTGCCGCGGACATGGCAAATCCGACACACTCGCCCGCTTGAATCGCCGCCGCAAGAGAGCCTTCGCATGTCCCTCGTCGCTTGGTCCTGGCTGTTCCTCGTCCTCTACATCGGCGCCATGCTCGCCATCGGCGTACTCGGCCAGCGCCGGGTGAAGCATGCCGACGACTTCGCCACCGCCCGCGGCGGCTATGGACCGGTGTTCCTGGCCTTCGCCTTCGCCGCCACCACGGCCAGCGGCGCGACCTTCCTCGGCGGCCCCGGCCTCGCCTATTCGTGGGGCACGGCGACCATTTGGGGCAACTTTCTCTATCCCATCGGCGTCTACTTCGGCGTGCTGATCTGCATGCGCCTGATCGCCACCTCGGGCAACCGCTTCGGCAACCGCTCCATTCCCGAGTATCTCGGCGACCGCTACCAGTCCAACGGCATCCGCGTGATCGTTTCGCTGTTTTCGCTGGTGCTGTTCTTCTACTTGGCCGGACAGCTGGTTTCGGGCCTGGTGATGTTCGAGATCATGCTCGGCATGCCGCCTCTGCTAGCGCTGGTCGTCACCTCCTCGGTGCTGTTGGTGTACGTCGTGCTCGGCGGCGCCCATGCCGACATCCTCACCGACGGCGCCCAGGGCGTGATGATGCTGATTCTCGCCGTGGTGGTGATCGCGCTGTTCGTGTTCGGCGTCGGCGTCGACGGCGGCCTCATGGGCCTGCTGGACAATCTCGAAAGCCAGGACGACAACCTCGTCGGCGCGTTGAACACCACGACGCCGCTCTACCACTCGTGGTGGTCCATCGGCTGCGTGGTCATCGCCCACTTGCCGCTCGGGCTGCTGCCGCACCTCGGCAACAAGCTGTGGGCGCTGAAGGGCACGAATCAGCAGAAATCGTTCATCAAGCTGGCGTTCGCGTTCGGCATCACCCTGGGCATGCTCGGCCTCGCCGGTCTGCTGGCGCGGGGCATCCTCGACGGCGCGCTGCTCGAAGAGGGGGCCAACCCGAACCAGGCGCTGCCAATGCTGTTCATCGAGCTGTTTCCGACTTGGCTGGCGGCGCTGATCGGCGTCGGCATCCTGGCGGCCATCATGTCCACCGCAGACGGTCTCGTGGTGTCGTCGTCGCAGATCATCGCCAACGACCTGTATCGGCGGACATTCGCCCACCGGCTGGCACCGAATGCCACCGAGGAAGAGCAGGATCGAATCGAGCTGGCTATCGGCCGCGTGGCCACGGTGGTGGTGCTGATCTTGTGTACGGCGATGGCGTGGGTGCTCATCGAACGCAACATCGCGCTTATCGTCTGGATCGGCATCGGCGGCATGATGGCGGCCTTCGCCGGGCCTTTGGTGCTGGGCGCACTGTGGAAGGGCGTTACCCGGTCGGGCGCCTACGCAGGATTGGTTTCCGGTTTCGCCACGTTCGTGCTCCTGCACGCCGAAGGGCTGGCCTGGATGGACCCGGCTTGGTTCGGCGACGGCATCTTCCATACCGTGGTGGCTTGGCTGCAAGGCGAAGGCCCGAACCCCACCTCCTGCGCAGCCATCGGCGAATGCATCGGGGTGGTTGTCACCTATACGGTGTCGAAGGCAACTGCGCCCTTGCCGGATGAACACCTCGACGCCATGTTCGACGACGAAGCAGCGTCGGCAGAGGCACCGACGCCATGAGAGAGTTCTACCAGCGTTTGTTCGCCGAGCGCAGGCAGCCAGTACTGGCTGCCGACGGTAGCGAGGACGGAGAGGCATCGTGAGCGGGTTCTACGAACACCTGTTCGGGGTGCGCGGGAAGGTCGCTCTGGTCACCGGCGGTACCCGTGGCATCGGCCTGATGATCGCCGAGGGACTGGTGCGGGCTGGCGCGAGAGTCTACGTTTCCTCGCGCAAGCGCGATGCCTGCGAGGAAACCGAACGCACCTTGCGCGAAGTCGGCGACTGCACGGCCATTGCCAGCGACCTTGGCGACATCGACGGCTGCGAGGCGCTGGCGGCGGCGTTCGGGGAGCGGGAGGACCAGCTGCACATTCTGGTCAACAACGCCGGCCTGACTTGGAGCCTGCCCGTCGACGAGTTCACCGAGAAAGCCTGGGATCGGGTGGTGGACCTGGACGTCAAGAGCCCGTTCTTTCTCATCCAGAAACTGCTGCCCCGGATTCGCGCCGCGGCAAGCCCGGAAAACCGCGCCTCCATCGTCAACATTTCCTCGGTCAACGGCATTCGTCCGAGCGGTCTGATGAACTATTCCTATGTCGCCGCGAAAGCGGGGCTTTGCCAGCTATCGGCCCAGCTGGCTCGGGATCTGATGGCGAATCACATCAACGTCAACGTGATCGCGCCAGGGCCTTTCAAATCGAAGATGACCGCGCCGCTGTTCGCCACCGAGGCGCAGGATCGGCAGGTGACGGCGAGCTTTCCCATGAAACGCTGGGGACGCATGGAGGACGCTGCCGGACTGACCATCTTCCTGTCTTCGAGAGCCGGCTCCTATCTCACGGGCCAGACCATTCCCTGCGATGGCGGCGCGACCACCATTGGCTGACGGTGTTGGCAGCGCCGTTGGCACCCGGCGTCAGGCACTGCACGACGCCGCGCTGCCGCTTTGGCCAAGCGGTGCACCGGAAGCGGTGGGCGATCTCGACATCGATCGCCCGCAGCTCACTGTTCACTTGCCGCACGAAAACGCGGCCACGGGCGCCGGCATCATCGTCAACCCGGGTGGCGGCTATCGCATTCTCGCCTCGGACCACGAAGGCTTGCAGGTGGCGCGCTGGCTGAACCGGCGCGGCCTCGCCGCCTTCGTGCTGCGCTATCGCGTCGGCGAACGCTACCACTCGGACATCTCGCTGCTCGACGGCCTGCGGGCGGTGCGCCTGGTTCGCCACCGAGCAGGGGATTTCGGCCTCGACGAGAACCGCATCGGCATGCTGGGCTTTTCCGCCGGCGGCCATCTCGCCGTAGCAGTGGGTACGCGCTGGGATGGCGGCGATGCCACGGCGAACGATGTCGTGGAACGCGCTTCGAGCCGACCGGACTTCCTGGTCCCGATCTACGCCGTCACCAACGGCATCCTGCGAGGCCGAAAAGAGGACGAGTACACGCCGGCGGATGTGCGCGTGAACTCTTTGACGCCACCGACATTCCTGGTCCACAGCCACGAGGACGACATCGTGCCGGCCAGCCAATCGACGCTGTTCTACGACGCGCTGTTGCAGGCGGGGGTGCCGGCGGAACTGCACGTCTACGGCTATGGCGAGCACGGCATGGGCTTGGCCCCCGGCGACCCGGATTTCCGCCAATGGCCGCTCCTGCTGGCCAACTGGCTGCGGCGCGGTGGTTTCCTGACGAGCAAGCCCAGGCAAGCGGTTGCCGGGCGCGTCGCCCTGGACGGCAAACCCATGGGCATGGCGTGGGTGACCTTCCTGCCCGTCGACGTCAATGCGCCGCCGGCGCGAACCCGGATCTGGCGGAGCGAGGACGGCAAGTTCGCCATACCCGCATGCCACGGCGTGGTGGCGGGACCGCATCGCGTCGAAGTGCATCACGTCAGCGAGCAGTTTCCGCATGCCAACACCGGCGTCTACACGCTGGCCGATGCCGTCCGCTACGACCTGGGCACGATGGAGATCGGCGAAGAGCCGGTGGTCATCGAGTTGCAGTCGGGGCAAGGCGCGTAGAAAGATTCTGCGGACGGAAACAGAAGGCTCAATTTGCAAAACGTAGGCGCGGTCTGGCGATCGCCGCCTCGAGGCAGGCTCTGGGCGATGGCTGATCGCCGAGTTCGATGGGATGGAACCACCTCGGACAGCTGTCCAGGTACTTGGTGGCGATGCCGCGCCGCCTGCGCAGAAAGCCCTTGATCTGGCTGTGGCGGCTGTTGACCGTCTGGATGTGCAGCGCGCCCCGGACCCGCACGCCAGCAGAAGCGTCGATGCTCTCGTGAGGGATGTCGAGCGCCGCCGCGACGGGCGGATAGCAGCGGTTGGCGTCGGAGACGAGCAGCGCATCCGGGGCGAGGACCGGCTCCAGCACCTCCTTCACGTTGTCTGCGTTCAGCGCAGGCAGGGTGTGGCTGAGGGTCTCGCCGCCACGGTCGGCGGCGACCAGAATCGGCACCTGCTCGCGCGAGAGGCCGCGCTTCTTGGCTTGGCCGCCGCGCCGGCGCGGCTTGCGGTCGAGCTTCCGCGCCCCCTTGCGGCTCTCCAGAAGAAAGGTCTCGTCAGCCTCGACGATCCCGGCAAGCCGATCCGGCGCCTGGCGCACCGCCGCCAGAAAGCGGTGTCGCCAGCGATGCGCCGTGCTCGGCGCAATCCCGCAGCGCTCTGCAGCCTCTTTGATCGTCTCGCCTTCGGCAAGCGAGGCGCCAAAGGCAAGCCAGCGCTCCTTATGGTGCAGACCCGACAGCGCCGTGCCCGTGAGCGCACCGAAGGTCTTCCCGCAGTCCTTGCACCGGAACCGGCGAAGACCGCGCGCCTTGCCCCGCGGCACCGCCCCGCCGGCGCCGCAATGCGGACAGCGCCGCTCGTCATCCACACCCAGCTCGATCGCCGCCAACGAGGCCGCGCCCTCCGGCGGGTCCGACAGCACCGCCGCCACCTCCTTGCGCTGCGCCGCCGTCAACTCATCGACACGCGAGAACCAGTCCCGAAACCGCTCGTGATCCATCTCTCCGATCTCCAAGGCGAATCCGCAAAGATCCTATCACTATGCCTACGATTCACGAATTGAGCCAATCGAAAAGCTCCAGGAGCGAGTGGAAGTCCACCGGGACAAGCTCAGGCAGAGCGAGGCCCTGACCCGCAATGCGCTGGTAGATCCGCTGCTGCGCGCCCTCGGCTGGGACACCGAAGACCCGGCGCTGGCAATGCCCGAGTACAAACTGGGCAGTGGCGTTGCCGACTACGCTTTGCTCGGCAACGGCAAGCCCGCCATCGTGGTCGAAGCCAAGAAGCTGGGCACAGCTTTGGATGGCGCAGCATCGCAAGGCATCGCCTACTGCATCCAAGACGGCATCAAGTACTTTGCTGCTACGGACGGCAAGCAATGGCATGTCTATGAAACGCATCGCCCCGTTCCCCTACAGGAGAAGAAGATCGTCAGCTTCGACATAGCAGACTCGCCGGCAATCGTGTGCCTGGATGCGTTGGCCCTGTGGCGGCGCAGCGTCCAGAACGGCACTGTGCGCAAGGCGCAGCAGCCCCTGCTGGACCCAGAGCGCGACAGCGGTTCCGTTCAGCCCATGTCGGTGAGCGAGCAGCCGGGCGCGGACGACATGCTGGACGGAAATCGTTGTGGTGGTTCCGTTCAGCCAGCCGACTCCGCCGACCGCGAGAACCAGCCGACGCCAGAAGACAACTGGCAGCGGCATACGACATTGCAGCCGGAACACAGGGACAAACCGCCACGGCAAATCCCCCCCCCCCCCCCCCCCCCCGACGGTTCAACCAAGCCAATTGGGTAATGGAGAGAAGTGCCTAATTCTGTCTTGGGCGGACTAGTTCGAGAAGGCAATCTGGATGAAACGGCCATCCCCTTTCAGCGAGGCAGGCGTTGCATCCTGTGCGATGATAACGTTCATCCGAACGGAAAGCGTTTCACGGTCCCCAAGGAGGTAGGGCAGCTTTATCTGGAAGCTGATTACAAACCACCCGACAGTGTAAAGAACGCGAATATCATCATAGAAAACGCGGCTAAAGGCGTAACAGCAGATCAATTCAGCGTCCGCCTGCCCCAATAGTCGTCCGCTACAGGCCGACGCGACGGAACCGCCGACGCTTATCAAAGCCGGTGGTTCGGATTTTGGGATGTCGCAAGGCCGGGCGCGGCGGTGCTCGTCGCCGACGGGGGAAGGGAACAACCGCGGTCGGCGCTATGTGGACATGTACAACAACATCCCTTGCGTCGGGCATTGCCGTCGGTACGCAGTGGAGGCGATGGCCAGGCAGGTGGCCGCGCCGTCCTATGCCTTGGCGCCCGAGGGCAGCGCGAGCCGCTGCGCGATGCATTGCTTGCGCAAGCTCGTCGTAGACTCTCAGGCAGCGCGAGCCGCGGCGTGATGCATTGCTTGCCAGCAGCTATAATCAATTCCTCAACGAGCAATGCGCCAGGTGCCCCTATGAAGCCGCCGATCCTCTATGGCGTCCCGTTCTCGCAGCCGGTCAGGGCCGTGATGTGGCTGATGATCTTGAAGGGATTGCCGTTCGAACTCGTGCTCATCAACCCGGGATCCAAGGGCAGGACCGGCAGCCGCAATCCGGACTATCTCGCCAAGAACCCGGGCGGCACCATTCCCTGCTTGGAGGAGCCGGACACCGGCTTCACCCTCGGCGAAGCCCACGCCATCATGACCTACTTGGCGCGGGCGAACGGCTGGACGGATGTCTATCCGCAAGACCACCGGCAACGGGCAAGAATCGATCAATACCTGCACTACCATCATCGCAACGTCAGGGAGGCCTCGGTCGGACTGGTGGCGCCGAAGATCCGCAAGGATCTGAACATCCCCCAAGCCATGCAGGATGCGGCCAAGCGCAGCCTCGCGGCTGCCCTGCATGTGCTGGAAACGGCCTACCTCGGCGGCAACCGCTACCTGATGGGCGATGACGTCACCCTGGCCGACCTCGCCGCCTACGTCGAGATCGGGCAGCTTCAGCCGCAGTTCACCAATGTCTTCGACTTGTCGGCTTTTCCGAAGGTCGAGTCCTGGCTGTCGGCAATGACGCGGGTCGAAGGCCACGACGACGTTCATGTCGTGCTGGCCGAACTCGGCGACATCTCCAAGGAAGCGCCGAGCATGGACGCGATCAGGAACGCGAACAAGCGCGCCTTCGAAGTGCTGAACGCAAAGCTCGCGCAGCTGCGCGCGGCTTAGGCCGCATTCACGCCGGCGCACATTCCGGTAGCGAATCAGTTTTGAAATTGGATGAGCCGCGCCCCTGCGAATGCCGCTGCATAGGGCATCGAATCGCTTCTATTGCTCTGCATCTTGCGGCTGTACAGTGGCAGGGCAGCGCGACGGCTGGCTCGGATTCAAACCGACCCGCTGCCCGCATTCCTTGAACCTTACCTCGAGCCTTGCGGCACTCACGGCACAGCGCCCACGACGCTTTGCCGAAGCAGCGCCTTCAACGCCTCTCGCTTGCTGAGGCCGGACAACCGATCGGCGTGGTTCTGCACATAGTCGATCACGAACGCGGGGTTGGTCTTGGAGTATTCCCGCAGCGCCCATCCGATGGCCTTGCGCAGGAAGAACTCGCGCTCGCCGATGGATGGTTCGATGACGGTGTGCAGCAGTTTCTCGTCGGTAGCGTCCTTGAACTTGATCTGGGCGAGAATCGCGCTGCGGCGCTTCCAGATGTCGTCATGCTTCGCCCATTGGCGCAGCGCGGGCTTGGTCTTCCCTGGATGCGAGCGCAGCATGGTGCCGACGCCGTTGCTGGCAATGGCGTCCACGTAGTCCCACCAGGCGCCGGTCACCACCAGTTCCTCGATCAGCGGCAGCCGCGGCGGCGTGATCCAGGCGAGATGCTGTGGTATGCACAGCAGTTCCACCGCCGCGTAGCGTTCTTCGCGATGGCTGGCGTTGCGCCACAGCGAGAGGATGGCCGCCTGCCAAGCATCCGCGTTGGCGAAGGGATGCGCTCGAACGAGGTCGCGCACGATGCGACGCACGGCTGGCACGGCGACGCCGTGGAACGGCATCGTCGACTTCATGTACGCCTGCTGGCCCGGCGCACGTTCGGGTTCCGCCGCTTGCTGCAATTTCCGGGCGAGTTCTCGATGCAGCGCCGTGTGCCTCGGCCCGGTCACCTCAGTGCTTCTTGTCTTTGTCGCCGCCCCGCTTCTTCCTGCGCCGCCGCGTGTTGCCGAACGTGCCGCGCACGATCTTGCCGCGTCGGGTGCGGATGTCGCCCTTGCCCATAGCAAGTTCCTACCAAAGGAGTGCAGCGATCATACCGTTTTCGGACCGCGGAAGACGCCTCAAAGCCCCCAGCACTCCAGCTCGTTGGCGAAGATCAACGGGCCGTCGTAGTGGGCTTCGATGGCCGCGCGACTGAAGCTTTCCACGCCCATGGTGCGCGTCGTGCGGTGGCCGAGAACCAGCATGCGCACATTGGCCTCGGCGGCGATTCGACCGAGCTGGGAGGGCACAGCGTGATATTCGCGGGCCTCGCCGCGGGCGCCTTCGGGAACGGCGTGATGGACGATCAGCACATCGGCGTCCTTGGCGAACTTGGCGACCGCGTTCTTTCGATTGCTGAAGCTGCCGGCGAAAACCAGCGCGAACTCGCCTACTTCCATGCGCCAAGCCAGCGCCGGAATGCCGCCGTGGTGGACGGGAATGGCGGCCAGGGCGATGTTCTCGGTGCGAAACTGCGCCCAGCGACGGCCGCCGACGGCCGGCACGTCGCGCACCGAAACCTTGTAGCCGCCGCGGGAACGAAACGTCAGGTAGTCCGCCAGATGGCGGTAGAGACCGTCGTCGCCGATCATGCGTTCGATGAAGGCCGTCGCGGAATCGCCGGCGGGGTCGGTCGGGCCGAACACCGGCAGCAGGCCCTGCCGACCGGCATCCGAGGAGCCTTCGATCAAGCTGGCGAAGTCGGCGGCGCTGTGGGCCTGCAGGTGAGTGAAGACGATGGCGTCCAAGTCGGCGAACGCCGCGCCGGCCTCGTCGAAGCGCAGCGTCGCGCCGGGGCCGACGTCCACCATCAGCCGGGCGTTGTCGTCGACCCACACCAGATAGCTGGCCGCGCTGCGCTGATCGGTCAGCTCGGCCCCGCCGGAGCCCAGGATTTGCAGCCAGACGCCCTTGTCGCCGCAATAGGGCGCGTCTTCGGCCCGCACCGGCAGGATGGCCGCGACGAGCAGCAGCGCGAGCGGGAAACGCATATCGGCTCCTTCAGGTGGTGATTTCGATTTCTTCGAGGGCGGCCAGCACCGCGGCCGCGCTGGCTTCGTCCGGCATCCGCCAATCGCCCCGCGGCGACAGACTTACCGTGCCTACCTTCGGTCCCGGCGGCAGCGTCGTGCGCTTGAACTGCTGGGCGAAGAAGCGCTGGAAGAATACCGTCAGCCAGCGCTTGATCTCGGCCGGCGCATGCGTTGCGGCGAAGGCGGCGCGAGCCAGCGCGTATATCTTGCGCGCGCCGGCACCGTTGCGCAGGAAGTGGAACAGAAAGAAGTCGTGCAGCTCGTAGGGGCCGATGATGGCCTCGGTCTGCTGGACGATGCCGCCGTCCTCGGACGGCACCAGCTCCGGCGTGATCGGCGTCGCAAGCACCCGCTCCAGCACTCGGCGCAGTTCGCCGTCGGCGCGGTGGCGGGCGTACCAGCGCACCAGGTAGGCCACCAGCGTCTTCGGCACCCCGGCGTTGACGTTGTAGTTCGACATCTGGTCGGCGTTGAAGGTACACCAGCCCAACGCCAGCTCCGACAGGTCGCCGGTGCCCACCACGATGCCGCCGAGCTGATTGGCGGTGTCGAACAGAATCTGCGTACGCTCCCGAGCCTGGGCGTTCTCGAAGGTCACATCCACGCTGCCGTCGTGGCCGAGGTCGGTGAGATGGCGACGAACGGCAGGCGCAATGGAAATCTCGCGCAGTTCGACGCCGGTGGCGCGAGCCAGCAGGCGCGCCGACTCCAGCGTGTGCGTCGTGGTGCCGGGACCCGGCAGGGTGAGAGCGCACAGCGCATCCGCTGCCAAGTCGAGCTTCCCCAGCGCATCCAGGCAGATCAGATAGGCGAGGCTGGAGTCGAGGCCGCCGGACAGCCCGACGACGAGGCGGGCAGCCGCCGCGGCGCGCATTCGCCGGGCCAGCCCCGTGGCTTGGATGGCGAGGATGTCCCGGGCGCGGGCGTCGAGCTCCGCTTCGTCGGTCGGCACGAAGGGGTGCCGAGAGTAACTGCGCGACAGCGCCGCCAAGGTTGGCGGCGTTCCCGCATCCACGAACACCGGCGGCTGGGGACGCGGGTGCTGGGCGAAGGTGGTGTTGCGCGCCCGTCCATGGCGAAGCCGCTGGCGGTCCACTTCCACGCACAGCGTCGATCCGTCGAGGTCGAAGCGCGTCGATTCGCCCAGAATGCGGCCGTTCTCCGCGGCGATCAGATGACCGCCGAACACCACATCCTTGGTGGATTCGCTGGGCCCCGCGCTGGCGTAGATGTAGACGGCAATGGCGCGCGCGCTCTGGGTGCGCACCAGGTCGCGGCGATAGTCGGCCTTGGCGACCAGTTCCGTGCTGGCGGACAGGTTGAGCAGGATCTCCGCCCCGGCCAGCGCGAGATCGCCGCTCGGCGGGCTGGGCATCCACAGGTCCTCGCAGATCTCTATGCCGAAGGCGGTGTCGCCGAGCCGGAAGACGAGATCGGCGCGCAGCGGAAACCGGCCCAGCTCGTCCGCCACCTCGACGGCGACGCCGGCGCCGGAGGCGAACCAGCGCTTTTCGTAGAACTCCTCGTAGTTCGGCTGCGCGATCTTCGGCACGGCGCCCAGGATGCGGCCGGCGCGACAGACGAAGGCGCAGTTCAGCACCCTGCCATCGGCCAGCCACCAGGGTGCACCCACCACCAGCACGCGCTCGCCAGCGGCAGCGGCGAGTTCGCCCAAGGCCGTGCGGGTGGCGCGGCGCAGATCGTCGGCGAAGAACAAGTCCTCACAGGTATAGCCGGTGACGCACAGTTCCGGCAGCAGCACGACGGCGGCATCGGCCGGCGCTTCGGCGTAGGCGCATGCGATGGCCTTGGCGTTGGCGGCAGGGTCGGCGATGGCCACCGGCGGTGCCGCGGCGGCGATCCTCACGAAGCCGAGTTCGCTGTAGTCCATCCGCGCAATGGTAATATAGTTCTACCTCGCCGTTGCAGCTCCGCCGGGACGGATGTGGCGGGAGCGTACGACAAATTCGGAAGCCGAAGTCGCCTGCCAGCAGGCCTCACTATAAGGCAGCATCGTGTCCTCCACGGTCCGCACACGGATTCCAGGACGCTCTAAGATCCGAAGAAACGATATAGAAGAATCTATCTGTATGGTCGTTCGCCGTTGGCGGACCTCGGTTGTCAACAACACGGAGGTTCGGTGGACATGCGGAATTCGCAGACACCCACGAGCCAAAGACAGACGCTCTAGCAGATCTAAAGCTCCTCAATGTTGTCATCATCGTCGTCATACCAATCCCACTCGTAGTCGTCCAATGACTCTAACCAGTTTTCTTCCTCGTCTTCTGAATGAAAGTCCTCTTCTTCGGCCTGATCTTCTTGATCGCCTTCAGCATTGTCTGGTAGGTAGAATCCGCACTCTACACGATCGCAATAGACGCATCCATAACCTCGCTCTTCGGCCTCTTCCACCGCGGCGGCACTCGCATAGCACTCAACGCACCATCCCTCGTCCGAAGAAGAACGCCAAGAAAGCGAATAGGGTGCGCTGCTTGGGCAGGTATGTTCCACGCATCGACCTCTGCAATAACTACAATGCTGGTCGCCTGCCGAACCGGTTCTACCAACACCGACCAACAATGCACCAATCGCGAGCGCGAACGCGCGCAGAAATCCTCGTCTGCCGTTCAAGAACGTCATCGCATCCGACGCTTGCCTATATGCTCAGCGAGGATTTTCTTCTAGCTGTCGCTCGCCGATGGACTTCGACAGATCGAGTTCCACGATCTCATTGCCGAAGATCCCGATTCTCTGCGACAGATTTTCGAATCCCTGTCGGGAAGCGCGGACGACGTATTCGCCCGCCACTAGGCCGTCGAACCGAAACATGCCGTCATGTCCGGTTCGGGTAGTGAGCAAGACGCGTGAACTGCCGGACGCACCGGCTCGGCGCAGTTGCACCTGGCTCCAAGAGATGGGCCGGCGGGTTCGTTCGGTACGAACGACGCCCGACAGCGAAATCGGCGGCAGTTCGATGTCGAACGGCGTGCGGCGCGACACATGGGTCTCGAAGGAGTGGCCGGTGCGCGTTCGAACGATATGAAGGCCCTCCGAAAGACCTTGCGCTTCGTAGCGCCCTCGTTCTGTCGTCGTGACATACGCTTCCGGCCGCGACTGATCCACCGGCACCACCCGCAGGTCGATGTCGCCCAGCGGCCGCCCTATCGTCGTGATGGTGCCGGTCAGCTGCGAACGCCCAGTGAAGTCGAAGTCCAGACGAGTCTCTCCCCAATCGTCCACGCGAACCTTCCGCGAAAGCCTGCGCAAACCGGTGCGGGCGGTGACCTTGGCCTCTTCGGGAACGCCCTGTATGAAATGCATGCCGTTCCCGAACTGCCAGCGGAACACACGCCGTCCTTTTCGGTCCGAAACGATCACCTGCGCCTTGCCTTCGCCGGGCATCAGGCCGGTGATCGAAACCCGAATCCGTCCACCGGACTTCACGACAAGCCTGACGTTCCCTACCGACTGGCCGTGCTTCACGACGACAGTGCGACTTTCCACCACGCCGCCTTTGGAATTCGAAGAGAGACGGTACCTGCCATCCGGCAAGCCCAATCCCTCGAATCGGAACTCGCCGTTCTCGTCGGTTCTTGTCACGTTTCGTACAACCGGGTTGTCCGGCGACCACATGGGGAGGGGAACGGCACCTTCAAGGGGATTCAGCTGCACCCATCCGGCGACCGGTGTTCCGTTAGGCAGAGCGAGCGATCCCGCAATCGTCGGGCCCGCCTCGGGGGCATCCAATTCGATGTCGATATATGCGGTGTCCGGCAGCAGGATGAGTTCCTTCCGCAGGTAGTCCGGGGCGTAGACGTCGACGGGTACTGGGTTCGCCGGCAGCGCATCCAGCGAAAACTTCCCGTCCGCGTCCGAATGCACGTCTACCAACCGACTCGATACAATCGCCCGGCGATGGATGCACCCGTGCGGGCATCCACCACCCGTCCCATGACTGACCGCCCGCGACCGAGAACGATCTCGCCAAGGTCGTACTCGCCGCCGAAGCCGACATGGAGGTTTTCATGCCACCGCGCATACCCAGGCGCATGGACAAGGATACGGTACGCTTCAATGTCCGCCTCGACGCGGAAGGTGCCGTCTTCGGCCTCGATCCGATGCTCCCGCTCTTTGCCGCGATCGAACACCGTGAGGTGGTATTTTCGTACGGGCGCACCCGTCGTCGCATCCACCACCCGGCCGAGAATTGCCAGCCGACGGAGTTCCAGGACGAGACCGTCGTACGGCGCTGCGACATCTTGGCTCCTACTCGAACCCAGTTGCGCCGACCAAGCGGACACCGTCTCCCGTTCTCCTAGCTGGAAGGGGCCGAGACGGTACGATCCGTCCTGCTTCGTTCGCGCGACGAAGCCTCCCCGCGTTCCGACCTCCACGCCCGCCACCGGGGCGCCTTCTCCATCCACCACGCGACCGGCGACGAAGTGCCCGACGGCGAGTGCGACATCGATCCGATTGGCATCCCCCTCCTGAATCACAATGTTGTCCAGCACCATTGGGACGTGGCCCGCTGCCGTCACTTCCACGAGATGCCGACCGAGCCGCAACCCCCAACCGCGAATGCGCCGGCCTCGCTGGATCGCCCACGCGGGTTCGCGAAAAACGGCACCTCGAAGCCGAGGCCATCGGAGGGCCGCACAGCGATCTCGGCACCCCGCAACGGGCGGCCGCCTTCGGAACGAACGATTCCCTCAAGGACGAGACCGGGCGACAGCCGCAAGTTGATCGTTCCTTCCGGCGCACTGCCGGAGACCGGAATGGCCTGCGGTACTCGATCCCTGCTGATCACCAACATCGTGGCCGACTCTCCCGGCGGCAGCGCAATCTCGAAGTCCTCGCTGTCCACTCGGATCCAGCAGGCCATCTTCGAGTCGTCTCCGAACATGCCAATCCAAACTGACTCGCCGTCTTTCCGTGCCTCGACGCGGCCTTTCACTTTGTTCGCCGTCTCGCTGGCATGCATGGCGGTCGCCCAGGCGAGCACGGCAAACGCAATCCCACTCGCGGATGGCCACCGATGCCCAGACGGCGTCGCTCGCATTTCTACCCCACCTCTACTTGCCGCCGTCGGCGCGACCATTATCCGGTCGGCCTGCGACGACCGCCAACAGTTCGGGCAGTTCCAGCACGGCAGAGCAACCCGCCAGAATACAGACGCCGGCAACGATGCTCGCCACCCGCGGGGGTTGCGGGGCAGCAGACCCGTACATTAGGTCGATCAGCACCAGAGCCACCCCCGCCCCCAGCAACGAAAGGCGCAGGAGCGTCTTCAGCGACGTGGAATCCGGGCCATCGGGGCCGAAACACATGCACACCGTGGCAATGCCTCGACATCTTGCGTATCCGATCACGAAACAGAATATCGCTAAGAGCAGCACCGCGACAATGGTCCCCGCGAGCAGTCCACGACCGCTGAGGAACGAGAACGCCACCACAGCTTCCAATGCGATGACGATCAGACTCGCCGGCCGAACCGACTCCGAACGGACCACCTCGAAACCGGCCACGCCTTGTTCGAAGTCGCGAAACCATATCAGCTTGGCTATCGCTGCCCAGCCGAAGCAGAGACCAACTGCCGCCTGCGCAACTTCGGCAGAGAGATCAAGCACCTCTGACACCATCATCGGTTCTCGGTCGCCTTTGCGGTGCCAATCACGCCCACTTTCCGAACGATGCCAGCCTTATCCAGCCGGAGCACACAGGGAGTACGTCTTACACCAAGCGTAGTCCATAAAGAACCGTTCCGGTCGGCTGCCAAGACGACGTCTTCCGAAAAAACTTTCTGCATAAAGCTCGAAGTGGGGGACACGTCAAGTCGAGGTCCTCTTCGCCCGCAACAATCACATACACGCGACCATCGATCCTAGTCCGAAAGGATCCCAGCATGCTCACTGCGGCTTGCGGGCTCCATTGTTAGAATTGGCTTGCACGGAAGAGGATAATCATTGCGGATTCGCCGATCAACGTGCGTCGATCGACGATGCCGCCGATGCTGTCGATCTGGTCGGCCCGGAAGTCGGGAATGGCAGAACCGAGCGGCAGCGCCAACGGGTGGCGACGGGAAGCATGCCGGCCGAACGGGGGCCTGGTATCGGCAAACACCGCCTGCAACCGTCTTGTGTCCGAGATCAACCGCCGAAGGCTTCGGTGCTCGAGGAGAACGAAACAGGCCGCCAAAGCGCAGCTGGCATACAGGAGCAAGATTGGCGATACCGTCGCCGTACTCATGGACGCACCTCGATGTCGCTAGACTCCGGAAGGATGCGGACGACGTGTTCCGGAGTGCTTGGGTACGAGTAACCGACGATCCGCCATGCGGCGTCGAGCTCAACAAGCGCAGGTCGGGCTCGAATACCGAGCCGTTCCGCTATGTTGCCGTTTTCCTCCGCCAAAAGCGGTACGCCACTAAGATACTTCCCGAAGGAGCCAATACAGTTCCGATTGGCCCCGTCGCAGAACGCAAGCAGGCTGTCTGCTCTCTCTGATCCCGCCAACACAGTGGCCAAGCCTTTCATCAAACGGTGACAATCTCGACACGTTGGAGTGACGAAGAGAACCGATGCACGAGTGCCGACAAACTGTTCTTGGGACACAACCTTGCCAGTCCTCAAGTCGGTTGTGCGGAACTGCGGGCCGAGCGACCCTGCGGCCAAATGGTCTCCAATGCCGCCTTGCGCTACCATATCCAGCAATCGGTTGTTTTTGTACAACAGCACACAGATGGCAAGTCCCTGGACCACCACGGCTATCCAAAGTCCCGCATGGGCAATAAACAGCAAGGCCGTCATACGTTGCTCGCAACTGCGGCCCAAGCGACCGCAAAGCAGAACGCAGAGAGAGTCGCTATTCCCAAGGCGGCGGCTGTACTAAAGGATGGCGCGGCCCGTCGCAAAGCGTTGCCAATAGCCAAGCCATCCGAAGCTTTGCAAAGAGATGGGGCAAGCCACAATGGAATGATGCGACCGATCCAAAAGGCCACCAGCACGAACTCCCCGCCTCCTAAGCCAATGGCGAAAACGACGATCAGGATGGGATAGAGTCCGCCGTGAGTCATCACCGTGGTGACGGCTAGGCCGATATGCGATCCCCACATCGCGGCCACAGTGCCCGGGCCGAACTCGGCCATCCACGCTTTGTGGGTCTGCTTGTCGCACTGCGGCGGCGAAAAACTGATGACGCCTAGTTCACGCAGCATCATCAACCCTACGAAGCCAGCGGCCACGAAGATGGACGATGGACGGACAGCTGTCGCCACAAGCGAGCCCAATGCGCCGATCACCAAGCCCGCGATGCACGACGTGGCCAAGCCGCCTATGGAATACGCGCATGTGCATTTGAGCCAAGTCCACGGTGCAAAATGCCGCAATCATCCCAACATGTGACAAGCCACATCGGCCATGCCGCAAAGCACTGCGCCAACATGCAATCCGAACAGCGGGTAGCCAGCAATGGCGGCCACAAGCACGATCATCGCAGCGACGGCGATAGAGATGCTGCAGAACATTGAGAATCGACCGGCGTCGGATTGGAGACGCCTCTCCACGTCCGCAGGAGATGCGCGAACACTTGGTGGAGCGTGGCCCTCAACGCCCTCGATCACCTTGGTAGCGGCCCTTGAGAAGCTCATGTCATGCTTACCTGACACCCGGCAGAAAGGAAGTCTTCCCGCTTTTCCAAAAAAGCATTTCCCATTCCTGACCAGAAGCGCCATCACATCGCAGAGGCGAAGTTAGACGACCTGGAACTAAAAGCCAAGCTCGAATTAGCGCTCTTTACATCGTCAGTACAGTGTTCATGCCCGCAATGCGATTCCATAGTTTCTGGTGATTCGCTTGCATACTACACTGCCGCTCTCACTCTCGACCAGGGAGTTGTTGTTCGCATTCTCGGACGTTGCCGCGGCCGATCTCTACCCGCTCTAAGAAGTCCGGCGACCAGGGTCGCCCCTGGGCTAGCCAAGGCTACCGTCTTGTACACAGCCACCACCGAACCAGGCTTTGCTGCTATAGTGCGAGGCTGTGCCACCTGACTTGGGGATGAGAAATCGTGAACTTCGAGTTTTCCGACGAACAGAACCTGCTGCGCGAGCAGGCGGTCGGTTTCCTGCAGGAGAACTGCCCGCCGGCGGCGGTGCGCGCCATCCTCGACGGCGACGCAGCCTACGACCAGGCGCTGTGGAAGAAGATCGCCGAACTCGGCTGGATGGCCACGGTGGTCCCGGAACGCTACGGCGGCATCGGCCTCAGCCATCTCGAACTGTGCGTGATCGCGGAGGAACTCGGCCGCGCGGTGGCGCCGGTGCCTTTCTCGTCGTCGGTCTATCTCGCTACCGAGGCGCTGCTGTTGGCCGGTTCCGAGTCGCAGCAGGAGAAGTGGCTGCCGAAGCTGGCCACTGGCGGCGCTATCGGCACCTTCGCGCTGGGCGAAGGCCCCGGCCAGCCCACTCCAGCCAAGCTGGCCACCATTGCCGCTGGGGGGCGGCTTGCCGGCGTCAAGATGCCGGTGGCGGACGGCGACGTGGCGGACTTCGCCGTGGTGGTGGCGAAAGCGGATTCTGGAGATGGCGCCAGCCTGTACCTAGCCGAACTCGACGGCGTCGCCAGGACGCCGGTGGCCACCTTGGATCCCACGCGCTCCCACGCCCGCATCGCCTTCGACAACGACGCCGCCGAACCCCTCGGCGCCCCGGGCCAGGGCTGGGCCCTCGCCCAGCGCCTGTTCGACCGCGCCGCGGTGCTGTTCGCCTGGGAGCAAGTGGGCGGTGCCGCGGCGGCGCTGGACATGGCCAAGGAGTACGCTTCGCAGCGCTACGCCTTCGGTCGCCCCATCGCCAGCTATCAGGCCATCAAGCACAAGCTCGCCCACGCCTACGTCAAGAATACCCTGGCGCGCGCCAACTGCTACTATGGCGCCTGGGCGCTGGGCACGGACGCTGCCGAACTGCCGCTGGCCGCGGCCACGGCCCGGGTGAGCGCCACCCAAGCGTACTACTACGCCTCCAAGGAGAACATCCAGACCCACGGCGGCATGGGCTTCACCTGGGAGTTCGACTGCCAGTTCCACTACCGGCGGGCGAAGCTGCTGTCCGTCAACATCGGCAGCGAATCCACTTGGCAGGACAAGCTGATCGCCGCCGTCGAACAACGCAACGCCGCCTGACCGGCACAGCCAAGGAGAACATCATGGACTTCAACGACAGCGCCGAGGAAGCCGCCTTCCGCGAGCAAGCGAGGACGTGGCTGGCAGCCAATGCGCCGACCGCGGAGGAACTGGCCGGCCTGGACGAGGTGCAAGCCGCCAAGCTGTGGCAGAAGCGCAAGTACGACGCCGGCTGGGCCTGCATCCGCTGGCCCGAGGAATACGGCGGCCGCGGCGCCAGCGCCATCGAGCAGGTGATCTGGAACCAGGAGGAGGCGAAGTTCGCCACGCCCGGCGGCGTGTTCGCCATCGGCCAAGGCATGGCGGCGCCGACGCTGATGGCCTGGGGCAAGGAGGAGCACAAGCGCAAGCATCTGCCGCCGCTGGCCTCCGGCGAGCACATCTGGTGCCAGCTGTTCAGCGAGCCGGCCGGCGGGTCGGACTTGGCGGCGCTGCGCACCCGGGCCGAGAAGGTCGGCGACGACTGGGTGATCAACGGCCAGAAGATCTGGACCTCCGGCGCCCACTACTCCGACTACGGCATCATCGTGCTGCGTACCGACCCGACAGTGCCCAAGCACAAGGGACTGTCGTACTTCTTCCTGGACATGAAGTCGCCCGGCATCGACATCCGCCCCATCAAGCAAATCTCCGGCGATGCCAATTTCAACGAGGTGTACTTCACCGACGTGCGCGTGCCGGACGATCAGCGCCTTGGTGCCGTAGGCCAGGGCTGGCAGGTGGCGCTGACCACGCTGATGAACGAACGCATGGCCATCGGCGGCGGGGGTGGCGGCGTCGGCTTCCGGCAGGTGTTCGACTTGGCGCGCAAGGTCGAGATCGACGGCGCCCCCGCTATCCGGGACAAGAACGTTCGCGCCAAGCTCGCCACTTGGTACGCCCAGGAAGCTGGTCTCAAGTACACGGGCTACCGCTCGCTGACGGCGCTATCGAAGGGCGAAATCCCGGGCCCCGAGAACTCCATCGGCAAGCTGGTGGCGGCGTCCAAGACCCAGGACATGGCTTCCTTCGCCATGGATCTACTGGAGCTTTCCGGTGCTGTTTCGGACCCTGCCTACGGCGCGGCCCGCGGCCTGTACCAAGGGATGTTCATGGGCGCCCCGGGTGGGCGCATCGCCGGCGGCAGCGACGAGATCATGCTCAACATCCTCGCCGAGCGGGTGCTCGGCCTGCCCCAGGATGTGCGCGTGGACAAGGGCATCCCGTTCAACGAGGTGCCAACGGGAAGGTGAGAAACACGATGTTCGGGGTGCTATGAAGAAGCGGTGGCGCTGCCTGCATGGTCCGTCGAACGCCGTGCTCCAAGCCGAAAGCACCAAGACTCATCCGCGGCTCCGGGAATGTACGACGCGATCAAGGCATGGTACGGGGAGGCCGCGCTTTTCCTGTACGACTACACTGGCTTGCAGTTGGTGCGCACACGCAACAATGCCTCCATCAACGAAAATGTCGATGCCGGTCTCACAGGCTTGGAGATCCAGGGATACTGGCATCTGGAGGCGCTGCCGGGGTTGTCTGCCGACTTCCTGTACGGCTGGCTCGACAGCTCGCTGGATCCGATCAATCGCACGGCCGGCAATCCTGGCTGTGCATTGCTGAACAACATCGACCTGGGCGCACTGAAGAGCATCAACTATATTGCGCGGGAAGCCGGCATCACGCAGGGCATTGTGGATCGAGCGCTGGCTGCCGGCAGAGCGTTGGACATTCGCAGCGGCAGAGCCGTGCAATCCGTATCGTATCCGGCCAACGGCGCTGGCGTGTCCATTCCATTCTACTCCTCGCGTTTTTTCTCGATCAGATGGGTGTCGAGACCTTGGACGGGCTGCTGGTCGACTTGGATGGCAATCAGTTGCCGAAAGCACCAGAGCACAACGTCAGACTAGGCGTGGCGCATACGTGGAACATCGGCGATGCGGCACTGACGGCGCGCTGGGACTATTACTGGCAGAGCGAATCCTACGCCTGCGACTTCAACGCCATCGGCGACCGCGTCTACGACTGATCGCAACATAATGCGTCAATAACCTATCAGAGTTCCGGCGCGTGGGCCGCGCGGCTTTGGATTCGCAACGTCTTTGACGAGGAGATCGTTACCGGCAAGTACCTGACGGTGAATACATCCGGTTTCTTCCGCAACCACTTCGTCGCCGAACCAAGGATATACGGTGTATCTCTGCGAATGGCCTTCGAGAACTGAAACTGCGATCTTGTCTAGCATGAAAAGGCCATCTGCGCGGGTCGATGGCTGTATGCTGCGATACCGATGATGGAATAAATCGAATGGATGCGGACAGGGGCCGGATTCATCGCTGCCTTGGATCAGAACGCTGGCAGTACGCCCAAGGCACTCGCACTCTACGGCATCGAAAAGCCCGCCTACGCCACGGACGCGCCACGGACGACGAGATGTTCGATCTCGCTCGCCCATGCCATGCGCACCTGCATCGTGGCCAACGGACATTTTGGTGGCGATCGCGCACTAGGGTCATCCTGTTTCAGCAATCCGCTAGATCGGGACATGCACGATGTGCCGAGCAGCCAATACCTGTGTTGCGAGAAACGCGTCCTGCCATTCCTGTTCGAGTGTCTCCGATGCTTGGAATGGCGAGCGGAATTTGACGCAGCCATCGGAGGCGGGCAAGCGGTTTTCCAAAAGCGGCAGCCCTATCTGTGGAGGGCGTATTTCGGTGACTCTATGCGCCAATATTGAACATATTGGCTGAAACGCACTATACTAGTGCAAATGTCGCCAAGCTCACTTCCCGCCAGCTTAATCCCGGACTGTTAGTGTGCGCTTGCTATTGGTTTGTGGAACGTTTTTTGCTTAGATGTCTCCCGTGGCCACCTATCGGGACATCCTCGGCCAACTCACCACGGCGGTTGCGGTGGTGGATGCCGCCAGCGACCACTCCTTCCGCATCACCTACCTCAACCAGTCCGGGCAGTCGTTGTTCGGACGCAGCGAGTCGCGCGCAGTCGGTATGCCCCTCAGCCGGCTGATGCGCGATTCCCACGCCACGCCGGTGGTGCTGCAAGGCGTTCTCGACAGCGGTGCGCCGTTCACCAAGCGGGAAGTGCCGCTGTACGCGCCAGATGGCTTGGTGCGCGTCAACTATTCGATCTCGCCGTTGTCGGAGACCGAACTGCTGGTGGAGTTCGAGCGTCTGGACCGCTTCATCCGCATTGACCGGGACGAGCGCCACGTCAACCTGCAGGAAACCGTGCGCAAGCTGGCGCGTGGACTCGCCCACGAGATCAAGAACCCCTTGGGCGGCATCCGCGGCGCGGCGCAACTGCTGGAGAGGCAGCTTGCCGCCAGCGAGCAGCGCGAGTACACGTCGGTCATCATGTCGGAAGCGGATCGCCTGCGCAAGCTGGTGGATCGCATCCTCGGCCCTAACGCCAAGACCGACTTCGCGCCGGTGAACATCCACCACGTCATCGAGCGCGTGGTGAGGCTGGTGGAGGCGGAACATCCGTCTCGGATCGTCTTCGAACGCGCCTACGACCCGAGCCTGCCGGAAGTCGAGGGCGACTTCGAGAAGCTCGTGCAGGCCACGCTGAACGTGCTGACCAACGCGGCGCTGGCACTCCGGGACACTTGCGAGCCGACCATCAAGCTGCAAACCCGCATTCTGCGCAGGTTCACCATCGGCTCCGCCCGCCACCGGCTAGTGGCCAACATCGATTTCATCGACAATGGCCCGGGCGTACCGCCGGATATTGCCGAGCGCATCTTCTATCCGATGATCAGCGGCCGACCCGAAGGCTCCGGGCTGGGACTGGCGATCACGCAGACCATTCTGGCGCAGCACAACGGCATCGTCGAATGCGAGAGCGCACCGGGACGGACGGCGTTCTCGTTCTACTTGCCGATTCGGCAGCTGCGACGGGGGAGCGTCGCCTCCGCAGAGTCCCAAGGACAGCGCTGTGGCTGACGAGCGGGTCTGGATCGTGGACGACGACAGTTCTATCCGCTGGGTGCTGGAGCGGACGCTGTCCCAAGCCGGCTACCATACGGAATCCTTCGAGCGTGCCGACGCGGTGCTTGGACGCAGCGCCCACGAGGTTCCAGACGTTGTGGTGTCGGACATCCGCATGCCTGGTGGCGACGGCTTGGAACTGTTGTCCATCCTCTCCAAGCGCCATCCCGAACTGCCCGTCATCATCATGACTGCGCATTCGGACCTGGACAGTGCCGTCAGTTCCTACCAGTCCGGCGCGTTCGAGTACCTTCCCAAGCCCTTCGATGTGGACGATGTCGTGACTACCGTGCGTCGCGCCGTGTTGATGCGCCGCGAGCGGGGACGGGCTGCCGAGCCTAGGGACGAGCAAGGGACCCCCGACATCGTCGGCCGGGCACCGGCGATGCAGGAAGTATTTCGCGCTATCGGTCGGCTGGCGCAATCCAATATCACGGTGATGATCGAGGGTGCTTCGGGCACCGGCAAGGAACTGGTCGCCCGCGCCCTGCACCGGCACAGTCCGCGGGCTGCGAACGCCTTGGTGGCGCTGAACATGGCGGCCATTCCCAGCGAGCTGATCGAGTCCGAACTGTTCGGTCACGAGCGCGGCGCCTTCACCGGCGCCAGGGACCAACGCATCGGCCGTTTCGAACAAGCCCATGGCGGGACGTTGTTCCTGGACGAGATCGGCGATATGCCGGCCGCGGCCCAGACCCGGCTGCTGCGGGTACTGGCCGAGGGCGAGTTCTTTCGCGTCGGCGGACGCACCAGCGTCAAAGTCGACGTGCGCATCATCACCGCCACTCACCGCGATCTGCGCGCCTTGGTGGCCGACGGCACCTTTCGGGAAGACCTCTACCATCGCCTGAATGTCATCCGCGTCCATGTGCCTGCCCTCGCCCAGCGCCGTTCGGACATCCCCATGCTGGCCGAGCATTTCTTGACCAAGGCGGCCAGGGAACTCGGCGGCGAACGCAAGATGCTGCGGCGCGAGACCATGGAGCACTTGCAGACCCTGGACTGGCCCGGCAACGTGCGGCAACTCGAAAACACCTGCAACTGGCTGACGGTGATGGCGCCGGGACGCGAAGTACACATGGACGACCTGCCGCCGGAACTGCACACCGCCTCCCTCGCCGAGGACGACCACGACTGGCGCGTCTCCCTGGCCGCTTGGGCGCGGGAGAGGCTCCAGTGCGGCGACACCGGCATTCTCGACGAAGCCACGCCGGCATTCGAGGCGACGATGATCCGCGTCGCCCTGGAACAGACCGGCGGTCGCAAGCGCGACGCCGCCAATCTGCTGGGCTGGGGACGCAACACGCTGACGCGGAAACTCGCCGATCTCGACATCGACCCATGACCCTGCGCGGTCCGTCTGCGGCCGGCGTCGGCCTATGAGCGCAACCTCGGTTGGCGCCGCGTCCGGCATGGTCATCGCTCTGTACGAGCCCGAGATTCCGCCCAACACCGGCAGCATCATGCGCCTCGCCGCCAATACCGGCACCGCTCTCGCGCTTATCGAACCGGTGGGCTTCGAACTCACCGACACCCGCCTGCGGCGCGCCGGCCTGGACTACCGCGACCTTGCCACCACTACGGTCTATCCCGACTTCGCAGCGTTCCGGACGGCGGTCGCCGGACGACGCATGCTCGCCTTCTCCACCCGCGGCCGGCGCCGCTACGACACGGTGGCCTACCGCGCGGACGACGTGCTGCTGTTCGGTCCAGAGTCCCGTGGCCTGCCGGAGGACTTGCTGGAGTCGTTTCCCGCCCAACGACGACTGCGCATCCCCATGCGGCCGAACTCGCGCAGCCTGAACCTCGCCAACGCGGCCGCCGTGGCCGTGTACGAGGCTTGGCGACAACTGGGGTTCGAGACGCCACCACGCGGCCGACCCGAAGTTCCATAGCCGAGGACGGGAGCGGACGGCAACTGCCGGCCGGCGCGATATGGTGCGCGCTTCAGTGCATGAAGCGCTCGTCTCCGTGGCGTCCTTGCTCCGCCGCATGGCGACGCTTCGCCTCGGCGTACAGCGCGTCGAAATTCATGGGAGCGAGCATGAAGGGCGGGAAGGAGCCCTTGACGACCAGGCTGTCCACGGTCTCCCGGGCATAGGGGAACAGGGTGGCGGGGCAGGTGGTGGCGAGCACCTGCTCGCGCATGGCGTCGTCCATGCCTTCCAAGCGGAAGACGCCAGCTTGCTGCAACTCCACGATCATCGCCATATGGTTTTCTTCCTCGTTGTTCTTCGCGCCGTCCATAGCGCTGTTGTTGCCGAGGCGGGCTTCCAGAGTCAGCGTCATCACCACCTCGTAGCGGGTATCGTCGAGGCGGCTGGTGCGGGTGTTGATGTCCACCTGCACCTTCGGGCTCCACTCGCTGGCGAACACCACCGGTGCCTTGGGCGACTCGAAGGAGGCGTCGCGCAGGTAGATGCGCTCGATGGTCACGCGCGGCGCGACAGGTGTTGCATCAGCCATCGCTACCGCCTCAGCCCTTGACCACGGGCAGATTCTGATTGCGCCACTCGGTGACGCCACCCTTCAGCCGCGCCACGTTCTGGAACCCGGCCTTGCGAAGCACGGTACCGGCGGCGCCGGCATGCTGGCCCATCTTGCAGGCGAGGACGACAGGCTTTTCCTTGTACCTGGCGATCTCCCCAAGGCGCGAGGCGAGTGCCCCGTGAGGCACGTTGACGGCGCGGGCGATATGGCCTTGGGCGTACTCGTTGGGGTCGCGCACGTCGATCACTACGGCACCGTCGCGGTTGACCAGGTTGACGAGTTCCTGGGGCGTCACCGAGCGTCCGCCCCGGGCCACTTCGTTGCGCACGAACCACGCCAAGGCCAGCGCGAACAGGCCGACCAGGATCGGATGGTTGGCGATGAACTCGAACAAGCGTTCCATGGCGGCAGCATTATACGGCAGCGTCGGCTAGAATAGCCGCCGCCTGCAAACCTCGTCTCCGCTTCAAGGACGCTGGCAGCATGTCGAAGTCTCGCACCACCCTGCTCATCGTGCTCGACGGCTGGGGCATTCGGGACAGCGTCGAAAGCAACGCGATTCACGCTGCTCGCACCCCTACTTGGGACCGCCTCTGGGCCAGTCCGTCGAAGACCCTGCTGGCCGCCTCGGGCGGGGCCGTAGGGCTGCCCGACGGACAGATGGGCAACTCCGAGGTCGGCCATGTGAACATCGGCGCCGGCCGCGTCGTCCACCAGGGACTGACGCGCATCGACCGCGCCATCGCCAGCGGCGCATTCCGCGCCAACGCAACCCTGAACGCGGCCATAGCCGCCAGCATCGAGCGCGGGCGCACCCTGCACGTTCTTGGCCTGCTGTCCCCCGGCGGCGTACATAGCCACGAAGATCACATCAAGGCTCTGGTGGATATGGCGGCGAGTCGAGGCGAACGGGCTGGTCGCGTCCGCCTGCACGCCTTTCTCGATGGCCGAGACACCCCGCCGAGGAGCGCCCTCGCCTCGCTGCGGCGATTCGACGCGCACTCCCCTGGCATCCTCGCGTCCCTTGTCGGTCGCTACTACGCCATGGATCGCGATGCCCGCTGGGAGCGCACCGAGCGTACCTACAACCTGTTGCAACGGGGCGAGGCGCCGTTCCATTTCGACACTCCCGAGGCGGCGTTGGAAGCCGCCTATGGGCGCGGAGAGAGCGACGAGTTCGTGCAGCCCACGGCCATCCACCCGCTGGGCGAACTGCCGGTGAAGATCGAAGACGGCGATGCCGTGGTATTCATGAACTTCCGCGCCGACCGCGCCCGCCAGCTTGCGCAGGCATTCGTGGCGGACGATTTTTGCGGCTTCAAACGCCGCGCCCGGGCGGACTTGTCTGCCTTCGCAACGCTGGCCCGGTACGCAGACGATATTCCGGTGCCGGCGGCGTTCGCGCCGGCACAACTGGCCGCCACCTTCGGCGAGCGCCTGGCGCAGCTTGGCAGGACCCAGCTGCGCATCGCCGAGACGGAGAAGTACCCCCACGTCACCTACTTCTTCTCCGGCGGTCGGGAGCAGCCGTTTCCGGGCGAGGATCGCATCATCGTGCCGTCGCCCAAGGTGGCGACCTACGATCTCGCGCCCGACATGAGCGCCCCGGAAGTCACCCGTCGCCTGATCGACGCCATTGACGCTTGCCGCTACGACGCCATCGTCTGCAACTACGCCAATGGCGACATGGTGGGCCACACCGGCATCTTCGACGCCGCGGTGCGAGCCGTGGAGACGGTGGACGAATGCCTGGGCCGCATCTGCCGCGCCCTGCCTCGAACTGGCTCGCAGTGTCTGATTACCGCCGATCACGGCAACGTCGAATGCATGGCGGACGGCGATTCCGGCCAGCCGCATACGGCGCATACCTCGGCATTGGTTCCCCTGGTCTACGTCGGGCCGCGCCGCGTTCGCTTCGCCGCCGACGGTCGGCTCGCCGACGTGGCGCCGACTCTGCTGGCGCTCATGGACATCGCCGCGCCGGCAGCGATGACCGGCCGCCCGCTGCTCGATGCATCCTTCGCGCCGGCGGCTGCCATCGCCAGCCGCTGACGGCGGCGTATGCGGATGAACTGGCTTTCCGCGCCGCTGCTGGCGGCGGCATTCGCTCTCGCGGCGAACGCCCAAGACGAGACCACCGCCGGGCGCGAACTGGACGCCGTGGTGGAACGGCTAAACGCGCTCGACACTTGGCTGGACGATGCCGGCAAGAAGCTTGCCGGACAGCAGCGGCAACTAGCCGACGCCGACCGCGGCATCGCGGCTGCCGCCAAACGAATCCGCAGCCTCGGCACACGCATCGACCAAGCCCGCGCGGCCCTTGCGCAACTAGCCAGCGAACGCGAGGTCTTGGACCTGCGGCATCGCCAGCAAGCGCAACGCATCGCCGACCACTTGCGCGACGCTTGGCGCTTGCTGGATCGCGGCGGGCTGAAGATGCTGCTGAACCAGGAAGACCCGGCCGAGTTCGAGCGCATGGTGCGCTACCACGGCTATTTCATCCGGGCGCGCTTCGCCGCGATCGACGAATTCCGCGCTACCCTGGCGGCTCTTGCACAGAATGAAGAGCAGCTGCAGGGCCAGCGCCAAGCCCTGGAAAACGCCCGTATCGCCGTGGGCCGAGATCGCGCCGCACTGCTTGCCGAGCGCGAGCGTCGGCATCGCCTGATCGCCGGTTTGCAGACCGATCTGTCGCACAAGGGCAAGGAGCGCGAACGGCTTGAGAGCAGCCGCCAACGGCTCGAAGCTCTCATCGAGGAACTTCGCCGGCAAGCCGAGCCGGCAGCCGCCAAAAGAGAATCCGCCAACGGCTCGGGACGCCTTGCCGAGGGCGGAGGCAACCTGCCATGGCCAGTGGACGGCCGCCTGCATCGTCGTTTCGGCCAGCCCCGGGCTGGCGGGCGCATGCGCTGGCAGGGCGTGGCCTTCCTGGCGCCGCCAGGTGCCGAGGTGCGTGCCGTCGCTGGCGGTCGGGTGGTGTTCGCCGACTGGCTGCGCGGCTTCGGCCTGCTGGCCATCATCGATCACGGCCATGAGCAGATGTCGTTGTACGGTTATGCGGACGCCCTCTACAAGAGCCTCGGCGACCGGGTGGAAAGCGGCGAGGCCATCGCCTCGGCAGGACAGAGCGGCGGGCAACTCGAGGCGGGCCTGTACTTCGAGATCCGCCAGCGCGGCAAGCCTGTCGATCCGCTGGCTTGGTTGCAGTCGCACCCGACGAAGCCAGCTTCGCAATGAATCCGCTGGCGCTTCTCTTTCCCGGCATCTGCATCCTGTGCCGGCGACGTTCGAACCGCGATATCGGCCTGTGCCGGGAATGCGAGCAGGCGTTCGAGACCAACCGTCGCGCCTGTTCGATGTGCGCGGAACCGATGCCGGCAAAGGGCGAATCGTCGTCCGGCGCGGTGTGCGGCTCGTGCCTTGTCGCGCCGCCGCCGTGGACGCTTGCCGTGGCGCCGTTCGCCTATGCGCCGCCGCTGGCCAGCGTGATCGAGGGTTTGAAGTCCGGCAACGGCCTGCTGCAAGCGCGCATCCTGGGCAATCTGCTGGCCTCTTTCGTCGCCGCCCGCTACACCCATCGTCCCCTGCCCGAAGCGCTCCTTGCCATGCCGCTCGCTCGCAGACGCCAGCGACAACGGGGCTTCAATCAAGCCGAACTGCTGGCCGGCGTGGTGGGCCGCGCACTGGCCCTGCCGCGTCTGAAAGGACGCCTCGTGCGCATCCGCGACGCGCCGCCGCAGCGCTCGCTGCCGCGCAGCGCCCGGCTGCGCAATGTGCGCGGCGCGTTCGCCATGAGTCGGGCGATCCCGGCCGGTCGGGTGGCGCTGGTGGACGATGTGACCACCACCGGCGCCACGGTCCGCGCCGCCACCGAGGCGCTGCGCGCGGCAGGCGTCGAGGAAGTCCACGTCTGGGTGGCCGCGAAAACGTCTTCCGCTGGCGCTGGATTCGGCTCCTCAAGGTAGGCGGATCCGCACTTCTCTCGCCTCTCCGGATGCTTGGCAAGTTCTTTGTTTCGCCAGCGAAACTCGATCCTGCTCGAGCGATCGAGTCGAACTGCGGCTTTGGCTGCGGTCGCCCAACGTTCGGTGCATGTAGGCGCCGAATCGATAGGAAATTGCATGCTTGACTGACGCTTCCGCTGCCGAGCACAACCTTCGTCCCGCTCGACCGATCCATCATGCCGGCAACAAGCTTGACTTCCGGCCTCTGTTGAACGATGCTCGCGTTCGCGTTTTCGACATAGGAAAGTCGGCGAGTCGGCTTGCCTAGCGAATGCAACAACCCGGTTCCAGTTGAAGAGTGGCTGCCCGCTTTGGGCGAAGGGCGGGAAACTTCATCTTGCCTATGTCGTTACGCACGACCGACCGACCCTATAAGGGTGGGGTTGTTACGACGACACAGGCAAGGGAGGGGCAAGTGAAGAAACAAGCTAAGAAAGCAGTACTCGCCGCGTTGGCGGCGACAGCGTTCCTGACTGCGCCGTCGTTTGCGCAGAAGGCGACGATAGCGGTGGGTAGCATCGAGTACCGAGCGATGGATTCGTCCGAGAACAAGCAGTACAGGGCCTTCGCCGGCGATGTCCGGGAGGACGTGCGGGCGTTCGGCGACATGGTGACGACGGCGCTCGTCAAGACCAACAGGTTCAACGTCGTCGAACGGGACCGCATGGCGGAGATACTCGAAGAGCAGGGGCTCTCGCTAGAAGGTGTCGCCGCCGGCGGTTTTGAAGGCGACGGCTTCAACCTTCAGGGAGTGGACTACATCATGACGGGCGCGATCACCGAGTACGGTACGCGGGCGAAGACGTCCAACTTCGGCCGCTTTTCTGGCGGTTCCGAAACAGTGATGATGTCGGTGGATGTCCGGGTGCTGGAAGTCGCGACCGGTGCCATCGGGTTCGCGGACACGGTGAGCGCGGAAGTCAGCAAGGGCGGCACGTTCCAGATAGAAGGCCTAGCGAGCACGACAGGGAAGGATTCCAGCGGCGCTTTGGGTGAAGTCATGCGAAGGACCGCGCAGAACGTCACCAACGCCGTCGTGACGAGCATCTACCCCATCAAAGTCGTGGGCGTACAGGCGACCGGCGAAGTCATGCTGAACTACGGCGTAGGGCTGCTATCGGGCGGTGAAGTCCTTGAAGCGTTCAGTCAGGGCGAGGTGTTCGTGGACCCGGACACCGGCGAAGAACTAGGACGCGAGGAAGAGCTTGTCGGCAAGTTGTCGGTGACCTCGGTCCAGCCCCGCTTCTCCAAGGCGAACATCATAGATGGACAGGGTATCGAACGCGGAATGCTGGCCCGAATCACCAATCAGGCGCTCGAATCCAAGGGGCGTACCAAGGAGAAAAGAAAGCGACGGAAGCTGTTCTAGCGATTGGAGCGAACGGAAGGGCGTCGGCTTCTAGCCGGGATTGCTCTCGAAGGATTGCCAGCATTGCCCTGCAGATACGGTCTCTAGGTAGCGTCTGTTTTCCGGTTTCGAATATGCCCTGTACAGGGAGCTGCCCGAGTTCGCTTCAAGTGTTCGAATTGCGCATGATTGCCATCGCACCGAGACCGCAAAGCTCCTGCCGAGGATGCTCCGCCGAGCACCGCAAAAACCGGCCCGAGAGGAAATCGCCTGTGGACAAGCGAGACAGAGCCTTGAATTCGCCGCCAGCGGCCAACAGACTGCAACGATCGCTGCTTATCAGAGGGAGCTATATACTTCAGAATCCAAGACACGATGCATAGTGTAATTTTCAAGGCACAATTGCTAGTTATAGTTCCTAGGGTACTGTTGTATATAACTCCCTTATCAAGGGATCGACGGGTGCGCTTACTCGTCGGCATCGTTGTCCTTTCCGCGCCGTTGTGTACCGCCGAGCCGCTGCGAGTTGCGGTGGCGTCGAACTTCCAAGGCGCGTTCGCGGCGGTGGAGACTGGCTATTCCGGCGAGGTGGTGGCCACCTACGGCTCCTCCGGTCTGCTGTACGCCCAGATCGTCCAGGGTCGGCCGTTCGACGTGTTCCTGTCTGCGGACCAAGCGAGGCCACGGACGCTCGTCGCTGCCGGCAAGGCCCGGGGACTGGTCGTCTATGCTCGCGGCCGACTGGTGCTGTGGGCGAATCACGGGGTGCCTGGGCCGTCCTGGCTGACGGCGGACAAGCGCGTGGCCATCGCCAATCCCGAAACGGCACCCTACGGTCGAGCCGCGGTCGAAGCGCTGGCGGAACTCGCTGCGGCGCCGCGGCGGATCACCGCGCTGAACGTGGCCCAGGCGTTCCACTTCGCTCGCAGCGGAGCGGCGGATGGGGCATTCGTGGCGCTGGCGCAGATTCTCGCCCAGGAAATCTCCGCAGATCGCTATTGGATCGTTCCCGAAGAACTGTACGCGCCCATCGAGCAGGCTGCGGTGGTGGTGCGCAGCGGTGCCGAAGCCGCGGCGCAGGCGTTTCTTGCTCGTCTCGCCAGCGACGAGATGCAGCAACTGATCCGGCAAGCGGGCTACCGTTGAATGCCCGTTGCCGTCGATATCGCCCAGGCCGCTTTGGTGACGGCGTTGCTGGCGCTGGTCACCACCGCCATCTTGCTGGTGGCGTCGCCGCCGCTGGCTTGGTGGATCGCTCGTACCGGGTCGAAGTGGCGATCGCCGGTGGAGGCACTGGTGGCATTGCCGCTGGTGCTGCCGCCGACGGTGATCGGCTTCTACTTGCTGCTGCTCATGGCGCCGAGCGGGCCGCTCGGCGCACTCGTCCAAGCTGTCGCGGGAGTGCCGCTGGCCTTCACTTTCACGGGACTGGTGTTGGGCTCGCTGGTGTATTCGCTGCCGTTCGTCACCGGGCCGCTGGCGAGTGCCTTTCGTACCACGGATGCGCATCTCCTGGAGGCCGCGGCCAGTCTCGGCGTGGCGCCGACAGCCTGCTTCCTGCGCCTTGTGCTGCCGCTGCATCGCAAGGCGCTGCTTGCCGCCGGGGTGCTCGGCTTCGCTCATACCGTCGGCGAGTTCGGCACCGTGCTGATGATCGGCGGCAACATTCCCGGCGAGACCCGGGTGCTGTCCATCGCCCTGTTCGACCGCGTGGAAATGCTCGACTACGGCGCGGCGCATGTCATCGCCGCCCTGCTGCTGGCGTTTTCTCTGGCGGTGCTCACCTGCACCTATCGCTGGCTGCGGTTGCCGTGAGGCTGCAAGTGCAGGGTCGGCTCGTGCGCGGCGCGGATTTCACGCTCCGCGCCGATCTCGATCTGGACATTGACGGCGTAGCGGCGCTGGTGGGCGCTTCGGGAGCGGGCAAATCGACGCTGCTGCGGCTGATCGCCGGCTTCGAACCGGAGGCGCCAATGACCGTGGCCATCGATGGCGAGCGCTGGCAGGACGCGGCTTCTCCAGCGCCGGGCCTGCCAGCGCATCGGCGGGCCGTAGGAACGGTGTTTCAGGAATCGCGGCTGTTCCCGCATCTCAACGTGCGCCGCAACCTGGAGTTCGCGGCCAGCGCGCGGCGGCCCGGCGCACGGTTGTCGTTCGACGAAGTGGTGGGTTTCCTGGAACTCGCGCCGCTGCTGGCCCAGCACCCCCGCCAGCTTTCCGGCGGCCAGCGCCAGCGGGTGGCGCTGGGACGCACGCTGCTATCGCCAGCCAAGCTGTGGCTGTTCGACGAGCCGATGTCGGCTTTGGACCCTCGGTCGCGCCGGGAAATCGCACCCTACTTGCACGGCCTGTGTCGCCGCCACGCGGTGCCGATCGTCTATGTTTCGCACTCCCTGGCGGAAGTGCTCGCTATCGCCGACCAGACGCTGGTAGCCGCCGAAGGGGAAGTGACGCCGGTGGCGTCCATTGCCGAGTTCTCCACGTCGTTCGACAATCCGCTGCTCGGCGACGATGCCGGCACGGTGATCGCCTGCCGCTTCCAAGCGTTCGACGCCTGCTACCGGCTATCCGAACTGAAGTTCGGCACGGCGACGCTGTACGTGCCCGGCGATCTCTCGATGTTGGCGGGCGTCGGGCGAAATTCGCCCCCCATCCTGCTGCATATTCCGGCGCGGGATGTGAGCTTGGCCACCGCCGGCGTCGATGGCGTCAGCATTCTCAACCGCGTCGATGGCGATATCGACGAAATCCGCCGCCAAGACGACTCCGTGCTGGTGCGCGTCCGCTGTCGCGACGCCGAGCGGCAATGCCTGCTGGCTCGAGTCACCCGTCGTTCCGTCGACGAGCTGGGCTTGATGCCGGGTCTGGCCGTGCAGGCGCTCATCAAATCCGTGGCCGTGCGAACCAGCGATGTCTGACATCCCGTTCGCAGCGCTGTCCCCGGAAACCGCGCTGGACGCCATCGACGCCGTCGGCTTGCGCGCGGACGGCAGCCTGATGCCGCTGAACAGCTACGAGAACCGTGTCTACCAGTTCGGCATCGACGACGGCGAGCCCGTCGTTGCCAAGTTCTACCGACCCCAGCGCTGGAGCGACGAGGCCATTCTCGAAGAGCACGACTTCATCCGCGAGCTGGGCGAGGCCGAGCTGCCTTGCGTGGCGCCCATGGTTCGGGACGGCATGACGCTGTTCGAGCACCAAGGCTTCCGCTACGCGGTGTTCCCTCGTCAGGCCGGGCGTCCGCCCAACGTCGAGGATGCGGCGGTGCTGGGTGTGCTCGGTCATGCGCTCGGCCGCCTGCACGCCGTCGGCGCGTCAAGGCCCTTCCGCTATCGGCGACGACTCAGCATCGCCGAATTCGGCATCGAATCGGCGGAATTCCTGCTGGCAAGCGGCTTCATCGACGCCGAACTGGTCGACGCCTACCGGGCGGTGACGGCCCAGCTGATCGAGCGCATTGCGGCGGTGGCTTGGGACGTCGACGCGATTCGGCTGCACGGCGACTGCCACCTGGGCAACCTGCTGTGGCGCTACGACGCGCCCAACTTCGTGGATTTCGACGACGCCATGACAGGGCCGCCGATTCAGGACCTGTGGATGCTGCTCTCCGGCGATCGCAGCGACTGCTGTCGGCAGCTTTCGGATCTCGTTGCCGCCTACGAGGTCTTCCACGACTTCGACGGGCGCCAGATCCGCCTGATCGAACCGCTGCGCACCCTGCGCATGCTGCATCATGCGGCGTGGATCGGCAGGCGCTGGAACGATCCGGCGTTCCCGGCAGCGTTCCCGGGGTTCGGCGAAACACGCTACTGGAGCGAGCACATCCTGATGCTGAAGGAACAGCTTGCCGCGTTGGACGAGCCGTCGCTAACAATCTAGAGCATCGTCAGGAGGCGGCGAGGGAGTCGCTGTCGATATCCTCCGCTGCGGATTGTTCGGGCGGATGTTCGTGGACAGGGTCGGCCGCAGTGTCCAATGAGCCAAGGATCGCGACAGGATCGAAGTCGTTCGCTCGCATCGGCAGACAGGGTCGCGGCAGCGGGTAGGTGAACGCCTTGCCGTCCCGTTCGAGATCGATCTTGTCGATCCAGTCGGCGGCGCGATAGGAACCATGCATGCCGTCGACGAAGCCGATGAGTCCCATTTGCCAGCTGGGGTCGCTTTGATGCAGCTTTTCCAGGTCTGCGAGGTAGCCGCCGTCGTTGCTGATCACGAATACGTCGCAGGAGCGGAACCAAAGCTCGCGCAAGGTCTGGCAGATAGCTTCGTCGACCACGGTGCGAGGTTGGCTGGATTCTTGCAGATCCGGCTCGAGCAGAATCGGGACGAAGTCGAGATCCTTGTACATGTACGCGGCGAATCCCGTGGTGGTCTGGCTGGCCTGCGAGAAGGATATTGCGCGCCCCTTGGCGCGGCGAGCGAGGAACGCCTTCAGTTGTCCCCATTTCGGTCGCGTATCCTGGTTGAGATTGTTGGCGCCGATCAGGTTGCCGATGTGCAATCGATGTTTTCGTGATCGATCAGTGCCAGCAAGGCGTCGGAAGTCCAGCTGGCGGTCGGGGCCTCCTCTTGGACGGGCGGCACCGTGGCGGCGTGTTTGGTACGGTAGATGCGCACTGGAGCGGCGCCGATGTCGCGCACGATGTCCACCATGCGGAAGCCCCGGCTGCCGCCGTCGGGTTGCTCGATCTGGCAGTGGCCGTCGAAGCATGGATGCCACCCAACGCGAACGCCGCCGCAGGTTCAGTGCGTCGCTGAACTGGCCGTCGCCAAGATCGCTGTTCTGCTCCTCGATCTCGCAGAGCTGGCGACGCACCGCTTCCTTGACGCCGGACATGCCATAGGCTAGGTCGAACAGATGAGTTTCGTAGCCCATATTGCGCAGTACCGCGTAGAGCGGGGCGGACTGTTCCCGCTCTCGTTGGAAGTGGTGGGCGCCGACGCTGTTGCGCCCCAGCGTTCCGGCGTAGTCCAGAATCTTGTTGAAGGCGACTCTGTCGTCGGGCCGAGGGGGGGGCTGTCCAGCATTCTGCGCAAAGTCCAGGCCAGATAATCGCCATCGACCACCACTTGCAACGCGCCGGCGCTTTCTTCGCTCATCTCCGTCAGATCTTCGCTCGGCCCTTTCGACCCGTCGGCTGCCGCGACTTGGCGACGACGGCCTGCAATCGTTCCCGCGGCCTTGACTTCCAACGGCCTTTTGCAGGAAGGTCGCTGCAGGAAGGCCGTGCCATGTTGACGTCAAGCCAACTCGATCAGTTTCGCCATTCAGGCTACTTGCTTCTGCCGAGCCTCGTCGATGCGGCTTCGCGCCGGCGCTACGGTCAGCGCTTCCGCGACCTGATCGAGGGCCGTGTCGGCCCGCCGCCGGGGCTGGTGGTGATGCGCGACGTGATGGTGGCGAAAGGCGCCGTGCGACCGGCGACGCCGCTGCACGGGGTGAACAAGATCCTCAACTTCGAGGCCGATTCGGTACTGTTCGGCTACGCCCGCGACGAGCGCCTGCTGACGGTGGCTCGGCAGCTGCTCGGCGAACGTCGGGAGACACCGCTGCACGTGATCTCCACCAACGTCTTCAACAAGCCGCCGGGCGTCGACGGCCGTCATCCGCTGCATCAGGATCTGCGCTACTTCCGCCTGCGGCCAGCCGATGGCATCGTCGCTGCTTGGACCGCGCTGTCGCCATGCCGCCGGCAATCGGGCTGCCTCGCCGTTCTCCCCGGCTCCCATCGCGGCGGTCTCCACGACCACGGCGACCCGGACTGGGACTACGTCAACCACGCCTTCTACGGCATCGCCGACATCGAGCGGGCAGAGCGTGTGCATATCGAGATGGAACCCGGCGATACGCTGTTCTTCCACCCGCTGCTGATCCACGGCTCTGGGCGCAACCGCAGTTGCCACTTTCGCCGCGCCATCTCCGCCCACTACGCATCGCCCTGCTGCGAAACCCCGGAACGCGACTGGAAGACCGGGGCGCATGTGCGCGCAGTCGGGCAACGGTAGCGATGCGATTCGGTCCTCGATAGCAGGGAGATGTCCCAGGCCCATGCGCGACGCGAGGGGCGCAAGAGCCTGCGCCGCGTCTCCGCTCAACGTCGCATGGTCAGATACTGCTCGTTGACGCAGTTCGCCAGCCGGCCGTCGCGCAGATAGCGCACGGCTGTCCGGGCCGAGAAGGCGCGGATGTCGCGCACGCTCTCCGGCGTGAAGAACGCCGAGTGCGGGGTCACCACCAAGCGATGCTTGATCCAGTCCTCGTTGCGGTGCCAGGCGGCCACCAGCGGCACGTTCAGGTTGGCGGGCTCGTCGGGCAGCACGTCGAGGCCGGCCGCCAGCACGGTGCCGTCCTTCATGGCGTCGAACAGCGCGTCGAGGTCGATAATCGGGCCGCGGGCGGTGTTGATGACGATGACGCCTTTCTTCGCCGCGGCGAACGCCTCGGCGCCGATCAGATTGCGCGTCTCGTCGTTCAGGAGCGTGTGAATGCTCACCACGTCGCATTGGCCCATGAGTTCGGCCAGCGTTTCGGCGCGGCGCACCCCTAGAGCCAGTTCCAGGCCGCTCGGCTGGTAGGGGTCGTAGAACACGCAATCCATGTCGAACGCTGCGGCGCGGCGCATGGCGGCGGTGCCGATGCGGCCCATGCCGACGACGCCGAAGGTGCAGGCGGACAGCCGCCGACCGAACGGATTGAGGGCGGGACGCCAGTTGCCGACGGGATCCGTGCGCAGCGCCTCGTCGTGGAAGGCGATGCTCTTGACCAGCATCATCATCAGCGCGATAGCGTGGTCGGCCACCTCCCGGGTACCGTAGTCCGGGACGTTGCAGACCGGGATGCCCAGTTTGCCGAAGGCTTCGATGTCCACGTCGTCGAAGCCCACCGCGGTCTTGACCACGATGCGGCACTTGTCCAGCTTCGGCAGGTATTCCGTCGGCGGCGCGACGCCGACGATGCCGTCGCAGTTGCGCCACTGCTCCTCGGCGACGGTCTCGAAGCCGCGGGCGAACTCCGCGCTGACGCCGTCGCCGACCGCTTCGAGTTCCACCGAGTGATCGCGTCCCGAGCGCGGCCAAAGCAATCGAATGCTCATGTATCCTCCAAATAGACAATGTAGATCAGCGTCGCGCCTAGCTACCGCCGAAAGTTCCCGCCGCCGGCCAGCGGGTTGGCATGCCGACGCGGCCGTTCGAGTGCCCTATTCCGCCGCCATCGCTGCTTGGTAGCCGGGCCTCGCCATGCAGCGGTTCATGTAGTTCTTCAACACCGGCGAATCCGGCATCGCGCCGAAAAGGTTCATGAACGCGACGCTGGAACCCACCATCACGTCGGCAGCGCTGAAGCGGTCGCCGAGCAGCCACGGACCGAGTCGCAGCCCCTGCTCCAAGGTTTCGATCATGGCGTCGAAATCTCCCCAGCCGGAGGAGAAGCGGTTCGGCGCCGTGCCATTGAATTTCTCCGCCATGGCCGGCTCGATGACGCCGGGCGTGTAGATCATCCAGTACAGATACGCGCCGCGCCGGGGATCGTCGAGCGCGGGGGCCAAGCCACGGGCCGGATAGCGGTCCGCCAGATACAGGCAGATCGCTGCCGAGTCCGCCATCCTCGCCTCGCCGTCCTCCAGGGCCGGCACCTTGCCCATGGGGCTGGCCGCGGCGAAGGCGGGATCGCGCTCGGCGGTCGGGTCGCGGATGTCGATCAGCACCCGCTGGCAGTCCACGCCCGCCTCCTCCACCATCCACAGCGCCCGGGCGGCACGGGTTCTCGGGCACCAGAAGAGCTTCATCGTCGTCGCTTCCACGCAAGACGCAGCGGCCAGTATACTGGAATCAGGTCGAGACGCCGATGCTTGGGCCAGGGCGGGTTCCCGCCGCTGGACGGCCAGCTAGGGGCCTCGAATCCAGGGACGGGATCGTCGGAAGGAAGCTCTCCTGGTGGGTTCAAGAGATCGACGCACCATGGGCGCCAACCAAGTGTCGCCTTGGTTTGAAATTCTCGTTGCCCTGCCGAACCATGAATCTCTCGATTCGGGGGTCGTGTCGCTACGGGAAACTAGCTATGGGACACCAAATGCAGTAGCAAGGGATGTCCTGTTTCGGTAGTGGCTCAGTTTGAATCCGCGTCGTCAGGCTGCTCCATGAAACCACAACATATGGAAGCGCAATAGCATATCCGACGCCATATGTAGTCGCATCTGTGGTGGCGCAGCTCATCCAATGCCAAACCGAGCCACCGCTATTTTTCAAAGTAGACCGCCACCGCCAACCACATCGGCTTGATCCCTACTTGGCGCCCCGGTAGTCTCGAACGGTGCGCTTGGTCGTTCGAGAGAGGATGGGAACGATGAATGTGAAAGTCGCTGTAGCGGCCTCAGCAGGCGAACCATCGAGGGTCGATTGATCTCGACAGCCCGATTACCCAGGCCATGCGCTTGGAGTCCATCGACAGCGCTTCGATCCGATGCGCCGGAGTGTCCATCCGCTTCGTGGCGGTGCGCCAGGCAGTCGGCCGTTATGAGGCCAGCCATTCGATAGGAGGCGACATGGACGGCGCAGGCCCCAGGCGGAAGCTGCCGACCGGCATCCAGACCTTCCGCAAGCTCCGGGAAGACGGCTGCTACTACGTGGACAAGACCGGCTACATCGAGCGGCTAGTGAGCGAGGGCAGCCATTACTTTCTGTCGCGCCCGCGGCGCTTCGGCAAAAGCCTGCTGCTGGACACGGTCAAGGAACTGTTCGAGGGCAGCGAGGCGCTGTTCGAGGGTACGCGCATCTACCGCCGCTGGGACTGGTCGGTGCGCCATCCGGTGCTGCGGCTGAGCTTCGGCCGGGGCGGCTTCAAGGAGCCGGGCGATGTGCGCGAGAACGTGGCGGAGCAGCTTGCCGCCATGGAGAGAAGCGCCGGCGTGGATGCGAAGTACGCCACGGCGTCCGGGCGCTTGGCGCACCTGATCCGATCGCTGCACGAGCGCAGCGGCCGGCGCGTGGCGGTGCTGGTGGACGAGTACGACAAGCCGATCCTGGACGCGCTGGGGGAACCGGCGGTGGCGCTGGCCAACCGCGACTACCTGCGCGGGCTGTACGGCACCATAAAGGACAGCGATGCCGACGTGCGCTTCACGCTGCTCACCGGGGTGAGCAAGTTCTCCAAGGTGAGCCTGTTCTCGGACCTGAACAACCTCACGGACATTACCCTGGACAGGCGCTACGCGGCCGTCTGCGGCTACACCGAGGCGGACCTGGACGCGGTGTTCGCGCCGGAACTGCCGGGGCTGGACCGGGAGCGGACGCGGGAATGGTACAACGGCTACTGCTGGCGCGGCGAGAAGGTGTACAACCCCTACGACGTGCTGCTGCTGTTCGACACCCGCGAGTACGCGGCGCACTGGTTCGAGACGGGGTCGCCGAGGTTCCTGGTGGAGACCCTGGTCGAGCGCAGCGTGCCGACTCCCTCGCTGGACGGGATGTTGGGCACCAACGCGCTGCTGTCGGCGTTCGACGTGGAGCACATGGCGACGAAGGCGCTGCTGTTCCAGACTGGCTGCCTGACCATCCTCGAGGAGCAGTCGCGGAGCGGCAAGGCGTACTACCGGCTGGGCTACCCGAACCGGAAGGTGCGCGAAAGCCTGAACGAGAACCTGCTGGGCGCACTGGCGCCGGCGGCCCCGCTACAGACCTACACCGCCCGGCTGTACGACTTGCTGCTGGCCAACGACTTCTCCGGCCTGGAGACGCTGTTCCGGGCGTTCTTCGCCAGCATTCCGCACCAGTGGCACATGCGCAACGAGATCGCCAGCTACGAAGGCTACTATGCCAGCGTGTTCTACTCGCACTTCGCGGCAGCGGGACTGGACGTGGCGGTGGAGGACAGCGGCAGCGCCGGGCGGCTGGACATGGCGGTGCGATTCAACGGCCAAGTGTACTTGTTCGAGTTCAAGGTGCTGGAGCGGGCCGGGGAGGGGGCGGCGATGGCGCAGCTGAAGGCGCGGGGCTACGCCGACAAGTACCGATACCTGGGCGAGCCGATCCACCTGCTGGGGGTGGAGTTCAGCAGCGCCTCGCGCAGCGTGGCGTCGTTCGAGGCGCAGCGGGCGTGATGCTGCGAGCGCCGTCTTGTTCAGGAGCCGAAGGCTTTGACCGCGGGCCTCGGTTGCCCGATAGTGTGCGCTTCGCTTAGCCAAGAAGATCAAGCAATGCTCAAGCCCGTTCAGCTCGGCCGCAACAGCGGTCTGCGTGTCTCGAATCTGTGCCTCGGCACCATGAACTTCGGCGAGCCGGGACGCGGCCACCAAGGGGACTGGACGCTGGACGTGGACGCCGCCCGGCCCATCTTCAAGGCTGCTCTGGACCACGGCCTGTTCTATTTCGACTGCGCCGACGTTTACGGCATCGGCGCCAGCGAGCGGGTGGTGGGGGCGCTGCTGAAGGAACTGGCGCCACGCGACGAGTACGTGCTGGCCACCAAGGTGTCCATGCCCATGGGCCGAGGCGCGAACCAGGGCGGGCTGTCGCGCAAGCACATCCTGGAAGGCGTGGACGCCAGCCTCGAGCGCTTGGGCCACGACTATGTCGATCACTTGGTCATCCACCGCCATCCCCACGGTATTCCCGGCCAAGTGCAAGCGCCCATCGAGGAGACGCTGGAAGCCCTGCACGACGTGGTGAAGGCCGGCAAGGCGCTCTACCTGGGTGCCTCGTCGATGTTCGCCTGGCAGTTCGCCGAGTTGCAGATGACGGCGCGGATGCACGGCTGGACGCCGTTCGTATCCATGCAGAACCACTACAACCTGGTCTACCGGGAGGAAGAGCGGGAGATGAACCCCTACTGCGCCCACACCGGCGTCGGCCTGACGCCGTGGTCGCCGTTGGCGCGGGGCATCCTCGCCGGCTCCTACAAGGGTGGTTTCGAGTCCGGCTCCACGGACCGCTCGCAAGGCCGCGACCGGGTGCGCACGGAAGGACTGTATCGGGGCGCCGCCACCTTCGAAATCGCCGACCGAGTGGTCGAGGTGGCGCGGAAGCACGGCAAGACGGCCGCGCAGATTTCCCTGGCGTGGCTGCTCGGCAAGCCGGAGATCCATTCGCCGGTGGTGGGCGTCTCTCGCGTGGAGCAGCTCGATCAGCTGGTCGAGGCTGCCGACCTGGTCCTCGACGAGGCGGATGTGGACTACTTGGAGGAACTGTACCAGCCGGTAGAGAACCTGCTCTCCATCGGCACGTCCTGAGCGGCCAATGCGCCAGCTCGACAGGCAGAGGACAAGTGGCCGGCAGGCGTCAGGACGGGGAGGTGCCGATGACCCAAGGACCGGAGCCGATTCCGAACCCGTGCCTTGGCGGATGTGGAAGCGCCGAAAGTCAAACTGAACCACTACCTGCGCTTCCCGCAGCAAGCCGTTGGAGCAGTCGCCAGCCGCTCTATTCGGCAGCCCTGACGCCTTGCACGTACTCTCGGGCCGCGCCCAGCAGCAGGGCGCTGGCGCTGGTGAGGAAGAACTGCACGCCGCGGCTGCGCCAGTAGGCGTAGTCCGCTGGGGTGCGAGCGATGGTGCCCGCCGCTTTGCCGGCCGCGGTGATCTTGGCCGTTAGCTGCTCGATGGTTTCGAGCACCCGCTGATGCTTGGCCTGCCCCGGCACACCGAGCGCGACGGAGAGGTCCGACGGGCCGAGAAAGACGGCATCGATGCCTTCGGTGGCAACGATGGCGTCGGCCTGTTCGATGCCTTGGCGCGTTTCGATCTGCACCATCGCCACCGTCGCCCGGTTGGCCGCCTCGACGGAGTCGGGGGCGGTCTCGTAATCGTTGATGCGCACCCCGGCAAGGCCGCGGCGGCCCATGGGCGGGTACTTCACCGAGTCCACCACCTGCCGCGCCTCGGCGGCGGAACTCACCATGGGCGTCATGATGCCCACCGCGCCGGCATCCAGATACTTCGCCATCACCTGCTGGGCGTTCTCGCCCACCCGGGCCATGGCCGGCACTCGTCGCGCCTCGGCGGCGCGCACCATGTCCGCCGCGGCGGCCGGGCCGATGGGGCTGTGCTCGCCGTCGATCATCACATAGTCCACCCCGGCAACGGCCAGCAGCTCCACCGTCGTCGGCGATTCGACGCTGACGAAAGCTCCGACCAGCGGCACGCCGGCCTTGAGCCTCGCTCTGAAGTCTCCGTCGATCATCGCGACCCTCCATTCCTCGGCCGCAAGCCTACCAGTCCCAGGGCCGGTGCGGGCGGCGCACCCTCGCGTCGCGCAGGTTCTATAATCCGGCTCGGAGGTAACCGACATGACCATCGACATCGAAGCCACCGATGCCACTCTCGGCGCTGTCGTCACCGGCATTCGCATCGGCGAGATGGACGAGAAGACGTGGGACGCGGTGGAGAATGCCTTTCACCAGTACGGCGTGCTCGTCTTTCCCGGCCAGCATCCCACCCCGGACCAGCAGTTTGCTTTCGCCCAGCGTTTCGGCGACATCGAGCATCTGTCCGGCAAGCGCCCCATGAAGGTATCGCCCATCAGCAACCGGAAGCCGGACGGCACGCTGCTCGCAGGCGACGAGCACGGTGCCCGCATTCTCCGAGGGAACGAAGGCTGGCATACCGACAGTTCCTATATGCCGCTATCCGCCAAGGCGTCCATCCTGACGGCGCTGGTGGTGCCGTCCAAGGGCGGCCAGACCGAGTGGGCGGACATGCGCGCCGCCTACGATGCGCTCGACGACGAAACCCGGCAGCGTATCGAGGGCCTGTCCGCATACCATTCGCTGTTCCACTCCCAGGCCAAGATCGGCCATGAGGTGGCGGTGGGCGCCGGCTACGGCTTCTACGCCGGCGACAAGCCGCTTCGTCCGCTGGTCAAGACGCATCCGGTCACCGGGCGCAAGGCGCTGTTCATCGGCCGCCACGCCTACGGCATCCCCGGCCTCGGCGAGGAAGAGTCCGAGCGCCTGCTGACGCAGCTGGCGGAGTTCGCCTGTCGACCGCCACGCACCTATATGCACGATTGGCAAGCAGGCGACACGGTGATCTGGGACAACCGCTGCGTCATGCATCGAGCACGACCCTACGATGGCAGCGAGCCCCGCGTACTGCAGCACACGCGCATCGCCGGCGAACTGGCGACGGAACTGGCCGAGGGCATGCAGCCGCAGTAGCAACGTAAGCGAAGCCGGACGCAGCCGCCAAGATCGCTCCGACGAACACCGCAGCGTCGTGGCCGAAGCCTGTTTCGCCGAGCCGCGACGGTTACGGGCGTCCAGCGCCGCCGCCGATGAACGGTGCGGCTGGCGACGACGTTGTGCGTCGGCGAGCCGGCGGGCCAGGGCGCGGGGCATCCCGATTCGCGGCGATCCTGCTGCCGTCGTCCGGCAGCTACATGAGCCCGTCTCAGTAGTCGACCGCGTCGTTCTCGAACGTGAAGCCCTGCTCCGGCATCACCAGCCGATGCCGGGAGCCTTCCCGGTCGGCATCCCAGTCGTCGTAGCCGGCATCGCCCTGCCATAGCGCCACACGCACGCCATCGCCGCGCTTGACGGCGCGAGTTTCGTAGAAACGGGCCTCCTGGGCCGCGAAGCGGCGCAGCACGGCATCCACCGGGCGGTAGCGGGACAGGTGGTACAGCGTCACCCAGGTTGGCGGCACGAGGTCGATCTCGCCTTGGCCGTGCCGGGAAAGCGCGTCGGCGGGGCGAATCCACCGATGCGCCTTGATCTCGCCGTCATCGATCTCGATGGCTTGGTCGCCGGCCCGGGCGGCGAAGAACCAAGTGGCGAAACGCACCGGCGTATTCGGCGGCGGCGTCCAATGGGCGAACCAGACGAACTGCATCGGATCGACATCGATGCCCGCTTCCTCCCGAGCTTCCCGCGCCGCGGCGTTGCGCGCCGTGGTCTGCGAATCGCCATTCTCGGCGCGATCTTGCGGATCGATGCGTCCGCCCGGAAACACCCACATGCCGCCGAAGTCGATGTTGGCGTTCTTGCGCAGCATCAGCACTTCCGGGCCGTCGTCGCTGTCGCGCAGGAGCACCACGGTAGCCGCTGGGGTCGCCGGCCGCGTTTCCCGCGCCGCCCGGGGGTTGTCGACGTTGCCGTAGATGTCGTTCTTGTGCCTGCTCGACTGGCCGGTGTTGGATGTCATCTTTCTTCCATCGGATTGCCAGCACCTATCATCGGGCTTGAAAGCGGCTGCGGCAAGGTCCGGCGCGATTCAGTACAGCATCCCCGGCAACCAAGTGGCGAGGCCCGGCACCGCCACCAGCACGGCCATCAGACCGATTTGCAGGCACACGAACGGCACCACGCCGCGGTAGATATCCAGCGTCGTCACCTCGGGCGGCGCCACGCCGCGCAAGTAGAAGAGCGCGAAGCCGAACGGCGGCGTCAGGAACGAGGTTTGCAGGTTGACGGCGATCAGCACACCCAGCCAGACCGGATCCAGCCCCATGGCGAGCAGGGCCGGGGCCACGATGGGCACCACGACATAGGTGATCTCGATGAAGTCCAGGATGAAGCCCAGTACGAAGATGGTCGCCATGACGATCAGCACCGCGCCCCAGAGACCGCCGGGCATGTGATCGAACAGGCCACGGACCAGTTCGTCGCCGCCGAAGCCGCGAAACACCAGGGAGAACACCGACGCGCCGATGAGGATGAAGAACACCATCGCCGTGGTCTTCAGGGTGGAGACGCAGATTTTCTTCAGCACGGGCACGTTCAACGAGCGATAGCTGGCGGCCAGAATCAGCGCACCCAAGGCCCCGACGCCGGCCGCCTCCGTGGGCGTGGCGTAGCCGGCCAGAATGGAGCCGAGCACGGCGACGATGAGGAGCAACGGCGGTGCCAGTCCGTGTCCCAGTTGGCGCACGACGACGCTCCGTACCGGTCGCTGGTCGCGCCTGCCGGGCGTTCGTTCGGGTCGGAGCAAGGCCGTGACCGCGATATAGCCCAGGTACAGGGCCACCAGCGCCAACCCGGGTAGCAGTGCGCCGGCGAAGAGATCGCCCACGGAGACCGTCTTCGGCGACAACACGCCTTGGCCGAGTTGCGCCTGCTGGTACGCGCTCGACAGCACATCGCCGAGCAGCACCAGGGCGATGGAGGGCGGGATGATCTGGCCTAGAGTGCCGGTGGCGCAGATGGTGCCGGTGGCGAGCTTGGGATCGTAGCCGTGGCGCAGCATGGCTGGCAGTGCCAGCAGGCCCATGGTGACCACAGTGGCGCCGACGATGCCGGTGCTCGCCGCCAACAGCATGCCTACCGCTACTACCGCCATGCCTAATCCGCCACGCATCGAGCCCAGCAGCAAAGAGAGGCTGTCGAGCAGGGTTTCCGCGACGCGAGTGCGTTCCAGGGTCACGCCCATGAGCACGAACAGCGGTACTGCCAGCAACGTCTGATTGGTGACGATGCCGAACAACCTTCCCGGCAAGAAGCCGAGGTCGCGCAGATCGAATACGCCGAACGCGGCGCCGCCGAAGGCGAACAGCAGCGCCACCCCGGCCAGCGTCGGTGCCACGGCGTAGCCGGCCAGCAGCGCCGCGAATACCGCGGCGAACAGGATCAGCGGGAGGAACTCAGCCACGCCGTCGCAGCGCGAAGATGCCGCGAACGCTCGAGCTCGCAGCCTGCAACAGCAGCAGCGCGGCGGAGACGGGGATGAGAGTCTTCAGCAAGAATACCGCCGGCACCCCGGCCACCTCGGCAGAGCCTTCCAGCACCGCCCAGGAGCGCACTGCGTAATCCCAGCTCACGACGACGATGGTGGCGCACAGCGGCATCAGCAGCAGCGTATGGCCGGCGAGGTCGATCCAGGCGCGGGCGCGATCCGGCAGCCGCGAGTAGAGCAGATCGACGCGCACATGAGCGTCGTGCCGCAGCGCATAGGAAAGCCCCAGCAGACACGCCGCGGCATGCATGTAGAGGATGCTTTCCTGCAGGAAGATGGCACCGATGTCGAAGGCGTAGCGCAGCGCCACCACGACGCAGGTGGTCGCCACCATGCCCAGGTTCAGCCACGCGACGACACGGCCCGTGGCATCGACGATCCGGTCGATCACGAAAGCGCGGTTTCGCCAAAGGCGTGTCGTGTTGCTTGCAGGCCATACTCGGCCACCGTCGACACGAACAGCGCGAAGCCCCCCCACACATTGTTGCCGAAGGCCCGAAAACAGGCGGTGCGCTCGCGGTTGCGGATCAGGCGCTGCTGATAGGCGAACAGTCCGGCCATCACCGCGATGCCGACGTAGTAGGCGTGGGCGAAGCCGAGGCGGACGCCGAGCCAGACTAGCAGGCCGAGCGTCGCCAGTTGCAGGACGCCCACCACGGCGCAGTCGGCATTGCCGAACAGGATGGCAGTGGACCTGATGCCGACCCGCCTGTCGTCGTCCCGATCCACCATGGCATAGATCGTATCGTAGGCGACGATCCACAGCAGGCTGGCTGCGAACAGCAGCCACGCCACGCCGCGGACACTGCCGGTTACCGCAGTGAACGACATGGGGATGCCCCAGCTGAACGCCACCCCGAGAGCGGCTTGGGGCAGGTCGGTCCAGCGTTTCAGGAACGGATAAAGCACGGCCACCGCGGCCCCGGCGATGGCTAGGTAGCGGGTCGGGACGTTCAACATCAGCACGATGCCGATGCACAGTCCGCCCAGAATCAGCAGCAGAGCCACGGCCCCTGCTACCGACACCTCGTCCCGCGCCAGGGGTCGATGCCGAGTTCGCGCCACACCGCCGTCGAAATCACGATCGACGATGTCGTTGACGACGCAGCCAGCACTGCGCGCCAGAAACGTGCCGACCACGAACGCAAGCAGAATGCCCACGGGCGGCAGGCCTTCGGCGGCTATCCACAACGCCGCCAGCGTCGGCCACAGCAGCAGCAGCGTCCCCACCGGGCGGTCGATGCGCATCAAGCGCAGGTAGGGGCGCAGCGCTTGCATGGCGGCCTCGGTACGCCCCTCGGCCGCTATCCATCGCAAAGCGCCACGTTGGAAGCCTGCCTGTGCATACTTCTGCTTTGCCATCCAGAGGCTCCGGCGCAGTGGCTATTCGGTACCGCCGCCAGCAGTGCGCGCCGGGACCGCGCGGATGTCGAGCAGCTCCTCCCCTTCGCTGCGGGCGATCAGCGCCGTCACGGTGAGGTCGCTTGTGACGTTGGTGGATGTGCGGCACATGTCGAGGATGCGATCCACCACCAGTACCAGCGCGACGGCTTCCATGGGCAGCCCCACCGCTGTCAGGATCAGCGTGATGGCGACCAGACTGGCGGCGGGGATGCCGGCTACGCCAATGGAGGTGAGCAGGGCAAGAGCTACTACCGTCAGCTGTCCGGCTAGGCCGAGGTCGATGCCGTAGATCTGGGCGATGAAGATCACCACCACGCATTCGTAGAGGGCGGTGCCGTCCATGTTCACCGTCGCCCCCAGCGGCAGTACGAAGCTGGTGGTGCGATCGGAGATACCAGCCTTCTCCGCGCTGCTGATGGTCACTGGCAAGGTCGCGGACGAAGACGCCGTGGAGAACGCCATCAGCTGTGCCGGCACGATCTTCGCGTAGTAGGCGATGGGGCGGATGCCGGCGATAAAGCGCAGCAGCACGGGCAGGGTGACGAAGAAGTGCATGGCCAGTGCGAGCAGCACGGTGATGAAGAACAGCAGCAGCGGCCCTACCACGGCGAAGCCGGAGACGATGAACGTCTTGGCGACCAGGGCGAACACGCCGATGGGCGCGAAGCGTATGATCCACATGGTGATCAGGATCATCACGTCGTGGACGCCCAGCCAGAAGTTCTGCAAGGTGTCGCCCGGCTGTCCGTCGAGACGCGACATGAAGTAGCCGAACACGACGCTGAAGAAGATCAGTGCCAGCAGCTCGACGTTCAGCGCCGCCTCGAAGATGTTGGGCGGGATCGCCCTGGACACGATATGCGCCAAATCGGCGAAGCCGCGTCCCTCTACCTTGCTGACCACTGCCGTCGCATCGGGCAGGGCCTGACCCATGGCTTGGGCCGATTCGCCAGTGCCGGGGCCGAAGATGTTGACCAGGATCAGCCCGGTCGCCACGGCGATGAAGCCGGTCAGCAGGTAGAAGCCCACCGTCTTGCCGCCGACCCGGCCGAAGGTCTCCTGGCCGGCCATGTTGCGTACGCCGACGATGATGGAGGAGACGATCAGCGGCACCACGATCATCTTCAGTGCGTTCAGAAACACCCCGCCGAAGAAGTCCAGCACGTCCAACAGCAGGACGCCGAACAGGTTGGTGCTTGTATCCGCCACCAGGGCCACCAGCACGGACAGGCCCAGGGCGATGGCGATCTGCCAGTGCAGCGGCATGCCGACGATTCGCCCCCAGATGTTTCCTCCACTTGCGCTTGGCGTGTTTTGGTCGTTCATAGGCGTTCCCTTCTCTTGGTTCGTGCCAGCAGGCGACGCGACAGAGCTAGCCGATTTCGATCATCTCGAAGTCTTCCTTGCCGACCCCGCATTCCGGACAGACGAAGTCTTCGGGCACGTCTTCCCAGGCCGTACCCGGCGGGATGCCCTCTTCCTCGCAGCCTTCGGCCTCGTCGTAGATCCAGCCGCAGACGATGCATTGCCACTTCTTCATCGGTCCATCCGATCCTCTTGTCCGATCTATCGGGCGCCGTCGCGACATCCGCAAGCGGCTTTCTAGACAGCGGCGACGGTAACACAGCCCTTGCAGAGATCGGGACCGCAGCAGGGCTGCGGCCGACAAGGACATGTTTAAGGATTCCGGCCCTAGGGCGAGGATGCCTGCCGGAAGAGAAACGCCCAGCTGGACATTAGATTCCGCGTGGCGCTCGGGAGGATTTGATGGAAAGAGCTTTGAAGTCCAGGTGCTTTTTCGCTGGCGTATTCCTTGGAGGGCTGGTAGTCGCGATGATGGTTGCAGTACCTGCCCGGTGGATTTCGCGGAAGAACCTTGGCGCAGCACGGGGTTGGCTCTGGAACCCCAGCCTACCACGAACGTCAACGCTCCCAGGTGATTGCCGCCGAAGGCCCCGTGACGCCATCGCCTCCCGCAGACGGTCGCTGTCGGACCCCTTGTCAGCCAGCAGCGCCTCGCCGGCACCCTCACGATCCGTCTTGCTGGCGTGGATCGCCGCCAGCAGCCCCTTGCCGCGCTTGGAGTCCAAATCCTCGACGTCCAGGGCCGACGCCTTCAAAGTCCGAAGCAGGCAAGATCAACGCCGCGTCACGCAGCCCGTCCGGGGCATTCGCCTTGCCGAACAGAATGCATACAGGCTCGACGCTCTAGTCCCTGGAACTCTCGAACACGCTGTTTACCACGCGGCGCCATGTGTCCTTTGTGATGAACTTCACCTCGATCCCGTACTTGCCGAGGCAGATGTCCGGGAATGCATGGGATGCGGATCGAAGTCGACTTCCAACTGCCGTCACTCGAGCGGCGGAGAGTTTCGCGCATGGTCTGCTCGAACTCCGCGGAGCCGGCGAACCGCTGCCGAAAATCTGCTCGTGTCAAGCGACGGGCGACTACATCGAGCAGGCCTTCGAACTGCACCTGATCCATGATTCAGTCTCCCAATCGCGCTCACACCGCAGCGTATGCCGCTTCCTTGGGCGTCCAGGTATCGAGAATCCGCTGGGCGGTCGCGAGGTCCTCGGCCAGCAGGCGGTTGCCCAGTGCCACTGCCCGGGGCACCAGGGCGCGATCGGCGGAGAGGTCGGCGAGCACGAATGCCTGCTCGCCGGTCTGTCGGGTGCCCAGAATTTCGCCCGGGCCGCGCAGTTCCAGATCCTTCTCCGCGATCTTGAAGCCGTCGTTGGTGCTGCGCAGGATCGTCAGTCGCTGCCGGGCCACTTCGGAGAGCGGAGGCTCGTAGAGCAGGATGCACGTGCTTTGGTGCGAGCCGCGACCCACTCGGCCTCGCAGCTGGTGCAGTTGCGCCAAGCCCAGGCGCTCGGCGTTGTCGATCACCATCAGAGTGGCGTTGGGCACGTCCACGCCTACTTCGATCACCGTGGTCGCCACCAGCACGTCGGTCTCGCCGGCCTTGAACGCCGCCATCACCGCATTCTTCTCCGTTGGCGGCAGCCGCCCATGCACCAAGCCGAAGCGCAAGTTTCCGGGCATTCCCTGGGACAGCTCATCGAGGACGGTTTCCGCGGCGTTCTGTCGACCCATGGCGCCGGTCTCGGCGTCGTCCTGTTCCTTGATGGCCGTGCAGACCCAGTACACCTGCCGTCCGGCAGCGCAACTGCGCACAACGCGTTCGATCACTTCAGCGCGCCGGGCCATGGCAGCGATGCCGGTGCGCACTGGCAACCGGCCCGGTGGCAATTCGTCGATGGTGGACACGTCCATGTCGGCGTAGAGCGCCATGGTCAAGGTGCGTGGGATGGGCGTCGCCGTCATCACCAGCTGGTGCGGCAGGCGCCCCTTGTCTCGCAGCTGCATGCGCTGATGGACGCCGAAGCGATGTTGTTCGTCGACGATGGTGAGTGCGAGGTTGTGGAACTCGACACCGCTCTGGAACAAGGCGTGAGTGCCTACCACCACCAGATCGCGGCCTTCGCGCACCGCTTCCAGGCGCACCCGGCGCTCGGCGGCGCCTTGGTGGCCCGTGAGCAGACCGACGCCGATGCCCAGCGGCGGCAGCCACTGGCTCATGGTCTCGAAGTGCTGCTCGGCGAGGATTTCCGTGGGTGCCATCACCGCGGTCTGGCCGTCGTGCTCGGCGGCCCGGATGGCAGCGAAAGCGGCCACCACGGTCTTGCCGGAGCCGACATCGCCTTGCAGCAGGCGCATCATGGGCCGATCGGACGATAGGTCAGTGAGCGCCTCGCTAGTCACTCGCGCCTGGGCCCGGGTGAGGCGGAAGCCGAGCTGACGCAGCAGCTCGCGCCCGAGCTGCTGCCGGGACGGCAGCGCGAGGGTGGTCTGCGCCTTCACTAGCGCTTGGCGGCGTTTCATGGCCAAGTAGTGGCCGGTGATCTCGTCGAGTACCACCCGTTGCCGGGCGGCGCGGATCTTCGCCGGGTCGGCGGCTGGCATATGGAGAAAGCGGATCGCCTGGAGCAAGTCCGGGAAGTCGCTCTCGGCAAGATGGCTGAAAGGGAATTCCTGGCACTGCGCCAGCGCCTTCGCCACCCAGGCGCCCAGCCGGTCCGATGTCAGACCTTGGGTGACGCGGTAGACGGGCGTGAGTTCCGCGGCCACGGGCGGCGGCTCATCCGGGTGCAGCCGGTACTCGGGATGCACCATTTCAAGTCCGTTCGACCCCATTCGCACATCGCCGAAGCAGCGCATCCACAGCCCCGGGCGCATGGCGTCGCGCTGGCGCGAGGCGAAGTGGAACAGCCGCACCGTCAGCGAACCACGACCGTCGCTGATGCGGGTAGCCAAGGCTCGGCGCCGACCGAAGGCGACGGTGGAGTCCACCACTCGTGCCGTGACTAGGCATTCCAGGCCCGGTTGCAGTTCGTTCAGCGGCACCGAGCGGGTGCGATCCTGGTACCGAAACGGCAGTTGCAGGATCAGTTCGCCGAGGGTCTCGATGCCCAGTCGGGCCAGCTTTTCGCTACTGCTGGGACCGATGCCGGGCAGCGAGGTGACAGGGGCTTGCAGATGCGTTCGCACAGCGCGCGCTTCCTGCAAGGAGGTCCCCGCCTCTCGTTTGCTAGAGACTCCCGCATCCCCCGGACAAGGGTTCACGATGGCTATTGAACAGGGCGATCGACGCGTTGCACCGCGGGGATGGCGAGCAGCCGTTGCCGGACGTGGTCGAGATGTTCGCGATCGGTCACCGACAGTTCCAGGCGAACGCTGGAGAGATCGGCAGTGCGTTCGTCCACAGTGATGTTATCGATGCCGGCGTCCACCGCGTTCATCGCCGCGGCCAGCTCGGCAATGGCACCCTTGCGCCGCTGCACGACGATGGACAGGCTGGTCTCGAACTCGCCATCGGTACGCTCGGCCCAGCGCGTCGGGATGATTTCCCGGGGCGCGCGACGGTGTTGGTCGGCGATGTTGTTGCAGGTCTCCACATGCACCACCAAGCCCCGCCCGGGCGTGATATGGCCGACGATGTGATCGCCGGGCACAGGCCCGCAGCAGTGTGCATAGCTGATGACCAGCCCCTCGCCGCCGCGGATCGCCACCGACCCGCCACGTTCGATGTCCACCGCTTCGTAGTCGGGGTTGTCCGCAGCCAGCAGGCGTTGCGCCACCATGTAGGCCATTAGGTTGCCAAGGCCGATCTCCGCCAGCAGATCGTCCATCTTGCGGACGCCGAAGTCCTGGAACATGCGTCTCAGGCGGCGGAAATCCAGCTCCTTGATGGACGTGCCGGCATTGGCCAGCGAACGTTCCAGCAGGCGGCGGCCGAAGCGCACGGACTCCGATCGCTGCTGTGCCTTCAGGGCTTGGCGAATCGCCGATCGGGCACGGCTCGATACCGCGAACGTCAGCCAGGCGGGATTCGGACGGGCGTCGGGGGCGGTGATGATCTCCACCGTCTGGCCGGATTTCAAGGGCATGGAGAGCGGCGCTACGGCACGATCCACCCGGCAGGCGACGCAATGGCTGCCGATGTCGGTATGCACACTGTAGGCGAAGTCGATGGGACAAGCGCCTTGGGGCAGCTCGAGGATCTCTCCCTGGGGCGTAAACACGTACACCTCGTCCGGAAACAGATCGATCTTCATGCTCTCGATGAACTCCAAGGAGTTGCCGGCGCGCTGCTGCAGATCAAGCAAGCCCGCCAGCCAGCGCTTGGCGCGCCTGCGGCTACCGTCGGCCGCCTCGTCGTTCTTGTGCAGCCAGTGCCCGGCGATGCCGTTTTCGGCGATGGCGTCCATCTGGCGGGTACAGATCTGCACTTCGATAGGCGCCGCCTGCATGCCCACCAGCGCAGTATGCAGAGACTGGTAGCCGTTCGCCTTGGGGATGGCGATATAGTCCTTGAAGCGGCTCAGCACCGGCTTGTAGAGGTTGTGTGCCACGCCCAAGGTGCGATAGCAGGTGTCCACTCGGTCCACCACGATGCGGAAGCCGAATACCTCCATGAGGTCGGCGAACGACTTGCGCTGGGTCTTCATCTTTCGGTAGATGGAGTACAGATGCCGCTGGCGGCTGACGACGGCGGCGTCGATGCCTTCCCGACGAAGGCTGGCCTCGATGGAGAGCTGAAGCTGCTTCATGGTCTCCTCCCGGCGAGCGCGGGCGGTATGCACGGCGCGGCGGATGCGGTCTGCGCGCAGCGGGTAGAGGGCCTCAAAGGCGAGTTCCTCGAGCTCCACCCGCATGGCGTTCATGCCCAGACGGTTGGCGATGGGGGCGTAGAAGTCCAGCGTCTCCCGGGCGATCCGCTTGCGCTTGTCCCGGGGCATGACGCCGATGGTGCGCATGTTGTGCAGCCGGTCGGCGAACTTCACCAGAATGACGCGCAGGTCCCTCGCCATGGCCAAGGCCATCTTCTGGAGGTTCTCCGCCTGGGCCTCGGCCCGGGAGTGGAAGATGGTGGCCAGCTTGGAGACGCCGTCGACGATCTCCGCCACCTCGGCGCCGAAGTTCTCCGCCAGCGCCTCCTTGGTGATGCCGGTGTCCTCGAGCACATCGTGCATCACCGCGGCCATGATCGACTGGTGATCCATGCGCATGGCAGCGAGAATGTTCGCCACCGCCAGCGGATGCGTGATGTACTGGTGGCCGGTGCGCCGGAACTGGCCGGCATGGGCTGCTTCGGCGAAGCGGTAGGCGCGGTGGATATCGTCCACCTCCGGCTCCGGCAGGTAGTCGAGGAGCAGCTTGAGGACGCCGTCGATGGTGGCAGGGACGGCCACGCCGGGAGCGCTGGCCTGGGCGCGCAGGCGAGACTGGAAGTAGCCCTCCATCGGCCGCTCCGCGTCGCGCTGAGAACGCGGCTGGCGCTTGGTGGAAGAACGGGGCTTCGGGTGCCCGGCGTCCCTGCCGGCGTCTGACGCGGCCTCGGCCGCGTCGCTGCCGCTGAACGGCTGGCGAAAGTCGCTAGAAGTCGTCTGCCCGGTCATCTCCATAGCCGCCGAAGGGTCGTTCCATCTCCTCCTCTTCCTCCTTCTCGAAGACCGTGTCCACGGCGTCGAGCATCTCGTCGGTGACCAGCCCGGTGGCGATTTCTCGCAGTGCGATCACCGTAGGCTTATCGTCCTCGTCGTCCACCAAAGGGTCGTTGCCCTGATGCACTTGGCGCGCTCGTCGCGTGGCGCGAATGACGAGATCGAAGCGATTGTCGACATGTTCCAGGCAGTCCTCGACGGTGACTCGGGCCATGGGTTTGCTCGGCTTGATTTGCGATGAGGCCGAGTCTACAGCCTAGTCAGGAATCGGACAAGAGTTCGCCGAGCAGAGCCGAATGATTCTCCGGCGGCAGCGTCCCGCCCTCGCGGGTGGCTTGGACGATGCGGCGCAGCGCCGCCACCGCGGCGTCGAACTCGTCGTTGACCACCAGGTGGTCGAACTCGTCGTGATGGAACATGTCGGCCACGGCCTGGGCGGTTCGTTTCGCGATGACTTCCGGGCGGTCCTGGCCGCGTCCGGTGAGCCGCTCGACGAGCGCTTGGCGGGACGGCGGCAGCACGAAGATGGTCACTGGATCGGGCCAGCACTGGCGAACCAGAGTCGCCCCCTGCCAGTCGATCTCGAGGATCACGTCGCGGCCGGCTGCGACGGCCTCCAGCACGGCCCTGCGCGAGGTGCCGTAGGCGTGGTCGAATACCGCGGCCCATTCCAGGAACTCGCCAGCGTCGCGCATGGCGGCGAATGTCCGCGGTGCCACGAAGTGGTAGTGGACGCCGTCGACCTCGGTGTTCCGCTTGGGCCGGGTGGTATGGGAAATGGACACTGTCAGCGAGCAATCGTGATGCACCAGCGCTTCGATAAGGCTGGTTTTCCCCGCTCCGGAAGGCGCGGAGATCACGAACAGGCGACCGCGTCGGTTCGGTTGGGAAGCATACGCTTTCGACTGCGGACCAAGCCGTGATGGCGATTGAGCTCGCATGCCCCGCTACTCGACGTTCTGCGCCTGTTCGCGGATCTGTTCGATAGCGACCTTGAGATCGACCGCGAGGCGGCCGGCTGCCGGCAACGCCAGCTTGGCGGCGAGAGTGTTCACTTCGCGGTTCAGCTCCTGCGTCAGGAAGTCCAGCCGGCGACCGCAGGGGGCGCTGCCGTTCAAGCTGGCTCGGGCCTCGGCGACGTGGATGTCCAGCCGATCCAGCTCTTCGGCCACATCGGCTTTCTGCGCCAGCAGCGCCACTTCCTGCTCCAAGCGTTCGGCGTCCAAGCGCGTCGTCAGCTCTCGCACCCGGCTATGCAGGCGTTGACGCAATATCGCGGCTTGATCCGTCGCCAAGGCGCGCACCTCGGCGGCGCTGCGTTCCACCACCTCGAGCCGCTCGCGCAACAGCGTGTCCAAGCTTGCGCCCTCGCTGCGGCGGTGGGCGACGAGGTTGTCCAAAGCGTCGCCGTAGCGGGCGACGGCGGCCTCCTTGAAGTGGGCAAGATCGTCCTGATCGTCTTCGAGCACGCCGGGCCAGCGCATCAGATCCAAGGGGTCGATACGTTCCACGGCGACTTGTCCGCGGATGCCGTCAACGGCGGCGAGCAGGTTCTTCAAAGCGTTTTCGTTCAGTCGCGGCACCACCGCGGCTTGGCTCGCGATCTCCAGCTTGGCGTCCACCTTGCCGCGTCGAATGCGGCCGGCGGTCAGCTGGCGCAACGGCTGTTCCAGATCCCTGAACGACGCCGGCAGGCGGAAGCCGAGATCCAGGTAGCGGTGGTTGACGGATCGGATCTCCCACTGCACCAAATCGCAACCGGCGCGTCCGAAGGCGGTCATGCTCGCTACCATCGCTGCATTATAATCGGTAGCCCGAAGGAGAAGCCTAGTACGCCCATGCCTGTCCAGCGGCCCAGCGGTAGAGCGAGGAACGAGCTTCGCCAAGTCAGGATCAGCCGAGGCTTTACCCGCCACGCGGCGGGTTCCGTGCTGATCGAGTTCGGCGATACCCGAGTGATCTGCACCGCCAGCGTGGAGTCCGGGGTGCCGCCATTTCTGCGCGGGCGCGGTCAAGGCTGGATCACCGCCGAGTATGGCATGCTGCCGGGCGCTACCCATACCCGCACCGATCGCGAAGCCGCTCGCGGCAAGCAGAGCGGCCGAACGGTGGAAATCCAGCGCCTGATCGGCCGCTCGCTGCGCGCTGCGGCGAACCTCGAGGCGCTTGGCGAGCGCACGGTGAAGATCGACTGCGACGTCCTGCAGGCGGATGGCGGTACGCGCACGGCAGCCGTCACCGGCGGCTGCGTGGCGCTGGCCGACGCCCTCGCCAAGGTGGCGCCGAGGGCGTTCGTCGGTCTCGTGGCCGCGATCTCCGTGGGCATCGTTCGCGGCATGTGCGTACTCGACCTCGACTACGCGGAGGACGCCAAGGCGCAGACGGACATGAACGTGGTGATGATGGATGGCCGCGGCTTCATCGAAGTGCAGGGTACCGCGGAGAACGGCGCGTTCGACCGCAGCGCATTGGACGAGATGCTGGCTCTCGCCGAACAGGGCATTGACGGCCTGTTCCGGATGCAGCGGCAGGCGCTGGCATCGTGACCGCGGCGGCGCGTGCCGAAGCACTGGCGTTCGTCCGGGAGGCGATCGAACGGGATGTGATTGCCTTCGGCGACTTCGTCCTCAAGTCCGGCCGCCGCAGCCCCTACTTCTTCAACCTCGGCACCATCGCCGACGGCGCCGGCCTCGGTGTCTTGGGCGCTGCCTATGCGGCGCAGATCATGCAGCTGCCGACACCGCCCGAGGCGCTGTTCGGCCCCGCGTACAAGGGCATCCCCATCGCCACTGCGGCGGCCATTGCCCTGGCCAGGGATCACGGCCGCAACATCGGCGCTGCGTTCAACCGCAAGGAAGCCAAGGCCCACGGCGAAGGCGGGCAGCTAGTGGGCGCCTCGATGGTGGACAAGCAAGTGGCGATAGTCGACGATGTGGCAACCGACGGCACCGCCAAACGCGAGGCGGCGGAGACGATTCGCGCGGCTGGTGGCGAAGTGGCGGGCGTCGTGCTGGCCCTGGATCGGCAGGAGCCCTCCCCTGGCGGCACGGAAACGGCGGTGCAGAGCTTGCGGCGCACCCTCGGCGTACCCGTCCGCTGCGTCGCCAATTTGGACGACGTGCTGGCCTACCTGGGCTCGCAGGCGCGCTATGCCGAGCAGTACCGGCGGTTGGCGAGTTATCGCCGAGCCTGGAAGTGACGGGGTGATGTCTCGGTGCGAACTTGGATAATCCACGCTACTACATACGCCATCCGATAGCGTCCCGCAGCTGTGCATCTTGTGGTTGCATGGTGCGGCATGGCGAGACGGGATCAAGCTGAGACGCTGCCCGTGATTGGGTAGTGGTTCGGTTTGAAATTCGGATGGATCGCACCATTACGACGCCGCCACTGCATATAGTCGCTAGTGAGCGGTCTCCATCTCTACATCTTGTATTTGGATGGTTAAGCGCGGCAACGCAGATTCAAACTGACGCCCTGCCCGTGATTGCCGTCCCCTGCGTGGCTGGGGTGGCTGGACTAGAATACCGCTTTCGCCAAGGTGCTCCACTGATCGGCCCAGTCCGTCGTGGGGGCGGTCTTGAACTCGCTGCGCACGAACTGGTTGATTCGTCCTTCGGCGCTGGCGAGCAGCAGGTTGGCGGCGGCGTTGGCGCTCAGCAGGGCCAGCGTTGGGCGGGCGGCATGGGCCGCACGGAGAATCTGGCGCAGCTGGGTTTCGATGCGGTCGTAGAACTGGTGCATACGGCGGCGTAGCCGGTCGGTCTCGCCCTGCAAGGCGTCGCCGGCGAACAGCCGTGCGAAGCCCGGATTTCTTTCGCAGAACGTCAGCAGCAGCAGCAGAATCGCGCCGCAGCGCGCTTCGGCGTCGGCTTGGTCTTCCAGGATATTGCCGATGCGGGTGAACACCGTGGTTTCCGCAAACTCGATCAAGCCCTCGATCATCTTCGCCTTGCTGGGGAAATGGCGGTACAGGGCGGCCTCGGAGACGCCTACGTGGGCGGCCAGCCGGGCTGTGGTGACGCGCGAACCGGGGTTCGTCTCCAGCATGGCAGCGAAGGCCTGCAGTATCTGTTCGCGACGGTTGGATCGTGTCATGGCTCGGTGTCTAGCCCTGGGCGGCGGGCGTCCGCAGACCCCGTCCACGTCCCATGCCGCGAAGAGAAGAGATGGTTCTTGAGGTACGCGCCATCGTCGCCACGGGACTAGCAGTTGTCGAAGCGGCGATCATGCAAACCTCATCAACGACCGTGCGGCAGCATTGCACTCGACATCGCGATGGACGGAGTGGCATGGGGAGGTCATTTGACTGCTCCACGACGGAAGGATGAGCCGAAGTGTAGCACCTGCAGCGCATCGGGCAGCGCCGCTGCCGTCAGCCTCCGCCGAGGTGATGCCATCGTCTTGGCGGGTCTCGCAAGGCCCACCCGGACGTTGGGCTGCGGGAGCCGGATGGGTAGGCGGTTGCGGCGGTGGCCGGGCCGGAGCGTAGCCAACGGCGCTCGACGCGGTGGTCCAACACCTTAGTCGGGACAGTCCGATCTAGGTGAGGTGCCGCGCTGCCGAGAAGCGGCTATCCACTGCCGGCGTTGGCGTACAGATAATGGGCAGAGTTTTTCTTGCGGATAAATCCCTGGAATCGATGTTTCTCCAATAAAACCAGTAGATTGCATGAATCTGGAAGGGCACGAAAAAAGTGTTGACAGCTTCCATCCCCCCCCCCCCCCCCTGCCTCACGACTTGCCCGCTACCGGACGGCAGCAGGCAGGAACGACCCGGGAGGCGGCCCTGCCGCAGCGCCTGGAATCGTCAACTTGAAAACAGAGGCACATATGAAATTACTCACCACTAGCGAAGTGCAGATAGTTGCCGGCGGCCAAGAAGGCTCGGCACCTGGAGCTGCTCTTGCAGCAGCGGCGGATCAGACGGAAGAAACCTGCGGCGAAGGCAACGTCGAGCCCGTAAAGGTCCTGTTCCATCAAGACGGGAGCGTCAAGTCCACATCTTTCTCCTGCAAAGAGGAGGACTCGTGAACCGCTTGTCGTCCTTCTCGATGATTTTCATTGCGATTTCCAGGTGCTTGCGATGAGCCCGCGTAGTGCAATGCTGGAGAAGAGCGATGTCGTCCACCACTCCTCATCCGCAGGACGAGGAGGCCTGCGTACGGGCAGCGTCCAACCTTCAGATGTCGTCCTCGGCACCTTGTCGGCTGCCGGCGATGCCCAACCCGAACATCGCTCTGAGTTTCTGCTGCCGGCCAGCGGCAGCGGGTGATGATCGCTCGCGCCCTCTATCGGACGCCGAAGCTGCTGATCCTGGACGCAGGAACGGCGCACCTGAACGGTGCGCTTCAGCAACGTGTGCTCGACAACCTGACGGGGCTGGGAACGACCATCATTGCTGTCAGCCTCGACGCTCGGGTGCTGGCACGGGCGGATCGAGTTCTTCGACTGTAGCCGACAACCACCCAGCGCCGTCTACCGCAATCGTCCGGCATGCGACGCCGGCACCATCGCCACACGCGATTGCGCATTCGAAGCCACCGCTGAAACCAGCATATTGCAGGGATCCGAAAGAGAAGAGCGGCCTAGCGACACGGAAGAAAGACAGGGCGCGATGCATCGGTAGGCCGCGGAGAAGGCCGACGACGAAGCCCCGCATGATCGCCGTGGACCGGCAACCAGCGGGCGGGGTTTGCGGCGTTCTCCGAAACAACCTGCGAACGCGCCCGATGGCCGGAAATCGATCCAGCGATTCTTCAGGCTCTCGCCTTGAGCAGGGTGCCGACGCCGCCGTCGGTGAGCACTTCGAGCAGTAGCGCATGGGGGACTCGTCCGTCGACGATATGCACAGCAGCGACGCCGCCCTCGATGGCGCTGAGCGCACACTGCACCTTGGGCAGCATGCCGCCGGCCACCGTACCGTCCTGGATGAGCCGATTGGTTTCGGAGCGGGACAGTCCGGTGAGCGTACAGCCGTTGGCGCCGAGGATGCCGGGGGTGTTGGTGAGCAGGATCAGCTTCTGCGCGGCTAGGCGTTCGGCCACCGCGCTGGCGACGAAGTCGGCGTTGATGTTGTAGGACTCGCCATCGGCACCGACGCCTACCGGCGCGATGACGGGGATGAAGCCGCTGTCCATCAAGGTGTCGAGCAGGCTGCGGTTGATCCAGTCGACTTCGCCCACATGGCCGATGTCGATGATCTCCGACACGCCGACGCCGTCCGATCGATGATCGTGCCGTTGCAGGGTGATCTTGCGGGCGCGGATGAGATCCGCGTCCTTGCCGCTGATGCCCACGGCGCGCCCGCCGGCGGTGTTGAGCAGGGAGACGATGTCCTTGTTGACCAACCCGCCGAGCACCATCTGCACCACGTCCATGGTGGCCGCATCGGTGACGCGCAAGCCGTCGACGAACTTGGTGGGGATGTTCAGACGGTCCAGCAGGATGCCGATCTGGGGCCCGCCGCCGTGGACGACAATGGGGTTCATGCCCACCAGCTTCATGAGCACCACGTCCCGGGCGAAGGCGCGCTGCAAGTCGTCGTCCACCATGGCGTTGCCGCCGTACTTGACGACGATAGTGGCGCCGTGGAACTCCCGAATGTACGGCAGCGCCTCGATGAGCACTTGGGCGGTCAGGTCGTGGCCGGGCTGCGGGAGTGTTGCGCCGTCCTGGTTGCGATGGGGCGTCATGGTCTGTTCCGGAACGACAGATTTTCGCTGATGGCGCTTAGCGACGAGTCGAAGATGGCTTCGATGCGCGCCAGCGCCTTGGCGTCGTCGGCCTCGAAGCGCAAGCTCAGCACCGGGCTGGTATTGGACGGTCGCACCAGTCCCCAGCCGTCGGCGTAGTCGACGCGGATGCCGTCGATGGCGGTGACTTCGCCGTCGCCGAAGTCCGCTTCGGCGAGCTGCTCCATGATCTCGAACTTCGCCCGCTCGGTGGTGGCAACCTTGATCTCGGGCGTGGCGACGGCATCGGGAAACTCGGCAAACACCTGTTCGGCGCAGCGCTCGTCGGTGGCGAGGATCTCCACCAGCCGGGCTGCGCTGTAGATGGCGTCGTCGAAGCCGAACCAGCGCTCCGCGAAACAGATGTGGCCCGAGAACTCGCCGCCTAGCAAGGCGCCACATTCGAGAATCTTCGCCTTCATGTGGGAATGTCCGGTCTTGCACATGACCGGTTCGCCGCCCCAGGCGCGCACCAGCGCCGGCAGATGGCGGCTGCACTTGACGTCGAAGACGACGCTGGCGCCGGCGTTGCGGGCGAGGACATCCCGGGTGAACAGCATCATGGTTCGATCCGGCCAGACGATGGTGCCGGCGTCGGTGACCACGCCCAAGCGGTCGGCGTCGCCGTCGAAGGCGAGGCCGAGATCGGCCTGTTCCTGCCGCACGGCGCGGATCAGATCGTCGAGGTTCGCCGCCTCGGCCGGATCCGGGTGGTGATTGGGGAAAGACCCGTCGACGTCCGCATAGAGTGGGATCAGCTCGCAGCCAAGGAGGTCGAGCAGCCGCGGTGCGACAGGGCCTGCCATGCCGTTGCCGCAGTCCACCACCACTTTGAGCGGGCGGGCGACGACGACGTCGCTGGCCACGCGCTCGATGTAGTGGTCGATCAAATCCACCTGCTGCAATGCGCCGGTGCCGCTTGAGAACGCGCCTCGCTCGACGCGCTGGCGCAAGCCTTGAATGCGCTCTTCGGCCAGGGTCGCGCCGCCGATCATCATCTTCAGGCCATTGTACTCGGGCGGGTTGTGCGAGCCGGTGATCATCACTCCGGTACCGGTGCCGAGCACATGGGTGGCGTAGTACAGCAGCGGCGTCGGTACGCGGCCGATGTCTACCACGTCCAAGCCGCCGTCGCGCAGCCCGCCTAGCAGCCCCCGGCGCAGCATCTCGGTGGTGTTGCGGCCATCGCCGCCCACGGCGCAACGGGACTGCCCGCCGGCAAGGGCCTCCGCAGCGAAGGCGCGACCCACTCGGCAGACGACGTCGGCGGTGAGGCCGTCGCCGACGATGCCGCGGATGTCGTAGGCGCGGAAGATGTCGGCGTCGACAGCGTCCGTGGCATGGTAGGCGTTGTCGGTCATGGTCGCGCTTCCGCTTGCGCCGAAGCCGCGTACAAGGTGGCGATCTCGGCTATCAGACGGCGGGCGATGGCAGCTTTGGGCATCTTCCCTAAGGCGACTTCTCCGCCGTCGTGGATCAGGGTCACGGCGTTGTCGCCGCTGTCGAAGCCGATGGCCGGATCGGAGACGTCGTTGACGACGATGGCGTCCATTCGCTTGCGACGGCGCTTGTCCCGTGCATAGTTCAGCGCATCGTGGGTCTCGGCGGCAAAGCCCACCACGAACGGACGCGGCAGGATGTCGGCGATGGAACCCACGATGTCGTCGTTCTCTTGCAGGGCGACGTGGACTTCCTCCCGCCGCTGTTCGCTCTTCTTAATCTTCCGTTCGAGGACTTGGTGCGGGCGGTAGTCGGCCACCGCGGCGACGGAGACGAAAATGTCTGTCGTCGGCGCCTGTGCCGCCACCGCCTCCTTCATTTCGCGGGCGCTGACCACGTCGATCCGGCAGATGCCCGGCGGTGGCGGCAGATGCACCGGCCCTGCCACCAGCGTCACCTCGGCGCCGGCGTCCCGCGCCGCCTCGGCAATGGCGAAACCCTGGCGCCCGGAACTGCGATTGCTGAGGAAGCGCACCGGGTCTAGGAATTCCCAGGTCGGCCCGGCCGTGACCAGCGCCTTGACGCCGCGCAGGGATTGGGGGGTGGCCACTGCGGCGAACACGGCGTCGGCGATCGCCTCGGGTTCGAGCAGGCGTCCCGGTCCGAACTCGCCGCAAGCCTGCTCGCCGTCCGCTGGCCCGAGCACGGCGACGCCGTCGGCGCGCAACCGCTCGACGTTGCGCTGGGTGGCCGCGTGTTGCCACATCTTGGTGTTCATCGCCGGCGCGATGAACACCGGTGTTGTGGTGGCGAGGTAGATCGTGGTGAGCAGATCGTCGGCGATGCCGCCGGACAAGCGCGCGATCAGGTTGGCCGTGGCGGGTGCCACCAGCACTGCGTCCGCCCAGCGGGCCAGTTCGATATGCCCCATGGCCGCCTCTGCGTCCGCATCCCACAGAGCCGATCTCGGCTGTTTCCCCGCGACCGCCTGCAACGTAGTCGGCGATACGAATTGCTTGGCGTTTTCAGTCAGAACAGGGACGACCTCCGCGCCGCCGCGGCGCAGATTTCTTACGAGTTCTGGGGTTTTATACGCTGCGATGCCGCCACCAATGCCGAGTAGGATGCGCTTGGCGTGGTTGTCGGATTGCATGGTCGCGGAGCTGACCGTCGTGTCGCCAGAGGCTGCCTACGATACCACGTCGTTCATGGGCGCGAGCAAGAGGACACGAAATTGGCAGGCAGGGAAAACATGGCGCGCATCGTCGAGCTGCCGTTTGGCGAGCGACCACGCGAGCGGTTGCTGAACAAGGGGCCGCACAGCCTCCAGGATGCCGAGCTGATCGCGCTGGTGCTGCGTACCGGTGGCGGCGACCGGGATGCCGTCGCCTTGGCGCAGGCGCTGCTGGACCGCTTCGGCGGCGTCGATGGCGTACTCGGCCAGCACCCCTCGACACTGCTTTCCGTGGCCGGCTTGGGCGATGCCAAGGTGGCCGCGCTGGTGGCTATCCGCGAACTGCTCAAACGCGCCGAGTGGACGCGCATCAAGGGCGTGGAAGTATTGTCGAGCGCCGCGGCCGTGCAGAACTATCTCCACCTGCACATCGCTTGGTCCGAGCGTGAAGTTTTCGGTGCCCTGCTGCTCGATGCTCGCCACCGGCTCATGGCCAGGGAGGACATCTTCTTCGGCTCCGTGGACCGCGCCGCCATCTATCCGCGAGAGGTGGTCAAGTGCTGTCTGCGCCACAATGCCGCCGCCGTCGTGATCTACCACAACCACCCGTCCGGACTGGCCGAGCCCAGCGCCCAAGATCGCAAGATGACCGAGCGCTTGGTGGCGATCCTCGACGAGGTCGATGTGCAAGTGCTGGACCATGTGGTGATCGGCCGCCGACGCAGCGTGTCGATGGCCGAGGAAGGCCTGTTGTCCGCTCCAGGCGGCAAGGCATCGGCTCGTGTCTCGGTTTGAAACTCCACCGGCAGCGGCGCGGGTTGGACGCCGTCGGCGACCTCGACGGACGATGGATTGCCAGGGAGTGGCTGTCCGACTTCGACGTTGGGCGGATGGATCCGGCGGCCCTCCTGTTCCAGACGGGAAATCTGACGATTGGGAGGCTGACGATCGAGAGGAAGGAACGAGGAACGACGAGCCCGGCTGCTGGCTGGCGTATCCGAACGAGGAGGTGCGGCGCTGCATGGGGCGGCTGCTGGCGCGGTACGCGGTCGCCGACCGCGTGTTGGCGGACCAATGCGGCGAGGACTTGCGGGCGGCCGTGGCGAATGCGGACCTGGGCAGGATGGAGGCCACCCTGCGGACGCTCTATTCGAGCCTGCCGCACCAGCAGCTGGCGACCGTGGATCGGCGCGAGGCGCTGTGCGCGGTGGCACTGCGGGCGCTGGCGATAGGCGCGGGTATCCGCTCGACCCCGGAGGAGAGCACGGCGCTGGGGCGCTCGGACGTGACGCTGGAAGACGGCGGCAACGTGTTCGAGTTCAAGATGAAGGGGCGGGGCGACCCGCTGGAGCAGGCGGCCCGGAAGAGCTGCGCGGACAGGCATCGGAACTTCGGCGACCGTGCGCATGTCGTGGGGGTGACGATGGATCCGAGCCAGCGCAACATCGAACGGTTCGATGCGGTGCGTCCTTTCCGATCCGCGCCGGCGCTTAATAGACCAGTTGGGTGCAGGGTGCGTTCCGTCGCAGTCGAATAAGCGCGGCTTCCAGCAGGAAACGCGCCAGCTGCGGCGAATTTTCAAACTCAAGACACGCCCAAGCGTCGATTAGCGCATTCGTTTGAAACTGGACAAGCCGCGTCGCAGACCTAGCTGCCACATAGGGTACTCGATAGCGTCCTATACTTCACGCTATACTTATGTCCGTACGGCACAGCATGGCGATAGGGGTTCAATTTCAAGACCCTGCCGAGGTCGCAAACGCTTGGCTCGGGAGCCAACCTCTGATATAAAGCGTGGCTCGTCACCCTTGAAACAGCAGAACACGCCGATGTCCAAGGTCTGTCAAGTTACCGGCAAGCGCCCCATGAGCGGCAACAACGTCTCCCACGCCCACAACAAGACGCGTCGGCGGTTCGCGCCCAATCTGCACTACCATCGCTTCTGGGTACCGTCGCAAAACCGCTTCGTGCGTCTGCGGGTATCCGCTGCGGGCATGCGGATCATCGACAAGAAGGGCATCGAGGCGGTGCTGCAGGACATCGACCAACGGCGGAAGAAGGAGTAGGAACCATGCGCGAAAAGATCAAGCTGGTGTCGAGCGCGGGCACGGGTCACTACTACACCACCACCAAGAACAAGCGCACCCTGCAGGGCAAGCTGGAACTGAAGAAGTACGATCCGGTAGTGCGCCGCCACGTGGTGTACCGGGAAGACAAGATCAAGTAGCCGGTGCCAAGCTGCCCGAACTGCCCGAAGTAGAGACCACGCGCCGCGGCTTGGCGTCGGTGTTGCGCGGCCGGCGTCTGCTACGCGTCGTGGTCCGCAACCCGGCGCTGCGCTGGCCGGTAGAACTCCCGAAATCGCTGCCCGGCGAGCGCTTCGGCACCGTCGAACGACGCGCCAAGTATCTGCTGCTGTCCCTCGGCGAAGGCGGCCTGATTCTGCACCTGGGCATGTCCGGCCATCTCTCCGCGGTGCCTGCCGGCACACCGCCCGGCAAGCACGATCACCTGGACTTCGAGCTGGACGACGGCCGCATGGTCCGCTTCACCGATCCCCGACGCTTCGGCAGTGTGCATTGGCAGCCGCATCCCTTGGCAGCGCACTGGCTGCTCGACGGTCTCGGCCCGGAGCCGTTGTCCGCGGACTTCGACGGTACCTATTTGGCGGCGCGGGCCAGAGGGCGGCGCACTGCCATCAAGTCGCTGCTCATGGATGCCAAGGTGGTGGTGGGCGTCGGCAACATCTACGCCAACGAAGCGCTGTTTCTAGCCGGCATCCGTCCTCGCGTGGCCGCCGGGCGCTTGCCGCTTCGACGCTTGGCGGAACTGGCGGACGCCGTCAAGTCCACCCTGGCGAGCGCGGTTCAAAGCGGCGGCACCACCCTGCGCGACTTCGCCGCCACCGATGGCCGGCCCGGCTACTTCGTCCATGAACTGGCGGTCTACGGGCGCGGCGGCGAACCCTGCCTGCGCTGCGACGCGACGCTCAAGGAGGTCCGGCTGATCGGCCGTTCGACCGTCTACTGCCCGGTCTGCCAGACCAGCTAGCCCGCGGTAGCGGGCCGGTTTGAATCCGTATCGTCGTGCCGCACCGTGCATCGCACAGTCGCAAGATGCAGGCGAGATGGAACGCTGCTGTACCACCATATGTAGCAGAATCCGCAGTGGCCGGCTGATCCGATTTCAAACCGACCCGCTGCCTAGGCCGCTGTCGGCTTGTCGGCGTCGCCGTAGCGTTCCGCCACCGCCGGATGCACGAACTCGGAGATGTCGCCGCCCAAACCGGCGATCTCGCGCACTCTGGAGGAGGATAGGAACGACCACTGCCGGGAGGTCGGCAGCAGCACGTATTCCAAATCCGGATCCAAGGTCTGGTTCATGGCGATCATCTGATACTCGTAGTCGAAGTCCGATATGGTGCGCAGGCCGCGCACGATGAAGCGCGTGTTCTTCGAGCGCACGTATTCCACGAGCAGGACGTTGAACCCCTCGACTTCCACTCGCTCGCCGAATTCGGCGAGCGCTTGGCGGCATAGATCGATGCGCGGGGCGAGATAGGTATCCGGATCCTTGTCCGCCGATGTGCCGACGGCGACGACGACCTTGTCGAACAGCCGCAGAGCGCGTTCGACGATGTCCTGGTGGCCGTAGGTGATGGGATTGAAGCTGCCGGGGTAGACGATACTGGTCATCGGCTCTCGCGGGTGGCTTGAGAGCAACGATAGTAGCCCAAACCATCCGCTGCCGTCAGACCTCGCTGCCTACAGGATGCGGGAGACGCCCCGGACGAATCCGCGCCCGTCGCTAGCGCCGCAGCAAGGCGTAGCGCACGGCGCCGGCGCTGGAGGTGCGCCATGGGGACAGCCCGGCGAGGCGGGAGGAATCGGCGAAGTCGAACCCGGCGTCGGCCTCCGCATAGATGACGCCATTTGTCGTCAGCCGCGTCGCCATCGCCGCTATCGCCTCGGCAAGCAGCGCAGAGTCGAACGGCGGATCGAGAAATGCCACATCCCACTGCCGCTCCGGCGCTTGGCGTTGCAGCCACCGCAGAGCATCGGCCTGTTCCACCGTGGCACGGGCGCCAAGCAGTTCTCGATGCTTGGCGAGCAGCCGCGCCGCGCTTCGATCCCGATCCACCAGCACGGCATGGGCGGCACCCCGGGACAGGGCCTCGAAACCGAGCACGCCAGTGCCGGCGAACAGATCCAACACCCGCGCTCCCGGCAGCTCGGCCGCAAGCCAGTTGAACAGCGTTACCCGGGCGCGATCTGGCGTCGGCCGGATGCCGGCACTGGCGATTTCGAGCTTTCGCCCCCGCCACTGTCCGCCGATGATGCGGATGCGGTGGGCAGCGGAGCGTGTGCGGCCCATGGCAGCGGTGTGGAAGTTGGAAACTGGATTGCCGAAGAATAGCGCCTTCACCTTGAGGGTGCCGTGTCTGGAGTACGCTCGCGGCGCTTTCCCACGGGCTGCCGAGCACCGATAATGCGGACGCGGTAGGCAGCGAAGCATGGGCGAGGCGTCGAGACGGTGTGGAAACGAAGGAAATCCGATCCCCCTGAGGATCGCGCGGCAGCTGGCGCGGCATCGAGGGATGGCGCCGGCACGACGGCGAAGAAGTCGCTGTGGTCGCGCCTGAACAACTCCCTGGCCAAGACGCGACGGCAGATCGCCGTGGGCATCGGCGATCTGCTGCTCGGCGAACGCGCCATCGACGAGGATGTGCTGGAGGAACTGGAGGCCAGCCTGCTGGTCGCCGATGTGGGCGTGGACGCCACCGAGCGCATCATGGCGGCACTCAAGAGCCGCGTCTCGCGCCGGGAACTGGCCAATACTCCCGCACTGCACGCAGCCCTGGCCGAGGAGCTGGTGGATATTCTCGCCCCGGTCGCCGCGCCCTTCGCCGTCGGCGCCCAGCGGCCCTACGTGGTGCTGGTGGTGGGCGTGAACGGCGCTGGCAAGACCACTCTGATCGGCAAACTCGCCAAGCAGCTTGGCGACGAAGGCCATTCGGTGCTGCTGGCTGCCGGCGATACCTTCCGCGCTGCCGCGGTGGAGCAGCTCGCGCAGTGGGGAGAGCGCAACGGCGTTGGGGTGATCGCTCAGGGCCAGGGCGCCGACAGCGCCTCGGTGATCTTCGACGCCCTGCAAGCCGCCAAAGCCCGCGGCATCGACGTGGTGCTGGCGGACACTGCCGGCCGCCTGCAAGCGAAGGTCGGCCTCATGGACGAGTTGAGGAAGATCAAGCGCGTCATGGGCCGTCTCGGCGACGGTGCGCCCCATGAAGTGCTGCTGGCCCTCGATGCTGGCGTAGGCCAGAACGCGCTGTCCCAGGTGGCGGAATTCGACAAGGTGGTGGGCGTCACGTCGCTGGCGCTGACCAAGCTCGACGGCACCGCCAAGGCAGGCGTGATCGTGGCTCTTGCCGCGTCGAAGCTGCCGGTGCGCTTTGTCGGCGTCGGCGAAGGCATCGACGACTTGCAGGCGTTCAGGCCGAGAGAGTTCGTCGAAGCGCTGCTGGCGGTCCCGGACTGAGGGCCGGCGTTGCCCTTGGCGAGGAAGGCTGGCATGGACGGAATCGAGTTCCGCCGCGTCGTCAAGCATTTCGACAGCGGCGTCGAGGCGCTGCGCGATGTCTCCGTGACCATCGCCGCCGGCACCATGACTTTCCTCAGCGGCCATTCCGGGGCCGGGAAGAGCACGTTTCTGCGCCTCGTGCTCGGTCTCGAAACAGCGACCCGAGGGCAGGTGCTGGTCAACGGCTGCGACATCGGACGCCTCGCGCCCCGCCACCTGCCGCGCTACCGCCAGCATCTCGGCGTCGTCTTGCAGGATCATCGCCTGCTCGCCCACCGCAGCGTATTCGACAATGTGGCGTTGCCGCTGCGGGTGGCGGGCATGAAGGAGCGCGATGCCGGCCGACGGGTGCGGGCGGCGCTATCCAGCGTCGAACTGCTGGACAAGGAGCGCCTGCTGCCACGCCACCTGTCCGCAGGCGAACGGCAGCGGGTAGGCATCGCCCGGGCCGTGGTCAACCGGCCCAAGGTGCTGTTGGCGGACGAACCCACCGGCAATCTGGATCCGGCGCTGTCGAGGAGCGTGATGGGGCTGTTCCGTCAATTCCACGACATCGGCACTACGGTGATCGTCGCCAGTCACGATGCGCAGCTGCTCGCCACCATGGGCGTACGGATCGTCGAGTTGGCCAAGGGCAGGGTGGTGGGCGATACTGCGGCTGCCGTGGACACGGCGGCCGAGGCCTGAGCCGGCGATGGCCGTAAAGCCGAAACCGTCGGACGTCTGGCCTTCTGATCGGCGGCCTCGGCGGGCGTTCGGGCGCGATCACGTCCGCGTGGCGCGGGAGAGTTTCACCTTCATCTCCCAACGGCTGGGCGCGACGCTGCTGGTCTGGGTGCTGATCGGCATCGCGCTGGCCCTGCCAACCGCCCTCTATCTCACGGAGAGGAATCTTGCCGCTGTTGCCGGCGAGTGGCAGGAAAACCTGGGCTTCTCGATATACTTCCAACCCGGCGTCGCTGCCGAGGCGCCGGCCGCTCTGGCACGACGCTTGAGGCGCGAGCCGGATGTCGATCGGGCGCGGCTTATCACACCGGAGCAGGCGTTGTTGGAGTTCCGTCGCCATGCCGCCATCTCCGACGCTCTGGATCTGCTGGACGACAATCCGTTGCCGGCGACGATTCGCGTCGCAGTCGCGGCCGATGTGCCGGCAGCGCGTCTGACCCTGCTGGCCGATCATGCGAGACGGAGCGAAGGCGTCGACGAGGTGGCGGTCGAAAGGGCTTGGCTGGAACGCTTGGCGACGATCCGGGAGGTGGTAGATCGCATCTACCAGGTGGCGGCCGTGCTGTTGGGCATCGGCGCAGTGCTGGTCTCCTCGGCTTCCGTGCGGCTGGCAATCGAAGCGCGCCTGGATGAGTTGCAGGTGCTGGCCCTGGTTGGTGCGAGCAAGCGGTTCATGCGTCGCCCGTTCCTCTATCTCGGCGTCATCTACGGCGTCTGCGGGGCGCTGGTGGCAGCCATGCTGGTTTCGATGGCGCTGATCTGGCTGGAAGCCCCCTTGACGCGGCTGTTCGGCAGCTATGGCCGGGGCTTGGAATTGGTGAGGTTCGACCCCACGATGTTCCTCGCGCTGCTGGCAAGCGGTACCCTGCTGGGATGGCTGGGAGCGAGGATCGCCTCGGACCAGCGACTTAGGGAACTTGCCGTCTGAGCGACCCCGCGCCACACTCGACTTCAGCCGACAGCCGGTTCGGCTGGCACTCTTGGAACTGGAGTGCTAATGTAGAGTCGAAGTGTTACCGCAGGTAGCAGAAGAGGCAACTGTGGAATGCGCAGCCGAGGCCTGTCCTCGCTATTGTGCGCCGCTTGTTAGGAGATTAGGAGGTTAGACGATGGGCGCAAACGTACTCTCGCTCGCGAGCCTCTCGCCGGGCCGCAACTTGGAAGCCTACATCCAGACCGTCAACGCCTTGCCCGTGTTGACCGCCGACGAGGAGCGCGTCCTCGCCGAACGCTTCTATCGCGACAACGATCTGGATGCGGCGCGGGAACTCGTGCTCAGCCATCTGCGCTTCGTCGTCCACCTCGCCCGCAGCTATTCCGGCTATGGGCTGCCTCAAGCCGATCTGATCCAGGAGGGCAATGTCGGCCTCATGAAGGCCGTCAAGCGCTTCGACCCGAAGGTGGGCGTACGTTTGGTGTCCTTCGCCGTGCATTGGATCAAGGCCGAGATGCACGACTTCATCCTGCGCAACTGGCGCATCGTCAAGGTGGCCACCACCAAGGCCCAGCGCAAGCTGTTCTTCAACCTGCGCGGCAGCAAGAAGAAGCTGGGTTGGCTGAACGACGCCGAAACCCGCGCCATCGCCGACGATCTCGGCGTACCGCCGGCCACGGTCACCCAGATGGAAGGCCGCTTGGCGTCCCGGGACGTATCCTTCGACGCCCATCCCGACGACGATGCCGACGAGATGCCGCCGGCCCCCGTCCACTACCTGGAAGACGCCTCTGCCAATCCGCTGGAGATCGTCGCCGAGGAAGATGCCGGCCGCCTCGCGTCCGCGCAGCTGGCAACGGCCATCAAGACCCTGGACGAACGCAGCCGCGACATCGTCGAATCGCGCTGGCTGCGGGACAGCAAGGAGACGCTGTCGGAGTTGGCCCGGCGCTACGGCGTCTCCGCCGAGCGCATCCGCCAACTCGAACGCAACGCCATGAAGAAGCTCAGGAAGCACATGGACGCGGCGCTGTCCGCGGCATAGGCGGCCAGCGCCGCCTCGACGCAGCCTGGATTCCGTCGTTTAGGCAGTAGATCCAAGGCAGGTCTGATCAAGTCCTTGAAGTCTGCCCGGGATTATCGTAACTGATTGATTCGTAAGGTGTATTCTTGCGGTGGCTGGGCTTGTTCGTACCTGCCCTAGACTCTGGCGACATGGATGCCGTGGGCGAACGAGGTGCTCGTCCCGAACGTAGGAACGTAGGAAGGTTGCGGGTCCGCCTTATCTGCGGCGTGAGGCTGTCTTCGGAGTCGCTTGCTGCGCCCACAAGCGGAATCGACGACAACGCCGACTTCAATGTCGGCAGGCGGTGGCGCGATCTCGTCGATCCACCACGAACCGCATCAGGAGTCCGCCTCCACCCGCTCCAAGGCTGCGATGTAGCTGGCCGGCAAGCCATGTTCCCGGGCGCCGCGCAGGACATGGTTCTTGTACCACTGCCGCGGCCGCAGAGCCGGGTCGATTTTGTCCGGCTTGGCGTAGTAGGTGAGCGCCAGGCGCTCGCCGCCATCCATCGCCAGGCGCACCTCCCGCTCGAAGTAGCCGATGCCGAGACCTTCCGCGGCGTCCAGCTTCGGCTTGTCGCGCCAATCGAGCTCGAACAGCACGCCCCATACATCGTCCGCAGCGACGCCGGTGCATTCCACGAAGCACTTGCCGGAACCATCCCGGCCCAGCTTGTGCCAGCGCAGCCTATGACGCGGCAGCCGCGCCCGACCAATGGCCCGAGCCGACGGCGCCCGTTCGCGCAGACGCTGCGTAGAAAGGTTGGAGCCGTAGGCGAAATAGCGGCATGTCGTCGAGCGCCGGCGCATATTCTCCAGGAGTTCAGGGTGCGCGGCGCCTGCTGGCGTCCATGCGGCGGCCTTGAACTCGAACAAACTGTCATCTTCCCCGCGAATCATACGCAATGCCCGAAGGGCAAGGGGCAGATCGGGTTTTGGCGATGGCAAGTCGGCAGGCGGGCGCCTCGAACCGAACCATGCGAAGATTGCTGTGGCGGTTCGCAGCTTGGTCCAGGGCAGTCCGCCGACCGCCGCCTGAAAGTCCGAAATACCATGCCCCGAGCATATTCTTGCACCGAGACAGGTGGCCGAGTACGATCATGTGCCCGCTGCGACCGCAAGCATCATGCCGAACTTGGAAGAACGCTGCCGGCTGAAGGGTGCCGCCGGTGCCGAAGCGCGCTTGGCGGCCGCGCTGGCCCAGGTCGCCGTGGATGCGGGGCTCGATTCCGCCAAGGCTGACGAGATGGCGACCGAGGCCGCGGAGTACGACATGGACCATGTTCCCGCCTACGAAATTCCCACCGAGATGGAGAAGCAGGTGTGGCGGTGGTACTACCAGCGCAGACGCGCCGAACGCCGCTTGCCCAGCGACGGACATGGCGTGGGCCGCTGACACCAACCTGCTTCGCGGTCCTTCCACGAGAAGATTGCTGACCACCATTGCCTATCGAAGGCAGTCCCCCCTCCTGCTGCTGCCGACGGTGAGGACGGAGACGGTCGACGTGGTCGCACGGCGTCAAAGGCAGGCATGGCGAAGAACTTTTCGCGAGCATCGCGTCTCGGAGTCGGTTCGACGCGCTGTCGAGACCTCTACCGATACTGCTGTCGCCCGATGGCTGGCCGCCGAAATCGAGCGGGGCGAGGGACATATTCAAGGTGCAAACCAGACTTCCGAAGATGTCGATGCGGTGGAGGAACTGGCAGACGGCATCCCGCGGTCGTGCTTCAGCGTGGCTCGCGACCGCGATATTCCGAAAGATGCCTACATCTTGGCCGAAGCCGTCCACCACGGAGTCACGCTGCTGAGCACTCGCAACATGAACAGCATGCTTCATTTCGCCGTCAACGAATGGGCGTCGCAATGGCGATCGGAGCCGCTGCTGCTGACCCCGGACGCAAGCCTGGAGCGCGTCCTGCAGGGCGAAAACGAGCCCGACAGGGTGTACCGTCATGTGCTCGAGGCCAGCTTGAGCGACGGGGACTCGTTGCCGGAGCAGGTCCACCGGCAGTTCCTGAACTTGCAGAGGGCCTTGACGGGAACCGACGGATTTTCGGAAACGGCCGAACTGGCGCTCATCGGGCGACAGAACGATCCCGACTTCGAAGCGCACGTCGCGGCGCTGCAACGGGAAGCGCCATCCCTGCCGCCAGCACAGATGGAGCAACGGCTTGGTCAGGCGCTGCGGGAGGCGGCAAGGGAAGCTGGCTGGGATCGGTAGTTTCAGGGGAGGGTCTGCAGCACACAAGGCGCCACTTTGTCGTCAGACCCAAGCCGATTTGCAGCTAGTCCGGCGATGGGCTGCCCAAGCCGGCCGGGAAGGGCAATGGCGGCTTCATGAACACCGTCAAGCACTTCGACCGAAGGTTGGCGGCAGCCCTAGCCTGTTGCCTTCCCAACGCCTCCCTCCAACAAACACCGAGACATCAGCGGCGCCAGCCTCGGGACGAACCCGGTTCCCGATCTGCCTCGACGCAAAGGCTCGTTCACGTATGGAAGACGAGCCTCTATCATGGGGCGCCCATGGCAGCCTGCGGGCTGTCACGGACGGCAAGGCTCGGAGAGGGAGAAAATCGCATGCCGGATACGATATTCGATCGATGGGATGTCACACCGGATGAATTGACGCAGGTGGCGGACCAAAACCCCAGCCTGAGAGGCATGCTTCTCAGCTATCTGGCGGAGCTCAAGCTGGAGCAGATATGGCTATCCCAGAATGGGATTTCGAATGTGCTAAACCCGACGATCACGACCGAAAGAAGAAAGGAGACCGCATCGTTCGCTACCAGGGAAGAGATTTCATCTTCGAATCCAAGTCGCTTCAGACAGCGACCATACGGTCGACTGACGAAGGCTGGGTCGGCAAAGCGCAGGTCGTCGCAAGCGACCTGCGTGAAGTAGTCCCGCCGGATGGCAGCAGCGTATCGACGACATGCTTGAGGCGTGGCGAGTTCGATATACTGGCGATCAATGTCTTTGCGTTTGAAAAGAAGTGGAGGTTTGTCTTTGCGAAGAACGAAGAGCTTCCTGCTGCGTCATTCCCTCGGTACTCGCCATACCAACGCCGACATCTCCTGGCTACTCTCGTTACGGTCCACTGGCCTCCCACACCGCCATTCCGCGACGAGCCGTTCACGCTGATGAACGGGTTCCTTTAGCGAACCTCATCCTGGATGGGTCTTTGCCCTGCGCAGCCTTGATGAATACCAGGAAGTACGAATGGTTCTTGCGGGCATGGACCTGCTTGACCACTCTGCTCATGCTAGGCCTGTTCGGCCTGACGACGACGAATAGATCCTTGCAGTGGAAACCCATGTCCAGATAGGCGTTGACGATCTCTACATGGGTTAGGTTTTGGCGGTTTGCGCTCACTTCGTCTTGGCACTTGACGATGAACACTCCCTTTCCCCTCAGCACTCTATGGGCTTCCCAAGCACCTTCCACATACAGTTCCAAAACCGCTGCATGCCACTTGGCCCCTCCGGTTCGCGGAGCTTCGTTTCCATTGGAGTAGTGGCTTCGAAAGGAATTGTGGGTACCCGCACCGGCTTTGGTTGTGGAACCGCTCCGAAAGAAACCTTCCATGTACGGCGGATCGAAACAACCACATCGAACGATTCGCTATCGTAGGGCAAGTTTCGGCAATCGATTCCCGTGGCTATGTCCGAGGCGTGAAGTTCGTAGTCGTCGGCGCGAACCTTCTTCCAAAAAACGCCTTTTCCGTAGGTTACATCGGCTATCTTCGCGCCCAGCGGCACATGAAGGCCGAGTATGGATGGGAAGACGTCCGCGTTCGTTCCCACATGGGCGGACAACGCCAGCTCCGTGGTGGCGACGCCGCTCGGCGACCGCCGGCCCGACGGCGTCGGCGCATCGGCAGCGTCCAGCGGCAGGCTCGATTGCTTGGCTTCCATAGGGATCGCGCCGTTCGTTGCAGCAGGACCTTGCGAAGGTTCTTCGCAGCCCCTTAGATCAACCCCGCCGCTCGCGCCCACCGGTACTTCGCGCCTAGCACCGCGACCGGCTTCTCCGCGGTATACGGGTAGGCCAGGATGTTGCGTTCCATCAGGTAGCGGCAGGCGTCTTCGATTTCCACGTCGCCCACCAGCGACGCCACCACCGGCTTGTCGTTGCCGGCGGCGCGGGCGGCGTCCACCGCTGCGCCGAGCAGTTCGGCGAACACCATGGGCGGGGTGATGATGGTGTGCCAGTAGCCGATCACCAAGGCGTGGACGCGGTCTTCGGCGAGGGCGAGATCGATGGTGGCGCGGTAGGTGGTCGGAGGCTCGCCGCCGGTGATGTCCACCGGGTTGCCGGCGGCGCCGAAAGGGGGGATGAACTCGCGAAAGGCGGCGTCGAGATCCTCCGGCATGGGCATCAGCGTCAGGTCGTTGTCGGCGCAGGCGTCGGAAAGCAGCACGCCGGAACCGCCGGCGCCGGTGAGAATCAGCACGTTCTCGCCCTTCGGCGTCGGCAGCGCTTGCAGGCCGCGAGCGAACTCCAGCATGTCGTTCAGGCTGCGGGCGCGGATCACGCCGCTTTGCCGCAGCACGGCGTCGTACACGCGGTCGTCGCCCGCCAGCGCGCCGGTGTGCGAATTGGCGGCGCGGGCGCCCATGGACGTGCGCCCGGCCTTCAGCACCACCACCGGCTTCTTCTTGGACACCCGCTGCGCCACTTCCGCGAAGGCGCGTCCGTCCTTCAAGTCTTCTACGTGCATGGCGATGACGCCGGTGTTCGGATCCTGCTCGAAGAAGGTGAGCAGGTCGTCTTCGTCGATGTCGGCCTTGTTGCCGAGGCCGACGATGGCGGAAACGCCCATCTTCGCCGAGCGGCTGAAGCCGACGATGGCCATGCCGACGCCGCCGGACTGGGACGACAGCGCCACCTGGCCTTTCTCCGTGTAGGGCGTGCAGAAGGTGGCGCACAGGTTCTTGTGGGTGTAGTAGAAGCCGTAGATGTTCGGCCCCATCAGGCGCACGTTGTTCTCCCGCGCCACGCGCACGATCTCCGCTTGCAGCTCGTGCTCGCCGATCTCGGCGAAGCCGGAGGGAATGAGCACCGCGCCAGGGATGTTCTTGGCGCCGCATTCGGCCAGCGCGCCCGCCACCAGCGCTGCCGGAATGCAGAAGACGGCGACGTCGATGTCGCCGGGCACTTCGGTGACGCTGGCGTAGCACTTGCGGCCGAGAATTTCGTCGGCCTTGGGATGGATGGGATGGATCGCGCCCGGGTAGCCGCCGTCGATGAGGTTGCGCATCACCGAGTTGCCGATCTTGCCTTCGCCGGCGGAAGCGCCGATCACCGCTACCGCGTCCGGCTGCATGATGCGCGTCATGGCGGCCAGGATGGCCTCGGGGCTCGGACGATGGCGAGCTTGCTGCGGCTCGAAGTCGAGCAGCACCCGGGCATCTACCGCGGTAGCGCCGTCGGCGCAGGCGAATACCGGGTTGAGGTCCAGTTCCGCGATTTCCGGAAAGTCGTCCACCAGCCGGCCGACGTTGACGACGAGCTCCGCCAGTGCGTCCTTGTCGACGCCGGGCTGTCCGCGCACGCCGTCGAGAATGGCCGCGCCGGCGATGTCGCCGAACATGGCCTCGGCCTGCTCCTTGGTGGCGGGCGCTAGGCGGAAGGTCACGTCGCGCATCACTTCCACCAGCACGCCGCCCAGACCGAAGGCCACCAGCTTGCCGAACGACGGGTCGGTGGCGGCGCCGACGATCACCTCCTGGGCGGCAGACAGCTGCTGCTGCACCTGTACGCCGACGATGGCGACACTGGCATCGTAGGCGTTCGCACGGGCGAGAATCTCGTCGTAGGCGGCCAGGGCCGCTTCCCGGTTGCCGATGTCCGCGATCACGCAGCCGGCGTCGGTTTTGTGCAGGATGTCCGGCGACACCACCTTCATCACCACTGGATAGCCGATGTCGTCGGCGATATCGCCGGCAAGATCCGCAGACGTGGCGACGCCCTCGGCGGGGGTGGGAATGCCGTAGGCGTCGCAGACGGTCTTCGCCTCGTCGGCATTGAGCGCTGTTCGGCCCTCCCTCTTGGCGTAGTCGAGCACGGCACGGACGGCGTCTTGATTCGGCATGGATGATTTACTCCTGTTGTCCAACCACAGCAATAGGTTACTTGGATACCGGCAATACGGCGACTTGGCCGGGCTCCTTGTTGCACAGCGCCGCGCCCATGGATTCGCCGGCATATACCAGCTTTCCTTCCATGCCGAGAATCGCGTCGGCCAGCTCGATGATGCGCCGGTTGGGCCAAGCGTAGGGCGCCGCTCGGCGCAGCGCGACTGCGGAGAGCAGCGCATCGTCCGTCTGCATGGCGTGGGCGAGGAACGCCGTAGCTGTGGAGCGGCTGACGCCGGCGAGACAATGCACCAGCAGGGGCGATTCCCCATCCCAGGTGGCCAAGAAGCCAACGAGGTCGCGCACATGGTCGGTACCAGGGAGCACATGGCCCCGCATCGGCTCGACGATGTCGTCTACGGCGCATCGGTGGTGCCGAGCAGGAGCGATCTCTGGCGGCGTCGGCGGCTGGAACTCCTCTTGCACGACGGATACCAGATGGCGGATGCCGAAACGCCGCACCGCGGCGGGCATGTCGTTCAAGCCGGAGACGTAGATGGTCATGGCGCAAGCCACGGCTCGAGGCGGCTCTCTTCGTCCTGCGCAAGCGTTGGCTCCGTGCCGTTGAACTCGCCCATGGCATTGCGCATCGCCAGCCAGCCGTGCCCTCTTGCATGCGAGGGGCGCGCCCCTCGCGCACCCCCGCTGAAGGCTCCTTCCATTAGCCGGCACTCAAGCATGTAGTTGGCCATCGGCTCGTTGCGGGACCGAGTGCGTCCGCCAGTGCGAACCACGTCTACCGTCAAGCGATTGGGCAGGGTGCCGGGGCTGGTGACGACCACGCGGTCGTAAAACACCTCCAAGAGCACTTTGGAACCGATGATGGCGTAGTCCCGATGCGCTACCGCGTTCACCAGCGCCTCGCGGATGGCGGCGAGCGGCAGCAGAGGGATGTCCTGCCGGCACGCCCCATCGTACTTCTCGAAGCGGCCCAGACCCCGCGCCCAGCCGAGCGCCTGCTGCACCTGTTCGTCGAGGCGTCCCCTGGCCGTTCCGGCGAGGATCACGTCGGCCGCCTGATCGTTGCCGCCATAGGCCACGCAGTCGATCCAGAAGTTGCCCGGTGTGCGGAAAGCTCTGGGGCTGCTTGCCGAACGCCAGCAGGCCGTACAGGGTGGGATGGAGATGGCCATCGAATTCGGCCGCTACGCCCCGGTTGCGGAGGTCGTCCTCCACCGCGGGCTGCGGTTCGCGGACGACATCGAACCCCTGTCTCGCCAGATGGGAACGAAACGCCACCATGTCGATATCCACCGGCCCGGCAGCGGCAATCGTCTGTTCTTCGGTGAAGACGAAGCCGAACGCGTTGTAGAGATCTTGCAGCTGCGCGGGCGAGGGTTCGACCGTGGTTCGGGCGCGGCGAACCCATACTCGGCCGTCGTATCGCATCGGCTCGAACCCGCGCTGGCGCGGCACTTCGATCCAATGCACGACGCCGCGGGGTGTCTCCCGACTGTGGCAGTTGGCCCGAACCGGCACGTTGCAGCCGTTCTGCAGGAAGTTCGCCAAACGCTCGCCAACACTCTTGGGATCGCCCCGCACGCCGACGATGTCGCCCGAGTCGTCGACGCCTAGGATAACGACCCCGCCTTGGGTGTTGGCGAAGCCGCAGATCGCCCGGCCGATCCGCCGGAGTTCCAGTTCCCGCTTGAATTCGGTGAACCGATCCTCGCCGGCCTTGATGCGCTGCTGGACTTCGGACCATTCCATGCAGGCGAATATAGCACTTGAGTCTTGCCGTCCTGACGCGATAGTTTAGGCGGCCCGAACCACTTGTGTTTCCTAAGGGGAGGAACCATGGGCACTGTCAACGGCGCCGCACTGATGGCGCGCAGTCTGAAGCAGCAGGGCGTGGACTACATGTTCGGCATCGTCGGCTTTCCGGTGCAGGGCTTCGCGGCCGAGGCGCAGAAGGCCGGCATCACCTATGTCGGCATGCGCAACGAGCAGGCGGCCAGCTACGCCGCCCACGCCGCCGGCTACCTCACCGGCCGCCCCCAGGCGTGCCTGACGGTGTCCGGCCCGGGCGTCATCCACGCCTTCGCCGGCCTTGCCAACGCCAAGCAGAACTGCTGGCCGATGATCCTCATCGGCGGCGCCTCGCCGGTCTACCAGAACGGCATGGGCGGTTTCCAGGAGGAGCGCCAAGTGGAGCTGGCCGCGCCGTACTGCAAGTACGCCCACGGCATCGAGCACGTCCACCGCATCCCCTACTACGTCAACCAGGCGGTTCGCCACGCCCTGTACGGACGCCCCGGCCCGGTGTATCTGGACTTCCCGGACGACATCATCCGCGGCGAATGCGACGAGGACGAAGTGATCCAAGCAGCACCGGTGCCCGAGCCTCCGCGCACATTGGCGGACCCGGATGCCGTGGAGGCCGCGCTCACGGCACTGGAATCCGCCGAACGGCCCTTGGTGGTGGTGGGCAAGGGCATGGCGTGGTCCCGCGCCGAAGACGAAATCCGCGAGTTCATCGAGCGCACCCAGCTGCCGTTTCTGAACTCCCCCATGGGCAAGGGCACCATGCCGGACGACGATCCGCTCTCCGTCGGCGCCGCCCGCAGCACGGCCCTGCGCGAAGCGGACGTGGTGCTCCTGATGGGTGCCCGCCTGAACTGGATCATGCACTTCGGCCTGCCGCCCCGCTTTCGCAAGGATGTGCGCGTCGTCCAGCTGGACATCGAACCCACGGAGATCGGCACCAACGTGCCGGCCGAGGTGGCTCTGGTGGGCGACGGCAAGGCCGTGGTGGGCCAGCTCAACCGCGCCCTGGACGACCGCCAATGGTTCTATCCCTCCGAAACGCCTTGGCGAGCGGTACTTCAAGAGAAGGCGCAGGCCAACATGGAAGCCGTGCAGCCGATGATCGACGACGACTCCGCGCCCACCAACTACTACCGGGCCTTCAAGGACATCGTGGACTGGCTGCCCGAGGATGCCATCATCATCGGCGAGGGTGCCAACACCATGGACATCGGCCGTACCCAGATGCCGAACCGCCGCCCCCGCCACCGCCTGGACGCCGGCACCTACGGCACCATGGGCGTGGGCCTCGGCTTCGCGGTGGCCGCGGCGGTGACCAACCCGGACAAGCCCGTGGTCTCCGTGCAGGGCGACTCGGCCTTCGGCTTCACCGGCATGGAACTCGAAACCATGGTGCGCTACAACCTGCCGGTGAAGCTCATCGTGCTGAACAACGGCGGCATCGGCGGCGGCGTTCACCCGTTGAAGGAAGGCCAGCCCCCGCCCCCCGGCAACCTCACCTACGGCGCCCGCTACGAAGGCATGCTGGAGGCGCTCGGCGGCAAGGGCTTCTACGTGGAGGACCCGAAGGACCTGCGGGCGGCGCTCGACGAGGCCATGGCGCACGACGGGCCGACGCTGATCAACGTGCCGCTGAACCCGCGCGCCGGACGCAAGCCCCAGCAGTTCGGATGGCTGACGACGTAGGGCGTGGTGCGGGCACGTTGCGCGGGCTACGCATGACTGCCGTGGCGGACGAAGAACAAGGAGACGAACAGAGGATCACGAAATGGCGGCAAAGCTATTCGAGGCGGCTTTTCCCTTTGCCGACGACATTCTCGCCTTGCCGGTGGAAGACATCGATCTGGCCGTGCGGTGGTACTCGGACGCCTTCGGGCTCCGCGAGGCGGAACGACGCGACGTCCCCGTACCAACAGTCGTCATGGAACGCGACGACGTGCAGATCGGGTTTGCCGTCAACGGCGGCGATGCAGGCAACGAAGGCGCGGCGATTCTGGTGACGGACATCCATCGAGCCCGAGCGGAACTCGAGGCCAATGGCGTCGAGACTGGGAACTGGCGCGTGGACGAACGGGACGGGAAGAAGTTTCAGGTCTTCTTCGTGGTCGCTCCGGATGGACTCTGCTACTACTTCCATCAGCCGATCGTGGCTTGATGGCGGGTTGCGGCCCAGACGGCCGCTTCCTTCGGCGACCAGCCACAGCCTGACGCGATGCCTTGAGTGCCGGTATCTCCCGGTTACCAGCCGATTCAGCGGCGGCCGAGCGCATGGCGCGCCAAGCGGCCGGCGCGGGACTCTCCATCCTCTGCCTATACTACGTGTCGTCGCTTCACTGAACCCGCGCCGACATCCCATGACGGCGTCCGTCGACACGGACTGTTCCGGCCTCGGCCGTCGGCCGCTGCCGATTCCGCTTTTGCGCACAGCCCGGAGCGGATGGCGCTTCGCCGCCACGGCCTCCCGGCTATCTCGGCTCCGTATGGCGGGGCGCGTTCGGCCACGCGCTCAAGCAGTCCGTCTTCGTCACCGAATGGCGCGACTGCGGCGAGTGCGCGTTGCTCGACTCCTGCGCGTACCCATATCTGTTCGAGGCGCGGACGCCTCGCGGAGCCAAGAAGCTCGTCAAGTATCCGCACACGCCTGCACCGTACGTTCTAGAGCCGGCGGATCCAGGCTTTGATACGGACGAGAACGGCTTCAACTTAGGGTGTGTTCTGTTTCGACCTGCAAACGACAGGCTCTCCTACGTTGCCCATGCGCTCGAGCGCGCCGGCGGCAGCGGCTTGCCAAAGCGCCGCATCCCGCTGCGTCTGCGGATGTACAGGCTGGCGGCACGGGGCTCGAAGCCGCCCAATGGAGCCCCTGGGAGAACGGCGGGCAGTCCCGCACACGGCCTGCTCGTTTCGTGGCCAGCCGCCGGATGCGCCCTCGCTGGTGCGGGTACGGCTGATTTCTCCGTTGCGCATCAAGCGCGAGGGCCACTTCGTGGGCGCGTCGGACTTCGGCTTCCGGGCATTCGCCGCCGGACTGCGGTTGAGATCGATGCGGAGCTAGAGAGGCATCACGCAGCTCGCCTTGGCCGAGGCGATCGAATCGAGCTAGTCGCATGTCGCCAATCCTGCCGTCAGCTTGGACCTGCTGCTGAAGACGCAGCTGGCGCTGGGCGAGACGCGACGACAGATAGCGCACATCATCGCGGATATCCCCGTCCCGGCGCGATAGCTTAGACGGCTTGAACCACTCGCGTTCCCCAGGGGGAGGAATCATGTCCACCGTCAACGGCGCTCAACTGATGGCGCGCAGTCTCAATCAGCAGGCGTCGACTACATGTTCGGCATCGTCGGCTTTCCGGTGCTAGGCTTCGCCGTCGAGGCGTAGAAGGCCAGCATCGCCCGCATCGGCAGGCGCAGCAGGCCCCGCCATCTACGCGGCGCACACCGCCGGCTACCTCGCCGTCCGCCCCGGGCGTTTCTGACGGTGTCCGGCTCTGGCGTCATCCACGCCTTCGCCGGGCTGCCAACGCCAAGCGGAAATGCTGGCCGATGATCCGCATCGGCAGCGACGGCCACCCGCTGAAGGAGGACCGGACCTCTGCCTTTGCCTATGGTGCCCGCTACGAGGGCATGGGCATGGTGGAGGCGCTCGGCGGCAAGGGCTTCTACGTGGAGGAGACGAGGTACTCGTGTGCGAGCGGCGCTGGCTGAAGCCCTAGCCTTCGAAGGTCCGGTGCTGGTCAGCGCGGCGCTGAATCCGGTCGCAAGCCGCAGCAGTTCGAGTGGCTGACAATGACAACAGACAACATAGGAAGACAGCGAGATGGCGAAACTCTACGAAGCCGCTTATCCCTTTGCCGACGATGTTCTTGCCCTGCCGGTGGAGGATATCGACCAAGCCGTGAAGTGGTACACGGAAGCCTTCGGACTCCGCGAGGTGGAGAGGCGCGACGACCCCGTGCCGACGGTCATCCTCGAACGCGAAGGCATGCGGATCGGATTTGCCACCAACGGCGGCGATGCGGAACAGGAAGGGCGCGGCCATTCTCGTCACGGACATCTACCGAGCCCGCGAGGAGCTTGAAGCCAAGGGCGTGAAGACGGCGAACTGGCGGATCGACGAGCGGGATGGGCAGAAGCTGCAAGTGTTCTTCGTCGTCGCGCCGGATGGACTCTGCTACTGCTTCCACCAGCCGATCGAGGGAGGGCCGGAGCTTCGGTTTCGCTGTCATTGGATGGGTGACGCGCGACCACGCCACCAGGAATGCGCAACGGCCGCCGATGCCGAACGCGACTATTACGGTGGCTTGGTGACTGCTTGCCGCCGTTGTCTTCGATGCCTCGCCGACATCCTGGACGAGATGTACCGCCCGCAAGGGCCGCCTGCGGGATGTCCCTTGCAGGCTCACCTGCACCGCATCGCGGCGTTCAAAATCAAGGCTGGACTGCGCGCTGGTCGATTTTTTTCCGCGACACGCGCCTGCCTCTTCCACACTGTCCGCCGGGCTGAACCGGATCGGAGGATCAATCTCCCGATCCGTATCCGTCAGGGCGTCGGCGCTGGTCGCGCAGTTGCCGAAACCGGCTGCGTAGCGCGGCGATCTCCGCTTCGGCCTTCCGGCGGGCGGCTGCCTCCTCCGTAGCGCGTGCTTCGGCCTTCCGGCGGGCGGCTGCTTCCTCCGCAGCCCGTACTTCGGCCTTCCGGCGGCCGTCCTCGGATTCGCCCAGCACTCGCAGGTATTGGCCCGCATCCGGTTCGTACCAGCGCAGGCCGTTCGGTCCCGCGCACAACACCAGCCCCAGCACCTTGCTGTGAACGCCCTGGTACCTGCCCGGCAGTCCCTGCGTGATCGGCATCGCTACGTATTCGCCGGTGCGCAGTTCGAATCCCCGCAGCACCGGCTTTTGACCTTGGGCGTCCGGGTCGAACAGGAAGTACTCGCAAACTCCCAGCCTCGCGTAGATCGCCGGCTTCCTCTCCACATCGTCCCGCCATGTGCTTCCCGACAGAATCTCCAGCACGAACGAAGGTGCTGGACGTCCAGGCCCGAGCGCGTAGGACCCAGTCGGCTCTTCCGTCACCCCGAACGCCACGAACAAGTCCGGTGCCACTCTTTCGTGCGCCTTCGGGTCCTGCTTGTAGTTGACTAGCAAGTCGCTGCCCACGAAGGCGTCGGGGTGCCGGCGGCGGCAGAATTCGCGCAACGGCGGCACGGCGTCGAAGCGGCTGTCGCTCTGCGCGACGCCTTCCGGCACTTTATCGTCCTCCACGGGCAGGATGCGCTCGTCGAGCCGCAGGCTGGCGGCGTCGATGCGATCTAGGCCTACCGGGATGCGGTCGGGAACCGGCGGATGCCCTGGGCTTTGCGCAATGTGCCGGGGGCGTGCGCCGGGTTCTTCCCACCCGATCTGCGGGCCAACGGGGGGCAGTGCGGGTTCGGCCATAGGCTTGCTCCTCAAAGGCTGCGCGAACCCGCACCGCCGCGGGCCGCGAGGGGACTGTAGCACGGCGGCAGGTGCCGAGGACAAGGCCAGCAAGCGTGCCCGGCGGGACGAGGGACGCTGGGGAAACGCGGTTCATGGGCGCACCGTGGCACGTTCGTCGCTATGCTGGAACAGGCATGGCGGATGGCTTACTTGGATTCGAGATATTCGCCATGCCGTGCGGCCGGGGCGTCTGTCCGCCTCGCGATGGGGCGACCTCCGCCTTGATCCGCGCATCCGAGCGCAACGACAACGGCGCATACCTAGCACAGCCGCAGCCTTGCCTCTCTCCCCGTCTCCGATCCCCGCGTGTGCTATGCAGCAATCGCGTCGTCGTACGAGCCGATGCGCCATGACGGCATCCGCCGAACATCCGGCGGTTTGGTGAATCTCGTCCTCTTCGATCCCGCCAACGACTGCCTGCCCTGCGTTTTCCATGCGCTGTGGCGGGCAGGGAAGAACGGCCTCGTCGGCAGCCGTATCCCGCCGGAGTGGTTGGCCATCCATGCGAACTCCCTGGATGCGCCGCAAGCGAGGGGTTGGGCTGCGTTCGCAGCTTTGCCGATCGAAATACTGGACTTGCCGCCGCTGGTCGCGGTTCGGTTGATCTCGCCGCTTCGCATCAAACGCGACGGACTTTCGTCGGCCATCGGAGTTCGCCTTTGGCACCTTCGCCGCAGGTTTGCCGTGTCGGGTTTCGCTTCGCATCTGCTTCTTCGGCGAAGCGCCTTTCGAGCCGGAGTTTGCCGGTCTGCTGCTGCTGGCCGAAGGCGTCGCGGTGCGCGACCCAAAACTGCGGTGGTGCGATCGGAGGCGCTACTCGTGGTGCCAACACGCGATGCTGCATGGAATCATCGGTGCAGAGGCGCCAGCCTGATGCGAGCCGGTGTCGGACAACGGCGCCGCAACGCGCTGCGAACATCTGCAGCTGTAGGCGCCGTTGCTATCCTGCCCCCGTTGCGCACAGCGAACGGGCCACTTCGTGGGTGTTCCCCGTCGCAGACCGAGTTCAGATGCCTCCGCTTGCTCGCTAGGAGATTCGCGACCAAGGATGGCGGTTGTTGTCCGCTTCAGTCTGCCGCCGCGTAGTTCTGCACCTCCTTCATGGAGAGCTTGATGCGCCCCCGCTGGTCAGTGTCCAGGCACACCACCTCCACTTCCTGCCCTTGTTGCAGGTAGTCGGACACTTTCTCCACCCGCCCTTCGGCGATCTGCGAGATGTGCAGCAGGCCATCCTTGCCGGGTAGGATGTTGACGAACGCGCCGTAGTCGACGATGCGTTCCACCCGGCCACGGTAGATGCGGCCCACCTCCGCCTCCGCGGTGATTTCCTGGATGCGAGCTACCGCAGCGTCCTTGGAGGTGCCGTCCTCGGCGTAGATGCGTACGCTGCCGTCGTCCTCCACATCCACCTCGGCCCCGGTATCTTCGACGATGGAGCGGATAGTGGTGCCGCCTTTGCCGATGATGTCGCGGATCTTGTCTGGATCCACCTGCAGGACGACCATGACCGGTGCGTTTTCGGAAACCGTGGCGCGAGACTGGGCAAGCACTTTGTTCATCTCGCCCAAGATATGCAGGCGGGCTTGGAGGGCCTGATCGAGAGCCGCCTCCATGATTTCCTCGGTAATGCCGTCGATCTTGATGTCCATCTGCAAGGCGGTAACGCCTTCGGCAGTGCCGGCCACTTTGAAGTCCATGTCGCCGAGATGGTCTTCGTCGCCAAGGATATCGGTGAGCACGGCAAACCGTTCTCCTTCCTTGACGAGGCCCATGGCCACGCCGGCCACCGGCGCCTTCATGGGCACCCCGGCGTCCATCAAGGCCAGCGAGCTGCCGCAGACGCTGGCCATGGAACTGGAGCCGTTGCTCTCGGTGATCTCGGACACCACGCGGACGGTGTACGGAAAGTTCTCCTCGCTGGGCAGACAGACGGCGATGCCGCGGCGGGCTAGGTTGCCGTGGCCGATCTCGCGCCGCCTAGGGCTGCCGAGGAAGCCTTCCTCGCCGACGCTGTACGGCGGGAAGTTGTAGTGCAGCATGAAGTTGTCCTTGTAGGTGCCCTCCAGCGCCTCCACCAGCTTGGCGTCGCGCAGCGTACCGAGGGTGGCGACGACGATGGCCTGGGTCTCGCCACGCTGGAACAAGGCCGAGCCGTGGGTTTTCGGCAGGACGCCCACCTCAATGTCGATGGGGCGCACGGTCTTGGTGTCCCGTCCGTCTATTCTTGGCGCGCCGGCGAGAATGCTGGCGCGGACGAGTTTCTTTTCGAGCTTGTAGAATGCCTTGACGACATCTTCATCGTCGAAGTCGCCGTCGAGCTTGGCCACTAAGCTGTCGCGCAAGATGCGCACTGCATCCTGGCGCTGCTGTTTGTCGTGGATGCGGTAGGCGTCGCCGAGACGCTCGCCCACCGATGCGACCATCTTGTCGTCCAAGGCAGCATTGACGACCGGTGGCTGGAACTCCCACTTCGGTTTGCCCGCCTCCGCAGCGAGTTCCTGGATCGCCGTGATAGCGGTCTGCATTTCCATGTGGCCGTACAGTACGCCGCCGAGCATGAGGTCTTCGGATAGCTCCTTGGCTTCCGATTCCACCATCAATACCGCGGATGCCGTGCCCGCTACCACCATGTTCAGCGCTGAGGACGATAGCGCTTGGTAGCCGGGGTTGAGCAGATAGCGGCCGTCGACATAGCCCACCCGGGCAGCCCCGATGGGGCCGGCGAAGGGGATGCCGGAAACAGCCAGGGCCGCGGAGCAGCCGATCATCGAGATGATGTCCGGGTCCATGTCCCGGTCCACGGACATGACGGTGGCGATCACCTGCACGGCGTTCATGAAGCCGTCCGGAAACAGTGGCCGAATGGGTCGGTCGATGAGGCGTGACGTGAGAGTTTCCTTGTCCGTCGGCCGACCTTCCCGGCGCAGGAAACTGCCGGGAATCTTGCCGGTAGCGTAGAACTTCTCCTGGTAGTTGACAGTAAGCGGGAAGAAATCCTGGGCCGGATTGGGGTTGGGGTTGGCCACCACGGTGCAGAGCACCACGGTATCGCCCATGGAGGCCATGACGGCACCAGTGGCTTGGCGGGCAATCTTGTTGGTTTCCAGGACGACCAAGTGGCCGCCGTACTGGAATTCCTTGCGTACTGGGTTCAATTCACTTCTCCTGTGTTCCTGTTGCTGTGCCTAGGCGGATGCTAACGTCGCAAGCCCAAGCGGGCGATCAGCTCGGCGTAGCGCTGCTGATCCTTGCCTTTGAGGTAGTCCAAGAGCTTGCGCCGGCGGTTGATCATGCGAATCAGGCCGCGGCGGGAGTGATGGTCCTTGCCGTGAGCGCGAAAGTGCTCTTGGAGCGAGTTGATGTTGTAGGTCAGCAAAGCGACCTGGACTTCCGGCGAGCCGGTATCGTTGTCGCCGTTTCGATAGTCTTCGACGATCTTTCGTTTCGTTTCGGCTGTAAGTGCCATGGGATTTCTCCTGTATGCCTTGTTCGAGGGACGCGAGGGAACCGCGCATAGGTACAGTTGCCCTCGTGGGTTATTTCACGATCAGCCGTCGCGGCGCAACGCGGCCGTCGTCGAGGATTTCGCCGACGCCGATGAAGCGGCCGTTGCAGTCCGATGCTCTTGGGGCGCCGATTTTCTCCGATAAAGACTCCTCGTATAGGCGCACCCAGCCCGTGGTCGGTGCGTGGGGCACGAGTACCGGCTGGCCTTGCTTCAGGTAGAACGCCGGCGCGGCGGTCAGCCGGATCGACGGCCACTGCCCGACTGCGGTGGCGATTGGGTACAGGCGATCGTCGAGACGGCCCTGCTCGCGGGCGAATTCGAGTTCTTCCACCGTCACCAGATCGTCTTCGCCATAGGGGCCCGCCTCAGTGCGGCGCAGTTGGTAAACGTGGGCGCCGCAGCCGAGCACCTCGCCAAGGTCGTGGGCCAAGGTGCGCACGTAGGTGCCCTTGCTGCAGTGGATGTCCAGGATCAGCCTGTCGTCGGCGACGTCGACGATGTGGTTGCGGTAGACGGTGATGGTGCGCGCTTGACGCTCCACTTCGATGCCGAGACGTGCCAGCTTGTAGAGCGGCTGGCCTTGGTGCTTGACCGCGGAAAACATCGACGGCACCTGCTCGATCTTGCCCCGGAAGGCGTCCAGGGCGGCGTCGATGCGCTCGCGAGTGATGTCCGCCACCTTGCGTTCCGCGATCACTTTGCCGTCGGCATCGCCGCTGTCGGTAGCGACGCCGAGGCGTACCTTGGTCAGGTATCGCTTGTCGGAGTCGAGCAGATACTGGGAAAATTTGGTGGCTTCGCCGAGGCACAGCGGCAGTACGCCGGTGGCCAGCGGATCCAGGCTGCCGGTGTGTCCCACCTTGCGCGCTGTGAACAGCCTCTTCACCCGCTGCACGGCGTTGTTGGAACTCCAGCCGTGGGGCTTGTCGAGCACGATGACGCCGTCGACGTCGCGGCCCTGCCGCCTACGCGCCATGGCACTCCCCTTCGGCGTCTCGTTGCGCGGGCGGGCGGGCGACCGCGAAGCAGTGGTATCGTCTAGGCACCATAGCCCTCCTGTCGAGCGATTCCCGGCGGGCATCTCGGCAGGGCGATTTCGCAAGATGAAATCGCGGGGCGACCGCGAAGCGGTCGCGTCGTCTAGGCACCATGCCTCTCCTGTCGAGCGATTCCCGTCGGCATCTCGGCAGGGCGATTTCGCAAGGCGAAATGGCGGGGCGGCTGCGGAGCGGTCGCGTCGTCGATCAGCGCTTCGAGGCGGGGGCCTTCCTCAATCAGGTGGTCGTAATGGAAGCGGAGTTTCGGCGTGGTTCGCATGCGATGGCGCTCGGCGATAGCGCTGCGTAGAAAGCCGGACGCTCGGTTCAGGACATCCACGAACTGTCGCCGGGCGTCGTCGTCGGCTGCTGTTAGCGACGATACGTAGATGTCGGCGAAGGCGAGGTCGCGGCTGACCCGGGCGTCCGTCACCGATAGCATGGATATGCGGGGGTCGCGCATTTTCGTCAACACGATGTGGGCGAGTTCCGAGCGGATGAAGTCCGCGACGCGGATGGCGCGGGCGGGCGTCATGGTGCCCTTTGATGGGAGGCGGCACGTCCTTCGCCAAGGCGCGTGCGCGCTCCTGCGCTGGAGGCCTGTTCCTTGGCAGTCCCTCCGCCGAGGGATCTGGCCACTGTGCGCACATCGAACACTTCGATCATGTCGCCCTGGCGCACGTCGTTGTAGTTGCGTACGCCGATGCCGCATTCGAGGCCGGCGCGCACTTCCGTGACGTCGTCCTTGAAGCGCCGCAGAGATTCGAGCTCGCCCTCGAAGATGACGACGTTGTCGCGCAGTACGCGGATCGGCTTGTTCCGCGCCACTGTGCCGTCCACCACCATGCAGCCAGCGACTTGGCCGAAGCGGGGCGAGCGGAACACGTTGCGCACCTCCGCCATGCCGACGATCTCCTCGCGCATCTCCGGTTCGAGCATGCCTTCAAGAATGGCCTTGATGTCGTCGAGCAGTTCGTAGATGACGCTGTAGTAGCGCAGGTCGAGGGCTTCGTGTTCGATAATGGCCTTGGCGGCCGCGTCGGCGCGGGTGTTGAAGCCGAAGATGACGGCACCGTAGGTGAGCGCCATGCTGGCGTCGGATTCGGTGATGCCGCCGACGCCGGCGCCGAGAACGTTCACCGACACCTCGTCATTGCCGATGTCCGCGCAGGATTGGACGATCGCCTCCAGCGAGCCGCGCACGTCGGCCTTGACGATGAGCTTGAGAATGCGCTTCTCGCCCTGGCCCAGGTTGGCGAACATGTTCTCCAAGGACACCGCCTTCTGGGTGCCGTGGCGTTGCGCCTGACTGCGGCCGGCTCGGAAGCTGGCCACTTCCCGTGCTTGGCGCTCGCCCGTCACGGCGGAAAACTCGTCGCCGGCGTCGGGCGTGCCGTTGAGGCCGAGCATCTCCACCGGAATGGATGGCGCGGCCTCGTCCACCGTCTCGCCACGCTCGTTGGCGAGCGCCCGCGCGCGCCCGTAGCACTGTCCGGCGATGATGACGTCGCCGCGCTTCAGGGTGCCGTTCTGAACCAGCAGGGTGGCGACGGGGCCACGACCGCGGTCCAGGCGAGATTCGATGACTACGCCTTGGCCCGGTGCTGCCGGCACCGCGGAGAGTTCCAGCAGCTCGGCTTGCAGGATCACCGCTTCCAGCAGATCGTCGATGCCCTCGCCGGTTTCCGCGGATACGTTGACGAACTGGGTATCGCCGCCCCATTCCTCTGGAATGACGTTCAGCGTTCCCAGTTCGTTGCGTACGCGCTCGGAATCGGCGGCTTCGAGATCGATCTTGTTGACCGCGATCACCAAGGGCACACCTGCGGCGCGAGCGTGGTTGACGGCCTCCTCGGTCTGCGGCATCACGCCGTCGTCCGCGGCCACCACCAGGATGACCACGTCCGTGGACTTCGCGCCTCGGGCGCGCATGGCGGTGAACGCGGCATGGCCTGGGGTGTCGACGAAGGTGATCCTGCCGTGTTCCGTCTCGACGTGGTAGGCACCGATATGCTGCGTGATGCCGCCGGCTTCGCCGGCCACGACCCGGGTGTTGCGGATGTAGTCGAGCAGGGACGTCTTGCCGTGGTCGACATGGCCCATGACGGTGACCACGGGTGGACGAGGATGTCGCTCTCCCTCCACCTGCAGCGATTGCTCCAGCACCTGCTCCACCTCGTCTTCGGCGACAAGCTTCACTTTGTGGCCCAGTTCCTCCACCAACAGCACGGCAGTATCCTGGTCCAGGGTCTGGTTGATGGTGGCCATGACGCCCATGCCCATCAGGCTCTTGATGACCTCACCGGCCTTGACGCTCATGCGCTGCGCCAGTTCGCCGACGGTGGCCATCTCGCCGATTTCCACTTCGCGGACGATGACATCCTTAGGCTTCTCGAACTCCCCGCCCTGCTTCTCCACTGTCAGGTGGCGGCGCTTGACGCGTCGGGATTCCTGTTTGAGGGAGAGTTCGCGGCGGCGCGCTCGGGCCGGACTGGCTTCCGCGTTGCGTGCCGGGCGCTCGCGGTGGCGTCCACCCGCCCGCCCCGGTGCGCGGCGGTTGCCGCTCTCCGCCGCGGCCTGGGCTTTCGCTGCCGCTTCGGCAGCGGCGCGGGCGACGGCTTCAGGCGAGGGCATGGTGCGCTCGTGCGTACTCTTCTTCGTCGCGGTCTGCTGGTCGGCTGTCCGCCGCGCCGCCGCTTGCCGAGCCGTTTTCCGCTCCGTGGCCTCGCGTACTTCGGCTTCGGTCTCTTTCGCCTTCGCCTCGGCCTCGGCGATGCGGCGTTGCTCTTCTTCGGCCTTGCGCTGGTCTTCCAGGCGGCGGGCTTCCGCCTCCGTCGCCTCCTTGCGCAGCAACTCTTCGCGACGAATGCGCTCGGCCTCGATCTGAGCCGGGGCGGGGGCAGCGCTCGGCGTGGCGGCTGGTTCCGCCGGCGCTGCGCCGGGTGCCGGGCGTGTCACATGGAGTCTCTTTTTCTTTCGCGTCTCTACCCGCACCGCTGCGCCGCGCCCGCCCTTGCCGGCTCGCAACGTGCTGATGTTGCGGTGGCGCATGGTGATGATCTTCTTGGGCTGCTCCTGCTCCGGGGTGCCTCTGTCCTGGCGGCTCCTGACGAAGTCGAGCAGGCGCTCCTTCTGCTGGTCCGAAAGTACTTGGTCGTCGCGCTCGTGGGGCAGTCCCGCCTGCTGGATGAGCTTCAGCAGATCGTCAGGAGGCTTCTTCAGAGTCCGCGCGAGTTGCTCTACCGTCACGTCAACCATGGCCATCTCCGCTTGGCTCGTTCGGTGCCGGTTCCGCCTCGTCCTCGAACCAGGGGGCGCGGGCAGTCATGATGAGTTCGGCGGCGCGCTCTTCGCCGATGCCGTCGTTGATATCGAGCAGGTCGGCGACAGACAGCTCGGCCAGGTCTTCCATGGTGACCACGCCATGACCGGCCAGCTCGTATGCCAGCGAGCGCTCCATACCTTCCATTTCCAGAAGATCCTTGGCTGGGACGCCGCTCGCGCTGCCGATTTCCTGGCCGAGCAGGGCGTCTTGCGCACGGCTGCGCAGTTCTTCGACGATCTCGGTGTCGAACCCTTCGATGGCCGTCATATCCTCGATGGGCACGTAGGCGACTTCCACAACGCTGGTGAAGCCTTCCTCGACGAGCACGGTGGCTACATCCTCATTCACGGAAAGCTGGGTCATGAAGTCGTTGACGTGGTCGCGAACTTCCTCATCCTGTTTGCGGGCGGCATCTTCCACGGACATCACTTTGAGATTCCAGCCCGTCATTTCGCTCGCCAGACGCACGTTCTGGCCGCCGCGGCCGATGGCTTGGGCGAGCATGTCCTCGGCAAAGGCGATGTCCATGGTGTGGGAGTCCTCGTCGAGGACGATGGACTGCGCCTCCGCTGGCGACATGGCGTTGATGGCCAGCTGGGCAGGGTTGTCGTCCCATAGCACGACGTCGATCTTCTCTCCGGCGAGTTCCCCGGATACCGCCTGCACCCGCGAGCCGCGCATGCCGACGCAGGCCCCTACGGCGTCGATGCGGCCGTCGTTGGTCTTCACGGCGATCTTGGCGCGGGAGCCTGGGTCACGGGAGGCGGCGCGGATCTCGATGACCTCCTCGGCCACCTCCGGCACTTCGATCTTGAACAACTCGACCAGCACCTGGGGCGTGGTGCGGGTGAGGATGAGCTGCGGGCCGTGCGCTTCCGGGCGTACTTCCACCAGCAGGGCGCGGACGCGATCGCCCACGCGGAAGGAATCCCGAGGGATCAGATTGTCGCGGGTGAGGACAGCCTCGGCGTTGTTGCCGAGATCGACGATGGCGCTGTCCCGCGAAGTTTTCTTGATGGTGCCGCTGATCAGTTCGCCCACCCGATGCTCGTACATCTCCAGCACCCGGGCGCGTTCCGCCTCGCGCACCTTCTGCACGATCACCTGCTTCGCCGTCTGGGCAGCAACCCGGCCGAACTCGACGGATTCCACCGGCACTTGGTAGAAGTCGCCAAGCTGGAGAGTCGGGTCTTTCTGCTGGGCTTCCTCAAGCGTGAGTTCGGCATCCGGATTGGGCTCTTCGTCTTCTTCGAGCTCGCGGTTCGGATCGATCACCTCCCAGCGGCGGAAGGTCTCGTAGTTGCCCGTCTTGCGGTCGATGGAGACGGCGAACTCGGCGTTTTCCGGGGACTTCCGCTTGGTGGCCATGGCAAGGGCGAGTTCGATGGCCTCGAAGATGACTTCCTTCGAGACGCCCTTCTCGTGGGAGACGGACTCCACTACCAGCAGCACTTCCTTGTTCATTTCGGCGTTCATTTCGGCTTCATCTCGGACATCGCTAGCTTCGCCCAACCGGTTCTTTCTGCCGGAGGACGGCGGACTCGAAGGCCGGCACGATGCGGGTACGCTGAATGTGCTGGAAGGGCAGCAGGTATTCGTCCTCGCCAGCGCGAACCACTACATCGTCGTCCTCGACACCGGCCAACTGGCCCTTGAAGTGCCGCCGGCCGTCGAACGGGAGCGCGAGGCGCACGTCCACTTGCTCGCCGACGCTCGCCAAGTACTGCTCGCGACGGAACAGCGTCCGATCCAGCCCTGGCGACGACACTTCCAGCCGGTACGAGCCGAAGATGCGGTCTTCGACATCCAGCAATGCGCCGATCTGGCTGCTGACGCGCTCGCAGTCGTCGATGGTGATGCCGTCGCTTGAATCGATGAACACCTTGAGCGTCGAGCGACCACGACCGGTGGGATGGTACTCGATGCCCCAGATCTCGCAGCCGTGCGCCTGCACCGTCGGAGCCAGCAATGCTTCCAGTTCCCGTTCCTTCTTCGTCATCGCTTCGTCATCGCTTCGTCATCGGCTTCGGCACCGGTCTGTCCGCCGGTCCTGCACAACGTCGTTGCGCGTCCACATACAAAAAATGGGCAGCAATGCCCATCCCGAACGATCAGGCGCACTGCGCGTCTCCGACGCGGCGTGCGCTTACCTTCCTCGCCCGACCAAGTGCGCCGGACACAATGGAAAAGGCCCCTCGCGGGGCCCTCCTGGTTGGTAGCGGGGGCAGGATTTGAACCTGCGACCTCCGGGTTATGAGCCCGATGAGCTACCAGACTGCTCCACCCCGCATCAGGGACGGCGGATTATAAGTGGCTCGGCGGGCGGGTGGCAAGTGTTGAAACCTATGGATTCGAGGGGGGGGGGGGGGGGGGGGGGGGGGGTGTAAAGCGCTGGCCAGGGAGACCGCTTGCGGCTTGAACAGTGCGGGCAACGCATCGCGTCCGCGATGTTCCCGACACCCTGGTGAAGGCGCATTGCGCCGAATTCGCAGGGAATATGGGATGCGAGCACTGCTTTCAGTCGCCGAACGGGTACTGGCACTGCTGACGGCGGCTTCCCGTTCTGCAGCAGCCTTTGGGACAGGCGGCCGCTCGGCGCTCCGCCAATGCGGAACGGACGTCGTCCGCATCCATGTCCAAGGCGCGACCGATGGCGGCGTCCAGCCCTCGGCGCGCAGTTCCCGAATTGAACGCGTCCGCTGCTGCGCCATCTCGCGCCGCGATTGCTCGGCCTGCCTTTCCACCGCCGCACGTTGCTTGGCCACATCCGCTCCCGCGCCGCCAGCTACAACTGTCGCGATAGCACCGCCGAGTTCCGCAGCAGCGTATCCTTGTCCTCGATCATTCGCAGCGTCTGCTCCGACTCCACCGCCAGCTTCCGCCCTGTGCGCCGCTCCGTTACGCACGGACTGAACATCTATCGCCGCCTCGTCCGACATCTCCAGGTCGTAGCCGAGCAAGTAGATGGTGATGATCGGAATCCCCGTGCTGCGCCCGCCTGCTTTGAAGATCGAATTGTCGCGGCGGCAGTACAGTTCGCCGAGGCGCAGGCGAAAGCGCACGATGACCGTCGGCACCTTGGCCTTCTGGATTGCGATCAGAACTTGGCAGGTCGCCGCTGGCGGCGCGGACGCATTCCTCAGTTTATGGAGCTGGTTTCCCTGCTCCAAGCTTGACCGGATGAACGAGTTGGGATACCGGCGGTGCCGCCCCTCGAATTGCGATAGGCTTGGCAGTCGTCAAGCCGATGCACGAGGCCGATAGCGATGGAAGCTGCCAAGCGAACGGTTCTTTGGGCTGCCCTGCTGCTTGCGCCGATGGCGCTCGCCGAGGACGCGGATGCGCCGGCCAGCGAGGCCGCCACCGGGGACGAAGACACCCCAAGCAGCAAGATTGCCGCCCGTACGCTGATTGAAGGCGCGCTGGATCTCACCCGCGGCCTATCCTCGTATACCGAGATGGCCATGACCATCCACCGCCCGAAGTGGGAGCGCAAGCTGACGTTGGTGGCGTGGACCCGGGGCCGCGAGGATGCGCTGATCCGCTTTACCGCTCCGGACAAGGACGCCGGCACCGCGACGCTCAAGCAGGGCGAACGCATGTGGACGTTCACCCCCAAGCTGAAACGCGAGATCCGGCTGCCGGCGAGCATGAGGTCCCAAAGCTGGGCCGGCTCGGATTTCTCCTACAACGACCTGTCGCGCACGGACCAGTACCTGCGCCACTACGATGCCGCCATCGTCGCCACGGAACAACGCGACGGACATGCGGTGTACACCCTGGAGCTGGTTCCCCACGACGACGCGCCGGTGGTGTGGGGCAAGGAAACGATGGTGCTGCGCGACGACTACGTGATGCTCAGCCAGACCTTCTACGACCAGGACCTCGAACCCCTGCGACGCATGCAGACGACGGAGGTGGGCATGCTCGGCGGGCGCACAATCCCCTTGGCCATGCGCATGGCCGACATCGAGAAAAAGGACCGCTGGACCGAAGTGCGCTACCTGAACGCCGACTTCGACGCCAGTATCGACGACAGCATGTTCACTCCTTTCGCCCTGCGCGGCGGCGCACCAGAAGCGATCCGCCGGTAGGTCGCGCCTTATCCCGAGATGAGCGAAGCCGCGCTCCCGCTCCACGCCCGTCGGCCCGGTGCCGGCGGTACGCGAGCGATGTTCGTGCGCGTCGCATGGCGCAATCTCTGGCGGCGGCGATTGCGCAGCTGGATGTCCGCTGCCGGCATCGGCTTCGCGATTCTCCTGGTGTCGTTCTTCATGTCCTTCCAGGCCGGCACTTACGGCGCCTGGGTTGAAACCGCCACCGGCGTCATGACTGGCCACTTGCAGCTGCAGCACCCGGAATACTTCGACAACCCCAAGATGGGCCACGCCATCGCGGGTGGCAGCGAACTGGTGGGGCGCATCGAGACGGCGCCCCACGTCGTCGGCGTGACGCCGCGGGCGGAAGCGTTCGCCCTGGTCTCGGTGGGCGAGCGCAGCTTCGGGGCGTTGGTCATGGGCGTGGATCCGCAACGGGAAGCCGCTCTGTTCGCGCTGCCGCACCATCTCGCCAAGGGCGAATACCTGCCCGCTGCTAACAGCGCCTTCGTCGGCGCTTCCCTGGCGGCGAACCTGGGCGCCGCGCTGGGCGACGAGGTCGTGGCGCTAGGCTCGGCCGAGGAAGGCGGCATCGCCGTCCTGGTGCTGACCGTGGATGGCATCTTCGAGACTGGCCAGCCGGATCTGGACCGTAGCGTCATGCAGGTGCGGCTGCCGACGATGCAGTTGGCGTTCGAGCTGGGCGACTCCGTCCACCGCATCGTCGTCGAGACCGTGGACAGCAACCGCATCGACCAGTGGAAGCCGGCCGTCCAGGCGGCGATGCCGGCCGGCGTCCGCTTGCTCGACTGGCGGGATCTATTGCCGGAACTAGAGCAGAGCATTACCCTCGATCGCGTCTCCGGGGCCATGATCTACTGGCTGCTGATGGCCGTGGTCACCATGTCCGTGGTGAACGCCTTCATCATGACTGTGTTCGAGCGAACTCGGGAGTTCGGCATGCTGATGGCCATCGGCATGCGACCCAACGCCATCGTCGGCATGCTGACCATCGAGGCGTTCTGCGTCTGGGCGTTGGGCGCGGTCATCGGCATCGCGCTGTGCTTGGCCGCAGTGCTGCCGTTGGCGGAGATCGGAATCTCCGTGGCGGCGATCGAAGGCGCGGAAGAGATGGCGGCGATGACGATGATGCCGGATCGTCTGTATCCGGCGCTCAACGTCGACGCGCTCGCCTGGTCGCCCCTGTTGATGCTGGCGGGCACCCTGATCGCAGCGCTGATTCCGGCGCTGCGGGTACGCAAGATGCGTCCCGTGGATGCGTTGCGGGAGGAGGAATGAGCGAAGCGACGCTGGGAGAGGACATCGCCGCGGCAGCCGCTGTGTCGCGGCGGGCATCGCGAACCTCCATCGCTGCCATTGCTTGGCGCAATCTGTGGCGCAACAAGCGCCGCACGTGGCTGATGGCGGCCGGTATCGGCTTCGCCGGCCTGCTGGTGGTCTCCATCAATGCGCTGCAAGTGGGCACCTTCGAGCTGATGATCGACAACACTACGCGGTTCTTCGCCGGCCATATGCAGATCCAGCATCCGGACTACGCCGCCGAGCCGCGCATGGAACACGCCATTGCCGATGCCTCGGCCCGAGTGGCGGCTCTGGAAGGAAACGCCGAGATCAGCGCCGTCGCGCCCCGGGCCCAGGCGTTCATCCTGGCATCCTCCGGCGAGCGCAGTTTCGGCGCTTTGGCAGTAGGCGTGGATCCGGTGCGCGAGTTCGCTGCCATCCGCCATCGGGCGACGGATGGTCGCTACCTGTCGGGACCAGACGAGGCCTATGTCGGCGCGGTGCTGGCGCAGAACCTGGGCGTGGGCGTGGGCGACGAAGTGGTCGTCCTGGGCAATGCCCAGGGCGGCGGCGTGGCGGCCATGGTGCTTACCGTGGTAGGCACGTTCGCCACCGGGCAGGCCGATTTCGACCGTTCGCAGATTCATGTGCGGCTGGCGGAGTTCCAGGAGGCATTCGGTCTGGGCGATCAGGTCCACGCCATCGCGCTGCTGCTGGCCGATCCGGCCGCCACCGACAAAACCGCGGCTGCGCTGGGCGATGGGGACACCGTCGGCGTCTCCTGGCAGCAGCAGCTGCCGGACATCCACCAGCTGATCGAACTGAAGTACCAGAGCACCTACATGATCTACGCGCTGCTGGTGGTGCTGGTCACCTTCAGCATTGTCAACGCCTTCATCATGACCATCTTCGAGCGGACGCCGGAGTTCGGCATGCTCAAGGCGTTGGGCATGAGGCCGGGTTCGATCCTGGGGATGCTGTCCTGGGAGGCTTTGTGGATGGCCTTGCTCGGCCTCGCCGCCACCTTCACCATCGCCTTTCCCCTGGTGACCCTGCTGTCCGTCACCGGCATCTCGTTCGGCGATGCCTACGCCGAGATGACTGCCCAATACATGCTCCCGGACCGTCTGTATCCCAGCTTCAGCGTACGCACCGCGGCGGAGTTCGGCGTCGTCATCCTGGCAGCGACCCAGCTGGCCGCGGCGATCCCCGCGCTGCGGCTGCGACGGCTGCGCGTGGTGGACACGCTGCGGGCGGAGGAATAGAGGAGCCCTCGACATGCCCTTCAAGCTGCTGTTCCAGTTGTCCTGGCGTAATCTCTGGCGCCACAAGCGTCGCAACGGCATTCTGCTGTCCGCCATCGGCGTGGCCGTGGCCGGCGTGGTGCTGCTGAACTCGCTGCTGCGCGGCATGCAGATGGACATGAAGAACACCGTCATCGACAACCTCACCGGCCACGTTAAGGTGTTGCAGCCGGGCTACCTGGACGATCCGAGCATCGAGCGGGGCTTCGAGGTGGCGAAGGACTGGCAGCTCAACCTGACGCCGGACATGGTGGAAGGATGGGCTGCCCGGGTACGGGTGCCGGCAGTCGTCATGAGCGAGCGCGAAACCCGCGGCATCCAGCTGGTGGGAGTCGATCCGGCCCGGGAGACCATCTCCTTCCTGGGCGACGTGGCCATCGAAGGCGAGGGTTTGTCCGGTGCCGCAGACCGGCGCGTCATCGTCGGCGCCGGCTTGGCCGAACAGCTTGAAACCACCGTGGGCCGTCGCTTGGTGCTGGTCACCCAGGGTGCCGACGGACGCAACCGGGAAGCCGGCTGCCGGATCGCCGGCATCTACCGCGCCGAGGTGGCGGGATTGGAGAAAGCATTCGTGTTTACTGGCGCCGAGACCTTGCAGGACATGCTGGACACGTTGATGGTGACGGAGGTTTCCGTGCGCGTCAAAGACGATCGCTTCGAGGACAGCGTGATGGAGACGCTGCTCGACGTCTTCGCCGGCCTCGACGTGATGAGCTGGCAGAAGCTGGAACCCCAGGCGGCGATGATGGTGGAGTTCTCCGACAGCGCCATCTACATCTACTTTCTGGTTATCATGGGGGCCTTGGTGTTTGGCTTGGTCAACACCCTGGTCACCGCGGTGATGGAGCGGATACGCGAACTCGGCCTGCTGCGCGCGCTGGGGATGCGGCCGCGCTCCGTGGTGGCGCAAGTGGTGGTGGAATCATGCCTCATCATGCTGGTAGGCGTCGTCGCCGGGTTGCTGATCGCTGCGGGGGTGTTCTCGCTCATCGCCGACGGCATCGACCTCACCGCCTTCGACGACAGCTTGGCGACGTTCGGCCTGCGGCCGAACTTCGTACCGGTGCTGCAAGCCGGCGACGTGATTCTGGTAGCCGCCCTGAGCTTGGCGCTGGGCGCGTTGGCCAGCTTCTATCCGGCGCTGCGGGCGGTGAAACTCAATGTCCTGGACGCGATGCGGCGCTAGCGCGGGTGCGCTGGCGCTGCATAGAAGACAGACAAGAGGAGGAATCGCATGGCGGATCGAGTGGTGGAATGCGCTGGCGTCGGCCGAACCTACGACGACGACACCGTGCCCGTGCATGCCTTGCGCGATGTCGATTTCGCGTTGGAGGCCGGGGAATGGGTGAGTCTGGCAGGGCCGTCCGGATCGGGGAAATCCACCCTGCTGCACGTCATCGGCGGCCTCGATCAACCCAATGCCGGTACCGTGGTGGTGGACGGCGTGGACGTGATCCAGCTGTCCGAAGCCCAGCTGTCCGATCTCCGGCTGCGCCGGATCGGCTTCGTGTTCCAGTCCTACAACCTCATTCCGGTGCTCTCGGCGCTGGAGAACGTGGAGTTCATCATGCAGCTGCAGGGCGTCGCTGGGGCGGAACGCCGCCAGCGCGCCCTGGAAACCCTGGATTCCCTGGGCCTTGCGGAGCTGGCCGACCGTCGCCCCGGCGAGATGTCCGGCGGCCAGCAGCAGCGCGTGGCCATCGCCCGCGCCATCGTCACCAATCCGGTGCTGCTGCTCGCCGACGAGCCGAGCGCCAACCTGGATACGGCAACTACCCAGGAACTGCTGGACCTGCTGCAGAAGCTGAACCGAGAGCGAGGCGTGACCATCCTCACGGCCACCCACGACCCCATGGTGATGAGCTACGCCACCCGACAGGTGAATCTGCGCGACGGCAGCATCGTCCCTGGCGTCGAGTCGTAGGGGCGGACAGCATGGACCCCGGTCGCCGATCCCGCGCCGCAGGCACGATTCTGCTGCTGTGTGCTTCGGTCGCCAGTGCCGACCACTGGGTTTCCATCGGAGCCTTCCGCGCCACGCAAACCGCCGAACGGCTAGCTGCCGAAGCTGGCGAGAAAATGGCGCTGTCCTTTTCCGTGCTGCCGGCCGAGACCCGCGAGGGCAAGCTGCACCGGGTGGCAACCGGGCCGTTTCCATCCCGCAGCGCCGCACAGGCCGACTTGGTACGCGCCCGAAGCGCGGGGTTCGTGGATGCCTGGATCATGGAAATCGACGCCCCGGCGGCTAGCGAGCCTACCTCCGCAGCGAAGGCGGAAATGGCCCCATCGATACCGGATGTTCGGAACTCCGATCTGCCGCCCATTGAAGTGCTGCTGCGGGATCTGCCGGACATGCCGGAGTCGCTGCCGCCGGAGATACCGACCATCGAAGAGCCGGACGAAGACCGCGAAGTGGTCGTTCCCGACGACTACCAGTTGAACAAGATGCTCCGCGACGGCACGGCACTCCTAAAGGAGGCGACATCCGCAGGGCTCGGCACTTTCGACTTGCGCCTGAAGTGGTACACCACGGCGCAGTCGCTGCCGGCCGGCGACGCCCAACGGCTGCTCGCCGGCGAATCGACGCCCGTGGACCACAATGCCGACCTGCGCCTGATGTGGCGGCGGAATTTCGGCCCGTTGCGCGTAATCGTAGACTACGCCGCCATTTGGCTCTACGGCGACACGCTGGCTGCGGGGTCGCCAGGCATCACCTTCGACCAGACCCCCACTGGCGACGAACGCCGGCTCATGGGCCTGACCTGGAATCTGGACGACGATGACCAGCGACTGCACCGATTCGACCGCCTCGCCGTCGAGTACCGCAGCCACCGCTGGGGCGTCACCGCCGGCCGCCAGGCGCTGAGCTGGGGCGGCGGCCTGGTCTTCCAGCCCATGGACCTCTTCAACCCGTTCGCGCCCACCACCATTGATCAGGACTACAAGGCCGGCGACGACTTGGTGCTGGTAGAAGGTCTGTTCGGCGACGGCTCGGACTTGCAGGTGCTGGCCGTGGGACGACGCTCGTACGCAGGAGATCCGGATCTGGACGCCTCGAGCTTCGCCGTCAAGTATCGAGGTCTGGCTGGCGAGAACGAGTACGAGCTGATGGCGTCGCACCACTACGGCAATCAAGTCTACGGCATTGGCCTGCGCATTCCGGCCGGCGGCGCGCTGGTTCGCTCGGACATCACCTGGACGCTGGCGGACGACCGCGTGACCCTATCCGGTCTGCTGAATGCAGACTACAGCTTCGGCATCGCCGGCAGTGTCGTCCATGTATTCGCCGAATACTTCCACAACGGCTTCGGCGTCACCCGCCTGCCGGATGACCTCAGCCTGCTGCCAGCGCCCCTGGCCGAGCGCATCGGCCGAGGCGAACTGTTCAACACGATGCGCAACTACCTGGCCGCCGGCACCTCCTTCCGCTGGCACTTCCTGCTCAACCAGAGCATCGCCGTCATCGCCAACCTGCACGATTCCTCCTATGTGGCCCAAGCATCCCTCACCTACGACGCCAGCGACGCTTCGCGCCTGCAAGTGGGCTTCACCATGCCCGTTGGCAATGCCGGCGACGAGTTCGGCGGCCTGACGGTGGGCGAAGACCTCACCACCGGTGGCGGCGATCGAGGCTTCCTGCGCTTCGTGTACTTTTTCTGAGCGGCATAGCCACACGACTCTGCGCCAAGCGCAGGCGAACCTGCCCGAGAACTCTTGCCTCCTCTCGTTTTTGCATGGATATGTTCTTGCAACCGCTTGATATGCAAGCTACAAGGACGAATTCGAAACCCATGGCATTGGCGACCAAATACGCCTGTGGTGCGCTGTTCCGGTCCATCTGCCGTCGCCGGCGCGTCGCACGGCTCTGGGACGGGCGGCTCAGACGGATAGTGCGTGCTCCGGTTCGCCTACCGCCGATTTTCTTCGTGGGCTGGGGCAGAAGCCGACGCACTCTCGCCTGGCGACAGCCTTGGCGAAGCGCCTGCCGGCACCAGGGCAACGCGGCCGATGAAACTGTCCCGAATCGAGGCGCTGGCGGGCCTGATCGAGTCGGCGTTGCCGCTGGTCTCGGCGGAAGCCGTGGCCAGCTGAGGAAGGTGCGCCGTGTCGATGGTCTGGATCCGGGCTGCCCCGAAAGAAAGGAGAAACGCTGTACCAAGCCGACTGTCCGAGATTTCAAGAGCGTGCTGGAGACGAACCCCACCGATCCATCAAATCCTGGTGAAGGTCCAGGCGTGAGGGAAGATGCTGGTTGCGTTCCTAGGGCGCTAGGCGGGCGCGAGGACGACGCCGCAGGTTAGGGAAAGTCCGATTAAGGGCACCGCTGAAAATTCGGAATAATCGTCGCCGGCTTTCCCGCCGGACTTGTCGCTGCGGATCGACGGCCGACAGCCGGATGGTCTTGGCAGCTGGCGTTCGTTCTTCCGGATTCAAGTCCGGAAGCCGGCAAAGCGACAAACGGTCGTGTATTCGATGCTCCAACTCGTCGTCGGACAGGCCGTGCAGATGTTGCGGAACCAGAGCCTTGGACATCATCGCGACGTCGAAGGGCTTGCTCCCGGCATCGCTTTCACGCGACCTTGCTCGGCTGCTGTTCGAGGCGCGGCGAAAGCCGTCCCAATAGATCGGCTTTCGGAGCGCCGCCAGCGGATCACGCTTGTCCGGCTTGGGATGGCGCTCGTCGAAATCGAAGCAGCCGGCTTGCATTTCCGTCCATGCCACTGCTTCCGATCCAAGTTGACGCATGCCACCTTGGATCGGACATTTTTAGAGGCGTCCTTCAGACTTTGACCCTACGTATTATAGGGTTGCTGCCTATTGATCTTAAAGGTGGCGGCTCAGTTTGAGATTGGTCAGCCACATCGCTACGGATGCCAATACATATGGTAGTTAATAGACTCTTAGATCCCTGCATGCTGTACATACATGGTGCAGCATGACGACAACGATGCAAACTGGACCACTACCATCTTAAAGAAGGGAACTTACATATCTGTGTACCCTCTACCCTATATAGGGTATCAATAGACGCCGAAAACTACTGATGCAGTAGCTTGTATCCTCAAGCATGTCGTTCCCCATAAAGAAAGGGACTTACATATCTAACTCCACTTACACACATATGTAGTGCGTTTGGTGTTATAGACACTACTATATCTAGATCTGGCGATTGGTGGAATCAAGTATACAACCCCTAAAGAAACTATCTTGTTGTGACCAGACTTGATCAGATCTTTCGTAGATGAATTTCAAGGTTCCCTCACCCGCACCAGCGTATCGTTGGCCAACGCGATGAACCGGCGGTCGAACGTCAGCATAGCCTCGCATCGGGCGGCAGCACCGAGATGCAGCGCATCGGCGAAATCCATGCCCTGCTCTGCGCGGTCCAGGGCTGCGGCGAGCAGGCCGGGACTCTCCGCCGAGACGCCCGGCAGACCCCCGAAGGCGCGCAGGGCCGCCGCGACCTCCTCTCCGGCAAAGCCGTAGACGCTGCGCAGCACCCATTCGCTTTCGAGCAGAACGGTCGTGCTTACGAAGATATCGCCCGCCTCGATCACGGCTCTCGCTTTGGCGGACTGCCTCGGATCGTCGCCGGTCAGATATCGGACGACGATATTGGTATCAACCGCCTGCATGACGTCGCATGGCTTCCGCTAGAATCCCGGCCTCCATCTCCGTCAAAGACTTGGGCGGACCTTGGCAGGCGAGACGACCAAACACCTCCTCGGGCCGGGTCTCCGCAAATACGGGCTCAGGCTTGAGCAGCACCCCCTCCGGGGTGCTCTCAACGATAAGCCGCATACCCGCTTCCCAGTGCAGCGCTCGCCGGACCGCCTTGGGCAGAACGACTTGGCCCTTGGTCGAAACGGTGGTGGTGAGCCGATCAGGCACCGACAAGGCGAACTCTCCAGGCAACTCTAAGTAAAGCAGAAGTAAGATAAGCTTTGCAGCATCTTGAATCAAGGACAAATGACAAGCTGGGCGCACGACATATTCTTGGAAAGCGCCCACTCGCCTTCAAGGGCGAATCCCTGCCCTACGGGCATGTGCCGCCGCGTTCGCCTTCTTCGGCGGCGCTTTCCCCCGGACGTGTGCCGCGGTGTGCGGCGGCGAGGGTCCGACCGTTCAGCTTCGGCTGCCAGTGGTCGAAGGCGCTCAGGCCGACGACCTGGGCTTGGCAGATCTCGGTGCGCGTCCGACCGCTGGCGGCGGGCCGCGAGACAATCGCACACCACTGCCAAGCACTCCGGCGAACCTTCCTCGACTTGCCTCGGCGTCGCTGCAGGGATGCGCATGGCCCGAGACCATCTTCGGTCGGATCGAACAAGCCAAAGATTCCGTACCATCCCGGATTTCCCGGTACGCCCTCCGGGTCTGATCGACGGCGCACTCGACTCGCGCCGACAGTTCCGAGCGTCGTTCCAGCAGCGCTGCGGGAACCGACAACGCGGTCAAGGCGCGTTCGTTGAATAGCGGATGGTGCCCACCCTCCTGGGATGCCGCTAGGATTGCCCGCAGCTGCCGACTCGGCAGCAAGGGTGCGAGAAATGCGATGCTCGCGCTGTCGGCGGAGTCGAGAACGAAGAACTCCATGCTGCAAAGCAGCGTCAAATCCGACGGCTTTCCTTCCAGCAAACCCGCGTCTACCCAGCGACTTGGCGAAAGTAAGGACGCAAGCGCGAGATAATCGCTTGGCCTGGATGAATTCGCTTCATCGTACTGCCGATCTCCGGGCTGGCAGGCGGCCGTTCTATCGGCTTGATGATCCCGTTGTGGGCAGCATCGGTATCGAGCGCGAGAATCCGCTCGCGCTCGCCGCCATGGCACTTGTCTGCTCACGCAGCGGATGCACGAAATCCGCCAGCCAGGGGCCGTCGTGCTCGCCGATGCCGAGTGGCCTCGGTACGGCCTGAGCATGGATCGCTTTCTGCATTGCGTGGCGACGCCGTCAGGGAGCGAATGCCATGCGGCGCACATCGGGGCGGCTGCCAAGCAGACGCGTCAGGGGCGCACTTCGAGCACCTCGCCGGTGGCGCGGGACGGCTCCACCGCGTACCATTCCGTAAGCGTCGTGCGCCAGTCCTGCTTGGCGCAAAGATCGGCCAGTTCGTAGAATGTCGGGCGGCCTGGATCGGCGAGGACGACGCGCTTGACGCCACCCTCCATGGCGCGTCCGACCACCTCGAACAGCGGCTTCACCATGCTGTCCCAAAAGCAGATGTCCGAGCCGATCAGCATGTGCTCCTGGCCCAGCCGCTCGGCGCTGAGGCCGTTGAAGTTGGCTTCCATCGGCGCAACCTCCACGTCGTTCAGAGCCGCGATCACATCCAGGTAGGGAAAGACGTCCTTGTCCAAGTCCAGCCCCGTCACCTTGGCCTTGAAGCGGTGCGCGCAGAACACCGCGCCGGGGCCCCATCCGCAGCCTAGCTCCATCACCCGGATACCGCGCCGGATCGGGTTGTGCAGCAGGTAGTCCATTAGCAGGAAACTCGCCTTCCAGGCCCGGTTGCCGTGGATGGACGGCTCGTAGACCCGCTTCAGACGCCGGATCAGCCGATGTTGGGAAGTCAGCAGATAGATGCCGTAGGCTTGGTAGATGTAATCCTCGGGCATGCGCTCCAACGCGGGCATGGGAGTGCTATCCGTAATGCTTAGGCGCGCATCTTAGCCCCCAGGACGGAAGGGTGGAAGGTGCCCGCCGCCGGAGCTCGGCCGCCAAAGACCTGTTGCGGCACTTGCTGAGCCGGATCCCGTCTGCTGCCGTCATGAACCGATTGCAATGAACAGGCTGGCTCTCCACTTCGTCCAGCCGGCGACGGATTGCGACTGTGGCCGCGTATACTCTTCATGTCGATCTGCCGAAGCGGACTCATCTCTTGGTCGAGAGTACACAGCAGACAGAGAACGCCATCGAACCCGTCATCCGGGTTCGCGGACTGCATAAGAACTACCGCATGGGGTCGGAGACCATCCATGCTCTGAACGGCGTCGACTGCACTATCGGCGAGAACGAGTACGTCGCCGTGATGGGACCGTCCGGCTCCGGCAAGTCGACGCTGATGAACATCATCGGCTGCCTGGATCGGCCCTCCACCGGCGAATACCGCCTGTCTGGCGAGAACGTTTCCAAGCTGGGCGATCGGGCGCTGGCCCGGGTACGCAACCGGCGTATCGGCTTCGTGTTCCAGACCTTCAACCTCCTGCCCCGGGCTAGCGCCTTGCAGAACGTGGAGGTGCCGCTGATGTACGGCGGCGTCGGTCGCCGGGTGCGCCGGGTGCGGGCGAGAGAGGCGCTTCAGCGCGTCGGCCTAGGCGACCGCATGGCGCACAAGCCGAACGAGCTGTCCGGCGGCCAGCGGCAACGGGTGGCGGTGGCTCGGGCGCTGGTGAGCGAACCCGACATCCTGCTGGCGGACGAACCCACCGGCAACCTGGACAGCCGCACGGGGCAGGATATCATGCATCTGTTCGGTGCCTTGCACGATGCCGGCCAGACCATCATTCTCGTCACCCACGAACCGGACGTCGCTGCCCACGCTAGGCGCCATGTGCATCTTCGGGACGGCGTGGTAACCGAAGACTACCGAACGGAGGCAAGCTTATGCGCGGAACGGAAAGCCTGAAGCGGCTGGGCCTGTTGGGAACTCTGGCCACGGTCGCCGCCTGCGACAAGGTCGACGAATACCTGAACGAAGAGTCGGCCGACGAGCAGCCGGCGGCGCTCTACCAGGCGGCGCCCGTGCAACGACGCGACATCATCGTGGCCGTGGAGGCGGCCGGCGTCGTCGAACCGGTGACCACGGTGGAGGTGAAGTCCAAGGCGTCCGGCGAGATACTGTCGCTGCCGGTGGATACCGGCGACGTGGTGGAGGCCGGCACCCTGCTGGCGCGCATTGACCGGCGCGTACTCGACAACTCCCTGCAGCAGGCCAAGGCCAGCCTGGACGTCTCCCGAGCGAGGCTCACCAACGCGGAATCGTCCTTGGGCCGCATCACCAAGCTCTACGAGCAGGCATCGCTGTCCAAGTCGGATTGGGAGAAGTCGCTGCTGGACCATGCCACCGCCCGGTCCGACGCGGTTCGCAGCGAAATCCAGGTGGAGAACGCCACCATCGCTCTCGACGACGCGGACGTGATTTCGCCCATCACCGGCACCGTCATCGAACGCTTCGTGGAGCAGGGCCAGGTGATCTCCTCGCCCATGGGCGATGTGGGCGGCGGCACTCTGCTGATGAAGATGGCGGATCTGTCCCATGTCCAGGTACGCATGCTGGTGGACGAAATCGACATCGGCAAGGTGCAGCCCGGCGTCAATGCCTCGGTCAAGGTGGCCGCCTACGCCGAGCGGCCCTTCGAGGGCGAAGTCATCAAGGTGGAACCCCAGGCGGTGGCCCAGCAGAACGTCACCATGTTCCCCGTGCTGATCGACTTGGAGAACCGCGAGGGGCTGCTCAAGCCCGGCATGAACGCGGATGTGGAAGTGTTGATCGCCCGGCGAATCAACGTGCCGACGATCCCCAACGCGGCGCTGCGCACCGAGGACGACCTCTACATCGCCGGCAGAGTGCTTGGACTGGAGCGGGATGCGGTGCGGGAAATGCTGGCGGCTTCGCCCGAGCCAGCGCCGCCCCAAGGGCGCGGCAACGGGCAGCGGGGCGGCGGGGCCGGTCCGCCGTCGGAGCAACGAGAACGAATCCGGGCCATCTTCGCCAAGATGCGCAGCGGCGAGAGCCTCACCGAAGAGGAACAGAAGCTCGCCCAGGAGATGCGTCGTCGCATGAGCCAACGCGGCGGCATCGGGCGCGGCGAGGGCGGCAATCGTCGTGGCGGGGGGCGCGGCTCGATGCTCGCAAGCCAGTTCGGCGGCGACTACCTCGTGTTCGCCATGCGCGACGGGATGCCGACGGCGCTGCGGGTGCGTACCGGCATTACCGACCTGGACCACGTGGAGATCGTCTCGGGCCTTGAGGAAGACGACCAGGTGCTGATCCTGCCTAGCGCCTCGCTGGTACGGGCGCAGGAGAGATTCCAGCAGCGGATGAGTGGGCGAATGGGTATTCCCGGCCTCAATCAACAGAGCGGAGGTGGCAGCCGCAGGGGGCGCTAACGCGATCTTCTCGCCATCGGCTCGGTATCGCGAACATGGCACCATCACGGAAGAAGAGCAGGTAGGAGAACTGAGGCGATGTCGCTATTTGAAACCGTCCGACGCGACCGCGATGCGGTCGCCCCCGATTTCGCTACTCGAAATCGTTGCGGGAAGAGCTGATCGTGTCCATCCTGGAAACCGTTCGCGTGGCGTTGGAGTCCATCGTCGCCAACCTGCTGCGCTCCAGCCTGACCATGCTCGGCATCATCATCGGCGTCGCCGCGGTGATCACCATGGTGGCTTTGGGCACCGGCGCCCAGCGTGCGGTGGATGAACAAATCGAGAGCCTCGGTGCCCGGGTGCTGTCGGTGATGGCCGGCCAGTCGTTCTTCCGCGGCGTCGCCTCGGCCAGCCGGGTGTCGCTGACGGTGGACGATTACGAAGCCTTGCGGCGCGACACCCAAGTGCTCGCCGCGGTGGTGCCCGAACTGGCCGGCGGTCGGCAGATCAAGTTCGGCAACCGCAACCTGTACCACACTGTCAACGGCACCACGGAGAACTACCCCGAGGTCCACCGAATCATGGTCACCCACGGCAGCATGTTTACCGCCGGCGATCTGGCCGCTAGGCGTCGCGTTGCCGTGCTTGGCGCGGAGATACCCACCAATCTAGGGATGGAGCCCGAATATCTGATCGGGCGTACCCTCTCCATCAGCCGCATCCCATTCGAGATCGTTGGCGTGTTCGGAGAAGTTGGTGCTCGCTTCGGCCCCAATCCGGACGACGACATCTTCATCCCGCTGACTACCGCCGAGCTGCGCGTGTTCGGCAACGATCGGCTGCGCATGCTGTCGGTTCAGGTGGACGAGGACGCTTCCTTGGAGATGGGCATGGTGGACATCGAGCGCGTCCTGCGGCGAGAGCACAAAATTCGCCCCGGCGAAGACAACGACTTCATGATCATGAATCGCAAGCAGTTCATCGACATGGCGGCGGCGTCCACCGAGATTTTCGCCTATCTGCTGGCCAGCATCGCCGGCGTCAGTCTGCTGGTAGGCGGCATCGGCATCATGAACATCATGCTGGTGTCGGTCACCGAGCGCACCCGGGAGATCGGCGTGCGCAAGGCCCTGGGCGCGACGCGCTTCAACATCCTCATGCAGTTCGTCATCGAGGCCCTCGCCATCGGCGCTCTCGGCGGCCTGCTGGGGATCGCCCTGGGCGCGGGTGGCGCTTGGGCGCTGGCCCGGTTCGCCAACTGGAACGTCCTGATCTCCCCGGACGCGGTGATGCTGGCAGTGGGGTTCAGCGTCGGTGTCGGCCTGATCTTCGGCATTTGGCCGGCCCGGCGGGCAGCGCAGCTCGACCCTATCGAGGCGCTGCGGCACGATTGAAGGCAAGGCCGGCGAGTCTGGTTCCTGGGCCGCTTCGATCAGTTGGCGAATAGTGCCGATCCCGTGTCATGGGCATCGACTTGGAATCGGTCGGCTGGGACGTGCGCTGCCGCCTCGACTACGACATGCGCCCGATCGTCTTCGGGGCGCCGATTCCGCGAATCGGGGGCGACTGAAGCGTTGGTTGCGGCGGTCTCGACAAGCTTGCTCGTCGAGCGGAGACTCCGCGGCGGTCGACACGCGCCGCGCTTGCGATAGATGATATCCGGCAGAGTCCGACAGGCTGCTGGCGCCGGCCCGAGGACGAACCGTGGGGGTGAAGGGCGAGTAGCCGGCATCCAGGCGGCTGGTGCTGAACGGGCTGGGAAATGCGGATTGGGCGCGGTCCGCGGTTTCCATGCCGCCCTCGTCCACATGGCTCGCGCCGATCACGAAGCGGGTGCGCGTCGCCGCCGCACAGAGCCGAGCAGCCCGAAGCCTTGCCGTCGCCTTCGGCCCGCCTGCACCCAGAAGTGGACACCTTCGAACATGCTCCGAGCGATGACGTCGACCGCCTGCTGATGGCATCGGAACCGCTGCTGGCCGAAGCGCCGTCCTGCGGGATTTCAACGCCCACGATCACGCGCGACGTCGGCGGGTACGCCGGGACGCCGAAGCGCCCGCGATCCAGCGCTCGGCATTCACCAACACCAAAGTTCGCTTGACGCGGAGGCCGCGCCAGCGCGGGATCGTGCAAGGGATCGCGGCGAACGCGGGAGCCGGCGACGATCGCTTGATCCGTCCGTCGCCCGTCGCCACGGAGCGCTCTTCCGCTTCGGCGCATATCGTCGCGACGATGCCTGCCGCCAAAACGATTCTGGCGCTGACCCATTGCGGGGTCAGGCGGCTGTCAGCTGGCGTACGATTCGTGCGCGCTCGTCCTTGGGCAGTTGCGCATAGGCGGCGGAGGTGCGATCGACGATATCGCCGAAGCGGGCCTTGATCTCGCCCGCGATCCGGTCCGGTTCGCCCGCCACGGCGAACTGGCGCATGACGTCCTCGTCGATCAGGGTGCCCATTTCCGCCCACCGACCCTGCTTGGACATGGCGTTGAGCGTCGGCTGCAACTCGCCAGCACCGATGCTGTCGAGCACTGGCTTGTAGGCCGGCGTCGAGCCGTAGAAGGCGATCTGCCGACAGGTGGCCTGCTTGGCTGCCGCCAGCTCCTGCCCGTCGCGCCCGGTGACGACGAAGCAGGGATAGGAAATCTCGAAGTTCTCCCGGGACTTGTCCATGCCGCTGGCGCGGGCCTTGGCGAAGCCGCGTTCCAGGGCCGGCAGCGTGGTCTCGCGCAGGTACTTCTCCGTGGTGAAGGCATGCACGATGATGCCGTCGGCCACTTCGCCCGCCACTTCGGTCATCAACGGCCCCACCGCGGCGAGGAACACCCGCGGGGCGCCGTGCTCGTTGTTGGCGGGCGTGAAGAACGGCGTCATCAGCGTATGGCTGTAGAACTTGCCCGTGAACTGCAAGGGCTCGCCCTGGTGCCAAGCCGCCCAGATGGCCCGCATGGCGAGAATGAACTCGCGCATCCGCGCCGCCGGCGAAGACCACGGCATGCCGAAGCGCTTGGTGATGTGGGCCCGGATCTGCGAGCCGAGACCGAGCACGAAGCGGCCTTCGGAGGTGGCGTTCAGATCGTGGCCGAGCTGGGCGAGCAGCATGGGCGTACGGGCGAAGGCCACGGCAATGCCGGTGATGAGATCGACCTGCTCGGTGTGCTGCGCGGCGAACGCCAGCGGCAGGAAGGGGTCGTGGGCGGTCTCTGCGGATTGAATGCCGCTGTAGCCCATCTCTTCGAGTTCCCGCGCCTGGGGGCCTGCGGCGCGCAAGTCCCAGCCGATTCCACCGTCTACTTTCATGTCGTTTCCACCATGGAGAGTTCGTTGACTTGATTCTCATTGTAACGTTAATGCGAATCGGACCGAAGCGGTCGAGGCGCACTCCACTAACCTCGGCCGTGTACGCATATCGGACAACGCCAACCGCTGCCACTGACGCTGTTGGGAGTTGCGGTGGCGGCGGAGGTACCAGTGCTGCACCGCCGTCCCTTCCAGCGGGGGAGGTGGCGATCCGATAGGCGGCGACAATGACAACGGAAGCGATAGCACCGAACAACCCGCAGATACGGCGACCCATGCGCCAGTGGCGGCACCTTCGACGGACAGGGCGGATGGATGGCAGGCTGACCAGTGCCTCGGCAACCTGGAACGGCGAAGCCGACTTCACCATCGATGCGCCTTCGTCACAGCAGTGGCGGGTGCAGCTAGCCTACGAGGTCGCCATCCAGAAGGGCGTGGAATACACCATGGACGAAGCCGCATCCCGTCGCCGAACCCCATATCACTGGATATGGCAGCTCAGTGGCGTTCACATCTCTTCTCTGCCTAGATAGAGTATCTCCAACGCGAACTTGATCAGGTGCGTCAGTCAGTTGCACCCAATGCTGTAATTGTATACAGTACGGCTACGAGAAATGCACCCTGTCGGCACTGATAGGCACTTCGTACTAGGAAGGGAGCCAATGGCCGTATCGCTGCCCGAGTGGCTGAAAGAGCTACGCAACACCGAGATCGTGCGGCGAGTACATAATGATCCGCGCTCCACCGCCGGTGCGGTCTTGGGCATTGCCCGCGAAGCTGCCATGGAAGCCGCAGGATGGGGCCAAGCGGACTTCGACAGTACGTGGGGCAGCCTCACAGCCGAAGACCGCGTCCTGCTGTACGCCCACTTCTTCCAGAAAGGGCACTTGGAGGAGCTCTACGAGGCATTCCGTCAGATCTTTGCCGATACCCACCCTGACAATCCCATCGTCGTCGACTTGGGATGCGGGCCCTTCACTGGTGGGTTGGCCCTTGCCGGGGTGGGTTGGCCCTTGCCGGTGCGCTCAATGGCGAGTCCGCATTTGACTACATCGGCGTGGACCGTTCTCAAACAATGTGCCGTCTCGGCGAGAGGCTAGCGCTGGCCGCCGCGGAGTTCGACGAGTCACCGCAGAGCACCCGCCAATGGGCGGCCGGAATAGCCTCCGTTTCTTGGGAATCGGCACCTAGTTGGCGTCCGGTCATCGTCATTGCGTCCTATCTGCTCGCAAGTCCGACTTTGGATGCCGAGCAGCTCATTGTCGAGCTTGACGACCTGCTCGCCAAGCTCGGGCGCGGTCCCGTTACGGTTCTCTACACGAACTCCACCCGCCCTGACGCCAATCGCAGCTTTCCGGCTTTCCGGGCAGTTCTGGAGAATAAGGGTTTCGATCTGTACGCCGACGATACGGACGAGATTGAGATCGCTAGACTGTCCGGCACAAGACTCCGCGAGCTACGCTACGCTCTGTTTCGTCGTCAGCGCCGAGATACCCTTCGGCTCGGAGACTGAAATGCAGCTTCCAGCTTGGGACGAACTTATTGAGAAGCAGCTCGATGTACTGGAGCATCCTCTCGACCAATCGTTGCTCGTCGTGGGGCCGCCCGGTTTGGGCAAGACGGTTCTGGCGCTGCGCCGTGCTCAGATGGCAGCTCATGCGGGGCACCGTGTTGTGATCATCACCTACAACCGAATGCTGCGGAGACTGCTTGCGCTTCTGAATAATAAAGAGGAGAACGATACGAACAGAATCAGGATGCACACTATGCATAGCTATATCGGAAGCCACTACCGTCGGCATACGGGAGAAGATATCCCGACAGAAACCCCTGGTTCCTTTGAGTATCTATGGAGACCCATGCTCGAACGACTCGTTCAAAAACGCAGCCTGCCTGATGAGAGGATGCACTTGATCGTGGATGAAGGCCAGGACCTTCCCGCGGGCTTTTTCAGATATGCCGCAGACTACATCGCACCCAGGATGACCGTATTTGCCGATGAGGATCAAGCGCTCAGCAACCAACAAACAACGCTGATGCAGATCAAGAAAGCCGCTCGCATGGATGATCCCATCCTTTTCAGTCGCAATCACCGGAATGCGCTCGAGGTGGCTCGAGTGGCGGAACACTTCCATAGCGGTCGTTTGCCAGCTGCTGAGGTGCAGCGTGCCGCTAGTGGAGAAGCTCCGGTACTTCTGCGCTCGTGGAATCTCGGGGCCACTGCGGAGAGATTATCAAACTGGTGCAACAACCGGGGCGGCGGTATAGGTGCCATCTGCAATAGCAACGACTATGGTAAAAGATTGCAGCGCAAACTTACTGAACTCCTACCAAAACATCGTGTTAACTTCTACCAGAACGTTAAGAGAAACGAGGATGAGATAGATGTTCTTCTCCCTGGCGTAACGATCTTGAACAAAGAGTCTGTGAAGGGTCAGGAATTCGACACGGTCTTCCTCCTGGAACTCGAACGCTTCATCCCGTGCACTAACGATGCAGAACGTCGGGCGATGTACATGATGTGTTCGCGGGCTCGTGACAATCTGTTCCTTGTGTACGGTCCCAACGAGATCTTGCCAAGGGCAGATGCGGCGCTGCCCGGCCAGAACATCCTGGAACGACGATGAGCCCTTCCGAACAAGGCAAACTTCCATTCTGCAATACGTCCGCCGAGGACGGTGACGCTGGCGGTCCAACCACGAAGGAAACCAAACGCGAGAGGCCCTGGCTGGGACTGGTCATGGACCATCGACGGCTGTTCAATGCGTTGCAGGATGGCTGGCTTCGTCCCCTGCCACCAGACGCTGGTCTGCTGGTCGGAGTCGGCTCCTATGTCGGAGGACAGCACACCGAGGGGAACCGGATATCGGTGCGCGTCCGATTGAATGCGGAGAAATTGCCTAACCTAGCCGTCACTGGATGGCGCAGCAATGACGGGTGGCGACCGTGCGACATCGACAAGCTTACCTGTTCAGATTCCTATATACATTGGCCGGGCGTCCTCCCCACCTTTGCGATTTCCGGTCTCTCGGTAGCGACGGAAGAAGAAGCCCGCCGCCTTGAAGGTTTGGCTCGGCAAGTATCCAATGTACCGCTGCCGACAAAGCCAGCTTGGCGCGACATGGAAGCCGACCCGGCAATCCCCTCTCCCGACCCTCCTTCTGATGCGGAGACCAAGCTAACCGTGCCGCTTGGCATGGATTCGACGCAGGGCGCCATGAGCATGGCGATGTGGGCGGTCCCTCGCATAGATCCTTGGCTGGATGTTCTGGTCGAAAGCTTTGCTCTGTCACCGACGCGATTGCAGGAGTTCGCTGCCAAAGTCGAGGCCCACTGGTGGCGTTTCCCGCCTTGGGCGGCATCTCGGAATGGCCTCCAGCCGTCGGATTTCCAGGAGGGACTGTGGTTGGCCGCGGTGGATGTTTTGGGCAACCAAGCCTCGGATGATCGCACTTCTCCTCTGGCGCTCGCGGAGCGAATAGCCGGTCAGATGAATTTGCCCGCCTTTGCAGCACTTCCGGACGAGGCGTCTGTATGGCTCGAAGATACCAGTCGCATCTTGCGGGCGGAGGCGACGATTCGCAGCGATTATTGGCGAGACTGCCCCGTCGGCATGGCGGTCCAGTTGGTACTGACGCGCCTGGAGCCGATGAGATTCAAAACCTGGTCCGAGGATATGCCAGGCTTGCCGCCTGCGGTATGGTGGTCGGGTGCCGTCTTGTGCGGCCTCCATCATGGCTACCGGAGATTGGACTCCAAGTTTCGAGGCCCGGTTGATCTGTGCGAAGCGCTCTCGGTGCAAGCCTTGCGTCTATGCGCAGGGGAGATGCGGGAGATCTGCTGGCCGTCGCTTGCTGCTTCCAGCCAACTGAGGTGGGAGCAGCGAGAGAACGGCTTCGCCTTGTTCTGGGGCGATAGGGAGATCGCCGAAAAAAGGATCCATGAACGTGGCAGATGGTTTTCAGCGAACTTCGATGACGAGAAGGTGCGGCAGGGCGCCGAGGATCTGGCTAGAAAGCTAAACTGGCCGTGTTTGCGCAGGAGAGTTCGACTTTCGGATGGTTGGTTCCCCGTATCGGGGGATGGCAAAGTCCAGGCACGAGACGGTGAGCTCGCAGTGCATGGCAAGGTCGCAATCGTGTTTCCTTCGGATGCAATTGAAGCAGGCGAAGATGTGCTGGATGTCGAGTCCTTTCGACACCAGATCGCAGTGGCGGCTGCCAGCAAAATGCCAGAACCGCCGGTTCCCCGGCAGGCAGACGCGCCCAAGGAATCAACGACCTCATGCCCTGTCGAGGCGCCGGGCCCCATAAGCGCAGGCGAGAAGATTAACGCCCTTCCCGATAAGGAGATTCACGGCCTTACCTATGTGCCCGACTTCATAACCGAAGCTGAGGAGAAGGAGTTGGTCGAAAAGATCGATGGGGAAGATTGGAGCACAGAACTGCAAAGACGTGTTCAGCACTACGGCTGGCGATACGACTACAAAGCTCGCCATGTGGACGAGAGCATGCAACTAGGCGATTTGCCCGAATGGGTCGCCGATATTGCTCGGCGGCTGGTTGAAAGGAAGCTCGTACCGACTATCCCGGACCAAGTGATTGTCAACGAATATGTCGGCGAGCAAGGCATCAGCAAGCACGTCGACAGCAAGCAGAGCTTCGCGGACGACATCGCCACACTCAGCTTGCTGGAATCCTGGGAGATGGTGTTCCGAAATAAAGATAAGCGAAAAGTCGTACGCAGACTCGAACAACGCAGCTTGGCGATCATGCAGGGCGAGGCGCGGGATCAGTGGACGCACGAGATACCGCAGAGGAAAACCGAGCCGAACGAAGGAAGCCGGACCGGACGATGGAACCGAAATCGTCGTCTGTCGCTCACCTTTCGCAAAGTGCTCGACGAGAATGCGAACTGATCTGCCCGGCCAGGAGACCGGTCAGAGCGCTGCCGATTGCGGGCGTTCGGCTCGGCCCGCGCCGCAAGTCGGGCAGTTCGGGTTCTTCGGCAGCCGGAGCTTGCGCCACTCCATGCGCTTGGCGTCCAGGTAGAGGACGTAGCCGACCAAGGTGTCGCCGACATTGGCGAGGATCTTCATGGCCTCCATGGCCTGGACGCTACCGACGATGCCCACCAAGGGCGCCGCGACCCCGTTTTCGGCGCAGTTCAGCTCGATGTCCGCGGCGTCGGCGTACAGGCATTGGTAGCAGGGCGCGTCTTTGCTGCGCGGATCGAAGACGGCGATCTGGCCTTCCATGCGGATGGCGGCGCCAGAGACTAGCGGCGTGTTCGCGGCCACGCAGGCGGCGTTGATGGCGTAGCGGGCGGCGAAGTTGTCGGTGCCGTCGAGCACCACATCGGCCTCGGCTACTGCGGCGGCAAGTTCCGCCCCTTCGAGCCGGGCAGCGATGGCGCGTACTTGCGTGTCCGGGTTGATGGCTTGGATGCGATCGCCTGCGGAGTCCACCTTGGCGCGATGCAGCGAGTCTTGGTCGTGGATGATCTGGCGTTGCAGGTTCGACAGATCCACGGTGTCGTGATCCACCAGCATCAGTGCGCCGATGCCGGCCGCAGCCAGGTAGAGTGCCGCGGGTGATCCCAAGCCGCCCAGACCAATCACCAGGGCAGTGGCGTCGAGCAGCGCTTCCTGGCCGGCGATGTCGAACTCCGGCAGCATGATCTGGCGGCTGTAGCGCAGCAGTTGTTCGTCGTTCATGGCAGGCAGCCCACGGTGACCCGGGGGCGGTCTTCAAGGTCTCGATGATTGCGCACGGCGGCGATTCCCTGCTCCCGGAACAGGTCATGCACGGCGTCCGCTTGGTCGCAGCCGTGCTCGACGCAGAGCCAGCCGCCGGGTTCGAGGCGATGCGTCGCATCACGAACCAGCCGGGCGATGAAGTCGAGGCCGCGGTTCGGCCCTCCGACCAGTGCCCGACGCGGCTCGAAGCGCAGGTCGCCCTGGCGCAGGTGGCGGTCGCCCTCGGCGATGTAGGGCGGGTTGCTGACGACGACGTCGAAACGGAGATCGAGACCGGCGAAGCAGTCCGCCACGCGGGTTTCGATGTGGAGGCCGTGCCGTGCGGCATTGCGGCGGCACAGAGCGATGCAGCGCGGATCGACGTCCGTGGCGACGACGCGGGCATCCGGGTGTTCCGAGGCAATGGCCAGCGCCACCGCGCCACAGCCCGTGCCGATGTCCAACACGCGATCGCCGCTGTGGATGTGCTCCAGCGCGGCGGCCACCAGCAGCTCGGTATCGGGCCGCGGGATCAGCGCAGCTGGCGTCACAGCCAAGTCCAGTCCCCAAAAGCCCCGTTCGCCCAGGATGTAGGCCATCGGTTCGCCGTGGACGCGACGCGATATCCAATCGGCCATGCGAATCGCATCCGCCGGCTCCGCGGCGCATTCCGTGAAGGCGTAGAGATGGCTGCGCGGCACCTGCAGGGCGCGGCAGACCAAGGCGTCCGCTTCCCAGCGGGGAAGCCGCTGGCGGGCGTAGGCGGCGCAGTCGCCGAGGGTGGCTGTGGCTTCCTCCATTGGGCCTACATCCCGTCGCCCAGTTTCTTCAACTGGTCCGCTTGGTGCTCCTCGACCAAGGGGCCGACCAGGTGATCCAGCCGCCCGCCGATCACTTCGTCGAGCTTGTATAGCGTCAAGCCGATGCGATGGTCGGTGATCCGCCCCTGGGGAAAGTTGTAGGTGCGTATCCGCTCGGATCGGTCGCCGCTGCCCACCAGCGAATGCCGGGCTCGCGCTTGCTCGTCCTGCTGCCGGGTTTGCGCTTGGCCGAGCAGCTTGGCATGAAGAAGCTGCATGGCCCGAGCGCGGTTCTTCAGTTGCGAGCGTTCGTCCTGGCACTCCACCACGATACCGCTGGGCAGATGGGTCAGGCGCACCGCGGAATCGGTCTTGTTGACGTGCTGGCCGCCGGCTCCGGAGGCGCGGAAGGTGTCCACGCGGATGTCGCCCTTGTCCAGAACCACATCGTCGATGGCATCCTGCTCCGGCAGCACGGCCACGGTGCAGGCCGAGGTGTGGATGCGGCCCTGGGACTCGGTCTCCGGCACCCGCTGTACGCGATGGGCGCCGGATTCGAATTTCAGCCGGCTGTACACCTGCTTCCCCGAAACCCGGGCGATGACCTCCTTGAAGCCGCCGTGCTCGCCGGGCCGGTCGCTCAGGATGCTCACTTTCCAACCTTCGTTTTCAGCATGGCGGGCGTACATGCGGAACAAGTCACCGGCGAACAGGGCTGCTTCGTCGCCCCCGGTGCCGGCACGGATTTCCAGGAAGACGTTGCGTTCGTCGTCGGGATCCCGGGCAATCAGCAGGGTCTTCAAGGTCGTTTCGATGCCGACGAGGGCGGCTCTCAGTTGCGCGGCATCTTCGCGAGCGAGCTCGCGGATGGCCTCGTCGTCGTCCGCCTCCAGATCTACGGCCTCGTCGAGATCGGCGGCTGCCTTCTCGTAGTCTCGGTAGGTGCCGATCACCGGCTCCAGTTCGGCGTATTCCCGGGATAGCTCGGCGAATCGATCGCGGTTCGCCACGACAGCCGCATCCGCAAGCAGCGCGGACAGCTCCTCGAACCGGTCGGCGAGGTCCGTGAGCTTGGCAGGAATGGACGGGGACAAGGTCATGGCGAATGGAAGTTTGTCGAATTTGCCGCGCTGGTGGCAAGCCTGAGCAACGCTTTGTGGCGACCTCGGGGAACCGCCCAGAGGGATCGCCCTAGCATGCGAGTTCGGCGGCCGGGTCGCACTTGCGCGGGATTGGGCAGGCTTGGCGGCTACAGTTCGTACAGCTTGCGCATGGCATCCAGGAACTCGGCATCGCCGCTGGCGCTGGCGTTGCGAATCGCCACGGTGGGCTTGTGCAGCAGCTTGTTGGCGAGGTCGCGGGCTAGGTGTTCGAGCACCTCGTCGGGGTCGTCGCCGGCGTCCAGCTGGCGCTTGGCGGCGGCAAGCGCCGTCGCACGCACGGCTTCGCCGTGGTCGCGGAACGATTGCAATAGGGCGCGACTGGCGCGAACCCGCTGATGCAGCACGAACTTGTCCACGCTCCGTCGGATCAGCTCGCCAGCCCTGGCTGCTTCGGCGCGACGACCGGAGAGGTTTTCGTCGATGATCTCGGTAAGGGCGTCGATGGAGTACAGATGCACGTCGTCCAGCGCTCCTACCTCGGGTTCGATGTCCCGGGGCACCGCGAGGTCCACCAGGAACAACGGGCGATGCTGGCGTTTTTCGAGCGCGTGGCGCACCGTGCCTTTGTCGAGCACGGTGGCGGGACTGCCCGTCGAGCTGACGACCAAGTCGTATTCGAACAGACGGTCAGGGAGGTCTGCCAAGGCGATGGCCTCGCCGCAGACGCGCTGGGCGACGGCGCGAGCGCGATCCACCGTGCGGTTGGTGATGCCAATGCGTCGCACACCGGCTTTGCGCACATGCTTGGCCACGAGATCGATGTTTTCGCCGGCACCGATGAGCAGCACCGGCGCTTCGGCCATATCCGGGAACATGCGCCGCGCCAGGGTGACAGCGGCGGACGCGACGGATACCGGGTTGCGGCCGATGTTGGTTTCGGTGCGTACCTGCTTGGCGATCTTCAGGCTCATGTCGCCCAGAAAACCGAGTTCGGGGCCGATGGCACCGGCTTGGCGAGCGATGTCGTAGGCGGTCTTGAACTGGCCGGTGATCTGCGGTTCGCCCAGCACCTGGGAGTCCAAGCCGGCGGCGACGCGCATGCTGTGCCCGACCGCGTCCCGGCCACGGAACGAGTACGAGCAGCGTTCCAGGATGCCAATGTCGAGGCCGCGATCCGCTGCCAGCCAACCGCCTACGGAATCCGCGTCCGCCGCCTCCGCGACACAGTAGACCTCGGTGCGGTTGCAGGTAGACAGGATGACGGCTTCCGCCACCGACGCGAGGTCGCGGCGCAGGGAGTCGAGTGCCCGGCGAATGTCGCCGACGACAAACGCTACCCGTTCCCGTATGTCTACGGCGGCCGTGCGATAGCTGAGGCCAAAGGCTAGTATGTCCATGCGGCTATTGTAGCAAGCCGCCCGCCAAGCCATCCGGGATATGCCGTGACAGCTCGCAACTCTCTGTTTGTGAATGTCTTTCTTGCCTTGCTTGCGATCGCTGGCTGCGTCGTCGCGAAACCGGTGCTGGAAAGCGTCCCGAACGCGGACTTCCGGCTCCGAGGCAAGATCGGCCTGCACACCCGGGACGAGGCGTTCTCCGCTTCTTTCGACTGGCTGCAAGCCGGCGACAGCTACCGAATCGAGTTCTGGGGGCCGCTGGGCCAGGGCCGCGCCCGTCTGCTCGGCAACTCGCGCGAAGCGACCGTGATCGACGCCCGCGGAAACATCGCCGATGGTCGAAGCCCCGAAGCGCTCATGACACAGCAACTGGGGTGGTCCGCGCCTGTGGCGACATTGCGCCACTGGGTGCGCGGCGGGTACGATCCCGCCCTCGCCGCAACGGAACGAAGCTATGATGCCGACGGAACGCTCTCCCGCTTCGAGCAGCTCGGCTGGGTGGTCGAGCTGTCCCGCTGGCAGGACAGCGCGGTGGGGCGAGTGCCGGGAAGAATCGTTGCCAAGCAGGGCCGACGCCGCCTCGTCGTCGTCTGCAAGGAGTGGCTATCGGGTTGACCGCCGGCTTGCGCCTGGTGCAGCCGCGCTTGCTCTCGCCGCCGGGGCGCTGTCGGCCTGCACCGCCCAGGATCGCTACCAGCAGACTCTGGCCGAGCAGCTGCGCAAGTGCGCGTTGAGCATGTCCGAACCCGGGCGGGAAAGATGCCTGGAGCAGCTCCCGCCGCTTTCTTACGAGGAATACCAACGGCTGCGGCGAACCGTTCCCGATGCCGCCAAAGTCTGGCCGCAAGACGAATCGGTGGATCGCTCGAGCAAGGGCGACAGATTCCATCGCCAGCGCCGCGCCGAATAGCGAAGCGGCTTCCTTGCCGAACAGCCGAACGCCAACACCGGCCGGCCCGGCAGGGAACGAAGATGGATTCGGCAGCGACGGCCATAGGGCGCTCGCCGGCCGAGCCGGGCACTCGTTTTCGATGCAGAAGAGAAAAAGGAAACTATCCCTTAGAGCATCCTGGCGTCGATTCGCAGCTACGGCGTTCCAAGTCGAGGCGTCCGGTCGGCGGGCCGTGTCGGTGCGCCGACCGAATGCCGTGATCGCAGGATGCTCTCGTGTATGGTTCCTAAAAATCGGCTTTCGCAGGCCGATGCTGTTGATATGGCGTTCCAAGCAAGCGAAGTCCTCGCTTATCCAGAACCAGATTCTCCCCACGAAGCAAACGCCCTGCGCATAGGACGAACTGGCGACCCGCGCTTCTCCTACAACAGCTGAGATAGAGCTTCGCCTACAACAGCTGAGATAGAAAGGTGCGAGCAGGAACGATCAGCGGATCGCCCGGCTTGGCAAAGCAATCCGCCCCGATGTAGCCCGCGTCCACCGTGACCTGGAACGCGAACGGCGCATCGACCTGCTCCTGGAAGCGCTTCAGAGACGAACTCAAGGACTCGTCGCGATGCTTCGCCTCGGCGAGAAACCAGGGTTCGCCGTCGCGCACGACCAGGAAATCCACCTCGCGTTTCTCCTTGTCGCGCAGATAGCCGAGTTCGAACGTGCCAAGCCCCAAGTCGTTCCAGCCGTCCACCGCCTTCAGAAGATGGCATGCCACGAAGGTTTCCGCCCGCTGTCCCACATCTTTTATGGCCGCCCAGTCTCGCAGATACCACTTGGGCTCCTTGCGCAGCGACCGCGAGACGTTCTTGAACCAGGGCTTGACGGTGAATCCCAAGTGGAGATCGCACAGAGCGGCCACCCAGCGACGGGCTGTATCGACGGCGATGCGCACCTGTCTGGCAAGGTTGCCGTAGACCAGCTGTTGCGCCGAACGGTCCGCCAGCAGCCGGACCATCAGTTCCAGCTGGTCGAGCTGCTGAACCCCGGTCAGGTCGCGAACATCTTCCCGTACCAGTTGCGTCAGACGCAGCGACTGCCAGCGGCGGCTGAACCGAAGGTCGCGTTTCAGAAACGGTTCGGGATACCCGCCGTGGCGCCAGAGGGCATTGAAGTCGCATGCATCGATCGCCCGCGGCGGGCGAACAACTCGGTCTGCATCGGGAAGACTCTGCGCCACCGTCTCGGCGACGGAAAACGGGTGCATTCGATAGAGGAAGTAGTGCCCCATCAGGCTGTCGCCGCCGCGGCGATAGACATCCAAGCGGCGGCTGCCAGTCACGGAAATCCGTACCCGATCCCCGTGGGTGTCGAAAAAGCCCTTCAGGAACTGCTTCCAGCGCGGGAACTTGTGCAACTCGTCAAAGAGAATCGCGGGCACGGTCTCGGACAGCCGATTCAGCCCGAGCGCGTCGATGAGGCGTCCGGGGCCGGCGAGGATCAGTTCTCGATCATCGATGTTGTCCCAATTGAAGTAGGCATCGGCTCGATGCCGGCAGGCGGTGGTCTTGCCCACTTGTCGCGGCCCCGTGACGAACGCCATTTGCCGGTAGTTCGCGAGATGCTCGACCAACAGAGAGTCGTAGAGGCGTGGCGACATCATAGCCGTCCATTAATGGCAGAATCATCGAATAGTCAAGACCGTTTTACGATCTATCCATGTTTGGCCGCCATCCAGCCATTCATCGACAAGGTCACCCTGGGCCCGGCCTCGACGAGACGCTCCGCGAAAGCATGCGTTTTGCTACCATGCATCGCGGCAAGGGTTGCGGAGTTCGACCGCGTTGTCCTTGGTTGCGGAGCTGGAAGAGCGAGCGCCGATGTACTTGGCCGCAACGCCGGCGAAATGCGAACTGCTGGTGCTAGGCTGCCGGTGCCGAACCGCTTCGTTCAACTAGTTGGGAATGATCCATGCCGGAACCGGATCGCTTTGCCCGCGTACTGAAGGCCCGCGCCGTGCTCACCCTGTCGTTCGGCGCGATGATCGGCTGGAGCTGGGTGCTGATGACCGGCTACTGGGTGGATCACGCCGGCAGTCTGGGCACGCTCGCCGCCTTTGCCGGTGGCGGCATCGTGATCGGCTTCATCGCCTTGACCTATGCGGAACTAGCGGCAGCCATGCCGAAGGCCGGCGGCGAGCACGTCTACACCCACGCTGCCCTCGGCGCCAACTGGTCCTTCGTCTGCACCTGGGCGCTGCTGATGGCCTACGTCACGGTCTGCGTGTTCGAGTCCGTGGCGCTGCCTACCGCTGTGGAATATCTGGCACCGATGATCCGCCTGGGCACGTTGTGGACGGTGGTGGACGCGCCGGTGGATTTGGGCTTCGTGCTGGTTGGCATCGGCGGTGCCGCGATCATGACGGCGATCAACTACGTCGGCATCCGGACGGCAAGCATCGTGCAGGGCATCGTCACTGCTGCCATTGTTGTCGCCGGGGCAGTGCTGATCGTCGGCGCGTTCGCCAATGGTTCGCTAGCCACGGCGACGCCAATGATCGCGACGCCGGCGGTAGGCATCCTGAGCGTGGTCATCATGGTGCCGGCCATGCTGGTGGGCTTCGATGTTCTGCCGCAGTCCGCCGAGGAGATCGACCTGCCGTCGCGCCGCATCGGTACGCTGCTGGTCTTCTCGCTCGGCTTGGCCGTTCTCTGGTATGCGGGAATCGCCTTGGCCGTGGCCACCGGTCTGCCGAACGCCGACCTTGCCGCGGCCGATATCGCCACCGCCGATGCGGCCGCCCGCCTTTGGGACAGCCCGTGGGCCGGCAATGCGCTTATCGTCGGCGGCATCGGCGGCATTCTGACTAGCTGGAACGCCTTCATCATCGGCGGCAGCCGGGTAATCTTCGTGCTCGCCGAATCCGGCGCTCTGCCGGCGCGGTTCGCACGTTTGCATCCTCGCTACCGTACGCCCCACGCGGCCATCGCGCTGATCGGCGCGCTGTCGTGCATTTCGCCGTTGTTCGGCCGCACCATTCTCGTCTGGCTCATCGACACCGGCAGCTTCGCGGTGGTGGTGGCCTACCTCTTCGTTCCCGTCGCGTTTCTGGTCTTGCGCCGCCGGGAGCCCGACCTGCCGCGCCCGTTCCAGCTGCCGTACCCGCGCTTTATCGGCTGCACGGCGATCCTGCTAGGCGCCGCTCTCCTATGTCTCTACTTGCCCGGCAGCCCGTCGGCGCTGATCTGGCCCTACGAATGGGCCGTGGTGCTGATTTGGGCAGCGATAGGCGCGGCCATCTGGTTCTTCCGTGTGCGGCCAAGGCGAATCGCACCTGCCTATCCAACTCGATCTCCGGCGTCTGCGCCCCCCGAATAGCGGATCATGATGGATTTGCCAGCGGCGTGTTCCGTCTCGGCGAGCACGAAGTCGTGATGTTCCGGCATGCCGGGCAGCGCCTCCTGTTCGCCGGCGCCGCACTCGTGCGGCACGCTATCGGCGGGGCAGCGGCGCTGGCGGGCGAGGCAGATTCCGTGGCTTCTGGACGAACCGTTGGCGGCCTTGGACTTGGCATCGTCCGGGACGCGCCTACCTCAGGGGACGGGCTGGGGGTGGGATGCGAGCGCCGTTCGACGCTAGTACTGCTGTTCTTCGTGCTGTTGGCGCTGCGCCAAGCGGATTGTGCAGTACAGCACGACGATGCGAATTCATACGGATGCAGCACCAACCCGCACCGTCGTTGACACCGGCATGAGCGGCAAGCAGAATAGCCCGCCCTTCGCATGGGGCGTCGCCAAGCGGTAAGGCACTGGGCTTTGAACCCAGCATGCGCAGGTTCGAATCCTGCCGCCCCAGCCAATCCGTGTCGTCGGCATTCAATTGGAGCAAGACATGACAGAGCAGATCGTCGTCCACGCCGAGTTCCGGGAGGGCCTGGGCAAGGGCGCGAGTCGCCGCCTGCGCAAACTCTCGGACAAAGTCCCCGGCATCCTCTACGGTGGCGGCATGGCGCCTGTGCCGCTGGCCATCGCCTACCGGGATCTGGCCAAGGCCATGCGGGAAGAGGCGTTCTTCTCGCAGATTCTCGCCCTTGCAGCAGGCGACAAGACCCAAGCCTGCATCCTGCGCGACCTGCAACGCCATCCCGCCACGGACAAGGTGCAGCATGTCGACTTCCTGCGCATCCGCGAGGATCTGCCGATCCACATGCATGTGCCGTTGCACTACATCAACGAGGATCGCTGCATAGGCGTCAAGCTCGGCGGTGGCCGACTGTCCCACAACCTGATCGAAGTGGAAGTGCGCTGTCTGCCCAGGAATCTGCCGGAGTTCATCGAGGTGGATGTCGGTGCGATGGAAGTCGGCCATGCCATCCACCTTTCGCATCTCAGCCTCCCTGCCGGTGTCGACATCGTCGCCTTGGGCTTGGGCGCAGACCACGACATTCCCGTCGTCAGCGTCATGGCTCGCCGCGGCGGTGCCGAGGACGGAATCGACCAGTACGAAGGTGCCGACAGCGAATCGACGGACGAGGCCGAGTCCTGATTTGGCGCTTGGGAACTGCCCGTGGCCATACGCCTGATTGTCGGTCTCGGCAACCCAGGGCCACGCTACGCCGGCACCCGCCACAACATCGGTGCCGCGTGGCTCGAAGCTCTCGCCCTACGCTTTGGCATACCGCTTAGCGAGCAGCGGAAGTTCAAGGGCCTCCTCGGTCGCGGGAGTCTGCTTGTCCACGACGTGCGGCTGCTGGTTCCCACCACCTATGTCAACCTGTCCGGCGACGCGGTGGGCACCGCGACCCGCTTCTACAAGATCGACGCTGCGGAAATCCTGGTTGCCTACGACGAGGTGGCCTTTCCGGTAGGCGTGTGCCGGCTGAAGATGGGCGGCGGCCACAACGGCCACAATGGACTCAAGAGCGTGATCGCAGGCCTCGGCAACGAACGGGGATTCGCACGGCTGCGCATCGGCGTCGGCCACCCCGGCAACCCTGACGACATGGTGGCCTATCTGACGGGCGCGACCATGCCGGCCCGCGAACGAGAAGCGGCCGAGCGCGCGGCTGCCCTCAGCGACGAAATACTCGCTTTGGTGCTCGATGGCGACCTGCAACGAGCCATGAATGCGCTTCATGCCCAGCCTGCTGGCAATGGGCAGGATGTGCCGCGATACTGAGCGGAGACGTTCGATGGGATTCAACTGCGGCATCGTGGGGCTGCCTAATGTAGGCAAGTCGACGCTGTTCAACGCCCTGACGAAAGCGGCCGTCGATGCGGAGAACTTTCCGTTCTGCACCATCGAGCCCAACACCGGCGTGGTGCCGGTGCCGGATTCGCGCCTGCACCGCCTCGCTGCAATCGTCTACCCGGCGCAGGTGGTGCCGAGCACCATGGAGTTCGTAGACATCGCCGGTCTGGTGGCCGGCGCCTCCAAGGGCGAGGGCCTGGGCAACCAGTTCCTGGCGCATATCCGCGAAACCGATGCCGTCGCCCATGTGGTGCGCTGCTTCCAGGACGACAACGTGGTGCATGTGGGCGGTCGGGTGTCGCCTCGGGAAGACATCGACATCATCGACCTCGAGCTGGCGCTGGCCGACCTCGCCACCGCCGAGCGCGTCTACGACCGCAATCGACGCATCGCCACCGCCGGCGACAAGGAGGCGCGAGCGCTGGCGGCCATTCTCGACCGGGTGCGCAGCGGCTTGGACGAAGGCAGGCCCGTACGGGCGCAGGGGCTGGCGGCCCATGAACTCGCGGCGCTTCGGGAGTGCCACTTCATCACTGAAAAGCCGGTGCTGTTCATCGCCAACGTCGCCGAGGACGGCTTTGTGGACAATCCGCTGCTCGACGAAGTGGCCGCGTTGGCCGCGTCCCAAGGCGCTGTGGCGGTGCCGGTGTGCGCCAAGATCGAGGCCGAGATCGGCGAGCTCGACGACGCCGACCGGGACGAGTTCCTGCAAGATCTCGGCGTCGAGGAACCGGGCCTCGAGCGCGTGATCCGAGCAGGGTATCGGCTGCTCGGTCTGCATCACTACTTCACCGCGGGGCCGAAGGAAGTGCGCGCCTGGACGGTGCCGGTGGGCACCTTGGCACCCCAGGCCGCCGGCGTCATCCATACGGACTTCGAGCGCGGCTTCATCCGCGCCGAAGTGATCTCCTACCAGGACTTCATCGCCTATGGCGGCGAAGTCGGTGCCCGGGATGCCGGCAAGCGGCGGCTGGAAGGCAAGGACTACGTCGTCCAGGACGGCGACGTGGTGCATTTCCGGTTCAACGTGTAGGACGCGACCGCTTCGCAGTCGCCCCCGGATTCGCTTTGCCAATCCGCCCTAGGACAGCCGGAAGCCGAGCACGTTGTCGCACCAGGGTGGCGTCACGCCGGCATCGGGCAGTGCGCCGGCCGTGGGCTCGCCACGCACCCATGCCACCGCGTCGCCGATGCGGAAATAGGCTTGCGCGGCGAACGCGGTGACGTAGATCTCGGCGCGGTGGCCCGTAGCCGACTGCTCGGGAAACGGCAGCATCTTCTCGAATAGTTCCATGGCCTCGCCGTGAGCCTTGGATGCCGCCAGCCAGTTGAACTCGCTGGCCACGAACCACCAGCCGTTGCGGTCCACCATCTCGATATGGCCAGCGCCGAGTACTGCGGCACCGAATGCGATGTTCTCGGCGATGAGTTTGGCGTCGACGGGCGCAACGAGCATGGCGGCGATGCGACGTCGCAGGAAGTGGATGGCGTCTTCGCTGATGCAGGGGCGGAGCGTCTCCCTGGCACGGAATGTCAAGCGGTACTCGGATACTTGTCGCGGAGGTACTGCACCGATCGCTCCACGAGCTGGCGCAGAACATCCTGGTCCACGTCCGAGAGCCGCTTCACGTACAAGCACGACTTGCCGGTAGTGTGCTTGCCGAGTTTGGCGAGCAGATCACCGTACTCGGAGAATCCCGCCATGATGTAGAGAGTGAGCGCTCGCTGGCGAGGCGAGAATCCGGTTTCCATGAAATCTCCTTCCCGCCCGCTCTCGTAGCGGTAGTGGTAGGAGCCGAAGCCGACGATGGATGACCCCCACATCTGCGCCGGAGCACCGGTGATCTCGGCCATCATGGCTGCTACGGTACGGGCATCTTCGCGCTTGCGTTCATCCTCTACTGCGTCTAGGAAAACATCCACGCTGGCCGCGGTGGGTTGCGTCTTCATGTCGCTCATGGGGCGGCTCTCCGTGGCCGATCCTTGGGGTGATGGTCTGGTAGCTGCGGTTGGGCTTGAACCAACGACCCCAGCATTATGAATGCTGTGCTCTAACCAGCTGAGCTACGCAGCCTGCGCCGGCCGGTGCGGCCGGGGAGCGCGATTCTCGAAGCATGGCCGGCGCTTGTCAAGCGGCCGTCCAGGGCGGTAGCAGCGCGGTTGAATCCGCGTCGTCATGCTGCTTCGCGCAATCGAGAGATGCGGGCCATGAGACGGCATCGAATGCCCTATGCAGTGGTATCCTTGGTGGCGCGGCTTATCCCAAGTCGAACGGAGTTCCCCGCCTCTGGGGGCCACGGCATACCGAAGCCGCGGCGTTCTTGCGGCGGCCGGCAGGTCGGGCCGCCTGAACACCTCGCGCACCGCCTCGTTCCGTCGGGGCGCCGCGGTGATCCACCCGAGTCTGGTTCGGCGCCCGAAGTCGGCTTGGAGAACGCCGGTTTCCGTCGCGGTACACTCGGCGCGTCCCCGCCGCTTGAATCTTGCCCGGCGAGGGGCTATATAGCTCCTCGGGTCGTCAACTAACTGGAAGGATCCGTCCATGCCCGACTATCAAACACTCGCTGCCCGCGCTCCGTCGGCAATTGAAATCAACAAGGTGCTGCGCAGCACCTACGCGCTGCTGGCGCTGACGCTGCTGTGGAGCGCGGCGACGGCAGCGATCGCCGTCGCCGTCAACGCGCCCCATCTGGGCTTCATCACTCTGATCGTGTTCTTCGGCCTGCTGTTCGCCGTTCACAAGACCGCCAACAGCGTCTGGGGGCTGGTGTGGACTTTCGCGCTGACAGGCTTTCTCGGCTTCTCGCTGGGGCCGATGGTCAGTTGGGCGATGAGTTCGCCCGCCGGCGGTACGCTGGTAGTGCAGTCGCTGGGGATCACCGGCGCGGCGTTCTTCGGCCTGTCCGCCTACACCGTGGCCACCAAGCGGGACTTCAGCTTCCTGTACGGCTTCCTGGTGGTGGGCGCCATCGTCATCGTCGCCTCCTGGATCGTGTCGCTGTTCTACCAATCGACGCTGTTCTCCCAGGTGATGGCCGGCATCGCTATCCTGTTCGGTGCCGCGCTCATCCTGTGGGAAACCAGCGCCGTGGTGCGCGGCGAGGAAACCAACTACATCCGCGCCACAGTGGGCATCTACGTCGGCCTGTACAACATGTTCAGCTCAATCCTGCTGCTGTTCGGAATCGGCGGCGAGGACTGACCTCGGGGAATCGCGCGAACTGTCCCGCCGACGCGAGCCGTCGGCGCATTGCCGCGACGAGGAAGCGGGCGCTTCGCAGGCCGCGCTCAGAACCGCGTGAGCTGTCGGTACGCCTTCTGCAAGGCGTCCGGCAGTTCGGCGGTTTCTTCGATCACCATGTAGCGATGGTCGGGACACATGCGGCGCAGGTAGTCGTGGGAGCCCTCAGCGGGGGAGCGCGAGGGAATACCCTTCGCATAGGAAGAACAGTCCACCGTCACGCAGAAAGTCTCGATGTTCCGGGCCTGGGCTTCGAGCAGGGCTCGGGCCGTGTCCTGCACGCCGTATTCATGCTCGCCCCGGTTGGGGCCGTAGTCGTGGTCCTGGGGGAATCCGTCGCTGACGATGAGCAGCACCTTGAGTGCCGCGCCGCTGGCTTCGAGCTTGGCGACGGCGTGGCGCACCGCCGGCCCCATGCGGGTGGAGCGCTTGGGCTTCATGGCCGCGATGGCATCGAGCACCCCTTGATCGAAGGGGTGGTCGAACTCCTTGGCCACGTAGAACTCCACGCAGTTCCGGCCGTAGCCGGAAAAACCGTAGACGCCGTAGCGATCGCCCAAGCCTTCAAGAGCAGTGGCCATCAGCAGCGCGGATTCGCGCTGAATGTCGATGATGCGCCGCCTCGAAGCGTCTGCGGCCATGCGGGTTTCGAAGTCGTAGTCTTCGTCCTCGTCGAAGAACGGATCGCGGATATCCTGGGGATTGCTGTTCTCGGTCGGGGCGGGTTCGCGTTCTTCGGGCAGGATGTCGTCGGTGGATGCCGACAGGTCCACTAGGAACGCAGCGGCCACGTCCCGCCGCAGCCGTTCCCGGCGGCTGTAGACGCGCTCGTCCGGCGAGTTGCCGGCACGGACGTCGGCGCGGGTTTCGACGATGGCGTCGAGGTCCAGTTCATCCCCGTCCGGCGTCTTCCGCACCCGCTGGTAGCCGCCGGGCCGCACCAGCTCGAACTGCCGGCGTACCGCCTTGGCGAAGGGGCGGACGGCGTCCAGCAGCGCTTGGCTGTCCGTATCTTGGGTGGCCTGCAAGGGTTCCTCGTAGAGTCGGCACCAGCCGCGCAGGTAGACGCCATTGTGGTAGTCCCACTCGTCGTAGCGAAAGCTGGTCGCCCCCTCGCGCTCGTCGCCTAGCGCATGGCGCACGGCGGCGCGCTCCATGTCGATGCGGCGTTTCAGCTGGTCGCGTTCGGCGATCAGAGCCTTGCCCACTTCGCGCAGTTCGCCGCCGACCTCCTGCGTTTCGCCAACCTTGGCTTGTCGGCCTTCCTCGGTGGCGAACTCCAGCACCGCGACCTCGCCCTCTAGCTGCGCGAGTTCCTCGTCCCAATCCTCAAGGCGAGCTTCTCGTTGCAGCCATTCCATGGCCAGGCCTTTGTCGGGGCCGGCGAGACCATTGGCGGCCGTTTCGGATTCGATCCCAAGGGCGTCGAAACAGGCCACCGTAGCGGCTGCCGAGGTGTAGACGTCGGCTTCCGGCGACAGCACTTCCGCCGCTAGGGGCAACAACCGCGATTGGGTGGCGGACAGCCCTGCCAGTGCGCCCCGCAATGCTTCGAGTTCGTCGCCGGCGCCAGCGGCTATGGTGTCCAGATGCGCCTGCAACGCTCGGCGGTACTTGCGCGTACCTGGATAGCGTCGCTCCACCGCGGCCTGCACCCGCGCCGTCTCGACGATGCGAAACAGTCGCCGGGCGATGGCCGGATGTGCGAAGGCGTTGAAGAAGATGCCGAGATCGGACTCGCGATAGCCAGCACCCGGCGTCCGTCCGGCCAGCGCCGGGATGCGCCGCCAAGCGGTATCGAGATCGAATCGGTAGGTGCCGAACTCCCGAAAACCGAGTTGGTCGAGCACCGTCAGGCGATAGATCGCGCCGTTCAGTCGTTCGTCGTCGAAGTGCGCGACGGCGTCTGGCAGATACAGGCTGCGGCCGTCGTGGGTCGCGTCTGCGCCGTCGTCGTCAGCGAGACGCTCGCCGGCTTCGACGACTGCGCCAACATCGGCGGAGCCGACGCGTTCGCGCCTGGATTTGATATGGTACGTCCGGCCGGCGATGCCCTCGGCGAACAGCGCCAGCACTCGGTCGATGTCGGCGAGGGCGGTCAGGGCCAGACGACGTCGACGATGCCGGCGACGGCCTCCTGCACGGCGGCATCGTCCGAGACCGCCTGCACGATGGCGAGTTCGGCCGCTCGCCGGGGCTCGATGCCGCGTCCGATCAGTTCGCCGGCGTAGATCAGCAGCCGGGTGCTGACGCCTTCCCGAAAGCCATGCTCGCGCAGGTTGCGCACCTTGACGCCGATGACGGCGAGGCGGCCGGCGCTGTCGACGTCCACGCCGCTCTCGCGGGCGACGATGGCGGCTTCCCGCTCCTCGTCGGGATAGTCGAAGGTCAGACTGACGAAACGCTGCCGGGTGCTCGCCTTCAGATCCTTGAGAATGCTCTGGTAGCCGGGGTTGTAGGAGATCACCAGCAGGAAGTCGTCGTGGGCATGCACGAGTTCGCCGGTCTTGTCGACCGGCAGAACGCGGCGATGATCCGTCAGCGAGTGGATGAGCACGGTGGTGTCCTTGCGCGCCTCGACGATTTCGTCGAGGTAGCAGATCGCGCCTTCGCGCACCGAGCGCGTTAGCGGGCCGTCCTGCCAGAGGGTTTCGTCGCCCTTGAGCAGGTAGCGGCCTACCAAGTCGGTGGCGGTGAGGTCTTCGTGGCAGGATACCGTCACGAGGTGCTCGTCGAGACCGTCGCCGTCGCCGAGGCCGTACAGGCGCCACGTCATGTGCTCCACGAAGCGCGTCTTGCCGCAGCCGGTAGGCCCCTTCAGCAGCACCGGCAGGCGGCTGGCGTAGGCGGCCTCGAACGCTGCCACCTCGTCGGCCAGCGGCAGGTAGTAGGGTTCTTCTGTAGACAAGGGTTCCTCTGACGGTCGGCAGTTGCGCCTGCGGCCGTTTCGCGCAGCGGTCGTGTCGGCCAGCGGCAGGTAGTAGGGTTCTCGCGTAGACAATGGATCCTCTAGTGGTCGGCTGTTCCGCATTCGCCCGTTTCGCTATGCGAAACGGGGGCGACCGCGTAGCGGTCGCGTCGTCGCTAGGGCACGAAGGCGTCCCGGCCTTGGGCGTAGTTCATGAACGACTGCGCCGGATTGCGGTTGACCAGGTGGCGCTTGAACATCGGATGCTTGAGGCTGCGCACTTCGTGCTCGATCTCCGTCAGCAGCGCGCCGCTGTCCGGGTCCACGATGGCTTGGAAACGATATTGGTGCCGATCCGATTCCTCGGTAATGAGATCGCGCTCCGCCAGCGCCGCGTGGGGCTTGGAGAAGTTGGCTACGTAGATGGCGATATGATGGCCGTCGTAGTCGGCGATCTCGTCTTCGGTCTCGCGGAAGATCAGCCGCTGGTTGCCGCCCATGCTCACCTCGGCGCATCTCGCCCCGCCACCGTTCGCGTCCTCGTCGCCATCGCGCGCAGTCGCCGGCGTGTCGAGCACTTCCCGGTAGAATCGGGCGATGCCGTCCGCGCTGCCCGGCACGACAGCGACTTCGGCGAAGGGGATGCCCAAGCTGGTGCCGAAGCCCGGGCCGTAGGCACGAATGTCGTTGCCCCAGGGACAGCGCAGGGCGATGTGGTCTTCTTTTTCGTCTCGGCTGAACTCGGTGCCCTGCATGGGGCGGTCGATGAAGTCCAGGCGGCGCTTGAGATCGTCGAGGTTCGGCACCACCACGCCGATGTGGCCGCGGAATTTTTGCGCATCTCGCTTCGGCAGGTGGAACTGCTGCTCGCCGACATTGATCCACATGTTGAAAGTGCCGAAGTCGATGTACGGATCGCGGGTAAAGCCCAAGCCGGTGACGTAGAACAGCGCCGCCACCTGCTGGTCCGGCACCGTGAGGTTGATGTGCTCCATGTTGAGCACGTTGCCGAAGTCCTCCTCGGAACGGTCGAAAGAAAGCGTCTTGCTCATTTCTGCTCCCTTCGGGCGAGGTGGGCCGCCCGCTGCTGGTAGTAGTCTTCGATGGGGCTGAAGCCGTCTTTGTCGGCGAACGCCCGGCGCGTCGCCTCGATCACCTCGCGCTCGCTCATCGCGGGGTCCCAAGAGCCGCCTTGGGGCTGGCGCAGATGCCAGGGCGAGTCGCAGAACACCTCGATGCCGTTTCCTTCGGGATCCGCGAAGTACACCGACCAAGCGTTGCCGTGGGTGACCGGCTGCACTCTGGCGACTCGTTCATCCTGTTGCAGGCGACGGTGCAGGGACTGTACATCGGTCAGCGAACCTGCCCGGAAGGCGAAGTGCCCGACGCGGCTGGCCGGCGCGGGTTCGCTCACCGCCGGGGGACGCTTTTCATGCGCGGGGTCCGCTGGCGCACTATCCGGCCGCGGCTGGTCTTCCTGCGAGGGGTTCCCCCTCGCGCTTCCCCGCCGCGGCTGGTTTTCCTGCGAGGGGTTCCCCCTCGCGCTCCCCCGCCGCGGGCGCTCGAGGAAAGCAAGCTGGTGGTGGTCTGTCTCCACTTGGCTCAGGAAGGCCACCGGCCGGCCGCCAACCTTGCCTTGGTCGGTAATCTCGAAGCCCAGCACGTCCGTGTAGAAGTCCAGCATGGCCTGCATGTTCTGGACATGGACGAAGGCGTGGGACCAGCGCAGCCGCATCGTTCGTTCGCACTTCGGGACGGATGTACGAGGGTAGTACAAATGGGCGGACAACGAAACAACGGGCCTTGGCGGCTCGTCTGTCGCTTGGCAGGCGGTGGAAATCGAATGCCTTGCCACGAGATTGGCGCTTCATGCGGGCAAAGCAGCTAGTGTCTACCTCCTTGGGAAACAGCTATCGTTCCGATGCCGCGTTGGGTTGCGGGTTCATACCGGTTTTACGCCGAGGTTGACGGTCCCGGCCGCCGCGCCGGCGATGCCGAGCTTGGCTTGTTCGCTGGCGGCGACGAGATCGTTCGCCACCACCACCCGTACGCGAAAACCCGCCGCCGCCATGCGTTGCGGAAAGTCCTCTCCGTACGTGTGCAGATGTTCCGGCGGTCGGTGGTCCGCCCACCCTCGCACCCGTCCCGGTGCCTCTTGATGATCCACGGAGGCGGCAGACTTGACGGGAACGTTCAGGATGGCCCATCCGCCCGGGCGCAGTACGCGGAAAATCTCCGCCATGGCCCGCTGGTCGTCCCGCACGTCCTGCAGCACATGGCTGCAATACACGGCGTGGAAGCTGGCGTCCGGGTGCGGAATCGCCATCACGTCGAAACGCTGGCTCACGTCCCGACGCACGAGATCGGCGGAAACGTAGTCGCCGGCCGCCATCTGCCGCAGCAGCGGCATCAGGCACCGCTCCGGCGCGATGTGCAAGAGCGGCGAGCCGGGCGGCGGCGCGCCGGCGCTGGCGGATAGGAACAGGTACGTCAGGCGGTCACGCTCCCGGGACGAGCAATAGGGGCAGACGGCGTTCTCGCGGCGCGTACGGCGCGTGCCGGCGGGGCGAAACTTGCGGAACGAGCGGCGGCAAACGGGACAATGCACGGCATTGCCGGCGTGAGTGATCGGCGCCGCCAGATTGCGCAACCGGCGAACGTGCGTTTCAAGGCCCTTGAGCACCTGCATCAGTGGTCCTCGTTCCCTTCCTCGCCGTCGTCGCGCCGCTGCTCTCCCTGCCACGCTCCCCCTCTCTCGCCTCGGCGCCCTTGGTCCCGGTAGGCGCTTGGCGTTCGGTGCGCGGCCCCGCAACGGGCCTGATCGCATCGCCACAGGGCAGCAGGATGCGCGCACGATGGTCGAACTTGCGGATCTTGCGTTCGATCTTCCGGCGCGCGGCGCGTTTGAACCAACTCGACACCGGGATCAGCTCGCTGTTGCCAAGGCCGTCGACGACGATCAGGCGGTACCGCCCCGGGCTTTCCTCCGCGGCGATGATGTTGTGGGGCAACAAATCCCGGGTGAGGAACAGCTCGCGGCGCAACCAAGCCTTGAACTCGACAATGGCCGCTGCAATGGCGTCGTCGGTTCCTGACGGCAGCAATTGCTCCAAGTTTCGGGGGAAACGTCCATTCCAGTCTCGGTAGAGGGTGGTGACGATGCCTACCCCGAGGTCGGTTTCCACGGTGCCGTAGTAGCACGGCACATGGCGCCAATCGGGTTGTCCGCGCTGGATCAGGTGGCGGTAGGCCTTGCACTCCTTCAGTTGATCGTCATAGCCTTTCAAGCCCTTCAGACGCCGCCAGCCGGTAGCGGCTGCGCGCCGAGCCGCCGGCGTACGGTCCGGCCGCAGCACCTTCACGCAACGGTCGTCGTGGTCCGGGTGTACGTAGCAACGGCGGGTGCCGCCGATGGCGAAAGGCTCCAAGTGCCGCAGCTTGAGCATGGTCTTCGCCTTACAGCGGCGTTCTCTTCGCCCGCTTCGCCGCCTCGCACATGGAGAGGCGGCCCGCGGTCGCCGTCCGCTCCACGGCGGGCCGCCAAGCGCAGCGGTACCTGAACACGGCACTGGCCAACGCCAGGGCGATGAAGAAAGCGATGGTCATGGCGCGAGTATCCCGCCTGTGCGCTCGAACCTGGCGCCTAGCCTACTATCAGAAACAGCGAGAGGCACTATCATGCCAACCTGTAGTCATGGAGAATGGCCGCCGTGGGACGTGCGGCCAAGCCTGTGCAGTCGAACGGGCCCGCGCAGAGTCGGAACCGGCAAGATCGCCCGCGGACTCTAAAGCACCTCGGTCCAGGTGCTTTCAGCTGCCGAACAAAGCCCGCCGTTTTCCCCAACCGAGGGTGCTGCACACGTTTTCCTCTTCCGCTGGCTGATGCCGTGCCTAGGTGATGTTTGGCGATGCTATGCTCACGCTCCCTCGCCCGGATGGTGGAATTGGTAGACACAGGGGACTTAAAATCCCCCGGGGCAACCCGTGCCGGTTCGACTCCGGCTCCGGGCACCATTACCCTGCCGGCCGAACCCCGGGCCAGACCGGCGCTACACCAGACCAGCCTCGACATCCTGGCGGATCGCCTCGGCAGCGCGACGGGCCGGGTCGCCCAAACCGCCGCCGCCGGGGGTTTCCAGCACCAGCGTCGCGCCAGCGGGCACGACGTCCTGGCCTTTGCCGCCCAGTTCGGGGCCGTCCTTGATGTAGACTCGGCCCGGAGCGCCGCTGTTTCCTCCACGGCGTCCAAGCGCCGGGTGATGGATGCGGTCGAACATCTTGGAGATGACGAACGGCGCACCCTCGGCGTGGACGATCTCGACGACTTGGCCGAGGCCGCCACGGTATTCGCCGGTGCCGCCGGAACCCGGCAGATATTCCCGGCGACGGATGACCAAGGGTGCGGTGACTTCGTTCACTTCCGTGGGCGTGGTGCGTACGCCGGACGGGAAGGCGGTGGTGGAGAGGCCGTCCTTGGCGGCGCGGGCGCCGGTGCCGCCGTTGAAGATGGGATTGATGACGAACGGAGTCTCGGCGAAGTTGCCGCCGGCCGCGCCTGCGGCTGGTGAGGCGCCTGCGGCTGGTGAAAAGCTGCGCAGCACCGGGTTCCAGATGCACGAAGCGCCTTCCGCTGGCACGATGCCCGGCAGCACTTGATCCAGGCAGCCGAGCACCACGTCGGGCAGCATCTGGCCGAGAGCGTGACGGGCGGATACCGCCGCCGGCGGCAAGGCGTTGAGGATGGTGCCGGCGGGCGCGCGCGCGGCGACTGGGGCCAAGGAGCCGGCGTTGTTCGGCACGTCGTTGCCGACAATGCAGCGCACACCGAAGGAGGCATACGCTTCGGTGTAGTTCAGCGGCACGTTGATGCCGAATGGCGAGACGCCGGACGTGCCGGCGAAATCGATGTCGATGGCATCGCCGGCCACGGTGAGAGCGCAGGCGATATGCACCGGCTCGTCGTAGCCGTCCACGGCCATGGCGTGGCGGTAGACGCCGTCCGGCAAGGCGCGGATTTCCTCCGCCATGGCACGGCGGGAGGATTCGATGATCCAGCGCCCTGCTTGGTCGAGGTGGTCGAGTTCGAACTCGCGCAGCATGGCCAGCAGTTGCGCGCTGCCGCTGCGATTGCAGGCAGTCAGGGAATGAAGGTCGCCCTCGGCCACTACGGGATCCCGGACGTTGGCTTTGATAAGGCGCATCAGCGAAGCATCGAGTTCGCCGCGGTCGAAGAGCTTCATGATCGGTACGCGGATGCCTTCCTCGAACAGCTCTCCGGCATCAGGGCCGAAGCCGCGTCCGCCCACATCGGCGATGTGGCTGGTGGCGGCAAACAGGGCCACGGGGCGGGGCGTATCCGTGCTCCGTCCGGGCGACCGCACAGCGGTCGTATCGAATACCGGCGTGACCACGGTGAAGTCGTTGAGGTGGCCGGTACCGTCCCAGGGATCGTTGGTGATCAGCACATCCCCCGGTGCCAGCCCGGCAAGCGGGTATCTGGCGAGGAACTTGCCGACGCTGGCGGCCATGGCGTTGACATGGCCAGGAGTGCCGGTGACGGCTTGGGCGAGCATGGCGCCGCTGGTGTCGAAGACACCGGCAGACAGGTCGCCGGCTTCTCGAACCACGGTGGAAAACGCGGTTCGCATCAGCGTCTGCGCCTGTTGCTCGACGATGGCCAGCAGGCGGTTCCATACCAGTTGATCGCGGATGTCGCTCACGGCTCGCTCCCGTTGTGCGCGGCCCGCTATAGCGCCAAATCGAAGCCGCATCGGCCATCAGGGCACAGCAGCAGGCTATCACGACTGATGCCTATGCCGTTCCCCATCACCGATGGCCGTCGTCCGTTGGCTTGGGTTGGCGCATCCCGCTCTGTTGCGCTATGCCTGGAAATCGTCGCCAGGAGTTCTGCCCAGCACGACGTTGCCATGCTCGTCCACCTGGGCTCGGAAGCCGGCGGGAACCACGATCACGGTCTGGTCTTCGACGATGGCGGCGGGGCCGGCAATCCGATCGCCGATGCCGAGCGCATCCCGATCAACCCGGCCCGAGATTGCCGATGGCTCTGCTCGGCGTGTTTCGTCCGGCGTGGCGGCAAGCGCCCGCCTCGGCACCTCGCAGCGCAGGGTCAGCGTCCAGCTCAGCACTTCCACGTCGAGGCCCGGAATCAGACGCCCGTAGCGCTGCTCGTAGGCCCCGTCGAAGGCGGTGCGCAGTGCCTGCGCGGTCGCCTCGTCCGGCACGTCCACGGCGATCTCGTAGCCTTGGCCCAGGTAGCGCATGTAGGCGCGGCGGGATTCCAAACGCTCGCCGGCGGCAATCGGGCCGACGACCGCCTCGGCTTCGGCTCGCATTTCCGCCATCGCTTCTCGGATGGCTTCGGCGGCGAACGCCGACAGCCGCAGATAGCGGCTGCGCACCACCTCAAAGGCGATGGGCGCTGCCAGGAAACCCACTGCGGAACCCACCCCCGCGGCCGGCGGCACCAGCACGGCGTCCAGGTTCAGCTTTTCAGCCAGCCGGGCGGCGTGGATCGGGGCTGCGCCGCCGAAGGCGATCAGCGTCCGTCGGCGGAGGTCCCGACCCCACTCGGCGGCGTGGGCGCGTGCTGCCGCGGCCATGTTCTCGTCGACGATCTCGCTGACGGCTTGGGCGGCGTCGCGAACATTCGCTTCGCCCCAGGGTTCGCCGACATGACGCTCCAATGCTCGGCGCGCCGCCTCGATGTCCAAGCGCATCGAACCGCCAGCGAATCGGGCCGGATCGAGCCGATCCAGAACCACATCGGCGTCGGTCACCGTGGCGTTTTCCCCGCCCCGGCCGTAGCAGGCCGGCCCAGGTTCCGAACCAGCGCTGCGCGGCCCCACCTGAATGCGTCCCAAGCGATCCACCGAAGCGATGGAGCCGCCGCCGGCGCCGATCTCCACCATCTCGATGACGGGGATGCGCACCGGCAGGCCGCTGCCCTTCTTGAAGCGGTAGCTGCGGTCCACCTCGAAGGCGCGCGAATACTGCGGTGAGCCGTCGTCGATGAGGCATATCTTGGCGGTGGTGCCGCCCATGTCCAGCGACAGCACCCGCCTGAGATCCAAGTCCGCGGCGATTTGCGCTGCCAGGATGGCCCCGCCGGCGGGGCCGGACTCGACCAAGCGGATGGGGAACTCCCGCGCGGTCTCGATGGAGGTGAGACCACCGCCGGAAGTCATCATCAGGAACGGACAATCGAGGCCGAGGTCGGCCAGCCGCGTCTGCAAGTCGGCCAGATAGCGAGACATGAGCGGCTTCACATAGGCGTTGGCGCAAGCCGTGGAGAAACGCTCGAACTCGCGTATCTCCGGGCAGACGGCGCTGGCCAAGGTGATGGAAAGCTGCGGCAGGGCCGCGCCCAGCACTTCGCGCACCAGCCGCTCGTGAGCCGGGTTGGCATAGCCGTGCAGGAAGCCCACGGCCACGCTGTCGATGGCGTTTTCGGCAAGCGTCGGCACCAGCGCCTGCACCGCCGCCGGGGACAGCGGCGTCAGCACCTCGCCGGCGGCATTCATGCGTTCGGGCAGGGTCAGCCGCCAGTGCCGAGGCACCAGCGGATGCGGGCGGTCGATGTCGACATCGTACTGCTCGAAGCGGTTCTCGAACGCCATTTCCAGCACGTCCCGATGGCCTTCGGTGGTAATGAGCGCGGTACGGGCGCCCCGACGTTCGATCAGCGCGTTGGTGGCGAGGGTGGTGCCGTGCAGCACGACGCGGACTTCCGCCGGGGCGGCGCCGGCGCGACGGAGAACCTCCCGCAAGCCTTGCAGTACGCCGTCCGCCGGCTCGGCATGAGTGGTCAGCACCTTGGTGGTGACTCGGTTGTCGCCTTCGAGCACCACATCGGTAAACGTGCCGCCGATGTCCACGCCTATTCGATAGGACGGTTTCGGGTCGAGCATCTGCGAATCCGGTTTCACCGATGAATAAGCCTTTTCAAAGGATCGAACAACATAGTGTCACTACTCCTCACTCCGCACCGTTAGCGAAATCCACGCCGACATAAGCGCTCGCAAGCGAGTTCATTAGACCTCAAGCGTAGCCGGACCCACTGTCGTCCGTGATGGCAGAAACCTTGATGCGAACGCCGAAAGCCGATACAGTCAAAATGCTTTTCCGACCGTCGTCGGGGTTGGCTACCGCAACAGGAGAATATCAGCAGTATGGATGTCAAGAATAGACGATCCTCGCCCCCTCTCCGTGTCGGTCATAATCCCGTCTCGCAATGCCGAAGCGACCCTCGTGGCAGCTCTGGACTCGTACTGTCCCAAGACTACGCAGGTGCAGTGGAGATCATCGTCGCCGACGGTTCTGATACCCTGGCCGCATCCGAGCTGGTTCGCCGACAATGCCGTCGGTGCAGCTGGTCCCCAGGGCCGGAATCAATGCTGCGATTCGGATCTTGAGCGGCGAGAACATCGTGCGATGCGACGCCCATGCAGCGCTCCCGCCCGGACATGTACGCCGCGCGGTCGACACGCTCTGCACAACGGGGGCGGCCAATATCGGCGGCCGGCAGAAGCAGGTGGGACTACATTCTTCGAGCGTCCAGTGGCGTTGGCGATGACCATGCCGCTCGGGGCGGGTGACGCCCGCGACCGATTGCGCGGCGTCGTTCCGCCGGAGTTGGGGCGGCTGGACAAGCTGGAGTTGCTGAGGCCGAGCAACAATGCCTTGACCGATCCTATTCCGCCAGAATTGGCGGCGCTTGACACGCTCTCGGTACTGCGCCTGAACGGCAACGAACTCACCGGCTGCATTGCGTTCGGACTACATCGCGTTCCGAATTTGACCGATTGCGAGTCGCCCGATGGAGGGGTCGATAATACGGAAACCGAAGGTGTCGTTGCGTCCATGAATGCCTTTGTCAATACTTACGATGGGCCGCGCATCATCACATCCACCCATAACATGCTGTTGCAAGTGGGTTTGCAAACCGGAGTCTTCGGCATGACCGTGCTCGGGTTTTTGTTCGCATCCCTGATACTCAATCTGCGAACGGGGCGGAAGGTTACGCCGTTGCAGTGCTACGTCGCCGTTTGCACCGTATTTCCGATCCTTCACAGCAACGTCGACACCTACTTTTTCCAGGCCGATCTGATCCGAGGCATCTTCGCCTGGATCCTGATCGGCCTCGGCGCTCCGCACAGGCAGGCGGCGAACCGGCTGCCGGGAGCTGCCTGTCCGATGTCTGACCTTCGAGTTCGTACACCGCCGGCCGGGACGGCAACGCAACGGATGCTGGACACAGCAGCGATGCCTCTCGCCGATCGCTCGGCAGCGATTGAAACTGGAGTTGCCAACCCTGCAAATCGTATAGGCGGCCAGCAATAATATGTCTCTCTCGATATCGCTTGGCAAAGCTTCTAATCTTCGCCCCTCCCGATCTTTTATCTGTTTATGGTGGGAATGAAACCCGTTTTGAATGTTAGTTAAAGATGAAATATTCCCGTTCTTCGGCTGGAGGCTGTTCCCCCATGGTCATCCCTGGATGAAAACTGAGCATGCCCTCATGCTACATTCGGTAGAAGATGATGACCCCCGAAGCATCCTGGCAATGGCCGGGCCGCCGGGAGGCGGTTCGATGCCTGAACTTCGTGTCCCTGGCCACCATGCAGACCGCCATACCGTGTCCGTCCGCTTAAAAATCGTTCGCATGAGCTGCAGTGAGCTCCGCGCGCTGTTCGGGTGCGGGATTGTGGAGCCGTCGGCTGTCCGGGCGAGTCTGCCGTCCAAGGAGATGATGAGGACATGCGCGCCGGACGACCACCCGGGGACGTCGGCGTGAACGCGAAGACCGACCCCGCCGGCACCGATCCCGCGCCGCCGGACCGCCGCCCTAGCGCGGCTTCGCTCGAAGCAAAACCGGTCGGCAGCGCAGCCCAGCCCGCGGCGCACGAGGTCGCTCTGGTGTTCGGGACCCGCGCCGGCGTATACGGGATCGCGATATTCAGTCAGAGCCTGCTCGCCCACCTTCTCCTGCCAGCGGGCCGCGGCGAATACGCGGTCTGCGTCGCATTCGGCTCCGTGCTGGGCGTGGTCTCTGCGCTCAGCGCCGCCAATGGCGGCCAGTACTTCGCCGCGTCCGGGCGAATCGGCCTGTCGAGATGTCTGTGCGGGGCGTTCAGCATCGGCCTCGCCGGCAGCATCGTTGCGGCGGTCGCGGCGATACTGCTCATCCATAGCGACATGGCTTTCTTCCAGAAGGCCGACTCGGGCTCGTTCCTGCTTGCGTTGTTGCTGGTGCCTCTCATCTCCGTTTCCTACGCCGCCGAGATGCAGCTCGCCGGACTCAGACGCTTCTCGCCCTTGGCGCGCATTCTGTTGCTGCAGTCCTGCACCGTCGTGGCGGGAGTCGTGGTGCTGGTCTGGACGCTTGGCCAGGGAGTGAACGGGGCTGTTCTGGCGCTGATTGCGGGCTATGTCGTCAAGCTCGCATGCTGCCTCCGGGATTTGCGCAGGGCCTGCGGGCTGAGGTTCGAGATGCCGTGCGTTTCGGAGCTTCGCCGTATTATCGGGTACGGTCTCCGATACCATGTGGCCCAGATTGGAAACGAAATCGAACCGCGTGTCGGCGTGTTCATTCTGGGTGCGCTGGCGGGGCGTGCGGATATCGGGCTGTTCGCCGCCGCCAGCACGATCATGCTCCGCCTCGGCTTTCTGCCCAGCTCGGTCGCGACGGTGTTGTTTCCGCGCGTGGCGAGGGGCTCGGCGGAGCCGCTGGAAACGGTCGGGTACTCGCTGCGTCTGGTGTGCTTGGCCACCGCAGGCGCCGTCATCGCGTTCCTGGCCGTTTGCGAACCGGTGATCCGGCTCCTGCTCTCCGAGGCGTTCGTGCCTGCGGTTCCGTTGCTGTGGATCATGGCGCCGGGCATTGTCGCCTATGCCGGGTCGAACATATTCGTGGCTTACTTCACAGGCAGCGACCGTCCGGGAGTCTGCTCCTCGGCTTTGTGGCTGAGCTTGGTCGTCAATATAGCGATCTGTCTGGCGCTGTATCCGACGCTCGGCGTCCACAGCGTGGCCTGGGGGATAACCGCGGGAGTGTTTGCCCGGATCGTGTTTCTCGCCTTCGTGTTCCACCGCGCCACCGGGCTGTCTTTGCCGTCTCTCTGGCTGCCCCGTCGCAGGGACGCCACCTACCTCTGGAACTCGCTCCATGTCGCACTTTCCAGAAAGCGACGACTTCAAGAGTGAGCGATGCCCATCCGACTAGGTAGACATTCATGCGAGGCCATCAGGACAATCGAATTCCTGATTGCCCTGAAACTCAGCCTGCGGAGGCGATATGCTGTCGGATCGTGCGGCGCTATGGATGAATCGTTGGTTCATCGCCTGCCTCTCATAGCGAAGGTTGTGGTGCCAGGCGAAGCTGGCGAGCCACCCCTGGCCGCTCGAATTGCTTGGCTCCCGACGTAGATGCAGCGACTTGCGTTTTCTGTGGACAGCCAGTCGATCCGTGCTGGACCATGGGCCGAGAAGAAATCCGCCACTTGATGCCAGGGAACGAAGTCGATGGTGAACGAACAGCACAAGCCGAAGGTCCTGATGATCGGGCCCCTGCCGGGAGCCAGGCCGTCGGCTACCGATGTGATCGGAGGCAACAAAGTTCTGTCTGCGGAGTCGGTCCTTGCACTGCGCGGGCGGGGTTTCGAGCTGGATGTCCTCGACACGTCGGGGAGCGTGACCAATCTGCCCCCGTGGAAAGTAGGGGCCATTCGCCTCGCAAGGTTCATGCGGGTGCTGTGGGGAGTCGTGAAGACGATCCGGCGCTGCCGGCTCGTGTTCCTCGTCATAGCCCCCTATTCGGCGCTGATCGCAGCCTCGCCCCTCTGGATCATCTGCAAGATCGCACGTCGCCCCCTGGTGCTGCGGTTCTCCGGTTCCGGCCTGGGTGCGATTTATCGGAACTACGGCGCTTTGACCCGCTGGCTGGCGGATCGAACCTGGATGCGCAGCGCGTTGGTGTATGTCGAAACACAGCAGTTGCACCGGGAGTTCGGCAATCTGGCCAACTTTCGCTGGTTTCCCAATACGAGGAACGTCGATGCGCCGGCGGCGGGCGGGCGCGAGACGGTGAGGAAACTGGTTTTCATGGCCCAATTGCACATGGACAAGGGACTGGCCGAAGCACTCGATGCTTGCCGCTGTCTGCCCGAGCATTGTCACCTCCACGTCTTCGGTCCGCGCATGTCCGACACGGACTTTTCCTTGTTCGAGGGTCACCCCAGGGCGACCTATGGCGGCGTTCTCGGGCCGGCCGAGGTGCCGCATGTGCTGAGCGAACACGATCTGCTGCTGTTTCCCAGCTATTGCAGATACGAAGGCTACCCCGGCGCCATTCTCGAAGCCTTTCAGTGCGGTCTGCCCGTCGTCGCCGCCAAATGGGGCGGCGTTTCCGAGCTCGTCGAGCACGAGGAGAACGGGCTGCTTGTGGAACCCCGCTCCGTCGCAGCGTTGTGGGCCGCGATCGAGCGAGTGCTGGAGGACCCCGATCTGTATCGACGGCTCTGCGGAGGCGCCAGACGCAGGGGGGGCTGCTTTCGCAGCGCCGAGTGGTACGACCGTGCGGCTGCAGACCTGCGCGGTCTATGTGAGTTGGCCTCGGGAGATCGGACAGGTCGCTAAGGTGTATGCCACCGCCTGACGGAGGGATGCGGATGAGCAGCAGGCGCCGGATGCTTTCAGGAGAGCAGAAGACGAAGATTGCCCAGGGCGCGCTTCGGCAGTCCGCCTCGCGGCACTAGGTTCACCCGAACTAGGTGGGCACATGGAAGCGGCAGGCGATCGAGAGTCTTGGCGGGGTGTTCTCCAACAGTGTCGAGCGCCGGCGCCGGGATCATGAGAGCGAGGATCGCGAGCGTCACGCGAAGATCGGGGAGTAGATTGTGGATCGGGATTTTTTTTGTCTCGCGGGGCCAGTCGGCGCGGCGGGCGCTGGTTGCGCGGGATCACCCGGTGCCGAGCCTGATCCGGCAATGTCGCGTGCTGTCGATCGGGCGCTCCTCGCTCTATTGCGAGCCGGAGGGAATATCTCGGTGAATGAGGCCGTTTTTACAATACCGCGAGGCGGGAGTCGGCGCTGGGCGGGAGAATCCCGGCCGAGGCCTGCCGCGGCGCAACAGCAGCAACAGGAAGGAGCCATACAAGGAGACTCCGGCAACCTGAACGACAACGGGAATGCATCTTAACCGAGTCGCCAGACTGTCCGACGAACCGAGGTTGCCGCGGCGGGGCCGATGCCCACGGTCGCGCGGATATCAGACCGGGCTCTTCATTTCGAAATAGAGGGGATGGTGCAAGGCGCAGCCGGAATTGAAGACGGCGGTGCAGCACGGGCAGACGGAAGCGCAGTCCAGGTAGTCGGCGATGCGCAGCCGATGTCCGCAGACGCCGCACAACACGGCGCGTTGATCGCGTTCCGCCACCGGCCAGAGCACCACGTCGTGGCCGGCCAAGGCGCGGTGGCAGTGGATGCACGGATACCAGTCGCCGCAGCATTTGAACTTCAAGGCGATGATGTCGTGCGGTCCGGCGTAGTGGCCGCAACGAGTCTCGGAATCGAGGTCAAGGCCAGCGACCTCGATGCCGTGGATATCCCGTTTCAAGGTCGCCGTCAGTCTGCTGGCGGCGGCGGTGCAACCTGCTTCCGCGTTTGTTCGATCACCGAAGGTGCCTGCTTCGGGGCCGGAGTCGGCGCGCCGTCCTTCGCCATCTCGCCTAGGAACTCCGGCAGCTCGATGCCGGCCATCTTCGCCACTTCATGGAAGGGCGGCAGCGCCTGGGTGAGACCGCTGAGGAAGTTGCCTACCGCGTTGCCGTTGCCGTTGTCGTAGACCACCACTTTCTCAAAGTCGATGTTGCTGATGGCGCTGGCCTGCACCTCGGCGATCTGTTCCAGCTTGTCGACGATCATCAAGCGGGCGGCTTTGTCCGGATCCCGGTCGGCAGCGGCGACAATCGCCTGGAAGCCCTCGGCCATCTTGGTGAGAATCTCCATGCGGCCCAAGGCTTCGCCGGCCAGCCGGGCCTGGATGGCTTCGCCCTCGGCTTCGCCGGCGAGCACATCCTTCTGCTTTTCGCCCTCGGCCTCGGTGCGCACCCGATCCCGCTCGATCTCCGCCGGCACCACGATATTGGCGTATTCCCGCGCGCGGTCGCGATCGGCGCGAGCGACTTCCGCCTCTTTCTCGGCGACATAGCCCTCCTGCTCGGCGGCGGCATGCTTGACCGACTCGGCGGCGTCGCCGCGCCGCTTGGCCTCGGCCTGGGCTTCGCGCAGGTCGGCGCCCGACGCCGCTTCCACGGCCCGGGCCTGGTTCTCGCCGGTGACCGCCTTGGCGTTGGCGTCCGACACCTGGATGCGCTGTTCCTGCTCCGCCTGGGCGGAACCCACGGCGCCGTCGCGCTCCTGCTGGGCCACTTGCACCTTGGCCTTGTTCACCGCTTCCGCCGCGGCCCGCTGGCCGAGGGCCGCGATGTAGCCGGATTCGTCGGTGATGTCGGAGATATTGACGTTGATCAGACGCAGACCGATCTTGGTGAGTTCGGATTCGATGTTCTCCAACACGCGGGACTCGAACTTCTCCCGATCGCCGTTAATTTCCTCGATGTCCATCATGGCGATGGTGGCTCGCAGCTGGCCGTAGATGATGTCCTTGGCGGTCTCCTCGATCTGCCGGGTGTCCAGGGACAGCAGCCGCTCGGCGGCGTTGTTCATCAGTTCCGGAATGGTGCCGATGCCGAAGGTGAAGCGGGACGGCACGTTGACGCGGATGTTTTGCTTGGACAGGGCGCCGCGCAGGTCGATGTCCACGGTCATGGGGGTCAGATCCAGGTAGCGGTAGCCCTGAACGACTGGCCAGACGAAGGTGGTGCCGCCGTGGATGGCCTTGGCCATGCGATCGCCGCCTACTTGGCCGTACTTCACCAGCACCTTGTCCGATGGACAGGTTCGGATGCGGCGGATGGCGGCGATGACGGCGACCATGAACAGGATCGCCGCGATGCCGATGACGATGAAGGTGTTGAGCACGACAGTTCCTCCTGTGTCTTGTTGGCGCGAGTTCAGCTTCCTGCGACGACGAGCTGGCTGCCGGACAAGCCGACCACGGTGATCGACGAACTGCGTGTCAAGGGGCCGCCATCGGTGATGGCGTGATACTCCAGCAGCCGACCCTGCACCGAAACGCTCACCTTGCCGACTCCCATCCTGCCCTCGGGTATCGACAAGGTGACGGTGCCCTGCCGGCCGATGGCATTCTCGACATGAAGATTGCCTTCGTGCTTGAGCATCGACAGCAGCGCCAGCAGGCCCATGTTGATGCCGACGAATACCGAGCCGAGGACAAAGCCCACCAGAAACACCGGGAACGGGTGGGTGAGGCCCCAGTCGTAGGCCATCAGGCCGCCCCAGGACAGGCCCATGAGGAACGACACGCCGTTGCGGATAGTGAAGATGTCGCCGAACGGAATGCCGCTGCCGCCGCCCACATCGTCCGCGATGGCGCCTTGGTCGTGATCCGCTTCGTCCGCCTCGCCGATGCCGAACAGCGTGAACAGCACTTGGATGGCGAACACCCCGGTGGAGAACAGCGCAATCACGAACAGCGTCTGCTGCAAAGCAGAAAGACTGTCGAACCATTCGCTCATGGGATTTCCTTGAGGCGCTTGCGCATGGGGACCAAGCATGGCCGCCTTGATGCCGCGCGCTCACGATGCGTCCGCTGGAAGTCTGCTGGACGCATCGCGGAGAACGGCTGAACTATACCGTGAATCCCTCCTCGCTGATGGGCAGGGTGCGGATGCGGTGGCCGGTGGCGGAGTAGATGGCGTTGCAGACCGCCGGCGCCAGCGGCGGCAGCGCCGGCTCGCCCAGGCCGGTGGGCGAAAAGTCGCTGGCGATGAAGTGCACGTCCACTTCGGGCGCGGCCGGCAGGCGCAGCATCGGGTACTGGTCGAAGTTGGACTGCTGCACCCGGCCGTTCTCGAAGGTGACGGACAAGCCGAGCATGGTGGACAACCCGTCCACCACGGAACCCTGCACTTGGTTCTCGGCGCCGCTCAGGTTGACGATGGGACCGACATCCGCCGCCACGGTCACTTTGTGTACCTTGATCTTCCTGTTGGCATCGACGCTCACGTCCGCCACCTCGGCGATGTGGCCGGCGTGGCTGAAGTAGAACGCCAAGCCCAAGCCGCGCCCCGCCGGCAGCTGCTGTCCCCAGCCTGCTTTCTTCGCAGCCAGTTTGACGACGCCGGCGGCCCGATCGGTGTGCAGAGAATGGGGATCGCCCTCCTTCATCCAACGCGGCTTGCCAAGGACTTCCAGCAAGACCTCCAAGTGATCGCGCCCGGCGGCTGCCGCCAGCTCGTGCAGGAAACTCTGCACCACGAAGCCGAAGACGTTGGAACCCGGCGCTCGCCAAGCGGCGCAGCGGTTCTTCCAGGGCAGCGCCGTCTGTTCCACGCGCACGTTGGCGATCAGGCCGGCGGGAAACACCCCCGGGCCCAAGCCGCCGCCGCTCACTGGACGTTCGCCGTCGTTGGTGAAGGTGACGAAGCGGTCGCGCCAGCCGCTGACCTTGCCGTCGCCGTCCAGGGACCCGGCCAGCTGGTGGAAGCCGCCGGCGCGGAACAGGTCGTAGGCCATGTCGTCCTCCCGCGTCCACTGCAACTTCACCGGTACGCCGGCGCGCTTGGCAATCGCCGCCGCTTCGCACATGAAGTCGTTGTAGAGGCGTCGTCCGAAGCCGCCGCCGCAGCGGGTCTGGTGAACGGCGACCTTGGCCGGGTCGATGTCGAGCACGTTGGCGACAGCGCGGATGCCGCTGCCTGGGGTCTGGGTGGGCGCCCACAGCTCGATGGCGCCGTCGCGGAAGGAAGCGGTGCAGTTCTGCGGTTCCAGCTGGGCATGGCTGACGAAGCGGTAGGAATAGAATGCTTCCAGGCGCTTGTCTGCCGCCGCCAGCGCCGCATCCGCATCGCCTTGGTCGACGACACGCTCGGCATCCGGCTGGCTGCGCAGGCGCTGTGCCGTGGCCACGGCTTCGCTCCAGCTGTCCTTGGCGCCGTCGCTCTCGTCCCAGTCGATCTTCAGCGCTCGCTTGGCGCGGATCGCCGCCCAGGTGGAGTCGGCCACCACGGCGACGCCCGGCAGCAGTTCCATGGCGTTGCCGTTGCCGGCCAGCACGAAGGCGTCCTGCACGCCCGGCATGGCCTTGATCTGGTCGAGGTTGGCGGCCTTCACCACGCCGCCGATGGCCGGGCACTTCTGGTAGGTGGCGTACTTCATGCCCGGCACCGACTGGTCGATGCCGAACAGCGGCTCGCCGCGCACCAGCGCCTCGTTGTCCACGCCGGTAATGCGCGACCCGAGCAGGCGATAGTCGCCCCGGCTCTTGAGTTTCAGCGAATCTGGCTCGGGCACCGGCATGGCGGCGGCCTCGGCGGCCAGCTCGACGTAGGCGAGGCGACGATTGCTGGGCTCGTGAATCACATGGCTGTCGCCGGTAGTCAGCTCGGCGGTGGGAACCCCCAGCCGGGCTGCCGCGGCCCCTACCAGCATGGCCCGGGCGGTAGCGCCGGCGTAGCGAAGCCGGTCCCAGTTCATGGGAATCGACATCGAGCCGCCAGCGAACTGGGGGCCGTAGGTGTCTTGATCGATGGGCGACTGGTCGACGCGCACGTCCTCCCAGGCGGCGTCCAGCTCCTCGGCGACGATCATGGGCAGCGAAGTCTTCACCCCCTGGCCCACTTCCGGATTCTTGGCGAACAGCAGGATGCCCGAGGCGTCTATGCGCAGGAAGCCGTTGGGCTGCAAGGTGCCGTCGTTGGCCACCGCCTGCTTCGGCGACGGCTCCTCGCTGCAGGAAGGCAGCGTACACGCCAGCATGAGACCGCCGCCCGCGACGCCGGTCAGCCGCAAGAACTGGCGGCGGCCCAGCTTGACGATGCGCCCAGGCGCGGCAAGCGCGGTGTCGCCGTTGACCTCGGCGAAGGTTTCGTGGATGCCCCGGTAGCTCAATGCGCTCATGTCCGCTCCTCCGCTGTTCGACTGGCCGCTGCGGCATCCACCGCCGCAGTCTTCACCGCCGAGCGGATGCGCAGGTAGGTTCCGCAGCGACACAGGTTGCCCTCCATGGCGCGATCGATGTCGTCGTCGCTGGGATTCGGGTTGGTGCGCAGCAGGGCTTCGGCGGCCATGATCTGGCCTGCTTGGCAATAGCCGCATTGGGCCACGTCCAAGTCCACCCAAGCCTGCTGCACCGCGTTCAACTCGCCGTTCGCACCGGCGAGGCCCTCGATGGTGGTGATCTCGCCCTCGGCGGCAGTGGCCGGCAGCGAGCAGGATCGCACCGGCTTGCCGTCCAGCAGCACGGTGCAGGCGCCGCACTGGCTGATGCCGCAGCCGAACTTGGCGCCGACCAGGCCCAGCTCGTCGCGCAGCACCCACAGCAGGGGCGTGGACGGGTCCAAGTCGGTCAGTTGGCGCGGCTGGCCGTTTACGTTCAGATTCAACGTCGCCATCGTTCCTCCCTCCTAAATGATGACCTTGGTAGGGTATAGCTTTCGGCGCCCGTTGTGTCGATAATGCGCTGTTCGACAGGTTTGCTCCGACCTTGGAGAAGAATCGATGGCGACACCCGCACCCATCACCACCCTGGACGAGTTCGAGGCCGAATACCGCGCCGGCGTCGGCCACGTCATGCCGCCGCGAGGCAGTCGCGAGGCGAGCCTGGACAACATCCGGCGCTTCGGCGACGGCGTCGGCGACTACAACCCGCTCTATCGCAACGAAAACCACGCTGCCGAAAGCCGCTTCGGCTCCATCGTCGCGCCGCCGATCTTCATCTACGGCGCCAGCCTCGGCATCGCCCTGGCCATCAACGGCACCATCGACGGGCGGCGGCTGTCGTCGAGCCGCTTTCCCATGAACTACGCCGGCGGCGCCATCGACTTCCACAACACCATCTGGCCCGGCGATCGCATCTCCGCCACCGAGGAGATCGTCGATATCCACCGCAAGCACAGCGACCGCATCGGCGACTTCGTGCTCTGCGAGGCGCGCATCCTCTATCATAATCAGCGCCAGGAACTGGTGGCCGCCAAGACCACCCTCATGGCGCGCTACCAGAATCTCGGCGGCGGCCGAACCATGCGCTACGACCGCGAGAAGAAGACGCAAGTGATCGAGGAATCCCCGGATCCATTGGTGTTCGAGCGCCAACGACGCGGCAAGGAAACCCGCTACTTCGAAGACGTGGCCGAAGGCGAGGAGATGCCGCCGCTGCACAAGGGCACCTATACGGTAACGGAACTGTTCCTGTTCACCCACGGCGTGGTGGGCACCGGCCGCAGCCCGCGGGCGGCGCTGGAAGCCGAGGAATCCAAGGACCTGGGCGGCGGTGGCCGCTTCGATGCCGACCACGCCCGCAACCGGCGCAACATGCCGGGGCAATTCGACTGGGGCCCGCAGCGAGTATGCTGGCTGGCGCAGATGGCGACGGACTGGATGGGCGACGACGGTACGCTCAAGCGCATGGAGACCCGGGTGCGCCATCCCAACATCGTCGGCGACACCAATACGGTGTTCGGCAAAGTGGTACGCAAGCGCGTTGCCGGGGACGAACATCTGGCGGAACTCGAGGTCTACAACGAGAACCAAGCCGGACTGGCCACCGCGCTATCGCGGATTACCGTGGTGCTGCCATCCCGTGCTGGATGAGTCCCTGGCCATATCGAACCCTGTAGCCAGTACCATGTCGCCATGATCTCGAACGCACGATCGCACAGGCCCGTTGCCCATGCCTGAGATCTGGGCAAGGCCGACTGTGGCGGCGCGGACTGCCGCGCCGGCACGGACGCTCGCCTTGGCGGCGCTGCTCGCGCTGCTCGCCATTGCCAATGTCGCCGCCGCCCATGTCCATGCCGACGATAGCGACGTTCCCTGTTCCCTCTGCGCCGTCGGCAGCGACGAGAGCGGCTTGGTCGAAGGCCGCTTCGAACTGCCGTCGGAATGCGCTGACTGCCGCTCGACGACAGCCGTGGCGCGCCCGGCGCTCGCCGCTCCTGCCCGACCCGGACTGCCGCGAGGCCCGCCCCTTCTCCGCTGACGCTCATGCCGCCGGGCGAATCGTCCCGGCGCAACGCTGTCGCGTACGCGCGCCAGCACACGCCAGTGCATTAAGGAGAAGACATGACACCGCTAAGAAAACTCGCCGCGGCAGCGCTGCTGCTGGCATCGGCGCACCTGATCGCAGAAGAAACCGAATCCGCGCCGGAGCCGGGCGCCAAACGAGATCGGATCGAAGAATTGACCGTCATCGCCCACCCGCTGTCGGGCGAGGGCCTGTCGCAACCGGCGACAGTGCTCGCAGGCGACGACCTGGAACGAAGGCGGCAAGGCAGCATCGGTGCCACCGTCGGTGCCGAGCCCGGCATCCATTCCGCCACCTTCGGCGCCGCCGTCGGGCGGCCCGTGATCCACGGCTTGAGCGGCGCCCGGGTGCGCATCATGGAAGACCGCATCGATGCCATGGACGCTTCCGTTCTTAGCCCCGACCACGCCGTGGCGGTGGAGCCGTTCCTGGCTGAACGGGTGGAAGTGCTTAAAGGCCCGAGCACACTGCTCTACGGCACCGGCGCCATTGGCGGCGTGGTGGACGTGCATACCGGGCGCATTCCCCACCAGCGTCCGCAACGTCTGAGCGGCAGAGCCGAACTGCGCCGGGCGGACAACGGCGGAGAAACCAACGCCGCCTTTCGCCTCGACGGCGGCGGCCGCGTCGCCTGGCATCTCGACGCCTTCCATCGCCGCGCAGACGAGTACGACATCCCCGGATTCGCGGAGTCGGCGCGTTTGCACGCCGCCGAAGAAGCGGAGGAGGAAGCCCATCACGACGAGGACGAGGAGCACGGCGAGGACGAAGAAGCCTTCGGTCGTCTGCCGGGCAGCGGCGTGGAGGGCAGCGGCGGCGCGATAGGCGTTTCCTGGACCGGCGACGACGGCTTCGCTGGCGTGTCGATCAGCACGTTGCGCTACGACTACGGCCTGCCCGGCGGCCACGGCCATCACGAAGACGAAGAACGCCATGAAGAAGGCGAGCACGAGGAGGAAGAGGGCAACGTAACCTTGGACCTGGAGCAGACCCGCATCGATTTCGAGGCCGCGCGGCGCAATCCGTTCGCAGCATTCGACAGCCTCAACGTCCGTCTCGGCATCAACGACTACGAACACGCGGAAATCGAACCCGGCGGCGACATCGGCACGGTGTTCGCCAACGAGTCCTTCGAGGGGCGTATCGAGCTGACGGAGAACGACGGCGACGGCTTTGACGGCGTGCTCGGCGCCCAGTTCGGCAACCGGCAGTTCTCCGCCATCGGCGAGGAAGCTTTCGTGCCGCCGGTGGATACGTCTTCCGTTGCCGCGTTTTGGCTGGGCGAGCGCTCCTTCGAGGACTTCGACCTGGAGTTCGGCGCCCGCTTGGAACGCATCCGACACCAAGCCGTAGCGCATGACGACGCCGACTTCACCACGCTGTCCGCCTCCGTCGGGCTGGTGGCGCCGCTGGACGATGCCCTGCTCGGACTCCACGGCGGCTACTCGTCCCGGGCGCCCATCGCCGAGGAGCTGTATTCCGACGGCCCGCATCTGGCCAGCCAGAGCTTCGAGCTGGGCGATCCCGGCCTCGACGCCGAACGCGCGCTCAATCTGGCCGCGACGCTGGCTTGGGGCGGCCGGCGGGCCTCGCTGTCGGCCACTGCCTATGCAACCTCGTTCCGCGACTACATCTACTCGTTCGCCACCGGCGCGATGGCAGACGGCCTGCCGGTCATGCGCTATGGACAGAGCGACGCGGTCTACCGCGGCATCGATCTGCAAGGCCAGCTGACCCTCGCCGAATTCAGCGGCGGCACTCTGGCCGCTACCGCGATGTTCGACACCGTGGCGGCGGAACTCGACGTATCCGGCAACGACCGCGCTCCCCGCCTGCCGCCCTCCCGCTACGGGATCGGTCTGGAATGGCAGCGCCAAGGGCTGGCGGCGTCGGTGGACTACATGCGCGTCGCCGAACAGGATGCTCCGGCGGACTTCGAACTGCCGACGGATGCCTACGACGATGTGCGGCTGTACTTCGGCGCCGATCTGAACGCCGGCGCCGGCGATGCCCGGGTGTTCCTGCATGTGCGCAACCTGACCGACGCCGAGCAGCGCCATCATTCGTCCTACATCAAGGACTTGGCGCCCCTGCCCGGACGAACCGTGGAAGCCGGCCTGCGCTGGGCCTTCTAGGGAATGTCTGAACAAGCCGAGTTTCCGGGCATACGGGTTGTCTGGCGCATGGGCGAGACGGCAGAGACCATCGGGATCGTGTTTTCGTGCCGGGAAATGGAGAGTGCGACGCCCGCGCCGACCGTCCTCGCCGCCCCGGCGAGCGGCTCGGGCGGATCGGCCTCGCGTCAGGCGACGGCGCAGCGCCCGGCGACAAGGAGGTTGGAGAACCCGAGCAGCACGGTGTGCGCTGGGTGTTCTTCGCCAGCCCCGGTCGCGCCCTTCGCGTCGCCGAAGCGGCGCTTCACATACAGGAACGGATGCTCCGCCTTCGCCCGAACCGACGCCTTGTGCCTCGCCGCCGCCTGCGCTCCCGCCTTGTCCGGCAGCCGGCGCTTGCCGGCCTTCATAGCGACCTCCCACTGCACCGCCGCGTCGCGGTTCTCCGCGCGCTTGCCCTCCCCTTGGCAGCCCGCGCCGTCGCGCCCCCGCTCTATGCAGCGGCCGGCAGTCCGTCCCTGTCTCCGCCTCTTGCAGTCCAAGGGCGCGGCCCGGCGACGCGGATCCAAACCAAGCCGCTGTCTGGGCGCCGAGAAAGTTGATCCTTGAGCCGGACTTGCCGACGCGACGCCTTTGCACGAAGGCGTCGCACGTCCGCTCGGCCCGCTGTCGTCACGCGCCTCGTTGGTCTGCGGCGGAATCTCGCTGGCGCTGTCGCACTGGCGATTGCATCGGCGGCGCACCTCGCGCTGCGGGAATCCGCCTTGTCCTCGGCAGGTGGTTCGAGACATGCCGCCGGAGAGCGGCCCTTCCGGGTGTCGCGGCGCGTCGGCGGCAGGGCGCTCGGCCGGTGGGAAACGGCAGGCCCGAGACGGTCAGCCGCCTTTCTCGTGGTCCTCGTAGTCGTTGCGCTGGCGCGGGTCGTCGGTGCGGTACTCGACGAATTCCCAGTCGTTGCCTTCAGGATCGTAGAAATACAGCCGCCGTCGAGCCGGATGGTCGTCCACGCGCAGGTTGGGCGGGTATCCGGCATCCCGCAGGCGCGCCTCGAGTTCATCGATGCTGTCCACTTCCCAGCCGATGTGGTTGAGACCCGGCGTGTCGCCGTAAGGCGTTCGGACGTCGCCGCCGGCGACGGATTGCAGGGCGATGTAGCAGTCGTCGTTGCCGACGTGGCGCCACGGCCTGCCTCTGCCGTCCCGGCCGCGGCCCCGGATGCGGAAGTCGGGAGCGACCGCTTGCAGGAAGCGCGTCATGGCGTCGGCATCGCGGACGCTCAGGTTGGCATGTTCGAGACGCATGGCATCATCTCCGCGAATGCGAATATGGAATGATTCTTAGGCTTCGATTCCGAAAGGGCTGCCGCCTGCCCCTCGTGGCCGGCGATTTTTATGAGATCCGCATGCAAGAGGATTCCGGCAGCGGATGACGATAGGATTCATGTACGCCAGTCGCGGCGGCCGAATCGCGCATGGCCGGTGCCAAGAGCGTCCACGCCCTGGCGGCCGCTTCCACATCCCGAACGTCGTCGAGACCGTCAAGCATATAGTTCCCATTTTTATCGACCCGGTTGCCGGATCAGTGAACGACGGGATTGGTTTTCTTGCGCAGCACGCCGACGGCTTGACGCACTTCCTCGACGGCGGGATCCAGGGCCAGTACGCGCTCGAAGGCCAGCAGCGCGGAGGTGAGATCTCCGGCACGCAGACAGATCTGGCCTAGGCCGCTCAGGGCGCCGAAGTGACGCGGTTCCCGTTCCAAGGTGCGGGCGATGTCGTCCAGACTGTCTTCGTCGCGGTCTTCCAGGAAGCGCAGCGTCGCTCGCTTGTTCCAGGCTTCCGCCCAATCGGGCCAATGCTCGACCATGGCATCCAAGGTCTCTCCGGCGCGGGCGAGATCGCCCGCTTCCATGGCCCGGATAGCGGTCTCCATGGCTCGCGCCGCGGCTTCGTGCTCGTGGGCGCACCAGACTGTCCAGATCTGCTGCTCCGTTTGCTCTCGTTCTCGGGGATTGCCGGCGGTGCGCAGCTTGGCGAACAAGGCGTCGAGTTCGGACGTATCGGCCGGCGGCTCGGCATTCATCGCGGCAAGAGCCAAGTCGATGCGGGTGGCGATAGGGTCGAACACAGCTGCCTCACGCCACCCGCCAAGCATCGACGTCGACATCGTCGGGCAGCGGCACGAACACCATGCGCACGGGACCTTCGATCACTTCGCTGGTGTGGCCCTGGCCGTCCACGTCGTCTGGCAGGAATGCTTCGCCCGGCCCCCAGCGCCGCTTGCGGCCGTCGCTGGTGCCGATCTCCCAGATGCCGGCAAGCATGACGCAGAGCTGGCGTCGGGGGGCGTTGTGCCAGTCCTGGAATGCCCCGGCGGGCGCCTCGAAGATGCGCACCGCCGGGGACGCGAACGGCTCGCTGAACCGCAGTTCGTTGCCCCAGGCATCCGCGGCCGAAGACGATAGGGGAACCTCCACCTCGTCGAAGGCGGAGCCGCCATCCGGCGTCGTGAAGAAACGGGTTACGCGCACCCACCGCTCCTTGCGCTGTCGTATATCAAAGCCGAAGTCTACCGCAATTCCCAGTGTCCGCTAAGGCAAGGGGTCAATCGGCAGCGGGTCGGTTCGACATTGGATTGGCCAAGCCGCTACGGGTGCCACAGCGTTCCATCCTCCTGCATCTTGCGACTATGCGGTGCAGCACGACGACACGGGTTCAAACTGGCTCGCTACCGGTCGATCCAGATCGACCCGCCCTGGTGATTCCGTTCCGAGCTGGCCGCTCGGCGGCAGTGGCGGCGCCCTGGGCTCGGTGGCTGGACATGCCCTCGTCGGCTGCGCGTGGTCGCCATCGCTTCTCCCGACAGGCGGTGCGATACTGCGGCCATGCGATTCTTCAACACCGAAGGCCCCGTGCGAGCGGACTGGCACTACAGCGTTCCGCCGCTCGGCCGCGTGAACCTGAACCAAGTGCTCTCCTTCGTCCGCGCCAGACGCTACTTCGTCCTCCACGCACCGCGGCAGACGGGCAAGACCTCCGTCCTGCTGGCGCTGCGCGACCTGCTCAACAGCGGGGAGCAGGGCGACTACCGCTGCGTGTACGTCAACATCGAGGCCGGGCAGGCGTCACGCGAAAACGTCGAGAGAGCGATGCGCACGATTCTCGGCGAACTGGGATCTCGAGCGCAGGAGACTCTGGACGACGAGTTCCCGGCCGCAGCTTGGCCCGGCATTCTCAACCAGTTCGGTCCGGACGGTGCGCTGCGCGAGACGCTGGCCCGCTGGGCGCGAGCGGACCGGCCCCCCCTGGTGCTGCTGGTCGACGAGATCGACGCCCTGGTCGGCGACACGCTGGTTTCCGTGCTGCGCCAGCTCCGCTCCGGCTACGACCGCCGTCCCTCCAGCTTTCCGCAGAGCTTGGTGCTGTGCGGCGTCCGCGACGTGCGAGACTACCGCATCCGCTCCAGCGCCGCCGGCGGCATGGTGCTGGGCGGCAGCGCCTTCAACGTCAAGGCCCGGTCGCTGCGCCTGGGCGACTTCTCGGAAGACGAAACGCGCTCGCTGCTCGCCCAGCACGTCGCAGAGACTGGCCAGGCGTTCTCGCCCGAAGCCCTGGACGCGGTGTGGACGCAGACCCGGGGCCAGCCCTGGCTGGTGAACGCGCTGGCCGCCGAGGTCTGCTTCGAGGACGGAGCCGTTCGCGAGCGCGACCGCCCCGTCGCCGCCGACGACATCCTGGAGGCCCGGGAAGCAATCGTCCAGCGCCGGGAGACGCACCTGGACCAGCTCGCCGACAAGCTGCGCGAGGGCCGGGTGCGGCGCGTGGTCGAGCCGATGCTGAGCGGCGACGAGAGTCGGAAGGAAAACATGTCCGCGCAAGACATCGAGTACGTCCAGGACCTGGGCCTGATCGCCGCCGACGACGACCTGCTGCGCATCGCCAACCCCATATACGCCGAGGTCATTCCCCGCGAGCTCGCCTACGCCGCGCAACGCTCGCTAGAGCAGGGGCCGTCCCGGTACATGGACGCCGGCGGCGGCCTGGATGTGCCCAAGCTGCTCGAAGCCTTCCAGCGGTTCTTCCGCGAGCACTCGGAGCACTGGGTGGCGCGCTTCGGCTACCGGGAGGCGGGGCCGCAGCTGCTGCTGCAGGCGTTCCTGCAGCGCGTCGTCAACAGCGGCGGCCGCATCGAGCGCGAATACGGCCTGGGCCGGGGACGCACCGACCTGCTGGTCGTCTGGCCCCAAGGCGAACGAACGCGCCGGTTCGTCGTCGAGTGCAAGCTGCGGCACAAGGGGCTGGAGCGGACCGTCGCCGAAGGCGTCCGGCAGACCTTAGGCTACATGGATCGCTGCGGCGCGGAAGCCGGACATCTGGTGGTCTTCGACCGCGACGACGGGCGGCCGTGGGCGGAGAAGATATTCCGGCGCGAAGTGTCCATGGACGACGGAACGGTGACCGTGTGGGGGATGTGATGGACAGCGGGGATGCGCAGAGGCATCCTTGATGCCATCGACATGAACAGCTACCGGGTGGAAAAGAAGGCCGTGCGGAAACTCGCGCTGCCGGACGAGGATGCCGAAATCGACCCCGTGCCGGCGGCCAGCGCTCGGAGCCGGAAACAGACCACCTGTCGAACATCCTCAAGGTCTTCAACGAACGTTTCGGCGACATCGACTGGCAACACGCCGACCGCGTCCGGCAACTCGTCACCGAGACCATCCCTTCTCGCGTAGCGGAAGACACCGCGTTCAGAAACGCGAGTATCGCCGCACGCTCAACGACGCCCTCGACCGGCTCCCGGACCATTCGGCCAGGGGACTGAAGCGCGGGACCACGCTGACCCCGAACGAGATCGCAGGCTACGTTCCGGGTTCCGTCGTGACCGAGGCCGCGTTCACCAGCGCGAGCGTGGGCCGGGGCTTCGGCGGCAACGTGCGGTTCACGATCCGCAGCCTGCACGGGAAGCGCATCGACAGGCTCTCCCGCTATCCGTCCGAGCGCGAGGTGCTGTTCAGGGCCGGAACGCGGTTCCGCGTGCTGAAGCGCGAGAGGCGGGGCGGGATCGTGGAGATCGAACTCGAGGGGGTCGACGATGGCTGAGATCGAAGTCTGGGACGAGAAGGGCAGGCGAACCCTGACCGACGAGCAGTACGTCGCGGAGTTCGGCGAGGAGCGCTGGCGCATGCTCGCGACACCCACCGTTCCCTACGAGGAGCTGACCAAGGGCGGAAGGTACTTGGCCGACAAGATGCGGTCGGAGGCGGAGGTCAACGCCGCCCTGGCGGAGGCCGGCTACGAGTCCATCTTCGACCTGCCGGTCGAGGGCGACGACGAGGTCCTGCTCGCCGGCGACCTGTCTGACTTCGTCCCCCGGGAGCACGACCACGAGCGCGCCCTGGAACTCCACGGCAGGCCCGAGGACGGAGAGAACGCCGCCGGAGACGGCGGCCGGAAGGCCTGACCGTTCCCGGCGCGACCGTCCGCGTCGAGTTCGACGACGCCGAGGTCCGGCGGGCCCTCGACCGCTTGGTCGCCGCGGGCACGACCTGACGCCGCTCATGCGCGACGTCGGCGAGCGCCCGCTGCGAACCACCCGCGACCGCTTCGACGACGAGAAGGTCCCGGACGGCGTGCCCTGGGCCCCTGAGCGACGCGACGAAGCGGCGCAAAGAGCGCAACGCCGACCGCGTCCTCACCGAGAGCGGCGTCCTGGGCGGCACCCTGGCCTACCGCGCCGGGCGCGACCAGGTGGAGGTCGGCTCGCCGGACAAGCGCGCCGGCACCCACCAGTTCGGCGCGTCGAAGGGGCGTTCGGCGCCATGAAGCGCGGCGCGCCCATTCCCTGGGGCGACATTCCCGCCCGCCCCTTCCTCGGCCTCTCCGACGACGAGGCCGACGTCCGCGACATCGTCGCCCGATACCTGGTCGACGCCCTCGGCTGAGGCCGCGGGATCGCGCGGTGGCCGCGCCGTTCCGCCGGATTCCGTCTGATTCCGCACGATTCCGGCAAAGGTTGGAATATCCAAACCGCCGTTCGACTTCTCTTCGCAAGACATTCATGTGCGCAGAGTTTTTCGTAGCACACTCGCGTTCTTTTTTCGCATTCCTCTAGTGAGGGTGCAAATCGGACGAGCAGAACATGCGCTTCGAACGCGACAGGTTGCTGTTGCGAATCGTGTCGGACGTGATAAGGGACGACACCGAACTCTTCAAGCAGTTCATGGACAACGACGACTTCAAGCGATGGATGACCGGCGTGGTGTTCGAGCTCGCGTACGATCAGGCTGGCCAGGCTTCGCCGCCTGCACTCCAACCATGAACCGATGACCGCGGCGCTACGAGACGCCTAGACGATCCTGGCTGTTTCTGCGGCATTCATGGCCGCTTTGAAAAGAGTAGAGGCCCGATGGACTGTCGGAATGCAGGCGTGGAGGTGGGTTGGTCTGGCCCCATCATGGGATGCCGGCGCTTGTTCGGCATCAGGCCGGAATATAGCTGCGGAGGCTGGCCGGAGCGCGGTATGTGCTTTTCCGGGAGCGCGGCGAGAACGCAGCTAGGCAGCGATGAAACACCATGGTACTGCCGCGCCGCATGCCTGCCGGCGAACGCTCAGGACGGAATGCCGAGTTTCCTGTTTCGTCCGGCCGCCTCCGATTCCGGATCGGCCTTGGCGACCGCCAACAGCCGCTGCCCATCCACGCTGGCTTCGTTTACACTCGGCAGAGCATTGGAACGAGGGGCGGCCATGGGGCCATTGCAGGGGTTTCGCGTCATCGAACTGGCCGGCATCGGGCCGGGACCGTTCTGCGGCATGATGCTGTCGGATATGGGGGCGGAGGTGGTTCGCATCGACCGAGTGGGCGGCTCGCGCAACCGGGGACGCGACGTGCTGGCCCGGAATCGCCGTTCCGTGGCCGTGGATTTGAAGCAGTCGGCAGGCGTCGAAGTGGTGCTCAAGCTCGTCGAGACCGCGGATGCGCTATTCGAGGGGTTTCGGCCCGGCGTTACCGAGCGGCTCGGTCTCGGTCCCGACGAGTGCTTGGCGCGCAATGAGAAGCTTGTCTACGGCCGCATGACCGGCTGGGGCCAGGAAGGCCCCATCGCCCATGCCGCTGGCCACGACATCAACTACATCGGCCTCGCCGGCGCCTTGCACGCCATCGGCGAACCCGGCGGCAAGCCGGTGCCGCCGCTGAACCTCATCGGCGATTTCGGCGGCGGCGGCATGCTGCTGGCCTACGGGCTAGTGTGCGGAATGCTGGAAGCGTCGCGTTCCGGCAAGGGCCAGGTGATCGACGCCGCCATGGTGGACGGCGCCGCGGCGCTGATGGCCATGTTCTTCTCCATGGCCGGACGCGGCTTCAAGGATGAGCGCGGCTCGAACATGCTCGACGGCGGCGCCCACTTCTACAACACCTACGAAACCAAGGACGGCAAGCACGTCTGCGTCGGCGCCATCGAACCGCAGTTCTATGCCGAACTGGTGGAGAAGACCGGCATCGACGCCAATCGCTTCGGTCCGCAGATGGATGCCCGGCAGTGGGTGGACTTCAAGGCCGAACTCGCCGACGTGTTCCGAACCAGGACCCGCGACGAATGGTGCGCCGTCATGGAAGGCAGCGATGTGTGCTTCGCGCCGGTGCTGTCCATCCTGGAAGCGCCGCAGCACCCGCACAACCGCCACCGCGAAACCTTCGTGGAGGTGGACGGCGTCACCCAGCCAGCGCCGGCGCCGCGCTTCAGCCGCACCGAGGCCAGGGTCTCCCACCCGGCGCGGATTCCCGGCGAGGACACCCGCGCCGTGCTGGCGGAGATCGGCATGGCCGACGACGTCGATGCCCTGGAGCAGAGCGGCGTCGTGCGGACGGCGTAGCTGCGCTTGGAAGCCCGCACCTACGAGCAAGCCTATCGGGCGTCCCTGGACGATCCCGAAACGTTTTGGCGCGACGCCGCCGAGGCCGTCGACTGGTTCGAGTTTCCCGCTTCCATCCTGGATCGGGACGCCAACGGCGTCCACCGCTGGTTCCGCGGCGGTAAGCTGAACACCGCTTGGCTGGCCTTGGACCGCCATGTGCAGGCCGGGCGCGGCGACGATGTGGCGCTGATCTACGATTCGCCCGTCACGGGACGGATCCAGCGCTTCACCTTCGCCGAATTGACCGAGCGGGCGGCTCGGGTTGGCGGCGGCTTGCGATCCCTCGGCGTCGAGCAGGGCGACCGGGTGATCGTCTACATGCCGATGATCCCGGAAGCTGTCATCTCGATGCTGGCCTGCGCTCGCATCGGCGCCATCCACTCGGTGGTGTTCGGCGGCTTCGCGGCCCCGGAACTGGCGCTGCGCATCGACGACGCCCAGCCCAAGGCGGTGCTTTCCGCCTCCTGCGGCATCGAGTTCGAGACCGTCATCCCCTACAAGCCGCTGCTGGACGAAGCCATCGAACTTGCCCGCGCGAAACCGGCGCACGCGGTGATCGTCCAGCGCCGGCAGTGCGAAGCCGCGCTGATCGAAGGGCGCGACCTCGACTGGGCGCAGTGGGAAGCGGCCAGCGAACCTTGCGGCTGGGTGGAAGTGGACGCTTGGGATCCTCTCTACATCCTCTACACCTCCGGCACCACGGGCAAACCGAAGGGCGTGGTGCGCGACAACGGCGGCCATGCCGTCGCCCTGAACTACTCCATGGGCGCCATCTACGGCTGCCAAGCCGGCGATGTCTATTGGGCGGCGTCGGACGTAGGCTGGGTGGTGGGCCACTCCTACATCGTCTACGGCCCGCTCATCAAGGGCTGCGCCACGGTGCTCTACGAAGGCAAGCCGGTGCGGACGCCGGATGCCGGCGCCATCTGGCGGGTCGTCGCGCAGCATCGGGTGAAGACTTTCTTCGTCGCGCCCACGGCCTTCCGCGCCGTCAAGAAGGAGGACCCCGAAGCAGCCCTGAAAGAGCGCTACGACATCTCCTGTCTGCAAACCCTGTTCGTGGCCGGCGAACGCCTGGATCCGCCCACCTACGAATGGCTGAAGAACACGGTGCATGCGCCGGTTATCGACCATTGGTGGCAGACGGAAACCGGCTGGTCCATTTGCGCCAAGATGGCGGGCGTCGCGGACGCACAGGCGCATCCCACCCGTCCCGGCAGCCCCAGCTTCCCGGTGCCGGGCTACGACCTGCGGATTCTCGACGACGACGGCAACGAGCTCGGTGCCGATCAAGAGGGCAACGTAGTGCTCCAGGCGCCCCTGCCGCCCGGTGCCCTGGCCACCGTCTGGGGCGACCACCAGCGCTATGCAGACGCCTACTGGTCCCGCTATCCCGGCTACTACTTGACCGGCGACGGCGGCTATCGCGACGCCGACGGCTATGTCTACATCATGGGCCGGGTGGACGACGTGATGAACGTCGCCGGCCACCGGCTGTCCACCGGCGAACTGGAAGAGGTGGTGGCCGCGCATCCGGCGGTGGCGGAGTGCGCCGTGGTGGGCGTCGCCGACCAGGGCAAGGGCCAAGTGCCCTGGGCCTGGTGGTACTGAAAGACGGCGTCAACGCCGAGCCGTCGGCCTTGGAAGCGGAGCTGGTGCAGATGGTGCGCCGTCGGGTAGGCGCTTTCGCCAACTTCAAGCAGGCGCTGATGGTACCGCGGCTGCCGAAAACGCGTTCCGGCAAGATTCTGCGCCAAACAATCCGCAAGATGGCCGACGGCGATGCCGTCAAGGTGCCGTCCACCATCGACGATCCTGCCATTCTCGACGAAATCGGGGCTGCGCTGCGCCGACGCGGACCGGCGGGAAGGGGCTGACGAACAAGCCGCTCTCTGGCCGGAAGGGCCGCTGCGTTGATCCGAAGCGCCGGGCCTTCCTCCAGCCGTCTCGGTCCCAGCGCCGACCGGATGGCGAACAGCGGCGAGCCGCAGCGGAGTCGTCGCTGTCCGCGGTTCGGCTTGGCGTTCGAGGCCAGCGCATCCGCGCACTGTTTCGGTCTCGGCATGGCAATCCCGTTTCGGGGGGGGGGGCGCATTGGCTGTTCTTGGGTGTGCGGATGTTCCGTGTCACACTTGCACCCCGTGACAACCGAACTGATCCTCATTCGCCACGGCGAGACCGAGTTCAATACCCGAGGCGTCTACCAGGGACATGGTGACAGCGCCCTCACCGCGCGCGGCGAAGCCCAGGCTCGGGCGCTGGCCGTGCGGGTACGCGCCCTGGACTGCTGTCCGACGCTGTACTGTTCGGATCTAGGCCGCGCCCGTCGCACCGCGGAACTTATTGCCGATCCGCGCCGCCATTCCGTAGTCCTCGAACCCGGCCTGCGCGAACGCGGCCACGGTGTCTTCGAAGGGTTGTCCCGAGCGGACATCGCCCAACGCCATCCCGACGAATGGGCAGCGTACATCTCCGGCGACCCCGATCATGCGCCGCCCGGCGCCGAAAGCCAGCGTCAGCTCGTCGCCCGGGTATGCGCGACAATCCAGCGCCTTGCCCAGCGGCATCCGGGCGAACGCATCGTCGCCGTCACCCACGGCGGCGTGCTCGTCGCCTTCGTCAAGCAGGTGCTGGGCATCCCAGCCCGCGCGCCCCGTCGCTTCGACGTCGGCAACGCCAGCCTGAGCGTGTTCTACCGCGACCCCGAGCGCGGCTGGATGGTCCGCTCGCTGGGCGACGCGGCCCATCTCCATGCCGGTCAGTTCGAGGCTTCGCCGGCCTCGCAGTGATCGGCCGGCGGCACGTCCAACGCCGGATTGCGGTCGAAAAAGCCCACGGGCTGCAAGGCGAAGCCGCAGTACTCCACCGGCATCACGGGCCAATCCTCCGGGCGCGGCAGATGCGTCACGCCGACGGTATGCCACAGCACGATGTCGGTGGCCTCGACGGCGCGATCGGCCGCGGTCCAGGCCGGCAGGCCGTCGCCGCCGGGATGCAGGTTCGGATGATCGCCGGCGGCGCATAGCTGGCTCTCGTCGAAGGGCGTCACCCACAGGTTGTGGCGGGCGAAGCCGGCGCGCTGGGCCACTTGGGAGCCCGGGTCGGCCAGCAGCGCCGGCGTCGGGCCGGGCAGCAGGCGATAGGCTACCGGCATGCCCAGGCGATTGGTGCGGACGGGATTCACCACCTTCCAAGAGCGCGAACGCGCCGCATCCACCTTGCGCATGCCTTCGCTCTCGGTCGCCAGCAGCCGCGCCGTGGCCTGGAACGCGGTGCCATCGGCATTGTCGGCGCCTGTCGGCGCGGGTTCCACGTTCACTTCGTAGACGCTGTTGGCGGTGCCGTCGAGATCGAAGTCCAGCCGGAAACAGAACAGATGCTGGTGGATCGGCGACGCCAGATTGGGCGCGATCAGCGGCGCGAACTGCGGCCGCTCCTGGCCGTCGCGCACGGCGGAGACGCCGACGATGCCGGTGAGCTTCACCTCCATCTGAATCGTGCCGTCGAGATAGAGATACCAGTAGAAGCCGTACTCGTAGTTGCCGACGGTGTGGAAGGTGCTCACCACCAGGCGACGGGAGCGGCGTGCCTCCGTGGTCTGGGAATGGCCGTCGTGGTGCTTCCAGAGGATGCCGTAGTCCTCCTCGTGAATGCAGATCGCGCGTTCCACCAGCCGCGGCGTACCGTCCGGCTTGATGGTCAGATGGTCCAGGTAGTGGATTTCGCCCAGGCAGTCGCAACCCAGGGTCAGCGAGTTCACGCAGTTGCCGATGGCGGCTTCGCCGGCGTCGAGCACATGCTTCCAGCTGTGCATCGGATCCGTGTCGCCGTAGGGAACCACCATGTCGGACAGCGCAGCGCGGTGCAGGATGGGGCGCAGCGCGCCGTCGTCCCGGTAGCCGAGCTGGTGCAGCACTAGGCCGTTGACGGGATGCACCGTGACGCGGAACTCCCAATTCTCCCAGGCAATCGCATTGCCCTGCACCGAAAAGCCGGGGCCTTGGGGCTGGCGGATTTCAAGCGGCTGCAAGGGAGGGCGCAGGCGCGGCTGGCTGGCGGCATCGTAGCGACCGGATTCCGGCGGCAGCGGCACCACACCGCGATCTTCGACATGCGCCACCTTGCCGGCAGTGAGATCGACATGGGCGATGAGGCCCTGGATGGGTCGAGCATAGCCGTTGTCGGTTTTGTCTTCGCGCAGAAAGGCGATAGCGCGGTGGGCGCGATGCCCCGCTGGAATGCTGGGATGCCGGTAGCCGCCGGCGGGCCAAGGATCGATCTGCACATGCTCGAAATCGTCGATGCCGCGTTTGCGCATCGCTGCCTGCCAGCCCGGATCCGCCTTGGTGATCCGCACCGCGGCGACCACGTCCGCGAAGCTGATGGGCGCCTGCCCGTCGGCGATGCGGGAAACGTCCACCGTGCCGGCGACCAAATCCACGGTCATGTCGAAACCGCCGTCCGGATGCTCGCCATCGGGATAGTCGTAGCCGAGGAAGCGCAGCCTGCGCGGCGCGGGGTCGCCCGGGGCAAAGGACTTCAGGCCCTCCTTCGACGGCTCCACCAGCGCCACGGAACAGAACTCGGCGCGTTCGCCAAGTTGAGGTTGCGCCAACGCGATGGCGCGTTCGACTTCGTCCGCCGTCAGCGCATCGAGCGGATGGGATGGATCGGCTGGGCGGTCGAGCGCGGCTTCGGCCATGACTGTTGCCCCGTGTTGGAGTTGCACGGCTCTACTATACCCGCCGCACCCTGCTGCCGTCGTTCCCCGATTGGGCGCAGTCGGATTTTTCGGCTCTTGGGAGCGCAAGCGGCCAATGGCCTCGGCGCTGCTATTATTTGTCGCTTGCCATTTGTCGACGAAGACATGTTGCGGACGATGCGGCGTTCTTCGCCGGCCCAGCTCTGTCGGAGGGCAGCAAGCCGACAGCATCAAGGCAGCAGACGAATTGGATGGAGAAAACAATGACGGAACTTGCATTTTCGAGCGCCACGGAAATCGCCGAGCGCATTCGCACGGGGCAGCTCGGCGCCTTGGAAGCCGCCGACTCCTTCATCGACCGCATCGAACGGTTCGATGAGAACGTGAACGCGGTGGCCGTGCGCGATTTCGACCGCGCCCGAGACGTCGCGCGATCTCTCGACAACGCCGCCGCGGCCGATCGCGGCCCGCTGCACGGCGTGCCCATGACGGTGAAGGAGGCGTACCACGTCGCCGGCCTGCCCACCAGCTTCGGCTATGCGGTTCTGCGCGACAGCGTGCCGGACTGGGACGCGGACCTCGTCGCTCGCTACAAGGCCGCCGGCGCCGTCCTGCTCGGCAAGACCAACATGGCCCTCGGCGGCGCGGACATCCAGAGCTACAACGAGGTCTACGGCACCACCAACAATCCCTGGAATACAGAGCGCGTGCCGGGCGGTTCGTCCGGCGGCTCGGCGGCGGCGCTGGCCGCGGGCCTGACCGCCCTGGAAGCCGGTTCGGATATCGGCGGATCGATTCGCAACCCCGCCCACTTCTGCGGCGTCTACGGCCACAAGCCCACCTTCGGCATCGTTCCCCAAACCGGCCATTCGACGCTGTTGTCGCCTGGCCCCGCCACCGACCTCGTGGTCTGCGGCCCGCTGGCCCGATCGGCCGAGGATCTGGCGCTGTCCCTCGACATCGTCAGCGGCCCCGAGGCGCTGGATGTGCCGGGCTGGCGGCTGCGCCTGCCGCGGCCGACGAAAACCCGCCTCGCCGACTACCGCATCGCGGTATGGGCGAACGATGACAACGCGCCGGTGGCGCACGAGATCGCAGAGAGCGCCGCGGCCATCGGCGAAGCTCTTGCCAAACTCGGCGCCCGAGTTTCCGACCGCGCCCGCCCGGCCATCGATCCGCGCGGCGCTTACGAAACGTATCTGAACCTGCTGCACTCCGTCATGGCCGCGGGCGTCAGTCCCAAGGCGTATGCACGAAACCGCAAGTACGCCGAGGCGATGGATGCAGACGATCGTACCGATGCCGCCATCATGTCCCGCGCCATGGTGCTCAGCCATGCGGACTGGCTGCGCGCCAACAACCGCCGCGAAACCTTGCGTCACGCCTGGCGTGCGTTCTTCGAGGATTGGGATATTCTCATCTGTCCGCAAATGGCGGTCCCCGCATTCCCCCACGACCATTCGCCGATGAATGGGCGGACGGTCACCGTCAACGGCCAGTCGCAGCCGTACTTCCAGCAGTTGTTCTGGTCCGGCGTCGTCACCGCGCCCTACTTGCCGAGCACCGTGTTTCCGGCAGGACGTTCGGCTGACGGTTTGCCCATCGGCCTGCAGGCCGTCGGCGCGGCGTATCACGACTATGCAACCATCGACTTCGCACGACTCCTGGCGCAAGAAGTCGGCGGATTCGAAGCGCCACCGGGATATTGAGATTCCACCACGGTGGCCAAGACAGACGCCGCCTCGATCAGCCGTAAGGAACTGCTGGCGAGGGTGGCGAGAATCGCGCCGATTCTGGATCGCATGGCGGCCGAGTCCGAACGGCTGCGCACGCTATGCCCGGCCGCACTCGATGCTCTGCGCGATGCCGGTCCATTCGGCCTGTGGGGACCTGTCGAGGCCGGTGGTTGGACGCCGATCTGATAACCCAGGTGGACGTGCTGGTGGCAGTCGCCAGGGCGGACACGTCGGCCTGCTGGCCGCGGAACGGGGCCTCTGCATGGTGTGCCGAGGGCGGTGAAGTCGGCGGCGGATCGATTCGCAACCCGTACGGTACTACGGCGTCTACGGCCACAAGTCCTCTTCGGCATCGTTCCCCAAACCGGCCATTCGACGGTATTGGCACCCGGTCCCGCCACCAACCTCGTGGTCTACGGCCCGCTGGCCGTTGCGCCGAGGAGCTGGCGCTGTCGCTCGACATCATAAGCGCCCCGATGCGCACGAAAGGCACCGCGAGTACGCCACGGTGATGGACACCGAGGATCGTTCCGATGCCGCCATCTCCGCGCCATGGTGCTCGGCCACGCCGACTGGCTGCGCACCGGCCATCGCTGCGAAGCTTCGCGACACGCTTGGTGCGCGTTCTTTGAGGAATGGGACATCCTCGTCTGTCCGCAAATGGCGGCCGCCGAATTTCCCTACGACCATTCGCCGATGCATGGACGCACTCTCGCCGTCAATGGCCAGTCGCAGCCGTATTGCCAGCAACTGCTCTGGTCCGGCATCGTCGCCGCGCCCTGCTTGCCGAGCACGGCGCTCCCTGCCGGACTTGGATCGGACGGCCTGCCCATCGGCCTTCAAGCCGGCGGCGCTGCCTACCGCACCCGCCTTGCCTTCTATTTCACACGTCTGCCGGCGCAGGAAATCGGCGGCTTCCAGGCGCCGCCCGGCTATTGAGCGAGGGCAACCTCCCGTCAGCGCTGTGCAGGTCGTCGCTCGCGCGTCGGATTTCGGTTTCGTTTCGTGGCCCAGGACGATGCGCTTGCGGCCTGGAACCGCGCTCAATGCAGTGCCGCCACCTCGGGCAGCACTTCCTCGATCAGCCGCTTCGTCTGGGCGATCGTCTCCTCCGTTCCCGAGGCAATGGGGCGCAGCACGAACTTGTGGACGCCGGCGGCGCGAAAACGGTTCACCAATGCCATGATCTGCTCGCGTCCGCCCACCGCGGTGAACGCATCCGGCGGCTTGCCCAGCAGCCGCGTGAAACCGGCGACGTAGCGCTGCATGATCGGCTCGTCCAGGCTGCCGAAGCGGAAGCCGAAACCGGCGCCGTAGTGGTCCTCGTCGATCGCGCGTCCGAACTCCACGGTTTTCGCCTTGATGGCGCGAATCACGGGAGGGACTTTGTCGGCGGATTCGATTCCCGCCTGCCAGCCAGTTCCCCAGCGGGCCGTGCGCTCGATGGCCTGCGTCGACGAACCGCCCACCCACAGCGGCAACGGCTGCTGCACGGGCTTCGGCGCGATGGTGGCGTCGTTCAAGCGGAAGAACTCGCCGGCGGTGGACACCGCATCCTCGCGCCACAGACGGGAAAGTATCTCCAAACATTCGTCCATGCGCCGGCCGCGTCGCCGGGTGGGCGTGCCGGTGGCCGAATAGTCCCGCGAGCGGGTACTGCCGAGACCGAACGCCGGCAGCAGACGGCCTTCGGAGAGCACGTCGATGGTGGCGCACTGCTTGGCCGTCAACACCGGATCCCGCAGCCCCAGGCTGGCCACGTTCATGCCGAACTTGATGCGGCGGGTGGCGCCAGCCAGCGCTGCCATGACGCTCATGCACTCCAGGTTGGCGTTGGTGGAGATCAGCCGGTCGGACTGCCAGATGGAGTCGATGCCGCCGTGCTCGCAGACATCCACCCACTGCCAGAATCCCCGCACGTCGTCGAAGGCGAAGTTGGCGATGCCGATGCCGGCGCTGATGGTCATGAGCGGCTCCGTTCGTGAATGTCCCGGATGTCAAAAAGAGAAGGCGAGGTCAGGCTGCGGCTGCCCCAGCCACTCGCCTCGCTGTGCCGCGACGAGCAGCATAGCGATAGTTTGGCCTATCGGCATTGGATGTTCGACAACGAATACGCCGGGCGCGTGCCTGCCTGCGGCTACGCGGTCCAATGCGAATCCGGGTACGGCGGAGCTGTGAAACAGTCGCTCTCCCCTCGGCGCTTCGGGCAAGCGCCGCTTGCGAGACCGCATGGCGCACGACACTTCAACCTCGACTTGGAGCCATCGCCCACGTCCAGCCGAACGTCCAGCATGAACCCCGCCCGACCGCATAGACGCCGATGCGGAATCGCAAACCGAACCACCGCCGCTTCCTGCCAACTCGACGTGTGCTATCGTCCGCTGCCGCTGCCGCACACGCGTGGAGAGCGCCCTCATGGCATCCGTGCCAGCTGTCGAAGACCATTCCGACATGTCCGCCAACGTCCTGGACCATCCCGACTTGAGGATCAGAGGCGGTGCGTTGATCTTCCCCATGCCCGTCGAAGCGTACGACTGCCTGATGAAACACGAAATGCTCCCCCGCGGGGCATGCTACGACGGAATCCAAGAAGCCATGGAGGTGGAGGCGATGCCGAACGGTCGCCATCACGATTCCCGCAGCTTGGCGCTGGAGCATCTGTTCCACGACTTGGCTCGGGCGACCGACATCCCGCTGCACTCCGAAACGACCTCGCCGCTCAAGCAGGCGAATGAAACAGGCGACCGTCGCCATCCCGATGCCAGCTTGTTCATCGACCCGGCGAAGATCGAACGCTTGGACGCCACGGGAGAGGATCCGGCACCCATTCCCGACGTGGTGGTCGAGATCGACTACACCCCGTTGAGCGCGAGACGCTATCGCGAACGGCTCGACGCCTATGCCCGTTTCGGCGTCCGAGAAATCTGGATCTGGACCCGCACCGGCGGCACGACGGCCGAGCCCGAAGGCCGGGCCACGTTCCACATCGCAGCCGTCGGCGGCTACGCGGAGGCCGCGGAATCGACTGTCGTTCCCGGTATGGGAACCGCCGACATGGAAGCGCTGATGCGCGAACCGCTGGACCGGCGCCGCACCGCGAGGGCGCGGGAACTCGCCGAACGACTGGCGCCGCACATCGCCAAGTCGCCGTTGCTCTCCCGATCGTAGCGCGAACCGCTCGCGTCCCATGAAGGCCCTCGCCGGGCCGACCGGCTTTCCCGGATCGAGCCGGAGGAAGTCCGGGCGCGGCTCCGGAACCCGCGCCGTCGTCGGACGATCGAGCGCCACCGAACTTGTTTCGCGGGCGGTTTAACTGTTCGCGTTCCGGTGCTACCGTTTCCTCGACCCCATCGACAGGAGGCTCGCCATGGTGCCAGCCAAGCAAGGGTTCCGCGGCCGAGCGGCGGATCGGGCATCGTTGGATCTGTTGGAAGTGGGCGATTTGTCGTTCGCGGTGGAATACCGCCATGTAGGTGGCGAGCAGGGGCCTTCCGTGCATGTGTTCGGCCCGGTGGATGGCGTCGACGAGGAGATTTTGCGGTTCGACTGCTTCGATCAGACGCCGCACTACCACTACGGGTTCTCCTACATCGATCAACCTATGGTGCCCATCGATACTGCCGCGGTAGGCGATCCGCTGGAGTGGGTTTGCGGACGCATCGAAGATCGCCTGCCCGCGCTGTTGGAAAAGGCGCAAGCCGGCCATCTCGCGGCCTGTTGCGATGCCGGTCGGCTGCGCGCCGTTGCCGCCGAACTCCTGGCGCGCGGGCGGGCGCTGGCTTCCTGACGGCCGCTACCGGCCCGCGTCCAGCGCATCGCGCAAGCGGTCGCCGAGGACGTTGAAAGCGAATAGCGTCGCCGCCAGCAGGCAGGCCGGAAAAATCAGCTGCCACGGCGACGAGTGCATTTCCCGGGACCCGTCGGCGATGAGTACGCCCCAGCTCGTCTGCGGCTCTTGGACGCCGAGGCCGAGGAAGCTGATGAAGCTCTCGGCGATGATGACGCCAGGCACGGTAAGGGTGGCGTAGACCAGCGCCGGCCCCCTCACGTTGGGCACGATGTGGCGCAGCACGATGCCGATGGTGCCGACGCCCAGGGCGCGGGCGGCATCCACGTAGGCTTCGTTCTTGGCGGCCAGGGTCTGGCCACGCACGATACGCGCCAGATCCAGCCAGGAAACCGCGCCCAGGGCGATGAAGAGCAGAAAGATATTGCGCCCGAACAACGCCACCAGCAGGATCACCAGAAGGATGAACGGCAGCGCGTACAGCCCGTCCACCACACGCATCATTGCCTGATCGGCATGGCCGCCGAGATAGCCGGCGACGGCACCCCAGGGAATGCCGATGAGGCAGCTCACCGCGGTGGCCGAGACGGCGATGACGATGGACACTCGAGCGCCGGACAACGTGCGCACCAGCAGATCGCGCCCTACGCCATCGGTGCCGAACCAGTGCGCAGCGCTCGGCGCGGCATCGATGGCATCCCAGTCGATGGCGTCGAACTCCCAAGGCGAAAACCACGGCCCGAACACGGCGCTCAGCGCCACCGCGGCCAGCACACCGCAGCAGATGCGCGCCAGCGCACTGCCCAGCAGAGCCTCAGCCACGGCGAAGCCTCGGCTCCAAGCGCATATGGCAGAGATCGGCCAGCAGATTGCAGGCGAGCACCAGCGCCGCGTACACCACCACGGCGCCAGTGACCAGCGTGTAGTCGCGATTCAAGGCACCTTGCACGAAATAGCGCCCCAGCCCCGGCAGGGAGAACACTTCCTCGATCACCATCGAACCGGCCAGCAGCGCTGCCGCGGCGGGCCCGGCAAAGGAAATCACCGGCACCAATGCGCTTGGCAGCACATGGCGGACGACCAAGCGCCATGGCGCCAAGCCCTTGGCGCGGGCAGTGCGCACATGGGGCCGCGCCAGCACTTCGGCGACGCTGCCGCGGGCGAGGCGGGTGAACGCGGCGGCATAGGGCAGCGACAGCGCAGCCACAGGCAAGACATAGTGCTTCGCGCTGTCGTAGCCGCCGGCTGGCAGCCAGCCAAGCAGCACGGCGAACACCAGCACCAGCACCGGGCCGACGATGATCGGCGGAAAAGCCAGGCCGAGCGTAGCGACAACAACGAGCAGGCGGTCCCGCGGCCGATTTCGGGCCAGCGCCGCAAATGTGCCGCCCACAACCCCCAGCGACAACGCCAGCGCCAAGGCCGAACCGCCCACCGCGAGGCTGATCGGCAAGCCCTGGGCGATCAGTTCGTTGACGGAAAAGTCCTTCTGCCGGAACGACGGGCCGAGATCGCCCCGGCTCAACATGCCGAGATAGCGGACGTACTGTCCCAGCAGCGGCTCGTCGAGATGGTAGGCAGCGCGCAGGTTCGCCTCCACTGCTGGCGGCAGCCGCCGCTGGCCGTCGAAGGGGCCGCCGGGCACCGCCCGCGCCAGGAAGAACGCCACGGTGACCACCACCCATAGGGTAATCAGCGCGAACGCCAGCCGCCGCAGCAGATAGCGCGTCATGGTTGGGCGTTTCAGTCGCCGGACAGGCCGAGATAGCGCGCCGGATGGATATTGCGGGGATTGGCGCGCCAGCCGTCGATGTCGGGACGGACGAGGCTGCGGATGGTCACCGAATACAACGGCACCACCGGGTTCAGCGCCAGCGCCTGCACTTCCGCTTGCTGCAGCAGCGCCAAGCGGGCGTCCAGCTGCGCGGTTTCCTTGGCGCGGGCCATCAGGGCGTCCACTTGCGCATCCGCGAAGCGCCCGTAGTTCACCTCGCCAGTGGTGGACATCAGCAGTTCCAGGTACTGCTCCGGATTGTTCTCGCCGAACCAGCCGGCCTGGGCGACTTCAAAGTTTCCTTGCCGGAGCTCCGCGAAGTGGGCGTTCATTTCGGCATGGTGCAGGATGGTTTCCACGCCGATGGACTTCCATAGGGCGGCGATGGCCACCTGCACTTTCTTGCTGTCCGCTCCGGCGATGTAGCGCAGCGTCACCCGCAAGGAATTCTCCGCGTCGTATCCTGCTTCGGCGAGCAGCGACCGGGCGATGTCTCGATCCGGGCCTTCGGGACGCACGGCGCTTTGGTACCCCGCCACCAGGGGCGGCACGAACGATGGGCTGGGCACTTCGCCGCTTTCGAGTACGCGGCTGGTGATGAGCTGCCGGTCGAGGGCCAGGGCCAGGGCACGGCGTACGCGCGGATCGTCGAAGGGCGGGCGAGCAACGTTGAAGACGAGATACATGATCGACAGCAGCGGCGACAGGCGAACATGGTCGGGCAACTCGCGCCGCAGCCAGTCGAGTTCGCCGGGCGGAAAGTCGCCGATGATGTCCAGTTCGCCGTTGCGGTAGCGGCTGTAGGCGGCGTTGCGATCGGCGGTGGGATAGTAGCGCACGGCCTGCAAGCGCACCGTCTGCGCGGCGTGGAAACGAGGATTCTTGGCAAGCCGCACGAATCCTTGCGGCTGCCAGTCGGCGAGCGTGAATGCGCCGTTGGACACCATGCTGCCAGGCTTCGTCCAGGCGTCGCCGAGTTTCTCCACGACATGCTTCGGCACTGGGTAGCCGGTTGGATAGACCAGCCGCTCGGCCAAGAACGGGAACGGCTTGGCGAGGCGGATTTCCAAGGTGCGCGCGTCCACCGCGCGAACGCCCAAGTTCGCCGGCGGCGCCTTGCCGCCGTTCACTGCCGCCGCGCCGTCGATGGCGTAGAGAAAGTGCGCCAAGCTGGCCGCAGTGCGGGGATCGAGCAGGCGCCGGAAAGAGTAGACGAAGTCCGCCGCGGTCACCGGCGCGCCGTCGGACCAGCGACCGTTCCGGCGCAAGCGGAACGTCCAAACGAGGCCGTCTTCGGCGACGTTCCAGCTCTCGGCAGCGCCCGGCACCACCCGGCCGTCGGCGTCGAGCGCCGTCAGACCTTCGAATAGATCGGCGAGGAGCTTCTCTTCGAGGTTCAGGTTGTAGCGGTGCGGGTCCAAGGTCAGCGGCTCGCCGCCATTGCCGATGCGAAGTTCCGCACCGGGCGCCGCTAGTGCCAACGCCGCCGCGAGCGCCGCGAGGATTTGTCGCGCCCCCGCGGGGCGACAGGCAGCTGGCCTTGGGAACTCGAACAGCAAGCTGGTTCTCCTCATGGCGGATGGCGGAAAATGCATCCGCAAGTATAGCAGGCTGTTCATAAATCCAGCGTCTTCCAACAAGATAGAGGTTCGATTCCGAAAACAGGAAGGAACGGAACTGTTGGCGTCTTGATTTTTCGCAGCATGTCCATGTTCTTCATGGTGCTGCCATTCATCGAGCACATTGCTGCTTCGGATTTACGATTTGCGTCGAATCCAGCCCATCGTCGGCATTGTGAAAACTCGGCTTGCTTTCGACCAATCATTGGCTGAAATCCTGCCGTCTGCTCGCAATCAAGTCGCTCAACGGCACCCAACAGTCCGATCAGAGTCCGCAAGACATTGTCAATCGATACCCTGATCGACGGCAATGGATGATTGCTGAAAACAAGAGAAGCGTCATCAAGAAGGATTCTCGAGCAAGAGGAACCAGAGCAAGCAGCGACCGGTTCGACGCACCTACTGCCGAGCGATCCAACAGCGGGGCAAGGGATTGGGGAGAAGCCGCGAAAGAGCGGACGCTTGCGATCCTGGATCAGGTAGACTCGGCGGCGCATTCGGCAACCGGAGCATCCTGCAACGTGGATGGATCGCGCTCGATCCATGTTGTTCAGCGGCCCAAGCTCTTGATTCTCGTCGGCGACATCGGCGGCACCAACGCTCGTTTCGGCAGCTACGCGGACGGCGGGCGCATCGGACTGGTGGAACTGCCGACGGCAGAATACGCCAACGGCGACGACCTGCTGGCAGACGCCTTGGCGACGCTTGCGCACGAAGCGGTGGAAGCCTGCTGCCTCGCAATCGCGGGGCCGGTGCTGGGCGAGGAGGCGAGGTTGACCAACGCCGACATCGGCTTCTCCCGCCGCGCCACGGCGCACCTCCTCGGCACGGATCGCGTCGAACTCGTCAACGACATCGTAGCCCTTGGCTGCGCCGTGGCCCTTGGCCAAGCGGTTGCCGAGCTTGCCGACACTCGACTCGAATTGCTCAGCGGCGAGCTCGGCGCCGGCACGCTAGGCGTCATCGCCGCCGGCACGGGCTTGGGCATGGGCATCGTCGTCGATGGCGAATGCCTGCCTTCCGAAGGCGGCCATGCCCGCGTCGCTCCAGTGGGCGCCTTCGAGCGCGAACTGCTGGCGGTGTCGGAGTCCGAAATCGACGAGCACGGTGGCATCGTGGCCTGGGAGCACTACCTGTCGGGTCGCGGCATCGAGGCGCTGCACCGCGCTGTCGGCACCGTTTGGGGCGCCAAGCCGGAGCCGCTGGCCGCGGAGGAGATCACTCGCCGTGGCTTGGGCATGTCCGATCCGATCTGCCACACCACCTTGGAAACCTGGGTCGGCCTGCTGGCCACCGCGGCCGGCGGCTTGGCGGTGACGGCGCTGACCCTCGGCGGCGTCTACCTCGCCGGCAGCATCCCGCTGGCCCTTGCCGAGATGCTCCGCGCCCCGCTGTTCCGACGGCGATTCGAGGACGCCGCATGGGCGGCGGACTTCTTCCAGCACATTCCCATCTACTTGGTTGCCGATCCGCATATCGGCCTGGACGGTGCGCATATCATTGCCGAGAAAGTCCGCAACAAGCACGGTGCCTGACAAAGTGCGCAAGCAGAGAACCTCAGGAGACATCGAATGAAAGCAAGCATCGGCATCGGCGGCGCGGCATCCGGCACCCGAGGCGATTTCCAAGATCAAGCGAACTTCGTGATCGAAGCCGAGAAACTCGGCGTCGATGCGGCATGGAGCGCGGAAGCGTGGGGCCAGGACGCGGTGGCGCCGCTGGCCTTTCTCGCCGCCCGTACGCAGCGCATCCGGCTTGGCACCGGCATCATGCAGATCAGCGCCCGCACGCCGAGCATGACGGCGATGACGGCGCTCACCCTGGCGGCCATCTCCGGCAACCGCTTTCTGCTCGGCCTGGGGGCCAGCGGCCCGCAGGTGGTGGAGGGGCTGCAAGGACGGCCCTTCAAGGCGCCGCTGACGCGCATGCGCGAGACCGTCGCCATCGTCAAGCTCGCCTTCGCCGGGGAGCGCCTCGCCTACCAAGGCCGCTTTCATCAACTGCCGCTGCCTGGCGGCGAGGGCAAGGCACTGCGCCTCGCGCAGCCTGGCAACGACGGCATTCCCGTCTATCTCGCCACCCTCGGCCCGCGAGCCCTCGAATACACCGGCGCGGCTGCCGACGGCTGGCTTGGCACCTCCTTCACGCCGGAGCATGCCGACGCCCACCTGGGCCACCTCCGCAAAGGCGCCGAAGCGGCAGGACGCAGTCTTGCCGATCTCGACATCCAGGCCGGCGGCACAGTGGCCTTCGGCGACCCCCAGGCGTTGGCGCAGCCGCTGAAGGCTGGCCTCGCGTTCACCCTGGGCGCCATGGGTTCGCCGACAACGAACTTCTACAACGATGCCTTCAAACGCGGCGGCTGGGAGGATGTCGCCCGCCGCTCCCAGGCGCTGTGGGTGGCCGGCAAGCGCGACCAGGCGGCGACGATCATTCCGGACGAAATGGTGATGCAGAACAACCTGCTCGGCGACGAAGCCGCCGTTCGAGATCGCCTGCAAGCCTATCGGGATGCCGGCGTAACCACGATTCGCTTGTCGCCGGCGGGGCGCGACCTGAACGCCCGGCTGGACACCTTGGGCCGCGCCATGGACCTGGTCAAGGCGCTGTCAGGATGACCGAGAGCGCCGTGGCGGAGACGGCGTCCCTGGCTGCGACAGTCACATGGTCGTCGTGCGTCGGCTGCCGGGGCGACAGCTAGCCGCATCGAATTAGCCGTCATTGATGCCGCCAAGCCATTGCGCTTGGCGCACGGTTGCGGCTTGTTCGCGGTGATGGGGACAATGCGGGACGAAGCGATCGTCGAAGGCGCTCTGGACGGCGAAACGCGGCTGCCCTGCGCCTTCCCCTTCAAGCTTGGCAACTCGGCCGAGGCACTCAGCGGCTCACTTCCACGTTGTGGATGTGGGCAGTGACGGCGGCGACGATTTCATTCACCGCTGGCTCCGGCAGGTCGTGGCCGAGCCGGTCGATTTCCAGGTACCGGGCACCGGGAATCGCCGCTGCGGTGTCGCGCCCGGCTTCGACAGGTACCAGCGGATCCGCGTTGCCGTGGATTGCCAGCGTCGGCACGGCGACTTGGGCGAGCGCTGCAGAGCGGTCGCCGTCGGCAAGGATGGCGGAGAACTGACGCAAGGTCCCGCCCGGCCGGTAGGCGCGGGCCACGGCGCGACGGGTGAAACGGCCGATGCCCACTTCGTCGGAATCGAAATGCGGGCCGGCAAACGTTCGCCACGCCTGCGCGATATGGGCGATGGCCGTTGCCGAGTTGGCGGCGAGTATCCCCAGCAGCGCTTCCAGCGCTTCGCTGGTCGGCTCGGGCAGTTGCGGATTGCCGGTGGACGACATGATGGATGTCAGGCTGTAGACGCGCTCGGCATGCTCGATGGCCATGCGCTGGCCGATCATGCCGCCCATGGACAGGCCGACGATGTGGGCGCCGGCTTGGCCCAAGTGGTCGAGCAGGTCCACGGCGTCTTGCGCCATGTCGGACAGGGTATAGGGCGGCACGATTGCGCTCGGATCGTCTTGGGCCGCGAATAGGGCTTCGAGCGATGGCGCACGGGCGTCGGAATCGTGGGACAGCCCGGCGTCGCGGTTATCGAAGACCACCGCGCACAGCCCGGTCGCCACCACGCCGTCGACAAACGAGTCCGGCCACTGTGCCAGCTGGCACCCCAAGCCGTGAATCAACAATACGCGAGGATTCGCGCGAGCGCCGCGATGCTCGAACTCGATCCTCCCGCTATGCGCATTGAAACTTGCCATGACGAAGCTGGATTTCCTCAATCATTGCCGCCGGCCCCACAGGACGCGAACCGGACATATTAGCCCATCTCGGACGGAAGAATGCGTTGCCCAGCGCTGTACGGGTGTGTGATGTCTGCGGTCGGGATGTCGGGGCGGCCCGACGAGACAGGCCAGATGAGGCGAGGAGATGGCGGAATCGAGTCGGCCGCGGGTCGGCCGGACGAGGCCGCTGCGGGTGCAAATCGCCCACGACGTGGAGGTGGGCGGCGCGGAGGAGTCGGAGTGCTGTCGATGGCATCCCGCTCAAGTCGAAAACCAAGCGTCGCTCCGATGACAGGAGAGCACAACGTGGCAGTATCCGCCCGCGGGAGTGCCCCTTCAGGGCTCTCGGCAGAAAGCGAGGCAGTCTATCCGTCTGCCCAACGCGATCACAGTCGGGCTCTTTTCCGTTCGATATGCTCACGGTGCTCCTGCTCGCCGCCGTACTCGATCAGCCAGTCGAAGCTTAAGGAAGCGGTCGCAGCCTTGGCAGCAAATCCTTTCGTACTGGCGGCCAACGAGATCATGGCCGAGAGCGGCAGCAGCAGTGTCGAAAGTCGTTTTATCTCGATGCCTCCATGCGCCGACTAGCGCATAGGCTTCATGGTGCCCGTCCTGGAACTCCGCGCCGGGAAGTGCGTTCGTTGGAGGAACCCTGATCCCCGGCAGCGGCAGGCGCTTGCTTTTGCAGCCTTTTCAGGAGAGCATTCGCAATCGACGAGACGAGAACGACTCCTTCGGTGGCATTGAACTCGACAGCCGGACTCGACAGCGCCGATCGGAGACGGGAACAACGGTTCGGCGATTCCCGATGATGTCTTCCTGGCGTTCGCCGGCGCCATGAACAAGCTTCCGGCCCGGCCCAACTCGGTGGTCGTCGGCGCGGCTCTGCTGCTCGGCAGCGCCCTGGCGCTGGCGGGTACCTGGGCGCTGGGGATCGATGCCGTGGAGAGCAACGGCGCTCGGGTGTTCTTCATCGTGCTGTGGGGATTCCTGGCCTGGGCCGCCTACGGCGGCGCAGGCTGGGTATGGCTGGCGATCGTGGCGGTCTTCGTCGTCGCGGCGTGGAGCGGCCTGAACCAGCCGTCTTTCACCGAGGCCATGCGGGCGATGCCGGCGGGAGGGGCCCTCGCCCAAAGCTTCGCTCTCGTCGCGCTGGCAGTGCTGTGGACGCCGACGGCCCGCAAGTGGTTCGCGTCCGCCCGGGAGTTGCGCTCGCAGGCGGACGACTGAGGCCGACGTCCGAACGAAGGGCCGCTACTTGGCGGATAGCTGAAGCAGCACTCCGTGGGTGGACTTCGGATGCACGAACACCTGCGGCCCGCCTTCGCCGATCAGACGCGCCCCGCCCTCCTTGAGCTTGGCGCAGGCGGCGTCGAGGTCGTCCACGGCGAAGGCGACGGTATGGATGCCCTCGCCGCGCTTCTCCAGCGCCTGGCCCACTGCCGATTGCGGATCGGTGGGCGCGACCACCTCGACGAAGCCGCCGCCGGGCAGATTGAAGAACGCCTGCCTGATGCCGAGCGCCTCGCTCGTATCGGTGCGATCCAGCGTCAGCCCGAGCGTGTCGCGGTAGGTGGCGATGCCTTCGTCGATGTCGCCGACTCGAACCACCAAGTGGTCGAATGCCGATAGCGCCATGGGTCTCTCCTTGAATTGCTTGCAGTGGAAGGATGCATGGGATGATATGGTACAGGCGGGTAGGGAGGAAACTGCCGTGAGCGACGAGAAGGGGCTGACCAACCACGAAATCACCATCGCCCTGGTCGGGGGTGCCATGCTCGGCCCGTTCCGGGCGACCTGGAGCACCGAAATCGTCAGCGACGTGCGCGAGCTGGCGAAGGACTACGACGCCTTCCTGCAAGGGACGGCGCAGAAGCGCTTCAAGTACCACCTGCACGATCCCGACAAGCATGTCTCGCACTCGCTGATCCTCGATTTCGACCACGTCACGGCCATCTACGACCGCGTGGTGTTGCATGGACACTAAGTGCGCTGCGCGACTACGCGAACGAGTTGCTAGGCAACACCCCCGACGCGGGTAGAACCGCGCCGTCTAGCAGGGAGGACGTCCGCGTGTGCCGCAACATCAAGCCGCTGTTCAACTTCGATCCACCGGCCACGGACGAAGAGATCTTCGACGCCGCAACGCAGTTCGTGCGCAAGATATCCGGCTGCACGAAGCCGTCGACGGCCAATCAAGCCGCCTTCGACGCCGCGGTGCGCGACATCGCGGCCGCCTCGCACCGACTGCTGAACGGCCTGACCACCACGGCAGCGCCTAAGAACCGCGAGCGAGAAGCGGCCAAGCGCCGGGCGCGATTCCAGCGGCGGCGCGATCTACAGCCGGCGTAGCCCGTGCCCGTCGTCGATATCGAGACCGTGGGCGATGCGCCGACGAGCGCCGCGCAGAAGCTGGCCGACGAGCTGGGCAAGCTGTTCGGTTCGGAACGCGCCGGAACCTGGATGCGGCTGCGCTTCCCGGCGCCGACGCACTACGCGGCGAACGACTTGCCCGATGCATCGGCTCTTGCCGCCACCTTCGTCGCCGTGCTGCAGTACGCGCCGCCGGCATCGTCGCCGAATCGCGCACCGCGCCCGCGAGCATGTCCACGTTCTGTCCGAGCCGGCCGCTGCTGGACGAATCGCCTTCGGCGGCGCTCTGAGGGAGTGAACCCATGGAACCCGTTGGCATCGGCCTGATCGGCTGCGGCACCATCAGCCCCGCGTATCTGCGCGCTGCCGCCACCTTCGATATTCTGCGTTTCGTCGGCTGCGCCGACATCGACCCGGACGCGGCGAAGAAGACCGAAGCCGCATTCGGCGTACCGGCCATGTCCGTGCGCGAACTGCTGGCCCGGGACGATGTGGAAGTGGTCCTCAACCTGACCATTCCTGCCGCCCATGGCGAGGTGAATCTCGCCGCGCTGGCGGCCGGCAAGCACGCCTACTGCGAAAAACCCTTCGGCCTCGACGTGGCCGAGGGCCAGCGGGTGCTCGCTGCCGCGGACGGCGCCGGCCTGCGCGTGGGCTGCGCCCCGGATACGTTTCTGGGCGGCGGCCATCAGACGGTACGCCGGCTGATCGATGAAGGCGCGGTGGGTACGCCCGTCGCCGCCACCGCCTTCATGATGGGGCCGGGACACGAATCCTGGCATCCCAATCCGGCCTTCTACTACCAGCCCGGCGGCGGGCCGCTGTTCGACATGGGGCCGTACTACCTGACGGCTCTGGTTCACGCCTTGGGGCCAGTGCGCCGCGTCGCCGCCATCACAGCTCGCGGGCGCGATGCTCGCATCATCGGCTCCCGGCCGCGGGCGGGAGAAGCCATTGCGGTGCAGGTGGACACCCACGCCGCTGGCACTTTGGAGTTTCACTCCGGCGCAGTGGCGACCGTGGTGATGAGTTTCGACGTGCGATTGCACTCCAACCGCTTCATCGAGATCCACGGCATCGACGCCAGCCTGTCGGCACCGGACCCCAACGGTTTCGGCGGCACGGTGCGCGTGTCCAAGGGGCGCGAGTGGGAGCAGCGACCGCTCACCCACGGCTACACGGGCAACATGCGCAGCATCGGCCTTGCCGATCTGTGCGTGGGCATCCGCAGCGGGCGGCCGCACCGCTGCGATGGACGGCTGGCGCAGCATGTGCTGGAGATCATGGCCGCCTTTGGCAGGTCCTCCGTTGAAGGGCGGCATGTGGTGCTCGACAGCAGGCCCGAACGGCCCGCGCCGCTGCCATCGGGCCTCGTCGCAGGAGAGTTGGACTAGCGCCCAAGCTGCCACTCGCCGGCGCGGCGCCTGGCGAACGCCGCCGGCGCACCGGCGCTGAAGGTCCTCGACCTCCCAGGAGCGCCTGCGACGACTGCAGCAATGCCTGCCACGGGCGTTGCCTGCCACGGGCGTTGCCTGCCACGGGCGTTGCAGCGAATCGAGCGAGTGCGCGGCGCGACAATGCCCAGCGGCTGCTCGCCGGCCATGGCGAGCGGAGTGGCGGCTCGGTTCGACTTTGGGCAACCCACGCCGCTGCGGATGCCGCTGCATAGGGAACTCGATGCCATCTCGTGTCCCGCATCCTGTGATTGCGCGATGCGGCACGACGACGCGGATTCGAACCGTGCCGTTGCCGGGAGCGGGCCGACGACCACTGCGGTTCGGCAAATTGATACTATGGCGCAAACAAGCTGTCGACTGGAGTTATGACCGAACGCGTCGTCACCGCCTGCGTACTGATCATCGGCAACGAGATCCTCTCGGGCCGCACCCAGGACGTCAACCTGAAACACATGGCCCTCGTGCTTGGCGAGCACGGGGTGCGGGTACGCGAGGCGCGCGTGATTCCGGATGTGGAGGACGTCATTGTCGACGCCGTCAACGATGCCCGTCGCAAGTTCGACTATGTGCTCACCACGGGCGGCATCGGCCCCACCCACGACGACATCACCGCCGAGTGCATCGCCAAAGCGTTCGGCGTTCCGCTGGTGACCAACGAAGCCATCGCCGAGCGCATCCGGCGGCGGGAGGCGGCGCCGGAGGTGCTGGCATCGCGCCTGCGCATGGCGCGCATTCCCGAGGGCGCGGCGCTGATCGACAATTCCACCGGCGGGCCGCAAGGGTTTCGCATGGCGAATGTCCATGTCATGGCCGGCATTCCGTTCGTCATGCAGGCGATGCTGTCCACGCTGACGTTCGATGGCGGTACCGTGGTGCGTTCGCGGTCAGTGACTGCCTACCTCGGCGAAAGCCAGATGGCCGTCGGGCTGCGAGCCATTCAGGATCGCTACCCGCACATCGATCTCGGCAGCTATCCGTTTATGAGCGGCGACCGCTACGGCGCCACGCTGGTGCTGCGAGGCACGGACGAGGCGGCGCTGGACGCCGCGCTGGAGGAGGTCAAGCGGCTCATCGTCGACGCCGGCGAGACGCCCCACGACATCGTCGCCGGGTAGCCCGGCTGTGGAATCCACCATAGAAAGGAGAAAGGAATGGACTTGGACGGCAGGCGGGCCATCGTGCTCGGCGGCACCTCGGGCATTGGTCTGGCGGTTGCGCGGCAGCTCGAAGCCGCGGGAGCGACGGTAATTGCCGGCAGCCGCTCGGCCGCCAACATCGAACGGGCCGAGACGGCAACCGAAGATGCCGTGACGTTCCGATCCATCGACGTGCTGGACCGGGATGCCTTGACGGCGTTGTTCGAGGAGCAGCACGGCTTCGACATCCTGGTCAACGCGGCCACTGGAGGCGAGCGGGCATCCGGGCCGTTCCTGAAGATGGACCTCGACGGCTTCCAAGGCTCGTTTCGCAAGCTGTGGGGCTACGCCAACAGCGTGCGCCTGGGCGCCGAACACATGGCCACGGAGGGAGCGATCACGCTGGTCAGCGGTTATCCGGCCCGCAAGGCGAATCCGGGGTCGTCGGCACTGTCCACGGTAGGTAACGCCGTCGAGGGCTTCGTGCGCGCCATCGCCCCGGAGATCGCGCCGCGACGCATCAACGTGGTTTCGCCCGGCATCATCGACACGCCTATGTTCGCCATCCAGGGCGACGCTCGGCGCGCGTTCCTGGACAACGCCACTCGCAACATGCTCATCAAGCGCGCCGGCACCGCCGACGAGGTGGCCGCCGCCATCCTGTTCACGCTGCGCAACGACTACGTGACCGGCACCACCATCGACGTGGACGGCGGGGCGCTGCTGCCTTGATCCGGCCCTCGGCTGCCGCGGTGTCCCAGCCCACGGCCTTCGCGACCTCGAACGCCTCGACGACGCGCACAAGGCATCAACCGGACACTGCGGGATCATCCCGCAACGGCGGGTCGAGGCCGATGCGTTTCGCATAGTCGCGGAGAATCCAGGTCTGCATGGACGGAATCGGCACGGCGTATCCCGTCATCGTTTCGTTCTCTTGCAGGACGCCGTCGTGGATCAAAGCGCCAAGGAACGCGCCAGCATCGGGCGTCTTCCGCCCGCGCCGCTTGTCCTGCTGCAGAAGCTCGTGCGCATGGTCGTGCAGGACCCCGGCACTGGGCGGGCGATCGCTGCCGGCGACGAAGGCGATCAACGCCACTAGGGCCCGTTCGTACAGGCGAACTTCCGGGTTCAGGCGTCCCTGATAGTATGCGGCCCGCGCCGCGCCGGCCCGGGCGCGTACCGTCCGCAACCCTTCGACCGTCGCCGTCCCGTCGTTTTCAGCGAGTACCCCGGCCGCTTCCGCCAAGCCTGCGTTCAGGTGCTGCGGGAAGCCGAGGCTGTCTCTAGCGACCGTTTCCGTCCAGTTGTCCAGAACGGCGCGATCGCCGGCGACCGCGTAGAAATCGAGCATCCTGCAAACGGCCTCGCGGGCGTTCTCCGGCGGCAGTGGCTGCAGGTTGATTTGGGCGTGCCGGCTCAGCCGCGAGATGCCGCAGCGTCGCAAGGCGTCCGCTGAATCGTTCAGGCCGGCGTACACGGGCAGGATGGGCAGTCCCATCGTTCCTCTGTGCAGCCTTCCCAATGCTTCGGCGTTGTTCGATCCCGCCGTCTGGACCTCGTCCGCCAGCAGACAGATCGGCCGCGCCGACGCCCGATGCCGCACGAAACGTTTGGCCAAGGCTGCAACGATATCCCCTGCCCGCAGCAGGCGTCCGACATCCAGCCCGACCGCCTTCGCGATGTCGGCCCATCCCCTTGCGCCCTGCTCCACGGCCTTGCCGATCGCGTCGCCGATGTCGTCGCCGTCGCGGAGATCGGCGATGTCGACTTCCACCGCCAGCGGCGGGCGTGGATCGCCGGGGCGGTCGCATGCGGTCGCGGCGAATCGGCGCAGCAGGGCGGTCTTGCCCATGCCGGGGCAGCCGGTGACGAGCGTGGTGCGTCCACCGACGCCGCTGCCGGCCTGCCGCCAGTCGTCTGCCGCCAGTCGTCGAACATGTCGGCAGCGCGTAGGGCGATCAGATCCAGCTCGTCGCGGCGGCCAACGAAGAACGGCGACTCGTCGCGGTCGGGCGCTCTTTCGGCACCGACTCTGTACGCGCAGTTGCCGAGCAGCCATATCTGTGGGATAGCATCGGCACGACGCGGCTTGCGCCGTTTTCGGCCTTCTGCACGATGCCGTCGTGCATCCTCTGCGGCTACGCGAGAGGCACCGACCTCGAATTGCCAGGTTCAGTTGCCCTTGGCAGTGTGCGACCCGCGCTGCGACTCGGGTGCGCGGGGCTTCTGGCATGCTGGTCCGTCGCGACGGACCAGCAGCGCACAGCACTGGTGCGCGGCCTTCAGAGCCAGCGGATGTTTTCAGGCAGCCGATACTCGTGCTGACGCGCGGGCCTTGCCTCGCATAGAACGGCGACGGCGCGTCGCCTTGGGGCGCGGCCGGCCGCTTGGACGTCCCAAGCGCTGCCGCTAGCGCGACGGCTCTTCATCGCATAGCACGGCCACGCGGTGCAGTTCGCGCACTTGGTTGCCGAAGTCCGGCACCGCGGCATGCTGCACGCAGCGGTTGTCCCACAGGGCCAAGGTGCCTGGCTCGTAGTGGACGCGCGCCTGATAGCGCTCGCGGGTGCAATGGGAATAGAGGAAGTTCAGAATCGCGCTGCTCTCGCCATGGGGCAGTTGGACGATGCGCCGAGTGAAGCCGCGATTGACGTAGAGCGCTTTGCGGCCTGTCTCCGGGTGGGCGATCACCACCGGGTGCGCAACCGGGCGACGGATCAGGTCGATGTCGAAAACGCGACCGTCGTGCTCGGCGTCGAGGGGTTCCAGGAACGCTTTCATGGCGTCCGAGAGGTCGTCGTAGGCGCGGTATTGGGAAGCGAACAGGGTGTCGCCGCCGACGGACGGCACTTGGCGAGCATGGAGCATGGATATCTTCGGCGGGATGGTCTTCCAGCTTACGTCGGAATGCCAGCCCTCGGCGGTGCCGGGATGCTCCGGGTCCGAACGGATGCGCAGCACATCGTCGTAGCCCTCCACGGTGGGCGAATAGCCGTGTACGTCGAGCTTGCCCCAGCGCAGGCCGAAGACGCGCAATTCGTCGTCGGTGAGATGCTCCTGACCGTGCAGGGCGATGGCGCTGTGCTCCATCAGCAAGGCATGCACGGCGGCGAAGCCGTCGGCGTCCAAGGATGCCACGTCCACCCCCCGCACTTCGGCACCGAGAGCGCCAGTCAGAGGGCGAACATCGAGGTCGAGGTGCTGCACGACTTCAGCGGCTTCGGCCATGTCGGTCTCCTTCCAATCTTCTTCGACGAGCGAACGATTCGCCACCAAGTCCGGCAGCGGCAGGGCCGGATGCTAACCTATCTACGCCATCTGTGCCGACGCCATCGCCGTCGCCGGGCAGTGGCGGGCGCGCCGCGGCTTGCGCAGGGTCCAGCCCTCTGCGCGGCGTTTGGCTTCAGCGCCTGCGCCGTCGGTCGGCGCGATGCCGCGCAGGGCACGACGATGGACGGATACTGCGCCGAGCGGGTACCCGGAATCGGCTGGTTGTCGGCGGCGTGGTAGGTGAACGCCACCGACAGCTTCACCTCGCCGGTGTCGTTGCGGCCGGCGGCATGGAACAGGCGGCTGGAGATACAGCAGCACATCGCCGGCAACGAGTTCCAAGGTTACGGCGCACTCGATCAGGCTGCGGTTCTCGACGAGTTCCGGGCGCAGAAACAGGCCCCGATCCAGGCGGCCCCGGTCCAGCTCCAGCCGGTGACTGCCAGGGATCACCTGCAGAGCGCCGTTGCGCCGAGTTTCCGCGCCGAGAGCCAGCCAGACGGAAACCAGCTCCGGGCGGCCGAAGCACCAGTAGCGCATGTCCTGATGCCACAGGGTAGCGCTGGAAAAGCCGGGATGCTTGGTCATGACGCAGTTGTGGTGGCATTGGGACAGGCGAACATCGGCACCGAGCAACTCCCTCAGCACCGCTGCCAGCTCGGGCCGGGTAGCAAAGCGCCGGAACGCATCGTGCCGAGCGTAGGCATGCAGCAAGCGGCGCGGCGTCTGCCCGCCGGCCGCGGCTCGCGTCGCCGGAGCGCCCGGATAGCCCACATCGGCCTCGAACTCGGCGGGGGCCACCAAGGGCTGCAAGTCGCGCCTCGCCGCTCCGGCCAGGCGCCCGCATTCAGCCTCGGTGGCGAAGCCGCGCAGCACCAAGTAGCCGTCTTGGGCGAAGCGATCCCTGCGCGACAGAGGGGTGGCAGCCGAATCGGGGGCATGAACGGAAAATGGAGGATTCCATCTGCCTGAGAATGCGCTAGTATGGTCGATGCGCGTTACCTTTCGTAGCACTTGCCGGGGGCCGGCAGCCGAGAACACGCCTATGCGGTGGCTTAAAATCGTCTTTCCGATCGCGTTGATCGCCGGCGCCGTGCTGTTGGCGTGGATCGTGGCTGCCCGCCCGGAAGTGCAGCAGAAGCCGGTGCTGCCGCCGTCGCTGCTGGTGGACGTGGCAGTGGCGAAGCGCCAGCCAGTGACGTTCATGGTGCATTCCCAAGGCGTGGTGACGCCGCGCACCCGCACGACGCTGGTCTCGGAAGTGTCCGGGCAGATCGTCGAGGTGTCGCCGGCCTTCGTCAGCGGCGGCTTCTTCCAGCGCGACGATGTGCTGGTGCGCATCGACCCGCGCAACTACCAGACTTCCCTCAAGCGCGCCCGTTCCGAGGTGGCCAAGGCCAAGACGAAGGTGGCCACGGAGCATGCCCTGGCTGGCTACGCCTACCAAGACTGGCAGCGGCTGCGCAGCCTGGACGCCGCCGCCCGCCCGGCTTCGGACCTCGCCTTGCGCAAGCCGCAGCTAGCCGAGGCCGTGTCCGGGCTGGAGTCCGCGGAAGCCGACCTGGACAAGGCCACCGAGGATCTCAATCGCACGGTGATCCGTGCGCCCTACGATGGCATGGTGCGCGAGAAGCGCGCCGACGTCGGCCAGTTCGTCAACGTCGGCACGGCGCTGGCCGAAACCTTTGCCATCGACTACGCCGAAGTCCGCCTGCCGCTGCCGCAGAAGGATCTCCAATACCTGGACTTGCCGACACCGAACAGCGAATCGTTCCTGCCCGCCACCCTCCATGCCGACATCGGCGGCGTCGCCCGCGCTTGGGAGGGGCGGATCGTGCGCTCGGAAGGCGTGTTCGACACCGGCAGCCGGGTGCTGTATGTGGTCGCCCAAGTGGACGATCCCTATGGTGCCTACGGCGACACCGAAGCCGCCGGCGACCGCCGGCAGCCGCTGCGCATCGGCACCTTCGTCACCGCCTCGATCCAGGGTCGGCCCGGCGGCGATCTGTTCGCCATCCCGCGCCACTCGCTGCAACGGGGCGAAACGCTGTGGCTGGTGGGCGAGGACATGACGATCCAGCCGCGCATCCTGGAAGTCCTGCGCGCCGACGAACAATTCGCCTATGTGGCCACCGGGATCGAGGACGGCGACCGCTTCACCGCTACGCCGCCGGCGCAGCCCCTACCCGGCATGAGGGTGCGCGTCAATGAGTGACCAGGCGGCAGCCCCTGCGGACCAGGTCACCGGCCTGATCGGCTGGTTCGCCCAGAACCACGTCGCCGCCAACCTGATGATGTTCGCCCTCATCATCGGCGGCATCGCGGCCTTGTTCCTGTTGAAGAAGGAAACCTTCCCCGAGTTTCAAACCAGCACCATCCAGATCCAGGTGCCCTACCTTGGCGCGGCCCCGCAGGAGGTGGAGAAGGGCGTCGTCCTGCGCGTCGAGGAAGCCATCGAGTCCATCGAGGGCATTCAGGAGATCGAGTCCCGCGCCTCCGAAGGAATGGCCACGGTCAACGTCGAGCTCGAGGAGGGGGTCGAACTCGCGGAGATTATGGACAAGCTGAAGCTGGCCATCGACGGCATCTCGACGTTCCCGGCGGAAACCGAGCGGCCCATGATCTCCGAGTTCCGGTTTACCAACCAAGTGGTCAACATCCAGCTCGCCGGCGATCTCGACGAAGCCACCATGAAGGAGCTCGCGGACACCATCCGCGAAGAGGTGGTCGCGCTGCCCGATGTCTCCTTCGCCCAAGTGATGGGGACGCGCCCGTTCGAGATATCCATCGAGATTTCGGAAGCCACGCTGCGCCAGTACGGCCTCACCTTGGCAGGCGTGGCGCACACCGTCCGCCAGTGGTCCCTGGACCTGCCGGGCGGTGCCATTCGCTCCGCCGCCGGGGACATCCGTCTGCGCGCCACCGGCCAAGCCTATACGGGGCAGGAATTCGAGCACATCGTGCTGCTGACGCGGCCCGACGGCACCCGCATTCGCTTGGGCGACGTGGCCACCATCCGCGACGGTTTCGCGGAAGTGGAAAGCTACTCGTTTTTCAACGGCAAACGCTCCTTCGGCATCAACGTCATGGCCACCGAGGAGGAGAACCCGCTCGACGTCAGCGCCGCGGTACGACGCTACGTGGAGCAACGCAATGCCACGATGCCGGCACAAGCCAAGCTGACGGTGTGGGCGGACACCTCCGTCTTCCTCGAAGGCCGCCTAGACATGATGCTGAAGAACATGGTGCTCGGCGCCATCCTGGTGCTGGTGATCCTTGGCCTCTTCCTGCATTTGAAGATCGCCGCCTGGGTGATTCTCGGCATGGCGGTGGCCTTCCTCGGCGCGTTCATGCTGATGCCGTTCACCGACGTCACCGTCAACATGATGAGCCTGTTCGCGTTCATCCTGGTGCTCGGCATCGTGGTGGACGACGCCATCATCATTGCCGAGAGCGCCTATGCAGAAACCGAACGGCACGGCTATACCTTGGCCAACATCGTGCGCGGCGCCCAGCGGGTGGCGGTACCGGCGACGTTCGGCGTCCTCACCACCATCATGGCGTTCCTGCCCATGCTGTTCCAGACCGGACGCACGGCCGCGTTCGCCGCCTCCATCGCCTGGGTGGTGGTGCTGTGCCTGGCGTTCTCCCTGGTGGAGAGCAAGCTGATCCTGCCGTCCCACCTCGCCATCATGCGCTCCTCCCACGGCAGCAAGCGTGGCTTGTCGGACTGGGCGGATGCCACGCTCAAGCGCTTCATCGAAAAAGTCTACATGCCGCTGCTGGCTCGGGCCATCGACTACCGCTGGACCACGCTGGCGGCGTTCATCGCCGTCGCCATTCTGATGGTCGGGCTGGTGCTGGGCGGCTGGGTGCGCGTGGTGTACTTCCCGGAAATGGAAGCGGACTACGTTCAAGCCCAGGTGGAACTCCAGGAAGGCGCGCCGGAGGCGCTGATCGCCAGCATCGTTCGGCAGATGGACGCCGCGCTGCGCGAAGTGAACGACGAAATCAAGGCCGAGATGGGTTTCGAGAACGATGTCGTCGAGCATGTCTTCGCCTTCATCCAGAACGGCTCCAGCGGCAGGTTCAACGTGGCCTTGGCGGAGGGCGAGAATCGGGAAGTCAGCCCGCGAGTGATCGAGAGCCGGTGGCGCGAGAAGATCGGCGAGATCGCCGGCACCAAGGAATTGCGCTTCTCGGCCAGCAAGAACATGAGCAGCGGGCCGCCGGTTTCCTTCCGGCTTTCCGGCAGGGACCACGGGCAGGTGGAAGCCGCCGCCGAGGAACTCGCCGAGCATCTGCGCTCCTACGACGGCCTGTTCGAGATCGAGAGTTCGGCCAATGTCGGCCCCGAGGAAATCAAGCTCGGGATCCGTCCGGAAGCGGAAGCGCTAGGGGTTACCCTGGCCGATTTGGCGAACCAAGTGCGGCAAGCATTCTACGGTGCCGAGGCGCAGCGCATCCAGCGAGGCGAATCCGAAGTGCGGGTGATGGTGCGCTATCCGCGCAGCGAGCGGAGGTCCATCGGCAACCTGGAAAACATGTGGATCCGCCTGCCTGACGGCAGGGAACTGCCCTTCAACGCAGTGGCCGACTACGAGCTCGAACGCGGCTACAACACCATCAGCCGCATCAACAGCAAGCGCACGGTGACGGTGTCGGCCAACGCGGACACCGACGCCGTCGAACCCGGAGCAGTGACGGGCGCGGTCAACCGCACCGCCATACCGGCACTGGCAAGCCGCTATCCCACTGTGGAGTTCGGCATGGGCGCGGCGATGCGGGAGCAGCAGTCCTCCGTGTGGGAGATGATCTGGGGATTCTGCATCGCCCTGCTCGGCATCTACGTGCTTATGGCCGTGCCGCTGAAGTCCTACCTGCAGCCCCTGATCATCATGACGGCGATCCCCTTCGGTCTGATCGGCGCGGTGATCGGCCACATGGTCGTCGGCATCGCCATGAACGCGATCTCTCTGCTCGGCTTCTTCGCCTTGGCCGGGGTGGTGGTGAACGACAGCCTCATCCTGGTGCATTACGTCAACCGGCGGATCGCGGAAGGCGCGACCCCGACCGAGGCGGCGATCGAAGCGGGGGGCAGACGTTTCCGACCCATTCTGCTGACCTCGCTGACGACGTTCTTCGGGCTCGTGCCCATCGTCTTCGAACGATCTATGCATGCGCAGATGGTCATACCCATGGCGGTATCGCTGGCGTTCGGCATCCTGTTCGCCACCATGATCACGCTGATCCTGATCCCCTGCCTCTACAACATCCAGGCGAACCTCAAGGCGGTCCTCGCTGGCGGCTCAAAGCCGCGGAAGGCCGCCGCGGCACAGCCAGGGGTCATGGAGCCGGCACTGACTCCGCAAGGGTCGGCTCTCCGTTGATCGTCACTTCGAGTTCGCGCCGGCGGCGGAAGTACCGCGCCTCGACATAGTGGTGCTCTTCCCAGTCGAGTTCGATATTGGTCCAGACGTACAGCGGGTCGCGCTCGTCGGGGTCGCGTCGCTTGCGCAGGCAGCCATCCAGCCAAAGCTCCAATCCGTCGTCCTCGGTGATGGCGATGGAGAAGGTCCGGTGACGGTGGGGGATGTCGAAACGGTGGGTCAAAGCAGGCCGCCTGCTGTGCGGGTTCGTTGCCATTGTATCGACTGATCCCGACGAGGCGATAGGGAGGTGGCGCATCGCGGCGGAATCGACCCGACCCGGAACAAACCCAGGCGCCGGCGGGGCCGCATGACGCTCTGGATACTGTTCGCGATATTCGTGGCGCCGGCACTGATCTCGGCAGTTCGCCTTGCCTTCGCGGAGCGTCCGCATTGGCGCGATGCCGAACACGGAGCTACCGGGCAGGCGCCATCGCCGGCCGAAACCCGGGCAGCCGTGGCGCAGGTCTACGGCGCACGGACTTGGGGCATGCGCGGGGCGGTCGCCATGCATACCTGGATAGCGGTCAAGCGCACCGACGCCGACCACTACATGCGCTACGAAGTCATCGGCTGGCGGCTGCGCCGCACAGGCTCGGCGCTGGTGCAGGAACGCGGACGGACGGATGCCCTGTGGTTCTCCAACCGTCCCCTGCTGCTGGCCGACCTGCGCGGCACCGGCGTGGACGTCGTCATCGACAGGATCGAGGCCGCGGTGGCGGACTACCCCTACGCCCGGGAATATCGCCTGTGGCCCGGCCCGAACAGCAATACGTTCACGGCCTTCGTGGCTCGTCGGGTACCGGAACTGCGCCTGGATCTGCCACCCACGGCGATCGGCAAGGACTTCCTGGCCCCCAGCGCCCTGTTCGGTCCTGCGCCGAGCGGCACCGGCTACCAGCTCTCGCTGTTCGGCGTGGCCGGCGCGATGGCGGCGTGGCGGGAAGGCGTGGAAGTGAATCTCTTCGGCCTGGTCGCCGGCATCCGCTTCCGGCCGTTGGCGATCAAGCTGCCCGGGCTGGGCACTTGGCCTGTATCCCGCCCGAGCCCGGTGGGCGTGTAGCCCGACACGGGCACTTCGACATCGAGTGCCTCCGCTGCGGCTACTTCCGCCCTAGCATGTCGATCTTCGAATAGTCCGGCTCCGGCAGATATTCGGCCCGGCGACCTTCGTCCAGCCAGACTTCCAACTGGTCCAGGAACCGGTGCCAGCCCCCCAACACGGCGTTGGCGAACTCGGTCTTGGTGCGTTTGTCGTCGTACCACAGCACGTCGGAGAACCGGAGCAGGCAGCCGCCGCGCTCGCCCGGTTCCAGTTCGAAACCAATCGTCCCTAGCTGCACCCGCCGCGGCGGTTCGAACGAAGTCAATGTTCCCGACACATGGGCGGGGCCTTCGCACTCCTCGCCGAACCAGATATCGAATCGTCCTTCGGGTTCCGGTTCGAACCGGATGCCAGGCACCCACACGGCCCGTTGTCGTGGCTCGACGATCGCAGCCCAGACTTCTTCGACGCAATGCTGTAGCTGGCGTTCGAACAGTACGCAGTCGTGTCCGTCGCCACGTTCGATGACCACTCCGTATTTGGCAGATGGCGAATCTCCTCCGGCGGCTCCTGTGTTCATCGGCATCGACTCCCCAACGCCTCCGCTCGTCAATGGACGGCCAGTGTCGCGCCGCCGTCGTGTCTTGTCCAGTCACCCGAGGAAGCCGCCTTCGCACCGTCGGCTGTGCTGAGGCGAGCCACGCAACCCCATGACGAAGGCTCCAAGCGGCACCGCCTTGGCATCGTCATGCTGCATCGCGCGAGCATGAGACAGCGTCGAATTCCGTATGCAGTGGCATCCGCAGCCTTGTCCAAAGTCGAACCGAGCCACTGCCACCGAACCGTCGAGTTGACGCGAAGACGAACGCTGGGATTGAATGCGGCCCATGGAGATCGCCAACCCCATCTACGACGTCGTCTTCAAGTACCTGATGCAGGACAACAGCGCCGCCCGGCTGCTGATCGGCAGGATCGCCGACCTCGACGTGCGGTCGCTGGCCTTCCGCCCCCAGGAAGCGGCGGTGCATTCGGATGCGCTGGTCGGCGGGGACGACCTGCCTCTGCTCACCCTGATGCGCATGGACTTCGCGGCACGGGTCGGGATGGCGGACGGCGGCCTGCGGCAGGTGCTCGTCGAGATACAGAAGACCAACGCGCCCACGGTGATCGAGCGCTTCCGCCTGTACCTGGGGGAGCAGTACCGCAGCCGCAGCAACTTGGCCGTCGGCCCCGCGGGGCACATGGAGGCGGTGCCGCTGGTGACGATCTACCTGTTGGGCTACGACCTCGGACTGTCGGACGAGGCGGTGGTCGACGTCTGCCCGCTGGTGACGGAGCGGCGCACGGGGCGGCGGCTGGATGCCGGGCACCCGTTCGTGGCCGGGCTGAACCACCGCAGCCATATCGTGCAGATCCCGCGCCTGACGAGTCGGCGGCGGGACGATCTGGAACGGTTCCTGTCGATCTTCGACCAGGGCCTGGTGTCGGCGGGGCGAGAGGACAACCACGTGCTGTCGCTGGAGGAGTCGGCCTATCCGGCGGAGTACGGCCCGGTACTGCGCCGTCTGCACCGGGCGATGGCGGACGGGGAGATTCGGCGCAACATGGAAGGGGAGGATTTGCTGCTGCGGGACTCGATCGTGTCGGCGCAAGAAGCGCAGCGGCAGCAGCAACGCGCGGAGCAGGCCGAGCGTCGGGCGGAGCGGGAGCGGCAGCGGGCAGCGCAAGCGGAACAGCGGGAGGCGCAGCTGCTGGCGCAATCCATCCGCCATCTGCACAGCCTGGGGCGAAACGTCGAGGATATCGCCGGGGCGCTGTCCGTCCACGCCGAGACCGTGCGACGCATTCTGTCGAAATGACGTCCGGTCGCGCCGGCGCAATGCATACCCGGCTGGTTCGAGGCATCGAGCGCCCGAATGCGATGCGCCAAGGCTGCTTGCTGCAGCGCTGTGGACAAGCGTTCGGCCATCCTAATCGGCGCACACTGGTCTTTCTTTGCGGCCTTGGCCTCCTGCAAGCCGCCAGGGAAGGTTTGAGGCACCAGCGGCGCTAGAACAGCTTTCCCTGTCGGCGGCGGAAGAGGTCCGTTCGCAGTTCCGGGCGGCGCTGTTTGTCGAGGCCATGCTTGCGCCGGGCGATCTCGAAGCGCTTGGCGACGAGGTCCGCGTACACGCCTTGGCCGCGCATTCGGATGCCCCACTGTGCTTGGTACGCCTTGCCTCCATGAAGGTCGCGCACCCGGTTCATGATGTGCTCGGCTTTCAGCGGATAGTGCTCGGCGAGCCACTCGGTGAACAAGTCCTCCACCTCGAAAGGCAGGCGCAGCATGACGTACCCCGCGAACGACGCGCCGGCATCCGCTGCCCGGGCGACCACGGCCTCGATCTCGCTGTCGTTGAGGATGGGGATGACGGGGGCCATCATGATGCCCACGGGCACTTCGGCAGCGTGCAGTTTGCGCACCATGCGCAGCCGGGCCGCCGGCGAGGCGGTACGGGGTTCGAGTTTAGTCTTCAATTCGTTGTCGAGGGTGGTGATGCTGACGGCGACGCTGACCAAGCCGTGGGCGGCGAGTTCGCCCAGCAGGTCGAGATCGCGCAGGATCAGTGCGCCCTTGGTGACGATGGTGACCGGATGGCGGTAGTCCAGCAGAGTTTCCAGCACGGCGCGAGTGACGCGGTAGTGCTTCTCGCCGGGCTGGTAGGGGTCCGTATTGGTGCCTATCGCCAGCGTTTGGCACTGGTAGTCGGGCTTGTCCATCGCTTCCCGCAGCCGCTCGGCGGGGTTGGTCTTGTAGAAGATCTTGGTCTCGAAGTCGAGACCGGGAGAGAGGTCGAGGTAGGCATGGGTGGGACGGGCGTAGCAGTAGATGCAGCCATGCTCGCAGCCCTTGTAGGGGTTCACCGACTGCTGGAAGGGGATGTCTGGCGAGTGATTGGTGGCGATGATGTTGCGGGTATCATCAGGCAGGAACGAGGTGCGGGGGTCCGGGGATGGGAAATCGTCCTGGGGCTGGCCCCAGCCATCGTCCACAGCCGCGCTGGGCGTCTGCTCGAACCGTCCTGCTGGATTCGATACGGCACCGCGGCCTTTGTGTACTCGCCTCTCGTCCATGAGCGGCAGAATACTTGTATGCCCGTACAGTAGCAAGGGAATTGTCATGACGATCACGCTTTGGGGTAGCGGCACATCGCGCACGATGCGCGCCCATTGGGCCCTGGCCGAACTTGGCGTCGTCTACCAGCAGAAGCCCATCGGCTCGCGCACAGGCGAGACACAGGACGCCGCGTTCCGCGCCCTCAACCCCAAGGAGAAGATTCCGGTGCTGGTGGACGACGCGACCGCTACGCGGTCGCCCCGCGATTTCGCCTTGCGAAATCGCCCTGCTGGAACAGAGCTGGACGACGACGCGACTGCTACGCCGCCGCCCCGCGATTTCGCTTTGCGAAATCGCCCTGTCCCGCCGCCGCCCGTGTCGGCGTCCCCCCTGCCGCATCGTCCTTCCGCGCCGGACGCCGCGACCGCTTCCCGCTCGCCGCCACCCGCGATCTTCGCTGGCGCGCAATCGCCAGAATCAGGAGATTCGATCGTGCTGACGGAGAGCGCCGCCATCGTCACGTATCTCGGCGACAAGTTCGGCGGCCTGACGCCGGTGCCCGGCAGCATCGAGCGCGCCCGATACTACGAATGGATGTCCTACATCCTCATGGAACTCGACGCCCATACCCTCTATGTGATGCGCAAGCATGGCGACCTGAAACATCTCTACGGCGAGGCGCCGGCGGCCCTGTCGGCCGCTCGGGCCGGCTTCGAGAAGCAGATCCGCTGGGCGCTGCCCCGCATGGAATCCGCGCCGTTCCTGGTGAGCGACGAGTTCGGCGCTGCGGACATCCTGATGACCACCTGTCTGGACTGGGCGGTTGCGTACGGATTCGAACTGGCCGAGCCGGCGCTGGCCTATCGCGCCCGACATCGGCACCGACCGGCGTTTCGAGCCGCGCTGGCCGCGAACGCGGCATCGCCGGCAACCAAGGCAAACCGCCATGATCGATGAACGACAGAAGAGGGTGTTCGCCGAGCGCGGCATCGTCAAGCTGGACGGATTCATCCCGGAAAGCACAATGGCGCCGGCCCGGGATCGGGTCTACCGCTTGCTGGCCAAAGCCGGCGTCTGGGGGGATGGCGCTTGGCTGGGCGTCGTGGATGCAACCCGGCGACCGAACCCCAAGCTGAAAACATTGAAGACCTGCGCCAAGTCCAAGGAGTTCAGGCGTCTGCTGACGGAAGACGTGCTGGCTGCGGCCCGGGAACTGGTGGATGGGCAGGAGGTGCAGGGAACCGGGCCATTCTCGCAACTGCTGTTTACGCCACCCAATGCCGAACGATGGACGGTACCCTACGACATATGGCATCTGGACTTCCCGCGTCTAGGCGAACCTGGCTCTCCCGGCGTACAGATGTTCACGTTCCTGGATACTGTAGCGTCCGGTGCCGGGGGGACGCTGCTGGTGGCCGGCTCGCACCGGCTGCTGAACGATGTCGGGGCACTCGGTTCCAAGGCGGTGAAGCGGCGCTTGCGACGCCAGCCCTATTTCCGCGATCTGATGGACGCCAGAGCACAGGACCGAAGCCGCTTTCTTCATGAAACGGGCCATGTCGACGATGTGCCGTTGCAGGTGGCCGAGCTGATCGGTGAACCCGGCGACGTGTACTTCACCGACCTGCGGCTGCTGCACTCGCTGGGCCCCAATGCCTCGCGCCGACCACGCCTCATGGTCACCCAGCGACTGCCGCTGGCTACGGCGACCGAGCGCATGGGCGCTGTCTACACCGAGCTCAGGGCAAAGCGAACGGAGCGGCAAAAGTAGAACAGCGAAGAACGTAAAACCGCCCGAACGGATCAGTCCGTCAACAACCAGTCCATGATCCTGGGGTTCTCGTCTCGTGGCCAAGTGTGCGAGAGATCATCGATCTCCCGATAGCGCACTTCGGCCCCGGTCGCGGTCAAAGCGGCATTCGCCATGCGCGCCGCATCGACGGGAAACATCCAGTCCAAGGCACCATGCATCAGGTAGATGGGCAAGCCAGCCACGCGCTCGCGGGGGCAGCCTTCGAGCAGCAGCGGATGGAAGCTGGCGGAGCTCGGCACCAAGTGGGTGAACGGAGACTCGGCGCGCAGGCCGCAGACATAGCAGAAGGTGCCGCCATCGCTCATGCCGGTAAGCAGCATCCGCTTGGCATCGATGTTCCAGCGCTCGCGTATACGGCTCACCATGGCATCGATGTTGGGGCTGTCCACATCCGGCCCCATCAGCGCCCAAGTCCGCTCCCGCGCCGTGGGGCTTAGCAGAATCACGCCCCTGGTTCGCGCCTCCACCAGCCATGTCCACAGGAAGTCGCGGCCATGGCCGGAGCCGCCATGCAGGGCGACGATCAGCGGGTGAGCCCGGTTGGGGTCGTAGTATTCCGGCACATACAGCGAGAAGCCGCCGCGAGTTTCCTTGTCGTTGCCGACATGCAGGATGCCCACGTCGTCCTGGGACGGATCGGCCTGTGCGAGTTTGGCGAGCAGTGCCTCGTCGGTGCGGTGTTCCGCTTCCACGAAGAACCGGTTCACGGGCGGCAGCAGGGCGGCGACCGGATATAAGGCTTCGATGGCGCGGGTGCGGTGGCCCATGGCTCGGTAGGCCTGCATGGCGCCGTTGGGATCGCCGGCCGCGGCGGCGAGACTGTCGAAGGCGCGACAGAGGTGCTTGCCGGTGCGTACAACCTGCTCCTTGAATTGTTCCAGATGGGCTGGGAAGGGCACATCCCGGAACCGTTCGAGGCCGTTGCGCACGGGCGGCGCGGTGGCCGCTACCGCGTCGACCAGGGTGTGCAGGTTCGGCGGGTGCAAATGGCGACCGACATAGGCCAGCGCATGCAGCGCCGTCAGCATGGGCGGCAGCGCGGCGCTGATCGCGTCCAGGAGTTCGTCGGTATCCGCAGCCACGACGCGCCGGGGTCTCAGTCCTGCCGGATCGTGAGCAACTGATCCGCCTCGATGTTGGATCGGGAAGTTTCCTCGCCATCTGGCCATGCGACCACCCTGTCCGCCACGGTGTCGTCGTCTAAGCTGAAATGAACCTCGAACGGATCGCGGGAGGTGTAGTTGTTGCCCGAGCGCATGTCCCGCACTTGGGTTTCCGGCACCGTCGTTACCGTGATCTTGGCACCGATGCCGTGCCGATTGCCGCTGTCGTCGACGCGGCGGATGCCTGGATAGTGGTTCTCCTCCGCCGTCCAATCGTTGCGGTGGTAGACCAGACGATTGTCGTCGCTGTTGGTCAGCACGAGGTCGATATCGCCGTCGCGTTCGGCGCCAAAGCCTGCCAAGCCACGATCCTGACGCGATCGGTCAAGCCGAAGTCGTTGTCGGAATCCATGAACGTACCGCCCCTTGGGAATGGAAGAAGCGGCTCTGATCCCTCTGATCCGTTGTGGAATCCACCGGCGTAGCCGCGCCGTGTTCGAGCCGGCATCGCCATCGATGTCGCCGAATGCCGGGCCGCTGTTCCGATGGGTCACCGCCAAGCCGACATCGGCGGCGATCTCCGCAAACACGCCATCGCCCTGGTTCTGGTCGAGTCGGCTCGCGGTCGAGCCGCCACCGACCAGGTAGACATCGATATCGTCTTCGATGTTCGCTGCCGCGATGCCGCCCTGGAACCGTTCCGACGCGGTCGAGGCTGCCGTGGCACTCGGCGCGAGCTCGCGAACGAGGCGGGAATCCTCGGAAGATCTCCAATCCACCACCCGCGCAAAGCGAATGGGCGTATCCGCAGCGGGCGGATCTTCGCCGCTCGCTGGCTGGGGCAGCGCCGACTCGGAAGACGAGCCGTCGCAACCGTCGGTCTCCAAGCCGAGCACCACGACGGCTAGCAGAGCGGAATCGGGCCAACGGAACCGGCGCCTCATGCCAGCCGGCTGCCGCATACTGCCGGTCCGACCCGCCTTGGTGCCATGTCGGCGAGGGATCCGGCACCTTGACGCTAGCGTACGGAACATGGTTACGTTCGGCCTTTGATCGGCAACGGGCATATAGCGCTCCGCGGCGGAGGGCGCTGTCGGCAGTGCCCAAGCGACGAGTGGCGGAGCCATGGCGAGATCGTCCCAGACTGAAGGCATGCGGACCACAACCAGCGTCCTCGCGATAAACAATGGAAGCATGGCGCGGATGGCGCAGCTTGGCAAGGAAGGAGGTAGCGTCTCGGTTTGAATCCGTGCCGTCATGTCGCATCACGCAACCCCAAGTGCCGGCGCAGCGGGCAGCGCTGAATGCCCTATGCAGTGGCATCCGCAGTGGCGCGATTTGTCCAAATCAAACCGAGACGCCACCAGGAAGGAGAGACGCTTTGATGCGGCTTGGTCCAAGCCGCACAGCGACAGTGGATTCCGATCCAGACGGAGATGGCGGCCGGGCTGCGGGTGGGCAGCAAGTTGATTCTCGGCGATTTCGCGCCGGCGAAATCCAACAGCGACTGCCTAACGCACCACGTTACAATAGCTCGATGAGCACCGTCATCAAGCTGTTCTGGAACATCTGCCTGCTTCGCATCGGCCCCGATCTGGTGCCTACCCATGCTTGGTTCCTGAGTACGCTGATCGTCGCCCGCTTGACGGTGGCCGTTTTTCTGCTTGCCATCGTTGTCCCTGCTCTGCCGATCCTGCTTGCGTTCAACGTGGCGCTGATCAGCTTCGTGGTGCTGGCGGCGATCGCTTGGTTCGCGCTCTACATCCGTCATTTGGAGCCCCGTTTTTCGGCTACCCTGGGCGCTGCGGCGGGTGCCGTGACGCTAATCGACGCGGTCACTGCAGTCGGCTGCACCATCACTAGCGGCATGGTTCAAAGCGGCGTTCTGTGGGCGAATTTGCTGTGGAGCATCGTCGTGGTCGGCTTCATCCTGCATCGGGCGCTGGCGAGCCGGCTGTGGGTCAGCATTCTGCTGTCGTTGGGCATCGCCCTGGTGGGCTATGCGGTTACCATGGCGGCGCTGGGGCCGGCGCTGACGGTGATCTTGGGCGTACCGTCGGAGTGAGTGCCCAGAGCCTGTACTTCCTAGGTATCGGCGGCACCCTCATGGGCAGCCTCGCGCTGCTCGCCAGGGAGATGGGCTGTCGCGTCAGCGGCTTCGACCGGACGCTGTACTCCCCCATGAGCGACCAGCTGGCCGATGCCGGCATCGAGGTATTCGAAGGCTTTGCGCCCAGCCAGTTGCATCCGGCCCCGGACATGGTCGTCATCGGCAACGCCGGACTGCCCCGGGACCACGAAGCCGTCGAATATGTGCTGGATCGCAACCTGCCGTACACTTCCGGCGCCGAATGGCTGGGCAATGCCGTGCTGCGCGACCGCTGGACCATCGCCGTCGCCGGCACCCACGGCAAGACCACCACGGCCAGCATGGTCGCCCACATGCTCGCTTGCGCGGGACTGGATGCCGGATTCCTCATCGGCGGCGTACCGGGCAACTTCGGGGTCTCGGCGCGCCTCGGTTCGAGCATCCACTTCGTGGTGGAGGCGGACGAATACGACACCTCGTACTTCGACCGCCGCTCCAAGTTCGTCCACTACCGGCCGCAGACGCTCATCGTCAACAACCTGGAACTGGACCACGCGGATATCTTCGACGATCTGGGGCAGATCCAGACCCAGTTCCACCACTTGGTGCGCACCGTGCCGCGCAGCGGCCTCATCATCGCCCCGGCATGGGATGCCAACGTTGACGACATGCTGAACCGGGGCTGCTGGACGCCGGTGGCGCGTTTCGGAAACGCTCCCATCGGCACAAGCTCCCCTATCGGAGATCACTGGCGCGCCGAGGACGTCGCCCCGGACGGCAGTCGCTTTTCCGTGTGGCTGAACGACGAGAATCTAGGTACCGTCGCTTGGCCACTGATGGGCCAGCACAATGTCGCCAACGCCTTGGCGGCGCTGACTGCGGCTCATCATGCCGGCGTCCGTTGTGCAGACGCCGTCTCGGCGCTGGCTTCGTTCCGCAACGTCAAGCGACGCATGGAGATGGTCGTCGACCGGCCCGGTTTGAAGATATACGACGATTTCGCCCACCACCCCACTGCCATTCGCACGACCCTGCAGGGTTTGCGCGCCCGGGTTGGCCATGAGCGCATCGTGGCCGTGATCGAGCCGCGCACCCACACCATGTCGCTCGGCACCTTGCGCCTGGAGCTTGCCAGCTGCTGCGCGCCGGCGGACGAAGCCATTTGGTTCGAAGGCGAGAACATCCAGTGGGACGTGGGGGAAGTGGCTCGCAGCTGCCCGGTGCCGGCGTCCGTAGAGGACGACGTCGACCGACTGATCGAACGCATCGCGGCGTTGGACCATAGCGCGAGCAAGGGCGATGCCTGCCATGTCGTGCTGATGAGCAACGGCGCTTTCGGCGGCATCTACGCCATCCTGAAGGAGCGCTTGGGCTAGCGGCCAGCATCCTTGAGCGCCGAGGAAGTGGACACTTGAGCCGCGTTTGCCGACATGGTGCCCTGGAACGAAGGGTACGAGGTTCCAACTTCCACTCGGCTTGCCGCGGGCGATCGACAGGTTGCCATGTCGCCACAGCCTCGTTGTCCTGAGGTGGAACCTCGCTAGAACCCCTCATCCGGCAGCGCCATGACGCTGGCCGAGCCGGCCGCGATGCTTTGTTCCAGGGCGAGGGTCTTCGGCAGCAGCTTGGCGTAGAAGAAGCGCGCTACCTCGCGCTTCGGGCATCCCGCTGCGCCAGCAGGCGCGGCTTGCGCCATTCGCGCCCACAGCCAAGCGTAGATGCCAAGGCCGGTCAGTTCCAGGAAGTCCGCGGAAACGGCGCCGGGCAGTTCCGGATCGCTCGCTGCGTTGGAGATCAGACCTGCGGTGGCGCGTTCAACGGCGTCCAGCGCCGAAGACAGCGGTGTCGTGAACTCGGCTGGCACCTCGTCTCTGCGGAACTCGCCCAACAGCCGCCGCAATGCCGCGCCACCGTCGCGCAGCACCTTGCGGGCGGTGAAGTCCAAAGCCTGAACGCCGTTGGCGCCTTCGTAGATCTGGGTGATGCGAATGTCTCGCACCACTTGTTCGATGCCGTGCTCCACGATGTAGCCGTGGCCGCCGTATACCTGCTGCGCCAGCAGGGCGCATTCCATGCCGCGGTCGGTGAGGAACGCCTTGACTACCGGCGTCAGCAGGTCCACCGCGGCTTGGGCTGCGGTACGCTGCCCTTCATCCTCGGCGTGTTTGGCAAGGTCCAACTGCAAGCCGACATAGGCGGCGAAGGCGCGACCACCCTGTGCGAAGGCGCGCTGGGCAAGCAGCATGCGGCGCACGTCCGGGTGGACGAGAATGGAATCCGCGGCTGCGCCGGGATTCTTCGGGCCTGTAGCGGAACGGCCTTGCAGGCGCTCTCGGGCGTAGGCGGCGGCGTTCTGGTAGGCCAGTTCGGCAAGGCCGAGGCCCTGGATGCCTACCGACACCCGGGCATGGTTCATCATCGTGAACATGCAGGCGAGGCCCTGGTTCGGCGCGCCGATCAGGTGGCCGGCGGCCCCGTCGTAATTCATCACCGACGTGGCGCTGCCGCGAATGCCCATCTTGTGCTCGATGGAGCCGCTGGCGAAGGCATTGCGGGTGCCGTCGGCCAGCACTTTCGGTACTAGAAACAGGGAGATGCCGCGGCTGCCGGCGGGCGCATCCGGCAGCTTCGCCAGCACGAGATGGATGATGTTGTCGGCAAGGTCGTGCTCGCCGCTGGTGATGAAGATCTTGGTGCCGGTGATGGCGTAGGCGTTGTCCGCGACTGGTTCGGCGCGGGTGCGGATGAGGCCGAGGTCGGTGCCGGCGTGGGACTCCGTGAGCGCCATGGCGCCAGTCCATTTGCCGCTGTAGAGCCCGGGCAGGTAGGCCCGCTTCATGTCTTCGTCGCCGTGGGAGTCGATGCATACCGCAGCACCCACGGTGAGGGCACCATACAGATAGAGGTTGGTGTTGGCGCTCCAGAACATCTCCTCGATAGGTGAAGCGAGCATCTTCGGCAGGCCTTGGCCGCCGTATGTCGGGTTGCCGGAAACGCCGAACCATCCCCCTTCCGCCAAGGCCGCGAACGCCGTCTGGAATCCCGGCGGGGCCTGCACCGCGCCGTCCTGCCAGCGGGCGCCTTCGGCGTCGCTGGCTTGGCAGAGCGGCGCCATCACCTCGCTGGCCAGCTTGCCGCCTTCGGCCAGCACCGCCATCGCCAGCGACTGGTCCATGTTGCCGAAGGCCGGCAGACGGGCCCACTCGGCGGCGGCGCCGAAGACGTCGAACAACACGAACGCCATGTCGTCGATAGGGGGAGAATAGCTCAGCATAGGGGCAGACGCCTTTCGTCTGGCAGTGGCTCAGTTTGAATCCATGTCGTCATGCTGCATCGCGCAACCACAAGATGCAGGGGCATGATACGGCATCGAATGCCATACGCAGCAGCATCCGTAGCGGCGCGGCTCATCCAGTTTCAAACTGACCCGCTACCTTTCGTTTCGTTGAGTTGACAGGGGGATCAGACCAGATTCAGCCGCATCCCGCACAGCATGATCTGCGCATCCCCCGTGACGCAGTCTCGCGCCTTGGCCGCGGCTAGCACCGCCTCGGCGTCCCGGGTCGCAAGATCCAGGCCGGCCAGCCCTTCCGTCCGACCGTCGGTACAGGGTACGAAGCGCAAAGTGGCATTTTCCAGTTCCAGGCACGAATTGTCGTGGGCATCGCGGGATACCGGGATGTCGATGATTTCTGACCAGCGGGCAGCGACAGCGTCGGGATCCTCGGCCTGTATTTCCGCGGCGCGGATGCCGGTGACGCGATCGAGTCGCTGCGCCTGCTTCCAGCCGGCGCCGCCGGCCGGCGTCCAGGGGCCGTCCGCCGCCTCCGCGCCGGCGCTGGTCTGCTGGTCGATCTCCAGGAACGAGCCGCCGGTATCCTTAGGATGAAGCTGCATGTTGACGAACTCCTCGCCGTGATGGTCGGTGACCAAGCGGATGCCGAGTTCGTTGATGCGCACCCGGCGCGGCGCTTGATCGTCGCTCTGGGTGATCACCATGTAGCCGCCGGCACCGTCGCGACGCGCCAGGTAGCGTCCGCCGGCGGTATTTTCCTCAATGGGCGCGAGCAGTTCGATGAACTGGTTGCCTAGCGGCAGCAGGGAGTTCTCCAAGCCGAAGTGGCCGACGCCCGGGTCCACGAAGCATACTTCGAGGCCCAGCACGTCGCGGAACTCGTCCACCACCGGTTGCAGTTCCGGCGCCATCAGCGCGATCTGGCGAAGGCGTAGCCACATGTCTGAATCCCGCTCGTTGGGCTCGCCGCTAGAAGTGCGAGACGCCGCCGTCGACGGCGATGGTGTCGCCAGTGTGGTACGAACTCTCGTCGCTGGCGAAGTAGACGGCGATGGCGCGGAAGTCCTCCGGCTGGCCCCAGCGCCGCTGGGGGATGCGCTTGATCACCTTGGTCTGGAAAGCTTCCGTCTGGAAGGCGCGTTCGGTCATGGCCGTTTCGATCCAACCGGGGATGACGGCATTGGCGCGGATGCCGTAGCGGGCTTGGCCCACGGCCAGGGATTGGATGAGGGCGATGACGCCGGCCTTGGTGGCCGAATAGTGCTCGCTACCGGCGGCGCCAAAGCGTGCCGTGCCGCTGCTGGTAACCACCAACGAACCGCCGCTGCCGCTCTGCTTCATGTGCTTGACCGCTTCGCGGAAGGTGAACATCACGCCGTCCATGTTCACCTTGAACACACGCTGCCATTCTGCCGGCGTCATGGCGTCGAACTGCGCCCCGCCGCCGCCCACCCCGGCGTTGGCGAAGCAGGAATCCACGCGCCCGAAGCGCGTCAGCGTTTCGGCGAAGGCCGCCACCACTTGCTGCTCGTCGCTGACGTCGCAGCGCAGCGCTTCCACCTGGCCGCCGTAGGCCTCGAGTTTCGCCTTCGCCGCGGTGTTCTTTTCCTCGTTGGTGCCCCAGATGCACACCCCGGCTCCGTGCTCCGCCAAGCCTTCGGCGAAGCCGAGACCGATGCCGCCGTTGCCGCCCGTGACGAGCGCCACCTTTCCGGTCAAGTCGAACATGTTCATCTCCCGCCTTCGACCGATGAAGAATATCCCCAAGCACCTGCCCGTGTATAGAATGAAGGCAGCCTGCGTACCCAAGGAGCCGAACATGGAAAACGCCGCCACCCAGCTCAGCGACGAGGTAAGAGACCAGAACCTGGAACGCCATGTCCTGGAACTCGAAACCGACGGCCTGACGGTGGTCTCTCCCGAAGTCACGGGCGTCACGCCGGCGTTCCTGTACCGGTGCACGGATGTTCTGCTCGACCAGTTCACCCAGATGACAGGCGGCTGTCCGATTTCTCTGGCGGACGGTCCGACGGGCGAACTGTCCTGGCCAGCACCGAAGGAGGGGCGCGTATCGTTGCGGTCCGACGACGCGCCGCCACCGTCGCAGATGCTGATTCAGCAACTGCTGCAACTCGACCGCTGCTTCCGCGATCTGTTCGTCAATCCGGTGGTGGACGCCCTCATCGATCATCTGATCGGGCGGGCACCCGTCATCGACGTCCGGATGCGGCGCTTCTCCAGCACCAATTCGTTCGTCAAGTGGCAGGGCGAATACGGCTACGGCCCGAATCTGGGCCTGCACTGCGACCAGGGTGCCAATCCCCTGCCTTGGGGTTCTCAAGCGCTCACCGCCAACGCCACTTGGTGCCTGACGGAATACGCCGAAGAGCACGGTGCGCTGGCCTATGTACCGGGCTCTCACCGCTCCAACGCCCATCCCGGACCAGGGGCGGCGAAGATGGCGAAACCCGTGGTCTGCCGGCGCGGTTCGGTGATCGTCTGGCCCGGCGCTACTTGGCACGGCGCGTATCCGAAGTTGACCCGGGGGTTGCGCCTGAACGCCGTGGCCTACTACCGCCACCAGTCCGTTCTGCCCCAGGAGAACCTGAAGGTGACCATGAAGGACCTGCCTTGGAACGACTGCGACAATCCTTCGATGATGCGCGATCTCATCGGCTTCGACGACGTGTTCCCCTACGAGGTGCAAAGCCAGCCGGTGCCGAGGCTGGCCAGCGCGGCCTAGCCGCCGGCTGCGGATGCAAGTTCAGGGCAAGACCGACCCAGGCCGGGTTCGCGACGAGAACCAGGATGTATTCGCCCTGCGCGAAGACTTGGGGCTGGCCGTGCTGGCCGACGGCATGGGCGGTGCCCGCGCTGGCGGCGTGGCAGCGGAAATCGCGGTGGATGCCGCCTTGGAGCACCTGACTGGCGTATTGAAGCGAGAGCCTGTGGCAGCATCCCATCTGCAGACGGCGCTGCAACTCGCCAACACCAGAGTGGTGGGCATGTCCAACGCCATCTCCGCGTACCGGGGGATGGGCACGACGCTGGTGGCGATGGCCATCAATGGCCCGAAGGCGTGCATCTGCCATGTCGGCGACTCCCGCGCCTATCGCCTCCACGATGGGACGCTCACTCAGATCACCAAGGATCACAGCTTGGTCCAGGAGTGGGTGGATGCTGGGGCGATCTCGCCGGAGGAAGCGCGACATGCGCCCAATCGCAACATCATTACCCGCGCCATCGGTGCCCAGCGGTCGCTGAAAGCCGACGTGACCGAGCTGGAAGTGGTGCCGGACGACCGCCTGCTGCTGTGCAGCGACGGCTTGACGGGCATGCTTGAAGACCACGAGATCGCCCACGCCCTGCAAGCCGAAGACGACTTGGGGAAGGTCGTGGGCGATCTGGTAGAGGCAGCCAATCGCGCCGGCGGTCGGGACAACGTGACCGTGGTGCTGATCCAATGCTGAACTGCCCCAGCGCAGGAGGAGCGTAAGATGGTGGAGATGGTGAAAGACCGCATTGAGGAAAAACTGGCTCAGGTGTTCGATCCCCCGCACCTGGAGGTGGTGAACGAAAGTGGCAATCACAACGTGCCGCCTGGTTCCGAGACGCATTTCAAGGTGGTCATCGTCTCGGCGCGGTTCGAGGGCGAGCGCCTGCTCGCCAGGCATCGCCGCGTCAACCGGGCGCTGGCCGAGGAGTTGGCTGGCGGCGTTCATGCGCTGGCCCTGCACACCTACACCGCCGAGGACTGGCGCAAGCGCTTTGGCGAGGCACCCATGTCGCCGCCATGTCTGGGCGGCGACGGCAGCTTGGCCTGACCTATGGAACCAGCAACGACCTGGGTGGCCTCGTTCTATCGTTTCCACCCTATCAATGAGGTCGGCGCGCTGTGCATGGCGCTGGAACAGGCCTGCCGGGAACGCTCGCTCAGAGGTACGGTGCTGTTGGCTCCGGAAGGCGTCAACGCCGCGCTGTCCGGTTCCCGCCCCGCTCTTGAATGCTTGATCGCGGCGCACTTTGCCGGGGTCGACGTGAAGTGGTCCACCGCGGCCCCGGGCAATTCGACGTTCCGCCGCCTGAAGGTGCGCGAAAAGAACGAGATCGTCAGCTTCGGGCGTACGCTCTCGCCCTCCATGCCCGTGGGCGTACATGTGGATGCCTCGGCCTGGAACCAGCTGCTCGACGATCCGAACGTGCTGGTGCTCGACACCCGCAATGGCTATGAATCGGCTATTGGCACCTTCCGCGGCGCCATGTGCACGGACACTGCCAGCTTCCGGGAATTCCCGGACTTCGTCCGCCGCGAGCTGGAACCCGCCCGGCATCCGCGCATCGCCCTATTCTGCACCGGCGGCATCCGCTGCGAGAAGGCATCGGCCCACCTGCTCGAACAGGGCTTCGAGACCGTCTGCCAACTCGACGGCGGCATTCTGAAATATCTGGCCGAGACGGACCCCAAGGCCAGCGCATTCGAAGGCGACTGCTTCGTCTTCGACCAGCGCGTATCGGTGAATTCCGATCTTGCCCAGGGCAGCTACCAGCAATGCCACGCCTGCCGCTAGCCGCTGTCGCCTGAAGACATGCGCTCGCCTCTCTACCAACCCGGCACGAGCTGCCTCACCTGCCACAAGTAGATCGGCGAGCGCTTTCGAACTGTCCTGACTGAACAGGCATTCCCAGGCATTCCAGGAAGACCTTGAGACATCCCGGGACGAGCGGCATGTCGGTGCCACGGCATCCTCACTCCATATCCGCGAATCAAGTCGACAGACTTAAACCAGCGCAAGCAGCCGTAGAGCAAACCGAACATCTCCATCAACACAGCCTGACGCCCTGAGATGTCCGTGATAGGGTAGTTGAGATATCTTAATCATCCTGATCGCTTACCTTTATTGGGTATTAGGCAGTGCTCGAATAGCCTTAACCCGATCCTCGATAGACGGGTGTGACCAATACTTCTGAGAGACAGATTCGTCGTTCAGATCTGCAAGCCGTAACAGGGCAGCATCCAGGAGCGCTCCTTCTCCTAAATACTCGACAGCGAGACGATCCGCTCGAAATTCCATCTTTCGCATGAAGAAGCCAAGCGTCCAGAAAGTCGGCAGAGCAAATATTCCAGATAACATCATACCGGCGAGGATATAGATAACCTCTTCAGTCGCAAATAACGGATTAACGAAGTAAATGACACACAAAATAAAGAATGTTCCGCATGCAGCCGATAGAGGGAGTAACCGGAGAACATCACGTCGAGCCACATGGGCTATCTCATGCGATAATACGGCCTTGATCTGGCCCTTCGACATGTTTTCTAAAAGGCCACCTCCAATCACCACTAAATAGCGGACTAGCCCACCGATGACATATGCATTCGCCATGGTGCCTGTTTGCACACGTATATGAAAACGAGGAATCTTGCGTTTGGCGCAGAGATCGTCGATCCAAGCCTGTACGTCCGCCATGTCTTCCGACTTCAACGATGGGGATCTTATATGCTGAAACCAAGGAAGCACTAACGTCTCATAGAGAGGAATAAGAGACACGAACACTGGCACCAACAGCATCACAAACCCTGTAGACTCTACTAAGTAGACCAACGTACATATTCCTATAAAGGCAAGGATAAAGCCAACGAGCTCCAATAGCATTGTACCTGCCCTACGTCCCACAGTTTCTTCCGTCGAAGGAGGAAGCCGGCATGACCAACGGTACAGCGCAATGCCTATGCCGAATACGATCACACGCATAAGGATGTACATATTCAACCCAATGTTTACTCCTATAAGGGCGTAGGACTTCCAGCTATTGAGAGAGTGGAAGTTTCTATCGTAGTACCCAAGGAGCGTTAATCCGTCCAGCACCGAAAACGCCAATGCAGCGCTGAGTGAGAACGAGGCGGCCGCCGCGGCGATAGCGATCAATTTGCCAATCTCCTCGCTGCCGCTCTTTAGTCGCACATAGCCGAGTACCGGTATGGCAGCGACCGCTAGGACGAGAGCAACAGCGAGGAGTGGCATGGTCTTAGTGGCCTAACGGTCTCTCCAAGGCACTCACCCTACACGGCACCGATCATGGCACCGACGAATACTCCCGGCAGACCCCCGACGAGTCCGCCGATCTTGCCGCCGAGCTTGGCACCTGCCCAAACCGCCGCGGCGGCACCAAGAACCGCACCACCGGCCTGGGCACCGGCTTGCACCGGGCCGTCATTAGCTTTCAGTGCCTTCTTGGCCACATAGTACCCTACGTGGGCTGTTGCGTCGGTTTGATCGCCCGGCGTGATCGCCCACGAAGTACTGGTCAGGCCGGCGGCGACGCCTAGTGCCAATAAGTGCTTCTTCATCTTCATTTCCTTTCTCCTTTGTTAAGGTTGAAGTTGCGAAACCGACTCTACAGCTCTCGAAACCGGCCTGAAAGAGAGATTAGCCCGATCTCGTGTAAGAAATCTCTGAAAATGCATCTGCGCTTTCAATTCGCCTTTAGCAGGGGATCAAGCACCGGCCACACGTTGTCCAGCAGGCGCTGCTGGGCGTTCGCGTTGGGATGGATGCCGTCGCGCTGCATCAGCGCTGCGTCGGTGGCCACGCCTTCGAGCAGAAACGGCACCAGGGCCGCGCCGGTGGCCGCCGCCACGTCGGCGAAGGCCTGATGGAACGCCTCGGTGTAGCGGGGGCCGTAGTTGGGCGGGATGTGCATCCCGGCCAGTACCGGCGTCGCGCCGAAGGCGAGCACCGCCTCGGTCATGGCCTGCAGGTTGGCGCGGATGCGTTCCACCGGATAGCCGCGCAGGCCGTCGTTGCCACCGAGTTCGATGATGACGATGTCCGGCCTATGCACGGCTAGCGTCCGTTCCAGCCGCGCCAGTCCGCCGCCGGTGGTGTCGCCGCTGATGCTGGCATTCACCACCCGCGCCCTTGGCCCTAAGCGCTCTTGCAGCAGCCGCACCCAGCCCTGCTCCGTTTGAATCCCGTAGGCGGCACTGATACTGTCGCCTACTACCAGCACGGTACCGGCAGCCACGGCCGCCTTGGCCGAGGCTGGGTGGCCGACGCCGCCGGCGATGCAGGCGGCGGCGAGCAGAAGCCCCAACAGAAATCGTTTCGAGTAGCGTTGCATGCCCACATCCATACTGCGCGCCAGCGCCCTGGTCAAGCGAGTGCCCACCATGGAAGGCGAATTGACCATCCTCGACGGCATCTCCCTCGACATCGCAGCCGGTGCCCAGGTGGCCGTGGTAGGGGAGTCCGGCTCCGGCAAGACCACCTTGCTCGGCATTCTGGCCGGGCTGGACCTGCCTACCTCCGGCGACGTCTGGCTGGATAGCACCCGCATCACCGCCCTTGGCGAGGAGGAGCGGGCCCGTGCGAGGGCGCGGTCGGTGGGCTTCGTGTTCCAGACCTTCCAGCTCATCGATAGCCTCACTGCGTTGGAGAACGTCATGCTGCCCTTGGAACTGCGCGGCGACAAGCGGGCCAAGGAGGATGCCCGGGAGTTTCTGAGCCGCGTGGGCCTGTCGGCCCGCACCACTCACTATCCCCGCCAGCTCTCCGGTGGCGAGCAGCAGCGAGTGGCCATCGCCCGCGCTTTCGCTTCAAGGCCGAAGATTCTGTTCGCGGACGAGCCTACCGGCAACCTGGATACGCGCACCGGCGCCAAGGTGGCCGATCTGCTGTTCGAACTGAACCGCGAAGCCGGCACCACGCTGGCACTGGTGACCCACGATGCCTTGCTGGCCGAGCGCTGCGGCGCCACCATCACCCTGGAAGCCGGGCGCATGCGCTCGGACATCGAACAGGAGCTTGCCTCATGACGCCAGCCCTGGTTCTGCGCTTCGCCCTGCGCGATTGGCGCGCTGGCGAACTGCGCCTGCTGCTGGTGGCGTTGCTGCTGGCCGTCGGCACGGTCTCCGCCATCAGCCTGTTCGTGGATCGTCTGCAACGGGCGCTGGAGGCGGAGTCCGCCAACTTCCTGGGCGCGGATCGGGTAATCAGCTCGTCCCGCGAAATCCCGGAGCGCTTCCGCGAACTCGCTCGACAGCGGGATCTGACCCTGGCCGATCTGATCACCTTTCCGTCCATGGTGTCTCCGGCAGCCGAAGACAGTCCGCGCAACCAGCTCGCTAGCGTCAAGGCGGTGACGCCGGGTTATCCGCTACGCGGTACCTTGCGAATCGCCGAGGCGCCATTCGGCGATGGCCGAATCACGGCCTCGGTGCCGGCCCGCGGCGAGGTGTGGCTGGAGTCCCGGCTGTTCCCAGCGCTGGGGGTGCGCATCGGCGAGCGTGTGAGCGTCGGCTACGCCGAGTTCACCGTCGGCGCGGTGTTGATCGCAGAGCCGGATCGGGGCGGCAGCTTCGCCGAGTTCGCGCCGCGGCTGCTGATGCGCACCGAAGACGTGCCAGCCACCCGCGTCATCCAGCCCGGCAGCCGCATCGACTATCGGCTGCTGCTAGCCGGAGACGACGACCGCTTGGCCGACTTGCAGGAGGCGATCAAGGAAGAGTTGGCGCCGAACTACCGCTGGCGCAGCATCCGCGACGCCAACGCCTCCATCGGCCGCGCCTTGGAGCGGGGGGAGAGCTTTTTGCTGCTGGGCGGCCTGCTGGCCGTGCTGCTGGCGGGCGTCGCCGTCGCCCTGGGCGCCAACCGCTACGCCCGGCGGCACTTCGACCATGTGGCCGTGTTGAAAACACTGGGTGCGACGCCGGCGGAAGTCCAGTGGGGCTATGTGGGCGTGCTGCTGGTGATCGGTGTCGCCGGGGCGCTGCTCGGCCTGCTGCTCGGCATCGTGGTACACCTTGGCATCATCGCCGTCCTGGGCAGCTTTCTGCCGGTGACGCTGCCGCTGCCGGGGCCGCGGCCGATCTTCGTGGGCTTGGTTACCGGCTTCATCTGCCTGCTGGCGTTCGCGCTGCCGCCGCTGCTGGGCTTGCGGAAGATATCGCCCATGCGGGTGATCCGGCGCGACTTGGCCACCAGCGCGGTGCCGGTCGTCACCTACGGCTTCGCCAGCGCCGGCAGCCTTGGGCTGCTCGTCTGGTACAGCGGCAGCTTCTTTCTAACCCTGTGGGCGTTGCTGGGCGCCGTGGTGGCGGGGGGCGTATTCGCAACTCTGGCGCTGCTTCTGCTGCGCGGCGGGCGGGTGCTCGGCATGCAGGCTGGCAGCACTTGGCGGCTGGCGCTGGCTGGCTTGCAGCGTCGCTACCGGGAGAACGTGGCGCAGATCATGATCTTCGGCCTCGCCATCATGCTGCTGCTCATCATGCTGCTGGTGCGCACCGCGTTGATCGACGAATGGCGGGCGCAGATTCCCGAACACACGCCCAACCACTTCGTGATGAACGTCGCGCCCGAGGAAGCGGACGCGGTGCAGGCGCTGCTGACGGAACAAGCGGACTACGACGGCGAGCTGTTCGCCATGATTCGCGGCCGCATCGCCGCGGTGAACGACGTGCCGGCGGCACAGTGGCACAAGAGACGACGCGGCCCCGGCCGCCCCGGTCCGGGCATTCGCTCCGAGCGCAACCTGACGTTCGCCGAAGAGCTGCCGGACAACAACGTGGTGGTGGGCGGCGAGTGGTGGCCACCGGAGGGGACGGAGGAGCCGTCTGTATCCCTTGAGGACGAGTACGCGGCGGCGCTGGGCTTGGCCGTGGGCGATACCGTTTCCTTCGACATCGGCGGCCTGCCGCTGACGGCGACAGTGGCCAATACCCGGCGCGTCGAATGGGACAGCCTGCAACCCAACTTCTTCATCATCTTCTCTCCGGGTGCGCTGGACGGCTACCCGGCCACCTACATGACCAGCTTCTTCCTGCCGTCAGCGCGCAAGCCGTTTCTGAACGAACTGCTGTCCCGCTACCCCACCGTCACCGTCATCGAGTTGGACGCCATCATCCTCCAAGTGCGCAGCATCATCGATCGCGTCACCAGCGCCGTGGAGCTGGTGTTGTACCTGGTGCTGGTCGCCGGAGTGCTGGTGCTGATCGCTTCCATCCAGTCCAGCCGCGACCAGCGCTTGAAGGAACACGCCTTGCTGCGTGCGCTCGGGGGCACCCGTCGCCGCATCGCCGGCGCCCTGGTGAGCGAGTTCGCCGTGCTCGGCGTCTTCGCCGGCATCGTCGCCGTGGTGGGCGCGGAGATCACCGTCTACGCGCTGAACCGGCAAGTGTTCGAGTTGTCGGCGGGGCTGCACCCGTGGCTGTGGGCGGCGGGGCCGGCGCTGGGCATGGTGGTGATCGCGGCGGTGGGCTATCTGGCCACCCGCAAGCTGGTGAGCTCGCCACCCATTGCCGTGCTGCGAGAAGTCTGACGCCAATGGCCGGCGGAGTTGCACCGCAAACCAGCAGGCAGGGCCCCGTCCGGCCAGGAAACCCGACCGGCTCGCCCTCATCCTTCCGCGTCGGGAAAACCAGCGCGCAGCAGAACAAGCTCGGCAGGAAGCTGCGACGGCTGACGGGCCAGGCGGTGGCCGACTACGGCATGATCGAGGCCGGCGACCGCATCATGGCCTGTCTCTCCGGCGGCAAGGACTCCTATACCCTGCTGGACATGCTGCTGTCCCTCAAGCGCAACGCGCCGGTGGCGTTCGACATCATCGCCGTCAACCTGGACCAGAAGCAGCCGAACTTCCCGGCCCACGTGCTGCCGGCCTACCTTGATGGCCTCGGCATCGAATACCATGTCGTCGAAGAGAACACCTACGCCGTCGTCAAGGCGCTGACGCCGGCGGGCAAGACCTACTGCCCGGTCTGCTCGCGGTTGCGACGGGGCGTACTGTACACGTTCGCCACCCGCATCGGCGCCACCAAGATCGCCCTCGGCCATCACGCCGACGATGCCGTGGAGACGCTGTTCCTCAACCTGTTCCACGGCGGCCGGATGAAGGCCATGCCGCCGAAGCTGCTCTCCGACGACGGTGCCCACATCGTCATCCGCCCGCTGTACTACGCACGCGAGCGCGACATCGCCCGCTGGTCCCGCTACCAGGGCCATCCCATCATTCCCTGCGACCTGTGCGGTGCCCAGGACAACCTGCAGCGACGGGTGATCAAGACCATGCTCGCCGAATGGGACGCCGCCGAGCCTGGCCGAGTGGACAACATCGCCCGCGCCTTGCGCCGCGTGACGCCCAGCCACTTGGGCGATGCCGCGCTGATGGACTTCGAGAGCTTGCGGCGAACAGTGGATCTGATGCCCGTGCGGGACGTGACGCAGCGGGGAATGCGGCCCGGAGGAGCTGGATCGTCCCGGCGGGATGGCTACGGGGCCTGACCGGGCCCGGGGAAGGTCTGATTAAGCCCTCGACGCCTACTTGGCAAGGTTGCAGCCCATCGACCTGAAAAGAACTTGGCCAGACCTTCCCTGGCAGCTCGTTGGACAAGCCGTGCGGCAGAGTGCCGAACTCGTGCCGCTAGGTGGAATCGTCAACCCTCTCGCTGTCCGTCGTCGTGGAGCTAGCCCGATAGCGCGACGAGGCCCCCCGACCGCAAACATCCTGCGGGTCGCTAGTTAAGGAGATTGGCGCCGAAATCCGGCGTCCGTGCGGCCTCGACCAAGGCGATCCAGTCCTTGAGCTTCTCTTTCGGCCAGAACTTCGACACGAGGCGCAGATAGTCCAGTACGGCCTAGGTTTCGCTCGCCTCGAGCAGATGTTTCGCCAGCGCCACGTTGGGACCGAACGAACGGAGTGCCCGGCCTCCCGGGGTTCTGCCCGTCTCGAGCAGGCGACGCGCTGCTTCCTGGATGTCTCCTTCGGCCAGCGCCAAGCGGCCCAGGGTGAGGTTGCCGTGGTGAATGCTCCTACCGTCCCCAGGTTTGACGACAGCATGATCTCGGCGTATGCGCGAGCTGTTTCCTGCTCGCCAGCAGTCAAGGCCGCGCGGCCGGCTTGCGCCGCCGCCACGCCGCGATATCGGCCTTCGGCCAAGGAGTATGCCCGTTCGAGCTGCGGCAGCGCCTTGGCCGCCGGCCAGGGCGTATGCCCGTTCGAACTGCGGCAGCGCCTTGGCCGCGGCCTCCGGTTCCGGCTTACGCCGATAGAGCAGCCCGAGTTCCATGGGCCACTTGAAGTTGTTGGCGTCCAGCGCCTGCAAGCGTTGAAGAAGCTCGATGGCGACATTCTGGTTATGGATTTTGAAAACTCCACCGCGTTTTCGAGCAGCACCACGTTGTTGCAATCTTGAGCAATGTGCCCGAGCCAGGCTTTCTGGGCGCTCAGATAGTCTTCCGCTGCTTCGACGTCCAACGTCAGCATGCGTCCGTGCGGGAGAGCCAGCACAGCCGCCTCCGGCGCATTGCGGATCAGCCAGAGGATGTGCTTGCACCTCTGCTCGCGGTGCGAGAGAAATCCGCCGGGCTGGGTGGAGTAATGCGCCAGCAACAGGGAGCGGGAACGCACGTCGTGCGGGTCTTGTTGCCGTCCGTCTTCCAGGGATGCGGCCTGCTCCGGGGTCAGCACCCTGCTTCGAGCGTCAGCCGAGCCCTATCCTCCGGGCCGGCCGTTGCGCCGGACGCGATGCCGGCAGCGAGAAACAGCAAGAACAGGCGGAGGTGCATGATCGACGATCCGCTGCGGAACCGATCTTGAAGACACGCCTGCGGCCGTCTCTTGTCAACGCAACGCCGGCGGTGGTGGTGGTGGTCCGGTTTGAAATTCGGATGGACCGCATCATTACGCCACCACTACATGCAGTTGTTAGTGAGCTTTCCCATCTCTACATCTTGTGATTGGCTGGTTCAGCGCGGCAACAATGATTCAAACTGACGCACTACCCCGGCGGTGGTGCGTTGGTTTGAAATTGGATGAGCCGTGCTACTGCGGCTGCCACTCATAGGGCATCCGATAGCGTCCTCTACCCCTGCCTCTTGTGGTTGCATGGCGTAGCATGACGACACGGATTCAAATTGAGCCACTACCCATCAGGCGGTGCGCTACACTCCCATCGCCGTCGCAAGAACACGTCTCCTGGGTGAAAGACGATCTCCCAGCGTGGGACTCCCCTTCCCGTTCCGCCGCCGAGGCGTCTCTGCTCGTGGCCGAGAAACTCGCCTGCACCGTCGGCGGTCGGCGGCTGTTCCGCGACCTCGACCTCGTCGTGAAAGCCGGCGACCTGGTGGAAATCCGGGGTTCCAACGGCAGCGGCAAGAGCACCTTGCTGCGTTGCCTCGCAGGCTTGCTCGAACCCCAGGCCGGTCGTGTCGAACGGCGGGTGGACATGGACTATCTAGGCCACAAGCTCGGCGTCAGCGCTCGCATGACGCCGCTGGAGAACGTCCGCTGGCTCGTCGGTCTGCGCGGAGAGAAAGCGGCTGCGGCTGCGCTCGATGCGGCACTGTCGCGTCTCGGCGTCGGTGCCGCGCGCCACGATCTGTGCGGCACGCTGTCCGCCGGGCAGCAGCGTCGCGCCGCTCTGGCTCGTCTGCTCGTCTGCCAAACCGAACTCTGGCTGCTCGACGAACCGTTGACGGCGCTGGACGACGCCGGCAGCACCCTGGTGCGCGAACTCGTCGCCGACCATCGCGCCGATGGCGGCGCCGTGGTCTGTGCTACCCACCGTGCGCTTTCGTCTCCGGCGGGCGGAAGTGCGTCGTCCTCCTTGCCGGCAACCCGCATCGTGACGCTAGGCCCGTGAGCATCCTGCTGACGCAGTTCCGGCGCGACCTCCTGGTGGCCATGCGCAACCGTTCCGATGCCGCGAGCCCGCTGGTCTTCTTCGCGCTTGCGGTGCTGCTGCTGGGCCTTGGCACGGGCGCGGATGCCTTGGGCGAGAGCGCTCCCGGCACCGTCTGGATACTGGCTTTGTTTGCCAACGTCCTGGCGATGGAGAGCGTATTCCGGCGCGACGGCGAAGACGGCACTCTGGAGCAGATGCTGATCCATGCTCGGCCCTTGTTCGTGGCCGTCCTCGGCAAGCTGGCGGCGCACTGGGTATTGTCCAGCCTGCCGGTGGTGCTGCTGAGCCCGCTGGCCGCCTATCTGCTGCATGGTTCGCTGGTAGGCATCGAGGTTCTGGCGCTGTCGCTGCTGCTGGGTACGCCGACGCTGACGCTGATCGGTGCCATCGGCGCGGCACTCACCGTCGGCACTGGCCAAGGCGGTCTGCTGCTGTCCATTCTGGTCATGCCTTTCTATGTGCCGGTGCTGATCTTCGGCGCCAGCGCAAGCACCGCGGCGGCTGGCGGCGAAACCGCTTTTGCCTTATTGTGGCTGGCCGCCCTGCTCGCTGCGTCGGCTACCGCAGCGCCCTTCGCAGTGGGCAAGGCGCTCGCCATCGGCCAGGACTATTGAACCGCCATGGGATGGATCAGGAACACCTTCCACAAGATGGGATCGCCGCGCTGGTTCTTCGCCGGCTCGCGACGCTGGATGATCGGCCTGTACCTCGTCGGCGCCGCGCTCGTCCTGGTCGGTTCCACTTGGGGTCTCGGCTTCGTGCCCCCGGAGCGCTACCAAGGCGACAGCTTTCGCATCCTGTTCGTCCACGTCCCGGCGGTGTCCTTGGCGCAGACGATCTATGTCGCCATCGCCGTCGCCGGGCTGGTGTTCCTGGTGTGGCGGATGAAGATGGCGGACATGCTCATCGCCGCCGCCGCTCCCGTCGGCTTGGCGGTCACTGCCGCCGCCCTGGCCACCGGCATCGTCTGGGGCATGCCCACCTGGGGCAAGGGCTGGGTGTGGGATGCGCGCACGGTGTCGACGCTCCTCCTGCTGCTGTTGTTTTTCGGCTTGGTGGCGCTGCGTCAGGCCATTGCTCGGCCCGAGCCGGCGGCGCGGGCGGTTGCGCTGCTCGCCGTGGTCGGCGTCGTCAACATTCCGGTCATCAAATACTCGGTGGAGTGGTTCTCCACCCTGCACCAGCCGGCCAGCATCACCTTGGGCGAGCAGCCCGCCATCGCGGTGGTGTTCTTGTGGCCGTTGGGGCTCAATGCCCTGGGCTACTACTGCTTCGTCGCCGGCGCGGTGATCGCCGCGTTGCGCGTATGCATCCTGGAACGCGAAGCCGACGCCCGCTGGGTGCGGGACTGGCTGGATCGAGGCGTCCGCGGGCCGCTGCCGAAGGTGCGGGAAGGATAGCTGCGATGACGGATTTCCTGGCCATGGGCGGGCACGGCGTCTACGTGTGGAGCGCCTACGGCCTGAGCTTGGTGGCGCTGGCGGCCATCGGCGCTTGGCCGCTGGTCGCCATGCGCACCCTGGTGCGCCGCCTGCAACGCCGCCGGGAGGACGAGAGATGAGGTCTGGGCGCCGCCAACGGCTTGCTGCGGTGCTGTTCGTGCTTGGCGGCGCCGCGGCCACTCTTGGCTTGGTGCTGCTGGCCTTGGAGGAGAACATCAACCTGTTCTACGAGCCAGCCAAGGTGGTGGGCGGCGAAGCGCCAGTAGACGTCGATATCCGCGCCGGCGGCATGGTGGTGGACGGCAGCGTGATGCACGACGATACCGGCCTCGGCGTCCGCTTCGCGCTGACGGACTACCGCGGTCACGACTTCAAGGTGGTCTATACCGGCATACTACCGGGCCTGTTCCGCGAAGGCCAGGGCACTCTGGTAACCGGCCGCCTGGGTGCCGACGGCGTGTTCCGAGCCAAGGAGGTGCTCGCCAAGCACGACGAGAACTACATGCCGCCGGAACTCGAGGGCAGCGTCGCCAGCGAGGCGGCCGATTCGTATTGATTCGCCATTCGCAGTTATAGTCGCATCACGTCGGGATTGGGTTACACTGCGCCACGCACGACAAGGGATTCTGTCGTTATTTGAATGCGCCTGAAGGAAATCAAGCTTGCCGGGTTCAAGTCCTTCGTCGATCCGACGACGGTCGTTCTGCCTGGAAATCGAAGCGCCGTGGTCGGCCCCAACGGCTGCGGCAAGTCGAACATCGTCGATGCGGTGCGTTGGGTGATGGGCGAAAGCTCGGCTCGCCAGCTGCGCGGCGAGGCGCTCACCGACGTCATCTTCAACGGCTCCACGTCCCGCCAGCCCACCTCGCTGGCGTCCATCGAACTACTCTTCGACAACCGCGACGGCCGCGCCGGCGGCCAGCTGGGAGACGGCAGGTTCGCCTCCTACGCGGAAATCGCCGTGCGCCGCGAGGTCAGCCGCGATGCACAGTCCGTCTACTCTCTGAACGGCAGCCGTTGCCGCCGTCGCGACATCGCCGATGTTTTCCTAGGCACCGGCTTCGGGCCGCGCAGCTACTCGATCATCGAGCAAGGCATGATCTCCGAACTGGTGGAGGCCAAGCCTGAGGCGCTGCGCGCCTATCTGGAAGAAGCCGCTGGCATCTCCAAGTACAAGGAACGTCGCCGAGAGACCCAGAACCGCATCGGCCACACCGTCGAGAATCTCGAACGCTTGGCCGATATCCGCGACGAGCTGGCGCGCCGTCTAGCCCACCTCAAGCGCCAAGCCCAGGCCGCGCAGCGCTACCGCGATCTCAAGGAGGAAGAGCGCCAACGCACTGCCGAACTGTACGCCATCCGCCTTGCCGCGGCGGGCCTCCAACTGCAAGAACGCGAGGCCCGGGCCAAGACGCTGGCAGTGGAGCATGCCCATGCGTCCAGCCAGCGCCAAGCCGTCGAGACGGCCTTGGAGAAAGGTCGAGCCGCCCACGCCAAGCGCGGCGACGAGCTCAGCGCCGTCCAGAAGCGCTACTACGATTTCGGTGCCAGCGTCTCCAGCTTGGAGGAAGCGATCCGCTTCGACCGCGAGCGCGTGGATCAGCTCGGTCGAGACATCCAAGCCTTGGCTAGCCGCCAGCAGGAGGCCGCCGCCCAGCTCGATGCGGACACGGCGCGAATCGCCGACTTGAAGGAGCGCATCGCGGCAGGAAAGCCAGCGCTGGCTAGGGGCGAAGCCGACGACGGGGTCGCCATGGCCCGTCTCGACGACGTCGAAGGCCGCGTTCGCGTCCGGCAGCGGGCCTGGGAAGATTTCCGCAACCGCGTCGCGGACAACGACCGTGAAACCCATATCCAACAAAGCCGCATCGAGCATGGCGAGCAGGTGCTGCGCAGCCTTCATGCGCGCACTTCGAGGCTCGACGCCGAACCCGCCATCGTGGTCGATGCCGACATCGAGGAGCTGGCACGACAGATCGACGAATCCCAGCGTCGCGCAGCCGCCCTCGCCGCGGCCGTCGCGGCCAACGGCCAAGGGGTCGCGGACGCCCGCCAGCAGATTGTCGAGCGCGAACAGGACCGGGACGAAGCTCGGGACGAAGCCCAGCACCAACGCCGGGAGCTGGCGGCCCTGGCCGCGGTTCAGGAAGCAGCGCTGGGGCGCGACGCATCTTCGGCACAGGCGGTGGCGCGGTGGGTGAACGACCGCGGATTGCGCACCGCGCCCCGGCTTGGCGAGCAGCTGAAGGTCGAGGCTGGCTGGGAGGAGGCGGTGGAAGCCGTGCTGGGCAGCCACATCCAGGCCCTGATGGTGGACGATACTGCTGCGCTCGCCCTCAAACTCGACAGCTTGGAGAGTGGTCGCGTGACCTTGGCAGAGGCGCGACCGGCGGTCGCCGCCAGCGGTATCCCGCCCGCGCTGGCGGACTTCGTGCGCGGGGCTCCGGGCGCACTGCTGGCCGGCGTATTCGCCGCGGACTCGCTGAGCGATGCCCTGCAGCATCGCTCCAGCCTGGTTCCGGGGCAGAGCATCGTCACCCGCGACGGCATCTGGCTGGGTGTCGACTGGGTGCGCTTGGACAAGGGCATGGACGAATCGGACAGCGTTCTTCGCCGCGCCCGGGAACTGGAAGCTCGGCAAGCAGTGGCGGCGGTAGCCGAGGCTCGGCAGGCGGAGCACGACAAGGCAGTGGCGCAAGGCCGCCGCCAGCTGGCGATTCAGGAAGAGGAACGCGAGTCGTTGCAGAGGCGCAACGCCGATGCTGTCGCCGAGCTCTCGCGCCGCAAGACAGAACACGACGTGCGTCGCGTACGAATGGAAGAGGCCGGAGCCCGGGTTCGGCGCAATGCCGCGGAACGGAAGGAGGTCGCAGCGCAAATCCACGCCGAATCCGGCCGCCTGGAAGGCTGCCGGGCACGGCTGGTGGAATTCGCCGTCGCCAGCGAGAGTTTGCGCACGGAGGGCGACCGGCTGCGCGCCCTGCGCGAGGACGATGCCAGCGAGCTGGAACACGCCCGCCGCTCGGCCCGCGAAGCCCGCGACGCGTACCACCGTCGGCGGGCCGAGTTCCAGAGCTTGCAGGCTTCGCTGGCCGCCAGCGAGACGACGCGAAACCGCTTGCTTGCGCAGCGGCGGGATTTGGAAACCCGTGCCGAGGAACATCGCACGGCGATTGCCGAGATCCAAGACGCGGTACCCGGCCGACAGGCCGCCCTTGAAGCCAAACTCGCAGAACGCCTCGCCGTGGAGCGCCAGCTAGTGGACTTGCGCCGGCAGATGGCGACTATCGAAACCGAAATCCGCACCCTGACCGGTCGGCGGATCGAGGCGGAACAGCAAGCGGAGACCATACGTGCCCAACTCGAAAGCGCCCGGCTGGAAAGAGAGCGGCTGGCCGCGGAGCGCGACAACTTGAGCGCCCAGCTTGCCGAAACCGGCATCTCCTTGGAGGCGGCACAAGCCGGTTTGCCCGAGCACGCCACGGACGCCCGGTGGATGGAGGCGTTGGCGAATCTGGAGCGCCGCATCGCCCGGCTGGGGCCGATCAACCTCGCTGCCATCGACGAATACGACATGGAGTCGGAGCGCAAACTGTATCTGGACCGCCAGTACGCGGATCTGGAAGCGGCGCTGGCCACCTTGCGCAACGCGATTAGGCGCATCGACCGGGACACGCGCACCCGCTTCAAGGACACGTTCGGCCAGGTCAACGAGCACCTGAAGACCCTGTTCCCGAAGGTTTTCGGCGGCGGCCATGCGTACCTCGAACTCACTGGGGAGAATTGGCTCGATACTGGCGTCGCACTGATGGCGCGACCGCCCGGCAAGCGCAACTCCAGCATCCACCTGTTGTCCGGGGGCGAGAAGGCGATGACCGCAGTGGCGCTCATCTTCTCGATCTTTCAGCTCAATCCGAGCCCGGTGTGCCTGCTCGACGAGGTGGATGCATCCCTCGACGACACCAACGTGGGGCGCTTCGCCGATCTCATCCATGACATGTCGAGCGAGGTGCAGTTCGTGGTGATTACACACAACAAGCAGACCATCGAAATGGCGGATCATCTCTTAGGCGTGACCATGCAGGAAGCGGGCGTCTCAAGGCTGGTCACGGTGGACGTGGAAAAGGCCGCGCGGATGGCGGCGGCCGGTTGAAGATCGGGTTTTCGTGAGGAGGGACCCTTGCAATGGACTTTATCGAGGACATCAAGCACTACATCCTGTGGGGCGGCGGGCTGTTGATCGGTCTCGTCCTCCTGCATGGCTTCTGGCTGGCATGGAAGTCTCGCCGCCAGCCGCAGGAGGCGGCCGACGCCCCTGTTGAAGGCGCCGAGCAGCCCCAGGTCGAGTTCGCGGGATTGTCGCCAATGCTCATGGAAGGCCCGGATCGGGGAGAGAACGAATCCTTCAGGGAGCAGCGCGACGAACCAACGACGACGGACGCCTGGGCCACTTCGCCCGCCGCTCTCGGCGTGGGGGGGGCGACGGCTTGGGGAGGCGAGGAGACCTCGCCGTCACCCGAACGCTGGGACGATGCGGAGGCCGCCTTGGTCGAGCCGCCGGCGCAGGAGCGTCAAGGGCGGCGGATCGTCATACCCGGCAAGCGCACCGAGCCCACTGTGCCGCGCAAGGACCGCACGGCCCAGCTGCCTCGGCCAGCACCCTCTGGTTTGGACGACCTCGTCGTCATCTGGGTGCTCGCCCGATCTCGCGAAGGACTCGACGGCCAGGGCCTGTTGCGCGTCTTCACCGACAATGATCTGCACTACGGCGGCAACGTCTTCCGCAAGCCGGACCCGAACACCGGCAGAGAACTCTTCACCGTCGCCAACGGCGTCGAGCCGGGTACCTTCGACCTGTCCGACATGGGTATCCTGGCGACGCCACGGGTCGTGCTGCTGCTGCGCTTATCGTCGCTCAACAATGCCATCGCGGCATTCGAGGACATGCTGCATGTCGCGCAGGAACTCGCCATCTCCTTGGATGGCGAGTTGAAGGACGAGCACATGAGCGACATGAGCCGGCAGACCATCGAGTACTGCCGACAGCGCATCCGCGATTTCAAGCGGACGGCGAAGAGAGCGTGACATGGCGTTCCCGGCCAATGCCCGGCAGGAGGTGGCGGAGCTCCGCCGGCACCTCGACTGCCACTTGCACCGCTACCATGTTCTCGACGATCCGGAGATATCCGACGCCGAGTACGACGCGCTGTTCGATCGCCTGCTCGCCCTGGAAGCCCAACATCCTCATCTCGCCACCCCCGATTCGCCCACCCAGCGAGTCGGTGCCGCGCCATCGTCTAAATTCGAGGAAGTACGCCACGCGACGCCGATGCTGTCCTTGGACAAGTGCGCCAGCGTTGCCGAGCTCAACGCCTGGGAGGAGCGCTGCCGCCGCCTGCTCGACGACGACCCGCTTGCCTATTTCTGCGAACCGAAGATCGACGGCGTAGCGGTTAGCCTGCTGTACCAGGATGGCGTGCTGGTACGCGGCGCCACGCGCGGCAACGGCGAGACCGGCGAGGACATTACGGCCAACGTGCGCACCATCCGCGCCATCCCGCTGAAGCTCGCCGGCAACGACGCGCCCAAGACCCTTGAAGTGCGCGGCGAGGTGTACATGCCCATCGACGGCTTCCTCGCCTTCAACAAGCGCGCCGCGGAAACCGGCGAGCGGTTGATCGTCAATCCGCGCAACGGCGCCGCCGGCAGCCTGCGCCAGCTGGACCCGAACGTGACCGCGGCGCGTCCGCTGTCCATGTTCTGCTACAGCACCGGCGACAACCTCCACTGGCAGCCGCGATGCCACTCCGAGGTGCTCGACGCCTTCCGCGCTTGGGGCCTGCGCGTCAACCCTCGCGGCGAACTGCTGCCGGATCTTGTCGCGTGCGCGCGCTACATCGAGCATCTGCTGGAGGTGCGGGACGTACTCGGCTACGCTATCGATGGCGCGGTGGTGAAGGTGGATAGCTTCGCCTTGCGCGACAAGCTCGGCCAAGTGACGCGCAAGCCGCGCTGGGCCGTCGCCTACAAGTATCCCGCCGAAGAAGCCAGCACCACCCTTGAGGACGTGGACTTCCAGGTGGGTCGCACTGGTGCCATCACCCCGGTCGCCAAGCTCGAGCCGGTGTTCGTCGGCGGCGTCACCGTCTCCAACGCCACCCTGCACAACATGGACGAGGTGGCGCGGCTGGACCTGCGCATCGGCGACACCGTCCTGATCCATCGCGCCGGCGACGTCATCCCGCAGGTGATGAAGGTGATCGAGGCCAAGCGCCCGGCGGATGCCAGGGCGGTGGAGATGCCCTCGGAATGTCCCGTCTGCGGTTCGCCCATCGCGCGTCCAGAAGGCGAGGTGGTGGCGCGTTGCAGCGGCGGCCTCGAATGCCAGGCGCAGCGCAAGGAACGCCTGCGCCATTTCGCCTCCCGTCTCGCCCTGGACATCGAGGGCCTGGGCGACAAGCTGGTGGATCAGCTGCTGGCGAAGGAGCTGGTCAGCGACCCTGCCGACCTATTCGCGCTGGCCAAGGAGCAGGTCGCCGATCTCGAGCGCATGGGCGAGAAGTCCGCCGACAACCTGCTCGCCGCCCTGGAGGCCAGCAAGCGCACCACCTTCGCCCGCTTCATCTACGCGCTCGGCATCCGCGAGGTAGGCGAGAGCACCGCCGCGGCCCTGGCGATGCGCTACCGCACCCTGGACGCGCTGCTGGCGGCGGATATGGAATCCTTGCAGGACGTGGAGGATGTCGGCCCCATCGTCGCCGCCAGGGTGGTCTCGTTCTTCGCCGCCGACGCCAACCGCAGCTTGGCCGAGAAGCTGCATCGGGAGATCGGCATCGCCTGGGAGGTGCCGAAGCGTCCCAATGGCGCGGCGACGGGTCAGGAGGGCATGCCGCCGCTAGCCGGGCAGACTTGGGTGCTCACCGGCACCCTGGAAGCCATGACCCGCACCGATGCCAAGGCGGCGCTGGTGGACTTGGGCGCGAAGGTTGCCGCTTCGGTATCCAAGAAGACGACCCAAGTGGTCGCCGGGCCCGGGGCCGGCAGCAAGCTGGACAAGGCGGAAGAGCTTTCGATTCCAGTGATGGACGAGGCGGCGTTCATAGAGTTTCTCAATAGCTGCGAAGTGCATGGAAACTTCGAGGAGTAGTAGGCAATGCGACAGTTCAACGCCAACCCTAATATCTGCGGCAGGCGGCTCGGCGTGGCCGTGCTGGCAGCGATGCTGCTGGCCGGCTGCCTGTCGGCGCCGCCGGCCAATCCCGACAATCTCTGCGCCATCTTCAAGGAGCGCACGAAGTGGCACCGGGAGGCAAAGAAGGCGCAGCGGCGGTGGGACATTCCGATGCCGGTGATGATGGCGGTGATGCACAAGGAGTCCAGCTACGTCGCCAACGCCAAGCCGCCACGAACCAAGCTGATGGGAGTCATCCCCTGGAAGCGGGAGTCGTCGGCCTACGGTTTCGCCCAGGCTACGGACGCGGCGTGGAAGGACTACCTGCGGGACACCCGCAATCGTGGCGCGGAACGGGACGACTTCGGCGACGCCGTGGACTTCGTCGGCTGGTACCTGAACCGTGCCCATCGGACTGCGGGAATTTCCGCCAACGACGCCCGCAGCCTCTACTTGGCCTACTACTCCGGCATCGGCGGCTACCAGCGCGGCACTTGGAGGAACAACGCTTGGCTGAAAGGTGCCGCCGGGCGCGTCGCCGCCCGCAGCAGCCAGTATTCCGGCCAACTGGCGAACTGCAAGCTCAAGCGCCGCTGGTGGTGGTTCGGCTGACGTCGAGGCGTTCCGTGGCAAACCCGCGTTGCGGCGCGAATAGCCGGCAGCGAGGGCCAGATACCGAGGCGTCTGTCCGCGCTCGTCCCGCGCCTGGGGATCGGCACCGGCGGCCGGCAGCGCTTCCAGCACCGGCATCCAGCCGTAGACCGCCGCCCCAGCGGCGACGGCGCGTAGCGCTTCATCCATTCCCTGTCATCCTGGCGGACGGCTCAGAACGGAAAGCGTACGTCGGAGCTGCGAGGGCTTGCATAAAAGTCGATTATGGATAGACTGGCAGGCCTTTCCGCCTTAGCTCAGTTGGTAGAGCAGCTGACTGTTAATCAGCGGGTCGCTGGTTCGAGCCCAGCAGGCGGAGCCATCGTTCGGCAGGGGCCTCGGTTGGCGCCGGGTGCCCTTGACTCTAGGACACTGGAATGGACATCCCTCATGATCGCGCCGTGCGACGATGCTTCCGAGCGGACTGTCCAACCAGTGCCCAACGATACCGTTCATAGCATCGATCGTCAGGAGGCTGTTGCCCCGTCGTTCGAAAGCTGCATGGCTTGGCGATGGACGCAGCCCCCCCCCCCCCCCCGGTCTTGCCGAGAAGCCGTACACTATCGTCTTCGCCCAGGTTGCGCCCTGCGGCTAGCTAGTCAATACTTGCGCCCAGAGCCAAACAAACCACCTTTGCTCGATATTGCGACGCTCGCATGTAAACCTTCCTACACTGGATGTCCATTGTCGTATAAGCGCCCTTTTGACCTCGCTCTGGTCACAGTCGCTGGCCTGTTGCTGTTGCCCGTGTGGCTGGTGTTGGGGGGCAGCGTCGCGTTGGCGATCTGGATCGGGGATCGCGGTCCCGTCTTCTACCGTCAGCGGCGGGTGGGCCGCGACGGGGAGATCTTCGAGTTAGTGAAGTTCCGCACCATGGTTGCAGATGCCGAGACGGCGACAGGGCCTATCTGGGCAAGCCCGAAGGATCCGCGAACAACCAAGGTGGGCAAGCTGCTGCGCCGCCTTCATCTCGACGAGCTTCCTCAGTGCATCAACATCTTCAAGGGCGAAATGAGTTTGGTGGGGCCGCGTCCGGAACGGCCGGAACTGATCGCCGAAATATGCGCCGAAGTGCCGCAATTCGTGCAGCGTCTGCGCGTCCGCCCCGGCATCGCCGGGCTGGCCCAGGCACATGGTGGCTACCATGCGCATCCGCGTATCAAGCTCCGGTACGACAATCTCTACATCGCCAATATGAACCCGTTGCTGGACCTGAAGCTCCTGATCCTGTGCGCCTGGCGGGGCCTCATGCCTGCCGTTCGAGACGAGAGCAACTCCCCTGCTTGGAGAATCGATCCACTGGACAAGAAGTCCATATAGACCCATCCGAGCAGGCAGGCCAACGGAGAAGCGGCGCACCACCATCCACACGAAGGGCAATAACACAACCCGTGGCGCCGCGTACTAGGGGAGCGCCCTCCCGCAGAACAAGGCTGTTCTCGTCAATCGCCACTGTGCGTGTTCCAGCAGGCCGCAACCAAGAAGCCCTCTGCATCGCTCTGTGCTGCTCCCAGAACAACAGCTAAGCTCAGTACCGTGACATCCTGGCAGCGTTGCCGGACAAGACGCAGACTCGGAGGCAGAACATGAAAGTGCTCGTTATCGGTGCGAATGGCAACACCGGAACCCGCGTGGTGCGCCGGCTGGCGCAGGGACCCCACGATCCGGTTGCGATGATTCGCGATCCCGCCCATCGGGCGACGTTCGACGCCTTGGGAGTGCCGACTGTGCTTGGCGACATCGAATATCCCATCGACCATGCCGTGGCGGGCATGGACGGGGTGATCTTCGCCGCCGGTTCGGGTGGGCACACCGGCAAGGACAAGACCGTGCTGGTGGACCACCTCGGCGCCATCCGCTCCATGGTCGCTGCGCAGATGCATGGCGCGAAGCGCTACGTCATGCTCAGTTCGATCAACAATGACGTCCGCAGCACCTCGCCCATCGCCCACTACCACAAGGCCAAGGCCCATGCGGACAACCACTTGCGCGAGACCGACCTCGACTACACTATCATCTGCCCTGGCAGACTGACCGACGAGGCAGGCAACGGAACGGTCGCCGTAAGCACGGAACTCCTCGGCAGCGGGCGAACTTCGCGGGAGAATCTTGCCCAAGCGCTGGCGGCCTGTTTGTATCTGCCGAACACCATCCGCAAGTCCTTCAGCCTGCTTGATGGCAAGACGCCCATGGACGAGGCGCTACGGCGCGTGTGACCTTCCTGGGCCAAGACACGCGCGGACCATGTCCGGCCGTGCCGCTCTTTTGCGTCACAAACTCACGCCGACTCGGCCTCTAGCGGCGGCCGAGCCAAGCCCCGGCGGTGCGCGTTGTGGTAGTGGCGCAGCGCCGGTTCGTTGCGCCCGAACAGCACGTGACTCTGGATGCCGGCTTCTGCGCAACGCTGGGTGGATTCCGCCATCGCGTAGTCCTCGTTCAGGACGACGTGGTTGAAGCCGTCGAAGCGTTCTTCGTAGTTCCGTTCCGGATGTTCCGGATCCTCGAAGTGCGCCTTCATCTCCGGCAGTACGTAGTAGCTGTGCGCGGTGAGGGATTTGCCGGGGTCGTTGCCGTCCGGGAAGATGCGCAGCACGTCCACGGCGAAGGGATCCACCAGGAAGATGGTGTTCGGATAGATGAAGTAGACCGACAGCGTCATCCGCCGGAATGGCCACTGGCGCACATCCGGCACCGTCGCGCCGATCTCCTGGAACGGACGGATGAAGGCGAACACCATGCGGTAGTTGAGACCGAACACGTCGTGGGTTTGCAGGTTGCCGCGGATGTCGTTGGCCAAGGTCTCCCGGTGCAGCACGTCGAAGTGGTAGTTCTCGCCGAAGGTGTCGATGGCGAGCTTCCAGTTGACATCGGCAGGCAGCACTTGGGAGGCGGCGTAGCTGTGCGCCGGCAGATCCCAATGGGCGATGTCGTCCTCAAGGCCGCCCAAGGCCCCATCCACGTCGATCTCGTCGCCGGGAGTCGGCTGCACCCACAGCATGCCGTGCCGCTCCGCCGCCGGCAGTTCGATCAGGCCATGGCGGCTCTTGTCGATGTCGCCGAACCTCTGCTGCCGATTGACGGCGATCAGATCGCCACCGATGCCGTAGGTCCAGGCGTGGAACGGGCAGCTGAAGCGAGTGCGCTGCCCGCGCCCGTCGGGCACGACTTGGGTGCCACGGTGCCGGCAGGTGTTGGCGAAGGAGCGGAAACGGCCAGCGTCGTCCCGGGTCATCAGGATCGGCAGTCCGGTCTGGCTGTCCGCCCAATAGCAGCCGGGTGCCGGGACATCCGCGGACAGCCCCATGAACAGCGGCGTTTCGCGGAAGAAGACGCGCCGTTCCTCGGCAAGCAAGTCGGGGCAGGTGAAATCCGCCAGCGGACTGCGTACGATATCTTCGCAGTGGATCGCGCCGCTGTTCTCGAACCCATCCTTCAGAATCGCAAGCAATCGCAGGCGTTCTTCCGTTCGCATGGGGTGTTCTCCTGAAAGTGTTCTCCTGAAAGAAGGGCATTCTAGCCGAACTGAAATCCTTTCGTGTCATGCGAAACATCCGAAGCTCGGCTCCCGAAACAGGTTCGAGAACGCGGCCTGTCTCGGCATCCCGTGTCCCAGAGTCGGGAACCGACGCAGAAGCCGTATTTTCAAAAGCAATTACCCTTGGGGGTCGGCCGATACCTTCAAAACCGCAAGTACGCCGCCCACGCTTTCCCTGCGTCAAACGCTCAACGCGAGAGCCGCGTCCAGGGATATGGCCTTCGGCAAGTTCATCGATCCGTCTCGGCGATGGCCACGAACCCCTCTGTCGGCACCGTCTCGGCTGTCCATCAGGGGGCAGCAGGAACTGGCTCACGATGCTAAAGTAGGCGGCATGACGCTGGATACGCAGTCTCTGATCGCGCATCTTGCACAGTTGCGCGCCTTGGCGATGGCCAAGTACGAGGCGGCGCCGCTGCCCACCGGCGATGGGGCGCGGGCGGCGCTGGCAGGCGAACTCGACGCCTTGGACTTGAAGGGCCATGTCGCAGACCTCGAAACCGACGGCTACACCGTGCTGCCGCCAGGCAAAGCCAAGCCGGAGGAGTTCTTCGACGAGCTTCGCGACACCCTTCTGCGTCTCGCCAAGCACGATCGCTCGCGCAACCTCGGCCCAGAGTCCGGTCTCGGCCACACGCTGTTCCACCTGCTGCCTCAGGCGCCCATTTTTGAACAAGTGCTGCTGGCCCCGGCACCCTTGGCGCTGGTTGCCTACCTGCTGGGCTACCGCGCCAAACTCAGCCAGTCGACGGGCCTGATCAAGGACGCCAGCGCCAAAGCGTTGGCGATCCACGCCGACCACAGCGGCAAGATTCCCGCGCCTTGGCCGAGCATCGCGCAATACTGCAACGTCACCTGGGTCGCCACCGACTACAGCCGCGAGAACGGCGCGGTCTGCGTATGGCCGGGCAGCCATCGGTTCTGTCGTCCGGTGCCGCCGGATCTGGTTCTGGCCCACGACCATCCGGAGGTGAAGGTGCTGGAGATGGCGAAGGGGTCGGTCGTCGTCTGGCACGGCAGCCTGTGGCACGGGGCCGTGCCGCGCACTGCCGAAGGCGAGCGCGTCACCCTGGTGCTGCCCCATGTGCGGGACCACGTCCAGGCCCAGGAACTGTACTGGGCCAGCACGACGCCAGCGATGATCGAGCGCAACCCCAGTCGTTTCTGCGCCCTCATGGGCCTGTATTCGGCCTACCCCTGGATCGAGGACGGACCGCCGGCGACGCTGGCGCTGGCCCCGCGCACGGGATCCCAATTCGAATGATCGAAGTGTACTGGCAGCCCGGCTGAACCAGCTGTCTCCGGGTGAAGGAGTTTTTGTCGGCCCGTGCGGTCGACTACGTTTCCCTCGACATCGCCAACGACGGCGAGGCCCGGCGGCGCTTCGAGGCGCTGGGCGCGGACAGCGTCCCCGTGGTGGCCAAGGCCGGAAGGCATGCGCCAGGCGTGGACCTGGCCCAGGTCGCCGCACTGCTGGGATTGGCGTTCGACGCCCGCCGGGCTCTGCCGGCACTCGTCCTGATCGAGCGGCTGCGGCAGACGCTGGCCACAGCGACCCGCTTGGTCGCGCAGTTTCCCGAGCGGAACTTGGCCGACAAGCTCCCCAACCGGGACCGCTCCTTGCTCGCGCTGGCCAACCACATCGTCGAAATCGTTGCCGGATATCTCGAAGTCGCCGCCGGCCGCAGCTTCGATGCCGCGGTTTCCGCCGCGGTACTGAAAACGGAGCTGGGCCGAGCAGCGCTGGCGGTGCGGTCCCGAACCATGGCAGCCGCGCTGGCCGAACAGCACCCGGACGCGGCGCGGCCCGTGGACGCGTTCTTCGGCGCAACGACCCTGCACGCCGTGCTGGAACGCAGCGCGTGGCATGCGGCGCAGCACACCCGCCAATTGGCGATGATGCTGGAAGGCTTGGGCATCGAACCCGACCGGCCGCTGGCGGCCGCCGACCTTGAAGGGCTACCGCTGCCGGCCGGGGTCTGGGACGGTTGAAGGGCATCGATTCGGGAAGGCGCGGCGCAAGTGCGAATGCATACCGCGGCAGCGCAGCGTGCGATTCACTGGCATAGCAACTTCCCCCGCAACGCGGCTACACCGGAACTGGCCGCCATGCCGGCTCAGCTATCGATTAGCCTGCGGATGTCGGCAGCGACTTCCAGCACTTCGGCGGACGCGCGTACCGTCTCGCCGGTACGCTGGCGCAAGGCGATCACCAGCGGCAGCAGCATTTCGACTTTCTCCTCGTCGCTGGAAATAATCTCGAGAAAATCGCGCTCGCGTGCTCCGGCTGTGATCAGTCCGGGTATGTACGCCAGCATTTCACTCACTATGGAGCCTTCGCCAGGAAGGAACATCGCATACACGGTGCGCAATTCGTTCAGGGCTGCCGAGCGCCCTTCTAGCACAAGCAGAACCCTGGCCTTTAGCCATGTCGCCCGTCGTGCAAGCGCAACTTCGCTGCCGCCGGCCAGGAGTTCGATTCGTCGTTGGGCCTCGTTACAGGTGCATAGCGCTTCTTTCATGCGGTCGAGCTGGATTTCCGCCTCTGCCTTGTTGACTAACGCTATAGCAACGTTCACCTGAAGCTCGGGCATTTCGCTGTCTCCAAATCGCTCGACCACGTGCTCGTAGGCTATGATTGCCGCCGTGGCATCGCCGGACTCACTATGGTCAAATCCTTTGTTGAACATTGCTTGGGCTGTCTTGACTCTCGTCCCGTCCGTAGCCGCGGCGTATTCGGATACCCCCTAACGCGCTGTTGCTCGTCTTGGGAGCGGAAATGAGAAATTTGCGGCGCTTCCGCCACCGCCCGCTCCATTCCTGCGCGAATGGCCGGCCACTGCACCGCCTCCAAGCTCAGCCGGCCGGCCATCTCGGCTAGCTCGGTTTCGGTATAGAACACGGTCATGAAGTGAATCATATTCTGCACGACGGCCGCCTCGTCGCGCTCGCGTCGCAGCTTGTAGTAGATGCTGTAGAGCCGTTCCACGGCCGCGTACATCCGCTTTCTGCCGCTTCCTTCCACGACCACCGCGCCCCGATTGACGAGCCTTCCGAGCAGGGTCGATGCGGTACGAACATCCATGCGCGCTCGGGCCGCGATTTCTGCCGTGATAGACGGCTGCCAAAGATCGATCACCGCGAGGTGCACGCGGCGTTCGGACTTCGCGAACGCCGCTAGATGGCCGCGGAAATATTCGGTATGGTCATCGACGAGCGTTACCAACTCCTCTAGCAACTGGCGCAACGATCGATGTTGCGCAAAGTCGCCGATGATAATCAGCAGGCGCAGGCTGCCGCCGGTGAGTATTTGCAGAGGCCTGATTCCACGTTCGGTCACCGAATCGCCACTTGCCATCTGCCATAGCCGCCGACACTCGGCGGTTTCGAGCGGTTCCAGGCGAACGACCCGGAACAGCTCGAAGAACGCTTGCTGCGCGTCGTCCAGCTCCCGGAAGCGGCTGGTGGCAGTGGCAAGCAGGATGATCCGGGGCTCCAACTGCAACGTCTTGCGGAGCTTCCAACCGAAGTCCTCATCCACGTCCCCCGCACAGGGTCTGCAAGTTCTCGACCATGAGGACGAGCTGCTTGCCGAGGCGATCCGCTGCATCCAGCACCGCGGCACGGGCGCGGTCTTCGAGTTCCTTGCCCTGCCACGCCTTCGCCAATTCTTCATGCACGTCCCTTAGCTCCCGGCAGAGGTCGGAATCGCGCACCGCTTGTTCCCGCGCGAGGTAAAACAGGGACTCGAGCCAGAAGTCGCCGGCATTGAAAATTTCGTGGCTCTCTTCCATGAAACGAACGGGCAGCGGCCGTTCGGAGAGATCGTCGTCTGTGCGCAACTCCGCGGCGACGCGGGCCAGCAGCATGGTCTTTCCTCGGCCATGAGGCGCGACCAGCAGAACGTGCTGGCAGGAAGGCGAATCGATGTTTCCGCGCAGAACATCCAGCACGATGTCCAGTTCGCGGTTCCTGACCACGAATTGGCGCATCACTTCCTCATCGGACTGGAACGTCCCCGGATTGAACTTGCGAATCTGTCTCGGCCTTTCAGTCGAATCGTTCATCGGATCCCTTCAGTCTTGGTCTCGAGCGCGGTTTTCGAGAGAGGTGTAATGATCGCGGAAACGGGCCGACTACCAATTCTTCAGCAATTGGAAAGGGAAGCGATGGCCGCCGTCGCCAGCTTCGAGATAGCCGGCGTGCGTCAGGACATCCAGCGCCTCCCCGATACGGCTGGACGCTTCCTCGACCTTGGAGGAGTACAAGCGTTCGAGGCATTGGCGTGCGTCGGGCGTGAACACGTCCCGTATGGCCGCTTCGTTGAGAATCTCCAAAGCGAGCTCGTAGGTATCCTCGTCTAAAGCGTCGCTAAGACGAGTCTCATCGTGCGTGAGATCGTTCTGCCCGACCGCTCCAAGAAGCTCGGTTCGATAGACTTCGGCCACATTCTCCACCGTCACGCGATCGAGATTTCGAATTCCGGCGAAATCCCTAAGATGCGCGAAGTAGGACTGCACATGGTGCAAAATGCCAATGCCGAGTGCTTCGTATACCGCGTCTCGGACTCCCTGGTCGAGTCGAAGCGTGTAGCTGGAGGCGAGAACTCGGAAACATTCGACGCTTGTCTGACTATCCCAGGGACCAAGGCGGAAGGGATGCAGGTAGTTGATGCGATCGGGCAGGCCGAGCCTCTTTACAAGAGGGGCCAGACCGATGCTGCCCGATACGACAAGGATCGGAGAATCGCCGTCGATCCCTTGAAATACGCTGCGAACCCAGCTCAGAAACTCGTCGACGCTTTGCGCACCATTATTGTCGCGATCGTCGCGGAGCATTCGCATGAGAAATATAGGCAACTCGTCAATGACGAGGAGTACCCGCCGGTCGTGTTCTGCGCAACTGCGGATTAGATCGGTCCCAGTACGCTGCCAGCGTCCGCTCCGCTCGGCGCGAATCTTCATTCGAAAGCCCGATGCGCTGACCTCCTCGATATTCTTGGAAAACCAACGCCTCATTGGGGCAGCGAAGCGCGACGAGATCGAGCGAACCGGATGCACCGCCTCGGCGAGGTCGGCGATCACGTCCTCCGGGCAGGTCGCTGCCTCGACATCGGCAAAGAGCGGGGTCCACTCCTGTCGAGCCGCCGGCCCAATTCCCGGGCAATGCTGGTCTTACCCATGCGTCGTTGTCCGGTCAGGAGTATGTGGTTGCCGTCGCGAACCTGCGATTCCAACAACCCTAGCTCGGACTTGCGTCCGAAGAAATCGTCGCCGCTCACCCAGCGGCCAGTGGAAGATTTCATGGCTAGAGCGCGCTTTTCAACAGATTGGTTGAACTCTACAGAGTCAACGTATCCGTTGACTCGCCATGGCAAGCTGCGGGTTCGCAAGCTCCTCGTCGAGCGCTTCAACGACCCCATCCATTGTTTGCGACAGGGTGAACGACTCGCCGCGCAGAACTCGTCTCAAGCGCCAGGATCAACCCTGCCCAAGGGGGTCTGACTTGTTCTGCAGCCGGGCTACTCGCGGTTCTCTCGGCGCACCCAGCGGCTGGTCTTGCCGACGTCCTCGATCTCCTCGCCAGCCTGCTGCCAGCCGGCGAAGCCTGGTTCCAGATGCGCTACGTTGCCAAATCCCATGTCCATGAGCGCCTGCGCGGCCAGCGCCGAGCGCCCGCCGCCGGCACAGAACAGCACGATGCGCCGGTTCTCCTCGAACCAGCTCCGGTAGTAGGGGCTCTGCGGGTCCGCCCAGAACTCCAACATGCCGCGCGGCACATGCCTGGCACCGGGGATGGTGCCGAGGTCCACTCGCTCCTGGAGCTCGCGGATGTCGGCGAAGAGCACGTTGGGATCGCCAAGTTCGGCCTTGAGGTCCTGCACGGACAGGTTCTCGATGTGCTGCTTGACCTCCTCGACTTCGGCGAAGATGCTCTTGATAGGCATGTCGTCTACTCCTGCACAGGATCGGCACGAATCGTGCGGAGAGCAACCATACGGGGAATCATGGCAAAAGTCATCGTGGGCGGCTGCTGCCGAAGAAACGGACAGCAGCCATCCACGAAGCAGCATCCCGGCTTGGACGAATGAACCGGGCGAATGCGAGACCACCCGAGGCGGACGCCGATGGCCGTCTCGCGCTTCTTGGCGTCAACTGTACAAGGTCTGGGCTCCGGTCCCCCTTACGCCGCTGGACTTGGCATAGGCCGTGGCGTACTTCGCCGCCCGCATGCCGCGGTCGATGGAATCCTCCTGGCTGGAATAGCCGTAGGCGACGGCCTGCTGAGTGAGGATGGCGAACCGGGGCGGGTTGCGCTCCAGCATCTGGTCCGGGATGTTGCCCACTAGGTCCTCCTGGGTGCGGATGAACGGTCGCGACATATAGACCGGCACGCTCACCCGCAGTCCTGGCGCAGTGCGGTTGAAGGCGCCGTGCCAGGTGTTGCCGTGCCAGCACACCAGCGACCCCGGCGGTGCCTCCACGGCGACCGCGCCCGGATTGCCGCCGGGATTCGCCCCGCCCTCGCCGCCAACGATGGCCTCGGCGCCTACGGGCGCTCGACACCAGCGATGGCTGCCGGGCACGAACGCCGTGGCACCGTTGGCGCGGTTGAACTCGGTCAGCACGTAGGTGCAGTTGCACACCAGCGCCTGGGGTGGCAGGGGCGACGGCAGCGGCGTATCGGTATGCAGGGTGAACGTGCTCTTGTTCGGCCCCTTCATGAAGCAGCCCATGCTGGACAGAACGACGCTGTAGCCGCACAGATAGGTGGCCATCGCCAGCAGCACCGGGTTCATCAGCGCTTCCTCGAACACAGGATCTTCGAACAGGATGGACTGCATGAGATCGCCGATGGGCGAATCGCCATCGCCGCCCGCCAACGCTGCGAAGCGCCCCTTGTAGTTGGCATGGGTAGCGCCGGTTTCCAGCTCCGGGCGAACGCCGTTGCGTCGCTCGGCAACGTCCAGGGTGGCCGCAAGCAGGCGCTCCGCCAAGCCGTTCGGACTGGCGATCTGCGGCGGGATCACGGTGTAGCCGTGGGCGTCGAGGTCGGCGACGTAGGTTTCGAGGCCGTGTTCCCGGACTTGGTTCCAGGCCATGTCCAGGGGATCGGCGGCTGCGATTTGGGCTGTGGCCACGAGGATTCTCCCTATACGGCTGCGTTGCCTGCATAGCCTATTCACTCGTGCCCTTCCCGGCTACACTTCGCGCCCATGAGGACCAGTGCGCTGAATCGGGAACAGAAGCGGTCGCTCTATCGCGACGGCTTCGTGGTGCTGCCGGGGGCCGTTCCCCGCGAGAAAGTCGATGTCGCCCGCCGGCAGCTGTTCATGGATGTGGGCCGCGGCGAGAGCCCCAAGGTCAATGGCGAAGCGTTCCTTGCGCTGTTCAACGACACCGACCTGTTCGACATCCTAACCGAAGCGGTGGGGCCGATCGCGCTGGCGCAAGGCTGTCAACTGGCGTCGCGGTTCCCGGCCGATCCCGACGATCGCGTCAACGAGGCTGGCTACCGGGATCGCGACACGCCGTTCTTCGGCTGGCAAGGCCACTTGGACGGCCTGTGGAACGGTGCCGCGCCGGTGCATCAGGATCTGCAGCGGCCTATGACGGCCGCGGAAGCCGATGCTTGGCACCAGGAACCGTCGCGCAACGGTTGCCGCAAGACGTTTCCCGATCTGGACGCGAACATCAAGAGTTTCACCGCCCTGGTGGCGGTGGCGCTTTCGGACCAGACCAAGGAAGGTTCTGGCAACGTCGGTCTGCTGAAAGGTGCGCATCACGAGATGGAGCGGTTCTTCCGCGCTCAGCGCGAGGCTGGCGGTCCCCTGGGGCCCGACGGCCCGAACTGGGAGCGCATTGACCAGGGTGCGCCCAACGGCGTCGGTCTGCGACACTATCCGGATGCGGTGCGCGAGGCCTTCGCCACTGGTGCCGCCCGCACCGCCGACGGCAAGCTGTGGCCGCGTCCCACGCTGCTGCGGCTCGCGCCGGGCGATGCCGCCGTCATCCTGCATGCCGTGCCGCACAGCGCCACCCGAGTCGCAGGCCCCGAACCGCGTCTGATGGCCTACTTTCGGGTCACGCCCAAGGCGCGGCCCGAGCGGAATCGGCGCGTATACCCGGACGCCCTATGCGACATCTGGCGGGAGTGGCCGGGCATGGCGGCTACCGTGGCCGAGGAGCGGCGCGGCCAAGCGTCCGGCGGCTGACGAGCGCCGGACCCGTCCGCAGTACGTACTTATGCGCATCATCGTCAACGGACAACAGGCATTCGGCCGCGCCGTGCTGGAAGCGCTCCTTGAACGCGGAGAGAACGTCGTCGGGGTCTACACCGCCCCGGACGGCGATGGGCCGGTCGATTCTCTCAAGGCAAGCGCTGTCGAGCGGGGCATTCCGGTATGGCAGCCGAAATCCTTTCGCCGCCCGCCGGTGCGGGAGCAGATGCGCTCGCTCGCCCCCGACCTCGGCGTGATGGCCTACGTCACCGCCTTCGTGCCTGAAGAAGCGCTGAATATTCCGACCTTCGGCACCATCCAGTACCACCCTTCCCTGCTGCCCATGCACAAGGGGCCGAGCGCCATCAACTGGTCCATCGCGGGTGGCGAGACGCGCACCGGCCTCAGCATCTTCTGGCCGGACAACGGCTTCGATACCGGCCCTATCCTGTTGCAGAAGGAAATCGCCATCGGCCCGGACGCCACCGTAGGAAGCATCTACTTCGATCATCTGTTTCCGATGGGGGTGGAGGCCATGCTGGAGGCGGTAGATCTGGTGCGCACCGGCAACGCGCCCCGAATTCCCCAGGATGCCGCCATCGGCAGCTACGAGGGTTGGTTTCGGACGGAGGATGCAGCCATCGACTGGAGCAAGCCGGCGCAGCGAATCTACAACCTCATCCGCGGCGCCGATCCGCAACCCGGCGCTTGGACCCGGCATGGCGGCAGGAAGCTGCAGATATTCGCCTGCCGCTTGGCGCTCGATTCGGTCGCGCACGGCCCGCAGAGCACCATGCGGCCGGGCGAAGTCCAGCGCGTGGACGAAAGAGGGTTCGTCGTCTCGGCACCGGGCGGCACCATCGAAGTGCTGCGCGTTCGTGCCGAGGGCGAGGTCAAGACGCCCGCCGGCGAGTTCGCCGCGGCCGTTGGACTCAAGACCGGCGATCGCTTCGGCGCGGCCTGAGCTAGCGCCTCCGGGTGCCCGCTCAGGGCCTTTTACGCCGCCGCCAGCGCTGGCAGTCTCCGGGCGGCCTTCTCAGAACCTTTTACGACCGGGAGCCCTTGTCGGAAACGGAATGCCTGCGCGAACGCCCCCGAATGCTCCGCTCAGGGCGGCTTGGCGAACGCGACGAGATTCGATTCCATAAGGTTGGCCACGGTTCCCGGGACGTTCTCGTTCAGGACGGCCCGGCGAACATGGCGAAGTAGGCGCGCCGGTCAATCGCAGCGTTCCATCGCCAGCAGTTCCGCGCTGCGGGCGAATACCTGGTTCGGTACGCCCAGGGCTTCCTTCAAGGCCACGTCCCGATCCCAGGGATTGTCGATGGCGGAGACGGACTTGGCCGCTGCCAGCCCGACGCCGCCCACATGGTAGTAGGGCGAGACCAGCGGAAAGAACTGCAGCGGCCAATCGGTGCCGAACAGCAGCCGTTCATTCAGCTTGGGCACGGCGAGGGCGCGCTGCAGGTGGCCGAGCCGGTTGATCTGGGTCAGGCTGGAGATGTCGGCGTAGAGGTTCGGATGGCGCTCGAACAGAGGCAGGATGCGCTCGAAGTTGGCCTCGCCTTCGTTTTTGCCAGCGGTGGCGATGTGCGCCGCGATCACCGTCACGCCCAGGGACAGCGGCAGTTCCAGACGGCGTGGATCGCCGTAGGCGTTGATGGCGTCGGCAAAGGCGCTCTCCCTCCCGGTGTGGCTGAGCAAGGGCAGATCGAGGGCGACGAGTTGTTGGTAGAAGGGCCGGATCGTCTCGTCGGCGGGATCGATACCCATGATGTTGGGAATCCACTTCACCAGCACAGCGCCGTCGGCCCGGGCTTGCGCCAGCCGTTCGAGGGCGTCGTTTCGGTAGGGGTTGACGCTGGCGCCGAAGCAGAGGTTGTCGTAGTGCGCTACTTGTGCCGCTACGAATGCGTTGGGAACGTAGACTTGGGTCGCTTCCCGATCCAGCTTGCCAGCAGCGTTCACCACGCCGTCGAGGGCCAGAACCACCGCCTTGCGCACCCGTCGGGAGGCTGCGACGTGGTCGGCGATGCGGGCGATGGCGACGCCGTCGCCCTCGGCTTCCAGCTCGGCGCGGCTGACGCCGAAGGCGCGCAGATAGAACGGGAAGCGCAGGCTCTCGCGCATCTGTCGGTTGACGAAGGCGCCGCTGCCGCCGGCACCGATGCCGGCGGTGTGGACATGGATGTCGATATGGCCTTCGCCGGACGGCGGCGTGGCTTCCTGTGTCGGAATCGCCACATAGGCGCCGGCGGAGACCACCACGATGGCCACCAGAATGCCGGCACGGAGCTTTCGCCGCGTTCGCGCCGGGCGAGGTTCAGCGTCGATCAATGCCGCGGTGCCAAGTAGCGAGAGCCGCCCCGCGCGGTGCCAAGAGAGCGCCGGGTTTCCGGTGCCGACCTCCAAGGCGATGCGCCTCGGCACATGGACTGCGAACAGCCGCAGCCGGGCACACCGCCAGCCGAGGGCGGGCGAATGCGAAAGTCGAGTCCCGCCCCGGCTGTCAATTCAGTGCCGCTCCGTCGCCATCCGCGAAGCGGAACCGATCGGCGGCGAACGCCTCGAAGGTCGGCATGGCCTCGGCCACCGGCACTTGGCCGATGGGTGAGACGATGGTGGTGTCGATGCCGGCTGCAGTTTGCTCGCGGATGCGTCGATGAACTTCCTCGGCGCTGCCGATGATGGCCACGGCGTCGATGACCTCGTCGGTGACAGCGCCGGTGGAAAGCGCCCGGTCTCGCGCTGCCCAGCCGGCCAGCACGCCCTCGGCCTCGTCGCGGTAGCCGGCCCATTTCAGGAACTCGTTGTAGACGGGGTTGGCGTAGTAGGGCGTGTAGTAGTTGCGGAACTGCGCTCGGGCCGCGTCCACGTCGTCGGCGACCATCACGAACGAGCGGTTGACGATCTCCAAATCCTCGATGCGCTTGCCGGCCCGTTTCGCGCCGATCTCCACATGCTCCATCATCCGCGGCAGCGCTTGGCGTGGCCACAGGTTGAACACCACGCCGTCGCCCACCTCGGCGGCCATCTCGATCATCTTCGGCCTGAGCGCGGCGAGGTAGATGGGCGGCGGTTCGGGCAGGGGCTCCTGGCGGTAGCCGCGACTGGTCAGCGTGGCGAGATCGAAATCCGACTTCTCCCCGGCCAGCATGGAGCGCACGATGATCGCCGTTTCCTTGACGCGGGTAAGGGGCTTGGCCAGCGGGATGCCGTTGAAGCGTTCCATGATCGCTTGGCTCGACGAGCCGAGGCCCAGCACGAAGCGGCCGGGCAGCAACTGCGCGAGTACGCTGGCGGTGGCCGCGAACACCGCCGGTGTTCGGGTGTAGACCGGCGTTACCGCCACGCCGACCCGCATGCGGCGGGTGTACGGCGCCACCGCAGCGACCATGGTCAGGCTGTCCGGCGCCATGGCGTCGCTGAACCAGACGTCGTCGATGCCGTTCTCTTCCGCCCACTGCACCAGATCGATGGAGTCCTGCACCTTCGGCCCCATCGGCAGCGTCACGGCGATGCGTTTGCGCTTTGTCATGGCGGCCCTCTCCTTTGTCGACCAGATCGCGCAAGGGTAGTCGGTAGCGAAGCCGCAAACCAGCCCGACTTGCCGCAGGCAGCGCGATCCCATGCGGCATTCAATGCCGTTTCGGCTCCGGCCTCTCGTGGTTGCGCGAACCGGCATGGCCATGCCGATTCGAGACGAGACGCTGCTTGGAGCGTGCGAGGATTGCTGGATGCCGCGATCTATGGCAAGCTCGCCTAGTGGACGTCTTGCCTGCCGGGGAACTTGCCAAGACCGCCCGCAGGCGCATGGTCGGCGGGCGCTGCCGCCCAGGCGTTGATGGCCAGCCGCTGTGATCGTGCGCAAGTTCAAGCGTCGCAGGCACGGGCCGGCCGGCTTCCGCATCCCTGTCCCGGCACCGGCCAGGCGGCCGCGTCGGCGGGGTTTCTGGCTGCGCGTTTTCGGAGTTTTGGCCCTTGTGTCGCTGGCGGCCATATCCTATCTGCCGGTGCCGCCCTATCTGCCGGTGTCGCAAGGGTGCGCGTCTCCCGAGCCGCACTTGTGCCACCTCGAAGAAAAGCGCTATCTGCTGGATATCGTCAACGCCCAGCGCGCCAGGGCTGGGCTGGGCTCCGTCGCGCTCGGCGACAACGCCGCCGCCCAGCTGCACGCCGAATCGGCGTTGGAGAACTGCTTCTCGTCCCACTGGGGACTGGACGGCCTGAAGCCCTACATGCGGTACACGCTGGCTGGCGGCTACCAGTCCAACGCGGAAAATGTGAGCGGCCTGGACTACTGCGCACACCCATTGGAACAGGGCCGTCCTCTTTTATACGACATCGAGCAGGACATTCGCGAGGCGATGGCGGGATGGATGGAGAGTCCGGGGCACCGGGACAACATCCTCGACCCTTGGCACCGGAAGATGAATGTCGGGCTGGCGTGGAATCGACACAACACGATGCTTGTTCAGCATTTCGAAGGCGATTATGTGGAGTTCGACCAATTGCCCGCTATCGACAACGGCGTTTTGTCCCTGTCGGGGAGAACGAAACACGGCGTGATCTTCCGCGCCAAGGGCGACCTGGGCGTGCAGGTTCATTACGACCGCCCTCCGCATTCGCTTGCCGCAGGCCAGCTTGCCCGCACCTACTGTTACGGCAGCGGCCGCCAGATCGCCGCGTTGCGGCCGCCGCTGACGGGTCGCCGGTACTACCCGGAGCGCACGTTCACCGCGTCCCATCGGCCCTGCCCCGATCCTTACTCGGTTCCTCGCGACGCGCCAGCTCCCCGTTCCGCCGCCGAAGCGCACCGATACTGGCAGGATGCCTACAACGCCAGCAGGAATCCCGATCGGGTCAAGACCACCGTGCCGTGGATCACCGCCTCCCAGTGGAGGGCGCGGGGGCGGAACTTTGCGTTGTCGGCCAACTTGGGCGAGGTGCTGAGACGGCATGGCGAAGGCGTGTACACCGTCACGCTCTGGGGCGCGATGGCGGGAGGCCAGGAAGCAGTTATCGCCCGCTACTCCCTGTTTCACGGCACGATCCCGCCCAGCGCCTACGGGCGAATCCGGTAAACTGCGCCGAGTCCAGGGGGAGAGCCGAAGAACGGCCCGCCGTGACGATGCCCCGGCGCGTCTCCGACGAACCGTCGTCCCGTGCCGCCCCATGCCATGAAGGGCAAACGTTGAACGCAGCCGCGCCGGAAGGAAGGCCGGCATGGCGCGTTCAACCGCGTCCGGCCGCTGCCGAGCGGATCCAGGAGTGGTGCCGGCGGCAGAGCGATCTCGTCGCCCGAACGGGGAAAAAACGGCGGCAATCGATTCTCGAGCAGGCAAGTTCCGGCGCGGCGATTGCATCGAGAACATCGTCTCGCAAGGAACTGACGAAGAGCCGAAGCCCCTTCCTGTTCTTCTTCGAGAATGCGAGCTTGGATCGTCGCCGCTTGCGCCTCACAGCACGTCGAAGATGTGGCTGTACTTCAGCGTCAACTCGCGCCGGGAGCGCAGCGGCATCTCGCCGCGGTCGTCGACTTCGTTGTAGACCAGGTACAGGCCGGTGTTCGCCGAACGCAGCCACGAGAACCGCAGGTTCGCCGCCAGCACGTCGTTGGCGTCGTTGTACTGCACCAGCGTCTGCAGGCCGATCTTGGGCGTGAACGAATACTGCACCGCCACCCGCGCCAGATTGACGCCGTAGGCATCGGTTCCCGGCAAGTCGATGTGGTTGTGGTTCCAGGAGAACTGGACGCTCAGGGTTTCATCCTTGCGGTAGCTCAGGAAGGGCCCCATCGACCATCCGTCGCCATTGTAGTAGCCGCCCCCGTTGGCGTAGATGCCTGCCCGCCAAGGCTTGCCGGCCGGCGTGTTGATGCCCATGTTGAACTGCACGTTGTCGTGCGAGCCGGCCGGCACCTCGGCGCCGCCGGCAATGGCGAACGGCTGCTTGATGCCTTCGTGAACGAGATTCACGGCGGTCCAGATGTCGGCGCCGCTGCGCCACAGGAACCAGCTGTCGATATGCACGAAGCCGCTCTCGTAGTAGCCGTCGAAATCCCAGTAGCCCTGGTAGCTGGCGTGGGGCTTCCACTCGTTCAGGCCGAACTTGCCGTTCATTTTGTAGGTGCGCTGCACGAAGGCGTTGAACTTGCGAAAGTTTCGCCGCGAGACGAAACCGATATCGGGATTGAAGCCAGCGCCCACTTCGGCATAGCCGGCGTTGTAGGCCCAGGTGGGAGAGTCGTAGCCGCCGGAGAACGACAGCGCGTAGTCGTCCTCGGCCATGCCCGGCGTGCGGGTGCCGGCCACGAAGCCTTGCAGCAGAGTGTAGTCGCCGATGCCCCAGCGTCCGTCCACGCCGAAGGTTTGATTGTCGCGGCCCTCGTCGGCCCGGTGGGCGGCAAGAAAGCCGATGGACGAGCGGTTCGGCAGATCCCGGCTCATCCGCGCCACCGTGAAGTCCGTTTTCTCGCCGCTGTCCACCGCGGTGTCGGCGCGCATGTGCAGGAAGCCGAAGTTGGTGGCGGTGCCGATTTTTCCGGATACCCGCGCGCCGCCGTCGATGGGCAGGCGCTGGCCGTCGGCGGCGATGCCGATGCGGCGGCTGTGGAACAGCTGCGCTTCGAACGGGCCGACCTCGAACAGGCCGGCGTTCTCCAGAAAGAACGGTCGCGTTTCCGGAAAAAACAGGCTGAAGCGGCCGAAATTCACCTGCTGTCGGTCCGACTCCACCTGGGCGAAATCGGTGTTGTAGGTGAGATCCAAGGTCAGGCTCGGCGTCAAGGAGTATTTGATGTCGAAGCCGGCGTCCTCTTCTTTCGTGCTGGCCGCGCCCTGGCTGCGTTCCGAACTGCCGAGCGCATAGGGCATGAACTTCAGATTGCGGCGCTGGCGCGGCGGCCGGAAGCCGTCGATGACGCCGGCCAGATCCAGCCGATACATGCTGAGCTGCCGCGGCACCGGCGCCCAGTAGGAGGTCTCGTTGTTGCGGCGAATGACGCGAGCGAAGTTGACGCCCCAGCTCTGCTCTTCGGCGGAGACGTAGCGCAACGACGTGAACGGGATCTCGAACTCCGCGTTCCAGCCCCGTTCGTGGACCTTCGATCTCACTTTCCAGACAGTGCTCCAGTTCCAGTCCGGAAAGCTGTTGGAGGTCTGGCCGTCGTACTCCGCGCCCACGGGATTGGTGCCGAACACGAAAGCGCTCTGCTCGCTGCGGTAGGTGTCCAGAACGGCGGTGAAGGAGTCCGACTGGAAGCCGTCGTTGGATACCACGATGGCCGCTGGATCGTCCTCGTAGCAGATGGCGGCGATGTAGAGCGCCTCGTCGGTGAAGCCGATGTAGACCTCGGTGCGCTGGGTCGCGGGTTCGCCGTTGTCCGGCTGCAGCTGGCGGAAATCCGTGAAGGGCGTCATGCCCTGCCAAGCCGGATCCGAGGCCACGTCGCCATCGAGGGTAGGCGCCACCTCGAGAGGAACCGCCCGGCCGGTCGGGCGAGGAGCCAAGTCGGCGGCAGCCACATTCAGGCAGGCGACGAAAGCGAGCAGGAGCAACGGGGCATGGACGACATCCTTGTCCGTCATGGCGGAATCCCGAAGATAGGGGAAGGGGCGCGATTATGGCGACCTGCCAGTGGATGTCAACGCCATGCCCGCAATGGCAGTGGCCCGGTTTGAATCTATCGTTGCCGTGCCGAACCATGCATCCACTAATACGGGTGGCCGTGTCACTATGAGGCACTGTATGAAGTAGCAAGAGATGTCTTGTTTCAAACTGAGCTGCCAACTGCGGGAACCTCTGAAAATATTTCATCGCGCCGTGTTCGAGGCGTTTCGGATTTGGAGAAATCAATGACTTGTCATCGATTCCAGGGCTTTGACAAGGGTTTTCAGAGATTGCTATATATTCAAAGCAGATCGCTGCCCGCGGAATCGGGCAGCACCATCGCTTTCCGAAACCTTTGACAATCACCGCATTCCGCCGCCGGCTCGAGCCTCGGACCGGCGCCTGGACAGCGCCGGCCGCGGTGCCGGCCAGGGCGGCGCAGATCGACGGCTCTTTCGCGTCACGAAACCACAAACGCCGTCCCTGCCGGCATGATGGCGATGCGCTGCCGCGATCCGTCCCGAGTCGTCTGCGAGGAACCGATGTGCGGGTGCTGGCGTGCCGGACAGCCCGGGCCGGATCACGCATCCGGAAGTGCCTCCGCGGCGGACCATGCGCGAGGCAGGCCGCGGCGACCCGGGGACAGGCCCGAACATATCGGACTTCTCGGCCCAGCGGACGGCGGCGAGCTCGTCGGACGCCCGCCGCCCGGCCAGTCGGAGAGGCCGCGGGACAGGTGCGCTGGCGTTCAAGCGCTTCACGTCGCGAGCACAGCCAAGCGAGCTGCCGATGGAGGAAATGCGTCGCAGCGCGACCATTACGGAAAGCTTCTGGCGGAAAAGATGCCCCGCGGCCACCGCTTCCCCTTCGGGGTTCGACTTGCGTGGCGCGAGTTCCGTCTCGCCCGCCACGCCCTGCGAGCCATCGAACCCGCCTGTCCGCGACGGCAAATGTTTCGACAGCGAGACGAGAGCAGGCGAGCGCTGGACGATCCGTCGCGTACTCCGGGCAAGCAGTCGCTTCGCCATGCCGGCCTTGACCGGATGAGCGAGTCGGCGACTGTCCCCAGCTACTGAAAACGAGCCGGGCAAGCCATCGTCCATCGTGCGCCGAATGCGGCGGAAGCCAGTGTAGGCTTCGGTTGAATACGAATGCACACTCTCCGAACGTATTGAAATGCACACGTCGATTTGGTGCATTATGAGAGCTGGGTTAAAGTCCGGCCAAGGTGCCGTACGGGCGGATCATGTATCGACATCCGAAAAAAACCGGTTTTGCCGTCCTGCTGATGTCGGTTCTGCTCTCGGCTTGCGGAGGTGGCGGAGGAGGCGCTGGCGGCGACCAATCGCCGCTGCAGGTTTGCGACGCTGGCGAGATCATCCTGGCCAATGGCCAATGCGGGCCTGTGCCGGTGGCGGAATGCGATCCGCCGGAAGTGGCCGTGGATGGCCGCTGCATCGTGCCGGACAAGCCCACGCCGAAGTACGTGCCGGGCCCCAACGAGGCTGTCATCTACTACAACCGCCGCGACAAGAACTTCGACGGCTGGGTGCTGCACTTGTGGAACAACGGCTGCGAAGCGGGAAGCTGGGATCCTTCCCGGGTCGCCCTGCGTGGGCCGGACGGCGCCGTGGACTACAGCTACGAGGGTACCGGCACCAGCTGGCCCGACGGCCCGCCGCCCAACTACCAATACTACGCCGATGGCGAAGCGGACCCCATCTACGGCGCGTACTGGGTGTTGCAGCTTCAGGAAAACGGCGTCTGCGGCAACTTCATCATCCACGCCCCCGCCGGCCCGCCGCAGACGGTGGACTTCCGGATCAACTTCTCCGAAGACACGACGAATCCCTATCGCAACATGTACTGGGTGGTGGTGGATTCGACGCTGGCGGAGAACGAACTGAGCGAGGCCCGGGCGGCGGCCGAGCCCCTCTGCATCAACGACGTCTGCGAAGAATTCGAGCCGCCGCCGCTGGCCGTGGAGGACCAGGCCGCGCACTGGATCGACGCCAACACCATCGTCTGGGACCGCGAGTTGCAGGACGTGACGCTGTACGGCTCGCCCGCTGGCGCTTTGGAGGTGATGGCGCGGGAAGAGGAGGACGGCACGATCATGGGCGTCGTGACCGGCGGCCAAATGGCGGCGACGCTGACGGCGACGACCCTTACCGACGAACAGCGCGCCCGCGCACCCCGCTTGGCGGAACACTCGGCCTACGGGCTAAACGTCGATGCCGCCCTCGTCAAGGACTTGCTCACGCAGCAGCTTTGGATCGTCGGGCGGGACGCCGACGGCAGCCAGTACGGAACCCAGTTGCAGCTGGCAAAGGTGCTCGACGCCGTCTACGCCGCCGCGGACGACGCGGTCTTGGGGCCGGCCTACGACGGCGACTCCATCACGGTCTCCGTGTGGGCGCCTACGGCGCAGGACGTCAAGCTGCGCCTGTATAAGCACCAGCCCGACGGGCGGCTCGCCTTCGGCAGCGACACGGACATGAGCCTCGACGCCGACACCGGCATCTGGAGCGCCACTGGCGCCGTCGCGGATTGGGACCGCGAGTACTACCGCTTCGTCGTCACGGCCTACCACGCCAGCGCAGGCAGGACGCTGGTGCGGGAGGCGCGGGATCCGTACTCCACGGGCGCCTACGCGAGCTCGCTCGCCTCGCAGTTCGTCAACCTGGACGACGCCGAGCTCAAGCCGGACGGCTGGGACGGCCACGCCGTGCCGGAGGTCGCCGGCCCCGAACACGCGGTGATCTACGAAGGCCACATCCGCGACTTCAGCGTCCGGGACGAAAGCACCCCCGAGGCCCACCGCGGCAAATACCTGGCTTTCACCGCCGCCGACTCGGCGCCGGTGCGCCACCTGCGCAGCCTCGCCGACGCTGGCTTGACGCACTTCCACGTGCTGCCGGCCTTCGACATCCGCAGCGTCAACGAAGACCCGGCGCAACAGGTCAACCTGAACAACGCCATCTACGAATTGTGCCGCCTCGACGACTCCAACGAAGAACTGTGCCCAGGCGACGAGTTCGACAGAACGCCCCTCATCGAACGCTTGCGCGCCCTCGATCCCGCTACCCCGGAGGCCCGAGATCTGGTGGCCGCCATCGCCGATCTCGACGGCTTCAACTGGGGCTACGACCCCGTGCTCTACAACGTCCCCGAGGGCAGCTACGCCACGGATCCCGTCGGCGCCGGCCGCATCCGCGAAATGCGCGCCATGTACCAGGCGCTGCACGAAATGGGCCTGCGCGTGGTCATGGACGTGGTCTACAACCACACCTCCGACGAAGGCGCCGACGGCGCCTTCTCGGTGTTCGACCGCATCGTCCCCGGCTACTACTACCGGCGCAATCCCACCACCGGCGCCGTCGAGCGGGCAAGCTGCTGCAGCGACACCGCCGCCGAGAACGCCATGATGGGCAAGTTCATCAAGGACTCGACGGTATTCTGGACCAGACACTACAAGGTGGACGGCTTCCGTTTCGATTGGATGAGCCTGCATCCGAAGGGATTGATGGAAGAGACGCTGGCGGCGGTGCGGGCGGTGGACGCAGACACCTACTTCTACGGCGAAGGCTGGCCGCCGGCCGCCGGCACCGCCGACGCCGCCTTCGAACTTGCCGACCAGGACAGCATGGCCGGCACCGGCATCGGCACCTTCAACGACCGGCTGCGGGATCGGCTGCGGGCTCTCTCCATCTCGGCCGGCGGCGACCTCGCCCGGGTGCGGGCGGGACTGGCCGGCAATCTCGCCAAGTTCCAGCTGGTGCTGGATTCCGGGGTAACCATTGAAGCCGCCAACGACGGCGGCTACACGGCGGATCCGCAGGAGAGCGTCAATTACGCCTCGGTGCATGACGGCATGACGCTGTGGGACCAGCTCAATCAAGGCGGCGTGTTGCCGGACGCCGAAGCCGCCACCGCCGCTCGCGTACGCATGGCCGTGCAGGCGCATTCGCTGGTGCTGCTGAGCCAGGGCGTGCCGTTCGTTCACATGGGTGCCGACCTGCTGCGCTCCAAATCGCTGAGCCGCAACAGCTACAACGCTGGGGACTGGTTCAACTACGTGGACTTCACCGGGCAGAGCAACAACTGGAACGTCGGCCTGCCGCCGGAGGGGCCGAGCGACGAAGACGCGCGGGCCGCAATCGCCGCTGCCAACGCGGCGCCCGCCGCCGAGGACATCGCCACCGCCAAGGCGAGGTTCAGCGAATTCCTCCGGATCGCCCAGGGCAGTCCGCTGTTCAGCCTCGCCACCGCTGAAGAAGTGATCGACCGAGTGGGCTTCCACAACATTGGCCGCGGCGTCCGGCCGAACCTGATTGCGATGAGCATCGACGACGGCGCCGGCATCGTCACCAACACCGAAGACGTAGCGCGCGCCGATCTCGATCCGGACACGGACGCCATCGTCGTGGTGTTCAACGGCGACAGCGTCGAACGCTCGCTGTCGATACGCACGGCCACCGGGTTTTCGCTGCACGCCGCGCAGGCGTCGTCGGTGGACGAAACCGTGCGCGCCGCCTCGTTCACGGAAAATCTCATGCCGGAGGAAGGCGGCCTGTTTACCGTACCGGCGCTGACCACCGCGGTGTTCGTGAAGGCTCAGGGCGCTGCCCAAGGTTCCGGCTTGTCCGCCTTCGTCACCTCGGGCTTCGAGCCGCCGGTGCCCTACGGCGACACGCCCATCTTCCTGCGCGGCCAGTTCAACGGCTGGGGCGCCGATCCTCTGAGCTATGTCGGCGGCGGCGCCTACGAGGGCTACCTCGCCCTGGACGCCGGCGACTACGAGTTCAAGATCGCCTCCGAGGATTGGAGCACGGTGGACATCGCCGCGCCCGAAGGGGAGGGCGCGGTGACCATAGGGGAGCCCATCGCCCTGTCCGCTGCCGGACGTCTGCCGAACCTGTCCATGACCGTGCCCGCCGCCGGCGAGTACCGCTTCCTGCTCGACGCCCTCGACGCGGCGGCGCCAGTGCTGACGGTGACCAACGCTCGCGCCCTGCCCGCGCCAACCTTCGTGCGCGGCGCCTTTAATGGCTGGAGCGCGGACGATGAACTGCAATACGTCGGCCAAGGGGTCTACCAGGCGGCCATCGACATAGACGCCGGTGAGCATGGCTTCAAGGTGGCCTCCGAGGATTGGAACACGGTGGACTTGAGCGCCACCGGCGAAGGCGGCTTTGGCGACGGCGTACCGGTGGAACTCGGCACCGACATCGCATTGGCCGGGCCGCGGGGAGCCAACATGCTCGTCTCCATCGCCGAGTCGGGCACGTACCTCTTCACCGTCGCGGCGTCCGGATTCTTCTCCGACGACAGCGGGCAAGGCGGCGCCACGCTGTGGATTGCGCCGGCCGAACCCTATGCGGGCACGCCGATCTACCTGCGCGGCGCCTTCAACGGCTGGGGCACGGATAATGAAATGACGTTCCAGGGCGCTGCCACCTACCGGACGGACATCGACCTCGATACCGAGACCTACGCCTTCAAGGTGGCCAGCGAAGACTGGGCCACCGTCAACATCGGGGCGGGCGACGAGCCGACCGTAACCGTTGGCGTGCCGCTTGCCGTGGTGGACGCAGCCGGCGCTCCTAACCTGTCGATGACGATTGGCGAAGCCGGCTCGTACGCCTTCACCGTCGATGCGAGCCGCGGCGCACTGGCGCTGCAAGTGCGCAAATCGTCCGATGTGCCCATGGCGGAACCACCGCCGCCACCGCCGGAACCCGCCTTGGAGCAACCGCTGACATTCGACGAGGCCGGCGTCTCGCACCTGTTCGAAGACGACCCGGGCGTGGTTACCGCAGTGATCGCCGACCCTCTTGCGGGAGACGGCGAAAACCAAGTGGCGAGCACGACGAAGAGCGCCGGCGCCGCTGCCGATGTAGGCGTGGCCTACGCCTTCGACGGCGCTGCCATCGCCTTTTCCGACGAACTGACCCACATCGCCGTGGACGTCTACCGCGTCGGCGAGGCCGAGGCGATGGTGTCGGCGACTGTCCACAACGGCGCCAGCGACGATGTGGCGTCGCTTCAGGCAACGGCGGCCCATGGCGGTTCGGGCGATTGGGAGACGCTCTATTTCGACTTTTCCGCCTTCGATCCGGACGCCGTCTACAACCGTTTGCGGCTCGTCTTCGACGCCGAAAGCGAGGGTGCAGGGGATGCTTGGCATTGGGACAACGTGCGCCTCGCCGCGCCGCCGCCGGGCACGACGCCGCCGTTCGGCAACACCGTGGTTTACGTGCGTGGCCTGGCCGGCGACTGGGGCACGACCAACGCCATGACATACGTGGGCAACGGCCTCTACCATTTGTATCTGTCGCTGGCGCCGCACCCGGATGGCGATCACCCGTTCAAGGTGGCGTCCGAGGACTGGGCCACCGTCAACTTCGGTGCGCCGAGTGCAGCGCAGAACGCCGTCGTGGCGGATGAGCCGAAGGTGCTTGCCGCCACCGACGACAATCTAGCGCTGAACATTGCCGAAACCGGCAACTACCGCTTCCGGCTCGACGCCAACGATGCCGCGGCGCCGACGCTGACGGTGGTGGACCTCGACGGCGCACCCTACGGCTACGGCATGGAACAGTCGGCGATTTTCGTGCGCGGCGCCTTCAACGAGTGGGGAACCGGCAACGAGCTCTACTATGCCGGCCGGGGTGTCCATCAAGCGGTGGTGGAAGTCGCGGAGGCAGGCGAGTACGAGTTCAAAGTGGCCTCGGACGACTGGGCCACCGTCAACCTCGGCGCCGCCGACGCAGCCGCCACGGTGGCCGTCGGCGTCGAGTTCTCCGGCTTTCTGGCCGGCAGCAATGACAACCTTGCCATCTCGATCGACGCTGCCGGCACCTATCTGTTCACGCTGGACGCCTCCGGGTCCATTGATGTTCCTTCGCTATGGGTGACGCCGTTCAAGCTGTTTGGCGACCTGCCGGCGTTCGTGCGGGGCGGGATGAACGAATGGGGCACGGCCGACGAGCTGGTGTTCAAGGGCGGCGCCCGCTATGCGGCGACGATCGATCTCGAAGTGGCGACCTATCAGTTCAAGATAGCGTCGGAGGACTGGGCCACCGTCAACCTCGGCGCCGCCGATGCGTCCGCAGCCGAAGTGACGCTTGGCGAACCCTATGCCGGGCTGGTCCAGGGGAGTGACGCCAACCTGACCATTGGCATCGCCGAAGGCGGGATCTATCGTTTCGAGATCGACGGCACGAAGACCGTTCCGCCAACGCTGACGGTTCAATCGGCATCCGACTGACGCCGGCCATCGATTTCTGGGGTTTGCGACATGAAAGAATCCAAAAACGTTTTGCTCAAAGCCTGCCTCCTGTTGCTGGTCGCGCCGGCAATGACAGGGATGGCAGCCGCAGCGGAGTCCGCGCCCGAAGACCAGGACGCCGCCAGCGCGACCGAGGAGTACGCGGAAGCGGACCCCGCCTTGATCGAGGAGGTGGTGGTAACCGGCTACCGGACCTCGCTGCTCAGCTCCATTCAGAGCAAGCGCGATGCGGACTCCATCGTCGAGGTGATCACCGCCGAGGACATCGGCGGGCTGCCGGACTTCTCCATTGCCGACAGCCTTTCCCGGGTGGCCGGGCTGACCACCACCCGCTCCGGCGGGCAGGCGTCGGACATACAGATCCGAGGACTTGGCGATGAGTTCGTGTTCGCCACCATGAAGGGCCGCGAGCAGGTCTCCCCCAATCTGCGGCGCACGGTGGAGTTCAACCAGTATCCCTCCGAATTGATCAACCGGGTCACCATCAACAAGACGCCCAAGCCCTCCCTGATTGAAGGCGGGGTGGCAGGCACCATCGACCTCGACATCGTCAATCCTCTCGACATGGGCGAAAACCGCAACGTGGCGATGAACTATCGGCGCACCTTCAACGACCGCGCCGGCGACGTCTACGGAGCGGACCCGAACGGCTATCGGCTGACCCTTTCCTACCAGCAAAAGCTGCTCAACGACATGCTCGGAATGTCTCTCGGCTACAGCAAGCTCTCCCAGCCGAGCGCCACCACCCAATATCACGGCGACACGCCGCAGCAGGCCAGGAACATCTACCCGGCAACGGATGTGCCCGTCTACGTGCCGGCTACCGTCCAATTCTTCCAAATCGGCGGTCTTGAGGAGCGCGACGCCTACTTGGCCTCCGTGCAGCTTAAGCCCAATGAACGGTTGGCGATCCAGGCGGACTTCTTCTACACGAAGTTCCAAACCGACACATCCCGGGATGGACTCTCCTTGCAGGGTTCCCACAACTACGCCCTCGCCAATGCCACACTCGCCAGCGCCAACTTCGCCGTCGGCGGGCTGTTCTACGATGGTTCGAACATTTTCGTCGTCTCCGGCGACACCAGCGACGACGACGATGTGCTTTCCGCCGGCATCAATATCGAGTGGGTTGGCGACACCTGGTCGGCGAGCGTCGATGCATCGCGCTCCACCTCGTCCGGGTACGAAGCGGACGGCTTCCACTATGCCAACCTGTATCGCCGCTGCACGGACGAAGATCCGGTCTGCAACCGCACCGGCCATACCCGCGTCAACGGCCAAGTCCATTGGCAAAGCGACGGCCAAAGGCTTCCCAACGTGGCATTCGCCGAAAGCTACGACGACTTCGACACGCTGCGCATGACGCAGTACGGCAAGTATCCGCGCTTGGCCGACGATGCCGTATCCGCCGTCAAGGTGGATTTCAGCTACGACCTCGACTGGGGCGTGTTCACGGTTCTCGAAGCCGGTGTGCGCCACTCCGCCAGGGACTACGAATACGGTCGCCAGATGTTCGTCTACGGTCCGGGGTCGGGCTACGTCCACGACGTGGACATGCCCATCTCCGACGACACCGGCGACGTGGTCTGCTGGAGCGGCGACTATTCCCATTTCCCGTGCTTCATCTCCTTCGACGCCGAGGCGATCCTGCGCCAGGCGGTGGAGCAGGGCTTGGTATTGCAGTGCGACCCGGAAGCGGTTTACAACTGCGAGGAGTCGCAGTTGGACGCCAACGATCGGCCCCTGCCCCGTTCCACCGAAACCATTGCCCGCTGGGGCCGCCGCAGCGGCGATGGTTACCGCTCCGAGTGGTCCGTTCGGCAGCGCGGCGACGTGAGCGAAGACGTGCTTGCCTACTACCTTCAGGCGAGCATCGAAACCGAACTGTTCGGCCGCTCGCTGCTTGGCAATGTCGGTGTGCGGGTGGTGGAAACGGAGCAGTCGTCGGTGGGCATCTACGACGTGTTCGGCGACCCCGATCTGAACGCTACGGAGATTTGCGACGGCGACGGCGTTTGTCGCGACAACTTCGCCTTCGTGGAGTTCGGCGAGACCTACACCGAGACGCTGCCGTCGTTGAACCTTACCTACAAGTTCACCGACGAGACATACCTGCGTTTCGGTGCCGCCCGGGTGATGTCCCGCCCCCCTATCAACCGCCTCTCCAGCGACCAGCCGGTGGACGGCGGCGGCGGCAACAGCATTGACGAGTCCTCCGCCGAGCAGGGTTTCGTCACGTTCAATTTCTCCAACACCAACTCGCCCTTCCTGCGCCCTTTCAAGGCGGAGCAGGTGGACGTTTCCTTCGAGCGCTACTTCGGCCGCAACGGCTTGGTGGCCATCGCCGTCTACCGCAAGGACATTAAGTCATTCATCCAGGATCTCACCGTCGAGAACTTCGACTTCCGCGCCAACGGCTTCGTAATCCCGGAAACCTACGAAGTAGTCGTGACGGACGAGGAGACAGGCGGCACCGTGGTGACGCCGGTGGAGGTGCGCAACGGTTCGTACACGTTCGCCATCAACAACAAGGAGGGCGGCTATATCCAGGGCCTGGAGATTTCCTGGACGCAGACCTTCGACGGCTGGCTGGAGCATCCTTGGTCCGGCTTTGGATTCAACGCCAGCCTCGCATTCGTGGACAGCGAAATCACCATCGACAACCCCTTCTCCAATTCGCCAAGCCCCAAGGTGCCCTACCCTGGCTTGGCCGACCGCTCTGGCAACCTCACCCTGTTCTACGAACAGGGCAGGTTCGAGGCGCGCATCGGCGCCAACTATCAAAGCGCCAAGGTGAGCAGTTTCGGCGTTGCCTTTGCCCAGGACACCCAGTTCGCCGCGGAAACCAAACTCGACGCGCAGGTTTCCTACGCGTTCGACAGCGGCATCGAGTTGCAATTGCAGGCCTACAACCTCACCGACGAGCCAAACCGCAGCTTCTGGGGCGAAAAGTACCTGACAGGCTACATCCAGAACTTCGGACGGGAGTTCTATCTAGGCGCAAGCTATTCGTTCTGAAGTGCGACGATGAGCAGCGGATGTTGGCGACATGGATTGGACATGACCGGCTAACACCTTCCCTATCAAGGCTTACATGCCTTCTGTTAAGGTGAAGGCTGCGCTGGCGGAGGTTTCTCTCTGTCTGGCTCCCTATGCGCTAGAAGTGTTTCCAGACAAGCACGACCCGCATCCGGTGACGTAGCTGGGCGAAGTCCCACATTGCTCAAGATGGCGTTAGAGTCCTACAGTCTGCTAGCCCAAATGTGAGCCGCAAGACTCTCGCACCACCAACTCCAAGGGGAGCTGTCGGGGCTCCACGAGTTCGCCTGCGATCAGCCCTATTAGCTGTTCGACCAGCAATTCGCCCGCACGGCGCGTATTCTGGTGGATGGTCGTCAAAGGAGGCCGGATGTATCGGGCGATGGGCAAGTCGTCAAAACCCACCACGGCGACATCCTCTGGAACGCGCCGGCGATGCTCGTGCAGCGCAGCCATCGCACCGATGGCCAGCAGGTCGCTAACACACACGATAGCATCGAATTCATAGCCGGCTTCCATCAGTTCCGTCGTCGCCATATGGCCCTCTTTTTCCGATGAACCCGCCACCTTGCGCAGCTCCGGCTCCGCCGACAGGTGGTGGCGAGACAAGGCGTCGAGATACCCTTCGTAGCGCCTTGCGAACTCTGGATTGGCGTCCGTGGTGTGGCCGATGAATGCGATTCGCCTGCGTCCCAACTTGATCAGATGCGCCGTCAGCTCGCGCATGCTTGCGCGGTTCTCGCCGGTTACCGAACTCGATACGCCCCGGAGATGATGCTCATAGCCCCAGGTAACGAAGGGAGTTCCGCGTTCAATGAGGTCGGCGAGTTGGGCATCGTAGGCTTGGCGGTCGCGGATGCCGAGCAGAATCAAGCCGTCGGCGCGCCGAGCATCCTGAAAGTCGGCGACCCAATTCTCGCTTAGCTGCTGAAATGTAAGCAACAGGTCGTAGCCGCGTTTCGCGGCGGCATGGGCAACACTGCTGAGAATGGCAAGGAAGAAGGGGTTGATCCGCGCTTCCCCCCAGCCCGGGTCCTCGCACAGAAGCAAGGCCAATGTCCTGGTGTCCTTGGCACGCAGGCTGCGGGCGCTGCGATCCACCGAATAGCCCATCTCGTTGGCGACATCCTGAATGCGTCGGCGCGTTTCCGGATGAACGAGGGGGCTGCCGCGCAAGGCCCGCGAGACGGTAGACTGGGAAACGCCGGCCTGCGCGGCAATGTCAATCGATGTGGTTTTGGAGAATTTCACGCACACCGCCTCAAGCAGTTCGATGCGGACGCGGCCCGACCTTTCATTTCGATGCTATGCCTTCATTTAGGAGAGTGCAACGTTGTCCGGCTTGCGGTAGTGTCTCAGTTTGATTTTAGATAGACTGGGCCGCTATAGATGCCACTACATATGGTATTCCACCCTGTTTCATACTCCTACATCTTGTGTTTGCGGTATGCGGCATGACGACACGGATACAAGCTGAGATACTGCCCGGCTTGCGTCATCATCCACCCTTGAAGGGGGCGGAAGGATCGCGGAGACCACCATGGAGACGCTTGATTATCTAGTCGTCGCTATCTACCTCGCCGCCATCGTGCTGCTGGGGTTGTACGTGCAACCCCGGCAGCCAAGGGCATCGGAGCCTACTTCCTAGGCGATCGGTGCCTCTCTTGGTGGGCGTTGGGCGCATCCGGGATGTCCTCGAACTTGGACATCAGCGGCACCATGATCAACACCGCGTTCATCTTCGTCATGGGGGCTGCCGGGTTCTTCATCGAAATTCGTGGCGGCGTGACGCTCATCATGACGTTCCTGATGGTATTTCAAGGGAAATGGAACCGGTGTGCCGGAGTCGCGACGGTGGCGGAATGGATGAAGCTGCGCTTCGGCGACAGCCGAGAAGGAGACGTCGCGCGGGTTTTTCTCCGCCGCCGCGCACATCGGCGTGGTGGTGGTGATTACGTGTTTCGCCGTGGGGTCCGGCAAGCTCGCGGCGGAGTTTCTCAACATCCCGCCGCTGCTGGGATTCGAACCCACGTTCATAGAGGCATCGCTGATGATTGCCTTGGCCATGATCTACACGATCGCCAGCGTACTCTACGGCGTTGTTTGGACCGATGTGTCCCAGGGCGCGTACTGATCTTCGGCGTGATCATCTACCTATGCTCGATGGCATTCGTCAATTTCGAATTGCCGGAAACCTTGGCAGTATCGGTGCCGCTACGCGACGACGGCTTCATGGAAGTGGAGACCACGCGGGATGCGTGGACGCACTTGATGCCGTCCTAGGAGATAAATTTCAATGCCGATACCACTTACTCCATCTACAGTCTGTTTGGCATCGCTATTATCTTCTATCTGCTCAAGGTGATTCTCGAAGGCAGCGGCGGTGCCGGGGCTACATGGGGCAGCGCCACTTTGCCGCGCGCTCGGGCCGCGAAGCCGGCCTGCTTTATCCCGTGCTGGATCGTGCTGCTCGCGTTCCGCTGGCCGTTCATCATGGCCATCGCCATTATGGGCGTGGTACTGACCGCCGAGTCCGGTGCCTTGCAGCACCCCGATACGGGGCTGCCAATCGTCATCAACGAATACGTACCGACCGACCGGCGTCAAGGGTCTATTGATCGCCGGTCTCATGGCGGCGGCGATGTTCACTTTCGATTCCACCGTGAACTCCGGCGCGGCCTATTGGGTCAACGACATCTATCGGCCGTACATCAACCACGGTGCTAGTGTCAAGACGCTGATGTGGCACAGCCGCCTTTCCTCCGTCGTGCTGGTGGCCATTGGTGTGGTGCTGGCCTTGGCCGTTCGCGACGTCAACGATATCCGGGGCTGGATTGCCGGCAGCTTGGGGGCCGGCCTGCTAGTTCCCACGTTGGTGCGCTGGTACTGGTGGCGGATGAACGGTTGGAGTTTTTCAGCAGGCATTGCGGTGGGTATGATGGCGGCGATCGCGCAGCAGCTGCTGTGGCGGACTTGGAAGAGTACTTCGCCTTCATGTTCAGCGGCATGCTGTCCCTGGTCGGGGTGATCGTCGTCACCTTGGCGACGCGCCCGACGAGCCGCATCGTGCTGCAGGCCTTCTATCGCAAGACCCGGCTGTTCGGATGGTGGAAGCCGATACGCGGCGAGTTTGCATCGGCCGCGTTAACGGCGGCGGATGCCGAAAGCCGGCGCGACAGCCTATCCACGGTCTTCGCCACCGGCTGGCAGCTATCGCTGTTCCTGATGGGAATGTCCGCGATGATGAAACAATGGGATCAGCTAGGCCGGGTGGACCGGCTTGATCCTCGCAAGCCGTCCAAGACCGTGATCGCTGGTGGGGTCAAGGGTGGAGGCAGATCGCATCTGCATCCAGAAGTTCCGAGGACTCTGAGCGTCCGAGAATGCGCTCGCCTGCAATCCTTCCCTGACGACTTCGTGTTTCTCGGCTCCACGGCTAGGCAGTTTACTCAAGTGGGTAATTCGGTACCGCCCATTCTTGCCGCTCAAATAGCAAGAGCGGTATGGGATGTTCTGTCCGATGGCTGACAGCGATGCGCAACGCAGTTACGTTTGACATGACAGGTGCTGGCAGCCTAGCTTAGACGGACGCCATTTTTCATGCTTCCTGTGAGGTGGCGGATCGATCACTGAGCGACGCGCATGGAGTTCAAGGACTACTACCAAGTGCTCGGCGTGAGCGAGGACGCCAGCGCTGACGACATCAAGCGGGCGTACCGCAAGATGGCCCGCAAGTACCACCCGGACGTCAGCCGGGAGGCGGATGCCGAGGTGCGCTTCAAGGAAGTCAACGAAGCCTACGAAGCGCTGAAGGACCCGGAGAAGCGCCAAGCCTACGACGACATCCGGCGCTCGCCCTACCGTCACGGCGCCCGCTTCGAGCCGCCGCCCGGCTGGAACCACGGCGCCGATTCCCGCGACGGGTTCACGGACGTCGATGCCAGCGCCTTCAGCGACTTTTTCCGCACCTTGTTCGGCGACTTCGGCGACGACCTGAACTTCGGATCGCGCACCTCCTCCCGACGGACGCGCTTCTCCCAGCGCGGCGAGGACATCCACGACCGGCTGCAGATCACGCTGCGCGAAGCCTATGCCGGGGCCAACCGCCAGCTGACTTTGTCGTCGCCGGGCGCACGGCGACGAGCGCGAACGCTGAACGTTCGCATCCCCGCCGGGGCCACCCAGGGTCGCCGCGTTCGCCTGCGCGGCCAAGGCGCCCCCGGCATCGACGACGCGCCAGCGGGCGACCTGTACCTGGAAATTGCCGTTGTCCCGCATCCTGTATTCGGGCTCGATGGCCGCGACATCACCTTGACGCTGCCAGTGGCGCCTTGGGAAGCGGCGCTGGGTGCCAACGTCGCAACGCCCACCCTGGGCGGCCCGGTGGAACTGAAGATACCTCCAGGTTCCCGGGCTGGCACGAAGCTGCGGATGCGGGGCCGCGGCTTGCCGGGGAAGCCGCCGGGCGATCAGATCGTCACGCTGGAAATCGCGCTGCCGCCGGCCGCTACCAAGGAGCAGACGGCCCTGTATCAGCGCATGGCGGATAGCTTCGACTTCGATCCCCGCGCCGATCTGCGCGCTTGAGATGCGACATGGCTGGCTATCGGCCTGCTCGACGAACTCGAAGCCTAGCACCGAAGGAATGTCTGGCGCGCCCGAATGCGCCCCTTCGCAGAGGGGCGGTAGTGGTTCGGTTTGAAATTCGGATGGATCGCACCATTACGACGCCGCCACTATATATTGTGGCTAGTCAGCCGTCCTCATCTCTACATCTTGTATTTGGACGGTTCAGCGCGGCAACACAGATTGAGATTGACGCACTGCCAGAGGGGCCGTCCGTCTCAACCGTGCGCCGCGAGGTGGTCGACGATGTCCGCGGATTCGTACAGCCAGCGCACCTCGCCGGCGTCGTTCTCGATGCGTAGGCAGGGCACCGTGGCACGACCGCCGCCAAGCAGCAGTTGGCGGAAGGCGGCAGCATCGCGCAGAATGTCCCGCATCGGCAGATCGAGGCCGCGCTCATCAAGGAACCGCCGTACGCGAGCGCAGAATGGGCAGGACGGGTACTGGTAGAGAACAAGTCGTTCGGCCATTGATGGTTCCTGTTTTGGTAGCGACGGTATAAACTGCCAACGCCATGGTCAAGCGCAAGGACAAGGTCGATCGGATACGCGCGTCGATCCTGGTTGCGGTGGCAGCGGTGGTGGTCGCCATCGCCGGTCTCGGGCTTTACTACGGTCTCGGCGGCATCCGGGACGGCGGCGAATCGTACACGGTGTTGGAAGACCGGCCCGATGGCACTGGCGATGTCGAGATAGTCGCCTACTTCTCCTACACCTGCCCCCATTGCCGGAACTTGGAGGCGCTGATCGACGACTGGCGCGATACGCTCCCCGCCGACGTGTCTTTCGAGCGCGTTCATGTGGCGTATTCGACGGACAATCGGCTGCTCGCCAAGGCGAATCTCGCGCTGGCCCGCCACGGCGCGGCGGACGCCAACCGCGAGCGCATGTTCCGGGCCATCCACGACCGCAGCCGCCGCTTCGCCACGGCGAAGGAATTGGCGGACTACGTGGACGGCTACGGCATCGATCGGGAAACCTTCCTGCGCACCGTGGCATCGCCGCGCATCGCCCGTCAAGTGGCCACCGACGAACAGCAGTTCCTGTCTCTGGGGCTGCTTGGCGTACCGGCGGTTGTGATCGACGACAAGTACGTGATCGATATGAGCGCTGGGCGCAAACAGGCTCTTGCCGTCGCCGCCGACTTGGCACGACGACTGCTTGCCGAACGCGCGAGCGGCTAGTCCGGCATGGCGCGGGCGAAGACGCCGGCGCGTCGGCGGCGCAGCAGCCGGCGTCCAAGCCGGTTACGCACGAACAGGCGTCGCGCCAAATCCGGCAGCGGCCGCCTCGTCCGCGTCCTAGGCGCGGTGCTGAAGAGGCTGCTGCTGATCGCCGTCGTCGTGGTGCTCGGCGCCGGTCTCTATCTCGCGGTGCTGGACCGCGAAATCACTGGCCGCTTCGAGGGTCGGCGCTGGTCGCTTCCAGCGCGGGTATACGCGGCGCCCATGCCCGTCTATCCCGGCCTCGCGCTGCCGCGCGACGACTTCGTGGCGGAACTATGGCGGCTCGGCTACCGCCCAGGCCAGCCGCGCCGCGGGGCCGACCTCGGCCGTTTCGTCGTCGCCGGCGACCGGGTCCACGCCACTTTGCGGGCATTCCGCTTCGCGGACGGCGAGCGCCCGGCGCTGCCGGTGACGGTGGTGTTCGCCCGCGGCCGAGTGGCCGCGGTACGAGGACCGGACGGCCCCTTGCGCTTCGCGCGCTTGGAACCGCCGGTGATCGGTAGCTTCTTCGCGACTCACGGCGAGGACCGGCTGGTGATCGCGCCGCGGGAAACGCCGCCGCTGCTGATCGAAACGCTGAAAGCCGTAGAGGATCGGCATTTCGACTCGCATCCGGGGTTCGACATCACCGGCATGCTGCGGGCGCTGTGGGTGAACATCCGCGCCGGCGAATATGCCCAGGGCGGCAGTACCCTCACCCAGCAGCTGGTGCGCTCCTACTATCTCGACAACCGCCGTACGCTGGTGCGCAAGCTCAAGGAAGTGGCCATGGCCGTCATCCTCGAGGCGCGGTTCGAGAAGGACGATCTGATGAACGCCTACATCAACGAGATCCCCCTCGGCCAGGACGGGGCCCGGGCCATCCACGGCTTCGGCCTGGGCAGCTTCTTCTACTTCAACAAGCCGTTGCTGGAACTCGGCGACCACGAACTGGCGCTGCTGGTGGCTGTCATCCGCGGGCCGTCCTACTACAACCCGTACCGGCATCCGGAACGCGCCAAACGCCGCCGCGATCGGGTGCTCGCCACCATGCGCGACTTCGGCCTCATCGATCAGCCGCGCTATCAGAACGCCATCGATCGCGGCCTGTCGCTGGCAACCACGCGCCGGGGCGGCCGCTACTACCCGGCGTTCATGGACGCGGTGCGGGAGGAACTGCGCTCGGACTACGACCGCGAGACGCTGGCCGCGCACGGCCTCGCCATCCACACCACGCTGGATCCGCGCCTGCAGGATCGGGTCGAAAGCGCGGTCGCCACGGTGCTGGCAGCCCTGGAACGCGATCGCGGGCTGCCAGCGCAGAGCCTGGAAGCCGCGGTGGTGGTACGCGCCAGCCAGACTGGCGACGTGAAGGCGGTGGCGGGGGGCCGCCATCCTGGTCGCTACGGATTCAACCGCGCCTTGAACGGGCAGCGGCCGGTGGGTTCGCTAATCAAGCCTTTCGTCTATCTCGCCGCCATCGAGTCCGGTCGTTTCCACTTGGCCTCGCCTGTCCAGGACGCCCGATTGACTCTGACGGAATACGATGACTGGTCGCCGAAGAATTCCGACGGCAAGTACCGGGGCAGCGTACCGCTGATACGGGCGCTGGGCGATTCGCTCAACGTTCCCGCGGTCCGGGTCGGCATGGCGCTCGGCATCGAGGACGTCGCCGGCCGCATCGGTACGCTGGCCGGGCGCGAGCTCGACCCTTGGCCGTCGCTGCTGCTGGGCGCCTACGAAATTTCGCCCTTCGCCATGGCCGAACTGTATGCCACGCTGGCCAGCGGCGGCTTCAAGACCCCGGCGCAAACGGTCACCGCGGTGGCGGACGACGCCGGCGGCACGGTGAAGCGCTATCCTATCGCCATCGAGCAGGCAATCGATCCCGCCGTCGCTGGAACCTTGACCCGCGCCTTGCAGATCGTCATGGCCCACGGCACGGGCCGAAGTTCGCTGCTGGCGCGTAGCGGCGCAGCCGGCAAGACCGGTTCGTCGGACGGCTATCGGGATAGCTGGTTCGCCGGCTATGATGCCGACTTGCTGGGCGTGGCATGGATCGGTCGCGACGACAATCAGCCCCACGGCCTCTCCGGCGCCAAGGGCGCCTTGGTGCTGTGGGATGCGTTCATGGCCGGTAGCGAGATCGTCCCGGCCCTAGCTGCGGATGCCGACACCGTGGCCATCGACTACGCCACCGGCCTGCGCGCCAGGCCCGGCTGCGGCACGGTGGTGGAAGTGCCGTTGCCAGTGGACGCCGAGGTACCATGGAAGACCGGCTGCCGGCCCCTCGGCGGCCGCCTGCGTTCGATCTTCGATCGCTAGCATCCATGCCCATGAAACGCTTCCTTCCCGCAGTCCTCCTGGGTTTGGTGGCCGCTGGCTGCGTCGCACCCGCGCCGCCACCTGTCGTGGCACTGCCCGAGGCCGTCTCGCCAGCGCCCGCTTCGCCTCCTGTCTCCGTGCCGCCTGCCACGCCCCCACCGCCGCAAGAGACGCCGGCAAGCATTACCACGGCGCTCGTGGATGTCGCCAAGGGCTTGGAGCAAAGCGGCTCCCCGGCCGAAGCCGCGGCGGCCATCGAGCAGGCCATCCGCATCGAGCCGCGACGGGGCGAGCTGTGGCTGCAACTGGCGGCGATCCGCCTGCAAGCCGGGCAGCCGGCGCTCGCCGAGCAGAATGCCCGCAAGGGACTCTTGTTCGTCCCGCGCGGCAGCGACGACGAACGCGCCGCATGGCTGCTGATCGCCGATGCCCGCGCCGCCCAAGGCGACCTCGCAACCGCCCGGGACCTCCGTCAACGCTGGCAGTGAGTGCTGATGGGAATCAACTTTGGCTTGCTGCGGGTTAAGTGCGGGTCAGTTTGAAATTGGACTGGCCGCGCCACTGCGGATGCCGCTGCATAGGGTATCCAATAGCGTTCCATCCCCCTGCATCTTGCCATCACATCATTATGGTGCAGCATGACGACGCGGATTGAAACCGAGCCACTACCTTGCCGCGCCGTCGAGCCGGTGCCGCACCGCGGCGATTGCCGCCGCGGCACCGAGGCCGGTGGTGGCGGAGAACAGCAGCGCCGTTGCTTCGGGAGGTGCGGCGAGTTCGGCTTCCACGGTGTGCAGCGCCTTGGCGCGCTCGCCCTGTTTCAGTTTGTCCCCTTTGTTGAGCAGCGCCAGCAGGGGCAGGTCCCGCTGCCGGCACCAAGCCGCCATATCACGGTCGAAAGGCTGCAAAGGGCGGCGGGCATCCATCACCAGCACCACGCCGGCCAAGTTGGCGCGGCGGTTCAGGTAATCGTCGATGGCCCGTCCCCAAGCCCGCTGGCGCGACTTCGAGGCCTGGGCATAGCCGTAGCCGGGCAGGTCCACCAGCCGTCCGCCGTCGGCCACGGCGAAGAAGTTGATGAGCTGGGTGCGGCCCGGCGTCTTGCTCGTCCGCGCCAGCCGCTTGCGGCCGGCGAGCCGGTTCAGTGTGCTGGACTTGCCGGCATTGGAGCGCCCCACGAACGCCACTTCGGGTACATCGTCCATCGGGCACCGTTCGAGCCGGTCGGCGCTGAGCAGGAACGTGCATGCCAGCGTGCTTGCCAAGGGAGAAGCTTCGGCTGGGGCGCGAGCGGGCGTGTTTCCGGCAATAGGCGGTTCTCGCCCCATTGCTTGCTTCGACACGATGCTATACTCCGCAGCCCTCGGCAGCCGCCGAGTGTAACCGGAAGTAGAAGCGAACACTGTGAGAACCCCAATCGCCATCGTCGTCCTGTGCCTGGGTTGCGTCGCAACCGCCGAAGCCGAAGAGCTGCCCCCCCGCATCCCCGACATCGAAGCCGGACGCGCCCTGACGGCCTCCTGCGTGGCCTGCCACGGCGAGGACGGCAACAGCCTCGTCTCGGACAGTCCCAGCATCGCCGGGCAGAACGCTCGCTACCTGCTCCGCCAGCTTCAGCTCTTCCGCGATGGAGAGCGCCAAGCGCCGTTGATGATCGGCCAGCTCGAAGGTCGCATGGACGAGCAGCTAGAGGACATCGCCGCCTTCTACGAAAGCCAGACCAGCAAGGTGGGCCAGGCACCGCCGGCAGCGGCCGGGCTGGGCCAGGCGATCTACCGCGGTGGCATTCTGCGCAAGGGCGTGGCAGCCTGCACCGCCTGCCACGCCCCGGACGGCAGCGGCAACCCATTGGCGGGTTTTCCTGCCCTGTCGGGCCAGCAGGCGAAGTACGTCGTCGCCCAGCTCAAAGCCTACCGGGAGGAAGAGCGCACTTCGGACGAGGAGTACGGCGGCATGATGCGTCAAACCGCGGCCAACATGACCGATGGCGAGATGCAGGCGGTGGCCGACTACCTGCACGGATTGCACTGACGGACCATCGCGCGGTCTGACAGATCGAAACCCCATGTATCCCACGCCCATGAACATCCACCACCTGCTTCGCCTAGCCATCGCCGTCGGCATCGGCTGGGCGGCTGCCGACGGCGCCGCTTCGGAGTACCAGGAGGGCCAGCACTACCAGAAGCTGCCCATCGCCGTGGAGACGCGAGATCCGGCTCGCATCGAGGTGGTGGAGGTGTTCTCCTACGCCTGCATCCACTGCTACCGGCTGGAGCCCATGGTGGAAGCGTGGCGACAGACGCAGTCGGAAGATGTGGACTTCCACCGCCTGCCCTTGGTGAGCCAGCGCCTGCTGCCGCTGGCCCAGGCGTTCTACACCGCCGAGGCGCTAGGCGTCCTGGAGCGGGTGCATCTGCCGCTGTTCGCCGCCATCCACGACTACGGCATCAACATGAGCCGCGCCCAGCACATCCGGCGGTTGTTCGTGCGGGAAGCCGAGGTGGACGAGGAAGAGTTCCTGCGCGTGTACGACTCCTTCGGCATCCGCAGCCGCGTTCGCCAAGCCGATGCCCAAGGCCGCATGTACCGAGTGATGGCCACGCCCACCATGATCGTCAACGGTCGCTACGTGGTGGACACGGTCTCGGCCGGCAGCCCGGCAGCCATGTTTCTGGTGGTGAACCATCTGGTGGCGTTGGAGCGGGAAGCCGGCAAGGACTGACGGCCGCCCTTGCCGCTGGCGGCGCAAATCCGCCACACTGTCCGTGCTCGCGCCGCTGCGTTCGGAGGCGGGACCGTCATGCCGGCGGGCGATGAATAGGCTTTCCCATCAATCCGGGAACTACGTACATGTATCTGGGGCTGGATCTCGGCACCTCGTCCGTCAAGGCGGTGGTAACCAGCGACGGCGGCGATGTCGTTGCCGAAGCGAGCCGTCCCCTCGCTGTTTCCCGCCCGGGTCCGCGCATGAGCGAGCAGACGCCTGAGGACTGGTGGCGGGCCGTCTGCGCCGTGGTGGTCGAATTGCGTGACTTCGCGCCGCGCGTCGGAGCCATCGGGCTGTCCGGACAGATGCACGGCGCTACCCTGCTCGACGACCGGGGGCGCGTACTGCGGAATGCGATCCTCTGGAACGACGGCCGTTCCGAGGCCGAATGTGCCGTTTTGGAGGATGCGGTGGATGTCGCCGCCCTCACCGGCAATCGCGCCATGCCCGGCTTCACCGCGCCGAAGCTGCTGTGGGTGCGCGAACACGAAGCCGACATCTTCGCTCGCATCCGCACCGTGCTGCTGCCCAAGGACTACCTGCGCTACCGCATGACGGGCGAACTCGCCAGCGACCTGTCCGATGCTTCGGGAACGCTGTGGCTGGATGTCGGCGCCCGCCGCTGGTCGGAGGCGATGCTGGACGCCACCGGACTTGCCTTGGCGAATATGCCGCGCCTAGTGGAAGGATCGGCCATCAGCGGCGTCTTGCGACCGCGTATCGCCGCGGACTGGGGCATGAAGTCCGTACCCGTGGTAGGCGGTGCCGGCGACCAGGCCGCAGGCGCGGTAGGCGCGGGTGCCGTGGCAGCCGGCACGAGCTTCGTTTCCCTGGGCACTTCGGGCGTCTACTTCGTGCCCGATGCGGCGTACCGTCCCAATCCCGCTGGCGGCGTCCACGCCTTCTGCCATGGGCTGCCGGGTCTGTGGCATCGGATGTCGGTGATTCTGTCCGCGGCCAGCGCGCTCACTTGGGCGACGCGCCTCGTCGGCGCCGCTTCCGAGCAGGCGCTGATCGACGAAATCGAACGCTCGGTCACGAAGCCCGGTTCCCTGTACTTCCTGCCCTACCTCTCCGGCGAACGCACACCGCACAACGATGCCCATGCGCTGGGCGCGTTCGTCGGCCTGCACCACGGCGTGGACCGCGCCGCGCTGGGCTGCGCGGTACTGGAAGGCGTTGCCTTCGCCTTGGCGGACGGGCAGCGCGCCTTGGCCGAAGCCGGCGCCGATCTTGGCGACGTGAGCGTCATCGGCGGCGGTGCTCGCAGCACGTTCTGGGGCCATATTCTGTCCGCCGCCCTGGGACGACCTCTCGCCTATCGGGAGGATGCCGCGGTCGGCCCGGCGCTGGGCGCCGCGCGACTGGCCGCCCTCGGCCACGGCGGCGGCGAACCCAAGGAACGGTGTCCCCAGGCGCCAGTGGCGGCCACTGTAGCGGCAAGCGCCGAGGAGATCGAACGCGCCGCCCGGCGGCTGGCCGTCTACCGCGACCTCTACGACGACCTGAAAGCGCGATTTCCCATGCTGCATGCGGCTTAAGGGAAGACGGCGATAGTCCTGTAGAGTACCGTGCCGAATCGGGTGGGCATGGTGCTGTCGGCACGGCGCAGCTAGTGCAAGAGCAGCATATGGCGTAGCGTGCGGCACCGAATCCGCAAACGGTGTATTCTGTGTCCATGAGCAGGCCGAGGGGCGACGGCCCGTAGCAGTGGCGGCGAATTCCCATTCGGCGAGCGATGTCGTCGCAGACCCCATCCGGGCGGATGGCCGTCCGCCGGCGGAGCCGTTGTCGGAAGAAGCCCTCGGCTGTTGATACCCACGCGGACGCTTCCCATGCTCACCCTGCTGTTCTTTTTCTTCGCCGTCGCAATCGTGTTCTCGTTCCTGTGCTCGATATGGGAGGCCGTGCTGCTGTCGGTGACGCCCGCCTACGCCCAGATCAAGCTGGAGGAAGGCAGCGCCGTCGGCCACAGGCTGCAGAGCTTCAAGCAGAACATCGACCGTCCGCTGGCGGCGATCCTCACCCTCAACACCTTTGCCCACACCGTGGGCGCGTTCGGCGTCGGCAGCCAGGCGACGATCATCTGGCAGGACGCGCCTCCGATGATCACCGCGGTCGCCATCCCCGTAGGCATGACGGCGGCGATCCTGGTGCTGTCCGAGATCGTGCCGAAAACCCTGGGGGCGCTGTACTGGCGAACGCTAGTGCCCTTCACGACCAATTCGCTGCTGCTGGTGGTGACGTTGCTGGCGCCGCTGGTGTGGCTGAGCCAACTCATCACCCGGGCGATGAAGGGGGACAAGACCGACAGTGTGCTGTCGCGCACGGACTTCGTCGCCCTGGCCAAGATCGGCGTCAAGGAAGGCGTCATCGACCCGGGCGAGTCGACCATCATCAGCAATCTGCTGGAGTTCGACGACGTCCGTGCCGAGGACATCATGACGCCCCGTCCAGTGGTTGTGGCGGCCACCATCGACCAGACCGCCAACGAGTTTCACGAAGCCAACAACGAATTGCCGTTTTCACGCATCCCCCTGCACAAGGACGACGGCAAGGACCGCGTGGTGGGCTTTCTCCTGAAGGACGATGTGCTGGCGGCGGTAATCGAGGGGCGTGGCGACGAGCCGCTGGCCAACCTGAAACGGGACATCCTGGCCGTCGCCGAGCGCACCAGCCTGCCGGTTCTGTTCACCCGTCTGCTTCGCGAGCGCGCCCATATCGCCCTGGTCATCAACGAGTACGGCGGCATGTCCGGCATCGTCACCATGGAGGACGTCATCGAGACCCTTCTGGGCTTCGAGATCGTCGACGAGACCGACCGCGACGCCGACATGCAGGCGCTGGCGCGTCGCAACTGGGAGCGTCGCGCTCGATCCTTCGGCCTGCTGTCCGAGCCTGCCACGGAAGAACCGGCCGCGGAAAATCCCGACTGAACCCGTTGGCAGTTAGCCCGCGACTTGGCACACTGACGGATCAATCCCCGGAAGGGAAGGTCGGATCATGGAAACCGGTTTCCGAGCCTTGGACACGCCCGTACAGTCACCGGCGGCGACTACCGCAACAGCAAGCGCCAAAGAGATCGAACGTACAGCGTAGCGGCTGCGCCTGTCGCGGCACCGAAGCCGGGGACGCGCGCAAGCGGCAGCAGATGGAGCGAGCTCGCGTTGGCATAGCCATAGATGCTAGTTGCCCTCGGCAAGCCGCCGATATGAGCGGCCACGGGTTCTGCGTGGTCGGTGGAGATCGGGAAACAACCAGCAAGGAAGCGTCTTCCGTTCGATTTTGCGAGGCCGGTTCCGAGGATATCCGTGACACGGCGGGTGCGGCTCGGTTTGAATCCGTATCGTCATGCCGCACGATATAGTCGCAAGATGCAGGGTATGGAACGCTATTGGATACCTATGTAGTGGCGCGGCTGCTCGAATTTCAAACTAACGCACTACCGTGCGACGAAACGGTTTGCGGTTCGTTGTGGTCTGTACGACTATTTGCGCTCACGGCTTGCCGCGCCGCAGGAACGTAAGGAACGCGCCATGAACTTCTTCCCCGACGTGGACACTATCGCCTACCGAGGACCGGATTCGACGGATCCGCTCAGCTTTCGCTACTACGATGCCAATGCCGAGGTGCTGGGCAAATCCATGGCCGAGCACCTGCGCTTCGCGGTCTGCTATTGGCACTCCTTCGACGCCCCGGGCGCGGATGTCTTCGGCACCGGTACCTGGGATCGTCCCTGGGCCAACGGGGCCGCGAATCCGATGGCTGCGGCGCGGGCCAAGCTAGCCGCCGCGTTCGAGTTCATCGACAAACTCACCGCGCCGTACTTCTGCTTCCACGACCGCGACGTGGCCCCGGAAGGCGACACGTTCGCCGAATCGGAGAAGAACCTGCTCGCCATCGGCGAGGACATCGCCGGCGAAATGGAGCGTACCGGCATCCGTCTGCTGTGGGGCACCGCCAACCTGTTCGGCCACCCGCGCTACGCCGCTGGCGCCGCCACCAATCCGAACCCGGAGGTTTTCGCCCACGCCGCTGCGCAAGTGAAGACCGTGCTCGAACTCACCCATCGGCTCGGCGGCGAGAACTATGTGCTGTGGGGAGGCCGCGAAGGCTACGACACGCTGCTGAACACCGATCTCAAGCGCGAAGCCGACCAGCTTGGTCGCTTCATGTGCTTGGTGGTGGAACACAAGCACAAGATCGGATTTCCGGGCACCCTGCTGATCGAACCGAAGCCTTGCGAACCCACCAAGCATCAGTACGACTACGACAGCGCCGCCTGCTACGCCTTTCTGCAGAAGTGCGGCTTGGCGGACGAGTTCAAGCTCAATATCGAGTGCAACCACGCCACCCTCGCCGGCCATGCCTTTCAGCACGAAGTGGCCTACGCCATCGCCAACGACATCTTCGGCAGCGTCGACGCCAACCGCGGCGACCCGCAGAACGGCTGGGACACGGACCAGTTCCCGAACAGCGTGCAGGAGGCGACCCTGGTGCTCTACGAGATTCTGCGAGCGGGCGGGTTCGCCACCGGCGGTTTCAACTTCGACGCCAAGCTGCGCCGGCAAAGCGTGGCGCGGGAAGACCTCTTCTACGGCCATATCGGCGGCATGGACGTCCTTGCCTGCGGCCTTGTCAACGCCGCTGCCCTGCTGGAATCCGGGGAACTGTCCGATCATGTCGCCGAGCGCTACCGCGGCTGGGACCGAGGGCTGGGCCAGCGCATCCTGGCCGGTGGCGAGAGCTTCGATTCCCTGGCCACCCGCATCCGCGCGACGGACCCGGACCTGTCGCCCACCAGCGGCCGGCAGGAACTGCTGGAGAACATCGTCTCGCGGTTCGTCCGCTAGCCTTGCCCGCCACTGTGGACAAAGGCAAGGACTACTTGGCGAGGATCGGCCCCGCCACGCCGAAGCGGCGCTTGCGCCTGCGCGGAGTGTTCAACGACACCCTCGTCGCCGTGATGGCGGTGGTCGCGGCCTGCCTCGTGCTGGCGTTTGGCGGTCTCGTTCTCACTTGGCTGCTGTGGCACGACCGCTACCACGTCGGCTTGCTCGACTACCTGATGCAGGTCGTGTTCTGATGGCTGACGGAGCTGTTTCCGATTTAAGCGTCGAAGCGTTCCTTGCCTTAAGCGCCGCTGCAGCTGGACTTCGCCTATCCAACCCATGCCCGCTATCCGTCCGGCTATCACGCCTTCCTTGGCAAGTATTCGGGGATTTGCTGGCAGCGGGAATACAATTCGTGATATGAACCTGTCTCAAAATTGACTGATGAAGCCAGAATACCCATACCGAGGACATGATGTTGAAGTTGACCGACCAGCAACGGGATCGTTTTCCCGAACAACATATTGCATCGAGTCGTCCGGGACGCCCTCCCGATTCCGTACCGCAGAATTCTCGATGCGGTCCTGCGGATTCCGACCTCAGGCGCACAGCGGCGCGGATCACCTCGGAACTATCCAAACCGCAGGATGATTCACGAGCGTCGTCAGCTCAGCAATGGTGTCGCCATGAAGCGCCGCGTGGCGTGTCGACGAGTCGGGCGAACGAATTGCGCGGGACAGGCCGGATCGACAAGAAGGAGGGTTTCAGCGACGAGATATTCATTCGGCCAGGAGGGTCGGCACGGGAAGCGCGGAGAAGGCATGAAAATCATGAGGCTGGTAGACCGTCGCCGCCTTTCGCCGTCAGCGAGCCCTCATGCTGCAAATTTCTCGACTTCATGCAGCTCGGCTGCATCGGTATCCTGCTCAAACGATTATGAGATAGGTTTATGTAAGACGAACATGGAGGTGACTCGTGCAGATTGAACAGATCGAAATCAAGAACTACCGCCTGTTCCGGGAAGTGAAGCTGACCAAGCTTCCACCTATGGTCGTCGTCGTAGGAGCCAACGGCACTGGCAAGTCAACGCTGTTTGACCTGTTTTCTTTCATCAAGGAGGCGCTGGCCGATAATGTTGCTGTGGCGGCTGCCCGGCGAGGCGGATTGGACGAGTTGACAAGTCGGGGAGAAAAGGCAGCTATTGATATTACGATCAAGTTTCGAGAAAGTGGCGGACGTTTAGCATCGTACATACTTAAAGTGACGGAGGATAAAGGTCGCGCAGTTGTACATCGTGAAATTCTGCGCTATCGTCGAGGTAGTGGCAGTGGTCGTCCGTGGCACTTCGTTGATTTCTCCCACGGAAAAGGGAAGGCAATTACCAATGAGTCCGTCTATGGGGATAAGAATGCAATCGCGGAGAGAGCGGAATACGAGCTGGACGATCCCAGTATATTGGCGATCAAGGGACTAGGCCAATTTCGCGAGTTCCGTGTGGTCTCGGAGTTCCGCAATCTGATCGAAAACTGGCATGTATCGAACTTCCACATCGCCAATGCGAGACCAAGCGCCGAAGCTGGCTACGCAGAGCACCTTTCTAGCCTGGGGGACAATGTCGCGCAGGTGGCGCAGTACATGTTCGAAAGCCATAATGAGCAGTTTCACCGTGTACTTGACGCAATGCGCACTCGTGTTCCTGGTGTCGAGCATGTAGAAGCCAAGTCTACGCTCGATGGGCGTTTGGTGCTGTGCTTCAAGGAAGGCAGTTTCGAGGATCCTTTCATCGCTCGCTACGTCTCCGATGGCACAATCAAGATGTTTGCCTACCTTGTGATGCTCTACGATCCGAAGCCGCATCCGTTGCTAGCAGTCGAAGAGCCGGAAAATCAGCTATACCCGTCGTTGCTCGGGGTACTCATAGAGGAGTTCAGAGATTACGCTAGGCGTGGTGGACAGGTTTTCATTTCTACCCATTCCCCCGACTTTCTCAGTGCAGCCAGACTGGACGAAATCTTCTGGCTACAAAAAAAGGACGGATTCTCCAAGATTCGACGCGCCAGCGACATAGAATTGCTTAAGGGGCTAGCGGAGGAAGGAGATGATCCCGGCACACTCTGGAGGCATCGTTTGTTCGAAGGCGCCGATCCGTAATGTCGAAGGTCGTCTTCTTGCTGGAAGAAGTATCAATGGCGGATCTGCTTGACGGCTTGCTGCCAAGGCTGTGTCCCGGACTCTGTTTTCAATGCGTTCCTCACGATGGAAAGAAAGACTTGACCAAACGGCTCCCAGGAAGGCTAAGAGGGTGGCGAGAACCGGGAGTTCGCTTTGTCGTGGTGCGAGATCAGAACAGCGCAGACTGCCGCCAAGTCAAGACCGAACTCATCCAGAGATGCCGAGCAGGGGGCCGCTTCGACGTTCTGGTTCGGATTGTTTGTCGCGAGCTTGAAGCATGGTACATCGGCGATCCTGACGCGCTTGCCGAAGCGTTTCCAGGAGCTCGCCAAGAGGCTCTGCGCAAGCTCCGAAGAGATTCACGATACCGCGATCCCGATGCTGTCGCGCAACCTGCGAAAGCGATTGCTGATCTGATTCCGGATTTTCAGAAGCGCCTTGGGGCAAGACGCATGGCGCGTTCGCTATCAAGAGAGAACCGCTCACGCAGCTATAAAGCATTTCTTCAAGGTATTGAGGGTCTGCTGGAGGCCATACGACATGAAGCGGGTCGGAGTGGATGAAGCAAGCACGAAAGCAGCAATGACGATCGTATCGACAAGCGCAGCCAACGAAGGAAGCCGTTCCGAAAGCCAAACGCTGCGGTGAATCTGGATGCTGCGCGGTGATAGCTGGGCAAGGAAGCGCTGCTTGTGCGCTGTGGACAGATACCGATGGCAGGATGAGGCGCCACACGCCCCAACACCCAAGTCGGGGCGTTTCCACGGTGCTGTCATCCGGAACACCATGCGGGTCCGGCGATATCTTCGACAAAGCGATCGCGCATCATTCCAGACTGCCGGTAGTGCTGACGGGCATGGCGAAGAGGGCAGTGCGTAAAGCTGGGCGGACGGCAGCGATGGGCGGCAAGGTCGATGCGCCGGATGGTTCCGGCGATGATCGAGCGCTGCCCAAGCTGCCGCCGATTTGAGAGTCAAGGGGTTTCTTCTTGCCTTGCAAGAACGTCCTCTCGGCAGAGGAGAACCGGGCCCAGTGCTCGTCTCGCAGTTCGCTCAGCACCATCCTCGCCAAGACCATCGCACGTCGCGTTGGATTGGCAGCCCTCAAGTCCGGCAGGAGAATGCTCGCTAACGAAGCGCGAAGTCCTTGTAGTGGAAGCGCTGCCGGCCGATGGGGTCGAAAGTGCGCCGGTAGGCCTTGTACGCGGTGGGGTTGTTCGATTCCGAGGACATGACGTAGGCGGCCCGCATGCCGCGATCCCGCAGCCGCAGCATCGACTGTTCCGTCAGCAGCCCCGACAGGCGCAAGCCGCGATAGCCCGGGCAGGTGCCGACAGGTTCGAAGACCCCGAATCCGCTTATCTCGTCCGTCCACGCGATGCTGCAGGCGACTAGCTCGTCGTCGTTGGCAACCACCAGGTCCAGTTCCGGGTCGTAGCGGATGGCCTTGCGCAGGGCGCGGTAGATGTGGTCGTGGAACTGCGACACCGCCTGCGGCCGGCCGATGTGATCGAGGGAACTCCAAGCGTCGCGGTGGCATTGGGCGCGGTCGTGTTCGTCCACTTCGACGCAGTCGCGCACCGTCATGCCGTCGGGGACCACGTGTGCCGGTTCGAGTCTCGCGAGTTCGCAGCATAGAACCTCGCCGAAACGGCGGCCGGCGCGATAGCCAGCGCTGGCCAGTCGCTGTGTCTTGGCCTCGTCGGCGTCCATGGCGTCGATGCGCAGGCGGATGCCGTCTTCGTCTGGATTCGTCGTCGCGACGTGTCCTTCGACCCAGGCCAGCACTTCCTCGCCCAAGTCGGCATGGTTTGGATGCACGTCGAAACGGGCGAAGCGCGGTCCGTAGAACCATGCCAGCGCTACGCATTCGCCGGCCTCGTTCAACCAGAGGCGAACATCCCGGCGGTTGTCGAACAAGCCCATATGGCTATGGGTGAGCATCATCCAGACGATGTCGCCGGGGTGCCAATAGGAACAGCCTTGGCGGGCGTCCAGGTTGTGGGCGGCGAACGCCGTCATGCAGGGCAGGTCGGATGATCCTCGATAGGGACGCGCAAGCAAGTTCGACTCCTTGGATTGGATTCCCATGCAGACGATGCCCGACGATACAACGTCGGCTCGGCCGCGCGATTTAGGATTGAGCAGCCAAAAGCCGCGAGCCCTAGGCCATTCTACCCAATTCCTCTGACGGCGCGCCATCTTGGGGCGTAGGGTAGTGGCTCAGTTTGAATCAGCATTACCACGCTGAACCATCAGACGTAACATGTACAGGCAGGAGAAGCGCACTGACCACCATATGTGGCGGTGGCGCAATGGTGCGACCTGTCTCAGTTTCAAACTGAGCCGCCGCCGCGTAGGGCGTTGGTCCAAACTTGCGCAAAGCGCCGCCTGTCAAGCAGACTGATCGCGACGCTATTGGAAGAATCGATGTTTGCACTGCTGCTCCGACTCGAACCCGTTGACGACCGCCATTTCACCGCACCGCCCTCCCCCGACAAGGGCGAGCGCATGTTCGGCGGCCAGTTCCTGGCGCAGTGCCTGGCGGCAGCGCAGGCAACCTTGGCCGATGGTCGCAACGTGCATTCGCTGCACGGCTACTTTTTGCGCCCCGGCGATGTCGATCTGCCGCTGCAGCTAGGCGTCGAGATTGTCCGCGACGGACGCTCGTACTCGTCCCGCCAGGTCCACGCCGCGCAACGCGGCAAGGAGCTGTTCCGCCTGCTGGCGTCGTTCAAGGCGCCCGATGAAAGTCCGCAGTATGCCGACACCGCCATGCCGGAGGTGCCGCCGCCCGAAGCAGTGCCCTATACCTACGACGAGTTCACTTTGGCGCAGAGCGGGGCGGACGCCTGGGCCGGATCGGCGCGGCCCCTGGACATCCGCTACATCAACCCGCCAACCACGCCCCGGGGCGAGCCGGTGACCGAGCGCCAACTCATGTGGATGCGGATCGACGAAGTGCTGCCGGATTCGCCCGAAATCCACCACGCCGGGCTCGCCTACCTGTCGGACAGCACCCTCGTGGATCACATTCTGCTGCCCCACGGACGACGCTGGCAGGATGCCGGGTTCGAGGGTTCCAGCCTCGATCACGCCATGTGGTTCCACCAGTTCGCGCGGGCCGACGAATGGCTGCTGTTCGCGCAGACGGTGGAGGCCACGAGCGATGGGCGCGGCCTCGCCAGCGGACGGTTCTACACTCGCCACGGCGACTTGGCAGCTACCTGCCTGCAAGAGGGATTGATGCGATGGACTGCGCCGAAGGCGATATAGGCCCTGTTTCCGGTGCTCAAGGCCGACGATGCGGTCGCCCGCGAGCCGGTGACTTTCGCCGATCCCGGCTGCGTTGCCGAAGCCTGGCTTGCGCGAAGATACGCGCCGCAGTGCTTGGCCATGACACGACTGGATATTGACGACTTTCGTATCCTAGACATTTCGCGCAGTCTCGAACCGGCTGCCTCGGCAGCACCAAAGCCGCCAAGGTAGCATCCCGAAACCACCTCGTGGTAGTTGCCGAGCCTTCAAGGCGTTCTATTGCTGAAATCGATCATTGACGGAGCCACTGCGCTCGCCGCAACGTCAATGAGCGAAACGCTGCCGCAAGCGACGGAAAGAATCCGGCATCTGCAACAGCATGCAATGGAAAACAAGGTCTCGCCACCGGACGTTGAGCCGACAGTCAGGTGGATATATTTCCTGTCATTCCAGTCATCAACGATCCTGGAATCGTCGTCGCCCAAGCAGCGGATGCCGGAACCAACGGCGGGCCGCGTGGTGCCGCGACTGTCCTGCGAAGTAGGCTCTCTGCTCGAAGAGCGGCTTGCGGAGCACTTCCCATAGGCAAACACACCATGAATCGCGTCCGCCACTTGAGCGTTGGCAAGGAGAACTAGGCGTAATGGGACATACACAGGCGGCCAACAGGTATGCGTGGCTGTCATCGCCAAACGGTTCGAGCCCGCAAGAGCCTTCGGCCCCCGGCGAAACGATCGGTACCTTAGCGCCTGCGCTGCGTTTTCGGAACCGCTGGCTTTTCATAAAACGACACCTTCACCTCGACCGTCTTTCTTTCGAACTCTCTCGGCAAGTCTCGAAACAAATTAGTGACGACGCGATCCAGCCTACGTTCACCTTTATCGCTCCAGCAGAGACCCACGTTGACCAGGGCGAATCCCATTCCTTGAAGTTCCTCATGAACATCCGGCTTCACATCCACAACCAGAAACAACCCGCCGGGAACTAAGCTGATCATAGCCTTAGAAAGCCAATTCGCTCGATCCTCGGATCTCACTTCGTTCAGCACATGCTGCACGATGGTCACGTCAAATTCACTGGGTAGCTCCAAGTCCGGTATTCTTGTTTCGAGCGACCAGAAAATCCGAACTACATTCTCGTCCATCGCTTCCTTGAGCCAGACCGACCGCTTAATCAGAGGCTTCGTTACCGCAGTCGCAAGCGGCTCCCAGCATTGACGATTTGGTTCGAACAGCTTGATGCGGGTGTTTACCGGACGCTCGTCGCCAGCCACGAACGCTAGATGTCGAATATACCGAAGCAGCCCGTACAGCTCCGGCGCCGAACCACACCCTACGATTGCGTACTTGGTCTCTTCCTGGCGAATATCCTTGTGGCTCGAGGCTAGATTCCAGTGTCTCTCTGTTTGAAACGAGATCTTCGCAGTCGCCTCGGGCACGACTTCCACATAGTACGGGTAGTACGCCAGGGAATAGGCGATCAGCTGATCTTCGCTTTCGCCGTAGTTCCAACCTCCATCGCCCGGCCCAGATCGCAAGTCCCGGTAGTGATCTCGGAGGACAACGATTTCGTGCTGTATGCTGCCGCGCCTTGTCGGGTCGAGCGACTCGATCTTGTCGCCAAGCAGGTTCTTCTCGACAAGCTTTCGGACATCAGCCTTCAGGCGTTGCAGCGGCTTCTGTTGAGGGAAACCCGGCATGGTTCTCAGCCTACAATCCGCCGGAAAGTCAAATTGTACCTAGGTTCATTGGTTCGCTTTCGGGGCGGAATGCAGTGCTCCCAGTGCTTTTGCGTCGGGTGCCTCATGAGCAGGAGGCTGCCATGCTCGAGGCATCGCTCGACCACGTCGTCATGGTCGTCCTTGCGACGCATCTTGAAGTCCCGCGTTCCGCCCAAGCTGACGGAGGCGATCTGGATTTCCGACCCCAGCTCCGGTTCGTCGTCGCTGTGCCAGCCAACCTTGTCGTTCCCGTCCCGGTAGTGGTTGACCAGAACGGAGTTGAAGTCAAAGCCCGTGGCCTCTCGCAATCTTTCATTGATCTCGGCAAGGAACGGCGGGAAGGGTTCCGGAGCCATGGCGATGCCGGAATACGTATAGGTTCTTCCTTCCTTGCTGAACCATGCCGTGAGGCGCGGGATCTCATGGACGCGGCCGTAGACGCGAATGGTCTCTTGGCGGTAGTGCAGGCGCTCGGCGGCGGCTAGGTAGCGGTTGGCGTCCTGCTCAGGCAGAAAGGCGGCGTCGTAGGCTACGTCCGCCCCGTCCCGCTTCAGATGCCGTGGTTCTTCGTGCGCGGATCCGAACAGATCGACAGTGTGGTTCGGAGCGGAGCGGCGCACTTGTCCCTGCCTTTTCGTGACGCAAGGCGCTTGCTATAGCACATTTCAAACGCCGAATCAAGTAGGCCGGCGCCTTTAGAGGCCTACCGGGCGATCAGCAGCGTCAGTCGATGCGGCTCGGTGGCGGACGAATGCTGGATGAGCACGTCCTGCTTGCCGTCGTTGTTGACATCCGCCAACCGAATGTCGGCCTCGTTGTCCGGCAGGGACACCGCCACTTTCCTGGGCTGCCGGGCGAACATATCCGCACCGGGCACGCCTAGGAAGACGTGCATCTCTCGCCGACCTTTGCCCACCAGCAAGTCCGAGCGTCCATCGCCGTTGACATCGCCGAGCAGCACCGCCGGGAAGTACACGCCTGCCCCGCCGAAGGGATGCAAAGTCGGCCTGAGCTTGCGCACGGCGTTGGGCTTGTCGGGATAGACGCCCTGTTCGAGGCGGTAGAACCGCAGATCCACCGCAATGGACTTGCCGAGCAGTGCGCGGAACATCCCGCCCACCCCCGTTCTGACCTCGGCGACCATGATGTTGCCCGTGCCCTCGCCCGCGAAGTCCTGCACCCACTGATACCCCAAGGGCTGCTTCCCGTGCGATTCGATGCTCGTGCTGGCCTGCGCGGCGAACGAGATGCCGTCGGTCGCCGGTGTGCCGAAATGCACTTCGTACCGACCGCGCTGTCTGAGCAGGCTCCGGCCCTCGAAGGTGGCCTTCACCAAGTCGGCGACGCCGTTGCCGTTCAGATCGAGAAACTCGTAGAGCATCGTGCGCTTGGATCGCTTTCTGAATCCAGTGACCAGCGAGAACATGCTGTCGCCGCCGAAGCGGAAGATCAGCGAGTAGGCACCGTCGGCGTCAAATGGCACCGGCGTGGCGAAGACCCTCGCCATCGGGTCGAACAGGCCATGCTCGTCCTGCAGATGGACATCGAAGTGGTCCTTGTTCCAGAACATCAGATCGCTGCGCCCGTCTTGATCGTAGTCCAATTGATGGATGCGGCTCAGATACCAGGGGATGGTTTGCGCGTTCAGTCCCACTTCGCGGTAGCTGCGGGTGTCGTCGAAGGCGGTGTCGTCGAGGAACGGTTCCGGCGGCCCGATCTTCGCAAACGGAGCGAACGAGCCGTCACTCGATTGCAGGGCAATCCAGAAGCCGTCGAAATCCGGCAGCGCCAAGTCGTCGCGGCCATCCTGGTTCAAATCCCGAACGATGCGGACGTTCGGGATGCCGTCCTGGCCTGTCTCCTCGTAGTTGGCATCGATGTCTGCGAGCGCGTATGTCGTCGCCGAGTCGGGATCGAACCAGTTCAGACGACCGTGCTGGTAGATAATCAAGCGGTCCCGGCCGCCGATGTTGGCGACATCGACGAACAGCGTCTCGGGCGACAGCGCCGCATCGACCGCTGGCATCCAGGCATGGCCGTCGAACTGGTGTATCCGCACACGACGGTCGCCGTTTTCGTCGATCTGGACCACGGCCAGTTCCGCGGTTGCGCCATCCAGGAAGAATCCCGGCAAGATGGTTTGACGTTTCGCGGGTCCGGTGGCGATTTCGTATCCCTGGAAGATTTCGCGGCTGGTTTCGGCGACGGACATCGTCGCGCATCCGCATAGGAGAAGGCCCGCAACCAGAACGGCAGTGGGCTTGCGTGGCGGAGATCGCCTTGGCTTCATGGCATCGTCCCTCCGGTTTCTCGCAGTGGTCTCGAACGCCGACGTCTTCCATGCCGACGACTGCCGCACTAGCATTCCCCTGCCGCCGCGATTTGCAACACGCTTGCGGGAAGTGCCAGGATTCGCTCTGTACCAGCGCTGTATAGTAGTACCTTCGAGGAGGTCCCCTGGCGGAAGCACCATTGATGGATTCGGGTTCGAGCGCCTGGGAGCTCGAGCAGCAGGAGTGGATCGAGGCGTTGGCCGGCGTTCTCGACGAGCACGGCGGCGACGGTGCCAAGACGCTGCTCGCCCGCCTGCAGCACGAACTTTCCCAGAAGGGCATCGTGCTGACCGACGCCGCCCTGAACACCCCCTACAAGAACACCATCCCGCTCGCCCAGCAGCCGTCCTATCCCGGCGACATCGAACTGGAAACCCGCATCGAGAATATTCTGCGCTGGAATGCCGCCGCCATGGTGCTGCAAGCCTACGACAGCGGTTCCGGCGTCGGCGGCCACATCGCTACCTATCTGTCCGCGTCCACCATGATGGAAGTGGGTCTGAACCACATCTTCCGCGCTCGCAGCGACACCTACGGCGGCGACCAGGTCCACTTCCAGGCCCATACCGCGCCCGGCATCTACGCCCGCGCCTACCTCGAAGGCCGGCTGTCGGAAGCCCAGCTTGAGAACTTTCGCCGCGAACTGGGCGCTGGCGGCGGCCTGCCGTCCTATCCCCACCCGCGCCGCCTGCCGTGGTTCTGGCAGATGCCCTGCGCCAGCATGGGGCTGTCGACCCCGTCCGCCATCTACCAGGCGCGCTTCGCCAAGTATCTGGAGCATCGGGGCCTGAAGCCGAAGAACGGCGGCAAGATATGGGCCTTCATCGGCGATGGCGAATCCGACGAGCCGGAGGTGCTGGGCACCATCAACATCGCCGCCCGGGAGAAATTGGACAACATCGTGCTGGCGGTGAACTGCAATCTGCAACGTCTCGACGGCCCGGTGCGCGGCAACGGCAAGATCATCCAAGAGCTCGAACGCGCTTTTCGGGGCGCGGACTGGCATGTCGTCAAGGTGATCTGGGGCAGCGGCTGGGACCTGCTCCTGGAGCGCGACGTCGAAGGCATCCTGCAGACGCGCATGGAGCAGGCGGTGGACGGCGACTACCAGATGTACACCGTCTCTCCCGGCGACGTGGTGCGCGAGCACTGGGTGGAGAACAATCCGGCGCTGAAACAGCTGATGAGTGCCCTCACCGACGAGGAAATCCGCTCCATCCGGCGCGGCGGCCACGACCACAAGAAAATCTACGCCGCCTTCAAGGAAGCCGAGGAGGTGGTGGACAAGCCCTGCGTGCTGCTGCTGAAAACGGTGAAGGGCGACGGCCTCGGCCCCGGCGTGGAAGGCCGCAACACCGTGCATCAGAAGAAGTACCTGAAGCCGGAAGAACGCCTAGAGCTGGCCGAGCGGCTGCGCATTCCGCTGTCTCGGCAAGAAGTCGAGCGCGCCGCCTTCTACCATCCCGCCGACGACAGCGCCGAGGTGCGCTATCTCAAGGCTCGGCGCACCGCCCTGGGCGGCCCGCTGCCGAGCCGCGAAGTGCATTGTCCGCCCTTGGCTCCGCCGCCGCTGGACTTCTTCGCGGACATGCTGGCCGGCTACGGCGATCGCGCCGTCTCCACCACCATGACCCTGGTGCGGCTGCTGCAGAAGCTGCTCCACGACGACAGCCTCGGCCGCTACATCGTGCCCATCGTGCCGGACGAGGCGCGCACCTTCGGCATGGACGGCCTCTTTCCCCAAGCCGGCATCTACTCCCCCGCCGGCCAGCACTACAAGCCGGTGGACGCCGGCACCATCGCCCCCTACCGGGAAGCGGAGGACGGCCAGATTCTGCAGGAGGGCATCTGCGAAACCGGTGCCATGGCATCGTTCCTGGCCGCCGGCACCGCCTACGCCAACTACGGCCTGCCCATGGTGCCGTTCTACATCTTCTATTCCATGTTCGGCTTCCAGCGCGTCGGCGACATGATCTGGGCCTGCGGCGACATGCTCTGCAAAGGCTTCCTGCTCGGCGGCACTTCCGGGCGCACCACCTTGAACGGCGAGGGCGTGCAGCATCAGGACGGCCACTCCCATGTCGTCGCCGCCACGGTGCCGAATCTGGTCAGCTACGACCCGGCGTTCGCCTTCGAGGTGGCCGTCATCGTGCGCGAGGGCATCCGCCGCATGTACCAGCAGCAGGACGACGTCTTCTACTACCTGACGCTGACCAACCAGAACTACGTCATGCCGGCTATGCCGGAAGATGCGGCGGACGGCATCGTGCGCGGCATGTATGCGCTGCGCAGACGGCCCGACGCGACGGTGAACCTGCTCGGCAGCGGTGCCGTGATGGTCGAGGCGCTGGCCGCGGCCGAGGCGTTGGAAGCCTTGGGCCAGCGCGTCAGCGTATGGAGCGTCACCAGCTACACCGAGCTGGCGCGCCAGGGCACTGCCGCCGAACGGGCGCGGATGCTGGCCGCCGGCGGCTCGGATCAGCGCCCCTACGTGGAGACGCTGCTTGCCGGCGAAGGCGGCATTTTCGTCGCCGCCTCGGACTACATGAAGGCGCTGCCGCTGTCCATCGAGCGCTGGCTGCCGGGGCCGTGCGCCGTGCTTGGCACCGACGGCTACGGCCTGTCGGAATCCCGCGAGGCGCTGCGCGGCTACTTCGAGGTATCCAAGGAGTGGATCGTGTTCGCGGCGCTGTCCACCTTGGCGCAGGCCAACAGGGGAGCGGTGGAAGATGCGCTGGACTATGCTGCCGAGGCGGGGCTGGACCTCGACAAGGCGATGCCGACGTGACGATTGCGAGCCAATCGCGTTCAGCGCACGGCCCGGCACGCATCCGACGGATCATCGAGTCGCAATTGCCGGCATCCGACCGCATCCCGCTCCAGGTCGACGATTCGTCCAGGCTGGATCCTCGCCGACCGCCAACTTCCACTGTCCCCGTATGGCCGACTGCCCCTGGCCCGGACGGGAAGCCGGCTCATCCGCTGCTCCTGCGGGGGTGTGGGCCGCACAGTGCCGGAGCGCTTCGGCATCTCCAAAATCCCATCTTCAGAACGCGACGCGCTTCACGCTGCCGACGACATCGAAATGGTTGTCGTCGCTGAGTACCGAGAGAGCGTGCTGGCGGGCGAGCGCTGCGATCCAGAGGTCATTTGGCGGTATGGGAGCGCCAAGCCGTTTCAATTCCAGCCGGATATCAGCGTACGCAACCGCTGTCGATGAGGCGACGGCTGCGATTTTCGACCAGGGGCGGATATCGGGCAAGCCACTCCTCATAGCGGCTGCGGCAACGCGATTGCCGGATACCGAAACAGTATTCGCCGAGAACCACGCTCGGCACGACCAGTCGATCAGCGGATCGGAGCGGGGCCTCGATAGTCGCGCCCTTCCGCCCAAGCGGACAAGGCGTTGGTGCCGAGGATCATGGGAAGCCATCGGGAGCGATTGTCTCGAATTCCTGCTCGATGATACCGAGGATGCGGCGGTTTTCGTTGGAAAGGTCGGACAGTGCGCCGAACCCGGCCATCCATAGAGGTCCCGCATTGCCGGTGCGGTTCTCGCTCGAGCAGCGTCGGAGCTGTTCCTCGAGCGCTTCTGCGAAGAAGCGTTTCAAGGACATGCCTCGGGCCGTGGCAACGACCTTGGCTTGCCGATACAGGGTGTCGGGCAGTTCGACAGTCGTCTTCACTGGCTCGCAGTACCATGATTGCGGCTTGCCATGCCCCTCGCGGCATCAGCAACTCGTGTTGTTCGCCGCCAGCCGCGGACGCGAGTTGAACGGTCGGCCCCGGTCTTTATCCAGATCCTACCCTCGTAGCGCACTGGCGGGCTCGGAGATGGCTCGACTTGGACAACCGCCCAGTCGCAGCCCTTGATCGTGACCTTGTCCACGGTCATGGAGGGCAGCGGCTGAATCGAACCCTCCGCTCGCAGGCTGGCGAGGGTCGTCAGCAGCTCGTCGCCCACTTCGATCCTGGCACAACGCCCGTCGTCTTCAATGCCGATGAAGACCACGCCGGCCTGCCCGCGCCCGGCAGATCGTTGGCGAAGGCGCAGATGTTGCGGCGAATGGCGCTGCGGTTGCTGGCGAGACGCTTGCGTTCCACTCGATGGGATTCCCGTAGGCCAGCAGATCGGCAAGTTCGGGTTCGGTGTAGAAGGTCACCGCGGGGCCTATGTGTAGTCATGCCGCATAGTGCGAACCACTGTGACAGCGGCTGCGGCGGACGGCGGCATCGTTCGGTGGTCTGCATGGTCGATCATGGGGCTGTTGTAGGAGCAATGCGCCAGCGGCGGACAGGGCGAAGCCCTCGCGAGCGTCGGAAAAGCGTACGTTTGACGGCTTGTCCGCTGTAATCCGCCTCCGCTTTCGATTATCCTTCACGGCCCGTCATCGAACGGCTCTCCCCAAGGATGCGTATCGCCGTGCCAAGGGAGACGTGGTACGGCGAGTCGCGCGCCGCCCTCGTCCCCGGCAGTGTCAGGAAGCTGGTGAGCCTCGGTTTCGACGTCATGGTGGAAACCGGCCTGGGCGTTGGCTCGAGGCTAGGCGACGAAGCGTACCAGCAGGCGGGGGCGGACGTGGTCTCGGACATCGCTTCGGCCATCGTCTCCTCCGAGGTGGTGCTGCGCGTGCGCAAGCCCGAGGTCGAGGATGTGGACCTGCTGCTAGCGGGCACCCTGCACGTCAGCTTTCTGGATCCGTTCAACGACAAGGCGCTGGTGGAGAGGCTCGCCCAACGCGGTGTCACCGCGATCTCCATGGAGATGGTGCCGCGCACGACGCGGGCCCAGAAAATGGATGCGCTGTCCTCCCAGGCCAACTTGGCCGGCTACGTGACGGTGATTCTGGCGGCGGCGCACTGCCCGCGCATCTTCCCCATGATGATGACGCCAGCCGGCACCCTCCCGCCGGCTCGGGTGTTCGTGATCGGTGCCGGGGTGGCCGGCTTGCAGGCCATCGCCACGGCGAAGCGCCTCGGTGCCCGGGTCGAGGCGTTCGACACCCGCCCAGCAGTGGCCGAGCAAGTGCAGTCGCTGGGCGCCAAGTTCGCCGCCATCGACATCGGCGAAGCGGGGCAGACGGCCCAGGGCTACGCCCGCGAACTGACCGCCGAGCAGATCGAACTGCAGCGTCAGGGCATGAAGAAGATCATCGCCCGCTCCGATGTGGCGATTACCACGGCCCAGGTGTTCGGCCGCCCAGCGCCGAAGATCGTCAGCCGGGACATGGTGGCCGCCATGCGGCGCGGCAGCGTGGTGGTGGACATGGCAGTGGAGTCCGGCGGCAACGTGGAGGATTCGGTGCTGAATGAAATCGTGGACATCGACGGCGTCAAGGTGATCGGCCTTGGCAACCTGCCGTCCGAGGTGGCCACCAACGCCAGCGAGATGTACTCCGCCAACCTCACCCACCTCATCGACGAGTTCTGGGATGCCGAGAACGGCCGCTTCGCGCTGGACCCCGACGACGACATCGTCGCCGGCTGCGTACTGACCCGAGACGGTGCCATTGTCAACGAAACCGTGAAGAACCTGTAGGCGGAGCTGGCTAGTGGAACTGGTACCTGTCTATCTCGCCTTCATCCTGGTGCTGTCGATCTTCCTCGGCTTCGAGCTGATCTCGAAGGTGCCAGCGACTCTGCACACGCCGCTCATGTCCGGCGCCAATGCCATCTCCGGCATCGCCATCGTCGGTGCCCTGCTCGCCGCCGGCGCCGGCGGGCCGAGCTGGCTCGCCACCCTGCTCGGCGCGCTGGCGGTGTTCTTCGCCACGATCAATGTCGTCGGCGGCTACTTGGTTACCGACCGAATGCTCGGCATGTTTCGCAAGCGCCCCGACTCAGCCCCGCCCTTGATTCCCAGCTCCACACCGCGAAGCGCCGCTGGCGATGAGCCAGCGCGGGGGGCCAAGGGGGGAAGTCCCCCCTTGAAGAAACCAGATAAATGACCTCCCTAGCCGTCAACCTCGCCTATCTCGTCGCGGCGGTGCTGTTCGTTTTCGGCCTGAAGATGCTCGGCTCCCCGGCCACGGCACGGCGTGGCAACGCGCTGTCCGCGGTGGGCATGCTCATCGCCGTGGTCGTGACTTTGCTATCCAGAGGCATTCTGGAGTTCCATTGGATCGCCGTCGCCGTCGCGGCCGGCGCGGTGGTCGGGGCGCTGGCCTCGCGTCTGGTCGCCATGACGGCCATGCCGGAGATGGTGGCGCTGTTCAACGGCTCCGGCGGCATCGCCAGCTTGCTGGTGGGCTGGGCGGCGCTGTTCGGCACTGTCGATGGGGGCATGGTGACGACGTTCACCAGCGCCACCATCCTGCTCTCGGTGATGATCGGCGGCATGACGTTCTCCGGCAGCCTCGTGGCCTGGGGGAAGCTGGCCGAAATCGTGCCGAGCGGCGCGGCGCTGTTCGCTGGCCAGCGCATCGTCAACAGCGCCTTGCTCGTCGCACTCGTGGTCTGCGGAGTGCTCTTCGTGCTGGATCCGGTGCCGGATTCCCCGTTCTTCGTCGCCGTCTTGGTGCTGGCCTTCGTGCTCGGCGTGCTAGCGGTAGTCCCCATCGGCGGCGCCGACATGCCAGTGGTGATTTCGCTGCTCAACAGCTATTCCGGCCTCGCCGCCTGCGCCGCCGGGTTCGCCATCAACAACAACGTGCTCATCGTCTCCGGTTCCCTGGTTGGCGCCGCCGGCATCATTCTCACCAACATCATGTGCAAGGCCATGAACCGTTCCCTGGCGAACGTGCTGTTCAGCGGCTTCGGCGTGGCCAAGTCCGGCGCCAAGGTGGAAGGCGAGGTGAAGCCCATCGACGCCGAAGACGCCAGCTTGATTCTGGAAGCCGCCAGCGCGGTCGCCTTCGTGCCGGGCTACGGCATGGCGGTGGCCCAGGCCCAGCATGTGGTGCAGGAGCTTGGCGAGCTGCTCGAAGAGAACGGCTGCGAGGTGACCTACGCCATCCATCCCGTCGCCGGGCGCATGCCGGGCCATATGAACGTCCTGCTGGCGGAAGCCAACGTGCCCTACGATCAGCTCATCGAAATGGACGACATCAACCCCCGCATGGCCAATATCGACGTGGCGGTGGTCATCGGGGCCAACGACGTGGTCAATCCGTCGGCGCGGGACGACGAGGGAAGCCCCATCTACGGCATGCCGATCGTCAACGTCGACCGGGCGCACACGGTGTTCGTGCTCAAGCGCTCCATGGCGTCGGGCTTCGCCGGGGTGGACAACCCGCTGTTCTTCGGTGCCAACACGCGCATGCTGTTCGGCGACGCCAAGGCATCCATCTCGGCCCTGATTGCCAGTCTCAAGGGCTGACCGCCGTCGCTCGGCAAGCGTCATGCGCATTCCCGAACCGTTTTTTCCGCTCATCAACCGCGTCATGCGGGCGCTGCTGAACTCGCCGCTGCACGGCATGCTGAGCGGCAGCCTCCTGGTGCTCTACTTCACCGGTGCCAAGAGCGGCCGACGCCGCTCGACGCCGCTACGCTATCTGCGCCAAGACGACGCCGCCGTGATCTGCCTGACGGGGCGGGAGACTGGCTGGTGGCCCAACTTCCGCAAACCCGTGCCGGTGGAATTGCAGCTCGCGGGTCGGCGAGTCGCCGCTATCGCCCATGCGCTGCCCGACGATGCCGAACGCAAGGAAGCCGCGCTGCGCCGGATGCTGGCCGCCTATCCCAGCGATGCGGCCTACCATGGCATCGCGGTTCGGCGTGGTGCGGCGCCGTCTCCGGAGCATTTCCAGCGGGCGGTGGCGAGAGACGTCCTGGTCGTTTTCACGCTCGCTGCGCCGAGGGACTAGGGCATTGACGGCATCGTGGCTTGATCGTCGGCGGCAAGCCTCGTATTTCGACCTGCTCGAGTTCCTTGCGAAACGGTTCGGTTTCCGGCCGGTGCCTGGCCTGCTGTTGACTGCCGAGCTATTGGTCTGCGATTCGGCGGGCTTGGCTGGAGCAGATAGTCGACGCCCGGCACGAGTTCGCAGCGGGTGCCGTCGGGAAAGGTGGTCAGGCGCAGGTAGATGTTCTCGAACAGCGCCGGCAGATCGTTTGGACGTGCTGCATCCCGATCAGGAGCCGATGGCGGTGCCGAACAAGGCGGCCTGATCCGCGTCGCCCGGGAGCAGGCGGGGCGGTGCTGCACGGGTGGCGGGACTCGGACGCTTTGCACGTACCAGGGACCCGGTGGTTCGCCTGGCCGTCACAGAATGCTCTTGCCGAACAGCGACACCGCCAGCTCCACGGCGATCTTCGCGGTACGGTTGCCTTGATCCAGGATGGGATTCACTTCCACGATATCCAGCGAGGTGACGGCGCGGGTATCGGCCAGTATTTCCATCATCAGATGGGCCTCTCGGTAGGTCAACCCGCCCCGCACAGGCGTCCCCACTCCCGGCGCTTCCACTGGATCCAGCGCATCCACGTCCAGGCTTACATGGATGCCGTCCTTGCTGTCCAAGCGATGCAGCGCTTGCCGCACGACCCCGGCCATGCCCTGCTCGTCCACATCCCGCATGGTGAACGCGGCGATGCCGCTTTGTCTGAGCATCCGGCGTTCCTCCGCGTCGAGATCGCGAAGGCCGATGAGCGCCACGTCGCCCGCATCGAGTTTGGCGCCGGGCCGGCCCACCGCCACCAGCTCTTCGAACCCCTGGCCCATCAGCACCGCCAGCGGCATGCCGTGGATGTTGCCGGAGGCGGACGTCTCCGGCGTATTGCAGTCGCCGTGGGCGTCGATCCAGAGCACGCTGACGTCTCGCTCGGCCGTGATGCCGCCGATGGTTCCAATGGCAATGGAGTGGTCGCCGCCGAGGAAGATGGGCTGCCAGTCTTCCGCGACCGCTTTCTTCGCGGCTTGATAGGTGGATTGGCAGGTTTCCGCGATGATCGAGAGGTAGTTGTGCTCGCCCCGCTCCACGGCATCCCCCACTGGTACCGGCACGTTGCCCCGATCTTCCACCTGGCATCCGAGTCGGCGAAGCCGGTCCCCCAAGGCTTCGTAGCGGATGGCGCTCGGACCCATGTCCACGCCCCGATGGGACTGGCCCAGATCCATAGGTACGCCGATGATGCGAATGCGGTTTTTCATCTTCAGGAAGTAGACCGGGGTGTGACCAGATTGTTGCGAAGGTTGATGATGAAATCCTGGGCGTTGGTGAGAATCGCCACCGCTTGGGCGGAGCCGCGATTCGCCAGCTTGTCGGCGGAAAACTCGGACATGTCGATGACGTGGAAGTACACCGGCCGCACGGTTCCATCCGCCATGATTCGGTAGCCCGGCGTCATGTTGCCGAAGGCGATGGAATGCAGCTGCGTCGCCAAGCACAGCACCGTCGTCGCCTTGCGGGCGTAGACCCGCATTCGGTCCTGGGCCTGGCAGGCGTCGGCGACGATCTCCGGCAAGGGGCCGTCGTCGCGGATGGAGCCTGCCAGCAGATAGGGTACGCCGCGTTTTTCGCAGGCGTAGATGATGCCGTCGGAGATTTCCAGGGTGCCGAGGGCGGCGGCGATGGAACCTGCCCGACGCACCTCGTTGAGGATGTCCAGATGGTTGTAGTGCCCGGCCGGCCGCAGCGCCTGGGTGTAGATGTCCTGCCCTAGCCCGGTGCGATACCGTCCCGCCTCCAAGTCGTGGGTGGCCAAGGCGTTGCCGGCCAGCAGCGCATGGCAGTAGCCGGCCTCGATCAGCCCCTGCATGGCATCTCGGGAGTCTTTGTCGAAGGCGACAGCCGGCCCCAGCACCCACACGATGCAGCCGTGCTGCCGATCGTGGCGCAGCAGCCGGTACAGATCGTCGTAGCTCCGCGAGAAGGGCGTTTCCCGGGTGCCGCGTACGCGAAAGGAGAACTTGTCCACGCTGGGGCCGGGGCCGGTGCCGAACCCGGCGATGTGGACGAAGATGCCTTCCTCCCCGTCCTCCGTCCTCCCCACCACTACCGGATCGCCCTTGCGCAGCCGCCTCGCCTCCACCGCTTCCACGGTCTCGTCGCGCACCACCAAGACGCAGTCCATGCGGCTTTCCGGCACCAGCGTCCACTTGCCGTTTCCCAAATGGACGTATTCCGGATGGTTGGAAGTGGCGTGGAAGTTCGCCGGCGCGACGCCATCATCGGGCGCGGACGCGAGAACGATAGCGGGAGAGTTCGCAAGGGGTGCTGTCTTGAAATCGGGATGGCGGTATTTCGGGGGCTTCCAAGCCATGTCTTGTTCTCCTTGCCCAAGCCACAGTACAGCTGACTCTCAGGTGATGGGCGGGTTCAAACCGGAACCACCTTGCATGGCACTGTAAACGATACCGCATGCGTCTGCTTGCAGCGAAAGGTCCCGAGTGCGACGATGACTCCCTCTTTGATCGGGATCGACATGGGGGTTTGACTGGTGGAATGCTACGAAATCATGCGCACCACCTTCGCGGCGCGGGAGTTTACCGTCGAGCCGGTGCCGGACGCGACCCTGCATCGCATCCTGGACAACGCCCGCTTCGCTCCTAGCGGCGGCAACCGCCAAGGATGGCACGTGATCGTCGTGCGCGACTTGGCCAAGCGCACAGCCTTGGGGCCGCTGATCGAACCCGCCTACCGGCGCTACTTGGCGGAAGTGAAGGTTGGCGCAAATCCCTGGAACACCGTCGAACCGGCGAATGTCGAGCAGTCGGATATCGACGCGACAATCATTCCGCCCGGCCACATCGATCGGCTGATCCACGCTCCGGCACTGCTGCTGGTCACCGTGGATCTCTTGGTGGTGGCGTCCATGGATCAGCACCTGCCGCGCATCGGCGTCATCTCCGGGGCGTCCATCTATCCGTTCGTCTGGAACATCCTGCTCGCAGCTCGCAACGAAGGGCTTGGCGGTACGCTGACCACTTTCCTCGCTGCCGAGGAGGCGCAGGTGAAGGCGCTGTTCGGCATCCCGGATCGCCACGCCGTCGCCGCCATGCTGCCCATCGGCCAGCCGGTTCGGCAGCTGACCCGGCTGACGCGAAAGCCCGTGGCCAAGTTCGCCACGGTGGACGCCTTCGACGGCGACATCCTTGCCGATGACTGACGACTGACGCGCCGAACTTTCCAAAAGCGCTGTAGACGGAACACATCGCCTTGCCTATCGCGGTCAATCCTGGACGTCTTCCAAGTCTTCCTGCCATGTCATTGACACCCGATCCCATATTTCTATGATGTCTCCGCTAGTTTAAGACGCCCCGAGGCTCGGCATGCACGAAACGGCTGACGAACTGGCGGCGCTTCAGAAGCTGATCGATCGCAGCTGCGAACGAGCCGGATCGCATCTGCGGGCCATCCATGCCGAAGATCGCAGGCTCTCTGCGGAAAGTGTCATGGATATTTTGCGCGGTGTATGCGTCTTGAACCTTGCCACGGTCAGTAAGCAAGGCCGCCCAATCGTTGCTCCAGTGGATGGCCTTTTCCTTGGCGGCGTGTTCTGGTTCGGTTCGTCGCAGAAGTCGCTTCGGTTCGCCCATATCCGCAACAATCCATACGTCGGCGCGGCCTTATACCATCGGGGAAGAAATATCGATGCTGATACACGGCAAGGCGCACGAGATCGATACCTCATTGGGCAAGTACGAACGATTCCACGACTATTGCCGCGAGATATACGGCAAGAGTTACGACGACTGGAGTTTTGGGGCAAGGGACCTTTTGCGCGGATCGAAGCCAATCGCTTCTACGCTTTGAAAATGCCTTCTTCGTCAGGACTCGCGGATCAATCGCAGATTTCTTGAACAGCAGAGCCATCCTGACGCCGGCATTGCGTCAGTACGGGGATACTGTTTGGATGTTGGGTTCGACGCCTACAGGGCGTTGCCGAGCTGCCGCCGAGATTGGAGGCGGGACAGTTGCCTCGGGAACTCGCGCGGGCATCGGTCTGGCAGCCGACGCGGGCGGGTGGCGGAACCGTCCGCGCATTCGGACGAGGGCGAAGGCAGCGTTGTCCAGGCGAAAGTTCAAGCTGGTACACTACCCAGGTTCACCCTCGGGATTAGATAGGAGCATAGCCATGCATACCCACCACTGGGTCGCCTGTGAAGACCTCAACGACGTCATGGCCAAGATCGACTGGCTCGGCCTTGCGCAGAATGTCGTGGACCTCGACGCTTACGGCTTCACCATCCTGGAACGGCTGCTCGACGACGACACGCTGAGCACCGCCCGCCAAGCGATCCTCGACATCTGCGAGGCGCAGACCGGCGTAAAGCCGGACTTCGACACCGGCGAGACTCATCCGAACTGGCGTCTGCTGCCGTACCTCATGCCCCGGCACCCGGTATTCCAGGACATCCTGTTGAACGAGAAGGCGGTGGCGCTCATCCACTACCTGCTCGGCAAGAGTGCGCAGCTGTCAAGCATGACCTGCCACTTCAAAGGTCCCGGTGACAGCGGCCAGATTCCCTTGCACACGGATACGGGAATGCCAGCCCCCCTGCCGCCGTATTCGCAAGTAGCCAACATCAACTATGCGCTGACGGACTACAGCAAGGACGGCGGCTGTCTGGCGCTGGTGCCCGGCAGCCACAAGTGGGCGCGCAACCCGGAATCGACCGAGATTTTTCTCGACGGCCCCGCCGAGAACAAGCTCGCCGAACCCATCGAAGTGCCGGCAGGAACGGCGGTCGTCTGGCACGGCAACGTCTGGCATGGCAGCTATCCCCGAAAAACGCCCGGCCTGCGGCTGAACCTCGCCGTCTACCATGCGCGACCGTATTGGAAACTGCAGGAGCGCTACGGCAACGAGCTGCCGCAAGAGGTGATCGACCGGCACGGCAACAACCCGGTGTTTCGGGAACTCGCCGGACTCGACGACCACATGGGCTGGAAGGAAGAAGGCCCGTCGTTCCTCGATCAGAAGAACGGCGGCTACAAGGCCGGCGGCGAGCGCGTACTGCGCGATGCACGAAAGAGCTGGCAGTCGTAGCCAATCGCAGGGGAGCTCCCAGGAGGCACCTCGAACGCATCTAGGCACTCGGCGAGTTCGTCCAACGCACACGCCGCTTCCTTCTCGAACCGATGGACGCGACCTTCTCCGACCTCGAGTGGGTCGGCTTCGTCTTGCCTCCACGTCGTCGCAGGGAAGACGGCAGCTCTCCTGCGGGTGGGGCGGTCAACGCCGGCTGAAGCCAAGTGGCCAACGGCTCCGGGGAACCGAGTTCCGGGCCGCTGACGTCAACGCCGAGATCGACGACTGCGTCCCATAGCTGCAACGACGAACGCTTCTCCACCGGCTCGGCATGGCGACCCAGCGAGTACTCCGCCATGATCCCCGGCGCTGACCGAATGTCCGAAACGTCCCAAGCCCACACAAGCCAGTGCCAGTGATTGATGCACTATCGGGGTTGTTCTTGCGATCAGATCCGATGGCGGCATCCCTATGCATGACGATCCGCTCCTCAATCGAGTCCACTCCATCTTCAACGGAGACGGACAGGAGGGCGTTGACGATCAGTCCCCCGATGACTCCCCCTTCTGCTTTGAAGGAAAAATCCGAGACTTAAGGTCCCACGATCTCCGTGAAGTGGCCGCTGCGGATACGCTCGCGGATCGCTGGCTTGACACACCGAACGCGAATTTCGGCAGATGCCCTCGACGTATTTTTCTTGATGACGAAGATGAGGATAAGCGCCGGTTCCTTTGTGGAGTCATTGCATCCATTGAAGGCGGCGTACTTCCATGGATCCAGTGTCCTTGCCTTTCCAACGTTGGCATCGCGCTGCGCCTTCGGCGGTGGCGAAGCCGTACCACGCACCTTCACCAGCCGCTGTCAACGGATTCAAGGACAGCACGGCAAGCCATCGACTGCTTTACTTTGCCCGAACGAACCCACCGCTTTGTTCGAAGTTCGGGCTTTTCTTGGCTTCATCAACGGCCCGTTTTCTCCCGCCACTCCTACGCCTTGGTCATGGACCATCTTTGGCTACAAGATTGCATTGCCGTGCAATGCAATCGTCGATTTCGGCGATCCCGCCAGTCGCGGTGCTGTGATTACAACGATTCAAGAGATGACGGGAGACTGGGAGTGCTGCCATATGCGTCCCCTCTTGGGCAGTACTGCGATCTCGTCGAGTCGAGCTCAGGCCCCAACGCAGAAATTCGGCGCAAACCTCGCAGGATAACAATAGGATGGCTTTCTTGCTCCTTCCGCTCGTCACCAATCTCGTCTTGTTCTTCGACAAGACGCCTCGTAATTCCATAACCTGCATCAGTCGTCGGACAGTCCTGATTTGACCTCGTTTTCCGGGCTGTCCCGCAACAAGCACAGTACATGCATGAAGCGGGTGGAGTAGCTGTCGAACTCGGCTTAGTGGGCCGGGCTATGGTGTGGTAGCTGCTGAGCAGTCGGATTCGAGGGATGGAGCTGGGTTGTCCGCCCTTCGAGGTTTGCCGACGCGGCGCGGTAGCGTCGCCCGGCCCTACCCCGAACGCGCCGCCAGCGGCGGATGGTGGATGATCTGCACCGTGCCGCCTTCCGGGTCCTTGCAGTAGAAGCTGCGAGCGCCGTCGCGATGGGTTCGCGGCGGCGCGTCCACGGGGACGCCGTGGGCGGTCAGGTGGTCGTGCCAGCGATCCACATCGGCGGGTTCGTCGACGAGAAAGCCGATGTGGTCCAGGCGCTGGCCGTTTTCGGTCGCTTTGTCGGCAGCGCGATGGATCGCCAGGTTGTCCACGCCCGAGGTGAGGTAGACGTTGTCCGCATCCGGTCGCCATTCCACCTGCATGCCGAGCAGGTCCCGGTAGAAGGCGAGGGTTTCGTTGAAGTGGCGGGCGTGCAACGCGACGTGGCGCAGCCCGGCCATGGGCGGACGAACGCTCATTTTTTCCATCTTCGGCGCATCGCGTCGGCTAGGCGATGGCGCGCCAGCGGAATCGCGGGGCGACTGCGCGGGGGTCGCGTGGTTCCCTTCCGGGACGGGCGATTGCGCGCCAGCGGAATCGCGGGGCGACCGCGTAGCGGTCGCGTCGTCGTCGATCAGCTCGAAGTCGTGGCTGACGGCGACGCCGGCGCGTTCGAGCATGATGGCCGCGGAGCAGTATTTTTCCGCACTCAGCTTGAGGGCGCGTTCCACTTTTCCGGGGTTCAGGCTACGGCCCGCAACGCGAAAATGCAGGTGGACGCGGGTGAATACCTTGGGCTCGGTCTCGGCCCGTTCGGCTTCGATCTCGGCCACGCAACCGGTGATGTCCTCGCGGCTCTTGTGCAGGATGTGCATCACGTCGAAGGACGTGCAGCCGCCGACGCCGAGCAGCATGAGTTCCATGGGCCGAATGCCCTCGTCTTCGCCGCCGAGTTCCGGCGGGCCGTCAATGGCCAGGCGATGGCCGCTGCCGGAAACGCCCTCGAACCGCACCTTGCCGAGCCAGTCGATGGTAGCCTGCATCTTTGCCATGGCGGCTAGCCGAACAGCCGCTCGAGCGCGGCGCCGGGGTCGGGTTCGCGCATGAATGCGGTACCTACCAGGAAGGCGTGAATCCCGGCTGCGCGCATCCGGCGCACATCGTCGCGGCTGTGGATGCCGCTCTCGGTCACCACGGTCATGCCGTCCGGGACGGCGTCGAGCAGGGCGATAGTGGTATCCAGACAGGTGACAAACGTCCGCAGGTCCCGGTTGTTGATGCCGACCAGACGCGGATCGAGAGCCAGGGCGCGGTCCAGTTCTCTGCGGTTGTGGACTTCGACCAGCACGTCCAAGGAGACCTCCGCCCCGAGCTGGGCCAAGTCCGCCAGTTGCGCATCATCAAGGAGGGCGGCGATGAGCAGCAGACAATCCGCGCCCAAGGCGCGGGATTCGTAGACTTGGTAGGCGTCCACCACGAAATCCTTGCGCAGCACCGGCAGCTGGCAGGTGCTGCGAGCAGCGGCGAGATGGTCGTCGGCTCCTTGGAAGAAGCGCTCGTCGGTGACCACGGACAGGCAGGCTGCGCCCGCATTCTGGTATCGCTCGGCGATGGCGGCGGGGTCGAAATCGGCACGGATGACGCCTGCGCTGGGCGATGCCCGCTTGATCTCCGCGATCACCGCCGGCCGGGTGGATTCGAGCGCTTCGGCGAAGCCGCGCACGGACGGCATTGTCTCGGCATCCCGACGCACCGCGGCGAGTGGCCGACGGCCGCGGCGGGCGGCGATTTCCGTCCGCTTGTGTTCGACGATCCGGGTCAGGATGCCGGCCCGGCTCATAGCTCGCCCATCATGCGCGTGAGATCGACGAACTCGGTGAACTTCTCCGACGCTTGGCCGGTGGCGATGACATCCTGGGCCAAGGCGACGCCGCCGGCCAGGGAGGTGCTGATGCCAGCGGCATGGAGAGCGGCACCCGCGTTCAGAGCGACGATATCGGCGCCGGCTTCGTTGCTTCCGGACAGCGCCGCCTGGACCAGGGTGAGGCTGTGCTGCGGAGAGTCCGCCCGCAAGTCGTCGATGCTGCGCTGGCGAATGCCGAAGTCCGACGGCGCTATCTCGTAGGCGTCGATGCTGCCGGCGGCCAGCTCGACCACTTGGGAGGGGCCGTGGATGGAAAGCTCGTCGAGACCGTCGCTGTGTACCACCAGCACATGCTCCGAGCCGAGCGCCCGGCAAACTTCCGCAAGCGGGCGCTGCCATGCGGGTGAGAAGACGCCGAGGACATGGCGTTTGGCGCCCGCCGGATTGGTCAGCGGCCCCAACAGGTTGAAGATGGTGCCGATGCCGATCTCGCGTCGCACGGGGCCGGCGTGGCGCATGGCGCCATGGTGCTTCTGCGCGAACAGGAAACCTACGCCGACATCGCGGATGCAGCGCCCGACCTGTTCCGGCGCAAGGTCGAGGTCGGCGCCGGCGGCCTCGAGCACATCGGCGCTGCCGCTTAGGCTGGACATGGCCCGGTTGCCGTGCTTAGCCACCTGGGCGCCGCCCGCCGCCGCCGCGAACGCCGCCGCGGTGGAGATGTTGAAGCGCTTGGCATCGCCGCTGCCGCCGGTACCGCAGGTGTCCAGCAGACGGGGCGCATCGACGATCACCTTGGTGGATACGGCGCGCATGGCTTCGGCGGCGCCGGCGATTTCCTCTACCGTCTCGCCCTTGGCCTTGAGGCCGACGAGCACGGCGGCGATCTGCGCTGGAGTGGCTGCGCCACCCATGATGGCGTCGAATACGGCCTTGGCGTCGGCGCGGCCAAGATTCTGCCCGGCGACCAGTGTGGCGATGGCTTCGGCGACGTTCAATGCAATTTCCCCCTTCCGGCACCCTGCAGGAAGTTGTCGAGCAGCCGATAGCCAGCCTGGGTCTTGATGGACTCCGGGTGGAATTGCACACCTTCCACCGGATGTTGGCGATGGCGGATGCCCATGATCTCGTCCGGGCCGCCATCGTCGAAGGCGGTCCACGCCGTCACTTCCAGGCAGTCGGGCACGTCGGTGACGATCAGCGAATGGTAGCGGGTGGCGTCGAACGCCGGCGGCAGGCCGCGGAATACGCCCCGGCCGCCGTGGTGGATCGCGCTGATCTTGCCGTGCATCACCTCGCGGGCGCGGCGCACGGTGCCGCCGTAGGCTTGGCCGATGCTCTGGTGGCCAAGACAGATGCCGAGAATCGGCACCTCGGCACCGAACGTTCTCACCGCATCCATGGAGATGCCGGCTTCGTCGGGGGTGCAGGGACCCGGCGAGATGACGATCTTCTCCGGCGCCAAGCGCTCGATTTCAGCCAGCGTGATGTCGTCGTTGCGATGCACGTCCACTGCAGCGCCGAGCTCGCCGAGATACTGCACCACGTTGTAGGTGAAGGAGTCGTAGTTGTCGATCATGAGGATCATGGTGGCGTTCCGGCATCCAAGGTTCAGCGGGAAGCGCAGTGCCTGAGTCCGCGCTCTGTCGGTGCGCGAACCCGGCTCGCGAGGCCGATAGTATAGTGCCACGGTTGCCCGCCCTGGGAAGGAAGTTGGCAAGCCGACGATAGCTGGAATCTATGCAATACAGGACTTCAACTTCCCTTATTGCGTAGATTTAGACTGCCAACCATGATTCGGCGACAGATCGCAAACGAGCTCGAACGGCTGACGGGCGATTATCCCGTGGTGACCGTTCTCGGGCCGAGGCAGGCCGGCAAGACCACCCTGGCGCAGATGGAGCTGCCGGACTACGGGTACGCCATTCTGGAGTTGCCGGAAGTCCGGCAGCGAGCGCAGGACGATCCCAAGGCGTTCCTGGGGCAGTTTCGAGGCAATGTTGTCCTTGATGAAATCCAGCGTGCGCCCGAACTGCTGAGCCACATCCAGGTCGTCGTCGACCGCGAAAACGCAACGGGCAGTTCGTGCGCACCGGATCCCGTCAACTGCTGCTGCGCGAAGACGTTTCCCAATCCCTGGCCGGGCGCACGGCGCTGCTGACCCTGTATCCGTTTTCCATCGGCGAACTCGCCGTCGCCGGCATCCGCTTCGACTCCTTTGCGGACTATGTCTGCCATGGCTTCCTGCCTCGCATCTACGACCAGCGGCAAAGACCGACAATCGCTTGGTCCAACTACTTCCGAACCTATGTCGAACGAGATGTGCGGCAGCTCGTCAATCTCAAGAACTTGTCGGCCTTCGAGCGCTTTCTGAGGCTTCTTTCTGGTCGGGCGGGGCAGCTGATGGACTACGCCTCGCTGGCGAACGATGTCGGAGTCGGCAGCAAGACCATCCGCCACTGGCTGTCCGTCCTGGAGGCTTCCTACATCGTCTTCCGTCTGCCGCCCTACTTCGAGAACTTCGGCAAACGGCAGGTGAATTCTGCCCAAATTCTACTTCACCGACGTCGGCCTGTTGAGCTACCTGCTGGGCATCGAAAGCCCCGGGCAAGCGAATCGGGACCCTCTCGCGGGGCAGTTGTTCGAGAACCTCGTGATGGTGGAGTTCCTCAAGGAGCAGTCGAATCGCGGCCGAGCGCCTGCGCTGTATTTCTACCGCGACAGCAACGGCAACGAGGTGGACCTGCTGTACCCGCAAGGACGCAACCTGGCAGCCGTGGAGATCAAGGCCGCGGCAACCTACCAGGCCCGTCTGCTTGCCGGATTGCGCCGGATGCGTTCACTGACGCCCTGCCTCGTGTATTCCGGCGAGCAGGCGTCGTTTTCGGACGGAACGCTGGCGATTCCTTTCTACGCCATCCACGAAGCGTTCGAGCAATCGGAGGGCCAAAGTCGGCCCGGGCGCCGCGACCGCGAACCGTCGCGACTGCCCGCAGCCACGGGCGATGCGGCATGCCCAGCTGAACTCGGCCCGGGCGCGATCGCGAACCGCAGCCGCGCCCGGATGCGTTCAGCCGCTGTAGCCCATGATCGCCTTGACCTCGAGGAACTCCTCGAAGCCGTAGCGTCCCCACTCCCGGCCGTTGCCGGACTGCTTGTAGCCGCCGAAGGGCGCCTTGTTGTCCACCGGCGCGCCGTTCAGATGCACGTTGCCGGTGCGGATGCGACGGGCCACGCGGCGGGCGCGCTCGGTGTTGCCGGAGGAAATGTAGCCGGACAGGCCGTAGCTGGTGTCGTTGGCGATGCGCACCGCGTCATCGTCGTTCTGGTAGCCGATCAGCGACAATACCGGGCCGAAGATCTCCTCCCGGGCGATGGTCATGCCGTTGCTGACGTGGGAGAACACCGTCGGCTTGACGTAGTAGCCCGCGTTCAGGCCATCCGGACGGCCGAGGCCGCCGCATTCGAGCTTCGCGCCTTCCTTGATGCCCTTCTCGATGAGACCCTGGATCTTGTCGAACTGCGCCGCGGAGACCACCGGGCCGATGGTAGTGTCCTTGGCGTTGGGATCTCCCACCTTCACCTTCTGCGCGGCCGACTTGGCGATGGCGGCGGCCTCGTCCATGCGCTCGTTGGGCACCAGCATCCGCGACGGCGCGTTGCAGGACTGGCCGGAGTTGGTACACATGCCGAATACGTCCCGGGCGATGGCGGCGGCGAAGTCGGCATCGTCGAGGATGATGTTGGCGGACTTGCCGCCGAGCTCCTGGGCGACGCGCTTGACCGAGGGCGCGGCATTGCGGGCGACCTCGATGCCGGCGCGAGTGGAACCGGTGAAGGAGACCATGTCTACGTCGGGATGCGAGGAAATGGCCGCGCCGACCGTGGGGCCGTCGCCGTTGACGAGGTTGAAGACGCCGGCCGGCACCCCCGCCTGGTCGAGTATCTCAGCGAACAGAATGGCGTTGAACGGGGCCACCTCGGACGGTTTCAGCACCATCGTGCAGCCGGCTGCCAGCGCCGGGGCCACCTTGCAGGCGATCTGGTTGATGGGCCAGTTCCAAGGCGTGATCAGGCCGCAGACGCCGGCCGGTTCGCGCATGACCCGGGACGAGCCGAGGTCTTCCTCGAACGCGAAGGTCTTGAGCACGTTCAGAGTGGAGATGAAGTGGCCGAGGCCGGCCGGAGCCTGGGCGGCCTTGGCGAGCGCCATGGGCGCCCCCATCTCCTGGCTGATGACGCTGGCCACGTCGCCGATGCGCGTCTTGTAGATGTCGATGATGCGCTGCAACAGCTCGACGCGCTGCTCGCGGGTGGTTTGCGAGTAGGTGTCGAAGGCGGCCACTGCCGCGGCGACGGCGCGATCGACGTCCTCGACTCCCCCCAAGGCCACTGCGCCGATGGCTTCCTCGGTGGCCGGGTTGACGACATCGAGCCGGTCGCCGGTGCTAGGCTCGACCCACTGGCCGTCAATGTAGAACTGGGTTGCGTGATTCATGGAATGCTCCTGGTCGTGGTTCAATGCAGGGCGCAACTTATGCGAACCGGTTGGCACTGGCAAGTGGCGCGACCGTCAATCCGGCAAGCCCAGCACCCGCTTGGCAATGATGTTCAACTGCACTTCGTTGCTGCCGCCAGCGATGGAGCCGGCCTTGCCGGCCAGCCAAGTGCGCGTCATGGCCAGTTCGCCGGAACTGAATTCAGCGCCTTCCCAGCCGACGCCGCGGGTGCCCATCATGGCCACCTGCAACTCGGCCCGCTGCTTGCGCAGGTTGGCGCCGTAGTACTTGAAGATCGAGGTGGCCGGTCCTGGCGTGGAACCCTGGGATTCCTCCACCGTGCGGCGCTGGGTCAGCCGGAACGCTTGGCTGTCGATATAGTGGCCGGCAATGGTCTGTCGCAGCACCGGATCGACGAGGCGGCCCCGCTCTTGGTCGGCGTACTGCCGTGCGAGATCGTGCAGTTCGGAACCGGATTCGCGGTTTTCGCCACTCGCCAGCATGCCGATGCCGGAGCGTTCGTGCTGCAACAGACGCTTGGCCACCGTCCAGCCTTTGTTGAGGCCGCCGATCAGGTCGTCTTTTTGGGCGATGGCGTTGTCGAAGAAAGTCTCGCAGAAGGGCGAGGCGCCGGAGATCAGGCGAATCGGACGCACGGTGACGCCGGGCTGGTTCATGGTGAACAGCAGGAAGCTGATGCCCTCGTGCTTGGGCACGTCGGGATCGGTGCGCACCAGACAGAAGATCCAGTCCGCGTTGTGGGCGCCGGAGGTCCATATCTTCTGGCCGTTGATCACGAAGTGATCGCCCTTGTCCTCGGCGCGGGTGCGCAGCGAGGCCAAATCCGAACCGGAGCCGGGTTCGGAATAGCCCTGGCACCACCACGCCTCGCCGCGGGCGATCGGCGGCAGGTGGCGGGCCTTCTGCTCTTCCGCGCCGTACTCCAGCAGCGTCGGGCCGATCATCGTGGTGCCCATGCCGGACACCGGGGCGCGGACGCCCAGCGAGCGCATCTCCTCGAGCAGCACCACATAGCGCTCTTTGTCCAGTCCGGCGCCGCCGTATTGCTCCGGCCAGGTCGGCACGGAGAAGCCCCGTTGCGCGCAGCGTTCCAGCCACAGCCGCTGGTCGTCCGTCATCGGCACCTTGGTGCCGCCGCCGGGCACTTCGCCGGGACCTCGGCAACTGGTCGGGCAGTTGGCGTCCAGCCATTGCCGGACTTCGCTTCGGAAAGACATGTCGCCTGCTCCTTCAATCCAGGACAGCCATACTAACCCACGCTGGGGTGCTCCGTACCGAGGCTATCGACGGGCCATCGCCAACCCTTTTACCGGAAATGCCTCTGGACATGCCGTTCCACCCATTGGGAACCTCTATCAATCGCGGCTTCAGGCTGTCCGGGCTCAGGACTTCTCAGGCACCCTCCGGCAGGGTGGCGCAGCATTCTCTGGGCGTCGTCATGTCGATGCTCGCGCGGGGCCGCTCGTCGCTGCAGCAGCGGATGCAGTCGTCGAGGGCGGCGAAAGCTCCACAACCCCGTCCGCGCGACGCCGCTGGCGCGCTCCACGAAGCCGTTCCACTGCGGGCGTCTCGGCGGCGCCACGGCGAGCGGGATGCCGAGGCGGGCGCAGGCGTCCTCGAAGTCAGCCGTGAACTGGTCGAACGCCAAGGCGTTCGCAGATGCACGTCCACCTGGACGGAGAACGTGCGCAGGGAATCCAGGAAGCGGCAGGCGTTGCCGGTGGCGCGCGAGTTCGGGCATCCCGCAAACCGGGACGCCGACCCTCGCCCAGATCGTGGCGCGGCTGAACGCGGAGTTCGATGTGCCGCTGCCGAGCGGCTCGATCGCCAGCAGCAGAAGCGCTTGGCGGCCGGCGCATAGCAGGCCGCCTTCGCCGAGACCCAACGTGAGCGCGGGTGCGTTCGGGGGCCACCCATTGCCGCGCCCGCGATGCCCGTGCGCCGCGACATGGACTACGGCACGTCCACGGCGCAGTACAACAACGCAGCGCCGCGTCTCGTCGAGGGTGCCCGCAGGAAAGGGCGACCAAAGGCCGACCACGCGGCTCTTGAGCGCTTGTTGTAGGCGGGACCACCCTATGGTGCTGCGATTGTTGGCGGCGCACGGCAGAGCGTGTGCGGGCACGCCTGAGAGTTGCGACAAAAATGCGCAACGGACTAAATGGGGAGGCTGTCGGGAAGCCGCGTTCCCATTCGGGGACTCTCGCGAAACGGGCGGGGTAGGGGAGATCGCGGCCTTCGTTGCCGAGCAAAGGCGGCGCTGACCGCCGGATGAAGGCCCGCGTTCTTGCGCGGCGTTGGACTTGGCGAGACCGGAACAGTGTCCGATAGTCGCACCTATCGGCAACTCTTCAGGCAGACTGCATATGGCCCGCACCATCGACGCTCGCTTTCGTCGAAGCCTTCGAGGCGGCACCCGACGACCATGCGCGCGCCCGGCTCATCGCCGAAACGCTCCGCGAGCAGAACGACGACCTGACGACGAAGTCGGGCCTCGCGGCGCTCAAGGCCGAGCTGACCATGAGAATCCTCGCGGCGCAGGTCGCCACCGCCACGCTGCTCTTGGCGGCGCTCAAGTTCTTCGGCTAGGTCGATGAACTTGCTCGCCGCCAGCGTCGCGCCGAACACGCGCCGCGCCTACGCCGCCGCGCACGGCTTCGCCGGCCACTAGGCATTCGGAGTTCGCGTGGGCGCGACTAGAGCCAGGAAGTCGCACACTCATGGGCGACGAAGTTGCACAAGTCGTAGCTGATCCACTCGCCGGCGGTATCGTCTCCCCGTCGTCGCACCTATGATGCGCACCAGCCCGCACCTGCGACAGGCTTCGCAGAGGTGCGCTTGCCGTTCGGCTCGTTGCAGAGGACTACATCCTCGTCATCCACGCCGACCCCCAAGTTTTTGAAGGGCCGCTCCTTGATGTAAACGGGGAGACGCTCGGGTCGTCCGCGTCCCAACGGGGCATCGCACCGCATTCCACGGACGATCGTGTCCGTGTCGGTCGCCGATTCCTGTTTCGGTCCCGCCGTTCGTGCTTGCGTCGTCAACGCGCCAACCCGCGCCGTTGCCGCTTCGACTGGTAGACGTCCAAGCGCTTCGCCTCGTTCCTCGCCGCCCGCGTCCGCTCGCCGGTGCCGCGAAGGGAAAGTCGCACTGGCATTGACCAGCCAGTCGCACCACGCTTCGTCCCATTCATCGGGGCTACCGTCCGGTGGTTCGCCGCCCGTCCATTCGCGCTCCCGAGCGCCCTCAATCCATCTCTCGAAACGAAGATTCCGCCATGCGGGCGGCACGAAAGATGGCCCGGCCCTTGTTCATGCTCTCCTTCCATTCCAATCGCGCCACGGAATCCGCCACCACGCCGCCGCCGGCCTGGATGTAGAGCGTATCGTCCTTGACGATGGCGGTGCGGATGGCGATGGCGGTATCCATGTTGCCGTTCCAGGCCAGATAGCCCACCGCGCCGCCGTAGATGCCGCGCTTGACCGGTTCGAGCTCGTCGATGATTTCCATGGCGCGAATCTTCGGCGCCCCGGACAGCGTGCCGACCGGCAGCGTGGCGCGCAGCACGTCGATGGCGCCGTTGCCCGCCTGGAGCTGGCCGACGACGTTGGAGGAAAGATGCATGACGTGGGAGTAGCGCTCGACGACGAACTGCTCTGTCACCTCCACGCTGCCGATCTTCGCCACCCGGCCGACGTCGTTGCGACCGAGGTCGATCAGCATCAAGTGCTCGGCGATCTCCTTGGGGTCGTTGACGAGTTCCGCTTCCATGGCCCGATCCTCCGCCTCGGTCCGACCCCGGCGGCGGGTGCCGGCCAGCGGGCGGTTGACGACGGTGCCGCTCTCCACCCGCGCCAGAATCTCTGGCGACGAGCTGACGATATGGAAGCCGTCCAAGTTCATGAAGTACATGTAGGGGGACGGGTTCAGGCTGCGCAACGCTCGGTAGAGGTTGATGGGCGGGCTTGCAAACGGGATCGACATGCGCTGGGACAGCACCACCTGCATGACATCGCCAGCGCGGATGTAGTCGCGGATGCGCGCCACCGCGTCCAGGAACGGGCCGCGCCCGAAGGTGGATTGGAAGTCGCTTTCCTCCACCAGCGCATTGGCCCTGGCCGCCGGGATTTTCGGGGCTGCCGCGTCCAGCTTCCCGGCCCGCGCTTCAAGAATATCCCGTGCTTCGCGCAAGGCCTTGGGCTGGGCGGAATCCACCAAGGTGACGAGCTTCATGCGGCTGGAGACGTTGTCGAAGATGACCACATCCTGGGACACCATCAGCAGGATGTCCGGGGTGTGCAGATCGTCCGGTGGCGCTCCGTGGCGCAGGCGCTTCTCCAGGTAGCGGATGGTATCGTAGCCGAAATAGCCCACTAGGCCGCCGAAGAAGCGTGGCAGGCCGGGCGGGTCGGGGACATTGAAGCGGCGGCTGTAGGCTTCAATGGCTGCCAGGGGATCGTCGGTTTGCGTTTCCTCGACGACAGCACCGTTCTCCTCCACGGTCAGGCGATCGCCGCATACCCGGATGACGGTGCGCGCCGGCAGGCCGATGATCGAATAACGCCCCCACTTCTCCCCGCCTTGGGCCGCGGATTCCAACAGATAGGAGAACGGCGCGTCGGCGAGCTTGAGATAGGTGGACAGCGGTGTTTCGAGATCGGCCAGTATCTCGTGAACTACGGGAATGTGGGAGTAGCCCTGGCGGACAAGACTATCGAATTCGTGCTGGTTCATCTGGCAATCGACCGGGTAGCTGGAGAAGACGCAGGTGGAGACGGTCCCAAAAGGGGCCAAGAGGGATCATCGCCAACGCGGGTAAGCTTCGTAGGCGAAGCGGGCCTTCTCGCACTGCACGTTCGACTGCCGATGCGAATCGAGGAAGGCGCGACCTTAGACCAGATCGCGGAACGAATCAACGACCCCGTCCGCGCCGAGGCTGTCCGGCGCCTTGCCGTGGTTGTAGCCGTAGCGGTAGACCACCACCGGGCAGCCCGCCGCCCGAGCGCAGGCTACGTCGGTCTCGGAATCGCCGACGAACAACGTCGCGGCCGGTTTCATGCCCAGCCGTTCGCAGGCATGCAGCGCCGGCTCGGCGTCCGGCTTGGCCCGAGCGGTGGCTCCTCGACCCACCACGACGGAGAAGAACCGCGTCAAGTCGAGGGCCGCCAGCAGGCGGTCGGTCAGTTCGGCTGGCTTGTTGGTGACCACGGCCAAGGGTGCTCGTGCGGCAAGGATGCCCAAGGTTTCCACCACCGTCGGATACGGCGCCGAGTGGTTGGCTATGTGGGCTGCATAATGCTCGACGCAGGCTGCGGCCAAGCGCTCCACGCCGGCCGGTTGCAGGGTGACACGGTGGTAGTCCAAGGCCGCGGCGAGCATGGCGCGCACGCCGTGGCCTACCCAATGCCGCGTCAGCGCCTCGTCCACCGCGCCGAGGTCGGCGCTCGCCAAGGCATGGTTGAGCGCCCGCATGAGATCGGGCACGGTATCGACCAGGGTGCCGTCGAGGTCGAACAGATACGCCGAATAGGCCGGGCGGCTCACGGGCGCTGTGCGTCGAGTTCGCGGCGCAGTGCTGCGATCACCGCCTGGTAGTCATCCATCCGGGTGCCGCCGCTGGCCGGTGCACCGAAGATGGCGGAGCCGGCGACGAAGGTATCCGCGCCGGCCGCAAAGGCGGCGGCGATGGTGTCGCGCTGGATGCCGCCGTCGATTTGCAAGCGGATTTCGCGTCCGCTGGCATCGATCAGCCGCCGAGCGGCGCGAACCTTGGCCAGGCTGGACGGGAGGAACGCCTGGCCGCCGAAGCCCGGGTTCACCGACATTACCAGCACCAGATCCACGGCCTCGATCAGCGGTTCCAGGAAGGCGATAGGCGTACCGGGATTGAACGCCAGCCCGGCCTTGGCACCGCCTTCGCGGATCAGCCCCAGCGAACGGTGCGGATGCTCGCTGGCTTCGGGGTGGATGGAGATGAAATCGGCGCCGGCTTTGATGAAGTCGCCGATCAGCCGATCTACGGGCTTGGCCATGAGATGCACGTCCACCCGTGCCAGTCCGTGCCGGCGCAGGGATTCGAGCACCAGCGGGCCGACGGAGAGGTTTGGCACGTAGTGGTTGTCCATGACGTCGAAATGGACGAGATCCGCGCCCGCCGCCAGCACGTCGTCCACCTCTTCGCCGAGTCGGGCGAAGTCCGCGGCGAGGATGGAAGGCGCGATCCAGGGCTGCATGGCGAACGAACGGCGATCCGCGAAGTCGTGGCGCATTCTACGCCGGTCGGCCTCATTCTGTAACGGCGCTTCGGGAAGCAGTGCGGCGGAAAGAACCCGATCCAGGCGAGATGTTCGAAAGGCTGTGTCCGGGCCGCGCTCGCCGACGGATCGGCAAACGCCATCGCCGGCCCCATCCCGGCGACTCTCGACGAGATGGAAGACGAAGCCCGTTGGACGCTGCGGAAGCTCGACCTCTGCGGGGCAAGGCGCGACTCTCCGATGGCTAGGTCCGCGGCTATGTCGTTGGGCGACAGATGCGCGACCTCGCCGCGGCGGGGTCGCGGCCTTGAGCGGCCAGCGCAACCCGTTGCGCTGGCGGAATGAAGAAGGATGCCGGCGAGGGATCTATTATTCAACGGTGCAGCATCCGCTCGTCGGGGGAGGGGGGAGAGGGGGACGGGGGGAGAGGGGGATTGCAATGGGCATCGGCGGGGTGCCTACTATCGCCAAGTTCGTAAACAGGGATCCGCCATGGTCGAACTCCTGCTCGCAGCGGTGCTGTTCGTCGGCACGCACCTCGGCATCAGCAGTACGCGGCTGCGGCCGTTGCTGGTCCGCAAACTCGGTCGGGGCTATCTACCGCTCTACTCGCTGATTGCCATCGCCGCCTTCCTATGGCAAATCTTCGCCTACAACGACATTCGTCCGGGGCCGCTGCTGTGGGGGCCGAACGAGGCGCTGCGCTGGGTGTCGCTAGTACTGATGCCGGTGGCGTTCGTGTTTCTGATCGGCAGCTTCCTAGTCCGCAATCCGACCATGGTGGGCCTTGAAAACAGCGTCGGCGGCGAGCCGCGCGGGCTGCTGCGCGTCACCCGGCATCCGTTGCAGTGGAGCATCCTGCTGTGGGCAGCGACGCACACGGTCGCCAACGGCGATGCGGCGTCGCTGGTCTTCTTCGGCAGCCTCGGGGCGCTGTCGCTGATCGGCGCCGCGGCCATCGACCGCAAGCGGGCCGCGCAGCTAGGTGATGCCTGGCAGGCGTTCGCCTCGGCGACGTCCAACGTGCCCTTCGCCGCCATCGTCGCCGGTCGCAATCGACTGGCATGGCCAGAACTGTGGCTGCCGATCCTGGCTGGTGTGATCGCCTACGCGCTGGCGCTCTGGGGGCACCGCTGGCTGAGCGGTGTGCCGCTGCTGTAGCCGAGCGGCTACAGCGTCAGCCGCCGCACCCGCTTGAGTTCTTCGGGTGTGCCGATGTCGATCCAGGTGCCGTCGAAGATCTCTCCGGCAAGCCGACCTTCGGCAGCGGCGCGGAAGAACAGCTCGCGCAGGGAGAAGGGGCCTTGCGGAGAGTCGGCGAACAACGCCGGGGTCAGCACCGCGATGCCGCAATAGGTGAGATCGTCGCCGTCGCCGCGCAGAACCCGACCGGCTTGCAGGCGGAAGTCGGCACTGGGCTTGTGCGGCGGCGTGGGCGTCAGCACTAGGTGCGCTTGCTCGGGCGCGGCGGCGAGCAGGTTCCTGAACGGGTAGCTGGTCCAGATGTCGCCGTTCAGCACCGCGAACGGTTCCGGACCGAGATGCGCCAAGGCGTTCTTGACGCCGCCGCCGGTGTCGAGCAGTTGCGGTTCCCGGCTGTAGCGGATGCGCACACCGAAGTCCGCGCCGCTGCCCAAGCTGCGTTCGATCTGCTCGCCCAAGTGATGGACGTTGACGACGATCTCGGTGATGCCGGCGCGGTGCAGCCAGCGCAGCTGGTGGGCGATCAGCGGCTCGCTGGCTATGGGAATCAGCGGCTTGGGGATGCGCTCGGTGAGGGGGTTCAGCCGTTCGCCCCGGCCGGCGGCGAGAATCATGGCCTTCACGGCAGCGCCGCGATTCGTCGAGCCGCGCAGGGCAGCACGTCGCTGGCGAGCCATTCGGCCAGCGCGGTGGTTTCGGAATAGCGGCGGCCGAGCCGCGCGATGCGGCCCAGCACCGGCACGATGTCGCCGATGTGGCGGCGCCGGCCGCGGTCCAGATAGAGACGGGCGAAGATGCCCACCGCCTTGAGCTGGCGCTGGATCGCGGTGAGATCGACGGCGCGGCTGAAGGTGGCCGCATCGCAGTCGAGATCGGCCAGATCGAGATAGCGTCGCTGCCAGTGCGCCAGCGCGGCCTCGCCGAACTCGTGGTAGCAGTCCCGCAGCAGCGAAGCGAGATCGTAGCTGGCCGGGCCGACCAGGGCATCCTGGAAGTCCACGATACCCACCGTGCCGTCGGTGCGCCACAGCAGATTGCGGCAGTGGTAGTCGCGATGCACGGTGCATTGCGGTACGCTTTGGGTGGCTGCGATCAGCGCCTCTCTTGCGGCGGCGAAGTGGTCGGGCACTGCCAGCTCGAGCAGCCGTCCTACCAGGGAGTGCGTGAAGATCGCCAGTTCGTCGGCGAACCGAGCCGCGGTATAGGGCGGAATATCGTCGCTGACGACGGCTTGCAGCGCTACTAGGTCGCGGATTGCGGCGTCGAGGGGCGCGTCCACTTCGCCAGCGGCATAGGCGGCCTCGAAGTCGCGTTCGCCGAGATCGTCGAGCAGCAGGAAGCCGCGGGCGAGATCGGCGGCATGGACTTGGGGCGTGGCCAGACCATGTGCGCGAAACAGCGCCGCCAAGCGGATGTAGCGCGGGTTATCCTCGGTTTTCGGCGGCGAGTGCATGGCGATGAAAGTGGACGCGCCCTTGGCGACGCGAGGGACCACGCGAAAGAAGCTGCGTGTGCTGGCCTCCGCCGGCAGGCGGATCAGGTCGAAGCCCGGCTGCTCGCCTAGGGCGGCTGCCGGCAAGACGTCGGCAAGCGTCGCCTGGATCCAGGCTGGAAGTTCGGCTGGCATGCGCATGGAGCGATTGTCGCCAACGCGACGCGGAATTGACACTGCCCGATGGCTGCTGCTGGCCGCGATGGCGCCGTGGGCGTCGGCTGCCGAGCCCACGGCAGCTACTGGGGGGCTGGTCGGATCCCTGTGGCGACCCGCTGCGGGGCTAGCCGAATCCTTGTGGCGATCCGATGCCCGCCGGCACTGGTACTGCGCCGGCGTCTATGTCGTGCCGCCGCTGCCGCCAGTGGAGGATTCGGACGCCATCGAGCTTACCGCCGGGGCGCTGGAATCGTACATCGACGCACACGCCACCGCGACTGGCGACGTCGCCGTGCGCCAAGGCGACCGCCTGCTGAGGGCCGACACCCTGGCAATCGACGAGCCAGCCGCCCTGGCGCGGGTGCCGGGCGTCGCGCATCTTCGCGAGCCGGGTCTGCAGGCGCGGGGGAGAAAAGCTGTCGTCAGTCTGGCCGGCGGCAGCGCGTCCCTGGCCGACGCCGAGTTCGTGCTGGCCGATCTCGAGTTGCGCGGCCATGCGGCGCGAATCCACCGAAACGACGCCACGCTGCAGCTCTCGACCGCCACCCTTACCCGCTGCCCGCCCGGCAAGAAAACCTGGCAGCTGGGCGCGAAGGCGATCCGCATCGACCAAGGCGAGGCATTCGCCACCGCCCGCCATGTTCGGCTGACCCTTGGCAGCGTGCCGGTGTTCTACCTCCCCTACGCCCGCTTTCCCATCAGCGCAGAGCGAGCGACCGGCTTCCTGTTCCCCAACATCGGCTACGACGGCAGCGACGGCTTGGATGTGACGCTGCCCTACTATCTCAACCTCGCCCCGAACTACGACGCCACGCTGACGCCGCGGCTGATCGGCGCCCGCGGCACTGGCCTGGAAACGGAGTTTCGGCACAAGAACGGCTGGTCCGACAACGAGATCGGCGGTGCGTTCTTAGCGCAAGACGACGACTACGATGGCGAGCTTTCGCGTTCGGACTTCCTCGCCGAAGGCGGTGCCGAGTCCGCCTTCGCGCCCGCGGACCGCTGGCTGCTGACCGCCGATCATCGCGCCCGAATCGGGCGGCTGCGGACGCGGTTGGACTACGCCGCAGTCAGCGACAACGACTACTTCCTCGACCTTGGCTCGGAACTCGCGGTGAACGGCCAAGTGTCGTTGGAACGACGGGGCGAACTGGAATACGCCCGGGGCGGCCTGTTGGCGCGACTGTGGGCCCAGGGCTTCCAGCGCTTGGAGCCGGGCCTGGAACCCTATCGGCGTCTGCCGGAGGCCAACATCGCCTACGCCGGCGATCTGTGGGGGCCGCTGGCCTGGTCGCTGGGCGCAGCCTGGACCTCGTTCCGAGGCCGCTCCCATGCCACCGGCCTCGCCGCGGCTGCCGGCCGACGGGCGCATCTCGAACCGCGCTTGCGGCTGCTGCTGTCTCGATCCTGGGGGTTCCTGAACTTGGCGGCGGGCAGCCGCCATACGCGCTACGATCTGGCCCTCCTCCCGGCCGGCATCGAACCGCGGCCGAAGCGCGATATCCAGCTCGCCAGCATCGACGGCGGCCTGTTCTTCGAGCGCGATTTCGTCCGTGGCGAAGGCATCCAGACCCTGGAACCGAGGCTGTACTATCTGTACCAGTCCTATGCCGACCAGAACGACCTGCCGCGCTTCGATGCCGCCCGGCTGACGTTCTCCTATCGCCAGCTTTTCCGCGACAACCGATTCGCCGGTCTGGACCGCTTCGGCGACGCCAATCAGATCTCGGCCGGCGTCACGTCGCGGCTGCTGACCGTCGCTGGCCAGGAGCGACTGGCGGCGAGCGTCGGCGCCATCGCCTATCTCGACCACCGCCGAGTGGCGCTGAACGGCCGGCCCGGCAGCGACGAGAGGCAGCGCGCATCTGCCCTGGCTGGCGAACTGCGGGCCACGCTGGGCAATACGCGACTCGTCTCCACGCTGGCCTGGGACGCCAACGACAACGACCTTGACGAAGTGGGCTTCGGCATATCCTATCGGCGCGGCCATCGCCGTGTCGTCAACCTCGGCTACCGGCGTCGCGCCCTGGCCGGCATCGACCAGACCGATTTCTCCTTCCACTGGCCGCTGGCAGGACCGTGGAGCGCCTTCGGACGATGGAACCACGACTGGCGTTTCGGTCAAATGATCGAAGGCTTCGCCGGCATCGGCTACGCCAGCTGCTGCCTGGAAGTGAAGGTTCTCTGGCACGAGACCATCGACGCGTCGAGGAACCGGCTGACGCCGAACCTGGAGGCGGACGGCGGTCTGCAAGTGCAGGTGGTGTTTCGCGGTCTGGCTGGATTCGGCACCAAGCTTGATTCCCGGCTGGAACGTGGCATAAAGGGCTATCGACGAGAGGAAGACAGCAGATGATCCCCATGCTTGCCAAGCGAAGAACCCTGTGCATGAAGGCGTTGAGCGGCGCTTGTCTAGCCGTCGCGCTCGCCTCGGCCGCAGCGCCGAAGACCATCGACGCCATCGTCGCCGTCGTCAACGACGACGTAGTGCTCGCCAGCGAAGTGCTCGAACGGTACGAGGCCGTGATACAGCGGCTGCAGGCCGATGGACAGACGCAGATCCCGCCCCGGGATGCCATCTTGGAGCAGATTCTGGAGCGGCTGGTGCTGGAGAGCATTCAGCTGCAGGAAGCGCAACGGCGCGGCGTCGTCCTGGACGACGAGACGCTGACTCAAGCGGTGGGCAGCTACGCCGCGCAAAACGGCATGAACATCGAGCAGTTCATCGAGGCCCTTGGCGAGGAAGGCATCTCCTACCGCGGCTTTCGCGACCAGGTGCGACGCCAGCTTACCGTCGACCGGGTGCAGCGAGACGTGGTCAACCGCCGGGTCTACATCACCGAACAGGATATCGAGGATCTCATCGCCTCGCCGTTCTTCGCCGAGCAGATCTCCGACGAGTACCGCTTGGGCCACATCCTGCTGCCATTGCCGGCAGGCGCTTCCCAGAAGGAGTTGGGGGCAGTGCGCGCCGACGCCGAGGCCGTCGTCGCCGAGCTGCGCGACGGTGCCGACTTCGCCGCCTTGGCCGTGGAGCATTCGTCGGCGTCCACCGCGCTCGAAGGCGGCGACCTCGGCTGGCGCAAGGCCAGCCGCATCCCAAGCCTGTTCGCCGAGCTGGTGCCGGAAATGGCAATCGGCGATGTCGCCGAACCCCTGCGCAACGCCTCCGGCTTCCATATCGTCAAGCTGCTGGACCAGCGCGGCGCGTCCCAGCAGCGGGCGGACGAGACTCTGGTGCGGCACATCCTGCTCAAGCCATCCGCCATCCGCACGGACGAGGAAGCTCGCATCGCCGTCGAGGCCCTGCGCGAACGCATCTTGGCCGGCGAGGATTTCGTGGAACTGGCCAAGGAGCACTCCGAAGATCCCGGCTCCGCGCTGGCCGGTGGCGACCTGGGCTGGAGCAGCGCCGATCAGTTCGTAGCCGAGTTCCAAGCCGCGATGCAGGCCGCCGAGGTCGGCGAACTGTCCCTGCCCTTCCGTTCGGAGTTCGGCTGGCACATCCTGGAAGTTCTGGGCCGGCGGCAGCAGGACGCCAGCGACGACGCGCGTCGGGACTACGCCACCCGGGTGCTGCATTCGCGCCGCTTCGAGGAACGTCTGCAAGAGTGGCTGCGGGAAATCCGCGACGAGGCATTCGTGGAGGAACGCTTGGCCAGCCTCGACGAAGTCCAGGACAACGAGGCCGCGCCGGACGGTGCCGGTTCGTAAGCGCTTCGGCCAGCACTTCCTCACCGATGCGGAGGTGATCGAGTGCATTTTCGCAGCGTTGCGGCTGGCCGAAACGGACCACGTTCTGGAGATCGGCCCGGGCACCGGCGCTCTCACCAAACGCCTATGCGCGGAGTCGGGTTCGGTGACTGCGGTGGAGATCGACCAGGAGCTGGCCGCTGGGCTGCGGGCGCGGTGCCCCGACGTGAATGTCGTCCGCGCCGACGCCTTGCGGGTAGACCTGGACGGGCTGATCGGCCGCCCCGGTACGAAGAATCGGTGCCGCATCGTCGGCAACCTGCCCTACAATATCGCCACGCCTTTGCTCGATCGCATGTTCGGCGTCGCTGGCGTGGTGGCGGATCTGCACGTCATGCTGCAGGCGGAAGTCGCCGACCGCCTGACCGCGTCGCCCGGTACCAAGACCTACGGCCGGCTGTCCGTGATCGCCCAGTACCATTGCCGGATCGAAACCCTGTTCGGCGTCGCCGCCGACAGCTTCTGGCCGCCGCCCAAGGTGCATTCGGCCTTCGTTCGCCTGACGCCTCGGCAGCGCGAGCCGTGCCCCATGGACATGCTGCACACCGTGCTGCGCACGAGTTTCGCACAGCGCCGAAAAGTCCTTGCCAATGCCTTAAAATCCCTAGCGCCCGATTGGAGCGCCGTAAGCATCGACCCTGGCCTTCGGGCGGAGAATTTGACCGTGCAGGACTTCGTCGCTATCGCCAACCAATGCGCCCAACGGCATGCGGCCGGAAGCGCGGCCGGAAGAGAGCGCCGATGAGAGGGTTCGAGGTCAGCGTCGAAACCAGGTTTGTCGCTTCGGAGTCGGATCCGTCGGAACCGCGCTACGTGTTCGCCTACACCATCACCATCGCCAACCAGGGTGCCCAGGCTGCCCAGCTGCTCAACCGCTACTGGCTCATTACCAATGGCGACGGCGTAGACCAAGAGGTGCGTGGCCCTGGCGTGGTAGGCAATCAGCCGCGCATCGCTCCCGGCGAGGCGTTCCGCTACACCAGCGCCTGCGTACTGAAAACCGCCGTAGGCACCATGCAGGGCCACTACGAATTCCGCGACGACGACGGCGAAACGTTCCATGTGTCCATCGACGTCTTCTCCCTGGAAGCGCCAAACGCGGTGCATTGAACCCGCATGGCCACGTACCTCGTCGGCGACCTTCAGGGCTGCTTCGGCAGCCTCGAGGCGCTGCTCGAGAAGGTAGGTTTCGGCGCCGACGATGCGTTGTGGTGCGTGGGCGATCTGATCAACCGCGGTCCCGACTCCCTTGCCACGCTGCGTTTCGCACAGGGTCTCGGCAAGCGCTTCGCCGGTGTGCTCGGCAACCACGACCTGCACTTCCTGGCCCTGGTCTACGGCGGCCATCCCCATCGCGACAGCGACACCCTGGGCGATCTGCTCGCTGCCCCGGATTGTCTCGAGCTGGCGGACTGGCTGCGTCATCGACCGCTGCTGATCGAAGACGACGACCTGGTCGTGGCCCACGCCGGCATCCCGCACATCTGGGACCTCGACACTACTCGCGACAAGGCGCGCGAAGTGGAAGACGTGGTGCGTGGCGGCGGCCATCGGCAGTTCTTCCAGGCCATGTACGGCAACGAACCCTCGCTATGGGATGATGCCCTGGTCGGCATGGGTCGGCATCGCGTCATCGTCAACTACTTCACCCGCATGCGTCTGGTGGACGCTGAAGGGCGCATGGAGTTCAGCCACAAAGGAGACCTGCAAGGCCTGCCGCCGGGGTTCCAACCCTGGTTCGGCTATCCATCGCGGATCCGCAAGACCGTCTTCTTCGGCCATTGGGCAGCGCTGGATGGTGCCACCGGCGAAGCGCAAGCAGTGGGTCTGGACACCGGCTGCGTCTGGGGGCGCACCCTGACCGCGATTCGCCTGGAGGACCGACGCATGTTTTCGGTGGCTGCGGCGGAGGCACGGATAGACGGCAGGGACACTACATGCGCGACATGAAGGGGTATCTGGTAGGCGGCGCCGTGCGCGACGAGCTGCTCGGACGGCCAGTGGCGGAGCGGGACTGGGTGGTGGTGGGCGCCACCGTCGCGGACATGCGGGTCCGGGGTTTCAGCCAAGTCGGGCGGGACTTCCCCGTCTTCCTGCACCCGCGGACCCGGGAGGAGTACGCCTTGGCGCGTACCGAGCGCAAGACCGGCGCTGGCCATGGGGATTTCGTCTGCCATGCCGATCCCGACGTGACTCTGGAGCAGGACCTCAAGCGCCGGGATCTCACCATCAACGCCATGGCTCGGGACGGCGGAACGCTGATCGATCCCTACGGTGGACGCAGGGACCTCGCCGAGAAAGTGCTGCGCCATGTTTCGCCGGCCTTCGCCGAGGATCCGCTGCGGGTCTTCCGAGTGGCTCGCTTCGCCGCCCAGCTGCCCGAGTTCCGCGTCGCCGACGAAACCCTAGCCCTGCTGACGGCCATGACGCCGGCACTGTCGGCGCTGTCCGGCGAGCGCGTCTGGAAGGAGGCGGAGAAAGCCGTCGCTGCCCCCGCCCCCGTCCGCTTCTTCGAAATCGTCCACGCCATCGGCGGCACTTGCTGGTTCGACCGCCTGGATCTGCCGGCCACCGTCAATCTGTTCCGATCGCGAACGTTCGATTCAAGCAAGGCCGCCCTCGCCGCCCTGGGCTGGGCGAACTCGCCGGCGACGGTGGATCAGACGTACAAGCGGCTGCGAGCGCCGCGACTGGTGCAGCGCGGGGCGACCGCGCTGGCCCGCCACGGCAGGACGCTGGTGGCAATGGCCGCGACCGATTCTGCGGCCTTGCTCAATGCCCTGACCGCCATCGAAGCGTTCCGCACCGGAGAGCTCGCGGCGCTGGTCCTCGAAGCCGCGGCAAGCAGCTCCGGCACTTCGACAGCTCCGCTGCGCCGCCTGATCGACGAGCTGCGCCGCCTGCGCGTGGACGCCGAACCCGGCCCCGGCTACGGCCGCGCGCTGCGACAGAAGCGGATCGAGCACATCGAGTCGCGCTTTTTCTCCCTGCCCTCGCCCCGCTCGCCGACTCTGCATAGAGCATCGGACGCGATCCCGGGTAATGCGTCAGTTTGAAATTGGATAAGCCGCGACACTCCCGATGCTACTGCATAGGACATCCGATAGCGTCTCGTACCCCTGTATCTTGTGGCTGCAGGGAAAAACCTGACAATGCAGGTTCAAACCGAGACACCGCCCGATCCTAACAACGGCTTGCTGTAGATTCGGCGTACGCTGCAATCCACTGCCGTCGTCGCGCTTCCGCCCGGCACCGTCTGATGCGACCATCACGCCAATTCGTTCCAGCCATCGCAGAAGAAAGAACCAAGCGGCCTCGCTCGGACGCAGCCGTGCAGGCCGCCTGGGTTCAGGCCCGTTGTTCTCCGCAGGAGCCGCACCGTCGCGCCAGCGTCCTGGTTCGGGGCAGGCTCGTCCGGCGAGGAATACATGCGGACAGTCGACGAAGCCGCCAGCGCAGGGCGAGACATCCTCGCGGATCATGTCGCGAAGGGTCATGAACCGAAGCGCGGCGGCGACATGCCCTCGCTTGTCCGATGGCCGAGCGTCCGCCGCGGTTCCTGGTGCTGCGGGCGTTTCCTGCAAGCCTCCCTTGTCGACGACGAAGGTGCCGGTTGCGCAGCACTCCTTCGGGGTTACGCAACAGCACCTGCGACGGGGGCTGGAATAGATCGTACAGGACAGTCGCCCGGTCCAGTCGCAGTCTGCGAGATTGCCGGTTTCCGGCAAGGCGCTCGACGTGAAGCGCACAGTGGAGCGACCTGGAATACTCTGTGCGCATTCGACGAACATCTCCATGTCCGCTGTCGCAGCCCGTCGGTCATGGCAACCGAAATACGCCGTGCAGTCGTTGCTGAACTCGCAGGTCGGCAGGTCAAAGGATTGCTTGCGCACGTCTTGAATGATCTGCCTGCCGGTCGGCAGGCGCAGCCGTTTGCGATCCGCGGACGGAGGTTGGGTTCCGTCGTCGAACGACAACGCAGAATCTGCCCGTCGCCAGAAACGACCCCGGCCCGCCTACCGCGGCAAGTCGCCCCGGACCGGGGGCGGCGGCCGATCCCATCCCGTCTCGCGGGCGTATTCGTCGAGCAGCCACGTCTGCATGGAGGGGATGGGGACCTGGTAGCCGGCTCCAGGTTCGGAGGCGGTCTGGAACACGCCGTCGTGGATTGCCGCGCGAACGAACTGCCGAGCGTCCTCCCAGGTTGGCGTTCCATAGTCGTCGCTTTGGGTTCTCATGTGGACCAGCGCGGCTTGGACGAGCCGTTTCGTGGACAGGGGATCGTTTCCGCCTGCCACGAGCCGGACCAGCGTCAGCAGCGTGTCGGAACGCTCTTCCAGTTCGGGCGATAGTCGGCTTCGGTAGTACGCCTTGCGGGCGGCTTCGTCCGCTTTGCGGGCCGCATCCAGCCCCGCTGCCGTGACGATGCCTTCCTGCTCCGCCAGAACGCGAGCGGCTTCCTGCAAGCCGACATGCAGATGCTGCGGAAAGCCGAGGCTGTTCTGCACGATGGCGGCGGCCCAGCGTTCCTTCTCGTCTTCGTCGCCTGCGACGTGGAATTCGCGGAAGAACTTCAGAGCGCCGTTGCGGGCGTCCTCCTGGGAGAGTCGCCCAAGGGGAACCATGTTGCGGCTGGCCAGACGGGAGATGCCGATGCGCCTCAACGCGTCGGGAGCGTCGTTCAATCCCGCCAAGATCGGCAGGATCGGCAGGTTGCGGCGACCCTCGTGCAGCACACGCAGCACGTCCGCGTTGCGCATGTCCGCGTTCTGGATTTCGTCCACCAGCAGGCAGACGGGCCGCATCTTCGAGACGGCGTCTGCCGTGAGCCGTTTGATCGAGTCGAAGATCGACGCCAGCTTGGTCCACTTGCCGGCGTCGTCCAGCAGGGGGGCGAACGCATCGCTCACTAGAGGCATGCGAAAAACGGACGCGAATGTGCTGCGAAAAACACTGCGCACCGTGGTATGGTATAGCCTCTTCCAGGTCGGGATTTTCAGCGAGGAGTCGGGCATGGTTCGGGACGGGAGGCTGGGGACCGGGTACGGTCGATTCGCCGCGATGGCCGAGGCGCTGGGCGCGAGCCCCGCGGCGGCGCGGCGCCTGACCGATCTGGCGCGCGAGACGGGGATGGCCAAGCAGCAGGCGATCGCGGCGCTGAAGTCGCTGGAGGAGGTCGGGTGGGCGGAGCGCGCCCCGGCCGGGGGGTGGCGGCTGACGCCCGAGCTCACGCGCATCTCGCAACGGCTGGCGGCGGCGATCGCCGACCTGCACCGGACGTATCTGGGCGCGGACGGGAGCGGGACGTGAAAGTCGGACGCGCGGCCGGCCCGACCTGCATCCATCGCGCTGCCGGCGGGCCGGTCCGGGGCTAGGGCGCCCCCGACTCGCCCGGCGTCCGCACGGTGGGGGCCGCCCGCGCCCATCGGAACTCGACTCTCCCCGAGGGGACGATCTCGCCCGCATCCCGTCCGTCCAGGGCGGTCGGCGCGACGCCGAGCACGACGCGGTCGCCGTCCGTGGAGCGGTGCGCGGACGCGACGGTCCACTGGATCCACCATCGTGCGCGGACGAACAGGTGGAAGAGGTCGCCGGGCCGCACGGCGTCGTAGAAGGCGGTCTGGTCGCGGCCGTCGGCGTCGACGCGGGAGAGTCCGAGCGTGGCGTTGGCGGTCGTCCGCAGCGAGACCCAGGCGTTGCCGATCGGCGTCCACACGAGGTCGACCGCGCCCGATCCGTCGGGCGCCGCGTAGTCGCGCCGGCCGAACTTGTACTCGCCGGGGCGGTCGGGCTGGTGCGCTTCGCCGGCGACGCCGGGCATCGGTCGGTCCATCGCCACGCGATGCCGGTACGCCGGCTCCGCCGCCTCGGCGGGCGGGTCGGCGGGGTCGGCGTCGATCGGCGCGGGCGCGGCGGTCAGGCGGGCGCCTTCCCTGTATTCCACCCAGTACCGCCTCCACGCGCCCCCCTGCGAGCCCGGCCTGGTCGCCGCCGAGGCGCCGAGGTGGTCCAGGACGCACAGGTACTCGTCCCAGGCGGCGAGGGTGCCCGCGTCGGTGGCGTCGATGCGGCGCACCCTGCACTTGTCTCCTTCCTCGTAGTCCGATCCGGCCGTCCAGGTGCCGACGTCGCGGACGCTCGGCCGGTAGTACTCGCTGATGCGCGACCAGGGGCCGTAGCTGTAGCCGTTGCTGCCGTCCGCCGTCGCCACGTGCCGCTGCGTGATCTGCCAGGCGGGCAGGCTGCCCGGGGGCAGGGCTTCGTATATCTCCACCATGCGCTAGGCCAGGTCGTCTTCGTCGACGTCTTCGGGGATCGGGCCGCCGAGGTCGGTGCGCCCGACCCGAATCGCCTGCTCGGCGCCCGCGGTCGCGCCGCCGGGGCCGACCGCGCGCACGCGGAACCGGGCCTCCGCGCCGTCCGCCAGCCCCTCGCCGATCCGATGCCGGCTGGCCAGCGACCCGGCCAGGAGGGTCTGCGCCCCTTCGACCGCGCCGTCGGCGTCCCGCGTCCGCGCTCGGTAGAGCAGCTGCATCTCGTCCAGCTCCTCGTCGTCCTGCGGGCCGGCCCACCACGCGAACGCCCTGCCTCGGCCGGACGCGACCCGGACGTCGCGCGCGCGGGGGGCCGCGATCGCGTTGGCGTGGCCGAAGCTGGCGATCCAGGGGCTCAGGCCGGCGGCGTTGCGGGCCGCCGCCCGCACGCTGTGGATGGAGGTCGCGGCCAGCCCGCCGAAGGTGTGGTCGGACGTCGGGCCGCTCGCCGCGGACCAGTCCGGCAGCGGCGACAGGGATCCCGCCGGATGGATGGACAGCGCCAGCCGCGATCCCGCCGCCAGCGCCTCCACCTCGGCCGCCATCGCCGCCTGCGGCGTCGCCGCGCGCCAGTCCGCGATGCCCTGCGCGTCGTCCACGCGCCACAGTTCCTGCGGCGCGAAGACGTGGCGCAGGCCCGACTCGAACAGCACCGCGACCTCCACCGGCGCCGGGGCGGCGACGGCGCCGACGACGTCGCTCCACTTCGCCGCTCCGGAGACGTTGGCGCGCAGCCGCAGCAGGGGCCGGCCGTCGTAGGGGCTCATGGAGATGGTGGTGACGGCCTGTCCGGGCTGCACCTCGCCGTCCAGGCGGAGGTCGCCGGCCGGAGAGCCGATGTCGAGGGCGGGCCGCCGCAGCGTCAGCGACGCCCGCCCGCCTTGGCCGGCGGCGTTGAAGAAGTCGACCACCGCCGGCGTGCCGGCGGGCCGCCACCGGTACGGCTCCGACGGGTCGGCGGCGCCGCCCGTCAGGGTCAGGGCGCGGCCCTCGACGGCGAGTTCCAGGACGCCGCTCTCCACCACGAAGGCGTGGAGGTTCGGCCCCGCGCCGTATCGCGGCGCGCGGAAGACGGGGTCGAACTGGAGCTCCAGGTAGCCGTTCGCCGCGCAGAGCACCCGCGTCAGATAGGCGGGCCGGTGGTCCACGGCCAGCAGCGCGGGATCCACCCGGTAGTCGGCGGGCGCGTCCAGGTCGCCCGCCTCCCACGACATCCGCGTCCCGCGGCGGACCAGCGTCAGGGGGAATCTCTGCCCGACGGCCTCGCCGGCGTCGTAGCGGTAGAGGACGGCGCCGCTGGAGTCCCGCCCCAGCGTGGCCACGGCGCGGACGATGCTGCCGCCCACGGCGGGCAGGGCCTCGCGCGTTTCGTAGCGGTAGCGCTGCAGCGCGGGGAGGCGGTCGGTCGCGGCCGGCGGCGTCGCGATCGCCGTGATCTGGTTCGGCCCCTCCACCACGCGGAGGGCCCGCGGGGCGGGGAGCACGGCGGCCCTGCGCGGCGGGCGGCCGTACGCCACGCGGCCGCGGTAGGCGGGCCGGTCGGAACGCGGGAGGTAGATCGCCACCCAGGTGCGCCGTCCGATCCGCCCGTCGAAGCTCGACGAGGCGCTCTTCGCCAGGACGTAGCGCTCTCCGTGCCGGTCGACGGCCATGCTGATGGCGGTTTTCCAGTCGAGCGGATCGGCCGGGGGCCGCGAGCGCTCGTCCAGCATCATCTCCAAGCGTCCGCCCGGCGGGGCGCCCGTGATCCAGATGCCGCCCTGCACGGACGCGACGGCGACCGTCACGCCGGACCGCCCGCGTCGTGGCGGCGCGGCTGGCGCGGGCGCTTCGCGGCGCGCGCGAACAGCGTGTTGGCCAATGCGCCGACGTAGAGGCTCTGCGGGGCCGTCCACGCCGCGTCGGGCACCGGCGCGCCGGCGCCGGGATACACCGCGTCCGAGTACCAGCAGGTCTGCGCGAAGGGGTCGAACCGCGGACGTTCGACCGACCACGCCCCCAGGTCGGTCTGCGCGGCGAGCGGGTTCGAGAAGCGCGCCCCCGTCGGCGTGGCGGGCGGATCGGGGACGATGCGGCCCGGCTTGGCCTGGTAGACGCGCACGGTCTGGCTCGTTCCGTCCGCCGCCTCGATGCGCACCGGCTCGCTCCAGGCCCACGTGCCCTTGCGAGCGGCTCGCAGCCCCGTGCTCTGCCAGGCGAGGCCGGCGCCCGCGACGAAGCCGGCCAGGTCGTGCCACCCTGCGGGCACGCGGCGCGGCCCGACGCGCGGGCGCTCCGGCGTCGTTCCGGCGGGCTCCCGGCGGTAGACGACGTTGACGTCGCCGGGGGATTCGCACACGCGAACGGGACTCCACGCGCGCGCCGTTCCTCCCGCCCTGCTCCACAGCAGGGTGTCGTCGGAGTACGCGACGGTGGCGGCGCAGACGACCTGCTGCGTCGCCGGGTCGTAGTCCGGCCACGTCCGGGACCACGGGCCGAGGCCGCCCAGCCGGTCCGCGCCGTGGTCCCACGTCGCGGCGGTGGGCGCGGCGGGCATCCGCGGCTGGCCGACCGGCGCCGTCCGGTAGATCGTCAGTTCGCGGGCGCTGAGGCCGTCGCGCCCGGTCAGCGGGGCGGGATCGTCGTGCTCCCACCGCAGATTGTGCTCCTCGAAGCGCACCAGCCGGCGCACGCACTGCCATGTCCGGCCCGTCTGCGCGGCGGGGATCGCCGACGCCGACGGATGCCACCCGGCGGCGACCGCCCGGGCCGCGGTGGGGGCCGGCGCGGGCAGGCTGTCCGCGCCGCTGCGCCGATAGATCACGTCCAGATCCACCACGTCCTTGCAGACCACGGGCGCGGAAAAGACCAGGCGGTAGTCGTTGCCGGTGCCGGCGTCGACGGCCGTGGCCGTCGAGCAGTAGAGCAGGTCGCGGGGGCCGACGGCTCCGGGCCTCCGCCGCCGCCACCCTTCGTCGAGCCCGAGCAGGCTGTCCGAAGGGAACAGGTACCGGTCCGCGCGGGGGGCGGCCGGGGGCCGTCCGCCGGCGGCGGGCACGCTCGCCTCCGGCACCACGCGCCAGACGTCGATCTCCCGCGTGGCGGCGTGGAGTATCTGGTCCACGTCCCAGGTCCAGTCGCTCCAGTCGGACGCGCGGGCGGCGCCCGGCGCGGGGCGTCCGGGGATCCGGCGCACGGCGCGCACCCGAACCGGCGCGGCGGGAGTCGGCAGCGGCCGGTCGTCGCGCCACGTGTAGCCGCCGGCGGCGCCGGGCCGGTCGTAGGGCCACGCGTCGTCGGGCTCGGCGGTCGTCGGCAGGACGAGCCGCCCGGTCGAGATCGCGGCGCCGGCGAACAGCGCGAAGATCTCCTCGATCTGGAGGCCCTCGGGGGGCGCGAGGGCGGTCACGTCCAGCGCCGCCTCCGGTCCGCGCGCGCCCGCCACGTCGACGTGCGAGACCCACACCCGCCGCGCCGCGTCGTAGTCGCCGGGCAGCACCCGCGTCCAGGTCGTCCCGGCCAGGGACGCGACCAGCGCTTTGCGGTCCGGCGCGGCCGCCGGCGCCTCGCGTATCTCGGTGCGCGCGTAGTCCGGTTCCGGCGGTCGCGTCCACGACGCGACGTAGCCGCCCGGCGCCGCCCGCAGCGCGAAGCCGGCCGGGGCCGCCGGCGGGGCCAGCAGGCCCTGGATCGCATGTTCGCCCTGCCAGACGTCGCCGGCGGGCGCGGCGGCGCTGCCCGGCGTCGCGCGGACGGTCGCGGTGCCGGACAGCGGCGCCGGCCAGGCGGCCTCGGTCTCGCCGTCGCGCAGCCGGGCCACGACGCGGGCGGGCGCGTCGTCGACGGCCGCCTCGACGTCGCCGCCGCGCCAATCCCCCGCGACGGTCAGGGACGCCTGCAGTTCCAGAGCCCAGCCGCCGCCGGCGGCGTAGAGTTTCTCGGTGATCCGCACGTCCAGGATTTTCGGCGGCCGCCGCGTCAGGGCGGGCAGCGGCGCCGACAGGTCGCTGGCGGCGGCGGCGTGGTACTCCGGCGCCTCGCGGATGGCCTGCAGCGTCGCCTCGCCGTCGGCCGTGGGCTCGACCGACACCACCCGGACGGGGATCGGGCCGCCATCGGCCGGGTAGAGGTGGTACAGATAGTCGCGCGGCTCCAGATCGTCGGGCGCCAGCGCGGGATCGAGCGCCACGCGGTCCTGCTCGTCCGCCGGGTCGACGCCGGCCGGCACGGCCGCCGCGTGCGTGCTCACGGAGCCGTCCGGACGGCGGACCACGAGATGGCCGCCCGCCGGCAGGACCTCGGGGGCGTCGAGGCGGGCCTCGCCGCCGCCGGCCGCGATCGCGGCGAGGCGCCCGGTCGCGCCGCCCGCGACCAGCGAGTGCGCCAGCAGCACCACGTCGCCGCGATCCACGGACAGGCCCTCCGGCCCCGTGCGCCAGGAGAAGCGCTCGCGGTGGTACAGGTGCCGCGCCGCCTGCAGATTCGCCTCCGCCGCCGCCTGCTCGCCGGACGTCACGCCCGGGAGGGTCATCGTCGCCGTCTGGCCGAGCGGCCGCCGCGGCACCGTCCGCCGCACCGTGTTCCACTGCCAGTCGAGGTCCGGCTCGACGTACCGCACGGCGATCTCGCCGGCGAGAGACGGCGGCGCCCAGTCCACGGCCATCGTGTCGGCGACGATGTTGCCCGGCGTGAACATCGCGGTCGGCGGGGCGTCGGCGTCCTCCCAGACCACGCCGAGCCTGCCGGTCGCCCACGTCGGCGAGGCGCGCCCGCATCGCGCGACGAGCGCCAGCACGTCGGCGTGGCTCGCGTCCCGGGAGAGGACGTGGTTGCACTCCAGGCGCGGGGTCTGCGCGTCGCACCATAGGCCCCAGCGCACGATGGCGTCTTCGTCGAGGCGCGCCGGATCCAGTCCGACGCCGGCGACGACGGGGCGGGAGGACGCGTCCGGATCCGAGTTCCGCAGGGGGAGCCGCGCCAGGCGCAGGGGATCGATCGGATTCTGCGGATCCGGGTCCCGCAGAGGCGGCGGGGCGACGCCGAGCGCGTACCAGCGGAATATCCATGCCGGATTGCTCGACGGCCTGGGCGGCGTCCACGCGCCGCGGTCCCACACGGGCACCTTCTGGCGGACCAGCCCCGACAGCCGGTCGATCCTGCCGCTCAGCTGGCCGCTGGCGCGGATCCGGACGCCGAGGCGGGTCTGCCCGCGATAGCCGGCGTCGTCGGGCTGGTACGAGCGCAGCGCGGTCCAAGCCAGGTCGTCGATCACCCTGTCGTCCTCGGACGGCGCGGTCCGGCGCCGCACCCGCACCCGCCACCGGCCCGGCGCCGGCAGATCGTACACGATGCTGACGCGGCAGGGCTCCGTCGAGGCATGCGCCACGTCGAGGGTCGATTCGACCGCCGCCGGCGGATCGTCCAGCCCGGCCGGCGGTTCGAACCGCAGCGCCACCTCGATCGCGTGGCGCGCCGGCTTCCCTTCGTCGTCGACCGAAAACACGCGTCCGACGAAATCGAGCGCCAGCCGCGTCGCGCCGGCGGCGGCGACGCGCTCGTGCCACGAGGCGTCGTCGAGCGCGGCCCCCGCCTCCGTGTCCACGTTGCCGGCCACCAGCGAGATCGCGCCGTCCGCGTCGCCCCATTCGGTTTCGACGTCCTGCAGATCGGCGAGCGGCGTGTCGCCGATCCGAATGTCCCCGATGTCCAGGTCCCCCAGCCCCCAGTGGAATATCTGGTGCAGGATCTGGTCGCGCGCGCCTCCGGCCCAGCCCGCCGGCCGGCCGGGCATCCGATCGGGGATCTCGTCCTCGCCGGGCTCGTCGTCGCGAGCGGGGATGCGGGGCAGCGATTTCGGCGCCAGCTCGCCGTCGTCGACCGGGCCGTCGACCGGGGGCGCGTCCACGGGGGGGTCCGGGTCGACCGGGGGCGCGTCCACGGGGGGGTCCGGGTCGATCGGCGCCGGCGGCGGGGTGTCTATCCGGCTCGGGCCGCCGGAGGCGACGTATTCCGCGTACTCGCGCCCGCCGAGGTCCGGGAAAACGCGGTGGGCGCCCAGCACCAGCAGCAGGGGCTGGTACGGCCGGGCGCGGTTGCTCCCGCCGGCGAGCGAGTAGACCGGCTCGGCGGCGGCGCGGCCCGGCTCGCGGGCCGACGGGGTCGGCACCGGCGCGATGGCGTTGATCAGCAGCGATCCGCCGACCATCACCGTCGCCGCCGCCGACGCCTGGATCCAGGTCGCCGAGTCCGCCAGCCAGACCTGGCCGGTGTAGATCGACGCCACCACCAGCGCGATCTGCAGCGCCGTGCGCAGCGGGTCGGTGTCCCCGCCGCGCACGGTCTGGCGCTCCACGACCACGCTCCCGTCCTGCGGGCGGCGGTCGAGGTCCGTCTCGATCGCGCCGTCCACCCACACCTCGCGCTCGGACTCCGGCAGCGAGACCATCTCGCGCAGCGTCGCGCCCGCGACCGCCCGCCGGACGGCCAGGCTCTCCCGCGTGACGGCGTGGGGGAAGGTGGCCACGATCACCGCCATCGCAGCGTCTCCGTCAGTTCCAGGCCCGCCCTGCCGAGGCGCCGGACGCGCAGCAGCGTCGCCGCCCCCGACGCGGCCAGCCAGTGCAGCACGTACGGCTCGCCGCGGACGTCGCAGTACACCCCCGCGTGGTGGCCGAGCGAACGCCGCCGGCCCCGCGCCCTCATCAGCGCCAGATCGCCGTCCCTCGGTCGATCGGTCGGCGTCGCCTGCTCCGCCGCGCCCGCGGCCAGCGCCGCGTCCAGTCCGCGCCGGCCCCGCGGGCGGCCGTCCGGCAGGCGCACCTCGCGCCCGAACTCGGCGGCCTGCACGTCCCGCACCAGCGCGGCGCAGTCGCCCGGATGCGGCCCCAGCCATTCGACCGCCCAGTGCGCCGCCGGCATCAGAATATCCCCGGCGTGGTCTGCGGATCGTGCCGCAGCGCGACGGCGCGCCGCCCCAGCAGCGGCTCGTAGCCGAGCGCGATGCGCACCGCCGACATCCCGACGTGGATCGCCCCGACGTCGAGCGTCACCTCCCACTCGATCGCGTCCTCGCCGGCCAGCAGGGCCATGACGCGCACCGTCGCGCCGGCGCCGCCGTCCGCCCGCTCGATCCACTGCACCAGGTCGCGCCCGACGTTGTCGACGAGGATCGAGACCACCGGCTGCTGGCGATCGACGTCGGCGGAGAGCGTCACGCGAAACGCCAGCGCCGCGTAGACGTGGCCCTCGATCTCCCGGTTCGCGGCGTCGGCCACGACCCGCACCGGCGTCGGAATCGAGGGGTGGGCGATCTCGAGCGCGGTGTGGAGGATGTCCTCCGGGGCCAGCTCCCGCGCCGCGCGGCGATAGCGCGCCGAGGTCACGCCGCGGCCTCGCGATGGCCCTCGATCGTCATCCGCGCCTCCCAATGCAGGTGGCCCCCGCGCGCCACGGCCCGGTAGCGGATGCCGCCCTCGCCGCCGCGCACCCGCGCCAGCCGGACGACCCCGTCCTCCGGCTCGGTCCAGCGAAACCAGGCGTGGGCGTGGGCCGCGGCCCACGCCCGGAACGCCGCCAGCCGCTGGTGCGCCGTCCGCCCGCCGCCGTCGCGCAGCAGCGCCGTCGCCTCGCGCTCGAGCAGCGCCCGCGTCCGCGTCCGCGCCTGCCTCACGGCGCCGTCGTCCCACTCGGTGCGGGACACGCCCGGCGCGGCGCCGAGCGCGTACCCGTCCGCCGCCACCTCGGCGTAGTCCGGCCAGCTGGAGGTCACGCCACGCTCCTGGCCAACCCGAATCCGCCTTCGAGCGCCCGCGAGATCGGGCCGTTCCCGGCGAGATCGGCGAGGACGACGTCCACCACGAGCCGGGAGCCGTCGAACCGGGCCGAGGCGCGCCGGGCGCGCACCGGCCGCGCGCTCTCGTTCCTCACCTCCACCGCGATCCGGGGCGCCGCCGCCGGCGCCAGCGCCCGCATCTGCTCCGGCGTGAACACGCCCTCGCCGCGCCGCAGGATCGCCGGCACCTCGTCGGCGCCGAGGCCGGCGACGCCGCCCCGGTGCAGCCGCGCCGCGCCGGCGAAGATCCGAGCCGGCGCCCGGCGCGTCACGGCCGGCCGGCCGGCGACGCCGCCGCCGTGCTGCTGGCCGGCGACGACCGTCGGCGCGTCGCCCGTCCCGCCGCCGAAGGCGCCGGCGAGCGCCCGGCTCAGCGGCCCGACGATCGCCTGCCGGATCGCGAGGCGCGCCAGGTCCGCGAGGATGCCGCGCACCAGGTCGCCGAACCGCAGCTTGCCGGTCTCGACGAATCGCACGAGCGCGTCCTCCATGCGGTCGAACGCGGCCACCGTCGCCCGCTCGATGCCGGTCGCCGAGTCCGCCGCGTCCGCGGCGACGGCGACGAGGGCGCGGCGCAGGCCGTCGGCCGGCGCGGCGGATTCGCGCTTCGCCCGGGCGCGCTCCTCGGCGTCGATGGCCGCCAGATGCGCCGCCGCGATCTCGGCGATCTCGCGCCGCAGCCGCTGGTGGCCCTCGACGACCGGGTCCAGCGCGGCCAGCTGGGCGGCGGCCCACTCCCGGACCGCGCCGCGCTCGGCGGCGTGCTGCCCGAGCAGCCCCCGCCGCGCGCGCCGGATCTCCTCCACCGCGGCCAGGTGCCGTTCGGCCGCCTTCTCCCGCGCCCGCGCCTCGGCCGCCTCCTGCGCCGCTCGCGCCTCGGCGCGGCGCCGGTCGATCGCGGCCAGGGCCCCGTCTCGCCGCGCCCGCGCCCGTCCGGCCCACTCCGCCGCGGCCGCCTCGTCCGGCGCCCCCGCCTCGATCAGCCGGATCTGCTCCTCGTAGGCCGCGTTGACCGCCTCGACTTCCGTGCGCAGCTGCCGCTGCACGCCCAGAAAGGCGTCCGCCTGCCGCTGCGAGGGCGCCTGCCTCGCCGAGGAGGCGAGGGCCGCGCGCTCGGCCAGCAGGCGGGCCCGCAACGTCGGCGGGACGGGCCCCTCCTCCGGCAGTCCCAGCTCGCGCCGCGCCTGGACCGTCGCCAGCTCGCGCAGTTCGGCGGCGATGCCGTCGACGGCCGCGCGCGCCCGGGAGACGTCCGCCCGCGCCCGGGCGCGGCGACCCGTGCGCCCCCCGCCGGCGCCGGGGCCCGCCTGCGCCAGCCGCTCTCGCGCCGCCGCCAGGCCGGCGTTGGCCGTTTCGAGGCGGCGCCGCACGGCGGCCGTCGTCGCCGCGAGGTTCGCCGGCAGTCGCCGGGCCAGTTCCTCGATTTCCGCCTCGATCGCCGCCGCGCGGCGAGCGGCCGCGGCGGCCGGGCCTCGGCGGCCGCGACGGCCGCGCCCGGTCTGCGCCCGCAAGACGGCCGATCTCTCCACCTGCAGCCGCCGGATGCGCTCCCGCGTCGTCCCGGAGAAGGGCTGCTCGATCTCCGTGCCGGACAGCGCGCGCACGGCCTTGGCGGCGCCGGCGGCGATGTCCGACAGCCAGTCGAGCAGTCCGGACTCCGCCGCCGCCGCCCCGAGATCGCGCACCGCGTTGCCGAGGCGGGCGAACGAGGCCTCCGCCGAATCCGTCGCGGCCGGCAGTTCGCCGGCGACGCTCCGGCGCAGCTCCCGCGCCAGCTTCGGCAGCAGCTCCTCCGCCAGCACCTCGCCGCGCTGCAGCATCGCGCCCAGCTCCCGCGTGCCGACGCCCATGGCCCGGGCCGCCAGCTGGAACGCCCCGGGCAGCCGCTCGCCGAGCTGCCCGCGCAGCTCCTCCGCCGACACCACGCCCTTGCTGAGCATCTGCTCCAGCGCGGTCATCACGCCCGCGAGGTCGTCGCCCGACAGCCGCATCACCCGCGCCGCCTCGGCCACGCCGACGAACGTCTCGCGCCCGGCGGCGCCGGCCAGCGCCGTGCCCCGGGCCGCCGCCGCGAACGACGAGTAGGCGTCCGCCAGGACGCCGAAGTCCAGGCCCAGCCGCTCCGCCTCGCGGCGCAGGAAGCCGAGGGCGGCCCGCGCCCCGTCCGCGCCGCCCGCCGCGGCGCGCAGCCGCGAACGCCAGCCTTCCATCTCCAGGCCGGCGTCCACCGCCGCCCGGCCGACGAGCCGGAGCGCGGCCGCCGCCGATCCGACGCCGACGAGGCCGGCCGCGTACCTGGCGGCGCGTCCGTGCGCGGCGTCCAGCCGCCGGGAGAATCCGCGCAGCCCCGCGCCGGCGCGGCGCGTGGACCGCTCGAAGCCGTCGCCGGCGCGCGCCGCCTCGCGCATCTCCCGGCCGATCCCGTCGAGCGCGCGACGCGCGACGCGCATCTCGCCGACCAGCCCCCTGCCGTCGGCGGTCAGGCGCAGGCCTACCTTCAGGTCGGCGGCCATGCTACGCTCGCCCCATGGTCGCGCTGCTCCTTCTGGCGATCTCCGCGCTGTGCGGCTACGGGCTGCTGTACTTCGGCCTCGGGCTGCTGGCGGAGCTGTTCGCGCCCGAACCGCGCGACGACGGCCGTCACGACGCCGACGCTTCCGACTGAGCCTCCAGCGCCGCCGCCTCCATGGTCCGCAAGGCCCCGAACACGCGCCGCCACCTCAGGCCGGCGCCCGCCACCGCGGCCCGCGCGCCGGCGTAGTCCAGGCCGGCCAGCCGGCCGCTCGGGGCCAGCCGCCACTGCGTCTGCGATGCCAGCCAGGCCGCCACGGCGTCCGCGTTGCATGGCAGCACCCGGTAGTCGGCGCCGGCGCCGCCGCTCAGCCAGCGGCGGGCGGCGCCGCGGAGTTTTTTTCCGGGAGCCCCGCGACGAAGCGCACGTAGGCGTCGACCGCGGCGCGCCGGAAGTAGGCGATCCGCGCCAGACGGTCGACGTTCTCCTCCGTGCAGGCCAGCGGGGCGCCGTCGTGGTCCGCGATGTCGCTCCAGCCGGCGATCGCGCGCCGCAGCAGCGCCGCGTCCGACTCCGCCGCCAGCCGGTCGATCTCGGCGTCTTCCAGCAGCCGGAACCGGCAGACGAAGGTCTGCGGCGCCGTCCCGCCGCCGGGCGCCGGCACGTCCACCGCCACCGGCGTCGGATAGGTCTCGTTCGGGTCCGCCAGTCGGAACATCGTCTGTCCCCTCCTCTACGCCGCCACGGCGTCGATGTAGATTTCGCCGTCCACCTCGCACGACAGTTCCATTCGCTGCGGCTGCTCGCGCGATTTCAGCTCCCACTGGCCGCTCGCGACGATGCGAGCGCGGGGGATGTAGACGTTGCGCCCGCTGGCGCCCGCGGTCGCGGCGCGCTCGAGGTAGCGCACCGCGCCGTAGACGGCGTCGATGCCGGAGACCACGCGGCTGCGGGCTACGGGGGTGTAGGACAGCCGGATAGGGCCGCTGTCGGCATCCTTTCCCAAAGCGGTTTTCTTCAGCACCTTGAATCGGCCCTTCTCGTAGTCGACCGCGATCTCGGTGTCGCTCTGGATCGAGCCGACAGGATCGATGTGGCTGATCGCGCTGCTGCCGCTCTTGCCCGCTTTTCCGGACACGGCGGCGCTCGCGGCGACGGCCGGCACCCCGGCGCCGCCGCCGAACTGGTACCAGTATCCCACCGCGACAGCCGGGTAGAGCTCGTCGCTCACGGCGCTCCCCGGGGTCGTGGACTCGGTGCCCGAGAGCCACAATGCGACGTTGGCGGCGGAAATGTCCTGGAGCGTCACATTGAAGGTGCGCCTAGGCTTCTGGATGTCGAGCAGGCGCCGATCCGTCTGCGGCCCGTCGGACGCGAAAATCGTCGTCTCCTCCAGCTCGACGGAGAGGCTCGCCCCCGGCGTGTCGCCGACGTAGCGCTCGCCGGGGGCGCCGGTCCGCGCGATGTACACCTCGCCGGCGCCCAGGACGATCTGATGGCCGTGGTCTTCGTATTCTTTCATCTGTTCACCTTGCGGGCCGGTAGTCGGCCCACCCTGTCGTCGCGTACTCGTCCTGCCACCACGCCCGGCCGTCCGCCAGCGACTGCAGCCGTCCCTGGCGCAGCTCCAGCGGATCCCATCGTTGGCGCGGCGGCCAGCCGAGCAGCCGGGAGCGCACCGCGGAAATCAGATCGTTCATGTCGTCGTACCCGGCGCCGCGGGCGAAGCCCTTGCGCCCGCCCGGATCGTTGCGCCGGACGGTGCAGACCAGGACGCCGACCGTCGCCGTCAGCCGCTGCACGGCCGCGCCGGCGCCCGGGGCGCTGTTCGGCGTCGCGGCCTCGCCGAGCAGCAGCACCGCGACGCACGGCGCGCGCAGCCCGTCTCCGGCGGTCGCGACGTCCAGCGCCCCGTGGACGCCGTTCGACGGCGGATCGCCGAGCCGCCGCCACTGCCGAGACCGGGCCTCGCCCAGCGCGGCGGGATCGGTCTCGCGCAGCCGGGCCAGGACGTGCTGCGCCAGCGACGCCGCCCCCGCGGCCATCACGGCCCCCGCATGGCCGGCGCCGGCCCGGACCACCGCGCCGCCGCCCGCCGCGGCGCCGGGACCCCGGCCGCGTCGACCAGCGACTCCTCGCCGGCGGCGAGGCGCCGCAGGCGCTCCCGCGCGCCGCCCGCCCGCAGCGTCGCCGTCTCCGGCGCCGCGTCGTCGTACATCCGCTCCCGCGCCAGATCGCAGGCGATGCCGCGCAGGGCGGGATGCGCCCCGGGCGCCGGCGCCCCGTAGGCCGCCGCCAGCGCCGCGTCGATCTCCGCCGAGGCGTCCGCCAGCGCCGCCTCGAATCCGCCGGCCCGATCGAGGGCGTCCATCTCGGCGGCCCCGTAGCGGGCCTCCATGTCGGCGCGCGTCGCGTGGGGCATCGGACTACTCCTTCCCCCTCGTCGCCGCCCAGGCGGCGTCCCGCTCCGCGGCGCTCACGTCCGCCATGCCCGTCGCGGCGCGCAGCGCCGCCACCTCCGGCTTGCCGGACTTCGTCCAGTGCTCCTCCCGCCCCGGCTCCAGGCCGGCGACGGCCGCCCGGACGCGCTCCGCGCGGGCGGGATCGGCCCCGGCCCCGGCGTCTCCGGCGTCCGCCTCCCCGGCGGTCTCCGGGGCCGCGTCCGGCGGCGCCTCGACCACGCCGGCGGCCAGCAGCGGCGCGGCCTCGGCGTCGTCCAGGGCGATCGTCTCGCCCGGCTCGTATCGCCTCCGCCCGCGCTGCGCCGGGCTGCGCACCGCGTAGTCCGCCGTCGTCACGCCACCGCCTGGTCGAACAGGTAGCCGGCCAGCGGCGCGATCATCCGCTCCTCGCAGGTGTCGACGACCCGCACCCGGTGCGCGCCCCGCGCGCCCAGCTGCGCGTCGAATGCGCTGCGCACCTCGCGTCCCCTGTACTCCGCGGTGACGCCCAGCGTCGGCGGCCCCGTGACGCCGGCGTTCGGATCGCGCCGGTACAGCAGCGCCGACTTGCCCCAGACGCGCACCAGATTCGCCGGCCGGCCGCGCCCCGCGGCGTTGATCCGCGCCCGGCCGACCACGACGCCCTCGAGGTCGAACAGCTCCGCCACCGCCTGCCGCGAGGCGATGCCGGCGTCGCCGGACGTGCCGTGGATCGCCTTCACGATCCTGCGGTGCCGGCGCAGCGCCAGCCAGACCCGGCTGCCCAGCAGCAGGTGCGTCGGCTGCGCGACCATGCCCTCGACGGCGCCGGCGATGTCGGCGATCGGGTCCGAGTCCGCGTGGTCCTCGCTCCACCGGTCGTCGCCGGCCAGCGTGGTCTTGTTCGAGGCGGGATAGCGCGACTTGTCGAACGCGATCGCCGCCGCCCGCTGCTCGCGGGCGAGCATGAGCAGGTCCGCCAGCAGCATGGTCGAGCGGTCGACGGGGTCCGCCGCGGACGCCGGCGCGTTGCGCGCGTCGTCGTCCGGGACGGCGTCCTCGAGGCCGTAGTCCTCGCACGCCCCCGCCTTCTCCCGCGCAGTGAAATGCACCAGCGTCGGCGCGCTCCGCCGCCCGACGCGGGCGTCCGGCACGGTGAACGACTCGTCCACGGGGTACTCCGTGTAGCGGTACTCCTTGCGCCCCACGGGGACGCGCGGGAACACCTCGTCGGCCACGTAGGCCGCGTTGGCGTACGCCACCGCGATGGCGGTGCGCGCGGCGTCCACCGGATAGGTGGACGGAATGGATTCCGGCATGGGTGTTCTCCTACAGCGCCGCCGGCGCGATCAGCATGGGAACGACGTCGCCCTTCCCCGCGGACGCGGCGAACGCCCGGCCCACGGCCTGGACGGCGCCGCCCCGCGTCCACAGCGCCAGCAGCTTCTTGCCGGCCGTCGAGTCCTTGGTCCGGATGGCGCCGTCTGCGGCGACGGACGCCTTGCCCCCGGCGAGCCGGTCGACGAGGTTCCTTCCGTCCGCGGCCAGCTCGACCACGGCCGCCAGCCGGTCGCCGGCCAGGACGCCCTCGACGGCGATGTCCGCGTCCGCGTCGGCGCCGTCGACGACGGCCGAGCGGACCGCCGGCGCCGGCGGCGCGGCCGCCACCGCGCGCCCGTCGGCGTCGCTCGCCAGCCAGGCGCCCGCGGCGAACGCGCCGCCGGCCTCGACGTCCGCGATCCCGGCCAGGTGGACGTCCGCGCGACCGCCCTCCTCGGCGCCGACCTCGTCGGCGACGCCGAGAGCCGCGGCGCCGGCGCCGTCCGCCTGGACGACCTCCCCGGCCTCGGTTCCCGGCTGCGCGATCCGCCGCGCGGCGACGGCCGACCCGGCGGTGAAGTTCCTCGTCAGAATCGGCCTATGCATGGTGTTCTCCCTGCGCCATCGCCGTCCGCACCGCCCGGTCGACGGTCAGCTCCCCCGTCCGGTCCGCGGCCATCAGCGCCCGCGCGGCCCGCGCCAGCGCCTGCGGGCCGCCGCCGTCCGCCGTCGGCGCGGCGTCCCCGTCCGGCGCGCGCTCGCGGTAGTCCACGCGCCGCGGCAGCCGCGACAGGAACCCCGCGAACCACGCCCGGGGCGTCTCGCTCGTCTCGCCGCCGTCCGCCGCCGCGAACGCGATCTCCGCGCCCCCGCCGTCCGGCAGCGACGCCATGAACGCCGACAGCCCCGCGGCCTCGGCCGGCAGCGCCCGCCCGCCCGCGACGTGCGCCGCGATCTCCGTTTCCGCCTCGCGGCGGCGGCGCGAGGCGGCGTCGGCCGCCCGTTCGGCGTCCAGCCGCGCCCGCTCGGCCGCCAGCGCCTCGCGCTCCGCGGCCAGCGCCGCCCGCTCCGCGGCGAGGCCCCCGGCCCCGCCCTCCGATTCGTCGCCCATTCCGGTCTCCCGCTCCGCGGCCCCGGCGAACGCCGGAGCCTCCTCGTCCGGCGCGGCGGCCGCCTCGGCCACCGCCTCGATGTCGCGCTCCGCCAGCGCCCGGTCCGCGGCCTCGATCCCGTCGCCGGCCACGATCCGCTCCCGCAGCCCGCGCAGCAGCCGCGCCAGCGCCCCCCACGCCCACCGCTCGCGCGGCTCCGCGAACTCGTAGACGCGCGACGCCGGCGCCGCGAACCGCGTCGGCGCCAGGCCCTCCACCGCCGGCGCCGCGCCGCCCAGGAACCCCAGGTGCCGCAGCCGCCAGCCGCCGTCTCCCGCGCTCAGCGCCACCGAGCGCCCCGCGTACCGGCCCGCCTCGACGGCCGCCCGGAACGCCGGGTCCACGTCCCGCAGACGCGCCTGCAGCCGGTCGCCGACGCGCCGCAGGCCGTCCACCCAGGCGTACGCGGGCGCGTCCGCCGACGGGTGTCCGACCACCACCGGCGCCGGATCCCCGGCGTCGCGCGACGACGCCACCGCGTCCAGGTCCGACTCCGTCCACGTCCGCTCCCGACCCGACGAGTCCCGGTGCCGCCCCGCCCGGAACACGTCGATCCAGCCGTCCAGCGCGCTCACGCCGACGGCTCCGGCGGAATCGGTTCGGGCGGTTGGCGAGGAAGGCGGCGGGCATGCGTCATGCCGACCTTGTAGCCCCGGAGCCGGGACATCGGGCGGAGGCGGATGTCACATTCGACCGGATCCGCGACCCGCGGCCGCAGCCGGCGCGGGACAATCAACCCGATGGAATCCAACCCCGCCGCCGAGACGGCGCGCAGCGGCGTCCCCCGCCTCGCCGTCCTGATCGACGCCGACAACACCTCGCCCGACTGGGCCGAGGCGATCTTCGAGGAGGCGGCCACGCTGGGCGAAGCCAGCGTCCGCCGAATCTACGGCGACTTCTCCAACCAGCAGCTGCGCGGCTGGACCGGGAAGCTCGAGCACCACGCGGTGGTGCCGCACCAGCAGTTCGCCTACACCAGGGGCAAGAACTCGTCGGACATCGCGCTCGCGATCGACGCCATGGACCTCCTGCACGCCGGCCGCTTCGACGGCTTCGTGCTGGTGTCCTCGGACAGCGACTTCGCCCGCCTCGCCAGCCGCATCCGCGAACAGGGGCTGGACGTCTTCGGCATCGGCAGGGAGAGCACGCCGGACGCCTTCCGCAAGGCCTGCAAGCGCTTCCTGTTCGTCGAGAACCTGCTCGCCGCGGAGCAGGATCGGAAGACGCCGGCCGCCGCCCGGAGGACGAATCCGCGCAAGCGGCCGCCGGCGAAGGCCGCGCCGCTGGTTCTCGCGGCCATGCGCGGCCAGGAAGAAGACGACTGGATCCCGCTCGGCCTCCTCGGCAGCCGCATTCGCGCCGCCAACCCGGACTTCGACTCGCGCACCTACGGCTGCGCCAAGCTGAGCGACCTGCTGGAGAAGGCCGGGCCGTTCCAGCTCGACCGCGACGCGACGCCCATGCGCGCGCGCGCGCCCCGATAGCGCGCTCGGGGCTTGACGCCGGCGCACCTCGCCGACGACCTCCAACCGGCTCCCCGGACGCGCTACAATCCCCCCGCGCTCGCGGACCCGCTCAGCGCACGCGACACCTGCCCAGTGGTGCGGCACGCCGGAGAGACGGCGACCTCCCCGCTCACCCCAGCGTCCGAGACATCCAGCGCACCTCGCCGACCAGCTCGGTCTCGGCCGTCCACTCGACCGGCGGCCACGCCGGGTGCTCGCTCGCCAGCAGCCAGCCGTTCGACGCCCGTCGCAGGCGCTTCACCACGATCCCCTCCCCGGTGCGCAGCACGTAGATGCGCCCCGCCCGACGCCGGCGCCGCGAGCGGTCCACCAGGATCGAGCAGCCGTCCGGCAGCAGCGGCTCCATCGACTCCCCGCGCACCCCCATCACCGCGCACCGCGCCGGATCCACGGCGTGCCGGTCCAGCCAGTCGCGCCGGAACCAGACCACGCCCGTCACCCGCTCGTCCGCCGCCTCCGCGCCGCCGCCGGCCGCCGCGGCCAGCTCCACCGTCGCCACCGGGCGGGCCCCGGGGAGGTCCGCGACGCCCGCCAGCGCGTCCGCGCCCGTCTCGCAGTCCGCCTCCGGCTCGGCCGCCCCGCCCGCGCCGGCCCGCGCCGCCGCCTCGATCTCCCGCCTCATCTCCTCCGGGACCGGATCGCCGCCGGCCGCCGCCACCACCCGGTTCAGCCCGCGCGTGTGGCTCTCCAGGTCGCGCAGCTGCGCCTCGGAGAGGCCCTCCCGTCTGAATCCCGCCGCCGAAGATTCAGATTCCGGCCCGCTGCGCGGCGGGCCGACGTAGTACTCCAAGCCTAGGGCACCACATAGTCTAGACAGGCGTTCCGGCGACGGCCTATGCCCTTCTATGATCCGTTTTATCGCGTCTTTTTGCCCTGTTGCACGTCTCGATACCTCGGCGGCGCTAAGGCCGGTCTCTGCCAGTCGCACTGTAATGGCGGCCACTATCTCAGTGTGTTTCATGTGTGTGCCCTTCCTTGGGACAGGTGCATTTTTGCACCTAGAGATACATCAGCGTAATAGAGATCAAAAACCCTTGTAAAGGTGCATAAATGCACCTATTGTGCGGAGGTATGAGTACATGTTTGCAACTTGTCCGCTTGGCCGACGACTATTCAGCGGCCGCACAGCTATCCGTGCGCACTGTATCCAAGTGCGCTGCGGGACAGGCATACGCGATAGATCGACTGCGTAACGGCCACGACATCACGACCCGCCGCGCCGCCCGCATCGCGCAGTGGTTCTCGGACAACTGGCCGGCCGACCTGTCGTGGCCGGCGGACGTTCCGCGCCCGGCGCCGTCTTCGGGCTCGCCGGCGGCGCGGGCGGCGGCGGAGGCGGCGTCGTCGTCGCCGCTGGCGCTGGGGTCGGACGGGCGGATCGCGTCGCTGGTCGCGCTGTGCGCGTGGCTGGGTGTGGACCGGAACCTGGCGGACAAGACGGTCGGCCTGTACGGGGCGGGCGGGCCGCGGTCGCACCGGGCGCCGCGGCCGGGGTCGGCGATGCGGGAGATCGCGGACGCGCTGGCGCGGGCGGGGGACGTCCGCTTCCGCGGGCACGCCGAGCGCATGGCGCTGGCGGGGCTGCTGGCGCCGGGCGCGTCCCCGCCGGAGGCGGCGTGACCGCGTCCCGGAGAACCTTCCGTCCGGGCGCCGAGGCGTCCGGAGGCGCCCCCGCCGCCGACAGCCGGCCCGTTCCATCCCCTCCCCTTCCAGGCCGGCAGCGGGGACTTCCTTCCAGCGGAGAAGACGGCATGAAGAACGGAGAAGACGGCATGGGACGAAGAAGACGCCGGCGCGACCGGCTGCAGGGCGCGGCGCTGCGGGCGCTGTTCCCGTTCGCGGGGTTCGCGGCTTGGTGGCCGGCGTGAGCGGGGCGATGGCGGAGATCGGGCGTCTGGCGCGGGCCTACGCGGACGCGCGCGAGGCGCTGGCGGAGGTGGCGGAGGAGGTGCGGGCGGTCCAGCGGCAGGCGGTGCGCGGGCGGCTGCGGGCGCTGCGGGCGCGGGCGGCCAGGGCGTCGGCGGCGCGGGAGGCGCTGGCCGAGGCGGTGGACGCGAACCGGGAGCTGTTCGGGAAGCCGCGCACCCGCACCGTGGACGGCGTCAAGTTCGGGCTGCGCAAGTCGCCGGGGCGGATCGAGGGCGACGCCGCGGCGGCCGTGGCGCGGATCGAGGCGCGGCTGCCGGAGCAGGCGGCGCGGCTGGTGCGGACGCGGAAGGAGCTGGTCAAGACGGCGCTGCTGACGCTGCCGGCGAAGGAGCTGGCGGCGCTGGGCGTGGCGGTGGTCGACACGGAGGACCGGGTGGTGGCGCAGGCGGCGGCCGACGACGTGGACCGGCTGGTGGACGCGCTGCTGGACGGCCTCGGGGAGGCGTCGGATGGGGCCTGAGAGCGCAGCCGCCGCGGGGCGGACGCGGGTCGGCCCCGGACCCGGACCGGAGGCCGCGGCGGACGCGGGGACGGCGCTGGCGGCGGAGGCGGCGTCGCTGCTGGCGGCGGGGCCGGGGGAGTCGCTGACGGCGCTGCAGGGCGCGCAGCGCCTGCAGGCGCTGGGCGAGACGGCGCGGGCGCTGGGGCAGTGGCTGGAGCTGCGCATGGCGCAGGCGGCGTGGGCGATCCGCCGGGAGCTGCCGGAGCGGGCGGCGTACGCGCGGTACGTGCGGGACTACGCGCCGGCGGTGTCGCCGGCGTCGGCGTGGCGGCTGGCGGAGACCTGGGAGGTGGTGCGGCGGAACCGCGAGCTGCGCGAGCTGGCGGACGGGCGCCCGCGCGAGGCGCTGCGGCTGGTGGGCGACCTGCTGGACGCGGCCGGCGCGGCCGGGGCGGACGCCGCGGGCGCGGACGAGCGGCGCCTGGCGGAGGTGGCGGCGCTGCCGAAGCGGCGGCGCAAGGCGGCGCTGCGGGCGATGTTCGCGGCGCTCGACGAGGCGCGGGCGGACGGCGCGGGCGCGGAGCGCGTCCGGGCCGCGGGCGGGGCGCGGGACGGGGCCGGCCGGCCGGAGCCGCCGGCGGCGGCGACGCTGGACGCGGCGCTGGCCGAGATGCTGGAGCTGGTCGGGCGGCTGGGCGCGCTGGCGGAGGTCGCGGAGCCGCTGCTGGCGGGCGCCGGGGACGGGGCGCGGGAGCGGGCGGCGCGGACCGCGGACATGGGGATCGACGCGATGGAGCGGGTCGCGGGCGCGGCGACGGACGGCGGGGAGGGGGCGTGACGGCGCGCGCGGCGGAGGCGGTGCTGGCGGCGGTGGCCGCGGCCTGGGACGTCTCCGCGGCGGCGCTGGCCTCGCGGCGGCGGGGTTCGGCGCGGACGTCGTCGGCGCGGCAGGCGGCGATGCTGCTGCTGCGGGAGGCGGGGCTGTCGACGCCGGAGATCGGCGACGTCTTCGGGCGCGACCACTCCACCGCGGTCCACGGGCTGCGGCGGGCGCGGGCGCGGCGGGCGTCGGAGCCGGCCGAGACGGCGCGGTTCGCCGCGGCCGCAGCGTCGCTGGCGGCGGCGCGGCGGCCGGCGGACGCCCTGGACGACGCCCTGGGCGACGCGCTGGCGGCGCTGGACGCCCTGGGCCGGCGGCTGGACGAGGCGGCCGCGGCGCTGGACGAGGCGGTCACGGCGCTGGCGGCGGCTGGCCCGGAGAGGCGGCGCCCGTGACGTCGCTGTCCGAGTCCGCCCGGGCCGCGCTGCGCGAGGCGCTGGCGGCCGCGCCGCGCGGCGAGCGGACGGCGACGGCGCGGCGGCTGGCGGACTGCTACGGAACGAGCGTGGCGACGGTCTACCGGCTGGCGCAGGTGGGCGGGGCGAAGCGGGCGCGGGCGCCGGCGCGGCCGGAGTACCGGGAGTGGACGCGGACCGCGGTCTGGATCGCGCACCGGGCGCCGAAGCCGATGCCGCTGGACCTGGCCGTGGAGGCCGGGATCGAGTCCGGCCTGCTGCCGGCCGAGGCGGCGGCCATGCCGCTCGGCACGGCGCGGCGGCTGCGCCGCGAGATGGGGCTGGCGGCGCGCCCGAAGCGGACGCGGCGGCTGGTCGCGGACCGGCCCATGCGGGCGGTGCTGGCCGACGGCTCCACCAGCGAGCATCTGGTCGTCGTCCGCGAGCTGGACGGCGGCGACTGGCTGCTGCGGCTGCACCGGGCGCCGTATCCGGCCGCGGGCTACAAGAACAAGCCGCTGGGTCCCGGCCGCATGCGGGTGCTCGCCTACGGCGTCTGGGACATGTTCTCGGGGTGCTCGCGCGCCGTCTACCGGGTGGGACGCGGCGAGGACGGCATCGGCTTCGCCGAGGCCCTGTGCGCGATGCTCGCGCCCACCGGCGATCCGCGGCGGCCGATGCGCGGGGCGCCGGACCAGCTGTGGACGGACCAGGGCCCCGGCTGGCGGCACGCCGCGGTGCGGGACCTGCTGGAGCGGCTGGACATCGAGGGCGTGGTCGGGGCGCCGTACGCCAAGGAGCGGATGGGCGGCGTCGAGCGCCAGTGGCGGACGCTGTGGGGGCGCTTCGAGCGGTCGCTGTTCGCCGCCGGGCGCGACGAGTTCCGGCTCGCCGAGATCAACGAGCGCCTCGCGGAGCACGAGGCGCGCATGAACCTGCGCCCGGCGCGTACGCGGCCGCCCGGGGCGGCGCGGACGCCGAGCCGGGCCGAGGCCTGGACCGCGGGCGTCAACGCGCGACCGAAGGACGACCCGCTGCGCGAGCTGCCGCCGCACCCGGTCGAGACGCTGTGCCGGGAGGCGCGGCGGAGGATCGACGCCAACGGGATCGTGCGCTGGGGCGGGGTGGAGTACGAGTGCGCGGACTGGCACTCGCGCCGGGTGCTGGCGCGGCGGGCCGCGGACGGTTCGGGCGACCTGTCGCTGGAGGACGAGGCCACCGGCGAGCGGCGGCCGGCGCGGCGCCATGCGCCGCGGCCCTGGGGCGACGTCCGGCGGGCGCCGGCGACGGCGCTGGCGCGGCTGCTGGCCGAGGAGCGGGCGTTCCCGGGCGCGGACCTGCATGCGCCGGGGAAGGCGGGCGTCGCGCGCGGCAACGTGGTGCCGCTGCCGGCGCGGACGGCGCCGGCGGCGGCCTTGGAGAACCCGCTGGCCGGCGACCGGCTGGGGAGCGTCGAGGAGGCGTGGCGCGTCTTCGCGGCGATCTGCCCGTGGCCGCTGTCGGCGCGGAGCCGGGCGGCGGTCGCGGCCCGGTTCGAGGAGGCCGGCCTCGACAGGCCGGCCGTGGAGGCGCTGGCGCGGGAGCTGTCCGCGCTGGCGGACGCGGGCTGAAGAGAAACGGGACGAGGAGGAGAAGGGCGATGGCCATGGGAACGAGGATCGGCGAAGACGCGGGGGCGGGCCTGCGCGTCGAGGAGCTGGCCGGCGGCGGGCGGCGCTGGACGGTGGACCTGGCGGGCGTCTCGGAGGCGGCGCTGGAGGCGCTGGGCCGGACGCTGGAGGAGCTGGCGGAGGAGTTCGTCCGCGACGGGCCGGCGACCCGGGTGCGGGCGGAGGTCTCGGCGTGGCGGGAGCCCCCGCCGCGCCCGGCGCGGGCCGGCGACCTGGGGCTGGCGGAGACGGCGGCGTGAGCGCGCTGGCGAACCGGCGCGCGTTCGGGCTGCCGGCGGACCCGTGGGCGGACGTGGAGATCGCCACCGCGGACGCGGCGCGGGCGGCGGCGGACGTGCGCGACGCGCTGGCGGCGCGGGCCATGCTGTGGATCGTCGGGCCGCGCGGCAGCGGCAAGACGCGGGCGGTCTGGGCGGCGCTGGCCGGGCTGGACGCGCGCGTGGTCGAGCCGCTGCGCCTGGACCGCGAGCGGCTGCATCTGGGCGACGTCCAGGCGGCCGTGGCGCGCGACCTGTCGGACGAGACGCCGCGGCGCTCGGGCGAGGCCAGGAGCGGCCAGACGCTGCGCCTGCTGCGCGGCGCCGGACGGCCGGTGGCGGTGGCGGTCGACGACGCGCACCTGCTCCACCACCGCACGCTGAAGGGCCTGCGGCGGCTGCGCGAGCTGGCCGGGCGCCGGACGCCGGCGGCGGCGCCGTGCCTGCTGCTGGTCGCCCAGCGCGACGCCGGGGCGGAGCTGCCGGAGGTGGGGCTGCGCTCGGACGCGCTGCGCCTGGGCGGGCCGACCGCGGACGAGGCCGCGGCCGCCCTGCGGGCGGCCGTGAACCGCGGCGGGCGGACGCGGTTCGCGCCGGAGGCGGTGGCGGCGCTGGCGGCCTCGGCGCGGGCGCGCAACTGGCTGGACCTGCGGCGGCTCGCCGACGACTGCGTCGCCGAGGCGCTGGCGCGGGGATCGCGGACCGTGGACGCCGCGGTCGCGGGCGCGGCGCTGCGCCCGTCCGCGCGGCCGGCGCCGGCGCGGCGGCCGGCGCGGCCGCCGTCCGACGAGGCGGTGGCGGCCGCGCTGGCGGCGAGGAGGGCGGCGTGAGGATCGAATTCTCCGGCGCGCGCCGGCTCGGCGGCTCGCCGCCCTACGACCTGGAGGTCGACGTCCTCGTCGACGGCCGGCTCGTCGGCCGCGGCTACAAGGACGCCTACGGGACGCGGCTGTGGCAGGACGTCGAGGGCCTGTCCGAGGCGATGGGCGGCCGGACCGCGGCGGCCCGCCTGCTGCCGGCCTGGAAGCGCGAGGTGGCCCGCCTGCTCCGGCAGGCGGCCCGCGGCGGCGGAGGCGGCGATGGCTGAGGTCTCGGCGACGCGTCCGATCACGCCGGCGCAGGTGCGGGCGGTCCACGCGGCGCTGGGCCGCCGCGGGATCGGGGACGCGGACTACCGCGCCGTTCTGCGCGCGAACTACGGCGCCGCGTCCTGCAAGGAGCTGACGCGGCGGCAGGCGAGCGACCTGCTGGCCCGCCTGGGGCGGCCGCTGCCGCAGGCCCCGGGGACGCCGCCGGCGCCGCGCCCGCCGGTCCGCCGGGCGGCGCGGCCGAAGCCGGGGCCGGCGGCCGAGGACGCCGTGCCGCGGCTGGCGAGCGGGGCGCAGCGGGCGCTGGCCGCGGCGCTCGCCGGCGAGGTCGCGTGGCGCCGGCCGGACGGCTTCCGGCGCTGGCTGCGGGCGTACGTCGGCGTCGAGCGGGTCGCCACCGCGCGCCAGGCCGCGCAGGCGATCCAGGGGCTGAAGGCGATGAAGGCGCGGCAGCGGGAGCGGCGCGATGGCTGACGGGGCGCGGGCCGCGGCGGCCGCCGCCGAGGCGCTGCGGCGGGGGCTGGCGTCGCCGGCGTTCGGCGCCGCCCTGGGCGACGACGACGACGAGCGCGTGTGGCTGCTGCTGCGGGCGCTGTGCGAGGAGCTGCACCCGCTCGGGCCGTGCGCGTGGCCGAGCGCCCAGGGGCTGGCGCGGCGGCTGGGCCGGGCCGAGCGCGACGCCCGCCTCCGCGCCGACTTCGACGGCCGCAACCACCGCGCCCTCGCCCGCCGCGAGGGGCTGAGCGTGCGCCAGGTCCGCCGCATCGTGGACCGCCGGCGGCGGCGGGGGCGAGACTGGTAGGCTACGCGCATGGCGGAGAACTCGGCGATCGAATGGACGGACCACACCTTCAACCCGTGGTGGGGCTGCGCCAAGGTGTCTCCGGCCTGCGACCGCTGCTACGCGGAAGCCTGGGCGAAACGCACCGGCCACGGCGTCTGGGGCCCCCGGGCGCCGCGGCGTCTGTTCGGAGACGACCACTGGCGCCGGCCGCTGCGCTGGAACCGGGACGCGGCGCGGTCGGGACGGCGCGCGCGGGTGTTCTGCGCGTCGATGGCGGACGTGTTCGAGTGGCGCGCCGACCTGCGGGGGCCGCGCCGGCGGCTCTGGGCGCTCGTCGAGGCCACGCCCAACCTCGACTGGCTGCTCTTGACCAAGCGGCCGCATCTGGCGCGTCGGCTGGCGCCTTGGGGGACGGACTGGCCGGATCACGTCTGGCTCGGCGCCACCGTCGAGAACCAGCGTTTCGCGGGCAAGCGCATTCCGTTCCTGCTCGACACGCCCAGCCGCTATCGGTTCCTGAGCTGCGAGCCGCTGCTGGGGCCGATCGACCTCGCCGAGTGGATCGACGGCCTGGACTGGGTGATCGCCGGAGGAGAGAGCGGCGCGGGCGCGCGGCCCGCGCACCCGGACTGGATTCGCGGACTGCGCGACCAGTGCGCGGCCGCCGGCGCGGCCTTCCACTTCAAGCAGTGGGGCGCGTGGCGGCCGGTGCGCGGCGCTGACGAAAAGGTATCCTTCGTGCGGATGGGGAAGAAGACGGCCGGCCGCGATCTCGACGGCCGAACCTGGGACGAACTGCCTCGTGGCTACTCAGACCGCACTGGACTTCGGAGACGCCCCGCCGGGGGTGGCGAAGCAACCGAGCAAGGGAAAACGGCCGGTTGAGGCGGGACCGCGGCTGTGGACATCCGACAAGGCGGCCCTGATCGACGAATACCTCCATCTCTTTCTGCTGCTCACCAAGCACGGCGTGTATCTGGACCTCTTCGCCGGGCCGCAGAACGACAGACTCGAAGACTGGTCGGTGCGGCGAGTGCTGGAACGACGCACCCAGGGCCCGGCCATCCGCCGCTACGCCGTCTGCGACAGCAGTCTGGAGCAGGCCGAGAAACTGCGGGAACTCGGCGACGGCCGCCCCGAAGCGACGTTCAAGGTCTACCAGGGAGACGCGAACGTTCTCGTCCCCGACATGCTGAACTGGGCGAATATCGGGCCGAGGACAGCCTGCTTCTGCCTGATCGATCAGCGCACCTTCGAGTGCGACTGGACGACCGTCGAAACAATCGCGCGGTTCAAGCAGGAAGGCCTGAAGATAGAGATGTTCTACTTTCTCGCCCAGGGCTGGATCGATCGCGCGTGGGCGAGCGTCAAGGACGCCCGAAGGCTGGAGGCGTGGTGGGGCGGAGCGGACTACGAGCGGTTCCACCGACTCGGAGCAGTTCATCGCGCGCACCGTCTTTGCGAGCGATTCCGCGACGAACTGGGCTACGCATTCGCGGAACCGTTTTCCATCCACGAGAAGGGCGAAGGTTCCCGGACGATGTACTACATGATCCACGCATCGGACCATCCGGACGCGAACAATCTGATGTCTAGGGCGTACAGGGAAGTCTCCAGAAGACGGCTGGGCGACAGAGAGTCGCTCCGCCTTCCAGGCATGGAATGAGGGCGTCGCGCGGAAAGTGACGCGCATCCGCGTCCCGCGTCCCGACGCCGCGGCGACCATCGGGCGGTTTCCCTCCGGAGCCGTCCGATGGACAAGCACCCCGCCCGCCTGCTCCTGCCGTGCGCCCTGCTGGCGTCGCCCTGGGCGTTCGCCGCCGAGACCCTGTCGCTGTCGTACGGCCTGGCCGCCGACGGCTCCTGCCCCGAGGCGGGGCACCGCGTGTCGGCGGAGTACCGCAGGGACGAAGCCGGAGGTCTCGGCGTCGAAGCCTACGTCCGCGGCGCGCCGAGCGGCACCGACTGCACGGTCGAGTCGCTGTCCTACGACCTGGCGGTCGAGCGGCGCTTCGACCTGGGCGTCGGCGGCTGGCGGGCTGCGGCGGTGTTCGGCGCCGCGCGGACGTCGACGTCGGCCGTCTACGAACTCGCCGGCTGGGACGGCCCGGCGCATCTGGCGCCGACCGCCTCGCTGCCGGCCGGCGCGGCCGAGACGCTGACGGCCTCGCTGGGCGTCGCGCGCGCCTTCGGGCCGGTGGAGATCGGCGCCGGCGTCAACGTCGTCCCCAACGACTGGGCGGGGCCGGACGGCCCGGAGTCCCGGCGCTCGCTGGCGCTCCAGGCGGCCTGGGACGCGCCGTTCGGCGTCGAGATCGAGGCCGAAGCGGACGCCACCGAGGAATACGCCGTCTGGGGCGCGACCGCGCGCTGGCGGCGGGACGTCGGGGACCGCTTCGGAATCGTCGCGGCGTACCGCCTCCGCGGCGGACTCGGCGATCTGCACAACCCCGCGCCGGCACGCCGGACGTTCGTCGGCCAGCGCTGGACGGCGCCCCGCGCGGGCGGCCGGACGTCGTCCGTCGAAGTCGGCCTCGAGTGGAGGCTGCGGTGAGCGGCGTCGTGGCGAAGCTGCGGCCGACCGCGATCGTGTTCGCCGCGGCCATCGTCGCCATCGTCTGGATGAGCTACCACCACACCGGGCAGTTCGTGGCGCAGGGGCTGGCGCTGCTGGCCTCGCACGACGCCGCCACCGTCAAGGACGGGGTGGTGCAGCTGCTGGGCGCGGTGGCGTCGAACCTGGTGGCCGTGGGGGCCGTCACCGGCCTCGTCGGAGCGCTGACCAAACTATGCGAAGACTCGCCCTCCTGACCCTGCCCCTGGTCGCCGGCTGCGCCGGCGCGGGGGCGCCGCTGGCGGTGGACACGCCGCTGGGATCGATCCGCGCCGGCGCGGCGCCGCGGGCGGAGGCGGACGGCTGCCGCCTGCGCGTCGAGGGCGCCCTGGACGTGGTGCTGCCGCCCGGCGCGTCGTGGATGGTCTGCCCGTCCGAGCCCGAGACGCCCGCGCCGGAGCCCGAGACGCCCGCCGCGGCGCCCGGCGAAATCGACGAGCTCGCCGCCCTCAAGGAGGCGGAGGGGTTCCGCCCGGAGCCGGAGTGCGAGGCCGGAAGGGTCCACGTCGCCTACGGCCATGCGGTCGCGGAGGCCGAGGGCGAGCTGCTGCTGGAGTGCGACTGGGCGGGCGCGGTCGCCGACGCCGCGGACGTGGTGGGAGAGCCGACCTGGTCGTCGATGGCGCAGGCGCGGCGCGACGCCCTGGCGGAGATCGTGTTCATGGGCGGCAGGGACGGCTTCAGGCAGCACGTGCGCACGCTCGACGCGGTGCGCGCCGGCGACTGGGCGCGGGCCGCGGACGAGATCGAGTTCCGCAGCCGGCTGGAGCCGGAGGCGCGGCGGGCGCGAATCGCCCGCTGGATGCGCCGCGGGGAGCGCGGCGAGTGAGCCTGGCGCAGATCGCGCCGGTGCTGTGGACCGTAGGCCTGGGCGCGGTCGCGGCCGCGGTCGGCTGGCTGATCCGGGCGGTGCTCGGCTCGAGTCGGCGCATCGCCGCCATCGAGGCCGAGATGCGCTCGCTGCACGTGCGCGACGAGATCGTCGCCGTGCATCGCCGCGTCGACGACGTGGCGCGTTCCTCGGCCTCGGTCGAGGGCCAGCTGCGGCAGCTGAACCAGACCATGGGCATCGTCCACGCGCATCTGCTGGACGCCGCCAAGTGACCTACTCGGAGCGGCACGTCGCCGACCTGCGCCTGACGACGCTGCAGGTGCTCGCGGCCGCCGGCGTCGAGACGCCGGTGCCGATCCTGCGCGCCGCCGTCGAGGAGGCGTCGCCGCACCGCCCGGGCGCCGGGCGCCTGCGGCAGGAATTGTCGTGGCTGGCCGAGCGCGGGCTGGTGGCGCTGCGCGCCGTCGGCGCCAGCGTGGCCGCGGCGACCATCGCCGAGCGCGGCGAGGACGTCGCCCTGGGCCGCGAGCGCCTGGCCGGAGTCGCCCCGCCGGGGACGGACTGACGTGGCCGACGGCACGCGCGGGCGCATGGGCCGCATCCAGCAGCTGCCCGACGCCATCCGCGAGCGCCTGGACGAATTGCTGCGCGCCGGGGTCTCCCAGCGCGACATCCTGCGCCGGCTCGAGCCGCTGCTGGCGGCGGCCGGCGAGCGGCCGCTGTCGGCCGCCGGCCTGAACCGCTACGCCACCCGCGTGGAGCGGGCCGGGCGGCGCATCCGCGAGGCCCGCGAGGTGGCCGACGCCTGGACCGCGAAGTTCGGCGAAAGCCCCGCCGGCGAGGTCGGCCAGCACGTGGTCGAGCTGCTGCGGGTGCTGGCGTTCGAGTCGGCGCTGGCGCACGGCGCCGACTCGAACGACGGCCCGGTGGACGCCGAGCAGCTCAACGCCCTGGCGCTGGCGGTGCAGCGGCTCGAGCGCACCGCGGAGATCGGCGCCCGGCGGCTGCGCGCGATCCGCCGCGAGGCGGCCGACGCGGCCGGGCGCGAGGCGCGGCGGCAGGGCCTGTCCGCGGACGCCGCCGGCGCCATCCGCGCCGCGGTCGAGGGCGCGGCATGACCGCGCCGCGCACCCTGCTGCCCTACCAGCGGCGCTGGGTGCAGGACCCCGCGCGCCTCAAGGTGTGCGAAAAATCCAGGCGCGTCGGGCTGTCGTGGGCCGAGGCGTACGACGCCGTCATGCATGCCGGCCGGACGCGGGAGTCCGGCGGCGGCGACGTCTACTACCAGTCCTACGCCCGCGACATGACGCGGGGATTCATCTCGGATTGCGCGGCCTGGGCCGAATTCCTGGACGTGGCCGCGGCCGCGGTCGGCGAAACGCTGGTGGAGCTGGGCGGCGGCCAGGCGCCGGCGTACCGGCTGCCGCTGGCGTCCGGGCGGCAGATCGTCGCCATGACCAGCGCCCCGCGGGCGTTTCGCGGCGTCGGCCGGCCGGGCGACGTGGCGATCGTCGACGAGGCGGCCTACGTCGACGATCTCGAGGAGGTGCTGGCGGCGGCGCTGGCCGTCACCGTCTGGGGCGGGCGCGTGCGCGTGGTGTCGACGCATCGCGGCGAGAGTTCGCCGTTCGCGGCGCTCGCGCGCGACGTGGGCGAGGGCCGCGTGCCCGGCTCGCTGCACCGCGTCCCTCTCGCGGCCGCGATCGGCGACGGCCTCTACCGGCGCATCTGCGCCGTGCGAGGCGTCGACTGGTCGCCGGAGGCCGAACGCGGCTGGGAGGCCGCCCTGCGCGCCGAGTACGGCGACCGGGCGGCGGAGGAGCTCGACTGCGTGCCCAGCGCCGGCGTCGGCGCCTGGCTGCCCTGGGCCCTGGTCCGGGGCGCGGAGAGCGCCGAGGCCGGCGACCCCGGCCGCTACGCCGGCGGCTCCGTCTTCGTCGGCGTCGACGTGGCGCGGCGCCGCGACCTGTGGGTCGCCGCGGTCGTCGAGACCGTCGGCGACGCGCGCTGGCTGCGCGAGCTCCGCTGCGAGCGCGACATCCCGTTCGGACAGCAGCGCGACATCGTCGCCGAGCTCGTCGACCGCTACCGCCCCGTCCGCGTCGCCGTGGACCAGACCGGCATGGGCGAGGCGTTCGTGGAGGCGCTCCAGGAGCGCCACGGGGCGCTCGTGGAGGGCGTGCTGATGACCGGCCCGCGGCGGCTGGATCTGGCCACGACCCTGAAGGAGGCCCTGGAGGACCGCCGCCTGCGCGTCCCGCCCGACGAGGCCCTGCGCCGCGACCTGCACGCCGTGCGCGCCGAGGCCGGCCCGACCGGCGCCCCGCGCCTGGTCGCGCACCGCGCGGGAACCGACGGCCACGCCGACAGATTCTGGGCCCTGGCGTTGGCCGTGGGCGCCGCGTCCGACGACCGCGGGCCGTTCCAGGCGTGGTTCGACGGACGGGCGGCGTCGGCCGCGACCGAGGCGGGCTACCGGACGGACGCGGGGCTGGGCGTCGCCCGCTCGCCGTTCGCGGCCCTGGACGGGTGGAGGTGACGGATGCCGGAGTCCGTCCCCAAGCGTCCCGACACCGCCGAGCGGGCCGCGCCCGAGGCCGGGCGCGGCGGCGTCGGCGACCTCGCCGGCCCCTGGCTCGACGAACTCGATCCGCTGGGCCGCGATCCCCGCCAGTGGCGCGCGGACCCCGGCGGCGTCGCCGCGGCGCAAGGCGCCCTGCGCGACCCCCACGCCCGCGCCGTCCTCGACCAGCGCCTCGACGCCGGCGTCGCCGCGCCGCTGGAGGTCGAGCCCGGCGGCCCGGCGCGCCGCGACCGCCTGGCCGCGGACGATCTGCGCGAGCAGCTGTCCGCCCTCGAGATCGACCGCGTCTGCCGCGAGCTGCTGCACGCCGCCTGGTTCGGCTACGCCGTCGCCGAGGCGATCTGGGAGATCGACGGCCCGCGGGTGCGGCTCGCGGATCTGCGGACGCGCGATCCGGCGCGCTTCCGCTGGCGCGCCGACGCAACGCTGCTGCTCGCCACCCGCGAGCGGCCGCGCGGAGCCGAGCTGCCGCCGGCCAAGTTCGTCGCGCTGCGCCAGCCGCGCCAGCACGGCGGCCAGCCCCACGGCCCCGGCTGCGCCTACTGGTGCCGGTGGCCGGTCTGGCTCAAGCGCCAGGCGCTGCGCATGTGGGCCGTCTCCCTAGAGAAGTTCGGCGCGCCCACCGCCGTCGGTCGCGTGCGCCGCGACGCGGACCCGCGCGAGATCGAGCGCCTGCTGGAAACCCAGCAGGCGATGGCCGCCGGCGTCGGCGTGGTGCTGCCGGAGGGCCAGGACCTGGAGCTGCTCGACACCGCCCGGCGCAGCGGCGGCGACTACGCCGCCTTCGTCGGCGCCATGGACTCCATGGTCGCCGACGCCGTGCTCGGCCAGCGCGCCACCTCCGAGATCGGCCCCTGGCGCGGCACCGCCGAGGTGCAGGCCGCGGTGCTCGACCGCCTGGTCGCCGCCGACGCCCGCCGGCTGAACGCGGCCCTGCGGCAGAGCGTCGCGGCGTGGCTCGCCGAATGGAACCACCCCGGCGCCGCGGCGCCCGTCCTGTCCCGCGACCTGGCGCCGCCCGAGGACCTGCTGGCGCGGGCGCGCCGCGACGAGATCGTGGCGCGGACCGCCGGGCTGCGGCCCACCGCGGCGGACGTGCGGCGCGTCTACGGCGGCGAGTGGGAGTCCGCGCCCGCGGCGCGGTTCGCCGCCCGCGACGGCCCTTTCGACCCGCCGCCGGCGAGTGAGCGCGACGCCGGCGGCGACCAGAGCGCGTTCGCGGCGGACGGGGACGACCCCGTCCCCGCGCTGGCCGCGCGGACCCGCGACGCCCTCGGCCCGCTGATCGACCAGTGGGCCGAGGGCGTCCGGCGCGGGATCGCGGACGCCGGCTCGCTGGCCGAGGCCCGCGCCCGCCTCGACGCCCTGCTGGCCTGGACGGCCTCGCCGTCGGCGCCCGTCCCGGACGTCGCCGACGCGGCCGCCGCCCTCGCCGAGGCGCTGGCCGCGGCCCATCTCGCCGGACGCTTCGACGTCGGGGACGGCGCGGACGAAGGGGAGCTCGCCTTCGCCAGCGCCGCCGCGCACGCCCGGCTGCCCTTCGCCGAGCAGATCGACTTCTTCCGGTCGAAGCTGGACCTGCCCACCGAGTCCTGGACCGACATCTGGCAGGAGCAGCACGACCGCGCCTTCGTGGTCGCCGGCGCCGCCCGCGCCGACCTGGTGGCGGACCTGCGCAGCGCGGTCGACCGGGCCGTCGCCGACGGCGGCACCCTCGAGGAGTTCCGCCGCGACTTCGACGCCGTCGTCGCCAAGCACGGCTGGTCGTACAAGGGCGGACGCGACTGGCGCGCCGAGACGATCTACGGCACCAACCTGCGCACGTCCTACGCCGCGGGGCGCCGCCGGCAGATGAAGGAGATCGCCGACCGCCGGCCCTACTGGCGCTACCGCCACTCCCGCGCCTCGGAGAATCCCCGGCACGAGCACCAGGCCTGGGACGGCCTCGTCCTGCGCCACGACGATCCCTGGTGGGACGCCCACTACCCGCCCAACGGCTGGGGCTGCCGGTGCTTCGTCGAGACCCTCGGCGAGCGCGACCTGGAGCGCCTCGGCAAGGCCGGGCCGGACCAGGCCCCGGCCGTCGAGACCCGCACCGCGACCGTCGGCGCCCGGGGGCCGAGTCCGCGCACCGTCGAGGTGCCGGAAGGGATCGACCCCGGCTGGGCCTACGCCCCGGGCGCGTCCGCGCTCCGGGCGTCCGCCGCCGACCCCCGGGCCCTGCCCGAACTGTCCCGCGCCGACGCGACCGCGCGGCAGCTCGGCCCGCAGCGCGGCTCCAGCCCCGGCGGCCTGTTCGAGGGCGCCGACGGCAGGGCGCGCTACGTCAAGTTCTACGACGACCCGGCCCAGTCCTACTGCGAGGCCGTCGCCAACCGCGCCTACCGCGAACTCGGCCTCGACGCCCCCGCCTCCGCCCTGGTGCGCGAGCGCGGCCGGATCGTCGGCGTCGCCAACGGGATGGTCGACCACGACGGCGCGCTGGGCCGCGCCGGGCGCGTCCCCAAGGGCCGGGCGCGGGAGATCCTCAAGGGCTACGCCGCGGACGTCTGGCTGGCCAACTGGGACGCCGTGGGCCTGGACCTCGACAACGTCGTGCGCGCCCGCGCGCGACGCGACGCCGTGGCCCGCGTCGACCAGGGCGGCGCCCTGCTCGTGCGGGCGCGCGCCGGGCGCAAGCCGGCCGGCGCCCTGGAGACGGTCTCCGAGTGGGACGGCTTCGCCGACCCGCGCGTCAATCCCGCCTACGCGAAGGTGCTGCGCGCCGCCGGCCTCGGCTCCGCCGACGAGCTGGGCGACGCCGCCCTGCGGCGGATCGCGGCGATCCGCGCCCTCGGCCGGCGCACGAACGGCTTCCGCGACCTCGCCCCGGACGCGCGCGGCGTCCCGGCCGCGGACCGCGACGCCGTCCGCCGCATGCTGGCGCGACGCGCCGAACTGCTCGAGAACGAGATCGTCCCCCGCGTCCGCAGGGCGATGGCCGCGGCCCGGGGGATGCCGCGGCACCACATCGACTTGAAGCGCGACATGGGAACGCGGTACGCTCGCTATCTGGCGAGCGCGATGAGCATGGTGGCGGCGGGATTCGACAAGCGCGGCATGACGGACCCCGAACTGGCGGCGGGATACGCCTACACCACGAGCGACCGTCCCTGGGGCTACCTTCTCCTGAACGAGGCGCTGCGCGACGCGGAAAGGCCCGGCGGCCCGCCGCTCCCCAAGCGCTACGACGACTATCGCCGCACGCTCGACGACGCCCTCGACCGGCTCCCGGACCATTCGGCCGGGGGACTGAAGCGCGGGACCACGCTGACCCCGAACGAGATCGCGGGCTACGTTCCGGGTTCCGTCGTGACCGAGGCCGCGTTCACCAGCGCGAGCGTGGGCCGGGGCTTCGGCGGCAACGTGCGGTTCACGATCCGCAGCCTGCACGGCAAGCGCATCGACGGGCTCTCCCGCTATCCGTCCGAGCGCGAGGTGCTGTTCCGGGCCGGAACGCGGTTCCGCGTGCTGGACAAGTACGAGGAAGGCTCGACGACATACATCGAGCTGGAGGAGGTGGACGATGATTAGACGCCAGAATCCCGATGGCACATGGACGGAGATAACGGATGAGGAGTTCGTCGCGGCGAAGGGCGACGAGGCGTTGCGCTACCTCAGATCCACCCCGACTCCCTTCGACGAGATGACGGAGTTCGAGCGGTACATGACCGACAAGATGCAGAGCGAGGCGGAGGTCAGCGTCGCCCTGCGGAAGGCGGGAATCGAGTCTCTCGACGACCTGCCGGTCGAGGGCGACGACGAGGTCCTGCCCGCCGGCGACCTGTCGGACTTCGTGCCGAAGGAACACGACCACGAGCTGGCCGCCAGGCTCTACGGCGGCAAGAAGGCCTGACCGTGCCCGGCGCGACGATCCGCGTCGAGATCGACGACGCCGAGGTCCAGCGGGCCCTCGACCGCCTGCTCGCCGCGGGCGGCGACCTGGCCCCGCTCATGCGCGACATCGGCGAGGCGCTCCTCACCTCCACCCGCGACCGCTTCGAGGCCGAGAAGGGCCCGGACGGCGCGCCCTGGGCGCCCCTGTCGGAAACGACGAAGAAGCGCAAGACGCGCAACATCGACCGCATCCTGACCGAGCACGGCTACCTGGGCGGCAATCTCGCCTACCGCGCCGGGAGCGGCGAGGTGGAGATCGGCTCGCCGGACAAGCGCGCCCGCACCCACCAGTTCGGCGCCGCCAAAGGCGCCTTCGGCGCCACGAAGCGCGGCGCGCCCGTCCCCTGGGGCGACATCCCCGCGCGCCCGTTCCTCGGCCTCTCCGACGAGGACAAGGACGACATCCGCGACATCGTCGCCCGCTACCTGATCGACGCCCTCGGCTGAGGCCGCGGGCGTCGCGCGGCGGCCGCGCCGTTCCGCCGGATTCCGTCTGATTCCGCACGATTCCGGCCGAGGTCGGAATATCCCGACTCTCGCGGCATAGTCAGTGACTACCGACGCGAATTGCGCACCGTCTTTCGCAGCACATTCGTGCGGATCTTTCGCATTCCTCTAGTCTCCACCAGGGCATGTCCAGGGCGGCTTTGCGCAGCGTTTCGCCGGCGTCCTGCTCGTGGCGCAATTCTTCGATCCCAAGCCAGACGGCGACCGGGGCGTCCGGGTCCGATTCCTTGTTGCAGGCCGAGCGGGCGAAGTGTTCGAGCAGCGACGTCTTGCCCATGCCGGGACAGCCGGTCACGATCACGGTGAGACCCGCGACAGGCCCGCCCTCGCGCCAACGGTCCATCACCCGGCGGGTGCGGCGGTCGAAATCGGTCAGTTCGTTTTCGCGCCCCACGAACAGGGTCGACAGGCTGCGGTCTTCGCTGTCCGCGAAGTCCAGCAGGTCGTTGATGTCGGGCGGGGGCGGCTTCGTGGCCATTGTGAAGGCCGTGCAGAACAGGCCGCCAGTATGGCACAGCCATGCCTGGGTATCGCGCCATCGCGTCCGCCAAGGCAGGTGCGCCCGCTCCTGGAATCGTCGTGGGCATCGTGAGCAGGCCTGCGTCCGTCCATCCGTCGTCTGCGAATTCGAGCAGGTCTTCCTGCGGCGAATCCGCCGACGAGACGAGCCGTTCGAGGATCGTCTCCCATCTTTGCGCGAGCATGCTGTACGCCCACGCTTCCGAGAGCCGGTGCTTCCGGCCGACGAGGACGCAGTACCGGCAGCAAAGCTCCCGCCGTGTTCGCCGCGCCGCCCTGATGGTTCGTGCGATTTTCGCGGCCCGTCGGCGCCTTCGGTCTCCTGGACGCGGGTGAAACGACGCATCGTCTCCCAGGCGGTCCGGCGCGAATCGCCGAATCGCAAGGAAGGCTCCGTTTGTGTCCGGTGCCGAACCTGCTGGCGTCCAAATCAGGGACGACGAAGTCTTGGGGGGCATCCGTGCGGCGGCTGCCTTGTTTCCTCGTGCGGGCAGTTGTGCGTCAGCGGAGTTGGGTGGCGCGCGCTAGGCGGCGGTCGCGTCGTCGTCCCCGGCGGAAGATTCCTCGCCAGCGGAATCGCGGGGCGACCGCATAGCGGTCGCGTCGTCGTGGTCCCGCAAAGGCGCCAACTCCACCATGGGCCAGCGGGCGCGGGTGCGAATGGCCAGCGGCTCGCGCGCTCCCGTCGCCAAACGCAGCGCGCCGGCGTAGGCGATCATGGCGCCGTTGTCCGTACACAGCGCCGGCGGCGCGTAGATCACCCGCGGCAGCGCCTTTTCCAGGCGGGCGCGCAAGCGCCGATTCGCCGCCACGCCACCGGCGACTACGAACTCCTCGATCCCCGTCGCGGCTACCGTGCGACGGCACTTGAGCACCAAGGTGTCCACCACGGCCTCCTCGAAGGCGCGGGCGATGTCGGCCACATGCTGTTCGTCGAGTGGCGAATGGTCGCGCACGGTGTTGAGGGTGAAGGTCTTGAGGCCGGAGAAACTCATGTCCAGTCCAGGCCGATCGGTCATCGGGCGTGGGAAATCGAACCGCTCCGGGTCGCCTCGCTCGGCTGCGGCCGCGATAGCGGGACCGCCTGGATAGCCCAGCCCCAGCATCTTCGCCGCCTTGTCGAAGGCCTCGCCGGCGGCATCGTCCAGGCTCTCGCCCAGCATCTGGTAGCGGCCGATGCCATCCACCCGCACGATCTGGCTATGGCCGCCGGATACCAGCAGGGCGGCGAACGGCAGCGCCGGCCGCTGCTCGCCGATCAGCGGCGCCAGCAGATGCGCTTCCATGTGGTGGACGCCGATGGCTGGCACGTCGAGGCCGTAGGCCAGCGAGCGGCCCACGGCCGCGCCTACCATCAGGGCGCCGATCAGCCCCGGGCCAGCGGTGAACGCCACGCCGTCCAAGTCCGCCGGTTGCCGGCCGGCCCGGTCGAACAGTTCCGCCAGCAGCGGCACCGTCTTGCGGATGTGATCGCGGCTGGCCAGTTCCGGCACCACCCCGCCATAGCGGGCGTGCAGCTGCGCTTGGCTGTAGAGGCGTTGGGCCACCAAGCCAGCGGCCGTGTCGTACAGGGCGACGCCGGTTTCGTCGCAGGAGGTTTCGATGCCGAGAACGAGCATAGGGCCATCATGCGCCATTCCTGCCCATGGGCCAAGGGCAGCGGCGGCCGTTTCGACCGCCGCGGACGACATGCTCCTGAAGCACCCACGGGAAACCACGCCAAGCGCACGGAAAGTACAGCAGCAGCGAGCCGAGGGCATAGCAGACGAAGACGAGGACGGACGCGACGTTGCCTGGCGCGGTGCGATGCTTGACGGCCTCCAGTACGCCGAGCGGGATGCACACTGCGCCGGTGATGCTGCCGTAGTGCGAAGACACCGGGCAGCGTTCGACGATGACGTCCCACACCGGTTCGTTGTGGCGGCAGTGGGGCCGAGGCCACCCTAGGCTGGCTTGGCTCCCAATCCACGCAGCTGACGAGGAGCGGCTTGTCGAAGCCGCCGCAGCTACGCCTCGGACAGCGTGATGTCTGCCCTGGTGCCTAGCCAGCCCCTAGTGCCCAGCCTGCGATGTACTGCCGACGAACAGCGGCTCCCCGCCTCTTCCCTGGCTTCAGCCGCGCTCGCATGGCCTGCAACTCGGCTTCCAGCGTGGCGTTGCGAGCCTCTGTCTGCGCGAGCCGCCGACTCCCTTGCGCATGTTGCCGCTTCTTCCTCCTGGGACAGCAGGTGGCGGCGCGTTGCCGGATCGTAGAACCGCAGCCTCCCGCCCCTAATGCACAACGCCAAGCTCAGGCCGCACTCGGCATCCTGCTGTTCTCGTCAGGCCAAATCGCTTGGTTCTCCCGCAGCTTCCAGCCGGCGAGCCGCGGCGTGGGCAGTTCGCCCGACGGATCGTGAGTCCAGTACTCGCGTACACCCATGCGTTGATACCGTCTGCGCTTGCTGCCGAGGTCGTTGCGGAATGTGTTCGGCGACAATATCTCCAGCCCGAAATCCGGTGCCTTGCGCTCCTCCCATACCTTGTAGGCGTCGCGGCGACGGTGCTCCACGCCGAAGGCCACGAACTCATCCGCCGCCATCGAATCCTTGGGTCGCCTTTGTTCGAATAGATGAACTTGTCGCTGCCGACGTGGACATCCTTCCGGTTCCGGTAGTGGCCCCGCAGGGTGTCGCTGCAGTAGTGGTTGCAGCGGTCGTGCAGTTCGCCCTGGGCACCCGGGGACCCTCCACCGGATACTCAACGGGCACCGGCCGTCGCACCGCTGGCTTGGCCGGCGGGACGGACGCGGGGCGTGGGGTTGGTGCGGCTCATCGGCGGCCTCCTCTGGACAATGCGCCTTCCGGCGCTGTTCGATTGACGATAGCAGGGCCGACACACGTTGGCAGGGGCCGAATCAGGGACGCTAGCGACATCGCCTCTTGGCCGCGTAAGATATCGCTGAATTTCATGCCTGTTCGTGCCGCGTTACGCTGTAGGAAATCGCCCGCTCGCGCCCACCGCTCTTCTTATGTCACGGCCGGAAGATGGTTGACATACACCCCCGATCCCAGGCGTTGTCTTAGTCTCATGAGACGGCATTGAGGTACACGAAAGCAGCCGTAGAACCCGGACCGCTCGGCTTGCGGTTCGCAGCCGCGAATGCCAACATCATCGCCGCACTGGCGTCGGGCTTATGGGAAGACGTATCAGAAAGAAGCCGGTGGCACTTTGGAAAGAGGCGAGGTTGTGCAAGGAAGCATCCGAATGGGGCAGTTTTCCATGGCCTACATAAGAGCCGTAGCATCCCAAGTTGGCTATTTGGCAACCAGACCCGAAGTGGACGACGACAGTGTGGACGGTGTGCCGATGGGAGATGTTGGGAAACGTCCTCGGCTCGAATTTCAGGCCAAGGCTACTTCGCAGCAGGTCGTCCATGGCAGCGAAATACGGTTTCCCCTGCCGGCGAAGAACTACCACGACCTACGCGCCGACACATGGGTGCCGCGTATTCTGGTCGTTTTGTTGATGCCGGAGCAAGACACTCGTTGGCTGACGCAGACGGAGAACGAGTTGTGTCCGCATCATTGCGCCTACTGGCTTGCGCTGGCGGGCAAACCCGCGGTATCGAACACATCGAGCGTGACGGTGGCCGTACCCATGGCCACCCAGTTCAGCACAGGGCGGCTTGCCGATTTGATGGACAAGGTCGAAAGAGAAGGCTCCCTGTAAACGTCGAAATCCGAGACCAGGAAGCGCTGTCGTCGCTATCTCTTTCGGCTCTTCGCGCATGTCTCAGAACCCATGGCTGGACTGATCCAGGACTTTGGGAAATCGGGCGACTGTCTACGCCAAGGAATACGGCGGGCGAGGCTGGGAGATGCCAGTCGCGCTGCGCGATGCGGTCTCGGGCTATGCCGGAGGCATGGCCCAGGCCATATCGGTTCTCGCCACTGTGGAGGGCCGCTCGCAGCTCGATGTGTTCAACGACTTGCAAGGAGCTGGAGCGGATGTAATTCGCATGCGTTCGGCCAACGGTGCTGGGAAGAATATGCTCTCCCTTCAGCACAGTGCGCGTTTGCTCAACGAAGCCTATGGCATGATGGCTTCCGCCGCGCGCTCGGTGGAAAAACCGCAAGCTGCCTACCGAGGTAAAATCAGCTCCGATGTGACTGAATTTCTGGACGCCGTTTGGCCGCTGCCGAGCTACCATGAAGGCTGCAACCCGACCTTGCATTCTCCGGTACGGGCGAAAATCGGAGACCAGACAGATATGCTGGGCGATTGCCTGGAGCCTTTCTCCCGCCGTGTTACGCGCCGATGCGTTGGAACACGCCAGCAGTGCCGTGGAAACCGCGGTGGCCGGCGATGCTCTGGAACCTTTCGAGCAAGCGGTGCCATTCGGTGTAAGCGCCAATCTGTGCGATTCGGTGGCAGCGTTGGCCAAGCAGGCCGAGGGCATCGAAATAGGCATGTCCTGGGCCGATGTGCGACCCGACGCTTACCTGTACGCCGAGATGGCGTAAGATCGATAGCTTGCGTACGGAACAGGAGCATTCCGTGCCAGCACCCGATGTCGTGGTCGAGGCAGACTACGCCCCACTGAGCCGGACGCGCTACCGCCTACGCCCGCATCGGTATTCCCGAAGTCCGGGACCGGGCCTGGGTCCGCACCGGCAACTCGACGGGCGAACCCGGTAGCGAGCGACGTTCCATGTCGCCGGCGCAGACGACTGCGCGGATGCCATGGGATGCTTGATATCTCGCGTCTCGATGATCAGGCATCCCTGAATGCGCTGAGCGAGTTGGAGTTGGTCATCGACAGCCGTGAGCCGCAGCCTCGCGACCTTCGAGACGGAGCGCGGATAGTGGATAGCCGAAGAGCACCGCGTTGAGCGCGAGTGATGCGGCGGGCGGATGACGAGCGTCGTCCTGTTACCTCTGCGGCATGGTTTTCCCTCTCTATGGCAAACAGATGTCATGGCCGGATGGCAGACATCGCCGGCTGCTACACTATTCCTGCAATGCATGCCGTGCAGTCCAATCCGCCGTCGCGCCCGGCCTCGCCATGGCGGCAGGCGCGCACCGTCGGCCAAGTCGCCGCCGACGCCCGGCGGTTGGTGGAGCAGCGCTTTCCGCTGGTATGGATCGAAGGCGAGGTGTCCAACTTCAGGCCCTATGCGTCTGGACACTGGTACTTCAGCCTGAAGGACGATCGGGCGCAGTTGCGTTGCGTGATGTTCTCGAACCGCAACCGCCTAGTGCGCGATCGCATCGCCGACGGCTTGTCCGTGCTGGTGCGCGGGCGGTTGTCCATCTACGAGCCCCGAGGCGACTTCCAGGCCATCATCGACCACATCGAGCCGGCTGGCGAAGGGGCGCTGCGGGCTGCGTTCGAGCGGCTGAAGGCGCGGCTCGCCGGCGAAGGGCTGTTCGCCGAAGAACGCAAGCGAGCGCTGCCGACGTTCCCGGGCCGCATCGCCGTCATCAGTTCCCGCTCGGGGGCGGCGCTGCGGGACGTGCTGGCGGTGATCCGACGCCGCTTCCCGTGCGTGCAGGTGACCTGTCTGCACACGCCGGTGCAGGGTGCCGAGGCCGAGGGCGGGCTGCTGGCAGCCTTCGACCGCATGGTGCGCCTGGACCCTTTGCCGGATGTCGTCATCGTCGCCCGCGGCGGCGGCTCGCTGGAGGATCTGGCGGCTTTCAATCGGGAGTCGGTGGCGCGTCGAATCGCCGCCTCGACGGTGCCGGTAGTGTCGGCCATCGGCCACGAGACCGATTTCACCATCGCCGATTTCGTGGCCGACCGGCGCGCTCCGACGCCGTCCGCGGCAGCGGAACTGGCGACCCCCGACGGCAGCGAGCTGCTGGCTCGGCTGGCGAGGCTGGAGGCCGCCATCACGTCCCGGCTCGCGGCACAGGTGCGCACGCATCAGCGGCTGCTGGTGGCAGTGCGCCGGCGGCTCGTCCATCCCGGACGGGCCTTGGAACAGCGCATGCAGCGCACCGACGAACTCGCCGACCGCCTTGCCGGGGCCATGCGGGCCACGCTGCGGCAGGCGCAGACGGCGCTGACGCATCAACGCCAGCTTCTGGATCGCGCCAATCCCTTCGCCGACATCCAGCTCGCCAAGGCACTCGTTGCCCGCGCCCAGACGCGGCTCGACAGCGCGGCGCTGTCGTTCCACGAGGCGGCGAGCGTCCGCCTCGGCAGCCTTGCCCGGGCGCTGGCCGCGGTAAGTCCGCTGGCGACCTTGGAACGCGGCTACGCCATCGTCGCCCGCCCCGACGGCAGCCGCTGGGGCAAGCCGCTGGCTTCCATCGCGGACGCCGCGGCCGGCGATGCCATCGTCGCGCACTTGGCGGACGGAAAGCTGCATGCCCGGGTGGAAGACGCGACCGCCTCGCGGGTGCCCCGGGGTTCCGCCAGCCCGGAATCATCCACAGGGGGCAGAACGTCGCCGACGGGTACGCGACAAGCTGGTTCCATGGAAGATGATTGAAATCCTGTTCGCGCTGGCTGCAGCAACCACCGTGCAGGTTGGCGGCATCGGCGCTCTGCCGCTGCCGGCGGATGCGGTTGGCGTCCAGTACCAGGGCGAACCGGCCCTGGTGGTGGCTGGCCACGCCATCGTCCCGGTGCCGGTGAATGCGCCGCTCGGCGCGCGTCATGTCACCGTGCAGACCCGGACAGGCGAACGCCGGATCGAGTTCGTGGTGGTGGCCAAGGAGTTCCCGGAACAGCATCTGACCATCGCCAACCCGCGTCTGGTCAATCCGCTGGCCGAAGATCTGCCGCGCATCCGACGCGAGCGTCGGATGCAGGATGAGGCCTATGCCCGGCGCACCGAGACACGCCCGCAGCTGGCACCGTTCGCGCAGCCGGTGGCAGGCATCGTGTCGAGCGAATTCGGGTTCCGGCGCGTCTACAACGGCACACCCCGTTCGCGTCACCTGGGCCTGGATATCGCCGCCGTCACCGGTACGCCGGTGCTGGCCCCGGCCCCGGCCGCCGTCGCCGTCACCGGCGACTTCTTCTTCAACGGCAAGACCGTGCTGCTGGACCACGGCGGCGGGCTGGTGACCATGTACTGCCACTTGGATCGCGTGGATGTGGAAGGCGGTGCCGAGGTGGCTCGAGGCGATGCCATCGGCACCGTGGGGGCTACCGGCAGAGCCACCGGGCCGCATCTGCACTGGACCGTCAGCTTGCAGAACGTGCGTGTGGATCCGCAGCAGGCGATGGCCGTGTTCAACGCCCTCGCCGGTGGCGAATGAGGCGTTTGCGGCGCTGCAACTGCCGTTGGCTTGGTTCGTTGCGACGGCCCGCGAAGGGGTTTTCGGCCGTGCGCGTCTCGATTCGCACAGGCACCCCGACAAGGTCCAGTTCGGCGCGGAAGCGGTTGGCGAGATAGCGCCGGTAGCTGGCTGGCAGCGCCTCGGTCTGATTGCCGTGGACCACGAGGGTCGGCGGATGCGCACCGGCCTTGTGGACATAGCGCAGTTTGATGGGCCGGGACCTTGCCGTCGGCGGCGGGTGCTCGCGGACGGCGGCGGCGAGAATGCGGTTGAGGTCGGCGGTCTTGACGTCGAACGTCCCGGCTCGATGGATGGCGTCCACGTCCATCAGCAGCGACGGTACCCCCTTGCCGCTCAAGGCCGATACGAAGCGCACCGGGATCCAAGGCGCGAAGGCTAAACGTCGGTCCACGGACGCGCGGCTTCGTGTCCGCGCCGCCGCGTCCATGCCATCCCATTTGTTGACGGCGAGCAGGATGCCGGCACCGGCTTCGATGGCATAGCTCAGCACGTGCAGATCCTGATCGACGATGCCTTCGTGGCCGTCCACCACCAGCACCGCCACTTGGGCGCGATCGAGCGCAGCCAGAGTCTTCAGGATGGAGAACGTCTCCACCGTTCGATCCGCGCCTGCGGCCATCGTCCTGCCCTTGCGCCGCACCCCGGCAGTGTCGATCAGCATATAACCGCCGAACGGAATATCGATGGCGTCCCGGGTGGTGCCGGGCTGGTGGTAGACCACCTGTCGTTCATCGCCGATCAGCCGGTTGACGAGCGTGGACTTGCCGACGTTGGGCCGCCCCGCCACGGCGACTCGGATGCCGGCCGGCTCCGGCATGCCTTCGCCGCTTTGCCGAGGCAGGCGCAATGCCACGGCTTCGGCCAGGGCCGCCACGCCGCGTCCGTGCGCTGCCGCCACCGGCCAGGGCTCGCCGAGCCCCAGCGCTGAGAACTCGTAGATCGCTTCCCGGCGCACACTGTCCATCTTGTTGACGGCCAGGATCACGGGCTTGCCCCGTTTTCGCAGGTGTCGAGCAATATCCTGGTCGTTGGCCACTAGGCCGTCCCGGGCATCGGCCACCAGCACCGTCACGTTCGCTTCGTCCAGAGCGAGCGCCACCTGGGTGGCCATGTCGGCGAAGATGTCCGCACCCTCGGGCCGCGGTCGCTTCCGGTCCGCGAAGTCTGCGGTCAGGCCGCCGGTGTCGATCAGCATTGCGTCGCGGCCAGCGAGGGTGGCACGTCCGTAGTGGCGATCCCGGGTGAGCCCGGGATAGTCGGCCACCAAGGCGTCGCGGGCGCCGCACATGCGGTTGAACAGGGTCGATTTGCCGACGTTGGGCCGGCCGACCAGCGCTACCATCGGTGCGCTGCCAGATTGCTCGGCAGGCTCGTTGTCCCACGGCGCGGCCTCGTTCACACCAAGCAGCCGGGTTCAGCTTCGGCGATTGATCGTCAGGGCGTCGAGCTTGCCGTCGTTGTTCAGCACGTAGACCACGTCGTCCACCTCGATCATGGGCGAGCGCAAGCTGCCACCGAGCTTGCGCCGGGCGATGAAGCGGCCGTCGCTCTGGGCCAGCACATGCAGGTAGCCGTCGGCATCGCCCACCAGCAAGTAGTTGCCGAAGGTCACGGGACTGGTCAGGCGGCGGTTCTTCAAACCCTCCTGTTCCCACGCCACCGCTGCGGAGGACTGGCCCACCGCGGTCACCACATCGTCCGCGGCAACGAAGTAGACTTGGCCGTAGCCTTCGGCCAGATCCAGATAGGTGGACGCCTCCATCTCCCAGACTACGCTGCCATCCTGGGGTCGAAGGGCCTTCAAGCGCCCCTGGAAGCTGGCCGCGAACAGCAGGCCGCTGGCGAGCACCGGCGTACCGTCCACATCCACCATGCGGTCGAGTTCGGTGCGCCCTTGGGGCAGCATGATGCGCTGCTTCCAGATGGGTGCGCCGTTGGTCTGCTGCACGGCGCTGACGTTGCCATCGCCGAATCCGGCGAACACCAAGCCGCTGAACAGCACTGGCGCGGCGGTGCCGCGCAAGGTCAGCAGCGGCACTTGGCTGTCGAAGGACCAGCGCGGCGCGCCATTGTCGGCTTCCAGCGCCACGAGGCGACCGTCGGCAGTTTGCGCAACCACCACGCCGTCGCCCGCGGCGGGACGCGACAGCACTTCGCTGGATACCTGGGTGCGCCACAGTTCCGAGCCGTCGCCGACGTCCAGAGCGACCACCTCGCCTCGGGTAGTGCCCACCAGGACGCGGCCGTCGCCGGTACCTACGCCGCCGGTCAGGAACGACGGATCGCGCCGGTCCCAGATCTCGTAGAAGAGGCCCTCGTCCGGTTCGCCTATCGTCACCGACCAGACGCGCTCGCCACTGAACCGGTCCAGGGCCACTACATGGCCATACCCATCCGCGGCGTAGACGCGGTCGGCCACCGCAGCTGGCGTCAGCCGCAAGTACTTGCGGCCCAGGCCGCGCCCCACGGTGGCGCGCCAGAGCCGCTTGAGGTCGGCCTCCGGCTCGAAGTCCACCAGCGCCGCCGGTTCGCCTTCCCCGAGTTCCTTCTCCGGCGCGTCCACGAAGGGCAGGAACGAGAAGAAGCGGCAGCCGCCGAGCAGCAAGGCGGTGGCAGCGACGAGGAGCAGGGACGAACTGTTCTTCATTGCTCGTTATCGACCAGACTGGCCAGCTTGAGTTCCATGAACGCCAACCCGGGCGCGATGTTCGCCGGGTCGCTCCGAGCCGTCTCCACCGCCGCTCGATAGGCCTGATCGGCACCGGCGAGATCGCCGCGGGCAACCGCCAAGTCACCCGCCAGTTCGGAAACCGGCGCGGCTAGGCCGACGCTGCGAATCTGCGCCAGCTGGGCCTCGCTGTCGTCCAGGCGGTCGAGCTGGTAGAGGACCTTGGCGGCACGGTAGCGGGCGATGTCTCGCAGCATATCGGCATTCGCCAGCTCGATGGCCCGTTCCAGCAGGGCCAGCGCTTCTTCCCAGTCCTTCTCTTCCGCTTGGTCGGCGGCACGGTAGAGCAGCGTGAAGATGTGGTAGGCGGAGCCGGTGTAGTCGTCGTCGATGGTTCGCAGCGCGTCGCCGGATGGCGATCCGGCATTGCGCTCGTCCAGATAGGCGGTGAACACCGCCGCTGCCGCGTCGGCGCGATCGGCGACATAGCCTTGGTAGTAGCGCCAGCCAACGACGGCGCCTACGGCGAGGATCAAGCCGACCACCAGCGAGGTGCCGTTCTTGTCCCACCACTGCTTGAGTCGTTCGGCCTGCTCCTCGTCGGTCAGGTAGTCGGCCATGGAAACACCTCCGCCGTCATGTCGATCCCCGCGCCAGCGCTCCTGTCTTCGACTCCGCTTCGCCACTGTCGTTCAATCGACCAATGAGCGCATCGATGGCCAGCATCTCCTGACGCGGCTCGCCTCGAACATGTACGCCCTCGCGCAGCCACTTCAGCGACACGCGATCCTGGGCGGCCTCGTCGTCGCCGACAATGGCTGCCCAGCGGGCGCCGCTGCGGTCGGCCTCTCGAAGCTGACTGCGCAGACCGCCTGCGCCCGCCTGCTGCAGTACGCGCAGCTTGGTCGCGTCGCGGATCCGTTCGGCGACGGCCGCTGCTTGCGGGCCATGCTCGGGCGCAGTCGCGGCGACATAGACATCGGCACGGGTGTAGTGGCGCTCGAGGCGTGCTTCGTGCAGCAGCAGCAGCCGGTCGACGCCCAGGCCGAAGCCGGCGCCGGGTACCGCTCGCCCGCCCAGGCGTTCCACCAGGCCGTCGTAGCGGCCGCCGGAACAGACCGCGTTCTGGGCGCCCAGGGCGTCCGTCACCCACTCGAACACGGTATGGGTGTAGTAGTCGAGGCCGCGCACCAGCAGCGGATTCAGTCGATAGCCGACGCCAGCTTGGTCGAGCCGTCGGCGCAGGCCGGCGAAGTGCCGGCGGGAGTCGTCGTCCAGGGCCTCTTCGAGACGCGGCGCGGCGGCGAGGATGGCGCGTGTCGAGACCATCTTGCTGTCGAGGATACGCAAGGGATTGGTGGCGAGCCGGCGCTGACTGTCGGGGTCCAACTGGTCGCGGTAGGGGGTCAGGTAGTCCACCAGCGCCTGTCGATAGCGGGATCGCGAGGCACCGGAGCCCAGGGTGTTCAACTCCAGGACGAGCGTGTCCGCAAGCCCCAGCTCGCGGAACACGCGCCCCAGCATGACGAGTATCTCGGCATCGACCTCCGGTCCCGGCAGTCCGAATACCTCGGCGCCGATCTGCGTGTGCTCCCGATTGCGTCCCCTCTGCGGGCGCTCGTAGCGAAACATGGCGCCGTGATACCAGAGCTTCTGGTACCGGCTGCGTAGCAGGCCGTTCTCGATGCAAGCGCGGGCGCAGCTTGCGGTACCTTCGGGACGTAGCGACAGCGACTTTCCCTTGCGGTCGGCGAAGGTGTACATCTCCTTCTCCACGAGGTCGGTAGCCTCGCCAACGCCGCGGCTGAACAATTCCGTGGCTTCCACCAAGGGCAGGCGTATCTCCTGGTAGCCGTAGCGGCCCAGGACGTCGATGACCACGCCCTCCACTTCCCGCCAGCGAGGGGCGCTGGTGGGCAGGATGTCGCGCATGCCGCGCACGAGTTGGTATCTGCCTGCCATGTTCAAGGGCGCTCCTGGGCTAGTGGCCTACGACCAGACGCGCGACGTTTTGGCGGGTGTGCGGTTCCAGCGCCACCGGATCGCCGTTGTAGACCACTTTGACGCCCGGCGCATAGCCCACCAGTATGGAGAATGGTGCCTTCCCCGTGATGGTGCTGGATTGGCCGGCGCGGCCGACATCCATGAAGATCCCTTCGCCGGTCGCGTCCTGAACCTCCACCCAGGAGTCCTCGTTGAAGCGGAACGTCAACATGTCGACAAGCGCTGCTTCCTCCTCTTCGTCTTCGCCAACGGCTGCCGATGGCTCTGGCTCGCCGGCCTGAACTTCGGCGTTGGTCGTTGTAGACGCCTCGTCCACAACGCCTGCCGGTTCGCCCGCGGCGCTGGCGGGTTCTCCATCGAGGGCACCAGCCGCTGCCTCTGGTTCTCCGGGTCCCGGCACTGGCGCCGCCGGGTTCTCGACTTCCACTACCCTTGCTTCCGGCAACGCCGGCGGTTCAGTCTCGTCACCAGTGGTCATGAACGACCAGTCGTAGCTTCGCCACGCTATCCACAAGGCGATGGCCGCGGCCAGCAGCATCACCACTACGACGCCGCTGAAAAGCAGTCCCGAACGCCGCTGCGCCACTTGGCGAAACGGCGGCCTGGACCGTCGCGGCAGGATCGCGGGCGACTCCATGCGATCGTTGTCGGCAGCATCGAAACGCGCGGTGATGTCGTCCGCGTCGAGGCCGACGAGGCGCGCGTAGGCGCGCACGTAGCCGCGCACGTAAGCATGAGGCGGCAACTCGTCAAAGCGTTCTTCCTCGATGGCGGCGATGACGGCTTCTTCCAGACGCAGGCGTCGGGCGATGTCCCGGGGCTCCACCTGCTTGCGCTGGCGTGCCGCTCGAAGTTCGGCCCCGGGGTCGCCGGTATTCTGCTTCGGCGCCGTGCTGGAACTCATGCCGGCGCCTCTTCCATTGCGACTGCGCCATTGCCGGTCCGCGCCAAGTACCGCTGGCGACGCCGGGTGCGGTCGCGGACGCTGCCGGTCAGCTGGCCGCAGGCGGCTTTGACGCTGTCGCCCCGGGTGGTACGCAGCATGGCGGCAAATCCGGCGCTTTGCAGCTGGGTCTGGAAGCTGGCGATGCGGGCGGCCGATGGACGCCGGTAGGCATGCGCATCGTCTGGAAAAGGATTGAACGGTATGAGGTTGATCTTGCAGCGCAAGCCCGCCAGCAGCCGCGCCAGGCCGCGAGCGTCGTCGCTGCCGTCGTTGACGCCTTCGATCAGCGTGTACTCGATGGTGACCGTGCGCCGCTCGCCGATGTCCTGCAGGTAGTGGCGGCAGGCTGCGAGCAAGTCCGCGATGGGATACTTGCGATTGACGGGAACCAGCTCGTTTCGCAGGTCGTCCCGGGCGGCGTGCAGGGAAACCGCCAGGGATGCGTCCGTGCGCATCCCCATATCGTAGATGCGCGGTACGATGCCAGCGGTGCTGACTGTGACGCGCCGCTTCGATAGGCCGAACGCGAGGTCGTCCATGAACACGTCGGCAGCGTCCATCACCGGTTCGAAGTTGAGCAGCGGTTCGCCCATGCCCATGAAGACGACATTGGTGATGCCCCGTCTGTCGCCACGAGCCGCCAGTTCGCGCTCGGCGCGCCAGACCTGCCCGACGATCTCGGCGCGGCTCAGGTTGCCGTTGAATCCCTGCTTGCCGGTGGCGCAGAAGCTGCAATCGAGCATGCAGCCCACCTGGGAGGAGATGCATAGCGTATTGCGCCCGCGGTCCGGGATCAGCACCGTTTCCACTGCCTGCCCGCCGTCAAGATGCGCGAGCCACTTGACCACGCCATCGGTGGCGCGATGCCCGACGCCGAACTCCGGAGCGCGGATCTCGGCGACTTCCCGCAACCGAGCGCGCAGCCGCTTGGCGATGTCGGTCATGGCCTCGAAGTCGTCCACGCCGTCGTGGTAGACCCACTTCATCACTTGGCTGGCTCGGTAGGGCTTCTCCCCCATCTCGACGAAGAACGCTTGCAGCTTGCCGCGCGGCAAGCCGAGCAGATTGACTTTGTCCGCCATGCGCGTCTACCGGTGGCAGATCTCGCTCGCCGCGAAGAAGTAGTCGATTTCGCGCGCCGCGGATTCCAGGCTGTCAGAACCATGTACGGCGTTGGCATTGATGGATTCCGCGAAGTCCGCTCGGATGGTGCCCGGAGCGGCTTGCTGGGGATCCGTGGCACCCATCAGCTGGCGGTTGACGGCGACGGCGTCCTCGCCTTCGAGCACCTGAACGACGATGGGGCCGGAGGACATGTACTGCACTAGCGGCCCGTAGAACGGCTTGCCGCGGTGCTCGGCGTAGAACCCGCCGGCCGCTTCCGGCGTCAGCCGAACCATTTTCGCCGCGATAATGGACAGGCCGCCCTTTTCGAAGCGTGAGAATATCTCGCCGATGAGATTCTTCGCTGCCGCGTCGGGCTTGACGATGGAAAGCGTCCGTTCGACGGCCATCAGCATCTCCGGTGTGTTGCTGGCGATGCGGGCCCCGCAGCGCCGTCCGAGAGCTTGGCATTATACGCTACCTTGGTGTCGAACCGCAGACTTCTGCAGGGCTTGCACCACCTCGGCGACGCGGCGGCCGGCGAAGTCCACCTCGTCTGTGGTGGTGAAGCGGCCCACGGTGAAGCGTAGCGAACTTGCCGCCAAGTCGTCGGCGACGTTCATGGCGCGCAATACGTAGGAAGGTTCCACCGTGGCCGAGGTGCAGGCGGAGCCGGAGGAAACCGCCACGTCGTCCAAGGCCATCAGCAGCGTCTCGCCATTGACGCCGGCGAAGGCGACATTGAGGTTGCCAGGCAGCCGCTGTTCCAGGGTGCCGTTGAGACGAGAACCCGGTATCTGCGCAAGATGCGACCACAGCCGATTTCGCAGGCTGGCGATGCGCTGGCTCTCCGCTTCGAGAACCGCCGCCGCCAAGCGACAGGCCGCGCCCATGCCGACGATCTGGTGGGTGGCCAAGGTGCCGGAGCGCATGCCCCGTTCGTGGCCGCCGCCGTGCATTTGCGCGGCGATGGCCAGCGGCGGCTCGCGCCGAACGTACAAGGCCCCGATGCCTTTCGGGCCGTATATCTTGTGCGCCGACAGGCTCACTAGGTCCAAGCAGTCGCGCTCCACGTCCAGCGGCAGCTTGCCGGCGCTCTGGGCGGCGTCGGTGTGGAAGACGACGCCGCGATCGCGGCACAGCCGACCGATGGCGGCGATGTCGTTGACGGTGCCCACTTCGTTGTTGGCATGCATGATGGATACCAGCACGGTGTCGTCGCGCAGCGCCGCGGCTACCTGTTCGGGACGGACGATGCCTTCCGCATCGGGATCGACGTAGCTGACCTCGACGCCCTTGGTTTGCAGATGAGCGGCGGTGTCCAGCACCGCCTTGTGCTCGTAGCTGGAGGTGACCAGGTGGCCGCCGCCGGCAGCTTCGAGTGCGCCTTTGATGGCCAGGTTGTCCGACTCGGTGGCGCCGGAGGTCCACACCACGCCGCGTGCATCCGCGTTGATCAGCGCAGCCACTTGGACGCGAGCTTCCTCCACCCGCTCGGCCGCGTTCCAGCCGTAGACGTGGGAGGTGGACGCGGGATTGCCGAAATCGCCGTCGGTCAGCAGGCAGTGGTTCATCTGCTGCGCCACCCGAGGATCCACGGGCGTTGTCGCAGAATAGTCCAGGTAGGCTGCTTGCGGGCGGGGATTCGCCATCGGTCGCCTCAGACGTGTCGGGCGACGATGAGGTTGGCGGCGTCCTGACGCCGCGCCACGGCCAGCACGTCGCCGCGACGGACCAGGCTCGCCAGCGTGACCCGCGACAGGAACAGGTGTATCTGCATGGACAGATCCGCCCACAGCTCGTGGGTAAGGCAGACTTCGCCGTCCTGGCAATCTCCCGTACCGCCGCAGCGGGTGGCGTCCACGCCCTCCCCGACGGCACCCACCATGTCCGCCACGCTTACCGTGCGCGGGTCCCGGCTCAGGCGGTAGCCGCCGCCGGGGCCGCGTACGCTCTCCACCAGCCCCGCTCGTTTGAGGCGGCCGAACAGCTGTTCCAGATACGGCTGCGAGATGCCCTGCCGATGGGCGATGTCGGCTAGCGACGTGGGGCCGTCGTCGGCGTGCAGCGCGACGTCCAGCATCGCCGTGACAGCGTAGCGGCCCTTGGTGGTCAGACGCATAGCGCCTTTATTCTAGCGCCTTTCCATATCCTGGCGTCTTTCCGACGGGCGATTCCGCAACGCCCGTTCGACATGGGCAAGGATGCCGCGCAGGATAGCCACTTCGGACTCGTCGGGACGAATCCGGCCGAACAGCCGCCGCAGCCGAGCCATCACTTGGCGGGGCGTCTTCGGGCTCTGGAACTCGATGGCCTCCAGCACTTCGGCCAAGTGGCCGTAGAGCCCGGCCATCTCGGCGGCACTGGCCAGAGGGCGGTCCCAGGGGGATTCGGCAGCAGCGCCGGATTCGGTGCCTGCTGCTTGGTAAAGCTCGTAGCAGACCACCTGCACCGCCATCGCCAAGTTGAGCGAGGAATAGCCGGGATGGGCCGGGATCATCACATGCCGGTTGCAGCGCTGCAGCTCGTCGTTGGTAAGGCCGTTGATTTCGCGCCCGAACAGGATTGCCGCCGGTCGCCCGCCCAGTCCTTCGTCGGCGACTCGGGCCGCGAACCGCGCCGCGCTGTCCAGCGGCCAGGGAATGCTGCGGTGGCGGGCGCTGGTGCCGGCGACCATGCCGCAATCGGCGATGGCGTCGTCGAGGCGGTCGAATACCCGGGCGGCGTCGAGCACGTCCGTGGCGCCAGCGGCCCGCCACTGTGCCTGAGGATCCGGAAAGCGCTTCGGCCGCACCAGCGCCAGATCCCCGAAGCCCATGGTCTTCATGGCCCGCGCCGCGCCGCCGATGTTGCCCGGGTGGCTCGGTTCCACCAGGACGATGCGCACGTCCTCCGTACACGCGGATACGAGTTGCTGGCGCTGGTCTTGCATCCGACAAAACCCTTCTATCGCTGCCGGCAACTGTATATCCGTTCCGTGCGCCTTGCTCGACCCGTCACGCACCGCAGGCACGGCACACGATGCCCGTTGTCAGAGATGCTCCACGAGAGACTATGGAGAGTGTCCATTTTGCCCTGTCCGCTCCTTACCTACGCTAGCGAGCGTGCCCAGCCGCGCCCAGGAGCGATCGATGCATCGCAGCCAAGCAGCCCCGACGCCGGCAAGGTTTGAACGGACAGACGCCATCGTGCTACGGTTGCTGGCAACGCATCGGATCGCTCAGCAGTCCCCCCGATTCAGGACATCGCCATGAGGCCATCGTCGCCGCTCAGAGACGCCGTCAACGACAATGCGCCAACGACGCTGGCGCGCATCGACACCCGTGTCGATCCAATCTCGCCAAAGATGCCCGACGAAGACGAGATCGAGTATCCCGACTCGGACGGCCAGCCCATCGCTGAAAACGACTTTCAGCGTTGGGCGATCATGGCCGCGCTGGACATGCCGTCCTTGTTCTTCGCCCGCCGGCCGAACACGTACGTGTCCGGCGACCTGTTGATGTACTACGAGCGGGGCAACCCGAAAAAAAGCGTCGCCCCGGACGTGTTCGTCGTCTTCGGGGCGCCCCATCGCGGCCGCATGCACTACAAGCTGTGGGAGGAGCCGGCGCCCGCCTTCGTACTGGAGGTGGCGTCGAGGACAACTTGGAAACAGGACCGGGACTACAAGCCGACGCTCTACCAGCGGCTCGGCGTACAAGAGTACTGGCGCTTCGACCCCACTGGCGCTTTCTTCAGGCCGCGGCTGCAAGGCCTGGGCTTGCGAAACGGCGTGTACCGACCGGTGCCAGTGCGCATGGACGGCCAGCGGCGGATATGCCGCTGCGACGTCCTGCAACTCGAGTTGCAGGACGGATGCTGGCATCGTGCGCTTCCACAACCCGAAGACGGGAGAGGATCTTCGCACCCTTGAAGAAACCGAAGCCGCTCGCGTCAAGGAGGCCGCTGAGCGTGCTGCGGAAGCTGCCGCCCGTCGCGATCTGGAGCGCCGCCTCGAGCAGGAGATCACGGTACGCGAGGGCGCCGAGGCGCAGGTCGCGGAGCTTCAGGCACTCTTGCACAGCCGCCGCACCGAGTCTTGAGCTTCCGCTCCGCCGCGCCGCATCTCGGATCGGACAGCCCGCATGGAGCCCATGATGAACATCGCGCTGCGCGCCGCGCGCCGCGCCGGTCGGATCATCCTGCAGGCCATGGACCGGGTCGATACCCTGCAAGTGGAAGAGAAGGGCCGCAACGACCTGGTCTCGGAAATCGACTGCCAAGCCGAGGATGTCATCGCGGACACCATCCTGAGCGCCTATCCCGACCACGGCGTACTTGGCGAAGAATACGGCGCTCGGGGGCCGGCGTCCGCCAACGAGTTCACCTGGGTAGTCGATCCTCTGGACGGCACCACCAACTTCCTGCACGGCATCCCCCACTTCTGCACGTCCATCGCCGTCACCCGGGGCGCGGCATTGCTGCACGGCGCCGTGGTGGATCATGCCCGCAACGAGGAGTTCATCGCCAGCCGCGGCGGCGGCGCGTACTTGAACGGACGTCGCATCCGCGTTGCCAAGCGCGACCGCATCGACGATGCCATCATCGCCGGCGGCTTGCCCTTCCCCAGCGTCGCCGCCCACCTGGACGCCTACAGCGACGTGTTGAAGCATTTCATGGGCCACTGCCGCACCATTCGCCGCCAAGGTTCTGCTGCGCTGGACCTAGCCTATGTGGCCGCTGGCCGGGTAGACGGCTTTTTCGAGCTGGGGCTGAAGCCCTGGGACCTGGCCGCCGGCGCCGTGCTGGTGCGCGAAGCGGGCGGCTTCGTCGGCGATGCCGCCGGCGGCGATCGCTTTCTCGACACTGGCAACGTGGTCGCCGCCAATCCGAGGTTGTTTCGCGCCATGTTGCGGGTGATCCGAGCGGGCGCCGAACGCAATGGCGACGCCGTGCTTGCCAAAGGCTGAAAGCGCACGGGGGCAGCGGCTTGGTCTGCATCCATGTCGTCATGCTGCGCCATGCAGCCCCAGGATGCAGGGGCATGGGACGCTGTGGCCACCGCGCAGCGGCATTCGCTGAAGGCGCGGCTTGTCCAGGTTCAAACGCAGCCACTACCCGCGCCGTTCGCCGATTCCCGCGCTCGCGCCTTTGCGGTAGCATTCCGCGACGTCTTCGCCCGCAGTGCAGGTGAGTCCCATGCTGATCTGTCCGCGCCGCTTCCGTACCGCTTTCCCCGCGTCCTTCTGCCTCTGCCTGCTTGCCGCCGTTGCCGGCTGCGGCGGAGGGGGCGGCAGTTCGACGCCGCCCAACCAGCCTCCCACCGTCGCCGCCATCGACGACCAAACGGCGCGGCCCGGCGAGTTGGTGACCGTAAGAGTCGCGATAGCGGACGCCGACGCCGGCGATACCCACACCGTCGCCGTCCGCTCCGGAGACGCGGAGATCGCCACGGTGGCCGTCAACGGCGCCACCCTCACCATCACCGCCGTGGCCCGGGGCACGGCCACCATCACCGTCACGGCCACGGATAATAAAGGCGCCACGTCGGCGGCGGTGACGTTCGCCGTGACGGTGGAGGCCGGCTGGGTGGCGGGGGTGTTCGAGGACGCTTCGCTGTTCAAGAACTTCTGTACCGTGCCGCGCAGCGGCAGCAGCGACCAGCAAGGCGATGTCCTCGACGAAAACAATTGGCTGCGCTCCTGGAGCAACGATACCTATTTGTGGTACGACGAGATCGAGGATGTCGATCCGGCCTGCTGCGACACGCTGAACTATTTCGATCTGCTGAGAACGACGGCGACGACGCCTTCGGGCGCCCCCAAGGACAAGTACCACTTCACCTACGACACGGAGGAGTGGATCGCGCTTTCCCAATCCGGCGTATCGGGAGGATTCGGAGCGGAGTTCTCCCTGCTGCGAACGTATCCGCCTCGGGACATCCGGGTGGCCTATACGGAACCGGACACTCCGGCCACCCGCGTCGATCTCCGGCGCGGCGCGAAAATTCTCGAAATCGACGGCGTCGACGCCGTCCACGGTTCCGAGGTCGCGACCCTGAACGAGGGGATCTTCGGCCCTCAACTCGGCAAGACCTACGAGTTCACAATCCAGGACCCCGGCACCGATGCCGTGCGCACAGTGGCCATGACGGCGGAAAAGATCACCGAGGATCCAGTGCAGCACGTCACCGTCCTGGAAACGGATGCCGGCCCTGTGGGCTACATGCTGTCCAACAGCCACATCGCCACCGCGGAAGCGCAATTGATCGATGCCGTGCAGGAGCTCGCCGCCGCCGGCATCGCCGATCTGGTTCTGGACCTGCGCTACAACGGCGGCGGACGGCTCAGCATTGCCAATCGAATGGCGGCGATGATCGCCGGCTCGTCCTCGTCGGGCAAGGTATTCGAGGAACTCCAGCACAACGACAAGCAAAGCGATTCCAACCAGATATACCCGTTCGCCTCCACATCGTCCGATGGCGAGGCTCTGCCCGGCCTCGATCTGCAGCGCCTGTTCGTGCTCTCCGGGGCGGACACCTGTTCCGCCAGCGAATCCATCATCAACGGCTTGCGCGGCATCGACGTGGAAGTCGTTCTGGTCGGCACCACCACCTGCGGCAAACCCTATGGCTTCTATCCCGAAGACAACTGCGGTACCGCCTACTTCACCATTCAGTTCAAGGGCGTGAACGCCGCCGGTTTCGGCGACTTTCCGGACGGCTTCTCGCCCGCCAACCTGCCGCGCACGGAAGGAATCGAGGTGCCGGGCTGCTTGGTGGCCGACGATTTCGAGCATTCCCTCGGCGATCCCGCGGAAGGCCGTCTGCAGGCTGCGTTGCAGTATCGAATCGACGGCAGCTGTCCCGAACCTTCGGGATTTGCCGGCCGCGAGATGACGGCTTCCAAAGGGCCGGGCGGTGTCGCCGCCGGCTTGTCCGTCGGCGCAGACCCCCTGCGCGGTTTGAAGGTCGTGGAGCGGTGAGATGCGTTCGCTGCGGTGCGCGGCCGGCGTGGCCGCGATGACGATGCTCGGCGCTTGCCGGTCCACGGCGTCGGCGGCAGATGTTCCCGCGGTGATCGACCCGCCGCCCGATGTCGCCAGCCGCGCCGAGCTGCGGGAGGCCGTCTCCACGCTGCTCGGTGGTCGTTCCGTGCTGCTCGCCGACGATGCGCTGACGAAGACGAGTTTGCTGATTCTGGAGCGGCCCCGCCGCCGGAGCATCGGCGGCGTGTTCGAGCCCGGGCGCGAACTCGAGCCACCGGAGCGGTTCCGTCTGCTGGGCAGCGACGGACGCTGTGTGCTCGTGCATCTGAACACCGGGATGCGCCATGCGCTGACGAAGACGCGCTGCCGCGCCGAAGGGGACGAGGCGAAGCGGGGCTAGGGCGCTTCGGCGCCTTCCTTCTCCGGCAGCGCCAGATCCTGCTTGGTGATGCCCATGGTCAGCAGGACGTTGGCGGCGACGTAGATCGACGAATAGGTACCAACCACCACGCCGATGCCGAGCGCCGTGGCGAAGCCGGCGATCTGTTCGCCGCCAGCCAGCAGCAGCGCACCGAGAACCAGCAGCGTCGTCAGCGAGGTCACCAGCGTCCGGCCCAGCGTCTGGTTCAGCGACTGGTTGACGATCTCCACCGGCGTGCCGCGGCGGATGGTGCGGAAGTTCTCGCGGATGCGGTCCGAAACCACGATGGTGTCGTTGAGGGAATAGCCGATGACGGCCAGCAGGGCGGCCAGTTCCGACAGATTGAAGGTCCATTGAAAGACGGAGAACGCGCCGACGACGATCACCACATCGTGGACCAGGGCCGTGACCGCGCCCACCGCGAACTTGCCGGTGAATCGCCACATGATGTAGATCATCACCGCGCCCAAGGCCACCAGCAGCGCCAGCCCGCCGTTCTCGGTCAATTCCTCGCCCACCTTGGGGCCGACGAAGTCCGAGCGTCGCAGCTGCACGTCGTCGAAGCTGGCGTCCAGCACCGCGGCGATGCGGTCGCCAAGATCGGACTGGTCCACCCCTTCCACGGGTGGCATGCGTATAATCAGATCGGTCTCCGAGCCGTAATTCTGCACCACGCCGTTGGCGAAGCCCTCGGCGACGAGCAGCGTACGCACTGCTTCTGGGTCCGCCGGCGCGGCGAAGCCGAACTCCACCAGCGAGCCGCCGGTGAAGTCCAGGCCGCGGTTGATGCCAGCGAAGAGCAGCGCGCCGATGGAGATCAGCACCAGCACTCCAGATGCCACCGTGGCGATCCGGCGTTTGCCCATGAAGTCGAAGGTGGTCGTCAAATCAGCACCTTTCCAACCGCTGCCGACCGCAAGCGAGGTGGACCAGGACGCGGGCGCCGGTGAAGCCGAGGGTATTCATCAGATCAGCACCTTCTCCATTCGCCTCTGACCGTAGATGAGGTGGACCAAGATGCGGGAGCCGAAGATGGCGGTGAACATGGAGGTGACGATGCCGATGGATAGCGTCACGGCGAAACCCGCTACCGGGCCGCTGCCGATGGCCAGCAGGATCAGCGCCACGAACAGCGTCGTCACGTTGGCGTCCAGGATGGTCAGGAAGGCGCGGTCGTAGCCGGCCTGGATGGCTTGCGCCGGGGCGGCGGACGACTTCATCTCTTCGCGGATGCGCGAGAAGATCAGCACGTTGGCGTCCACCGCCATGCCCACGGTGAGCACGATGCCGGCGATGCCGGGCAGGGTGAGCGTCGCCTCCAGCAGCGACATCACGGCCACCAGGATGACGAGGTTGAGGGTGAGCGCGATGTTGGCGATAAGGCCGAACACCTTGTAGTAGACGGCCATGAACACCAGCACCAGAAAGAAGCCGGCGGCCACCGCCAGCATGCCGCGATCGATGTTCTCTTCGCCGAGGGATGCGCCGACGGTGCGCTCCTCGACGATGTACATGGGGGCCGCCAAGGCGCCGGCGCGCAGCAGGAAGGCCAGTTCCTGGGCCTCGCGCAAGGTCAGGCCCGTGATGCGGAAGTTGTAGCCCAAGGCGGCCTGGATGGTGGCGACGCTGATGACCCGCTTGTCCGGCCGGCTGCTGTGCTGTTCTACCCGTTCGCCATCCACCATCTCCACGGTGACGATGGGCTTGTGTTCAATGAAGATGACGGCCATGCGACGGCCGATGTTGGGCGCGGTGGCGTCGTGGAACAGTTCGCCGCCCTGGCTGTCGAGCTTGATGTCCACTTGCGGCTGGCCGGACTCGGGGTCTCGGGACTGGGCAGCGTGGGTGACCCGTTCGCCGGTAAGAATGACACGCCGGTTGAGCTTGACGGTGCGGCCTTCGTAAAGCCATTCCTCTACATCCGAAGGCCGATCGTTGGCCTGGGCTTCCAGGCGGAACTCCAGATTGGCGAACTTGTTGATCTTGCGCTTGGCCTCGGCGCTGTCCTGGACGCCGGGCAGATCGATGACGATCCGCGACCGGCCGAGCTTCTGCACCAGCGGCTCCGCCACGCCGAGCTGGTTGATGCGGTTGCGCAGGCCGGTGAGGTTCTGCTCGATGGCGGTGCTCTCGATCTCGGCGATCTTGGCTTCCTGCACGGTGATGGCGATGCCCGGGCGGCCGTTCACGTCCGCCTCGGCCAGCAGATAGTCCGGCTGGCGGAACTCGTCCTCGATGATCTCGATGGCGCGGGCGCGCAACTGCTCGGTGACGAAGCCGATGCGGATGGTGTTTCCGGCCACGGCGTTGGCCGTGCTCCGATAGCGCACACGCTGCTCGCGCAGCAGATCCTTGATCTTCTGTACCTCGTCGCCCAAACGCTTGGCCAGCGCTTCCTCCATGTCCACTTGCAGCACGAAGTGGGCGCCGCCCTTGAGGTCGAGGCCCAACGCCATGGGCTCGCCGCCGAGATTGCGCAGCCAGTCGGGGGTGGTGGAGGCGAGGTTGAGGGCGACGACGAACTGCCGCTCCTGGCCAGGGGGATTCAGGCGATCGCGCAGCAGCGTACTGCCGCGCAGCTGGGCGTCGCTGTCCGCGACGCGGATCAGGGCGCCGTCTGGCAGCAGCTCCCGGCCGATCACTTCAATGCCGGCAGTTGCGAGCTCCGCCTCCAGTTCGGCCAGCAGAGCGGCATCCATGTGCCGGTCGCTGTTGTCCGACGTCACCTGCAAGGCGAAGTCTGGCGGGAACAGGTTCGGCGCGGCATACAGACAGCCGAGCGTCACCACCAAGGCCAACACCACATACCGCCAAGCGGCGAACCTCTGCGGGGGGGCGCCTCGGGCCGAGACGCGGGAAGACGCCCCTCGGCCTGTCCCGCCGAAGAGACCGGACTGCGTCACGCCGCTACTTCTCATCCAGCGATTTCAACGTTCCCTTGGGCAGGGAGGCTTGCACGGAACCTTTCTGCAGGCGGATTTCCACGTTGTTGGCGACGCGCACCTTGATGAAGTCCTCCTCCACCTTAGTGACGAGACCGGTAATGCCGCCGGCGGTAAGCACCTCGTCGCCCTTGGACAGGCTGGAAACCAGCGCCTGATGCTCCTTGCGGCGCTTGCTCTGCGGGCGAATCATCATGAAGTAGATGAGAACCGCGAAGCCGCCGAGGAACAGAAACATGGTCCAGGAGCCGGCGCCGCCGGCAGGGGCAGCAGCGTACGCGAGTTCAGGCAAATTGTTCACTGGACTTTCCAACCATTGACGACGGTGCGAGCGAAGGCTGCCAATGTACCCGCTTCGATGGCGGCGCGCAATTCCTTCATCAGGGTGTGGTAGTAGTGCAGGTTGTGGATGCTCATCAGCATCGCGCCGAGCATCTCTCCGCAACGATCCAGGTGGTGCAGATAGGCGCGGGAGAAGCGGGTGCAGGCGGCGCAGCCGCAACGTTCATCGATGGGGGCGGGATCCGCGCGGTGCATGGCGTTGCGGATCTTGACGATGCCGCCGGAGGTGAACAGGTGACCGTTGCGGGCGTTGCGGGTGGGCAGTACGCAGTCGAACAGATCGATGCCGTGCAGGACGCCGTGCAGCAGGTCCGCCGGCGTGCCCACGCCCATGAGATAGCGCGGCTTGTCGGCCGGCATGATCGGTGCCAAACGGACCAGCACGGCCTTCATGGAAGCCTTTGGCTCGCCTACCGACAGGCCGCCGATGGCGTAGCCGTCGAAGCCGATGTCTACGAGTTCCGCCAAGCTCTGCGTCCGCAGCGCTGGATACATGCCGCCCTGCACGATGCCGAACAACAGGCTCGGGTGATCGTCATGGCGGTCCCGCCCGCGCCGAGCCCAGGACATGGACAGGCGCATGGAGGCTTCCGCTTCGACTTCGGTGGCCGGATAGGGCGTGCATTCGTCGAACGACATCACCACGTCGGCGCCAAGGTCGTGCTGTGCCGAGATGGCGCGTTCGGGCGTCAGTTCGACGCGGTCGCCATTGATCGGCGAGCGGAACACCACGCCCTCGCCGGTGACCCTGCGCAGGTCGCGCAGGCTGAACACCTGGTAGCCGCCGGAGTCGGTGAGGATCGGGCGGCCCCAGCCCATGAACGAATGCAGGCCGCCGAGATCGCGAATGGCCTCGGTGCCGGGGCGCAGCAGCAGGTGGAAGGTGTTGCCGAGCAGCAGCTGGGTACCGACTTCCTCCAAGCCGCGAGGTGTCATGCCCTTCACCGTGCCGTAGGTGCCGCAAGGCATGAACGCCGGCGTCTCCACCGTGCCGTGGCGGGTGCCGAGGCGACCGCGACGGGCGCTGCCGTCGGTGGCGAGCACGTCAAACATCGTCTCCGCTCTCTGCCCGCTGGCAGAACATGGCGTCGCCGTAGCTGAAGAACCGGTAGCCGCGGGCGATGGCCTCGTGGTAGGCGCGGCGCACCGACTCGATGCCGGCAAAGGCCGAGACCAGCATCAGCAGCGTCGATTCCGGCAGGTGGAAATTGGTGACGAGGGCGTCCACGGCGCGGAAGCGGTAGCCCGGCACGATGAACAGCCGCGTCTCGCCGCAGTCGGTCCCCGTCGCCGCCGCGGCTTCCAGAGTGCGTACCACGGTAGTGCCCACCGCGACCACGCGGCCCTGGCAGCGCTCGAGCGCTCGACGGGTGGCTGGCGGAATCGCATAGCTTTCGGCGTGCATTCGATGGCGGCTCAAGTTCTCCTCGCGCACTGGCTGGAACGTGCCGGCAGCCACGTGCAGCGTGACCCGGGCGAGCTCCACCCCCTTGCTCCGCAGCCGCTGGAGGAGCGCGGCATCGAAGTGCAGCCCGGCGGTAGGCGCGGCCACGGCGCCCGGCACCGCGGCGTAGACGGTCTGGTAGCGCTCCTCGTCGGCTGGTTCCGCGGCGCGGTCGATGTAGGGCGGCAGCGGCACTTGGCCATGGCGTTCGAGAATGTCGGCGACCGGTGCCCCGAAGTCGAGCAGGTAGAACTCGCCGCGGCGTTCCGCCACGGTCAGTCGGCGCTCGCCCAGGAAGACGCCGCGGCCTGGCTGCAAGGACTTGCTGGCGCGTACTTGGCACAGCGCTCGGCGCTCGTCCTCGATGCGTTCGACCAGGATTTCCGCTTGACCGCCGGAATCCTTGCGGGCCAGCAGTCGCGCCTTGAGGACGCGAGTGTCGTTCACCACCAGCACATCGCCGGCATTCAGCAGATCGATCACGGCGTCGAACCGGCAATGCCGAATGCCATCGTTGTCAAGCACCAGCAGGCGGCTAGCGGTACGCACCGCCGAAGGGCGCTGGGCGATGAGAAACTTCGGCAGCTCGAAGTGGAAGTCGGCGCGACGCATTTGCTCCTCTCTTAATTTCTCGCTCCGGGCGGCTGTTCCCGGGGCCGGGCGGCTTTCTCGCTCCAGGCGATTAGCTGGCCGTCGCGGGCGACGGTGCTTTCAATGGCCGGGTTGCCGCGGTAGGTCACGCGGCCGGCATCTTTGACCTGCACCTCGAGTCGCTCGTCGGCCCAAAGGAAGGCCTGACCGGATCCTCTCACTTCGGTGCGGGCACTCGATGTCCGCAGGTGGCTGCCTCGAAACAGCCCGGCACCGCTGATCTCGACGCTCGCCTGCCGCGCCGCGCCCGCGACGGCGACGCGACCAGAGTCGCTGATGTCGCATGCGAGTTCCCGCGTCTGGATGGCCGTGGCCGATATTCTTCCCGCCCCGCTCGCTTCGATGGCGAGGAGCGCTGACTCGACATCCGCCGCGTCGATGGCGCCGCTGCCGGAGACCGACAGCGTCAGTTCGCCTGCCGACTTCATGCCGCGAATCGCCACCGCGCCGCTGCCAGACACGGCTACCGCTCCCACGGTCGGCATGGAGACCCGAAATTCGATGGGCACCGTCGCCCGCACTCCATCGATCCAGTCCACCTCGCGACGGAGAAGCAAGGCATCGCCGGTGCGCTCGACGCGGATGGACGGCAGCACGTCGTCCTCCGCCGACACCGACACCGCGTACTCGCCGGGCGTGATGGTGACGCCGCCCTCCCCGTTCAGCACCACTTTCTCGAAGCGTTCGACAGGGTACGTTGCCAGCGCCACCTGCCCCGACCCTTCGCCGCTATAACAGCCTGAACAGCCCGCGCATACTGCCAGCAGCGCAAGCGCCATCCGAACCAGCCGTCGTTTCATCGTGTTTCGTGCTCCACCATTGCTGCGCTGCCGCCGCTATGCTATCGAGGCCGGCAGTTTGGACGAATGTTCCACGGTTGCAAGCGGCCCGCAGTCTGCGACAATAGCCGCCTCTCGCCTGGGTGGCGAAATCGGTAGACGCGCCAGACTCAAAATCTGGTATGGGCAACCATGTGAGAGTTCGAGTCTCTCCCCAGGCACCACTCCCGCACGCCTATTCAGGCAGTGGCTCGGTTTGAAGTTGGATCAGCCGCGCCACTACGGATGCCACTGCCATGCGGCATTCGATGCCGTCTCATGCCCAGCACCTTGTGGTTGCGTGATGCAGCATGGCGACACGGACTCAGACTGAGCCACTGCCCTGTTCGGGGAACATTGCGGTGCCGACGGGCGATGGGCTACATTCGTGCCCTTCGATTGCCAGCAGGATACCGCCGTGTCTGATCCCCAGCTTGCCGACGATGCGCCGATCATGACCTTGGCGCAGAAGCGAACGCTCTATCGCGACGGCTACGTAGCGCTGAAGAATGTCGTGTCCGAGGAACTCCTGAAGGCGGCCCGGGCCCGCATTCGCCAAGCCAAGAAGGGCGAGAACCTCGGCCGCGACGAGGCCATGACGAATCTGGTCAACGCGTCGTCCATCACGCCCATCCTCACCGAGGCGATGGGCGTCTTCGATCCGCCGACGGCCTGCCAAGTGGGCGTCATCAAGCCCGCCAAGCCCAGCGAGCGCTTCAACAATCTCGGCTATCGCGACAAGGACATGCCCTACTACGGCGCCCAGACGCACATGGACGGCAGCATCACCATCGCCGCGCCCCAGGAGGTGCAGCAAGGCACCCCGGAGGAGATATACCGCCGCTACTTCGCCAGCGGCCCCAAGGGCGACCTCGGCCGCAGCCCGGACGTGATCGGCCACAACATGGTGCCCATGTTCGAGGATCCGGACATGACCCTCGGCCTCGGCAGCTTCACCGCCTTCGTCATCGTCTGCCTGAACGACCAGACCCGCGCCGGCTGCGGCCAGACGGCGCTGCTGCGCGGCGCCCATCACGAAGTGGAGAAGTTCTTTCGCTGGCAGCACGACACCAACGGCCGCCTCGGCCCGGAGGGGCCGGGCTGGCCGCGCCTGGACCACGACGTGCCGAACCGCTGCGGACTGATCTATCTGCCGCAAGCCGTGCAGGACAAATTCATCGACGAAACTTCCGAGCGCACGCCCGACGGTCGCCAGTGGCCGCGCCCCGCCCAAGTGCTCATGGAACCGGGAGACGCCTGCATCACCTCCTACCACATCCCCCACTCCGGCACCCGCAACCAGAACGGCACGGAGTCGCGCAAGAACATCATCTTCCGCATCCGCAACAAAAAGCGCCAGCCGGACAAAGTAGTCAACGGCGTCACGGACCACCCGGATCGCGGCCAGATGGGCGAATGGCTGGAATACGAGGAAGGCAACGATCCTTGGGAGCGGTCCAAGTACGCCATGTGCCACATGTGGCACGAGTGGGACGGCATGCGGGAAGTGGTCGCGGAACAGCAGGCGCTCGAAGGGCGCTAGGATGCGACAAGGAAGGCACGACCTGGCTCCCCAGCTCGTGCAAGATGGCCATATTCTTTCGACTTGAGAGGAACTTCTATCTCGTCTGGACTTGATTTGACCTTGCTGCGGGGCATCGTCGGACGCTACGACGAGAGAATGTCTGCGCCGGCGTCGAGCCGATGTCGCACACGCCTTCGCTCCAATTCGTGATTTCATGGCATCTTGAATATCGAGGAGGCCAATGCCGTGAATCCAGGAACAGGAGGCGCCCTGCTTTCGGTGGCGATCGAGAACGAGGGCGTGCTGCACGCCGCCTACATGCCATTCATCGAAGGCGGCGGCCTGTTCATCCCCGCCACTGGCGACTACCGGCTCGGCGACGAGGTGTTCGTGCTGCTGCGGCTGTTCGATCACGTCGACGGCATTCCACTGGCTGGCAAGGTCGTCTGGATCGCGCCGGCCGGCACCCGGGGCGGCGTTCCGGCGGGGATCGGCGTTCAGTTCAACGATCGCGACGACATGGTGCGACGACGCATCGAAGACAGTCTGGCGAACGCCGATCCCGCCCTGCGCGAGCGGCCTACCTACACGCTGTGATGCCATCGCTCCATCGCCCCGGTATGCTTGTCGCGGGAAACATGCCGGCAGCACCAAGAGCAAGCGAATGAAGGCAGTGTTCTGCGAAACCCTGGACGGCCCCGAAGCGCTGGTGGTTCGGGAGACGGATGAGCTTGGCGCCCCGGGCGCGGGCGAGATCAAGGTGGCGGTGCAAGCCCGAGGGGTGTCGTTCACCGACGTGCTGATGTGTCGAGGCGAATACCAGCTGAAGCCGAACCTGCCCTTCGTCGTCGGCGGCGAGGGTGCCGGCATCGTCGCCGCGGTCGGCAGCGAGGTGGACGACATTCGCGTCGGCGAGCGCGTATTGGTGCCGTCGGGATGCGTCGAACAGGTGGTGGTGAAGGCCCGGCGAGCGACGCCGATTCCCCAGGGAGTGGCGCTGGATGTGGCGGCGTCGTTCCGTTCCAACTACGCTACTGCCCTCTACGCTATGCAGCGCGGTCGCTTGACGGCCGGGGAAACGCTGCTCGTTCACGGTGCCGCTGGCGGCGTGGGACTGGCCGCGGTGGATGTGGGCAAGCTCATGGGTGCCACGATAATCGCAACCGCCGGCGCCGACGACAAGCTTGCCGTGGTGGAACAGCTTGGCGCCGATCACCCGATCAACTACCGCGACGGCTTCCGCGAGCAGGTAAAGGCCCTCACCCAAGGCCGCGGCGCCGACGTGATCTTCGACCCGGTAGGGGGCGACGTGTTCGACGAATCCATGCGCTGCGTGGCGCCTTTCGGACGCATTCTCGTCGTCGGCTTCACCGGCGGTCGCCCCGCCCTGGCGAAGACGAACCATCTGCTCATCAAGGACGCCGAGGCCATCGGCTTCACCATCGGCGGCCTCGCTCGGCACGATCCGGCCTGGGCGGCGCGCAATCAGCGCGTGCTGATGGGGTGGCTGGCGGCCGGACGCATCCGACCCCACATCTCCCATCGCCTGCCGTTGGAACGAACTGCAGACGCTTTGCGGCTCATCATCGAACGGCAGGTGATCGGCAAGGCGATCATTACCAGCTGACTCCCGTCCCAGGCCGTCGGCGGCCGTCCTCCCCGCTATCGCCGACGCCGATCTGCCAAGGACACTACGTTTCCCGCTTGCCTCTCCTGCTCCACGCGAAGGAGCGGTTGCAGCGCCAGTTCCCAGGTCCAGGTATCTTGGCCGATCTTGGCGAATCCACGCAGACCGTGGGTTTCCGGCAGAGCGAACAGCGTGAAGGCGATATGGACGCTGCCGTCTTCGGACCACAGCAGGCCCAGATGCGGCTCGCTGTCCAGCTTGGCCGTGCCCTGGGCGTCGATGCCCAGGCCGCGTATCAGGACGGCGTAGGTGCCGAACTCGTCGGCGACGACCCTGACGGAAATGGAGCGTTTCTCGTCGAGCCGCGCATCGATCATGTACTCCCGGCCTCGCGTTCCGGCGTCGGAAACTTCGATCTGGGCTCGAAAAACGACGCCCCGGGACTGATCGGTGCGACGGCAGGAACCGCGCCCCCGCCAATGTCCGGGATCGAGGATCACCTGCGGTCAGCGCGGCTGGGTCTGTCCTGGCGATTCCGCGTCAGCGCAATCGCGGGGCGAGTGTGCAGCGGTCGCGTCCTGCACCAGCTCGATGCTGACTCCGTCCGGGGCAGCGACGTAGCACAACAGCGAGCCGGGCGAGAACTCCCAGGGTTCCACGGCGAAGGTGGCGCCCTGGGCGCGAATCTGCTCGCAGAACGCTCTGAGATCGCCGTGGTAGGTGTAGCCGAAGTGATCCGTTCCCCATTCGTCGTGGCTGGAGTAGTCGGCGAAGTTCGCCAGGGGGCGGGTCGAGACTGGTTCCTCGCCCGCCCGTCGGCCACGGATGATCACCTGCATGCCGCCGAGGGCGATGTTGATCTGCGGCGCGTCCCGCAATTCGTAGTCGGCGACGATGCGTCCGCCGAGGATATCCTGATACCACTGGGCAGCGGCCTTCGGATCCGCACTGATGAGATGTACGTGGTCGAACGTCAGGGACATGGCGTTCAGCTCCCGAATCGGTAGCGAAGTTTCAGCACCAGGTTCTCGCCCGTGATCTGCTCGAAGGTCTGGGCGAGCAAATCGCCGAAGCCCCCGTCCGTGGATTCGGCATAGGGCAGCGCGGCGTTTCGGGTGTATACCAGGAACAAATCCGACAACGGCGCGATTTCCCAACGGTAGCGAAGCTGGAAGTTCATGCGCGAGATAGTGAGGTCGTCCGCCGCCGCTCCGACATCCTTGGCCACCGGTACCAGAAAGCCGGGCCTGTCCGCCATCTCGAACAAGGCCCGCTCGTCGGCCTTGATGCCCACCCACTGAAACGCCATGCGCAGCTGCTGCCGGGCGCTGAAGAAGTAGCTCAGGTCGAAGTTCGGCATCCACTCGTCGGCCGAGAAGGCGGTGAACGCGCCTTTCGACTGGTGCAGCAGCCACGACTCCCGGTCCCCGTAGCGCAGGCCGAGGCTCATGGTCACGCGGTCTGTAGGACGCCAGCGCAGAAAGCCCTGGGTGCGCCGGTAGATGCCGACGCCGGTGGGCTCCCGGCTCCAACGCTGGCGGATGGAGTAGGCCAAGCGACGCGCCGTATCCGAGTAGTAGCGCAGTTCGGCGGTCCAGGCATCGTCGATGCGGAAGATGCCGTTGCCGAAGCTGGCGCGATCGTCGTAGCGGGCTGGGCGCAGACCGCCGCTCACGCGCACTTGGGAGAGGCTGCGCAGGGTGAGCGTCTGGTCGAAGGAAATCTCGGAGTCGATGACCTTGCCGGCGGTGTTCCACATCCGGTCGAAGCGAAGGTAGGTGCGGGTGTTGCGGAACCAGCCGACATGGGATCTGGATAGGCGCGTCCGGTACTTGATCCGGCGGTAGTCGTTGCGCCAGAGGAAGCCCATGTCGTTGAGCTGGATGGCATCGTCGAAGGAATCCAGCGACAGATAGTGGACAACGCCTTGGCGCGGCGCATAGCGCAGGTCGACGAAGCCGCCGAAGCCGTCTTCGCCATTGTCGGCGACGTCGGAGGCGAAGATCTGCGTGGCAGCCTGCAACCGCCCCCCCGCGCTGGTGTACTGGCCGTCGGCGGCATGTACTTGGGCGGTACGCAACGGGTGCCGCATGGCGGTGGACATGAAACCCAGCGCCTTGTAGCCCTCTTTGGCGTGTTCGTAGAGCACCCGCAAGACGCCGAAATCGCGCCCGTCCTGGCGCAGGGTGATTGGGGATTCCCCCTTCCAGGCATCGAAGCGAGCGTCGTCCTCCATCACGCCGAGGAAGCCGTAGCGCAGCGAGCCTCGCTGCCCGGCGGCCTTGAGTGCGCCAAGAAGCTCTGCTGGACGACGCAAGCCGGCGTTGGACAGCGTGACGCCATCCGGCACCTCCGGGCGAATGGCGGGGCCGCCGATGCGGCGGGTATGCAGCAGCGAGACTTCGCCGGACTTGCCGCCGTTGGTGGTGAATATCTCCTGGCCTTCCTGGAAGAACAGGCGCTTCTCGGGGAAGAAGGTTTCGTAGTTGGTGAGGTTGACGATCACGTCATCCGCCTCGATGCTGCCGAAATCCGGGTTCAACGTGGATGTCAACTGGAAGTTGCTCGACGGTCGCCAGAACAGGTCGACGCCGACCTCGGGCTCCACTCCCTGGCCGCCGAAACGGTCGTGGGACATCGACGCGTAGGGGGTGGCGCTGTACTGCTGGCGCGGACTGACGGCGCGCAAGCCGAGGGGCTGGAATGCCGACAGGAACTTCGGTTTCGTCCTCGGCAGCGGCGGCCAAGCGTAGCGTTCGTCCACATGGGCGATGTTGCGCTGGGCAAAGATGCCGATGGTGCGGGTACCGTTCGCCTTGGGCATGTTCACCAGCGACCAGGGCACGAAGAACTCGGCGCTCCAGCCGTCGTCGAGGCGTGCCGTGGCACCGCGCCATGCGCCGTCCCAGCTGGAGCTGTACTGCCGCTCGGGCAGGATCGTGCCATCGGAGACGCTGTTGCCCAAGTTGAGCTGAAACCAGAATCCGTAGCGGCCCTCGCCGGAAGTGTCCAAGGTGAAGGAGAAGTAGTCGCGGTTCAGCCAGCCTTGGTCGCGTCCGCTCAGGTGTTCCACCAGGGTGTCGGGATCCTGTGCCATCTCGACCCCGAGGTAGAGCCCTTGATCGGTGTAGAACATGCGTAGCCGGGTAGGCAGCGAACCGGGGGCCAAGGTGTCCGGTTCGATCAGACGGAAGTCGTCATGCACCTCGACGCCCTGCCATGCGGACTCGTCCAAGCGGCCGTCGATGCGTACGCGGTCGACGTTCTGCCGGCGCGTCAGCAGCACATGGCCGTTGGTGGCGATCGCCAGTTCGCCAACAGCCGTGCTCTCGACCCCATCGAATACACGGGAAGCGTCAGTGGAAACCTGATCGGCGGCGCAGATGAACGGCGCACTCAGAATCAAGAACACCCCGGCGACGCCGGGCAAGGGACTCAAAATCAACTCTCTCAATCGAAACCATGAAGCCTACACGGTTTCGACTCGGATTGCATGTCGAGTTTCCTTCCGGTAGTGCGTCGGTTTGAAATTCGGATGGGCCGCGCCATTACGCCGCCACAACATATAGTGGCTAGTAAGCAGTCCCATCTCTACATCTTGCATTTGGATGGTTCAGCGCGGCGACACAGATTCAAACTGACGCACTCCCTTCCCCGGGACTCGAATCAGGTGTGCGGGCTCCTTTGTACAGCCCGAAGTCGAGCCGCTTCCCTTTGGCCTGGACCGCATGGGCGCGGCTTCCGCGCCGCTCGCCGAGGGTCTGCGAACGCTCAACGTTCGTTACGCCACCAACGGCGGCCGAATTCGGATGCGCTCTCGCCGATCCGTCAGGGCGGTACGCCAACTCGTCGTCGGTGCCGCGGCGGAGTCGATCTTGACTTTCTGCCGTTGCGGTGCCGTCTTGCTTATCGCGCTTTTCATCCCATGATTGATCCCGCACAACAGGTTCACGAGCCACGCGACATGGGTTAAGATGGCGCTCAGAGATGCTCCGATGGCCAAACTGGACAAGGCATCAGCCTACGAAGCTGGGGATTGCAGGTTCGAATCCTGCTCGGAGCGCCATTTTCAAGACTCCCGGAGAGGTGGCCGAGCGGCTGAAGGCGCTCCCCTGCTAAGGGAGTATGGGTCGAAAGCCCATCGAGGGTTCGAATCCCTCCCTCTCCGCCAGCGAGCGGCAGCCCCGCACAGGACGGCCACGGCGACCGGAGGCTGTGCGCGGGGGCCTTGGGAACCCCGATCCGGCGCACTCGACTGGGCCTGTTCCGGCGGCGCAAGAAGCCGGAACTCCGCCTATGCGCGTGTGCCGAGCGGGCGGACATGGTTGGTCTGGTCCTCGCCTCGTATCCGCTGGTAGATCTCTTCGCGATGAACGGCCACCTCGCGCGGAGCGTTCACTCCGATGCGAACTTGGTTGCCCTTGACGCCGAGCACGGTGACGGTCACATCATCGCCGACCATGAGGGTCTCCCCCACGCGCCTAGTGAGAATCAACATGTCGATTCCTCCCTGTATGTCCTTGTTGCGTACGGCCCGTGTCCGAGAGGTCTTCCTCTTGTCCCTAACGGCAATCCGCCGGCAAGCCCGCTCTTCTCCGCCGGCTGCCGACCGTGTTTGACGGCCTAGTTCGCGGCACCTGCTCTTGGAGGCAGGGTTTGCAACGACTTACTATCTCTATTGTGACCTATTTGGCGGCTTAGGAACATCCCCATCTTCAACGACCGCCCCGTCCTCCTGTTTGGGGGCCTGATGCAGAGCGAAGGCGTCGTGGACGGTGCGCACGGCCAGCTCCAGATAGCGCTCGGCCACGACCACAGAGATCTTGATTTCCGAGGTGGAGATCATCTGGATGTTTATGTTCTCCGCGGCCAAGGCGTCGAACATGCGCGTGGCGACGCCAGCGTGGGAGCGCATGCCCACGCCTACCGCGGAGACCTTGGCGATCTTGTCGTCGCCTTCGGTGCCGCGGGCGCCAAGGGTCTGCCAGATGCCGTCGAGGATCTCCCGGGCGTGTTCGTAGTCCGCCCGACGCACCGTGAACGTCAGATCCGCCGAACCGTCGGCACCGGTATTCTGCACGATCATGTCCACCTCGATGGAGGCGGCCCCGATGGGGCCGAGTATCTTCGACGCGACGCCGGGGACATCCGGCACGCCGAGGACAGTCAGCTTGGCTGCGTCTCGCGCGTAGGTGATGCCGGAGACGAGGGGTTGCTCCATGACGCGGTCCTCCGTGGTGATGAGTGTTCCCGGGCTGGTCTCGGTATCGACGAAGCTCGACAGCACCCGCAGCGGCACGCCGTACTTGCCAGCGATTTCCACCGAGCGGGAATGCAGCACCTTGGAGCCGAGGCTGGCGAGCTCCAGCATCTCCTCGAAGGTAACCGCGCTCAGCAGCCGCGCGTTGTCGACAAGGCGCGGATCGGCGGTGTAGACGCCCTCCACGTCCGTGTAGATCTGACATTCATCGGCCTTGACGGCGGCTGCCACCGCGACCGCGGTGGTGTCTGATGCCCCGCGCCCGAAGGTGGTGATGTCGCCGCTGCCGCTGACGCCCTGGAACCCGGCGATCACGGGCGTGACGCCGGCATCGAGACCAGTGCGCAGGCCATCCACGTCGATGCGCTCGATGCGCGCCTTCATGTGGTTGGCGTCGGTGCGGATGCGCACTTGGGAACCGAGCCAGGAGCGCGCCCGGCAGCCGCGTTCCATAAGCGCCAGCGCTACCAAAGCGATGGACACCTGTTCTCCAGAGGACAGCAGCACGTCCATCTCCCGGGGCGATGGCCGGCGGGCGATGCCGAACCCCAGCTGTTCCAGCCGATTGGTTTCGCCGCTCATGGCGGACACCACCACCACTACCTGGTGGCCGCTTTTGACGAATCCCGCCACCCGGTCCGCCACCGCGTTGATGCGTTCGAACGTACCTACCGATGTGCCGCCGAACTTCTGTACGAGCAATGCCATCGGCGCACTAGCCAGCTGCGGCGTGTTCCCGCACCCAATCCGCTACCGAGCCGAGAGCCGCGCCGAGGCGGTCGGGACGATCGCCGCCGCCGGCTTGGGCCATATGCGCCCGGCCGCCGCCCCTGGCGCCCACCTGGGCGCCGACGAACTTCACCACCTCGCTAGCGCTGACGCGATTCGTCAGCATCTTGCTGACGCCCGCGACGAGGCTGATCCTGTGCCCGGCATGTGCGAGCACCACCACCGCATCGCCGAGGCGGTCGCGCAGGTTGTCCATGGTGGCCGGCAGCGACTTCGGATCGCCCTCCACCGCGACAGCCAGCACGCGAATGCCTCCCACATCCACGGCGCGGTCGGCGAGGTCGCCCCCCTGTTTGACGGCCAACTTGTCGCGCAGGGTGTCCACTTCCTTCTGCAAGGTCTTGGCTTGGTCCGCGAGCTGGCGCACTTTCTCGGCCACTTCTTCGCGTCGCCCCCGCAGCAGTGCAGCGACCGCCTCGAGCTGCCGTTCGCCAGCCTCCATCCAAGACAGGGCGTGGGCGCCGGCAACCGCCTCCATGCGACGAACGCCAGCGGCGATGCCTTCCTCCGAAACGATGTGCAGCACGCCGATGTCGCCGGTGCGCCCTACATGGGTTCCGCCACAGAGTTCGACGGAGAAGCCGCCGCCCATGGACAGCACCCGCACTCGGTCCGCGTACTTCTCGCCGAACAGCGCCAGAGCGCCTTTGTCGATAGCCTCGGCAAAGGGCATCTCTTCGGTGACGACTTCCGAGTTTTCCCGGATGCGGGCATTGGCCAGCGCCTCGATGCGACGCAGCTCCTCCGCAGCGACGGCCTGCGGGTGGCTGAAGTCGAAACGCAGCCGGTTCGCCTGCACCAAGGACCCCTGCTGCTCAACATGGCTGCCGAGCACTTCCTGCAGCGCCGCATGCAGCAGGTGGGTGGCGGAGTGGTGCAGAGCGATGTCGTGGCGACGAGCGGCATCTACGGCGGCGAATACCGTCTCGTCGGTGCGCAATGTGCCCTGTGCAACGCGACCGTGATGCAGGTGCTGGCCACCGCCGCGGGTGGTATCCTCGACGCAAAAGACCGCATCCTCGCCAGCGCGGATCTCGCCGCGATCGCCCACTTGGCCACCGGCTTCGGCATAGAACGGCGTCGTATCGAGCAGGACGATGCCGACCTTGCCCGCTGTCAGTGCGTCCACCTCGGCACCGTCCTCGAACAGCGCGACCACCATGCCCTGTCCTTCGCTGCGGCCGTAGCCGCAGAACGCGACATTGGAGTCCACGCGGATGCTCTGTTCGATGTTGGCGTCGAATCGCGCTCCGGCGCGTCCACGTTCGCGCTGCTCCTCCATGGACCGGTCGAAACCCTCCTGATCGATGGTCAAGCCGCGCTCCCGGGCGACATCTGCGGTCAGGTCGGCAGGGAAGCCGTGGGTGTCGTAGAGCTTGAATACCACGTCGCCGGGGATCGTCTTGCGGGTTCCGAGACTGGCGATGGCATGTTCCAAGAGCGCCATGCCGGAACGCAAGGTGTCGGCAAAGCGTTCTTCCTCCCCGGCCAGAATTCCCTCGATACGCTCGCTGCCAGCTTCGAGTTCCGGATAGGTCCCTCCCATCTCTGCGACCACGGACGCTGCCAGACGGTGGAAGAACGGTTCGCGAATGCCTAGCTTGTGGCCGTGGCGCAGGCCCCGGCGGACGATGCGGCGCAGCACGTAGCCGCGATCCTCGTTGCTGGGCACGATGCCATCGGCGATCAGAAACGTCGCTGCCCGTATGTGATCTGCGAGAATGCGCAGCGAGGGATTGCCAACCATGGCGCGCTCGTCGCTGAAACCCGCTAGCCGGCCCGCGCTGGCCATCAGACGCCGAAACAGGTCGTTGTCGTAGTTGCTGCTGCCGCCTTGGACGATGGCGGCGACCCGTTCCAGGCCCATGCCGGTGTCCACCCCCGGCGAATCCAGCGGCGTCAGGGTACCGTCCGGGGCGCGATCGAACTGCGGGAAGACCAAGTTCCAGAACTCAGAGTAGCGGTCGCCGTCCTCGTCCGGCGAACCGGGCGGGCCGCCGGCGACATCGGGACCCAAGTCGTAGAACAGCTCGGAGTCCGGGCCACAGGGGCCAGTTTCGCCCATGGCCCAGAAGTTGTCCTCGTGGGACACCACCCGGGTCGGGTCCAGACCCATTCGCTGCGTCCAGATGCGACGCGCCTCGTCGTCGGAGGGATGCACCGTCACCCACAGCCGCTCTTTCGGCAGCTCCAGGATGCGGGTGGCGAACTCCCAGGCCCAGGCGATGGTGTCCTCCTTGAAGTAGTCGCCGAAGCTGAAGTTGCCAAGCATCTCGAACAGGGTCTGATGGCGTCCGGTGTAGCCGACGTTTTCGAGATCGTTGTGCTTGCCGCCGGCGCGCACACACCGCTGGCAGCTCGTGGCGCGGGTGTAGTCCAGCCGCTCGCGGCCCGTCAGCGCATCCTTGAACTGCACCATGCCGGCGTTGGTGAACAGCAAGGTGGGATCGTTGCCGGGCACCAGGGAACTCGACGCCACCACGCGATGACCGCGCTGGGCGAAGAAGTCGAGATAGGCGGCGCGAATCTCGTCGGTCTTCATGTTCTGCCTGAACGGGCGCAACGAAAAGGGCGGCAAGTATACGGGATCAGCACAGCCCGTCCAGGGAGCCCAGCGCGCGCATCGCCACGTCCCGAGGAAAGCCGCGTCCGGCGAGAAAGCGCATTCTCTTGGCCCACTCGGCGCGGTCCCCGGGCGCCGCCGCGCCGAACCGCTTGCGCAGCGCCGCGGCGGCCTGGTCGCGCCAATGGTCGTCGTCGAAATCCAGCAGCGTCTTCGCCAGTTCGTCGGCAATGCCCCGTTGCCGCAACCCAGCGCGGATCTTCAGCGCCCCCTGGCCGCGACTCATGCCGGCGCGCACGAAGCTCTCGGCGAAGCGCTGTTCGGATTGCAGCCCTTCGTCCGCAAGGGCGGCGAGAGTCTCCTCCGCCGCGTCCGCTCCATGGCCACGGACGACGAGCTTGCGATGCAGCTCGAGGCGAGAATGTTCGCGCCGGGCGAGCAGGCGAATCGCCGCGTCGTAGGCGTCGGATCGTTCGCTCAAGATTCTCCTCGCGGGTTGAAGAAGCCCTGCATTCGCGTCTTCGCTTCTGATTTCCTCTTCTTATCGTGCAGTCGCTCCGCCCATGTTCGGCCAGGATGGAGCGTATCCCACCAACTTCGTTCTCCTTGGTGCCGCCCTCTGCCCAGGTCATGGGCGCCGAAACCATCCAGACGAAGATTCCATGCGGGCCGGTAGTGATCGATCAGAAAGCGCTCGGCCAGCGTGATCCAGACGGGCACCACGGCAAGGTGGCGGAAATGGAAATGCGACCAATCCAGGCTCGCGGCCTGAGCAATGGATTTGGAGTGCTCGACAAGCCTTCTGCGCAACGCCGGCGCGTCGGGGTTTGGCGTTGCGCCCTTGCCTACGTAGACCGGCCTGTCGCTGTCGTTGATGGGGCTGTAGAACTCCAGGTCGCCCGCGTAGTACAGGGAATAGACTCCTGGCCCGGCGACGCTGTCGAGGTCCGAACTGCGATGGAGATTCGCTTGTTTCTGCTGTTCGAAATAGACGATCAGCCCCCGCACGAGGTTGTCGTAGGTCAGCGGATCGTAGAGCGCGGCCTTCATAGCCTGCACGGCGGGCATGGCTGCCGCAGCTCCACCACGGACTCGTAGAGGCGAGTCTTGTTGGCGGTCTTCCCGGCACGCACCGCGGAATAGACGATGCTGCTGCCCACTCGGGTGTCCCGGGGAATGTGAATGTCCACCGCTTCGAGTCCTTGGGATTGCGCGATACTGGCCAGGAAGCGGTCCGTGGGGATCGGTACGCCTTGCAGGATGCTGTTGCCGACGACCACCAGCGCCGTCGCGCCGGGCCGCAGACACCACTGGGCAGCGGCAGCGAATCGGGCGCAGTCGTTGAAGTAGAGCGTCGCGTAGTTGGCCCAGCCAGTACCGCCGTAGACGTCCTTGGCGGGACTCTTCGACCGCACCTCCGCAATCGCTTGGTGAATCGCCGGATCGCGGATGGACGGATCCAGGGCAACCGCGGCCCGAACCCTGGCGTTCTGCCAGGAGGTGCCGAAGTTCAGCGCTTCGAGACGCTTCAAGTCCCGGGGGCTGGCGCAGAAGCCCAGCCAATAGATGTGCGGCCTAGTGTTGCGGTTGTAGTGGTAGTTGTTGAGGTGGGGCGGCGAGGTGACCAGCAAGTCGACGCTGTGGCGGGCGAGGACGCGGTAGCCGTCGAAGACACGGCCATCCTTGCGCCGGCGCCGATGGCGGGTTTCCCGGTACCAAGCGGCATCCTGGGCCATCTGGGCGGCCTTGCCGGCGATAGTCTCCATGACGGGAAAGTCGTCCACATCGGGCCGCCCTACCGTCGCCTTGCGGCCCAAGCTGGGTTCGTAGGAGTAGTTGGAGTAGTCGACCATCGTGGCCGCGAAGGCGAGACGGAACAGGTTGCCTACGACCGCCGGCGTTCGGGTTCGGATGAAGTCCTGGGCGAACAGCACCTTGCGCAGCACTTTCGGACTGTAGAACGGGGCGCGGATGCGGAAGCCGCCCGGCGGATTCGACCGCGGCTCGACGCCGCCTCTGTCCGCTTCCTCAAGGAACGACCAGAACTCGGCGATGGCGTCGCACAGCTGGTTCAAATCTGCGCGGTGGGCCTTGAGCTTGGTGCGGGACGCGAAGGTCGCATAGGGGTTGATCTCGAAGCCGATGGCCTCGTGGCCGGCGCAGTCGGCCTCGACCAAGGTGGTGCCGACGCCGGCGAAGGGGTCGAGAACCGTGCCGTAGTCGGCCATGCACCGCCCGAGCGCATTGGCGACGAATTGCTGGGAGAAGCCGGCGATCCAGGGCACCCAGCGATGAATCGGAGCGCTCCTGTTGGCCATGAACGCAGGAACCCGGAAACTGCCTTTGCCTTCCTGGGCCTTGCTCTGATCGCCGGCGGGTGCCGCTCTCCCGTTCCAGCGGCCCGGTCGGGCAGCGTCCGGCTCTTCTTCCGTGCCCCCTCCCCTGTTCCCTTCCCTGTCCTCTTCCCTGTTCGGAGGCTCGCGCTGCACCGCACTCACGGTATGCCCATCTCCTTCACTCGCCAAGCCGCCTTCTCGCGCAAGGCTTTGTAGCTCTGTCGAACCCGGAAATCTTCGCCTCGCGTTGGCGCGTCGCGTCCCGCCCGCCCGATCGAGTCATCGATATGGCGACGACGATTTGCTGTAGCCGCTGTGAATCGTCGGATGTCCGGTAGACGTACTTGGCGATGACGGTGACGACGTGAAGCGAACGCGCGCCGCGCTGGATGACAGGCTCGAGCCGTCCCTGTTCCGCAACCGCTGTTCCGGCGCGCCGCATCCTCACCGCCATCGACGTCTGCGACATCTGGATCGTGGCGGTGGATTGCCGTTCGACTTCTCGGCCTTGGCATCGAGCATGAGCACCACGGGTTGCGCGTGGGGGAGGAAAACGTAGATCGCCTTTTTGACATCCACCTTGCCGTAGAGCCGCTCGTGAAGGCCGGAAACCCCCATCGCCTCGATGGCTTCCCGCGTGACGTCTTCGGCGATGTCCTGCGGCAAATCCGTTTCCTCGCGGAAGATGGCCGCCGCCGACTCGCGGTAGTCCGTCAGCGCCTGCACCACCATCTCGAACGCGGTGCGCTCGATGTGCCCGATGTCATCGAGCGTCATGGATGCGCCTTCGCGCCATGCGCGCATAGCCAGACTCGATGTCGATGCCGAACCATTGTCTGCCCAGGAGCTTGGCAACGGTGGTCGTGGTGCCTGTGCCGACGAAAAGGTCGAGCACCACGCCGCCGACCGGCGAGAACAGGCGAATCACCCGGTTGGCGAGTTCCTCCGGAAACTCGGCTTCGTGGCGATCGTTGCGTCGCACCGAGCGGATGTTCCAGACGCCCCGGGAACCCCATTGTGCCCACTGCGAGGCGCTCAAGCGGTCACGGTCGTATTGAGTGATTCCCGGTCGCCAGAAGATGTAGACATGCTCGAACTCGTCGATGGCGCGGTACGAGTTGGCGTGCCATCGACTGTTCGCCCAACACGGATCCTTGTGCCAGATTCGTTGATCGTAGAAGTAGAAGCCGGCTTGCTCCGCCCACTCGCACACCATGCAGCCCGTCAGCAGAACCTTGGTTGAGACAGCCTGCTTGCCGCCGCGCACGTTGTTGTCCTGCAAACGCCGCTGCACGGTCTGCTCGCTGCAACCGAGCAACGCGGCCAGCTGCCGCCGATTGGCGTTCGGATGGGCCTGCTTCGCCGCCAGCACCTGCTCGCGCGTCACCGGCGAGGTCTTGCGGCGCATGTTGTCGGCTTGGAACCTCGGCATGGCGGGATCGGGGTAGCACAGGATGTCGCCGATGTTGACGGCCAGAAACCCGCCCGGCTTGACGATCCTGCTGTGGCAGCGGATCACGTCCCGCAAGAGACCGCGCCAGTCGTCGAACGACAGATGGCGTTCGTAGGATTTGCCGACGTAGTACGGAGGAGACCAGAAGCTCAAGTCGACGCAGCCGTCGGGCAGTTTCGCCAAATGGCGTCTGGCGTCGCCGGTTACGATGCGGTCGAAGACGAAACCGTCGCGCTCGACTGCCTGCACGTCCTTCATGCCTTCCACTCTCTGAATTGCCGCCGCTTGCGCGGTCATGGCCCTGCTCCCTCGCGGCTCGGCGGCCGGGAAAGTACCGCGCAAGGCTGGCGGCCGAGTCAAGCCGCCTCGATCGTTACAGCACAAGATCCCCTTCCGTTTTCTCTCCAGTCTCTTCGTTCTTGGCCTGCTTCGGCAGCAGCGCGACGCGAATCCGGCCCTCGATTTCGTCCCGGACGGCGGGGTTCTGGTCCAGCCATTCTGCGGCTTTCCTCTTGCCCTGGCCGATGCGCTCGCCGTTGTGGCTGTACCAGGCGCCGGACTTGTCGACGATGCCTTGCTCCACGCCGATGTCGATGATCTCGCCGTTGCGGTAGATGCCTTTGCCGTAGAGGATCTGGAACTCCGTCTGGCGGAACGGCGGCGCCACCTTGTTCTTCACTACCTTGACGCGGGTTTCGTTGCCGATCACCTCGTCGCGATCCTTGACGGCCCCGATGCGGCGGATGTCCAAGCGCACCGAGGCGTAGAACTTGAGCGCGTTGCCGCCGGTGGTGGTTTCCGGGGAGCCGAACATGACGCCGATCTTCATGCGGATCTGGTTGGTGAATATCACCAGGGTGTTGGAATTCTTGATGTTGCCGGTCATCTTGCGCAGGGCCTGACTCATCAGCCGGGCCTGCAGGCCGACGTGGGCGTCGCCCATGTCGCCTTCGATCTCCGCCTTCGGCGTCAATGCCGCCACCGAGTCCACCACCACCACGTCCACGGCGCCAGAGCGCACGATCATGTCGCAGATCTCCAGGCCCTGCTCGCCGGTGTCTGGCTGCGACACCAGCAGGTCGTCCGTGTTGACGCCCAGGGACTCCGCGTAGACGGGGTCCAGGGCGTGTTCGGCGTCGATGAAGGCGCAGGTGCCGCCCGCCTTCTGCGCCTCGGCGATGACCTGCAACGTCAGCGTCGTCTTGCCGGACGACTCCGGGCCGTATATCTCCACCACGCGGCCGCGCGGCAGGCCGCCGATGCCAAGGGCGATGTCCAGCCCTAGCGAACCGGTGGAGATGGATGGAATCGCATCCCGTTCGCGGTCGCCGAGGCGCATCATGGAACCCTTGCCGAACTGCCGATCGATCTGCGACAGCGCAGCGCCCAGGGCTCGCTTCTTGTCTTTTTGTACGTCCACGGAATTCTCCCAACAACGAGTTTCGCGGTACTGTATGTTTACTCAGCATCGAGGTCAAGCCTTGAAACGAAAGTGGGATTTGGTACCGGCTTGGTACTCAAGAGAGGGGCGATGGCGCACATCCTGCGGCGCTCCGTCGCGGCTGCCGGCGGGATGCGGCGGCTTCGCGGTCCGGCCCTGCTTCGCTGCATTGATCGCGTCAAGTAGGCTACCCTTCTTCGGTATGGCCTTCTCTACCCATACGCCGGTGATGCGCCAGTACCTGCGCATCAAGGCGCAGCACCCCGGTGCGCTGCTGTTCTACCGCATGGGCGACTTCTACGAGCTGTTCTTCGACGACGCCAAGGAAGCCGCGGCGCTGCTCGACATTACCCTGACCTCTCGGGGGCAGGCTGCTGGCGCTCCTATTCCCATGGCCGGCGTACCCTTCCATGCCGTGGACGGCTACCTTGCGAAGCTGGTGGAGGCTGGACGAACGGTGGCCATATGCGAGCAGATCGGCGATCCGGCGGCCACCAAGGGGCCGGTGGAGCGACGTGTGCAACGAGTGGTGACGCCGGGCACCCTCGCCGAGGACGGGCTGCTCGCGCCCGAGTGCGACAGCGTCCTGGCCGGGCTCAAGCTGGTCGGCGACGGCTGGGGAATCGCTTGGCTGAACTTGGCGTCCGGCGAGTTCGCCGTCGCCCGCGCCAGCGATGCCGGGGAGCTGGCCGCGGCCCTGGCCCGACTGCGGCCCGCCGAGGTGCTGGTGCCCGAAGGGGAGGAACCCGACATCGACGCCCCCTGCCAACGCCGCGACGCCTTGGAGTTCGACGCCGACCTCGGCTTCCGCCATCTCACCGACCACTTCGGCGTCGCCGATCTCAGCGCCTTCGGGGTCGAGGAGACGAATCCCGCCGTCGGCCCCGCATCGGCGGTGCTGCGCTATGCCCAAGTGGCCCGCTGCCAGGATCTCGCCTTCGTCGACCGGCTGGTGCAGGTGTCCGATACCGACGTCGTCGTCATGGATTCGCACACCCAGCGCAATCTGGAGATCGACCGGCGGCTCGATGGCGAGACCGTCGGTACGCTGTTCGCGGTAATGAACTACACGGCAACGCCCATGGGCTCTCGCAAGCTCAAGGACTGGCTGAACGCGCCGAGCCGAGACCACCAGGTCGTAACGCAACGCCAAGCCGGTGTCGCGGCGATCCTGGAACGGCGTGCCGCGAGTCCATTGAAGCCAGCGCTGGCGATGGTGGGCGACATGGAGCGGATCGCCAGCCGCATAGCGCTAGCCAACGCGTCGCCCCGGGACCTCGCCAAGCTGCGCCAGGCGCTGACCGCGGCGCCTGTTCTCCGCGCCACGGTGGCGGAACTGGACGAGGTCGATCTGCGCGAACGGTTCCAGCGCCTGCCTGCACTCGACGACGAATGCGCTCTGCTGCGCACCGCGCTGGTGGGCGATCCGCCGGCTACCATCCGCGACGGTGGCGTCTTCGCCCGTGGCTTCGACGCCGAGCTGGACCGGCTGAAGGATCTCACCGAGCACGCCGCCGACTGGCTGAACGACTTGGAGGCCCGGGAGCGGCGGCGTACCGGCATCGCCAATCTGAAGGTGGGCTACAACCGCATCCACGGCTACTACATCGAGACCAGCCGCGCTGCCGCCGGCCAGGTGCCGCCGGACTATCTGCGCCGACAGACGCTGAAGAACGCCGAGCGCTACATCATGCCGGAACTCAAGAAGTTCGAGGACGAGGCTCTTACCAGCCAGGCTCAGGCGCTGAAACGCGAGCGGCTGCTGTTCGACCAACTCCTCGACCGCTTGCGGGAAAGCCTCGATGCGCTGCGCGAGACGGCCCGGGCCGTCGCCCGGCTGGACGTGCTGACCTCCTTCGCCATGGCTGCCGAGCGCTACGACTGGATCATGCCCTCGCTCACGGACGCGCCGGGGCTGACAATCGAAGACGGACGGCATCCGGTGGTAGAGGCCGAGACCGATGCCCCTTTCGTGCCCAACGATCTGTCGCTTTCGGAGCGGCGGCGCATGCTGATCGTCACCGGTCCCAACATGGGCGGCAAGTCCACCTACATGCGCCAAGCGGCGCTGATCGTGCTGCTGGCCCACGCTGGCAGTTTCGTGCCCGCCAAGGCGGCTGCCATCGGCCCCGTCGATCGCATCTTCACCCGCATCGGCGCTTCCGACGACTTGGCCGGCGGTCGTTCCACCTTCATGGTGGAGATGAGCGAGACCGCGCACATCCTGCGCAACGCCACCCGCAGCAGCCTCGTGCTGCTGGACGAGATCGGCCGCGGCACCAGCACCTACGACGGTCTCGCCCTGGCCTGGGCCACCGCCGACCACATCGCCCGCCGCATCAGCGCCTTGACGCTGTTCGCCACCCACTACTTCGAGCTGACCGCCCTGCCGACAGAGGTGGAGACCGTGGCCAACGTTCACCTCGACGCCGCCGAGCACCAGGGCGAGGTGGTATTTCTGCACAGCGTCCGCGAAGGGCCGGCAAGCCAAAGCTACGGCATTCAGGTGGCCAAGCTGGCGGGAGTGCCTGCAGCGGTGCTCGACGACGCCCGGCGACGGCTGGTGGAACTGGAGGAACGGCACCAGGATCGAGCGGCGTCGCCGTCGCAGCAGGACTTGTTTCTTCACCATGGCGCCACGGACAGTACCGAGATGCGGGGCGATCATCAGGTCGTCAAGAAACTGCGCGGCCTCGATCCCGACAGCCTGACGCCCCGGGACGCTCTAGCGGCGTTGTACGAATTGAAGAACCTCGCGGAGGCCGACGGGAACGGCTAACGCTCCAGATACTGCCGCTTGTCCGCCACCTCGCGCCAGTCGGCCTCGTCGTCGGGAGGGTCCTTCTTCTCGGTGATATTGGGCCAGATTTCCGCGAGTTCAGCGTTGATTTGCAGGAAGTCCTCCTGGCCTTCGGGGAGCTCGTCCTCGCTGAAGATCGCGTCCACCGGGCATTCGGGCTCGCACAAGGCGCAGTCGATGCATTCGTCCGGATGGATGACGAGCATGTTGGGGCCTTCGTAGAAGCAGTCCACAGGGCATACTTCCACACAGTCCGTGAGCTTGCACTTGATGCAGCTTTCGCCGACTAGGAACGTCATCGAACAGGATTGTCCTTGGGTCTCGAAACGGCAAACCGGGGAGCAAAATCGAGCCCCGAACTATGACGAGGCCTAGCTGGAATGTCAAGAGGATCTCGGAGCAGGTAGTGGTTCGGTTTGAAACTCGGATGGATCGCACCATTGCGCCGCCACTGCATATAGTCATATAGCCGCTAGCGAGCTGTCTCCATCTTGTATTTGGATGGTTAAGCGCGGCAACGCAGATTCAAACTGACGCACTGCCTCGGAGCGGGCTCGGAGCTGTCGCTTTTGAAAACGCTCGACATCACCCGCATTCCGCGGCGGTGCGCGCCATGCGCCGGCCGTCACATGCCCAGACCACGACCCGCGCCCCGCCGTGCCGCTGTCCCGCCGGAACACCTTGTCCTCCCAGGACGTCTCCGGCCGGCGATCGAGCACCGCTAGGCACCCTTCGTCCGCCGCGCACCGGTCCATGTACGCCCGCGTCCGCTCGATTCCCGCCTGTACCGTCCGATCCACGCTGCCGTGCGCCACCTTGCATTCGATCACGATCCGCTGTCCGGCGGCCTCCCCGTTCGGCGCCGGCCCCAGCACCAGCAGGTCGGTGCGCATCCGCCCCAGGCCGTACTCCCGCTCGATGCGTCCGCCGCCGTTGACGATCCGCTGCAGGAACGCCTGCAACAAGAGTTGCGGTCCCGCCTCCTTGTACCGGCACCGCTCCACTCAGTGTTCCGAGCGCTCCCGGTAGAACCGCTGGAAGGCCGCCAGCAGCTTGCCGGTCCGCAGCCGGCCATCGGCGCCGACATGCCAAGCCGGATCCTGGCCGCCGAAGTTCATCTCCTCGGTGGTGTAGGCGAGGTCGCGGGGAATCGCTTCGCGATAGATCGGATTGGCGATGCGAACCGGCGCATCCTGGGCGATCAGGCCGAGGTCGCGTACGTACTGCAAGTCGTCGATGGCGATCGAGGCAGTGTCCTCGACACCTCCGAGCACGGGTTCGATCACTCTCCGCACCCGCTTTTCCCGCAGCTTGTCGGTCCACTGGTCCAGGTGGCTTTCCCGGCGCGCGATCAGCGCTTCCCGGGCTGCCTGCACCGCCGCCTCGGCCACACCGGTCGCCCGCGCTCCCGTCCGGCCTCGTAGGCCAGCGCGTTCACCAGCCCCAGCTGGCCCTGGGTCAATGCCCACAGTGCGCTCCGGGCCGCGTCGGCGAACACTTGGCCCGTTGCTTCGGCATGCTGGTCCAGCAGGGCGTCGATGTCGGTAGGGGAGAAGTCGCCCAGACGCGGCGAGGCGGCCTTGATGTCGAAGTCGCTGCCGCCGGTGACGACGGCCTTCTCGGCGTCGGCATGGATGCGGCAGTCGCGCGATGCAGCATAGCGACACGGATTCAAACCGAGCCGCTACGCCTGTCGTGACATGGCCCCTATGGCGATCCGCCAGCCCGACCTGCGACATCCTGCTGCCATGCCACCGCTACATGCCGATCAGCACGGCGGGATCCACCGGCTTGCCGCGGTCGCGGACCTCGAAGTGAAATCGCCCGGTGTCGGCATCGCCGCTGTCGATCTCGGCGACGATATCGCCGGTTTCGACGGCGTCGCCCTCGGCCAGTTTCGGGGCGACGTCGACGCCGTAGGCAAAGAGGTGGCGTTCGCTGGCTTTGATGATGACCAGGTGCCGGAAGCCGCCGAGTCCCGGTCCGGCGTAGACCACTTCACCGCCGGCCGCAGCGCGGATCCGCGTTGCCGGTGCAAGCGCGTAGTCGAAGCCCTTGGAGCCGTCGCCGAAACCGCGTACCGGCGTATCGGAGACGGGCCGCTGCCAAGCGCTTGGCGCAACCGTGGCGGCGGCCTGCGGCGTAGGAACGCTCGGCTTGGCGGCCCTCGGTTTCGCCGCAGCAGTCTTGGGTGGAGCAGGCTTCTCGGCAGTGGGCTTCGGCGGTGCGGGCCTGTCCGCAGTAGGCTTCGGCGGCGACACGACGGCGGCAGAAGGCATGGCCGGGGCCATGCCTGCAGAGGGGGGAACAGCAGAGGGGAGAGCAATAGCCGGCGCGGTGGGCGGTTGGCTTGGCTGCGGGCGCGGCGGCGCCGATACCGTCAGCCGAATGTGCTGTCCAGGTTGAATGACGTACGGTGGCGCAATGCCGTTCGCCCGGGCGAGCGCCTTGTACTCGAAGTTGTACCGCCAAGCGATGGAGTAGAGGGTGTCCTGGCGGCGCACGGTGTAGATTCCCGGGCGCGACTCCCCCGTCAGGGAACGATCTTCCACTGGCGCTCCGGGCCGGATCGCGCAAGCTGCCAGCAGCGCCGCCAGCGTGGCGCCGAACCAGATCGGGAGAGAAACGGAGGCGGCGTCAGCCGCTCTTCCTGCGCGTCGCAATCGCCAGCACTCCTATGGTGAGGGCACCCCCCGCCATCGCCGCCAGAACGCCAAGCAGGGCGGGATCGCCAGCGACTGCACCGGTGCCGGCCGTGGTTTCGCGCCAAGGCCATAGCTGGATCAGCGATCCTGCCATGAAGCCGGTCAGCAGGGCCAGGCATGGTGCGCGGGCCCGGGCCAGCAGCCAGACGAGCACTTTGGAAAAGGCGAGGAGGCCCATGCCGAGGCCGGCAACGAACGGCGCAACGACTGCGAAATCGGCCTCGGCCAGGGCTTCCAGCATTGGCTGGTAGAGGCCCAGCAGCACCAGCATGAAAGCGCCGGATACGCCGGGCAGGATCCACGCCGTGGCAGCCAGTGCTCCGGCAACGAAGATCGCCACTGCGCCAGTGCCTGATCGCGCCGCGACACCAGCATCCAGGAACACGCTGGCGGCGATTCCCGCCGCCAGCCCCGCCAAGCCCGTAGTGAGCAGCCACCGCCATCCGGACTCCGCCCCGACCTGGAAGACCGAGCCGGCGATCAGGCCGAAGAAGAAGCCCGACACGTAGACGCCATGACTCTCGATCAGCGCCAGGATGAGCTTCGCCGCCGCCAGGAAGCTCACCGCCATGCCGGCACCGAGCATGGCGAGGAAGAGCAGATTGTGCTGGCGGGCGAACGCCCGCCAGCCCTGGCGCATCAGCATGGCAGCGGAACCGCCCGAGAACGACGCCAGCGACCGTGCCAGCTCGTCGTAGATGCCGGTGACGAAGGCGATGGTGCCGCCGGACACCCCGGGAACCGACTCGGCGATGCCCATCGCCAAGCCGCGCACGAACACCCCGGGCAGCGCGGCCTTGGTGTCGTCGGGAAGCGAATCCGCCCTGCCTCTGGGCACCGACGTTCCCGCGGTCATGGCAGCGTACCCATCTGCAGCGGCACGAAGCGGACATCTTCCAGGGTCTGCTGACGCCACTCGTCGCCGGCGCGTTCGAGCAGCTTGAGCTGCTGCGCCTCGTCTCGGCCCGTCCGCCCCACCGGAATGACCAATGGTGCGCCGTCGGCCAGCTGCGACATCAGCGCGGCGGGCACGTGGCTGGCGGCGGCGGTAACCACCACGGCATCGAAGGGGGCATGGTCGAGCCAGCCTAGATTGCCGTCGTCGTGTTTCAGAAGAACGTTGCGGATGGACAGCGCTCGAAACCGCCGCCGGGCCCGCTCCAGCAGCGCACCGATGCGCTCCACGCTGTAGACGCGCTCCACCAGCATCGCCAGAATCGCGGTCTGGTAGCCGGATCCCGTGCCGATTTCAAGCACCCGGGCCGGGTGGCGCTGGTTGTCGCCAGCGTTCTCTTGCTGGCGAAGGCTGGCGAGAACCGCCGCGGTCATGGCGGCGACGACGTATGGTTGCGAAATCGTCTGGCCGTGGCCGATCGGCAGCGCCTTGTCTTCGTAGGCGCGGTGGGCCAGCGCTTCGTCCACGAAGATGTGTCTCGGCACGGTGGCGATGGCTTGCAGCACCCATTCGTCGTCGATGCCGCTGGCGCGCAGGCGCTCCACCAAGCGGTTGCGGGTGCGCTGGGACGTCATGCCGATTCCTTGGAGGTTGAAGTGGTTCATCGGGGGGCGCGGGCGTCTTCTCCAACAGCGGACTGGTCTTGGCGCGGCCTGTCGTCGGCATCGACCACGAGGTAGAACGTCTCGCCTTCCGCGACCATGCCGAGATCGGTTCGCGCCCGATCCTCCACGGCGTCGAGCCCCTGTTTCAAGGCCATCACCTCGGCGGTGAGAATGCGGTTGCGCTGGGCCAGCTGCTCGGTGCGCCGATCCTGGGCGGCGATTTCCTCGGCCAGGGCGCGCGCCGCGAACCAGCCCGAACTGCCGAACCAGAAGCGATGCAGCAGCAGCGCCACCAGCACCATGCCGGCGATGGCGAAGAACTGAACGCCCCGCGGCGCCTTCACGCGAGTTCTTCCCGGCCGCGGTACTCGGCCTGCGCGCCCAGCGTCTCCTCGATGCGCAGCAGGCGGTTGTACTTGGCTACTCGGTCGGATCGGGAGCAGGATCCGGTCTTGATCTGCCCAGCGCCGGTGGCAACGGCAAGATCCGCGATGGCGACGTCCTCGGTCTCTCCGGAACGATGGGAAATCACAGTGCGGTAGCCAGCGTCGGCGGCCAAGCGAATGGCCGCCAAGGTTTCCGTCAGCGTACCGATCTGATTCGGCTTGACCAGGATCGCGTTGGCCGCGCCATCGCGGATGCCCCGGGACAGCAGCGCCGTATCGGTGACGAACAGATCGTCGCCCACTAGCTGTACTCGTTCGCCCAGGCAGCGGGTCAGCGCCAGCCAGCCAGTCCAGTCGTCCTCGCCCAAGCCGTCCTCGATGGACGCGATCGGGAACTCGTCGACCAAGCCGCCCAGGTAGGCGCGAAACTCCGCACTGGTAAAGACCCTGCCCTCGCCAGCGAGCCGGTACTGGCCGCCCTCGCAGAACTCCGAGGCCGCGCAATCCAGGGCGAGCAGCACGTCGCTGCCGAGTTCGTAGCCGGCGTCGGCGACGGCTTGGCGGATGGCTGCCAACGCCTCGGCGTTGGAATCCAGATTCGGCGCGAAGCCGCCTTCGTCGCCCACCGCGGTGGACAGGCCGCGCGCTGCCAACACGTCCTTCAAGGCGTGGAAGGTCTCGACGCCGCAGCGCAACGCCTCGGCGAACGAGCCCGGACGCACTGGCTGCACCATGAACTCCTGAAGGTCGATATTGTTGTCGGCATGGGCGCCGCCGTTGAGGACGTTCATCATCGGCACCGGCAGGCGCAGCCGGGCATCGCCGCCGTAGATGTCGGTGAAGTGGCGAAACAGCGGCTTGCCACGGGCCAGCGCCGCTGCCTTGGCGCTAGCCAGAGAAACGGCCAGGATGGCGTTGGCGCCGAGGCGGCCCTTGTTGGGCGTGCCGTCCAGGCCGATCAACGCATGATCGACGGCCTCCTGGCACACCGGATCGAGACCGCGCAGAGCAGCGGCGATCTCGCCGCGCACCCCCGCTACCGCATGCAGCACTCCCCTGCCTCGATAGCGGGTCGCATCGCCGTCGCGCAGCTCCAGCGCTTCCCGGGAACCGGTGGACGCGCCGGACGGAGCCAGCGCCGTGGCTACCTCGCCGGTGTCGAGCTGAACCTCCGCTTCCACCGTAGGGTTGCCCCGGGAGTCCAGCATCTGGCGGGCGGTGATGTGACGAATGACGCTCACGAAACCGAGGGCTCGATCCCGGCGCGGGTTTCGATGAATCCGTGTCGCTTGACTACGGCATCAATGGCGACCAGTTCGTGCAGCAGCTCTTCCATCATTGCCGTGGGCCAGCAGTTGGGGCCGTCGGAGAGCGCCTCGTCCGGGCGCGGATGGGTTTCCATGAACAGCCCCGCTACTCCCGCTGCCACCGCGGCCCGGGCCAGCACCGGCACCATCTCCCGCTGGCCGCCGGACTTGTCGCCAAGGCCGCCGGGCATCTGCACGGAATGGGTGGCGTCGAAAACCACAGGACAGCCGGTTGCGCGCATGAGGGCCAGCGAGCGCATGTCCGAGACCAGATTGTGGTACCCGAAACTGGCCCCGCGCTCGCATACCAGAATGCGATCGTTGCCGGTCGTCCTGGCCTTCGCCACGACATGGCGCATGTCGTCGGGTGCCAGGAACTGGCCCTTCTTGATGTTCACCGGCAGACCTTGGGCGCAGACGTTCTGGATGAAGTTGGTCTGCCGGCAGAGGAATGCCGGCGTTTGCAGCACCGAAACCACATCCGCCACCTCGCCCAAGGGGGTGTCTTCATGCACATCGGTAAGCACCGGTACGCCGACCTCGGTGCGCACCCGATCCAGAATGCGCAGGCCAGCCTCCAGCCCTGGCCCGCGGTAGCTCTGGTGGGAAGAGCGGTTGGCCTTGTCGAAGGAACTCTTGTAGACGAAGGAAATGCCGACCTTGGCGGCGATGGTCTTGAGCGTCGCCGAGGTCTCCAACGCCAGCGCTTCGGATTCGATCACGCAGGGGCCGGCGATCAGGAAGATCGGCCGCCGCAAGCCCACCTCGAACGTGCCAAGCCGCATGTTGGGCGACCCTCGCGGAACCGAGCAGTTCAGGCGCCGGTGCCGACCGTCTGGCGGTCGGCATGGCGATTGGCCGCTTCGATGAAGCCGCGGAACAGCGGGTGGCCGTCCCGAGGCGACGAGCGGAACTCGGGATGGAATTGACAGGCGACGAACCAGTCCAGCGCGGGCAGCTCGACCATTTCCACGAGACCGTCGCTTTCGCTGCGTCCTGCCACCGCCATGCCATGCTCCGCCAAGGACGACACGTAGGCGTTGTTCACCTCGTAGCGGTGGCGGTGACGTTCGAGCACCGACTCCGTGCCGTAGAGCCGGCCGGCGAGGCTGGACCTCTTCAGCAGGCAGCGCTGTTCGCCGAGACGCATGGTGCCGCCTAGGTCCTCGTCGCCGTCCCTGCGCTGGGTCTGGCCGCTGCGGTCCGTCCACTCCGACACCAGGGCGATCACGGGATGGCGGGTATTGGGGTTGTTCTCGGTGGAGTCGGCGTTGTCGAGGCCCACCACGTGGCGGGCGAAATCCACCACCGCGGCGTGCATGCCGTAGCAGATGCCGAGATACGGCATGTTGTGCTCGCGGGCGAAGCGAGCGGCCCGGATCTTGCCTTCGAAGCCGCGCATGCCGAAGCCGCCGGGCACCAGGATCGCATGCATGCCCATGCCCGCCAGCTGTTCGGCCTCTAGCAGCTCGGCATCGATGTGGCGCACGACCACCCTGGTGTTGTTGGCGATGCCGGCGTGGGTGATGGCCTCGGACAGCGACTTGTAGGCGTCGGGGAGGTCCAGATACTTGCCGACGATGGCGATCTCCGTTGTTCGCTCGGGATGCGCCAGCGCGTTCACCACCCGTCGCCACTCGACGAGATCGGCACTGGCGCAGTGGAGGTCGAACTTGTCGACCACGATGTCGTCGAGGCACTGCTCGTTGAGCTTTACCGGCACTTGATAGATGGACATGGACATGTCCTCCAGGGAGATGACGGCGCGGCCCTCGACATTGGTGAACAGCGCGATCTTGTCGCGCACATCCTGTGTCAGCGGTTCTTCCGAGCGACAGATCAGCACATCCGGCTGCAGGCCGATGGAGCGCAGCTCCTTCACCGAGTGCTGGGTGGGCTTGGTCTTGATCTCGCCGGCGGTGGCCAGCCACGGCACCAGCGTGAGGTGGATGAACAGCGTGTTGCCGGCGCCGATCTCCAGCCGCAGCTGCCGTGCCGCCTCCAGGAACGGCTGCGACTCGATATCCCCCACGGTGCCGCCGATCTCGACGATGACGATGTCGAAGCTCTCGCCGACGCCGCGGATTCGCCGCTTGATTTCGTCGGTGACATGGGGAATCACCTGCACCGTGCGGCCGAGATAATCGCCGCGCCGCTCCTTGCGGATCACCTCGTCGTAGACGCTGCCGGTGGTGAAGTTGTTCTGCTGCGACATGCGCGCGCCGCGCAGGAAGCGCTCGTAGTGGCCGAGGTCCAGGTCCGTCTCGGCCCCGTCCGCAGTGACGAACACTTCGCCGTGCTGGAACGGACTCATGGTGCCTGGATCCACGTTGATGTACGGGTCCATCTTCAGAATGTTGACCTTGAGATGCCGCGCTTCGAGGATCGCGGCCAAGGAAGCCGTGACGATGCCCTTGCCCAAAGAGGAGACGACACCGCCGGTTACGAAGATGTATCGAGTCATTCAGCGCCCACTCGGTGATTCCGTTCGCCTGAGGCCGCACCGGAAGATGGTGCCGCACGGTAGCACGTCACGGCACCGATGAACAGCACGTGTCCAGGCTCGGGGCCATTGCGCTCGAGGCCCTGCCCTTGAGAGTGCTTCGCCGGCATCCGCGATGCTGCCCGAATATCTGCAATGTCCTGATCCCGGATACGAGCTTGCCCAGTAGGGAGGAATGCGCCAGACTTTCGCCGAGGAGGACATGACCATGATGCTTGTCGAGCAAATCTGGACCGGCAACGCCTACCGCAACTTCAACTACCTGATCGCCTGCTCGGAGACCGGCGAGGCGCTGGCGGTGGATCCGCTGGACTACCGCAAGTGCCTGGATCGCGCCAAGGACAAGGGCTGGCAGATCACCCAGGTGTTGAACACCCACGAGCACGGCGACCATACCGGCGGCAATGGCCCCCTCATCGCGGCCACCGGCGCCCGGCTGCTGGCGCACGCCAACGCCGGCGGGCGCATTGACGGCATCGATGTGGGCCTCCAAGCCGGAGACACGGTGGCCGTGGGCCGCTCCGTGGAGCTGCTGGCGCTGGACACCCCAGGTCACACCATGAGCCACGTCTGCCTGCTGTCGAAGACGGATCAGCAGGCCCTGTTCAGCGGCGATACCCTGTTCAACGCCGGCGCGGGCAACTGCCACGGCGGCGGCCACCCCGACGAGCTCTACCGCACCTTCGCCTCCCAGCTCGCCGAACTGTCCGACGACACCCTGGTCTACCCCGGCCACGACTACATCACCAACAACCTGGGCTTCACCCTGGACCGAGAGCCGGACAACGACGCCGCGGCCGCGCTGCTGGCCGACTTGCAGGCCAGCCACGACCCCGACCGGGCCTTGGTGACCACGCTGGCCCAGGAAAAGGACGTCAACGCCTTCTTCCGCCTGTCCAGCCCCTTGGTGATCGCCAAGCTCCGGGAGACGTTCCCGGAACTGCCGGACGAGCCGTCCGAGAAGGATGTCTTCCTGCGACTGCGGGAGCTGCGCAATAGCTGGTAGGGGCTGGGCTGACTGGGCAAGTCAAGGGCGGGCTAAGGCAGGCCGGGCGAGCGTTGGTGCCCAGGGAGGGAGTCGAACCCTCACGCCACAAGGACACTGGAACCTAAATCCAGCCCGTCTACCAGTTCCGGCACCTGGGCGGTGCGAATGGGCAGCATAGGGCGGTTGCCCCTGGCCTGCAAGCGAAGACATCGAGCCAAGGGCATCCCTAGCCATGCCGGCGTTTCGTCTTCTGCCCAGGGATAGTCCGATGAATAGTCGTTTGCGGACGGATTCGACTAGCGGATTGCCGGCCCTGTCTTGGGGATTGGGAAAAACTTCCGTTCAAGCCGGCGGGTTCGCGCTCAGCGCCTAGCGTTCGTCCGCCGACTTGGCACGTGCGCGCTCGTGGACACGTGGATTCTCAACGCATCTCGCCACGGCCTCGATCCTTGGCGCATGCGCACGCCGGCACATGGCAGATCGGCGCGATTCACACATGCGCGGACACGTGTGCAAGGCGGGCGTGGCGGCAGGCATGTTTCTGACGCGGGCGCCTGGGAATGTCGCCTCGAACCACGATCACCGCTTTTCGGGGGGATGGCGCGTACGCGGGCGCCTGGGAATATCTCGTTCAGCGTCGTCTTGTTGCGGTTTGACGTGTGCGCCTGCGGACACATGATCCGCCGGGAGGGTCGTGGCCGTCCCGATCACTTGATGCATGCGCGTACGCGGGCACATGCCGCTGTCTACCCGCCGCGCTTGGACAGCATCCCCGTATGCAGGCGGCCGGCGACGAACGCCTCGCTGCCGAGCATGTCCTGGAGCAGAGCGCGGTTGGTGGCGACGCCGCGGATCTCGAACGCCTTGACGCCGATCAGCGTCCGGCCGATGGCTTGCTCCCGGGTGGATCCAGTGCCGATCACCTTAGCGAGCAGCGGATCGAAGTAGGGCGTCACCCACTGCCCCTCCGCGTAGCCGGACTCGACACGCACGCTGGCGAGCGTAGGCGGCCGGCATACGGCGAGGCGTCCCGTGGACGGCAGCATCGATACGGAATCCTCGGCGTAGATGCGCGCTTCGACGGCGTGGCCGCGGGCTTTGACGCCGTTTGGCAGGATGTCCGCCAGCCGCTCCCCCGCGGCGATGCGGATCTGCGCCGCCACCAGGTCGATGCCGGCGATCTCCTCGGTGACGCCATGCTCCACTTGCAGGCGCGTGTTCACCTCCAGGAAGCCGAACTCGTCGTCCGCGTACAGGGTTTCTACCGTGCCCAGGCTGTCGTAGCCGGCCAGCGCCGCCACTGCCTTGGCCTCGACGTCGACCAGCCGCTGCCGAGGAAGCCGCGGCGCCGGCGCTTCCTCGATCACCTTCTGATGGCGCCGCTGCACCGAGCACTCGCGCTCGAAGACGCCAGCCGTGGCCGTGCCGTCGCCGATCACCTGGAACTCGATGTGCCGGGGCCGGTTCAGCCACGCTTCGAGATAGACAGCGCCGTCGCCGAAGGCATGCGTCGCCTGGGCACGGGCGGTGGCGAAAGCGGCTTCGAGCCCGGCTGCGGAATCCGCCTTGACCATGCCGATGCCGCCGCCGCCCGCGGCCGGCTTCAGCAGCACCGGAAAACCGAGCCGCCGCGCCGCCGCCAAGGCCGAATCCAAATCCGAAAGCGTCTCGCTGCCGGCGCGCACCGGAAACCCGGCGCCAGCCATGACCGCCCGGGCGCGGGTCTTCTCGCCCAGGGCTTCGATCCAGTGCGGCGCCGGGCCGACGAAGCGGATGTCCGCGGCCTCCACGGCGCGGGCAAAGGCCGCGCTCTCGGCCAGGAAGCCGTAGCCGGGATGCAACGCATCGGCTCCGCTCGCCTTGGCTGCTGCGATGATCCGCTCGGCGTCGAGATACGTGTCCACGGCACGGTAGCCGGGCAAGCGAGCGGTGGCCGTCGCTTCCGCCAAGTGCGGCGCCGAGGCGTCGATATCGGCGTAGGCGGCGACGCTGTCGATACCGAGCGTCGCGCAAGCCCGCACGATGCGCCGAGCCACGGCGGCGCGGTTGGCGATGAAGAGGCGGTTGAACATGGCCGCAGGAACCGACAGCAGGGCGATTGCGAAGCGGGTAGTATGGCAAACGTACTGTCAGCCTGTCGTCGGTACTACTCGCGCAAGGCGCAAGGGCAGTGTATCCGTTTGAATCGCAATTCATCGGTTGGGAATATCGAACTGAGACACTGCCGCCCAAGTGGCGTTTCTCCTGCTTGCTGGTGCCGCTAGCCGGCCGCTCGTTGAAACCAACGGCCCTCGCCTAGCTCGGAGATGGCTGCCCGTGCGAAGATCGCGACACTGCGAAGGAATAGAGTGTTGCGTTGAGCACACCGGCGCCACAGACGCTTCGGACTATTTCGGCAGATGCAACCGCGACGGTGCCGGCTTGGGGCAAGTACGAATCCCCGAGTTGCTACCACCGCCTTGAGCATCACTGCGCCGATGTGGCGGCCTGCTTCGAGGCTCTGCTGCGGGAGCCCGTGCTGCGCAGCCGGTTCGCACAGGCTGCAGGAGAGGAACTTTCTGCCGTTGCCGAAGCGCGGATGGCGGTAATCGCATTCCTGCATGACTGCGGCAAGTTGAATGCAGGGTTCCAGCTCGAAGTGCGCGAGCGACACGCTTTGCCTCCTGATCCGCTGCCGAAGATGGGCCATATTGGAGAGTCTTTCCAGCGCGTTCGCCAAACGGCAATCTGCCAAGCATTGGGTTTCCCGGAGATCGCTTCCAATTGGGGCGAGGGCGTCGACGCCTTGCTGCGGGCCGCGACCACCGCCGTCCCCTCGAACGAGGCCGGACCGCCGGCGATATGGCGTCCATTCGCCGGCTACGAACCGCTGGCATCCGCGCAGCTGCCACGCAGAGTTCCCGCGCGAGTGGAGAGTGGAGATAGACTCCGTTGATTTCATTGCATTGCCAAGGAACGGCGCTGGCGCTTCAAGTGCTTTTGAGCAAAGCACGCCGTCCGCGTTTCGGGTTTCCTTGGCCGGATCGCCGAGCTGCTGGAGGCCGAGGCCCTCGGACGCGGTCCGATTGCGCCATATTGTCGCCGTAGCGCCCGAAGGCGAGGAGCCTGTCCTCCATAACCCGGCCAGACGCGCTTGCGCGGGAGAACCGCATGTCCGCAGATCGATCCCGTCCCCGCCCGCGCTCCCGTCGCGAGACACGCGGCACGATTACGCTCCGACTTCGCGGGCGTAGTCGTGCAACAGCCATGTGCGCATCGACGGAATCGGCACCTCGTAGCTGCCTATATGGTTTATTTGAAGAATCCCATCGTGGATCATGGCATTGACGATTCGGCGAGCTTCGCCCCTCGTCGGCGCATCGTACGCGTCGCCTTGCGTCCGCATCTGCTCGACGGCCGCGTCCACCAGACGCGCTCGGGTTTTCGTGCGCCGAGGCTCGTTGCCGGACGCGATGCGAGCCAAAGCCAGCAGCGTTTCGGGCTGATCCTCCACCATTGGCGAGAGCCTGCCGCGGTAGTACCTCCTGCGCGACTCGGCGCCCAAACGCCGTGTTTCGACCAAGCCGTCCGGGTCGAGAATCCCGCCGCGTTCGGCGAGGACGCGGGCCGCCTCGCGCATGCCGACGTGCAGGTGCTGCGGGAATCGGGCGCAGTCGTCTGCGATCGTCGCGATCCAGCGTCCTCGTTCGCCTTCGCCACCCGCGACCCGGTGGCGGTCGAACAGGATTCCCACGGCTTCGCGGGCCTCCTCTTTGGACAGCAGGCCGAGATGAATGGCGGCGGTGTCCGACAAGCGGGAAATCCCCGCCTCCCGCAAGGCGTCGAACGAATCGCCGAGGCCGGCGAACACCGGCAGGATGGGCAAGCCGAACGAAGCGTTGTGGAGCGCCGACAGCCCCGACTTGTGCTCCGGGCCGACGTTCTGGATCTCGTCCACCACCACGCACACCGGCCGCATGCGCGACCGATTCCCGGGATCGAGGGACTTCGCCGCTTTGAAGGTGCTCGACAGCTTGAGACGCTTGGCGGCGTCCATGCCCAGAGCCGAGACCATCTTTCTCCACCATGGCGCGTTCCTGGCCGCGGCGCGCAGCGCTTCGCCGAGGTCGCGCTCGTCGCGCAGGCCGCCGAAGTCGAGCACCACCGCCATCGGCGAGTCGGGATCGTCTTCGCGGTTGCAGTGGACGTCGACGAAACGCCGAAGCAGAGCCGTCTTGCCCATGCCGGGACAGCCCGCGACGACCGTCGTGCTGCCGGAGATGTCCCCGCCGGCATGCCAGTCGGCGAGGACGCTTCGGCAAGGTGGGCGAAACGGGCAAGCTCGCCGCTGCGGCCGACGAAGATCGGGGACAGCCCGCGGTCCTTCTTCTCGGCGAATTCGCGCAGCCCCTCGAGGTCGGGCGCGGCGCGATTCGACGGCTCGGACATCACGGCCCCTTGAATTCTTCTAGAACCAGTCGCCAGTCTAGAAGGCGAATCGCCCGACGGCTCGATCCGACCCGCGGACTGTCCTGCTTGCGTGGGGGAACCGAGGAGGAAGCCCGCGAGGCCGTGGATGTCTTGGGTTCTCTGCACGAGTGGGATGGACCTTTCGACGGCTTGGCCCGTTCGGAACCGCAAGGCGAGGACGCAGTCGGCCTTGACTCTGCTTCGGCCAGTCTTGAAGGCGGCCTGACCACGCACGGCGCAGAACCAGTCGATCCAGCCGCCCCGAACAGATGTGCCGAAACGCCCACCAACGCCACCCTGCTCCTGACGGACGGCTTTCCCATAGCGACGATCCGCCAACAAGGTATCCGCACTGCACCGCCGGTGGATACGAATGGTCAATGGCGTCGGTTCTATCTGTCGCGTCAAAGAGGTGCAGCCAACTATGACATCGCCCTGCCCAAGCCGGTTACTGGCACCACGGACGGCCAAGTAGATAGAATCCCCCGCCTATCCGTTCGCTAGGTTGTCCAAGTGATCGTCAAACCCCGCATCCGCGGCTTCATCTGCACCACCGCGCACCCCGTCGGCTGTCGCGCCAACGTCGATTCGCAGATCGCCGTGGTGGAAGGCCGCGGCCCCCTTGCCGGGGCGAGCAATGTGCTCATCCTCGGCTGCTCGGGCGGCTTCGGCCTGGCGTCGCGCATCGCCGCCGGCTTTGGCTGCGGCGCAGCCACCATCGGGGTGTCGTTCGAGAAAGCGCCGACGGTCAAGCGAACGGCAACCGCGGGCTGGTACAACAACCGCGCTTTTGAAGCAGCCGCCTCTCGCCGTGGGCGGTTCGCCCGCACCTTCGATGGCGATGCCTTCGCCGATGAGATGCGCGAACAGGTGATCGCCGCCATCGCCGCGCAGATGGGCAAGATCGATCTCCTGGTCTACAGCCTCGCGGCGCCGGTGCGGACGCATCCGCGCACCGGCGAACAGTACCGCTCCGCCATCAAGCCCCTCGGCAGCCCCTTGGCGGTCAAGAGTCTGAACGTGGATCGAGGCGAGGTGCAGGACATCGTGCTGGAGCCGGCGAGCGACGCTGACGCCGCCGCCACCGTGCAGGTGATGGGGGGCGAGGACTGGGAGTTCTGGATCGACGCTCTGCTCGACGCCGGCATGCTGGCGGACGGCTTCCAGACCGTCGCCTACTCCTACCTCGGCAGCGATCTCACGGCCCGCATCTATCGGCAGGGTACCTTGGGCCGCGCCAAGGCCGATGTGGACCGCGCTGCCGCCGCCATCGGCAAACGTCTGGTCGCTATCGGCGGCCGAGCGCGAGTGGCCGTCCTCAAGGCCATCGTCAGCCAGGCCAGCACGGCGATTCCCGTGGTGCCGCTGTACATGTCGATCCTGTTTAGCGTCATGCGCGAGCAGGGCAGCCACGAATCTTGCATCGAGCACATCGACCGCCTGTTTCGGGACGGCCTGTACGGCGAGGCGATGCCTCGGGACCAGGTTGGCCGCTTGCGCGCCGACGCCCGGGAGCTGTCCGAACAAGTGCAGGCCGAAGTGCGCCGCCGCTGGGAATTCGTCGATTCCGACAACATCGAAAGCCTGAGCGACCTCGCCCGCTTCCGCGACGAGTTTCTCGCCCTGTTCGGCTTCGGATTCGACGGCGTCGACTACGATGCCGATTTGGATCCGCTGGACGGCACTTGAAAACGCTCCTCCCTGCGCAGCGCGCAGTACCCGTGGCCGCGTTCTGGATTCCCTTGGCGCTGTGCATGGGGATTGCCTTCATACCCAATCCCACCGGCACCGCCGCTGTCCTCAGCGGCGGCACGGTCGCCCACCTGGCGGCGTTCGCCTACCTCGCCGCAGCGCTGTTTCGAGCGCACTTCCGCAACGGCCCGATGCTGGACGTGGTGCTGTGGCTGTTCGCCTTCGGCGTACTGATCGAAGTGGCGCAGATTTTCGTGGAAGGGCGCACCGGCGAGTTCCTGGATCTCGCCATCAATGCCGTCGGCATCGCCATCGGCTGCGCGATCTACAGCGCCTGGGCGCGATTCAAGATCGCCTTGGCTTGATCTCGTCAGGTGCGGCATGAACCGAGCGCGGCCCTCCGCCACCGACTTGTTCACACGAAACTCGGTGCCCGACGAGGAGATCGACCAGGTACGGCGCGACGTGGTCGCGCATCCGCAGTACTACGATCGCCAGTGGGTTGCGGATGCGTACGCGGCGTGTGGTCTCGATGTGGCCGCGGGGCGTTGGCGAACCGATACCTTCCGCCAAGTCAGGGAGCGTTTGGCCGACGGAGAGCCGTTCTCCGTGATTCGCATTGGTGATGACGAAGTGCATTTTCTCGCGTTCGGCGAATACGACGGCACCCCGCATCTCGATAGGCATGTGTTCCAACAAGCGGTCAATAACCAATCCGACCGTTTCGTACTTGCCGAAAGCTGGATGCTCGTACTGCCGGATTCGATGTACGCCGCCGTCGCAGATGCCGACGTGGTCGGAGTGCTCGGCATCGATAGACGCCGGCCGGCGTCAACAAAAACGTGGACAAGGGGCTTGCTGGGATCGATAGAGACCTGCGTGGCGGGATAGGGACGTTCCGTTCCATCGACACCATGCTCCGATTAGCCGGCCGTGGTTGCTTGGCAGGCAAGGCGATCGTCTTCGCGCATCTGTACTTCGGATTGCTGGAATGCTTGGCCGACTTGATCTAAGCCTCGACCTGAGTGGTCTGCATAACCGACAAGACCGATGTCGTTGCCGCGTTGGCGGCCAAGTTCCCCTGCGTCGATTCGACTGTGTCGAAACCGGCCTTGGCCGGGGGAGCACCGAGCCGGATTCCCTGGTGCGCGTGGAAACCACCTCGTCGGCGACTTGCGCCGCTGTCCATGTCTGGTCGGAGCGGGCGTTTGGGCGGAGTTGTACTGCATGTGGATCAAGCGGCGCGGGGCGTCGCCGTGGATATCGGCAGCGGGTTCGATCTGCTGGCCGAGTTCGAGGCCCATCCACGGCTCGGGACTAGGGGAGTCGATGATGCGGTTCGCCGTTTCGCGCTGGCCGGCATCTACACACCTACGCCAACTTGGCGCAGCGCTTCGGCAGCGCGAGGAGCGGGGCAGCAGCTCTCTCGGCGTCGCGTTCCTGTCTTGGCGAGTTCGTCTGTGCTACAGATGCTTGTCCGTCACCGCGCCTTCGGAAGCCGACGATACCAGCTTGGCGTACTTCGCCAGGGTGCCGCGGGTGGCGTAGGGTGCCGGACTCTGCCAGCGTCGGCGTCGCGCCGCCAGCTCGCCATCGGAAACGGCGAGGTTGATCTGGCGCTGCTTGGCATCGACGGTGATGGCGTCGCCGTCCTCCACCAAGGCGATGGGGCCGCCCTCGAAGGCTTCCGGCGCCACGTGGCCGATGACGAAGCCGTGGGAGCCGCCGGAGAAGCGGCCGTCGGTGATCAGAGCCACGTCAGCGGACAGGCCGCGGCCATTGATAGCGCTGGTCGGGCTCAGCATCTCTCTCATGCCGGGGCCGCCCTTGGGGCCTTCGTAGCGGATCACCACCACATCGCCCTTTTTTACCGTGCCGTCCATGATGGCGGCCATGCCGGCCTCCTCGCCGTGGAAGACCCGGGCCGTGCCGGTGAAGCGCAGGCCCTCGTGGCCGGTGATCTTGGCCACCGCACCGTCCGGGGCCAAGTTGCCGTGCAGAATCACCAAGTGGCCGTCTGGCTTGATGGGATCGTCCAGAGGGCGAATGATGCGCTGGCCTTCCGGGTACGGCGCCGCGTCGGCAAGGTTCTCGGCCAGCGTGGCGCCGGTGACGGTCAGGCAGTCGCCGTGCAGCAGGCCGGCGTCCAGCAGCGCCTTCATCAGCGGCCGGATGCCGCCGATGGCGATGAGTTCGGACATGGCGTAGTTGCCGGCCGGGCGCATGTCGGCCAACACGGGCACGCGGGCGCCGATGCGGGCGAAGTCGTCGAGGGCGAGGGGCGCCTTGGCGGCATGGGCGATGGCCAGCAGGTGCAGCACGGCGTTGGTGGAGCCTTCCAAGGCCGTGACGACCGTGATGGCGTTCTCGAAGGCTTCTCTGCACAGGATGTCCGAGGGTTTGATGCCTGCCTGCACCAATCGCGCCACGGCGGCACCGGCCTCGTAGGCATCTCGACGCTTGTGCTCGCCGACGGCTTCCTGCGCGGAGGAGTTCGGCAGCGACAGGCCCATGGCCTCGATGGCCGAGGCCATGGTATTGGCGGTGTACATGCCGGCGCAGGAACCGGGGCCGGGAATGGCGGTCTGCTCCACGGCGAGCAGCTCGTCGTCGCTCACCGTGCCGGCGGCGTGGCCGCCCACGGCCTCGAACACCGAGATGATGTCCCGCCGCTGGGCGCCCGTCTGGATGGTGCCGCCGTAGACGAAGACGCTGGGCCGATCCAAGCGGGCCATGGCCATGGCGCAGGCGGGCATGTTCTTGTCGCAGCCGCCGATGGTCACCACACCGTCGAAGCCTTGCGCGCCGACTACGGTTTCGATGGAGTCGGCGATGACTTCCCGGGATACCAGCGAATAGCGCATGCCGGGCGTACCCATGGAAATGCCGTCGGACACCGTGATGGTGTTGAACACCACGCTCTTGGCGCCGGCTTCGTCGGCCCCTAGCGCGGCGGCGTCCGCTAGCGCGTCGATGTGCATATTGCAGGGCGTCACCATGGACCAGGTGGAAGCGATGCCCACTTGCGCCTTGGCGAAGTCCTCGCGCTTGAAGCCCACGGGATAGAGCATGGCGCGGCTCGGCGCCTGCTCGACGCCATCGACGACGATAGAGGAGTAGGGACGTTTGGCATCCGTCATCGGGAAGTTCCTTATTGCGGTTCTTCGGGTTGCCGCTCCGGGAGCGGAGGCGGCCAGGGTAGAAGCGCAGCCGCCAATACATGCGATTTGCGCCGCTCGGTCTCCCCAAGCGGCGCGGCAAGAGGTTCGTCAAGGGCTTCGCCGATGCCTCGACCCATGGTCGCTATAGGCAGTATCGGGCGATCAGGGCGGCGAGGGCGTCCACCATCGGTTTGAACTGGCGGGCGTCGAGGAACTCGTCCGGCTGGTGCGCTTGATCGATGGAACCGGGGCCGAACACCACGGTTTCCATGCCCAAGGCCTGGAAGAAAGGTGCCTCGGTGCCGAACGCCACCGTCTGCGCCTGCTGGCCGGAAAGCGCCTCCAACGTCTTCACCAAGCGGCCGTCGGGAGGCGTCTGGTACGGTGCCACCGGCTCGAACAGCGTCTCGACCGTGGCTGGGGTATCGGCACTGGCGGCCTCGACCCGGCCGCGCAATTCGTCCACTACGGCGGCCGTCTCCATCCCCGGCAGCAGGCGCAGGTCGATCTGCAGCTCGGCGCGGCCGCAGATGCGGTTGGGGTTGTCGCCGGCATGCATGCAGCCGAGATTGAGCGTCGGCACGGTCACCTCGAAGCTGGGGTCTTCGTGCCGCCCGGCCAGTTCTCGACGAAACGCCAGCACCGCGCCCATCACCCGATGCATGGCGTCCAGGGCGTTGTCGCCCAGGTCCGGATTGGAAGAATGCCCGGCAGCGCCAGTGACGACGATGGACAGCATGGCCACGCCCTTGTGGGCGCGAATAGGCCGCATGCCGGTAGGCTCGCCGATGACCGCGGCAGCGGCTTTCGGGATGCCCTTCGCCGCCAGATGGCGAGCCCCGGCCATGGACGATTCCTCGTCCGAGGTGGCGACGATGGCGAGCGGCTGTGCCAGCCCGGCGTCTCGATAGCGGGCCGCGGCGGCCAGCGCCAGCGGAAAGAACCCCTTCATGTCGCAGGTGCCGAGGCCGTAGAACCTGGACTCGCGCTCCGTCAACGCGAAAGGGTCGGTGCTCCACAGGCTGTCGTCATGGGGCACGGTGTCCGTGTGTCCGGCGAGCACGAGACCGTCGATGCCGCTGCCGGCGGTGGCCGTCGCTCCGCGACGGGCGACGAGGTTGGCTTTGCCGGGCTTGTCCGGCAGCGGCAGCACCTCGACGTCGAAGTCCAGATCGTCCAGCCAAGTGGCGAGATGGTGGATGACGGCAAGATTGCTCTGGTCCCGAGCGGTGTCGGTGCAGCTCACCGACGGCTCGCCGATCAGCGTTTTCAGCATGTCGATGGGGCCAGGCAGCGCCATGATGTGGTGCCAACTGCAAAGGCGGCCCACTGTGCCACGGTTGCGGGAAGCCGTCCATCGCATCCGCTGAGCGGTAGCGGCTCGGTTTGACTTTGGGCAAGCCGCCCTGCTTCATGTGCCGCTACACACGGCATCGATACGTCCCATGCCCCTGCATCTTGTGGCGGCGCGGCGATACGGAGTCGAACGGAGACACTTGCCGCTGGCCCCCGCAGCGCAAGCCGCCGGGACGTCGGAAGTCGATCGCCCGGTTCGGACTTCCCCGTCTGCGGTCAATGCGTTGGGTTGTGCGCCAGCAGCATCGTCGATGCTCGGCAGGAAGACCCTACCGCGGCCCAGCAGGACGATGACTTGGCGACTCGAACGTCCAAAGGCCGCTCGCGAAAGTGCCTACCAGGAAAATACCTAGTGAAACGGCCATGCCGGGAAGCAGCGCGGAGGGAGCATCGCTGACCTCGGCGACGAGGCCGAGAATCAATGCCGAGAGTGGACTTGCCAGCATGAAGCTGCCCAGCAAAATGGCGAGAATCTTGGCTCGGTGCGCCGCCGGCGCGAGTTCCTGCACCGTGGTTCGTGCCAGCGTCGAGGTGACGCCCATGTTGACGCCCCAGCAGAGCACCAAGGCGAAGAACAGCCAAGCCGGCGGTTCGCACCACAGCGCGGCCAGAATGGCAATGCGAGTCAACTGCATCACCAGGAACAGTCGTCCGGGGCGGCGCAGCGGCATGGTCAGAAACAGCAGCATGTTGGCGCTGGTGCTGCCCACTGTGAACGCCGTGAACATGCCGCCCAGAAACACCGCATCGCCGGAGTAGACCTCGCGCACCACCAGCGGCATGACGACGATGTAGGCGCCGGCGTTGAACAACGCCGAGACGAAGTTGATGCCGATGACGTTGCGCACCAGAGGCGCTTGCCAGAGTGCGCGAAAGCCGGCCAGCAAGGCGTAGGATGCGCTGGCCGAAGGCAGCGGCGGCAAGCGGCTGATGGCGGCGGCGCTGACGGCGAACAGCGCCGCCTGCACCAGCAGCACGTTGGCAAGGCCCAGGGTTTCCAGGCGCCCGCCGATCTGGTACGCGCCGAGCGCAACCAGGGTGGTCACTGCGGTGGCGGCAGTGACCGTGCGCTGGATGTCGATGCGGGTGATGCGGTTCATCATCGCCGCCCGCGCTGGATCGCTTGCCGACTGCAGCAGCGCCATGACGATGCCGAAAGCGATGATCGGCCAGTAGCTCAGGCGGCCCAGGACGGCAATCATCAGCAATGGCGGCAGGCAGGCGGCGATCGACAGCGCCAGCAGCAGGCGGCGGCCATCGAAGCGATCGGCGAAGATGCCGGCGATCAGCAGCATTGCCAGCGGCGGCACTTCCATCAGCGCCCGGCTGGCACCGAGCTGCATGGCCTCGACTTCGAGGTGGAAGACCAGCAGCCACTGGACGAGGAATCCTTGCAAGGTCATCGCCGCCAGCCAAAAGCTCGAACTGGCGAGATACCAGGGAAAGTCCCCTCGTCGAGGAAACGACGGTTGCGAATTGCGGGCGGTCATTCCACGTTGATTCGTTCGAGCTCCTCCTGGACGCCGAACCAAGCCCGTTCGGAGCGTTCGACGGCAGAGCGCATCTGCTCGAGATTCGCAGCCAGCTTCGCCAGTTCATCCGGCGCGTTGCGAACCGATGCTTCGCCGAGCAGCCGCTCCAGCTCGTTGATGCGCTGGGTCTGTACGTCGATCTGCGCTTCCAGCTTGCGCCGCTTCTGTTGCATCTGTCGCAGGGGCCGTAGCGCGGAACGGCGGGACGACTTCCTGCCGCCGGGCGCGCGGCCCGGACGTGCTTGGCGCAGCGCCGCGTAGGTATCGAGATCGCCCTGGAAGGACTGTACGCGGCCGTCGGCGACAAGCCAGAAGCAGTCCACGCATTGGCGCAGCAGATGGCGGTCGTGGGAAACCAGCAGCAGGGCGCCCTGGTACTGCTGCAGCGCCAGCGCCAGAGCCGCGCGCATGTCGAGATCCAGGTGGTTGGTCGGCTCGTCCAGCACCAGCACGGCAGGCTGCTGGCAGGCAATGACGGCCAGCACTAGCCGTGCCTTCTCGCCACCGGAGAAGGTCCGCGCGCGACGATGCACGTCGTTGCCGCGAAAGCCCCAGCCGCCCAAATAGTCCAATGCTTCCTGGCTGGCGAAGCCGCCTCGGTGGTTGCCGGCGGCGGCAATCTCGTCGATGTGCTCCAGCGGCGATCGGTCCAGATCCAGGGATTCGAGCTGGTGCTGGGCGAAATAGCCCACCGCCGAATGTCGCCCGCGGGAGAACTCGCCGGCCAGCGGCGGCAGTTCGCCGGCCAAGCAGCGCAGCAGCGTCGTCTTGCCGGCGCCGTTGGCGCCGAGGACGCCGATGCGGTCGTTGGGATAGACGCGCAAGGTGGCGTCTTCCAGCACGGCGCGGTCCTGGTAGCCAAGGGCGGCATTGTCCAGCGATAGGGTCGGGTTCGAGATCTTCCTCGGCTGGGTGAACGCGAATCGGTACGGCGAATCGGCCAGCGCCGGTGCCGCGAGGCCCATCTTCTCCAACATCTTCAGGCGACTCTGCACCTGCTTGGCCTTGCTTTCCTTGGCGCGAAAGCGGTTCACGAAACGGCGGATCTCCTCTACCCGCAGCTGCTGCTTCTTGTACGCCGCGGCCTGCCGAGTCAGCGCCTCGGCGCGCTGCCGTTCGAAGCCGCTGTAATTGCCCGAGTAGACCTTCGCTTGGCCGTTTTCGAGGTGGACGATTTCCTGCGCCGTCCGATCCAGGAAGTCCCGGTCGTGGGCGATCATCAGCAGCGTGCCCGGGTATTTGCGCGTCCAGGACTCCAGCCAGAGCGTCGCCTCCAAGTCCAGATGGTTGGTGGGTTCGTCGAGCAGCAGCAGTTCCGACGGCGTCATCAGCGCCCTCGCCAGGTTGAGACGGATGCGCCAGCCGCCGGAGAACGCCCGATGCGGCTTGTCGAAATCGCCGGTGCCGAAGCCTAGGCCGCCGAGGATTTCGCCGCCTCGGGCGGAGGCGGCGTAGCCGCCGACGTCTTCGTAGTCGGAGTACAACGCGGCCAGGGCGTCGTCGTTGCCGGCCCGTTCGGCGTCGGCGATGGCGCGTTCCACCCGACGCAGCCGGACATCGCCGTCGAGCACGAAGTCCAGAGCCGTGCGCGGCGATGGTTGGACGTTTTGGTCCAGCCAGGCCAGCCGCCAGCCATCCGGCCACGCCATCTCGCCTTCTTCCGGCAGCCGCCGCCGGCGCACCAGCTCGAACAGCGTCGTCTTGCCGACGCCGTTGCGGCCGACGATGCCCACCTTGTGGCTGCTGTGGACGGTGAGGTTCAGGCGGTCGAACAGCAGCCGCTCGCCGCGATGCAGCGTAACGTCGGTGAGCTGGAGCATGATGCTTCGCTAGGCGGCCGGCATCGCGGACTACCCGGCGTACTCGTTCACCGCCCGGAAGTACTCGCCAACGGCGGCGAGATGGTCGTCCACGGTGCGGTTGTCGGCAAGCGCCTGCCGCTCGGCGCCGAAGGCGCGAGTGGGATTGTGAGTGGCGATGGCGAGGTGGGTGCAGCCAAGTTCCCGCCAGCGTCCGGCGTGGTTGCGCAAGCGTTCTGGATTGCCGCCCCGGTATTGCGCCTGGGCCTGGATGCCAACGTTCTCATGCGAGGGGTTCCCCCTCGCGCACCCCGTCTCATGCGAGAGGTCCCCCGGCTGAGGACACCCCCAAGGCAGCCCCGCGGCTTCGCGGTGGGTACGGAGGTCGCGAATGGCGTTGGCGGAGACTTCGTTCGGACCGCCGATGGGAAGCCAGCCGTCGCCGAGCAGAGCGCAGCGCTTGAGCAGCGCCGGCGCGCCGCCGCCGAACCAGATGGGAACTGGCCTATCGGGTCTGGGCAGAATGCTGGCCTCGGCAACGGTATGGAATTTGCCCGCGTAGCTGAGGCTGTCCGACGTCCACAGCATGCGCAGCACCTCCACCTGTTCTTCCTGGCGCTCGCCGCGGGCGGCGAACGGCACGTCCAGCGCTTGGTATTCCACCTCGTTCCAGCCGGTGCCGATGCCTAGGCGGAAACGATTGCCGGAGAGGATGGCCAGTTCCGCCGCCTGCTTAGCCACCAGGGCCGTTTGCCGCTGGGGCAGGACGAGTACGCAGGTGGCGAAGGTGATGTTGCTGGTCACCGCCGCCATAAACGAGAACACGGTGAACGGCTCGTGGAAGGCGACGTCCTTGTCGTAGGGGCCGCGCCAGCCGCCGGGCCGGTTCGGGCCGGCGCCCAGCACGTGGTCGTAGATGAGCATGTGGTCGGCGCCGAGCGCCTCCGCTCCCTGGGCATACGCCTTGATGGCGCCGGCATCCGTGCCGATTTCGTGGTGGGGGAAGACGACGCCGAGCTTCATCGCGGTTTCCAGGACCGTGGCTGGCAAGCCTAGTTCGGGTGGGCGAACAATGCAATGGCGCAGGCGAACTCGCCGCCCATGCAATGCAACTTATACTTCGCTATCCCGACTCGCGCCAACCCGACCGTCGCGCATGCCTGTTCGCGCATCTCGTGTCGCCCAACGCCCCTGCCACGCAGATGCCCCAGCCCTCAAGGCATGTTCCCATGTCCGCCGGACGATGCGAACGCGAAGGCCGATTCCCCGGTCCGTTGCAGGCGACGCGCTTGGCATCGTCTTGTATGCATTCCCTTTGCGGTCATTGGGCAAAGCAATTCGGCGGCGTCGTGGATCGCGGCACCGAAGGCGACTCCGGGGAACAGCGATCGCTCCGAGATCCTTTGCCAAACCGGCATAGGGCGAACGTCTTTCAATGTTTCGCTTCCAACTTTCAGCGCCTCGCTTTTCTCCGTGGGCTTCTTGACCGCCTTGTTTATTGCGACATGGATAGAGCCTGCACGAGTTGTCTTGTTCCGAAACTTGGAAACCAACCCCATGTCGGTTTGTGGAATCGTGTTCTTCTCGCAGCCCGCTCTCCGAATCGGCGCTCGGGCGGCCAATGCGTTCCGCATCGGGATTTTCTGGTACCAGCGATCGTTGCTGCCAGCAGCCTTCGGACTGTCGCAGTCGATAATATGGATAGGTTCGACATGGTGCCAGCCCGGTAGGCGCCATTAGGTTGGGATAGCGGTAGCGGGTGTTCTTTCAGTGGCAAGCATGTCCTCCTCCCGCCAATCGAAGCATTGAGCAAAGCTGGAGGAAGAGGCGCCCGGTCCGCGTGGTGGCGTTCGACTCTCGTCCCGCCAATCGAGGTATTGAGCAAAGCTGGTCTTGTCGCGTGCCAGCGGCGTCGCGACAGAAGCAGACGAATAGCGCCCATGAAGGATTAGGCGCAGCAGGTCTTGTCGCCGCTGAATCCTCCGGCGTCATCTATCGCCGCCGGGCCGCGCTCCGAGCCGGGCAAGCTGCGCTTCCAGCTCGACGATCCGCGCCTCGGCCGCGACGCGGGCGGCGGTGGCTTCGGCAGCGCGTTTCCCTTCCCTGGCAGCGCGTTCCTCCGCGGCCCGGCGCGCCGCGTCCTGGGCCTCGTAGGTGCGCATATCCTCCCCTGTCGTCGGGTCGTGCCAGCGCAGTTCCCGCACCGGGCGCCCCTTCTCGTCGCGTCGGCCACCCTCCTTGATGCGCAGCGCCAGTCCCAAAGTCTCGCTGCGTACGCCCCGCATGTCCTCCCTGCCGATCTCCTCCTCCGGCAGCTGCTCCCAAGCGCCGCCGCGCCGCCGGTAGCCCTGCAACGGCGGGCGCAGCGCGTCCAGGTTCGGATCGAACAGGAAGTGCTCCGACACTCCCAGCGAGGCGTACACGGCCCGCTTCTCGTCCAGATCCCGCTGCCGCAGCAGGAATGGAGGTGACGTCTCAGTTTGAAACCGCATCGTCGTGCTTGCGCCATGCAATCACAAGATACAGGGGGGCCGGACGCTATCGGATGTCATATGCGGTGGCATCCGATAGCGCCCCGGCTTATCCAATTTCAAACTGATGCACTACCGGAACGGAACTGCGCTTGCCCTGTCGATGCCGAATCCGACACACTTTCCCGCCTGTCGGCGCAGACGGGAATGCGGGATGGAGATCGAAAATTGGGAATGCGCGGGGTCGCTGCCGCTCCTGTACCGGGAGCTCAAGGAACTCGGCCTGGAAGCCAACATCGCCGAACTGGAAGCCTTCGGGTTCACCGTGGTGCCGCCGGAAAAGGTAGCGCCGCCGGCGTTCGCCGAAGAAGTGCGGGCAGCGCTGGAGCGGGTAGTCGTGGACCGCTTCGGCGCCGATCTCGACCGCTGGAACGACGTCAACGACCAGCTGCGTTTCCTCATCTGGGAGGACCCGATCTTCGAGAAGGTCACCTGGAACCCCGCCGGCCTCGGCTTGGCGCAGTACCTGCTGGGCACCAACTGCATCCTCAGCCTCGTCAACGGCTGGGTGAAGGGTCCGGGCGAGAAACGCACCGGCATCCACGGCGACTACCTGGATCCCACCCGGGAAGCCTTGGCGCCGGTCAACGTCAACGCCAACGTGCATCTGACGCTCACCGACTACGCCAAGGACGACGGCGCGATCTCCTTCCCGCCCGGCAGCCATCGCTGGCGACGGCAAGCGACTCCGCCGGAGAGCAGGTACTGGGCTGATCGGGCCCATGCGGTAGAGGCGCCGACCGGCTCCCTGGTGGTGTGGGGCAACCACACGTGGCACGGCTCGTATGCGAAGAAAACGCAGGGGGTGCGCATGACCTTGCAGTGCGAATACATGCGCCCCCGCTTCCAGCCCCAGGAGCCGTTCCGCGACACCGTCACCCAAGAAGCGCTGGATCGCAACCCGGTACGCTTCGCCGGCCTGATGGACGTCTACGGCCCGTTTCCCTTCGGCAAGAACGATCGCATCATGGACGACCGCCAGCTCGACGCGCCGCCCGGCACTGGCCATGACCAAGCGGCAGAGAAGTATTGCAGCCTGTTCGACACCGAACCAGCCCAGGGGCGGGTGACGCTGCGCCCGCAGCACGACTACTTCGCCCACGACGGGCGCATGGCCTGGGAGCGCTACGCGGCCTTCCAGGAGAAGGTTCAGGCACGGCGGGAGGCGCGTCGAGGGGGATAGTCGAAAGTGTCGCCAGCCTCGCGAACGACTGCCATCCCAACCCTTTTCAGGCACGGCGCGCCGAGCGGGACAGTTGAAAATGTCGTCAGCAGCCCGGGAACCGGGACGAAAGACAACGAACTTGGCGGCAGAAATGCCTGCCAACGCGATGTTCGCCCGCTTGATCCGCTTCTTCGGCCCGCGCTTTCCCAGACGGCAGGCGGTGCAGGACCAAACTCCGCCAAGTTCTCGCGCCCTCCGTGCAGAAGGCGTTGTAGTCCATGCGGCGGCCCCGCGAACTGACGTCAGCAACCCTCACAGCCAGCTTTTGTGCCCTGCTTGTTCCAGTCCATGAGCGGCACATTTCCGCACCAGCTCACACCGCCCGCCGCCGCAGCGCCCGCAATTCGTCTTGCTCGCGTCGATCCCGTCGTTCGATAGCGCGGGAAAACGCACCGCTCGGCATCCTGTCCATGGCCGCCTCGACGTAAGCCTGGATTTCATCGGGATAGACGCGCCACATCTCTCGCAACACCCAGCCCACGGCCTTCTGTATGTAGTAGCGATCGTCGTGGACGCAGTTGTCGATCATCGGCAGCACCACGTCCGGCCCTAGAAATACGGCGTTCTTGCCGGTGTAGTGGATCAAGCTGACGAGGGAGACTCGGCGTGGCCACAGCGCCGGGTGCGTGTTCCAGCATCGCAGTTCCGGCATGACGTGGGCGGGATGCGCTTCGAGCAGCCGCGAGTAGAGGCCGCTTAAGACATCCGAGTGGCACCAGTTCTCCACCCGCTTCACCCAATGCTTCATCACCGGCCAGTACTCCGGCTCGACGCGCTTGCGCAGAATCGGCTTGTAGTGCTCCGCGGCGGCGAACAGCACGTCGCCCCACTCGCTGTTCATCCACAGCTCGTCCCAGATCGCCAACACCGTCTTCGGGTCCTGATGGTAGAACGAGAACCCCTCCCGCACACGCTGGCGCAGCGCTGGAACTCGGATGCCGACATAGCGTAGCGCCGAGCGTCGGTCCTTGGCCATGTGCAGGCCCAAACTCGGCTTGCCAAGGTGCCGCAGCGCGTCCAGCACTTCGTCGTGAAAGCGTCGATATTTCATGCCGTCAGTTGACCCGGGTATCAGCTTGTCGGCCCAGCTCGAGCAGCGCCAGTTCGCCGCCGTCGGTGCCGAGGCGCGTCACCGAGCCGTTGTCCGGGCGGAATACGATCAGCGGCTCCGTCCCCGTGGCCGCGCCGACGAGGATATTGATGGCGACGAAGTGGCAGAATGCCACTGCGTCGGCATCCAGGGCGAGCGCCCAGTCGATCATCGCCTCGCGCCAGTGCAGCAGTTCGTCCGGCAGGCCCCGCCAGCGCCTGGCCATGACGCCGCGCAGCCAGCGCCCCCGCTCTTCAATATCCGCGGTGGGGGACGGAATCTCCCCGATGCGCGGCTCGATAGCCACAGCGACGCCCCAATGCGCGGCCAGGGGGCTGGCGGTTTCCCGGGCCCGGGCCAGGGGGCTGGAATAGAGCAGGATCGGCGCGGCGATGGCACCGCGGAGGGCTGTGGCTACGGCTTCGGCCTGGGCGCGGCCGAGATCGCTCAAGCCCGGGTCCGGGTGACCACCGAAGCCGGCCGCGGCGGCACCGTGGCGAACCAAGTGGATCGTTGGCATGGTGTGCGACTCCTCGCCTCGCAATCAGTGTGCAGTGTGCGCGAACGACGGACGCCCGATCAAGCCGTCGCCACGCTTGCGGCGCCAGCAGCTTGGCCAACCCGTCGGCCAAGTACCGGACGAAGACCGGCGACGCTCCATCGAACGCTACGGAAAGCTCGCCCTCCACGCCATGTGCAGGTCTTGCTCGGCAGCCCTGGTCCGGCTACCGCGGTCTCCCGGATCGCCATCTCTCCGTCTTCCATCGCCTATGGCAGTCGGCTGACCGGAATAGACCTGACGTTCGACGTCGAATCGAATGGCCCGCGACAAACCAGATCCAATGCTTCGCCTTCTCAGGAACAGCGGGTGCATGATTCCCTGTTCGTATCGCGGGAACCTTCCATCTCCTGACCAACGGAGAAAGCAGCCAGCTTGAAGCCGAACCGAGTGCAAGCGGCAGTTCGTCAACGCATCGCGCAAGAGCATGCCGCGATGCTCCGAGGTTCGATTCGTTCGCCTGCCAATTCGCTCTCGGTGGTCATGCTCGGTGCGCAACCGCCGCTTGGCCGGGCAGCGGCGAACGGCCCGCCGCCATTTCAAACTCGGCCGCGACCCCTCGCCCTGAAGCCGGCTTGGTTCACGCCGATCGAACCGCCGGTACGCGGCATGGGTGCGACGAGCGGGCCGGATCGGCTGGCGCGAAGCGTTGGCACGGCGTCCCGTTCCTTGCTTAAATGTCGCGCTTTGCCGCTCCGTCGCTCGGCTGCCGCCGGTTCGAGCGTCGCCGGGCTGCACCGGGAGAACAGGTGCCTGCATGAACGTCCACGATTCGTCGCTCTCGCCCGACATGCTGCCGGACTCCGCCGTCGGCGTGCGCGAACAGTTCGGCATCGAGCAAGACCTCACGGTGCCGGCGTTCGGTTTCCGCAGCGAGCACGTGCCGGACATCGACGACGACTACCGCTTCGACCCCGACACCACGCTGGCCATCCTAGCCGGTTTCGCCCACAACCGCCGGGTGATGATCCAGGGCTACCACGGCACCGGCAAGTCCACCCACATCGAGCAGGTGGCGGCGCGCCTGAACTGGCCGTGCATCCGCGTCAACCTGGACAGCCATATCAGCCGCATCGACCTCGTGGGCAAGGACGCCATCGTCATCGAGGACGGCCAGCAGATCACCGCTTTCAAGGAAGGCATCCTGCCCTGGGCGTTGCAGCATCCCACCGCCCTAGTGTTCGACGAGTACGACGCCGGCCGCCCGGACGTGATGTTCGTCATCCAGCGGGTGCTGGAGGTGGAAGGCAAGCTGACGCTCTTGGATCAGAACCGCATCATCCGCCCCCACCCGGCGTTCCGACTGTTCTCCACCACCAACACCGTGGGCCTCGGCGATACCACGGGTCTCTACCACGGCACCCAGCAGATCAACCAGGGTCAGATGGACCGCTGGAACATCGTCACCACGCTGAACTACCTGCCCCACGACATGGAGGTGGACATCGTGTTCGGCAAGGCCAAGGCGTGGCAGGCCGCCGAAGACGGCAAGCGCATGATCTCCAACATGGTGGCGGTGGCGGATCTCACCCGCAAGGGCTTCGTCAACGGCGACATCTCGGTGGTGATGTCGCCGCGCACGGTGCTCACCTGGGCGGAAAACGCCGACATCTTCCACGATGTCGGATTCGGCTTTCGAGTGACGTTTCTGAACAAGTGCGATGAACTCGAACGCCCCATCGTCGCCGAGTACTACCAGCGCTGCATGGGCGAGGACCTGGGCGATGCCACCCGGGGCATCACCCTGAAGGCGTGACTGCGACCGGAACGCCCATGAGCGAGAAGGACGAGCCGCTCGAAACCTACAAGCGGGCCACCACGGCAACGCTGCGCGCGCTCGCCGAGAACGACGAGCTGGAGGTTACCTTCGGCAAGGGTGTCGCCGGTTTGCGCGGCAGCAGCATCCACGTGCCGCTGCCCAATCTCGGTTGCAGCGAGCACGAGCTGAACGCCATTCGCGGCGTCGGCGACGAGTTCGCGCTGAAGATGCGCTACCACGACGATGCCGTACACGCCCGCAGCATGCCCCGTGCCGGACCAGCCCAGGAGATGTTCGACTGGGTGGAGGATGCCCGCGTCGCCTCCATCGGCTCGCTGCGCATGCAAGGCGTCGCCAAGAACCTCGAGGCGTCCCTGGAAGCGGTATGCAGGCAGGCCGCCTTCGATACCGTCACCGCAGAGACCGAGGCGCCGCTCTCGGTCGCCGTGGGCCTCATCGTCCGCCAGCGTCTCACCGGACGCGCGTTGCCGCCGTCGGCGGAAAACGTGGTGCGCTTCTGGCGCGACTTCGTCGAGGAACGTGCCGGCGAGCACATCGAGTCCCTGGCCGAGTGCGTGGACGACCAGGACGAGTTCGCCGGCCGCTGCCGCACCCTCCTGGCCGACCTCGGCTTCGCCGCCGATCTCGACGAACTGCCGGAGATGCAGGACAGCGACCAGGAAGTGGAAACCGTGGAGGACGGTGCCGAGCCGGATGCCGAGTTCGCCCCGGAAGACGTGGCGCTCGACGAGGACTCCTTGGGCGACGAAGACGGCGACGGCGAGGCCACCGTGGTGGACATGGACGCGGACTTCGACCTCAGCGAACTCGGCGCGGAAAGCGAACCCGAGGAAGCACCGAACTTCCTGCCCGACGACGCCGGCCGCATCCGCGTCGACTTCAACTACGCGCCCTACACCGACGAGTTCGACGAGGTGGTACGGGCCGAGGAACTGTGCGATGCCGAGGAGCTGATGCGCCTGCGTCAACTGCTCGATCAGCAGCTGATTTCCTTGCGGCACGCCACGTCCAAGCTCGCCAATCGCCTGCAGCGACGCCTGCTAGCCAAGCAGAACCGCACCTGGGAGTTCGATCTCGACGAGGGCATTCTCGACACCTCCAGACTGCCCCAGGTGGTGGTGGATCCTATGAATCCGCTGGCCTTCAAGCAGGAGAAGGAGATGGAGTTCCGCGACACCGTGGTGACCATGCTGATCGACTCCTCCGGCTCCATGCGCGGCCGCTCCATCACCATCGCCGCGGTATGCGGCGACATCCTGGGCCGCACCCTGGAGCGCTGTTCCGTGCGCGTGGAAGTTCTCGGCTTCACCACCCGCGCCTGGCGCGGTGGCCAGTCCCGCGAGGAGTGGATCAACGCCGGCAAGCCACCCAATCCCGGCCGCCTGAACGATCTGCGCCACATCGTCTACAAGGCCGCCGACGACCCGTGGCGCCACGCCCGCCGCAACCTCGGCCTGATGATGCGCGAGGAGCTGTTGAAGGAGAACATCGACGGCGAAGCGCTGATCTGGGCGCACAACCGGCTGGTGCTGCGCCACGAGCAGCGCAAGGTGCTGATGGTGATCTCCGACGGCCTGCCGGTGGACAACTCGACCCTGCTGGTCAACCCCAGCAGCTATCTGGAGCAGCACCTGAAGTACGCCATCGAGACCATCGAGGAGCACTCGCCGGTGGAACTCGTCGCCATCGGCATCGGCCACGACGTCACCCACCACTACCAGCGGGCGGTGACCATCACCGATGCCGAGCAGCTCGGCGGCGCGATGACGGAGCAGCTGGCGGCCTTGTTCGATGCGCAGAGATGATCGCCGAGGTCGCTGTTGAACAACTTTGCCAGAGCCTGCGCCGTTGTTCCTACGGACGATCCGTTCCGCAAGCACGGAAACCGGTGCCGGTGCCGAACCCCCCTTGGTTCCTGCCGGCGATCCCCATGTGCAGAGTCCGGCAAGGATCGGTTGGCTCGTTGACCCTGAGAACCACTAGGAGATGAAAATGGCAGAACTCGTTCGCTATGAACGGCTTGAAGACATCGCCATGCTGACCATGGACGATGGCAAGGCCAACGCCTTCGGGCCGAACATGATCGCCGCGGTGAACGCTGCGCTGGACCGCGCCGAGGCGGAAGCCAAGGCGGTGCTGCTCACCGGCCGGCCGGGCCTGCTGTCCGGCGGTTTCGATCTCAAGGTGATTCGCGGCGACGACCCGCAGGCGGCTGGCGCCATGAGGCTCGGCGGCACCCGGCTGATGATGCGTCTCTACGGCCTGCCGCTGCCGCTGGTGATCGCCGCCACGGGCCACGCCGTTGCGCTGGGCGCGTTCTGCCTGCTCACGGCGGACTACCGTGTTGGCAGGGAAGGCGACTTCAGCATCGGTCTGAACGAAACGTCCATCGGCATGAGCCTGCCGCCGTTCGGCTTGATGCTCGCCAACGAGCGGCTGTCCAAGCGCTACCTCGCTCGCGCCGCCCTCGGTGCGACTTTGTTCTCGCCCCAAGACGCCAAGGACGCCGGCTTTCTGGACGCGGTGGCGGCCGAGGAAGAACTGCGCAGCGCGGCTTTGGCGGCGGCCGGCAAGCTTGCGCAACTCGACGGCGCATCCTACGCCGCCGTCAAGAACGGACTGCGCGGCAAATCCATCGAGGCGGTGCTGGCCGGGCTGGAGTAGGCGCTTTGCGCGTCGTCGAACTGGGCGGCGGCTTTTCCGCCGCCTACGCCGCCAAGCTCCTCGGCGACCACGGCGCGGACGTGGTCAAGGTGGAAGAACCCGCCGGCGACCTCACCCGGACGCGAGGCCCGTTTCCCCAGGGCACAGCGGATCCGGAACAGAGCGGCGCTTTCCTTGCCCTGAACGTGAACAAGCGCGGCGTCTGCCTGCACTTGGACAGCGCCGACGGACGCCGATATCTCCATGCGCTGCTCGCCGGCGCGGACATTCTGGTACACAACCATTCGCGCCGGCGGGCTGCGGAACTCGGCTTGGCGCCGGCGGAGGTCATGGCGAAGCGACCGCGGCTGGTAGTGCTTTCGATAACGCCCTTCGGAATCGCCGGTCCATATCGAGACTATCGCGGCGGCGATTTGATCGTCGCTAACGCCGGCGGCTGGGCGAGCCTCTGCCCCGGTACGCATCTGGAACCCGAGCTGCCGCCACTCAAAGTGTTCGGCCATCAATGCGCCCTGATGGCAGCCACCGCCGGCGCCATGGCAGCGCTTGCCTTGGCCCGCGACGCCCACCGCTCCGGCGTGGGCGAGCATATCGACTTGTCCGAGCAGGAGTACGTGGCTTCCGTGCTGGAAGGCGGCATTCCCGTCTACACCTATCTCAACGCCGTGCTGAAGCGCTACCACCCGCGCGGGCTGGTGCCGTGGGGCATCTTCCAGGCCAAGGATGCGCCGATCTTCCTGGTATGCGTCGAGCAGGACCAGTGGCGGCGGCTGGTGGCGTTCATGGGCAACCCGGAATGGGCGCGACTGGATATTTTCGCCGAACCGAGCGGGCGAGTGCAAAACCAGGACGTGTTGCATCGGTTCGTGCAAGAGTTCGTCGGCCAATGGAACGCCGCCGACCTGTATCGCCAAGCGCAGCAACATCGCATCTGCGTCTCCCCGGTGGCGAACTACGCGGAACTCGCCGCCAACGAACATCTGCGCGAACGTCGATTCTTCGCCACGGTAGATCATCCGGTGGCCGGATCGGTTGAACATCTCGCGTCGCCGATATTGACGACGGCCGGCAGAGCGTTTGTTCGCCGGCCAGCGCCACTTCTTGGCGAACACAACGACGAGGTGTTGGGCACTCTCGAGACGAAAGAGCACTCCCCTTCCGTCGGCGTGCCGCGGTTGCCGCTTACGGGCATTCGCGTGGTGGATCTCACCTGGGTTTGGGCCGGCCCCTTCGGGGCCATGAACTTGGCGCACTTGGGCGCGGAAGTGGTTCGCTTCGAATCCGCAGCGCGGCCGGATTTGTATCGGCGCGCGGGCCTGCATCCCGTCGGTGCAGAGCCGAGCCTGGATCGCTCGGGCATGTTCAATCAGTGGAACCAAGGCAAGAAGAGCGTTGCCGTGGACTTGCGAGATGCGCGCGGCATAGCCATCGTGAAGGCGTTTGCGCGCGCCAGCGACGTGGTGATGCAGAACTTCGCCACCGGCGTGATGGAACGACTCGGCTTGGGCTACGACGTGCTGCGCGAGATCAACCCCCGCATCATCCTGGCCAGCATCAGCGGCTACGGCCAGTCCGGCCCCTACCGTCGCTACATGGGCTACGGCCCCGCCACCTCCCCGTTGACTGGCGTTTCGTCGGTGACCGGCTATCCCGATGGCGGCCCGGAAGAAGTGGGCGTTTCCATGCCGGATCCGAACGCCGGCATTACCGCGGCGCTGGCCGTGGTCTCCGCCTTGGCGCGACGGGACGAAACCGGCGCTGGCGACCACCTCGACATCTCGCTGTTCGAGTCCAGTGCGGCGTTCGGCTTGGAAGCATGGATGCAGTACGCCCTGAACGGCACCCAGCCGCCGCGCATGGGCAACCGCGACCCCTGCATGGCGCCCCACGGCTGCTTCCCCTGTCGGGGCGAGGACGAATGGGTCGCCATCGCCTGCGCCAGCGACGAGGACTGGCGGACGCTCGCCGCTGTCATCGATCCCGCTCTGGTCGCTGATTCTCGCTTTGCGACATTGGCGGGACGCAAGGCCAACGAAGAGGTCTTGGAAGCCGCGGTGTCGGCCTGGACCCGCGAACGAGATCGCTGGCGGATCACCGCCGAACTCCAAGCCGCCGGCATCGCCGCCTTCCCCGCCTTCACCTGCCTCGACATCGTGGAGGACCCGCACCTGAATGCCCGCGGCTACATCGAACGCCTGCCCCATCCTGCCGTCGGCGCTCGCGCCCACGCCGGCGTCCCGTGGCGCCTGTCCAAACGGCCCAACGGCGTACGCAGTCCGGCGCCGTGCCTAGGTGCCGACACCGACGAACTGCTGCGCACCGTCCTCGGCTACGACGATGCGCGGATCGCCGAGCTGCGAGCGCAGAACGTGTTGCGCTGACGGGCACTCGATGCGACCGCGGCCAGCGAGTGGCGAGCGACCAGCCTCGTCGGTATCCGCCGACATGCGCGGGCCATTCTCCATGCCGGCGCCAGCCCGCCAGCGCTGGCCGCTCAGTGCAAATCGACGGCGCTCGCCAACCCGAGATGTTCGACCAGGGGCAGGAAATCCCGATCGGAGAACAGCAATGGATATCCGGCATCGATGCAGAAAGAGCCGATGACGATGTCGGCTGTTTTGCGAATCGTGATGCCCGCCTTGCGCAGCTGCCGGTAGCGGCTTGCTGCCCGATGCGCCCGCTCGCGGCCCAGCAGCTCGAAGCAAGGCAATTCCGACAGCGCACGCTTTGCCGCCGCGAAATCCGCATCGTTCCGGAAGCCCTGTAGAACCTCCACAAGGATCAAGTCCGCAATCGCGGCGACATCGTTGCCCAGCAAAGCGTCGAGATGATCCGTCTCCGGCGTACGTCGCCCATTGAAGTAGTCGATCCAGACGCTGGAGTCCACAAGGGTCACGGGGCCCGCCTCATCTGTTCCAGGTCGCCGACCCAACGCAGCTTGCCGCGTAGCTGGCGGATCTCCTCCTGCTTCTTCAAGCGAATCAGCGAGGCCAAGCCCAGTTCGACCGCTTCGCGCTTGGTCTTCGCCCCCGTGGCGCGCATCGCGCCGGCGAGAAGATCGTCGTTGATGACGATATTCGTGCGCATGGCATCCTCCTTGGATGTGCATGGGATGGCGAGAGTGTACACACAGAGGCCGCCATCGCCCAATGCTGGCGCGACGAGCTCGCGGCAGAGTCCGAGCACCGCAAGGCAACGATGCGTCTCGACAGGCCAATCGAAAAACGCATAATCCAAGCCGCCTGAAGACGGAGCCGTACGCTGTGGATGCCACAACTGCCGAGCCGGCCGCACGGCTCAGGAACTTGGCCGTCGACGCCCCCGAGTCGATTGACGCCTATCTCGCCACTCTTTCGGGCCCGGACGTGGTGCGCGCCATGTTCCGCCTCGACGAAGACGAGCGCCGTGCCGTGCTGATCGCGCTGGCGCCGGAGACCGCGGCGGAGTTCATCGAGGACGTGCCCGACGAGGTGGCCGCGGATCTGATCGAGGCGCTGCCGGCGGCGGAAGCGGCGTCCATCGTCACGGCGCTGCCCAGCCACGAGCAGGCGGACGTGCTGGCCGAGGTGGAGGACGAAGACCTGCACCGCATCCTCGGCGCCATGACGCCGGCATCCGCTGCCGAGGCGCGGGAGCTGATGGGCTATCCGCCGGAGTCCGCCGGCGGCCTGATGGTGCGGGAGTATTTGGCCTTTCCGCCTGCGGCCACCGCCCGCAACGTGCTGGAGGAGCTCACCTCGGGCGTTCGAGACCTGTCCCGCCGCCTGCTGCTGTACGCCTATGTGATCGCGGCGGATGGCAGCCTGATCGGCATCGTGCGTACGCGGCAACTGGTCGCCGCACCGACCAACGCGGCCATCGGCACATCGATGCAGCTACCCACGGTGGTCAACGCCGAAGCCGATCTGCCCACCGTGGATGCCTGTCTCGAGGAAGCCGAAGTGCTGTCGCTGCCGGTCGTCGACGACGCCGGCAGGATGCTTGGGGTGGTCGAGCGATCCCATGTGGACGACGCTCTGGTGGAGCGGGCCGCGGAGGAGCACCTGAAATCCCAGGGCATCGTCGGCGGCGAAGAGCTGCGCAGCATGCCGCTCGCCGTGCGTTCCAGGCGGCGGCTGTCCTGGCTGTCTGTCAACATCGTGCTGAATATGATCTCGGTAAGCGTAATCGCGGCCTTCGAGGACACCTTGGCGGCGGTCATCGCCCTGGCCGTGTTGCTGCCCATCGTCTCCGACATGAGCGGCTGCTCCGGCAATCAGGCCGTGGCGGTGAGCATGCGCGAACTGACGCTGGGGGTGATCGGCCCCCGGGATTTGCTGCGGGTCTGGTGGCAGGAGGCGAAGGTGGGGGTGCTGAACGGCATCGCCCTGGGTGTGCTGCTGGGTGCGGCGGCGTGGGTCTGGAAGGGAAACCTGGGCCTTGGCGCGGTAGTCGCCGTAGCCTTGGCGATGAATACCGTGGTAGCGGTATCCATCGGCGGCACCGTACCGCTGCTGCTGAAGCGCTTCGGTGTCGATCCCGCGGTGGCCTCCGGGCCTGTGTTGACCACCGTAACGGACATGTGCGGCTTCTTTTTCGTGCTCGGCATTGCCACCTTGGCGCTGTCTTGGCTGTGACGGTTCGGCCGGTGGGGATCAGGGACATATGGTCCGTCCCGCGCTTGCCGCGGGCGGGTGTTCGCCATGTTCAAGCCGGGTCGTTTGCCGACACGTGTCCGGACTCCGTCCGCGGGGATGAAGCGGGGTAGAGCGTCCCGCTATTCGGACTCCGCGTCCGACCAGGTCGGATCGGCGGAGGTTCATTCCTGGAGATCGCCCTGCCTGGGAACTGCGACGCAGCGACGGCCAATGACGGCGAATGCATCTGGCATGACGATCTCTTCGGGTTTGCGGCGTATGATGGTGGCGATAGGCTTGGAGAGTGGAACCATGAAGAACGCACTGCTTGCTTTCGCCCTCGTCGGACTGCTTGCTGGATGTCGAGAGCGAGAGCAGACGACGGAAGGGGGCGCGACTGCGGCGGAGGCGGCCGATCCCAACGTGGCCGTCACCACCGCCGGGCCGGTACGCGGCGAAACAGTGGACGGGGTGCGCATATTCCGCGGCATTCCCTACGCCGCGCCGCCAACGGGCGATCTGCGCTGGCTTCCGCCCGAACCGCCGGCGCCGTGGGAGGAACCCCGGGATGCACTGGCTTTCGGCACGCCCTGCTGGCAGCCTCGACTCGAGGGCTTCTACGATCGCGGCCCCATCGAGCGCAGCGAAGACTGCCTGTATCTGAACGTCTGGACCCGCGCCAAGGCCGACGAGGCTATGCCGGACGGTGCCGGCATGCCGGTGATGGTGTGGATTCACGGCGGCGCCTTGCAGATCGGTCACGGCCACCTGCCCATGTACGACGGCGGCGCGCTCGCCGACTTGGGCGTGGTGCTGGTGAGCGTCAACTACCGCCTCGGCGCGCTTGGCTTCCTGGCCCACGAGGGGCTCTCCGCGGAATCGCCGCACCGCGTGTCCGGCAACTACGGCGTCCTGGACCAGATCGCCGCGCTGACCTGGGTGCGCGACAACATCGCCGCGTTCGGCGGCGATCCGGACAATGTCACCATCTTCGGCGAATCGGCCGGTTCCTGGAGCGTCTGCTACCTCTACACGTCGCCGTTGGCGAAGGGCTTGTTCCATCGCGCCATCGGCCAATCCGGCGGCTGCTTCGCGCCGCATCCCCAGCTCGCCGAGGACTCCGCCGCCGGGCAGTCGGGCCATGCGGCTGGCGCATCGTTGTCCGAACTGCTGGCTACACCGGACATCGCCGCGCTGCGGGCTGTTCCCGCCGAAATCCTCTACGCGAAGATCGCCGAAGCGAGTTGGAACCAGGGCGGACGAATCGTCTACGTGGACGGTCACGTCTTCCCGCAGCCGATGTCGGCGCTGGTGGCGGCCGGCCAGCACAGCCGCGTACCGGTGTTGCTGGGCTCCAACGCCGACGAAGGCACGACGTTGTTCATGGACATGCCGGCGCTTGACGAGCAGGCTTGGCGGCAAAGCGTGGCGGCGGCCTGGGGCGAACAGGCGGACGAGATTCTCGACGCCTATGCCGAAGACGCCGCGCCCGGCATCGAGACCGCCCAACAGCAGTTGCTCTCCGACCAGTACTTCGCCTGGGAGATGCGTACCTGGGCACGGGCGCACGTCGCCCACGGCGATCCGGCTTGGCTGTACTACTTCACCCATGTTCCCGACCTCGGCGGCGAGCACGGCACAGCCCTCGGTGCCTTCCACGCCGCCGAGATCCCCTACGTCTTCGGCAATCCCCATCTCGGCTTCGGCGACGGCGGCGAGGCGCTCGCCCCCCGTTCGAGCGACCTTGAAGTGGCACGGTTGACAACCGGCTACTGGACCAACTTCGCCAAAACCGGCAATCCCAATGGCGACGGCCTGCCGACGTGGCCGAGCTACGCCGCCGAGACCGACTTGGCGCTGGAGATCGCCGAGCAGCCGCAGACGATTGCCGGGTTGCGCAAGGCCAAGCTGGACGTCATGGACCGCTTCCATGCGGCGCAACGCTGAGGGACGCGGCCAGCGTTCGGTCTGCCAGCCCATCTTGCCGTACAATCGCCGACTTTCTCGCATCCTGAACGCATACAGAGAGGCCCGTCATGGCGATCAGCCCATCGAGCACCGATGAACTCCTGGCAGAACAGCGCGGCCGCGTCGCCGTGCTCACCCTCAACCGCCCGGAGCGGCTGAACGCCATCAGCGGCACCATGCTCGGCGAGCTCTCCGCCAAGATGGTGGAGGCCGACAAGGACCCGGATACCCGCTGCATCGTGCTCACCGGCGCCGGGCGCGGCTTCTGCGCCGGTCTCGATCTGGTCGCCGTCGGCGACGGCGGCATCGGCAGCCGCGGGCAGCGCCAAGGCGACAACCGCCCGCGCCGGCTGTTCGACCTGCGCGACGCGCCGATCAACGTCATGTGGCATGTGGACACGCCGGTGGTGTGCGCCGTCAACGGCGCCGCCGCCGGCTACGGCATGGACCTGACGCTGCTGGCCGACATCCGCATCGCCGCCGAGTCCGCCAAAATGGCGGCGGTGACGGCGAAGCGCAACGTGGTGCCGGAGAGCGGCGGCACCTGGCTGCTGCCGCGCCTGATCGGCTGGGCCAAGGCGGCCGAACTCTACTACCGCGCCCGCACCATCGACGCCCAGGAATGCCTGGACATCGGCCTCGTCAACACCGTGGTGCCGAACGAGGAACTGATGCCGACGGCCATGCGGTGGGCCGAGGAGATCGCCGACAACGCGCCCATGGCGGTGCAGACCACCAAGCGCATGATGCGCATGGGCCTGGAGGAATCCTACGACACCGCGGTGGACCACCTGATGGTGCATCTCGACGGCATGTTCCGGAGCGAGGACTTCGAGGAGGGCGTGCGCGCGTTCCTGGAGCGCCGCAAGCCCAACTTCACCGGACGGTGAGCGGGGCGCGTCACCCCTCGGCCGTTGGTGCCGGACGTGGTCCCCATCGACTTGGCCGAAGCGCGTTGCGCGGGCGGGCATTATCATTCCCCCTGAATCCGCCGCACTGTCCGGGCGTCGATGGCCAGCGCTTGGGCGATCTCCTGGGCGCTTTGGCCCAAGCCGTGCAGGTGCCGGACGAACCGAGCCCGCTGCTGCGCTTCCCGCTGTTCCGCCTGCTCCGCCCGCTGCCTTTCCTGCTCCGCCTGCTGCGCCGACAGGATCGAATCCCGCAGCAGCAGATCCTCGCCCTCCATGTTGCGGCGAACCTGCTCCTCCGCCATCGCCAGCCGCAGACGACGCAGCACCGCGCTGCATTCCTGCGGATACGCCGACTCCTCCAGCGACAGCACATGGTTGTCTTCCCGGCCGGCAGACACCAGGGCTTGGTCGAAGATGGAGAGGAACTGCTCCAGGCCGTCCCGTCGGCGTCTCGCCAAGCGGGGTATCTGCACGATGTGGCTGCGATGGTTCAGACCGGCCACGAACGGATGTCCGGCGTCCAGCTCCCGAACCCGCGGGCAGACATCGATGACCGCCTCGTCCGACAGCCCGAGGTCGTAGCCGAGCAGATAGATCGTCACCGGCGGCACAGCCTCCACCTGGCCCGAGACGCCGACGGCCAGATTGTCTCGACTGCGGTACTGCTCGCCGAGATACAGTCGGAAGCGCTCCACCACTGTCGGCGCGTTGGTCTTCTGGATCTCGACCAGCACCTGCCGCTGGTCGCCATCGGCGGTCCGCACCCGGGCCGCGAAGTCCATGCGCACCAGTGTCAGCAGCGGCAGCTCGTCGCCGCGCGGCGTGTTCGAGGGCACCGCCGCCTCCTGGGGGCGGAAGTCCAGCGACACCACCTCCAGCTCGGCGATCCTGCCGATCAGCAGTCGGGCGGCGCTGTCGTCCTGCATCAGGTACTTGAAGACCACGTCGTAGATGGGGTTGGCGATGTCCATGATGCCGCATTCAATCCCAGCGTTCGCCTTCGCGTCAACACGACGGGTGCCGTCTGTGGTCGGCAAATGGTTTTGTCCAGTGTTCGCAGCCCGTTGTTCGTCCGGTTTCTTCCCGCCTCCGTTCATCCGCGTCCCGGACTTCTCGATGCGGAAGCGCCACTGCGTCGATCTTGTCGACGCAGGGCGAGTTTTCGTCGAGCAGTCCGGTCCGGTCAGCCAGGAACCAGACGGCCCGGCGACCAGACGCAGGATTGCCGCGCCGTCCAACCGGTTTGCGCACTTGGCCTCGAACCCGTCGTGCTGCTAGGCTGCGCGGCAGGCAGGACGACAAGGCGCGAGCATGGCGGAGCAGTCGGCGCGGCAGGTGGATTTGCTGGCGGGTGTACGCGTGGTGGACTTCACCCACGTCCATGCCGGGCCGCTCGCCGCCTACCAACTCGCCCTGATGGGGGCGGACGTGATCAAGGTGGAATCGCCCAATGGCGGCGACCAGATGCGCGCCGGCCATCCCGAGGGGCTGTCGCCGGCCTTTCTCGGGCAGAACGCCAACAAGCGCTCGCTGGCCGTGGACCTCAAGCACCCGGACGGGCTGAAGGCCGTGCATGCCCTGGTGGAGACTGCGGACGTGGTGTTGCTGAACATGCGTCCGGGAACGCCGGATCGCCTCGGCATCGGCTACCAGGCGCTGAAGGCGGTGCAGCCGAATCTGGTCTACTGCGCCATCTCGGGTTACGGTCAAAGCGGACCGGAAAGCGACCGTCCGGCCTACGACCATCTGATCCAGGGCGAGTCCGGCATGTTTCTGTCGACGGGCACCGAGGAGCAGCCGGTGCGGGTCGGCTTCGCGGTAGCGGACGCCGGTACCGCGGTGATCGCCAGTTCCGCCATCGTCGCGGCGCTGCTGCGACGGCAGCGAACCGGCCAGGGGACGTTTCTCGATGTCTCCATGTTGGAATCCTGCATGACGCTGATGGGCCTGAACTACTACGGCTACCTGGCCACCGGGCGCACCCGCCGTCGGGTCGGTCCCAACCCGCTGGCGCAAGTAGGCTCGGCGGGGACGTTTCCGACCAAGGAGGGTGTGCTGCTCGTCAACGCCAACACGCATCGCCTGTTCCAGCGGCTGGCCAAAGCCGTGGGGCGGGAAGACCTGCTTGCCGACCCGCGCTTCGCTACGGAAGAAGCTGCGCTGGCCAATCGAGTCGCGCTGCGGCAGTTGTTCGCTGAGCACTTCCGTTCCGATACTGCCGCTCATTGGGACGCTGCGATTCGCGCTGGCGGCGTGCCCTCGGGTCAGCTCAAGGGGCCGCGGCAGGTGGTGGAGAACCCGCAGCTTGCGCATCGGCGAACCCTTGCCGAACTGGACGAGGTGCCGGGCGTGCCGGACGGCAGGCTGCGTTTCCTCGGCGCCGGCTTCACCGTGGACGAAGTGCCGGCCACGCCGACCCGACCGCCGCCCCGCCTGGGCGAGCACAGCGCTGAAATCCTGGCCGAACTCGGCTACGACGAGGCCGCCGCGGCAGCCCTGAAAGACCAGGGGGTCCTCGGTTGACTCGCGTAGTGGTAGTGGGCGGCGGCAACGCGGCGTTGACCGCCGCCATCGGCGCCCGGGAACGGGATGCCGAGGTGGTCCTGCTCGAACGCGCGCCCTACGCCCTGCGCGGCGGCAATTCGCGCTTCACCGCTGGTGCCATGCGCACCGTCTACGAGGGCGTGGACGATTTGCGCCGGCTCATGCCCGAGCTCACCGTCGGCGAGCTGGAACGCACGGACTTCGGCACCTACAGCCGCGAACAGTTCTACGAAGACTTGGCCCGCGTCACCGAATACCGTACGGATCCGGAGCTGGCGGAAACCTTGATCGAATCCAGCTTCGAGACGCTGTGTTGGATGCGCGAGAAGGGTGTGCGCTTCCTGCCGCTGTACGGTCGGCAGTCCTTCGAGGTGGACGGTGGGGAAGCGCAAGGGGCATCTCCTGGCAAGAAAACGGTGCGTTTCTGGGGCGGCCTCACCGTCGAAGCCTGGGGCGGCGGCCCCGGACTGGTGGATAGTCTCGCCGCCATCGCCGCCGACAGCGGCGTGGACATCCGCTACGGCACCCGCGCCACGGCCCTGCGCCCGACGCGCCGAGGCTTCGATGTGATGGTGGGCGATGCCAGCGTCCACGCCGACGCCGTGGTGCTCGCCTGCGGCGGCTTCGAGTCCAATCCGGCATGGCGGACGCGCTACCTCGGCCCGGGTTGGGATTTGGCCAAGGTGCGCGGCACCCGCTTCAATACCGGCGACGGCATCCGTATGGCGGTGGCTATCGGTGCGGCCACCCGGGGCAACTGGTCCGGCTGCCATGCCGTCGGCTGGGATCGGAATGCTCCAGAGTTCGGCGATCTCGATGTGGGCGACAACTTCCAGAAGCACTCCTATCCGTTCGGCATCATGGTCAATGCCCTGGGCAAGCGCTTCGTCGACGAGGGGGCGGACTTCCGCAACTACACCTACGCCCGCTATGGACGCGAAGTGCTGAACCAGCCCGGCCAGTTCGCTTGGCAGGTGTTCGACGCCAAGGCGACGCATCTGTTGCGCGACGAGTACCGCATTCGGCAAGTGACCAAGGCCAGCGCCGACAGCATCGAGGCGCTGGCGCCGAAGATGGAAGGCGTGGATGCCGCGGCCTTCGTGGCGGAAGTCGCCCGCTACAACGCCGCCGTTGCCCTCGATACGCCGTTCGATCCCACCGTCAAGGATGGCCGGGGCACGGTAGGCCTTGCCGTCCCCAAGTCCAACTGGGCCAATCGTCTGGATACGCCGCCGTTTACGGCCTATGGCGTCACCTGCGGCATCACCTTCACATTCGGCGGCTTGGCCGTGGATCGCCAAGCCCGGGTGCTCGGCGAGGAAGGCGGCCCCATCCCGGGTCTGTTCGCTGCTGGCGAACTGCTCGGCGGGCTGTTCTACTTCAACTATCCTGGTGGCACCGGGCTCACCTCGGGCGCCGTGTTCGGGCGCACTGCCGGGCGCAACGCCGCGGCAGCGCCATAGGCGGCAGCGACAGCCGATGGACACCGACTGCTGGGCCGCTATCGTCGCCGCCGGCGCGCAAAGCGAACGCGAGGCGGTGCGGGCGCGGCTGGCGGAGGTGCCCTTCGGCTACCCCGAGCGGCAGCGTGTGCTCCAACGCGCTCGGGGGCTCGTCGAAGGCTGCCGGCGACGAGCAGGCGAACGCTCGCTGCTGGACCTCTTCCTGCAGGAGTTCGGCCTCTCCAACGAGGAAGGCATCGCGCTCATGTGCATCAGCGAAGCGCTGCTGCGCATCCCCGACGACGATACCGCCGAGGCGCTGATCGCCGAAAAGCTTGCCACGGCGAACTGGGCCGGACACCTCGGCCAGTCGGATTCGCTGTTCCTGAACGCCTCTACCTGGGCGCTGATGCTCACCGGCAGCGCGATTGGCCTGGGCGACGACGTGACTGGCGACGTCGGCGGCTGGCTCAAGCGTTTGACCGGGCGCATCGGCGAATCCGTAGCCCGCGCCGCCATGTCCCGGACGGTGCGCATCCTGGGCGGCGAGTTCGTGCTGGCGCGGACCATCGAGGAAGCCTTGGCCCGGGCCGGTACCCGGCGTCCGTTTTCCTTCGACATGCTGGGCGAAGGGGCGCGCACCTTTGACGACGCGGCGCACTATGCGGCGGCATATCGACACGCCATTGGTACCGTGGGCAGCGCCGGCTTAGGCGCGATGGCGGGCATCTCCGTCAAGCTGTCGGCGCTGCATCCTCGCTACCAACCCTTGCAGCGCGAGCGGGTGCTGCGCGAACTGGGCGATACCCTGCTGGACTTGGCTCGGGATGCTGCGGCCCACGAGGTGTCTCTCACCATCGATGCCGAGGAGGCCGAGCGGCTCGAACTGTCGCTGCTGCTGTTCGATCGTCTGGCCAGCGACCATGCGCTCAAGTCGTGGGACGGCCTTGGCATCGCCGTACAGGCGTACAGCAAGCGCGCGCCGGCGGTGATCGACTACCTCGACGGCCTGCACCGGTCCATTCCGGTGCGCCTGGTCAAGGGCGCGTATTGGGACACCGAGATCAAGCGCGCCCAGGTGGAGGGGCTGGCCGGGTATCCGGTGTACACCCGCAAGCCGTCCACGGATGTGGCCTACCTGGCCTGCGCGGCAAAGCTGCTGCGCAGCCGGAGTCTGGTTCCGCAATTCGCCACCCACAATGCGCATACCGTGGCGGCGGTGCTCGAACTCGCCGCCGGCCCGGGCAAGGCGTACGAGTTCCAGCGTCTGCACGGCATGGGCGAACTGCTCTACGACGAGGCCCGTCGGCGTTTCGAGAATCTGCCTCCAGTGCGCGTCTACGCCCCGGTGGGCGCCCACAAGGACCTGCTCGCCTACTTGGTGCGGCGACTGCTGGAAAACGGCGCCAACTCGTCGTTCGTCAACCGTTTTCTGGACGACAAGGTGTCGCTTGCCGAAGTGGTGCGCGATCCAGTGGCGACGGTAGCGGGCTACCACGGGGCGCCGCATCCGCGGATTCCGCTGCCGCGCGATCTGCTCCGCCCGGTTTGCGTAAACTCTCGAGGCCTGGACCTTGGCAATCGGGGCGAAGTCGATGCGCTGCGCTGTGCGGCCGGTGCTTGGCGCGAACCGTTGCGGGGCGACGACAGCGCGGTGGATGTGGATGCCGCGGCGCATCGAGCGGCGACGGCTTTCCCCGCCTGGGAGGCCACGCCCGCGGCAGCGCGACGGGCTTGCCTCGACAAGCTGGCGGATGCCATCGAGGCTGACCGTTCGCGCTTCGTCGCGCTGCTCGCCAAGGAAGCCGGTCGGACTCTGGCGGACGCAGTGGCGGAGGTGCGCGAAGCCGCGGACTTCTGCCGCTACTACGGCGCACAGTGCGAGCGCCTGTTCAGTGCCGGGGAAACGCTGCCTGGTCCCACCGGCGAGGCGAACACGTTGGAACTCCACGGGCGGGGCATCTTCGCCTGCATCTCGCCGTGGAACTTTCCCCTTGCCATCTTCACCGGCCAAGTGGCTGCGGCGCTGGCTGCAGGCAACACGGTGGTCGCCAAGCCGGCGCCGCAGACGCCCGCCATCGCTACGGTTGCCGCGGAACTGATGCATGCCGCGGGGATTCCCGAAGACGCCGTGCGTCTCGTTCTCGGCGGCCCCGATGTCGGCGCGGCGCTGGTGGCCCACGAAGCTATCGCTGGCGTGGCTTTCACCGGCTCCACGGCCACCGCCAAGCGCATTCAGCGTTCGCTGGCCGCCAAGGACGGCCCCGTCGCGGTGCTCATCGCCGAAACCGGCGGTCAGAACGCCATGATCGTGGATTCCACGGCGCTTCCGGAACAGGTGACCGACGACGTGATCGCCTCGGCCTTTCGCTCCGCCGGCCAGCGCTGCTCGTCGCTGCGTGTGCTCTACGTGCAGGCGGACATCGCCGAGAAGCTGCTGGCCATGATCGCCGGGGCCATGGACACCTTGGCGATCGGCGATCCCGCCGACTCGGCCACGGACATCGGCCCGGTGATCGACCAAGCGGCGCTCGCCAAGCTACAGCGCCATGTCGAATCCATGCGAGGCCGTATTCTGCACCAGTGCCCGGTGCCAACCCGCCTCGACGGCCCCTACATCGGTCCGACGCTGATCGAAGTGGATTCCATCGCCGATCTCGACGCCGAGCACTTCGGCCCCATTCTGCATGTCGCCCGCTTCGCCGCCGACCAATTGGGCACGGTGCTGACGGACATCCGCAACGCCGGCTATGGCCTCACCCTGGGCGTTCACTCGCGCATCCATCGTCGCGCCCACGAGGTGATGGCCACCGTGAAGGCCGGCAATACCTACGTCAACCGAGACATGATCGGTGCCGTAGTGGGTGTGCAGCCGTTCGGCGGCGAGGGCCTGTCCGGCACGGGGCCGAAGGCCGGCGGTCCGCACTACCTGCTGCGGTTCGCGGTGGAACGGACGGTGACCTGGAACACGGTAGCGACGGGAGGGAATGCGGAACTGCTGAGCCTGGAACCGTAGCGGCGCCGAACTCGGCCAACAGGAAGGTCGGCTCGCATCCGGACAGCGACAGCAGGTGGGCCATCGCGGCCGCCTCGGAAGGCCGTCAAGCTGCCTCTGCATGGCGTGGCCCCCTAAAGCGGTTCCGTCGCGCTTGCGTCCCTCTGTGCGGATGCTACCTCGCCCGTCCCAGCGATTCGCGCTTCGGCAGCATCAGCACGTCGGCTCGGGGCGTCAGGTCGAATAGCTGCTCGGCGAGATCGGCGCCTTCCACCAGGTTTTCGATGAATCGCTTAATGGCGTCGTGGTCGAAGGCGTCGCAGGCATGCTCCAGGGTGACGAGGGCAGGACGCAGTTCGGTCCAGGACACATGAGATTCCAGGGTGCGCATGATCTTGCGGTGTTCGGTGCCGGAGGAGGCGTCGCCCACCAGCAGTTCCTCGTGCAGCTTCTCGCCGGGCCGCAACCCGGTGATGCGGATCTCGATATCGCCGTGGGGGGTCGACTCGTCGCGCACCTTGTAGCCCTTCAGGCGGATCAGCTTTCGGGCGAGATGGTGGATCTTCACCGGCTTGCCCATGTCGAGCAGGAAGATATCGCCACCCGTGGCCATGCTGGCGGCTTGCAGGACGAGTTCGGCGGCTTCGGGCAGGGTCATGAAGTAGCGCGTTACATCCGGGTGGGTGATGGTGACCGGGCCGCCTCTGTCGATCTGCTCCAAAAACAGCGGTACTACGGAGCCGGAAGAGATCATGACGTTGCCGAAGCGGACCATGGAGAAGCAGGTTCGATCGGTCTGTTCCTGAAGCGCTTGCAGCACCATCTCGGCCAGCCGCTTGCTAGCGCCCATGACGTTGCGGGTACGCACCGCTTTGTCGGTCGAGATCAGGATGAAGTCGGCGACGCCGGCATCGATAGCCGCTTCGGCAGCACACAGAGTGCCGAAGGTATTGTTCTTGATGCCCTGGATGACGTTGTTTTCCACTAGGCCCACGTGCTTGTACGCGGCGGCGTGGTAGACCGTCTCCACGCCGTAGCCGCGCATGGTGCGCTCCAACAGAACACGGTCCAGCACCGAGCCGAGAATAGTGATGACCGGCGTGGTCGTGCGGCTGCGTTCGCAGATGCGCCTAAGCTCGTTTTCCGCCTTGAACAGCGAGAATTCGGCTTGGTCGAGAATAATTAGCAGCCGCGGTCCCAAGCGCAGGATCTGGCGGCATAGCTCGGTGCCGATGGAGCCCCCGGCACCGGTCACCAACACGGCGCGGTTGGCCACGGAACCGCTCAGCAGGTGGGGCAGGGGCGCCACCTCGTGGCGCCCGAGCAGATCGCTGATGTCGATATCCTGGATATTGGCGACGGGAATGCCGGAGATGATGGCGTCGAAGTCCGGAACGATGCGGACCTGGACCGGATACGGCTCCAGCATTTCGATGACGCGCCGACGCTCCGCCGACGACGCGGGCGACAGGGCGATGAGCACTTGGCGGACGATGTGTTCGGAGGCGAGTTGCGACAGCGCCTCCACGGGATGCACTGTCAGGCCGTCGATGACGCGGCCATGCAAGTCCTTGTTCTCGTCGATGAAGGCCACGGGACGGTAGTCCCCTTCGCGGCCAAGCCGGTGGGCGAGGTAGGCAGCTGCCTCGCCGGTGCCGTAGATGGCCACCGGCTGCCTAGCGACGTTGCCGCGTACCACCGCCTGTGCGTAGGCGCGCACCAGGAATCGGGTTCCCGTGACATAGCAGAACGACAACAGCCAGAAGATGATCAGGGCCGAGCGCGGAAAGTCCGGCAGCCGCACCATGTAGGCGACGGCGGCGAGAGCGACAGTGGTGACGGTGATGCCCTTGACGATGGCCCAAATCGCATGGGGCCCCATGTGACGGATGATGTGGCGGTAAAGGCCGAGGCGAAGAAACAAGGGTACGCAACCCAGAGTGACCGCGAACGCTGGCCAGAACTGCAGCCAGTCCAGGTCCCAACGACCGTGCTTCAGGATCAGCGTACAGGCCAGCATGACGGACAGCATCACGCAGTCGATGGCGATGGCGATGGCCTGCTTGCAATGTCGGCTCAGTCCTTCGATGAACTCAACCAGCATCTCGAGCTCCGGCTCGCAGTACCACGCAAGCGATGGCGACGGGCAGGCAGGCGACGGTCAGACAGGCGAACTGCCATTGCGGAAAGGCGGCGGCTGCCCCGGCGAGCGGGGTCAGCCACATCAACATGTGCAGCCAGAACAAGGCCGTGGTGAGGCCGTGCCCGAGGCGTCGGGAAACGATCTGGTACAGATGCATCCGATGCGCGTCGGCGAATGCTTGGCCGGTGACGATTCTCACGAACAGGGTATAGCTTGCGTCGAACCAGAATGCTAGCAGCAGGATGGCGCTGGCGACAAACGGCAGTTCGCCGCTTCGCCACAGCCAGAGCGCGAACACCCCGGTCGCCAGGCCGAGGAAGCCGCTGCCCACGTCGCCCATGAAGACCTTTGCCGGTGCCCAGTTGAAGCACAGAAAGCCCAAGGATGCCGCTAGCAGCACCCAGGCGAATGTCTCGGACTGGTCCAGGCTGCCGAGGGCGAGCGCGGCAGCGGCATAGGCCGCAGTCTGGGAGGCGGCGATGCCGTCGATGCCGTCCATGAAGTTGTAGAGGTTCAACCACCACGCCAAGCCGAGGATCAGTGCGCCGGCGACAAGGACGCCGGGTTCGAGCAGCCACAGTACGCAGCCGGCCGCCAAGGCGAAGTGGCAGACGAGGCGGAGGTCCCGGCGGATATCCCGAATATCATCGAGCAAGCCGAGTGCCGCCACCGCGGTACCGGCGATGGCCAACGCCAAGGCTGGTGCATAGTCGCTGGCGGCCAGTGCGAACCAGGCCACCATCGGCACCACGAAACCGAGGCCGCCGCCGCTTGGCGTGGGCTTGGCATGGGAACTGCGCTCGTTGGGATGCGCCAGCAACCCGAAGCGGGGAACGACCTTCCAGACCAGCGCGGTGGCGGCGGCCGTGACGACGAACATCGAGACGGCCGCCAGCCCGTGGGGCGGTAGGATGCTCAAGGCCTGCCCTGGAACCAGCGCACCGTCTCGTCCAGCGCCAGGTCGAACGATTGCGGCGGCGACCAGCCAAGTTCCCGGCGCAAGCTGCCGTCGTCGAGGCGGAACGGCTCGAACAGGCTTGCCAACAGGCTTGCCGGCACGATGCCGGCAGCTTGGAAGAACGGACGCGGCAAGGGCCAGAGCCTGGCCTCGCGGCCCAGTTTGCGAGCAAGCAGCCGGCACAGCGTCGCAACATCCACGTCGCAGCCATCGCTGACATGCCATATCTGACCGTCTGGCTTGTTCGCCGCGGCCAGCCCGGTGCCGACTGCTGCCAGCGCATGGACCAGATTGCCTGCCGACACTAAGCTGCGCCTGCTCCGCGCGTTCGCCAATGGCAGCGGCAGTCCAAGAGCGAGGCAGTGGAGCAGCTTGCCGAAGTTGGCCGCCACCCCGGGTCCGTAGACTAGCGGCGGTCGAACGATGGCGAGCGGCAGCGCCGTGCGGACACAGGCGGCCAGCAAGCGCTCCTCGGCCAGCGCTTTGCTTTCGGCATAGGGTCCCTTCGGCTGGCGCGGGGCATCGATGCCGGCCGGTTCGACAACGCGTTCGCCAAGCACCTTGCTGGTGCTGACGAAGACGAATCCTCGCGCCCCCGCCCGACTGGCCTGCGCGTACAACGCAAGCGTCAGCTCGCAATTGGTGGCCATGTAGAGGTCGCGCTCGGCGCGCCGACTCCGGTGAGCCATGCCGCCAAGGTGGAAGACGACATCGCCCGGGCTCGGCGCGGGGGCGGAAGATGCGTCCAGAGCGCCCGGTCGCAGACGTGCGCTCTGGACTCGCCAGCCGGTATGCGCAAGATGCCGGACGAGATGGCGGCCGACAAAGCCGCTAGCGCCGGTAATCCAGGCGCGGCCGGTCATCTTCCAGTCGACTCGCCAACTTTCCATGCCTCCCGCCGAGGAGGACGCGCATCATTGAAGAGCGCATACGCTGCCCAGCCATGGGACGACTGTGCCTGCGGCCTCGTGGCGTACCTGGGCTGATTCGAGATCACGGTTCATTATTTGCCTGTCATTTGCCTGTCGCCGCTGCCGTTTCAATCGCCGTCTTCGGTGTTCGTCCCGGGCTGCTTGGAAGCGGACCGAGTTCCTCCCTCTGCTTCGCTGATGGCGATTCTGTCGGCGTTCTTGCTGATGATCGCCGGGCCGATGCCCTTGACCTTGGCGAGGTCCGCGGGCGCATCGAAGCGGCCGTGGGTTTCGCGGTAGCGTACGATAGCTTGCGCTTTCTTGAGGCCGACGCCGGTGAGGGCGCGAGCGATGGTTTGCGCGTCCGCGGTGTTGACGTTGACGCGAACCGGGGCTTCGCCAGCAGCGGCGAGGCCGATCCAGGCCATGGCCAGGAGCGCCAGTAGTGCGCGTAGTGACATGGGTCATCTCCAGTTGTGGGTTGCGGAAGCGACGATACCTCTTTGCGAAGCTGTTCTATGTAGGACGATGCCACTGCCGCGTGTAGGAAATCGCAGCCGGATTTTGTGGGTGATTGCCGTGGTTTCGCTGTTCTTGCGCAGTCTCGAGGCGAGGTCAGGTCGCATCGCTGGCTCGCAGGCGATCCAGCTCGCGTTCGCGTTCGGCCAGAGCGCGCTTGAGGCGGCGTTCGTTCAGCTTGCCGCGCACGAAGCCGAAGAAGCACAGCGCGAAACCGGCCAACGCGCCGCCACCGAACGCCATGTACAGCCACCAGAACACTTGCAGCTCGGGAGTCCGCTTGTCGAGGAAGCGAAGGGCTACCGGCGTGTGGTTGTCGATCCCGAGCACGACGCCGGCGAGGATGAAGACCAGCAGGATGACGACGACGAGGAACGTCTTAGTCCGGGGCATCGCCATCTGTGGTGTGCCGGCGAACCAGAATCGTGCGACGACGCGGCTTCTCCAAACGCGAACCGTCGTCCACCCGGTCGCGCAGCGCCCAGCCGGCCTTGAAGTGGGGAACATGCTTGCCGGCCAGCCCCACGGACTCGCCGGTCTTGGGATTGCGGCCGATCCGCGGTGCCCGATAGTGCAGGGAGAAGCTGCCGAAGCCGCGGATTTCGATGCGTTCGCCTCGGGCGAGGGTATCGGTCATCTGCTCGAGCAGGGTCTTGACAGCCAATTCCACATCCTTGACTGTCAAATGGCTTTGCCGCATGGCGATTCGCTCGATCAGCTCGGACTTCGTCATGGCCGATACCCCCCGAATCGCCGCCAAGCTACCACAGTCGAGCGGGGGACGCGAGCATACCGCGATTACGCTTGCGGGGAATCGCCTAGAGGAGACCACCAAGCCTGGGCTGCGCTAGAACTCGCCAGTGCCGTCCTTGCGGCTCATCTGCTCCTTGATCAGATCGCCAAGGGTGGTCGGCCCTCGACGCTCTCGATCTCGCTGCCGATACTCCTGATGCGCCTGCTTCTCGGCGTCCCGGTGGTGCGCCTTGACGGACAGGTTGACGACGCGGCTCTTGCGGTCGACGCCGACAATCTTCGCCGTGATCTCCTGGCCGGCGGCCAGCGCCATGCGGGCACCATCGACATGGTCGGCGTGGATGTCCGATGCCTTCAGGCGTCCTTCCACATCCTCGGCGAGCCGGATGACGGCTTCTCTCGCGTCCACCGACACTACATCGCCGGTGACGATGCTGTTGCGCGGGTGGGCGGACACGTAGTCGTTGAAGGTGTCCAGATCCAGCTGCTTGATGCCCAGCGACACGCGCTCGCGGTCGGAGTCGATGGAGAGGATGACCGAATCCACCTCTTCGCCCTTGCTGTAGCGGCGCACTGCGGTCTCGCCGGGTTCGTTCCAGGAGATGTCGGTGAGATAGACGAGGCCGTCGATGCCGCCAGCGAGACCCACGAAGATGCCGAAGTCGGTGATGGACTTGATGCGCCCGCGAATGCGGTCGCCGCTGCTGTGGGCGGCGGCGAACTCGTCCCAGGGATTGGGGCGGCACTGCTTGATGCCCAGCGAGATGCGGCGTCGATCCTCGTCGATCTCGAGCACCATCACTTCCACTTCGTCGCCCACGGCGACCACCTTGGACGGGTGGATGTTCTTGTTCGTCCAGTCCATCTCGGAGACGTGGACCAAGCCCTCGACGCCTTCCTCGATCTCGGCGAAACAGCCGTAGTCGGTGAGATTGGTCACCGTCGCTGGCACCCGGGTGCCCGAAGGGTAGCGGCGGGTGATATTGACCCACGGATCGTCGCCGAGCTGCTTCATGCCCAGGGAGACCCGGTTCTTCTCGCGATCGAAACGAAGAATCTTGACCTGCACTTCGTCGCCGACATTGACGATTTCGCTAGGATGCCGTACCCGCCGCCATGCCATGTCGGTGATGTGCAGCAGGCCGTCGATGCCGCCGAGATCGACGAAGGCGCCGTAGTCCGTAAGGTTCTTGACGACGCCTTTGACTTCCTGCCCTTCCTCCAAAGACGCGAGCAGCGCTTCGCGCTCGACGCTGTACTCTTCTTCGAGCACCGCACGCCGGGAGACGACGACATTGTTGCGGCGCTGATCGAGCTTGATGACCTTGAAATCCAGGCGGCGGCCTTCGAGGTGCGCGGTTTCCCGCAGCGGGCGGATGTCCACCAGAGAGCCAGGCAGGAACGCCCGGATATCGTTGATGTCGACGGTGAAGCCGCCCTTGACCTTGCCGTTGAGGATGCCTTTGACGGCCTCGCCGGCATCGAACGCGTGTTCGAGCATCTGCCAGGATTCGGCGCGGCGGGCCTTCTCTCGGGACAGCCGGGTCTCGCCGAAGCCGTCGTCCACAGTTTCCATGGCGACCTTCACTTGGTCGCCGACTTCAAGGCTGAACTCGCCGTTCTCGTTGAGGAACTGGCTACGCGGGATCACGCCTTCGGACTTCAGGCCGGCGTGTACCGTGACGTAGTCCTTGTCGATCTCGACAATGGTTCCGGTGACGATGGCCCCGGGGGCCATTTCGATGGAGCCTAGACTCTCCTCGAACAGGGCCGCGAAGTCCTCTGCCTGGAGAGGGATGTCCAGCGCCTGCTCTGCCGAGGCGCTGTCCGCTACGATCTCTTGAAAATCTTCCGTCATGTTTTCCTTGATCTCTAGTCGTGTTCTGCCGTCTTTGACGGCGCTTGCGTTTGCAGTTTACGTCAAGTCTGCTGCTTCTTCGGCCAGTCTCGAACGAGCGCTAAGGATGGTCGCGACCACCTCGCTGATGGACATCCCGGTGGAATCCACCGCCACCGCGTCGAGCGCGGGAACGAGGGGCGACGCGGCGCGATTGCGGTCGCGCGTATCGCGCTCTTCAATGGCCTTGAAGATGGCGGCCAGACTAACACCGGCGCAACCATCGTTCAAGATGCGCAATTGCCGGTGCCGGCGCTCGGCACGCGCCTCGGCGCTGGCGGTGAGGAAGATCTTCAGCGTCGCGTCGGGAAAGACCGTGGTGCCCATGTCGCGGCCTTCGGCCACCAGTCCGGGCGGGCGCCGGAAGCGCCTCTGCACGTCGAGCAGCGCCGTGCGCAGCGCCGCCACCGCCGCCACCCGGGACGCGGCCGCATCAATGCCGGGAGCACGAATGGCGCGGGTCTCGTCGGCACCGTCCACGATCACCGCGTCGCCAGTGAACGCGATGTCGAGGTCTCGGGCCATGGCCGCCAGCGCCGCCGCCCCGAAGTCGATGCCGCGGCGGCTGGCGACTAGGCCGACTACGCGGTACAGCGCCCCGCTGTCGAGCCGCCGCCAGCCCAGGTGCTCGGCCACCGCGCCCGCCACCGTGCCCTTGCCGGCACCGCTCGGGCCGTCGATGGCGATCACCTCTGCCTGGAAATCCTGCAACAGCGCCCGACCTTTCAGCCGGCCTCGTCGAATGCCCGCTTCACCCGCGCCGCGGCCTCAATGCGGGTGCGCAACGCCGTGCTGCCGTTCTGCGCCGCCTCCGCCGCCTGCGCGAAACCGCGCAGATCGTCGATCAGCTGGTCCACATAGCGACGCACCCGGGGCGCGTTGGCGCACAGGATGTCGGCCCAGACCTGCGCATCGGCGGCGGCGATGCGGGTAAAATCGCGAAAGCCGCCGCCAGCGCCGTCCAAGGGGCCGACGCGGCCGGCCACTTCCATGAACGCGAACGCCACCAGATGCGGCAGATGGCTGAGCAAGGCGAAGCGTTCGTCGTGGCGAGCGGCGCTTTCCACCACCACGCGCCCGCCTACGGCTTCCCAGAAACCGCGCACGGCTGCGATCGCTGCCGGCGCCGTGGCCGCGGTCGGCGTCAGCACCACCGTTTGGCCGTCGAACAGGTCGGCACGGGCCGCAGTAGGGCCTTGGCGCTCGGAACCAGCCACCGGATGGCAGGGAACGAAGAAGGCCGGCAAGGGATCGAGGGCCTGGATGACGGGGGCCTTGACGCTGCCCACATCGAAGACCAGGGGGGCTTCTCTGTCTGCATGTGTCCTGCCCGCGTGTGCCGCCGCCTCGCGCACACAGGCCGCGATGCCGCCTACCGGCACGGCCACGCAGATCGCGTCGTAGCCGCTGGCCACGGACTCGACGGCTTCGTCGATGATGCCAAGCGCCAAGGCCGCCTGGGACGCTTCCGGATTCCGATCCATGCCAGCGACATGGCCGAAAATCCCACTCGCCTTCGCGGCCAGGGCGAACGAGCCGCCGATCAGGCCGGTACCGACCAGCAGCAAGGAGCGGTCGACGCTCACGCGGCGCCAACGAGCGCCCGTTCGAGGGCGGCCAGGAAGCGCTCGTTCTCGTCGGGCAGACCAACGGTTACGCGCAGATGGTTCGGCATGCCGTAGTTGGCTACGGGACGGACGATCACGCCGTCGTCCAGCATGGCCTCGTAGACTCCCAAGGCATTGCGGCCGGTGCCGACGTGGAAGGTCACGAAGTTGCCGAGCGAGGGAATCCAATCCAGGGCCAAGGCGGCCAGGCCGCGTTCGATGCGCGCCCTGCCTGCGCTGTTCAGCTGGCGGCTGGCAGCGACGAAGTCGGCGTCGTCCAGGGCGGCTTCGGCGGCGGCCAGTGCCAGGCTGCCGACGTTGAACGGCTGCCGGACGCGGTTCATCAGATCCGCGAACGCAGGCGAGCTGACGCCGTAGCCGACGCGCAGCGCCGCCAAGCCGTGGATCTTCGAGAACGTGCGCGTGACGATGAGATTCGGATAGCGCTCGGCGAGGCGGATGCCGTCCGGGTAGCCGGCTGTCGTCGCGTACTCCGCGTAGGCTTCGTCGAGCACTACCCACAGCGTCGGCGGCACCCGCTCAAGGAACCGGATCAGCGCGGCTTCGTCGAGCCAAGTGCCGGTGGGATTGTTGGGATTGGCGATGTAGACGATGCGCGTCTTTTCGTCCACCGCCGCGGCCATGGCGTCGAGGTCGTGCCCCCAGCCCTTGGACGGGACCGTCGCCCGCTCGCCATTGGCCGCAGCGATAGCCAGCGGATAGACCACGAAGCAGTGCTGGTCGACGACGCCCTTCGCGCCCGGCGAGATGGCCACCCGGGCGGCCAGATCGAGCACCTCGTTGGAGCCGTTGCCCAGGGTGAGGCGTGCCGGCTCGACGCCGAGCCGTTCCGACAAGGCGGCCTTCAGGCGGAAGCCGCTGCCGTCGGGATAGCGCGACAGGTTGTCCATGGCCGCCGCCAGGGCCTTGCGCGCCAGCGGCCCCGGCCCGTGCGGGTTCTCGTTGCTGGCGAGCTTCACCACATCTTCGATGCCGCGTTCCCGAGTCAGTTCGTCGATGGGCTTGCCAGGCTGGTAGGGATGCAGTGCCGTGATCGCGGCATTGATGTTGGATGAGGGCATGTGCATCTCAGCTGGCGGCACGGGGATAGGAACCCAGGTTCCTCATGTCCTTTGCCACTGCGTGAAGCTCTTCGAGAATGCCGACAATCGCCGGCTCGCTGCAATGCCCTTCAAAGTCGATGAAAAACACGTAATTCCACGACGACGATTGGGACGGCCGCGATTCGATGCGCGACAGACTGATGCCGTGGCGGTGGAAGGGTTCCAGTATCTTGAAGAGTGCTCCGGGTTCGTTGCGCGTAGAGACTATGATGGAGGTGCGATCGCGGCCGCTGGGCGCCACGTGCTGATCGCCGATGACGAAGAAGCGAGTCTTGTTGCCGGCTTGGTCCTCGATGTTGGCATGCACTACGTCCAGGCCGTAGCGATCCGCCGTGGTTTCGCCGGCGATGGCGGCGATGCCGTTGCGCTCGGCGGCGTTGCGCGCCGCTTCGGCGTTGCTGGCCACCGGGCGCCGGGACAACGTCGGATAGTGGGCGTCCAGCCAACGTCGGCACTGGGCCAGAGACTGCTCGTGGGAGCGGATCTCCACCAGCGCCTTCGGGTCGCTGCCGCGCCGGATCAGCAGCGCGTGGTGGATAGGCAGTTCCACCTCCGCGCAGATGCGCAGGCTGGATTCGATGAAGCAGTCCAGGGTGTGCTTGACCATGCCGTCGGTGCTGTTCTCCACCGCCACCACGCCGTAGTGGGCGGCACCGGATTCTACTTCTCGGAACACTTCCTCGACGGACGGCAGGGTGCGCATCTTGGCGAAGTGGCCGAATTGCTTGATGGCCGCGGCCTCGGTGTACGTGCCGGTGGGGCCTAGGCAGGCGATGGTGAGCGGCTGCTCCAAGGACAGGCAGCAGGAGATGATTTCCCGGAACAGGCGCTCGATGTTCGCATCGGGCAGCGGACCTTCGTTCTCCTCGCGCAGACGGGCGAGGATCTGGGCCTCCCGCTCCGGGCGGTAGTACACCGGCGGCTCGTCGGTCTGCGACTCCGCCTTGATGTGCGCCACCTCCTGGGCGCAGGCGGCGCGCTGGTTGAGCAGTGATCGAAGCTGCCGGTCGATGACGTCGATGCGCTCGCGCATGGCTTCCAGTTCTGTCTGTCCGGCCGGCTTTTCTCTCACCCCTCTCACGCGCATTCCTTCTCGAAGCTGGCCATGTAGTCGATGAGGGCGTCCACCGCTGCCTCCGGAACCGCATTGTAGAGGCTTGCCCGCATGCCCCCAACGCTGCGATGACCCTTGAGGTTGAGCAGTTGTCGTTTCTCGGCGCCGGCGAGGAACGCTTGCTCCAGGTCCGGATCGGCGAGGGTGAAGGGCACGTTCATGAGGGAGCGGTGCGGTTTGGCCACCGGCGCGGCATAGAAGTCGCTGGCGTCGATGGCCGCATAGAGCTTGGCCGCCTTGCGCCGGTTGATCGCTGCCATGGTGGCGACGCCACCGGATCCCTTCAGCCAGCGAAACACCAGACCGGCCAGATACCAAGCGTAGGTGGGCGGGGTATTGAACATCGAGCCGTGCTTGGCCTGAACCGCGTAGTCGAGAATGCGCGGCGTGCCCGGCCGCGCCTTGCCGACAAGATCCTTGCGCACGATAACGACGCACAGCCCGGCAGGGCCGATATTCTTCTGCGCGCCAGCGTAGACCATCCCGAACCGGCCCACGTCGATGGACCGCGACAACAGCTCGGACGACATGTCGGCAACCAGAGGAGCAGCGGTATCGGGAAAATCGTGGAACTGCACGCCGCCGATGGTCTCGTTGGATGTGATATGGCAGTAGGCCGCGCCGGGCGTCAGCCGCCACCTTTCGGGCGGCGGGATGCATATGAAGTGGTCGCCCTTGGAGGACGCTGCGACGTTGACGCGGGCCAAGCGCTGGGCTTCGGCGATAGCCTTGGCGCCCCAGGCGCCGGTGTGGACATAGTCCACCGTATCCTCTGCGTCGCAGAGGTTCATCGGCACCAGGGCGAATTGCATGGACGCGCCGCCTTGCAGGAACAGCACATGGTAGTCGCCGCCGATGTCGAGGAGATCGCGCAAGTCCGCCTCGGTGCGCTCGGCGATGCCGATGAACTCGGGCGAGCGATGGCTCATCTCCATCACGGACAAGCCGCGGCCCTGGTAGTCCAGAAGCTCGGCGCGGGCCTGTTCCAGCACCTCATCGGGCAGCGCGGCCGGGCCGGCGGAGAAGTTGAAAGCCCTCACGGAATCTCGTCCAGTGGAACAGGGACCAGTTCGGCGCCGCGCGGCCTCGCCACTTCCCGAGCTTCCTCGACGAAGGCGGGAACGACTGGAATGGCTTCGACCTTGCCGCGCCCCGGGCTGCGCCTCCTCGCCGCAGGCTGTACTTCGCCCCGGGCGCGGGGTAGTGCGTCAGTTTGAATCTGTGTTGCCGCGCAGAACCATCCAAGTACAAGATGTAGAGATGGCGATAACCCACTAGCCGCTATAGGTAGTGATGATGTAATGGTGCGATCCATCCGAATTTCAAACCGAACCACTACCGGGGCGCAGCGCTTTGTTGTCAACGCGATGCCCTTCATTCAGTATCCTCGGACTCTTCATCGCCTTCCGCACCGCCGTTCACCGATTCCACGATGCGCTCCACCCCCACCAGCTTGGCGTTGCCGGAGAGCCGGATCAGTCGTACGCCCTGGGTGTTGCGACCGAGTTTGGAGACGTCGCTGGCGCGAGTGCGAACCAAGGTGCCGTGATCGCTGATGAGCATGATCTCGTCGCCCTCGAACACCTGCACGGCGGCGATGAGATCGCCGTTGCGGCCGCCGGTGCGCATGGCGATCACGCCTTGGCCGCCGCGTCCCCGCACCGGGAACTCGGCGATGTCCGTTCGCTTGCCGTAGCCGTGTTCGCTGGCGGTGAGCAGCAGGCCGTCCGGGCGCGGCACGATCAGCGCGATCAGACGGAGGTCTTCGGCGAGGCGGATGCCGCGCACGCCGCGCGCGGAGCGGCCCATGGCGCGCACGTCCGCCGCCTTGAAGCGCACCGCCTTGCCGGAACTGGCCACCAGCATGATGTGGCTCCCCGGTTCGACGATGGCGACGCCCACCAGCGTGTTGCCGGGTTCCAGGGCCAGCGCGATCAAGCCGCTCGGTCGGGGGCGTGAGAATCGTTCCAGCGCTGTCTTCTTTACCGTGCCGTTGGCGGTGGCCATGAACACATAGGGGCCGCTTTCGCTGTCCGAGGCACTGGTTTCCGGCTCCTCGTCCGCTTCGCTTTCTTCGCCATTCTCGGCTTCCGGCGGCGAGGCGGCGTCGATGGCCATACCCTTGGGCATGGGCAGGATAGCGGTGATGCGCTCGCCATCGCTCAAGGGCAGCATGTTCACCAACGGCCGGCCCTGGGCCGTGGGCGAGCCTTGGGGAATGTGGAACACCCGCAGCCAGTACGCCTTGCCGACGTTGGAAAAGCACAGCAGCGTGTCGTGACTGTTGGCGACCAGCAGATGCTCTACGAAGTCCTCGTCGCGCAGGCCCGTCGCCGCCCGACCCGTGCCGCCCCGACGCTGCGCCTGGTAGACGCTGATCGGCTGCGTCTTGGCGTAGCCGCGGTGAGAGACGGTCACCACCACGTCTTCCTCGGTGATGAGGTCCTCGTCGGTGAGATCCAGCTGCGAGCTGAATATCTCCGTTCGGCGCTCGTCGCCGTAGCGCCGGCGGATATCCTCCAACTCCTCTCGGATGACGTTCTTCTGCCGCTGCTCGGAGCCGAGGATGGCTAGCAGTTCCTCGATCTCCTTGAGGATGCCGTCGTATTCCTCGATGAGCTTGTCCTTCTCCAGCGCCGTCAGCCGATTCAGGGTGAGGGCCAGGATGGCCTGGGTCTGTTGTTCGGAGAGGTAGTACAGGCCGTCGTCGCGCAGCCCGAACTCGTCGCCCAAGTTCTCCGGGCGGCCGGCGTCGACGCCGGCGCGGGCCAGCAGCCCTTGGATGCTCTCGGACTTCCAGCCCTTGCCCATCAGCCGGGTGCGAGCCTCCGCCGGCGTCGGCGAGGAGCGGATCAGCTCCACCACCTCGTCGATGTTCTCCAAAGCCACCGCTTGGCCTTCCAGCAGATGGGCGCGGCGGCGGGCGCGGCGCAGCAGAAAGACCGTGCGTCGCACCACCACCTCCCGGCGATGCCGGAGGAAGGCATTCAGCATGTCGTGCAGGTTGACCGTGCGCGGCTGGCCGTCCACCAAGGCGACGCAGTTGATGCCGAACACCGTTTGCAGCTGGGACTGGGCGTAGAGATTGTTCAGCACCACATCGCCTACCTCGCCCCGGCGCAGCTCGATGACGATGCGCAGGCCGTCCCGGTCCGACTCGTCGCGGATCTCGGTGATGCCCTCGATGCGCTTCTCCTTGACGAGCTCGGCGATCTTCTCGATCAGCCGCGCCTTGTTGAGCTGGTAGGGAATCTCGGTGACGACGAGCGTCTCCTTGCCCGTGTCCAGCCCTTCGACGCGGGCCCGGGCCCGCACGTAGATGCGGCCTCTGCCGGTGCGGTAGGCGCGCACGATGCCGGCGCGGCCGTTGACGATGGCGCCAGTGGGGAAGTCCGGCCCGGCGATGTGCTCCATCAGGCCGTCGAGATCGATGCCGGGGTCGTCGAGCATCGCCAGGCAAGCGCCCGCCACCTCGGTGAGATTGTGCGGCGGGATGTTGGTGGCCATGCCCACGGCGATGCCGGAGGAGCCGTTGACGAGCAGCTGAGGCACTCGAGTGGGCAGCACTTCGGGGATGGTCAGCGTCTCGTCGTAGTTGAGGACGGTGTCGACGGTCTCCTTGTCCAGGTCCACCAGCAGATCGGCCGCCATCCGCGCCATGCGCACCTCGGTGTAGCGCTGGTGCGCCGGCGGGTCGCCGTCCATGGAACCGAAATTGCCTTGGCCGTCCACCAGCGGGTAGCGCATCATGAAATCCTGGGCTAGGCGTACGATGGTGTCGTAGATGGCGCTGTCGCCGTGGGGGTGGTACTTGGCCATCACCTCGCCCACCACGTAGGCCGACTTCCGATGGGGACGGTTGAAGGCCATGCCCAGTTCGTTCATGGCGTACAGTACTCGGCGATGCACGGGTTTCAGGCCGTCGCGTATGTCGGGCAGGGCGCGACGCACGATGACGCTCATCGCGTAGTCGAGGTACGACTGGCGGAGCTCGTCCTCGATGCTGCGGGACAGGATCTCCCGTTGCGGTCGCCCCGGCTCGCTAGGCGGGGTTTGCGAGTCGAGGCCGGCGCCGACTCCGGTGTCGGACATGGGATGCTGATGGTGGTTGCGGGTTGAGCCGTTCAGTCTACCATGATCGGTATAATCGGCGAATGTCCGAACCGCCTGCAGTCCCGGCCGCCGACATGGTGCTGTCGCCACGGCTGGCGCTGCCCATAGCGCCGGAGAACATCGTCGCCACGGATATCAGCGTGGCCGTGCGCGGCGCCGACATCGTGGACCTCGGCAGGTGCGAAGAAATCCTCGCCCGATACCCCGCCGCCCGCCGTCTGGAGCTGGACCACCACCTGCTGATGCCGGGCTTGGTGAATGCCCACGGCCACTTGGCGATGACGCTGCTGCGCGGCCTCGGCGAGGCTCGGCCTCTCGAAGCGTGGCTCAACGGCACCATTTGGCCATTGGAAGCGCGCTGGGTGGATGCGGCCTTCGTGCGCGACGGCGTACGCCTCGCCGTCGCCGAGATGGTGGCGTCCGGCACCACCACGGCGGCGGACATGTACTACTTTCCCGAGGCTGCCGCGGAGGTCTGCCAGGATGCCGGCTTCCGCTTGCAGGCGGCGTTTCCCATCATCGAGGTGCCCAACGCCTACTCCAAAGATGTCGGCGAGTGTTTCACCAAGGGCCTGGCGCTGCACGACCGCTTTCGGGACGACGCATTGGTGACTACTTGCTTCGGCCCTCATTCCGTCTACACGGTGGACCGCCGTAGCTTGGAGCGCGTGGCGATGCTGGCCGACGAGCTCGACCTTGGCGTCCACATCCACCTGCATGAAACCGCCACCGAGGTCGCCGACGCCAAGCGCGAACACGGCACCACCTCGATGCGCCTGCTCGACACCATCGGCTTGCTCAACGAGAACCTGCAAGCCGTCCACATGACGGCGTTGACCGACGACGAAGTGCAACTGGCGGCGGCACGCGGGGTGCGCGTGATCCACTGCCCGCACTCCAACATGAAGCTCGCTTCCGGCGTCTGTCCAGTCGCCCGCTTCCGCGCCGCTGGCGCCGTGGTCGGGCTGGGCACCGACGGCGCCGCCTCCAACAACGGACTCGATCTGTTCGCCGAAGCGCGCTTGGCAGCGCTGCTGGCGAAAAGCGCTGCCGCCGATCCGACCGTGCTGCCGGCCGCGGATGTGCTGGCCATGGCGACCCTGGGCGGTGCCCGGGCGCTGGGCATCGACCACCGAGTAGGCAGCATCGAAGCCGGCAAGCGCGCCGATCTTGTCGCCCTCGACCTGCGCCATGCGTCCATGCAGCCGCTGCACGACGCCCACGCCCAGCTGGTCCACAGCGCACCCGGAGCGCGGGTGACGCACACCTTCGTCAACGGCCGCCTAGTGTACGAGGAGGGTGCGTACCGGACGCTCGACATCGACGCAGTCCTCGACAGCGCCCGTGTTTGGCGCGACAGACTGCAAGCATGATCAACGCCGACCAACGGGAAATCGCCAAGTTCGAGGCGCTGGCCCATCGCTGGTGGGATCCGAACGGCGAGTTCAAGCCGCTGCACGACATCAACGGCCCGCGCCTGGACTACATCCGGGTGCGCTGCGAGGTCGAAGGCAGCACCGTGCTGGACGCCGGCTGCGGCGGCGGCTTGTTGACCGAGGCGCTTACCCGTCTCGGCGCCCGAGCGACCGGCATCGACCCCGGCGAGGGACCGCTGGCCGTCGCCCGGCTGCACGCCATGGAGCAGGGCATCGCGGACAAGATCGACTATGTGGCGGCGACGCCGGAATCCTTCCTCGCCGCATCGCCGGGCCGATTCCGCATCGTCGCCTGTCTCGAAACCTTGGAGCACGTGCCCGATGTGGCCTCCACCGTGCAGGCCTTGGCGGAACTCGCCGAGGATGGTGGCGACGTCTTCCTCGCCACCATCAATCGCACTGCGAAAGCCTACGCGCTGGCCATCGTCGGTGCCGAATACCTGCTCGGCATCCTGCCCAAGGGCACCCATCGCTACGACAAGTTCATTCGCCCGGCGGAACTCGCTCGCGTCTGCCGGCGCTCCGGGCTGGCCGTGCTCGATATCGCCGGCATGAGCTACAACCCCTTCACCCGCCGCTGTCGCTTCGGCACCGATGTCAGCGTCAACTATATGCTTCATGCCCGCAAGCCCTGAGCGCAGCTACCAGCCGCCGCCGGAGCTGCTCGCCGGGCGCGTGGTGCTGGTCACCGGCGCTGGCGACGGCATCGGTCGCGCCGCCGCCTTGGCCTATGCCGAGCACGGTGCCGACGTGGTGCTGCTGGGGCGGACGCGGAGCAAGCTCGAAGCCGTGTTCGACGCCATCGAGGCGCGCACCGACACCCGTCCCGTCGTGGTTCCTGCGGACCTGCTGCACATTGGCGAAGAAGCGGCGGCCGCGCTCGCCGAGGCCATCCGCAATGAGTACGGACGGCTGGACGGCATCCTGCACAACGCCGGCCTGCTGGGGCCGCGCCTGCCTGTCGTCGATTATCCCGTGCAGGACTGGGGGCAGGTGATGCAGGCCAACGTCCACGCCGCGTTCGCGCTCACCCGGGCGCTGCTGCCGCTGCTCGACGAACGCGACGAGGCCGCGATCGTCTTCACTTCGTCCGGCGTCGGCCGCCGGGGCCGCGCCCGCTGGGGTGCCTACGCGGTATCCAAGTTCGCTGTCGAAGGACTGGCGCAGGTGCTCGCCTCCGAAGTGGAGGAAGCCGGCCGCATCCGCGTCAACGTGCTCAACCCGGGCGCCACGCGCACCGCCATGCGCGCCGGAGCCTATCCCGACGAAGACCCCGCCACGCTGCCGTCGCCGGAGCGGCACATGGGCCTCTACCTGTACCTGATGGGGCCGGATTCGAAGGACATCAACGGCCAGCGCTTCGACGCCGCCACTTGGCTTGGAGCCGCGGCGTAGCGGGCAGCAGGCTGCCGCGGCCGGGCGCGATCGCTGCTCGCGGGGAGCGAAGTCTGCCTAGTCGAAGCGAATCGAGGGGCTTCCTGCTGTCGCGATCTGCGCCAGAGCCGCTGGATTGCAGCGTGGCGCGTAGAACGGTGTCAGCTCGCACCATCGCGCCGCGCTGCCTAGGATAGTTGGCGACCTGCCCATGCCTCTGCATCTTGCGGCTCGATGGCTCAGCGTGGCAATGCGGACTCGCGCTGAGACGCCGCCTGCGGAACGCCGGCGTGGGATTCGGCTTCGACTTCGACTACCATTCCGAACCCGCGCCGGCTGCGTCCGGGCGCATTCCCAAGACACTGGAGACGGCGAGGCCGATGACCAGCGAGCGCTACGACCCCCAGGCCGTGGAGGCGAAGTGGCAGGCGGAGTGGGAGCGCCGGGGAACCAATACGTTCACCGAGGCGGCGCTCCGCGATGCTCGCGATCCCTACTACAACCTGATGATGTTTCCCTACCCCTCGGCGGAGGGGCTGCACATCGGCAATCTCTACGCCTACACCGGCGCCGACGTGAACGGCCGCTACTGGCGGCTGATGGGCAAGGACGTGTTCGAGCCCATCGGCTTCGACGCCTTCGGCATCCACTCGGAGAACTACGCCCTCAAAGCGGGCAGGAACCCCAACGAGCTTATTCCCGAGAACATCGCCAACTTCACCCGCCAGCTGAAGCGGTTCGGCGGCATGTACGACTGGAACCACACCGTGGATTCCACCAGTCCGGACTACTACAAGTGGACCCAGTGGGTATTCCTCAAGCTGCTCGCCGGCGGCTTGGTGGAACGCCGCCTGGCGCCGGTGAACTGGTGTCCGTCGTGCAAGACGGTGCTGGCCAACGAGCAGGTGGTGGCCGGCTTGTGCGAGCGCTGCGATGCGTCGGTGGAACAGCGCGAGCTGCCGCAGTGGTTCTTCAAGATCACGGACTACGCGGCACGGCTGCTGGACAACATCGACGGCATCGACTGGTCGGCGGTCACCAAGAAGGCGCAGACCAACTGGATCGGCCGCAGCGAAGGCGCGGAGGTGGATTTCGCGGTGACTGCCGGCGAGGAAGCGGGAGTTCGCGGTGCGAACGCCAACGCGCCTGCCACGCAGGTGCGCATCCGAGTGTTCACCACTCGCCCGGATACGCTGTTCGGCGCTACTTACATGGTGCTGGCGCCGGAGCATCCGCTGGTGCCGGCCCTGACCACGGCCAGCCAGCGCCGCGAAGTGGAGGCTTACCGCGACGCCGTGGCGCGGCAGGATGTCGTCGAGCGGCAGAAGGCGGACAAGGCCAAGACCGGCGTCTTCACCGGCAGCTTCTGCATCAATCCGGTGAACGGCGTCAAGATCCCGGTGTGGCTGGCGGACTATGTGCTCATGGACTACGGCACCGGCGCCGTCATGGCGGTGCCGGGCCACGACGTGCGGGATTTCGAGTTTGCCACTGCCTTCGATCTGCCCATCGCGCGCGTCGTCGCCGGCCCCGGCGACGACGCCGGGACGCCGCTGGCCGAAGCCTTCGTTGGCGACGGCGCGCTGGTCCGCTCCGGCCAGTTCGACGGCTTGTCGGTTGCCGACGGCAAGCGCGCCATCGTCGAATCGCTGGCCGCGCGGGGCTTGGCCAAGCCGCGGGTACACTACCGGCTGCACGACTGGTGCGTCTCCCGCCAGCGCTACTGGGGGCCGCCGATCCCGGTCGTCCACTGCCAGTCGTGCGGGCCGGTGCCCGTGCCGGAGCAAGATTTGCCGGTGGAGCTTCCCTATCTGGAGGACTTCCAGCCCGACGACTCCGGCGTCAGCCCCTTGGCGCGAGTCGCCGATTGGTACCGAACGCCGTGCCCCAAGTGCGGCGCGCCGGCGCATCGGGATACCGATGTCACCGACAACTTCCTGTGCAGCGGCTGGTACTACCTGCGCTATCCCAGCACGGACCGCGACGACATGGCGCTGGATCCGCAGCTGACGCGCAAATGGCTGCCGGTGGATTCCTACATCGGCGGCAACGAGCACGCCGTGCTGCATCTCATGTACGCGCGCTTCCTGACCATGGCGCTGGCCGATCTGCAGATACTGGATTTCGACGAGCCGTTCGCCAAGTTCCGTGCCCACGGGCTGCTGATCCGCGACGGTCGCAAGATCTCGAAGAGCCGCGGCAACCTCATCCTGCCGGATCGCATCGTCGACGAATTCGGCGCCGACACCGTGCGCCTGTACCTGATGTTCCTGGGCCCCTACGACCAGGTGGCCGACTATCAGGAACACGGCATTCGCGGACCCCACGGATTTCTCAGCCGGCTCTGGCAGAGCGTCGCCGTCGCCGAAGACGGCGAGCCCGATGCCGGCGTGGAGCGCGCCCTGCACCGCACCATCAAGCAGGTGAGCGAGCAGGTGCCGGCGTTGCAGTTCAACACCGCTATCGCCGCCATGATGGAATACCTGAACGTGGTGCGCGCCAAGGGGCGCACCGCGAACCGAGCGGAACTGACGCCGCTGGTCGTCATGCTGGCACCGTTCGCGCCGCACATCGCCGAAGAACTCTACCAGCGCCTCGGCCATGCCGGCGGCCTGTTCGACAGCGCGCGCTGGCCTGCCTGCGATGAAGCGAAGACCGTCGAAGCCAGCACCGAGATCGCCGTGCAGGTGAACGGCAAAGTGCGCGCTCGCGTGGTCGTGCCAGCGGCTGCCGACGAGCAAGCCGTGATCGCCGCCGCCAAGAGCAACGACAACGTCGCCCGCTATTTGAACGGTGCCCAAGTGCGCAAGACCATCGTGGTGCCCGGCCGGCTGGTGAACATGGTGCTCGGGAAACAGGAGTGACGCGCCGGAGCCTATGCCTTTCCTTGGCGGTGCTGGCGGCCGGCTGCGGCTTCCGTCTGCGCACTTGGGAGCTGGCGGCGGCATTCGACACCGTGCGCATCGAAGCGGACTCCAGCGTCGATCTGCACCGGGATCTCGCCCGGGCGCTGCGCTCCGCCGGCGTGCGCGTGGTCGAAGCCGATGGCGAAGTCGTCGTCGATCTCTCCGGGCAGCGGGACCAGCGCCGCAGTGCCGCCGTCACCGGCTCGGCGCGGGCGGCGGAAATCGAACTGGCCTTGGACGTGGCCTTCGCCGTCGCCGCCAGCGACGGCAGGGAGTTGATTCCAAGCCGGGTGCTGCGCAGCGAGCGCGTGGTGCGCCTGGATCGCGACAACATCGTCGGCAGCAGCGAGGAGCAGGCTCTGCTGGCGGCGGAGATGCGCGACGACTTGGTGGGTCGGATGGTGCGTACGCTGGGTGCGCTGGCGCAGCAGGCAGGCCGTCGTGCAGATTCGGACTAGCCAGCTGCCGCGGCAGCTGGAATCCGGCGAGTTCCCGGATGTCTACTTGGTTGCCGGCGAAGAACAGCTATTGGTGGACGAAGCCTGCGCCGCCGTCATCGACGCCGCCAAGCGCCACGGCTTCGACGAGCGAACGCTGTTCGAGGCCGTTCCTCGGGCGTCCTGGCACGAGCTGTTCGCCCATGCCGCCAACCAGTCGCTGTTCGCCCGCAAGCGGCTGCTGGACATTCGCATCCCGGCTCGGGGGCTGGATCGCGCCGGCTCCGACGCCCTGCGCGGCTACCTCAAGGCGCCGCTGCCGGATACGCTGCTGGTGTGCCGGGCCATCGGCTTGGAGTGGCGCCAGCGCAGCAGCGCGTGGTTCAAGGCCATCGACAAGGCCGGTGCCGTGGTGGCCATCTGGCCGGTCTCGGCCCGGGCACTGCCGCGCTGGCTGGACGACCGCTGCCAAGCCCAAGGCCTGCTGTTGGATCGCGACGCCCTGGACGCGCTGGCCGAGCGCATCGAGGGCAACCTGCTGGCCGCCCGCCAAGAGATAGAGAAGCTCAAGCTGCTGAAATCCACCGGCTCCGTCGGCATCGCCGACGTGATCGAGGCCGTCGGCGATTCCACCCACTTCGACACCTTCGAACTCATTGACGCCGCCTTCGGCGGCCATGGCGCCCGGCTGCGGAAGATGCTGAACGCCCTGCGTCAGGAGGGTGTCGCCGTGTTCATGATCATGGGGGCGCTGGTCGGCCAGCTGCGCCGGGCGCGGGAGCTCGCCGCCGGCGGCAATCCGCGTATCGCTCGCAACCGTCAGCAGCTCGTTGCCGCCGCAGTCCGTCGCTTGGGCGTGGCGCGGATCGATGAACTGCTTGCGGATTGCGCCCTGCTGGACCTGCAGGCCAAGGGCATGCTGCGCGGCGATGCTTGGCAGTCCCTGGAGCGCATCCTGCTTGCCCTCGCGGGAGTGCTGCCGCCGACGCTGGCGCGGGAGGCCGAACTGCTGCGAATCTGAGACTAGGAATGCTCTGCACAAGCGGGCGCGAGCGAAGGAGCATCCGTTTCTGTGCCTGAAGCGGCACTTCGGCTGCGCCAAGATGCGCTGCCGGGGGCTGGCGAAGAACACCCGGCGGATCGTCCTGCCGCCGGGGTTCGACAACCCGCCGGCGCGTTGCCCGTCGGTACCCGCAGTGCGCCTGAATCACGCGAAACGATGCGGTTCAAGGCCAAATCAACCTCGAACATCGAGATGAACCGGTGCCAGCCGGCTCGTCGCCTTGACTGCGACGACGTCGCGTACCTGCTCAGACCTGCCTAGAGGATTGTGAAAAACGGATGGCAGCCGCGCAGCCGACAGCAAGCTGCGCTCGGCCATCAAGGCATCCCGCGCAAGCTCGTTTTCATTCCGACCCCGGCGGGCTTTTGCTACCATCGCCGCCAGGACGATCCGGACCGTGGAGGAATCGAAGATGGCGCAGCAGGAGCAGCTAGGGTTGCGAGGCGGGCAGCGCTGACTTGCAATCACATGGAAAAGACTCTGCTCCAACGCCAGCGCTCGAATTCCCACCTCTCGGCGGGCAACGCCTACGTGGAAGCTCTCTACGAGACCTACCTGGACGATCCCAATGGCGTGGCGGAGGAGTGGCGGCGCTACTTCGACCGTCTGCCCCTGGTAGACGGTATCGCCGCCGACGTGCCCCACAGCACCGTCGTCCGCCACTTCCAGCGCTTGGGGCGGAATCGGCTTCGGGCGCGTCCGGAGCGAGCGAGCACGGAAGTCGCCTCCGCACACGAGCGCAAGCAGATTCGCGTACTGGAACTGATCGGCGCCTATCGCAGCAGCGGCTACCGCAAGGCCAGGCTGGATCCGCTGGACATGCGGCAGAGTGCCCCGGTGCCGGAGCTGGACCTCGGCTATCACCACCTCACCGAAGCGGATCTCGACACCGTGTTCCACGCCGGCTCGGCGCAGTTCTTCGAGCGCCCGCGGCGGGGGAGCGCGAGGGGGCACCCCTCGCATGAAGAGCGCCCGCGGCGGGGGAGCGCGAGGGGGCACCCCTCGCATGAAGAGAGCCTTCAGCGGGGGAGCGCGAGGGGGCACCCCTCGCATGAAGAGAGCGGCCAAGCCACGCTGCGCGACATCGTCGCCGCCTTGGAGCGCACCTACTGCAGCTCGCTGGGCCCGGAGTACATGCATATCACCGACGCCACCGAGCGGCTTTGGGTGCGTCAGCGCCTGGAATCCATCCGCTCCGAGCCGGACTACTCGCCAGACACCCGTCTGGCCGTCCTCGACCGACTGAGCGCCGCCGAGGGCTTGGAGAAGTACCTCCACGCTCGCTATCCGGGTACCAAGCGCTTCGGGCTCGAAGGCGCCGAGAGCCTGATCCCCATGCTGCACGAGGCGCTGCAGCGCTTAGGCGCCCACGGCTGTGTGGAGACCGTGATCGGCATGGCCCATCGTGGCCGGCTGAATGTGCTGGTGAACATCCTGGGCAAGGACCCCGGCGATCTGTTCGACGAATTCGAAGGCGTCCTGCCGGATTCCGACCACAGCGACGACGTCAAGTACCACCAGGGGTTCTCCTCGAACGTCACGACCCCGGGCGGCGAGATGCATGTGGCGCTGGCGTTCAACCCGTCGCACTTGGAGATTGTCGGCCCGGTGGTGACGGGTTCGGTGCGCGCCCGCCAGGATCGGCGACGCGACTACGGCGGCGACAAGGTGGTGCCGATCCTCATCCACGGCGATGCCGCCTTCGCCGGCCAGGGCGTGGTGATGGAGACGTTCCAGATGTCCCAGACCCGCGGCTTCCATGTCGGCGGCACGATACACGTCATCGTCAACAACCAGATCGGCTTCACCACCCATCGGCGCGACGACGCGCGCTCCACCGAGCACTGCTCGGAAGTAGCCAAGATGGTGCAAGCGCCGATCCTGCACGTCAACGGCGACCACCCGGAGATATGCCTCTTCGCCATGCAGTTGGCGGTGGACTACCGCATGCAGTTCAAGAAGGATGTAGTCATCGATCTGGTGTGCTACCGGCGGCGCGGCCACAACGAAGCCGAAGAACCCATGAAGACGCAGCCGCTGATGTACCAGGCGATTCGCCGCCATCCCACCACCCGCACCCTCTACGCCGATGCCCTGGTGGCGGCCGGTGCGGTGACGCAAGAGGAAACGGACGCTCTGATCGCCCTCTATCGCTACGCTTTGGACACCCGCGATCGCATGGCGCTGTCGCTGGTACACGAGCCGGACAGCTCGCTGTTCGTGGACTGGACGCCGTACATCGGCCAGGATGAGAATGCGCCCGTGGACACCCGCGTATCCCTCGCCATGCTGCGCGAACTGGCGGGGAAGCTGAACGTCGTGCCGGAGGGGTTCGTGCTGCATCGCCAAGTGCAGCGCTTGCTGGAGGATCGACGGCGCATGGCTGCTGGCGCCATGCTGGCGAACTGGGGGTTCGCCGAGACCTTGGCCTACGCGACTCTGCTCGCCGACGGCTTTGACGTGCGCCTTACCGGCCAAGACGTAGGCGTCGGCACGTTCTCCCACCGCCATGCGTCGCTCTACAACCAGAAAGACGGCAAGCGCGTCGTGCCCCTCAACAAGCTGACCGAAGACGCCACCTTCGACATCTACGACTCGCTGCTCTCCGAAGAAGCCGTGCTGGCCTTCGAGTACGGCTACGGCGCCACGTCGCCACGCACTCTGGTGGTTTGGGAAGCCCAGTTCGGCGACTTCGCCAACGGCGCCCAGGTGGTGATCGACCAGTTCGTGGTGAGCGGCGAGGCCAAGTGGACGCGCCTTTGCGGCTTGGTGCTGCTGCTGCCCCACGGCTACGAAGGCCAGGGGCCGGAGCATTCGTCGGCGCGTCTGGAGCGCTACCTGCAGCTTTGCGCCGAACACAATGTTCAGGTCTGCCTGCCGACGACGCCGGCCCAGGTGTTCCACATGCTGCGCCGGCAGGTGATCCGTCCAGTGCGCAAGCCGCTGATCGCGCTGACGCCGAAGAGCCTGCTGCGCCACAAGCTGGCGGCGTCCACCTTGGAGGAGTTTACCGACGGCGCGTTCCACACGGTGCTCGGCGAAGTGGACGAGCGCGATCCGGACGGCGTGGATCGCCTAGTGCTGTGCAGCGGCAAGGTGTACTACGACCTGCTGGAATCCCGCCGCGAAGCCGGCCTCGACAATATCGCCCTGGTGCGTCTGGAACAGCTCTACCCCTTCCCCGAGGCCCAGCTGGCGGCCATCATCGCGCCCTACCGGTCGCTCCGGCATGTGGTCTGGTGCCAGGAGGAGCCCATGAACCAGGGTGCGTGGTATTCCAGCCAGCATCACATGCACCGAGTGCTGGCGGGACACGATCCCAAGCTTGCTCTCGCCTACGCCGGCCGCGAGGCGTTCGCAGCACCCGCTAGCGGCTACGCGGCCCGCCATGTCGAGCGTCAGCGACGCTTGGTACACGACGCCTTGCAGGGAGCCCCATGAGCCTGGAAATCAAGACCCCCACGTTCTCCGAATCCATTTCCGAGGGTACCGTGGCCGCTTGGCACAAGGCGGCGGGAGACTCGGTGCGCCGCGACGATGTGCTGGTGGACATCGAAACGGACAAAGTGGTGATCGAGATCTTCGCGCCGGCGGACGGCGTGCTGACGGAGATACTCAAGGACGAAGGCGAGGTGGTGGAATCCGAGGAACTGCTTGGCCGGATCGAGGCCAGCCCCGAAGAGATTGCTCCCAGCGAGCCGCCGGGCGCGACCGAGGCGACGGAGGACGCTTCCGCGCCGGAAGTGGGGGTCGCTCCCGCGGCGCGCAAGCTGGCCGCCGAGGTCGGCATCGACCTCGCCGACGTCGATGGCACCGGCAGAGGCGGTCGAATCACCAAGGAGGACGTGGCCCGGGCCGCCGCTCGATCGACGGTGGCGCAGCCGCCCGCCGTCCCGGTCGAGCCGCCGGACGAACCGGGGGACGAACAGGAGAGCGAGCATCGCGTCGAGCGCCGGGTGCCGATGACGCGCCTGCGCGCCAGCATCGCCGAGCGCCTAGTGGAAGCCCAGCGCACCGCGGCCATGCTGACCACCTTCAACGAGGTGGACATGGGGCCGGTGATGACCATGCGCCGGCGCTACGGCAACGAGTTCCAGGCTCGCCACAACGGCACCAAGCTGGGCTTCATGAGCTTCTTCGTGCGCGCCTGCGTGGAGGCGCTCAAGCGCTTCCCGGCGGTGAATGCCAGCATCGACGGCAGCGACATCGTCTACCACGGCTACTACGACATCGGCGTCGCCGTCAGCACGGAGCGCGGCTTGGTGGTGCCGGTGATCCGCGACGCCGACGCTCTCGGCCAGCACCAGATCGAGGACGCCATCGTCGACTTCGGCAGCCGCGCCCGGGCCGGCAAGCTCGCCATCGCCGATATCCAGGGCGGCACGTTCACCATCTCCAACGGCGGCGTATTCGGCTCGCTGCTCTCCACCCCCATTCTCAACCCGCCCCAGACCGGCATCTTGGGGATGCACAAGATCCAGCAGCGTCCGATGGTGGTGGACGACGAGATCGTGGCGAGGCCGATGATGTACTTGGCGCTGAGCTACGATCATCGCCTCATTGACGGCCGCGAAGCGGTGCAGTTCCTGGCCACCGTCAAGGAGCTGGTAGAGGATCCGGCGCGAATCCTGCTGGAGCTGTAGCGTTCGCATTTCCAACGACAGGGCTCAAGTCCGGCGCAGCGCGAGGCGTTGAAGGCGAGACGGCGTGGCGAAAGACAAGCCGGCGAAGGGATGGCCGCGTTGGCGGGCGTTGCCGCTGTTCGAGAGGCGATTCGCCAACTGCCTCGCGCGCCGTTGCGAGGCTTCGGACGATTTAAAGAGCCAACCGACCTCCCTTTCGGAAACAGCGACTGACTAAGGCGTATAGGATGCCAGCGAGATGTCCGGAATGCATCTGTAGCGCTTGGCGTTGCCGGAATCCGCGGAGGAGGCAGCGATCGGGGCGTCCGCAAGACGCAGGCCGTGCGCCAAAGCGCAGTTCTCGATGTGGACGGTCGCCCGGTGGCCGATGCTCTCCGTGAGCGGAAGAATGCGCCATCCATTCAGCCCAATCGTCTGCCGCAACAGACGAAGTTCGTTCTTGTCGCGCACGCCTTGCGCGAACTCCATATAGGTCGATAGGTCGCCGCGGGCAATTCGACGGTTCGACATTGATCGATGGCCCGTTGTGCGGAGTGGCGTCCTCGAAAAAGCCAGATCAGGACATCCGTATCAACCAGCATCGGCGTGTGCTTTGCGCAGGTTTCGGACACCGGCGGCTACATCCGCCATATCGCTGCGGTCTTTCCACTTGCCGAAGGCGGGAACGTTCACCCTGTCCCGTGCCGGCTGGTGTGCTTCCTTGCTCAATTCCCACTAGCCGCGCTCTGGGCTTGCCACGACAGGTGATCGTCACCGCTTCGCCACGGTCCAGATGCGCCAATATCACCCCACTTGGCTTCTCAACTCCTTTGCGATTGCATCCATGCGCCTGCGGCTTCATTCGGTGTCATTTGGAAATGTACCCTTTCTTCGGCAGAATGTCGGCCAGATGGCGAGCGAGCTTGTGAGAGGCTTATGAGGGGTTGCGGATCGAACAGCAGCTTCACGCGAGGCACCGTGCGAGCTCGGCACGACAATCAAAATCGTGCCCCGATCTCGCCGTCAGGGAAAGTTCCGTCGATACGCCGGCGCCGTGCGGCCCGCGGAGTCGCTATTATGCATCCTCGATCGGTGGCGGCTGGATGTCGCCGCAAAGCGGACTCGGAGCAGCCCCCATGAGCATCAAGATCGCCTTCGTCGGTGCCGGCAGCATCGGCTTCACTCGCGGTTTGGTGCGCGACATTCTATGCGTGCCGGAACTCGCCGATGCGCGGTTCGCCTTCCAGGACATCAGCCAAGACAACCTGGATCGGGTGGTGGCGCTGTGCCAGCGCGACATCGAGGCGAACGGCGTGGATGCCGCCATCGAGCCGAGTGTGGCCCGAGAACGGGCCCTGGACGGTGCCGCCTACGTCATCAACACCGCCCGGGTCGGCAGCCTGGAAGGTTTCCGGGCCGATGTGGAGATCCCGCTGAAGTACGGCGTCGATCAGTGCGTGGGCGACACCATCTGCGCCGGCGGGCTGATGTACGGGCAGCGCAGCGTACCCATGATCCTGGAACTCGCCGAGCAGATCGAACGCTACGCCGGCGCCGACGCCGTGCTGCTGAACTACGCCAACCCCATGGCCATGAACACCTGGGCGGCGCTGGATCATTCCCGCATCCGCACCATCGGCCTGTGCCACGGCGTACAGGGCGGCCATCGCCTGCTGGCGCGGCTGTTCGAGCGTCACGTCAACCAGGGCAGGGACCAGGATTCTCCAGGGTATCGGCGCGTGACCGAGGCGGATGTGGACATCGTGGCCGCCGGCATCAACCATCAAACGTGGTATGTCCAGGTGCGCTTCGACGGCAGGGACTGGGCTCGGGATCTGCTGCCGCTGTTCGAGGCGGACCCGGTGCTGCGCGAGCGCGAGAAGGTGCGCATGGACATCATTCGTCGCTTCGGCTATTTCAGCACCGAGTCCAACGGCCACCTCTCGGAATACCTGCCTTGGTACCGCAAGCGGGCGAGCGAGATCGGCGACTGGATCTCCACGGATGCCTGGATTCATGGCGAGACCGGCGGCTACCTGCGGGTCTGCACGGAGAACCGCAACGCCTTCGAGACCAACTTCCCATCCTGGCTCGCCCAGCCGTCCTGGAAGTACGACGCCGCCAACCGCAGCGACGAGCACGGCTCGTACATCATCGAATCCCTGGAGACCGGGCGCGCCTACCGCGGCCACTTCAACGTCAGGAACGGCGGTGTCATCGCCAATCTGCCGGACGACGCCATCGTCGAAGTCCCTGGCTACGTGGACGGCAATGGCCTGTCCATTCCCGTGGTGGGGGATCTGCCGCTCGGCTGCGCGGCGATCTGCAACAACTCCATCCAAGTGCAGCGCATGGCCACCCAGGCCGCCGTTCAAGGCGATATCGAACTTCTCAAGCAGGCGGTGCTGCTGGACCCGCTGGTGGGTGCCGTCTGCAATCCGCCCGAGGTCTGGCAGATGGTGGACGAGATGCTCGTCGCCGAGGCGCGCTGGCTTCCGCAATACGCCCTCGTCATGCTCGCGGCTAGGCAGCGCCTAGCGCGCGAACCCTCGCTGGCCCGAGGCGATGCCGACGGCGCTGTACGCTTGCGGACGCGCGCCGTTGCGAACGCGAGCTGACAGCGCGCAGCGGTTCGTCATCTGCGGAGCCGGCGGCCTTGGCGACACCATCGGGTGCGCCTGCATCAGGCTGGTTTCGACGTGGTGTCGATCGACCGCGGCAAGCAGATCGAAGCGGAGATTTCTATTTCTGCTCATACTGCATCTGCCATGTTGCCGACACGACAAGGCCAGGATTGCCGACGGGCGGCTGCATCTTGCTATGATCTGGCCCCTCGCCCATCTTGGCTTCTGGCTGGAAGATGCCCTAGCCACACCCAACTCCGAGGAACTCCGCGCACGACTGGCCTCGCTTCTTGATCCCGTTCCAGATGATGGCCAAGGCTACCCCAGGATCGCTATTAAAGACCTCGCAGGCCTGTGCGATCCGGGCCGGATCGAGGCTCCGTACGTGGTGGCCGTCCGCGACGCTCGGGGCAATGACGACGAATGTCGCGTCAATCAGTGGCTTGACGAGCCGAACCCTGCCTTCGACGGCAAGTGTCCACGCATATTCCTTATTCCTGGACGGCGGCGAGATTCAACGACAGCAACTCGCGGGTGCCATCGCTGCCCTTGAAGCAGGTGCCTTCTCTTGATCTCGTCCAATGTCGTCAATTTCACATCGGTTTCGCTTCCTCGGTCCACTTGGCATCGCGCTGTTTCCCTTGCCCACCAAGGTCGACCGCTGGGCTACTCGCATACGGTGGTCACGAGCAGCCGGTTCAAAGCCCTAACAGCGAGGTACTTGGTACTGTACCTGGCTCCCGACCCGCTTACCGCTCTCCTGGAAGTCCAAGCGGCCATAGAGGGCTTTCTTGCTCCGTCCGCGCACAGTCCGAGGATTGCAAATCTCATGGTGTTCCCACAGCATGTGAACATCGATAACAACGTCTGCTCCATATCAAGCAATAGTTCCGAATAGATGCCTGTACCACATTCCACTGTCGCAAATCGCACACGAGTCTGGGAAATCACAAGCGATCTACAAAACACAAAGGCTACGCTATAGTCCGCGCGTCCCGAAGGAATGTACCTCGCCTTATGGTCTTTCTGCTCATCTCTGAAAGGCTTCCGGCGATGAGCAGGGGGGTAGGGCATGGCCTGTGTGCTTGCGGCGCTATGGATGCAGCGGGGAATCATGGTCTGGAGTTGGCGGCGCCGGTTGCAGCGCCAGGCGAAACTCGCAAGATAGCTCTCGGCATGATCGGGGCCGAGCTTGCGGCAGGTTCCGGCGATCGCGCTCTTGCTATTGCCCAGCGTCGTGTTGGCCCGTACGAAGAGTGTCCTGCGCACGGTCTTTCAGCCCGATCCGGTAGCGATGGCTCGGTGGCTGCCGGCGGCTTCGTCGAGTACGCGCCAGCAGCCGGGATCGTCGGTGACGACCTACGTCCATGTGTAGATCATACGGAGCTATGCACTTGTATAGGTATCAACATACGGTTCCGTCTAGGGTCGAGTCCAGCACTTTTCGTGTTCTGGTTGCAAATCGCAGATCGTGTGCCACCCTGTGCATCGACCATGCGCCGGCAGGCACCATGGGATCGACCCCCACGATGTCGCCTTGGGGCCGTCCCGACATGGCCGAATAGACGAACCGCGCGGTGGCGCAAAGTTGGAGAACATGCCCGTGGAAGAGCCAGTCGAAATATCCGATGTCCAAGCCAGACTTCAGCGTCTGTGGAAGGGCACCCTGATCGTTGCGGTCGCGGGCGGCTATGTATCGATCGTCGCGTTGCTGCTCCTCCATCACGGCTGGCAGCCGGCGTTGCTGGCGTTGTTCCTCATCGTCCTGTCCCAGTTCTTTCGCTATATCGCCAACGATGTGGACCGAATTGGCTGGGACCTGTCGGAGCAACGGCAAGGAGACGGGGTCGGCGATCAAACAGCGAGCTACCAGGGGCGCTTGCTTCGTCTTCTCATCGGCTTGGCCCAACTTCAGAATCTCGCCTTGATCGGCCAAGCCTATCTGCTGGCCGACATCGGACGCGCCGCGGCAACCGCAGTTGGCCTGGTGCTGATCGAGTTCCTCTATTGGCAGATCCGCAAAGTGAACAGGCAAGTGGAGTTTGAACAGGCGAGCTACGGCTTCAGAGACCGGGGCATGCTCAGCGACGGACCGGAATCCATCCGCCCGTCGGACAAAGCGAAGCAGGACAAGCTGAACCGCAAGCTCGACACGCTCAGCAAAATGGCGGAGGCAGGGGAAATCTCTCAAGACGCATACGAAAAGGCCCGGGACAAGCATCGCGTCCGCAGCGTCATGGCCGACGATGGGAGGCGATGACTCGGTGCCCGCAGCGTCGCGGCCGACGATGGGACGATGACTCGGCACCGTCCGCCAGAACCATCGCCGCCGGGCCTCACGACTGTCGGCTGTTCGCCCAGCGGCCGCAAAAGGCGAGCATTGCCGTGCCCATAACAAAAATAAGCCGCCGGGCCGATGCGGGTCGCCCGGCGGGCAAGGTGGACGTGGGACGGTCGATCAGGCATCCACTCGCCACAAGTTGGATGAGGACGCGATGAAGAGACCCCGCCATACGATCGGGAACAAACATCGCCAAGCCATCCGGGTGCCGCCTGTCTCCTGTCCGCGCTGGTTGGCTGCGAGACCATGACGCAGATACGCATCCACAACGCATCGACAATCGACTATAAGAACGTCAGCGTTGCCGGCCAGCGCTACGGGGACATTGCCGCCGGCGCGACCAGCCGATCCATAAGCGTCCCGTTGCGTTTCCGATACGGCATCGTCAGGCTGACGGCGGCCGGACGGCGGATCAACGGGCAAACCTTGAGCTCGGGCGGGCGCAAGTCCACCCACCGTATCGACATCGCCGATCTCGACGCCGGCCATCTGACCATCGAGGTCGTCCGCGAGCGGACGGAATAGCGAATCGGCATCTAGCGGCAGATGTCGCGTCTCGCCTAGAATCAACCCTTTCTTTGGCCACAATCCGCCGGCCGTGCGGCCCGGCGAACGGGACGAATCCATGGACAACTACGACCTCATCGTCATCGGCGCCGGCCCCGCCGGCTACGCCGCGGCCATCCGCGCCGCCCAGCTCGGCATGAAGACGGCCTGCATCGACAAGTCCTTGAACAAGAGCGGCGAGCCGACCCTGGGCGGCACCTGCCTGAACTGGGGCTGCATCCCGTCCAAAGCGCTGCTGGACGCATCCCACAAGTATGCCGAGGCCAAGGACAAGTTCGCCGAGATCGGCATCGAAACCGGTGCTCTGGCGGTAGACGTGCAACGCATGATCGCCCGCAAGGACGCCGTAGTGGGCCAGCTGACAGGCGGCATCTCCGGCCTGTTCGAGGGCAACGGCGTGGTGCGGCTGGCCGGGCACGGCAAGCTGCTCGCAGGACGCAAGGTGGAGTTCACGCCCCACGACGGCACCCCTGGCATCCTGGAGACGGCGCACATCGTGCTGGCGCCCGGTTCGGTGCCGGTGGACATCGCCCCGGCACCATTGACCGGAGATGCCATTGTCGATTCCACCGGCGCACTGGAGTTCCAATCCGTGCCTCAACGCTTAGGCGTCATCGGCGCCGGCGTGATCGGTCTCGAACTCGGCAGCGTTTGGGGACGGCTGGGCGCCGACGTGGTGCTGCTGGAGGCGCTTCCCGACTTTCTGCCCACGGTGGATCGGCGCATCGCCCGGGACGCCTTGCGCGAGTTCGGCAGGCAGGGCTTGGATATCCGCCTCGGCACTCGGGTGATGGGCGCGACGGTCGACAACGGCAGCGTGGCGGTGGCCTACCAGGATCAGAGCGGCGATCATGCGCTGCGCGTGGACAAGCTTATCGTCGCAGTGGGACGGCGACCCTATACCGAAGGGCTGCTGGCCGCGGACAGCGGCGTCAATCTCGACGAGCGCGGCTTCCTCTACGTCAACGACCTGTGCGCCACGGACGTGCCGGAAGTGTACGCGGTCGGCGACGTGGTGCGCGGTCCGATGCTGGCGCACAAGGGCGTGGAGGAAGGCGTCATGGTGGTCGAGCGCATCGCTGGCCACAAGCCGCTGGTGAACTACGACTGCATCCCCTCCGTCATCTACACCGCCCCCGAGATCGCCTGGGTGGGCAAGACCGAGCAGGAGCTCAAGGCCGCCGACGAGGACTGCCAGCTCGGCGCGTTTTCCTTTGCCGCTTCCGGGCGGGCACTGGCGGCAGCCGAGGCGACGGGCACGGTGCGGATTGTCGCCGACGCCGACACGGACCGCATCCTCGGCGTCCATGTGTTCGGCCCCCAGGCCAGCGAACTGATCGCCGAAGCGGTGATCGCCATGGAGTTCGGTGCCAGCGCCGAGGATCTCGGACTTACCATGTTCGCCCATCCCACCCTGTCGGAAGCGATGCACGAGGCGGCGCTGGCCGTCGGCGGCAACGCCATCCACATGATCAACAGAAGGAAGGCGCAGACGGCCTGAGCGTCCTGCAAGCAAGAAGGAGAGCAGCGCATGAATCTCCACGAGTACCAGGCCAAGAGCCTGTTTCGGGAATACGGTCTGCCGGTGTCGGCGGGCATCGCCGCGGACACCGCGGAAGAGGCCGTCGCCGCTGCCCGCCAGCTCGGCGGCGAACGGTGGGTCTGCAAGGTGCAGGTACACGCCGGCGGACGCGGCAAGGCCGGCGGCGTGAAGCTGGTGGACAGCCTCGATGCCGTGCGTACGTTCGCCGACGGCTGGGTGGGCCAGCGCCTGGTCACCGCCCAGACCGACGCCGACGGCCAGCCGGTGAGCAAGATCTTCGTCGAGGAAGCCGCCGCCATCGACCGCGAGCTGTACCTGGGCGCCGTGGTGGATCGCGCCAGCCGGCGGGTGGTGGTCATGGCCTCCACCGAAGGCGGCGTGGAGATCGAGCAAGTGGCCGCGCGGACGCCGGAAAAGATCCTCCGCGTCGCCATCGATCCAGCCGTCGGCGGCCAGCCCTACCAGGGCCGGGCCATGGCCTTCGCCCTGGGCCTCGCAGGCAAGCAGGTGGGCCAGTTCACGGACATCCTCCTCAACCTGTCGCGCCTGTTCCACGCACTCGACTGCTCGCTGGTGGAAGTCAATCCCCTGGTGGTGACCGCGGCCGGCGATGTGCATTGCCTGGACGCCAAGATCAACATCGACAGCAACGCTCTGTATCGGCAGCCGGCCATCGCGGCCTTGCGCGACCCCTCCCAGGAGGACGAGCGCGAAGCCCAAGCCGACCAGTTCGGCCTCAACTACGTCGCCTTGGAAGGCAACATCGGCTGCATGGTCAATGGTGCCGGTCTCGCCATGGGCACCATGGATCTGGTCAAGCTGCACGGCGGCAATCCGGCGAACTTCCTGGACGTAGGCGGTGGCGCTACCGAGGAAGCAGTCGCCGAGGCGTTCAAGATCATCCTCTCCGAAGATGCGGTGAAGGCCGTGCTCATCAACATCTTCGGCGGCATCGTGTCCTGCAAGATCATTGCCGAAGGCATCGTCGCCGCGGTGAATCAGGTAGGCGTGGGAGTGCCCGTCGTGGTTCGCTTCGAGGGCAACAATGCCGCCGCTGGCCTCGCCGTCCTGGGAGCGAGCGGACTGGCCATCGCTACTGCGACATCGCTGGAAGATGCCGCCGACAAGGCGGTAGCCGCTGCGGGAGACGCCTCATGAGCATCCTCGTCGACAAGGACACCACCGTCATTTGCCAAGGCTTCACGGGTTCCCAAGGCACCCTGCACAGCGAGCAGGCCATGGCCTATGGCACACGGCTGGCCGGTGGCGTCACGCCCGGCAAGGGCGGCACCACCCATCTGGGTCGGCCGGTATTCGACACCGTGGCCGAGGCAGTGGCCGAAACCGGCGCCACGGCCTCGGTCATCTACGTCCCCGCCCGGTTCTGCAAGGATTCCATTCTCGAAGCCGCGGCGGCAGGCATCGAGCTGATCGTCTGCATCACCGAGGGCATCCCGACCTTGGACATGCTGGCCGTCAAGCATCGCCTCGACGTCTTGGGCGCACGCCTGATCGGCCCCAACTGCCCCGGCGTCATCACCCCCGGCGAGTGCAAGATCGGCATCATGCCGGGCGATATCCATCTGCCCGGCAAGGTGGGCGTGGTGTCCCGCTCCGGCACGCTCACCTACGAGGCGGTGAAGCAGACTACGGACAAGGGCTACGGCCAGTCCACCTGCGTCGGCATCGGCGGCGATCCGATACCTGGCACCCACTTCAACGACGTTCTGGGATTGTTCGAGGCGGATGCCGCCACCGAGGCCATCGTCCTGGTGGGCGAGATCGGCGGCAGCGCGGAGGAAGAAGCGGCAGCATTCATCGCCGAGCGAGTCAGCAAGCCCGTAGTGGCCTACATCGCCGGCGTCACCGCGCCGCCGGGCAAGCGCATGGGCCACGCCGGCGCCATCATTGCCGGTGGCAAGGGTACCGCGGCGGAGAAAGTGGCGGCCTTGGACGCCGTCGGCGTTCGTACCGTCCCGAGCTTGGCGGAAATCGGCAACGCCTTGGGCGAAGTGACGGGCTGGGACTGATGATCGGCGACCTCGAGCCAAGCCTGGACTTCATGCAGATTCGACTGGCAGTGGGGCAGGATCGCCGGCAATGTCGTCGCGTCAGCTGAATAAATAGCTGCATGTCGGTAATTGGTTGGAAGATGTGCGTTCGGTGCGCGAAGCAGCCTCGGACAAGCCGCAGACCACTATCGGGTCCGGTTGGGCTTGCGCCGGTTGCAGCGAATCCGCAGGGGGCTCGACCACGAAGTCCGCGCCCACGGGCAGGTATCTGGTTCGCTGCTCTTGGCGCGCTGCTTCAAGCATGTCGAAAATCGCAGGCGGCATCCAGCGCTCGCACGACGGAAATTCGGCCCAATGAAGCCTGCTGACGAATCGTCCGCTCTTGGAGCTTCCTCCTGACTGCTCGAAGCGGGCGGGGGCAACGAAACCACCTGCCTCGCATAGGCATGGGACAGGGGCATACGGAAAGGAGTTTACACCTGTAGTCAAACGTGGTACAAGCCCTGTTCTGTGCGTACAGTATTCGCAGTCGTTCGCATGTCAGTCCGCTGTCGATCCCGCTTCCAACGGTACAGAGAGTGCCCCCCCGTCCCGGAAGACGAACAGCCGTGCGCGGGTGGCTCGTTCGGCAATGTGCTACTCAGCGACCACTTTCTGCTTTGCACCGTCAGCCGCTACTCGGAGCGGATGGACTGCCGATCCCGCGTCGTCTCCGAATCCAAAACCCAGGTCGAGGGCCTCGAGCCGAAGTTGCTGCTGAAGGACGCGTACGCCAGCGACATCGTCCCCTGTGCCACGGGCGCGGCGCGGCGCAGAAGAATGAACAAGGAAAGCGACCCGGCGCGGCGGCAGTCTGCCCGACCGTGCGCAACCGAAAGAACCGTCGAGAAGGGGACAGCCTGGACGTTTCGAACTGCGACGTCCCCGATCTGCAAACACGGCGGGCCTGCATCGTGGCAGCCTGGGACGTGCCGGAAGCCGCTTCGATGTCGGCGCAGCGCTGAACATCCGACTGCGCGTCAGCGCACCATCCCATGTCGGCACGTCCTGCAAGGCCCCTCGGCTGCTGGGTGCCGAGATCGTCGACTTCCCGGTCCGTGGCAGTGGCATGAGCATCACCGTCAAGCCGTCCCAGGGGCGGGAAGGCTTCTACGCCGCCGCCACGCTCGATTCGCTGTCGCTCCTGTCCTCTCGCGACATTCTGCGCGAAGAGAACGGCATCGTCGCCCTGGACATGAATCCAGCACAGTTCCGCCGGCGGTTGAAGCAGCTGCACATCCGCATCAATCCGGCGGAGCGGCGCCTGACGACGCTGCGCACCCAGGCGGCGGCGCACTAAGAATCAGGCCGTCGCCAGAGGGGGCGGCGGCACTGGCCTTAGGGCGGCAGGCTGGGCATGGCCGCCTTGGCTGCGAAGGTGATCGCCCCATCAACGGTGGGGTGCTGAAGATGGCCTCCCGGGCATTGACGGAGTCCGCAAGGTCGGCTGGAGGGACTAGGCGTCGCGCTATGCCTGCCGCGGGAATATGACTGGGCCGGCGCTTTGGAAAGCGGGTTCGAGGTATTCGAGGTGGAGGAGATTGGCCACTACGGAATCGTAGGGTCGTTCTGAGCCGAAGAAGGACAACGCAACAGTAGGAAATTGCAGATGAACAACAGCCGTACCAAACCCCACGCGTTGACCCAACTGCTCGCGCCTGTCGCGCTGGCCTGCCTGGGCTGGGCAGGGTACGCGGGCGCGGAAGACGCGGATACCAAGATCGAGCACGAACCCGTTGAAGCCGCGCCATCTGGCGTGCGAGTCGAACTCGCCGCTCGCATTCGGGACGCGGCCGGCGTGGGCGTGGCGCGGGTCTACTTCAAGGCCGCCGACGAGGCGAACTACCTGTTCGTGCGCATGCAGGGTTCGGGCGAGGACTACGCGGCCACGCTGCCTGCCCCCTCCGTCGGAGTTGGAACCATCGAATACCTGATCCTGGTGCGCAACCGGAGCGGCATGGTCTACAAGACGCAAGTCCACGCCGTCGAGATCGAGGATGGCGAGGAAGCAATCGCCGCCGTTGGCAACCGCATCCAGGTGTTCACCGAACTCGACGAACGGCCAGACGCCGTTCACGGGTTCACAGACAACATCGTGCTGGACGTCACGGGTTTGCCCACTCTGGGCACTATAGGCATAGGCGTCGCCGCCGCCGCTGCCATCGGAGGCGTTGTTGTTGCGACTCGAGACGAGGGCGTTGCGACTCAAGGCGAGGACGACAACCGAGCGCCCGGGTTCGCGGACGGCGGCACCTTGGAACTGAGCGTCCCGGAAGGCACGCAGGGGGCCGTCGGCGCGCCGGTGGCGGCGACGGATCCGGACGGCGACGTTCTGTCGTACAGTCTGACGGGCAAGGACGCGGGCCTGTTCGGGATCGACGGGAGCGGCCAGCTGTCGGTGCGCGCGACCACGAAGCTGGACTACGAGACGCGGGCCAGCTACGCCTTCGAGGTGGCCGCCGCCGACGCCGGCGGCCTGAAAGCCGAGCGAACCGTGGGCCTCGCGGTCACGAACGAGGGGCCGGCGTTCCAGGAAGCCGGCACCCTGGCGTTGAGCGTGCTGGAGAACGCCACTGGAGACATCGGCGAACCGGCGGCGGCGGAAGACCCGGGCGGAGGAGATGTGGCCTACCGCTTGGAGGGCGCGGACGCGGGCCAGTTCGAGATCGACGGGAGCGGCCAGCTGTCGGTGCGCTCCCCCGGCCTGGATTACGAGGACGAGGCTAGCTACGCCTTCAAGGTGGCGGCGGCCGATGCGGGCGGCCTGGAGAATCGAAGGCCCGTTGTCGTCGAGGTCGAAAACGCGCCCGAGGCGCCGGAGTTTCCGGCGGGGAAGCTGGAGCTGAGCGTTCCGGAGGGCACGCAGGGAGACATCGGCGAACCGGCGGCGGCGACGGATCCGGACGGCGACGAGCTGTCGTACAGTCTGACGGGCAAGGACGCGGGCCTGTTCGGGATCGACGGGAAGAGCGGCCAGCTGTCGGTGCGCGCGACCACGAAGCTGGACTACGAGACGCGGGCCAGCTACGCCTTCGAGGTGGTCGCCGCCGACGCCGGCGGCCTGAAAGCCGAGCGAACCGTGGGCCTCGCGGTCACGAACGAGGGGCCGGCGTTCCAGGAAGCCGGCACCCTGGCGTTGAGCGTGCTGGAGAACGCCACTGGAGACATCGGCGAACCGGCGGCGGCGGAAGACCCGGGCGGAGGAGATGTGGCCTACCGCTTGGAGGGCGCGGACGCGGGCCAGTTCGAGATCGACGGGAGCGGCCAGCTGTCGGTGCGCTCCCCCGGCCTGGATTACGAGGACGAGGCTAGCTACGCCTTCAAGGTGGCGGCGGCCGATGCGGGCGGCCTGGAGAATCGAAGGCCCGTTGTCGTCGAGGTCGAAAACGCGCCCGAGGCGCCGGAGTTTCCGGCGGGGAAGCTGGAGCTGAGCGTTCCGGAGGGCACGCAGGGAGACATCGGCGAACCGGCGGCGGCGACGGATCCGGACGGCGACGAGCTGTCGTACAGTCTGACGGGCAAGGACGCGGGCCTGTTCGGGATCGACGGGAAGAGCGGCCAGCTGTCGGTGCGCGCGACCACGAAGCTGGACTACGAGACGCGGGCCAGCTACGCCTTCGAGGTGGTCGCCGCCGACGCCGGCGGCCTGAAAGCCGAGCGAACCGTGGGCCTCGCGGTCACGAACGAGGGGCCGGCGTTCCAGGAAGCCGGCACCCTGGCGTTGAGCGTGCTGGAGAACGCCACTGGAGACATCGGCGAACCGGCGGCGGCGGAAGACCCGGGCGGAGGAGATGTGGCCTACCGCTTGGAGGGCGCGGACGCGGGCCAGTTCGAGATCGACGGGAGCGGCCAGCTGTCGGTGCGCTCCCCCGGCCTGGATTACGAGGACGAGGCTAGCTACGCCTTCAAGGTGGCGGCGGCCGATGCGGGCGGCCTGGAGAATCGAAGGCCCGTTGTCGTCGAGGTCGAAAACGCGCCCGAGGCGCCGGAGTTTCCGGCGGGGAAGCTGGAGCTGAGCGTTCCGGAGGGCACGCAGGGAGACATCGGCGAACCGGCGGCGGCGACGGATCCGGACGGCGACGAGCTGTCGTACAGTCTGACGGGCAAGGACGCGGGCCTGTTCGGGATCGACGGGAAGAGCGGCCAGCTGTCGGTGCGCGCGACCACGAAGCTGGACTACGAGACGCGGGCCAGCTACGCCTTCGAGGTGGTCGCCGCCGACGCCGGCGGCCTGAAAGCCGAGCGAACCGTGGGCCTCGCGGTCACGAACGTGAACGAGGCGCCGGCGTTCCCGGCGGGGAAGTTGGAGCTGAGCGTTCCGGAGGGCACGCAGGGGGCCGTCGGCGCGCCGGCGGCGGCGACGGATCCGGACGGCGACGTTCTGTCGTACAGTCTGACGGGCAAGGACGCGGGCCTGTTCGGGATCGACGGGAAGAGCGGCCAGCTGTCGGTGCGCGCGACCACGAAGCTGGACTACGAGGCGCGGGCCAGCTACGCCTTCGAGGTGGTCGCCGCCGACGCCGGCGGCCTGAAAGCCGAGCGAACCGTGGGCCTCGCGGTCACGAACGTGAACGAGGCGCCGGCGTTTCCGGCGGGGAAGCTGGAGCTGAGCGTTCCGGAGGGCACGCAGGGAGACATCGGCGCGCCGGTGGCGGCGACGGATCCGGACGGCGACGTTCTGTCGTACAGTCTGACGGGCAAGGACGCGGGCCTGTTCGGGATCGACGGGAAGAGCGGCCAGCTGTCGGTGCGCGCGACCACGAAGCTGGACTACGAGACGCGGGCCAGCTACGCCTTCGAGGTGGCCGCCGCCGACGCCGGCGGCCTGAAAGCCGAGCGAACCGTTGCCGTTGTTGTCACAGAGGTCCGCAGCCCCGGGATTTCAAAGGATTGGCGGGCGCTGGTCGCCTTGTACAACGCGACGGACGGCGATGACTGGGCCGACGACGACAATTGGTCCTCGTCTACGAAAGAAGCTCCCACGGCTTCAGAGCTCGATTCCTGGCACGGCGTCGATGTGTCCGGCGGGCGCGTGGTGTCCTTGGATCTGGGCAGCAACGAACTGAAGGGTTCGATCCCGGCGGCACTGGGCGACCTGTCGCAGCTGAAGGATCTGGATCTGTCCGGCAACCGGCTGACGGGTTCGATTCCATCCGAGCTGGGCGACCTGTCCGATCTTGAGACGTTGACTTTGGAAGACAATCGGCTGACGGGTTCGATTCCGCGCACATTGGGCGACCTGTCCGATCTTGAGGTGTTGCGTCTGGACGACAATCGGCTGACGGGTTCGATTCCGTCCGCACTGGGCGACCTGTCCGATCTTGAGACGTTGACTCTGGAAGACAATCGGCTGACGGGCGAACTGCCTTCCTCTCTGACAGATCTCGACCGGCTGGACCAGTTCCACTGGGGTTCCCAGGTTGTGGCCGACGGTCAAACCCCGCTGTGCGCGCCAACGAACACAGCGTTCCAGGAATGGGTGGATAGCATTGGAACCAGTAGCGGCCCGGGCTGTTCCAGCAGGCAGCTCGGCTCAGGCTCGACCGAGGACGACTGGCGGGCGCTGGTCGCCTTGTACAACGCGACGGGCGGCGCTGACTGGACCGAAAAGGACAATTGGTCCTCGTCTACGAAAGAAGCTCCCACGGCTTCAGAGCTCGATTCCTGGCACGGCGTCGATGTGTCCGCCGGGCGCGTGGTGTCCTTGGATCTGGGCAGCAACGAACTGAAGGGTTCGATCCCGACGGCACTGGGCGACCTGTCGCAACTGGAGGATCTGGATCTGTCCGGCAACCGGCTGGTGGGCGAGCTGCCTTCCGTGCTGGACGGTCTGGCCAACCTGGAGAAACTGTATCTGCATCGCAATCGCCTGACGGGTTCGATTCCGCCGGCACTGGGCAGTCTGTCCAAACTGGAGGAACTGGACCTGTCCGGCAATCGGCTGACGGGCGAGCTGCCTTCCGCTATGACAGGTCTGGAACAGCTGGACGCTTTCTACTGGCACTCCCAGGATGTGGCCGGCGGTGGAACCCGGCTGTGCGCGCCAAGGGGCGAAGCGTTCCAGACATGGCTGAGGAATATTGGGGCCAGGAGCGGTCCGAACTGCGGGCCTGGCACAATCGAGGACGACTGGCGGGCGCTGGTCGCCTTGTACAACGCGACGGGCGGCGCTGACTGGACCGAAAAGGACAATTGGTCCTCGTCTACGGAAAAAGCTCCCTTGGCTGCAGAGCTCGAATCCTGGCACGGCGTCACGGTCGACGCCGGGCGCGTTGTGTCCTTGGAACTGGGCAGCAACGAGCTGACGGGTTCGATCCCCTCCGGACTGGGCGACCTGTCGCAACTGAAGGATCTGGATCTGTCCGGCAACCGGCTGACGGGTTCGATCCCGCCGGCACTGGGCGACCTGTCGCAACTGAAGGATCTGGACCTGTCCGGCAACAAGCTGGCGGGTGCGATTCCGCCGGCACTGGGCGACCTGTCCAAACTGGAGAATCTGGATCTGTCCGGCAACCGGCTGACGGGCGAGCTGCCTTCTGCTCTGACAAGTCTGGAACGGCTGGCCGTTTTCCGCTGGGGTCCCCAGGTTGTGGCCGACGGCGGAACCCGGCTGTGCGCGCCAACGGACGCAGCGTTCCAGAAATGGGTGGATAGCATTGGAACCAGCCGCGGCCCGAACTGTGGGCTTGGCGAGATCGAGGACGACTGGCGGGCGCTGGTCGCCTTGTACAACGCGACGGGCGGGGATGGCTGGACCAAAAAGGACAATTGGTCCTCGTCTACGGAAGATGGAGTTCCCTCGGCTTCAGAGCTCGATTTATGGCACGGCGTCGATGTGTCCGCCGGGCGCGTGGTGTCCTTGGATCTGGACAGCAACGAGTTGACGGGTTCGATTCCCTCCGAACTGGGCGACCTGGCCGGACTGAAGGAACTGGAACTGTCCGGCAACCGGCTGACGGGTTCGATTCCCTCCGAACTGGGCGGCCTGTCCAAACTGGAGGAACTGGATCTGTCTGGCAATCTGCTGACGGGTTCTATTCCGTACGCATTGGGCGGCCTGTCCAAACTCGAGCGGTTGTATCTGGACGGCAATCGGCTGACGGGCAAGCTGCCTTCCGCTCTGACAAGTCTGGTCCAGATGGACGTTTTCCGCTGGGATGACCAGGATGTGGCCGCTGGTGAAACCCCGCTGTGCGCGCCAAGGGGCAAAGCGTTCCAGGCATGGTTGAACGATATTAAAACCAAGGACGACGGTCCGAGCTGCGGGCTTGGCACAATCGAGGACGACTGGCGGGCGCTGGTCGCCTTGTACAACGCGACGCGCGGGGATGGCTGGACCAGAAAGGACAAATGGTCCTCGTCTTTGGAAGGCGATGCTCCTACGGCCGAAACGCTTGATTCCTGGTATGGCGTTGGCGTGTCCGACGGGCGCGTGGTGTCCTTGGAATTGAACAGCAACAGACTGGAGGGTTCGATCCCGCCGGAGCTGGGCGATCTGGCCAGCCTCGAGAGGCTATCTCTGGGTCACAATGAGCTGACGGGTTCGATCCCGTCGGAGCTGGGCGATCTGGCCAGCATCAAGGTGCTAGATCTGCATGGCAATAAGCTGACGGGTTCGATCCCGTCGGATCTGGGCGGTTTGGACAGCCTCGAGAAGCTAGTTCTGGATGAAAATAAGCTGACGGGTTCGATCCCGTCGGAACTGGGGGATCTGGCCAGCCTCAAGGATCTGCATCTTCATAATAATGATCTGACGGGTTCGATCCCGTCGGAGCTGGACGGTTTGGACAGCCTCGAGATGCTATTTCTGGGCTACAACCAGCTAACGGGTTCGATCCCGTCGGATCTGGGCGATCTGGCCAGCCTCGAGGCGCTAGATCTGCGTGGCAACCAGCTGACGGGTTCGATCCCGCTGGAGCTGGGCGATCTGGCCAGCCTCGAGGAGCTGCATCTTCATAATAATGATCTGACAGGGTCGATCCCGCTGGAACTGACCGGTCTGAACAAGCTTAAGAAGCTGGATCTGTCTGGCAACCAGCTGACGGGCGAACTGCCTTCCGCTCTGACAAGCCTCAACAACATGAGCTGGTTCCACTGGGGTCAGGCTGGCGGTGAAACCCCGCTGTGCGCGCCAACAGAGGAAATATTCCAGGATTGGTTGCAGAAAATTGAAACCAGCAGCGGTCCGAACTGTTCCGGCAGGTCCAGAAGGGAGATCGACTCAGACTCGACCGAGGGCGATTGGCGGGCGTTGGTCGCCTTGTACAACGCAACGGACGGCGGAAGCTGGACCGATAAGACCGGATGGTCCTCGTCTTTGGAAGGCGATGCTCCTACGGCCGAAACGCTTGAGTCCTGGTATGGCGTTGACGTGTCCGAAGAAGGGCGTGTGGTGTCCTTGGATCTGGGCAGCAACAACCTGACGGGTTCGATTCCGTCCGAACTGGGCGACCTGTCCAAACTGAAGGAACTGAATCTGTCTGGCAACACGCTGACGGGTTCAATTCCGTCCGAACTGGGCGGCCTGTTCGATCTTGTGACGTTGGCCCTGGAAGGCAATGGGCTGACGGGCAAGCTGCCTTCCGCTCTGACAAGTCTGTACCAGCTGGCCGATTTCCGCTGGGGTTCCCAGGATGTGGCCGACGGTGAAACCCCGCTGTGCGCGCCAAGGGACGAAGCGTTCCAGGCATGGTTGAGGAGTACTGTAGCCAGCAACAGCGGTCCGCAATGTGAGCTTCTTAGCACAGTCGAGGACGACTGGCGGGCGCTGGTCGCCTTGTACAACGCGACGGGCGGGACTGAATGGGACAACGATACCAATTGGTCCTTGTCGTCGGAAGAAGTCCCCACGCCTGAAGAGCTTCATTCCTGGCACGGCGTTAGCGTGTCCGGCGGGCGCGTGACGTCCTTGGATCTGAGCAACAATGGATTGGAGGGGCCGATCCCGCCGGCACTGGGCGACCTGTCCAAACTGGAGGAGCTGGATCTGTCAGGCAACAAGCTGACGGATTCGATTCCATCCGAACTGGGCGGCTTGTCCGAACTCACTATATTGATCCTGGACGAAAATCAGCTGACGGATTCGGTTCCATCCGAACTGGGCGACCTGTCCAAACTGAAGGAACTGGATCTGTCTGCCAATCAGCTAATGAGAAGTCTGCCTATCGCCCTGACAAGACTGCACAAACTGAAGCAATTTAGGTGGAGTTCCCAGGTTTCGCCCCGCGGTGAAATCGCGCTGTGCGTGCCAGCGAACGAAGTGTTCGAGGAATGGTTGGGTCGCATCAAAACCAAGGACGACGGTCCGCGCTGTTCCGCGCGATCCGACTCAGGCACAATCGAGGACGACTGGCGGGCGCTGGTCGCCTTGTACAACGCGACAGGCGGGGATAGCTGGACCGAAAAGGCCAATTGGTCCCCGTCTGTGAAAAAAGCTCCCAAGCCTAAAGCCCTTGATTCCTGGTATGGCGTCGACGTGTCCAATGGACGTGTTGTAAAGGTGATACTTAAAGAGAATAATCTAAATGGCCCGATTCCGTCGGAACTGGGCGGCCTGTCCAGCCTAGAGGTTCTAAATATGACCGGCAATGGGTTGACAGGTAAGATTCCGTCGGAACTGGGCGGCCTGTCCAGCCTAAGGGGTCTATATCTAGGAAAAAATAATCTGACGGGTAAGATTCCGTCGGAACTGGGCAGCCTGTCCAGCCTAAGGGTTCTAGATTTGTATGGCAATGGGTTGAAGGGTAAGATTCCGACGCAACTGGGCGGCCTGTCCAGTCTAGGGGGTCTAGTTCTGTCAAAAAATAATCTGACGGGTAAGATTCCGACGCAACTGGGCAGCTTGTCCAATCTCGAGGTGTTGGGGCTGTCCCAAAACAATCTGACGGGTTCGATTCCGTCGGAACTGGGCGGCCTGTCCAGGCTTCGTGCGTTGTCGCTGGCCGACAATGGGCTGACGGGTACGATTCCGACACAACTGGGCAGCCTGTCCAGGCTCCAGAAGTTGTATCTGTCAAAAAACAATCTGACGGGTTCGATTCCGACGCAACTGGGCGACCTGTCCAGTCTCTATCATTTGCAGCTAGACGAAAATCAGCTAAGTGGCTCGATTCCGCCGGAACTGGGCAGCCTGTCCAGTCTCCGGATATTGGCTCTGAACCACAATAACCTGGGGGGTCCGATTCCGCCGGAACTAGGCAACTTGTCCAGTCTCGAGATGTTGTGGCTGAGCAGCAATATGGGACTGAAGGGGTCGGTTCCGACGGAACTGGGCAACCTGTCTAATCTCCGTCAGTTGAATCTGGAGGTCAATGCGCTGACGGATGCGCTGCCTTCTAGTCTGATGAATCTCAAGAAGCTGGAGCTGTTCTACGTGTATCCCCAGCTTGTAGACATCGACAAAGGGGAAATCGTTGCGTGCATTCCCAAAGATAATGCGGCTTTCTGGACTTGGGCGGAGAGCATCCAAAAGCGTAGGGTGGCCCAGTGCGTGGACGACATGTCGAGCGCCGCCGCGCTGCGGGTCGAGGGCATGGCGATCGTCTCCGATCCCGGCCCGGACGGCGTCTACACCGCCGGCGAGACGGTCGAAGCGGCGGTCCGCTTCGACCGTCCGGTGACCGCGGCCGGCGCCCCCGGTCTCTGGTTCGGCATCGGCACCAAGGCTGCGCTCGCCGATCCGGTGCCCCCGCAGGGGGAGGCCGACGTGCTGTTCTTCCGCTACGCGGTGGTATTGGGCGACCAGGATCTGGACGGCGTCAGCATCGCCGCGGACGCGCTGCAGCTGAACGGCGGCGCCGTCGCCGGCCCGGACGGCGCCGCGGCGTCGGGCCTTGGCGAGCGCGCCGTCGAGGACGACGCGGCGCACATCGTGGACACCCGCGCCCAGGCGGCGGAGCGGGCCGTCCTGGAAGACGCGCTGGCGGCCCAGGGCCGGGCCCATCTGGCCAGCGCCGTCGAGGTGATCGGCGCCCGCTTCCGGGCCGGGCCGGCGGCGCCGCTCCGTCTGGCGGGCGGCTCCGTCCGCGCCGAGGGGCCGCGTCCGGCTGGCCGGGACGCGGGAGCGTTCGCCGGCGGCGCGCACGGCTTCGATGCGCGGGGCGATCCGTCCACGGCCCTGGGCGGGGCTTGCGACCGGCGGCCGTTCGGCGTCCGGCAAACCGGGCCGGCCTGCGGCAGGGCGGACAGGGCGTCGCTCGGCAGTCTGTTCGGCCGGCGCTTCGCCGTCTCCCTCGGCGCGCGGGGCGAGGGACCGCCGGCGTCGGGCTGGACGCTGTGGGGCGCGAACGACGCCCAGGCGTTCCGCGGCGACACGGCCCATGGCAGCTACGACGGCGACCTGCGGTCGTTCTACCTGGGCGTCGACGGGCGCCTGGGCGAGGACTGGCTGGCCGGCGTCGCCCTGGCGCGCAGCCGCGGCGAGACGGGCTACGGCTTCGAGATCGACGAGTCCGCCGGCGACGGCCTGCTGCGCACCCGCCTGAACGCGGTGCATCCGTACCTGCACGGGCGGCTGGCGAGCGGCCTGGAAGTGTGGGGCGTCGCCGGCCTCGGCTTCGGCGCGGCCTCGCTGGAGCGGGATGGCGCGCCGCGAACGGAAACGAGCGGCCTGGGCCTCGGCCTGGGCGCCTTCGGCGTCCGCCAGGGGCTTGCGGACTTCGGGGCGCTGTCGCTGTCGCTGCTGGCGGACGCCGGCTTCGCGCGCTTGTGGACGGACGGCGGGCCGCCGGACGGCATCGCGAGCGGTCTTTCGGCGTCCGTGGGCCGGCTCCGCGTGGGCGTGGAGGGCGAGCACGCGCTCGCCTTGCCGGGCGGCGGCTCGCTGCGGCCGTTCTGGCAGGCCAGCGGCCGCTACGACGGCGGCGGCGGCCTGCCGGGCGGCGGTCTGGAGCTGGCGGGCGGCGCCCGCTACCGATCGGAACGGCTGGAAGGGGAGGTGCGGGCGCGCTGGCTGGCGGCGCATTCGGCTTCGTCGATCGAGGAGTTCGGCGCCAGCGCGAACCTGCGCGTCAAGGCGGGCGCGGACGGCCTGGGCCTGGCGGCGTCGCTGGCGCCGCGCTGGGGGGCGGCGGACTTCGGCGGCGTGGAGGCGATGTGGCGCGAGGACGCGCTGCGCGCGGCCCGCGCCGGCGGAACGTCCCGGCGCGGGCCGGACCGGGACCCGTGGGCGCTGGAGGGGCGGCTGGAGTACGGCGTGGCGCTGCCCTGCGCGGCCGGCGTGCTGACGCCGTTCGGCGAACTGCGCCTGGCCGGGGAGTCGACGCTGCGCCAGCGCTGGGGGGTGCGGCTGGACCGCGCCGTCGGCGAGCGGTCGCTGCTCGGGGTGGAGTTCGGCGCGGCGCGCGTCGACCGCCCTCTGGGCGGAAGCGCCGGAGCGGTGAACATCGCCGTCGAGGCGCGCTTCTGAGGCGGCTGGGCTTGGCGGCAGCGAGGCTTGGCGGGGCCTCCTCGTTCCCGGGCCGTTGCCAGGATGTGCCATCGGCCCTGGATGCGGTCGGCGTCCGCACCGTCTCCAGCTTGGCGGAAATCGGCGACGGGCTGGGGCCGATCGACGTCCTCCGATTCCGTGCCTGCCTGGACTTCACCCCTATTCGACCGGCAGGCGGGGCCATGCCGTCGGGCCGTCGAACATCCGTGCGCTGGTTCTTGGAACTTTTCCCTTGGCCGCGCGAAGGGGGCGGGAGCAACGAAACCGCCCGCCGCGCGAGTGGATGCCGCAGCAGAAGGATTGGCAGTGGATCAGTTCGACTTTTGCCGCTTGCGGGGCATCCGGCCTGCGGGCCAGGCTCCTTGGTTCGGATGCACGCCGCTGGCTTGGCAGGGGTTCCGCACGGCGGCGGTCTCCGCGGGGCGATCGCCTTGACGCTGCCGCTGCTCGCCGAACCAGCTTGGCGGCGGACAGTTGTTCCGTCCGTGGCGTTATGCAGCGGAAGCCGCAGTGGCACGGCTCATCCAATTTCAAATGAACGCACTACCTGCGAGTTCACCCGCACGACCTGGGAGATTTTAACGGCTACACTAGCCGCCATGGACAAGGCCGTGGATTTCGGCGCCGAACGGGTGGCGCCGGACGAGAAGACGCGCCGGGTGGGCGGCGTGTTCAATGCCGTAGCCGTCCGCTACGACCTTATGAACGATGTCATGTCGCTGACCACCCACCGGCTGCTCAAACGCACCGCGGTGGAGATGGCGCGGTTGCGTCCGGGGCACTGCGTGCTCGACCTCGCCGGCGGCACTGGCGACGTGGCGGCGTTGGCATCGCCCTCGGCTGGCGCCGACGGCCGCGTGGTGCTGGCGGACCGCAATCGCGCGATGATGGATGCCGGCCGCGATCGCCTGCTGGACCGCGGCTGCGCCAATATCGTCCAGGTGCAGGCAGCCGCCGAGGCGCTGCCATTCGCCGATCAATCCTTCAACGCCGTGCTGGTCGCCTTCGGGGTGCGCAACTTCACGGACAAGGACGCGGGGCTGCGGGAGATGCGCCGGGTGCTGCGCGAGGGCGGCGTAGCCGTGGTGTTGGAGTTCTCCAAGGTGACAGCGCCGCTGCTGGCCTGCGCCTACCGCGCCTTCCAACGTACTTGGCCAGCGCTTGGCGCGGCTGTGGTCGGCGACGCGGCGCCGTATCGCTATCTGGTCGAATCCATCGACCGCCATCCGGACCAGGAAGCCTTTCGGCTGACGATGGAGCAGGCCGGCTTCAACGCCGTGGAAGTTCGCAGCTTGGCTGCCGGCGTCGTGGCCATTCACCGAGGATTCAAATGAGTACCATCGCCGAAGCCCTGCGTTTGGCGTTGTCCGCGGCCATCGTCGCCAGCGCCGACGCCCGCCGATGCGGCGAACGGCTGGCCGGCAAGTCCATCGCCATCGAATCCTTCGATCAGCGCTTGGTGATCGGCTTCGAGTCCCGGGTCGGGAAACCGGCAGTGCAGGTCCGAACCAGCGACAGTCCGGCGGATGCAACGGTGCGCGGTTCGCCAGTCGCCGTGCTGTCGGCCCTGGCCGGCAACAGCGAGGCCATCGCGATTCTGGGCGATGGCGATGTCTTCAACGATTTCCGGGATTCGTTCCGCCCGCATCTCGAGCTGCCGCCAGTGGCCGAATACCTTCCCCAAGATGCCACCGACGCCTTCCGTGTCGGCGCCCGGGCCGCTCGCTCCGCTTTCGAGGGGCTTGCCAACGCGGTGCGCGGCCATCTGCCGGAATGGCTGCCGGACTGGCCCGGGCGCGGAGACGACGAACTGAAGCAGGAGGTCGTCGCGCTGCGGGCACGAGTACAGGTCTTCGAGGAACGACTGCGGGCACTGGAGAACTTCGCCGAGGCGGCTTCGCAGGACGAGCCGGCGCGGGAGAGGGGCGGTATGCACGAGGACTGCGCTCCCTCGTCAGAGCAGTGACGCGCATCGGCCGGATCGCCAAGATCCTGTTCACGGTGCTGCACCACCGCCTGGATCGAAACATCGCCCGCTTCGCCGGCCGCTATTGGTGGTATCGCGCTTCCCCCTTGCGGCTGCTGCCGACTCCGGCCAAACCCGACGCGGCGCGACTGCGGGAAGCGCTGGAGGATCTTGGGCCGATCTTCGTCAAGTTCGGCCAGATCCTGTCCACGCGCCGGGACCTGCTGCCGCCGGACTACGCCGACGAGTTGGCTCGCTTGCAGGATCGGGTGCCGCCGTTTTCCAGCGCGGCGGCCATCGCCCGCATCGAGGCGAGCCTGGGCGGTGCCATCGACGAGCTGTTCGCCCATTTCGAGCGGCAGCCTTTGGCCTCCGCGTCCTTGGCTCAGGTTCATGCCGCCACCACTCGGGCCGGCGACGAGGTCGTGGTCAAGGTGATCCGCCCGAACATCGACCAGGTGATCCGCAAGGATCTGGCGCTGATCCACACCATGGCGACGCTGCTCGAGCGCATCTCCCGGGAGGCCCGGCGGCTCAAGCTGAAGGCGGTGGTGCGAGACTACGAACATACCATCTTCGACGAGCTGAACCTGCTCAAGGAAGCTGCCAACACCGCCACTCTGCGGCGCAACTTCGCGGGTTCCGAACTGCTCTACGCGCCCAAGGTGCATTGGGAGCGCTGCGCCGAATCCGTGCTCGTCTTGGAGCGCATCCACGCCACCTCCATCGCCGACATCGAAGCCTTGGAATGCGCTGGCACGGACATGAAGAAGCTCGCCGAACGCGGCGTCGAGACATTCTTCACCCAGGTGTTCAAGCACAACTTCTTCCACGCCGACATGCATCCGGGCAACATCTTCGTGGACACGACGGATCCGGCGAATCCCAGCTACATCGCCATCGACTGCGCCATCATCGGGCACTTGAGCGACGAGGACCAAGCCTACCTGGCGCGAAACATCGTCGCCTTCTTCAACCGCGACTACGGGCGCATCGCTCGACTGCATATCGAATCCGGTTGGATTCCGGCGCACACCGATGCCGCCGAGTTCGAGGCCGTGGTGCGCCAACTGTGCGAGCCGCTGTTCCAACGCCCGCTGAAGGACATCTCGTTCGGCCACTTCCTGGTGGCGCTGTTCCAGACCGCTCGGCGGTTCGACATGGAAGTGCAGCCGCAGCTGGTACTGCTGCAGAAGACGCTGCTCAACATTGAGGGGCTTGGCCGCCAGCTCTACCCGGATCTCGACCTGTGGAGCACCGCCAAGCCGTTCATGGAAGCGTGGATGCGCGAACGCCACGGCCCCAAGGCGTTCTTCAAGAACTTGGCCGAGAACGCGCCGGCGCTGGCGGCCGAACTGCCGCGGCTGCCGGAACTGGTCGCCTCCGCGGCCTACAAGCTCGGCGAACTGGATCGTTTGGCGAACATCCAGCGCCAAGCCATGGACCGGCTCGCCCGCGCCATTGACGGCCAGCACCGCCAAGCCTGCTGGCGACGGGCCGCTGGGGCGGTGCTGATCGTCGCTGGCTTGGCGCTGCTGTGGCAACCGTTGCGTGCCCTCGTCGCCAGCGGCGGCGACTCCATGACGATCACTGCGGGCGTCGCCGCGGCGTTGATCGGTTCGCTGCTGGTAGGCCGAAGCTGAGCTATCGCCCCAAGGACGGCCGTCGCAGACGCTGCCGCCGTATTCTCGGCGCCAATCTCTTGGTCATTCGGAAGGCCGCTTCCCGCCCCTGGTAGAAGCCCGGCAGATAATCGCCGCGACGGAAGCCCAAGGCGGCGTAGAACTTGCGAGCGCCGCTGTTGTCGGCGCGCACCTCGAGGCGGATCTCGCTGATGCCGGCGGTGTGCGCCGAAGTTTCCAGCCAGTTCAGGATCTGGCGCGCCAGACCCTGGCGGCGCAGCCGCGGTTGCACGGCCAGCAGCACCAGATGCGCACGTTCCAGGCCGAACTCCATGATCCCGAAGCCACCGAGGGCGGTCTGGCCGGCACTAGCGGGCGGCTCGATCCGACACCGGGCGCAGAGCACCGCGACGTCTGGATTGGCGATCATCCGACGGATGGCAGGCGGTCGCCAGCGCCAGTCGAGACCGCGCTCGATCTCGTCTCGAGACAGCTTGGCGATGGCCGCCGCATCCTCGTCGGTGGCCAGGGCAAGAGCGGTGGAAGCGATCTCCATGCCTGCGATTGTAGTAGCAAAATGTACGAACGCATCAATCCGCGAAGCGGCCGCCGGCTCGACGACGGCCGGCGCAGCCCTCAATCGGCGGCACCCTAGCTCAAGCCTCTCCGATGGGCCGACACCTTGGCCGAACGGACTGCTCCGTAGCGTGACTGAAACCGGGGCTGCGTCAGCCCCGGGCCTTGGCCTGGAATACGCAGGGGTTCAGTTTCGGTTTCTCGCAATCTCGCGCAGTGTCGCGTTGGCGAGGGTTGTCGAGCGGATGCTGGCGCGGATGGCGGCTCGCACTTCCTCGGCGTTGTCCTCTCGCAAAGCTATCGTCCGGTCCTGGGAATTGGAGAAGAACCGCTTGGGTATATGCGGGTTGTTCAACGTTGCGCCCCAAGCGTTCAAGTACTGTGCTCTCAGCCTGAGCATGTGCAGCATCCTGTCGGGGCTGTAGCCGTCGGTTACGTCCATCTCCGAGATATATCTGTCTTTGCTCCATTGTCGTTTTTGCAGGGTCTGTGCGTCATCGAGGCGGTACACGCTCTTTTCTCCACAGATGATGCACAGGTCCTCCAACGCGAGCCGGTGGGCGATCCGCTCGCCGATGGCGAAGTCCAGTGCGACGTACCTCTCGACTCGCCCGACCCGAGGCTCCATGTCGTCCGGGCCGAGCGCCAGCAGACTTTCGAGTACATCTCCGGAGGCATTGTAGAACCCGATAATCCATACCCGATTGCGCCACTTGACCAAGTGCTCCGGGCCGACGTCCCGTGCAGTTGAAACGGACCGCGCCGTCGTCGACTTCAGTTCTATGGGCGTGGCGTAGCGATCACCGTCGGCCGCGAAGTCGTAGAACGCGTCGACGCCCGACCGCCCACGCCCTCCCGCAGTCCGATGAGCAGGCGCATTTCCGCCTCGCGTCTGTCGTCCTGGAAAGCCGCTTAGGCCCCGAGCGCTGCGGCCACGGTTCTTGCTATGGCGTATCCCACTGGTGGGCATACGGAATTGCCGATCTGTCCGAGCACCTGATAGGCGGCACCCTCGAAGATCCAGTCTTCGTGAAAGCCCTGGAGCACGGCGCAATCCTGCACCGACAATCTGAGATGGCCGTTTCCCGGCGGCAACCGAATGGCTGCCGCACGGCTCTTCTGCACTCCGTTGGGCCAGATGCACAGCCTCTTCCAGACGGCTTGGCTAGCCTTGCTGTTCAAGATGCTGGTGGACTTCCTGGGGCCGGTAAAGCCGGATCGAAGCGTTGGCGCGGAGCAGTCGAAACCGATGGCCGGAAATCCGAGAGCATCTCGAGCACCCATGGTCCGGTCGGCCGGAAACAGCTCGTTGCCGGGACGGTGCGTTGGCTGCGGCATCCGATACCTGCCGGCGGCTGTGCGCGACGCGAAGCCGACGAAAATGACTCGTCTGCGGACTTGGGGCACCCCGAAGTCCGTCGCAGTAAGGCGAAATTTCTGCACATGGTAGTTGGTCGCCAAAGGGCCGAGGACGATCTCGTCCACATATCGACTGAACTTCGGATCCAGCAACCCGGGAACATTCTCTGCGACGAACGCCGCTGGCTGCACCTTGAGTACCGCTTCAGTGAACGCCGGCCACATGTCTCTATTGTCAAAGCCGCCGTTGCGCTTGCCTGCGATAGAGAAGGGTTGGCAGGGTGGGCCACCATGGATCACATCGACGGTGTCGTCGAAGGCAGACCAGTCGACTTGGCCAACATCGCCGTCCGGGCCGGAGAAAACCCGCCACGCCGGGCGGTTGCGGCGCAGCGTGTTGCCGCAGAAGTCCAGGATGTCGAAACTGGCGGCGTACTCGAAGCCAGCGTGTTCGAAAGCCAAGTCCAGACCTCCGCCGCCAGAAAACAGCGACAGCGCCCGCAAACCATGCCGTCGCTGCTGGGGCATCAGCCTCTCCGGCTTGAGGGCCGGCACGTTGACAGTACGCGGTTCGTACTCCAGCTCGCCATCGCTGGCGGCCTTTTTTCGCTGCCTCGCTCGCGCCGATACCGCGCGGTACCAGCCGCGTTTTGTTTCCGATATGCGATACGGCATGGCTTCGTTGCGAGCCAATGGCTCCTTGATGCTCGGGGAAGTTTATCCCATGAGCGCCGACCGGCGGGTGACGGGGCTCGGGACACCTATGGCCCCTTCTGCCCGGCGGCGGCTGCCCATCGTTCCACCGTGCGTTTGTCGCCTATCTGAGGTATGGTCGGAGGGCGGTGATGCTGCGGGAGAAAGCGGTTTGGCGTTCAAGCAGGTCGACTTCGATTTCGTGGACCTTGATTTCGAGGACAAGGTGGCGGTGCTGACGTTCAATCATCCGGAGGTGATGAACGCCATCGGCGGCGCCATGCTCGACGGCATCCAAGGAGCCATCGGCGCGGTCCAGGATCCGCGCAACGGGGCGCGGTGCCTAGTCGTCACCGGCGCTGGGCGCGGCTTCTGCGCCGGCGCCAATCTCGCCGATCGGGGCGGCGAGGGGGGCGCAAAGGGTCAGGGCGCCGGCGGTTCGCTGCGCAGCGCCTATCACCCTCTGCTGCTCGCCCTGCGCGATCTGGACATGCCCATCGTCACTGCGGTCAACGGCGCCGCTGCCGGGGTGGGCATGAGCTTCGCGCTCATGGGCGACATCGTCTGCGCCTCCAAGAGCGCTTTCTTCCTGCAGGCATTCGCCCGCATCGGCCTAGTGCCGGATGGCGGTGCCACCTTCCTGCTGCCGCGCCTGGTGGGTTGGGGGCGGGCCGTGGAACTGTCCTTGCTGGCTGAGCGCCTGCCGGCGGAAAAGGCTGCCGCCTGGGGCATGGTGAACCGCGTCTACGACGACAACGAGGCGTTGATGGAAGGTGCCATGGCCATCGCCGCCCAGCTTGCCGACGGCCCGGCGTCGCTGGCGCTGATTCGCCGCGCCTACTGGGCGACGTGGCACAACGCCTACGAGCAGCAACTCGATCTCGAGGCCCGCCTGCAAGCCGAGGCTGGCCGTACGCGCGACCACGCGGAAGGCGTCCGGGCGTTCCTGGACAAGCGGGACCCGCAGTTCACGGGGCGGTGACGGCGATGCCCCTGGCAGGCCGAGTGGCGTTGGTAAGCGGCGGCGGCCGCGGCATCGGCAGGGCGATCTCCTTGGCGCTGGCGGCCGACGGCGCCGCGGTGGCGGTGAACTGTCGTCGCGATACGGATGCGGCGCAGGCCACCGTCGATCAGATCGTCCACAGCGGCGGCAAAGCCCGCATCTACCATGCCACCGTAGACGACTACGACCATGCCGCTGCAATGGTGGCGCTAGTGGAGCAGGAGCTCGGCCCTGTCAGCATCCTGGTGAACAATGCCGGCATCGCTAGCCGCGGTCTGTCCGTGGTGGACACGGAGCCGGCGGAACTGCGCCGGGTGGTGGCCACACACGCCTTCGGCTCGCATTACCTCTCGAAGCTGGTCATTCCCAAGATGCGCAGCCTCGACCGTGGCGACATCGTGATGATCTCCAGCGTCGCCTCGCGCGGTCTCGCCGCCAACGGCGGTCCGTACAACATGGCCAAGGCGGCCATGGAGGCGCTGGCGGTGACTTTGTCCCGAGAGGAGCGGCCCAACGGCATCCGCGTCAACATCGTCGCACCCGGCTTGGTGGAGACGGAGATGGGACGTCGGCTAATGAAGGCGACCGCCGGCATTACGGACATGCGCACCCTGGATCCAACGATGCCCTTCGGCAAGGTCTGCCAGCCTGAGGATGTGGCCAACGTGGTGCGCTTCCTGGTGTCCAACCAGAACACCTATATCACCGGCGAGAAAATCTACTGCGACGGCGGCTGGCCGCAACCTGCTGGCCGGGCCGCGCAATAGCGGGCGACAGGCGGCGTTGGTGGATTTTCGTCCGCGCTCGTTCGTTCCTCGCCGCCGCTCCTGTTCGCCATCGCTCGCCTTGCCCGCCCAGGCAAACGGCATATCCGACCTCGGCAACTGCGGCCTGCCGCTACAGCGGAGCGGACGAGATGCGCCGCTGTCGGTCGCGCACCCAGGAGACGGCGGCATCGTCGCCCGGATTCGACAGCGCCAGCACCGTCCAGAGCTGGCCGATGTCGTGAATGCGGATGCCGCGCAAGGTCAGCAGCAGGTCGCCGTCGCGCATGCCGCTGCGGTCGGCGAAGCCGCCCTTGTCGACCGCGGCCAGCACTAGGCCTATCGGCGTCTGCTGCGGCGCTGCGCCCAGGCTGGCGCCCCAAACCGTTGCCGGCGCTACGACGTCCTGTTCCAGATAGAGGCGGAAGTCGGCGACGATTTGCCGCCAGTGGGCGACGGTCATGTCGCCCATGGCCGCCATCGCTGCGGGGAATCCGGACTGCGCCACGGTGACGCGGGCGGGCCAGCCGGAAGCGTTGGCGGGGCCGATTTCGATTTCGATCTCGGTACCGGCGCAGGGCGGGTTCTTCTTGCGCCCCCGCAACAACCGCTGCGGCTCGCTTGCCGCGATGGCAGCGAGGCAGCCGGGCTTGCCGTCGAGGTCCGGGAAGCCGGGGATGCGGCAATGGCCGGAAGCGGTTTCGGTGGGCAGTCGCAGCCGTTCCCACACCGTGGCCAACGTCCGTTCGACGTGGAAGGTCTCGCGTAGTTCGTCCATCGTTCGTCCTATGCGCCTTGCGCTTGGAAGTAGACGCCCTTGTGGTCCGCCACCGCGTTCAGATGGCGGGACAGGGCGGGCAAGTAGGGGCTGGCGCCCAGCGGCTGGCCGTTGACGGTTTCCGTATCCATGCGCCGGCGGGTTCGGCAGAGGGCGACGAGATAGGGTAGCAGAGCGTCGAGGCCAGGATCGTCCGGGTGCAGATGGATGGTCAGGCGGCGGCCGTGGTTTTCCGAGACGATGGCCAGGGTGCCCTCGAACCAGCCCAAGTGGTTCGCGAGGCGGCGCTGGGGCAGTTCCGGCAGGCCGAGGCCGCAGGGTGAGGCCGGGTCCAGGGCATTGATCCAGAACGATGCGCCGGCCTTCTGCAACCGTTCCAGCTGGCGTACTGCTTGGGGAAGGGCGAACTGGGGGCCGGAGAAGTCCTTGAAGAACAGGCCGGCGACCACTTCGCCGGCAAGCTCCATGATGCGCAGCGCCGGGAATACCGCCGCCCAGCGGCACAGGCCGCCTTCGCGGTTGGCGTGTTCGCGGGTGAGGATGCCGTAGCGCTCCAGCAGCATTCGGCAGCGCTCCTTGCCGGTTTCCAGCTGCTCGAGAGCATCCGCCGAAGATCTCCCGGCGGACACCCGATACCAAGTGCCCGGCCAGCCCAGAGCGACGCCCCGCGCCTTGGCTCGGCTGTGCGCCGAGGCGCGCCGCCTGCCGGTCCGCGCCGACAGGGCGCTGTCCGCTTGGCGATTCCGCAAAGCGGAATCGCGGGGCGACCGCGCAGCAGTCGCGTCGCGCAACCGCGCCGACGGGGTGCCGTCCGCTTGGCGATTCCGCAAAGCGGAATCGCGGGGCGACTGCGCAGCAGTCGCGTCGTGTAGCTGGTAGCGGCGGCTTCTGCCTGCTGCCAAGGGCTGGAAGCCGTCGGCGGCGATGCGCCCACCCCACACGGCCTGCCAGAACGCGGCGTTGAACGCATCGGCGTCCTGGCCGGATTCGTCGAGCAGCTGCGAGAACGTGTAGCGGGCGTCGGGATCCTTGAACAGTGCCGCGACATCCTCATCGGCGTCGCCGTTTCCCGCCGCCGGCGCAAGCAAGTCGAAGTCCTCGCCGAAGCCGACGGCGGCCGTTTCCCGCCCCATGCCGCGCCACGCCAGACCGTCGTGGGAGGCGGCGGTTTCCAAGCTGTCCAGGGCGACACCGGACAGGCGCGGGGGGAACGCTTCGTCGAGCCAGAATCCCACTGGCGCTGGATAGCCGCGCAGCCGATCGGCGGCATCCAGAAATCGCTCCCGGGACGGCTCGACGCCGAAGACGTGCCAGCGGGCCAGGAAGGGCGACAGATCCGTGGCCGGACGCGGTTCGAATACAGGTCGGGCCGCGGCGCGCTGAAAGCGGATCAGGGTTTCCAGGTTCTCCGCGTCGCAGAAGTAGTCCGCATCGGTGCCGGCCACCAGCGGGCCCTGCACCATCACCTCGGCATCGACGAGCTCGCGCACCAACGCCTCGCTGTCGTCGAACGGCAGGATGCCGGCCAGTTCCTCTGCCGTGCGCGGGCCGAAGAATTGCAGCATCTCTCCGGCTTGGCGCAGCGGATCTTCTCCGACCACGATCTCGGGATGCACCAGGAACGTCCGTCCGCGGAAAACCCAGCGGTTCAGACCGTCGGGAACCGGAACTTCGGCGAACCAGTCCTGCTCGGCAATCGCTACCCGCTCTTTCACCCACTCTCGCAGTTCGTCGTCGCCATCGGGCACGTAGCCGTCCCGGGTGCGTTGGACACGAGCCTCGAAATCGGCGATCGCGGCAGCCTCAATGGCGGGACGCAGGGAGCGGTCGAATACCGCTTGGCGAATGAGGTCGTCGGACAATGCCGACCGCTCGCCTTGCTCCGGGGTATCGTCGGCGTACATGTAGCGACTGATCTGATTGAAGGCGATGCTGGCCGCGAACGGGCTCGGCACCGCGGTGTTGGCCACCGACCAGGCGAGTTCGCCGGCGGCAAGGCGTTCGAGCAAGTCGCCGGCGGCATCGAGGTCGAACTCGTCGCGCAGGCAGGTGCGCCAGGTTTCCAGCAGCACCGGGAAGTCCGCGAAGGGCTTGGCGGATGTCATCAGCTTTTTCGCTTGCAGGCGCGTCATCCACAGCGGCATACGCTCCTTGAAGCGGCGCTTGGTAAGCAGCAGGGATCGGCCGGCGCACTCCCGAAAGCGCGCCCCGAAGAACCCCGAGCCTTCCAGCGATTGCCGCAGCAGCGCTTCGAAGTTGGCTGGCGTCACTAGGCTCAGCAACAGCGCTGGATCCACTGCGTCCTTCATGCGAGGGGGGTCCCCTCGCGCACCCCCGCTGAAGGCTCCCCTACGAGGAGGTTCCGCTCGCGCATCCCCGCTGGAGGCTCCCACTTGGACGACGATGACGTTGTTATCGGCGTAGGCATCCGCCATGCTGGCAAATCGTTCTCGCCAAGCGGACTCCAAGGCCAGCGCGAGGGGCCGATTCACGCGCCCGCCCCATAGGGTATGCAGGACGATCTGCTGTTCGCGATCCGGACCGGCATAGCCGCCGGGGCCGGAACGGACATGCTCCACCAGCAGATGGTTGGCGTGGGGCAGGTCGCGGCCCGTCACTTCGCGCTGCGCCTTCAGGAAGCCGATCAATTCCTCGGCGGCGACGTCGTTGAAGCCCAGATCGTTCAGATTGGCGTGGAAGGCGGCCTCCTCGTGACACTTCAGCAACTCGTTGGCCGTTTCCAGAAATTCGCCGATGCGCTTCGAGAAATAGAAGTTTCGGTTGAACACCTCGCCGCGCCAGAACGGCGGCGCACTGGCCTTCAGCGGCGCGTTCTTCACCAGCACGTCGTTGTGGGTGATGCGGTGGATCAGCCAGTGCTGCGTGCCCAAGGTGAAGTTCTGGCCGACGCTAGCCTCCCAGACGAACTCCTCGTCCAGTTCGCCGATGACGGCACCGCTGTCGGCGTGTCGCAAGGTGAAGTAGCCCCGGTCGGGGATGGTGCCGCCGGAGGTGTAGAGGGCCAGCGCCGCGCCCTTGCGCGCCTTCACGGTCTGTCGGACACGGTCGAAGGCGAGGCGCGGCTTCAAGTCGCGAATGCGGGTGCCGGCATAGCGTCCGGCCAGCATCTCCACCACCAAGTCGAAGTGCTCCCGGGGCAGGTCCCAGTAGGGCGCGGCGCGGGTGAGGGTACGGTATAGATCGTCCGTGGCCCATTCTTCCGACACCGCGCAGGAAACGATGGTCTGGGTCAGCACGTCGAGCGGGCCGTGCAGCGGCCGCAAGGGCTCGATGTCACGCTCGCCCACCGCCTTGGCCACCACCGCGGCTTCCAGGAAGTCCTGGGCGAAGGTGGGAAACAGCGTGCCGCGGCTGGTCTCGCCTACCCGATGGCCAGCGCGCCCCACTCGTTGCAGCGCCGAGGCGATGGACGGCGGCGATTGGATCAGCACCACCTCGTCGAGATCGCCGATGTCGATGCCCAGTTCCAAGGAGTTGGTGGCGACGATGGCCTTCAAGTCGCCATCCTTCAGGCGCGACTCCACCTCGGTGCGGATCTCTCGTGCCAGCGAGCCGTGGTGGGCGTAGGCCACGGGCGCCATCTCGTCGGCGTTGAGCTTGAAGGTGATCTTCTCCGCCAAGCGCCGGCTGTTGGTGAAGAACAGCGTCGAGCGGTTGGCGGCGATCACATCCCGGAAGCTGTCGGACAGCGGCTCCCAGATCTTCTGGCCGTTGTCCGCAGCGACGCGGGCGGCTTCGGGAAAGCGGACGCGAAAATCGATGGCCTTGGCGGACTGCGAGCGGACGATGCCTACCGGCCGCGGCGCACCGTTCGCATCCCGCCCCCCGACGTAGTCCGCCACCGCTTCCAACGGCCGCACAGTGGCCGACAGGGCGACGCGCTGGAACTCGCCGGCGATGTCCGCCAAGCGCTCCAGTCCCGTCATGAGCTGTACGCCGCGGCGGTTCTCCACCACCGAGTGGATTTCGTCGAGGATGACGGTCTCCACGGTGGACAGCGCCTGCCGGCCGCGTACCGTGGTCAACAGCAGGGTCAGGCTCTCCGGCGTGGTGATGAGCAGCTCCGGCGGCCGCCGCAGCATACGTGTACGTTCGCCCGCCTCGGTATCGCCGCTGCGGGTCTGTACGCGCAGGTTGGGGAATGCGGCGCCGTTGGCCTCGAAACAGGCGCGGATCGCCACGATGGGTTCGACGAGGTTGGCCCGGATGTCGTTGTTGAGCGCTTTCAGAGGCGAGACGTAGAGTACGCGGGTAGCCCCCGGTTCGGAGACGCCGTTGGCGAAGGCATTGATGGCCCACAGGAAGGCGGTGAGCGTCTTGCCGCTGCCGGTTGGCGCAGTGATCAACAGGTGTTCGCCAGCGGCGATGCGCGGCCAGCTCTGCTCCTGCACGTCCGTCGGCGTACCGAACGCGGTGCCGAACCAGCGTCGGATCTCAGGATGGAATCGTTCGAGGGCGGACATATCCATGCGGATTACGTCTTTATGAGCGTGTCGTCAACGGCTAATCTTGCCCTTGGCGAAACAAGCGGCACGGCATTCGAGGAAAAAGGCATGACGGAAGCGACCCTCGCGGACCGCGACGGCTGGATCTGGCTGAACGGCGAACTGGTGCCTTGGCGCCAAGCCCGGGTACATGTGCTGACGCACACCCTGCACTACGGCGTGGGCGTGTTCGAGGGCGTGCGCGCCTACGACACCCCTGGCGGGCCGCGCATCTTTCGCCTGCACGACCACACCACGCGGCTGTTCGACTCCGCCCGCATCCTGCGCATCGAGGTACCCTTTTCCCGAGAGGAGCTGCTGGCGGCGCAGCGCGAGGTGTTCGCCGCCAACGACCTGCGCGAGGGCTACCTGCGGCCAGTGGTCTACCTGGGCTCGGAGAGCATGGGATTGCGCGCCGAGGGCCTCTCCGTCAACGCCGCCATCGCCTGCTGGCCGTGGCCGGACTACATGGACCCGGAGGCCCGGGAACAGGGCATCGCCGTGCGCACCTCCTCGTACACCCGTCATCACGTCAACATCACAATGTGCAAGGCGAAGGCGAACGGCAACTACATCAACTCCATCCTGGCGCTGCGCGAAGCCCACGACGCCGGCTGCGACGAAGCCCTGCTGCTCGACAACGAGGGCTATGTCGCCGAAGGCAGCGGCGAGAACGTCTTCCTGGTGAAGAACGGCCGCATCCACACTCCGGAACTCACCTCTTGCCTGCCGGGCATCACCCGGGACACCATCCTGGTCTTCGCCCGGGAGCAGGGCTTCGACGTGGTGGAGCGGCGCATCACCCGGGACGAGTGCTACATCGCCGACGAGGCGTTCTTCACCGGCACTGCCGCCGAAGTGCTGCCGATCCGCGAACTCGACGGCCGCATCATCGGCGACAGCAAGCGCGGCCCGATCACCGAACGGCTGCAGGCGCTGTACTTCGATCAGGTGCGGGGGCGGCGCGACGCTCACCCCGAGTGGCATACGCCCGTGGGCGGATAGCGTCGGACAAGGGCGGCAGGCAGGAATACCGGTGGCGAGAGTGCTGGTGGTGGCGCCCGCCTGGGTGGGCGACATGACGATGGCCCATACGTTGGTGCCGGCGCGAACGGCGAGCGGCGCCGAAGTGCATTTCCTGGCGCCCGCGGCTACCGTCGCGCTGGCGACGAGAATGCCCGATGTCGCCGTCGTGCATGGCATCCGAACCCGCCACGGCCGGCTGGACCTCGGCGAGCGGTGGGCGGTGGCGATGCGCCTGCGGCGGCTCGGCTTCGATCAAGCCATCGTGCTGCCCGGCTCCTTCAAGGCGGCGCTGACGCCGTTCCTGGCCGACATTCCCCGCCGTACCGGGTTCCGGGGCGAATGCCGCTTCGGGCTGTTGAACGACATGCGCCCGCTGGATGCCGAGGGGTTGCCACGCTTGGTGGATCGCTTTGCGGCCTTGGCGGATGTATCGCCTGGCTGCCCTCGGCTGCGTTCCGATGCCGGGTCGCGTCAGCGTCTGCTGGAGAAGCACGGGTTGCGAACAGATCGCCCGGTGATCGCGCTGTGTCCCGGTGCGGAGTACGGTTCCGCGAAGCGCTGGCCGACGGTGAGCTTCGCGGAACTGGCGAGAGACTGCGCCGAAGCCGGAGCGCGGGTGTGGATGTTCGGCGGCCCTGGCGACGTGCATAGGGCAGCCGAGATCGCTGCGAATTCGCCGGCGGTACCCCTTGCTGGCAAGACCAGCCTTGCAGACGCCGTGGATCTGCTGTCCGCGGCCAGCGCGGTGGTCGCCAACGATTCCGGCCTGCTGCATGTGGCGGCGGCGCTGCGGCGGCCAGTGGTGGCCGTGTACGGCTCGAGTTCGCCAGCCTTCACGCCGCCGCTGGCCGAGCGTGCGGCGATTGTCGAACGAGAACTTGCCTGCCGTCCCTGCTTCCAGCGCGAATGTCCTCTAGGCCATCGCAACTGTTTGCAAGGCATCCCGTCCCAGCGGGTGTTCGCCGCCTTGAGGGAACTCGGTGCTTTCGACGCCACGCCGCCGGCGGAGTTCGCCCGCGGATGAACGTGCTGCTGGTGAAGATGTCGTCCTTGGGCGATATGGTCCACACGCTGCCGGCGGTGGCCGACGCCAGCCGCCGCGGGGTGCGTTTCGACTGGGTGGTAGAGGAGAGCTTTCAGCCCTTGGCCGCCCGCGTCCACGGCATCGACAAAGTACTTCCGGTGGCGCTTCGCCGCTGGCGTCGTGCGCCGCTGGCTAGCTGGGGCGAGGTCGTGGCATTCCATTGCCGCTTGCGACGGCAGCGCTACGATCTCGTGCTGGACGCCCAAGGGCTGGTCAAGAGCGCCGTAGTGGGACGCTGGGCGCGGGGTGGCGAATGCGTAGGCTTCGACTCGGCGAGCGCCCGCGAACGCGCCGCGGCGCTGGTCTATGGGCGCCGGCTGCGAGTGCCCCGAGGCGAGCATGCCATCACTCGCAGCAGGCGCCTGTTCGCCGCCGCCCTGGGCTACGAGGTGCCCGCTACCACCCCCGCCTTCGGCCTCGACCGGGCGTCGCAGCACGAAGATGTCGTGGTGCTGGCCCACGGCACCACCTGGGAGACCAAGTTGTGGCCGGAGGCGTTCTGGATCGAGGTCGGCCACCATATCGCCGCGGCGGGACTGACGCCCTTGCTGCCGTGGCAGGCCGGCGAGCGCGAGCGGGCACTGCGCATCGCCGCGGCAGTGCCCGCTGCCGGAGTCTGCCCGCGCACCGACCTCGCGGGCGCATTGGACATCGTCGCGAAAAGTCGCGGCGTCATCGGCGTGGACAGCGGCCTCGCCCACTTCGGCGCCGCGGTGGGGCGACCGACGGTGATGGTGTTCGGACCCACGGCCTCCCGGCTCACCGGCTGCCGCGGGCCGTATGTGCGCAATCTGGCAGCGTCCGTAGCGTGCTCGCCGTGCCACTCGAAACGCTGCCGCTATCGCGGCGAGCCGGCCAAGTGGCGAGGCGTCGCCGTGGCGCCAGCCTGTTTGGCGAGCGTGGAGCCGGACCATGCGTGGTCGGCGCTGGCGGCACTGATGCGTCAGGAGCGGACATGCTCGGCGCCGGCACGGCATTGAGGTTTGGCCCCGTGCGCGTTGCGTTTGTCATCTTCAAGTTCTTTCCCTACGGCGGCGTGGCGCGGGATCTAGTCAAGATCGCCACGTTGTGCCGGCAGCGGGGACACCGGGTGTGCATCTACGCCATGCGCTGGGAGGGCGAGCGACTCGCCGACATAGACCTCGTGCTGCTTGCCGGGCGCGGTCTGCGCAGCCATGCGCGGCAGCGGCGCTTCGCGGCCGGCGTCGCCGAGCACTTGGCCCGCCAGCCGGCGGATCTGGTGGTGGGCATGAACAAGATGCCGGGGCTGGACGTCTACTACGCCGCCGACTCCTGCTTCGAGCACAAGGCGCGTACGCAGCGGCCTTGGGCGTACCGGCTGACGCCGCGCTACCGCCACTTCGCCGAGTTCGAACGCGCCGTGTTCGCCGCCCATGGCCGCACGCGCATTCTGGCCATCGCGCCCGACCAGGCCGATATCTTCCAAGCCGTCTACGGGACGCCGTCCCATCGCTTCCATGCGCTGCCGCCGGGCATCGAACGCGACCGCGCCGAGGCAGGAACCGACGCCGCAGCGCTGCGCCGGACGCTGCATATCGCCGAGGGGGAGTTGCTGCTGCTGTTCATCGGCTCCGGGTTCGCCAAGAAGGGGCTGGGCCGCGTGCTGCGCGGGGTGGCGGCGCTGCCGCCGGCGGTGCGCCAACGGCTGCGGCTGTTCGTCGTCGGGGCCGACAAGGCGATGCGCTTCCGGCGGCTGGCGCACCGCTTGGGGATCGCCGAACGGGTGCGCTTCCTGGGCGGCCGCGACGACCTGCCGGCGCTGCTGCACGCCGCCGACGCCTTCGTCCTGCCGGCCTACGACGAGGCCGCTGGCATGGTCATCCTGGAAAGCGCCATCGCCGGCCTGCCCGCGCTGGTGACGGCGAACTGCGGCTATGCGCCGTACATCGCCCGCGCCGGTGCCGGCATCGTCACGCCAGTACCGTTCGACCAAGCGCGTTTCAACGCCGATCTCGAACGCCTGCTGACCTCGGAAGAGCGATCCCAGTGGTCGCGGAGAGGGCGCGAATTGGCGAAGGACGATAGCCTCTATGCCATGGCGCCATGCGCCGTGGAACTCCTGGAGCGATTCGCCGGTGGCGACGAACCGCCCTTGGTGGCGTTCTGCGTCTACGAGTACTCCCCCACCGAACCGAAGTGCCGGCCTCTGGTTCCGGTGGCGCAAGCCTGCCGTGCGCATGGCCTGAACGTCCGCATCTACGCTCGCTCGTGGCGTGGCGCCAGCGGGTGCGAGGAAGCCGCCGGTCTGGTGCAGTCCGCAACGCCGAGCATCGAGCTGGTGCATGTACCAGTGGCGGCGATGACGCCAAGCGGACGCTTCGACCGCTACCGACGCTGGGTGGCGGAGGCGTTGCGTCGTGTGCCGGCCGCCTGCGTGGTGGGTTTCGAGCGGCTGCCTGGCATCGACCTCTACTACGGCGACGAGCGCGACTCGCAGTTCCTTCCAGGATGGCGTCGCCGGCACGGAACACGCCCCACATCGGGATTCCGCAAGGCGACGAAAGGGAGGCCTTGCCCCGTGCTGGCGAACGGCGACCTGCCACCGGGTCTGCTGGCTGGCCTGCCCCCCCCTAGCGCGACCCGTGCGAAGCTGCGCACCGAATACGGGTACGGCACGGACGACGTGGTATTCGTGATGATCGGCGGCGATCTGGTCCGCCACGGCTTCGAGCGACTGTTGGTGGGTTTGGGCAAGCTGCCGGAAGAACTCCGCGACCGTTGCCGGCTGCTGGCGCTCGGCCTGCTCGCAGAAAGGTTTCACGCTGCGACGCGGGTCTTGAAGCTGCGCGAGCAGGTGCGCGTCTTCGCCGCTGGCGTCGACTGTCGCGACGCTATCGAGACGGCGGATGTTTTCGTGGATCTGGCCTTCGCGCCCTCGTCCAATGGCTGGCTGTTCGATGCCCTCGCCGCGGGACGGGCGGTGATTACCCACGACTGGGTGCAGGAGTCCGCCCTGGTGCGGCAGGCGGAGGCCGGCATCGTGCTGCCGGCGCCGTTCCGCCAAGCCGACTGCAACCACGCCTTGGTAGGCCTCGTTTCGTCGCCCCGAAGCCGTGCCCGCTGGCAGGCCAACGCGGCCCGATTCGGTACCGATCCGAGCCGCTACGGCCAAGCTTCGCAAGTGGCCGAGATCATTGAAGAGCATGCCCGCCGTTTCTGAGGAGACCGATTCGCTGGCGAATCGGGGGGCGACCCGCCGCGCGGGTCGCGTGGTTGAAGAGCATGTCCGCGGCGTCTGAGGAGACCGATTCGCTGGCGAATCGGGGGGCGACCCGCCGCGCGGGTCGCGTCGTCTACTACCTGCGCGACGACTTCCGCGCCGCGTTGAAAGCAGGGGCGCTGGCACCATGCGCCCTGGAAGAACAGGCGCTCTTCGCAGCCCTGTCCGCAGTCTCTGGCGACATCTACCGCCAAGCGGCGGGGCGGCGTACGCTGCGCTTCGCTGCCGCCGGCTCGGCCTACTTCGTCAAACTGCACGACGGCGTGGGCTGGCGGGAGATCGTCAAGAATCTGCTGACGCTGAAGCCGCCTGTGCTGGGAGCGCGCAACGAGTTCGCCGCCTGCCGGCGGCTGTGCCAGCACGGCGTACCCGCGCCTGGCGTAGCCGCGTTCGGTGCGTTCGGCGGCAATCCGGCCAAGCGCCGTTCGTTCGTAGTCTGCGATGCGCTGGACGGGTTCGTCAGCTTGGAGGAGCTCGCCAACCGCTGGGCCGCGAAGCCGCCGCCGCTGGAGCTCAAGCGGCGGTTGCTGCATGCCGCCGGCAAGCAGATCCGTGCCATGCATGCTGCCGGCGTTCACCATCGGGACTGCTACCTCAGTCATCTGCTGATAAGCGCGGAGAGGCTATGCGGCGGCGAGGCGCAACTCGCCGTCATCGACCTGCACCGCGCCCGCATCCGCGCCCGCTTGCCCCGCCGCTGGCGGCGGCGGGACTTGGCGGCGCTGCTGTACTCCGCAGCGCCGCTGGCCTTGACCCGCAGCGACTGCTTGCGCTTCGTCGCTGCCTACAGCGGAGTGCGTCCCGCCCCCGAGCTGCGCCGCAACCGACGGTTCTGGGTTGCCGTCGCCCAACGCGCGGCCCGCTTGGCGGCAAGGGGCGTGGCCAGGGGGCTGGCGACGGGAAGCGCTGCCGCGAGTGTCGATCACGGCATGGCGACCATTGCGAACTTCGCCTCGTTGGGCCGCGAGCCGACGGTGCCGTTTCGATGCGACTTCGATCTCGGTGCCGGCGGCGTACGTGCGGTCTGTACCGAAGTGCTGCGCTTGCAGCCTGGCCGCCGCTTGACGGCGCGGATGGTGGTCGAGGGGCGCGATCTGGTCGTCAAGGCATTCTTCGGGACGCACGGCGGGCGGGATTTCGGTCGCGAACGGCGCGGCATTGCCTTGCTGCGGGCGTCTGGAGTGGCGACGCCAGCGCTGATAGGCGTCGGACGAGGCGGCGCAGCGCGGCTGCTGGCGTTCGAATGCATCGACGATGTCGGCCTGCCGGGCCGCGGCGATGTCGGTCCGCTGCTGGCGACGCTCGCCCGGCTGCACCGGCGCGGGGTGCGGCAGCGGGATCTGCATGTCGGCAACTTCCTGGTGCAGAAGGAACGGGTCTTCGCCATTGACGGCGGCAGCGTCAAGCGCGGCCCATGGGCAGTGGGCCGCGCTCGGAGCTGGCGCGATGTCGCCCGCTTGCTGGCTCACTTCCCCGCCGCTGACCTGCCGTGCCTGGCGGAACTGGCGGGGCAGTACGCCCAAGGGCGCGGCTGGCCGCCTAAAGCCGAGGATTCGCGTCGTCTGCTGGAACTCGTGGCTGCCGCTCGCCGCCGCCGGGTGGCCAAGTTCGTCGCCAAGACGGTGCGCGACTGCACCGAGTTCGCCATCCGCAGGGAAGCGGATCGTCTCGTCGCCGTGGCGCGGGGCGATGACGATCCGCAGCTATGCGCCGTCATCGGCGACCCCGAACGCGCTCTGGCCGCCGGCGTGCCCTTGAAGCGCGGGAATACCGCCACAGTGGCGCGTGTCGGCGAGCTGGTGGTCAAGCGCTACCACGTCAAGAACCGCCGCCACCAATGGCGCTTGGCAATGCGTCCGTCCCGGGCCCGTCGCGCTTGGCAGGTGGGGCATGGCCTGCGCTTCCTGGGCATCGCCACGGCGCGTCCACGCGCCATGATCGAACGGCGCCGCCCGACGGTCGGTGCCGCCACAGCCTACTTGGTGCTCGACTATGTCGATGGGGAGCCTCTCGCCGATGTCGTCGAAGCGCGGGGATTGGATAGCCCGCTGGCGGGTGCTCTGCGCACTCTGTTCCAGAGTTTGCGCGAGTTGCGCATTAGCCACGGCGATACCAAGGCCAGCAACTTCGTCGCTGCCGCTGACGGCATCTGGGTGCTGGATCTGGACGCGGCGCGACTCCATCGCCGCGTCGGAAGGTTCCGACGGCGCCATCGGCGCGACTTGGCTCGTTTTCTATGCAACTGGCCGATGTCGATGCGCGAGGCGCTGGCCCGGGAGCTGTCGGCAGGAGGCGAGTCTTGATCGTTCTGGGACTTTCGGGCGCCCTCGGCCACGATCCCTCGGCGGCGCTTCTGATCGATGGCGAAATCGCTGCCGCTGCCGAGGAGGAACGGTTCGTGCGCGACAAGCATGCGAAAAACCGCATGCCGGTGGAGGCCGCCCGCTTCTGCTTGGCCGAAGCGGGCATCCGCGCTGCGGATATCGATGCAGTAGCCTTCCCGTATGCGCCGGTCTCGCTGCTTGGTCCCGCCCGCTGGCACTACGCCCGCCGCCACTGGTACGCGCCGGATCGTGCCCTGGACGCCATCTTCAACGGCAACCGGCGGTTTCGCCGCAACCGTTCCCGGGCCCTTGCGGCGGGTGGAAACCTGGGCATCGACTGGTCGCAGACGAAGTTCGCGCCAGTAGAGCATCATCTCGCCCACGCCTCGAGCGCCTACCACCTGTCCGGGTTCGACGGCAGAACCGCGGTGCTCGGCATCGACGGCAAGGGCGAATACGCCACCACGTTCTTCGGGTTCGGCGAGGCCGGCCGCATCACCCGCATCAAAGAGTTCTACGACCCGGATTCCCTGGCTGGCGTCTATGGCGCCATTACCGAGTACCTGGGTTTCGAGATGCTCGACGGCGAGTACAAGGCCATGGGCATGGCACCCTACGGCGACCCCTATCGCTTCGACTTCGCGCCGCTGCTTGACTGTCGGAACAGGCGAGACGGGACGATCCGCGTCGATACGCGGCTGGTCAATACCGTGGGCTTGCGACGCTACAAGGCGAACGGCCGCAGCTACTACTTCAGCTCCCGACTCGTGCGTCGGTTCGGCCTCCCGCGCCGCGGCGACGACATGGACGAACCCTACGTCCACTACGCTGCGGCCATGCAGCGAGCCTTCGAGGAGATATCTCTGGCGCTGATCGACCGGCATCTCGGCGCCGTGCTCGCCGAAACCGGGCGGCTGGTCTTCGCCGGCGGCGGGGCGCTCAACGTCAAGCTCAACCAGCGCATCCTGGCCCGGGACGACGTGCGCGAGCTGTTCGTGCAGCCAGCAGCCGGGGATTCCGGCACCGCCCTGGGCGCGGCCACCTTCGTCGCCCACGCCGCTGGCGACCGTATCGCGCCGCTGCGTCACGTATTTCTCGGCCCGGCGTACTCGACCGACGACTGCCGCGCAGCTCTGCGGGCGCACCCGAAGCTGTGCGTGGCGGCGCTTGACGATCCGCCGCGTCGCGCCGCCGAACTCCTTGTCGCGGGACATCCGGTTGCTTGGTTTCACGGCCGCATGGAGTTCGGCCCCCGCGCCCTCGGCGCGCGCAGCATCCTGGGCTGCCCCAGCGTGGCTGGCGTCGCCGACCGCATCAACGCCGAAATCAAGTATCGCGAACGCTGGCGGCCGTTCTGCCCGTCAATGACCGACACAGTAGCGCCGGCAGTGCTTGGCAGCGGCCATCCGGCACCGTACATGACCATCGCCTTCGATGTGGCCGAACCGTGGCGGATGCGGATTCCCGAGGTGGTGCATGTCGATGGCACCGCCCGTGCTCAGGTGGCGACTCGGGCCGCGAATCCGCGCTACTACGCGCTGTTGGAACATCTCGGCGAACTCGCTGGCGCACCAGTGGCGCTCAACACCTCCCTGAATCGCCGTGGCGAACCCATCGCCTGTACGCCGGCCGATGCCCTGGCGGTATTCGTCGGTTCCGACCTGCGCTATCTGGTGCTGGAAGACCTGCTGGTGACCAAACGCCCGCCAGCGTCCTGCACGGGCTGATCAGTCGGTGCTGGAGGCGCTTCAACTCTGCCCGAACGACCATCCGCCGTTCGTCGACGTCTGCGCCGGCCACGCTCAAGCCATCGCCCGCCTCGGCTACCGGGTATCCACGGTGTTCTTCGAATCCCGAGGCTTCGCGCACCGGCCTAATCCTGGCTTCGAGTTCGCCTTCCTGCCTGCCGAGAAGCTGCCTGATGTCGTCGATCGCTCCCCGCAACTGCTGGTCTCGCATCGCTACCGCGCCTACCGCGCCGGCGTGGACTTGGTCCGCCGGCGGGCGATTCCTCGCCACATCGCCATCGCCCACGAGTTCGGCCTGTTCGGACGGTTCTCGCGCCGCCTGCGCCGCCGCTTGGCCGGAGACGCCGGGGTACGCTTCGCCGGGGTTTCCGAGCCGGTAGCGGACGATCTGCGCAGCACCGGTATCGTCTCCCCCGGCATCCTGCCCAACCCCATCGCCGCCGCCGCGCTTCGTCGCCAGCTGCTTCCTCGCTCCACGGCCCGGGCAGAACTCGGCATACCGGCATCCGCATTCGCCATTGCCGTGATCGGCCGCCTGCACCCGAAGAAGGATCCGGCCCGAGCGCTACGCGCCTTCGACCGCTACCGGCGCGAAGACGTCGCGGCGCGTCTCGTCTTCCTCGGCGATGGCAAACTGCGGGAAGGGTTGCAGCGCGATGCCGGGGACGGCGTGATCTTCGCCGGATTCCGCGCCGACGCGCGGGCGCTGCTTGGCGCATTCGACATGCTGCTCGCCTGCTCTACCGAGCGCGAGGCATTCGGCTTCGCGCTGCTCGAAGCCATGGCCGCCGCCGTGCCGGTGGTCTGCGCCGACCGCCCCGGTCCGCGCTATGTGCTCGGCGGCTGCGGCGCCTACTTCACCACCGAGGCCGAGCTCGCCGCCGCCCTGCGTACGATGCGGAACGGCTCTGCGGCGGTGCCCGGCTATGACGTTCGCGCCCAGCGCCGCATTGCGCGCTGCTTCTCCATAGAGGCGCTGGCTGGGCGATATCGGGAACTGCTCGCCCCGTGATCGCGGAGTCCCTGTGGTAGCATTGCGCCCATGACGCGATTGCTGCCGCCAGAGCTCGACGTCCACGTGCTAGTCGTCGGCGACATCATGCTGGACCGCTACATTCACGGCCGCACCGACCGCGTCTCCCGAGAGGCGCCGGTGCCCGTGGTGCTGGTGGAGAGCAGCGAGGATCGCTTGGGCGGCGCCGCCAACGTGGCGCTGAATGTCGTCTCGCTCGGGGCGCGTTGTACGCTGATCGGCGCTGTCGGCGACGATCCCAGCGGCCATGCCGTGGCCGAGCTGCTGGCTGCCGCTGGCGTCGAAGCCGATCTGGTGGTGGCCAAGGGCTGGCGCACCACGCTCAAGGAGCGGCTGGTCAGCATGCAGCAGCAGCTAGTGCGCATGGACTTCGAAACGCCGCTGCCGGCGTCGGTTGCCGCCGAGGTCGCCTGTCGCGTCGAGAGGCACATGGATGCGGCCGGCACGCTGGTGGTCGAGGACTACGACAAGGGCGCAGTGGCCAACCCCGGCCGCATCATGGCGCTGGCCGAGATGCACAATGTGGCCGTCGTCGCCGATCCGAAGTACAAGCCCTTCGCCGCCTACCGAGGCGTGGCGATCCTGAAACCCAATCGTCCAGAGTTCGAGGCGGCTTTGGGCTACTGGCCCGAGGAGACCCAACTGCGCGCCGTCAGCTGCCGTCTGGCCCGGGACAGCGGCGTCGACGCCATCGCGCTCACCCGCGGCGGCGAAGGCATGACGCTGTTCGAGGCGTCCGGCGAGCAGCTTCATATTCCGGCGCTGAGCGTTGACGTCTACGACGAAACCGGTGCCGGCGATACCGTCGCCGCAACCCTGGGCGTCTGCATGGCCATGGGCTGGCCGCGGGCGGAAGGTGCCCGTCTCGCCAACATCGCCGGCGGTTTGGTCTGCGGCAAGTTCGGCACTGCGCCGGTATCCCGCCAGGAACTCAACGACGCCATCCGCAGCCATGTTCGCCAAAGCGGGCGCATGGATGGTTCCCTGCCCAATGGCCAGCTCGTCCGCGTCATCGCCCGTGCTCGACGCAAGGGGGAGCGCATCGTCTTCACCAATGGCTGCTTCGATATCCTCCACGCCGGCCATGTCGGCTACCTCAACGAAGCCCGCGAACTCGGCGACCGGCTGATCGTTGCTGTCAACGACGACGATTCCACCCGCCGACTGAAGGGCGAAGGGCGGCCCGTGAACGGCCTGCCACGGCGCCTGCGCGTCCTGGAAGGACTGGAGTCGGTAGACTGGGTGGTACCGTTTTCCGAGGACACGCCAGAGGCGCTGCTCGCCGAGATCCGGCCCGACGTGCTGGTGAAGGGAGGCGACTACGCCATTGAAGACGTGGTCGGTGCCGACTTCGTGCGCGGCTATGGCGGCGATGTGCAGGTACTGGGCCTAGTCGAGAACTGTTCCACCTCCAGCATCGTCGAGCACATCCGGTCCACATCCGACTGACTCACGATTCCTCGGCGCCGCGGGGCAGAGGTTGGTCGGCGAGCGCTTCCGCATTGGCGGCCAAGTGCTCCGGGTTCAGGGTGCCGACAACCACCGCGGCGACGCCGGGCAGCGCAGCCACGGTCGCGAGGTTGCCGGCGTCGATCTCGAAACCGCTGGCAAGCGGCTTCTTGGCCAGTACGCCGACGCCGGCCGCGGCGGCATCCGCGGCCAGGGGCACGACCTCCCGACAGCGCACGTTGATCGTACACATGAGTACGTCCGAACTGGTTGCGGCCGCGTATCCGTCCCAGCCCCCCTTGGCGGAGAAGCCCACCGCTTTGACCACGCCTTGCCGCTGCAGGCGGCGCAGCGCCAGGAAGGTGCCGGCGGCTTCGATTTCGGCCACGTCTCGACCGTCGGCGTGAATCAGCGCCACGTCGACGACGTCCGTGCGCAAGCGCCGCAGGGATCGGTCGATGCTGCGCAGCACATGCGCTTCGCCGAAGTCGTAGCGAGAGCGCGTCCCGTCGAACTCCTCGCCCACCTTGGTACACAGCAGCCAATCGCCCCGCGCGCCCTCGATCGCTTCGCCGAGCCGCTCCTCGCTGCTGCCGTAGGCTGGTGCGGTGTCCAGCAAGTTGACGCCCAAGGACTTGGCGGCAGCTAGCAGATCGGCGATCTGGCCATCGCTGGGCAGGTCGAACCGATGCGGATACTTGACGCCGGTGTTGCGGCCGAACTTCACGGTGCCGAGGCCGAGCACGGAAACGTGCAGTCCGGTTCGACCTAGGCGGCGTTTGCTCAGCACGACGGGGCCGGTGTCAGGATCGGGAAGTACGGCGGCTCGGCATAGCGCAGTCGGGTGCCGGGATCGCCCGGCCAAGGATTCCGGCAAGGTTCTAGATCGTCGAGCAAGGCCAGCGCCAGATCGCCGAGCCGCGGCACCAAGCTGAGCTTGACGGGCCAGCAAAGTACGCAGTTGCCCCGCCGTACGGCGAAGGCGTCGCCGGCGTCCCGCAGGCCGCCCTGGGCCGGTTCGGCCCGTACGGCAAGGCAGGTGTCGAACGTTGCGTCGCTCAAATCCAGGGCTGGGAAGGTTCGGGCCAGCAGATCGCGCACGATGTCGGCTTGCTCGTCGGGGCGACGGGCGATGCTGTCTTCGGCCATCTTGCCCCCGACGTAGAGTGCTTGACCATGGCTGGTCACCGTCAGGTCGGGTTTCGTCCCAAAGGTGGCGGTGAGGCAGTGCGCGAATACTTGCACCGGCCTGTGCAGCCGAACGATGGTCTGTCGCAGCGGTCGTCGTCGCATGGCGATGTCGGCGAAGCCGGCGCATCGGGCGAGGGCTTCGTTGCCAGTACCGGCCGCAAACAGGAAGACATCGGCGCGGATGGCATAGTTCCCTGTTTCGATGCGATCGATGCCGTCCGCGCCAGGAATAAGCGCGGCCGGCGTCACGGCTGCCGGGATCATTCGTTCGCGCACCGCGCCGGCGAGGCGGCGCACCAGAGCTGGCACGTCGATCACGAATTCGTCGAGCGCTACCAGCAAGCCGCGGTGAAAGGGCGCGACCCGGGCGGCGTCCAAGCGTCGGGTCGCGCCGGTGAAGAGACGGCTGGCGAACAGCGTACGCGCCTTGGCGCGGATTTCGGGGCTGAACAAGTGCATGGTTTCCGCCAGCATCGGCACGCCGCGCAAATCCATCTCGCCACTGCCGGCGAGGCAGGCGCGCCAGCGTGTCGGCATCGCCGCCAGCGCCTCCGAGGCCCGGTTGGGGCGACCGCCGAGAGCGTACTTCAAGCCGCCGTGGACGATGCCCTGGGATGCCATAGTCTGGCTGCCGCCGACCGGGCTCCGGTCGCAGACCGCCACCGACAGACCGCGTTGGAGAAGCAGGTTTGCCAGCCATAGGCCGCTGATGCCGGCACCGACGACGACGGCGTCGACATGGAGCGTCGTGCCGGCGTCCTTGACGCGGGATGGGGTTGGCGAACGAGTCACGGTTGCGGCTGGCTGGGCGGTGCCTGTGGATACGATGCCCGGATTCGCCAGCGTTGGTCAGGGATGCGTGGCCAGCAGGTCGCTGGGTACCCGCGCCCGCAGCCGCTGCGCGGAGTTGCCGATGGCCGGCAGCTGCCCGCGCAACGAAACCGTCTCCACGCGGTCACCGGAGAGCTTCTGTAGCTGCGCTCGGCACGACGCCGTCTGCTGGCGCCTGGGTTCGTCCACGATAGCGATCATCGACGCCAGCTTGGGCACGGATGGATCTTTGGGATCCACGAACGCCTCCCGTTCCATATTCGGTAGCATACACAACGCGGCCGCCCCGCGCTTCCGCCTGCGTGGAGCGGCGCTGGCGGATCAGTAACTGTTTCGTTTCCGGGAGACGTGGGAAGCATCATTGGCGCAGAAGCTGTACGACTTCCTGCTGTTGCTGGCCCTGCCCTGGGTGTGGAGCCGTCTGTTCTGGAAGGCGCGTCGCGAGAGCACCTATCGGCAGCGCATCGGCGAGCGGTTCGGGCGGACGCCGCCGGCGCTGTCCCGGGGCGTCGTCTGGTTCCATGCCGTGTCCGCTGGGGAGACCAACGCCATCGCGCCGGTGGTCCGATCCCTGCAGCAGCGACTGCCTGGCGAGACCTTTCTAGTGACCACCATGACGCCGGCTGGCAGCGCCCGCGTCCAAGCCCTGCTCGGCGACATCGCGGAGCACTGCTACGCGCCCTACGACTACCCCTGGGCAGTGGCGCGATTTCTGCGCCGGGCACAGCCGAAGGCGCTGATCCTGGTGGAAACCGAGCTCTGGCCGAACCTCGTTCGCCAAACCGCCGCCAGCGGTGCCGCTGTCCACTTGGTCAACGCCCGGCTGTCGGAACGCTCCTACCGGCGCTATCGGCGCTTGCGGGTGTTGGTCCGCCCCATGCTGGCGCGGATCGATCGCGTGGTCTGCCAGTACGAGGACTCCGCAGCGCGGTTTCGGGCGCTGGGAGCGCCGGCCGTCGAAGTCGCTGGCAGCGTCAAGTTCGACGCCGAGCTGCCGCCGGACCTCTTCGGCCTCTACGACATCGGCTTCGGCGATGCACCGACATGGATCGCTGGCAGCACCCACCCGGGCGAGGAGGAGATCGTTCTGGACGCCCACCGGGCGCTGCTGGAGCGTCACCCGCGCCTGCATCTGATCCTGGCGCCCCGACACCCGGCGCGGACGCCGGAGGTGGTACGCCTCTGCGCGGAGCGTGGCCTCGCCACCGGTCTGCTGTCGGAACGCGCTCGAGGGGCACCGGTGCTGATCGCCGACATCATGGGCACCCTGGCCAGCCTCTACGGCCTAGCGGACGTGGCCTTCGTCGGCGGCAGCCTGGATCGCACCGGCGGCCACAATCCTATCGAAGCAGCCGCCCAAGGCGTACCCATGACGATGGGGCCAGCGCGGTTCAAGGTGGAGGAAATCTGCGCTCGTTTCGAGGCCGCTGGCTGCTTTCATCCGGTGACGGGCGCAGACGATCTCGCCGCCGTGGTGGGCGAGCTGCTCGACGACGCGAACCAGCGCTGGCGCGAGGGCGAGGTGGCCAAAGCCGTGGTGGAGGCGAACCGCGGCGCTCGCCAAGCCCTGGCGGACAAGCTGTTCGAGTGGCTGCGCCGAGGTCGCGCTAGCGCAAGCTGAAGGGCTTGATCGGGTTGCTGCCGTCCATGTATTCGTTGAGTTCCGCGATGTCGCGCTCGTCGAGGACGCCGGCGGCTTCCTTCAGGCGCAGCAGGTTGAGCACGTAGTCGTAGCGCGAGGTGGCGTAGTCGAACTGCGAGGCGAACAGACGGTTCTGCGCCTGCAGCACGTCGACGATGTTGCGGGTGCCCACTTCGTAGCCGGTCTCGGTGGCCTCCAACGCCGACTGCGCGGACTTGATCGCCTCGAAGCGGGCGGCTACGCGCACCACATCCGTGACCACGGCGCGATACAGGTTGCGGGTGTCCCGGGCCACGGTCAGCTCCTGTCCGATCAGCTGCTGGCGTGCCTGCTCGACGCCGAGCCGAGCTTGGCGAACGCTGGACTGGGTGCGCAAACCCTGGAAGATGGGCATGTTCACGCTCAGCGAGTAGGTCACCGAGGCGGAAGACGTACTGGGAATCACGAAGCTGCCGAACGCTTGGCTGCCGGTGCTTGCGCCGTAGCTGACGCTGGCGGTGATGGTCGGCAGGTGGCCGGAAAGCTGAGCTTTCAGATCGCGCTCGGAGGCGATCAACGCCTCCTGGGCAGAGCGGATGCGGTAGTTGCCGGCCAATGCGGTTTGCACCCACTCATCTTCGTCAGCCGGCGCGGGATCGACGATGGGCAGGCTGTCGTCTAGGTGCGCTATCTCCGTATACGGCGTACCCGTAAGGGTGCGCAGGCCCTCGAAGTAGATGTCGTGGTTGCCCTCCGCCTGGATACGGTTCACCACGGCATTGTCGTAGGACGCCTTGGCCTCCAGCACGTCGGTAATCGCCACTAGGCCGACGTCGAAGCGCTGCTGCACCTGCTCTAGCTGGCGGCGCACGGCCTCCTCCGCGGCCACCACCGATTCCAGCGCCGCCTCGCCGCGTAGCACATTCAGGTAGGCGGTGGCGACGCGGGTGACGAGCCCCTGGGATGTGGTCTGGAGGTCCCAATCCGCCTGCTTGGCTACGGCACGGGCACGGCGGTAGCCGAACCAGCGCTGCATGTCCAGCACCGGCTGGCTAACCTGGGCGCCCCAGCTGCGGCGGGTGATGTCTCGGTCCGGACTCCGCATCCCGAAGTTCGGGCTGCTCATGTCTAGATTCACGTCGTCGGAGGAAACCGTGCTCTCCGAAGCGTTCGCGCTGGCGCCCGCTTGGGGCAGCAGCGAGGCCCGCGACAGCACCACGATCTCCTTGCGCGACTCGGTACTGGCGCGGGCGGCAGCCAGCACCGGGTCGTTCTCGATGGCCTCGGCGTAGACATCGCCGATGTTGGCGGCGGATGTGGTGCCGGCGACAGCCAGCGCGCCGACCGCGGCCAGCATTCTGGCGCCGCTGGAATGAAATCCGGTTCCGGCGAGCGGACCGCAAGGGCGAACCTTGCGGCGGGAGGCAACGCTGTTCATAAACAGTCCTTGAGTTACGAGAGCCCGTCGTCCTTAAGAACGACCGGCCGGGAGTCTACCAAATGTCCGTCTTCTACTGTCGCAGCGAGGCGCGAAAAGTTCCTGCTGCCGATTTCGGGGCAACCGGCGCTTTCTATGCTTACGGAACGATGGGTAGAATCCCGTCGCTCGGCAAGCGCTTGCGACACAGCAATGCAGACAACACGGGATCGACCTTGAAAGCGCGACGGTACAACATCGACCTCGGCGCCCATTTGGCGGAGTGCGATGGCAACTACTTGCGCCTGACGCGGTTGATGCCGGACCTGGAACGCCAGGACCGGCGCGTCTTTCGCATTCTGCTCGGTGCCGCGGTCCTCAGGGTGACCTTCGAGGTGATCGACCGCAATCGCTACACCACGGTGATCGTCTTGTCCCAGCGCTCCGGCGTACGCGGTGTCGCCGAGATCAAGATCAAGGTGCGGCTCTACCACGACGCCCGCTGCGCGGAAGTCATCGAATTCCAGGGCCAGCGCCGCTTCGAGCCGGTGTACCAGTACCCGAACGCGAAGATGCGCCAACCCGACGAGAAGGCACAGGTGAACCGCTTCCTGAGGGAATTTCTGAATGCCTGCCTGAGGCACGGTGTCGCCAACCAAGAGCCGGCCATGATCGGTTCCTGACCACTCGGCGCGGGACGGCGTATGACGGAAAGCCGTATGAAGGAGAGCAAGGACGAGCTGCACGTCTTGCAGGTGACGGACTGCCACTTGCTGTCGGATCCTAATGCGACCCTGCTCGGCGTGCCCACCCAAGCCAGTTTCGACGCGGTGCTGCGAGCAGCCTGCGCCGAGTGCGCGCCGGACGCCGTGCTGGCCACCGGCGATCTTGCTCAGCAGCCGACGGCGGCCACCTACCAGCGGTTCCTGGCCGCCGTGCGCCGCTACTTCGACGGACCGCTGCTGTGCGTACCCGGCAACCACGATCACGGCGATACCTTCTCCGACCAGCTGCCGACCGCGGATGTCGCCATTGGCGGTTGGCGGCTGGTCGGCGTCGATACCCATGTGGACGACGAGGTGGGCGGCAGCGTCGGTGCGGTGGAACTGGATCGCTTGGCGACGGCGCTGGGCGGTGGCCCGACCCTGGTGGCCGGCCACCACTGTCCGGCGGCGATCGGCTGCCCCTGGCTGGACGAGCACCGCATTGACGATGGCGACGAGCTGCTCGATGCGCTTGTGGCCGCGAATGTGGCAGCCTATGTCTTCGGCCATATCCACCAGGAGGCGGACCGGCGCTTTGCTGGATTGCGCCTGCTCGGTACGCCGTCGACCTGCTTCCAGTTCGCCTACAATACCTCCGCGTTCGCTCTCGACAACGCCCGGCCCGGCTGCCGCTGGTTGACTCTGGCCGCTGACGGCTCGGTGGCGACGCGGGTGGCCCGCGCCGACGATTTCGACCTGACCCTGGACCTCAAGGACCGAGGCAACCGCTGATGAAAACCTATTCCGCAGAGTCCATCCAAGTGTTGTCGGGCTTGGAACCGGTGCGCCGGCGTCCCGGCATGTTTACCGACACCAGCCGCCCCAACCACCTGATCCAGGAGGTGGTGGACAACAGCGTCGACGAGGCGCTGAACGGTTTCGGCAGCCATCTCGACGTGACCCTCTTTGGCGATGGTTCCATCGAGGTGGTCGACGACGGCCGCGGCATGCCCGTGGACATGCATCCGCAGCACAAGCGCACCGGCGTCGAACTGATCCTCACCAAGCTCCACGCCGGCGGCAAATTCGACCACGACAGCTACCGCTTCGCCGGCGGCCTGCACGGCGTTGGCGTATCCGTGGTAAACGCGCTGTCGACGTGGCTGGTGGTGGAGGTGAAGCAGAACGGCGCCGTGCATCGCCAGCGTTTCGAGGGCGGCGAGCCGGCGACGCGGCTTGCCGTGGTGGACACCGTAGGCCGGCGCAACACCGGCACCCGCATTCGCTTTCTGCCCGATGCCGCCTATTTCGACACCAACCGGGTGGCGCAGTCTCGGCTGGAACATCTGCTTCGCGCCAAAGCCGTGCTCTGCCCGGGGCTGGCTGTGACGCTGACCGTGGAGCAGCAGCAGGGCGAACCGAGCACCCGGAGCTGGCGCTTCGAGACCGGCTTGAGCGGCTATCTGTCCGAGGCGCTCGGCGCTGGCGAACGGCTGCCGGCGGTACCCTTCCACCACCGCGCCGAAGGCAACCGGGAGAGCGTCGAATGGGCGTTGCAGTGGGTCGTCGATGGCGCCGAAACCATCGTCGAGAGCTACGTCAACCTCATCCCCACGCCGCTGGGCGGCAGCCACGTCAGCGGTCTGCGCAGCGGCTTGGTGGACGCTCTGCGAGAGTTCTGCGAGTTCCGGGATCTCATGCCCCGGGGCGTCAAGATCACCGGCGAGGACATCTGGGAGCAGTGCGCCTATGTGCTCTCGGCGAAGCTCGCCGAACCGCAGTTCAGCGGCCAGACCAAGGAGCGGCTGTCGTCCCGGCAGTCCGGTGCCTTCGTCGCCGGCATCGCCAAGGACGCCTTCAGCCTGTGGCTGAACGAACATCCCTCCGACGGCAACCGCCTGGCCGAACTGGCCATCGCCAACGCCCAGCATCGCGCCCAGGCGCGCAGGAAGGTGGCCCGCAAGAAAATCGCCTCCGGGCCGGCGCTGCCCGGCAAGCTGGTGGACTGCGCCAGCCAGGACCCGGAGCGCACCGAGCTGTTCCTGGTGGAAGGCGACTCCGCCGGCGGCTCTGCCAAGGGGGCTCGGGACCGGGAGTTCCAGGCGGTGATGCCGCTGCGCGGAAAAATCCTCAACACCTGGGAGGTGCATCCGGCCCAAGTGCTTGGTTCCCAGGAAGTCCACGATATCGCCGTGGCCGTAGGCGTGGATCCCGGCTCCGCCGATCTTTCCGGACTGCGCTACGGCAAGATATGCGTCCTCGCCGACGCCGACTCCGACGGCGCCCACATCGCCACTCTGCTGTGCGCCCTGTTTCTGATGCACTTCAAGCCGCTGGTGGCCGCCGGGCGCATCTACGTCGCCATGCCGCCGCTGTACCGCATCGACATCGGCAAGGAGGTCTGCTACGCCCTCGACGAAGCCGAGAAAGACGGCCGACTGGACATGATCGCCGCCGAAGGCAGACGCGGTACCCCATCGGTGCAGCGCTTCAAGGGTCTGGGAGAGATGAACCCCTTGCAGTTGCGGGAAACCACTATGGCGCCGGACACCCGCCGGCTGGTGCAGCTGGGGATGGATTCGGAACGCGAGACCTTCAAGGTGATGGACATGATGCTGGCCAAGAAGCGCGCCGGCGACCGTCGCGTCTGGCTGGAGCAGAAAGGAGATCAGGCGGAGGCCGCCTGACCGCAGGCGGGACGAAGGGGCCGTCCCGTTCCTGAAACAGAGAGAGCAGGATATGGAAATCGAATCCAACGGCCACGCCCATTCCGTGCCGCCGGACGACGCTGCCGCGGAGCGCATGCCGTTGCACGTCTACACGGAGAAGGCGTACCTGGACTACTCCATGCACGTCATTGGCGAGCGCGCTCTGCCCCATGTCGGCGATGGTCTCAAGCCAGTGCAGCGGCGCATCGTGTACGCCATGTCGGAGCTCGGCCTAGCGGCTACGGCGAAGTTCGCCAAGTCCGCCCGCACGGTGGGCGACGTGCTCGGCAAGTTCCATCCCCACGGCGAAGCGGCCTGCTACGAGGCCATGGTGCTGATGGCGCAGCCGTTCTCCTACCGCTACCCGCTGATCGAGGGCCAGGGCAATTGGGGCGCGCCGGACGATCCCAAGTCCTTCGCCGCCATGCGCTACACCGAGGCGCGGCTGTCCGTCTACGCGGAACTCCTTCTGGGCGAGGTACGGCAAGGCACGGTGGACTTCGTGCCCAACTTCGACGGTGTGCTCACCGAGCCATCGCTGCTGCCGGCGCGTCTGCCCCTGGTGCTGCTGAACGGCAGTACGGGCATCGCCGTGGGCATGGCTACCGACATCCCGCCGCACAACCTGCGCGAGGTGGCGAACGCCTGCATGCATCTGCTCGACCGCGCATCGGCCACTATCGAGGATCTGATGGCGCACGTCCGCGGCCCCGACTTCCCCACGGATGCCCTGGTCATCACCTCCCCTGCCGACATCCAGCAAGTCTACGAGACCGGCCGCGGCAGTATTCGCGCCCGCGCTCGCTATGTGCGCGAGAACGCGGGTGCGGGCGCTCCCGGAGACATCGTGGTCACCGGCCTGCCCTACCAGGTCTCTCCGGCCAAGGTGCTGGAACAGATCGCCCTGCAGATGCAGGCCCGCAAGCTTCCCATGCTGGCCGACATCCGCGACGAATCGGACCACGAGAACCCCACCCGCCTAGTGCTGACGCCACGTTCCAACCGGGTGGACGCGGAGCGCCTGATGAGCCATCTGTTCGCCACCACGGACTTGGAACGCAGCCATCGCGTCAATTTCAACGTCATCGGCCTGCACCGCCGTCCCAAGGTGCTGGGCCTGAAGGCGCTGCTGACGGAGTGGCTGCGGTTCCGCACCGAGACGGTGCGCCGGCGGATCGAGTTTCGCCTGGAACGCATCCGTCGACGCTTGCACTTGGTGGATGGTCTGCTGGTGGCCTACGTCAATTTGGACGAAGTGATTCGCATCGTGCGCGAGGAAGACGAATCCAAACGCATGCTCATGGCATCGTTCGCGCTCTCCGACGAGCAGGCCACGGCCATCCTCGAACTGCGCCTGCGCCAGCTTGCGAGACTGGAAGAGGCGAAGCTCGACGGCGAGAAGCGCGAACTGGCCGAGGAAGCCGAGGGACTGGAGCGGATTCTCGCTTCCAAGGTCCGCATGAAGACCCTGGTGAAGAAGGAGCTCGCCGCCGACGCGGAAAAATACGGCGACCCCCGCCGTACCGAGATCGTCGTCGCCGAGGAAGCCCGAGCGTTCACGGAAGCGGACCTGCTCTCCAGCGAGCCGGTGACCGTCATCCTGTCGGAGAAGGGCTGGGTGCGTGCTGCCAAGGGCCACGACGTCGACCCCGCCGAACTCGCCTACCGCAGTGGCGACGCCTTCCTCGCCGCCGCCCGCGGCAGGACCAGCGACGTCTGCGTATTCTTCGATTCCACGGGTCGCGCCTACCGCGTGGCGCCCCACGCCCTGCCTTCCGCCCGCGGCCAGGGCGAGCCGCTTACCGGCCGCCTGAAGCCTCCGGAAGGTGCCCGTTTCGTCGGTCTCGCCTTGGACGACCCGACGCGCAAGCTGCTGCTTGCCTCCAACGCCGGCTATGGTTTCGCTACCACCCTCGGCGACACCGTCTCCAAGAATCGCGCCGGCAAGTCGGTGCTGAACGTCCCAGCTGGGGCCCTTGCGCTGCCGCCGGTGACGTTAGACGAGGCGACCCACGTTGCCGTCGCCACCAACCGCGGCCGCCTGCTGGCGTTTCCGCTGTCGGATGTTCCCGCGCTCACCCGAGGCAAGGGCCAGAAGCTCATCGACATTCCCCTCAAGGCATTCAAGGAGGACGAGGAGCGGGTGGCGGCCGTCGCTGCCCTCGGCGAGCGACGCAAGCTCGTGGTCCACGCCGGTGCCAGACACACGACGCTGCGGCTCAAGGCCCTCGCCAACTACCTGGGCGACCGCGCCCAGCGTGGCCGGCTGCTGCCGCGCGGGTTCCAGAAGGTGTCTGGCCTGGAAGCGGCATGAGGCGACGACCATCGCCCGACTGGAACAAGTTTAACCGGTGTTTCGTTAAAGCCGTTGAATCAAGCAAGCCACCATCGCGCTCGGGATAGGGCCAGGGCCGCCCTTTGCCATTGCGCTTGCGGCCTGGGCCGCAATGGCATCGCCGGCGCTGCTTTTGGGGCTCATATACTTATAGCCAAGGCTCTGGCGCATACCGTTCCGAGCCGTGCATGGCTCCACGGCCGTCTGTAATCCCACACGTCCGGTGTGCCGGGCCAGCCCCGCCCGGCGAAAGCGCCTCGTGCGTCGCCAGACTCAGCTTCGCCTTGCGTCGGACCGTACGCTTCATGTCGCTACCGCACCATTCCTGGCGGCCTTTGGCGCTTGGTATGTCGAGCCCCTGCTTTCTCCTTCGCCGGTGCGGTGGCTTCTTCCCGCGTCGGCCGGGCACATGCTTCTCCAGCCTCGGCATCCAGCGCCGCATGAAGCAGTCGAACATCGGCACGGTGAACGCCGTCTCCCGTGCCGCTGACACCATGCCCTTCTTGACGGGCTGCTGCCGCGCCGACGCCAAAAGCGGCGGCGATCTCGCCGGTCTTGTACGGTCCGGGCCGAGTTCCGCCATGGCGCGCAGATACTTCTGCTGCCATGGCGCCAGTCGGTCAAAGCGTATGCGGAAGAAGTTGCCGTCCAGGTAGGCGGTCACCTTCGTCCGGCAATGTCATGCGCAATCCTGTCGCAGTTCGGAGTCGATGAGCTTGGCTTGTCGTGCCAGTAGCTCCTGATAGTGGCCTGTGGCATCGCGCACGAGGCCGCTAGGCGGGGCAAGGGTCGGGGCCAGCGCCTGCACGGCGGGATTTTTCGAAGTCGTCGATCTGCAGGCGTTTTGGCTGATCGATGGCGGCCTGCGCGGTTGCGCCAATGAGCAGTTCGCCGTCGGACGCCAAGGAGGAGAGCAGGACCACCGCCTGAACATGGTCGGATTCGGCAAGGTCTGCAGCGCATTCCCGGCCTCTGGGCCGCACACCGCCAAATCGAGGCCGTAGCGGATGATGCCAAAGGGCAGAGCGACGGGAGATGTCTTGGCCTCGTCGTCCGCAGGGGTCGCGGTCAGAGGCAGTTCGACCTCGGGGCGGTTGTTGCTGCCTTCGCGCAAGCAGCGCAGAAGCAATGCCGCGCAGGCCACCTCGAAGCCTCGATCGGACAAGCCCGTGCCGGTGAAACGCAGCAGGATGCCGGTGTCAGGCAACTCCTGGGCGCGGCCTACAGGTTGGCCACCCGCTTGGCCACGGCTAGACCACGGCCGATCGCGATGGCGCGTTCATCGTCTGTCATGCCGGCGCTTTGAAACAGATTGGCGACCAGCAGATTCGTCTCGTCCGGGCTGGCGGCGTAGCCGTTCCTTGACCGCGAAGACGGTCCCGGAACGCAACAACGCCGGAGTAGACGCGCCCGCCGTATAGGCAGCCGCCGATCACGAGCACCAGTCCGGCCAGCCAGAACGGCCACGACTGCGCGAGCAGACGCGACGCCGGCAGCCCGAACTCGCGGGTGTTCAGCGTCACCCGGACGCGGCCCGCCACGGTGTCCTGAATCGCGATGGGGCGAACATGCCTCGGGGCCACTGGCGTTGACGCATCGCCGGCGACCACGAACGGGCGATCGTCGACGGTGTAGATGGCCACGCGCCGTCATGCGGTTCGCCAGCAGGCCGAGGCCGATGCGATCCTGGCGCAGCATCGGTTCGGCAGCCAGCTAGGCGAGTTCGTCGGCCATGGCGGTACCGAACCGATCCCTGGCCGCTGCGCTGCGTTCGGCGTCCACCGCCTGCCAGACCATCATGGCGATGGCGCTGGCGACGAGGCAACCCAGCGCTGCGCCGACAGCGAGGACGTTCTCTTGGACGATCCGGCTCGCCACGGCGGCGACGAAAGACATCGAATCGTTCTATCGGGATGCGACGACTTCCTTGGCGACAGCGCCCGGCGTTTCCCGCACTAGGCGCGGCACCATGTAGCCCGGCAGGCGGGCCGTCATGCAACGATGGAGGGCGACGGCGTGGCCTTCGGGCACGTCGAAGTGGGCGGTGCCGGACACGGCATCCGGCATGTGCAGGTAGTAGGGCAGTACGCCGACGTCGAACAGCCGCTCGGACAGGGCGATCAGCGTATCGGCGACGTCGTTGACGCCATGCAGCAGTACGCTTTGGTTCAGCAAAGTGAAGGGCCGCAAGGCGGTCAGAGCGCAGGCGCAGTCCGCATCGATCTCGTTTGGATGGTTGAAGTGCAGGACGACGACGATCCGCTGGCGAATGCTCTCCAAGGCGTCGACGAGCGCTGTCGTCACCCGCTGCGGGAGGACTACCGGCAGCCGGGTGTGGATGCGGATGCGCTGGATATGGTCGATGGCGCCGATTCGGGCCAGGAGGCGACTCAAATGCGTGTCGGTGAGCAGCAGCGGATCGCCGCCGGAGAGAATCACTTCGTGGATGCTGGCGTCGCGGCGCACGGCGTCCAGGGACGGAAAGCCGGAGTTCTGGCGGTGCTCGGCGTAGGGGAAGTGGCGGCGGAAGCAGTAGCGGCAGTGGACTGCGCATGCGCCGGTGGCGAGGGCCAGTACCCGGCCGGCGTACTTCTGCATCAGGCCGACATCCACCATGGCCGCCGCTTCTTCCAACGGATCGGCGCGGTAGCCGGCCGCGGCTTGCGATTCCTGACCGGTGGGCAGAACCTGTCGCAGCAGCGGATCGCACGGATCGCCGCAGCGCATGCGGGCGACGTAGGGTCGCGGCACCTTGAGCGGGAAGCCCGCGCAGGACACCGCCCCGACGACATCTTTGGCGACGCCCACCAACGCCAGCAGTTCGTCCAAGTCCGTCACCGCCCGCCCCAGTTCGCGCCGCCATTCGCCCGGACCCCAAGGCGTTGCGGCGCTGCCCGCCGCAACGCACGCCTGCTGGTGCGGCAAACGGCTTGTCGAGCGGATTCTGGCAGGTATCATTCGGCCTTCCTCAACGGTCTGCCCGCGCCTCCCAAGTACAGCTGCGGGTGTCGGTGCGCAAGGAGACAGACAAGCGTGGCGAGCTATTCTACCAACGAATTCCGACCCGGACTGAAAGTGCTGCTGGAAGGCGACCCTTGCTCCATCCTGGACAGCGAGTTCGTCAAGCCGGGCAAGGGCCAGGCGTTCACCCGCGTCAAGTTCCGCAATCTGAAAACGGGCCGCATCTGGGAACGCACCTTCCGCAGCGCCGAATCCATCGAGGCGGCGGACGTGCTGGAGACGGAGATGGAGTTTCTCTATGCCGACGGCGAGTTCTGGCACTTCATGAAGACCGATGGCAGCTACGAGCAGGCGGTGGCCTCGGCGGCGGCGGTGGGCGACGGCAAGAACTGGCTGCAGGAGCAAGAAGTGTGCAACGTCACTTTGTGGAACGACGATCCCATCTCCGTAACGCCGCCGAACTTCGTCGAACTGGTCGTGGCGGAAACGGACCCCGGCCTGCGCGGCGACACCGCCCAAGGCGGCGTCAAGCCAGCGACCCTGTCTACCGGCGCTACCATCAAGGTGCCGCTGTTCATCGAGATCGGCGACAAGCTGAAGATCGACACCCGAACCGGCGAATACGTGAGCCGGGTGAAGGCCTAGCGGGGCCGGCGTTTCAAGCCAACCAGACAACCCATGCGGCCATGACACGCGACTCGTTCGCCAACTTCTTCCCGCATCCGGGAGACTAGCTGCCATGCCGACTTGGCGGCCTTCGTGCGCTACCGAGACGCTCCGCGCCAGGGCCGACATGCTTGCCGCGGTGCGGGCGTTCTTCGCCGAGCGCGATGTCTTGGAGGTGCAAACGCCTATGCTCGGCAGTCATACCGTTACGGATCCAGCCATCGACAGCCTGCGAACCACGGCTCCGGATCGCCACCTGCAAACCTCCCCGGAATACCACATGAAGCGGCTTCTGGCCGCCGGCGCTCCGTCCATCTACCAGATCGGTCCGGCGTTCCGGCGGGGCGAAGCGGGCCGCTGGCACAATCCGGAGTTCACCCTGATCGAGTGGTACCGCTTGGGTTTCGATGCCGAGCGACTGATGGCCGAAGTGGCGGACCTGGTGGACGCTCTGCTCGGCAGTGCCGCCTACCAGCGGCTTCCCTATGCCGAGCTGTTGCGGCATCGCTTCGGCAACGAAGTGGCCGCCGGCGACCAGGAGGCGATCCTCGCCGCGGGCCGAGGCCGGGGCCTGCAAGACGACGCCGGCATCGACGAGGCGATGGACCTGCTGCTTGCGGACGCAATCGCGTCCATCAAGGCCAGGCGCATCTTCGTGTCTCGGTTTCCCGCTGCCCAGGCTGCCTTGGCGCGCCTCGATGCGGATGGTTCGGCGGCGCGTTTCGAGCTGGTGGTGGACGGCTTGGAAGTCGCCAACGGCTACCACGAGCTCGCCGACCCGGACGAGTTGGCCATGCGCATGGACGCCGATGCTCGCCAGCGGCGCGAACGCGGTTTGCCAGCAGTGGCGCCGGATCATGCCCTGCTCGCCGCCCAGCGCCACGGTCTGCCCGACTGCGCTGGCGTCGCCGTAGGCTTCGACCGCCTGCTGGCGCTGAAGCTCGGCGCGGATGCCATTGCCGAGACGATGGCGTTCAGTTGGGAACGGGCATGAGGCTGCTCGCCGTCGGCGTGGCCGCCACGGTGGGCTTGGTGGCGGCAATTCTGTGGCTTGTCGCGCCAAGCAGCCCGGAGAGCGAGATCGCCGCTCGGCTCGCCGGCGAGCGCTGGTACGCGGTGACGTTCCGACACACGCCCATCGGCCACTACCGCGCGTACAACGGCCGCACGGAAGACGGCGACTTCGAGTTCCGCACCGCACTGCGCTTCCAGCTTGCCGACAACGAGCAGACGCGCATTAAGGATCGGCTTGTCTTCCACCGGCGGCCGCCTCATCGCTTGCTGCTCGCCGAGCACAGCGTGTTCACGGGCACGGGTCGGCAGACTCTGGTGACGATCCGCGCTGGCGTCGCGGAGGTGGTCGAGGGCGGCGACCGGCGGCAAATCGCCATGAACGACGACCTTGAACTCGGCAGCTATCTCGCTGTCGAGCGCTGGTTGGCAAACGACGCGCCGGCGCCGGGGGACGCATACAGCGCCCGTTCCATCGACTTCGACCGCTTGGCGATCATCGCCAACCAATGGCGCATCGTCGCTCGGGACGACGCCGGCATCGAAATCGCCAAGACCGCGCGGCGGGATGCCACCCGCGTCCGCCTGGACGCGGATCTAGTGCCGTTGCGGATGGCGATGGCCGATCTGTTCACCATGCAGAGGGTGGCGGACGAAGCTGCAGCGCGGGTGTGGGAGCGCAGCGCTCCGCTGTTCGCATCCGCCGATCATCGGGTGCCGGTGGATCGGGCGATTGCCAATCCCACGGCCTTGCGGCGCTTGGTGGTGGCCGTGGACAACGAGTCCGGCCGCGCAGTGCCTTGGCCGGATGCGCAAGGTTCCGGGCTGCTGACCAACGATGCCGATGCGCGAGCGCTCGCCACCGCCGCGGAAATCGTCCGCGCCAGTGCCGCCACCGTCAGCTACCCCGCGGCCGACCCGAAGCTTCGCGCCTTGGCGGAACGCGCCGTGGCCGGCCTCGACGATCGCGCCGAGATGGCCGCCTCGCTTGCCGGTTTCATACACGGCCATCTTCGCTACCGCGACGCCGAAGGCGGCCGCACGGTGTTCGACACGCTGCGCGACCGCAGCGGCGACTGCACCGAGTTCGCGGATCTCTATACCACCCTTGCCCGTGCCGTCGGGCTGCCGGCGCGCACCGTCGTCGGCCTCGCCTACCGAGAGCTGGCAGCACCCGGGTTTGCCCTGCACGCCTGGAACGAAGTCGCCATCGATGGAGTTTGGCACGGCATCGATCCCGCCTGGGGCCAGACTCGCCCCGGCGCTGCCCGTTTCGCGCTGCCGGAAGACGCCGCGCTGTCCGCCATCGCCGAGCTGCCGCAGCTGCGTTTTCGGGTGCTGGAGACGCAGTACTGACTGTAGGCGATTGTCCAAGAATCCGTGAGAGTTCTGCCATAGAGCCGCCGCATTCGCTTCGCTACTGTTGCATCGTCGTTGTTCAGGAGCACAGTCGATGGGCGGAGAGACGAGTGAGGCGCATTCACGGTATACCGACCGTCGCCTCGACGCTGCCAAGGACACCTACAAGCCGGAGCGTCCGCAGCACAGGCAGCCCGCCGAGCAACCGGCGCAAGAGAAGCCTATGGAGGACAAGACCGATGGGAAACGAGCTTGACGACCGGTACCTACGAGCTGCTGTTCGGCATCAACCGATTCGCCCGCTACCACAGTCATCGACGGCGGTTCTACGAATCCTGGAATACCGCTACTGTCCGCCCTGGCGGTGCTGGGCGGCTCATTCGCCGCCGTGGTGTTCTTTTCCACGCCCGCGTCCTCCTGGCTGGGGGGCGGCGTTCGCCGGCGTGGTGGCCTTGGCGAGCGCACTGGATTTGGCGGTCGGCACCAGCCGCTGCGCCAACCTGCACGGAGACTTGGCGCGGCGCTTCGCCCACGGCCGCAACCTGGAGGACGAGGAGTTCGAGCAGCTCACGCGGATGCGATTGGAGATCGAGTCCGGCGAACCGCCCGTGCTGCGCCTGCTGGACGTGATCTGCCACTACGAACTGTTGCGGGCACTCGGCGACCAGCGGCGTCCGCCGAGAATCCCGTTGTGGCGCCGGGTGCTGGCACCCTGGCTGAGCCAACTCCACTACACCCAGCACTTGGCGCCCGCGAAGCCAGGATAGAACGCCTTACGCTGTCGCAGCCAGATGCTCTATCATTGCATTGGTTTGTGCAGCAGCCAGGGAGCAACGAGCGATGAAAACTCGGGAAGTGGTGCTGGTTCGACGGCCTGTTGGTCTGCCGAAGGTGGAGGACTTCGCGGTACGCGAAGCGGATCTGCCCGAGCCCGGCGATGGCGAAGCCCTGGTGGAGAACGTCTGCATGTCCGTGGATCCGTACATGCGCGGGCGCATGATCGACCGCAAGTCCTACACGCCGCCGTTCGGGATCGGCGAGGGGCTTACCGGCGGCGCCATCGGGCGGGTGGTGCGCTCCAACGACCCCGGCCTGCCGGCGGGCGAGCATGTGGAATCCCACTTCGGCTGGCGCGAGGCGTTCGTGGCCAAGGCGTCCGGGCTGCGTCGGCTGGGCGAACTCCACGCACCCGCATCCGCCTATCTCGGCGTACTCGGCATGCCGGGCATGACCGCCTACGCAGGGCTGCTGGATGTGGGCGCTCTGCAGGAAGGCGAGACGGTCTTCGTTTCCGGCGCGGCCGGAGCAGTGGGCAGCGCCGTCGGCCAGATCGCCAAGATCAAGGGCTGTGTCGCCGTCGGCAGCGCCGGCAGCGCGGAGAAGGTGCGCCATTTGATCGACGATCTCGGCTTCGACCACGCCTTCGACTACCACGACGGCCATCTCGAACGGCATATCCGCGCCGGTGCGCCAGACGGCATCGACGTCTACTTCGACAATGTGGGCGGCGAGCATTTGCAGGCGGCGCTGAACTGCATGCGTCCCAACGGACGCATCCCGCTGTGCGGAGCAATCTCCCAGTACAACGCCACCGCGCCCGTGCCGGGGCCGAACAATCTCGCCATCGCCATCGGCATGGGACTGACCCTCAAGGGCTTCATCGTTTCCAACTTCAGCCATCTGCGCGCCGATTTCCTGCGCGCCATGACGGATTGGGTGACCAGCGGTCGGCTGAAGTACCAGGAAACGACGTTCGACGGCATCGAGCAGGCGCCGGAAGCCTTCATCGGCCTGTTCACGGGCGCCAACACGGGAAAGATGATCGTCAACTTCGCCGGCTGATCGTCGGTTGCCGCTCTATCTTCCCGGCAACGTCTGAGGATTTCCGGCGCCTTTGATTCCCAGAGCGATTTCGGTACGGTGCTTGCGGCGAAGGGCGCCAAGAAACTGCCGGATTGGCCTCTTTGACGACCAAGCTGCACGGAGGCGTAGGCTGCGAACACCATGACGCTCCTTGAAATGGCGTCTGGCGGGCACGGCGACAGCGCCGTCCTGAATGTCGTGCCCAGGGGGCCGTGGAGTCGTAGGCCACGCAGGCCAGCTCCCCAGCCCACGTCGCCAGCGCCTCGAACTCGGCTGCGTGTTGACGAATCGCGCCGACTCCCCGACGACAGCCGGTACGCGCCCAGGTGCTTGCCTGGGCCAGAAGACATGCATACAATGCGCCGCCCTAGAGGCATCTGCGCTTCGTCGGGTCGTTAGCTCAGTCGGTAGAGCAGCGGGCTTTTAACCCGTTGGTCCTGGGTTCGAGCCCCAGACGGCCCACCATGCCTTTGCAACCGCCTTCCTCGCCGTTCGTCCTCGCGATTGCGCGGTGCTTTTGGCTGTCAAGCTCCAGAAATCGATAGGCTTGCTGGAAATCATCCGAAGGGTTGGCCGAAAATTCGAGGCTTGACAAGTTCTGAAGGGATTCGATTTGGATAAGGAAAGCCAGCCATCCCTTCTTCCACCCGAATGGGTGCGCACTCAGGCCTGTTCGGACGGCTCTGCTTGCGGCTAGACTGCTTGGCAGCGTTCCGCCGCTTAAGGAGGAGACATGAAGCTCACCAAACTGAGCCGATCCATCGAGGGCAGGGTGGCCATCGTCACCGGCGCCGCCAGCGGCATGGGGCGCGCCACCGCGGCGCTGTTCGCCGACGAGGGCGCGAAGGTGGCCGCCCTCGACATCAACCAGGAACCTCTCGAACTCGTTGTCGGCGAGATCGCCGCCGCCGGCTGTCCAGTGCGCGGCTGGAGCCTCGATGTCTCGGATCTCGAAGCGATCAATCGCGTCGTTGCCGAGGTCGCCGCCCACTTCGGCGGCATCGACATCCTGGTGAACAACGCCGGCATCGGCGCCAGCGGTCCGGTCGATGGCGACGACTACGAGGAGAAGTGGCGCCGCGCCTTCGACGTGCTCCTCACCGCCCATGTGCGCATGATTCGGGCAGCGCTGCCGTACCTGCGCGAATCCGACGGCGGGCGCATCGTCAATATCGCCTCCACCGAAGGCCTCGGCGCCACCAAGTACGCCAGCCCGTATACCGTGGCGAAGACCGGCGTGATCGGCCTGACGAGATCCTTGGCGGTGGAGCTTGGCACCGACAACATCACCGTCAACTGCATCTGTCCGGGGCCGGTGCGCACCGGCATGACGGATGCGATTCCGGAATCGGACAAGCGCGAATACGCCCGCCGTCGGGTAGCCCTCAAGCGCTATGCGGAGCCAGAGGAGGTGGCCCATGGCACATTGAGCCTGGTGCTGCCGGCATCCGGCTTCATCACCGGCGTGGCCTTGCCGGTGGACGGTGGGCTGACCATCCGCAACGCCTGACGACGCCAAGCCGGCCGCCTATGCCAATCGGAAAGCCGTTCGAGAGCCATCTTGACTATGGTGACCAGTATCCGTGAGTCGAAACGATAGGTTGACGCCACCCGGCGACGAGGACTGTCGATCTACGACTGGATCGAGATCGGCGACTCGGATCTCTGGATTCCGACATCGGAGTTCGAAGAACCGCTCGACCCGGCGTTGGTCGGCATCTCCAGTTGGACTTCCTTCCAGTGTGGAGAGAGGAACTTTCGCTGGATAGGGGCACTGTTCCAGTGCGAGCCAAGACGATGTGATTGCCAGGGTGAAGTTGTCATAGGGTCTTCCCCGGCACTACTCGATGCAGCTGGAACGCTGGCTCCGAAGCATCAAGCTCGAATTATTCCTCGGGTGCCAAAGGTGGAGCCGATTGTCCGTAGGGACACCGAACGACGATCCTCTTTTGTCGAGGCTGAAGTAGATGCAACAGCTATGCGGGTGAAGCGACGGGGCTCGGATTCGGCAATGAAGGTGCGCGATGCCATACGCACTGGAGCAACGGCTTTCGCTTCGTCCGGCAGCGAGGCAGCCACCGCCGTTTCGAGGAATCCGTTGCCGGCTAGACGCGGTCAGTCACTGTCCCGGGGAACCCGGCGACGAGATTCCAAGGGTACGTTGTCGAGCATCGTTCGTCAGCCCAGCCTGTCCAAGTGCCTGTTTGGCTAAGAAATTGCTGGAACATGGGACTGGAAGGTGAACTGCATGGGCCGTCGTGCGTGGCCGCGGAGGCCGAACAACCACGTCATGGCCGCCAGTTTGGCGCGTACATGCCACGGCGCTCGGCGGGTCGCAAAGCGCTGCTGTTCCGCAGGCGACGACTCGGCCAATCCTTCCAGATAGATCTCGATGCAAGTGGCGAGCGAGGCTTTCACTTCATTGAGGGAAGTACCGCAGGTGGCGAGGTCGACGCAAATTGTCTCCCAGTTCTCCCCGCTGCCGCAGGCATAGCTCCGAAACGCAAGGCTCATGAGATATCCATTGCTGCCGCCCGTTCAGAATGCGCAGTATCATACCGCCATCATGCACGGGCCATGTCGTACGGAGCGAAGCTGCACGTCTGGGACGAATAGGCCTGCTTCATCCGCCCGGAAATGAAGGTCGAGCGAGTGTCCTACGACGCGATGACGCCTTCCGCAGCGCGTGGCGTCCGCGTCCTGGAAGCGATCCACTGGAACCCCCCTCCCCATCCGCTTGGGCGATCGATCGCATCCATGTTCTTAAAGCCTATCCGCTTCGAGAACATGCGCCGCCACGTGCTGGGCCACAAGATGCCAGCGGGCAACTTCCGCAAGGCGATGAATCTCGGTGCCACGGAAGGCCCGCATAAGCCGATCGAGGACGACCGCCAGCCGCCTGCCACGACTTTGCTGCGAGATGTGGCCTACGTCGTTGAGGCACCCTTCGTCCTCGCCGCAGCCGCCAAGGCCGACGACATTGAAGCCAAGCACCTGTCGATGTTCAACCGTCGTGTCGCCAAAGGCCAATGTTTCCACCGGCCCTATCTGGGTGATCGGGAGTGCGCAGCCGACTTCGCGTTGGCGGAACGTCTACGGGCCTGAAGCGGTTCGGCGCACAAGCCTTCCACAAGGAGACGCATGGCGCGTGGCTGCTAGCCCTCAGCGTCCGACGAAGCAGCCAAGCCGCCGTTCGGCCACGGCGCGGATGCCCTCCTTGTGGTCCTCCGTCTGGCTGAGCCGAGCCTGCTCGGCGTTTTCGCGGTCCGTCGCCGCTTGCACGGCTTCGGCAAGGCCTTGGCGCATCGTGGCCCGCACCGACTTGAGCGCCAGCGGCGCATTCTCGGCGATCTCTGCCGCCAAGGCGAGCGTCTCCGAGCGCAGTTTCTCCTTCGTCGTCAGCACGTCCGCGAGGCCCCAGGCGTGGGCCGTTTCGCCGTTGATGCGGCGGCCGGTGAGGAACATCAGATTCGCCTGCTGCTGGCCGATGATGCGGGGCAGCGTATGGGTGAGCCCGAAGCCGGGGTGGAACCCCAGCTTGACGAAGTTGGCGGTGAACCGCGCTTCGGGACAGACGACGCGGAAGTCTGCCATCGTCGCCAAGCCAAAGCCACCGCCCACTGCTGCGCCCTGGACTGCCGCGACTACGGGCTTGTTGGCAGCGAACAGGCGCACCGCCGCAGAATAGAGGGGGTTGCCGCCAGCGGCGCGCACCCGTCGCTCGGCATCGTTGCGCGGCGTGGCGAAGTTGTTGCCGGCGCAGAAGTGCTTGCCCTGGGAGCACAGCACCAGCGCCCGGCAGTCGTCGTCTTGGTCCAGGTCCTCGAACGCCCGCGCCAAATCGGTAACGAGCGCCATGTCGAAGAAATTGTTGGGCGGCCGTTGGATTTCCAGGATGGCGACGCGATCTTCGCGGCTGACTTCGATATCGGGGTACGGCATTCCCAGTTCCTCCTCCTGTGGATTGGTATAGTGCGCTGTCGGCAGGCCAAAGGGAAGACGGCAATGCGTCCGCAAGACGATCCGTTGCGCTGGCGCATCGGGGACGTGCGCGTGACCCGCGTGGTGGAGCTCGCCTCGGCGAGCATCGGCAACCACATCCTGCCTCAAGCGAATGCGGACAACGTCCGCGCCATCGGCTGGGTCGGCCCGTTCGTGGACGACAACGCCCGGCTGGTGCTGTCGTTCCACAGCCTGGTGGTGGAATCGCGCGGCCAGACCATCGTGGTGGATACCTGCATTGGCAACGACAAGGTGCGCGCCTATCCGCGCTGGAACCGGCTGCAGTCCAGCTTTCTGGCGGACTTCAGGGCCGCGGGCTTCGTCGCCGATCGCGTAGACACCGTGCTGTGTACCCACATGCATGTCGATCACGTCGGCTGGAATACGCGCTTGGTGGACGGCCGCTGGCAGCCGACGTTCGCCGCCGCCCGCCACCTCTACGCCGAGGCCGAGTGGGCGCATTGGCAGCGCGAGTCCCAAGCCGAGTACGGCCCCGTCATCGAGGATTCGGTGCAGCCGATCTTTGACGCCGGCCTCGCCGATCTAGTGGCCGCCGACGCCGCCGTCACCGACGAAGTCCGACTCGAGCCGACGCCGGGGCATACGCCGGGTCATGTCAGCGTCCACATCGTCTCCCGAGGCGAGGAGGCCGTCATCACGGGCGATATGATCCACCATCCGTGCCAGATCGCCCATCCCGATTGGTCCACCGTCGCGGATACCGACCCGGACCGGGCCCGCGCGACGCGCAAGACCTTCCTGGAACGCTACGTGGATCGTCCAGTGCTGGTCATCGGCACCCACTTCGCCGGCCCCACCGCCGGCCGCCTGGTGCGGGACGGGGATAGCTACCGCTTGGATGTCTGAACGCGGTAGTGGCTTGGTTTGAAGCCGTGCCAGCATGCTGCACCACGAAACCACAACATACACGGATATAGAAAGTATCGGATACCCTATGTAGTGGCATTCGCAGTGACACGACTTATCCAATGCCAAACCGAGCCGCTACCCTGAACGTTGGCGGGGCCGGGAAGCTGGCCTGCCGTGGTAGCATCCCGGGTTTTCGAGAGGCATCCCCTGGCCGTCCGCGACATCACCACCACCCTGTCGGTGCGGGATTTCCGTCGCATCTGGGTCGGCAACCTCGCCGCGTCGTTCGCCATGAACATGCAGATGCTGGCGCGTGGCTGGCTGGTCTACACGCTGACGGCGTCGGCGCTGGATCTCGCCTGGGTGATGATGTCCTTCACAGTGCCGCAGATACTGCTGTCGCTGTGGGGCGGCGTGGTGGCGGATCGCTGGCCGAAGAAGCACATCCTGTTCGGCGCGCAGCTGCTGAACGCCGTCGCCACCCTGGCAATGGCCGGCATCATCCTCGCCGAGCGGGTCGCGTTCTGGGACTTCATCTGGTTCGGCGCCTTCAACGGCGCGGTGCTGGCGTTGTCCATCCCGGCGCGCAATGCCTACTTGGCGGATCTCGTGGAGGAACGCCAGTTCATCACGGCGATGGCCTTGAATACCTCCGGCATGAATCTGGCTCGGATTGCGGCGCCGATGCTCGCCGGTCTGCTTATCGCGGTCTTGGCGGCGGGAGACACCACGAATACTTTTGGCGTTGGCATCGTCTACGTGGTGATCGCTGGTCTGTATCTGCTGTCCGCGGCGACCACGCTGCTCGTTGCCGAGAAGGGCGCGAGCCATGCGGGGGCGGATGCCGGACGCCACCTCGACGACATGATCGAGGGGCTGCGCTACGTGGTCCGCAATCCGCCGGTGCTGGCGCTGATCCTGCTGTCCATCGTGCCCTTCCTGTTCGGCTGGACCTTGAACACGCTGATTCCCGCGTTCAATCAAGACATCCTGGGCGGCGGCCCGGACGACCTCGGCTTGCTGCTCTCAGCAATGGGCATCGGCGCCATCGTCGGCACGCTGATGCTGGCCGCGGCGGGCGATTTCCGCCGGAAGGGCGCCTGGGTGGTGGGCACCTGCTTCGCCTGGGCGGCGGCGACGGTGGCCTTCGGCATGTCCACCGGGCTGGCAACCGCGGCCTGCGCGGCGGCGGCCTACGGCTGGCTGTCTTCGGTGAACGTCTCGCTCAACCGCGGCCTGATCCAGCTGGTGGCGGCGCCGCGCATGCGCGGTCGCGTACTCAGCATCGACATGATGTCCCACGGACTGATGCCCCTTGGCGTCATTCCCATCAGCCTCGTCGCCGAGGCTGCCGATGTGGCGACGGCGCTGGTGGCGAGCGGCTTGGCGTTCGCGCTCGCCACCGGCGCTCTGCTGACGGCATCGCCCGCCGTGCGCCGCATCGACCGCTGGCTGCGCGTGGCGCAAGCGCGGTAATCGCAGCGCCGACCCGTGTCGGACAGAATGCGACGAGCCCGATGCGATCCCTGGATTTGTCGCAAAGCAGGGGCGGCTGCAGCCCGATTCGGGCGGCAACTTTTTGGACGGACGGACGGATAGTGGCTCAGTTTGAATCGGTGTCGCCGTGCTGCGCCATTGAACTGCAAGATGCAGAGAACTGGACAGACTGCTAGCCGCTGCATATGGCGCGGCATCGTCCAATGCCGAATCGAGCCGCTACCGACGGCGGCCTAGCCGTTCATTCGACACCCTGCGGCGCATCAACCCGCGAGGATGCGATCCAGCACCGGGCGTATTTCGGCGAGGAACCGCTCGGGATGCTCGCTCATCGGGAAGTGGCCCAAGCCGGGCATGGTCTTGTATCGCGCCCCCGGCATCAAGGCTGCTAGTTCGGCCCCCGCTTCGGGCGTGCCGCTCCAATCGTACTCGCCGTTCAGGATGTCCACCGAGCAGAGGTCGGTGTCGATGGCGGCGGCGGTGTTGCGCGCATCGTGGTCGATGGAATAGTAGTAGAGATCGCCTTTGAAGACCGCCGGCGCGCCCTGGCTGTAGACCCAGGCGGTCTCGCGCCGGCAGGCCTCCGGGCTGGTAGGCGCCATCATTCCGTACATGAGATGGGCCTTGAAGTCGTTGCCGATCTCGGGATGGTGGAACTCGTCGATGAAGCCGCCCGGAGTGTAGGCGGACGCTTCCAGGCCCACCACGGCACGAAACTGGCGGGGATGGCGGAGGGCGAGATCCACGGCCAGATGGCCGCCGATGGAACTGCCCATGTAGACCGGGCGATGGCAGCCGAGGGCCTCGGCCAGGGCCATCGGCACGGCCATCAGGAAGTCGCGCGTCAGCCGGTATTCCTCGCGCCACCAGCGTTTGCCGACCGGCGGCACGGACTTGCCGTGGTAGGGCAGGTCGTAGGCGATCATGCGGAACTTGGACTGCAACGCCGCGTCTTCCAGGACGTGCCGCCATTGGCGGCCGTCGGCGCCGGCGGTGTGCTGCAAAAGCAGGCCGACGGCGCCGGAACCCGCCTCTTCGAAGTAGACGCGGTAGTCCAGGCCGCCGATGGCCAAGTGAACGTAGCGCCCGACCGCGGCCTCGAACCAAGGGGCCGGTCGGGAATCAGTCATTGCGTACCTCGCGCATGATTTCGATCAGCCGTCGGATGGCCGGGTAGTAGGCGCAGTAGCTCTTGGCATCGCCGACGACGTCGAAACCGTGGTGGATGGTTGCCGGGTAGAGGTCCTGGTAGAACGGCCGCGGCGTCGCCGCGAGCAGCGCCTGCCAGTCCTCCTCCGGGGCCCGGATCGCCAAGTCGACGGCCATGCCGCCGAACCAGGGCTCGATGGCCGCAACGTTGCCGTCGTCGATGCGCAGCTTTCGATTCCTGTCGCCGACGCCAAGACGCACGACGGCGTTCCAGAACCGGGCATGGAGGCGGAACTCGTCGTCTTCGTTGACGCGCGTCTGCACCGCCGACCAGAACCGGCCCGTCGGCCAAAGGAGCGAACTCGTGGCTGCCATCGTCTCCGCCTCGATCGTGGATATCGGGAAGTCCTTGGTCGTTTTCGCCTGGCAAGCGGGAAAACCGCGCCTTGACTGGCCGTGTCCGGGTGGCAACAGAGGGAGGCTCCACCACCTACGAGGCTTCCTTGAAGCTAACCCAGCCCAGATGATATTGCAAGCGCGACGGCTGCATGAAGGGCCGGGCTGGTTCGCCGATTCCGTCCGTGCTGTCCGCAGAGTAATCGCTTTTGAACCGCCGACATCAGCAATGCCCCAGAGTCTCGCAATCCATTGAGATATAAGAATTTTTGTCGGATCTGGGAGCTATCATGTCCTAGGTGCGATCGAACCCGTGCCTCATCCTTGCAAGGTGCCGTTGGCTTCTATCAGGCGTTTCCCTTCGCCTCGATCTGGCCTCGCTGGCCAAGCTGCCGCGTCCGACGGCGGCGCGTGGCTGGAGGGCGGTTCTGCAATCCATTGAGAAAAAGATTTATTCTGATTCGATTCTCCTCTCTAACGAAGCGGGTGCCATTCGACATTCCCGCCCTTGACGCTGATTCACGACGTTTTCAAACGCGATCGTCGTGCTATCGCCATGCTTCTTGCGCCGACTCCCGAAGGTCGCGTAGGGTAGGCGGCTTTGCCCTTGCGGCCGGTGCTGCCTGGTGCCGCAGCGACCAACCGGAACGAACCATGGCGACAAGAATCGGCCTCATCGCCGACACCCACATCCCGGAAGCGCGCCCTACCCTCTGGCCTCAGGTGTTCGAGGCGTTCGCCGGCGTGGAGCGCATCCTGCACGGCGGCGACGTCCACGACTTGGCGCTGCTCGACGAATTGGAGCGGGTCGCTCCCGTCTACTGCGCCCGAGGCAACGGCGAGGACGGCTCCGGCGGGCGGCCGGTGCAGCCCGAAGATCCCCGCGTGAAGTACGCCTGGACGCTGGAAGTCGAATCGCTGACCATCGGCCTCACGCACTATGTTCCCGTCGAGGTTCCCGTCGAGCGCGCTCTCGACGAGGGTGCGTATTCTTCCCAGGACGACGCGCCGCCGGGGCTGTCGTTGCCGGGCTTCGTCGAGCGCTTCTGGCCGGACAAGCGCCCGGACATCATCGTCTCCGGCGACAGCCACACGGAACTGATCGCCGAGATCGACGGCATCCTGTGCGTGAACCCGGGCTCGCCCACCTACCCCCACAACTACGATACCCAGTACGGCACCATCGGCTTTCTCGATTTGCACGACGGCCAGGCCGAAGCCTCCGTCTGGCTCATCACCGACGACGGCATCGAACCTTTCGACTGGGATGCCGTGCCGCCCTGGAAGCGGCGCTGAGGGCGTTTCGTCGGGCCGCGCAGGACTGATCGCGGCAGGCTGTAGGCTGGCGCCGCGGCTTATCCGAGCCGCTCGCCGATGCGGGTCGGCGGCTTCAATCGCGGCGGGCCGAGGAAGGCGACCAGCCGATCTATGAGCGCCTCGTCCCTCTCGATCTCGCATTCCCAGGCGACGAAGACGCGCCACCCGTCTTGCATTAGCTGTTCCTCGTTGCGCCGATCCCGCGCCACGTTGGTGTCGAACTTGCTCTGCCAGTAGTCCTGGCGCGACTTTGGGAACGTCGTCTTCTTGCAGCCGTGCCGATGCCAGAAGCAGCCGTGTACGAACACCGCCGCCTGGCGCTTGGCGAACACCAGATCCGGCCGGCCCGGCAGTCCGCGAACATGGATGCGGTAGCGGTAGCCCTGGGCATGCAGCGCCCGCCGAACCGTCAGCTCCGGCTTGGTGTTCACGCCGCGAATGCGGGCCATAAGGGCGCTGCGTTCCTCCGGCGCGAGGGTGTCGGTCATTGCAGGCCCTGCCTCGACAATGTCCCGACGATAGCAGACCTCGTACAGAAATGTGCAGTGCGACGGATCTTCGGAGTGGCACGGAAGAAACCGCGCAAGCTATTGTCGCCGGCAAAGAACCTTGGGTGGCGACTCCGTTTGAATCCGTATCGTCATGCTGCCTCGCGCAGCCACACTATGCAGGGACATGGGGACCGCATCGAATGCCGTATGCAGTGGCATCCGCAGTGGCGCGGCTCATCCAATGTCGAACCGACGCACTGCCAAGGATCTTGGCGCAGCTTGATTCGCTCCCTGCCGAGGCATAAGCTGTATGAATGAAACGCAAGCAGATCTCATATTGCATGAGAATCATTCATGTACGGTCTTGAGCTGCGACATCTGCGCACCATGGCTGCCTTGCGCGAGGCTGGCAGTCTGGTCGACGCCGCCGAGCGCATCTACCTCACCCAGTCCGCGCTTTCCCACCAGTTGAAGGATCTCGAACATCGCTTGGGCTGCGCGCTGTTCATCCGCAAGACGCGGCCGGTGCGGTTCACCTCGGCGGGCAATCGCCTCCTGCAGCTTGCCGACGAGGTGCTGCCCTTGATGCGGGCCGCGGCTCTGGATCTGGCGCAGCTGGCCGGCGGCAGGTCCGGTCGCCTGTTCATGGCCATCGAATGCCATAGCTGCTTCGAATGGCTGCTGCCGGCCATCAACGTCTACCGCGAGTCCTGGCCGGAGATCGAGATGGACATCTCCGGCGGCTTCAATTTTCAGCCGCTGCCGGCGCTGAGCCGCGGCGATCTGGATCTGGTGATCACCGCGGATCCCCTGGACGAGACCGGGCTGGCCTACTTGCCGCTGTTCGGCTACGAGGCCCAAGTGGCGCTGGCCGTGGATCATTCCCTAGCCGCGAAGGAATGGCTCTCGCCCCATGATCTCGCTGCGGAGACGCTGATTTCCTATCCCGTGGATCGTTCGCGTCTGGATCTGTTCACGCGCTTTCTGGACCCCGCCGGCGTCGAACCTGCTCGGATGAGAACCGCCGAGCTGACCACCATGATGGTGCAGCTGGTGGCCAGCGGTCGCGGTGTCTGCTGCCTGCCCAACTGGGCGCTACAGGAGTACATCGAGCGCGGCTATGTGGTGGCGCGGTCGCTGGGCGAGGAGGGCATTTGGCCAAATCTGTATGCTGCGGTGCGCGCCGATCAGCGCCAAGCGCCGTACATCACGGCGTTCGTGGCGTTCGCCAAGGAGACCTGCTTCAAGAATCTGGTGGGCATCGTGCCTTCGGACGAAGAGATGGAGGCGGCCAGCGCCGGCCGTCCCGGCACCCAGGCCTGGGATTTCCCTTGACATGACCGGCGCGACCCGACAGCCGGCCAGCGGCAAAGTTCGTGCGGTCGGCCTGTGGCTGGGCCTAGTGGCGTTCGCGTTGCTGCTGGCGTTCCCCGTGGATGCGGGCAACGAGCCGGCCAGTCGATTGGCCGCGGTGGCGGCGCTGATGGCCGTCTGGTGGATCACCGAGGCCATTCCGCTGTTCGCCACGGCGCTGCTGCCGCTGGCGCTGTTTCCTCTGCTGGGCATCCTGGCCGGGCGCGAGACCGCGCCCGTCTACTTCAACAGCACCATCGTGCTGTTCATCGGCGGTTTCATGATCGCCCTCACCATGCAGAAGTGGAACCTGCACCGCCGACTTGCGCTGGCCATCATCGGCGCTGTGGGCGGCTCCCCGGCGCGCATCGTGCTGGGGTTCATGGTGGCCGCAGCGTTCCTGTCGATGTGGATCTCGAACACCGCGACGGCGGTGACCATGGTACCCATCGGTCTCGCCATCGTGCTGCAGATCGAGGAGCGGATGAGCGCCCGCTCCGATACCTTGCATGAACGCGGCACGCACACGTTCACCGTCGGCCTCATGCTCGGCATCGCCTACGGCTGTTCGGTGGGCGGCCTGACGACCCTGGTGGGGACGCCGCCGAACCTGTCGTTCGTGCGCATCTACGAGATTCTCTTTCCCGCCGCGCCCGAGATCGCCTTCGGCCAGTGGCTGATCGTCGCCTTCCCGGTCGGCGTGGTCATGCTGGCGGCCGCGTGGCTGCTGATCACCCAGGTGCTGTACCGAGCGTCGCCGGCGATCGCCGTGGAGCGCGATGTGGTGGCGCGGGAGCGCGCCCGGCTGGGGCCCATGACCTTCGAGGAACGCGCGGTGCTGATCGTTTTCGCCATCACCGCGCTGCTGTGGGTATTCCGGGTCGATCTGACCTTGGGCGCCTTCACCCTGCCCGGCTGGTCGCGCCTGCTGCCGTGGCCGCGGCTGGTGGACGACGGCACCGTCGCCATCGCCATGGCATCGATGCTGTTCTTCATCCCGACTCGCAACCGAGACCGCGGCGAAACCCGGCTGATGGGGGCGGATGTGATCCCGCGCCTGCCGTGGAACATCGTGTTGCTCATCGGCGGTGGCTTGGCGCTCGCATCCGGCTTCCACCACACAGGCTTGGCGCAGTTCATCGGCGATCAGTTCGCCGCCGTCGGCGTGCTGCCGACATTCGTGCTGATCCTGCTGGTCTGCCTCGCACTCACCTTCCTCACCGAACTCACCAGCAACACCGCCACCACGGAGATGATCCTGCCCATTCTGGCGTCGGTGGCGGTGGCCACCGGCACGCATCCGCTGGTGCTGATGATCCCGGCCACGATGTCCGCCTCCTGCGCGTTCATGATGCCGGTGGCGACGCCGCCCAACGCCATCGTCTTCGGCAGCAACCGGCTGTCCATCGCCGAGATGGCCCGCGCCGGCATCTTCCTGAACCTGATCGGCGCGCTGGTGATCGCGACCGTCGTCTACACCCTGGGCTTGGTGGTGTTCGACATCGATCCGTCCGTGCTGCCGGACTGGGCCCGCTCCCTCGCGAAGGAGGCTGGCGAATAGGTGGTATGGTTCGCTCTTTGCGCCCGAGCGCCGAGAGATGCCGTCCATGGAAGCCGCTCGGCAAGCCAACGAACTCGCCCGGGAACAGGTGGACTTCTACCATCGGCACGGCTACCTGCACATGCCGCAGGTGTTCGCCGAGGAGGAAATCGCTCGCATGGCGGACGAGCTGGACTGGCAGATCGATACCTGGGCTGCCAAGGGCCCTGGCTGGAGCGGGCCGTGGCGCCGCGCCTACATGGCCGCGGATGTGGAGCGGCGCTCGAAGTTGATCGCCCTGCACGACCTGCACCGCTATTCCGAGGCCTGGTGCGACGCGGTGACCCATCCGCGGCTCACCGGCGCCATCGCGGATCTGCTCGGGCCGAACGTGGAGCTGCACCACACCACCCTGCATGCCAAGCCGCCGGAAACCGGGCATCCGTTTCCCATGCACCAGGACTGGGCGTTCTACCAGCACGTCGACGGGCGCTACGTGGACTGTCTGATCCACCTGGACGACACCGACGACGACAACGGCTGCATTCGCTTCCTGGATGGCTCCCACCGAGGCGGCGCCCGGCAGCATGTGGTGCGCAATCCGGACGGCTCGCCCTGTACGCCGCACCTGCCTGCGGACGCTCGGGATCTGGAGCAGACCGTGCCCGTGCCGGCCAAGCGCGGCGACGTGGTGGCGTTCAGCATCCACACGATCCACGGTTCCAGGATCAACCGCACCGACGCGGTGCGCCGCATCGTCCGCGTCGGCTATCGGGACCCGGAGAATGTCCAGACCGCCGGCCAGTCCCACGGTCGGCCCGGTCTGATGGTGCAAGGCCGGCGGCCACGGGCCGAGGGGCAGGCGGCGTTTCCCACCACCATCTGATCGTGGAACGAAACGGAGAAGCGACGTCCCAAAGCCCGCCTGCGCATCGCGCAGCGCCGTCCAGCGGCGAATATCGGGCCGATCGAGCCACGCGGCGACTCCTTGGGCAGATGCGTCCATCCGGCCACTTGCGCCTCTACCCAAGATGATTCGCACATGTTTGATTAAAAAACATTGTATAAAGTCTATTCAATGGATTAATTTACCGGTACTTTCATCAGGTGCGCGGTAGAGAGGATGCCAAGCCTCCTGCAACGCTCGGAGATCGGCTGCCTGCAAGAGTGGACTGCCCAGCGCCCGCGCAAGCCGCTGGTGGTGCGCGGCGCTCGGCAGGTCGGCAAGTCCACGCTGGTGCGCGAGTTCGCCCGCTCGGCGGACATGCCGCTGGTGGCAGTGGACTTCGAGCGCAACCCGGAACTGCGCGATGCCTTCGCCAGCCCGGATCCGGCCCGGATACTCTCCACCCTGACGCTGCTCACCGGGCAGCCCATCGTCGCTGGTACGCATCTGCTGTTCCTGGACGAGATCCAGGCTGCTCCCGAGGCCTTGGCGGCGCTGCGCTACTTCTTCGAGGAGATGCCCGAGCTGCACGTCGTGGCGGCCGGTTCCTTGATGGAGTTCGCGCTGGCCGATGCGCGGTTCTCCATGCCGGTGGGCCGCATCGAGTATCTGCACCTGGGGCCGATGGCGTTCGAGGACTTTCTGCAAGCCCTGGGGCACTCGGCGCTGGCCGCCCACCTGAGCGGCTTTTCCCTGGTGGATGGGGATGCCTTTCCGGCAGCGGTGCATCGCAAGTATCTGGATCTGCTTCGGCAGTACTGGGTGGTAGGCGGCCTCCCGGAAGCGGTTGCCTGCTATGCGCAGGCGCAAACGGACGGTGAAAGCGGCTTCGCCCAAGTTGCCCGGGTGCAGCAAAGCGTCGTCGCCACCTACCGGGACGACTTCGGCAAATACAGCCACGGTCGCACGAGAGATCGGATCCAGCTGGTGTTCGATCAGCTGCCCGGCTTGGTAGGGCGCAAGTTCAAGTACGTTCAGGTGAGCCGGGATCATCGCGCTGCGGAACTGGCCGACGCGCTGCGACACCTATGCATGGCGCGAGTGGCCCATCGGATCTGCCGCACCGCCGCCAATGGCGTGCCGCTGGCGGCGGAGATCGACGAGCGCCATTTCAAATGCTTGTTCATGGATGTCGGGCTGCTGTGCGCGGCGCTGCATCTCAACGTGCTGGGCTTGGAGAAGCAGGACTTGACCCTGGTGAACGCTGGTGCCGTCGCCGAGCAGTTCGTCGGCCAGCACTTGCTGTACGACGAGCCTCGTTTCTCGGCGCCGGCGTTGCACTACTGGGCACGAGAGGCGCGAAACGCCGCCGCCGAAGTGGATTATCTGATGGCCTTGGGGCCGCGCATCGTGCCCGTCGAGGTGAAGGCGGGCGCGACCGGCTCGCTGCGGTCGCTGCATCAGTTCCTGAAGGAGAAAGGCAGCGATTTCGCCTTGAGGTTCAACGCCGACGTGCCGAGTCTGCTGTGCGACTCGAAGAAGCTGCCCAGCGGCACCGCAGTGGACTACGCCCTGCTTTCGTTGCCTCTCTATCTAGTCGGCCAAGCGCGACGGCTGGCGGAAGAGATCGAGACGGGCCGGTAACGCCTGGGAAGGTATTCGACTACACTTGCCGCCTTTCGCACCGTGCTGGCGCGCGGGCAGAGACGTGGAGTTTCAGCGATGCCCAAGAAGATCGCCCTGGCCTATTCCGGTGGCCTGGACACGTCGGTGATGTGCAAGTGGCTGCAGGAGACCTGCGGCGCCGAGGTGGTCACCTTCACCGCCGACATCGGCCAGGGCAAGGAGGTGGAGCCGGCGCGGCACAAGGCCGAAGCCCTGGGCGTGCGGCAAATCTTCATCGAGGATCTCACCGAGGAGTTCGTGCGCGACTTCGTCTTTCCCATGTTCCACGCCAATGCCCTCTACGAAGGCGAGTACCTGCTCGGCACCAGCATCGCTCGGCCGCTGATAGCCAAGCGACTGGTGGAGATCGCTGCCGAGACCGGCGCCCAGGCCATTGCTCACGGCGCCACCGGCAAGGGCAACGATCAGGTGCGGTTCGAACTATCGGCCTATGCGCTGAACCCGGACATCGAGGTCGTCGCCCCTTGGCGCGAGCCGGAGTGGAACCTGCACTCCCGGGAAGCCTGCATGGCCTACGCGCAGCAGCATCAGATTCCGGTGGAGTTCCAGCGCGAGGATTGCAAGTCGCCCTACTCCATGGACGCCAACCTGCTGCACATCTCCTACGAGGGCGGTGGTCTGGAGAACCCTGGCCAGGCCGCGGACGAGGCCATGTGGCGCTGGACCGTGGCGCCGGAGGATGCCCCGGACGAGGCTGAAGAAGTGGACCTGGACTACGAGGCCGGCAACGTGGTGGCCGTCGACGGCGCGGCCATGACGCCGGCGGACGTGCTTCGACGCCTAAACGAGCTCGGCGGCCGGCACGGCGTCGGCCGCAGCGACATCGTAGAGAACCGCTACGTCGGCATGAAGTCCCGCGGCTGCTACGAGACGCCGGGCGGCACCATCCTCCTCAAAGGCCACCGGGCCATGGAATCCATCACCTTGGACCGCGAAGTCGCGCATCTCAAGGACGAGCTGATGCCGCGCTATGCGGCGCTGATCTACAACGGCTACTGGTTTGCGCCGGAACGCCGCGCCATCCAGGCCATGCTGACCGAGTCCCAGAAGCCGGTGAACGGCCGGGTGCGGCTGAAGCTCTACAAGAGCGGCGTGTCGGTGCTGGCGCGCTGGTCCGAATCCGACAGCCTCTACGACGAAGGCGTGGTCACCTTCGAGGACGATGCCGGCGCCTACGACCAGGCCGACGCCACCGGCTTCATTCGCTTGAGCGCCCTCCGCCTGCGGCTCGGCGCCCGTCGCGGACGGGCGAACTGACCCGCGTACGCGGCTTTCGAAACGGCTGCTGCCCAACAGGCGGTCCCGGCAGGGCATCTCGATATGGCAGTATGGCCTTGAGTAGGCTGGATGGATTCCAGACGGTGGCTGAACCAGATACTCCTGTCGCAACCAGGGTTCCTGGCGAGGCGGGCCGTCCGCTAGCGGCTGCGCCCATGCCGGCCTTGGAAAACGGCGACCGGCTGACCCGCAGCGAGTTCGAGCGTCGCTACGCTGCCCAGCCGAATCTCAAGAAGGCGGAATTGATCGAAGGAGTCGTCTACATGCCGTCGCCGGTCAGCCTGCTCCATGCGGAACCGCATGCCGCGATTCAGGGGCTGCTTCTCCACTATTGCGCGTTCACGCCCAGGGTGCGCATCGCCGACAACGCCACTTCGCTCCCGATGCCGCCCTTAGCTTTGCGCTGTTCCCGAGTCCTCGCTTCCGGTCTGGCCTCCCAGCAGCCGGTTCACGGAGTCCATGACGTTCATCGGCAGCGGGAAGACGATGGTGGAGGACTTCTCGCCGGCGATCTCGGTGAGCGTTTGCAGGTAGCGCAGCTGCATCGATCCCGGTTCGCTGGCTAGCTGCGAGGCCGCGTCCACCAGCCGCGCCGACGCCTCGTACTCGCCGTCGGCGTGGATGATCTTGGCGCGCCGCTCGCGTTCTGCCTCCGCCTGCTTGGCGATGGCGCGGATCATGCTCTCGTCGATGTCCACGTGCTTGATCTCCACGCTCGCCACCTTGATGCCCCACTGATCCGTCTGCTGGTCCAGGATGGTCTGGATGTTTCTATTCAGACGCTCCCGCTCCGAGAGCAGCTCGTCGAGTTCGTGCTGGCCAAGCACCGAGCGCAGGGTGGTCTGCGCCAGCTGGCCGATGGCCTCCATGTAGTTCTCGACGTTGAGCACCGCGTGGTCCGGATCCAGCACCTTGAAGTACAGCACCGCGTTGACCTTCACCGAGACGTTGTCCCGGGTGATGAGATCCTGGGTCGGCACGTCCATGACGATGGTGCGCAGGTCCACGCGCACCATCTGCTGCAGGATCGGAATGATGATGATGAGGCCCGGCCCCTTGACGCTCTGGAAGCGGCCGAGCAGGAACACCACCGCCCGCTCGTATTCGCGCAGCACGCGGAACGCGCTGGCCAGCACGGCCACGACGGCGGCGATGACGATGCCTGTGAAAATGCCCATGTTCAGTTCTCCTTCTCGACGGTCAGCACTAGCCCGTCAAAGCCCGTGATGGTAACCCGACTGTCCTTCTCGAACAGCGTGTCGTTGGCGCCCGTAGCTTGCCAGACTTCCCCGAACGCATGCACCCGGCCCTGGCCGGTGAAGTCTTCGCTCACGCGGGCGGCGGTGCCGATCATGCTCTCCTTGCCCGTGGTCCCCTTCACCCGGCGCGAGCGCAGCGCGGCCCCCAAGGCGAATACCACGATGGCCACCGACAGTGCGCCAAAGGCGGCGATGATCGGCATCGAAATCTGGTAGGCGGGCAGGTCGGTGTCCATCAGGATCACCGAGCCGATGATGAATGCCACCGCGCCGCCCACGCCGAACACGCCGAAACTTGGCGTGAACGCCTCGAATCCCATCAGCACCAGCCCCACCACCACCAAGGCCAGGCCGGCGTAGTTGATAGGCAGCAACTGCAAGGCGAAGGCGCCGAGCAGCAGGCAGATGACGCCGGTGACCGCAGCGATGCCTATGCCTGGGTTGTAGAACTCCAGCAGCAGTCCGTAGATGCCGATCATCAGCAGAATGTAGGCGACGTTGGGATCGGTGATAACGCCGAGCAGCTCGTAGCGCCAGTCCGGCTCGATGAACTCGATGGCGGGATCGTCGCTGTCGATGGCGATGTCGATGCTGCCGGCGTTCACCGTGCGACCATCCACCTTCTCGAGCAGCGCTGTCAGATCCTCGGCGATGAGATCGATGACGTTCCGTTCCAGCGCTTCGGCGGCAGTGAGATTGGCCGCTTCCCGAACCGTGGCCTCCGCCCACTCGGCGTTGCGGCCACGCAGTTCGGCCAGCCCCTTGATATAGGAGACGGCGTCGTTCACCACCTTGCGATCCATGGCCGTTCCGCCGTTCTTGGGCGCGCCTTCGTCGTCCTCGCCAGCCTCCTCTTCGTCCTCGTCGGGCTTCTCCGGCTCGGAGGGGAACGGCAGCGGCGAACCCTCGCCGCCGATGTTCACTGGCGTCGAGGAGCCGATATTGGTGGCTGGCGCCATGGCGGCGATGTGGCTGGCATACATGATGTAGGTGCCCGCGCTGGCTGCCCGAGAGCCGTTGGGGGCCACGTAGGTCGCCACCGGCACGGGCGAAGCCAGGATCGCCTTGATCATGTCGCGCATGGACTTGTCGAGACCCCCTGGGGTATCCAGCCGCAGCACCAGCAGGTCGATGTCCGCCTCGTCGGCGCGACCGAGGGCGCGGATGAAGTAGTCGGCGGAAGCCGGGCCGATGGCGCCCTCGAGCTCCACCACCCAGACTTTCGAAGCCGCAGCTTGGCAGGCGCTGCCCGCGAGCAGCAGAGCCACGGCCAGTTTTCGCATCGAACGCAACGACATGATCTTCCCTCCCCGATGGATCAATCCGGCGACAGTCCCCGCTCGGCCAGCCAAGCGGGGTTGAACAGCCGCGACTGGTACTTGGCGCCGCCGTCGCTAAGCACGGTCGCCACCACATGGCCGGGGCCGAGGTCGCGGGCCACCTGGACGGCGGCGCACAGGTTGATGCCGGTGCTGGAACCGAAGAACCAGCCTTCTTCCCGCAGCAGTCGGTACACCAGGGCAACCATCTGCTGATCGGAAATTTGCACCGCGTCGTCCACCGGGGCGCCTTTGAGGTTGTCCGTCACGCGGCTGTTGCCGATGCCCTCGGTGATCGACGGCCCCTCGCTCATCGCCGCCTCGCCAGTGGTGACGTAGCTGTACAAGGCGCTGCCCATGCAGTCGGCGAGTACGGTGCGAACGTTGGCGTTGCGTTCTTTCAAGTAGCTGGCAACGCCTGCCAGGGTGCCGCCGGTGCCCACCGAGGAGACGAAGGCATCCACTCGGCCGTCCGTCTGCCGCCAGATCTCCGGGCCGGTGGATTGGTAGTGGGCGAGGCGGTTGGCGGTGTTGTCGAACTGGTTGGCCCACACGGCCCCTTCCAGGCTGGCGGCGAACCGGCCGGCCTGCTTCTGGTAGTTCGTTTCGTCCCGATACGGCACCGTCGGCACCACCCGCACCTCGGCCCCTAGCGTACGCAGGATATCCACTTTCTCCGGCGACTGGTTGTCTGGCATGTAGATGACGCAAGGGTAGCCGCGAGCGTTGCAGATGTGGGCGAGGCCGATGCCGGTGTTGCCGGCGGTGCCTTCCACTACGGTGCCGCCGGGCGTCAGCGCTCCGCTCTTCTCGTGCTCGCGGACGATCCACAGCGCCGCGCGGTCCTTGACCGAGCCGCCGGGGTTCATGAACTCCGCCTTGCCGAGGATTTCGCAGCCGGTTTCCTCCGACAGCCGGTTGAGCCGGATCAGCGGCGTATTGCCGACGGCGGCGGCGAAGTCGGCGGTGATCTGCATGGAAGTCTCGAACAATGCTGTGGATGGAAGTTTGTAGGATTTGCAGCGGGGGCGGCAAGTCCGATTCGCGGTTTGCTTCTCTACCGCCAAGCCAGGCTCCGGACCGTGCCCGACGAGGTCTCGGCTTCCCGGCTATACTGCATATTCCGTCGCACAAGCTGGAGCAGCCCTTGCTCAATCCGAAATTCGTCGCCGAATCCCCCGAGGCCGTCGGCATCGACGCCGAGAAACTGGCTGCCGTGATCGATCGCGTTCGCCGGGAGGTGGACGAGGGGCTGCTGCCGTCGGCGCAGATCGCCGTTGCCCGGCACGGCAGGCTGGCGCTGTTCGAGACCTTCGGCGACGCCACCAACGACACCCTGTACTGCGTGTTCTCGTCTACCAAGGCGATCACTTGCGCGGCGGCGTGGCTGGTGATCGAAGCCGGCGATCTGGCCGTGGACGAGGTGGTGGCGGACATCGTTCCCGAGTTCGGCACCAACGGCAAGGAGGCGGTGACGGTGGCGCAGCTGTTCCTGCACACCGCCGGCTTCCCCCAGGCGCCGTTCCTCCCCACGGACTGGCTGGATCGGGAGCGGCGCTTGCAGCGCTTCGCCGCTTGGCGGTTGAACTGGGAACCCGGCTCGCGCTTCGAGTACCACCCCACGTCCAGCATGTGGGTGATCGCCGAGATCATCGAACGCCGAACCGGGCGCGACTTCCGAGACTTTGCCCGCGCCGAGATCGCCGAACCCCTGGCGCTGCCGGATCTGCATGTCGGCCTGCCGCGAGCGGAGAACGGCCGCGTCGCGGAGCTGACGCATTGCGGCGAGGCGCTCTCCAGCGCGGACTACGCCCGCCTCGGCCTGCCCGAGCCGCCGGCTACCGAAGTGACCGAGGAAGCCATTCTGGCCTTCAACCACCCGGACGTGCGCGCCGTCGGCGTCCCGGGCGGCGGCGGCATCATGACGGCTGCGGAACTGGCGCTTTTCTACCAGGCATTGATGCATGGCGGCAGTCTTGGCGAGCGTCGGGTGTGGCGGCCGGAAACGCTGCAAATGGCTCGCACCGTGCGCTCCGGCGATCTGCGCGATCCGCTTTCCGGCAAGCGCGTCAACCGCGGCCTCGGCGTCGTCGCCGCCGGCGACGACGACCGCAGCTTCCGCGGCTTCGGCCACGCCAACTCGCCGCAGGCGTTCGGCCATGGCGGCGCCGGCGGCCAGATCGCCTGGGGCGATCCGGCAACTGGCATCTCCATCGGCTACTGCACCAACGGCCACGACCGCAACCCGCTGCGCATGGGCCGGCGGGGCGTCAGCATCTCCAACCGGGTGGCGCGGGTGGCCGCAAGCGCGTAGCCGTGCGAGCGAAGCATACTATGCGCGCTATGCGCGGGAGTCGTTGCCATTCCCTCTTCCGTCGAACATCCATTGCGCCGCGCGATTCGGCCATGCGCCGTTTGACGGGAGCCGTCGCTTGGCTGGCGGTCGGGCTGTTGGCCACCCATTCGTCCGCGGCGAACGACATCGTCGAGCGGGTGCAGGCTCGCCGGGACCAAGCCGTGGCCTTGGCGTCGGATCTGTTCGACTACGCGGAACTCGGCTACCTGGAAGTGCGCAGCACCCGCCGACTTGCCGACCATCTCGAAGCCGGCGGCTTTCGCGTGGAGACGGGCGTGGCGGACATTCCCACCGCCTTCGTGGCCACGGCGGGGAGCGGCAAGCCGGTCATCGGCATCCTGGCGGAATTCGATGCCCTGCCCGGGCTTTCCCAAGCGCCGATTCCCCGTCGCCAGCCAGTTGCCGAAGACGCTGCCGGCCACGCCTGCGGCCATCATCTGTTCGGTGCCGCTTCGACAACCGCGGCGATGGCTGTCGCCGACTGGCTGGCGGCGACGAAAACCCCCGGCACGGTGCGCGTCTACGGTACGCCGGCGGAGGAGGGCGGTTCCGGCAAGGTCTACATGACGCGCGCCGGGCTGTTCGACGACGTGGACGTCGTCCTGCACTGGCACCCGAGCGACCGCAACGTCGCATCGCCCGAAAGCAGCACCGGCAACAAGTCCGGCCGCTTCCGCTTCCGCGGCGTCGCCGCCCACGCAGCGTCTTCTCCGCACCGGGGCCGTTCGGCCCTGGACGGCGTCGAAGCCATGAACCACATGGCCAACCTGATGCGCGAGCACATGCCGTCCGAGGCTCGCCTGCACTACGTCATCACCGATGGCGGCCGAGCGCCCAACATCGTGCCGGAGTTCGCGGAGGCGTACTACTACGTCCGCCACCCGCGACCAGAGATGGTGAAGGCGTTGTTCGAGCGCGTGGTCGCCACCGCCGAAGGCGCCGCCCTTGGCACGGGTACGCGCATGGACTACGAGGTGATGCATGGCAACTTCCCGCTGCTGCGCAACGATGCGCTGGCCGGCGTCCTCCACGAGCGGCTAGCGTCGTTCGGCGGCATCGTCTACGACGAGGCGGAAACGGCGTTCGCGAGAGCGATTCGAGAGACCTTCCTCGGCACTCTGCGGCCGCTGTCCGCAGCGCGGGAAGTGCAGCCCTTGGAGTTTCGCCAGAAAATGGGTTCCACCGACGTCGGCGACGTCAGCTGGAACGTTCCCACCGCTGGTTTCGGCACGGCAACCTGGGTGCCCGGTACGCCGGCCCATAGCTGGCAGGCGGTGGCCGCCGGCGGCATGAGCATCGGCCACAAGGGCATGATGCTGGCCGCCAAGGTGCTGGCCGCCACCGCTGGCGAGCTGTACCGCGGTCCCGGCCTCATCGCCAAGGCCACTGCCGAGTTCCACCGGCGACGTGGCGAGAACTTCCAGTACCGTCCCCTGCTCGGCGACCGCGCCCCGCCCTTGGACTACCGCAGATGAACGTGTTGCTGCTGCATCCGGGCGCGATGGGCGCTTCCATCGGTGCCGCCCTTGCGGCCAACGGCCACGACGTGGCTTGGGTGGCCGCGGGCCGCAGCGCAGCGACCTGCGAGCGGGCTGATCGCGCCGGGTTGCGGGCGGCGTCAACCCTCGTGGCGGCTGTTGACGGTGCTGAACTCGTGGTCTCGGTGTGCCCGCCGGATGCTGCGGTGGACGTTGCCAAGAGCGTCCAGCAGGCTGGGTTCCAAGGCATCTACGTGGACGGCAACGCGGTCGCTCCCGCTACCGCCGCCGAAGTCGGAGAGTTGTTCGGCAGCCGCTATGTGGACGGCGGCATCGTCGGCCCGCCGGCATGGCGCGAAGGTGCGACGCGGTTCTATCTGTCGGGGCATCAGGCGAACGAAGTGGCGGCGCTGTTCCAAGCGTCGCTGGTAGACGCCCGCGCCATCAATGGCGGCCCGAATGCCGCGTCGGCGTTGAAGATGTGCTACGCCGCCTATACCAAGGGTTCCTCTGCCCTGCTGCTCGCTGTGCGGGCCTTGGCGGAACGCAACGGCGTCGGCACCGACTTGCTGGCCGAGTGGGGCATCTCCCAGCCTGGGCTCGAAGCTCGCAGCATTGCGATTGCGAAGTCCACCAGCTCCAAGGCGTGGCGCTTCGAAGGAGAAATGTGCGAGATCGCGGCGACGTTCGCTGCCGCTGGACTGCCGGCCGGCTTCCACCAAGCCGCGGCCGAACTGTATTCGCGGATGGCGGTGCTGAAAGATGTCCAGGGCGGTGCCGATATCGATGCGGTGCTGGACACGATTCTGGGCCGCGGCCCGCAGTAGTCGAAGCCGGCTTCGACGGCCGTCCCGTAGGCGAGGCGCGCTGGCGTCGAACAGAGTGCTGCGGCTGCCTCCAGCCCTGCCAGTGCAGGGCAGTGCATATCGTGCCGACGAACTCGCCAATCCATGATTGCGAGCTGGCCCCGGTTCGCGCTTAGGGTACCAGGATTTCCTGCCGCCAGCCCTGGTCGCCCAACGTGTAGCGGCGGCGGTCGTGGATGCCGTTCGGCTGGGCCAGGTCGAGGCGCTCGACGGTTTGCGGAAGCAGGTAGTAGCCCAACGCGGAATCCGGCGCTGCCGCTGGATCGGGACGTTCCAGCAGCTGGACAAGGCGCTCGCGGCGGTCGATGGGCGCACTCTGGGGGCGGTCTTGGTACAGCCAGTCCAGACGCTTCGGAATCGGCGGTCGCAACTGCCAGTTCGTAGCGACGATGGCCGCGGGGACGGGTTCCAGGCTGCCTTGCAGGCGGTACTGCACGGACAGGCTGGGCAGGTAGACGACGAACGCGACTGTCGCCGATTGCGGAATCTGGCGGAACTTCGGACTTGTGCGGTTGAGGAAGATGCCGAGCCGCGAGTCGCTGTGCGCACCCGTTGCTTCGGGTCCCGCGACATCGCGCAGCACCAGCATTCGCGCTTGCGGTTCGCCGTCGTCAACTGTTGCCAGCAGGCACAGGTTCGCCATCGGGTCGTCGTTGGCGAACGCTTGGGCGCGATCGGCGCACAGCAGCGCGATGGGGTCCGCCGCCGGCGGTTTCAATCGGCGTCTCCTTGGTTTGCCTGCTCGCTTTGGGCGACGATGTCGATCCAGCGGCCCTCGCTGATGAAGCCCGAACCCCACTCCGGCCAGCGTCCGAAGCCCTTGCGTTTGAGATCGTCCAAGGTGCCGCTGGCCATGGCCTCCCGCACCAGATGGGCGCTTTCCTGGACGACATTTGCCGCCTCCGTCAGGTCGGCTACGCCGCCTAGCGCCCCGTGGCCAGGGATGATGCGGGTGTCGGCGGAAATCATGTCCAGCACGGTTCGCAGATTGGCGAGCAGGCCGTCCACGGAGCCGCCGTTCGCTACGTCCACGAAGGGAAACCGGCCATTGAAGAAGTGGTCGCCCATGTGGATTACGTTGGCGTTCTTGAACCACACTATCGAATCGCCATCGGTGTGGCCGCGGGGCAGGTGGACGACGTCGATCTCGTCGCCGTTGAAGAATAGACGCAGCCGGTCGCGGTAGGTGACGACGGGGAGGGCGCGGTTGGGCATGTCTCCGGCGACCAGCCGTAGGCGCACGTTGTCGTGAGCGAGGATGACGCCACTGGTGCCGAAGAACGCGTTGCCGCCCACGTGGTCGCCGTGGAAGTGGGTATTGAGCACCAGCTTCGGCAGGCCGCCACCCAGGGTCTTGATCGCCGCCGCGATGCGCTCCGCCAGAGGCGCGAACTGATCGTCGATCATCAGCACCCCGTCTTCGCCAACGCTGACGCCGATGTTGCCGCCAGCGCCTTGCAGCATGTGGACCGGCCCGGCGACCTGGGTGGCCTGGATGTCGATGCCGGCGAACCGATCCGCCGGCCCGGCAAAGGCGGTCGTCGAAGCGGCCGAAGCGAATAGTGCCCGGAGCGTCCACCTCTTCATGATGCTGTACTCCCGGGCGTTTCGTCGCCCGGCGCTTCGTTGCTGGACGCCGCCTCCGTCTCGGCGGAAGCGGCGTCGGCAGCGGTCGGGCCGGGCAAGGGGCTGGCGTCCGAATCGCTGCCGACGGCTGCGTTGCCGAGTTGTCGGCGCAGGTCGGCGACATCCCGCTGAATCTCGCTTAGGCGGTAGACGATGTCCGGCAGCTGATCGACGATGCGCCAGGCGAAGTAGGCGATAGCCGCGACACCGACGAGAATCAGAAAGGTCATGGCGAATCTCCGCAATGGGTACGTTCTCCGAAGTTAACCTCGATTCGCCGAATAGGACAAGAGAAGATGCGCCGGAGGACGTTCATCGGATACGGTGCCGCTATGGAGCTGCCAGCGGCATTCCTGCAACGCCTCGAAGCGGAACTCGGCACCGAGCGGGCCTCCGCCGTGGCGGCCGCCTTGGGCGACGACAAAGACGCGGCGTACTGGATCAACCCGCTGCGGGAGGGGGAAACGCCTCGTTGCCGCGGTCTCGGGCGGCCGGTTTCCGGCCTGGCGGAGGTATTCGTCTGTCCGGGTGTCGAGCGCGAGCGCTTGGTGCGCCACACCGCCGCCAGCCGCGGGCGCATCTATCTGCTCGATCCGTCGAGCGTACTGGCGGTGCAGGCGCTGGCGCCGCAACCCGGCGAGGCGGTGCTGGACCTCGCCGCGGCCCCCGGCGGCGAGGATGTGCAACGCCGGCTCGATCCTTGCCGTGGACGCGGTGAAGAGCCGATTCTTCCGCCGGCGCGCCAATCTCGAGCGCTGCGGCGTGGCAAACACGCGCTGTTGGCTCGACGACGGCCGCAATCTCGGCCGCCGAATGCCGGAACAGTTCGACCGAGTGCTGCTGGATGCGCCATGCTCCTCCGAAGCTCGCATTCGCGCCGGCGAGCCAGCCACCTTGCGCCACTGGTCGCCGCGCAAGGTTCGGGAAGCGGCGCACAAGCAGCGCGGCCTTATCCGCTCGGCATTCGCTTGTCTGGAACCCGGCGGGACGCTGGTCTACTGCACATGCTCGTTCTCGCGCCGGGAGAACGAAGCCGTCGTAGCGTACCTGCGGCGGGAACCCCCCATCGAGCCGCTGGCGTTCGATGATCTTGCCGTAGCCGGCAGCATTGCCGGCACCATCCGCATCCTGCCCGATCGCCTGTTCGACGGCTTCTTCGTCGCTAGGCTAGCGAAGCTGCTTGGGCGAGACGTAGTCGATCAGCCGCCAGTCCTTCTTGCGACGCTCGAAGGCCGCGACGCCGAAGGTCGGCACGTTGTCGGCGACCATGCGGTCGGCAAGGTGGTTGACCAGTGAAGTGACGGTTGGATTGTGGCCGACGAAGGCGACGCGGTCCGAGGTGGAGAGCGTCTCGTCGATCACCTCGAGGAATTCCGTCGCCGCCGCCAGATAGAGTTCGGTACGCGGCTTCACGGGCTTCTCGCCAGCGATCAGCCGAGCGGTTTCCACCGCTCTCAGGGCGGTGCTCGGCACGAACAGTGCCGGCGCTTCGGCTAGATAGGTTCGCACCAGGGCGGCGTCGGCGTTGGCGCGCTTCGATAGCGGACGTTGATGATCCACCACACCGAAGGGCCGCGACGACTTGCCGTGTCGGATCAGCCAGATGTGTTGCGCCATCGGGAACTCGCCGTTCTAGCGCCAGATGGCGAAGAACTCCTCGAATGCTTGGAACTGTCCGCCGCTGGCCGAGGACGGCACGATGATTGGCGTCTTGATGCCAGCGTCGAACCAGGCTTCGATGTCTTCGCGAACTTGTGAAGCGGTGCCGAACAGCGTGGTATCGGCCAGCCAGCGGTCCGATAGGCACTGCGGCACACGCTCGAAATCCTTGGCCGCCAAGGCCGCCTCCACGGCGTTCATCTCTTCCACGTAGCCGGCTTCCTTCCAATAGGCGCGGTAGTTCGGCAGCGCGGCGTAGCTGGCGAGCGTACGGCGGTTGCGCGCCTTGGCGGCCGCCACGTCGTCGGCGACTACGGTGGGGATCATGTTGCCGATGAAGAAGTCGTCGTTGGTTCGGCTGTCGGCGTCAAGCACGGCCAGGGAGTTCGCCATGTGCGAACGAGCGCCGTTGGCGAACACCATGCCGCCGGCGATCTCTTCGGCCAGCCGGATCATCCGTCGGCGCAGGGTCGCCAGCACGATGCGCGGCAGCTCGCCGGCTCGCGGCACGGCTTGCAGGTCCGTCACGAAGCGACGGATGTCTGCTAGCGGGCGGCCGGTCTCGATGCCCAGCCGATCCATGGCCGGCGCGTGGCTGACGCCGATGCCGAAGTCGAAGCGCCCGCCGGAGACTTCGTGGATGAAACTGGCCGCCTGGGCGAAGTCCTGCGCATGGCGGGTGTAGATGGGCTGGATGCTGGTGCCGAAGCGCACTCGCTCGGTGGCGAAGGCCAGCGCCGTGCAGAGCGAGAGGCCGTCGGCCATGCTCGGGCAATAGATGGCGGGGAAGCCGCGCGTCTCGATTTCGCGGGCGAGGGCCAGCGTCGCTTGGCGGCGGCCGGGCACCGCGGCGAGGCTCAGTGCGGGCAGTTGGCGATCCATCGCTGTTCCTGAAGCTGTCCGGGACAGCCCGATTGTATCGGTTGGAGAATGCCTTTGCCGTGCCAATCGAGGCATTCCGCCCCGTACCCCCGAGCGACGCCAAGCATCGGGGATCGCGGCACTGCGAATGCAGGCCCAGCTCTTCGCTCTGACGCATGGCGGCAGTACCCCAACGTCGCATTGGCAAGAGACAGTACTATCTCTTCGCAGGCAGTATAGAAAGCGCGAGACCGTTTCGGCTTGCCTGCCAACAAGGATGTCCAGCAATCCCATGCATATCCATAGCGGGAAACGTTGAGCCCACTGAGAAATTCAAAGGCGACGGACGAGCATGGCGAGATGCAGGTGGATGAGGTGGAAGTTGCCGTCGGTACTAGTGCTGCATGGGGGTGAAGGAGACGTTTGCGTCGCCGGAGATGGTGGTTTAGGTGTGTCGATACTATGCCATTGGCGGACCCGACGCATGTGCCAGCCTTGAAGACATCTGGCCGCTGGGCGGTTCGCGGAAGGCGGATCCTTGCCGGGACATCCGGAACCAGCAACCTTGGGAGACGAGATGAACTACTTGATTGAACGCCCGCCCGCGCCGTTCCTGTTCGTGGCGACGGTCCTGCTGGCTTCCTCTTTATTGGCCATGTCCGTTGCTGCGGATGAGGACGAAGACAAGATCGAAGATGTCTGCTGTGGCCAACCTCTCCCGCCCGTGGACGGTAGCAACAACAGTGGTCCTGGAGACGGCACCGGGAGTTCGAATGCGGCTACGAACAGCAAAGAGGCGGGCGACGCGGGTTTGGACTACTCGCCATGTGGGGCGGAAGCGAAGGTGGCGGCGGTTCAAGACCTGGATGCAGCGACGGTACGGAAGAGGAGGATCCCAAGACAGCTTGCGAGGACGCGGGAGGGGCCTGGGTGAACAACGGATGCGACTTCCCGACGGACGAGGAGGACCCCGAGGAAGAAGATACAAGCGCGGAGTACCTGTACAGGGAACAATGCGAGGGAGCCGGCGGCACCTGCTATGGCGGTGGGAATTGCGAATATCCCGATGAGGTAACAGCCACCTGCCATTGCACATACACCCTGGAGGAGGCCGCTCCCGATGGGCCACCGCTAGTCGAGAACAGGGGCACCACGACTTATGCGGCATGCATGGCCTATACGATGACCGATCTCGCACTTTTTTGCTGGTGGAATCGAGCGCCATGCATGTTCGTTCGTCGGGCGGCTTCTGCCGGTTGCGTCGCGTAGCTGGTGATGCCGTCGTTCCGGCGCTCTGAACACGCTTGGTTGGCCGCGGACATGACAGTTGACTCGGAAGTGACAATATGAAGAAGGCAGGCTCGGTACTCTTGATCGCTGTCGGTCTAGCGCTTGCTTTTGCTGTCCTTCAAGACAGATCGAAGGACACGCGCCAGCACGAGGCGGACGGACTCGAACCGCCTCCCGAAGCGAATTCTGCGGCTCCCGCCTTGCCTGCCGAGGCGGTCGTCGCGAGACGATTCGATGCGCCGAACCAAACCGCTGATTCCGATGTGCTCCCCGATCGAGCATCGCCAGCGACATATCCCGCAGAGGAATCCGACCGGGCCAAGGCGTCGGCTGGCGAGGACGATACGTCGGCACGGCCCGATGTCGATGTCGCTCAAATGTGTGCTAATGCGGCTGGCGAGGACATTGATGTTCGCGACTTGCGCGGCCAGGACTTCATCAGCGCCGAGATGAATTACATCGACCTCGGATGCGCGAATCTGGAAGGCGCTATCCTTGCGGGCGCGGAACTCTTTCGCGCCGATCTGCGTAGGGCCGACCTTGCCGGAGCGGACTTGAGACGGGCGGATCTGCGGAGTGGCAACTTGAGCGGCGCGGTGCTGCGGGACGCGGACTTGCGGCAGGCGATATTCACGAACGCGAACCTGACCGCCGCGGACCTGCGGAATGCCCGCATCCGGTGCCGCAAATGTCCCGAAAGGTTGCTTGGACGCTTTTTGCTCTCGGACCTGAGCGATGCCGACTTGAGAGGCGCCGATTTTGGCTGGTCGAGTTTGGCGGGGGCGAATCTGTCCGGGGCCGATCTGCGGGGTGCCAATTTGGCAGACGCCATGGACTTGCGCTCTGCGAGCATCTCCTTGCAGGGCGCTCTCTACGACGACGCCATGAAGTTCCCTCCCTATATCGATCCCGTTTCGCGGGGAATGACGTTCGTCGGCGGGCGGGCCTCGGAAACGACGGCCGGCGGGAGTCCGCAGCGTCCCTGAAGACCGCGGGAATTGCTCGCGTCGAGGGAGTCGAGAGCGACGAGACGCTCTGCAGGACTCTGCAACGCAACCGAAAACAATGGTCCATTTTGGAGCCACCCATTCCTGTCGGCGATGTATCCGACTTCGAGACCCTTGCAGAAGGGCTGTTAGACCAAAGCTGCAATGTCCCTTTCTTCCATTCCAAGGTGCCCCGTTTCAACACACGGAGGGGATCGAGTTGGCGGCGACAAGACGAAGTTCCCGGACGGCATCTATGCCCTTGGACCAAGCGCCCGAACTGGACGCGGCCGGCAACCGGCTGGGGACGCCTCGCGACGAGGACGGCTCATGCTGCGCCAAGCCGAGCCAAAAGCTCACGGCTGCGGTCGTGGGATGAAGGGTTGCGCACGCAGTGCGGCAACCGTCAACGCATCCCCTGGGCGTGGCGAGGCGCAGCGACACTGAGAGGAATCGCCACAACCTGCTGCCGCGAACTCGATTTGCTTCTGCCCGCGGTGCGATCGATGTGCGCAGTCAGGACTGGCGGTTCTTCTGATGCAGGCCGATGAAGCCAACCACCGCCCGCTTCTTCTCTTCGTCCCAGGCGAAGCCGATGCGGATGGTGCTCTTCGGATCGAAGCTTGAGCCCTTGCCGATGTGGTTGGGTAGCTCGAAGGTTCGGCCCTCGGCCTTGGTCTGGTACCACTCGGTGTACATGCCCATGGTAGTGTCCGTTTGCCGGGGCTTGTAGAACCAGCCGGGGCAGGCTTCCCGGATCGTCGCTGGCGCGTTCCGGTAGGCCGTGGCCAGCCATGCCAGGGCGTCGAACACTTCGTCGGGTTTCTGGAACGGAGAGTTCTTCTGGGATTTCGAGTTCAGCGCGATTAGCAGTTCCTGCGGAAACTTCTTCTGGGCGAGAGCGATGGCGTCCTTGATATTGGCCACGGTGATGGGCTCTTCTTCCCGGGCGGGTGCTTTCTTCTCCTCCACATAGCATCTCCGCCAGCGCTCTTCCATTTCCCGGCTCTTCGTCAATTCGCTTCTCAGTTCGCCGATCTGTTCGTTGATCTGCTCCTTTTGCAGTCTAAGTCCCTGGTTCTCTTGGGCCAGACTGTCGCGCTCGGCGTCCAGCGCAACGATTTTCTGTTCGAGGCCATCGCGTTCCGATTTGAGCGTGTCGAACGCTTCTTTCGGGACGCGATCCGCGTCTTCCTCGTGCGGCGCTTGCTCCTCCACCTCGTACTCGGTACGTGGCTCGCCCACCGCCATTGGTTCCGGTTCCGGCGTGTCGTACCGGGCCATCAGCTGCCGCCACTCGGCAACGGTGTCGAAGATGGCAGTTTCGCGCTCGGCCCGCTCGCTGGCGCGACGCAGTTCTTCCTCGCGGGAGGGTGCCTGGGGACGAACCTTGCTATATAGCTTCATTTTTTTCCGAAGGTTCTCGATCAATTTCAACGCTTCGGGCATGGAAGCGGGTCGCGCCTCGGCTTCGCCGAACCAGGCATCGAGTTCCACATCGAGATAGCGAAATTCGTCTTGGTATTCCGTGCGGACTTTCTCGAGTTCTTCCTTCAGCGTGTCGTACACGGCCCGGATCAACAGGGCACCCTTCATCTCGATCAAGTCGTCCAGGTAGTCGATGAAGGTTTCGGCTTCGTCCCACTCTGGCGCGTCCGGCGGCAGGTCGGCCAGCTCGCCAGCCCATCTGAGGAACCGCGGCGTCTCCAACTTGGACAGTTCTTCGTCCTTGTCGGGAATTGGAAGCCTGCCCGATGCTAGACACAGCATCAGCGCGACAGCGTCCCTTTCGAGACTCTCGTGGCGCTCGATGATCAGATCGCGCTGGCTTAGCCATTCGTCCCGGGACCATGATGCATGGAAACAGTTTTTTGCGAAATTCGTATCCGTGGGGATCTTCTCGCCGTCCAGATGCTCCACCACGAGGCAGCGCAAAGGCTCTTGGGACTCCTTCCAGGCTGCAAGCACTCCGCTTGCCAATCGAGAGTTCCCCTGTCGAATAGCGTCCAGGATGGGCACCTGAAGCTGGTTCGGCTGCGCCTTGCTGGCATCCCGAAATCCAGGCATGTCGAGTGGACTGATGGCGCCGTTCAATCGATCTCGTACGCTCGTGCTTGCGCTGCCGCGATGCTTCAAGGCACTTAGCACGACGTCGTCCCGAAACTCGTCGTCCATCAGCCAGAAGATTTTGTCGAGCGGCGCTTGTTCGAAAGTGGCAGCGTCCATGGCGAATCGCCTTTGTCTTCTTGCGGGTATTGAAAGCCGGTCAATCCTTGGGCAGTCCCAGGATTCGTTCGGCGATGATGTTGCGTTGAATGTTTGGCGTACCCCCGCCGATGACGACGCCAGGCCAGCCCAGGGACGACTTCGCCCAGCTGCCGCCATCCACGGCCTCGTCGCCGCCGCGCAGCTGCAGTCCGGCGCGTCCCGTGAGTTCCACGGCGAAATCGACCATGTCGATTTCCAGGCTAGCGCGATGCAGCTTGTTCACCGAGGTTTCGCTGGACAGCGGCTCGCCGCGCAGTTGCTTGGTGAGGTAGCGCAGCCCGTTGTACTTCATCGCGGCGATCTTCGCCTCGAACTCGGCGAGGCGGCGGCGCACCGCCGGGTCCTCCACCGCCGGCCTGCCGAGGCGGGTGGTGGCCTTGACCAGCGCTTTCAGCGCGTCGAGGCGGGCGAACATCTGCGTCACCTCGCCGATGCTCGATCTCTCGTTGGCCAGCGCCGACACCGTCACCGCCCAGCCCTTGCCTTCCTCGCCCAAGCGGTTGGCGACAGGCACTTCCACGTCGGTGAAGAACACCTCGGCGAAGTTTCGATCTCCGGCCATGTTTTCGATGGGGCGCACTTCGATGCCCGGCGCGTCCATAGACACCAGCAGGCAGGTGATGCCATCGTGCTTGCGTTCCGCCTCGAAGTCCGTGCGCACCAGCAGGATGATCCAGTCCGCCCAAGGCGCGCCCGTGGTCCAGGTCTTCTGGCCGTTGACGACGTAGTGGTCGCCGACGCGCTCGGCCTTGGTTTCGATGGCGGCCAGGTCGCTGCCGTGGTTCGGCTCCGAATAGCCGGTACACCAGTTGACTTTGCTGTCCAGGATGTCGGGAATGAAGCGGCGCTTCTGCTCGTCGGTGCCGTAGCGGATGATGCCCGGCCCCACCCAGGCGAGACCCATGAACGACGTGCCTAGGGGCGGTGCGCCAGCAAGCGCCATTTCCTCTTTCAGAATCGCTTGTTCGATCAGGCTGCCAGCACCGCCGCCGTACTCTTTCGGCCAGGAAAAGCCCACCCAGTTCTTGGCGCGCACCTTGGCCAGCCAACCCTGCAGGAAGCCGGGACCGCGCTCCCTGGGCGGCGGCAGGTTGGCGGCGAGAAAATCGCGCACTCCGGCTCGGAACGCCTGCTCGTCGGGGGTGAAGTCGAAGTCCATCTCTAAAGCCCTCCCAGGGCTGACGCCCGCCGATAGTGGAAATCCGCGTCGCCGAATGCCGAGCGCATCCATTTCGAGCGCTTGAGATAGAGCTGCGCATCGTATTCGGCGGTGAAGCCGACGGCGCCGTGCAGGCCGACGCCGTCGATGCCGATGCGGGCGAACGCATCGGCGGCGTAGGCCTTGGCCAGCGAGGCGGCGCGAGGCAGTTCGGCCGCGACGGCGTCGATGGCCCAGGCGGCGTAGTAGGCCAGCGACTTGAACGATTCGATGTCCACGAACATGTCGGCCAGACGGTGCTTGACGCCTTGGTACTTGCCGATGGGACTGCCGAACTGAATGCGGTTCTTGGCGTACTCCGTGGTCAGGGCCAGCACAGCCTCGGCGGCGCCGACGGCTTCCAAGGTCACCGCTACGGCACCGCAGTCCGTCAGGTAGCCGAGGTCGTCGCCGGTCATCGCCAGGGTTGCCAGCGGGCGGGTTTCATCAAAGGCCACCGAGGCCGCGGGCTTGGTGCGGTCCATGCTTGGCTGCGGACGCACGGCCACGTCATCGGCAGCGACCAGGGCGAGACCGAGCGCTTCGTCGTTGCGGGTTGCCACCAGCAGGTGGGTGGCGAAGTCGGCATTGTCGACGAAGGGCTTGACGCCGGTCAGGCTATCGTCGCCGGACAGATCCACGCCCTGGGGATCGACCCACGTCGGGTCGTCGTACAGGCCGATGCCGAACACCGCTTCGCCAGTGGCGATCTTCGGCAGCCAATCGCGCTGCTGGCTGTCGTTCCCGCAGCGGCGGATGGCAGTGGCGGCGAGCGCTTGGGAGAGGATGGGCAAGGGACTCAAGCCGCGCCCGCTCTCTTCGAGCACCACGGCAAGGTCGATCCACTGCAAGCCGACGCCGCCGTAGCGCTCGGGTACGATCAAGGCCAGCCAGCCGAGCTCCGCTGCTTGTCGCCAAAGCTCGGCGCGGATCTGGGCATCGCCTTGGCGCACCACGGCGAGGGGGCAGCGTTCGGTCATGAAGCGCCGAACTTGCTGGCGCAGAAGCTCCTGCTCTTCGGAAAAGCCGAAGTCCACGCGGCGTCAGCCGCCGCGCATCGGGTTGATCGGCGGCCAGGATTCCTTGCTCGTCAGGATGGCTTCGCCCACCTCTTCCACCTCCCACGGCCCTTCGGCCTCGTCCTTGTGCGCCACCGGGGTCATTTGCCAGGACAGCAGCGAGACTCGGTTGCCGGTGACCAGCCAAGTGCGTCCGGTGACATCCTTGGCTTCGTCGGTACACAGCCAGACCACAGTGGGCGAGACCTTCTCCGGCGGCACCGCGTCCTTGGCCTGTTCCGGCAGGATATCGTCGGTGAGGCGAGACAGCGCCGTGGGCGCCAGGATGTTCACGGTGACGCCGTAGCGGGCGCCTTCGAGGTAGAGGCAGCGGGCGAAGCCGGCGATGCCGGCCTTGGCGGCGCCGTAGTTGGTCTGGCCGAAGTTGCCGAGCAGCCCCGAGGTGGAGCTGGTGACGATGATCCGCCCGCCCTCGCCCTGGGCGAGCATCTGATCGTAGGCCGCCTTGGCGGTGTAGTAGGTGCCGCGCAGGTGGACGTCGTGGACGATTTCCCACATCTCGTCGGTCATGTTCTTGAACGACTTGTCGCGCAGGATGCCGGCGTTGCAGATGCAGATGTCCAGCTGCCCGAAGTGGTCCACCGCGGCCTGCACCATGGCCCCGGCGTGGGCTTTGTCGGTGACCGAGCCGTAGTCGGCCACCGCCTTGCCCCCGGCGGCCTGAATTTCCTCCACCACGCTGTCCGCCATCGCCGAGCCGGAACCGGTGCCGTCCCGGGCGCCGCCGAGATCGTTCACCACCACCGCCGCGCCTTGTGCAGCCAGCAACAGCGCGTGAGTACGGCCCAAACCGCCTCCGGCACCCGTCACCAAGGCCACCTTGCCGTCCAACATCCCCATGAGCAATCTCCTGCTTGCGTTCTCGATAGGTCGCACAGTGTATTGCGTCATTGCGCAATGGCAAGGCGGCGATCGCACGGCATTGACATAACTCCTGCAACGGGATGAATTCGATGCTGTTTCATATCGCTTGCGGGGCGAAAATCCAGGCGGTCAACGCCAAGTCGCGAATCGTCAATGGGTATCCGCAGTCGATGAGCGTAGACGAGATCACCGAACTCTCGCCCTGCCTGAAGCCGGCGGGCGGCAATCGCTAGGAGCTCCGTATCCTGGCTGAAAAGCACCCCACCGAATTCCGTGACACTGTCGAGCAAACACAAATCGCCGCGATCGGCGGCACCGTGCTCGTATGCGGTTAGGACATCAACCCCTCGGTGACAGCCGCGTGAACGCTCTGATGCGTATAGAGTCTAGTGCTCAAGACGAGAGTCTGGCGTCGTCGAGTTCGCCGCGTTGACGCGGCTTTCTGCGGCAAGCTTCAATGCGGTCCACCAAGCGCAATTGCTGATCGATGACTTGATCGAGCCCCTCTCGGGGCCGTACTTGATCGAGTTCCTCTCGGGGCCGTAGTAGTGCGCGAAGACGCTGCGTATCCGCGCCAGAGTGGAGTCGGGATGCCGTCTGTGGATTTCATCTGCATCCCAATGGCGGGCAAGACGACTGAGCGCCACTTCCACTACCTTGGTGCTGCTGTTCGACAGCATCGGTACTCCGACGGGTGCGATCTCGATATGCGCAGAGGATGGTTCGGATACTTGCACGGCTTCCGTTCGAGCGGGCGGTCCCGCGGCGTCCGAACGCTCTGGTCGGAACGATAGGCCGCAGTCAAGGCGTGATGCGCTATGCGCCGTGTCGCCCTGCCCCCGAAGCAGACGCCGGCGGCGTCAGCTGGCGGGTAGCCCGCATCAGCATCGCCAGCGTTGCCAGCAGCACTCCCGTGCCCACCAGCAGCGCGAGGGATTCCAGCCGCAGCAGCATGTAGAGCACCGCGTACAGTGCCGCCAACGCGCCGGCGGCGATGGCGGCGAGCCGAGGGGTGCCGCTGGCACCGTGTACGTACCAGCTAATCATGCCTGTGAGCACCACGGCCGCGACGAGGTAGCCGAGGGTGAACCCGATGTGCTCGGCCAGCGCGAGCAGGGTCAGGAAGAACAGCACCAGGGCGATGCCGGCCACGCCGTACTGGATGAAGTGGAAGCGCCGGCCGGTAAACAGCTCCAAGCACAGCACGCTGGCCAAGGTGAGCACCACGAACAGTACGCCGTACTTGACGCTGCGCTCGACGGAGCTGTACAGGTTCACGGGCTCGAAGACGCTGAATCCCACGTCCTTGTCGGCGAAGACGTCGCCCTGGGAGGGAACGATGCGCAGGACGCGGGGGAAGCCCCGCGCCAAGTCGAAGGTGGTCCAGGAGGCGGTGAAGCCGTCGTCGCCGAGGTCGTGCTCGTCGGGCAGGAACCGGCCGTCGAAGCTCGGGTGCGGCCATGTCGAGGTCATTTTCACCGTGGAGCGGCCGCCCACCGGCACCGCGGAGAAGCGCTCGGTGCCGCGCAGAGCGAGGGTCAGCGAGAACGAGCCGCCCTGCATTGCCACACCCGCCAACAAGCTGCGCAGCCCGCTGAGCGCCGTCGGGTGCGAGACGGCGTTCAGGTCCAGCTCGTCGTCTTTCCAACGAAGGGTCGCGTCGCGGATGCCGCTTACATCGGTCACGGCGACGACCATCATCGCCTGATCCGAGCGCAGACGGCCGAAGCGGGTGTGCAGCCGCTGCGAGTCCAGGGGGGCGAACGTGCCTTCGGCGAGCACGTCGAGATCGAACACGGGCGTCTGGTAGGTGCCGCGGCGGCGCATCTCGAAGCGGCTGGCCATGCGGATGTCCACCCGCTCCGGCATCACGGCGACGTAGCGCGGCTCGTCGTCCTCGGCGTCGCCGGCTTCGATGGGGATGAGCAGCATCGGGCCGGCGATGCGCTGGCTTCCGCCCCAGGACTGGGCGATATTGGCGATGGCCTCGTGATAGTGCCGGTTGCGATCGTCCACAACGACGCCGACGAGCAGCAGGGGAATCATCAACGCCACGGCAAGCACCGCCACCACCACGAAGCGAAGAGTGATGGCGCCGCTGTTGATCTGTATCCTGGCGCGGAACTCGGCGCTGCTGGCGGGTTCGGCTTGGGGTGAAGATTCGTGTGCATCCATGCCGACGAGTGTGCCAAGCGAGCGTGCCGGAAGGATGCCGAATCTATGCAGAAAGTGATCAATTTACCGAGCGCTGGCGACGCTGCTTCCGGTGCAGCCTCGTCCTCGGGCTCGCCGGCCTTGCTGATCACCGCCGACGACCGCACCGGCGCCTTGGAAACCGGCGGCGCCTGCGCCGACCTCGGCTTCGCCGTGCGGCTGGCGGCCGCCCCGGATGCGGACGACGATTGCGCCGTAGTCGATCTCGACAGCCGCCACTGCGCCGCCGAGGAGGCCGCTCGCCGCATCCGTTCGGCGCACGGGCAGGAGGCGCGTTTCCGCTGCCACAAGATGGATTCCGGCTTGCGCGGAAACTGGGCGCACGAGGTCGCCGCCTTGGTGGCGACGGGCCGGCGCGTGGGGCTGCTGGCGAGCTTTCCCGACGCCGGCCGGCGCTGCCACGACGGCACGGTGTTCATCCGCGACGTGCCGGTGGCGGACAGCCCTTTCGGGCGCGACCCGCGCAACCGTCTGCTGTCGAGCCGGCCGGCGGACTACCTGATCGCGGCTGGCTGCGGCAGCGCACTGGCGAACGGCGATCTGGTAGTGCTCGACGCCAACGACAACGACGAACTGCACGATGCCGCCCGGCGCTGTCGAGACGAAGGACGCCTGCTGGCGGGAACCACCGGCGGCATCGGCGCCTATGTCGCCACCTTGCGTCCTGCCAAGGCGCGTCCGCCCCTTCCGCCGTTGCCGCGGCCGGCGCTGATCGTCTGCGGCAGCCTGCACCCGCTGAGCCGGGCGCAGATCGCTGCGCTGCAATGCCTGACGGCGGCGCCGGACCAATCCGAGGCCGCTTGTGCGGCCTTGGCCGGCGGCGCGGACGTGGTGCTCGCCACAGAAATGGCAGCGGCGATCGAGGACGCGGCCGCCGAGGCGATGGCCATAAAGCTGGCCGCCGTCGCTTGGCGCTGGCTGGCCGAAAGCGGTGCGCCGACGCTGATCGTGCTCGGCGGCGACTCCGCGGCCGCCATCCTGGGCAATCGAACGCTGCATGTGCTCGGCAGCATGGATACCGCGGTGCCGGCAGCCGTGCCCGAGACCGGCGAACCGACCATCGTCACCAAGGGCGGCGGCATCGGCGAACCGGATACGCTGGCGAGACTGCTTGGCCCCGCTGGATCGCTGTAATTCGGGATTCGCCGCGCCCGAATGTCGGGCCGAAACGTCCGTCGGGACAATTTCCTACAGCCGAGAGATGCATCGTCCTACATATTCTCGAAAAACGGCGGTGTAACGTGGTCCGTCCGACCAACAACATCCGACAAACTCATGACGAACCAGACTACCCAAACCCTGCGTGCGCTCCGCAAGGCGCTGCCGCGCAAGCTCTCGCACTTGGCTATAGACGACAACGGCTGGACCGACCTGCACTACGCCGCCACCCTGAATTTGTCCGGACTGGCCCAGGCGCTGCTGGTCCGCGGCGCCCGTGTCGACGCCCGACTCAAGGACGACGGCGAGCAGATTCTCAGCCCGCTGCCGGATACTCTGCGTCGCCTCGGCCTTTCCTTCATCTCCTGGGAGCGGGAAGGCGATACCCCGCTGCACCTGACCGCCTGGGCGGATGCGGCAGCCACCGCCGAGGTACTGATCGATCACGGCGCGGACCTCCACGCCCGGCTGTCCACGGGCGGCACGACGCTGAACGCAGCGGCGCGGTTCAACTCCGTCGAGACCGCCAACATGCTGCTGGCCCGGGGCGCGCTGGTGGACAGTCGGGACCGGGAGCAGTTCACGCCCCTGCACACCGCGGCCTGTCGGGGCAAGCTGGAGACCGTCGAGCTGCTGCTGGCGCATGGCGCGGACTTCGACGCTCGGGCCGACGACAACTGGACGCCCCTGCACTTGGCGCTGCTGCTGACAGCCCCCACCGCGGACATCCAAGGCGACCCGCTGCCCATCATGCGGCTGCTGCTGGATCGGGGCGCGGAGGTGAACCCGATGCTCAAGCCCATAAAAGCCACGCCTCTGGACTTGGCGGAGGTGCTGCACGCGCACGCTGCGGCACGGCTGCTGCGGCAGTATGGCGGCGACGTGACCTTGGAGGAGAAGACGCAACTTGTGGGACTGATCGATACCGGCCTGGGCAACGGCTGGCGCGTGGCCATGCCGGTATACAGGCGCACCCAAAGGTGGCGACCGCCCCGCAATCGGCGACGACGGAAGAAGTAGCGCGCCGCGAGCAGACCGTCGTGCTGCCCACGCGCCGACAGGGCGGGTACACTGACACTCGTCACGAACCGAAGGAGAGCCGATGAGCGCCACCGACTTGTTCGATCTCGGCGGCAAGGTTGCCTTGGTGACCGGCGGCAGCCGGGGGCTGGGCCGGGCCATGATGCTGGCGTTCGCCGAGCGCGGCGCCGACGTGGTGATCGCCAGCCGCAAGCGGGACAACTGCGAGGCGGCAGCCGAGGACGCCCGCGCCTTGGGTGTCCGAGCGCTGCCCTACGCCTGCCATGTGGGCCGCTGGAACGAGCTGGAAGGCTTGGCGAACGCCGCCTTCGACGAATTCGGCAAGGTGGACATTCTGGTCAACAACGCCGGCATGTCGCCGCTCTATCCCAAGCTCTCGGCGGTGACCGAGGAGCTGTTCGACAAGGTGATCGGCGTCAACCTCAAAGGCCCGTACCGCCTGTCGGCGCTGGTGGGCGAGCGCATGGCGGCGGGAGACGGCGGCGTCATCGTCAACGTCAGCAGCACCGCTGCGGTGCAGGCCACGCCCGGCTCGGAGCCCTACGGTGCCGCCAAGGCCGGCGTCAACTCGCTCACCCTGTCCCTGGCTCGGGCCTACGCGCCAAAGGTGCGGGTGAACTGCATTCAGGCCGGGCCGTTCCTCACCGACATCTCCAAGGCCTGGGACATGGAAGCCTTCGAGAAGAACGCCAAGACGACCATCGCCCTGCAACGGGGCGGCCAGGCAGAGGAAGTGGTGGGCGCGGCGCTGTACCTGGCGAGCGCCGCCGGCAGTTTCACCACCGGCGCCATCGTCCGCGTCGACGGCGGATCGCTGTAGCGCCGTCGAGGCGAAGACCTCGCAAGTTGCCACTTCGACAGCCGCATCGACCGCTTGCGACAGGGCGAACGACTTGCTGTGCAGGGCTTGGCTCCAAGGGCAAGGCAACCCTGTTCGAGGAGTCCGATGCTCTGGTAATCTCATGCCGAAAGTCTCCAACAGCGGGCAGGTTCCCATCTGTTGCGATCTGCAGGTGGCGAAGGGAAACGGCGGCGAGCCGCGTCAACACCCGGATTGCCGCCGCCGATTGCACACCATGGATACGGTCGGCGCATCGACATAGGTTTTCTTAGTCTCCATCCCATGACTCCTCCCGCAGCGAAGAAAAACGGCGCGTACTACACGCCGGAAGCGGTTGTTCGGCGGCTGGTCCGCTGGGCCGTTCGACAGCTTGGCGACTGGTTGCTCGACCCCTCCTGCGGCGACGGCCGGTTCGTCGCCGCTCACGGCAACAGCTTTGGCGTCGAGAGGGATGCGGCCGCGGCCGCCGAGGCGAAGCGACGGGTGCCGGGGATGCAGCTCCATCAAGGTAATTTCTTTGCCTGGGCGACGCATGCCCGCGAGCGTTTCGACTGCGCGGCCGGCAACCCGCCGTTCATTCGCTACCAGACCTTCAAAGGCGACAGCCGCAAGCGCGCCCTGGACTTGTGCGCGAGTCTCGGCGTCGGATTTTCCGGCCTCGCGGCCTCTTGGACGCCATTCCTGGTGGCAACCGCGAGTCTGCTGCGGCCAAGCGGCCGGATGGCTTTCGTGGTGCCCGCGGCCATCGGCCATGCACCCTATGCAGCACCGCTGCTGGACTACCTTGTCCAACACTTCGACACGCTTCGGATCGTTGCGATTCGGCGCAAGCTGTTTCCGCGGCTGTCGGAAGACTGCTGGCTGCTGTTCGCGCAGGGGTTCGGCGGCACGACCGAGGAGATAGGCTTCACGGCGCTTGAACAGCTTCGGATGCACGATCTGCCCCGAACCCGTCGGTCCGGGTATCGGTGGACGAATGGCGTCGAGCCTGGAACCGGCGTCTGCGGCCCTTTCTGCTGGGCGCCAGCGCCCGATCTCTCTACCGCAGCGTCGCTGCCGACGCGGACTCCACGCCTTTCGGCGTCGCCGCTTCGATAGGCACCGGCTATGTGAGCGGCGCGAACGAGTTCTTCCATCTCCGACCGTCCGAAGTCGAGCAGTGGCACATCCCGCGCACCCTCGTGCAGGCCACGATGCACAGCAGCCGGCTGCTGCCGGGACGCGAGCTGACCAAAGCAGTGATCGACTCCTGGCGCCGCGCCGACTAGCCCTCCCTGCTCCTGTGCATCCCCAGGAATTCGCCTCTGCCCGAGGGCGTAAGGAGCTACTTGGACACCGACGCCGGACGGCAGGCCCGAGAGTCCTGCAAGTGCCGCCAGCGCAATCCTTGGTACTCGGTTCCGGACGTGCGCCTGCCAGACTTTTTTCTGACGTACATGGCGGGGCGATCGCCCAGGCTGGTTCGGAACTGCGCGAAGGCGACCTGCACCAACGCCTTGCATGTCGTGCATATTCGCCGCGGACCCTTGGCAGACCTTTGGCAAACGCCCTATGTTCAGCTTAGCTGCGAGATCGAAGGCCACGCGCTCGGTGGCGGATTTTTAAAGCTGGAACCGCGCGAGGCGGCCCGAGTGGTCTTGCCGTCGGCGCGCTCGCTTTCGCGCCTGCCCGCGCTCGAACTCGACGATGCCATCTCGACGATGCGCCGATGGAGACACTATGCCTCGCAAGCTGGAATATGATTCCAGCTGGCTGAGCTGGCGAGGCGCTTTGCGGCATTTCGCCGAATTCGAAGGCCCTATCCAGAGCCAACAGCATATCAGGCCACTGCATGCCTATGTTACCAGTCGCCTGGTACTGGAAGGCGGGTTCGATCCAGAAGAACTGATGCCGCAACCGCCGCTTCGCGTAGAGCGAACCCGCCATGGCAATCGGATGGTTTACGATCCAGGCTGCGCCACCCATTAAGAGGCGACGATTCTAGGCGGCCTGAAGACAAAGAACGTTGATATCGTCGTTGTCAAGGAGGGGATAGGCTCCGTTCTAGCGGTTTCCAGGACAATCCGCAATCTCTCCAATCGCCTCGAAGAGACCATCGGCGAGTGTACGAACATCCACATCAGCTACCCCGCGCTCGTCTTCGAGTATCTGTTCGTCGTGCGCGCCAATCGGGAGAGCGATGAAACCGCTCCTTCGGATGTCGCTGTGGATCGAATCGGAGAACCAGTCGAGGCAATGGTTCGCTTCCATGCCGCATTGACAGCGATGACCGGGCGACGCGGCATTCGCAACGACTTGAGCCGCTACGAGGCAGTTGCCATGGCGATGGTCGAAATGCGTGACCGCGACATCGGCAAGCTGATGACGAACTTCCCGCCCTCGGAAAGTCCTGTCCACTTCAAAGGCTTTTTCGAGACGCTGTATCGCCGCTGCGATGAACGCTTCGTCGTAAGCGCCCCTCAGCTCGCCCACAGAACGCGCCGGCTCGCATGGCTGCCCGAGTCGCCTGCATTCGAAGCGGATGAGATACCCCGCTCAACCACCTCGCAAGGAGAGGCGACCGAGCATTCGACGAACGATAGAGCTTTGATGCCCGCCATCGGCGGGCGGACCAGTCTCTCGCTCCGCAATGCTGTCGATGAGCCAGGGGGCGCCAGCCAAGCGGGCGTTAGATCGCTGCATCGACCGCTTGCTGGGCGTATCTTGGCTCGAATAGCAAGGCCGCCCCGTGCAAGGAGTCCAGGCCGAAATCCGCGCCAGCGAGGGCGCCTCTTGCAGCAACGCCAAGCCTTGACGGCTCTGCCGCCGCGACTTTGGCAAGGGAGTTATACAACAGTGACCTAGGCGCTATATGTAGTAGTTATGAATTGAAAAAGCGCCGTATGCAGTATCTCGGATATCCAAGCATATAGTTCCCTCTGGCAAAGCCCGACGCGACGGCAATCCCGCGACTTCGGCTCTATTCGTTGTCTCTGCGTCGTTCTTCTTCGCAGCGACGGTTCCCATTTCGCGGTCAGCGCAGTCGGCCCGCCCAGCGGGTCAGCGCATCGACTGCTTGCGGGGCGAGATCGACGCCGCTGACGGCCTCGTAGGTCTGCAACCAGCCTGGGTTGGCGACATTGATCTCCAGAACCCGGCGGTCGGCGAGATCGACGGCGGCGAAGCGTACGCCCAGGGAGTCGAGCTGGCTGGCCAGGCGTTCCACCGTCGCCTGTTCCCCTGCCGACAGCGCGACTGGATGCGCGGTGGCGCCGGTGCCTAGGTTGCTGCGGTGGTCGACGGGATCTTTTCCGTAGCTGCCGATGATTTCGCCAGCGGCCACGAGCACCCGCTTCTCGCCGCCCGCGCCCGCTTCGACATGCTCCTGCAGCAGGGCGTAGCGGCCGTCTCGGGTCAGGTGTTCCAGGATCGCTTGCATGTTGGGTTCGCCGTGCCGCAGCCGGAACACGTCGCGTCCGAAGCTCGATGCCGGGGGCTTGGCGATCCAGTCGCCGCCTTTGGCGACGAGCGCAGCCAAGCGGACGGGATCGTTGCCGAGATAGGTGACGGGCTGGGGCACGTCCGGGCAGGCCAGCACCAGGGAGACCTTGCCGTGCTGGTGCAGCAGCGCATCCACGGTGTTGACGAAGCGACGCTGGTCCAGGCTGCGCAGCAGCTGCAGGCGGTCGAGCAGGGTCGCTTCGGCACCGAATCCGAGCATGAAGTAGAGATCGAAACCGGCTAGGGGCAGGGTGCGGCCGGCGACGGTCTCGGCGACTAGGCAGCGGTCTTCCAGGGCTAGGGATTCGCGGTCGACGCGCGCTACCGTCCAGCCGCCAGCCTCGAACGTCCGCGGCAGGCGTTCGTGGTTGTCGTTGGCCGGTCGGCCGCTGTTCGGGCCAGGGACGAGAAAGGCGATTCGGGGCATCGGCGGATTGGGCGCAAAGCTTTCAGCGAGTGTATGATCCACTCATGTTACGCGACTACAGTCTGCAACCCACCGAAGTGCCGGTACACATGCCGGCCATCCTGTCCGATGCCCGCCGCGTGGAACTGCGAACGGACATCAAGCGTCTGCTCGCCGAGCGCGACGCGGTGCTGGTGGCGCACTACTATGTGGATGGCGACATCCAGGACCTCGCCGACGAGACCGGCGGCTGCGTGGCGGACTCCCTGGAGATGGCACGGTTCGGTCGCGACCATGCCGCGGACACTCTTGTTGTTGCCGGGGTGCGCTTCATGGGCGAGACCGCGAAGATCCTATCGCCGCACAAGCGCGTCCTCATGCCTACCCTGGAAGCCGAATGCTCCCTGGACCTCGGCTGCCCGCCGGACGAGTTCCGAGCTTTCTGCGAGGCCAATCCCGAACGCACCGTGGTGGTCTACGCCAACACTTCCGTGGAAGTGAAGGCGCTGGCGGACTGGGTGGTGACGTCCAGCGTCGGCCTTGCCATCGTCGAGCATCTGGCCGCCAAGGGCGAGAACATCCTGTGGGCGCCGGACAAGCACCTCGGTGCCTACATCCGCTACAAGACGGGGGCCGACATGCTGCTGTGGAGCGGCGCCTGCGTGGTTCACGAGGAGTTCAAGTTCAGCGCTCTTGAAGACCTCAAGCGGGTCTACCCCGACGCCGGCGTGCTGGTGCATCCGGAATCTCCCGCCGCGGTCGTCGGCAGCGCCGACTGCGTAGGTTCCACCAGCCAGATCGTCCGCGCCGCCCGGGAACTGCCCCACGACACGTTCATCGTCGCTACCGACCGCGGCATCTTCCACAAACTGCGCAAGACCATCCCCGGCAAGCGCTTCATCGAGGCGCCCACCGCCGGCGACGGCGCCACCTGCCGCAGCTGCGCCCACTGCCCGTGGATGGCGATGAACGAACTGGAGAACTTGGCAGCAACGCTGGAGTGTGGCGGCAACGAGATTCATGTGGACCCCGAAGTCGGTGCGCGGGCCATGCAGCCTTTGCAGCGGATGCTGGACTTCCAAGCCTAACGCCTGGCCGAGTCTAGCCAGTCACGTCACCAGGACGTTGAGCCTTCGCAGCATTCCGAACAGGTTTACAGACTCCACTTTGAACTCGTCGCAGACGTTCGGAATCGGCACCCTTCGCCTGCTGTCGGCACTCGCTTTCTCGTTCGTAGCGACGATGCATCCATTGGCCATTGCGTAGGCGACCAGCCATCCGTCCGCGCCGCCAGCGAACTCCGCTCTTGCTGCTGGCCTGTACTGCGGCTAGCTCTGTACCCACGCCATAACGTCTGCATACGCTGTTCCGACTTTCTGCGTGTCCGTTCGCATGAAGGCATCAGCAAACTCCCGTGCCGCCCTACGGGCGAGATCGTCGTTGCCCTTCTATATCTCCGCGAGGACACGATCTATGCCGACTGCTCTTTCTGCAATCGCCAAATTCACCAAGAGTTTCCAGAACCCCCGGCGCAAGATCGAACGCATAGTCATGTCGGCCCACCAATCGATGGACGCGGGCGTGTCGTTGCCAGAACCCCTGCGCGAGGTCGAACGCATAGTAGGCGAGAGCAGGGTCGATCAGGGTGTTGGCGTCGAGAACGAAAACGCTATCGCGAGCCATCGCCCTCTCCGATTCCCAGCCGACGCGCGTACTCATCGAAGGTTCTGCCGTGCAGCCCCGTCAGCCGGTACGCCTCGGCATAGGACACCTCGCCGCTGCTCGCCTTGCGGATCACCGCGGACGCGAACCGTTTCCCCAGGCGCAGATTCTGGCTGGCGTAGAAATCGCCGCCGTCGGAGGCGGTTTGGCGTTGCCGCTGTTCGTTGCCTTGCCATTCCTCGTAGAACTTGCGGAATGCCGCTGGCTCGATCAGCTGGACATCCAACGCCCGACGCGCCGCCACGACGACGCCGACCTTGAAGCGCCTCGCAAGCGTCTTGAAAGGCTCGGGGCTGTTCGCCGCCTCGTTCCAGGCCGGGCGCAGGTCGCTTTCAGGGACGAGAAATTCCGCCGCAGCGCGGTTGCAGGCTTGTTCCGTATATTCCGTTGCGGGTTGCAGACCGGGCAAATCGAACGACGCGCTGCTGCCGTAGAACACATGGGCCAGCTCGTGGGCCAGCGTGAACATCTGAGCGGCCTTGGCGTCCGCATTGTTGACGAAGACAAGGGGCGCATACTCGTCCACCAGCACGAAACCACGGAATTCGGCGACGTCGAGCGGCCGGTGGGTATTGTTTCCCACCACGCCGTTGACAACGACCAGCATGCCGGCCTCGTCCATGCGCTGCCGGAGAGTTCGCAGGGCTGCTTCCCAACTGCTCAGCTCCGCGGCCCAGCCGGCATCGAGCCCCAGCACGTTGTGCATTTCTCGGGCAGTTGTGGCGGGGTGGTCGCCGGTGTGCGCAGGCCACATAGGGCAGAGGGTCGTGTCCTTCCCCGGTGAGGTGTTCGCGCATCCACCACTGGCGACGCTGCATCGCGTACACCGTATCGAGAAGATTCGGGCTTGGGCGGCGCGGCTCCACGCCGCCGACGGTTCGGTAGTGGGGGATCGGGATTTCCTCGTCGGGCGGAGTGCTCAGGAACAGGTACCCGAACGGCGCGCATGTCGCCTTGGCGAAGTCTTCCAGCTGCCGGAAGGTGGGCAAGGCGGTGCCGCTCTCCCAATCCTCGAGCTTGGGAAATCTGCCGACGAGGCTTTCGATGTCCAAGCCCGCCCGCCGGCGTGCCCATTGCACGATCTTGGGATCGACCTCGATGTAGTTCATGCTTCGATCGCTGATTCGGGCCTGCCCGCCTAGCCTGTGCGATGCTACGAAATCGGACCCGGACGCGGCCTGAAGGCATCCGCTCCGCGCTGGTCCATTGCGCCAAGGCCAAGCGATGGCCACCGTTCACGCCCAAGCGTCTTTCATGGTATCGCATTCGCGCCAGTGCGGCAGCGGTGGACTATTTCCGTCCATGCAGACGCGGACGCCGTGGAAACACGGCGGTCGGATCGGACACTCTTGGCCGCAGAACCAAGGCAAGCTGCGCGGCGGCTGACGCTTTGCGCAGGCACCGGCCGATTGGCGCTTGCGGTTCGGGCGACAGGCGTCGGAACCGATTGGCCGAGCAGGGATTTCGCCCAAGCCGCGCATCGGAGTACCATGTAGCCGTCAACCCCCTGCAACGAGGAAGTGCCATGACCCTGCGCATCAACAGCGAAGTGCCGGACTTCACCGCCCAGACCACCCAGGGCGAGATCGGCTTCCACGACTTCATCGGCAACGGCTGGGCGATACTGTTCTCGCATCCGAAGGACTTCACGCCGGTCTGCACCACGGAACTCGGCTACATGGCCGGCCTTGCGGACGACTTCGCCGCCCGCAACTGCAAGATCATCGGTCTGTCGGTGGATCCGGTGTCCAACCACAGCGAGTGGCTCAAGGACATTGAAGAGACCCAGGGCAATGCCGTCGCCTATCCGCTGATCGGCGACCCGGAGCTGAAGGTGGCCAAACTCTTCGACATGCTGCCGGACGACGCCGGCGACACCTCCGAGGGCCGTACGCCGGTAGACAACGCCACCGTGCGCTCGGTGTTCGTCGTCGGCCCGGACAAGCGCGTCAAGGCCATGCTCACCTACCCGATGAGCACCGGCCGCAACTTCGACGAGGTGCTGCGGCTGCTCGATAGCTGCCAGCTCACCGCCAAGCACCAAGTGGCAACGCCGGTGAACTGGCAGCAAGGCGAAGATGTCATCATCGTGCCGGCGGTATCCGACGAGGAGGCCAAGGCCAGGTACCCGGACGGTTGGCAGGCGCCGAAGCCCTACATCCGCATCGTTCCCCAACCTCGGTAGGCCAAGCGCCAGGAGAAGAAATCCGATGGACCTGGAATACAGCCCGGAGTACCAGGCGTTCCGCGACGAGGTGCGGACCTTTCTCGTCGAGAACAAGCACAAGGCGCCGAATGTGCCCAGCGCGAAGAACTCGCCCAAGGCGTGGCAGCAGCTGCTGATCGAGCACGGCTACGCGGCGCGCACCATCCCCCGGCAGTACGGCGGCTACGGCGCCGAGCCGGATATCCTCAAGACGCGCATCATCGCCGAGGAGTTCGCCCGCGCCCGGGTGCCGCCGGGCCACTCCGGCGACAACCGGCTGGTGCCGACGGTGCTGGAACTCGGCACCGAGGAGCAGAAGAAATGGCTGGTACCGCCGTCGGTGCGCGGCGAGATGACGTGGTGCCAAGGCTATTCCGAGCCCGGTTCCGGCTCTGATCTGGCGTCGCTGTCCACCAAGGCCGAGCTCGACGGCGACGAGTGGGTCGTCAACGGCCAGAAGATATGGACCTCGGGCGCCCAGAACGCCGACATGATGTTCTGCCTAGCGCGCACCGAGCCGGACGCGCCCAAGCACAACGGCATCAGCTATCTGGTGTTCTCCATGGACACCCCGGGCATCGACGTGCGCCCGCTGGTTACCATGACCGGCGACGCCTTCTTCAACGAGGTGTTCTTCACCGATGTGCGGGTACCCAAGGAGCAGATCGTCGGCAAGCGCGGCGAGGGCTGGTTCGTCGCCAATACCACGCTGCGCTACGAGCGCGGCGGCTTGGGCGACCCCAACGAGGCCGAGAACCGCTTCAACCGCATCATCGACATCATGCGGCGCGAGACCGTCGGCGGCGAGCGGCTGATCGACAACCCCGTCTATCGGGACCGCCTGCTGAAGCTGCAAGGGCGGATTCTGGCCATGAAGTTCAATGGCATGCGTGTGCTGTCGCACAACATCAAGGGCGAGGAGCCGGGCATGCCGCGCTGGATCGTGAAGCTCAACGGCTGCGAACTGAACCACCAGATGGCGGGGCTGGCCATTGACGTGCTGGGCGAACTGGGCCTGCTCTACGACGGCAGCCCGTACCTGCGCGACGCCGGCTTCTGGCAAGCGCGCTACATGCTGGATCTCGGCCTCGTCATCGGCGGCGGCACGGCGCAGATCCAGAAGAACATGATCGGCGAGCGGGCGCTGGGGCTGCCGAAAGAGCCGAAGGTTGACGCGACCGCGTAGCGGTCGCCCCGCGATTCCGCGTTCCGCGGAATCGCCCGGAGGAGGAGTCGAGACATGGATTTCGCGCTAAGCGAAGAACAGCGCATGCCGACGCGACCGCTGAGCGGTCGCCCCCGATTTCGCGTTCCGCGAAATCGAACACTGAGCGAGGAGTCGGGACATGGATTTCGCGCTGAGCGACGAGCAGCGCATGCCGACGCGACCGCTGAGCGGTCACCCCCGATTTCGCGTTCCGCGAAATCGAACACTGAGCGAGGAGTCGGGACATGGATTTCGCGCTGAGCGAAGAACAGCGCATGCTGCAGGACAGCATCGCCGGCTATCTGGAATCCGGCTGTCCGCTGGCACGGGTGCGGGAGGTCGCCGAGGGCGGCGCGGCGCGCGCCGAGGACGTGTGGAGCGAACTCGCCAATCTGGGGGTCCACGGCGTACTGATTGCCGAGGACTACGGCGGCGTCGGCCTGGGCTGCCTGGAAGCTGCGCTGATCGCCGAAGCGCTGGGTGCCGCCGTTGCGCCGGTGCCCTATGTCGCATCCGCGGTAATGGCGCCTGTCGCCCTGGCCGCCGCCGGCAGCGACGAGCAGAAAGAGACTTGGCTGCCGCGCATGGCCGCGGGCGAGGTCGTGGTCGGCGTCGGCGTCTCCGAGCAGATCGGCCGTCGGGAGTCCGATGGCGTGGTGGCCCGAGACGGCGCCCTGCACGGCAAGGCGATGTTCGTGCTGGACGCCGCCGAGGCCGACATGCTTCTCGTCGCTTCCGACGACGGTGCTCTGCACTTGGTCGATCCGACCGGTTCCGGCGCGACGCGCAACAAGCTCAAGACCATCGACCGCACCCGCACGGTGGCCGAGATCGTGCTCGACGGCGCCGGAGCGGAACTCCTGCCCGGCTCTGCGGCCAGCCGCGAGCCGCTGCGCGCCGCCATCGATGCCGGCCGCCTCGTGCTGGCCGCCGACACCTTGGGAGCGGCGCAGACCATGCTGGACAAGGCGGTGGCCTATGCCAAGGAGCGCCGCCAGTTCAACCGCGTCATCGGCTCGTTCCAGGCGGTGAAGCACATGTGCGCGGAGATGGCGGCGGACTTGGAGCCCTGTCGCTCCCTGGTTTGGTACGCCGCCCATGCCTACGCGGCGATCCCCGAGGAGGGTCGCCTGATGGCCTGCCATGCCAAGGCGCATCTGGCCGAGGTGGGCACGTTCGTGGCCCGCAAGGCCACGGAGGTGCATGGCGGCATGGGCATCACGGACCTCTTGGGCCTGCACTACTGGTTCAAGCGCATCGGCTTCAACCGGCAGCTGCTCGGCGCTCCCGAACGGGTGCGCGAGGAGGCAGCGCGGGTGCAGGAGTGGGTTTAGCGCTCGCGCTTGGCGCGACTCCCGGCAAGCGTCCGCTTGCCCACGCTGCCGCGCCGTGCCCGATCTCTTGTTTGGGGAACTATGTACTTGAAGACCGAAAATAAGATATATCGTGTATTTTGCAAGCCATAAATACTATATATAGTGCCTAGGATGCTGTTGTATATAACTCCTCTTGTTTAGGCGCCTCGGTCATGCGTTTGGATTGGGAATTGCCAGCGAAACAAGCCAAAAGCTCTTGATCCAACCCGCCCAGCGACTCGACGACGGGTTGTTCGAAGAATACTGGGGCGAAACCGGCCCGCTGAAGCGTCGGATCGAACGATGTCTCGAACTGGCGGCCAGATACGCGAAGACGAATACGCGAATGGAGAGGAGCCGTCGGACTTCCTTTTCCGTGGCTGGCTTCGCTGCTGGTTCCCTTCGGATTGAACTATGCAGGTATCGCCACTGAGAACCTTCGAGGTTGAAATACCGGCACTTTGACTCGCTCGGTTGCAAATAGCGGCCCTCGCATCCAATCTGCGTGTCGTTTTGGCAACCGGTTCGAACACATGGCCTCTAGTCCGACCTTGCCGACGGCCGCCTTGGTGCTTGGGGCGCTGGCAACGGGATGCGCGAAGGCCGCCGCCACCGAGGCTGCCGACAGTCTCTTCGAGCAGTACGAAGTCGCCACCGGCGTCGCCAAGCACCAGACCGTTCTGTCGGGGTTCCTTCTCGGCGGCGCCACCGCGGAACTCGTCTTGGCGCACATCAACGACACCGGCGACCGTCGCCTGCGGCTGGTGGGATTCGACGGCCGCGCCTGGGCGGGAGTGCTCGACGCCAAGCTGCGGCCCGATGCACAGTTCATCGACATCGCCAGCAGCGGCGGACGCGACCGCCTGATCGTCTACGGGAACGGTCGGCTGAGCTGGTTCGATCCCGATTCGGCGACGGAACGCGCACTGGTGGAGGTGCCGGCCCGATACAAAGCGATTCACCAGGATCGAATTCCCCATGTGGACATCACTCGGGACTTGAACCACGACGGCCGCGACGATCTGGCGATCCCGGACGCGGACGGCTTCTGGATATCCATCCAATCCAGCGACGGTTCGTTTGCCGAGCCGATGATGCTCGGGCCTCCGGAGCCCTTTCTCGACGACATCGCCTACGACGACGCCTACGGCCCGCGCAACTACGGCCAAGCGGGCATCAGCGCCCTGACCATTCCCGGCTATCTAAGCCGCATCCACGAGATGGACTACGACCAGGACGGCCGCAGCGACCTGGTGTTCTGGAACGAAGACCACTTCGAGGTTCATCGCCAGGACGCGCGCGGGCTGTTCGACCCGGTGGCCATCCCCTCCGCCGCCGATGTGCCGTTCGACTCCGACGGGGCCTACTCCCTCGCCTTCGGATTCAGCGAAGAGAACATGTTCGCACTCGCCTTCGGATTCAGGGAGAAGACTCGGCGAACAGTGCTGCATGCAATCCGCGACATGGACGGCGACGGCGTCGCCGACTTGACGACCCACTCCCTGGAAGGCCGCAGCCTGATGAGGCTGCGCAGCCTGTACCAAGTGCATTTCGGCTCGCCGGCCGGCTCGCCAAGCGACTCGTCGGACGATGCCCTTTCGCATCAGACGTTCGCCGCGGACGCTGGCGCAGGAATCCAGCCGCGGATGAGGTCCGGAGGCTTGCAGCCGTCGGGATACTCGTCCGTGTCGTTGCAGGATTTCGACGCCGACGGCCAAGTCGATGTCATGTTCAGAGAGATCAAAATAGGCATCGGCGGGGTACTCCGCGCCCTCGCTGGCAATTCGGTCGCGATCGATCTCGAGTTCTACCGCATGGAAGACGGCGCCTACCCCCGCCGGCCCAGCACCACGCGCAAGGTCAGGCCGGTCTTCGATCCTCTTCCCCTGGGCAACGTCTTCTTGCCGGCGGTACTGGTGGGAGACGTGGACGGCGACCGGCGCTCGGATTTGCTGGTGGGTCACAGCCAGGAGGCACTGCATGTCTTTCTCGGCGTGCCTGGGCCGGATCTGTTCTCGCGGCAGCCTCGGCAGGTGGCCGTCGCCCAGCCCGGGGACGAGCGGAACGTTCGGCTGGCGGACCTCGACAGAGACGACAAGCAGGATGTCCTCGTTCATCGCCCGTCCGCGGACGGGCCGCACCGGCTGACGGTGCTGATCGCCCGATGAACGGCAGTCGAGGACAGGTCGGGCGTCCGTATCCGAATGGCTACCGTCCATGTGGTAGTGGATCAGCCACGCCACTACGGATGCCGCCTCGGTTTGGCCCGCGCGAATCCCGAAGATGCGATGCCAAACGCCGACGCGGGCAAAGGGCCGCCAATCGCAGGGAGGCCATCGCCCGGCGACGCCAATGCCGCGTCACGCTCTGGACGGCGACCCCCTACGCCGGAAGGCCCCGTCGCAGCCGCTATTCGAAACCCGCCTCTTCGTCCAACAGCGTATGCAGTTCCCCGGTTTCGGCTGCGGCTGCGTCTTCGTCCAGATAGCGGAAGCTGATGGCCCCGAACAGCATCTCGTCCCAGGACTGGCGGCCCCAGGGCACCTCGCGGTCCGGATCCGGGTTGGCAGGATTCTGCGCCGAGTTGTCCCACCAAGTGGTATGCACTACGCGAGTTCCCGCCGGCAGCACCTTCGGCTGCTCAAGGATGTAGGTGGTCTGCCAATTGAAATCGTAGTTTGGCACCGACAGCAGCAGTTCCTCGCCGCCGTCCGGGTAGTAGGCCCGGAACTCCGACGCCTTGCCTCGGTAGTGGGCATGGGGCAGCAGATCGTAGACCAGAATATCCCGGGCGAAGGTGCGCTCGGCATATTCGCTGTGCGACTTGGCGTGGGGTGGAATGCGGATATCGGTGTTCATCAGCACCGCGCCGGCGAGGCGATGCTTCGGCGGCGCTTCGTGGAAGTACAGGCCCAGCCTGGAACGATCGGTCACCGCCTTGCCGTAGGGGGTGTAGTGCATCTGGAACACTATCACGGCACCGGCCGGCAGCAGCGTACCCGTGCTGTCCGGGAATTCCTGCACCACCATGCCCGGCACATGGCCGCCCAAGCCGCCGTCTCGCCGACCGAAACGCGAGGCTTTGCCGTCCGGCGACGGCACCACGAAACGCGTGATCACATGGTGCAATGCGGCGCGGTCTCCCGGCAGGATCTCCGTGCCTCGAATCCATACGTCCCGGTCCAGAGGATTGCGCACCCGCTGGTACTGGTACTCGACGACGCCAGAGGCCGGCACGTCGAAGGCCGGAATGTCAAGCACCAGATCCGGTTCGCCCAGGCCCCACTGCGGCCAGTCGTGTTCGAACGAGGCCAGCGGATCGGCACCCTCTCCGCGCGGCGCGCCGGCCTCGATCCAATGCACCAGGGTGCGAATCTCGTCCGTGCTCAGAGAACGATCGTTGGCGAAGCGCCCGTGCATCGGATCCGCCTGCCATGGCGGCATGCGCTGGGTGCGTAACACCTCGCGGATCATCGGCGCGAAGCCGCGCACCATGTTGTAGTCGGTCATCGCCCACGGCCCGATGCCGCCCGGGCGATGGCAGGTGACGCAGTTGTCCAGCAAGATCGCCGCCACGTCTTCGGCATAGGAAATGTCGGCCGCGGCAGCAGCCAGATGCAGCGGGCAGCCGTTCGGCAGGTCGCCCTTTGCGGCCACCTTCCGGCCGGCCAGAAAGTCCGCCAACGCAGTGCCAATATCGGCACCGCCGCGATGCACCAGATGCCAACCCTCGGGATCGATCAGCAACGCTTCGCCGGCGTGGGAGAAATCCAGCGATTCGCCGACGACGCGGGCTTCGTCGATCAGGATCGGCACCTGCGCGCTGTCGTCGCTGACCACGCGCCGATCCGCCAAGCCATCGGAGTTGACCATCAGAAACTCGACGCCGTCGCCGGCGTAGGCCACCGCCAGCGCCTCGAACCGAGAGCGATCCGCTGCGAACGCGTCGCAGTCGGCGGTATGCGCCATCAGCACCACCGCCCGCGCATCGGATCGGTAGTAGAGTTCCTGCGCTTGGCCGCTGTGGTCCAGCAATTTGAAATTCTCCATTCGGTCGCCCACCCCCAAGCCAGCGGCAGGCAGCGACAGCAGGCCAGCGACGATCAATACCGTTCGACTCATGCCAATCTCCGTGCAAGTCTCCCTATAGAGTGGCAGCGACGAAAACGAAAATCCACCTCCATTCGCATCGGCACAGCCGCCTCGCGCTTCGCGTGTCCTGCCGACGCCCGGCGCATCACCCCAGTCCACCGAAAAAGTTCGAGATCGAGGCACCAGCCTGCCCCCAAGGGATCCGCCACCCTAAATGTCGCCCAGTGCGACAACGAACTGCGACGCACTGCAGCGCGACCGACAGCGCGAATCACGACATCGACCCGACGATCTTCTCAACATCCGACTCAAGGAACCCCACATCGCCGTGGCCGCTCCGGGCTTCCAAAGCCCTATGGCGTAGGCCGTAATGCCGCGAACCCCAAAATGGTCGCAACACCTCGCCTCATCCGTCCAAACTATCGCGGCAGGCCGCGCCCGCGAACCCGCTAGCAGCCCAACACAGCTCCCCAGTTGCTTGCGGAATCGGTCGGTGCCGGCCCGATGTACACATACGGCCATGGTGGAATGACATACGCCTCCACCCGGTTTCTGTAGAGGCCGTTTACGCATGCATAGTCGTACCGAAACACCTGCGTACCCGGAAACCCGCCTGACGGATTCTGCGTCCACACCGGCGAGTAGCCGGTCCTGAAGTAGAGGGCCGCACCCACCATCCGTCCACTTCTCTCCAGGGTCAAGTAAGCGAGCCACGTCATCGTCGCCTCGGGCGGCAACGACCCCTCTCCGGTCGGTGTCAAAGTGCATGATCCACTGGCCTTCGCTTTCGTCGCTCGGGATTCTCCAGGCCCTTGGCCAGTGTGCGGGTCGTGGGCAGCGATCGAGCGACTCGCCGTTCCCACAACGACATGCGCGCTTGCAGCCGCGCCCATGGACTTGGCGGCCATCCCCGGAAGCCCCCGGTCAATCAATCGCACGCGAGGCGGGGCAGCGGTCGCATCCCCCGGGAAGACGAAGTGAGGGTTGTCCCAGTCTCCGTCCCATGCTTCATACGCCTCCCGCGGGAGGCCCAATTCGACCGCGACGGTCAAACCGCCTGTCGTCCCGACCGCCTCCGCGGCAGAGACCCCTGCCTCAACGGAGACTGCGTCTGGATGGGTATGCTGCGCCCCAGCTACCGACGCAGCGGCAACCAAAAAAACCGCTGTAGTCGGCATTGCCCGGAACCCGAATGTCCAGAAAGATCGAAATCTACGTACGCTGCCTGCCATCACTTTGGAATATCACAGTTCGTCGTCGAGGCTCGCGACACGAACATCGATTCTGTCTCGCTGATCGAGCAGCTTGCCGATCAAGTCTGCCGACCCAGCGACGTACGTTGACGAAAACTGGAACGGAGTGACCACGCACCACCGCCTGTCTTCCGGCCACACTATTCTGGGGATGTTCATCGGATCCGCCAGTCGATGCGTCGCCAGCCACGCCCGGATCACGTCCAAGGGGGTTCTGAACATCGAAAACCCCAGGTTCATATCGATCTCGAATCGCGCTGTTGGAGGTCGCCCCCCTCTCCCCCATAGCCCTCCCACAAGCCGCAGACGCACGGAACGTCCGACTTCGCAGACACGTCTGCGAGTGTCGAGAACAGCACATCGGCCCAAGGCCCGATCAATTGCCCCTCGTCCGCATCGTATGCCTCGCCTTCAACGTCGAAGGCGACCGGCCGCCGCCAACACTCGTGGTAGAAGATCGCGCCGAACGTCCCTTCCGGTACCGTCTTCCATTTGGGGTGCGGGATGCGAACGTACGCCTCGAATCCCGCCGGAACAAAGAGACCTACCGTCCACCGACCGCACCGCAGCGCCTCCACATACCATTGCGCCTCCGCGGGCGACTCCACGGGTCGGTAGAAGGACGGTGTCCCCTGCATCCTGGGTTCCTTTTCGAGACCCAATCCCGTACCCGCCATTTCATACCAAGGAGCTCCTTGAGCGGGACAGTATAAAGGGAACCTCTATCGACCGTGAATGCAAAGGGGGGGGCGGCATGTCGAGGTCGGAGACGCTCGGTTGCACGGCCAGCCTCGTGGACAGGAAGATATCGCATCGCGTCATGAAGGAAACAAGGGAATAGAGATTCCCTAGAGTTTGTCTTCGCGCATCCGCAGGAACGTCCCCGAACCGGGCACCGGTGCGCTACCGAAGCGGTCGGGCTGCCAATGCAGGGCGATGCCGGCCGAGCCCTTGGTATGCCAGGGAATGCGGTTGCCGAGATCGCCTTCGTCCCAATCCACCGCGGCGATGTCGATGCGCAAGACATCCCAGCGACCGCCGGCCTGGGCGTCGAGGAAAGCGCCCGACACCTTCGCTTCGGCAACGTAGCCCGTCTCGGTACGGGCGGTTTTCCATTCCACCGCGGAGCGCGATTCGGCCAAGAACTTCAACTCCGGGTCGTCGGCAGCTGCGGCCAGGGTGAGGTAGGCCACCGCCATCCGCGCCAGGTGGCCGTCGCGGGTGGCGGGATAGAGCGGCACGTTCTCGGAACGCTCTGGGTCCGGTCGGGCGTCGACCACGATCAGAAAGGCGTCCTGGACGCGTGGCCCCAATGCGGTGGAAGCGACGAGGCTGTCGTCCATGACCTCGGCGGCGAAGTAGACAGCGCCGTTCGATTCGCGGACGCCGAAGGCGTAGGAAATGTCGGTGGGTGTGGTCGCCGTGGCGGCGATGTCACCTTGCCGATCCACCCGAAAGGGCAGCGCGCTCCAATCGCCGAGGTCCGCATCCACCACCGGCGCCACACCGACGGGTAGCGGCAGCGGCGCGACTGGCAGCAGCGCGGAGGTCGTTTCCAGGGCGACGGGGCGATCGTCGGCGGCAACGGTGGACAGCGACCAGACCACGCGCCCGGGCGCGATGGCGTGCCAAGGGCGCGGCTGATCGGCGGTCAGCGGGATTTCGATTCGCTCCGATGCGCCGGGTGCGAGAGCCCGCGTTTCGGGACGGCCCCGGTAGAGGAGATCGGGGCCTGGATCCACGTTGAAGGCCACGCGCATGGTCGCCGTCCCGGAGTTGGCCAACTGGAATGTCGAGACGCCTCGCTGGAACCGGCTGCCGGTGCCCATGAAGGGTTCGGGGCGGACCGCGTCGGCGAGGGTCCGAACGGCAGTGCGCGAAGCCGCGGTCACGAGGTTCTCGTCGTGGATGCCGTCCAGCATCAGATTGGCGAGACGCGGGCCGGCCGCAGTCATGGTGACCCAGGCGACATGATCGAACTCGCCGTAGATGCCGCCCCGCAGACCGCTGCCGCCGCCCGTGGTGGCCAGTGTGAAGTACTTCCGGTGGTTGCGGACATGCTTGACGTAGCGGTGGAAGTGGCCGGCGAAAACGGTGTAGTCCCGCTCGCCGAGCATCGCCTCCACCTTCGACCAGTCGCCGCGCACGCCTTCGCGATAATCCCACAGCGGCTGGTGGATCAGCACGATGGTCCAGCGCAGATCCGGGAACTCGTGCAGCGTCTGCTCCACGAAGGCGAGCTGCTCGGACTGGGTCCAAGGTCCCGGCACCGGCGCGCGCGGCTCGCTCACCATGCCGAACAGTTCCGAGTTCAGCACCAGGAACAGCACGTCTTTGTAGACGAAGCGGTAGTAGGAAGGGCCGAACCGCGCTCGCCAGGTTTCGGCCATCACGGCATTGTTCATATCGTGGTTGCCGGCGACGTAGAAGAACGGCACCTCGAGCTGGGAGACGATCTGCTCGAACTCGTCCCACTCTCGGTCGAGCTGCGCCTGGTTCTCGGTATAGCCTTCGATCAGGTCGCCGACGCTGACCACGAACGCGGGTTCGAGCAGGTTCACCTTGGGCATGGCGGCCTCGAAGACTCCCGGACGCGCTCCTCCCGTGCGGTCGCCGACGATCACGAAGTGGAAGTTCTCCGCGTCGTCGTTGGCCGCCAAGCCCGTCCACGGCGTGGCGTCTTCCGTGGCGGTGGCCTCGATAGTGGCCGCCGGCGGCGAGCAGGCGACAAGTAGCAGGATGGTGGCAGCGAAGACAATACGCATGGGCTTCTCTCGATAGGGGCGGTACGGGGGCGGCGGCTAGCCGAGGCCGCTGGCGATTGCTTGCAAGATCATCGACCGCGGCGCATCCGCGGTGACGGAGACGCTGCCGATGCCGTCGCACAGCACCAGCCGGATGCGGCCGTCTATCGCCTTCTTGTCCATGGCCATGGCTTCGAGCATGGCTGCGGGGTCGATGCCAGTGGTGCCAACAGGTAGTGCGGCGCGTTCGAGCAAGGTGCATAGCCGCGCCACGTCGTGCGCATCCGTGCTGCCGAGCCGGGCCGACAGATCCATGGCCATGGCCATGCCGATAGCCACAGCTTCGCCATGCAGGTAGCGCTGGTAGCCGGTCAGCGCCTCGATGGCGTGACCGAAGGTGTGGCCGAAGTTCAGGATGGCGCGGCGGCCCTGCTCGCGTTCGTCGGCGGCAACCACCTCGGACTTGATCTCGCAGCAACGCCGCACGGCGTAAAGCAGGCTGGCCGGGTCTCGACGCAGCAGTCCGTCGAAGCGGGCTTCCAGCCAAGCGAGGAAGTCGGCGTCGGCGATGACGCCGTACTTCATCACCTCCGCCAAGCCGGCCCGATATTCGCGCACCGGCAGCGTCGCCAACACCTCGACATCGGCAAGCACGGCGCGGGGCTGGTGGAAGGCGCCGATCAGGTTCTTGCCAGCGGGATGGTTGACGGCGGTCTTGCCGCCCACGGAGGAGTCCACCTGGGCGAGCAGGGTGGTAGGCACTTGCACCAAGCCCACGCCGCGCTGGTAGGTGGCGGCGGCGAAGCCGGCCACGTCGCCGACCACGCCGCCGCCAAGGGCGATGACCGTGGTGGTTCGGTTGTGGCGCTTGCCGATGAGGGCGTCGAGAATCGAAGCGTAGGTGGCAAGGGTCTTGAAGCGTTCGCCGTCGCCGATTTCGACGACGTCGATCTGCTGGGCGGCGAGGCTTTGCCGGAGCCGGTCGAGATAGAGGCCGGCCACCGCAGCGTTGCTGACGACGAGAACCTGGGTGCCAGTGAACGGTTCGAGCAACCCTTCGCTGCCCAGCAGGCCGTCGCCGAACAGGATCGGGTAGGCTCGGCCATCCGGCAGGGTCACGTCCAGCTGGTTCACGGCAGGCCTCCCGCCGGCGGCGAATCGCCGGCGAAGCGGATGGCGGAGACAATTTCCGCGGCGGTTGCAGGCGGCGGCTTGTGCTCGGTGGCGATTTCGACGTGGGCGACGGCGCGGTAGATCGGCTCGCGCTCCCGGCATAGAGTCTCGATCCGTTCGCGCACGTTCGCCACCTGCAACAGCGGCCGCCGTCGATCCCGGCTGGCCCGTTCGACGAGACGATCCACTGCCGTTTTGAGGTAGACGACGACGCCGCGCTGGCGCAGAGCGAGACGGTTGCGTTCGCGCAGTACCGCCCCACCGCCAGTGGCCAGCACCATGCGATGCCGCCGCGTCAACTCGTCGATGACCTGCTGCTCCCGGTTGCGGAAGCCTTCCTCGCCCTCCATGTCGAATATCCACGAGATGTCGGCACCGGCGCGGGCTTCGATCGCTTGGTCGGCATCCTCGAAGTCGTAGTCGAGAAGCGGCGCCAAATGGCGACCGACGGCGGTCTTGCCCGCCGCCATCATGCCAACCAGGAAAACGTTGCGATCACTCATGGTCGAATGTCGTTTATGCTCCGTGCCGGCATGCGGTTCGGCAATAGGCGGCGATGCTCTGGAAGCGCTCGATTGGTTGAACGGTCAATAGTTCAACAGGAGGTGGCGAATCAGCGCCGCTGCCGCTGCCAGCAGCACCGCAATGAACATTCGCTTGATCCACGCGATGGTCGGTTTCCATCTTGGCTAGGCTGGCCGCAAGGGAATGCCCCTGCCCTTCCAGAGCAGTCGTCCCGTCTGCCATGGAATCCATCTTCTGTTCGAGGGTGTCCACGCTGCCTTCCTGAGAGTTCGTCTGCCGCAAAAGCTTCCACCTTGCCGGCGTAGGGCCGACGATGGCAACGACATCCGCTCCCGTCGCCCTGTTCTTCTCCACCGTGTCGAGCTTGCCTTCTATTCGAGCGATTCGCTCGCCAAGGGGCCGATGGCCTTCCCCTACGATCGCTGCGATATCGGCTACGGTGATGGTCGCGGTACTTCCTTCTTGCTTCTTGCTTCTTGGGCCTGTCCGCACCGACCGCGCGGTGTAGGCCGCTTCCTCACCCTACCTCGGTTGGCGGGTGTGCGCCAGCAGTTATTCGCTGCCATCCGCGATCTCCGCCTCCTCGACGATCTGCGGCGTCATGAAGATAAACAGCTCCTGTTTGTCGTCCCGTTCCAGGGTGCGCCGGAACAGCCGCCCGACCACGGGCAGGTCGCCAAGCAGCGGGGTGCGGGTGGTGGCACGGTGCTTGTCGGTCTGGAAGATGCCGCCGAGCACTACGGTTTCGCCGTTGCCCACCAGCACTTGCGTGACGATGCGCGTGGTATTGACGCTCGGCACGCCGTGATAGATGCGTCCCACGGTGTCCTGCTTGACTTCCAGGTCCATGACGATGCGCTCGTCCGGCGTGATCCGCGGCGTCACTTGGAGCTGCAGCACGGCATCCTTGAAGGCGATGGAGGTGGCGCCCGAGTGGGTCGCCTGCTGGTACGGGATCTCGACGCCGGACTCGATGGTGGCGACATGCTTGTCGGCGGTGATCACCTTGGGTCGAGCGACGATTTCGGCATGGCCGGCGGCGGCCAGCGCCGACAGTTCCAGATCCAGCAGGTAGCCAGGGCCGGTGAGTCCCAAGCCGATGCTGGTGGCGCCTTCGCCGATCACGCCGAGATCGGCCACGAGGTCTTGCGGATGGCTGATGGCGCCCGAGTCCGCCTCGGTTTCGCCAGTCCCGGCGAGGATGTTCTGCACCTCGCTCAAGGTTTGCAGACTGCCGCCGAGCTTGAGGTGCGCCGCGTCGCCCCTGGTTCGATAGCCGCCACCGCCCCAGCGGATGCCGAGCTGCTCCGAAAAATTGCTGTTGGCGTTGACGATTCGAGCTTCGATGCGTACTTGGCGGATGGGTATGTCCAGGTGCGCGAGCATGCGCTTGAGAGCGTCCAGGTTGCCGGCGGTATCCGTGAGGATCAGCGAGTTGGTGCGTTCGTCCACCAGGACACGGCCACGGTCGGTAAGTGCCAGTGCGGCACCCTCGTCGCTGCCGAGCAGGGCCGCCAGGGTCGTGGCCTTGGCATAGCGGATGCGCAGGAACTCGGTTTCCAAGGGTGCCAGTTCCGTCAGCGCCCGACGGCTTTCCAGTTCCAGCTTCTCCCGGGCGGCGATCTTCGCCGCCGGGCCGACGAGCAGGATGTTGCCAGTCTGGCGTTTGTCGAGGCCGTTGATGGCGAGGACCAGATCAAGCGCCTCGTCCCAAGGCACGTCGGCAAGCCGCAAGGTGATGTTGCCGGCGACGTCGTCGCCGGCAACCAGGTTCAAGCCGGCGAAGTCCGCGATCAGCTGCAGGACGCCACGAACTTCGACGTTCTGGAAATTGAGGGACAAGCGCTCGCCCGTGTACTGGGGAGCGGCGCTGGCAGGAGGACTTTCTCGCGCGAGCGCAGTTTCCGCGGCAACCGCGAGCACGGCATACGCGGCCACTGCGCGGGCGAAGTTCGAGCAGCGCTGCTCGGTGGAGTTTCGATGGTGGCAAGTCATTGGTTCACTGATCCATTCTTGATTTCTCATCCGTGGCCGGCGACAAGGCGAGGGAGCGCGACCGCCGCATCCAGCCGCCGGCGCCGTCGCGGACGATCTCCACTAGATCGATGCCGTCTTCGGCAACGGTCGTGATGCGGCCGTGGTCCGGCCCCAGGTAGTCGCCAGCCGCTAGCCGATGCATCTCGCCAGCGGGATCCCGCACCAAGGCGTAGGTCGCGCCGCGCCCGGTCAAGGTGCCAACCATCCGCAAGCGGCGCAGCGGAAACTGCTCCAGCGGCTGCTTGGCGCGCCGTGCATCCGGCCCGCTCGCGGTTCGATCACCGCCGGCTTCCAGAGCGGAAGGAGCAGAGACGAACGGGCTGCGTCGGTTTGCCGCCCGGTAGTGGAACGGCTCGGGTGGCGTTTCCGCCAAGGCCGACTCCACCGGCGATGCGGTCTTGGAACGCCCGTTCGCAACGAATGCCTGCGGATCCTCGACCTCGCCGTTGCCGCAGCCGGCAAGGGTTAGGGCGGCAAGGATGGCGGACAGCGTCTTCGTGCGACCACTCACGGCGCATCCTCCACATAGCGGTAGGTCTTGGCGGCAATCGAAAGGACGAGGGCGGCATCGGCGTCCGTTGGCGGGTCGGGCGCGATCTCGAAGTCGTGCAGGGTCACGATCCGCGACAGAGCGGCGACAGCACCGACGAAGGCGCCGAGCTGGTGGTAGTCGCCACGGACGACGATGGCGATGGGCAACACCAAGTAAATCTGCGCCGGTTGTTCGTCTGCCAAGTCGATGCGGTGGATGGACAGATCGTTGGCCACCGCTGCGCGGGTGATGTCCTCGATGAGGCCGGGCACTTCGGTATCCGCCGGCAGTCGTCGCAGCATGGCCGCGAATGCCGCCGCGGTGGCGTCGCGCCGTGCGCGAACCGCCGGCAACTCGTCGGCGAGCCGCCGCTTGCGTTGGTATTCGGCCTTGAGGCTCGATTCGCGCCGCTCGGCCGCGGCCAGTTCGTCGCGCTGGCCCGACAAGTGGAGAAGGTAGCCTCCTGCCAACGCCAAGGCGGCGGCTAGGGCGAAGCACAGCGCCTTGACCGCACTCGGCCATGTGCCGACTTCCGAGAAGTCCAAATCTTGGATGTCCAGCGACAGGTACATGGCTCAGCCCCCTCCTGCTCCTGCTGGCGAAGTCGCCAGGAACGTCAGTTCGAAAATGACCGCCTGCTCGCCGTAGACGGCGGCAGCCGATTCTCCCTTCGCGCTGTCGGGGCGCTGCCCCAAGCGCCCGATGCCCTTCAGACTCGGCGCGTCGAACCACTCGGAATCGCGCAGGTTGCGCATCAGCTGGGCAATCCGATCGTTGGATTCGGCTGCGCCCTTGGCGGTGACGATCTGCCCGCGCCGGGCAAGCTCGGCGTAGTGCACGCCGGGCACCAAGGTCTGCGCGAGCTCGTCGAACAGCCGCACCGTGGCGGATCGACCGCGGCGCAGCTGTCGCAGCGCCCGTACCCGACCCAGGAGATCGTCTCGCCCGCGGCGCAAGGCGTCGATCTCGGCGAGCTGCCCATCGAGTTCCGCGATTCGGGCGGCGAGGTGCCGGTTGCGTCGTTCCTGATGTTCGAACATGCCGCCCACGAAGAAACCCGCCAGCGCCACCAGCGCTACGGCTGCCAGGAACGATATGCCGAGGCCAGCCAGGAAGAGGCGCTGACGTCGTTCGCGCTGGCGCTGGCGCCACGGCAGCAGGTTGACGTGCGCCATCAGTCGATGTCTCCGTTGGTACGGGCGAAGCCGAGTAGCGCCAGTCCGCACGCCGTCACCAGCGCCGGCGCATTGCGCGTCAGCACCTCGGCGTCGACGCGTTTCGAGACCGCCATGCCGGCGAATGGATCGGCTACCGCCGTTGGTACGCCGAGCCGTCCCGTCGCCGCTTCGGCCAAGCCGGGGACGGACGCCGGACCGCCGGCGAGCAGCAGTCGTGCCGGCGGATCATGCGGACCAGTGGAAAGAAACAGACGCAGCAGACGAGAGACAAGCCGCAGCAGATGTTCCCGGAACGCCGTTTCCGATAGCGTACGTTCTCTCGCTGCGTCTTTCGTCCCATGTTCGTCCCTTGCCACGCTCGCGCTTCCCGGGCCGGGATGCCCGCGCCGCAACCGCCCACCGTCGAAGGGCTCCTCGCGGGTAAAGATTGCTTCGCCGTGTTCGAGAACCAGCAGCGTGGCGGTGGCGGTGCCGATGTCTACCACGGCCACGGACTCGTCGACGCCATGGGGCAGCGCCGCGGCGCGCTGCATGGCGTAGGTTTCGACATCCACCACGCCCGCCTTCATGCCTCCGTGCGCAAGTGCGGCCTCCCGGCTTTCGACATGCTCCTGCCGGCAGGCGACGAGCCGCACGTCCACCAGAGCCGGATTGTCCGGCGACAGATGCAGCGGCTCGAAGTCCAGAGCCGCCTCGTCGATGGGGTAGGGCAGGTGGCGATCCGCTTCCAGGGCGACCTCCACCTCCAACTCGATGTCGGTGAGAGAGGCATCGAAGGCGATGGTGCGGATGGCCGTCGCCGACCCGGCCACGGCCACCGCCGCGGTTCTCGCCTTCGGCCCAGCTCGTTTCGATGCGCGTCGGATGGCTTCGCCAACAGCCTTCGCATCGCGTATATTTCTCGCTGCGACGGCATCGGCCGGCAGCGGCTCTACGGCACAGGCTTCCACGCGCCAAGGCGTGCCGGAGCGCGACAGCTCGACGAGCTTCACCGCGGCAGAGCCGATGTCGACCCCGACTAGGGAACCCGATTTGCGGGCAAACAGTCCCACTGGAAATCTCCTTCAACGAGGCAGCGCCGAACTTCCATGCAACGATCCGCAAGCCCCCGACTGCCTCATGGCAGTGCAGCTAAAATGCGCGGCAGACCTCGGCTGCGACGCTTCGCAGGAGTGATTATCTGGCTTGTCGCGGGGGGTGTCTGTACGACATCTCTCGGATTGGCGTCAGCTTTTCTCTACTTGGATCCGCAGATTCCGTCCACGGATACCTACAGACACTACCGTTTCGAGACGCCACTGCGGATCTACACCGCCGACGACAAGCTGATCGGCGAGTTCGGCGATCGGCGGCTGATTCCCATCGACCTCGAAGACGTGCCGCGCCACTTCCTCGACGCCTTGGTGAACACCGAAGACAAGCGCTTCTACCGACATTCCGGCATCGACTTCATCTCCTTGGCCAACGACATCGTCGGCCTGCTGACCTCGAATGCGCGCACCGGCGCGAGCACCCTCACCATGCAGCTCGCCAAGGTGGTCTCCTTCACCCGAGATCAAATCTTCATCCGCAAGTTCAAGGAAATGCTGCTGGCGCTGAAGCTCGAACAGGAACTCGGCAAGGACGAGATACTGGAGCTGTACGTCAACATCATGTCCTTCGGCAAGCATGCCTATGGCGTCCAGGCCGCCGCCCATACCTACTACGGCAAGCCGGTGGACGAACTGAACCTGGCCCAGCTCGCCATGCTGGCAGGGATCATCAAGAAGCCGGAAGGCGGCAACCCCGTCAACGGCCCGGAGTGGGCGTTCAAGCGGCGCAACCTGGTGCTGCGGCGCATGCGGGCGCAGGGTTCCATCGGCGAGCAGGAGTACCTGACGGCCATCGCCGCGCCCATCACCGCACAGGTATTCCAGCGTGGCATCGACTTGGCGGCGCCCTATCCCGCCGAATGGGTGCGGCAACAGCTCATTGACCGCTACGGTACCGACATCTACTCCGGGTTCATCGCCCACACCACCCTCGACTCGAAGCTCCAGGCAGCCGCTCAGCAGGCGGTTCGCCGTGGACTGATGGAATACGACCGGCGACACGGCTACCGGGGGGCGGAAGGGCGGATCGACCTCGTTTCCGCCGACGAGGAACAGGCCCGGCCGATGGCTTTGGACACCGCCGCGGCAGCGCTTGCCGAACTGGGCATGGTCGGCGCCCTCGAACACGCCGCCGTTGTCCAGGTGGACCAGCGCAGCATCCAAGTGCTGCGCGGCAACGGCGAGACTGCCACCATTAGCTGGGCCGGATTGGTCTGGGCACGGCCCTTCATCGACATTGACGCCCGCGGGCCGGCGCCGAAACAAGCTGCCGATATCGTCGCCCCTGGCGACTTCGTGCGCATCGAACAGGACGACGACGGAAACTGGCGTTTGAGCCAAGCGCCTGACATCCAGGGCGCCTTGGTGGCTCTGGATCCGAAAACCGGCGCCGTTCGCGCCCTGGTCGGCGGCTGGGACTTCCACGAAAACCAGTTCAACCATGCGCTGCAAGCGAAGCGGCAGCCGGGCTCCGGCTTCAAGCCCTTCGTCTACTCGGCAGCGCTGGAAAACGGCGTCACGCCGGCCACCATGTTCCGGGATGCGCCGCTGGTCTTCGACGACGCCAACCGGGAGACGGTCTACCGACCCCGCAACGACAGTGGGCACTTTACCGGGCCGATGCCGCTGCGCCGAGCGCTCTACAAATCCGTCAACTTGGTATCCATTCGGGTGATGATGCGGGTTGGGGCGCAACCCATCCTCGATCATGCGGCCCGTTTCGGCTTCGAAACCGGCAATCTGCCGCATGATACGCAGCTCGCCATCGGCGGCGGCACCATGTCGTTCACGCCGCTGGAGATGGCGCGCGCCTATGCGGTGATCGCCAACGGCGGCTTTCGCGTCCAGCCCCACATCGTCGAGCGCGTCGAACGGCTCGACGGCGCCGTGGTATTCCAGCCGCGCCACCCACAAGCCTGCGACCCCTGCCCGGTGGCCGACGATGGCGGCGTCGCGCCGCTGTCGGCGGTGCGGGCCATCGATTCCCGCAACGCCTTCGTCATGCATTCCATGCTGCGCGACGTGGTTCGCTACGGCACTGGCCGTCGCGCCCGAGAGCTGGAACGCACGGACATTGCCGGCAAGACCGGCACCACCAACGACGCCACCGATACTTGGTTCAACGGCTATCATCCGAATCTGGCAGCCACTGCCTGGGTGGGTTTCGACAGTCAGCGCTCCACTGGCAAGGGGGAGTACGGCTCCAGAACCCCTCTGACGATATGGATCGATTTCATGGGCCAGGCCCTGGCCGGCGAACCCGTGGTGGAGCGGCCGATTCCGGAGGGCATCGTCAGCATCAAGGTGGACCAGGACACCGGCCGGATCGCCGATCCCGCCGATCCCGATGCTCGCTTCGAGTACTTCTTCGCCGAAAATCTGCCGGCACGGGCCCTGCTCGGCAGGCAGACCTCTCGTCCCCGGCAAGGCGGGACGACGCGTCCGGAGGACATTTTCTAAAGCGTCGCGGTTGACCGCTAGCCGTCGATCCGCGACCATAGCCGACCATGTTCCGGGATCAGTGGAATCGTGGAATCCTCGGCAGGGGCGCCGAGGGGAGGCTCCCATGAACAAGGAGTTCTGGAGTCTCGCCGCCATTGCCTGGGCGGCGGCATTGGTGGGCGTCGCCCTCGTCCTCGAGCATGGTTTCGGCCAAGCGCCCTGCGCCCTGTGCATGACCCAGCGCTTGTTCGTGATGGTGGCGGGGCTGATCGCCGTCATCGGCTTCGCTCACAATCCTCGATGGGGCATCTATCCGCTGCTGACGATCCTGGCGTCCCTGGCTGGCGGCGGCTTCTCCATCCGCCACCTCTATCTGCTCACCCTGCCGGCCGACGCGGTGCCGGAGTGCGGCGTCGACTTCGACTATCTGATCGACGTCTTTCCGCTGCTGGACATCCTGCGCGCTATGACCACCGGCACTGGCGAATGTGCCGACCAGGGCTTCTCGATTCCCGCGCTGGCGCTGGCCGGCTTTGCGGCGATGATCGTGCTGGCGGCAACGTGGTGGCGAAGCCGTTGACCGGCAAGTCCCGGAGGGGCCGCCGGCTGTAGGGAACAAGCGCTGCTGCCGGGACAGACGAACTCCCGTTCGCGAAACCGTGGGAGACCGCGCAGCGGTCGTAGCCTCAACCGTCGCTCGACTTCGCGGTCTCGGCGGGCGCACCGTCTTCCTGGGACGCCGCCAGTGCTTTCGTCAGGCCGTCGATGCTGGACGGGTCCAGACCGATTTCCCGCAGCAGGGAATCGAGCAGTGGCCTTGGGCTCGATACCGCAGAGTGCGCTGCTGACGATCTCCTCCGCTAGATTGCCGGCGCTGCTGCCCCCACTGGTGGTTGCGCCGTTGTCGGTCAAACCATCCACCTGAAGGGTCTTGATGCCAATGATTCGTTGAAGTCGCCCGCAGAGCCGTGCCGGTTGCACACCCGTCGCGGATCGTTCCCGTCGGTTTCCGCCTGCGGCTGCCATTCGGCGATCGGCCTGCTTGGCTTGAGGCGCGCGCCGCTAGGCCGCTCGCCTGCAAGATGCCGACGAGCGACCTGTGCCAAGTCGTACGCTGCCTGCCGGAAGCGACGCTACCGTTCGTCGCGGCTTTCGCGTTCCTTCGGGTCGTTCTCGTCGCCATCGGGGTCGATGAAGACCGTCTTGCCGCGCCGAGGGTGGGGCGATGCGGGAACGGTCACCGTGGTCTTGCGGTTCTTGCGCCGCACCTCGACTTGCACCTCGGCGTCGCGGCGGCCGAGCAGGCGGTGCGCTTCCCGGGACGAGGCGACATCCGCGCCGTCGATGCGCTTGACGATGTCGCCCGGTTTCAATTCGCTGCCGGCAGAGGTGTTCAGCACCAGAACGCCAGCGTCGACGCCGAAGTAGTCGCCGAGGTCTTCGCCGATGTCCACTAGCCGCAAGCCGTCGCGCCTGCCATCCATGAAGACGTCGGGCGCATGGAGAAACCTGAACGCATGGTCGTCATTGTCGTCGGTCCAATGGTGCGAGAAGCTGCGAATAGCCACGTGGGGTTCGGATACGGAGGTGACCACTTCGAACGGCACGGTTTCGCCATCCCGAACCACCACTACTTGAACGCTGTCGCCAGGCGTTGCTTCTTCCAGTTCGGCGTACAGGGTCTTCAGCGGGCGATCGTGGCCACGCAACGATTCGCCGTTGATCTCGATAATGATGTCGTCCGCCTTGATGCCCGCCCCCTCGGCGCCGCCGTCCGGAGACACCCCGGCGACGACAATGCCGTCTTCGTCCTGGCCGGCGATCAGTACGCCCAGGAACGCCCGGTCCGGATGCGCGGTTCGCAGCCTCGTGGCTTCCGCCAATTCCTTGGCCGCCTCTTCCAGGTGCCGCCGCGCCTCTTCCAGTTCCAGGCGACTGCGTTCTCCCTCGTCGGCATAGCCGGACGTGCCGAGCGCAAGCGCTACCATCAAACCGATGATTCTCATTTCCTCATCCTCCATCACGTTGCTAAAAGGCAGCCTGCCGCACCAGTTCGTGCCGCTGGTAGTGTTCGATGTCCGCCAGCGTCCGCATCAACTCGACTCGGCGACGCAAGAGCCGTTCCCGTTCGTGGGAATCGACCTCATCAAGCAGCAGTTGGCGGTTGAGCGAGGCGTCGATGCCGCCGACTCGCGCCCGCAGCATTCGTTCGACGCCGGTGGGCACCTGCAATGCGGGCAGGGCGCTGCGCCGAGCTTCGAGCAGTCGGGAACGTTCCAGCAGGGTGGCCAGTTCGCTCGCTCGGTCGCGTCCCGGCGGTGCGTCGGAGGCGTTGGGATCCGTCGCAAAGCCGACGAATACCGCCGTCGCGGCAGCGAGCAGCACACTCGCCGCCATGGCGTAGGGTGCCAGTCGTCGGGGGGTGAGCGGACGGCCACCGCCGAGCCGCGCGGGGGAAACTTGCGCTCGCACCCGCCGCCACACCCGCTCCGGCGCTTCAAGCTCCGGCAGGGTGCGCAACTCCGTATTCAGCGCCTCGATCCAGGCGGCATCCGGCTGCCGGTCGCCGTCAGGGTGTGCAGGCGACGGCAGTCGCTGTCGATCGCTCATCACTCGTCCTCGCCCTTGGCGCAAGCCCAGGAACCTTGGTGTCGTGCGACTTCGCCGGGCAAAGCCGCGGGGCGACCGGGTCAGCGGTCGCGTCTCGGTGCGCGGCCAGTGTTCGATAGGCGCGTGCCAGCAGCGACTTCGAGAAGCTCGCCGTGTGCCCGAAGGCGCGGCCGATCTCGTCGTGGGTATAGCCTTCGACGCAGTGCATCCAGACCACCATGCGCGCCTCGCCCGGCAATCGGCCCAAGGCTTGGTTGATGACCAGCGCGCGGTCGGCGCCGTCGCCGGCGACGCCATCGGCCGTGGCGCGGTCGTCCTCGGCCAGCGCATCGCGGCGCTTGTACCAGGGCGACCGCAGCCGCATCAGGCAATGGTTGACGGCGATGGTGCGAATCCACCCTGCCAGCGCTTGCGTCCGTGCCAGCTTGCGGGCGCTGCCGATGGCGTCGACGAAGGTGTCCTGGGTGGCTTCCTCGGCCAATGCTTCATCGCGCAGCATGCGCACGGCCAAGGTGTAGACCGCGCTGGCGTAGGCGCGATAGACGATCTCCTGGGCCTTGCGGTCGCCCTGCACGAATCGACGCACGACTGCTGGATCGACGCTGATGCTGTGGAATCGAGACATGCCTTATTAGATGCGCGAACGTCGGAAAAGGTCGCAACGGCGGGCATATTCGCAATTGCGCACCTTGGGTGCGCTGCTCTGGCCTCGAGACGAAACGCCCGCCTCCGCCTGCCGCGTCCTGGGCTATCATGGCAGCGCCGAGCCAGTACCCCAGATGAAAACGGCGGCCAGCACCCCGAAGCTGAACCTGCCGAAAGGGGGGGCAGACGTTCTGTCGCATCCGGGAGGGCAGGTACTGCTACGTGGACAAGACGGCCTATGCGCTGCGGCTGGCCGAGGAAGGCGACATCCACTACTTCCCGTCGCGTCCGCTGCGGTTCGGCAAGAGCCTGTTCCTGGACACCATCAAGGAGCTGTACGAAGGCAACGAGGCGCTGTTCCAGGGGCTGGCGGCCCACGACCGCTGGGATTGGTCGGCGCGGCATCCGGTGGTGCGCCTGAGATACGCCGGCGGCAACTTCGTGGAGCAGGGGCTTGCTGGACGACATTGGCCGCCGGGCGGGGATCGAACCACGGTACGACACGGTGGGTTTGCGTCTTCGAAACCTGTTGACCGAGTTGCACCGGCAGGCCGGCCATCGGATGGTGGTAGACGAGTGCGACAAGCCGATTCTCGACGCATTGGGCGACGGGCAGGTGGCCGAGGACAACCGCGGCTGCCTGCGCGGCCTGTTCGGTGCGATCAAGGACTGCGATGCGCATATCGAGACGAGCTTCGTGACCGGGCGAGCCGGTTTGCGAAGACGAGTCTGTTCTCTACCGCGAACCAGTTCACGGACCTGACCATCGACCCTCGCTACAGCGCGGTATGTGGGTATGCGGAGCGGGCGCTGGACGAGGTATTCGCGCCGGAACTGGAACGATTCCAACGGGACGAAATCTGTCGCTTCTGCAACGGCTACTCCTGGAGTGGTTGGGGGCAGGACAAGGCGGAACGAGTCTACAACCCGTACGACGTGCTGATGCTGTTCGGAGACCCGAAGGGCATCTTCCAGGACTATTGGTACGAAACCGGCCCCCCGCAGTTCCTGGCCGAGACGCTGACGAAACGCGGTCTCGTCGAGGTGGCTGGACTCGACGGCGCATCGGTAAGCAGAGCAGCGCTGTTGGACTTCGACGTCGAACGCATCGGCACCGCGCGCTGCTGTTCCAGACGGGCCACCTGACGATTCGCAGGACGACGCAGGTACTGGGACGGCAGCACTACGAACTGGGCTATCCGAACGAGGAAGTCCGGCGTAGCTTGAACCTCATGATGCTGAACGCGCGGACGGGAGACGAGCAGGACACCGAGAAGCTGGCGACTGCGCTGCTGGACGCGCTGGCGACGGGAAATCCGGAGAAGCTGCGGACGGTCTTGACGGCGGTGTACGCGGCGATGCCCCATCAGCAGTACCGGGGAGGAATCGACCGAATCGAAGGGCACTACGTCCAGTTGCTGCTGGCGGCAGCGCACATGCTGGGGCCGAGGGCGGTGGCGGAGGACAGCAGCGCTCGGGGACGAGCGGACGTTGCGCTATTCGCCGGCGATCGCCTCCATGAGTTCGAGTTCAAGATGCAGGGAGCGGGCGACCCGCTGGCGCAAGCGTTGGAACAGGGATACGCGGACAAGTACGCGCGTTTCGGCGACCGGGCGCAGGTGGTGGGCGTGGCGATCGCTCCGACGACTCGCAACGGGGCAGAACCGAGGACGGTGCAGCCGTCCCAGAAGGGAGGGCGGCTGGACGAAGGCCAATCCGCGGGCCTCTAGAGCAGAGGGCATCTTGCATCATTGAGCGCTTGCAATCGCCTGGAGCAGGCGGCTTGCCCCAGCAGGTTCGACCCAAAGAAGGCCAGCCGGCGCTTTGACGCATCAATGCATCCGTGACGCCCAGACCCGTGCAGAAGCAACGGCTACCAGCGGCGGCAGGCCAGGGTCTTCTTGACGGCATGGGCGTTGTTCGCCCTGGTGCGCCAACCCCGTATCTTCTTCGTGCCTACGGATCGGTGGCGTACTGCCACCCTGATGTTCTGGACGCTGAGCGCGAGGCCTCCTCGCAGAACCGGCTCAGCCGGCCGCGGCGGACTGCTCGTAGATGGACTTCTCCTGCTTCGACTCCTCCGACACCTTGCGGCCCAAGGACTGGAACACCGGAATGTCTTCGTCTGCCAGCGGTTCCATGGCGATCTTGCGCGCCATGGCGGCTTCCAGGTACGGCGCGAGCTCCTCCAGCTTGCGCCGCTCGCGCTCCGCCTCGCGTTCCTTGAACTCCGGCATCACCTCGGCGGCGAACAACTCCAGCGCCTCGCAGATGTGCTCGTGCCGGTTGCGCCCGGCCTGCTGGATGAAGGTGACCTGGTCGACGCCGCAGCGCTCGAACTTCAGCAGGTGCTCGCGCAGGTCGTCCGGGGTGCCTATGCCGCCGCGGCTGCCGGACAGCGCCCGGGTGATGTCCATGCTCTCCTGCTCGCTGGCGCGCGCCGCCTGGAACTGCTGCCACAGGTTCGTGCGCCCTGGCTTGTGCTCGCCGAAGGCGTACAGGCTGCCGAGCGCGAAACCGAAGAACTCGAAGCCGGACAGGCCGCGCTTCACCGCTTGCTCGCGGTGCTGGTGGCAGGAGAAGCTGGACACCATGCAGATGTTGGGGTTGATGGCGTGGCCGATGGGCACGCAGGCGTCGGACTTGATGATGCCGTAGTACTCCTCCACCCACTCGGTGGCCTCGGCCGGGTCCACGAACGCGAAGGTGAGAGCGCCGATGCCCAGCCGCGCTGCCATGCGGATGGTCTCGCGCTGGGAGCAGGCCACCCACAGCGGCGGATGCGGGCGCTGCACCGGCTTGGGCACGATGTTGCGGCAGGGCATCTCGAAGTACTGGCCTTTATAGCCGGGGTACGGGTCCATGGCCAGCATGTTGCAGACCTGCTCCACCGACTCCATGAAGATCTTGCGCTTCTTCTCCACCGGGATGCGGAAGCCGCCGAGTTCCAACTCCGCCGACGACTCGCCGGTGCCGAACTCCACTCGTCCTTGGGACACCAAGTCCAGCGTGGCGATCACCTCGGCGGTGCGGGCCGGATGGTTGTATTCGGGGATGACTTGGCGGATGCCGTGGCCGAGGCGGATGTTCTTGGTGCGCTGGGAACACGCCGCCAGGAACACCTCCGGCGCCGAGGAATGGGAATACTCCTCCAGGAAGTGGTGCTCCACCTCCCAGGCGAAGTCGATGCCGAGGCGGTCCGCCACCTCCACCTGCTCCAAGGCGTCGTTGAAGAGCTTCTGTTCCTCGCCGTCGGCCCACGGACGCGGCAACTGGTGTTCGTAGAAGATGCCAAACTTCATGGTGCGACTGATCCGGTCGAAAACGAGCCGCCTAGTGAACAGGCTTGGCGGTAGGATTGCAAGCCCCGCCCAAGCGGCTGCTCAAGGGCCGTTCAAGGGGATGGCCGCGACCGCATCCACCCCGCCTCCACAGGGCCGATTGCTCGAGGAAGCCCGCTCGCGCGGCTCGGCAGCGAAGGCTTCCGCCCGGACAACGCTTCGCAGCCGAAGAGTGGGTCAGGAATCCCGCGATCACCTCGGCAGTGCGCGCAGAGCAGCCAACTCGGCTTCGGCCTTTTCCCTGGTGGCGGTCTCCCTTTGCCTTGCGGCCGTCTCTTGTGCCAAGCGGTCTTCGACGGCGAGCCTCGCTGCCGTCCCTCGCGCCGCACGATTTTCGGCAGCCCGGCGAGTCGCGGCCTCCTCGTCCGGTCTCGGCAGCGCCTCGCCGGTGCGGGCGTCCCACAGCCGAAACTCGCCGCGCCGCAGCGAGAAGTCGATCCCCAGCGTCCGGCTGCGCAGCCGCGACCTGCCGTCCACGGTGCGCCGTGCAGCATCTCCTCCAGCGCGATGGGGTGGTAGACGCCGTCCCCCAACGCGAAGCCCTGCAGCGGCGGATCCAGGTATTCTTCCCACGGATCGTACAGGAAGTACTCCGCCACTCCCCACGCCGCGTACCTCCCGCGCTTCGCCAGATCCTCTCGCCGGGTGCTCGACGACGTGATCTCCAGCACGAACGACGGCACCTCACTCCTCCCACAGCCGGTAGGAGCGTCTCTCCCCTGGGCGCACCCCGAAGGCTACGAACACGTCCGGCGACAGGTGCCGACGCGGGTCGTTGCGGTCGTAGTTGACCAGCAGGTTCGATCCCACGTAGACATCCGGGCGGCTGCGGTGGAAGACGCGTAGCGCATGTGCCAGGTAGCTCAGCTCCCGGAAATGTCGTTCCGTCTCGGCCACGGGTCTGCCGTCGCTAGTGGGATAGTCAACGACGAGAGGGGCTGGCTCGATGGCCGGTTTGTTCACGGGACGTCCTGACGCTGCTTGACGATGCCGGCAACGGTATCACGGCTAGGCGGCTGTTCCAGGAGATGGCTACGCTCGGATTCATGCTGCTTCTGCGGGCTCGCTGCTTCCACTGCTTAAAGGGAAGCGCTTTGTAGCCTATGCGCGGGGCCGGGAGATCACGCTTGGCCAATGTCTGCGGCGGATTTCAGAAATTGTCCACACGTGCCGCCGTCGAACCGGCCACCGAGGTGGACGCTCGCCAAAATCGACTGCGCAACCTAGGGGCGGGTAGTGGCTTGGCGTGAATCCGTGTCGTCCCGCCGCACCCTCCAGCCACGAGACGCAGATCAATAGAGCGCGATCGGATGCGGCATGTGGCGGCATGGTCGCATGTCGTAGTGGCGTGGCTTATCCAATTTCAAACTGATACAGCGCCCACTGCATCGAGGCGCGGGCGGGAGTCGGATTTGCGAGACCATGGTTGTTTTGATTGCGCGGCACTCTCGGAACGCCGTTGCTTGGCCGGCCGCGTGGTCTACGATACGCGCCCGCGGCAACGATCGGCGATTTTCGTGCGCAACGTCTCGTTGCAAGCCGGCTAGCCGCCTCCCCGCATGAGCCGGTGGAATCCCGCCGCCAGCCGCAGCAGCCCCTCCGGCGCATGCTTCCGCCGCCATGCGCCGGCGGCCAGCTTGTTGGCTTCGAGCAGCGTCGGGTAGACGTGGATGGTGGCGAGGAGCTGCTTGAGGCCGATGCGATGGCGCATGGCGGCGACGAATTCGCCGATCATCTCGCCGGCGCCGGCGGCGACGATGGTGGCGCCGAGGATGCGCTCGCCAGCGGAGACGATCTTCACGAATCCGTCCGTCCGTCCGTCGGCGACGGCGCGGTCCACATCGTTCATGGAGTGAATGGTCACTTCGTGGTCGATCCCTTCGGTAGCGGCTTCGGCGGCGGTGATGCCCACCCGGGCCACCTCTGGATCGGTGTAGGCAGCCCAAGGCACGGTGGCGTAGTCGCAGCGCAAGCGCGCCAAGGGCGGCAGCAGCGCGTTGACCGCCGCGTACCACGCTTGGTGGGCAGCCATGTGCGTGAACTGGTAGGGACCCACCACGTCGCCGCAAGCGTAGATGCTCCGCGTTGTAGTGCGCAGGCCGGCATCCACGACGATGGTGCCATTGGGGTTCAGACGCACGCCGGCCTCCGCCAAGCCGAAGCCGGTGCTGCGCGGCCTGCGGCCGACGGCGATGAGGATGCGGTCGAAGGCCACGCGCCGAGCTTCCCCGGCGGCCGATTCCAAGGTGACGACACCGGCCTCGACGGCGGTGGCGCGACAGCCGGTAAGAATCTCGACGCCCTCGCCCGCGAGGCACTTCTCGATGAGCGCCGAGGCGTCCGGGTCTTCCCGGGGCAGCAGCCGGTCTTCCCTGTCGACAAGGGTGACGAGGCTGCCGAGCCGGGCGAACGCCTGGGCCAGTTCGCAGCCGATGGGGCCGCCGCCGAGCACGGCCAAGCGCGGCGGCAGTGCTTCCAGTTGCCAGAGGTTGTCCGAGGTGAGCTTGTCGATGTCTTCGATGCCGGCAATGGGCGGTACCAGCGGCTCCGCGCCGGTGGCGACGACGATGCGGCGGGCGGTCAGTTTGCGGCCATCGACGATTGCGGTGTGGCCGTCCGCGAGGGCCGCCTCTCCGGCAATGCAGCGCACCCCCAGAGACTGGTAGCGCTCGGGGGAGTCCTTGGGCGCGATGGTGGCGATGGCGCTGCGCACCCGGGCCATGACGGCGGCGAAGTCCACCCTGCCGGAGATATCCTTGAGGCCGAAATCCGCGCCACGGCGCAGCAGATGCGCCGCCTTCGCCGAAGCGATCAGCGTCTTCGACGGTACGCAGCCGGTGTTCAGGCAGTCGCCACCCATGGCGCCGCGCTCCACCAGCGTCACTCGCGCCCGCAGCGTCGCGCCGATCAGCGCGGCCACCAGCCCGGCCGAACCAGCGCCGATCACCAGCAGGTTGCTGTCGTACTTCACGGTTCAGGCGCCCGTGCCGGCGCGGGAGTTCCGCCTCGGTGCCGGTTGATTCGCTCCATCAGCTTCTTCGCCGCCAGCGGGAACAGGCCGAGCAGCGCCAAGGCGGCGATGAGGACGGGGTCCAGGATATCGCCTGCCCCCCTCACCTCGGCTAGGCGGGTGCCGGCAAGGACGTATACGAATGTCCCGGCGAGCATGCCGATCTGGCTCACGATGTAGAAGGAAGCCGCGCCCATGCGCGTCAATCCCATGACCAGATTGACGGCGACGAACGGGATCAAGGGCGCCATGCGGATGCTGAACAGATAGTAGCTGCCGTCGCGCTCGACGCCGGTGTTGATGCTCGCCAGCTCTTTGGCGAAGCGTTCCTGCACCCACTCGCCGAGGAGGCTGCGCGATACCAGGAATGCCAGGGTGGCACCGACGGAACTGGCGAAGGATGTCAGCGCGAGGCCCCACCACAAGCCGAAGATGGCGCCGCCGGCGAGGGTCATCACCCCCGCGACCGGCAGCGACAGGCCGGTGAGCACGACGTAGATGGAGAAATAGATCGCCCGCGCCGAGTACGGATTGGCGTCGATGAAGCCGACGACGGGATTGTCTTCGCGTAGCGATTGCAGCGCCTCGAAACTGAAGACGCGGCCGAGGTCGAAGAACAAGAAGGCCCCGATGGCGGCAGCCACGACCAAGGCGATGGCGATGCGTTTGATGGTCATGGCGCTAGCCTCCTTGACCGCGGCAAGGTTGTCCACCGAGTCGGGTTTCGCGGTCGGGTGGGGCCGTGCTGTCGGTCGCAAGCGTCAGCCACGCTAGAATACGCCAAGTTCATGCGCTCGGAGCAGCGGTCGCGTACACTCCGCGCCATGAGCTATCCTCTTGTGCGCATGCGGCGCAATCGCAGCGCCGAGTTCTCCCGCCGCCTCGTGCGCGAGACCACGCTCGCCGTCGACGATCTCATCTACCCGATGTTCTTGGTGGAAGGCCAGGGCCAGTGCCAGCCGGTGGCTTCCATGCCCGGCATCGACCGGCTCAGCATCGATCTGCTGGTGGACGACGCCAGACGCTGCGCCGAGCTCGGCATCCCGGCCATCGCCGTGTTTCCGAACATTGACGACGCCCTGAAGACTCCCGACGGCATGGAGGCGGTCAATCCCGACGGTTTGATTCCCCGCGCTGTCCAGGCCGTCAAGGAGGCGTGTCCCGACCTGGGCGTCGTCACCGATGCGGCGCTGGATCCCTATACCGTCCATGGCCATGACGGCATCCTGGACGAAAACGGTTGCATACTGAACGACGAGACCATCGACATCCTGGTGCGGCAGGCGCTGATCTGCGCCGAGGCGGGGGCCGACGTGATCGCGCCTTCGGATATGATGGACGGTCGCGTCGGCGTCATCCGCGAGGCGCTCGAAGAGCAGGGGTTCGAGAACGCCAGGATCATGGCCTACTCGGCCAAGTACGCCTCCGCGTTCTATGGGCCGTTCCGCGACGCGGTGGGCTCCGCCCCTGCCCTGGGCAAGGGCGACAAGCGCACCTACCAGATGGACCCCGCCAACAGCGAGGAAGCGCTGCGAGAGATACAGCTCGACATCGACGAAGGCGCCGACATGGTGATGGTCAAGCCTGGCTTGGCGTACCTTGACATCGTCGCTCGAGTCAAGGAAACCTTCGCCGTACCCACCTTCGTCTATCAGGTTAGCGGCGAGTACGCCATGTTGATGGCTGCCATCGCCAACGGCTGGCTCGACGAGCGCGCGATTGCCGAATCCCTGCTATGCATCAAGCGCGCCGGCGCCGACGGCATCCTCACCTACTTCGCCAAGCGCATGGCTGCCAAGCTGGCCGGTGGCGCGAACCGTTGACAATCCGCATGGAGCCCCCATATTTCCCGGCGCGGGTGTACAATCCGCGCATCTCTTCTTGCCAGGATGAACTAAGGAGCCGCCATGTCGGACAACATTCAACACGTCACCGACGCCGACTGGGATCAGAAGGTGCTCGGTGCCGACAAGCCGGTGCTCGTGGACTACTGGGCGGAGTGGTGCGGCCCGTGCAAGATGATCGCGCCGATCCTCGAAGAGATCGCCGACGAGTACGCGGATCGGGTCCAGGTATGCAAGCTCGATATCGACGCCAACGGCCAGACACCGCCCAAGTACGGCATCCGCGGCATCCCGACGCTGATGCTGTTTCGCAACGGCGAGGTGGAGGCCACCAAGGTGGGCGCCTTGTCGAAGTCGCAGCTCGCGTCCTTCCTCGACAGCAACATCTAGGCCCCCGTCGGCCTTGCCGCATCCCACGGCAGGGCCGGTTCCGCGGTGGTGTCCCAGTTTGAACCCGCGTCGTCATGCTTGCACCATGCAACCACCAGATACAGGACGCTTTCGGGTGCCATATGCAGTAGCATCGCCAGTGTCGCGGCTCGTCCAATTTCAAACTGATCGACTACCGATTCCGCAGGTAGTAGACGTTGCCGAATCTACGATGATAGAGTCCCCATCGGGCGCGTCTCGGACGTGACCACCCACTCACCCACCCACACTTCCCAGTCGAGGCTCGCTGACGCCTCCCACCCTGCCCCTCCTAATTTCAACCCGGATCGAAAACCCACCATGAATCTCACAGAGCTGAAACGAAAGCCCGTTGGCGAACTCGTCAACATGGCCCGCGACATAGGCCTCGACAACGTCGCCCGGTCGCGCAAGCAGGAGGTCGTCGCCGCCATCCTGCGCAACCAGGCCACCAACGGCGAGGACATCTACGGCGAAGGAACCTTGGAGATACTGCCGGACGGCTACGGCTTCCTGCGCTCCGCGGACAGTTCCTACCTCGCCGGCCCCGACGACATCTACGTCTCCCAGAACCAGATCCGCCGCTTCAATCTGCGCACCGGCGACAGCATCGCCGGCAAGATACGCCCGCCCAAGGGCGGTGGCGAACGCTACTTCGCGCTGCTGAAGATCGACGAGGCGAACTTCAGCGAGCCCGTCTCCAAGAAGCAGAAAATCCTGTTCGAGAACCTGACGCCGGACTTTCCCGATGAACGCTTCATCCTGGAGCGTGGCAACGGCACCACCCAGGACCTCTCCTCCCGCATTGTCGATCTCATCGCCCCCATCGGCAAAGGCCAGCGGGCGCTGATCGTCTCGCCGCCCAAGGCCGGCAAGACGCTGATGCTGCAGAACATCGCGGACTCGATAGCGGTCAACAACCCGGACGAGGTGCTCATCGTGCTGCTCATCGACGAGCGCCCCGAGGAAGTCACCGACATGCGCCGCATGGTGCGCGGGGAAGTGGTGGCGAGCACCTTCGACGAACCCCCGTCTCGGCATGTGCAGGTGGCGGAAATGGTCATCGAGAAAGCCAAGCGGCTGGTGGAGCACAAGAAGGACGTAGTGATCCTGCTCGACTCCATCACCCGCTTGGCGCGCGCCTACAACACCATCGTGCCGTCGTCCGGCAAGGTGCTCACCGGCGGCGTGGACGCCAACGCCTTGGAACGCCCCAAGCGGTTCTACGGCGCGGCGCGGAACTTCATCGAGGGGGGCAGCCTCACCATCATCGCCACCGCGCTCATCGATACCGGCTCGAAGATGGACGAGGTGATCTACGAGGAGTTCAAGGGGCGAGGCAACTTGGAAATCCACTTGGAGCGCAAGATCGCCGAGAAGCGCGTCTGGCCGGCCATCAACATCCGCCGCTCCGGTACCCGCCGGGAGGAGCGCCTGCTGCCCGAAGGCGAACTGCAGAGGATATGGATCCTGCGCAAGCTGCTGCACGACATGGACGACATCGCCGCCATCGAATTCATGGTGGACAAGCTCAAGGAGACCAAGACCAACGACCAGTTCTTCGCTTCCATGCGGGGAGGTCGATAGCAGGCTGCGGGACCCATCCCTGAAAGAAGGCCAGAGCGAGATCCGCCAACTGAACCCAGCTGCAGCCCGACTGTAGCGATGCTGCGCGGATGGCGTGGAGACCGTCAGCCACTGCCTGCTGACGCCGAAGACCATGCAGGCCCACTGCAGAGCTGCCGCGCGACGAACTTGAAGAATCGCTTGGCAGCGTGGCCAGCTTTCGCCACGACGTCGGCTGGCATCCGATCAGCTGTTCGATGCGCCGAGCTCGGCGACGTCCTTCGCGTCGTCGCCGAACCGACCGTCTGCGGCACGAAGTTCCAGCGCTTGGCGCAGGTAGTCGTTGGCAGTGGCGTGATCGCCGCCGGCGGAATACGCACGGGCGAGTTCGGATGCCGTTTCCACGTCGGGTCGTGCGTTCCAGCCCGCTTCCAGATAGCCCCGCGCCTGCTCCATATCGCCGCTGTCCCTGGCGAGACGTCCTAAAGTCAGCAGCAGCGTCGCATCATCGGGTCGGCTTTTCAACCAGCCCAGCGCCGTGTGCAGCCGCTTGGCGGCAGCGGCGGGGATCGTGCCGTAGCGCCGCACCCAGGCGTCGCGCCAGTGGTTCTTCAAGCCTTGGCGCAACACCGCCTCGGCTTGTGTTCCGGCATCGTGGGCTACCAGCACATCTATGTAGTCCAGCAGCAGCGTTTCGTCGCTGCGGAGCTTCCTCGGCATTGCCTTCCAAACGTTGCGGGCGTGCTCAGCGGCATCGGCGCTGTCCCTGGGCTTCGCCAGCCGGGTGCGCCAAATCACGGTTTGGACCGCCTCCATATCGGCACCGGCATCCTTGGGCAGGGATGGTGCCAGTTCCGCCACCGCGTCCCAGTCGGCCAGTGCCTTGTACGCTTCGAATAGCTGCTTGAGAACCAGCGGATGACGGGGCGCCTGGGTTCGCAGCGCGTTCAGCGTCGTCGCGCTGGGCTGCCACTGGCCCGCCGCCTGCTGCAATTGGGTGCGCACCAATTCGATGGCGAAGGCCGCCTCGGGCGTGGCTTTCCGCGCTTGCTCCAGTGCTGCGTCGCGTACCTCGTAGCGGCCCTGCTCGTTGGCGGCGCGGGCGGCACCGAGAAAGCCAGCCAGCGGCACATCGGTTCGCCCGGCGGAGGCCAGCAGCGCTGGCTCCGCATCCCGCCAGCGGCCTTCGGCGAGCAGCATCAGTCCTTGCAGCAAACGGTTTCGCGCACTGGTCGCGCGTCGCTTCCGCAACCAGGCGCCGCCACGCCAAGAGCGACGTATCAGGAACGATATCCCGTATCCCGCCAGCCATAGCGTCAGCAGCGCCGCCAGGGCAAACCAGAGGCTGCTCTCCAGCGTCGCGCCATCGTAGGCGACGAGCACATAGCCAGGATCGCGCAGCATGGATGCGGCCAGCAAGCCGCCGATGGCCAGGGCAGCGAGCAGAAGGAACAGGAGAACGATCACGCCGGCGCTGCCTGGGCGGAGCGTCCGCGACGCAACGCCTGCAATCGGGCCAGCGAGGTCGAGATGTCGGGCAGCGTCGCTTCGAGGTCCACGGCTAGCAGCTGGTCCAGTTCACCCAGCGCGGAGGCGGCTGCCTCGCTGCTTGGGTCCACGAACTCGTGCAGCCACTGGCGAGCCTCGCCCAGGCTCGCCTCGAATATCGCCTGGTTGCGGCGCAGCGCAGCGAGCTGGGCCCGGTCCAGGGCTAGGCGCAGATGCTGTTCGAGGTACTCCGCCTGCTCCGGCGGCAGCAGCGGGCGCATGGGCCCGCCGTCGTGGCGGCGGAAACGAACCAGACCTTCCAGCCGCTGCGCCAGCGCGGCCAGCATTGACGGGTCTTCCTCGGGCAGCGGATGGGCGTCGGTCTGTTCCTTCGCAGCGATGTACTCGGGCAGCCGCACCGGAAGACCGCCCAGCAGTTTCTTGACCGCTTCCAAGCGCAGGAATACGCCCTGTACGTCAATGCCCTTGAACACGCGCAAGGTAGCCAGCTCGTCCGCTAGCGCCGCTCGGACTGGATGGAATGCCAAGTCGTCCAATTCGGCCAGCACCTCGTCGGCCCGCTTCAGCAGCCCTAGCGCACCGGCGGCATCGTGTTCCATGAGCAGGCGGTGGTTGGCGACGCGCAGCAGATACTCCACTTCCGCAAGCTGCCATTCCCGCGCTGTGGACGGTGCTCGATCGATCTGCGCCGCTACCGAGGCGGCCATGGACTTCCGGGCTTCTCGCTGCCGCGCCTGGGCTTCGAGCGCATCGGCCAGCGCTGCGTCGATGCGGTCGATATCGGCTTTCAGAGTCGTGTTCTGCGCTGCCGCTTGGCGCTTCGCCTCGGCCAGCTCGGTCTCCAGCTTCTGCACCCGAGTGGCGGAATCGTTGTTTTTCGTCTGCCAGAACAACCAGCCCGCCAGCGCCGCTGCCGCCAGCGACAGCAACAGCGCCAGCGCCGCCAAACCACGTCCGGGTCGAACGGGCTTCTCGGATTGCTCCGGTTGTTCGGACTTCTTCGCCTCTGCGGGTAGTTCGGTGTCAGCCATTGCTCTGTTCGTTTCGGAGCCGCGCCAGTGTATCCGCCGCAGCCGAGGAACGCGCCCCCGAGGTGACGACGATGTTCTCGAACCCCGCGTCCGCGGCGAGACCCGCCACTCGCGCCGACGGCACGAGCAGCAACACGCCGGCGTCCCGGGGCGCCGCAAACCACAGCCTTGCGATGGCGTGCAGCCCGTCGCCGCTGGCTGCGACGATGGCGTCGATGCGCTCGCCTTCGATGTCGCGCAACTTCGGAACGCGGCGATAGACGTTCCATTCGGCCACGATGCATCCCTGCGCCTGCAGCCGGCGTTGCAGCGTATCGCCGCCGCCCTCGCCTTTGACGATCAAGGTTCGCGCTGGCGGCGACGCCAAGGCCTTCATCACGCTGGCGGCGTCCGCCTGCCAACTCATGCAGGGTCTGGCACCTTGGGCGCGCAAAGCGGCCTCGGCGGTTGCGCCGATGGCGGCCGTCGGGCTGTCGCGCCAATCCGCGCGCCGGCAATCGTTGTCGGCAGCGCATGAAACCGCGTGTTCGGAGACGAAGAGCACGAAGTCGAAGCGTCCGGACGGGGGCGATGAGCAAATCGGCTCGATGCTCAGCACCGGCGCTTTGAAGATGGTGAATCCGCGCCGAGCCAGTTCTCCAGCGAGACGGCTAGCGCCGGGTTCCGTTCGAGTCACCCAGACGCGCATCCTCGCTCCAGCAAGTCGCGCACACCCAGGGTGTCGAGCCGCGTCGCAGCATCGTTGCCCAGGGCGATGGGATCGTCGCCCACGAGTTCCACGTGCAGCCGCCGCTTTCCTTCGGCATCGACAGCCGCGGCGACCAGTCGCAAGGTCGAGCGCTCGACCGCGCAGTAGACGCCGATGGGCATGGAGCAGTCGGCCCCCAATCGTCGCGTCAACTGCCGCTCGGCGAGTACGCATCGTTCGACCTTCGCATCCACGCCGGCGCCCGCCAGGTCGCTGATGTCGCGCCGGGTGGCGAGGAACTCCACGGCGAGTGCGCCTTGCCCCGGCGCTGGCACCAGCACGTCGGCGGCGATGCGCTGACTGACTCGTCCACTGAGATCGAGCCGATCCAGGCCTGCGCTCGCCAGCAGCAGAGCGTCGAAGCGGCCGTCGTCGAGGCGGCGCAGGCGGGTATCGACGTTGCCTCGCAGCGGCACTATGTCGAGGTCTCGGCGCAGGCTCGTCACCAGGGCACGACGACGGATGCTGGCGGTGCCCACTCTCGCTCCCGGTTTCAGTTCGCCCAGCGTTGCCGCCTTCGTCGTCCTCGTCACCAGCGCATCGCGCACATCCGCCCGCGGTCCGAAGGCGGCTAGGGCAAAGCCTTCCGGCAGCGTCGCCGGCACATCCTTCATGCTGTGTACGGCGATGTCCGCTCGGCCGTTTCTCAGCGCCTCCTCCAAGGCTTCGATAAACGCGCCCTTGCCGCCGACCGCGGCCAAGGAAGCCGACCGATCGATGTCGCCACGGGTGGTTACTTCCACCAATTCGACTGCAAGGCGAGGCTGGATTTGCCGCAGCCGGTCGGCGACCAAGCTGGCCTGCGCCAAGGCCAGCCGGCTGCGACGAGTGGCGATGCGGATTCGCTGCAAAGCAGATGACCTTCCTTTCGCGCCCTTGGCTGTCCGCGCGCCCTCGCGTACAGACGAGAGAAACGCATCTTCCATGACGAGCAGGCTATCGCAGCGATTCTATCGCGCTTGGCAAGTTCGACCATGCGTTTTGCGTATCCAGGACATTCTGGACTCCGTCGCCCAGCCGGAGTACGGAGAATTACGTCGCACATGCAGGGAAAGCGAACGAGTGCGCGATCGAGTCAGCCCTGACATGTCCAGGGGCAGTTCGACACCGGAGCTTGATTTCGGCGACCAGCCCGTCTCTTTCGGTCGCGGGACGAGGGCTGGCGTACCGCCCGTTCGGCAAGTTGCGCCGGAATTCAGGCAGCCTTGCGTCTTGCCGAAACGAACAAGGATCCCGAACCATGCAGATCGAGTTCGCCCCGGGACGGCGACGAACGGCGTGCTGGTGCGGGATCAGGCTGCACTGTCAAACCGGCAGAAGAACGCCCATCACCGCCTAGTCCGGAGCCGGATCAAGAACCTGCCGAAGCAGATCGAATTCGAAATCAAGGTGTTGGACGCGGCCGCCGACAAACTAGTTGCCATTGACGAAGAACTCGTGGGACGTGCCGAAGTGCTGTCGCTGATCCCGGATATCGGGCCGGTCGCAGCCGCCGGGCACCGCAACCAAGGCTTGGTCGACGGCCGCACCGTGGCCAGCCCCGAGAGGCTGGCGCCGATGGCGCACGAAGCGGGCGAGGGGCACGGCCACCATTTCATTCACGGCGGCGATCGCTACCGCAGGGTCGCTATATGTGGCGGCATTCGCCGCGATCGGCCACAACCTGGACCTAAGCCGGACGCGCCGCGGCTTGGTCGGATGCGCCGGGCTGCCGAAGGCGGTGGTGACGCGCAAGCTCGTCATGTGGGCCAGTGTGCCGCTGGGGCAGGGCCGGCTGTGGACGCCGGAACCCCACCGACGCGGGCTGAATCCAGCGCATGGAGAACCAGAAGGATCGTGCCGCCCGGTTCTGCCCGCTGGATGCAGCCGGAAAGCGCTTCTGCGAAGCGTCCGGCAACACCGTTCGAGCCCCAGGATCCTCCGCGCCGCTATGGATGCCGTCTTGGGCTCCAGCATCTTGTGGTTGCGTGATGTACGCCTGACGACGCGGATTCGAACGGAGCCATTACCGGACAGGACGCAAACTGTGAGCTTGGGTTAAGCTACGCCTGCTGCCTGTGGCGCCTGCTCGGTCCTAGCCGCCTCATGCGGCCGCCTGCATAGGAACACGGCAGCCTCTCTGAAACGCAGGGGAGTGTTGGGTGCTTGGCAACTCGAACATAAAGTGGACGCTCACAATCTGGCGGGATTTCCTGCCCGCCCGGCCGCTCGCCCTGCCTAGCGATCAAGGCAACAGGGTTCTGGACTCGGATTCCGGATTGCAGGAACAAGTCTACTCTTGGCGGATGCGTGAAGACGCCTTCGCCGGCATCCCCGACGAAGAGACTCGCAAAGGCCTCCATGATCGGCTGCTTTCGGCCCTGGACGACTCCAAGTCTCCCGCCGATAGACGCCTCGGAGTGCTGGAAGGCTTCGTGCAAGAAGCCGAAAGCCTGATCAAAGCGGGCAAGGTATCCTGGTCACCGAGTCAAAGTCGATCCGATGAAGATGCCGACCACGAAGACGGCAGCCAAGTCCAGATCAACTCCTTGCTCGCCTTGACAACACACTTGAAGTGGATCCTCGCCTGCTTCGGAGATCGCCCTGGCATATCGGTCCTAGTGCGATGAACTCTCCGGTACTACTGTCGCCGTCACAGGCCGAGCCCGAGCTAGCCAAGGTTCTCGCGCAAGGGGGATGCCGCCTGGAGGTCAGAGAAGAACGTGCGTTCAAGAACAGGTGGCTGCATCTCGGCGACATCGCAATCGCGGCCAACGAACACGACGACTCCGCCTTGACCACGCTGATTCGCCAAGGCGCATTCGAGTGGAACCTGCCAAGCCCCTGCAAGACGATCGACGAAGCGGCTGAGCTACTCGGCATCCGCAATAACCGTCAACGAATCGCCAACGCAATGGCGGAAGTTGCGTCCGCTGCCACTCGGGCAGGCCTCATCCATCCGCAATTCGACCCAGCGGCCATCGAACAGATGCCGTTTCGCGGACCCGCCACCATCGTAGTCGACACGTCGGCCGTCATCCAAGGCGCTTTGGACTTCGTCGCGCGATTCCTGCATCCGGCTGCCCGCATCAAAGTTCCCGCGATCGCCCAAATGGAGATCGCCAACCAAGCCGACCGCTTTCTGAGCATTCGAAGATCGCGAAAGTCCGTCAGCTCTCCTTCTTTCCGCATGAAGGAACTGATGGCGCACTTGACCAGTCAAGGCGGGCAACGTGCTCTTATCAGGCTCGAGCTGCACGCCGACAGCGAGGTCGAACGAACCTATCTGCTCGGTGACCCGCTCCGTGCCGCTTTCAAGGCGGACGCCGACAGCGAATTGAGAGAACTGAACATCAGCTCCTCCGTCCGCTCATACGCGGACCGGTTGATACTCGAAGCCGCACGGCACCACCAAGCTCAATCGGAACCCGGGCATGCCGTGTGGCTTATGACCGGCGATCAAGGCTTGGCCCGTATGGCTTTGGCGGAGGGCGTCCGGCCGTTGTATTTCACCGCCACGAACGCCGCCGATTTCTTCGGTCGGCGGCTCGTGGGGCAGACGTTCCATCCCTTCTCGGGGTTCATCCACCGGGTACCTCTGACCGCGTTGCTATGGGAGCTTGCCACGGCCTTCGGCTCGGCCCGGCTGACCGGAGACGATGGCGCTGCGCTCGAAGTCTCGGCCATCGGCGAGAACTCCTCTTGGGCACCGTACCATGCCGAGCAGGATCTCCTTTGGTGCATACAGTCTTTGCCGCACCCGGTTCAACAAGCCGAACTCCCCGACCCCGCACCAATCCCCAACACCCCTATACCCGACCCATCCTCGGGGCGAGATCAGCCAAGCCGTCCTGCTGCGACACGTCGGAGTACATCTTTTCTCCGCTTCAACGTCGGACAGATGTTCAAGCTGATCTGCGCTCTCGACGACCAGCAAGAGCTCGCCACCCCGAAGGTCGAGGAAATCATCGGAGGCAACAGCAACGAGTACCGGCGCTTCCTCCAATCCGGCGGCCTGATCGACGTCGTTGATGGCACCTGGCAGGCTCGTGATCGAATCCCGTTCCTTTCCGCCGCTCTGCGGAACGAGCAGGTCGAAGACTTGCGCCGCGCACTGCTTGAACTGCCATCATTCGCCGCGTTTTCGGTACGCATCGCAGAACTCGCCATTGGCACTGCCCTCGACACTACGGATATGGTCCGCAGCCTATCAACATGCCGCACCCTGGGCGAGATCACTCTGCTGTGCGCATCGGCCTTCGACAGCGGCATCTACCCCACACCGACAGTGCCGTCCATTGAGGCATTCGCGGACATTGCCTTGCGACGTTTCTCATCGCTCGACCTCGAAGGCCGGGGTTTGGTCGCTACAGGCGAGTGGTTGGAGTCCTTGATCCGGGACGACGGCGTACATCCAGAAACCGCTCGACACTTGCTCGAAGAGGCGAGCGTACAAGGGCTCCTCAAGCGATCAACGGAAGGATCCACAACGCAGCTTCGGTTCGAAGATCGAGTGGTCCACGTACTCCGGACAGATGCTGGATCGCCTGTCGTCGAACGAGTGCATTTATATCGCGGGGACTATCTGATACCCGGAAAGGCAAGTGCAAGCCTACACATTGAGGGGCCGACGCTATGACCTTGAGAGACCGCCTGCGGAGCGCCGCTGCGGACAATTCTGAGGAATGGCTATACAGCCGGTATGGCATACTCGCCAATCCGTTTCCGGCAGCCAACCAAACTTCCGCCAACCCGCATCGTTCTATCGAGGCGGATGAAAAAGTCAATGACAAGATCGTCGCCTTTGTGAACGACCATCGATCACAGGTAGTCGTCATTGAGGGTACCCAAGGCGTTGGAAAGACCAACTTCCTCAATCACGTCGAATCCGAGATCCGCAGCGTGATGTCGGTGCTTGAGGGCTACTATATGGTCCGCTACCTGGCGGATCCAGAACCCTCGTTCGAGGACACGACACGCCGGCTTATCGAAGAACTAGGGGTGGAGCATCTGCGCAAGCTGCAAGAACGCCTCAAGGCGGATGCGCAATCGATTGGTCGAGCCCGCAGCCATGATATGCGCACGGCTTTGGGGCGACTTAGGGATTTCGAGATCGAGGGTGATTTCGACTTGATGTTGCAATGGCTCCTTGGCCTCCGCCTCCTTAAAGCCCACCGCTTGGCGCTAGGTGTTCAATTCCGCCTGGATACCGTCGAATCCAAGACTGCGGCCTTGCGGGATCTGGTGCAGGTAAGCGCTGCCGCCGGCGTCCTCGACGGAATCTTCCTCCTGTTGGACGAACTCGAAAAACAGGACGGAGTCCTCGGCCCTACTGCCATTGTCCGCTACCTCTCGGCATTGCGCTCGGTAATCGACGCCCTGCCTGAACACTTGTTTCTGATGATCGGCATCACGCCCGATGCCTTGCTCAGGTACTCGTCGGCGTTGCCGGCGCTGCGCGGTCGCCTGCAAAACCAAATCACGCTGCAACCTCTTACCGACATCGGCGAGGCAGTGAGCCTAGCTGAATTCTATGTTGAGACCGCTCGTCGCAGCGCCGGAAACGAACGCGGCGAGAAGGGGGGCGACCAGCCAATCTTGAGCAGCAAGGCCCTTGAGGACCGTTTCGACATGCTCCTCAAACGTGCCGAACGCATAGGCGATGCCGGCGTCAGACAGCGTGAGTTCCTTCACGATCTGCATGACCTCGCTGACCAGAAGATCGGCCTCGGCCCGTCATAGAATGCGCTGAAATAGCCAACTGTATGGCGACGGTCGGGCTGTATCCCTGGTAGGCCCAGCGAGGTTCAGAGATGCATCGGACCCCGCCGTCCGCACCGAAGTCGGCGCCTTGAAGGCGATCTTGGGGTCAATGCGGGTCGGACTCGAGAGACGAACTCGTCTCTCGGAGAATCGGCATGGCGAGTTCGAGCAGCCCTGTCCTGTTCGCAAACCAAGAGGTCCGCATCCGTGCGGATCAAGCCCAAGCCCATCTCGTGCTGCCGCCAGTTAGACGTCGGCGGGCGAACGTCGCGTACTCGAACTCCCATCGGCGTCCGAAATGCCTCGGAGTCCGCACATGCGGGGCGTTGCTATACTCTCGATCACTGGCCAGACGGCGGCAGCCCCGTGAAGAACAAGGACGACAAGGCGAGCATGTGGGGTGGTCGCTTCACCGAACCCACCGACGACTTCGTGGCGCGATTCACGGCTTCAGTCGATTTCGACAAGCGCCTGTATTCCTACGACATCCAGGGCTCCATCGCCCATGCCAACATGCTGCACAGCATCGGCGTGCTCGACGGTGATGAACGCCAAGCCATCGTCGCCGGCTTGACGGCCATCCGCGCCGAGATCGACAGGGACGCGTTCGTCTGGAACGAGATGCTGGAAGATGTGCATATGAACATCGAGGCGCGGCTGACCGAACTCGTCGGCGAAGCCGGCAAGAAGCTGCACACCGGGCGTTCGCGCAACGACCAGGTAGCTACCGACATGCGCCTGTGGCTGCGCGACCGCATCGACGAGATCGACAAGCGCCTGTCGGCGCTGATGGCGCGGCTCGCCGATCTCGCCGAGGCCCATGTGGACACCGCGATGCCCGGCTTCACCCACCTGCAAACCGCCCAGCCGATCACCTTCGCCCACCATCTGCTGGCTTGGTTCGAAATGGCCTGCCGGGACCGCGACCGCTTCCGAGATTGCCGCCGGCGCGTCAACGTCTCGCCGCTGGGCAGCGCCGCCCTGGCCGGCACCACGTTTCCCATCGATCGCGCCCGCACCGCGGCCGAACTCGGCTTCATCGCGCCCGCGGCCAACTCCCTGGATGCCGTAAGCGACCGCGACTTCGCCATCGAGTTCTGCGCCGCGGCCAGCCTCGCCGCCATCCACTTTTCGCGCTGGTGCGAGGAGCTGGTGCTGTGGACTTCGCCGCAGTGGGCTTTCGTCGCCCTGCCGGACGCCTACTGCACCGGCTCCAGCATCATGCCCCAGAAAAAGAACCCGGACGTGCCGGAACTGGTGCGCGGCAAGACCGGGCGCGTGGTCGGCAATCTGAACGCGCTGCTGATGCTGATGAAGAGCCAGCCGCTGGCCTACAACCGCGACAACCAGGAGGACAAGCCGCCGCTGTTCGACACTGCGGACATCCTGCTGGATTGCCTGCAAGCCCTGCACGGCATCGTCGCCGCCATGCGGCCGAACCCGACCGCCATGCGCGCCGCCGCCGAAGCAGGGTTCGCCACCGCCACGGATCTCGCCGACTACCTAGTGCGCAAGGGCGTGCCGTTCCGGGACGCCCACGAGATCGTCGGCAAGGCCGTGGCCTTCGCCATCGACCGGGGCGTGACGCTGGCCGAGATCGCGCTGGCCGAGTTCCGCGCTCTGTCGGATCGCATTGACGAGGACGTCTACGACGTGCTGACCCTGGAAGGCTCTCTGGCTGCCCGCGGCCACCTTGGCGGTACCGCGCCGGCCGCGGTGCGCGGTGCCATCGATGCCGCTCGCAAGCGAATCTAGTCCATCGGCCGAGTCTCCGTTCCAGCAGAACACCCGGCGTCCGCCTGTAGAGCACTTGCCAAGGGAGTGTTGGCGAAACCAATCGTCCGGCTTGGCGTCGTCGCGGCGGGAGCATTCGGAGCATGTCCGAAGGGGAGTGTTCAACCTGTTCCCGCCATCGCCACGCCCAGGCGTGGCCGGCAACCTGCCGCGTTTCCAATGCAATGCACCGCGGTCGGCAGCGTTGGAAGGCGATTGCGGCAAACCTCGGAAATGATTTGCTCGAGTCCTCTTGCCGAGGACTGGGGCGTATGCAACGGGCCGACCAAAGGCACTATACTATCTGCACTACCTGCGAAGTTTGCGGCTGGCCCGGCCGCCGCACCCGTCGAGACCCAACCGAGGCAAATCGCATGCGTTTGCTAGTGGCGTGTCTGTCGTGTGTCCTGCTGTGTGCAGGAGTGGCCACCTGCGGCCAGAAAGGGCCGTTGCGCTTGCCCCAGGAGAACAGCTTCGCGCCGGCGGCTGGCCATGTCTTTCGTTCGTAAAGACGGCGAGCTGCATGCCGACGGGGTACCGCTGTCGCGCATTGCGGAGGCCGTCGGGACGCCCACCTACGTGTACTCGTGGCGCGGCATCGAGGATCGCTACCGGCAAGTCGGGCGTGCCCTGGCAGGCATCGACCACCGCATCTGCTACGCCGTCAAGGCCAACGGCAGCTTGAGCATCCTCGCCCGTCTGGCCGACTTGGGCAGCGGCTTCGACATCGTCTCCGGCGGCGAACTCGAACGCGTACTGCGCGCCGGTGGCGATCCATCCCAGGCAGTCTTCTCCGGCGTCGGCAAGTCCGAAATCGATATCGACTTCGCCATCAAGTGCGGGATCGACACGTTCAACGTCGAAAGCGCCTCGGAGCTGGAACGCATTGCGGCGCGAGCGCGACTGATCGGCCGACGGGCGCGGATATCCGTGCGCGTCAACCCCGACGTGGACGCCAAATCCCACCCCTACATCTCCACCGGGCTGAAGGAAACCAAGTTTGGCGTTCCCGCTGCCGAGGCTCGGGAACTGTACCGGCGGGCGACGGCCTCTCCGCTGCTCGATGTGGTGGGCATCGATTGCCATATCGGTTCGCAGATCCGCGAGGTCGGGCCGTTTCGAGACGCCTTGGCGGCGCTGATGACGCTGGTGGATGCGCTGCAAAGCGACGGCATCGCCCTGGGCCACATCGATCTCGGCGGCGGCTTCGGCGTTGCCTACCGAAAGGAAGAGCCGCTGGATATCGACGCCCTGGGTCGGGAGCTCCGGCACCAGCTGGCCGGGCGCGGAATCGCCCTCGTGGTCGAACCCGGACGCTTCCTGGTTGCCGACGCCGGCGTCCTGCTGACCCGGGTGGAGTACCTGAAACCGGCACCCGCCCCCGGCTATCGCAACTTCGCCGTGGTGGACGCGGCCATGAACGACCTGCTTCGCCCGGCCCTGTACCAAGCATGGCACGACGTAGTGCCGGTTGCGGCCCGCAGCCGGAATGCCGATCCCCGGCCAGCGTCCTGGGACGTGGTGGGACCGGTTTGCGAGAGCGGCGACTTCTTGGCCCTGGACCGGGAACTCGTCCTTGAAGAAGGCATGCTGCTGGCAGTGCGCAGCGCCGGCGCCTACGGCTTCGTGAAAAGCTCCAACTACAACGCCCGAGGGCGGGCCGCAGAGGTGCTGGTGGATGGAGACGATTGCCACATCGCCCGCAAGCGCGAAACGGTGGCCGACATGCTGCGCTGGGAAGCCGTCGCGTAGTCTAGACGACAATGCCATGACGACTCTGTACAGGATGGCGCGATGAAGCTGCGCTTCGCCAAAATGCACGGCCTCGGCAACGACTTCATGGTGGTCGACCTAGTCACCCAAGCCGTGACGCCGTCCGTCAAGCACATCCTCGCCTGGAGCGACCGGCACACCGGCATCGGTTTCGACCAGCTGCTGGCCGTGCTGCCGCCGGACGATCCCGACGCGGACTTCCGCTACCGCATCTTCAACGCCGACGGCAGCGAAGCCGAGCAGTGCGGCAACGGTGCCCGCTGCTTCGCCCGCTTCGTGGTGGACCAGGGGCTGACCGTCAAGCGGGAACTGGAACTGCAAACCGCAGCCGGCACCATCCACACCACGCTGCTCGACAACGGCCATGTACGGGTAGACATGGGAGTGCCGCGCGTCGATCCGGAAGCCGTGCCCTTCGTCGCCGACGCTACGGCGCTATGCTACGCCATCGACTTGGCTGGCGAACGCTTGGAGGTGACGCCGGTTGCTCTGGGCAATCCCCACGCCGTGGTGTTCGTGGACGATGTCGCCAGTGCCGATGTCGAGGGCATCGGCAGCGCACTGCAACGCCACGAGCGATTTCCGCAGCAGGTCAATGTCGGCTTCCTGCAAGTGGTGGGCCGCCGCTTCGGGCGTTTGCGCGTCTACGAGCGCGGCGCTGGAGAAACCCGCGCCTGCGGCAGCGGTGCCTGTGCGGCCATGGTGGCCGGTCGCCTGCACGACCGCTTCGACGAACGTGCCAAGATTTCCCTGCCCGGCGGCAGGCTGCGGCTGGCTTGGCGAGGCCTCGGCGAAGTCGCTACACTCTCCGGCCCCGCCCAACTCGTCTACAAGGGCCGAATCGGATAATGACGTCAGCCGCCGAACCCCTGCTCGATGATGCGGCAGTAGCCGAATTCCTCGCCAGCAACCGCGATTTTTTCACCCGCTACCCGGATCTGCTCTCCAGTCTCGACGTGCATCACGGCACCGGCGGCGCGGCATCCCTGCTCGAACGCCAACTTGAGATTCTGCGCAGCCGCAACACGGAACTGAACAAGCAGCTAAGCACCGTGTTCGCCAATGCCCGGAACAACGACCGCACGTTCACTCGCATCCGCGCCCTCACCTTGGCGCTGATGGACACCGCCGCCGCCGCCGATGTCGATGCGGTGTTGGGGCGCCATCTCGTCGCCGGCTTCCAAGCCGACCACGTGGTCTGCTACGTGCGCGGCTGGACGTCCGAGGCGATCCTGGCTCATCTTGCCGGCTGCGGGGCAGACGACGAGCCGCCCTGGGCGCGTCTGTTCGATCACGCCGCGCCCGACTGCGCCGTCTACCGACCGGAGGAATACGCTCGGCTGTTCCCCGGCGCCGCTCTGGGCGGCCCGGGTTCTATCGCTCTGGTGCCGGTGCGTTCGAGCGCCGTGGATGCGCCGGACAGCCTGAATGCGATCTTGGCCATCGGCGCAGCGGATGCGAATCACTTCGTCCCGGACATGGGCGACATCTTCCTACGCTACATCGGCGACGCGCTGGCTCGAACACTGACGCGCTTGGGCATCGGATCGGCCAGTGGACGGTGATCGCACTGCTTCGCCGAACCCCTCGGGTTTGAGCGGCGATATCGACCGCTATCTCGCCCATCTGGCCGTCGAGCGTCGTTCGTCTCCGCACACGGTGGCGGCCTACCGGCGCGACTTGGCGCGTTTCGCCGCCGAAAGCGGCGCAGTATCGAGCGCCGCCGTGCGCTCGCACCACATCCGCGCCTTTGCGGGCCGGCTGCATGCCAGGGGTCTGTCGCCGCGATCCATCGCCCGCCATCTATCCAGTGTGCGCGGCCTGTTCGCCTATCTGGTGGGTCGCGCCGAACTCGGTGTCAATCCGGCTAGCGGGGTGCGGGCGCCGAAAGGCCGGGAGCGCTTGCCGAAAACGCTGGATCCGGACCAGACCATGCAGCTGTTCACAGTGCCCGTGGAGTCCGACCTCGATCTACGCGACCGCGCTATGGCGGAGCTGTTCTACAGCAGCGGGCTGCGGCTCGCCGAACTGGTCGCCATCGACATCCGCGACCTGGACCTCGGCGGCGGTTTCGTCACCGTTACCGGCAAAGGCGGCAAGACGCGGGTAGTGCCGGTAGGCAGCGCCGCTCGCGAGGCAATCCGCGCTTGGCTGGCCGTCCGTCCCGGCGTCGGCGGCGACGACCCCCTGTTCACCGGCCGCGGCAATGCGCGCATTTCGCCGCGCAGTGTGCAGCTGCGCCTAAAGAAGCTCGCCGCCCGCGCCACCGGTAACGACGGCGTACATCCGCACATGCTGCGGCACAGCTTCGCCAGCCACCTGCTGGAATCGAGCGGTGACCTGCGCGCCGTGCAGGAACTGCTCGGCCACGCGGACCTTTCGACTACGCAGATCTATACCCACCTGGACTTTCAGCACTTGGCGAAGGTGTACGATGCCGCGCATCCCCGGGCCCATTCGTCCCCGAACCGCCGTCGGCCCCGCCTGCCACCGATTCGACAGGGCGACGGGTGATAGGGCGCACACCCAGCACGGCGCACTGCCGATTCTCGAAATCCCGGCCTTGGGATTCCCGAATCGCTTTTCTTTTGGGAGCTATAAACGCTTCGCATCCGCCACGGTAGGTGTCCGAAATGTCCTGAGTCTCCCAGGGCCTGGAGGAGGTTCGGCGGCATCAGCTTTCGTCGGGAATGTCCGAGTGCGCGTCTGCCACCGTCTGCTCGGCGAGAGTCGATCGCTTGTCGAGATCGGCGACGTACTGCCGAAGCTTCTCGAACCCATTGCGGACTTCGGTCTCTAGCGCCTGCAATTCGTTTCGCAGGCGGATTTCCACGGCATTGATCTGATCCTCCATGCTTGTATCGACGAAACCGAACCCGTCGAAGATGGTTGCTAAGAGCAGCCCGCCGATTCATCTGAATACGCAAATTTCGGCACCGACTTCGCCAATATCGCCTCGCATCTTGCCGAATTCATGGACTTCGAATCGAAATTCGCCGATGTCCTCCTTCATCTCCTTGCGGACACCATCGATGTCCGTCTTCACTTCCTTGCGAAGAACGTCGAAGTCCTCCTTCATTTCCTTGCGGAGGCTGCCGACATCCTCGCGCAGACTCTGCACGCTTTCGGACAGAGCCTGGGCGTCGAACGTCGGCGGCGCAGCGCTCTGCATGGCGTCTCGGACCTGCTCGGCGACCACTTCGCAACGGCGGCGGCCATCTTCAAACGGAACCGCTCGAAGGACTGGTCGAGGTCGGAACGGGTGATGTATTCGGCGGCGGGCAGGAGGGTATCCTAAATCCGCCTGCAAGGGGCCCCAACAGAGCTTTGCCTAATCGCGTACAAGAAATTTCTCATTTTGGACTTTCGTACAATTCTGTGCGAGCCAGTTTTTTCGCAGCCGGCGCGATGCACACTCGGGCCAATGCTCGAATACCGCATCTGTCTTTTATCCACATCCTGGAGTTTAGTTGTCGATGCGCGAAGACACCCTTTGCTTGGCGTGCTCGGCATTCCTGTTTCGCGCAGACGCCAAACCCTGCACATGGGGATACGGGATCAGCAGGGAACGCGACTTCGACTGCGCCCGCTTCTTGCGCCGCTCTGGCGGCAGGCCAAGCAAGTTGCGCAGTTGCGCGACATCGCGTCCGCCCATTTCCTCCCAAGCGCCCCGAGGCAACCAGGGCGGCAGGATCACGGGGCCGTAGCGAACGCGCTTGAGACGGGTGACGGGAAGGCCTTCGCTGGCGAACAGGTCGCGCACTTCGTGGTTGCGTCCTTCCATGAGCACCACGTGGTACCAGTGGTTGGCGTTGGAGCCGTCGTAGTAGCGGATATCGCTGAACGCCTCGACCCGCCCGTGCATGGCGACGCCGGATTTCAGCCGCTCCTGCGCGGGCGCATCAAGCTTGCCGGAGACGCGAACCGCGTACTCGCGATCGATGCCGGTGCCAGGATGGGTGAGCTTGTTGGCGAGAGTGCCGTCGTTGGTGCAGAGGAGGAGGCCTGTGGTTTGCAAGTCCAGGCGGCCGACGGATATCCACCGTCCGGTGCGCAGCTTCGGCAGATCGTCGAATACCGACCTTCGGCCTTGCGGATCCTTGCGCGAGACGATGACGCCAGCCGGCTTGTTGACGACCAGCACTCGGCTGGCGGCGGATCGAGGCTTGGCGAGTTCGCGGCTGTCGACGGCGATTTCGTCCTCGGCACTGACGCGGGTACCGACGCCAGCGACTTCGGAGTTCACCTGCACCCGGCCGGCGGCGATCCAACGCTCCATTTCCCGCCTGGAACCGAGGCCGCGGTCGGCGAGGACTTTTTGCAGTTTCTCGCTCATGGTTTTCTCCGGTTCTTCTCCACGGGGCTGAACGGCCACGGCCAGACCAACGCGATCGTGCGTCTCATGGCGAATCCGCACAGCGGATTCGCGGGACGGCGGCTGAGGAGGTCGTGTCGTCAGCGGTCGGAAATCGGCAGTTGGACCACTTCCGCCAGCGGCCTTGCTTCCTGTGCCTCCGGTGCCTGCTCGGATGCTTGGTTCCGATTCTTGTCTCGCGCCAGCGCCGGTTCGACAAGCGACTTGATCTCCGCCATGGGTGGCAACTCGTCGAGACTCTGCAGATTGAAGTAGTCCAGGAACGTGCGCGTGGTGCCGTACAGGGTGGGCCGGCCGGGAGATTCGCGCTGACCCACGGCCCGGATCCAGCCCCGCTCCAGCAGTGTGCGGATGATGGATGCACTGACGCCCACTCCCCGCACCTGTTCGATGTCGCCCCGAGTGATGGGCTGGCGGTAGACGATCAAGGCCAGCGTTTCCAGCAGCGCCCGGGAGTAGCGTGGCGGACGGTCCTCGAACAGCCGGCTTACCCAGGGGCTCAGCGCTTGACGCACCTGGAATCGGAATCCGCTGGCCACCCGGGCCAGCTCGTAGCCGCGATCCTCGCACTGCTCGCCGATGCGATCGATGGCTTCGCGCACTGCGCCGCGGGGAGTCTGCTCCGGCAACTCGCCGGCAGCGAACAGCTTGACGAGGCGGTCGACGGTCACCGGCTCGTCCGCGGCCAAGAGCGCTGCTTCGACGATACGTTGGATCTGCTCGGCCTGCATCATCCGTCGGCGCGTTCTTCTTGCGCAGGGGCCTCCACCGGCCCCTCGGCTCGCGGCGCACAGGCGTAGATCGGCGCGAACGGTTCGTTCTGAACCAGATCCACCAGCGCTTCGCGCACCAGCTCCAGCACGGCCAGGAAGGTGACCACGACGCCGTAGCGGCCTTCGCGCACATCGAACAGGTTGGAAAACGGCACGAAGCCGGGGGTGTCGTTGACGCGGGCAAGCACATCGGACATGCGCTCCCGCACCGACAGGCCATCGAGTTGCACCGCGTGATGCCGATGCAGGCCGACGCGGTGCAGCACGTCCGCGAGTGCAAGGAGCAGTTCCTTCATGTCCACCTCTGGATGCGCATGGCGCTTCACTGCATCCGGCTTGGCGGCATGGGCCAGGTGCAGGTCGCGCTCCAGCCGTGGCAGGGCGTCGAGCTGTTCCGCCGTCTGCTTGAGCTGCTCGTACTCCTGCAGGCGACGCACCAGTTCGGCGTGGGGGTCCTCCTCGTCCTGCTCCGCCGTGGGCCGCGGCAGCAGCAGGCGCGACTTGATTTCCGCCAGCATCGCCGCCATGAGCAGATATTCGCTCGCCAGGTCCAGCTTCAGCGCCTTCATCAGTTCGATGTAGCGCAGATACTGCTCGGTGATCTCGGACACCTGGATTTCCAGGATGTCCAGATTCTGGCGACGGATGAGATAGAGCAGCAGATCCAGAGGGCCTTCGAATGCATCGAGAAAGACTTCCAGCGCGTCCGGTGGAATGTAGAGATCGGACGGCAGCTCGCGCCAAGCCTTGCCGTCCACCGTGGCGACGACGCCGTCGCGCCGCCGGCGGACGGCAGCCAGGTCGGCTGGTTCGGCACTCGTCATCGGTGATCGATGCCCACCGCTGATTTCACGTCGTCGAGGGTTTCGCGGGCCGCGTTGCGGGCCGCTTCGGAGCCCTCGAGAAGAATCGTGCGCACCAGGTCCGGGTTGCTCTCGAACTGTTCGGCGCGCTCGATGAAGGGTTTCTGCTGGCAGTTGATGGCATCGATCAGCGGCCCCTTGCAGTCGATGCACCCGATGCCAGCATTGCGGCAGCCGGCCGCGGCCCAGGATTTCACTTGGTCGTCGGAATAGATTTCGTGCAGCGCGAACACCGGGCACTTGTCCGGATCGCCGGCATCCGTTCGCCGCATCCGCGCCGGATCGGTGATCATGGTGCGTACCTTGCGGGCGACGCCGTCCGGGCTTTCGCGCAGGCGGATGGCGTTTCCGTAGGACTTGGACATCTTGCGTCCATCCACGCCCGGCACTACCGACGCTTCGGTGAGCAGCTCCTTCGGTTCCGGCAGGATGATGCGGCCACTGCCTTCGAGGTAGCCGAACAGCCGTTCGCGGTCGCCGATGGAGAGGTTCTGCTGCTCGCCGAGCAGCGCCTGGGTGCGCGCCAGGGCCTCGGCGTCGCCGCGCTCCAAGTAGTCTTTGCGCGCTTGGCGGTACCGACGAGCGGCGCGGCGGCCCATTTTGTCGATGGCCTGCTCGGCATGCTGCTCGAACTGTGGCTCGCGCCCGAAAATGTGGTTGAAGCGACGGGCGATTCGACGAGCCAGCTCCAAGTGCGCCACCTGGTCGCCCCCCACCGGTACATATCCGGCGCGATAGATCAGCACATCCGCCGCTTGCAGCACGGGATAGCCGAGAAAGCCGTAGGTGCTCAAGTCCTTGTCGGCGAGATTCGCTTGCTGGTCCTTGTAGCTCGGCACCCGTTCCAGCCAGTTCACCGGGGTGACCATGGACAGCAGGACATGCAGTTCGGCGTGCTCCGGCACCTTGCTCTGCACGAAGATGGTGGCCGCGCTGGGGCTGATGCCCGCCGCCAGCCAATCCACCATCATGTCGAAGGTGGCTTGATCGATGCCTTCGGTGGCTTGGTAGTGGGTAGTAAGGGCATGGTAGTCGGCCACGAAGAAGAAGCACCGGTACTGGTGCTGCAGGCGAACCCAGTTCTTCAGCGCACCGTGGTAGTGGCCGATGTGCATTTGGCCGGTCGGCCGCATGCCCGATAGAACCCGCTGCTCGGAATCGCTGCTGCCCAAGGGACGCTTCCGTGTCCGCAATGGGTTGGAGTATAACTCGATTCGAGCACCTACGGCATTGGACGCCGCCGCGGCGAGCGCCTAGAACTCGCCGATCCCCTGCCGGGCGATCTCCACTTGCCCCGAGGTGAGATCCACCACAGTGGTGGGGCGCACGCCGCCCGTGCCGCCTTCAACGATGACGTCCACGTCATGTTCGAGGGCCGTACGCCTATCCTCCACGTCCGTCACCGGCAGTTGCTCGTCGGGCAGCAGCAGCGTGGTGGACATCATCGGCTCGTCGAGGGCCGCAAGCAGCGCTTGGGCGATGGTGTTGTTCGGAACTCGAATGCCGATGGTCTTGCGTTGCCGATGCACGAGTCGCCGGGGCACTTCCCGAGTGGCCGGCAGGATGAAGGTGAACGGCCCCGGCAGGTGGCGCCTGATGATGCGATAGCTGGTGTTGTCGACCCGGGCATAGGTGGCGAGCTCGGACAGGTCCCGACAGACCAGCGTGAAGTGGTGGTCGTGGCGCAGGCGTCGCAAGGCGCGTACCCGGTCGGCGGCTTCTTTGTCGCCGAGATGGCAGCCGACGGCATAGGTGGAATCCGTCGGATAGACGATGACGCCACCATCGCGCACGATATCCGCAGCACGACGCACCAATCGGGCTTGGGGATGCGTGGGGTGAACGACAAGGTATTGACTCATGGCGCCTCCCGGCCAAGCTTCTTGGCGATTTCCTCGCCGATCCAGATTTGTGGCTCCGAGGGAGTGAGTCCTTCCTGCTTCTCCCGTTCCGACACCACCTCCCGGGCATGTTCGAAGGCGCCGCGGTAGTCGGCATCTTCTAGGCTGTCGCGGTAGAACGCCTCGCCGAAGTAGGTGTATTCGCGTCCGTGGCTACAGCCAAAGGATTGCCGATCTGCTCGGGAGGCGGTCATCACCAGGGTGCGCGGCGATTTCAGTGCCTCGATGTAGCCGCCCGAGTAGCAGGCGGCGACCACGATCACCTGCCAAGGCAGCCCGGCGCCGGCAACGATGTCGCCGATCTCCTCGGCACCGAGGTCGTTCAGCCCCAAGTTGTCGAAATAGACGGAGATCTGGTGGTCCTGGGAGCCGTGGGACGTCATATGCAGGAACAGCACGTCTTCGGCGTCCATCTTCGCCGCTACGCCGGCGAGAACCTGGGCCAGGTTGTGCCCGTTCGCCAGCGGCAGTTCGTCCACTGTGTGAGGGCTGTTGACGAGCAGCGCCGTGCGGCCGACGGCGCCGAGCCGTTCTCGGAACAGCGTTTCCACATGCTTGGCCTCGTTCTCGAAAACGTTCTGCGCGGAATACGGCGCGAAGCCGACAAAGTACGTCTCCGTTACGCCCGTCCGCGATGGCCGCATGGCATCGAGAGCAGCTTGCACTAGTCGTTCCTGGGCCAGATAGACGCGCTCCACGTTGAGCGGCCCATGCTGATGTCCCACCGCGCGAAACAGGGGAACCGATGGCAGCTTGTCGTTGGCCAGCCACAGCGTCGCGCCAACCGCGACGCAGGCGAGCAACCGACGCGGCACGGCGATGTCCGCGAGTTCCCGGAAGACGATGCGCAGCAGCACCGCAAGGCAATAGCAGAAGAAAACGCGATCCGCGATTTCGGACTCGGCGAGGCCAAGCAGCGGCTCTATCGTCAAGGCCACGATCTCTACTGCCAGCAGGCCGGCGAGCAGATGCGACAGCCGATGCAGGCGGGCGTTGGCCACGGCGACGAAGAACAGCAGCGCCGCCTGTACGAACAGCAGAGTGACGGCGGTATGGATGCCCCAGGCATTGAAGACCGGCGTCGCGTCGGGGTTCGACCGCCAAGCGGCACTGGCGTAGGCAACCAGTCCGGTCAAGGCCGCCACCACTGCCAACGCTAGCGCGACCACGCCCGGATCGCCGCTGAAGCGCCGCTGCCGAGGGTAGGGCACGAACAGGGTCAGCGTGAGCAGAACATCGCAGACGAAATTGCGCAGCGCCAGTCGGAGTGGGAACGGCACCGCCGTGACGACGGCCGGCACGGTAGTGGCGAGGCTGGTCTCGGCCAACGGGCTGGTCGGCTTTCGTCGGCGGTACGACGTCGGCGGTTCGTCCGACACCATGGCCACAGCGACGCTTGGCGGCCGCTGCCCGGACAACGTCGGCTACCTTGGCTTGCCGCCCTTGACGACGATGCGATGCATGATCCGCAGCTCGTCGTAGTCGCCAATGGCGTAATGCATCACCGAGCGGTTGTCCCACAGCACTAGATCGTCGAGCTGCCAGCGATGGCGGTAGGTGAACTCGGGCCGGGTGGCGTGGGCGAGCAGCCGGAACAGCAGTCGTTCGCTCTGGTCTTCCGGCAGGCCGACGACATGCTTGGTGAAGTTAGCGTTCACATACAGTCCCTTGCGATCCGTCTCGTCGTGGGTGCGCACCACCGGATGCACCGAGTCCTCGACGTCGGGACCGAACACCTTGCCGGTGTGGAACGCTTGCAGATCTGCGATGCGCTCTCGGGTGTCCGCATCCAGGGTCTCGTAGGCGAGATGCTGGTTGGCGAACGCGGTATCGCCGCCGGTGGAAGGCAGGCGGCGAGCGTGCAGACCGGTGACGATGGGCGGCGTGGCGTGCCATGTCATGTCGGAATGCCAGCCGCCGCCGAATGGATGCACGCCGCCGTTGAACTTGAACCTGCGATCCTTGCCGCCGATCCACTGCACGTGCTCGGTGTCTCGATGCTTGGTGGCCGGATGCGTCAAGAGGTCGCCCCAGCAACGCCCGAAGTCGGCCAGTTCGAGGGCCGAGATGCGCTGGCCGGGAAGCACCAGCAGATGGTGTTCGAGCAGCAGGGCGCGCAGCTCCGCGACTACTTCGGGGCCGCAGTCGTACGCCAAGTCGATCCCCGCGATCCGCGCTCCCATGGCTACGCTGGCGCGATCCACTGCAATTGCCAAGTTTCGAGCTGCTTCCGCCATGTGCCTGCTCTCCCATGCAAACGAGCGGCTATCGTCCTGCTTTGCGGCGACGACGTCAAGCCGCGCCCGCGCTCGGCAGTGGCTCCGTTTGAATCCGCGTCGTCAGGCTGCATCACGCAACCCCAGTATGCTGGGGTACAAGACGGTATCGAATGGCGTATGTAGCGGCATCCATCGCGAAGCGGCTGATCCAAAGTCGAACTGAACCGCTGCCCCGCGCTCGGTTCGCAACGCCGAAGGACGTTTTCAATAGCGATTGCCTTGTGTCGGGCGCGCTCTGCGGTTGACGGCACCCGGGGCGGGTGGCTTAATGGCCGCCTCTCCAATCGCCTTCGCCTCGCGCCCGGAGCCGCTCGAAGCCAGCAGACGCAGCCAAGATGGTAAACGCAGAACTTCTTTTCGGGGATTGCCGCGACGAATTGGCCAAGGTGCCCGCCGATTCCGTAGACCTGATCGTCACGTCGCCGCCCTACGCCAATCAGCGCGCCGCCACTTATGGCGGCATTCGCCCGGACGACTACGTGGAGTGGTTCCTGCCCGTCGCCGATGCCTTGCGCCGGGTGCTCAAGCCCACCGGCACGTTCATCCTCAACATCAAGGAGCCGGCCATGCGCGGCGAACGGCACACCTGCGTCATCGAGCTTGTCTTGGCGCTGCGCCAACGCGGATGGCTGTGGACCGAAGAGTTCGTCTGGCACAAGAAGAACTGCTATCCCGGCAAGTGGCCCAACCGCTTCCGCGACGCCTGGGAACGCCTGCTGCAATTCAACATCCAGCGCAAGTTCAAGATGAACCAGGATGCCGTCAGGATCCCCGTCGGGGACTGGTACGAAAACCGAATGCGAAACCTAAGCGAAACGGACCGGGTGCGCGACGAATCCAAGGCGGGCAGCGGTTTTGGCAAGAAAGTCGAGAATTGGCTGGGCCGCGACATGGTGTACCCCACCAACGTTCTTCATCGGGCTACGGAATGTGGCAATCGCAACCACAGCGCGGTCTTTCCAGCTTGGCTTCCGGAGTGGTTCATCGATCTGTTCACGGATCCAGGCGACACAGTTCTGGACCCCTTCGTCGGCTCCGGAACCACGGCTTTCGCCGCCTTGAACAAGGGTCGGAACATTATCGGCATAGAAGCGCACAAGCCCTACTACGAAGAACTTGCGCGTCTTCTGCCACAGAATTTCGAGCTTTCAGCCTGACATCCGTTCTGGCATGACAGCCGTTGGCCCAATCGGCACCGTCACGGACACGGAGATCGTCTCCTATGTACGATCCCACATCGGCACGTTCCACGCCAAGAGACTGTCGGCGCTAGGCAACCTGAACCTCGATAATCTGCTGCGCCGAAAAAATTCATACCTGTTCAGAAGCAAGAACCTGATCGTGGCGCATGATCTAGTACGTTCTCTGCTGGATGCGCATCTAAGTTCGCAGGAAGAAACGCTGTTTGGAAACTTTCTCGAGGGCTTGGCGATATACGTCGCTGAAAAAGCGCATGGTGGAATCAAGTCCAGCGCCACGGGCATAGATCTCGAGTTCAGCAAAGGCGGCGCAAGGTATATTGTCTCGATCAAATCCGGCCCGAACTGGGGGAACAGCTCTCAGATCAAGAAGATGAGAGCCGATTTCAAGACCGCCACTCAATTGATACGACAGGGCAATGCCGCCACCAACGTCGTGGCAGTCAACGGCTGTTGCTACGGCCGCGACCGAAAGCCCGACAAAGGCGTCTACTTCAAATACTGCGGACAGGACTTCTGGGAGCTGCTATCCGGAGACAGCGGTTTCTACCTCCGCATCGTCGAACCGCTGGGCCATGACGCCAAGCGGCGCAACGACGATTTCGCCGAACAGTACGGTGCGGTCGTCAATCGGCTGTCGCGAGAGTTCGCCGGTCAGTTCTGCGATGCAAGCGGCGCCATCGTTTGGGACGACTTGGTGGCCTTTGGCTCCTCGCGCGAGACTTAAAGCCGAGAACCATGCCTACGGCATGTACGGCGTTGGACTCGGCCCCAGCTGCGACTCCAGCAAGGGCTGCGCCAGTTGCACGAATTCGCACACCAGGGGGCGTGTTTCCCGAGGATCGACGATGTCCTCGATGTTGAACGCCTCGGCAGTGCGGAACGGCGACGACAGCGCTTCGAGCCTGGCCTCGATCTCGGCCTGCTTGGCCGCCGGATCGTCGGACTCGGCGATGATGCGGCGATAGGCCGCGGAGACGCCGCCGGAGATGTGCATGGAGCCCCAGTGGCCCGACGGCCAAGCGACGCGCTTGAACATGCCGCTCGGGCGATCGTGGCACTGTCCGGCAACGCCGTAGAGCTGGCGGATGACGATGGAGAGCCACGGCATGCGGGTGCGCAAGGTGGCGCACAGCATCTTGGCGCCGGCGCGGACGATGCCCTGGCGCTGCTGCTCCGGGCCGACCATGAAGCCGGGTTCGTCGGCGAAGTAGATCATCGGCAAGTGGAAGGTGTCGCACAGCTGCAGGAAGCGGATGACCTTGGTGCCAGCGGCCACGTCCATGGAGCCGCCGAGGCGTTTTGGATTGTTGATCATTACGCCCACCGGATAGCCGTGGACGCGGGCGAGGCCGACGATGCGCGAACGGCCGTAGAACGGCGTGATCTCGAAGAAGGAATCCTCGTCGAGCACGGCATCGAGAATCCTGTAGGCGTCGTAGACGCGGCGTTTCTCGCGGGGGACGGCGGACAGCAGGAATTCCTCGCGGCGATTGGGATCATCAGAGGTGTCGCCGCGTGGCGGCATATGCCAGACGTTGTCCGGCAGGTAGCCGAGGAACCGCTTGACCATCTCGAACGCTTCTTCCTCGCTGTCGGCGAGATTGTCGATGACGCCGCTCTCGTAGACTTGGCTGCGTTCGTCGCCGAGGTCTTCCTTGCTGATGTCGATGCCGAGAGCGGCCTTCACCACCGGCGGGCCGCCGGGAAATACTTGGCTAGTGCCCTTGACCATGACGTTGAAGTGTGCGAGGCACGAGTCCACCGCCGGCAGTCCGGCCACCGAGCCGAGCACCGCGGCCACCACCGGTACGCGGCAGAGCAGATCTTCCACGCCCGGCGTCACCGGGTTGGTGGGGATGTAGGTGCGCCCGATCTGCTCAAAGGTCTTGACGCTGCCGCCGGTGGCGTCGAGCAGGCGGATGAACGGCAGCCGCCAGTCCAGGGCCATCTTCTGTGCATGGCCGCCCTTGTTGCCGATGGAGGCGTCCGAAGCGCCGCCGCGCACCGTGAAGTCGCCGGCGGTCAGCACTGCCTTGCGGCCGTTCAGGCTGCCGAGACCGATGAGCATGTTCGACGGCCGCACATGGGCGAGCTGGTTGCCTTCGTAGGCGGCGGCGCCGGCGAGCTGGCCGATTTCCTGGAACGAGCCGGCGTCGGTCAGGAGGTGGATGCGTTCGCGCACGGTAAGCTTGCCGCGCCGGCGCTGCTCGGCGATGCCGGCTTCGCCGCCCATCTGCTCGGCGAATGCCCGTCGCCGCTCGAGCTCGTCGATTTCGGGTTGCCAGACCATCCTCCCCTCCTAGCAGTCTGTCGGACCTTCCCGCCAGCGGGCTACTATAGCGCATCGCCCTCGGCAACCGGGCACCGCTTGACGAACAGGTTCGTCCAGGCCGGCTTGCCAGGGGCAATCCTCACCGGGGTTTTCGCCCTCGAAGAAATCGGCAATCGACCCGGCGCAGTCGATGGGAATGTTCTGCAGGTGTGGGTGCAGCTAGAAGGCGTATTGGCGGTGGCAGCATGGAGCGCCATCGGCACCACCGTCATCCTCTACGGGATTAAAGTCTTTACGACACTGCGCGTCTCCGAAGAAGACGGGGTGGAAGGGCTGGACTACAGCCAGCATGGCGAGGCGATCGGTGCCGGCGGTTGATGGATGTGCCACCGGCGGTGTCGGCAACGGTTGCCATGTGCCCGATGTCGGATCCATGGGCAGGCCCGACGCGCATCAAAGGCTCCTTCCCCAGACGAATCGCTGCGTCATCATGAAGTTGACGGTCGAACCGGCTGCCACGCCGGCGACGAGGGCGGCGTTCCACGGTACGCCAACGCTGTGGAACGCCGTCGAGACGCTCCGGTTGACCGTCGCCCCTAGCCCCTGAAGAATGGTGTAAACGATCCAGCCTGCCCCCGCGGGTCCCGCTCCTCGCCGTCTAGCGGCCTTGAACGTCAGGCGATTGTTCAGAACGTAGTTCTGCGTCATGGCCACCACGATGCCCCCGAGTCGCGCCATCGCAAACGGCGCATCGAGAACGGCATGCAGGATGCCGGTCAGCGCCGCATCCGTGACCATGCCCAGTCCGCCAACGCCGACGAAGCTGATCCAACGCCTCGGCACACGTCCCCCAAGCATTCCCCACACCACGGAAACCAGGAGTTCCCAGAACACGCCGAACGCCACTTTGCTGGTACCGGTGCGGCGAACCCGAAACGTTACAGGCACTTCGGCGATACGCAGTGTGCGCGGCACCACGGTAAGAAAGTCCAGAAGAAACTTGTAGCCTGCGGTTTCCAGGCGCTCGGCCCTCTGTTCCCAAGCCTCGCGCCGCAACGCGAAACACCCCGACAGCGGATCCTGTACTCCTCGACAGCGTCCGGTCATTCGTACCCCTTGCCAGAGCATCCGGGTCGCGACGCGTCGATGCCACGGCCAGCCGTGCTCGATCACAGCCCCCCGCACAGCTCGCGACCCGATCACCAGATCGCATTCGCAACCCAAGGCATCGAAAAGCGCATCGATCACCGCAGGCGCATGCTGGCCATCCCCGTCGATGACGGCCACGCACTTCTCGGTTGACGCTTCCATGCCTGCCTGGATGGACACCGCAAGTCCGGTCGGGCACTGAATCACGGACGAATTCAGGCTCAAACGCTTGGCGGCCGCTCGCGCCTCGGCGACGGTATTGTCTCTCGACCCGCTATCTAGCAGATACACTCGCCGGCCACGCGCGTAGGGTGCAAGTTCGTATAGAAATGGCCCAATGGTGCTTTCTTCATTCAGCACCGGCACCAGCACGGCCTCGACGGGAGCATCCGCAACGGATATTGGGGACATGGGTGGCGTAGTCGTGATCGAAATCGCCAAGCCTATCATGACGCTCCACTCCGGCTCGTTCTTCGCAACCAGGAGAGATCGATGCGCCTAGGGCATGGCAAATCGCTGCTGAAGCGCCGAACATTCAGGGCGCAGTCGGGGGGACGCCGCCAAGTTTCGGGAAGTCCGCGCAGTAGGCGGCCATGCCATGCTCGAACGAGATGGAGACGCCGCACTTGCCGCTAGGCAGCTGGATAGATGTTCGGCACTTGGCATCCTCTTGCCTAAGAGCGTTAACTTGTTGATTTGAAAAATATGTTCTTTTGGGAACTCAGTCCTTGCGTACGCACTGCCTATGTAGGGCATCGATAGCCGTCGGAAACTACTGTATGTAGCGGCATGGATCGTCAAGTGTGTAGTTCCCATTCTTTTCTTCGGCTGGGCCTGATCAGACCTTCTCAATGCATGACCAGCCTGAATGCACGACCGCCGAGTGCGACTCGGCCTCGACTGCACGACAGCACCGCAAACCGCCCGTTCCAGGCGGTGCGGCCTTACAGGAGCTTGGCGTGGCTGTCCAGCACCGGCAGCACCGCGTCCGCCTCAGCGGACGGCAAGGCCAGCACCGCCCGATCAATGCCCGCTTTGCGGTAGCCCTCCAGGGCGGCGGCATCCGGCGGAGCCCCGAAGACGCTGATGGTCAGCGTCGCCAAGTCGCGTTCAGCCTGGTCGGCGACCGTCCGCAGCCGCGCCACGCCTTGGGCCGGGTCGAAGCCGCCCCGAGCGCGAGGGAACCAGCCGTCGCCGTATTCCACCACGCGGCGCAGGGTGTGGACGGACTCGCCGCCGATCAGCAGAGGCGGATTCGGCCGCTGCACTGGTTTCGGATACGACCACACCGGATCGAAGTCCACGAACTCGCCGTGGAACTCCGGAGCTCGATCGCGCCACAGCGTCTTGATGGCCTTCGCCCGCTCGCTCATCACCCGAAAGCGGGTGGCGAACGCGGTACCGTGGTTCTCCATCTCCTCGGCGTTCCAGCCAGCGCCGATGGCGAACTCTACGCGGCCGTCCGATAGCACATCGAGGCTCGCCACCTCCTTCGCGGTCACCAGCGGGTCGCGTTCCGTCAGCAGGCAGATGCCGGTGCCGACGCGCAGCGTGGTGGTGGCCGCAGCCGCCGCCATCAGCGACACGAACGGATCCAGCGTATGCCAGTACTCCTTCGGCAGTTCCGCGCCGCCCGGCCACGGACTTCGGCGACTGGTCGGAATGTGCGTATGCTCGGGCACGAACAGCGATTCGAACCCCCTCGCTTCCGCCTCCTGCGCCAGCGCATCGACACGCATGGCATAGTCGGTGGCGAACAGAAAAACGCCGACCTTCACGGCTTCCCTCCCTGATATCCATCGGCTGCTCGCGCTACAGTAGCATTGCCGTCGACGAGGCGGCAACGCTTGGCGATCCCTATCCGAGGCGAGACGCTGGGAAACGCGGGAAAAGGAAGCAGGGCTGTGGCAGAACGAACGTTCAAGGGGTGCGTCGCCGGGGTGCTCGCCGCAACGGCGTGGACGGGGGCCGCCGAGCAAGCCGAAGAGCGCATCGAGATCGTCGAAGTCGTCGCCCCGCTCAGTCTCGATGCGGATGCGGAGCGAATCGCGGGAAACATTCAAGTCGCGGGCGCGGAGGAAATCGTCGCCGGTCGCGCGCTCGACCTGGCCGATTTTCTAAAGCGGAATCTAGCCAGCGTATTCGTCAACGAGGCGCAGAGCAATCCCCTGCAACCGGATGTCCAGTACCGCGGCTTCGTCGGCTCGCCGCTGTTGGGACTTCCTCAGGGCATCGCGATCTACCAGGACGCGGTGCGGATCAACGAACCATTCGGCGACACTGTCAATTGGGCGCTGATTCCGCAATCGGCCATCGCCGCCGTGTTCCTGGTGCCGGGATCGAATCCGCTGTTCGGCCTCAACGCTCTCGGCGGCGCCTTGTCCATCCGCACCAAGGATGGCCTCTCGCATCCAGGATCGAACGTCGAACTGTCTGCGGGATCGTTCGGACGCAGGAATTTCGCGGCACGGACTGGCGGCACGAAGGAACGGTTCAGCTACTTCGTCGCGGTTTCGGCGCTCTGGGAAGATGGCTGGCGGGATTTCTCGCCGACGGACGCCAAGCGGGGGTTCGCCAAGCTTAGCTGGAACTCGGAGCCGACCAGTCTTGATTTCAGCCTGACCTGGGCGGCGGCCGATCTCATCGGCAACGGCGCGGCGCCAGTGCAGCTGCTGACCATCGAACCGACGGCGATCTTCACGCGCCCGGACCGCACCCGCAACGAACTGAGGCAGTTCACTCTCGTCGGTCGGCAGGCGGTTTCAGCCCAATTTTCGCTGCGCGGCAATGCGTATCTGCGATACAGCGATATCGGCACCTACAATGGCGACGACTCGGACTACGAGGCCTGCGAACACGATCCCGAATACCTCTGTCTGGAAGACGACGAAGAGCGGCCTGTACTGGATATTGGCGGCAATTGGATCCTCGCCGACCAGAGCCTGGAAGGCGCGACGATCAACCGTACCGGTACTGGCCAGGACAGCGCTGGCGTCAGCATCCAGGCGGACTGGTCGCGTGGGTTCGACGGGTGGGCAAATCGGCTTGTCGCAGGTCTAACCTACGATACCAGCGGTGTCGACTTCCAGTCCAGCATCGAACTCGGCACCCTGGACGACACACGCTTGGCGATGCCGGGCGGCGTCTACCTGGGCGACGCCTTCACCGACATTGTCGCGGACATCGCTATTGCCTCCCTCTATCTCTCCGACGCCCTCGATTTCGGCGACCGCCTTCGCCTCACCGCCGCCGCCCGGTACAACCGCGTCCACACGATCCTTCGAGACGGATTGGGTACGGCCCTGGATGGCGACCACCGCTTCAAGCGTCTGAATCCGGCGCTCGGCGTAGTCTACCGCCCGACTGCCAAGATGTCGCTGTACGCCAGCTACAGCGAATCCAACCGAGCGCCTTCCCCCGTGGAACTCACTTGCGCGGACCCGGACGCTCCCTGCCGCTTGCCGAACGCATTTCTTGCCGATCCTGCTCTGGAACAGATCGTGGCGCGGACGCTGGAAATCGGCGCTCGCGGCGTCGCGGCGTTCGCTTGGCGCATTGGCTGGTTCCACATCCGCAACGACGACGACATCCTGTTCATCAGCGCCGGCGCGCGAACCAGCGAAGGGTATTTCGACAACGTGGGCGGAACCCGCCGCAAGGGGTTCGAGATCAGTCTCGATGGAGGCGAGCGCCTGCGCTGGTTCGTCCACGGCACGATTCTGCAGGCGACGTTCCAAGATGCGTTTTCGGCGCCGAGCGTCAACCATCCCCGGGCGATGGATGGCGAGATCGCGGTGCAGCCGGGTGATCGGCTGCCCCTGGTGCCGGAGCGCCTGCTGAAAGCCGGACTGACGGCGCAGGTGACCGCGCATCTTGCCGTCGGCGCCAGTCTGCTCTACGGTTCGCGCCAGCACGTTCGCGGCGACGAGGCCAACCTGGCACCTGCCATCGGCGCCTATACGGTGTTCGACCTGCGCGCCGACTACCGATTTCACGACCGCCTCTCGGCATTCGCGGTCATCGACAATGCATTGCGCGAGGACTACGCCACGTTCGGCGTCTTCGGCGAAGCCGAGGAAGTGCTCGGCGAAGACTTCAAGGGTCGCCGCTTCGTCTCGCCGGGGGCGCCTCGGGGAGCTTGGGTCGGCATTGAAGTCCAGTTCTGAGGAAGCTGTCGCCAAAGCGCGTCGCAGGTGGCGTTCTGCCCAGGGTCGCGGTGCGCCGGCTGGCCTGCATGCTGGGCTTGATGTCGTGTCGCCTGGAACCGAAATCAGTTCCGATCCCCGATCACACCGGCTTCCACCAGCTCGTCCACCTTTTCTGCCAGCAGGCCGAGGTCGGCGGCTACCACCTCGCGAGTATGCTCGCCGAGCAGAGGCGCCGCGCGGATAGGCACATGGCTTTCGGACATCCGCGGCGGCCAGCCCAGCAACTTGATAGTACCGGCTGCGGGGTGTTCGAGTTCGTGGACGAAGCCGCGCTCGACCAAGTGCGGGTTGCGATAGAGGTCGGCGGTGTCGAGCACCGCGCTGGCCGGTACGCCGCCCTCGGCGAGTTGGCGCATGGCGTCGTACTTGTCCCGGGCCAGCGTCCAACCCTCGACTTCGCGTTTCAGTTCGGCGCCATTGGCGTAGCGATCCTTCGGCTTCGCGTAGCGCGGGTCCGACAGCAGATCCTCGCGGTCGATGGCGCGGCACAGCGACTGCCACATCCGCGGCGTCACCGCCATGATGTAGACGTAGTCGTTGGCGCCGCCGCCCTTGCAGGGATACAGCGACATGGTGGGCAGGCGGCCGTTGCCGGAGCGCTGCGCCGCCCGCTCGCCGTAGTTGCCGTTGGCGGTGGCGGTGCGCAAGTAGTAGGTCATGGCCTCCTGCATGGACAGCTCGATGAGCTGGCCCTTGCCGGTATTCAGCTTCTGCACGTAGGCGGCGGCGATGGCCAGCGCCATCTGCACGCCGGTGCCGGCATCGCCGGTGGTCGGCCCTGGGCGCATGGGCGGGCCGTCCGCCTCGCCGGTGATGGAGAATGCGCCGGCCGCCGACTGCGCCACCATGTCGTAGCACTTGTAGTCGGACCAGGGGCCTGAGGTGCCGAAACCCTTGATGCGAGCGTAGATGATGTCCGGCTTGACGGCCTTCATGGCATCGTAGTGGATGCCCAGCTTCTCCACTACGCCGGGACCGTAGTTCTCCACGAAGACGTGGTAGCGCGGCAGCATGTCGAACAGCAGTTGGCGGCCTTCGGGCCGGGCGAGGTCGATGGCGACGCTGCGCTTGTTGGCGTTCCACACCACGAAGTATTCGGCGCTGCCGCCGGGTCCGCGGCCCGGATCGCCGCGCTGCGGGCGCTCCACCTTGACTACGTCCGCGCCCAGCCAGGCCAGCGCCTGGGTGCAGGACGTGCCCGCCTCGTACTGGGTCATGTCGAGAATGCGCAAGCCGTCGAGCGCGGGCATCGTCGGAGCTCCTTATGCGCAGTATGCGCAGTTCACAGGCGCTCTTCCAGGTCGGCGGCAATCTCCTCCGGCGTCACGCCGGGTTCGTAGCGCGCCAGCACCTCGCCGTCGCCGCCGACCAGGAACTTGGTGAAGTTCCAGGCGATGTCTGTTTCGCCGTCCGGGCGCGACTGCTGCGTTTTGAGGTGCTGGTAGAGGGCGCAGGCACCATCGCCGTTTACTTCGACCTTGGCGAAGATCTGGAAATTGGCGTCGTATCGGGACTTGGCGAACTGGAGAATCTCCTCGTTCGTGCCCGGCTCCTGGGCGCCGAACTGGTTGCACGGAAAGCCCAGCACGGTTACTGCGCCGCTCTCCTGAAGGGTACGCAGACCTGCGTACTGAGGCGTCAAGCCTCACTGGCTGGCCAAGTTGACCGCTAGGCAGGCGGCACCCTTGTACTTCTCGAAGCTCAAGGGTTCGCCAGTGATCGTGTTCATGGTGACGTCGTGGAACTGTGCCATCGCATTCCTCCCATTGCTATTGCGATACGGGATGAAGGCCGATGTTCTGCCATGCGCGGATGATATGCAAGTCGTTGTCCGGGCTGGCAGTGGGCCGGTTCGAATCCGCGTCGCCGTGCCGCATAGCCGCACGATGCAGGGGGATGGAACGCTGTTGGGTGCCCTGTGCAGCAGCCTTCGCAGTGGCGCGACCCATCCAGTTTCAAACTGGCCCGCCGCCTCCAGGCTCGGAGCCGCCTCGGACTCCGAGGCGCCGCCGCTGCGCTGCGTCCGGCGTGCGTTCGGCGGCGGAGTGGTGCCGGGCGTCCGGCTTCGAGCCGCGACTGGTGGAGAAGTACGCCAGATGCCGCCGGGGTTCGGCGACAAGATGCTCTCTCTGCACGCCGGGAGAATGACGCCAATCGTGCATGAATCCACGTCATCCCAAGCGCTCTCGCTGCACGCCGGGGCATGGCGACGCGGAAGCGCCGGTGCCGGGCGAGGGCAGCCGGCTGGGCGACGAAGTCCGAAATGTCCCTGCGCCGGCGCAGACGCTGCCGGGGCTATGCGGACTTCTTCAGGCCGCGGGTCGTGCGCGACCACCAGGGCGGTGAGACCATCCACAACGAGGGCCGCGGTTCCTGCGCTATGCTTGAGCAACCTGATCGACGTTTAACGCACAGAGGAAGTCGGCATGGATGCGCTCGCGCTGTTTCGCGGCGACTGGTTTCTGCGCAATGAACAGATGCCGGCGCTTACGGACGCCGAACAGGCGCTCGTCCGCGCGGCTCTAGGGCCGGTGCCGCAACGCTGGGATGGGTCGCCGGACGTCGCTCGGATGGCGGCAATCCTGGCAGACCGCCCAAGGACGCTGGAACATATCGGCAGCCACCTGCTGACGGTGCTCGTCCGCACGCGCGGCTGCGGCGATGCGGTGCGGCTCCTGCTGAGCCGAGGCGTGGCGCTCGAGTTCGACGAGACGGCCTACAACGCACTGCACGAGGCGGCTTGGGCCGACGCCGTCGATACCCTCGAAGCGGTGTTCGAGTCCGGTGTCGCGAACGCCACCTGCGTGGCGGCGAAGAAGCCGCACACCGGCTGGCCGGACAACCTTTCGCTGATGTACTGGGCGGCGTGGGGCGGCTATCCGCAGCTCGCCAGGCTGCTGCTTCGATACGGCCGCCGGCATTCACCACGAACTGCCCATCAAAGGCAACGGCGAGCGCGGCGCCACGTCGCTGCACGAAGCGGTTGCGCCCTACGCCGGCCCAAGGGCGACGGCAGACGCGGCCAGCTGGAAGTGGCGCGCATCCTCATCCGCGACGGCGCTCGCTACGACATCTACGCCGCCTGCGGCTTGAACGACATCGACCGGCTGACGACGCTGATCGAAGCGGATCCCTCTGCCGCCAACACCCGCGAGGACTACGGCATGACGCCGCTGCACTGGGCGGCGCGGGCCGGATCGATGGCTTGCCTGGAAGCGCTGCTTGAGCACGGCGCCGAGGTCGATGCCCGCAACAAAGCCCAGCGGACGCCTGTGCAACTGGCGGCCGAACACGACCGGGCCGACGCCATCGAAGCGCTAGCGAAGCACGGTGCGGACTTGAATACCCGGGACCGCAAAGGCCGTACGCCGCTGCACCGTGCCGCCTACGAAGGCAAGGCGGCGGCGGCCGCCGAGGCGCTGCTGGCCGCCGGCGCGGACGCGAAAGCGACGAACAAAAACGGCAAGACGGCGTTCGATGTGGCGCGCATGGACGCCAAGTATCTCAAGGCGCGGGCTTGAGCCCGGGCGGCGAGAGCGGGCGGCTCGACAGGTCGATATCCCGAATGCGTTTCAGCGGCAGCGCGGTGATCCCGTCGGCAAGCGGATACTCCCGATCGCCGGGATAGAGCACCCACAGGTGCGCGAGGCGCAGATCGTCGATGACGACGTGCATGGACTTGGTGGTGCGGGGCGCGTCGGTACATTTGAACTCGAAGCCCCAGCGTTGCCCCCGGCGCATCAGCATCAGATCCAGCTCGGCACCGCGCTGGGTGGCGTAGAAATATGCCTCGCGCTCGCCGTGGGCGATGAGCGTCTGCTCCAGGGCGAAGCCTTCCCAGCTGGCGCCATAGCGTGGATGCATGGGCACATCCCTGGCCTCTTCAAGGCCCAGCAGAAAGTGCAGTACGCCGCTGTCGCGCAAGTAGACCTTGGGAGACTTGACGAGGCGCTTGCCTAGATTCTCGAACCAGGGCGGCAGCACCCGGATCATGAAGGTTCCTGCCAGCAGACCGCGGTAGCGGTTCGCCGCCGCGGTGCTCACGTCCATGGACCGCGCCAGCTCCGCGGCGTTCCAGGTTTGGCCGTGGAAATGCGCCAGCATTCTCCAGAAGCGACCCAGCGCCTCGGCGGACACCCGAGGCGCCAGCCCGGCGATGTCTCGTTCCAGGAAGGTGCGGGTGAAGGACTCTATCCAGCGCCTCCACGCCGGGGCGTTCGGTGCCAGATAGGCGCGCGGAAAGCCGCCGCGCATCCAGAGCCGGTCCTGGTTCTGCGATCCCACCTCGGCGAGCGAGAAGCCGCCAACGTCCACGAGCTGGATGCGCCCGGCCAACGACTCGGAAATGCTTTGGACCAGGTCCCAGGAAGCGCTGCCCAGCAGCAGAAAGACCGCTTGCCGGTTCGGATCGTCGCAGATCGGGCGCAGCACCTCGAACAGCGCTGGCATTCGCTGCGCTTCGTCGATGACGACCAGGCCTTCGCTGCCGCGCAGCAGCGCTTCCGGCCTGGCCGACAGCGCCTCTCGGGACGCGGCCGTTTCCAGGTCGAAGATCGTCGCCGGCCCCGGCCATGCCGCCGCCACCCGTTCGGCCAAGGTGGTCTTGCCTGCCTGTCGGGCGCCGAGAAGGGCCACGGCCGGCGCTTCGGCAAGCCCTTGCGCAACGGCGGCGCCGAGGTCGCTCCGCGCGATATATTGTTGCATATCGCACCTCAGAGATACGATCTTCAACAATAATATGTTCTGACGATGCCATCAAGTCCAAGCTGTTGAATGCTATCCATCCAGAGCCTGCTCGAAGTCCGCCAGCAGGTCGTCCACGTCCTCGATGCCGGTGGAGATGCGAATCAGCGAATCGGCAATGCCCATGCTGGCGCGACGCCGGGGGCCCATCTCGTGGTAGATGGTGTGCGCCACCGGGATGGCCAAGGTGCGGTTGTCGCCGAGGTTGCTGGACTTGATGATTACTCGGAGACGGTTCAGGAACGCGAAGGCGTCCACGTCGTTCGCCAGCTCGAAGCTGAACAGGGCGCCGGGGCGGCGGAACAGCGCCTTGGCCCTGCTGTATTCCGGGTGTGCCGGCAGGCCGGGATAGTAGACGCGGCGCACCTTGGGGTGGGTGGCTAGGTAGCGGGCCAGGGCGGCGGCGTTGGCGCACTGCCGTTCCAGGCGCAGCGCTAGCGTCTCCGCGCCGACGCCGAGATGGTGCGCCGCCTCCGGGCCCAAGGCGGCACCGAAGTCGCGCAGCCCCTTCTTGCGAATCTGAGTGATCGCCCACTTCGCCGGATTGCCTTTGCGGTAGGTGCCGTGGATGTTGGCGAAGGTCGTCCAGTCGAACTTGCCCGTTTCCGTGACGGCGCCGCCCAGGGCGTTGCCGTGGCCGCCGATATACTTGGTGAGGCTGTTGACGATGAGCGATGCCTCCACATCCACCGGCTGGAACAGGTACGGCGAGGTCATGGTGTTGTCTACCACGTAGACGAGGCCGCGTTCCCGACACAGGGCGCCGATGCCGTCGAGATCGCTGACCTGGGTGCGGGGGTTGGCGATGGTCTCGACGAACACCAGCCTAGTGGCGGGCCGCAATGCCTGCTCCACCGCGGCGGCGCGAGTGGCATCCACGAAGGCGACGCCGACGCCATGGGCGCCGAAGCTCTGGAACAGGCTGTTGGTGTTGCCGAACAGGAACGAGCTGGACACGAAGTGGTCGCCTTCGCGCAGCAGCGCGAACAGCATCGTGCCGATGGCGGCCATGCCGGTGCCGAAGCACACCGTCGCTAGGCCGCGCTCCATGCGGTCGATCTTCGCTGCCAGGGCCGAGATGGTCGGGTTGACCTGCCGCCCGTAGGAGTAGCCGGCACCTTTGCCTTGGAAAACGTTGGCGAGATCCTGCACGTCCTCGTAGCCGTAGGCCACCGTGGCGTGGATCGGTTTCTGCAAGGAACCGTGCTCGATGGGGTCGAGCCGGTCCGAATGCACGATGGAAGTGGTGAAGCCGCGCATCGCCTGCCCGCAGCGTTGGAAAGGGCCGGACTATAGCGCCGTATCGGGTAGGCTTGCAGAGGGGGCGAGACGCATAGGGTTCTGGCAGGGTTCTGCATGGGTAGTCCCAAGGGCGAAGCAGCCTTGTCCGCAGCAGTCGGAATCAGTGTCGTGTCGGCTCTTGTCGCCACGCTCGCGGCCTGCCAAGCGACTGTGCCAGCCACCGACGAGCATCGGGAGTTGTTCGCTGGCGAATACGTTGGATCGCTTGCCGGTGGTCTCGAAGCGACTCTCGAAGTCACGCCCAACCTGGAGTTCGCCTATTCGGAAGAAAGCGGTTCTACGCAGCGCATCGGCCACATCCGCAGAACGGGCACCTTGTGGATCACAGGTCCGAAAAGCGCCCGTGCTGGCATCATCAAGCTGCATTGGCGAACCGTGAACCTAGTCGATGTCCAGTCCCCCTATGGCTCCGACATGGTCGGGGATGACGTCGGCGGGCGCGTTCAGCAGCGCGGCAGCAGCTTCACAATTCGACGAGCCGTGGGGCGTCCAGGCCGTGCGATCGAGTTGCAAGGGATCACGCTGCGACCGAAGGGGCGCAGCTTCGACTGCCAAGCGCAGGTGTCGATTTCCTACGCCCAGCTCCATGACCGAATACGAGTCGACGCCACTGTGGAAAACGACGGCTGCGCGGCGTCCAGCGGCGACTACACCGTGCGAGTGCGCACCATCGACGACGGGGAAGCGCGTACGCGCACATTCGCCGAATCCTGGGCGCGGCAGGACGCGGCCCCGGTGAAGACGAGGCGCTACTACGATATGGACGGCGACCAGAAGCTCGTCTGGGCGCAGGTCGGCACCTCGCGCAAGACCAACTGCCGTTGCGACGAGAACGTGCCCGCCGACGCCGAGGCGACGGAGGACTGAGCGCGCACCGCGTTCGTCACGCCTCGCTGGGAAACAGCGGAAACACTCTCGACAGCGCCGACAGCGCCAGCACATGACGCAGGCGGCCAGCACCCATGGCGGCGCGCATGCCGTCCAGGGTCAGGAACTCCAGCGCGATGGCTTCGCCAGGGCCGGGACTGGGTTCGGCGACCTGCTCCACGCCGGCGGCAAGGAAGTGATGACACAGGTGGGGATGGATCGCCGGGTTGGGCTCCACGGCGCCCAGACTGCGCCAGTCGCCACCGCCGTAGCCGGTTTCTTCGAGCAGTTCGCGCCGCGCCGCGGCCAGCGGCGTTTCGCCGGCATCGACCATGCCGCCGGGAGTTTCCAGCGTACGCGCGCCGATGCCGAAGCGGTACTGGTCCACCATGATAGAGCGGCCGTCCCTGGTCAGCGCCACGACGTTGACCCAGTCCACGGATTCCAGCACCAGCCGCTTCAGCACCCGCTCGCCGGACGGATGGCGCATCCAGTCGAAGCGCACGTCCAGGATGCCCAGCCTCGGTCCGCGCTCGGAACGCTCTCGCCGCCAATCGAGTTTCGCCATGCTCAGTACCCCGTCAACTCCATGTAGCCGGCGCCAAGGCGCTGGCCGTCGCGCCCCTCGACGAACGCAACGCCCTCCCAGTATCGCACCGATGTGTTCATCACCTGATCCTCGAAAGCGGCGCGGACCAGAAAGCGTTCGCCGGACAGGGCGAGCCGCCACGCCACCGGCCAGCCGCGCCAGCGCTTCGCCACGGTCAGCGCGAAGTCGTCCGCGTCCAGGATGGTCGCTCGGCCGGCGTCGTCCACCACGGCACCGGCATCGTAGTCGTCCGCTTGGCCGTCGATGCGTCGCAGGCGGTAGAGCATGAAGTCGCGGCCGTCGTCGAGATGCAGGGCGAACCAGTCCCAGCCGGCGTATTCCGGAGCGAGGACGCCGGTGCTCCACTCCCGATCCAGCCAGGCGTTCCCGGCGACGTGGTAGGTGGCGCCGTTCATGTCGAGGCTGCCAACGGCTTGGATGCGGGGGATGGAATAGTAGTAGGAGGCGTTGTCCGGACCTTTGCGGGACAGTCCGCCATCGCCCTGGGGCACGATGGCCTTGGTGCCCGCCAAGGCGAGGTCGATGGCGAAGCCGTCCGCGCTTGCCTGCAACCGCAGCGGCCAGAAGCCGTCCCCGGTCGATGCCAAGCGCCAGTCTTCGATCCAGGCCGCGAACGGCGCCGCCTCGACGCCGGCCAGGGACGGATGGCCCCGCGCCAGTCGTTCCGCCTCGACGTGGCGACGGTTGGCCACATCGGAGACCGCGACATGGCCTAGGTAGACCTGTCCCGTTCGCCACGCTGCCACGCCCGCAGCCGAAGAGACATCGCGGGAGCTGGGTTCCATGCCTTGGCGGAACAGGGTGAACTGAACGCCGAATTCGCGGCCCGCGGCAGTGGCGAGCACGGCGGTCACATACCACCACTCGCTGCGATAGTCCGGGTGGGAACCGTGATCGCGGGGAAAGGAGAACTGGATCGCCCGGTCGGCTTTGGCGAATTCCGCCGCCGAGCCCGCTTCGGCCCCAAGAATCGCCCGCAGGCTGCCGCCGCCGTTGTCGGCTGGCGGGCTCCCGCAGCCGGCCAGCAGCGCGATCCAGGCCAGTGCCGCCATGGGGCGGCCGGCATCAATCGCCACCGAACTCTGCCAGGCACTGCTCGACGCAGACCTTCCCGTGCCCGACTTCGTCAACGCTCGCGAACTCCGCGTTCAGGAGCATCGCCGGCGGCCCGGCGAAGCTGGCAGGTCCATCCGAACAGGGGACACTCGACCAGACTCGTCGTGGTTTCGTGTTCGAGTATGGCCCATCGGGATGGAACTGCAAGTTCACTCCCCGGACGAGGCGCGAAACGACGAGCGGTAGGCGGGGATCGCGCCCGCGAGGATCGCGGCGGCGGCGCCGACCAGCAGGGGATGGGCCAGGGAGTCTCCGTCCAGGCGAAGGTCGATGGACCAGCCGAACGCTTGGGGGTTGACGAAGTCGCACAGCGTCCAAGCAATGACGATGCCCAAGGGCAGCGCGGCAAGGGTGGCGATGGCGCCCAGAATCGTGGTTTGCGCTAGCGCCAGCCGCCATATCTCGGCGCGAGAGCAGCCTACTGCCGAGAGCAGGCGGAACACGTGCTCTCGGCTCGCTTGCAGCGCGGTCAGCGCCGCGTACAGGCCTGCTGCGGCGACCGCCAACGCCACCGCGGTGAGCGACCGGCTGACGACGAACGTGCGATCGAAGACGGCCATGGCGAGGGCGCGGATATCGGACTGGTTGCGCACCCGGGCAGCGCCGTAGCGTTCGCCGAGGGTGGCGGTCAGCGCGGCCACGGCGTTCGGGTCGGCGAGCACCGCCAGCCGCTGCCAGCGAATGGATCCGTCCTCGAACCGAGAACCGAACTCGACGGGCAGAATCAGCCGCGGCGCGACTGCGCCGAAGTCGCGGAACACATGGGCTATCTTCACCTCCACGCTTGCTCCGGCCCCGACCACCGTCACCGCGGTGCCGACCTCCAGACCGAGCAGTCGCGCACCCACTTCGTTCAGCATGCCGCCGTGGGGCAATGGCCCAGCGAACTCGTAGCGAGCCGTTTCCGCAGCGTCGAGTTGCGCTAGGCTGACCCGCACCGGGCCATCGGCCAAGCGAGCATCGAAGTCGCCGTAGCGGCGCACGTCCCGCACACCCGGCAGGCCGCGGATCCAGTCGATGTCGTACTCCGTCTCGGTACCGGTGGGGTCGCCGAGGTAGACGCCGGCCCACAGGCGTTGATCGAGCATGTCGGTGAAATCCCGGCCCAGGCTTGCCACCATCAGGTTCATGCCGACGGCCACTGCCGCGGCTACCGACAGCGCTCCCACCGCCAGCCGGATCTCGCCGGCCTGCTGGGCCACGGCGCGCAGGTTCGAGCGCGTCGACAGCAAGCGCGTGGAGGTCAGCGCCGTCAGCTTGCCGGCGAGGGCCGCGAAGAACGGTACGATGTGGCTGATCTGCACGAGGCAGATGGCCAGCAACGCTGCAAACACGGCCAGCAGCGAACCGTCGACGAGGCCCAACGCCGCGACCGCTGCCGCAAGCAGCCCCGCGCCATGCCGAAACCACCTGTGCCGCCTGGCGTTGCGACGAGCGGCCAGAAGCGGGCCTATGCTCGATACCGCCACTCCACCGACCAGAGCCTTGGCTGCCACCCAGCCATCCACCGGGGCTCGCGCCGCCGCGCTTCCCATCGTCTGCAGCAGCATGTCGGCGATGCCGATGCCCAAGCCGAGCCCAAGCACTGCGCCTGTGCAGCCAATGCAGAAACCCTCGCCGGCAGCCAGCAGGCGCAGGCGGCCTCGAGCGACCCCGATGGCGAGCAGCCGCTCTCGCTCGCGCCGTTGCCGGGCGGCATGGGAAACACTGGCTTGGGCGGCCAGGAATGCGGCCATCAACAGCGACAGCAGGGCCAGCGCTCCCAGGTTGAAGGCAATGGAGTCTGCGAAGCGGCGGACGGGGTTCCAACGGCTCTTGGCGACGACCTGGAACCCCTTGATGCTCGGCGCGGCATAGCCAGGCAAGGCTGCCGCAATGCCTGGAAACAGGCGGTCGAGCCAGTCGAGCAAGCGGGAACGAGGGCTGGCGACGCGAATCCAGACCGCGTCCAGCTGGCCTTCGCGGCCCAGCAGACGCTGCGCGGTAGGCAGGTCCGCCAGCATGACGGCCACGCTTGGCGACTCGATCAGGTTCACCGGAATGCCTGCTACCTCGCCGCCCGCCGCTTCGATGGCCTGGGCCGCCGCCGGGTCGGCGATCAGCACGTCCCCGGTCAGGAATCTGGCCGCGCCGTCGCCCCTGTCGCCAACGCGCAAGCTGGTGTGCATTCCGCCGCCCCCGTCCTCGGCCAGCGGATCGAGGCCCACGAGGCGCAGGCGTTCTCGACCAGCGCGTACATAGCCATCGACGATGGGGAGCAGGGCTTCGACGCCGGCGAATTCTCCGCGTCGCCAGCGCTGACGCAAATCGAAGTAGTCGGCCTCGGTCAGCGCCGTGCGGGTGACGACATGGGTATGGCCACCCGGCAGAGTGTCGGGAGCGGCGACAGTGCCGATCGCGTCGCGGAGCGACTGGCTGACCAAATGCACGGCCACTACCGCCGTCATTGCTAGCGCCACACCCGCCAGGGATGCGACGAAATCCACCGGATGGCGCACCACGAACCGGAGCTGGCTCTTGACCAGCAGTGCGCTCACGCGAGTTCGATCAACGTGTCCGCGCGTTGTGCGAGGCGCTCGTTATGGGTGGCCACTACCAAGGCGCTGCCGGCGTCGGCGACCTCTCGCCACAGCAGATCGGCGACCGCGGCGGCGTTGCCGCGGTCGAGATTGCCGGTTGGCTCGTCGGCCAGCACCAAGAGCGGTTCATGAGCCAGCGCTCTGGCAATGGCGACGCGCTGCTGCTCGCCGCCAGACAGGGCGGCCGGGAAGCGCTCCCGGCGCTCGCCTACGCCCAAGGCGTCCAATCGCGCCAAAGCCTGTTCCCGGCGATGGAGGAGACCGTTCAGTTCGAGGGGCAGCAGCACGTTCTCCGCGACGGTCAGGGTGGGTACCAGGTTGAACAGCTGGAAGACGAAGCCGACGTGTCGGCGGCGGAAGCGCACTCGCAGTCGTTCGGGGGCGGCGGATACCACCAATGGGCCGCTGTCCGGCTCGTGGAAGCGGACCGCGCCGACATCGGGGACCAGGATGCCGGCCAGCATATTCAGCAGCGTCGACTTGCCCGATCCGCTCGGCCCCCACAGCGCTGTGGTGCCTCCGGCAACGATGGTGAACGTCATGTTCTGGAGCACCCAGCGCACCATGTTGCCGTCGTAGAACCGCTTGCCGACATCAGCGACCTCCAGCAACGGCGGCTCAGGGCGATTGCGCATTGCCCCCGCGTTGCATCCCCTGGCGGCTCAACTCGTCGCTGACTTCGCCGATGTGGCTGCTGGCCGCCACCGCCCGCATCAGTTCGTCCACCGTGGCGTAGCGGGCGGCGATGCCGAGAGTGGTCAGCGTCGGATGGATCATCTGCCAGCGCTGTGCGGCATGACGGGCGAGCGCTTCGGCTGGCGTCACCCACGACCCGGACACCGTCTCGCCACGATGGTGCGCCGTGCGCTGGCCCGGCGGCATGGCGGCGACGAAGAAGCGGGTGTCGAATCGCGCTGGTGCCGACGCCGGGGTGATCCAGTGGCTGAAGTAGCGTACTCGGTCGGTGGCCAGTCGCAGTTCCTCCCGTCGCGCCAGTTCCGCCAAGCCGAGCTTGCCTGCGGCGAGGGCGGCGCGGTAGCCGTCGAAACGCACGGCTTCGCTTTGGTCTCGGGATGCGAACAGCGCACCGTCCCGATAGGCTAGCAGTACGCCGCATTCCTCGAAGCACTCGCGTATGGCCGTCACCCAATAGCGCAGGCCGCCACGGTCGATGCCGAGAGCCGCCGATGCCCTAGCGTCGTCAAGGCCGTGGCAGAGGTGGGAGAGGCCGTCGTCGGCATTCTCCACCTTGCCGCCGGGAAAGACGTGCAGGTTCGGGAACACGCCCCGCCCCGGCCGCTGCACCATGAACACCTCAATGCCGGCCGCGCCACGCCGCACGACGAGCACCGTCGCCGCCTTGCGGATTCCTTTGCTTGGGCTGTTGGTCAAGCTTGGCGCACCGTCAATTCGAGACAAAGCATCATAGCAAGGTCACCGCCGCCGTGCCGGTGCCGCCAAACTGGCCCGAAAACGGCCCGACTGCCGCCGTTGAAACTTGTGGATGAACTGTAGATGGTCTTAGGAAAAGGTACATATTTCATTGCAAATCAAGATATTGCCGGCGTCTTCAGCGCTGTACCGACGACCATGTACGGTTGCCGAAGGGACTCGAAGCTATTTGCCTATCCTGTAGGTAAGTAATTGATATATAAGATTTATTTTATGTCTCATCCAATATTTCATACGATCCGATAAAAAGTTGAAAAATCTCTTGCTAAGCAGATCAGACCTCATATAAAGTGGCCTCAAACGGGCGAAAAGTGGGTTGCGGTGGGCCAAGGTGGGCCAAGCTGGTACACATGGACACGGAGGTGGGACGAGGGTCATGGATGACCACCCCCTCCCTCTCCAGCGAATCGCCGCCGGAGAGCAGTGTTTCGCGGGATAACCAACGCCAGTCTCGACGAGCGCGGCCGCTTCGCCATGCCGGCGCGCTACCGGGACACGTTCCGAGAGCGTGCCGGCGGGCGGCTAGTCGTCACCAGCGATCTCATCGATCCCTGCCTGCTCGTCTACATGGAGCCGGACTACTTGGAGGTGGAGCGGCAATTGCAGGAGCTGAGCAGCACCCGCCCGTCGGTGCGCTACTGGCTGCGCCAGATGATCGGCCACGCTACCGAAGTGGAGTTGGATGGCAACGGCCGGGTGCTGATTCCCCAGGAGCTGCGCGATCAGGCGCAGCTGGAAAAGAAGGTGGTGGTCGTCGGGCAGGGTAGAAAGCTGGAGCTGTGGTCCGACGAGGGCTGGCAGAAAGTCATGAGCGCGCCTCCCAAGACAGACGAACAAGGAGTGAACGACCTGCAAGAGCTCGACGGCATCCAGCTTTGAGACCGGCTTTGAGAGCAGTGGGGGAGATTGCGACGCCGGACGAAGCTGGATGAAAAAGAAAACGGAGGAGACGGCGGTGGCCGGCGCGGCAAGCTGTAGCAGCAACTGGGCCGAAACAGCTGATCGATGCGGGGAGAGAAAGCGCCGCGCAACCCCAAGAAAGCGCCGCGCAACCCCAAGGATGGTGGTGGTTCATGGACGGTAACGATGCAGGACATGTGTCCGTACTGGTCGATGAAGCGGTACGCGCGGTCGCAGTAGATCGCCATGGCCGCTATGTGGACGCCACCTTCGGTCGTGGCGGCCATGCCCGCCGTCTGCTCGCCGCGATGTCGTCCCGCGCACGCCTGCTGGTTATCGATCGCGACGCCGAAGCGATCTCCTGCGCCGAGCGACTAGCCTGCCGAGACCACCGGGTACGGGTGCGCCACGGCAGGTTCGGCGTCCTGGACAAGTACTTGGACGATGAAGAACACGGCAGGCAGTCCGGCGTCCTGTTCGATGTCGGGGTGTCGTCGCCCCAGCTCGACGACGCCGGGCGCGGCTTTAGCTTCTCCGCCGCCGGCCCGCTCGATATGCGCATGGACCGGCGCCACTCGCCGACCGCCGCGGACTGGCTGAACCACGCCCAGGAACAGGAAATCGCCACGGTGATTCGCCGCTACGGCGAAGAACGCCGCGCCCAGGCCGTGGCACGGCGCATCGTCGTCGCGAGGCCGCTGGCGACGACTGCGGAACTGGCCGCGGCGGTAGCGCGGGCGATTCCCAGCCAGGACGCCGACAAGCATGTCGCAACGCGGGTTTTCCAGGCCGTGCGCATCCATGTCAACGACGAGCTCGCCGAGCTCGATCGCGGCTTGGACGCCGCGTTCGACGCCCTGGAAGTGGGTGGTCGGCTGGCGGCCATCACCTTCCACGGCCTCGAGCATGGCCTCGTGCGCCGTCGTTTCCGACGCTGGGTGGAAGGCCCGATGCCGCTGCGCAGGCTGCCGGTGCGCGGGCCGCCAAAGCCCTCGGCGCGGCGGCTGGAATCCGTGGGCAAGGGTGTGAGGCCATCGGCAGCGGAGGTGGATGCCAATCCGCGCGCCCGCAGCGCGCTTTTGCAGGCGGTGGAGAAGATTGCCGCCCGCACGACGAGCGACAGCCGGGAGGATCGGCCATGAAGCGCCGTTCGTCTACTGCCTCGTGGATGCTGTTGGGGCTGGCGACCTACGCCGCCGCCGCCGTCGCCGGCGTGCAGACGGTGCGCCAAGCGAACGAGATGCGCACCCTGTTCCAGCGCCACGCGGACAATCAGAGAACCCAGGACCGCCATCTCCGAGAGTACCGCCTGCTGCTGCTGGAACGGCAGACCTTCGCCGGCTACCAGCACGTCGAACGCATCGCCGAAGATGAACTGGGCATGCGGTTTCCCGACGCTGTGGTGCAGGTGGCGCGATGAAGCGGGGAGGTGCCGGCAGACAGCGCCGCGGCCGCCCGCCGGCGCAGTTTCCGAAATGGCGTCACCACGCCGTCGTCGGGGCGTTTCTGCTGGCCTTTGCCGGCTTGGCGGCGCGCGCCGCCTATCTGGTGGTCACCGAGCGCGACTTCCTGCAGGAGCAGGGCGAAGTTCGATCCGTGCGCGAGGTCGCCATTCCCGTCCACCGGGGCATGATCTTCGACCGCAACGGGATGCCGCTGGCAGTCAGTGCGCCGATGAACTACGTCTGGATCGATCCGCATCTCGCCCCCTTGACGGTCGCCGACCTGCGCCGCCTCGGCAACGTGCTCGACATCGCCCCGAACGTGCTGCGGCAGCGCATCGACAACGGCGGCCGACGGTTCGCGTACCTGGCCCGGCGGCTAGCGCCGGACCTCGCCCAAGGCGTTGCGGAACTCGACATCGAAGGCGTCCGCCTCGGTCGCTCGTACCATCGTTTCTACCCTGCCGGGGAGACTCTGGCTCATGTCGTCGGCCGTACCGATATCGACGACATGGGCCAGGAGGGCATCGAACTGGCGCTGCAGGACTTCCTCTCCGGCATGCCGGGAAGGAAGCGCGTACTGCGCGACCGCAAGGGCCGGACGATCAAGAATCTGGACTACCTGCGCGCCCCGGCCTTCGGCCAGGACGTGCATCTGTCCCTGGACCTGCGCCTGCAGCATCTCGCCTACCGGGAACTCAAGGCCGCAGTGGAAGGACGCGGTGCGACGTCGGGTTCTCTGGTCATGCTCGACGTCGCCACTGGCGAAGTGCTTGCGCTGGCCAACCAGCCATCGTTCAACCCCAACGACTGGCGCGGCCGCGGCGTCGAGGGAGTGCGCAACCGCGCCATCGCGGATGTCTACGAACCCGGCTCCACCGTCAAGCCGCTGACCGTGCTCGCGGCCCTTGAAGGCGGTTTCTACGCGCCGGACTCCGAGATCGACACCGCGCCCGGCTACTTCCGCATCGGCAGCAAGCCCATTCAGGACCCGATCAACCGCGGGCGCATCACCGTCGCGCAGATTCTGGCGAAATCCTCGCAGGTGGGCATTGCCAAGATGGCGTTGACGATGCCCGAGGATGCGGTGTACGACGTGTTGCGCCGCGCCGGCTTCGGCCAATACACTGGCTGCGACCTGCCCGGCGAGGCCCTCGGTACGCTCGCCGCAGGCGATCTCGACAAGCCCATCGGGCGCGCCGCGCTGGCCTACGGCTACGGCCTGACCGTGACGCCCATGCAGCTTGCCCGAGCCTATCTGACGCTGGCGAACGGCGGCGTTCGCAAGGACGTCACCGTGCTTCTCGACGCCACCGCCGATGGCCGCGGCGAGCAGGTATTCCCCCGCGCCGAGGTCGCCGAGGTGGCTTCGATGATGCGCGGCGTGCTGGACAAGGGCGGCACGGCGCCTCGGGCGCGTCCCGCCGGCTACACCGCAGCCGGCAAGACCGGAACTGCTCGCAAGGTCACCAGCCAAGGCTACGACGATCGCTCCCATGTGGCCTTCTTCGCCGGCTTCGCGCCAGCGGAACAGCCGCGCATCGTGCTGGTGGTAGTCGTCAACGAACCCCGGTGGGGTGGCGGCGGCACCGTGGCAGCGCCGGTATTCGCCCGGGTCGCTGCTCGGGCGTTGCGTCTGCTCGGTGTTGCGCCGGACGCGCCCGTTGCGCGAAATCCTCCCAAGGGGCGAACGGCATGAACAGGTCGATGGCACTGCGGCGCTTGCTCGACGACCCCGCCGCGCCAGCGCTGACGGTCGCCGGCCTGACCAGCGATTCGCGACGGGTACGAACGGGCGATTTGTTCATCGCCGTTCGGGGGGCGGCCTTCGACGGCCACGATTTCGCCGCCGACGCAGTGGCTGGCGGTGCCGTCGGCGTGGTATCCGAACGCCAGGTGCAGGTCGCCGTGCCCAATGTCGTGGTCGCCGATGTCGCTGGACGCTTGGGCGAGTTGGGCCGTCGCTTCTACCAGGCGCCAAGCCGAGAACTGGAGGTGATCGGCGTCACCGGCACCAACGGCAAGACCACGGTAGCGTACAACGCTGCCCGGATCGGCGTCGCTGGCGCATACATCGGCACCTTGGGTTGGGGCCGGCCGCCAGCGCTGTGCCCGTCGACGCTCACCACCGCCGACCCCATCGCCTTGCAGGCGGAACTGCGTACGCTCAAGGATGGCGGCATTCGCCGGGTGGCCTTGGAGGTCAGTTCCCATGCGCTGGATCAAGGCCGTGTCGATGAAGTGGACTTCGCCATCGGCGTTTTCACCAACTTAAGCCGCGATCATCTGGACTACCACGGCGCCATGCTTCGCTACGGCGCCGCCAAGAAGAAGCTGTTTCAACGCCGCCTGGGGGCAGCGGTGGTCAACGTCGACGATCCTCTTGGCGTCGCCATCGCCGACGAACTGGCTGCTGCGGCCGGACAGGTGGATGTTTTTCGGGTAGGCCGAAAGGCAGCCGTGCGCTGGTCCGACATCGTCTACGGACGCGACGGCATCGGCGGCGTCTGGATTACTCCCTGGGGGCGGCGAGCGTTCTCGCTGCCGACATTCTTCGGCGAGTTCTCCGTCTACAACGCCGCCTGCGCGTTGGCAGCCAGCTGCGCCCTCGGCACCTCGCTGTCGGACGCAGTGGATGCCATGGCCCGGCTGGCCGGCGTTCCCGGTCGCATGCAGATCGTGGCCCGTGACCCGCTGGTGGCAGTGGACTACGCCCACACCCCCGACGCGTTGCGCGCCGCGCTGGCCGCGGCGCGGGCCCATCTCGCTCCCGGCGGGCGCGTGATCGTGGTGTTCGGCTGCGGCGGCGACCGGGACCCAGGCAAGCGAGCGCCCATGGCGCAGGCGGCGGAAGCTGGCGCGGATGTCGTCGTCGCCACATCGGACAATCCCCGCCGAGAGGACCCGGAACGCATCCTCGACCAGGTCATGGCGGGTTTTCGCGCCGTCGGCGCAGTGCTGCGCATCGAAGATCGCCGCCGGGCCATCGCCACCGCCCTGAACCAGGCCACGCCTAGCGACCTCGTCCTGGTCGCCGGCAAAGGCCACGAAGAATACCAGGACATCGCCGGTAGAAAGCAGCCCTTCAGCGATGCCGGGGTGGTGCGCGAACTAGTGCAAGGTGGAAACTGCTAGTGGGAGGAATTGCTACATGCTGCTCTGGTTGACAGACTACCTCGCCGACTACGTTAGCGGCTTCGGCGTCTTCCGCTATCTGACGTTCCGCACCATGGTCAGCGCCTTGACGGCACTCGCCATCTCGCTGCTGGTGGGACCGACGGTGATCCGCAAGCTGTCGCATCATCAGATTGGCCAAGTCGTGCGGGAACTGGGACCGGAAACGCATCTGCGAAAGGCTGGCACGCCCACCATGGGCGGTGCGCTGATCCTGGTGTCCATCCTGATCGCCACGCTGTCCTGGGGGGACCTGGGCAACCGGTACATCTGGATCGTGCTGGGCGTCGTCGTCACCTTCGGCGCCATCGGTTGGATGGACGACTACTTGAAGATCAGCGAGAAGAGTTCGCGCGGCCTGCCCGCCGGCTGGAAGCTCCTTTGGCAGACGGTGTTCGGCCTCGTGGCCGCAGTGGTGCTGTACGTCGGCGCCGAGCTTCCCGCGCAGACCAGTCTCATCGTGCCGTTCTTCAAGGAGGCGGCGCTGCCATTGGGCATCGGATTCGTCGTGTTGACATGCTTGGTAATCGTCTTCATGAGCAATGCCGTCAATCTTACCGACGGCCTGGACGGGCTCGCCACGCTGCCGACGGTGATGGTCGGTGCTGCCCTGGGCCTGATCGCCTACCTCGCCGGCCATGTGGAGTTCGCCAGCTATCTGCAAATTCCCAACATCGCCGGCGCCGGCGAGCTGGCGGTGTTCTGCGGTGCCTTGATCGGTGCCGGACTGGGCTTCCTCTGGTTCAATACCTATCCGGCGCAGGTATTCATGGGCGACATCGGGGCGCTGGCGCTGGGGGCCGCCTTGGGCGTGGTCGCCGTGGTGGTGCGACACGAAATCGTGCTGTTCATCATGGGTGGCCTGTTCGTGGTGGAAGCGGTGTCGGTGATCGTCCAGGTGGCGTCGTTCCGCCTCACCGGCAAGCGCATCTTTCGCATGGCGCCCCTCCACCATCACTTCGAACTGATGGGCTGGCCGGAACCCCGGGTCATCGTGCGCCTGTGGATCGTGACCCTGGTGCTGGTGCTGATCGGCCTGTCGACGTTGAAGCTGAGATGAGCAGTACCACCACCATCGTCCTCGGACTCGGCGCCACGGGATATTCCTGCATCCGGCACCTGGCGGGACGGGACCGAGTGCTGGCGTTCGATACCCGCCGGCATCCGCCCTTCCTCGACGCCGTGCGCCGCGACCATCCCGAAGTGGCCATCCTGTCCGGTCGGGATTGGCGGCGAGCGCTCTCGGCCGCTCATCGGCTGGTGGTCAGCCCCGGCATTGCGCTCGACCATTGCCTAGTCTCTTCGGCTCGGGCTGCCGGCGTGGCGCTTGCCAGCGATATCGAATTGTTTCTGGAAGCCGTGCGAACCGAAGGCTCGCCAGCGCCGGTGATCGGCGTCACCGGCACCAACGGCAAAAGCACGGTGGCGGCGCTGGTGGGCGAGCTGCTGGCAGCGTCCGGCGCCGACATCGGCGTCGGCGGCAACCTGGGCACGCCGGCGCTGGACCTGCTCGCCGAAGGTCGCGACGGCTACGTGCTGGAGCTGTCGAGCTTCCAGCTCGAACGGCTGCAGCGTCCTGGTCTCGCCGTCGCTTCGGTGCTGAACGTCAGTCCGGACCACCTGGACCGCTACCCCAGCCTGGATTCCTACGCGGCCAGCAAGCGCCGCATTTACGCCGGTGCCGAATGGACGGTATACGACGGGCGCGACCCGCGCACCGCCCCTGCCGCCGACATGGCCGCCATCGCCTTGCACGAACATCCTCGCTGGCGGCTCGATGGCGAGGACTTGGTCATTGACGGCCACCGGCTGCCGGCAGCGATACTGAGCTTGAAAGGACGCCACAACCACTGCAACGCGCTGGCCGCAGCGGCCATCGCCCATCAGGCCGGCACCGACGCCGTTGCCCAAGCGGACACGCTGACCGCCTTCCGCGGTCTACCGCATCGTTCGGCGACAGTGGCGGAAATCGACGGCGCAGCCTATGTCGACGACTCCAAGGCCACCAACGTCGGCGCCTGCCTTGCCGCCTTGGAAGGCTTCGGCAACGGTATGGCGAACATCGTGCTGATCGCCGGCGGCGACGCCAAGGGCGCATCCTTCGGCGCTCTCGCCGATGCCGTTGGCCGCCACGTATCGCGTTTGGTGCTGCTCGGCCGCGACGCCGATCGCCTCGCGCAGGCACTCGGCCATGTCGCCGAAGTCGTGCCTGCCTCGGACATGCGAGCCGCCGTCCGTCTCGCCCAGGAACGTGCGCGACCCGGTGACATAGTGCTGCTGTCGCCAGCTTGTGCCAGCTTTGACATGTACGCCAATTTCCAGGCTCGTGGCGACGACTTCGCTGCCGCGGTTCGGGCATTGGCTGGATCGACGGAGGCGGCGCGATGAGCAAACGGCTGGATCTGACTCTGGTGATGGCTTGGCTGGCGCTGGTGATGATCGGCTTGGTGATGATCACCTCCGCTGCGGTCGCCCAGCCCGGTGGCGTCGAGCACTACCTGGGCAAGCAGGCTGTCTTCGTCGTTGGCGCGATACTGGCGTTCGCAACGCTGGCGACGATCCCCGTCCGCGCCTGGGAGATATCCCACAAGCCCTGCCTGTTGCTGGCCTTGGCACTGTGCGCCCTGGTGCTGGCGCCCGGCTTGGCCGTCGAGGTGAACGGCGCCCGCCGCTGGATCGACTTGGGGCCAGTGCGTTTTCAGCCGGTCGAGGCGGCCAAGCTGTTCGCCGTGGTCTATCTGGCCGGCTACGTGGCACGTGCTGGCGAGAACTTGTCCAGCCACTGGCTAGCGCTGCTGAAACCTCTGGCCTGGATTGCCGCGCTGTTGCTGCTGGTGTTGGTGCAGCCCGACTTCGGCAGCGTGGTGGTGCTGGCGGCGCTCGCCGGCGGTCTGCTGTTCCTGGGTGGTGCGCGACTGCGCGACCTCGCGCTGCTGGCGCTGCTAGGCGGCGTGGGGCTGGCCTCGATGGCGGTGCTGGAACCGTACCGGTTGGAGCGCATGGCCACCTTCCTGGACCCTTGGGCATCGCCCTTCGGCAGCGGCTACCAGCTCACCCAGGCGCTGATCGCTTTCGGCCGCGGCGAGTTTCTCGGCCTGGGGCTCGGCGAGGGCGTGCAGAAGCTCTTCTATCTGCCCGAGGCGCACAACGATTTCATCTACGCCGTCGTCGCCGAGGAGCTCGGGCTCGTCGGTGCCTTGGCGGTGCTGGCGCTGCTCGGCTTCGTGACCATCCGCACGTTCCACATCGGCCGATGCGCCATCGCCGAGCAGCGGATATTCGCCGGCCTTCTGGCATGTGGCGCAGCCATGCTGATCGGCGTACAGACGGTAATCAGCGTCGGCGTCAACACCGGCGTACTGCCCACCAAGGGCCTGACGCTGCCCTTCGTCAGCTTCGGCGGCAACAGCCTGCTGGTGTGCTCGGCGCTGCTGGCGCTGGCGCTGCGCGTGCATTTCGAGCGCCGGAAGCCCCAAGGCGAAGCAGGAGGGCATCGTGGCTGACGCGGCATGGATTGCGGAGCTGCGCGGCGTACGCAGCATCCACTTCGTCGGCATCGGCGGTGCCGGCATGTGCGGCATCGCCGAAGTTCTGCTCCGGCAGGGCTACGCCGTCAGCGGCTCGGACTTGGTGCGTTCCGCGACCACCAAGCGGCTCGCCGCCCTCGGTGCCAGGGTGCGCCAGGGCCACGCCGCCGCGGCGGTGGCGGATGCCGACGCGGTGGTGGTGTCGAGCGCCATTGGCGACGCCAACGTCGAAGTGGCGCGGGCGCGGGCGCTGGGCATTCCCGTGGTTGCTCGGGGAGAGATGCTGGGTGAGCTGATGCGCCATCGATACGGCATCGCCGTCGCCGGCAGCCACGGCAAGACCACCACGGCAAGCCTGATCGCCGACATCCTGCAAGCTGCCGGCCTGGACCCCAGCTTCGTGATCGGCGGCACGGTAGCCAGCGAAGGGGCCAACGCCCGCTTGGGCGGCGGTCGCCACTTGGTTGCCGAGGCCGACGAGAGCGACGCCTCGTTCCTGTACTTGAGGCCCATGATCGCCGTCGTCACCGGCATCGACCGCGACCACCTGGACACCTACGACCAGGACCTCGGGCGGTTGACCGAGGCGTTCATCGACTTTGCCTGCCGACTGCCCTTCTACGGTACCGTGGTGGCGTGCCTGGACGATCCGCGCGCTGCCGGCCTCGTCGGCAAGCTCGGCAGGCGAACGCTGACCTATGGCTTTGCCTCCGGCGCGGACTTTCGCGCCACGGATGTTCGCATCGGCGAGGGCTCCTGGACCTGCACTGTCTCCCGCCCCGAGGCCGGCGAACTGCGTATCGCCATCCCCCTGCCCGGCAGCCACAACGTGCAGAACGCCTTGGCGTCCGTCGCCGTGGCGACCGAGGAAGGCGTTGCCGACGACGCCATCGTCGCCGGCCTAGCCGAGTTTCGCGGCGTCGCGCGGCGGTTCGGCCTCGCCGAGTGCGTCGTCGCCGGCAAGCGCGTCACCCTGGTGGACGACTACGGCCATCATCCCACGGAGGTGGCCCGGATCATCGCTACCGTGCGACGGATGTGGCCCGAGCGACGGCTGGTGATGGCCTACCAGCCCCATCGCTATACCCGCACCCGCGATCTTCTCGACGACTTCTCCACCGTGCTGTCTCGAGTCGATGCGCTGCTGATCGCCGATGTCTACGGCGCGGGCGAGCGGCCCATCGCCGGGGCCGATGGCCACGTCCTGGCGCAACGCATCGGCGAGCGCGGGAGGCTCGATCCGCTGTTCGTCGCAACTCCGGAGCAGGCGGTCGAACAGCTGCAGCGCGTCGTCGAAGACGGCGACGTGGTGATGGTACAGGGCGCCGGCGACATCGACCGGGTAGCGGCAGCCATGGTCTCGACGACCGGCAGCGCGGGAGGCAGCGCATGATTCGCTCGACTCTGCCGATCCTCGTCGCCGGCGCCGTTGTCATCGGCGGCTTGTGGTTCGTCAGCGCGCTAGCTACCTTGGAAGTGGACGTCGTGCGCGTCGAAGGCGACCTGACCAAAGCCGAGATCCGTCAAGTGCGCGATGCGGTGACGGCCGAGTTGCGACGCCCTGGCATCCATGCCGCCGCCGACGTGGTAGCAGCGGTGGAGGCGCTGGGCTGGGTGCGCGGCGCGCGCGCGCGCCGATACTGGCCGGACATGATGCATGTCGCCGTCGCGCGCGAGACCCTGGGCGCGCGCTGGGGCGACGACGCTTGGCTTACCACCAGCGGCGACGTGGTCCGTGCGCCGACGACGCCCGGCGAACGGCTGCGGGCGGACCTGCCGGTGCTGCATGCCTCGCTGGCCGATGGACGCCGGGCCATGGCTGTTTTCAACCTGCTGAACGAACCGGCGCAGACTGCCGGGCTGCGCATTGCGCGGCTCGACGAGGATGCCGCCGGCAACTGGACGGTCACCGTCCGCGCCCTCGGCGCCGAGTCGCCAGCAGCAGCCCACGACATCGAGACGGTGCTGGGCGCGACGGCTCTGAGCGAGCGCTTCGAGCGCTTCGCTGCCGTCTACCGCGCCGAACTGCGCACCGCCACGGCAGACATCGAACGGGTCGACGCCCGCTACGACACGGGCGTCGCCGTGCGCTGGAACCGCTTCCCGGATGCTGCCGAACCGCGACCACCGCTGGTCACGGCGTCAAGTCTGCAACTCGCTGCCATCGCCCCGGCATCTCCTTCGCCCGCGGACGAATAGCCGTGGCAACCGAGCAGAGACGCAACATCGTCGGCCTCGATATCGGCACCAGCAAGGTGGCGGCTGTCGTCGGCGAGATATTGCCGGACGGCCAGCTAGAGGTGGTCGGCATCGGCTCGCATCCGTCGCGGGGACTGAAGAAGGGCGTGGTGGTGAATATCGAATCTACCGTGCAATCCATCCAGCGGGCCGTGGACGAAGCGGAACTGATGGCCGGCTGCGAGATCGACGCGGTGTACGCCGGCATCGCCGGCAGCCACATTCGCGGCATCAACTCCGAAGGCGTAGTTGCCGTTCGCGATCGCGAAGTACATCTCCAGGATATCGAGCGGGTGATCGATGCCGCCCAGGCGATGCCCATTCCGGCGGATCAGCAAGTGCTGCATGTCCTCTCCCAGGAGTACCTGATCGACAGCCAGGAGGGCGTCAAGAAGCCGTTGGGCATGTCCGGCGTACGCTTGGAGGCGAAGGTCCACCTAGTCACCTGCGCGGTGAACGCCGCGCAGAACATCGTCAAGTGCATCGAGCGCTGCGGGCTCGAAGTCGATGATCTCATCCTGGAGCAACTGGCGTCGAGCTATTCGGTGCTGTCCGACGACGAGCGCAACCTGGGCGTCTGTCTGGTGGACATCGGCGGCGGCACTACCGATATCGCCGTGTTCTGCGACGGCGCGATCCGCCATACCGCCGTCATCCCCATCGCCGGCGACCAAGTGACCAACGACATCGCCATGGCGCTGCGTACGCCTACCCGTCATGCCGAGGACATCAAGATCAAGTACGCCTGCGCGCTCGCCCAACTCGCCAAGCCGGACGAGACCGTCCAGGTGCCCGGTGCCGGCAATCGGCCGGCCCGGGAGCTCTCCCGACAAACGCTGGTGGAGGTGGTGGAGCCGCGCTACGAGGAATTGTTCACGCTCGTCCAGGCCGAGTTGCAACGCTGCGGCTATGAGAATCTGATCGCTGCCGGCGTGGTGCTGACCGGCGGTTCGGCCAAGATGGAGGGTGTCGTCGAACTGGCGGAGGAGATCTTCCACATGCCGGTAAGCCTCTCTTCGCCCAGCAGCGTCTCGGGGCTTGCGGACGTGGTGCGCAACCCCGTATACGCCACTGGCGTCGGCCTGCTGATGTACGGCCGGGAACGGGAGAGGGAGGACAACGGCCGTGGTCAGCACGGCAAGGTACGCAGGAAGGAGCTCTTCGCACGTCTTCGGAAGTGGTTCAGCAACAACCTGTAGCGGCGCGATTTCGCGCCTCGATTTGGTAAGCAAAGGAGATACGGAAATGCCTTTCGAGCTAGTAGAACAACCGCCGCAGACCGCAATGATCAAGGTCATCGGCGTCGGCGGCGGCGGCGGCAACGCCGTGCAGCACATGGTGTCGAAGTCCGTAGAGGGCGTCGATTTCATTGCCGCGAATACCGACGCCCAAGCGCTCGGCAGCCTTGATGTGCCGACCCCCCTTCAACTCGGCGCCAGCATCACCCGGGGCCTCGGCGCTGGTACCAATCCGGAAGTCGGCGAAGCAGCTGCCCTGGAGGATCGCGACAAGATCAAGGAGGCGCTGACCGGTGCCGACATGGTGTTCATCACCGCAGGCATGGGCGGCGGTACCGGCACTGGCGCGGCGCCCGTGGTGGCGGAGGTGGCCAAGGAGCTCGATGCCTTGGCGGTGGCCGTGGTTACCAAGCCGTTCGACTTCGAGAATCGCATGAGCAACGCGGAACGTGGCATAGACGCCCTCTACCAGCACGTCGATTCCCTGATCGCCATTCCCAACGAGAAGCTGCTCACCGTGCTGGGCGAAGACGCCACTATGGACGAGGCGTTCGGTGCTGCCAACGACGTACTGCTCGGCGCCGTGCAAGGCATCGCCGACATCATCATCCGACCCGGCCGGATCAACGTCGATTTCGCCGACGTGCGCACGGTGATGTCGGAACGTGGCTTGGCGATCATGGGCACCGGCCAAGTGGGAGGCGAGGGTCGCGCTCGCAATGCCACCCAGCAGGCCATCCACAGTCCGTTGCTCGACGATGTCGATCTGCGCGGGGCGCGCGGCGTTGTAGTCAACATCACCACCGCACCGAGTCTTAGCATCCGCGAGTTCCAGGCGGTGGGCGATACCATTCGCGAGTTCACGTCGAAGGACACCACTGTGGTGGTGGGCACCGTGGAGGATCCCGATCTCGGCGACGAAATGCGCGTTACCGTGGTGGCCACCGGCTTGCGCAGCAGCATCCGCCCCCCCGATTTGGTGGTGGACAATACTCGTCGCGGACCGGCGCGGGCTGCACGCGGCGAGTACGAGGAACTCGATCATCCCACCGTGATGCGCCAACGAGCCGTAGCGGGAGGAGAGCCGGTGCCGGATCCGGACTACCTGGACATCCCCTCCTTCCTGCGCCGCCAAAACGACTAGGCTGGGCGCAGCGGGAGCAGGCCCGGGTGACAGACACAAACTGTAACAGACGCGGCGGCGCAGCGATTGCTATTGTCTTCCTGGCTGCGTCAAGGTGGCTAGGGTGGCAGGGAACCAACGAACGCAATACGACGATCGTCGCTTGCTCGCCCAGCGCACGATCGGGAAAGCGGTATGCACCGCCGGGGTCGGCTTGCACTCGGGCGAAGAAGTCGAATTGACTATCCGTCCCATGCCGCCAGACGCCGGCATCGTCTTCCATCGCACCGATCTGCACTGCGGGGCTGGGCTGAAGGCGACGCCCGCCAACGTGGTCGATACCCGGCTCGCCACCACGCTGGGCGACGGCGAAGTGCGCGTCTCAACCGTCGAGCACCTGATGGCGGCGTTCGCCGGCCTCGGCATCGACAACGCTCGCGTCGACGTAAACGGCCCGGAACTGCCCATCCTCGACGGCAGCGCCGCGCCGTTCGTGCGCTTGATCCGCCGTGCGAGGATTAAGCAGCAGCCCGCGCCCAAGCGCTTCCTCAAGATCGTCCAGGAAGTAACCGTCGCCGACAAGTGTGCCGTGGCCACGCTGTCGCCCCACGACGGTTTTCGCGTCGAGTACACCATGAACTACGACCACCCGTTCTTCGTCGGCCAGCGCCAGCATGCCGTGCTGGACTTCTCCACCACGGCTTTCCTCCGCGAGGTCAGCCGCGCTCGCACTTTCGGCTTCCTGGCCGAGATCGAAGATCTCCGCGCCCTGGGCCTCGTGCGTGGCGGCAGCCTCGACAACGCCGTGGTGGTGGACGACGAGGGCATCCTCAACGACGACGGACTGCGCTTCGAGGCGGAATTCGTCAAGCACAAGATTCTCGACGCCATCGGCGACCTCTACATCGTCGGCCACCCCGTCATCGGCGCATTTTCCGGCTACCAGTCCGGCCACGGCACCAACAACGCCCTGCTGCGCCGGCTCCTCGCCGACCCCGACGTCTTCGAACCGATCACCTTCGAGGCGGATGCCGCACCCTTCGCACTGTACCGAGCAGCGGCCTAGCCCCTTGCTTCGAGCCTTTCCTACGCCGTCGCCAGACAGGACTGGCACCTGGGTCTCATCGCTACGCCGCGACGGTCATTTCCTCCACCAGCAGCGAGCCGGTCTGGATGTTGCCGCGGCGATCGATGTCGTCGCCGCAGCCGACGATGCCTTCGAGCAGAGGGGCCAGGTTGGCCGCGATGGTGATTTCGTCTACCGGGTGCCGGGGTTCGCCGTCGGCGATCCATACCCCGGCAGCGCCGCGCGAGTAGTCGCCGGTGACCAGGTTGACGCCCTGGCCCATCAGGCTGGTCACCACTAGGCCAGTGCCCATTTCGTGCAGGAGTTTTGCCACCGGCCGGGTATCGGCCACCACGTCCAAGTTGAAGATTCCGCCGGCGTTGCCGGTGGTGGCCAGCCCTAGGCGACGAGCGGAGTAGGTGCCGAGCACGTAGCTGGCGACTACGCCGTTCTCGACGAACGCCTTGGCTCGGGTAGCCACGCCATCGCTATCGTAGGCGGCGCTGTGCAGGCCCTTGGGTCGGTGTGGATCCTCGGCCAGGGTGATGCCGCTGGCCATGACTTGGCGGCCGATGGAGTCCAGCAGGTAGGACGCCTTGCGGTACAGCGCGCCGCCGCTGATGGCGGCGAGCAGATGGCCGATCAGGCCAGCGGCCATGGGCGGCGCGAACAGCACCGGGTAGGTGCCGGTCTCGATGGGACGGCAGCCCAGGCGGGCGATGGTTCTGCGGGCGGCTTCGCGTCCCACTGCAAGGTGGTCTTCGAGGTCGCCGGGCGCGCGGCCGACGGTATACCAGTAGTCGCGCTTCATGCCGTCGGCGTCGGCGGCGATCAGCGAGCAGCTGGTGGAGTGGCGAGTGCCCCAGGCGGCTTCCACGAAGCCATGGGAGTTGCCGTAGACGTGGCAGCCCCGCCCGGTGGCCACTTCGACGCCTTCGGAGTTGACGATGCGGCTGTCGAAGGCGAGCGCCGCAGCCTCGGCTTCCTCGGCTTGGCGAGCGGCATCGGCGACGTCGATGTCCCAAGGATGGTACAGGTCCAGATCGGGGAGGGTGCGGGCCATCAGGTCGGCGTCCGCTAGGCCGTTGCAGGAGTCCTCTTCGGTGTACTCGGCGATGTGGACTGCGGCGCGCACGGTGTCCCGAACGGCATCGGGGCTGACGTCCGAGGTGCTGGCATGGCCCTTGCGGGTGCCGGCATAGACAGTGATGCCGAAACTGCGGTCCTTATGGAATTCGACGGTCTCCAGCTCGCTCTTGCGGACGGTCACCGACAGGCCGGTGGCGTCGCCGGCGGAGACTTCCGCGGCAGTGGCGCCTTGGCGCTTCGCCTGGTCGAGAATGTTCTCCACCAAGCCCTTCAGTTCGGCCGCTGCCTGGTCGGGATCGTCGATGCGCGCGGTTCGTTCGGCGACTTCGCTCATGGCCTACGCGCGGGTGCCCCCCACGGTGATTTCGTCGATCTTCAGACTCGGCTGGCCGACGCCCACCGGTACGCTTTGGCCGTCCTTGCCGCAGACGCCGACGCCTTGGTCGAGCTGCCAGTCGTTGCCTAGCATGGAGATGTTCCGCATCACCTCCGGGCCGTTGCCGATCAGGGTGGCGCCGCGAATGGGCGGCCCCAGCTTGCCGCCGTCGATGCGGTACGCCTCGGTAGCGGAGAAGACGAACTGGCCGGAGGTGATGTCCACTTGGCCACCGCCGAAGCTCACTGCGTAGACGCCCTGATCGACGCTGGCGAGTATCTCTTCCGGGGTGCTTTCGCCGGCGAGCAGAAAGGTGTTGGTCATGCGCGGCATGGGCAGGTGCGCGTAGGATGCGCGACGGGCGTTGCCGGTGCTGGCGGTATCCATCAAGCGGGCATTGTGCTTGTCCTGCATGTAGCCGGCAAGGATGCCGTTCTCGATCAGCACCGTGCGCTGGCCGGGGGTGCCTTCGTCGTCCACGGTCAGCGAGCCGCGTCGGTCCGGCAGGGTGGCATCGTCCACCACCGTACACAGTTCAGAGGCCACCTGCTGGCCCATGCGCCCGGCGAAGGCCGAAGTGCCCTTGCGATTGAAGTCGGCCTCGAGGCCGTGGCCCACGGCTTCGTGCAGCAGTACGCCCGGCCAGCCTGGGCCGAGCACCACCGGCATGGTGCCGGCCGGGGCGTCCACCGCGTCCAGATTCAGCAGCGCGGCGCGTACCGCTTCCCGGGCGTAGTCCTCGGCGGCATCGGTGTCGAACAGCCAGCCGGCGTCAAAGCGACCGCCGCCGCCGCCGAAGCCCCGTTCCCGGCGACCGTTGCGCTCGGCGATTACCGAGATGCCGAAGCGCGCCAGTGGTCGCACGTCGGCGCTCAGGGTGCCGTCGGTAGCCGCCACCAAGTTCGTTTCGTGGTTCAGCGCGATGCTCACCGATACTTCTTTGACGTGCGAATCCAGAGAGCGGGCGAAGGCATCGATGCGGCGCAGCAGCGCCACCTTGTCGCTTTCCGATGCCGAGGCGATCGGGTCGGCGTCCGCGTAGCGCGCTGGCACTTGGCCGCGCGCCAAGGCGCGGACGCTGCCGGCGGCACCGCTGCGGGCGATGCTGCGGGCGGCGTCGGCGGCGTTGGCCAGCGCCGGCAATGCGATGTCGTCGGCGTAGGCGAAGCCGGTCTTCTCGCCGCTGATGGCGCGTACGCCCACGCCCCGATCGACGCCGAAGGCGCCGCTTTTGACGGCCCCGTCCTCCAACGCCCAGGACTCGTGCCGGGCAAGCTGGAAGAACAGCTCGCCAGTGTCGATATCTCGGGCCGTCAGACGGCCGAGCAGGCGGGCCACGTGTCGTTCGTCGATTTCGCTGACATCCCATAGCGCTTGGCGGGCGGTATCGAGAGGGTCGCTTGGAGTCACTGGTTCTCCTTGCCGGCGTCCAGGATTGGTGCCGTGTTCTGCGCAGGGGCGTCTTGGCCGTCCCGCACGATAGCGGGCGGGACGTTCGTTATATCGTTGTCGAAAATGCCGACGAATTCCACCTCGGGCTCGTGGTAGGTGCCGCGGACGCGGTACTTGCCGCTGGACAGACGCTTGAGCTGATCCTTGAACACCTGTCTGCCCACCAGCACGCCGGCCGCGCTGGCTGGATTGGTCAAGGCCAGAAACGCCGCGTACCAAGGCAGACTGTTGTGCAGAGGCAGAGTGACGATCATCTCGTTGTCGAGGGCGCCGCTGTCGAGATCGACGCTGCCGGTGATGAGGAAGCTCGATCCCGTGCCGACGATTTCCGCCGGCTTGGCGAAGCGGGCGAGGCCGTCCGCCACGGCTAGCTCGGCGAGTACGCGCTCGAAGCTCACGCCTTCGCCAAACACGTCGGAAAAGTTCAGGCTCATGCGCTGGACGACGGTGGAGAAGTTGACGAGGCTCAGAATGCGGGCCGCGCCGGCCCCCTGCTCTACCTCCAGGAAGCGGCCCGCAACCAGTTCCAGGGCCGCCGCGCCGGAGATGCGCGCCAAGTCGAAGTTGAGCGGCGAGCCGGGCCAGCGCAGGGTGCCGGCGGAAGCGAACGATTGCGACTCGATGCTCGGCGCGAAGTCCCACTGCGGCAGCACCTCGAACAGGTTGCCGGCGGATACCTTCCCCTCGAAGCTGGTTTCGCCGTCCTTGGACCAGAACACCGGCCCGGTGGATTCGATGTGCAGCCCCTTGACGTCGGCGGCTATGTCGGTCAAGGCGACGCCATCCGATGCCGGGCGCAGGCCGAACGTCCAGGTGCCGTAGTCCTCGTCGCCGAGGTGGACGCGGTCGAGCCGCACATCGGCTGCGATCAGTCGGTCGAGCAGTTCGCTGGCAAGGGGGTCGCCGTTCGTCAGCGCTGCCGGCAGGCGAAGCTCGCGCAACTTGATCCGCCAAGGCGTAGTACCGGTTCTTGAAACCGTGCCCTCCAGCTGCCGGGATTGGATATCGAAGTCGATCTCGCCGTCGTCAGAGTAGCCGTCGAGCACCACATCGGCGAGTTCCAGGGATCCCAGCGCCAGCCGTCCGATGCGGAACTGCCGTAGCTCCCACGCCAACGGCAGTTCCCTTGCGAGCTGGGGATCGCCGCCGTCATCCGCGTCGGCGAGCAAGGTGGCCAGGGTCGCCGAGTCGATCTCGCCGATGCCGCCGCCAAGCACCACGCGTCCAGCCGTGGCGTCGATCATCGGCTCTCGCTTGCCGATGCCCACCGCGCCGGCGCGAATGCCTTCGTCGCCTACATGCAGCCAGCCTCTGGTTTCGCCGTAGCGAGTCGACGCGGCGACGTGATCGTCTAGGAACTGCAACGACGCTTGCAAGGTCCGCGCCACCTCCGAATCCTTGGCAAGAGGTGGCGGCAGCGTCACCTCGAGTCCGACGAGGTCGCTTTCGAGATGCATTTCCATGGCTCGCTCGGAAGTCGGAAACACGGACAAGACGGCATCGAAGCCGAAGCGCCCGGCAGCGATGCCGAGGTCGTCGATGCCGAGCAGGCGGTAGGCATCGGCGGCAGAGGCCGAGCCGGTCAGGGAGAAGCGCACGGCCTCTTCGTTGGAGTCGATGGCGATATGCACCGGCGCCTCGAACAGCGTGGCCTGCAGGGCTTCGCTGGCGAGCCGGGCGGGAAATTCGAACTGGACGCTCTTGTCCATGGCGTCGAAATGCAGCCCCAAGTCGACGAGGTCGATGCTGACGTCCTGCAACCGGAAGTCCAGGCGCATGTCCCCGGGACGCAAATCCTGGCCTTGCAGCGGCACCGTCAGTTCGGCGTCGAAATCCACGCGCCCCGTGCCGGTCCAGGTTTCTGACAGGAACGGCATGGCCTCGTGAGCCGGCGTCTCCCAGGCGAAGGCGATCAGGCGCTCCACCGTGGTCTCGCCGCGCAGTTCCACCCTGGCGCGACCCCCGCGGTGCGGCACCCGCACCACGCTGTCGGACAAGTCGATATCGAAAGCGCGGGCGCTGCCGCGGATGCGGGTTTCCGAGCCGGTGATCTCGAGGACGCCGTCGATGGCGCTTGCCGCCGGCCAGTCGGCGTGGTAGTCGATAGTGCCGCTAGATACGGCGGCCGTCATCTCCACCCGTCGCATGGGAAGATCGGATCGCGTCTTGATGTGGCCGTGGTAGAGCAGGCGGGCCGCTCGCAATGTGCCGTCTTGGACGCTGTGCAGCAGCCAGCGGCGCAGGTTCGGCGCCAGCGTCAGAGGCAGGTAGTCGCGGGCTGCGGCGACGTCGATGCGATCCACTTGGCCGGCGACCACGACGTGCGCCTCGAACGGGTCGCCTGGACGCGACAGCCCGATACCGCCGTCGATGCGGGAACCATCCTTGACGAGCCACAGGCGATCGCCACGCAGCCCCAGGTAGCCATCGGAGGCCAAGGCGAAAGTCAGCGAACCGCCGCCGCGCTGGTACGGGCCGCGAGCGGCGAAGAATTCTGGAAAGGCGAACGTGAAGTTGCGGCCATCGAAGTCCAGCCGCAACGCCCGTCTATGGCCGCTGGCGGCGAACGATATGTCGGCGACTTCCGGTACGCCCTTGTAGCCGGCAAGACGTCCTCCTGTGCCATGGCCATGGAACGCCAGCCCCTGTGCATCGAAGCGGATGACCAATTCCCTGATGTCGCCTCCTGGCGCTAGACCGGCCAGCCAGCGTCCCGCCGGATGTTCGCCGCCGAATGTCGCCGCCACAGGCGGCAGCACATCGGCGAGAGAGAACTCGGCCAGCCAAAGGTCGGCGTGCATTTCGTCACGGCGACGTTGATCCAGGCCGGCGAGCTGGAATCCGCCTTTCGCCATGTTGGCGACGTGTCCGCCGCTTGCCAGGGACAGGGCATCGATGCGGCCGCGATACCCGCCATTCTCGTTCCAGGCCGTAAAGGCCGCGGTCAGCCTCGCCGGTGCGCCCGGCATCCGCGTCGCGGCGAGGGCGAGTTCGAGACGCGCTTGCGTCTCGCCCCGGACATCCCGGTGCCAGTCGCCGGCGAGGGCGAGTTGCAGGCGTCCGATGCCGGGCAAGGAAGAGGTGGCCGCTCCGAGCGCGGCGAACCGGGAGATGCCAAGAATCTCCTCGAACTGCTGGTCGAGGAAGAACCCCTGGGCGTCGATGCGCACCGCGCCCGGGCCGTCGGCGGCAACGTCGCCTTCGATCACCAGCGCACAGTCGGCGCATTGGGCATGCGAGCGCAGACCGATGTGGAACCGATGCTGGCCATCCTGGTTGATCAGCATTGCCTCGACGTGCAGGGCTGCGGCTCGGGTGCCGTCCCGGGCGATGAATCGGAAGTGGCCCCAGATCTGATCGCTGTGCAGCAACAGCGCCGGAACATCGAAGCCGCCATCGCCAGCCTCCGGCAGGCGCCAGCCGGACGCCCCTTTGTGCATGGTCATATGGCCATCCGCCACTGTCATGCGCCGCGCCACGATGCGATTCCGTCCCAGGCTTTCGATGAGGTCCAGCTCGAAGTCGAAACCAGCGGCTTCGCCGTCCGGAAAACGTATGCGCTCCGCGAACAGGCCGGGGTTCAAGCCTCGCCAGCGACCTTCCATCCCCTCGATGGCGATGCCCCGGGGTGCCAGCATGGCGTTGACCGTGGTTTCGAGGCGCGGCAGTTGCCAGAACAGCGCCCGCCCGCCCAATTGCAGCACGGCGAAGCACACGGCAACGATGGCCGCCAGGATGACCGCGCTTTGTCCCAGCTTGCTCAACGGGCAACCAATTCGTACTCGTCTGTGCGGTAGCCCGGCTCCGCCCGCAAGCGGACGGGTCGGCCTGTTTGGTCGGCGACGGCGGCGAGATGGGAGGCGTCCTCGCCTTCCAGACGCCTCACCACGTCCTCGGCGGCATGCACGGTGCAGTCCAAGTTGCGGCTGCGACGGCCGCGATTCCGCACACTGCGCAGGATATCGCAGCACACGCTCTGCACGGACTTGACGAACGAGCGGCCGTCGCAGGCCGCGCAGGGCTCGCAGAGTTGGCGCAACAAGCTCTCGCGGGTGCGCCGGCGGCTGATCTCCACTAGACCGAGGGGCGAAAATCCAGATGCCTGGAAGCGGGCCGGGTCGTCGTTGGCAGCGGCGACCAGCGCGGCCAGCACCTCGTCGCGGTGGGCTGGTTGCTCCATGTCGATGAAGTCGACCACGACGATGCCGCCGATGTTGCGCAGCCGCAGCTGCGGGGGGATGGCCCGGGCGGCTTCCAGATTGGTCTTGAGGGCGGTCTCTGCGATGCTGGTCGAGGCCAGCTCGCTGCCGCTGTTGACATCGATGACGGTCATGGCCTCGGTGGATTCGACGATCAGATGGCCACCGCTCGGCAGCGGTGCGCGCCGGTCGAGGGCGCTTTCGATGGCCGCATCCACGCCCCGCGTCTCGAACAGCGGCGCTGTGCCGTGGTAGCGGTGGACCCGGTCCCGCCATTCCGGCAGCTGGCGGGCGACGTAGTCGGCGACGCGTCGGAAGACGACGTCATCGTTGACGACGATCGCTTCCAGGGAGGAGTCGGCGAGGTCGCGCACGGTGCGGATGGGCAGGGGCGATTCTTCGAACACGAGTCCTGGCCGCGTCGCCGTCTTGCCGCGGTTCTCGACGTGTCGCCACAGGCGGTCGAGGAACAGCCAGTCGGCGCGTAGCTGATCCGCGTTTGCGGTTTCCCCGACAGTGCGTACGACGCAGCCGTGGGACTGGCCGAGATCGTCGCGGATTGCTTCCACCAGTGTCTTCAGCCGATTTCGTTCGCTGTCGTCGCGGATGCGCCGGGAAACGCCGATACGGGCATCCAAGGGCAGCAGCACCAGGTGGCGCCCGGCGAGGGCGAGGTTGGCGGTGAGCCGCGTCCCTTTGCCGTTCATCGGATCCTTGTCCACCTGCACCAGAAGACGCTGACCCGGGTGAACGAGAGCTGCGATCTCCGGCGACTTCCCCTCGGCGCCGGCGCGTCCTCCCGCCAAGTCGCGGACATGGAGAAATCCCGGTTGCGACAGGCCGATGTCCACGAACGCCGCCTGGACGCCGGGAACCACCCGCTCCACCCTGCCGCGATAGATGTTGCCGGTGAGACTGTAGCCAGCGGGGTTGTCTGCCACGCCATGCCGGCTCGGCTTTGGGCGCTGCAGATGCACCTCGACGAGATGCCCGTCGCCTAGCAGGGCAACGCGGGTTTCAAACGCGTTCACGTCGATCAGAATTTCTGTCTTCGCGAGAGACATTTCATGCGCCCATCCGCTACCGGAACTGTTTCCGCAGGCTCTTTTGCCACCGCAATGCGTCGAACTTCGATTCGTCGATTCAATGTGCCGATCCCCAAAGGCTCTCGACGGCAGTTCGGTTTCCGCCTGCGGCAAGCCGACGACGGTGCTGCAACTGCCGCGAATGCGGCTTCTCAATATACCGCCGATGCCCTGGACTCGGTAACCTTTGGCCTGCCATGCGATGTGGTGGTCTTGATTTTGGCAAGGGCCATGGCCCTTGTTTCACGATACCGGATATCTGTCCGCGAGCCGACGCAGGATCTGGGCGAGTACGGGATAGACCAGCATCGTGGTCAGCGCCGGCAGCACTAGCAACGGCGACAGCTCGGCGTCTTCGATGGCGGCCAGCGCCAGTCCATTGGCCAGGTCGACGATGGCAGCGATCGCCAGCACCGTTGCAGCCTGCTGAGCCAAGGGGTACATGCTCAGCCGTTCGTGGAAGCGGGACGCGACGAACGTGGTGAAGGCGAAGCCGGCACCGTGCAGGCCCAGCGGGTGGCCGAGCAGGGCGTCGAACAACAGCCCGGCGATCCAGGCGGAGACCATGCCGGTCCGCCTCGGCGCCGCCACGGTCCAGAAAAAGAACACCGCTACCGCCCAGTCCGGGCGCAGCCAGCGCAGCCAATCAGGAACATCTCCCGGCAGCTGGGCGACGGCGAGGATCATGGTGCCGATCAGCGTCAGCAGGATCAGCCAGCCACCCTTGGCGGGGTTCAAGGCGCTGCCTCCGCCGGAGACTCGTAGTTCGTGGCCGACAGATCTTCCGCTGCCGCTTGCTGCGGCCCCGCTTCCTCTGGCCGCTCCGCGAACACCACCAGCACTTGGCGTGATCGATCCAGCTCCGCGAACGGCAGCACGATGATATCCGCGAACGGCTGGGTCTGGTCGCGCACCACGGATTCCACCTCGCCCACCCGAAAGTCCGGCGGAAAGCGGTCGCCCAGACCGGAAGTAACCAGCTGATCGCCCTCGACGATGTCCAGCGTGACGGCGACGTGCTTCAAGCTCAGCCGGTCCTGGCCGTTGCCGGCAGCGATAGTGCGTACGTTGTTGCGCAATACCCGTACCGGCAGCGAGTGGCGGGCATCGGCAATCAGCAGTACCCGGCTGGTGAGCGCCGCGCTCTCGACGACTTGGCCAAACACCCCCTCTGAGTCGATGACCGCCTGACCAACTTCGATGCCGTGCATCCGCCCCTTGTCGATGACGACTTCCAGCCGATCGGTCGATGCCTGCACTACATCCGCGATCAGCATGTCGCTGCGCAGTTGGGTACGCTGGGCGCTTGCATCGAGCAGTTTCTGCAGGCGCTCGTTCTTGTCGAGGATTCCTTCGTAGCGGGCGACGATGCCTTTCATCTTCAGCAGATCGCGTTCCAGCTCGGCGTTTCTGCGCAGCAGTCGAGAGCGAGACGAGAAGACCTCGGCTACCTGACTGCCAACTTGGTGCGGGAAGCGGGCCGCGGCATACAGCGGCGCGACCACGGTATCGAGCGCGACGCTGACCGTCTCCAGCAGCCGCGTTCGAGCATCGGCCACGACGAGAACGCAGGACGCAACGATCAGCGCCAGCAGCTTGTAGCCGGCACCGGTCTCGCGGACGAACAACTCTTTGATGGAAACCGCCCGACGCGAATCACGCGCCAATCGCAGAGTAGCCCAATCCCGACCTTCTCCACTGCTTGGTCAAGTGCATGGCCAAGGCGTTTCTTGCGACCGGCGGGCAGGGCGCGTCGCTACTACGTCCACAACAGGTCCGCATAGCCATCGAAGTCCTCCAGCGCCTTGCCGCCGCCGCGGGCGACGCAGGTGAGCGGATCCTCGGCGACGATCACCGGCAGGCCGGTTTCCTCGGCCAGCAGCACGTCGATATCCTTGAGCAAGGCACCGCCGCCAGTCAGCACCAAGCCGGTTTCCGCGATGTCCGCGGACAGTTCCGGGGGCGTCTCTTCCAGCGCGTTCTTGACCCCCTGCACCACAATCTCCAGCGAGTCCTGCAGGGCCTTGAGGACGTCGCTGGTGTTGAGGCTGAAGGCGTGCGGTACGCCGAGAGCGAGATTGTGCCCGCGCACCTTGGTTTCCTGGTTCTCCTGCTGCTCGTAGGCGACACCGATCTTCTGCTTGATGCGTTCCGCCATGGCCTCCCCGATGAGACTGCCTTGAGTGCGGCGTACGTAGTTGACGATGTTCTCGTCGAAGCGGTCGCCGCCGACGCGCACGGTGTCGGAGTAGACTATGCCGCTTAGGGAGATGACGGCGATCTCCGTGGTGCCGCCGCCGATGTCCACCACCAGGGTGCCGACGGCTTCATGCACCGGCAGACCGGCGCCGATGGCCGCGGCCATCGGTTCCTCGATCAGCCGCACATCCCGGGAACCGGCGGATTGCCCCGCCTGACGGATCGCCTTGCGTTCTACCAGCGTGGACTTGCAGGGTACGCTGATGAGCATGCGCGGGCTCGGCCGCACCAGGGTGTGCTTGAAGAAGGGCATTTTCGAGATGTTCAAATGGACCTTGGCGACGAAGTGCTTGAGCATCTCTTCGGTGACATCGAGATCGGCGATGACGCCGTCCTTGAGCGGGCGGATGGCGCGAATGTTGGCCGGCGTCTTGCCGAGCATCTGCTTGGCGTCGCTGCCGACGGCAATGACCTTGGGACGACCGCCCTCGTCGCGGAACGCCACCACCGAGGGCTCGTCGAGGATGATCCCTTCGCCTTGGGCATAGACGAGCGTGTTGGCGGTGCCGAGGTCGATGGACAAGTTCCGCGAAAACAATCCGCGCAGCTGTTTGAGCATCAATGTTCGAGCAACTAGTCGGCAACAATGCGTAATTGGCCACTGTACCATGTTCCAGGAGCCGCCGGCGCCAACCATTCACGAGGAATTTGGGAGAACCAAGGGAAAGCGCGCCGACCGATCCACACGCGCCAAGAGCGGATCGTTGCCGTACACTTGGACCATGCCATTGGACGCCGACGCCATCGACAAGCTCGCACGCCTATCCGCGCTCGACCTGGCCGCGGACGAGCGAGCCCAGGTTCAGATAGATCTCGAGCGGATCATCGAACTCGTCGACGCCATACAGGCGGTGGACACCGCCGGCGTCGAACCCCTCGCCCACCCGTTGGACGGGGTGCAACCGCTGCGCCCCGACCAGGTGACCGAGACCGTCGATCGGGATCGCTACCAGCGCATCGCGCTGGCGGTGCGCGACGGCCACTATCTGGTTCCCAGGGTGGTCGAGTGAGCATCGGGCCGTTCGCCACCATCGGCCAGATCCGCCAAGCGCTTGCCGCCGGTACGGTGAGCGCCGTGGAACTGGTCGACCAGTACTTGCAGCGCATCGCGGTCGCTGCGGAGCTCAACAGCTTCATCACCATTTGCGCAGAGTCCGCGCTAGCGAACGCGAAGCGGGCCGACGCCATGATCGCTCGGCAGGGCGCTCGCGACCTCGTAGGAGTACCCATCGCCCACAAGGATATCTTCTGCACCGCCGGCGTTCCCACTACCTGCGCCTCGAACATGCTCGCCAACTTCATCGCGCCCTACGATGCCACCGTGGTAGCCAAGCTGGCCGCCGCCGGGGCGGTGATGCTGGGCAAGACCAACATGGATGAATTCGCTATGGGCTCGTCCAACGAAACCAGCCACTTCGGCCCGGTAGCGAACCCCTGGGACGGGAACCGAGTGCCCGGCGGCTCTTCGGGCGGTTCGGCGGCTGCGGTGGCCGCTGGCCTCGTGCCTGCCGCCACCGGCACGGATACCGGCGGCTCCATCCGCCAGCCGGCGGCGCTGTGCGGCATCAGCGGCTTGAAGCCCACCTACGGGCGCGTGTCCCGCTACGGCATGGTGGCGTTCGCGTCCAGCTTCGACCAAGGCGGGCCAATGGCTCGCTCCGCTGCCGATCTTCGCATCCTGCTGCACCACATGGAAGGACACGACCGGCTGGACTCCACCAGTGCTGCGGTCGGTGCCACTGGCGACCTAGGCGACCACGATGCCCTGACCATAGGCATTCCAGCGGAATACTGGTGCGGCCTTGAAGGCGACTTGACCCGTGTGCTGGAAGAAGCCGTGCGGGAAGTCGAACGCCTCGGTCACCGCTGTCGGGATATCTCGCTGCCGCACACGCGGTTCGCGGTGCCAGCCTACTACGTTGTCTCCTGCGCGGAAGCATCCGCCAACCTGGCGCGCTACGACGGCGTCCGCTACGGGTACCGGGCAGGGAACCCTGCGGATATTCAAGATCTCTACCGCCGCTCCCGCAGCGAAGCATTCGGCACCGAGGTCAAGCGCCGCATCCTGACCGGCACCTACACGCTGTCGGTAGGCTACTACGACGCCTACTATAGGAAGGCGCAGTGCCTGCGCCGCCTCATTCGCCAGGACTTCCTCGACGCCTTCGAGCAAGTGGACTTGATGCTTGCGCCAGCCACCCCCAGCCCGGCGTTCGAGAGGGGCCTCGGGCGCAAGGAGACCGCGGCGGATCAACTTGACGACCCGACTGTCATGTACCAGCACGACGTCTTCACCGTGCCCGCCAGCCTCGCCGGACTGCCGGCGTTGAGCATCCCCTGCGGGCGCCTCGGTCATCTGCCTGTGGGCCTACAGCTGATCGGGCCGCACTTCGCTGAAGATCGACTGCTGGCCCTCGCCGAAGCGTTCCAGCGCGAAACCGACTGGCACCTGCGTACGCCGCCGAAGTTCGCCAGGGCGCCGGTATGACGGAAGCCGTCTGGGAGAGCGTCATCGGCCTTGAAGTCCACGTCCAGCTGAAGACCCGCTCCAAGCTGTTCTCTGGTGCCGCCAACGCCTTCGGGGCGGCGCCCAATACCCAGGCCTGCCCGGTAGACTTGGCGCTGCCGGGCGTGCTGCCGGTGCTGAATGCCAACGCCGTGCGCATGGCCGTGCTGTTCGGTCTCGCAGTAGAGGGGCGCATCGCCGAGCGCAGCCGCTTCGATCGCAAGAACTACTTCTATCCAGATCTGCCCAAGGGCTACCAGATCAGCCAGCTCGACCAGCCCATCGTCCGCGGCGGCCACCTCGACATCGCCGGCAAGCGCATCGATCTGACCCGCGCCCACCTGGAGGAAGACGCCGGCAAGTCCCTGCACGAAGACTACGCTGGCCAAACCGGCATCGACCTGAACCGCGCCGGCACTCCGCTGCTGGAGGTCGTCAGCGAACCCCAGCTGGCGACGCCGGCGGAAGCCGTCGGCTACTTCCGCGCCCTGCATGCGCTGGTGCGCTATCTCGGCATCTGCGACGGCAACCTGAACGAAGGCTCCATGCGCTGCGACGCCAATGTCTCGGTGCGCCGCCCCGGCGCCGAGCTCGGCGAGCGCACGGAGATCAAGAACCTCAACTCGTTCCGCTTCCTGGAGCAGGCATTGGATTTCGAGATCGGTCGCCAGATCGACCTGCTGGAATCCGGCAAGGCGGTTGAACGCCAAACGCTGCTGTACGATTCCGCCCGGCGCGAGACGCGCCCCATGCGCGGCAAGGAGCAGTCCGAGGACTACCGCTACTTCCCGGATCCGGACCTGCTGCCCGTGGCGGTCGCCCCGGCCATGCTCGACGCCTGCCGCGCCGCCCTGCCGGAACTGCCCGCGGCCAAGCGCGAACGCTATGTTCGGGAACTGGGCCTAGTGGACTACGATGCCCGTTGGCTGGTCGCCGATCCGGCTGTCGCCGCCTATTTCGAGGCCGTGGCGGCGGCCTGCGGCAAGCCCAAGACGGCGGCGAACTGGGTTATGGGCGAGGTGGCCGCGGCTTTGCGCCGGGACCAGAAGGACATCGCCGACATCCCGGTGCCGCCAGCCCAGCTGGGGCGGCTGATCGAACGCATCGAGGACGCAACCGTGTCCGGCAAGACCGCCAAGTCGCTGTTCGAGACGCTCTGGCACGAAGGCGCACGGGACCGAACCGACGACCGCGATAGAAGTGGCGTCGTTCCGGGCGGCGGTTTCCGCCTGGCGGACAGCGGTGGCGTCGTCGATGTGCTGATCGAAAACCGGGGCTTGCGGCAGGTCAGCGACAGCGCCGAGCTCGCGGCGCTGGTGCGAACAGTGCTGGACGCCCATCCAGAGCAAGCGGCGCAGTATCGTGCCGGCAAGACGAAGGTGCTTGGCTTCTTCGTCGGCCAGGTGATGAAGACCACCGCCGGCAAGGCCAATCCTCGGCAGGTGAACGAACTGCTGCGGGCCGCGCTGGGCTGATTGCGGCAGGCGGCCGACGCCGCCGCGCGACCGGTTTCGGCGAACGAACCGCTGCCGTCCGCCGGGCTGGTTGGCTTGTCGATATAACCACATCGACTTGGAGCATTGCTGGCCAAACTTCTACAATAGACGTTCCCAGACATTGCCGATTCTCCCGACTCGCCGCCGCCGGAAACCAATGGGAACCACACTTACCCACTTGCAGCAGCTGCAAGCGGAAAGCATCCACATCATCCGCGAGGTGGCGGCGGAGTTCGAGCGGCCGGTGCTGCTCTACTCCATTGGCAAGGATTCCTCGGTGCTGCTGCATCTGGCGCGCAAGGCGTTCCATCCCGGCCCGCTGCCGTTTCCGCTGCTGCATGTGGACACTACTTGGAAGTTCCGCGACATGATCGCCTTCCGCGATCGCATCGCCCGGGATCTGAACCTCGAACTCATCGTCCACACCAACGAGCAAGGTCGCGCCGACAACGTCACGCCGTTCACCTACGGCAGCAAGAAGTACACCGACATCATGAAGACCCAGGCGCTCAAGGACGCCCTCGACGAATACGGCTTCGACGCCTGCTTCGGCGGCGCTCGCCGGGATGAAGAGAAGTCCCGGGCCAAGGAGCGCGTCTATTCGGTGCGCGACGCCAACCATCGCTGGGATCCGAAGAACCAGCGCCCGGAACTGTGGAATCTCTACAACGGCAATATCGATCCCGGCGAGGAAGTGCGCGTCTTCCCGCTGTCCAATTGGACCGAACTGGACGTCTGGCAGTACATCTACCTGGAAGGCATCGACATCGTGCCGCTGTACTTCGCCGCCCCGCGCCCGGTGGTGGAACGCGACGGCACGCTCATCATGGTGGACGACGAGCGCATGCAGCTGGCGGCGGGGGAAACGCCCGAACTGCGCTCGGTGCGCTTCCGCACCCTGGGCTGCTATCCGCTGTCCGGCGCCATCGAATCGGCGGCGGCGACGCTGCCGGAGATCATCCAGGAGATGCTGATCGCCACCCACTCCGAGCGCCAGGGCCGGCTGATTGACTACGACGCCACCGGCTCCATGGAACAGAAGAAGCGCGAAGGCTACTTCTGATCCCCTGCCATGTCCCACCAATCGTCTCTCATCGCCGCGGACATCCATGCCTACTTGGCGCAGCACGAGCGCAAGGATATCCTCAAGTTCCTCACCTGCGGCAGCGTCGACGACGGCAAGAGCACGCTCATCGGCCGCCTGCTGCACGACTCGAAGATGATCTACGAGGACCAGCTGGACGCCATCCGCCGCGACAGCAAGACCGTAGGCACCCAGCGCGACGGCGTGGACCTGGCGCTGCTGGTGGACGGCCTGCAGGCCGAGCGCGAGCAGGGCATCACCATCGACGTGGCCTACCGCTACTTCTCCACCGCCAAGCGCAAGTTCATCATCGCCGACACGCCGGGCCACGAGCAGTACACCCGCAACATGGCCACCGGCGCCTCCACCTGCGATGTGGCCGTCATCCTCATCGACGCCCGCCACGGTGTTTTGCCGCAGACCCGGCGGCATACCTTCATCGCCCGGCTGCTGGGCATTCGCCACCTGATCGCGGCGGTGAACAAGATGGACGCGGTGGGCTATGCCGAATCCGTGTTCGACGCCATCCATGCCGACTACTACGCCTTCGTCGCGCAACTGGCCGTGGACGACCTGCACTTCATTCCCCTCTCGGCGCTGCACGGCGACAACGTGGTGGAGCAATCGGCCAACATGCCCTGGTACCAGGGCGCGACGCTGATGCACCTGCTGGAGACCATCCATGTCGCCGCCGACAAGGAGGTGGAGCATTTCCGGCTGCCGGTGCAGTACGTCAACCGTCCGGACGCCAGTTTCCGCGGCTACAGCGGCTCGGTGGCCGGCGGCGTGGTGCGGCCCGGCGACGAGGTGGTGGCGCTGCCGTCGGGGAAGAAATCCACGGTCGAGCGCATCGTCACCATGGACGGCGACCTCGACGAGGCGTTCGCGCCGCTGGCGGTGACTCTGACCCTGGCGGACGAGCTGGACATCAGCCGCGGCGACGTGCTCGCCTCGGCCACCGAACTGCCGCACATCGCCGATCGCATCGACGCCACCTTGGTATGGATGGCCGAGGAGCCGCTGCGGCCGGGGCGCGAGTATCTCGTCAAGCAGGGTGCGCGGCAGGTGTCCGGCCACATCCAAGCCATTCGCTACCGAGTGGACGTGGACACCCTGCGCCACGAACCGGCGGACACTCTGGCCTTCAACGAGATCGGCCGTGCCGAGCTGGCGGCGGCCGAACCCATCGTCTTCGATCCGTATTCGGTCAACCGCGGCCTGGGCGGCTTCATCGTCATCGATCGCATCACCAACGCCACCGTCGGTGCCGGCATGGCGCTGCCTCCGGGTGGTTCGCTTGCCGCCGCGGCTTGGGACGAGGTGCCCCACGGCGAGCTGCTCGCTGCGATCAGCCGGGTCGGCAGCGACGAGCGCGAGGCACGGCTGGGACAGCGCCCGGCGACGGTGCTGCTCACCGGCCTCGCCAAGTCCGGCAAGACCGTCATCGCCCACGCCGTCGAGCGCAAGTTGTTTGACGCCGGACGCTTGGCCACCGTGCTCGATGGCCAAAGCTTTCGCTTGGGCATGAGCCGGGACCTCGGCTTCTCCGCCGGGGAGCGCTCCGAGAACATCCGTCGCGCCGCGGAAACCGCGCGGCTGATGAACGACGCTGGACTGATCTGCCTGACTGCCTTCGTCGCCCCCGAGGAAGCGGTGCGCGAGCGGGCGCGCCAAGCCATCGGTGGCGAGCGTTTCCTGGAAGTGTTTCTGAGGGCGCCGCTGACGGTGCTGAAGGAGCGCGACGAGGACGGCCTGTACGCCGCCGCCGAACGGGGCGAAGCGGCCAACGTGCCCGGTGTCAGTTCCACCTTCGAGGAGCCAGCGGTGCCGGATCTGGTGCTGTCGACAGACAATCTGGACATCGAGACCTGCGCCGAGCGCATCGTCCAACTGCTGTACAGCAGGAGATTCATTCACCAAGCCGGCCATGCCGGCGCAGCAACCGGGAGGAAGCGTTGACCATTCGCACCGATGTCGTCATCGTGGGCGCCGGCCCATGCGGACTGTTTCAGGTTTTCGAGCTCGGACTGCTAGGCATTGAAGCGCACATCGTCGATGCGCTGCCAGCGCCCGGCGGCCAGTGCGCGGAGCTGTACCCGGACAAGCCCATCTACGACATCCCGGCAGTGCCGGTGTGCAGCGCCCAGGAACTGGTGGATCGGCTGCTTGCGCAGATTCGCCCTTTCGATCCAGGCTTCCATCTGGACAGCCAAGTGACCGAGGTGGAAGCCCTCGACCACGGACGCTTCCGCGTCGCCACCAGCCAAGGCGAGGAACTCGATGCCGGGGCGGTGATCGTGGCCGGCGGCGTCGGTTCCTTCCAGCCCATGCCGTTGCGCGTAGCCGGCATCGACGAGTTCGTCGACCGCCAGGTGTTCTATCGCGTACGCGATCCGGCCGCCCACCACGGCAAGAACCTGCTGGTGCTCGGCGGCGGCGACTCGGCCTTCGACTGGACCGTGGAACTCGCCCGGGAGGCGAAATCGCTGACTCTCGTTCACCGCAGCGACCGCTTCCGGGCCGCATCGGCCACAGTGGCGCGAATGCGAGCCCTTGAAGCCGAGGGCCTTGTGACGTTCCTGGTGGGCAACTGCGTGGACTTCGAGGCCGCCGACGGCATCCTGGAACGCCTGCACATCCGCCACACCGACGAATCCGTCACCCGCCTCGCCATCGACCACGCCCTGGTCTTCTTCGGCTTGTCGCCGAAGCTCGGCCCCATCGCCGAGTGGGGCATGGAACTGGACAAGAACCAGATTCCCACCGACACCGAACGCTTCGAGACCAGCGTTCCCGGCATCTACGCCATTGGCGACATCGCCACCTATCCGGGCAAGAAGAAGCTCATCCTGTCCGGCTTCCACGAAGCCGCGCTGGCCGCATTCGCCGTCAAGGCGCGCCTGAACCCGGACGAGAAGGTGCATCTGCAATACACCACCACCAGCCCGATCATGCACAAGCGGCTGGGAGTCTGAGGCCGTTGCCTGGGCAAGCGTATTCCCGCAAGCTCCGTGGATCGCCGCAGTTCACGCCCGTGATAAGAGCGGACGAGGACGCATCCGGCTGCAAGGATTGGAGCCACGGCTGCCAGACGCTTCCTGTGAGGTTCGGGCGCTCGCTCCTACTGCTTCTACAGCGCCGTGCAGGTGCGGACCGCCATCCGAACAGGCGAGGTGGCCGTACAGGCGGGCGGAATTGCAGGGTGTGCTGCAAGACTCGGCAAAGGGCTGTTGACCTGAAGGCCGGAACACGACATGCTCAGGGCTTCGCTTGGAGGGGCGCAGATGTCAGACAAACCTTTGCCCGCCGTCGGATTTCTGAAGAATCCCGACGGCGGCGGCCCGTACCTTGAAGGGCATCGCTGCGGTGCCTGCGGGGCGATGTTCCTGGGCGAACGGGCCAACTGCTCGAAGTGCGGTGCCCGGGGGCGAATGGGGGCGGTGCGGCTGTCCAATCGAGGCGAGCTGTACTCCTACTGCATCGTGCATCGCTCGTTTCCCGGCATTGACGTGCCCTACGTCTCCGCCATCGTCGATCTCGACGGCGGCGGCACGGTGAAGGGCAACCTCGTCAACGTCGAACCCGATCCCGCCAAGATCGACTTCGGCATGGCTGTGGAAGTCGTCTACGGCGACGCCTTGGGGCGCAAGGACGGCGACGGCAATTCCTACTTCTCCTACTTCTTCCAACCTCGCACACAGGAGCACTAGCAATGACGGACGCGTACATCGTCGGCGTGGACATGATCAAATTCGGACGGTTTCCCGACAAGACCGTCCCGCAAATCGGCTCGGAAGCGGCGTTGCTAGCGCTCGACGACTGCGGCCTGACCATCCAGGACGTGCAAGCGCTGTACTGCGGCAACCTCGGCCAAGCCAGCGGAATGGTGGGCCAGCGCATCTTGCAGGAGATCGGGCAGACGGGCATCCCGGTGGTGAATGTCTCCAACGCCTGCGCCACTGGCGCTACCGCGTTTCGGGAAGCTTGGACATCGGTGAAGGCGGAGCTGTACGATCTCGTGCTGGCCGTGGGAGTCGAACAGATGGGCAGGGGGCTGCTCGGCGGCGGAAGCGGGCGCGGCATCTCCAAGGAGGGACTGCTCGGCTCCGGCACCATGCCGTCGGTGTTCGCCGAGGCCGGCATGGAGCATGCCCGCCAGCACGGCACCACCTTCGAGCAGTTCGCCAAGGTGTCGGTGAAGAACCACCACCACTCCACCATGAACGCCAAGGCCATGTACCAGATCGAGACTCCTCTCGAGACGGTGATGAATGCCGAGATGATCTCCTACCCCAACACCAAGCTCATGTGTTCGGTGAACGTGGACGGCTCGGCGGCTGCCGTGATCGCCTCGGAGAAGAAAGCCCGCGAGCTCGGCTTGATGGATCGCGCCGTCAAGGTGCGCGCTTCCGTGCTGACCTCGGATCCCTGGCAGGAGCGCGATCTGGTGATGCCCGACGTCAACACCTGCACCCGCAAAGCCGCGGCGGCAGCCTACGAGATGGCCGGCCTCGGCCCCGACGACATCGATCTCGTCGAGCTGCACGACTGTTTCGCCACCGCCGAGATCCTCCACTACGAGAACCTCGGCCTGTGCCAGGACGGCGAGGCCGGCCGGCTGATCGACGACGGCGAGGTGGAGCTCGGCGGGCGCATTCCCGTGAACGTCTCCGGCGGCCTGCTCTCCAAGGGCCATCCCCTGGGCGCTACGGGCATCGCCAACGTCTACGAGGTGTCCACCCACCTGCGCGGCGAAGCCGGCAAGCGGCAGGTGGAAGGCGCGCGCATCGGGCTGACCCATGTGATCGGCTTGGGCAGCGCCTGCGGAATCCACATCCTCGAGCAGGCGGCCTAGTCAAGGGAGGAGCTCGAACGGGACCGGACGGCTGCGCTCGGTGCCGTTATGGTGGCTGGATGAAGGTCGGCGACGCGACCGCTTCGCGGGCGTCCCCGTTTTCGCTAGCGCGAAATCGAACACGGCGAGCGTGGCGCATAATGAGGGTCGGGGTTGTCGTCGGCGACGCGGCCGCTTCCCGGTCGTCCGCGGGATGGTCGATGATCCGTGGTGAGGCGGCAGCGCGGTGAGAATCGGCGTTGTCAGCGATACCCACAACAATATCGCCAATGTCCGCGAGATCGTGTCGCTGTTCAACGCCGCAGGTGTCGCCCGGGTGGTGCATACGGGCGACATCACCAAGGCGAAAACGCTCGACGTCTTCGCAGGCCTTGACGCGCCGCTCTATGGCGTGTTCGGCAACAACGATGTGGAGCGGGACGCCCTGGAGGCGAGCATCCGCAAGCATGGCTTCACATTCCAGGAGTCGCCGCTGGAACTGCACTGGGGGGGACGGCGGATCGTCGTCGTCCACGACCCGCGGGACTTTGATGGAGTGGCGAGCGACGGCCACGACCTCGCGCTGCACGGCCACACCCATATGCACCGATGCGAGTGCGAGCACGGGCAGCTGGTGTTCAATCCCGGCGAATGCGCCGGTCACATGAAAGGCTGGAACGCGGTGGGCGTGGTCGATCTGCTCGACCTCGACATCGCCCTGCTCAAGTTCTAGCGAGGTTTCACCTCAGACCAACGAGGCATGTGCCGACATGGCAACCTGTCGATTGCCCGTAACGAACCGAGTGGAAGTTGGAACCTCAAAGGGCGTCGCATCGGCAAACTTGGCTCAAGTGTCTACTTCCTCGGCGCTCAAGGATGCTAGCGGCCAACCTGGAAACGCTCCAGGAAGTCGGCAATGCGGCGGGCATTGGTGCCGAGATCGCTTCGTCCGACCCGGGACACCGAGCGCATATCCACCTTCGAACCTGTGCCGTCCGCCCGTATGCGGATCACTACGTCGTCCTTGAAGCCGAACCAGAAAGTGGTATCCGTCGCCTCGACGATACCCTGCTCGCGATCTTCGTTGACGATCTCCCAGCCGAGCTCGCGGGCCACCGCAACGGCCATCTCGAAGCTGGCCTCCACGCCATCCGCCGAGCGGACGCCGATCAGAGCCGGATAGGCTTGGGCTTGCGTCTGGGCATCCTCCGCATCGTAGTCCAGCGCGTTGGCGCCGGCACCGCGCAGAGCGGCGACTTTGTCGAATGTGGGCGGATCGTCCCGGTCCGTGGAGACGTTGTGGATGGGCGAGGGTGCCGAGGTCGATAGCGCGGCCATGAACTGCACACCCGTCCACGCCAGCACGGCGGCGCCGGCCAGTGCGCCCACCGCAGCGGGCATCTTGTTGGCCGGCTGTTGCCGCTTCAGCGCGAAGACGAAGACGGCGATGCCGAGCACCAAGGCGATTGCCGCCAGCAGTACGCCGCCGAAGATCAGCTGCAAGCCCAGCTCGAAACCCCACAGGCCGAAACGCGAGCCCAGGGCGCCGATCGGCAGCACGGCGGCGCCGATCGGGCCGATGATGACCACGAATTTCGCCCATAGCCCCGGCTTGTCCATCTTGCTCTATCCTCCGTTCGCTATCGTCCGCGCCACTGCCAAGTCTTGCCCGTCAGCATGCTGCGCATGGCGACGGCGGCGTCCTCGCTGGCCATGCAGCGGCGGAACATCGTCTGTTCGATCAACAGGCCGGATTCCAAGTCCCCGTCCGCGCCGCGGTAGATCGCCTCCTTCGCCGCCGCGAGCCCGATGGGCGAGCGCGACGCGAGATTTTCGGCGTAGCCAAGAACCTGGGCTTCGAACTCCGGCTCCGGAATCAGCGCATGGACGAGGCCCAGAGCCAACGCCTGCGCGGGAGTGAGCAGCGTGCCGTGCAGGATCAGCTCCAGCGCCTTGGCGACGCCCAGCAACCGCACGAAGCGCTGGGTTCCGCCAGCACCAGGGATGATGCCGACGCCGGTTTCCGGCAGCCCGACGCGATAGTCGCCATCAGCCAGAAGGCGGAAATCGCAGCCGAGGGCGAACTCCAAACCGCCCCCGGCGGCATTGCCGTTCATGGCGGCGATGGTGACGAAGGGAGCTCGCTGCATCGCCAGCGCTAGGCGGTTGAAGCGGTGCAACTCGAGGGGTTTCTCGGTCTGCTCCCCGGCTGCGGACTCCGCAGCCGGGGCTTGGCGCGAGACGGTTCGCTCGCTGGCCTCCGCCAGCTCCCCCACTTCGTAATGTCGAATGAAAACGCCCTTGCCGCTGCCAGTGAAAACCATTGCGCGCACGTCGTCCCGCGCCTGCATGGTGGCGATGAGATCGTCGATCTCGGCAAGCTCAACCGCCACCAGGGTATGGGTCGGCGGATTGCTCATGATGCATCGCACGACGCCAAGGGCGGGTTCATCGATTTCGAGATGGCGGTAGGGCATGGAACATCCTCGTGCGATGCATTATGCGCCAACTCGGGACAAGCCGCGAGAGGCCTGTTGCCAACAGCCTGTTACCAACAGGGGCGAAAATCCGGGTGACCGATGCTTGGCGAGCGGATAAAATCGCGTCTTTCCACGACTCGTCCCCGAAGCATGTCAACGATTCTGGTGACTGGCGGTGCCGGTTTCATCGGCTCGAATTTCGTCCGCTATTGGCTCGACCGGCATCCCGGCGATTGCGTGGTGAACTACGACCTGCTGACCTATGCCGCCAACCCCTTGAATCTCGCCGATGTGGCTGCGAGGGAACCGGCACGGTACGCCTTCGTGCAGGGCGACATCGGCGACTACGACCTGGCCCTTGCCGCTCTGCGCGAGCATCGCGTCGAGGTCGTGGTTCATTTCGCCGCGGAGTCGCACAACAGCCGCGCCATCGCCAATCCCGAGGTGTTCTTCCAGACCAACGTGGTCGGCACGGTGCAGTTGATGCGGGCAGCTCTGGACGCCGGAGTGGACCGCTTCCATCACATCTCCACCTGCGAGGTCTACGGCGACCTGCCGCTGGACTCGGACGAGAAGTTCACGGAATCATCTCCCCTGATGCCGAAAACCCCCTACAATGCCTCCAAGGCCGCCGCCGATATGGCGGTACATGCTTTCCATCAGACCTACGGTCTGCCGATCACCCTCTCCAACTGCGCGAACAACTACGGGCCGTACCAGTTCCCCGAGAAAGTGATCCCTCATTTCGCCACACGCGCCCTGCAAGGCGAGCCGATGCCTCTCTACCGCAGCAGCCGCAACAAGCGCGAGTGGCTGCATGTGGATGACCACTGCCGCGCCATCGAACGCATCCTCACGGATGGCACAGTAGGACAGACCTACAACGTAGGCAGCGGCCTGGAAGTGGATGTGGAAGGCATTGCGGACCGCATTCTGGACCTGCTGGGGCTGGACGCTTCCTTCAAGACCTATGTGCCTGATCGGCCCAGCCACGATCGGCGCTACTTGCTGGACTCCACCAAGATTCGACGCGAGCTGGGGTGGCATCCGGAAGTGGACTTCGAAGAAGGGTTCCGTCGCACGGTCTTCTGGTACCGGGATCGACTGGACTGGTGGCGACCCTTGGTGGAGCGAGTCGAGATCGACGAGACGAACTGGCAACAGGCCGTCGGCGGTTCCTATTCCGCGGCGTCCTCGGTATAGTGTCGCGCCCTGCCGCCGTTGCCGCAGAAGTCCCATGCCCGCCGAATCGATGGAGGAGTTGGTCGCGCTCTGCAAGCGCCGCGGCTTCGTGTTCCAGGCGAGCGAAATCTACGGCGGACTGCAGGGCATCTACGACTACGGGCCGTTGGGCGTCGAGCTGAAGAACAACCTGAAAGCCGCATGGTGGCGGACGATGGTGTACGAGCGCGACGATGTCGAAGGGTTGGATTCCGCGATTCTGACCAACCCCCGGGTGCTGCGCTACTCGGGCCATGAGGAGACCTTCAGCGACCCCTTAGTGGACTGTCGCGTATGCAAGTCGCGTTGGCGCGCCGACCACCTCGACGGTGGCGGCTGCCCGCGCTGCGGCGCCCAGGACCTCACCGAACCCCGGCCCTTCAACCTGATGTTCCGAACCAGCGTCGGCCCCATCGACGACGGCTCTTCGTTCGCCTATCTTCGTCCCGAGACGGCGCAGTCCATCTTCACCAACTTCAAGAACGTGCTGGATTCCACCTCGGCCAAGCTACCGTTCGGCATCGCGCAGATCGGCAAGGCGTTTCGCAACGAGATCACGCCGCGCAATTTCGTCTTTCGGGTGCGCGAGTTCGAGCAGATGGAACTGGAGTTCTTCGTCGAACCGGGCAGCGACGAGAATTGGCACGAACGCTGGGTAGAGGATCGGCTGGCTTGGTGGCAAAATCAGGGTGTCAACGGCAACAATCTGCAACTGCTGCGCGTCCCTCGCGACGAACTCGCCCACTATTCGAAGGCCACTGTCGACATCATGTACCGTTTTCCCCATGGCGTGGAGGAGCTGGAGGGCATCGCCAACCGCACAGACTTCGACCTCGGCTCGCACACGAAGAACCAGCGCGAACTCGACATAGCTGCCCAGGTTCTCGACAACGCAGACTCCAACGCGCGTCTCGCCGTACGGCGTCAAGGGGACAAGCGCTGGACAGTGCCCTACGTCATCGAGCCATCTGCCGGCGTCGACCGCGGCTTGCTGGCCGTGATGAACGAGGCGTATGCGATCGAGAAGCTCGACAACGGCGCAATGCGTACGGTGCTGTCGCTGAAGCCGCACTTGGCACCCGTCAAGACGGCGGTACTGCCGCTGAAACGCAACCATGAAGGCATCGTCGCAATGGCACAGGCCATCAAGTCGAGCTTGATGAAGCTGGGTCTTGGGCGGGTGCAGTTCGAGAATACCGGCAATATCGGGAAGGGCTATCGCCGCCACGATGAGATCGGTACGCCGCTTTGCATCACCGTGGACCATCGTAGCCTCGACGACGATTCCGTGACCGTCCGCGACCGCGATACCATGCGACAGGAGCGCGTGGGTGCCGGTGCGCTAGCCGATTACGTGCGGGAGCGCGTCGCATGAGCCGCGCCGTCATCTCCACCATTGGCCAGGATCGCCCCGGCATCGTCAACGACATCGCCGCGATTGTCCACGATTTGAACCTGTCCATCGAAGACAGCCGCATGACCGTGCTCGGCGGCGAGTTCGCCGTATTGATGTCCGTCGCCGGTGGCGACCTGCCGCTTCGCCGTTTGGAAACCAAGCTCGGCAAGCTCGCCGAAGAGAGGGCTCTCGCATTCCTGTTTCGCCGCACCCAGGAACGCGCGAACGTCGAGGGGCGCATTCCCTATACGGTGAGCGTCACCGCTATGGACCACCCCGGCATCGTGCATCGAGTGGCCAGCTTCTTCTCCTCGCAGAACATCAACATCTACAACATGGATACCGTCACCGAGCGAGCGCCGCATACCGGTACGCCGATCTTCTCGCTGGTGATGGAGGTGGAAGTGCCGCCGGAGATTCGGATCGTAGAGCTGCGCGACAGCTTTTTCTACTTCTGCGATGACCATGATTTGGATGGTGAACTGAGGCCTTCGTAGCGCATCTGCGAATAGGAACGAAGATCCAGATGCTCCAACCTCGCTCCACGCACATTACCCGGATCGAACACCGCGTTCCGACCAGCATGCGCGAAGCACGGAACCAACACGCAAGCGGCATACTCTGGTTCACGGGTCTTTCCGGAGCGGGGAAATCGACGCTGGCCTTCGCGCTCGAAGAACGACTTTTCCGGGAAGGCTGTCAAGTGTACGTACTGGACGGTGACAATGTGCGCCATGGTCTCAACGCTGACCTGGGTTTTTCGCCAGCAGATCGTACGGAAAACATCCGCCGCGTCGGCGAAGTCGCCGCCCTGTTCGCGGACGCCGGCTTCATTTGCATAACGGCATTCATTTCGCCCTATCGGGAAGATCGAGATGCTGTGCGCAGGATGGCGAAAGGTAAGTTTCACGAGATACACATACGAGCGGATCTGGAAACCTGCGAAAAACGAGACCCCAAGGCTTTGTACAAGAAGGCTCGTGCTGGAAAGATCAGCAACTTTACGGCCATTCACGATGTCTACGAAGCTCCCGACAGCCCCTCGTTGTTGGTTGACACGGACACGACTGCCATTGATGAGTCCATATCGCTGTTGGTCGACTATGTCAGGGCGTACTTCATCGTGTGAGAAGACTAGCGTCAGTTTTTCTCGTAGAGCGCAACCACTTCGTCGACCGAACCGTCCGCTGCCAGCTTGCCTTGTTCAAACCACATCGCTCTTCGACAGAGACGCTTGATGGTACTAATCTGATGCGAGACAAGAACAACCGTCTGCCCGGATCGAATGCGTTTCGTCATCGTTTCGTCTGACTTAGCGCGAAAGTCTCGGTCGCCCACGGCGAATACTTCATCGATCAAGAGAACATCCGTCTCCATATGTACTGTCGTCGCGAAGGCCAATCGAGATCTCATGCCGGATGAGTAGTTCTTGATAGGCATCTTGCGGAAATCGCGCAATTCCGCATAGTCGAAAATAGCATCGAGTTTCGCTTCCATATCGCGTTTGGAGACGCCCAGCAGCATGCCGTTCAGAATGACGTTGTCGCATGCTGGCAGGAGTGGTTCATAGCCAGCGCCTAGTGCAAGCAGGGTGATGGAATTCGTGAATCGTATGATCGTGCCGGAGCTTGGGAGGATGATGCCGGCAAGCGTCTTGAGCAAGGTGGTCTTGCCGGCGCCGTTGCGACCAATCACTCCTATCGAGTCTCCTTTGCGAATCGTGAAGGAGGCATCGTCAATGGCGCGAAATGGGACGGATCTTCGCCATATCGGGCCGCCCTGCTTGAAATCGACGCAGATATGATTCGTCTCGACAATAATATCTTTTGGACGGTTCATCTTTGATCGATTAACCGTCCGAACCGTACGTCCAGAGAATTTACCAGAACAGTTGCAGTTATCGAGATCAGAACGGTCAGCAGAATGGCATAGGATAGCTCCTCCACGAACGGCCATTGGCCATACATGAGGATATTCCGGTAAGCATCTATGATCGACACCATGGGATTCAAGAGAAAGACAGACTGAAATTGCTCTGGGATAGTCGATAACGGATAAAATATGCCCGAAAGGAACATCATCGCTCGGAGGAAATTGGTGACCACGTACTGCAGGTCCGGAAGAAGAGGAATCAAAGATGCGACCAGAGTAGATGTACCGTATATGAGAATCAACTGAAGGAACATCAGAAACGGCAGGGCTGCATAGCAGATGGTAGGTTGGTATCCTGCAGTCCAAAGAACCACCAGCAATACGCCGATGACGAACAAGAACTTGTATGTATTGGTTAGTATCACCGTTAGAGGAAGCACGATTTTCGGAAACTTCACTTGATTTATGAGGGATCGGGCTTGCTGAATAGAGTGAGCAGCACTAGATACCGTATTGCCGAACCACTGCCATGCAACCAAGCCCACAAGCAGGAAAATCGGATAATCCTCGGTGCCCCGTTTGAGGATCATCGCAAATACGATATAGAAAACCACCATGGTAAATAGTGGATCGACAATCCACCAAAGAAAATTCAGATAGGTCTTCGATGCTTCCGTAGCCATCATGGCCTGAGCTCGGAATGCGACGATATTCCAATGGTGATGTAGACTGCCTATAGTAAAATTCAATTTTCAATTCCTCATCCGATTGAAACCTTTTCTTCCTGAACGAAAACAGGCTCCTGGCCGCGGCCAAAGGCTGTAGAGCCGGGATCGCGCTTAGTCTTCTTCAGCAGCCAAGCCAATCGGAACACCGACAGCTCGGAGAAACTGGCGCGTAAAATACTGTATCGGGATGCGGTTTCGATGCCGCGGTGTTGCATCCTCTCCCGTAAAGCCTGGTCCTCGATAAGACGGCCGAGCGCACTTGTCATGTCATTAAAAGAGGCTGTATCCACGATGCAGGCATTGTCGCCATCCACAGCATACTCGTATACGCCGCCGCTTGCCGGCAGCATCACCGCGCAGCCGCAGGCCATGGCCTCCAATCCCGTGCGTCCAAAGGCTTGATAGTCGGAGAGATCGATGAATATGTCCGCGCTCCGAAGCACGTCGGCGACCTCCTCCCGCGTCAGCAGGCCACGATTGTCGAATTTGAAATCGAGCCGAAGATTAGGATCATGCTTCTCCACATAACTTTTCATATCTCTGGTTTCGCATCCGAAGAGCAAGATTCGGATATGTCTTTTCGCATTCGCGACTGTTTCCCTGAGAACGCGAAGAGTCCGCAGCGGAGCTCTGCGGGGAGTGGAAGGCCGAATCATAGCAGCAACGCTTACGGTTTCATGCATCGCATTGGAAGCAATGCCAGGGAAATAAACGTCGTGATCGAGACTCGGTGCAATGCGGTACACATGGCATCCGTGGCGTTCGTGAACAGTTCGACACATCCAGTCTGTCTTCGCCATCAACGTCATGTCGGGTAGAATCGTGTACGAGTCGAATGCAACCGATCGGCTTTCAGGATCATTAGTAAAGAACCAAGGTTCGTAGTCTTGTATATAATATGCGTACAGCTTGTCGGGCCAACGCATGGCGATAGGCAAAATGAGTGCTGGCGTCGACCACAGTGTGGCGACAACGACATCAAAGGGCTCTGCTTGGGCTAGCAGGCTGTCGTCGGAATCGTAGAAAACGAAGTGCTCCCCTGAGTCCAGGAACTTTCTATAGAATCGGCGAAAGCCATCCATGTACTTGATATGCGTAGCCACCTTGGCATCGATTCCCATGCTCCGCAGGCCTGCTGCTTCCTGAATCACGGAGTTGGCTCCTCCGCTGCCTCCTTTCACAGGCAGAACATACAGAATGCGGTTCGGCTTCCTGTACGCCGAGACCTTCCCGACATGGACTGTGCCGCCCTTCGCGTCCAGGAAGGCATCAACCTGCGATCGAATCCTTGCCAGTTCAGGTGAATTCTTCAATCGCTCCGTGCCCACTTGTATTCGTGACGATCCATATTTATCGCGTAGCGACTCACCGCCTTTTTTGGCTAGCACATCGCGTGTTGCGCTGCCAAAGCTTTTCGACTTCGCATGGTATACGAAGCACTGGTCTGCGATGGCCAAGTCGAATCCGGCATCTCGAGCCCGCAGGCAGTAGTCGTTTTCCTCGCCGTAGCCACGTGGGAATGTCGCTTCATCAAGGTAGCCAATATGATTGATGACATCGCGGTTGATCATAAGACAGAAGCCATTGACGAAGTCTACATACGGAAATTTCCTCTCCGACGCCGCATGCACCAACTCGGCGAACTCATCCACGTTGTAGCCGGGCGGCAATTCGTTCACGGCCCATCCCCCGCGATCGTCGAATCGATCAGGTATCGACTGCCAACTAGCCGCATTGGACAGCGGCCCCACGATACCGATATTGGCGTCGTATTCCATGCATTCCAACATGCTCTCAAGCCAAAGTCGGGGTACGATAGTATCGCTATTTAGAAGCACGACATTCTCCGCGGTACTAGCGCGAAGTCCACGATTCGCGGCAAATGTGTAGCCGAGTGGCCCATTCGTTTCAATGAGATCTGTCATTCTGTGCTTGGCAGCGAGTTGGCGAAGCCGTGTCGTCGTTTCGGTGTCCGAGCCATCATTGACGACGATGAGATGGTAATCGACCGTTGTCTTGGCGATGACCGAGGCTAGGCATCTTTCAGCATCGTCAAGAGCATTGTGGACGCATACCACGATATCCACTGTCGTATCAAATATCGAGGGATCCACATCGGCTTCCTCAGAACGGCGTATGGGTTTATCCATTGCTTCGTCTGGGTGGTTTGCCAAAGCACTTTCCCCAGAGCCATTCTCTCGTGCTGATACGACAGGTTTTGTCAAGGCCATCTTGGGCAGTTTTGCCGTTTCGGATTGACTATTTAGTCGAAGCTCTGCTATGAATTCTGCCATGGAATTGGCTGCGGTCGGCGGCGCTCCCCATAGTAGCAGTCTACTGGGTAGGGACAGTAGGGAATGGCCGAGTCGCCATCGACGGGAGGCGGTCAGGGCTTCGACGACTTCAATGAGGCATTCGACGAACTCATTCAGTTCGACAATCTCTTGAGTCCGTCGCTTGCTCTCCATCTCTCGCTCGAGGAGCATTCCGGTCAGTTTAATGTCGCGATCCATATCGGACCGAATGATCTTGCTGATTGCCTTGGTTTGGCCCGGTACGCGAGTCTGAAATTCGTCAAGCAAGCTGATTTGGTAAGAAGCCACATCTCGATATGCATGCCGTTTCGCATAGTGCGTCGATATTGCTTCCGATAGCCGATCCTGCACAGTCGGCGGAGTATTCCGGAACAGCAACCGAAATCGCAACGAAAGCAGTGCTGCGCCAATGCGCCACCTGCGGGAATGCAGCAAGTCGTGTATTCCGCTTGCTAGGTGATCTGCAATTTTCTTGAGTTCGGATACTTTCGCCTTCTTGTATGCTAGTCTCATGTCATGGTGCCGGATTGCATCTAGCACTTCAGTGCGCCGGTTGGAAGCTTCATGCGCTGCCTTATGGATACTAGATCGCAATCCGACGTTGGCGCGTTCGAGCTGGCCGCGCTCCCGTTCGAGCCGGTCGCGGTCGCGTTCGAGGCCGGCGTTGGCGCGGCCGAGTTCCGCGCCCTTTCGTTCGAGCTGGCCGCGGTCGCGCTCGAGCCGGTCGCGGTCGCGGTCGAGGCTGGCGTTGGCGCGGCCGAGTTCCGCGCCCTTTCGTTCGAGCCGGCCGCGCTCCTGTTCGAGCCGGTCGCGGTCGCGTTCGAGGCTGGCGTTGGCGCGGCTGAGTTCCGCGCCCTTTCGTTCGAGCTGGCCGCGCTCCCGTTCGAGCCGGTCGCGGTCGCGTTCGAGGCCGGCGTTGGCGCGGCTGAGTTCCGCGCCCTTTCGTTCGAGCTGGCCGCGCTCCCGTTCGAGCCGGTCGCGGTCGCGCTCGAGGCTGGCGTTGGCGCGGCTGAGTTCCGCGCCCTTTCGTTCGAGCCGGTCGCGGTCGCGCTCGATGGTATTGGCTCTCTGGCCGCCCACCGCGAGTTCGATTTTCAAATTGGTCTCTGCTTCACGAAGCTGATCTGCTTTTCGTTCAAACGCACGGCTTCTCGCAGATGTATTGCGCAGAGACGATAGAGCGTGTTTCAGTTCCAGCTTCTTCAATGCTATCTGTAGCTCCAAATTCGCCGCGCTTCGCTGCCGTTGCCGTACATTGGCACTCTCTATGCGGTCAGCGACGTCGATACCCTCTTCATACTTTCCAAGCGTATCGAGGCTATCGTTAGACAGGACGGGTGTAGCTACTGCGTCAGGATTGCTCGTGGCACCTTCCAGATGATCGTACAGTGCTAGCTGGCTGCCTGTCGCGACAGCTCTCAGCGATTCGACACTTTCGTGCTGGCGGTGCAGTTTTTCATCGAGAAAGCTCGCCAACTCCCGTTCGCTGGGCATCCGAAGTCTGTAGCTTCCCTGTTCCGCAAGGGCGGCATGAATCGATTCGACGGTCTGCACCGGTTTTTTCATTAGAGCTTCATACGACAAGAACAAACGGGGTACCCCTGCTGAAGCCTCCAAAGCCCGTACGTTGTAGAGTTCCCACAGCGCTAGCCCAACACGGATGGAGGTATCGTTTCGGCTCTTGAGGGAAGACGATACTTCGAGCGGGTTTCGATGGATGTGGATGCAAACCGGGACCTCGGTCGCTGCTCGCCATATCGGGAACAGAACGCAGAAACGAGGTTCTTTCATGAACCAGGGACGATGGGCGTCCATGTTCATCACGATATCGGTAGCCATGGACCTGTACGCGTCCTTGCTGTCTTCAGGCAACGCATCAAGGTTCAGCGTCGACACCCGGTCCCAGTCGCAGCCAGCATTGAATAGGATCGTGTCGTTCAAGGTACGCACGTCCCGACGTTCCCAGAATCCCTTGAGATTCTCTTCGCTGCGGCCAGTGTTGACGTTCTCACCGCCGAAGTACAGGCCCATCAGATTCAGAATGCGGGCCAAGGCGGAAGTGCCCGATCGATGCATCCCTAGCACGAAGACTTGCATACGATCCGCTGCTCCTTATCAATCATGCCGCCAAGGGCACGGGCGCGAGACTCTAACGGTTACGCCTCGATATGGCAACTACGCTTGGCCTCCGAGATGCGGTAGCTGTTTCTATCGGAGGGTTCAACTGCCGATGGCGGCACTGTAGCATTGCCGGATATCCGGATGACTGCGGAGACGCGCACCGTGAGACCGAAGCGCTATGACTTTCTCGACTTCGGTGCATCCAAGGGGGGCTGCATCGATTTCGCTAGAGACCGCCTCGGCGGCAAGAGAGGCCTCGGCATCGATAACGACCCGGCCAAGGTCGAACGGATGCGGCGGCTGGGCTACGACTGCATGGAGGCGGATATCACGAACCTGGATTTGCCGCCGAAATCCGCCCGTTTCGTCACCATGAGCCACTTCCTGGAACACCTGCCCGACCTCGACGCAGTGCGCAAGGCGGTCCTCTGCGCTATGGACGTGGCATCGGACTTCCTCTTCATCCAAGGTCCCTACTTCAATGCCGATGACCTGCTCGAGGAGCAGGGGTTGAAGTTTTTCTGGTCGGACTGGCACGGTCATCGTTGCCATGTGACCACGGTACAGCTGCAGTCGATATTGGACGGCTTCGGGCTTCGGAAGTACCTCGTTATGGGGCGCGTTCCCGTTGCCAACTCCCTGGACCCCTCGATTCATCCCATGAACTCGCCTAGGGATCAGCACGAGCATATCCCCGGTACTCATCCCGTCAAGCCGCTCGTGGAATTTGACCCGCCTCTGTATCGAGAAATGGTGTGCGTGGTCCGCTTGCGTCGCTTCCGGGGTTGGAATGCTGTCGTGCGCGCCCGCAAGGGATGTTTCTTCATTGACGGAACCCTTCCTTTTCTCGGTTGATGCGACCCCGTCCGTATGCATAGTCGTGCGGGGCGAGCGAACGGCCTTGCTCCGTGCTTGCGGCCCCTGGCTGTGGAAGCGCGACGCTGTGCGGCAAGCAGTTCCGTGCCCGTGACGCAGTCCACCACGACCGCGCCCGTCTCGACCAGACGTTCCGGGTCGTCGATGCCAGACAGCAGGCATGCCTCCTTCCTCCAAGGCCAACACCGCCGGCCGGGCGAGTTCCGCATCGTTTGGACGGGTCCGTTCCACTAGCCGCCACGCCCAACCCGCGCACGCCCTCCGCAGTCCGCCGCGCAGCGCCATTCCCTGTCGCCGCGGGACTGGAACTCGAGCAGGATCAGCAGGTGCAGCCCGCGGCCGCTGAAGCGGACGCGCCAGACGGTGTCTTCGCCGGTGCAGCGCAGCAGTTCCTCGGCCATGCGGGACAAGGCGAGCAGCCGCTTATCGTTCGGATCGTCCATGAAGACGCTCCCTGGCCCGCGGATTCCGGGTGTATGCGGACCATCGCCTCGGTATGCCATAGAAAATCCGCCCTGCGTCCAAAGGCGCTCGTTCCGCCCGACAGTTCCGGACCTCTCCGTCCAAGCAATCGAGCTGGTCCGGCGCTTGTTCAGATCAGATGGCTCGGATACAAGGACACCATCGACAGATTCGGATTGTAGAACGGATCCGCTGGGTGCTGGGCGGCTATCAGCGCCTTCAGCCGGCACACGTCTCCTGCCGGATCCTTGCGCGGCCTGGTTTGCGATTCGAGATGGACGAGCTGTACGTCCGGCAGATACACGTTCATGAGCCCTGCGCCTAAGGCGCGGATGCAGATTTCCACATCGCCGCCCGCCACCCGATAGTTCTCGTCGAACGGCCCGATGGCCACCACGGTGTCCCGCGAGACCGCCATGCAGGCACCGGTTACCGCGGCGACGTTGCGCGGCACGGTCGGTGGCACGAACAGGTGGCCGTTCTCGGTGGGTTTGATGCCTCTGTAGATGTGGTCGGCGCAGCCGCCGAAGCCGAGCACCACGCCGGCGTGTTGTATCGCGCCGGTCGGGTAGAGCAGCAAGGCCCCTGCCGCGCCCACATCCGGCCTCGAGGCGACGTCTGCCAGCTGGTCCAACCAATGCCTGCCCATGGGATCGATATCGTTGTTCAGGAAGACGAACACATCTCCGCCGGCGTGGGCCATGCCGAGGTTGTTCAGACGGCTCCAGTTGAACTCGCCTGGCGCCGATATCACTTGCAGCCTGGGGTAGTGCCTGGCGGCGTCGCGCAGCCAAGCCTGCGTGGCAGCCTCCACGGAGCCGTTGTCCACTACGATCACCTCGAAGCGGCTGGCGTCATTGGTCCTGTGCAAGCCGTGTACGCAGTTGTGGAGCAGATCGACGCGGTCTCGGGTGGGAACGATGACCGAGACGAACCGGTCCGGAGCGGCAAATCGGCAGCGCCAGCCTTGCCCACGCTTTTCCACCGTCGCTCGGTCGCCGTATCGGCGGCGCAGATAGCACGGCAGGTAAGCAGGAATCCGCTGCGGCTCGCCAGTCGCGCAGGATTCCTGTTTGGACTCGGCAAGGGGGGGCTCGAAGTACCGATGGACAACGAAGGCGTCCACGTATTCCACCCGGTCCGCAATCTCGGCCAGCATCAGAGCCAAGCTGTGATAATCGGGCACATGTACACGAGGCAGCTGCTCGGCCAAGGTGCGCGTCATCGCCAGGCACGAAGAGAGGTAGTCCTGGTGCAGCAGCAAGTCGGGCGAAAAGCCGGGTTTGAAGAAAGGGCGTTCTCGGTCTCCCCGGGCGTTGACCCAATCTTCGTCTCCGTAGTACAGGACGGCTTCCTGGCTGGCCGGGAAAGGCATTTCGCCCGGTACGCAGCCAGGCGCGTACAGCAGGACGAATCCATATCGGGATGACGTCGCGTCGGCAAGGCGTTGGCGTATGGCGGCAAGAACAGCATCCAGGCTAGGTTCGTCGACCACCGCGACATCGAAGCCGTCGCGCGAGTCCGGCAGGCGGAGGGACGCGGCCACGCCGTTGGCATCGGTCACCACCAGCCAGTCCACGCCGGCAATGGGCGCGGCAGCGGCCGATCGCAGGCAGGATGCCAAGCAGTCCGTGGTTGCGCCGATGGCGGGAATCACTGCCAGCGCTGGCTCTTGCGGACCCTGTCGCGGACTTCGTATCGACAGCCAGCGTCGATAGAGGGCCGCGTTGCCGCGTTGCCGGTAGGATGCCACGGCGATCATCCAGGCGACAAGGCCCCGCCAGTCCCCTGCCGACAGTCGATGGACGAGTTGCCGCCGCAGCGGCCCCAGACCGCCTGCGAAATCCGCACAGGGACCGAGCTGGGCGAGCAGCATCGCGGCCCGGCGCAGGCGGCGGAGGAACTTCATCGCGGCTTGGCAAGCCCCTCGATATAGGCCCGCAGCCGAGGTTCCCAGGGCGATGGCGGCAGCGCGAATGCGTCTTCGAGCTTGCTCGCGTCCAGGCGCGAGTTCAGCGGCCGCGCTGCCTTCGTCGGCCACTCGGAGGTGGCGATGGGATGCACTGCGGGCGGCGAATCCAGCAGCCCGGCCTCGACTCCGATGGCGGCGATCTTGCGCGCGAAGGCGCACCAGGTCAGCGCCGGCGTCGTAGAGAAGTGGTAGGTTCCCCAGGCGTCGTCCCGGGCCATGACGGAAACCGCGATCGCACGCACTGCGCTGGCGATGGATGCGCCCGGCGCAGGCGTCCCGATCTGATCGTCGACAACGGAAATTTCGTCCCGTTCGACCGCCAGTCGCAAAATGGTATCCACGAAGCTGCGCCCCAACCGCCCGAATACCCAGCTCACGCGCAGAATGACGTGCCGATCCGTGGCGCGGCGCAGCTCCTCCTCGCCGGCGAGCTTCGAGGCGCCGTAGACGCTCAGTGGATTGGGCGCGTCGTCCTCCGTGTAGGCGGCGTCCTTGGTGCCGTCGAAGACGTAGTCGGTGGACAGGTGGACGATGCCGATGCCGCGGGTCGCGCAGGCCTGCCCCAGCAATCCGATGGCCTCGGCGTTGGCGCGATAGGCGAGCTTCGGTTCGTCCTCGGCACGGTCCACCGCGGTGTAGGCGGCGCAGTTGACGAGCAGGTCCGGGGCGCTTTCGTCCAGACGTCGTTCGATGTCGTCGCGGTTGGCGATGTCCAGCAGGCGTCGATGGAAACCGTCGACGAGGAAGCTGTCGTCGCGCATCCCCGCCACCTCGACGCCCACCTGCCCGGCTGCCCCGGTCACGAGAACCTTCATCGCGCCAGATACTCGTCCAGCGTCGGGTTCGCGGCATCCGCCGGCGATACGATGGGATCCGCGACCGGCCACCGAATGCCGATGGAGGGATCGTTCCACGATACCCCCCGGCCATCGCCCGGGCGGTAGTGCGCCGTACATTTGTATTCGAAGTCGGCGACCTCGGACAGCACACAGAAGCCGTGTGCATAGCCTGGGGGGATGAATAGCTGGGCCTGTTCCCTGTCGTCGAGATGAACGCCTGCGTATTGGCGGAAGGTGGGCGACGACGGCTCGATGTCCACGGCGACATCGAACACCCGTCCCCTGGACACCCGCACCAGCTTGCCTTGCGGTTCCCGCTCCTGGAAGTGCAGTCCGCGAAGCACCCCACGTCGGGAGCGCGAATGGTTGTCCTGCACGAAGTCGTAGCGCAGCGCGTCGAACTGGTGGTAGCGCTCCTTGCTGTAGCTCTCCAGCAGGAAGCCGCGTTGGTCGCGGAATACGTCGGGGTAGACGACGACTACGCCGGCGAGGGTCGTCTCTTCAATTCGCATGGGAATCGTTCGTCTCCGCCAGCAGGTCGCCGAGATAGTCGCCATATTTCCGCCCGGCGAACGACGCTGCCAGTCGCGCCAGCTCGGCATCCGAGATCCAGCCCATCCGCCAGGCGACTTCCTCCGGGCAGGCGATCTTCAAGCCTTGGCGGTGCTCGATGGTCTGCACGAACAAGCTGGCTTCGAGCAGCGACTCCGGCGTGCCGGTGTCCAGCCATGCCATGCCACGGCCGAACTGCACCACGTCGAGTCGGCCTTGGCGCAGGTAGGCGCGGTTGAGGTCCGTGATCTCCAGTTCGCCGCGGGGCGACGGTCGCAGCGACTCGGCGATGTCCACCACGTCGCCGGGGTAGACGTACAAGCCAGTCACTGCCAAGTTCGACTTCGGCGTCGCCGGCTTTTCCTCAATGTCCACGGGGCGCCCGTCGGCATCCATCTCCAACACGCCGAACTGTTCTGGATTCTTCACGGGGTAGGTGAACACCGTCGCGCCTCGATTGCCGTTGATGGCCTGTTGGGCCTTGCTGGACAGCTCGCTGCCGAAGAAGACGTTGTCGCCGAGGATCAGGGCCACGGGGGTGCCATGGATGAAATGGCGACCGACGATGAAAGCATGGGCCAAGCCTTGGGGCTGGTCTTGCACGGCATAGGAGAACGCCATGCCCCACTGGGCACCATCTCCTAGCAGCTCCTGCAAGCGGGGTGTGTCCCGTGGAGTGGAGATGATGAGGATGTCCCGCACCCCGCCGAGCATCAGCGTCGTCAGGGGGTAGTAGACCATGGGCTTGTCGTACACGGGCAGCAGCTGCTTGCAGACGCTGATGGTCACCGGATGCAGGCGTAGATTGCGCCCGCCGGCCAAGACGATGCCCTTGGTCGCGGGTGCGTTCATCCACCTCTCCCCGACGCAGCGGTTGCGGATTCGTTGTTCGTTTCGATCATGGTCGAAGAAGCGCCCTGCCCGGTGCCAGACGAAGATGGTGCCGAAGAGAGGACTCGAACCTCCACGGACTTGCGTCCACTACCCCCTCAAGGTAGCGTGTCTACCAATTCCACCACTTCGGCGTACTCGGAACCGTCGCTTGGCGAGAGACGAATCATACATCGGGCAGGTCGGAATCCAAATCTGTTTCGGGCGAGCTTTCTTCCACTTCGTCGTTGATGGGCGCTTCCTCCACGCTGCGCAGATCGAAGTCGCGCAAGGCGTCGGCACGTTCCTTGGCGGTGTACGCCAAGCCGAAGGAGATCAGGAAGAAGCCGATGGCCAGCCACACTGTCAACTTGGTTAGGAAGGGGGCCGAACCGGCGCTGCCGAAGAAGGTATTGGCGCTGCCGGAGCCGAACGCCGCTCCTACGTCAGCACCCTTGCCCTGCTGAATGAGCACGAGCGCACCCAACGCGATGGCATCCACCACCAGCAGGATCAGCAATACGGTTTCGAAGGTGTCCACTTGCGCCAGCCCGGTTCCTTCAACCCGACTTCTTCCCTGCGTCCTGGGGAATGGCGCAGCATATCGCGGCGAACGTGCCGGCGTCCAGCGATGCGCCGCCAACGAGGCCGCCATCGATGTCCGCCTGGGCGAACAGCGCTGGCGCGTTGCCAGCTTTGATGCTGCCGCCGTAGAGAATCCGCACGGTATTCGCCAGGAGGCCGCCTGCGGCTTCCAGGTGTACGCGGATCGCAGCATGCATCGTCTGCGCTTGGGGCGGGGTGGCAGTTTCGCCGGTGCCGATCGCCCACACCGGTTCGTAGGCGACGACGACATGCTCCCAAGCGGCGTTGCCACAGCGCTCGAACACGGCATCGAGCTGCGCCCGGACGGCGGTCTCAGCATCGCCCCCGCGCCGCTGGTCCAGGGTTTCGCCGACGCACAGAATCGGCGTCAAGCCGGCTCGCAATGCCGCCTGGAACTTGTCCGCCACCACGTCGTCGGTTTCTCCGAGCAGCCGCCTGCGCTCCGAATGGCCGACGAGGACGAACTCGGCACCTAGGTCTCTGGCCATCTCCGCTGCATGTTCGCCGGTAAGCGCACCGGCCGGTTCAGTCGCCGTGCTTTGTACGCCGAACCGAACCCCGCGACCGCCAAATGCGCCAACGACGCGGTCGAGATAGGCCCACGGCGGACAGAGTACGACTTCGACGCCTGCCGGAGGGTCGAGCCAGCCCGCCGCATAGGCAGCCACGAAATCCGTGCTGCCCTGCATCTTCCAATTCGCGGCGACGAGCGGACGCCGTTCTATGTGCAACAGAGCCTCGACAAGTTCAGCCGCCGTTGGCTTGACGCGCCACAACGGCCAAGGATTCGGCGTGGGAGCGCACTTCGTCGGCGTGTTCGCCTTCGACCATGATGCGCACCATCGGTTCGGTTCCGCTAGGACGAATCACCACCCGACCGTGGCCATTCAAGTGCGCCCGGATGTCGCGTACGGCATTGCCGAGCACTGCGCTGCCGGCGATGTCGGCGGGGTTGTGCGTTGCCACGTTGACGTTGGCCTGGGGCAGTTTGTGCATGCCGTTGCGGAGATCTGCCAGCGACTTGTCGCTGTCCACCATGGCGGCGAGGACTTGCAGCGCGGCGATGATGCCGTCGCCTGTGGTGGTCAACGCGAGGCAGATTAGGTGGCCGGACGATTCGCCGCCGAGCTGCCAGCCCTTGGCGAGCATCCGTTCGAGCACGTAACGGTCGCCGACGGCGGTACGCTCGAACGGGATGCCGCAGGTTTCCAGCGCTCGTTCGAGACCGAGGTTGGTCATCACGGTGCCAACCACGCCGCCACTGAGCTTGCCGCGCAGGAAGCCGGACTTGGCGATGATGTAGAGCAGTTCGTCGCCATCTAGCACCTGTCCCTGGGCATCCACCATGACCACGCGGTCGCCGTCGCCGTCGAAGGCGATGCCGACATCCGCGCCGACTTCCAGCACTTTGGCGGCTGTCGTCTGGGGATGGGTGGAGCCGTAGCCGTCGTTGATGTTGGTGCCGTTGGGCGCATCGCCGATGACGGTGGCGTCGGCGCCGAGTTCGGAGAATATCTTGGGGGCCACGTCATAGGCGGCGCCGTGGGCGCAGTCGATCACGATCTTGATGCCGTCCAGGTGCAGTCCGCGGCGAACGGTGCCCTTGCAGAATTCGATGTAGCGGCCACGGGCATCGTTGATGCGAAAGGCACGTCCGAGGTCTTGGGAGCAGACGGACTTCAAGGGCTGACGGAGTTGCTCCTCGATGGCGATCTCCATCTCGTCCGAGAGCTTGCTGCCCTCGGCATTGAAGAACTTGATGCCGTTGTCGTCGAAGAGGTTGTGCGAAGCGCTGATGACGATGCCCGCATCGGCGCCGAGGGTGCGGGTGAGGTAGGCCACCGCCGGAGTGGGGATGGGGCTTAGAAGATGTACGTCAATGCCGGCGGAAACCAGCCCGGCTTCCAATACGGACTCCAGCATGTAGCCGGACCGGCGCGTATCCTTGCCGATCACCATCCGTCGCGAGCCGCTCGCTGCCAGCACCTTGCCCGCGGCCCAGCCGAGCCGCAGGCAGAAATCCGGCGTGACCGGCTCGCGCCCTACCCTGCCGCGGATGCCATCCGTGCCGAAGAATTGCTTTTCCATCTCACCTCCCTTGAAGCTTCCTGATGCTGGCGCACGGCTGTTCGGAGTTCCGTCGTATCGCACGTTCGCATCCCGGTCAGTGTTCCTCGACCGGGCCCCCAATGGGGCCCGGCTCGGGTCGCATCCTGATATCCGCGTCCGCGCCAGGACCCGCTTGTTTCTTGGAGTCGTTCTCCGTCTGGGATGGTGGCGCACTGGCGCTTGCCTCGATTACCCGCGGCGGCTTGCCGGCCATGATGTCGTCGGCCTGCTCCGGCATCAGCGTTTCGATCTCGATCAACGCTTCGGCCATCTTGTGCAGCTTGTCCTCGTGCTGGCGGAGAATGTTCTTCGCCGTGGTGTAGCACTCGTCGACGATGCGGCGTACTTCTTCATCGATCTCGCGCGCCGTGTCGCTGGAAATCGGCTTCGGCTGGGTGGCCGCCGACATGCCGAGAAAGACCTCGCCGTCGTCCTCGTCGTAGAGCAGCGGCCCCATGCGCTCGGAGAAGCCCCACTTGGTCACCATGTTGCGGGCGAGCTGACTGGCGCGTTCGATGTCGTTGGCGGCGCCGGTGGTAATGCCCTCGGCGCCGTTGATCAGTTCCTCGGCGACGCGGCCGCCGAACAGCGTGCAGATCTGGCTCTTGATGGAACGGCGGCTGTGGCTGTAGCGATCCTCCTCGGGCAGGAACATGGTGACGCCGAGCGCCCGTCCACGCGGCACGATGGTGATCTTGTACAGCTGGTCGTACTCCGGCACTGTGCGACCGACGATGGCGTGGCCCGCTTCGTGATAGGCGGTGTTGAGCTTCTCCTTGTCGGACATGACCATGGACTTGCGCTCGGCGCCCATCATGATCTTGTCCTTGGCCTGCTCGAAATCCTCCATCTCCACGACGCGTTTGCCGGCCCGGGCGGCGAACAGCGCCGCCTCGTTGACCACGTTCTCCAAGTCCGCGCCGCAGAATCCGGGCGTGCCGCGGGCGATGATGGACGGGTCCACGTTGTCCGCCGCCGGCACGTTGCGCATGTGTACCCGCATGATCTGCTCGCGACCGCGGATGTCCGGCAGCGGAACCACTACTTGTCGGTCGAAGCGCCCCGGACGCAGCAGCGCCGGGTCGAGCACGTCAGGCCGGTTGGTGGCGGCGATGACGATGATGCCGTCGTTGGCCTCGAAGCCGTCCATTTCCACGAGTAGCTGGTTCAGCGTCTGTTCGCGCTCGTCGTGGCCGCCGCCGAAGCCAGCGCCCCGGTGTCGTCCCACGGCGTCGATCTCGTCGATGAAGATGATGCATGGTGCCTGCTTCTTGGCCTGCTCGAACATGTCGCGTACCCGGGAGGCGCCGACGCCGACGAACATCTCCACGAAGTCGGAACCCGAGATGGAGAAGAAGGGCACCTTGGCCTCGCCGGCGATGGCCTTGGCGAGCAGCGTCTTGCCGGTGCCCGGCGAACCAACCATCAGGGTTCCGCGCGGGATGCGTCCGCCCAGGCGCTGGAACTTGTCCGGATCGCACAGGAATTCGACGAGCTCCTGCACATCCTCTTTGGCCTCGTCCACCCCGGCGACATCGGCGAAGGTGGTCTTGATCTGGTCTTCGGACAGCAGCCGGGCCTTGCTCTTGCCGAACGTCATGGGGTTGCCGCGACCGCCCAAGCCGCCCTGCATTTGGCGCATGAACAGCATGAACACGGCGATGATGATGAGGATGGGGAAGCTGGCGATAAGCAGCTGCGCCCAGAAGCTCTGCTCCTCGGGCATCCTGCCCTCGACATCGACGTTGGCGTTCAGCAGGTCGTCGAGCAGGCGCGGATCCTCCACCGAGGGCAGCACCACCTTGTAGCGCTCTTTGTTCTTGCGCGTGACGACGATCTCGGCGCCCTCGAAGGTGACCGAGCCGATCTGTCCGGTGCGCACCTGCTTGATGAACGACGAGTAGGACTCTTCAGGCATCCCGTTGCGGACGTTGAAGGTGTTGAACACCGTCACCAGAACAACGGCGATGATCAGCCAGAGTAGTAGGTTCTTGCCCATGTTGTTCAAGGCTGTCCTCAAGGGCTTGCTTGGCAGTCCCGTCGGGCCGAGGCGACACGGCCCCAACGAAGGGCCGACGAGGGTACACCAACAGGCGACGAACCGCTACCTGTAGATTGCAGCTGCGACCGCCCTGCCAAGGCGTAGACCACACCGTAGATGAGGGTGCGTCGGCAAAATGCAACCGTCCGTCGCGGTTCCCGTCCATTGCGGCGGTTCTTGTCCTGGCGGTTCCCGCAATGCCTCGTCGCCGACGAAGAGCAGCCCATGCCGTCGCCGACGGCAGATGTCATCGACGAAGGTCGCCCGTCCCCGCCGCCGCGTCGAGACGCGATAGCCACGGCTGCCGGCATTGGTCGACAAGCGCTCCTCGCCTTCAGGCAGTGCCAATCGCGAAGCGGTCGTATCGTCGTCAGATATGCGCCACCGCGTCGATCTCGTATTCCCGTCGGCCTTGGGGCGTGTCGACTACCACGGGCTCGCCCTCCGCCTTGCCGATCATGGCGCGCGCCAAGGGCGACATCACCGATATCTTGCTCTCCTTGATGTCGGCCTCGTCTTCGCCGACGATCTTGTAGCGGACTTCCTCGTCGTTGGCCAAGTCGAGCAGCGTTACCGTGGCGCCGAACACCGCCTTGCCGGTGGGCTTGATGCGGGTCACATCGATCACCTGGGCATCGGCCAGCTTGGCCTCGATGTCGCGGATGCGCGCCTCGACGAGACCCTGCTGCTGCTTGGCGGCATGGTATTCGGCATTCTCGCGCAGATCGCCATGCTGGCGCGCCGCGCCGATGGCCTTGGAGATGGCAGGACGCGCGACGCTCTTCAAATGCAAGAGTTCTTCCCGCAGCTTTGCCGCGCCCTCTACGGTCATGGGGGTGGTCATGGTCTTGTCGCGAGTAGCTCCGAATGCATATCCTGCAGCCGCCGCACCTTGTCCACGCGCCCATCGCGGATCGCGGTGCAGAAGGCCTCGCCGCCGGACAGGGTAGTGGTGTAGCACACTTTGTACTGCAGCGCGAGTCGGCGGATGGCGGCGGAGTCGGCGATTGCCTGGCGACCCTCCGTGCTGTTGATGATGAGAGCGACAGGCCGGTTCTTCAACAGGTCCGTGATGTCCGGGCGGCCTTCGGTGACCTTGTTCACCACCTCGCAGAGGACGCCGGCGTCGCGCAGGCAGCGGGCGGTACCGCGGGTGGCGAAGAGTTGGAATCCCAGCTCCGCCAGCGTCCGCCCGACGATGCCCACGTAGGGCCGGTCCGAGGGTTTGACGCTGACAAAGGCGGCACCGCCGGAAGGCAGCCGCTCGCCGGCGCCGAGGGACGCCTTGGCGAAGGCTTCGGCGAAGGTGTCGCCAACGCCCATCACTTCGCCGGTGGACTTCATCTCCGGGCCGAGGATAGGGTCCACGCCGGGGAACTTCGAGAACGGGAACACCGACTCCTTCACGCAGATGTAGCCGGGGACGATTTCCTCGGTGAAGCCTTGTTCGGCGAGGGACTTGCCGGCCATGCAGCGGGCCGCCACCTTGGCCAAGGATACGCCGATGCACTTGGAGACGAACGGCACGGTGCGCGACGCGCGGGGGTTGACTTCAAGGATGTAGATGTCGTCGTTTGTCTTCGGCGGCGCGGGCGATTGCGCAGCGGTCGCGTCTTGCACCGCCAGCTGCACGTTCATCAGGCCGACAACGCCGAGCTCGACGGCGATGGTCTGTACTTGGCGGCGGATCTCGTCCTGCAGTTCTCGGCTCAGCGAAAACGGCGGCAGGGAGCAGGCCGAGTCGCCGGAATGCACACCAGCCTGCTCGATGTGCTGCATGATGGCGCCGATGACCACCTGCTCGCCGTCGGCGACCGCATCCACATCCACCTCCACCGCCTGTTCCAGGAAGCGGTCAAGCAACACCGGCGCCGAATTGGAAACGTCCACGGCGTTGGCAAAGTAGCGGCGCAGCTCGTCGGCGTCGTAGACGATCTCCATGGCTCGGCCGCCGAGCACGTAGGAAGGCCGCACTACCAGAGGATAGCCGATCTCCTCGGCCGCGGCCACGCCCCCGTCCATGTCCAAGGCGGTACGGTTGGCCGGCTGGCACAGCCCGGCCTTGTCGATCACTGCCTGGAAGCGTTCGCGATCCTCGGCGCGATCGATGGCGTCGGCGCTGGTGCCGATGATGGGCACCCCGGCGGCGTGCAGGCGATCCACCAGCTTTAGCGGCGTCTGGCCGCCGAACTGCACGATGAGGCCGCTAGGTCGTTCCACGGCGACGATGGCCAGCACGTCTTCCAAGGTCACCGGCTCGAAGTACAGCCGGTCCGAGATGTCGTAGTCCGTGGACACCGTCTCCGGATTGCAGTTGACCATGATGGTCTCGAAGCCGTCCTCGCGCATGGCCAGCGCGGCATGCACGCAGCAGTAGTCGAACTCGATGCCTTGGCCGATGCGATTGGGGCCGCCGCCGAGCACCATGATCTTGGGGCGCTCGGACGGTACCGCCTCGCACTCTTCCTCGTAGGTGGAGTAGAGGTATGCGGTGGCGGCCTGGAACTCGGCTGCGCAGGTATCCACACGCTTGAATACCGGCTTCACGCCGCCGGCAAGCCGCGCGTCCCTGGCGTCGTCCTCGGTACAGCCGAGCAATGCCGCCAAGCGGGCATCGGAGAAGCCGTCGCGCTTCAGGCGGCGCCAGTCTTCGGGGTCGAGATCGGCGAGAGCGCGGTCCGCTAGCGAAGCTTCGACACCCACCAGTTCGGCGATCTGGCCCAGGAACCAGGGGTCGATGCCGGTCGCCTCGGCGATGGCGGGCACGTCGTGGCCGGCGCGAAAGGCATCGGCCACGTAGAGGATGCGGTCCGCGCCGGCGCGGCTCAGCTCGTGAACCAGCATCACGTCGCGGTAGCTCGGGTCCGCGCCATCGGGTACTGGCGCGAGGCGCGGATCCAGCCCGACGACGCCGGTTTCCAGACTGCGCAGCGCCTTGTGCAGCGATTCCTTGAAGGTGCGGCCGATGGCCATGGCTTCGCCAACGGACTTCATTTGCGTAGTCAGCCGGTCGTTGGCCTGGGCGAACTTCTCGAAGGTGAAGCGCGGCATCTTGGTAACGACATAGTCGATGGCCGGCTCGAAGGAGACCGGGGTGGTGCCGGTGATGTCGTTGGTCAGCTCGTCCAGGGTGTAGCCCACCGCCAGCTTCGCCGCCACCTTGGCGATGGGAAAGCCAGTGGCTTTGGAGGCCAGCGCCGACGAACGCGACACCCGCGGGTTCATCTCGATCACCACCATGCTCCCGCTGGCCGGATCGATGGCGAACTGCACGTTGGATCCGCCCGTGTCCACGCCGATCTCTCGCAGCACGGCGATGGAGGCGTCGCGCAGCAGCTGGTACTCCTTGTCGGTCAGCGTCTGCGCCGGCGCCACGGTGATGGAATCGCCGGTGTGGATGCCCATAGGATCCACGTTCTCGATGGAGCAGACGATGATGCAGTTGTCGCGCCGATCGCGTACCACCTCCATCTCGAACTCCTTCCAGCCGAGCAGCGATTCGTCGATGAGCAGCTCGCTGGTGGGCGACAGATCCAGGCCGCGCCGGCAGATGTCCACGAATTCGTCGCGGTTGTAGGCGACGCCGCCGCCGCTGCCGCCCAAGGTGAACGATGGCCGGATGATGCACGGAAAACCGATCCGACTCTGCACCTGCTGCGCTTCCTCCAAGCTGTGGGCGATGGCCGAACGCGGGGTGGCGAGGCCGATGCGGTTCATGGCGGCGATGAAGCGCTCGCGGTCTTCGGCCTTGTCGATGGCATCCTGGCTGGCCCCGATCAGCTCGACGCCGGCTTGTTCGAGCACACCTTCGCGCACCAGATCCAGGGCGCAGTTGAGAGCCGTCTGGCCTCCCATGGTAGGCAGCAGGGCGTCCGGGCGTTCGGCCTCGATGATCTTCGCCACCGTGCGCCACTCCACGGGTTCGATGTAGGTGGCATCCGCCATGGCCGGATCGGTCATGATGGTCGCTGGATTGGAATTCACCAGCACCACCCGGTAGCCCTCGTCGGCGAGCGCCTTGCAGGCTTGCGCACCCGAGTAGTCGAACTCGCACGCTTGGCCGATGACGATGGGGCCGGCGCCGAGGATCAGCACGGATTCGATGTCGGTGCGCTTGCCCGACTGCGCTGGCGAGCGGGCAGCGAAGCTCGTGGGCGCGGTCATGTATTCCCGTGTGCAGGTGAGGGGAGAACTCTTGCTCGCGCCTTCCGTGGCGATGTTCCGTCAGCCGCGAACTTGGGCGCAGATTCTAGGGCAACCACGACAAGCCGACAACTCGACGGAGGATCGGTTGCGGACCGCTTCTCCTGGCCGATGGGTAGACAAGGCGCAGCCTCGAGCCCTCGAAACGTCCAGGGATTGCGCCGGCATCCCAGCCTTCGGGTCGAGGATCGCGACACCACGGGTTGGTGCGAAAGCCCATCCGAAAGAGGCCCCTGGGCCTGCCGTCGGCGGGCGCAGTCGTACGATGCGCCATGGCTATTCTCTCGAAATCGTGTGAGGCATTCACCCGATCCGTTCCTGGGCAAGTCGCGAACGTGCGACGGTGCGCCCCTGAGTCGCGCCTGCCGATCGAGCCGCGTCGTCCACGCCGGAAGGCCGGACGAAACGAGGGCCGCCATCTCGACCGCCCCGATGCGGCATCTCCTCTGGACTTCAACCGCATTGAGGCCAGTTGCCGCCGCATTGAGGTCGCCCGTCTCGCGCTCGACGGGAGCGCTCTGCCCGTGGAGGGCGATAAGGCGCCCGAAAGCTTCGCCCACGGCGACAGCCGTGCGCCCGGTCAGGGAGCGATTCCGCAACCGGCAGGACGCGCTGGTGGCAAGCGACGCATTCGTCCAATACAAGCAGGATGCCGCGGCGGACGAGTTGGTGGCGTTCGACGTGTCGCGGAAACCGGGGGACGGTGCCTACGCGCTGGGGCCGGGGCGGCCGGCACCGGTGTTCGCGCTGGAGATCCTCTCGGAGAGAACGTGGCGCTAGGATGGGGAGAAGAAGCCGGCAGTCTACGCCCGGATCGGCGTACGGGAGTACTCTTTATCGGATCCGGACGGGCAGCGCCTAATGCCGCGCCTGCAAGGCTACGCGCTGCGCGACGACGGGGCCTACCTGCGGCTGCCGAGCGGCCGCTGGGGAGTGCGCAGCGAGGCGCTAAACCTGTACCTGTGCGTGGCGGGGCCGGCCGATCTGCGCTGGTACGACCCGGCGGCCGGAGAGTATCTGCGTACGCACGAGGAGGAAGCCGCCGCCCGGCGGAGGGCCGAAGCGCGGGTCGCCCAGGAAGCCATTGCCCGACAGGTGGCACAAGCAGAAGCAGCGCGGCTGCGGCAGCAGCTTCGCCGGCACCTCGATCCAAAACGGACTTGAGTGGAAGGATCCGACGCCTCGGCGTGGCGGAACGACTCGTCGAGGCGTCGGCGGGAAGCTGCGGCGTTCAGGTTCGAGCGGCCATCGAGTCCACGAAGCGGTCGAACAGGTAGCCGCAGTCGTGAGGCCCCGGGCTCGCCTCCGGGTGGCCTTGAAAGCCGAACGCCGGATAGGCGGCGCAGCGGATGCCCTGCACGGTGCCGTCGAACAGCGAGACATGGGTAACTTCCATGTCGTCGGGCAGGGACTGGCCATCCACCGCGAAGCCGTGGTTCTGGCTGGTGATGACCACCGCTCCAGTGTCGAGGTCCTTCACCGGATGGTTGGCGCCGTGGTGGCCGAACGGCATCTTCACTGTGGCGCCGCCACAGGCGAGCGCCAACAGCTGATGGCCGAGGCAAATGCCGAACGTCGGTGTGCCGGTGGAGAGGATTTCCCGAATGGCCTCGATGGCGTAGTCGCAGGGCTCGGGATCTCCCGGCCCGTTGGAGAGGAACACGCCATCCGGGGACAGTGCCAAGGCTTGCGCCGCTGGCGTTTCGGCAGGGATCACCGTGACCCGACAGCCGCGATCCACCAAGCGACGCAGGATGTTGCGCTTGACGCCGAAGTCGTAGGCGACAACATGGCAACCGTTGCCAGCTGGGATACCGTCCCGATAGCCGTCTGCCAGCGACCAGCCGCCGCCAGTCCAGGTGCCGACATCTCGACGGGACACCACCTTGGCGAGATCCATGCCGGCCAAGCCGGGGAAGGCCCGCGCCCGCGCCAGGGCGCCTTCGGCATCGGTGCCTTCGCCAGCCACGATGCATCCTGCCAGCGCCCCCTTCTCGCGGATGAGCCGTGTCAGGCGGCGGGTGTCCAGCCCCGAGATCGCCACCACGCCAGCTTCGGCTAGGTAGTCGGGCAGCGCCGCCTCAGCGCGCCAACTCGAATGCATCGCGGGGCAGTCGCGGAGCACCAGACCCGCCGCCCACACCTGCCTGGATTCCACGTCTTCGAAGTTGACGCCGGTATTGCCGATGTGCGGATAGGTGAGAGTGACGATCTGCCGAGCATACGAAGGATCGGTGAGAATTTCCTGATAGCCGGTCATGGCAGTGTTGAATACCACCTCGCCCACGGCAACCCCGGGCGCACCGATGCAACTGCCGCGGAAAAGATTCCCGTCTTCCAGTACGAGTAGCGCAGTCATGTCGTCCTTGATTGCGCGGGCGTTGAAGGCGGCGTGAACCACCGCGCCCTGATCGCCCGTCTCCCTACCCGCAGCGCCCAGTCGAGAATGACCATTCTATGGCAAGCCGGGGAGCATCGCCAGAAGCGATCCTAGGCGGTGTGCCTCAGTTCGAACCCGTGTCGCCGTGAACCTTGCGGCCGCAAGATGCGGACGAATAGGCAGCTATTGGACGCCGTGCGAGTGGTGCGGCATATCCAATTCCAACCGAGACACTCCCGATGGATCAGGATGAGGCGTCAGCGTTAGATAGAGTTGCCTGCAACACCTTTTCGCTTATCCATCAGTGCTTGTAACTGACAATAGAGGACCTTCGAGTCCTTCGTACGCCGGAGTTCAATGGCGAACGCCTCTGCATCATCCCAAATGCGAATCAGCTCTGAGCGAGTACACTCCGAGTAGAGTTCCTCGTCAATGAGGTCGTGATTCATGCTGGCGACGACAAGTTGGTAGTGGTTGAGGAAGATGGTTGCTTGGACGAACGCCCAGCGGTCTTCGTCAGTTTCTGGATGATCTAGCCTAGTTAGGCGATTTGCTTTGCACAACTGTGCGAAGCGAACGCGGAGTCCAATCCATCCGGGGTTGGTTACTTCGGTCTCCGAGACGAACTCCAGTGTTGCGCGGCTAGTTGACGTTCCTTGACGTTCCTCTGTCGCGTGTTGAGCAGCTAGGCGATTTGATGGATAGCCATCCATGCGCCTGTCGCGGCAACGACGATAGCACCGACAATTGGACCTATGGCCGCCACCACTACTTCATGCATTGGTCTACTACAGTCCCGTGGCACCTTCGCGCATGGACTTCCCCTTCGAGTCAAGCAAGCAGGAGGATAGTGGGGGTGCATGCCGCCGTTGTCAAGCTGGTGGTTCCAGGGGCGGTCATTGCGCTTGTTCGCCGCCCCCCGGTGCTAGCCGCCACCAGCCCATCGACGATCCGCTCCTCGCCGAGTGCCCCACACGCTCCGACCATGCCGCGAACAGCTCCGTGATGGTGCCGTGGGCCTCTCTGCCGACCCATAGGCAGTCGTCGGCGTAGCGTTCGCCGAGCAGAACCGATCCACTCTCGGCTCCTGGAAGTCTCGCAGTGCCGCCCCGGCATCGGAGAGCGGTAGGCCGCCCATGACGACGCTCTTGACCGACCGTGCGGCCTAGGGCGGTGCAGCGCTCCGCATACCCGACCCGCGCATCCGGCAGTTGCGCGGCCGTCATGCGCATCGGCAGCCAGCCGTCGCCGTAGTGCGCCGCCCGTTCGAGGGCAATGGGGCCCACCGCCTATGTAGATGGGGGAACGCGCTGGACGGGGCTGAAACGTCTGGCCGTTGGCGGTGGCCTCGTCCTGATCGAAGAAACCGCGAATGAACGCCAGCGTACGGTCCGAGATGCGTCCCCGAGATGGCGATCTACTCCCAAGATGCGAAACTCGGTGCCTATCCCGCCGATGCCGACGCTGGGCAGCTTCCAGGTGATCTGCTTGGCGGTGGGGGAGCGCGGGGCGATACGGCAGGATCAGCGTACCGCTGCCGAATCGGATGGTGTCCGTGGCGTTGGCCAGCCAAGCCGTCGACACCAGCAGGCCCCAGGTAGCGACCGTCCGAACCTTCGGAACCCTCCGGCGGGATGGCGATGCGATCCACCATCCACAAGAAGGAGACTTCTTTCCATGAAACTTTAAACTCTGTCTTCCGTTCCCGGGCATCTCCTACTGTGAAGACTGCCAACACCAAGCTGGCTAAGATACCCACTCCGAAACAAGTCGCTTTGATGTTCGCATCCATGTCGGGAACGAAGAGCGCGACAACCGCCCAAGAAAAGCTGGTGGACACGCATAAGCTACGGCGAGCCTAGGCCAAGCACGTCGTCCATGCCGTATAGGCCCGGTTCTCGGTCGGCCACGAAGCGCACGGCTCGCACGGCGCCAGCGGCGAAATTCTCGCGGGTGGCGGCGCGGTGGGTGATCTCGATGCGCTCGCCCGTGCCGGCGAAGGCGACGGTGTGTTCGCCGACGATGTCGCCGCCGCGCATGCTGTGGAAGCCGATCGCGCGGCGCGGACGCTCGCCCGTGATCCCCTCCCGGCCGTAGATGGCGTCGGTGGCGAGATCGCGGCCCAGGACATGGGCGAGGATCTCGCCCATGCGCACCGCGGTGCCGGAGGGAGCGTCGATCTTATGACGATGGTGAGCCTCGAAGACCTCCACATCCACATCGTCGCCGAGCGTCTTAGCCGCGTACTCGATGAGCTTGAAGGCGACGTTGACGCCGACGCTCATGTTCGGGGCCATGACGATGGGCACGGTTCGAGCGGCGCGGCGGATCGCGCTCAGCCCGGCGGCATCGAAGCCGGTGGTGCCGACGACCAGCGCCTTGCCGGCATCCGCGCAAGCGTCCAACTTGTCCAGCGTGGCTTGGGGGACGCTGAAGTCCACCAGCACGTCGAAGGCGTCCACCACCGTTGCGATGTCGCCGCCAATGGCTACGCCGGCGGCGCCGATGGCTGCCAGTTCGCCAGCATCGGTGCCGATGAACGGCGAGCCGGGCGCTTCCAAGGTCGCTCCCAAGCGCAAGTCCTCGGCAGCGGCGACTGCCGCCACGAGCATCCGTCCCATGCGACCGGCGGCACCGGAGATCGCAACTTTCAACGCTATCTCCGTCGCTTCCCTCATCGCTTTCCCCGTTTCTTCTCCATCCCTTTGCCCGTACCTTCGCCCGTCACTTCGTCAGGCCCTCGAAGAAGTTCTTCACGCTCTGGAACCAGTTGGTCTCCTTAGGAGAATGGGTGCTGCCGTTGGCTTCGAGACTGGCCTTGAACTCGCGCAGCAGGTCCTTCTGCGCATCGGATAGCCGCACTGGCGTCTCGATCACCACGCGACACAGGAGGTCCCCGGTGGGGCCGCCGCGCACCGCCGGCACGCCGCGCCCGCGCAGCCGGAACAGCTTGCCGGTCTGGGTCTCGCCCGGCACCCGGAGCTTGACCCGGCCGTCCAGGGTAGGCACCTCGATTTCGCCGCCGAGCACGGCGTCAACGAAGGATATCGGCACATCGCAGTGGAGGCTCGTGCCGTCGCGCTGGAAGATCGGGTGCTGGTCCACTTCGACCTGCACGTACAGATCGCCTGGCGAGCCGCCGCCCACGCCGGCCTCCCCTTCGCCGGACAGACGAATGCGGTCGCCGTTGTCGACGCCGGAAGGAACCTTCACCGACAGCGTTTTGCGGTGCTCGACGCGACCGCGCCCGTCGCAGGTGCGGCACGGGTCGAGGATGACGCGACCCGTGCCTCGGCAATGCGGGCAGGTCTGCTGCAAGGAGAAGAACCCCTGGGCGACGCGGATTTGCCCGCGGCCCTGGCATTCCCGGCAGGTGGAGGGCGAGGCGCCTGGCGCGGTGCCGAAGCCATCGCAGTCGTCGCAGCTGGCGAGCGTCGGTACATGGATATCCACGCTGTCGCCGGCCACCGCCTGTTCCAAGGTGAGGTTCAGGGAGTAGCGCAAATCCGCACCGCGCTGGGAACCACTGCGAGTGCGCGTCCTGCCGGTGCTGAAGATGTCGCCGAACACTTCGCCGAAAATGTCGCCGATGTCGGTGAAGCCGCCGGCGCTGAAGCCGGCCGCGCTGCTCGCGCCGTCCACACCGGCGTGGCCGAAGCGGTCGTAGCGGGTGCGCTTGTCCTGGTCGGCCAGCACCTCGTAGGCTTCGGTGGCCTCCTTGAACTGTTCCTCGGTGCTAGAGTCTCCTGGGTTGCGGTCCGGGTGGTACTTCATGGCCAGTCGCCGGTACGCCTTCTTGACTTCCGCCTCCGAAGCGTTCCGATCGACGCCTAGCACATCGTAATAGTCGCGTTTGGCCATCGAACCTCGCTGTCAGCTGCCAGCATCCGCCTGTCAAGCCTAGCCGCTGCTCTTCTTGTTGTCGTCCACTTCCTCGAACTCCGCTTCCACTGCTTCGTCCGCGCTGCTCGCATCGGTCTGGCTGCCGCCAGGGCCAGCGGCGCTCTCCGCCGGCTCGGCTTGGTCGGCATACATTTTTTGCGCCAAGCTGCCGGTAGCCTCGGTTAAGGCTTGGATCTTCGCCTCGATCTGGCTCTTGTCGTCGCCCTTGATGGCCTGTTCGAGATCCTTGGCGGCGGTCTCGATGGCCTGCTTGTCGTCTTCGGTGGCCTTGTCGCCGGCATCGTTCACCATCTTGCGCGCCGAGTGTACGAGGCTGTCGCCCTGGTTGCGCAGGGTGGCCATCTCCTCGAAGCGGGCGTCTTCCTCGGCATGGGCTTCGGCATCGCCCACCATGCGCTGGATCTCTTCGTCGGACAGGCCGCTCGACGCCTTGATGACGATGGACTGCTCCTTGCCGGTGGCCTTGTCCTTGGCGGAGACATTGAGGATGCCGTTGGCGTCGATGTCGAAACTCACCTCGATCTGCGGTACGCCGCGGGGCGACAGAGGAATGTCGGTGAGGTCGAAGCGGCCGAGGGACTTGTTCTGCCCCGCCTGCTTGCGTTCGCCTTGCAGCACGTGGATGGTCACCGCGGCCTGGTTGTCGTCGGCGGTGGAGTACACCTGCTGCTTCTTGGCCGGAATGGTGGTGTTCTTCTCGATCAGCACGTTCATTACGCCGCCTAAGGTCTCGATGCCGAGGGACAGCGGCGTCACGTCGAGCAGCAGCACGTCCTTGACGTCGCCGGAGAGCACCGCGGCCTGGATGGCGGCGCCTACGGCCACCGCCTCGTCGGGGTTGACGTCCCGGCGCGGATCCTTGCCGAAGAAGGCGGCGACCTTCTCCTGCACCAGCGGCATGCGGGTCTGGCCGCCCACCAGGATCACCTCGTCGATATCGCCGACGGCAAGGCCGGCGTCGGTAAGCGCGGTACGGCATGGCCCCATGGTACGCTCCACCAGATCTTCCACCAAGGCCTCGATCTTGGCCCGGGTGAGCTTGATGACCAAATGCTTCGGCCCGGTGTTGTCCGCCGTGATGTAGGGCAGATTCACCTCGGTCTGGGTGCTGGAGGAGAGCTCGATCTTGGCCTTCTCGGCGGCCTCCTTGAGCCGTTGCAGAGCGATGGGATCGTTGTTCAGGTCGATGCGGTTCTCCTGCTTGAACTCGTCGACCAGGTACTCGATGATCTTCAGATCGAAGTCCTCGCCGCCGAGGAACGTATCGCCGTTGGTGGACAGCACCTCGAACTGGTGCTCGCCATCCACCTCGGCGATTTCGATGATGGAGATGTCGAAGGTGCCGCCGCCCAAGTCGAACACCGCGATCTTCGAATCCCCCCGTTGCTTGTCCATGCCGTAGGCGAGGGCGGCGGCGGTGGGTTCGTTGATGATGCGCTTGACATCGAGGCCGGCGATTCTGCCGGCGTCCTTGGTGGCTTGGCGCTGGGAATCGTCGAAGTAGGCCGGCACCGTGATCACGGCGTTGGTGACGGACTCGCCGAGATACTCTTCGGCGGTCTTTTTCATCTTCTTGAGCACCTCCGCGGAAATCTGCGGCGGCGCCAGCTGTTCGCCGTTGGCTTCCACCCAGGCATCGCCGTTCTTCGCCTGGACGATGTGGTAGGGCACCATGGACAGGTCGCGCTGCACCACGCTATCGTTGAACTTGCGCCCGATCAGCCGCTTGACGGCGAACAGCGTGTTGGCGGGATTCGTCACCGCTTGGCGCTTGGCGCTCTGGCCCACCAGCACTTCGCCGTCGGTGAAGGCGACGATGGAAGGCGTCGTGCGGTCCCCTTCGGAGTTTTCGATGACGCGAGGTTCGCGTCCGTCCATCACGGCGACGCAGGAGTTCGTCGTGCCCAGGTCTATGCCGATGATCTTTGCCATGTCTGTTCTCTCTTGTCCTAGCTTGTCCTAGCGTTGCTCCGGGCCGCACCCATCCATCAGGGCTGAATATTGGCGCAACCCGTTCGATTCAAGGTTCGTCCGCGGAGGCGGACGGCGGGTCGGCCGGCTGCCGGGCGACGATGACGCGGGCCGGACGCGCCAGCCGGCCATTCACCGTGTAGCCCTTCTGCACTACCTGCACTACCGAACCCGGCTCGGCCTCGGCGGCCTCGACCATGGTCATGGCCTCGTGCAGCACCGGGTCGAACGGTGCGCCGACGGGGTCCACGGTCTCGATGCCTTGGCGCTGCATGGCCTCGACGAGGAGCTTCAGAGACAGTTCGATGCCCTCCGTCATGGCCGCCACCGTTTCATCCTTCGCTTCGGCATCGGCGGCCGTCTGCACGGCACGCTCGAAGCTGTCCACAGCGGGCAGCAGGTCCGTCACGAACCCCTCGAGGGCGAACTTGTGGGCGTTCTCGATGCTGCGCTCGGCGCGCTTGCGAACGTTTTCCGCCTCCGCGGCGGCGCGCAAGGCCTGGTCCTTGCAGGCTGCGACTTCCGCCTGGGCGTCTTCGAGCGCGACGCGCAGGGACTCGATGGATTCCGCGCCCTCGTCCGCGCATTCCTCCGCAGTCCGAGCCGCTTCGTTCGCCGTCGCCTCGGCATCTGCCTTCGCGGCATCCCCGTTGTCGGGTTTCGCTTCGCTCGCCATGGGTTTGTGCCTTCTCCCGTCGCTACCGACAGCGCTAGATGGTGTCGGAAGGGCGAAGTTTCAACCGCCCTCCGGAAGTCCGGCTGACGCGACCCGCTACCCTTCGGCACCTGCCCCTTCGGCGCGGGGGCGCTGGTCGTAGTCGATGGCGGTGCCGAGCAGCTTGGCCGTCGCATCGACCACCGGGATCACCCTCTGGTAGGCCATCCGCGTCGGCCCCACCACGCCGAGCACGCCGGCGACATGGCCGCAGGTCTGGTAGCGCGCCGTCACTAGGCTGTAGTCTTCGAGCGAGCGGTAGCCCGACTCCTCGCCGATGAACAGCTGGATGCCTTCGGTATCCAGGCAGCGGTCCAGCAGATGCACGATGGCCCCCTTGCGGGCGAAGGCGTCGAACAGCTCGCGCACCTCCTCGATGCTGGCCAACGACTCGACGAGGTTGGATTCGCCGGAGACGACGTAGTCCGCATCCTCGTGGGCCGCCGGCGCAAACGCCTTGGCCGCCATGTCCAGAGTCGTCTGCATCATGGAGTCCAGCCGGTCCTTGTCGTTGCGCATGCTGTCGAGTACGCCAGCGCGGATCGCCGGCAGGGACTGGCCGGCGAACTCGCGGTTGATGTAGTTGGCGGCCTGAACGAGCTCGGTCTCGTCGTACTCCCGGTCGGTGTGGATGACGCGGTTCTGCACCTCGCGGTCGTTCACCACCAGGATGACCAGGACGCGGTCGCCGGATAGCCGCAGGAACTCCACTTGCCGCAGCGACACTAGATCCGGACGCGGTACCGTCACCAAGCCGGCCATGTGCGTGACGCCGGACAGTAGTCGAGAGGCCGCTTCCACGAGCTGATTCGGCGTCATGTCCGGGTTCAGGCCGCCGCGAATGCGGCGTAGCGCCTGCTTGTCCATGGGCTGCACGGAGATCAGGCTGTCGACGAAGAACCGCAGGCCCTGGTGGGTGGGCACCTTGCCCGCCGAGGTATGCGGGCTGGACACCAAGCCGCGGGCTTCGAGGTCCGCCATGACGTTGCGCACCGTGGCGGAGCTGATGGCCAAGGTCGTGGACGACGCCAGCGTCCTGGAAGCCACTGGCGCGCCGTCCGCCAGATAGTGCTCCACGAGCAGCTTGAAGAGCTGCTGGGCGCGCTCGCCGACATCCGGTTGCAGGAGTTTCGCGGGTCTTGTCTGTCGCGTTTCGGTAGCCATCGCCTGTTGCGGCTCGCCTGGGGCCCGAGCCGTCGGCTACTCTACACCCTCAACGTCGCCCGCACCCTGAGTTTGCGCGGCCGTGCCGGCGGCACTTTCCGGGCAAGGGCTGTGTGTGCTACGTTTTGTGTTGGCGGTTCGGTCCTTCCGAGCCGCCGATCCCCATGCCGAACGGACCGCAGCTGCATGCCTATCATCCATTCCAAGCCTGCCCCGTCCCGCTCCCGGCGACATGGGACGGGCGCTCGCCGGGCAGCCGTGCCGGCGCGTAGCTCGACGGCAACCGGCGGCCCGCGCAGCACGGTACCGAAGACTGTCGCAGCACGAAAGCTCGCCCGGCTGCGCAACGGAGAGCGGCCACGGGTGCTGGATTTGTTTGCCGGCTGCGGGGGACTCTCCCTCGGCTTCCAGGCCGCCGGCTTCGAGATCGTGGCCGCGGTGGAGAACGACGCGGCAGCCGCTCGCTCCCACGGTGCCAACTTCCATGCCGGCCGCGAGGAGCACAGCCAATCCCGCGATGCGCTGACGGCACCCGAGGCGTTCGCGGAAGCACTCGGGCTAGGACCGATCGCCCAAGCTTTCGATGTGGTGGTGGGCGGGCCGCCCTGCCAAGCGTTCGCTCGTGTCGGGCGCTCGAAACTGCGCGAGATCAACGACCACCCGCGGGCCTTTCTGTACGACCCGCGGGCGCGGCTGTTGCGCGAGTGGCTGCGCTACATCGAGGCTTGCGAGCCCGTCGCCGTGCTGATGGAGAACGTTCCCGACGTACTGAACCACGGCGGTCGGAACATCGCCGAGGAAACCTGCGAAGCGCTAGCGAACCTGGGATACGTCTGTGCGTACACGCTGCTGAATGCCTCCTGGTATGGCGTACCGCAAATGCGAGAGCGGATGTTTCTCATCGGCTACCGTCGCGAAGCTGTCGCTGGCATACGATTCCCGGAGCCCACGCATTGGGCCGACTTGCCGCCCGGATACCAAGGATCCAGGGCTGTCGCGCTCAAGACATTAAGTCGAAGAGACTTGGCAAGCTCGGGGCACAGGTACCTCGATCCGCCCCAAGCTCATCGCAATCTACCGCCGGCGGCAACGGCGAGAGAGGCGATTGGCGATCTGCCTTTCATCGATGCGCGGGAGCAACGCAAGGCGGGCACCTTGCGCCGCGGTGCTCGTAGATTCGATGCGCCGATGAGCTACAGCGCCGAACCCCCACCGTCCGAATACGCACAGCGGATGAAGACTTGGCCTGGGTACGAGGCCGGCGATGCGCTCTACGATCACGTCATCCGGTACCTGCCCCGGGACTTCGAGTTGTTCGCACGAATGAACGAAGGCGACCAGTACCCCGAAGCCTACCGGCATGCGCAGGAGATGTTTGAGGAACGGCTTGCTCAAGAACGACTGGCAGGAAAGTCGCTTCGTGAAGGATCCGCGGGGTACCGAAGTTTGCAACGGCGACTGGTGCCGCCCTACGACGCCGGCAAGTTTCCCAACAAATGGCGCAAGATGTCGGCGCACCAGCCGGCCAGGACGCTCATGGCCCACCTCGGCAAGGACGGCTACAGCCACATCCATTTCGATAGCAGGCAGGCGCGTACCATCTCGGTGCGGGAGGCCGCGCGGCTGCATTCCTTTCCCGATGGCTTCCGATTCCGCGGGACGATGAATCCGGCGTTCCGACAAATCGGCAACGCGGTTCCGCCCTTGCTGGCCAAGGCCTTGGCAGAAGAGATGATCAAGACGATCCGAGGGTCCGAATGACTGCCAAGTTCGCTTTGAAACGTCTGACTGCGTCGGACCTTACATTCTTCGAATGGCACTACAGACAGGGCAGAGCAGGCAACCAGAAGGCGATCAACCTGAATGCCGATGTGCTGACGGGCCAGCTTTATCCTGGGCTTGACGGTATGGCGCGTCGTCGCCGAAACAGGCTTGGCATCGACATTTGGATCGTGGGGCCAGCCGCGGCACCTCCGGTAAACCTGCAACGCAAGATCATCAAAGGCAGCGGCTACAAAAACTGGCGTTTGGATGGGGAACTCGTTGGCAACCCGGAAGACCAGCTTGAGCGCTTCGGCGTTCTAAGGCCCCAAGACTTGGCCCTGTTCAGGTTCGAAGGAGAAGAATCGTATCCGGACACGCTGACCATAGTGCTCTTCTCGAGAACCGAGCAGGAAGATCGTCCGGTCTTTCGAGAACTCGACGAGATGCTGGGGGTCGTCGGATGATGTCGCTGGACGCGGACGATCTGCAAAATATGTGCGAGACCGCAGCGGTACCTTTTCCCATCCCGTGTGGCAGCTAGTGAACGACGCGGATCTGCTTGAGGCTGCTATTGGACATGCGCCAGCAGTGGCCCGAATACGAAGTCGCATGCGAACCGTGGGACTGTCCAGGGATGCTCTCCAGGATGCAAGACGGAACGCAGAAGAGATCGGCAGACTTGGAGAAGAACTAGTGGACTGCTATCTGGCGCGCTGCCTGGATACCGAAGAGGTTGCCAAGTACGAATGGACTTCGGATTACAACGCAATTGCGCCTTGCGATTTCCGTATTCTCCGCCAGGATTCCTGGGAGAAGCTGGAAGTCAAGACCACAATGGGTGGCTTCAACCGCGAGTACCATCTCTCGTACAGCGAGTTGCTGGAAGCGGCAAGAAGCGACGAAGCCTATCGCATCGTTCGCGTATACGAAGCGGATGACACCAGCGCGAAGATGAGAATCTCGTGCGATCAGCGGGAATTCGGCCAGACGATTTTGGACGCGGTCTCGGCCTTGCCCGCGGGAGTTGCCCTTGATGGCGTGGCTATCGTTCCCGCCGAAGCGATGTTCGATGCTGTGACGGAGCTGTCGGCGCCGCCTGTCGACGACGAGGATTGACGGTGACGGCGAGTTGCGAAACTGCCGCCGGGGCGAGCTTTCGGCGCACTGTTCGGCCCTCCGAAGGAAGCGATCGTCCACGGCATCTTCTCATTGGCCCTGCATGCTGAAAGCGCTCAACATCCGCAACTTCGCCCTGGTGGCCGAGCTCGACATCGAGTTCGGCCTGGGACTGACGGTGATTACCGGCGAATCCGGCGCCGGCAAGTCCATCCTGCTCGATGCCCTATCGCTGGTGCTCGGTGCCCGCGCCAAGCGTTCGCAGATCCGCCCCGGCGCCGATGCCTGCGATGTGAGCGCAGAGTTCGACATCGGCGATCAGCCGCGACTGCGGCAGGCGCTTGCCGACCTCGCCATGCTCGCGCCTGGCGACGAAAGCACCTGCCTGGTGCGACGCAGCGCCAGCGAAGGCCGTTCGCGGGCGTTCGTCAACGGCGTGCCGGCGACGCTGGCCGTGCTGCAATCCCTGGCCGAGCCGCTGATCGATGTGCATGGGCAGCACGAGCATCGGCAGCTGTTGCAGCGGGATGTCCAGCGTCGCCTGCTCGACGACTTCGGGGTGGCACCCGGGTTGGTGGCGAAGACTGCCCGCAGTTATCGGCAGAGCGTCGAACTGGCCCGGCTGCGGACGGAACGCCTCGCCGCGAGGGAACAAGCCCGGGAGCGCAAGAGCCTGCTCGGCTATCAGGTGGAGGAGTTGACGGTGCTCGGCGATGTGGTTCATCGCGTTGACGAGCTTGCAGCTGCCCACAAGCGGCTCAGTCGGGCGCAGGAACTGATGCAGTCCATCGGCGGCGCGGTGGCCGAACTCGACGACGAGTTGATCGTGCGCCTGTCGCGCTTGGTCAATCTGCTCGACAACGAAGAGGATGCCGAGCTGCGCGACGCTGTGGAACTGACGACCTCCGCCCAGACCCACCTGGAGGAAGCCTTGGGCGAACTGCGTCGCTACCTGGATTCGTTCCCGGAAGACGACTCCGAGCTGGCCGAGATCGACGCTGCCCTGGCCGCGATCCACGATGTGGCGCGCAAGCACCGCGTCCCCGCCACCGAGCTGGACGCGCGCCTGGACGCCCTCGCCGCCGAGCTCGACGCCCTGACCGTGGACGAAACCCGTCTCGACGAGCTGGCCGAGCGCGCCGCCGAAGCCGAAGCCCGATTCCGATCTGCTGGAGAAGCGCTGTCCAAGGCCCGGCGAGCAGCAGCGGTGCCTTTTTCCGAGAGGGCGACGGCCGCCTTGGCGCAACTCGGCTTGAAGGACGCCTCGCTCGCCGTCGAGTTCGAACCCGCGATATCGGCCGCAGGCCTGGAAGCCGTCGAGTTCAAGGTGGCCACCAATCCCCGCTATCCCGCCGGAAGCCTTGCCGACATTGCCTCCGGCGGCGAACTGTCGCGCATCAGCTTGGCTATTCAGATGGTGGCGGCGGAACGATCGAGCCTGCCCTGCCTCATCCTCGACGAGGCCGACATCGGTGTCGGCGGCACCACCGCGGATGTGCTCGGGCGCCTGCTGCGACGGCTATCCAAGAACACCCAAGTCATCGCCATCACCCACGCGCCGCAAATCGCCGCCTTGGGCGATGTCCACTTCAAGGTGCGCAAGACCAGCGACCAGGACACCGTCATCGACGCCCTCGCCGCTGCCGAACGTACGGAGGAACTCGCGCGGATGCTCGGCGGACGGACCGTCACCGACGACTCGCGCGCCTACGCCCGCACACTGCTAGCCGAAGGCCGGGATCGTGCCGGGGACGACGAATCCGCACAGTAGCCAAGCAGCCTCAGTCGTCCCGTCCGTTGGAAGTCGCAGCAGGAGACGTTGTGCATACGCAAGGCAGCTCTCCTATCGAAGTCGCAAATGAAAGCGCATCGGAAGTTGTCGGGCGGAGATGCCTCCGATCCCGCCCACGACGAACCGATGGCACCGCAATGGCCGAGCTTCGCCAGCCGAGTCGGGGCGACTTGCAGGACTTGTAGAAGGGACGACGGGATGGCCATCGCCGGTGCCCTACGCGCTGGCGGCGCATCCGCAAACCCAAGACATCCGGATCAACGAGAACATGACCGATCGCATCTATCGGTTCATCCCCGCTGAAGAGCGCTTCGTCGCCTATCCGGTGCCCTTGTCGGGAACCTATACCCGGGACGTGGACTTCACCGCCGACGGCAAGGCCTGCATGTCCAACAACCCCGTGCCGGCGGCGGCGTTGGCAGGCGGCGTCCTGCAGGTGCTGCGCATCGGCGTGAACGCGGGCTCTTGACGACTGCCGGCCCGAGCTAGCCGATGGCTTCGCGCACGAGCTGTTCGAGCTCCTCGATCGCTAGGCTGCCGACGGTCAGATTGTCCCGCACAAGGCGGTTGCCGACTTCCTGCACGACGGCGTTGGCCGGCACGGGTACGCCGTGCATGCGGCCCAAGAGCACGATTTCGCCGTTGAGGTAGTCGGTTTCGATATCGCCGGCGCCGCGCAGAATGCTCTGCAGAGAGGAACCGCCGTGGCGGTCGTGGCCGGGCACCTCGCCGCCCCGGATGCCGGCTCGGCGGGCGCGGGCGTGCTCCGCGCTGGCGCAGTGGATGCCGGCGGCGCGGTAGCAGGCCAGCGCTTCCTCCCGCAGCAGGCGGGATAGGGTGCGCGAGCCGGTGCCGGTGGCGGCTTGGACGGCGTTGTTCAGATTGTTCAGCAGCTTGGCGTGCTTCTGGCCCATGATGACGGGGTCCGGCACGGCGCTGAAGCCGGCCTGGGTCAAGGCCGTGGTCGCATCCCCGATGAAGGCGTCCACGCCGGAGGGATAGCAGCCGGCATCGAGGCCGCCGGCGGTGCCTTCGGCGAAGTTCACCACCACGCCCGGTTCGAGATGCTCGGCTGGCAGCATCACCACCATACCGTAGGTGTGCGGGAAGCGGCGCAGCGCGAGGCGTTCGTTCTCGACCCCGTTCTGGCAGCAGATCACATGCGCCTGGCCGCCGGTGGCGGCGTACAGATCGCGGAGCGCTTGCTCGGTGTGCTGGCCCTTCATGCACAGGATCACCGCGTCGTCCGGCCTGATTTCGGCATCCTTCGGATGCGCCACGCAAGGGATGGAGAGAACGACGTCCTGGGTAGGCGAGACGAAACGAAGGCCGTGGCGGACGATGGCCTTGAAGTGCGAACCGCGGGCGATGAGAACCACGTCGAACCCGGCCTGATGCAGCCGCGCGCCGATGGTGCCGCCGATGCCGCCGGCCCCGTAGATGACGAAACGCATCGCCGTTCAGTCCGCCATCAACCTCGGCTTGCGCCTTCCACGGCGCGCATCGCGTCCGCGAGGGTGTGCGCTTCTCGAACAAGCGATGGCGTGATCTCCATAGCCGTTTCCTGGCGTTTCGAGGTTCGCAAGATACCGTGTTTTACGCCGACACGCCCTGGCGCGTGTGGATTCGGGACACTTGGGCGCTTCGGCAGCGTCGCGGATCATAGCGAAGCCCTCGCGGGGGATCACCATGCTGTCCGGACTTGTCTGTTGGAACTCGCTCCCTTGTTCGGGCTCTGGGGGATTCTGGATCGATGGCGGCGGGACCGTTCCGGGCCGGCCCGTCGGGCAGCATGGCGCCGTACTCGCGTCGCGGACGTCCGTCGTCCTGCGCGGAGCTCGCGCCCATGGGGGCCGCGGAAGGCGGCGGAAGCGCCGCGAGCTGGCGCTGTTGCGGCACCCTATCGGAATCGCGCCTCGCTTGGTGCGAAAATGGCTCAAGCGAAGCACGGCAGATCATTGATATGGAAACCAAGCGTCCTATCGCCGCCGCCGCGGAGGAGATCCTTGGCGGCTACTTCCCGGTACTCGACCACGGCTTCGTGTCGCTGGTGGACTACATGGGTACGGACCAGGACATCGAGCGTGCCGCGCGCGTCAGCTACGGCGCGGGGACGCGCAAGGTCAGCGAGACGCGCGGCCTGATCCGCTATCTGCAACGGCACGCCCACACCACGCCGTCCGAGATGGTGGAGTTCAAGTTCCACTGTTCGATGCCCCTGTTCGTCGCCCGCCAATGGGTACGGCACCGAACGGCGTCCGTGAACGAACTGAGCGCTCGCTACAGTCTGCTGCCACTGCTGTTCCACACGCCGGAAGCCGCCAACTTCGCCTACCAGAGCAGCGTCAACAACCAGGGCCGCGAGGCGCAGGCGGCGCCGGCCGCGTTGTACGCCGCCGCGGTCCAACGCTGGCAGCAGCTGCGTCGGGACGCTGCGCAAACCTACGGCTGGCTGCTCGCCGAGGATGTGGCTCGGGAACTGGCGCGCATCGACCTGCCGCTATCCACCTATACCCAGTGGTACTGGAAAATCGATCTGCACAACCTGCTTCACTTTCTGACGCTGCGGGTGGACGAGCACGCCCAGTGGGAGATCCGCGAATACGGGCGAGTTATGGCGGGGATGCTGCGGCGGGTGGCGCCGCTGGCCTTCGATGCCTGGCTGGATTACGACGTGCTCGGAACTCGCCTGAGCTTCGCCGAACGCGCCGCCCTCGGCCGCCTGCTGCGCCCGGAGCAGGGCGGCATCGCGGTGCGCGAAGGCGTGGCTGGGCTGAGCCGTGCGGAGTTGAGCGAACTCGGCCTCTCCGGTCGGGAGCGCCGCGAACTGTTGGACAAGCTGAGACCACCAGAGCGTCCGAACTTCACCCTGGACTTGGCGGACATGCGCAGTGCCGAGGAGATGGAGGAGGAGATGGAGGAAAAGATGCGCCGTGCAGGGCCGGAATCGGAACGCCGCCGCTTCTGAACGCCGCTCCCAATCGTCCACAACGGCAGCCTCGTCGCTATAATGCCGCCCTTTTCGACTGGCCCGGCAATGTTCGTCAACCCCGAAGTGCCCCTGGAATCCCTGCCGGTTGCGGAACAGGTGGATTGGCAGGCGCTGCATCCTCGATTCGTGCGTCGCCTGCAGGCCAAGAAGCTGATCCATGTCGTGGTGGCGTTCGCGCTGGCGGCGGCAGCCCATTATTTCGCCCTTCGCGCCGCGCAGCTGGCTTGGCTGGAAGCCTGGATGCCGCTGGCCGTCTGGGCCGTACTGGGCCTCTGGGCATGCTGGTCGCTGAGCTGGCCGGCAGTGGAGGTGCCGCATCGGGGCTACGCAGTGCGCGACAAGGACATCCTCTACAAGTCCGGCGTCCTGTGGCGCTCCATGGCCGCAGTGCCATGCAACCGGGTGCAGCATGCGGTGACCAGCAGCGCACCCCTGGATCGCCGCTTCGGGTTGGCAACGCTGACCGTGTTCACCGCCGGCGGCGGCGGCGGCGATCTGCAAATCGCCGGGCTGGGCGAAGAGCGCGCCGAACGCCTGCGCGTCTTCATTGTCGGCAAGCTCGGCCTGCGCCCGCGCCCCGACGACGAAGCCCGGCAAGACGGCCCCGTTGGCGGCTAGACGGGGAAGGTGTCCGACATGCCTGAATCCGGTGCTTGGCAGCGTACTTCGCCGTTCTCCATGCTGTTCTTCTTCGCCCGCACCGTGCGAAGCATCCTCGGCAACATCGCGCAGACGGCTGCCTCGGCAGGTTCTCTGGTCTACCTGTGGACGCAGGCGCCGGTGACGACGTCGCTGGCGGTAACCGGAGCCGTGCTGGCAGCGATGGCGACAGTGGCCTTGCTGCGCTACTGGTGCTTTCGCTTTCGTCTCGGCGAAGACGGCGTCCTGATCCGCCAAGGGGTGTTCAGGAAGTCCGAGCTCGATGTGCGGTTCAACCGCATCCAGGGCGTGAACGTCGAGCAGTCTCCCGTCTACCGATTGCTCGACTTGGCCACGTTGAGTTTCGATACCGCCGGCTCCACCAAGCTGGAGGGCCACCTGCCAGCAGTATCGCGGCAGTTCGCCGATGCGCTGCGAAGGCGTATCGAGGGGAGGTTGCCGCCGCCGAACGAGCAGCCCTCGACGGAGGAAGCCGGGACGAAGGCGCGGAAGGCGCGGGTTCTGCTGCGCCTCGACGGGCGCGACATGGTGCGCATCGGCGTTACGGACCGGAGCGTACTCGGCGCACTCGCGTTCCTGCCGATTCTCTATCAGCCCTACCAAGAGACCATCCATGCCGTGGTGGCCAGGATCGTGGATGCGGCGACGGCGGAGTTCGCACAGCTCGGCCTGCTGGTGGGATCCACCGCCGTGGCGGGTGTCGCGCTTGCCCTATTGGCTCTGCTTCTGATGGTGACCATCGCTTCCGCGTTCCTGCGCTACCACGATTTCGTGTTGCTGCTGGAGGGCAGCGCGTTCCGTTCGCGCTCGGGGCTGCTGACGCGCAAGGAGACCGTGGTGGAAGCCGGCAAGATCCAGCAGCTGGTCCTGATTCAGAGCATGCTCATGCGCTGGTTTCGGCGCTACCGGCTGCGGGTCTTGCCAGCCGCCAGCGGCATTCCCACCACGAATCCCAGTGGGCAGGTAGTTACGCAGCGGCTGGTGGTGCCACTGCTCGATGCCGATCTCGTCAGCGATCTGCGGGCGCGGATGTTCCCTAGCGAAGGCGAGGGGCTGAGCCTGGTACCGGCGAAGGAACCGTTCACAGGCATTTCTCCCTACTACATGCGGGGGCGCGTTCTCGGCGGTGGGATCGTGCCAGCGCTAGCGGCAACCGTCGTTCTGCTGCCGCTGCTGGGCCCGTCCGGCCTGTGGTGTCTTGCCTGGATCGCGCCGGCCACGGCTCTTGCCTGGCAAAGCTGGCGGCGACGCGGCTATATGCACGACGACCACGGGCTGTCCAGCCGCTCGGGCTTGATCGGCTACCGGGTGAATGCTTTTCTGTTCCGCAAGGCGCAGGCCGTCTCCGTCGCCCGGTCGCCGCTGCAGCGCCGCAAGGGGCTTGCCACGCTGCGTATCCATCTCGCCTCCGACATGGTCTCGGTGCCCTATATCGACTACGGAATCGCCTGCCGCCTGCGCGATTACATCCTCTACAAAGCCGAATCGAGCCGCCTGTCGTGGCACTGAGCTTGACGATCTGGCTACGCCGGCTCGGCGAGGAACACCGGGATGGTGCGCGAGGTCTTGTTGCGATATTCCTCGTAGGGCGGGAAGGCTTCCACGGCCAGCGCCCAGACTCGTGCCCGCTCGTCGGCATCCTCTACTTCGCGTACGCGCATGGCGAACACCTCGGTCTTGTCGCGGATGTCCACGTGCGGGTCGGCGCGCAGGTTATGGACCCACACCGGATTCTTCGGCGCACCGCCCTGGGAGGCCACCAGCACATAGCTGTCGCCGTCCTTGACGCGCATCAGCGGCGTCTTGCGGACGGCGCCGGTCTTGTTGCCGCGGTGGGTGACGAGGATGCAGGGCAGGCCGGTTTCGAGCAGTTCGGTGCCCCGGGTGCCGCCGCTGCTCTCGTAGAGTTCCACTTGATCGCGCACCCACTGGATCGGGGTTGGAACGTACTCGGCCATGGGCTTGTCCTTGGTTTCGTGAAGAAGACGCATGAGTCTAGCGCAAGGAGGAAGTCTTGAGCGCAGTCGCTGGCGCCGCCTCGTGGCGCGACTATCTGGAGCTGACCAAGCCGCGCGTGGTGCTGCTGATGCTGCTGTGCGCCCTGGTGGGCATGTTCCTGGCGACGCCCGCCGCGCCGCCGCTGGATGTACTGGCGCCGGGCCTGCTCGGCATCGCCCTGGTGGCGGCGTCCGCCGCCGCGGTCAACCACATCGCCGATGCCGAGATCGACGCCCGCATGGCGCGCACCCGCAACCGGCCGGTGGCGCGGGGACGGATCGGGCCGGTCGCCGGAGGCGCCTTCGCGGCAGCGCTCGGCATCGCCGGCATGGCCGTGCTGCTGCTGTGGATCAACCCGCTGACGGCTTGGCTGAACTTGGCCTCCTGGATCGGCTACGGCCTCGTCTACACCCTCTATCTCAAGCGCGCCACGTCGCAGAACATCGTCATCGGCGGTCTGTTCGGCGCAGCGCCGCCGCTGTTCGGCTGGAGCGCGGTGACTGGCACCGTTGAAGTCGGCGGCCTCGTGCTGTTGCTCATCATCTTCGTGTGGACGCCGCCGCATTTCTGGGCGCTGGCTCTGGATCGCCGCAAGGACTACGAGAACGTCGATGTGCCCATGCTCCCGATCACCCACGGGGATGCCTATACGCGGCGTTGGATCCTGTACTACACCATCGCCCTGTGCATGGTCAGCCTGCTGCCGGTAGCCGTCGGCATGAGCGGTTTGGTCTACCTTGCCGGCGCCATCGTTCTGGGGGGAGTGTTCCTCTACTGGGCCGTCGCCCTGCTGCGCGGCAAGGAACGGGCGTCGCTGGCGATGTTCCGCTATTCCATCGTTTACCTGATGGCGCTGTTCGTCACGCTGCTCGTGGACCACCATCTGCTGCCGGCATGGAATCTTTGAGCGTCGAGAAAGTTGACGCTTGAGTCCAGTTTGCCGATGCGACGCCCCTTGAACTAAGGGCGCGAGGTTCCAGCTTCCACTCGGCTCGCCACCAGCGATGGACAGGCTGCCATGTCGACACGTGCTTCGTTGGTCCGAGTTGGAACCTCGCTAGCACTGGATAGCACGTCGCTGCCAAGGAGAGGGACGGGCAGGCAGCGCAATGGCGACTAGGAAGCGTCCCGAGATTGTCAAGGCGGTGGGTGCCTGTTGTCGAAGTCTCGCCGATCGCGAGCAGCCAGTGTAGGCTTGGTGCCATCTGCAGTCGGGATGTACGGGGAAAGAACAATGACTATAGGGAAAGGGCATCTGTCGGCGGTGCTGGCAGCCATGGCCGACGGCGTGGGGGAACTGAGTTTCGCGTCCGAGGAATGGGTAGCGACGGCGGTACAAGCTCTGGCCGCGGCCGCAGCGCGGCATGCCGACGGCTTGGCCGATCTCGGCGCGTTCACCTTCTGCGAAGTGGCCCGCAACCCGCCGGCCTACCTGCGCGTCGGCGGTTCGCTGGCTTGGCATGCCCGCTTCGACGGCGCCGCAGTACAGGCATCCAGCGGAGAACTGCCGGCGCGGGAATGCGACCTGAAGATCCAGGGCGACCATTCCATCATGAGCAACCTGGCCCGCATCCTCCACCACGGCAGAGATCCGCAAGTGGTGGCTGCCGCCCATGCACGGCTGAGGAAGCTCTCCCGCTGGCAACTGCACGGCGCGGTTCCCGAACACCCGGTGCTGGGCGCGGTGCTGCGCTCCCTGCACGACGCCATGGCCCCGCGGACGCTACCGCGCTTCGTGTTCATGACGCCCGAGTGGGTCGGTTCGGCGCGCCACATCCTGTGCGAGCGGGCCGCCTCGGAGAAATACGCCCCTGGCATCCGGGACGTCGCCTACACGTTCTCGGAGGAGTTGCCCCGCTATGCCTTTCCCGACGGTTCCCACGGCGGCTTCTGGGTGCGCTGCGACCACGGCCAGCTTACCGTCGGCGCTGGCCCCCTGCCTGTGGAACTAGGCCCGGCCGACAGTCTCACCAAGGGCCCCTACACGCCCGTCGTGCCGGTGGGCCGCACCGTCAACGCAGCCATGACCGAGGAGGACAAGGCGGGGCAGGCGGAATACGCTAAGGCGGTCTTTCGCCCCGACGAGAACACGGGCGAACGTCTGGTCACGCAATCCTCGCCGTCTGGCAAGGGTGCCATGCCTCCAGCGTTGGCGCGGGTCTTCATGCCTTTGCATGACGAGCTGTCGAAGCGGACTTCGGGCGAACTTCCATCGGACTTCGACACCAACGTCAAGCCCGAGTGGGCCACGCCGCAACGGTTCGACCGCGACCCCGACTACGATCCGTCGTGGCTTCGCTACCACCAGTTCGACATCTACGGCAATCCGCTCTGACGAAAACTTGACGCCGCGATTTCCCGAACAGCTGGAAACCGAGCGCCTGATTCTGCGTCCGCCGGCGCTCGCGGATGCCGAGCGTCTGCTCGCTGCGGTGACCGCGTCCTACCCCGAACTGCACCAGTGGATGGAGTGGGCGAAGGCACCCTACGGCCTCGACGAAGCGCAGGCGTTTTGCGCAGCAGCGGCGCGGCAGGCGCAGGAAGAGCGCTCCTATCCGGTGCTGCTGACGCGCAAGCCAAGCGGCCGGATCGTCGGTGCCAGCGGCTTCGAGTCAGTGGACTGGAGCGTACCCAAGTTCGGCATCGGCTACTGGGTTCGCACGGACTGCGTCGGCTTGGGCTATGCCTCGGAGGCCACCCGCGCGCTGACGCGACTGGCCTTCGAAACGCTCGACGCGAAACGGGTGCAGATCACGATGGACGACCGCAACACGCGCAGCTGGGCAGTTGCCGAACGGCTCGGCTTGGAGTGGGAAGCGACGCTCAAAGCCCATGCCCGAGACAATGCCGGGGAACTGCGAACCACGCGCATCTACGCGATGTTCGATGCCGGACAGTTGCGGTAAGAGGGTGCCGCTTAGGACGCCGGCCGGCGCTTTCGATCATGGCGATCATCCGTCGCGGCGAGGTCTCCTGGCCGTGGCCGGCGCCGGCGGCGCGGGTGATGCTCTCGTTCATCAGGGTGCCGCCGAGGTCGTTGCAGCCGGCGTTGAGGGCGGCGACGACGCCGGCGTGGCCCATCTTCACCCAGCTCGCCTGGATGTTGGCGATGTGCGGGTGCAGCGCGAGGCGGGCGACGGCGTGCATCAGGATCGCTTCGCGGAAGGTGGGGCCGCGCCGCGCCCGGCCCTTGAGGTAGAGCGGCGCTTCCATGTGGACGAACGGCAGCGGCACGAACTCGGTGAAGCCGCCGGTCTTCTGCTGCAGGTCGCGCACCCGGACCAGGTGGCGGGCCCAGTGCCGCGGCTGCTCCACGTGGCCGTACATGATGGTGGCGGTGGTGCGGAACCCGACCTTGTGGGCGGTTGCCATCACTTCCAGCCACTGCGCGGCGTCGATCTTGTCCGGGCAGATCACGGCGCGGGCTTCGTCGTCCAGTATCTCCGCGGCGGTGCCGGGCAGGTTGCCGAGGCCGGCGTCCTTGAGCTTGCGCAGATAGTCTTCGAGGGAGAGGTTGGCGGTGGCCGCGCCCTGCCACACCTCCAAGGGCGAGAAGGCGTGGACGTGCATTTCGGGCACGGCTTCCCGGACCGCGCGCAGGATGTCCAGGTAGGTGTCGCCGGCGTACTCCGGGTGTAGGGCCGAAAAGGACCGCGTACGGCGAAGGACGCGGCTGCTGCAACGCCCGGTCGCAGCGCAGCAGGCAGGCTTTTTGGGAGCCCGATGGAACGCGGAGAACGCCTCGTCGTCCCATCTGGCACAATATGGATAGAGACGCTACCGAACGTCCACCGCCCGGATCCGGTTCTTCACCAGTTCGTGGGTTCGGCGGCGTTCGTACTTGCGCGCCGGGGTGTTGACGATCCGGGCCAGCCCGCCGGCCGCCAAGCCGCGTCGGACGGCTGGCGGGGGGGCGTCCGCATAGGTGGTGGTGCGCTGGCGGGGGATTCGGCCAGCCGCCTCGATCATGGCGATCATCCGTCGCGGCGAGGTCTCCTGGCCGTGGCCGGCGCCGGCGGCGCGGGTGATGCTCTCGTTCATCAGGGTGCCGCCGAGGTCGTTGCAGCCGGCGTTGAGGGCGGCGACGACGCCGGCGTGGCCCATCTTCACCCAGCTCGCCTGGATGTTGGCGATGTGCGGGTGCAGCGCGAGGCGGGCGACGGCGTGCATCAGGATCGCTTCGCGGAAGGTGGGGCCGCGCCGCGCCCGGCCCTTGAGGTAGAGCGGCGCTTCCATGTGGACGAACGGCAGCGGCACGAACTCGGTGAAGCCGCCGGTCTTCTGCTGCAGGTCGCGCACCCGGACCAGGTGGCGGGCCCAGTGCCGCGGCTGCTCCACGTGGCCGTACATGATGGTGGCGGTGGTGCGGAACCCGACCTTGTGGGCGGTTGCCATCACTTCCAGCCACTGCGCGGCGTCGATCTTGTCCGGGCAGATCACGGCGCGGACTTCGTCGTCCAGTATCTCCGCGGCGGTGCCGGGCAGGGTGCCGAGGCCGGCGTCCTTGAGCTTGCGCAGATAGTCTTCGAGGGAGAGGTTGGCGGTGGCCGCGCCCTGCCACACCTCCAAGGGCGAGAAGGCGTGGACGTGCATCTCCGGCACGGCGTCCTTGACGGCATGCAGAATGTCCAGGTAGGTGGCGCCGGTGTACTCCGGGTGGATGCCGCCCTGCATGCACACTTCGGTGCCGCCGCGCTGCCAGGCTTCCCGGCTGCGGCGCTGGATCTCCTCGTGGCTCAGGTCGTAGGGGCGCCCGCGCAGGTTCTCCGCCAGCTTGCCCTTGGAGAAGGCGCAGAACTGGCATTTGAAGTAGCAGATGTTGGTGTAGTTGATGTTGCGGTTCACCACGAAGGAGACGGCGTCGCCGTTGTCGCGTCGGCGCAGCGCGTCGGCGGCCTGGACGACGGCGTTGAAGTCGTCGCCGCGGGCGCGGAACAGGCGCACGATGTCGTCTTCCGCCAGCTCTCGCCGGGCGTCGGCGAGGTTGAGAATCCGGCGCACGTCGTTCGAGACCTGCGCCGGCGGCGTGTCGATTCGCTCCAGCACCGAGGCTGGCGGCGGGGTGTCGTCGCCGGGGCACCAGGGGTCGGTGCGCGGCAGCCCCTCGGCGTCGATCAGATCCAGTACCCGATTCTTGAGGCCGTCGTCCACCCAGGCGTCCAGGTCGCCGGCGAAGCGGGGGTAGATCGTCAGCCGCTCGTGCAGTTCCTTGCCGGCGGCGGCGGTTTCCCGGGCCAGTTCGTCGAGGTGGGGCCAAGGCGCTTCCGGGTTGACGAAATCCGGCGTCAATGGGGATACGCCGCCCCAGTCGTCGATGCCGGCGGCGACGATGCGCGGCAGTACGCCGGGGCTCAGGTTCGGGGGCGCCTGGATGCTCATCTCGCTGCCGAATACGATGCGGGCGATCGCGATGGTCCACAGCAGATCGTCGAGGTCCGGCTCGGGGGCTTGGCGCATCTTCGTGCTGGGCTTGGCCCGAAAATTCTGCACGATGATTTCCTGGATGTGGCCGTGTTCGGCGTGAATCCGCCGGATGGCCAGCAGGGATTCGATGCGTTCACGACGGGTTTCGCCGATGCCAATGAGGATGCCTGTGGTGAACGGCACCTTGGCCGCGCCGGCATCGGCCAAGGTTCGCAAGCGCACCGCCGGCACCTTGTCAGGAGAGCCGTAGTGGGGCATGCCCTTTTCGGTAAGCCGATCGGAAGCGGATTCCAGCATGATGCCCATGGAGGGCGACACCGGGCGCAAGGAGGCGATCTCGGCCGGCGTCATGTTGCCCGGATTCAGGTGAGGCAGCAGGCCGGTCTCGTCGAATACCGTGCGGGCCGCGTCGCCCAGGTAGTCCAGAGTGGTGGCGTAGCCGTGTTCGGCCAGCCATTCCCGCGCTGCCCGGTAGCGCAATTCCGGCTTTTCGCCCAAGGTGAACAGCGCTTCCTTGCAGCCCATTTCGGCACCGTGTCGGGCCACTTCCAGCACGTCGTCCAAGGCCATGTAAGGAGCATCGAGATTCGATGGCGTCTGCGCGAAGGTGCAGTAGTGGCAGACGTCCCGGCACAGGTGCGTCAGCGGGATGAACACTTTTCTCGAATAGGTAACGAGATTGAGGAAGCCTCGGTCGCGGATGTCCGCGGCCAGGGCTGCCAGCGCCGCTGTATCCTTGAAATCGGCCAGCGCCAGCGCTTCGTCGTCGCCGGGCAGGTCGCCCTGTCTCGCTCGTTGCAATGCGTCCATCGTCATCCTCGTGATGGGATTTAAGCCGTGAAGATCGCCACGCCGGTCCAGCAGATTGCCGCAAGAGCCGCGGCGACGCTGGCCTGGGGGATCTGCGTGCGCACATGGTCCATGAGATCGCAGCCCGTGCAGACCGAGCTCAGCACCGTGGTGTCGGAAATGGGCGAGCACTGGTCGCCGTAGACGCTGCCGTCCATCACTGCGGCGAAACACAGGGTCATGAACAATTCGGGATGGGACAGCCCATGGGCGTTGGCCACCGCCCAGGCCAGCGGCATGGCCAGCGGGAAGGCGACGGCGTAGGTGCCCCAGCTGGTGCCGGTGGAGAACGCGATGGCCATGGTCATCAATTGCAGCAGCACCGGCAGCAGGAAGTACGGGATGGCTGTACCCAGCTGCTCCACCAGGAACGTGCCGCCGCCGGTTTCCTTGCTGATGCCGCCGATGGTGATGGCCAGCAGCAGGATGACGGAGCCGAGCACCACGCCCTTGATGCCGTCGTGGAAGCCCGTCAGCAGGTTCTTCAGCGTCATGCCCTTGGCCAGCGCCATGCCGGCGGCCAGCAGCAGCGCCGTGCCGAACGCCCAGTGGACTTTGGGCGAGTCGTAGACGATGAAGGTGCCGATGGCGACGCCGATAAGTACGCCGAGAGGTAGGAAGAACTCGATGATGTGAGGCTTGTAGCCCTCGGGCACGTTGCTGCTTTGCAGTTCCTCGGCGCTCAAGGGTTCGGCATCCTTGGCATCGAGCTCTCCCGTGGCGCGTGCCCGCTGCATGGCGGCCCCTAGCTCCTTGCCCAGAAACAGCGGCTTTTCGATGCTGAGCAGAAAGGTGCCGAGCACGGCGAAGATAGCGTAGAAGCAGAACGGTACGCTTTGAAAGAAGAACGCGAGGCGGTCGGCTTCCGTAGCCAGGAAGCTCACGCCACCGACGAAAATGAACGCCTGGACGTAGCCGGGCCAAGCGTTGAAGGCAAGCTGGGAGGCGATGGGCGATGCCGTGGAGTCCACGACATAGGCCAGCTCCTCGTGGCTTACCCGCTCCTTGTCCGCGATGGGGCGGACGGTGGTGCCCACCAGCACCGTGCTTACCGTGCCGCCTTGGAAGAAGATGACGCCGAGGCTCCATGCCACCAGCTTGGCGGTGCGCGGGCCGCGCACGAAGTGGATGGTCATGAACTCCGCGAACGCCTGCGCCGCGCCCGTGCGCGACCATACCCCCATGAGGCCGCCGAGCAGCCACAGGTAGAGCACCACGATGCCGGCGGCGTTGGTGGTGGCTATCGAGGGGATCAGTACTTCGCCGGCGATGTCGTAGCGGCCAAGCATCAGCCCCCCGGCGACGATGCCGCCGAGCAGCGCGGTCACCGGTTCCTTGGTAAGCCAGCACAGCAGCACCGCCACCAAGGCCGGCAGCAGCGACCAGACGCCCCAATGGCGTTTTCCTTCGAGCCGGTAGTAGGCCGTCTGCGACTGGCCGTCCTGGATTTCCGTCGTCGCTACGTACTGTTCGGTGATGGCTGGCGCCTCGCCCGATTCGCGCAGTCGCGACTGTTCGAGGGGGGACTGTGCCAGCGGCACGGCCTCGAAGTGGACGCGCTTGCCCTCCGCGACATAGTAGGTGCCGTCGCTGTCGGTTTGGGCGTCCAGCCGGGTCTGCTCCACCGTCCAGGTGGGAGGCACCATCAGACCGACTGCCGCCGAGCCGATCAGTGCGACGGCGAAGATGACGAAGGTGCGGACACTTGGCATGGTCATGGCACTGCTCCGACCAGCGAATGCCTCATTATATGCTCACCGAGCGGTCGATGCGCCATGCCGTTGGCCAAGCGCGGACATCGCCGACAGACGCTATCGGGCAAGCGGTATCGTCGCATGGCGTCCGCCCAAGCCGGGCGGCCATTGTGCAGTGTCAGGAAATGAGGAGATGATGCAAGCCGCGGAACTGAAGATGGCGACCAGGAAGGCGCGTAGAACCCTCGACAAGGCGAGGCAATACCGGATGAAGGCCCTCGAAAACCCGCAGCATGCTGACAATTATCGCACCGTCGCCGATGTGCTGGAAAGCGAAGCCGAGGAATGGGCTGAAATCGCTTTGAAGCTGAGCAAGCGCCGAGTTCGGCTGACGCCTGCCTGATTCAGGTGGCCATTCCAACGACATGCACGCAAGCGTCCAAGAAGCAGGCGGAGAAGCTGATCATCCGATGCACAGCCGGGCGGAAGAAGTCGTTGAAAGCCTTAAGCAAGCGGAAGATGAAGTGGATCGTCGGGTTCGATGGAAGCACTCCCTCGATAGATCGGTGATCGGCATATCGGTCGTCGTCGGCTTCCCGACGGCCGTCGCTGCGCTCTTCGCCTATGTCCTATGCCAGGGCGTGGCCGCCAGTGACTCTCTGCCCAGGCTGAAGCAGGCGGAGTATCTAGAGCGCTTGCTGTCCTCCGTCCTGCTGCCGGTGGCGGCTCTGGTCCTCGGCTGCTGCTTCGGCACTGAAAAGACGAAGAGGTAGACATGGCGCGGGGTGCCGCCTCGAGTATCTTCGCCATTGAATGCTGCTGTGCAGCTGGCAGCGTTGTCGGAGATTGCCGTTTCCGGGCCGGCCGGCGCAGATGGGAACATCCTGCGAACTGGCTGTTGGCAGCCGTCCGGACAGCACAGGGAGCGGGGCCGGGCGCGACGCTGGCGCAGACGGACAGCTTCGCCGGACGCCCGGGTTTTATTGTCGAGTACGGCGGAGCTCCTGGCCGGCAACGGCAGGCCGTTGTCGGCCACCAAGGAGTTCAACCCGCGGGCGAACCTTCGTGCGCGGCGGTGGCGGGAGTAGCTGGTTTGCAGAGCCGGCGAACCTTCGTGAGGCGGTGCCGAACTATCTCGAACGCGCCGCTGAGAAATTTCCATCGAGCCGATCCGATGGTCGTCGCTGGATTCGATATGGCGTCTTCATCTGGACGACGCCGAGAATCCTGCGATGTCGATCTTCCGCGGCTCAATCGGTCCGTGTTCGTCGTGCTGCGCGGGCCGAGCGGCAAAGATGCGGAGGACGGCAAGGCAGGGAGAAAGGACGCGGACCGTAGCCGAGGCGTCTAGCACGAAGGTGCTCGATAGATTCCGTCGGGTAGTCGCACGCGCATGCCATGTGCTACGGCTCGCATTGACTCGGCCTCGATCAGGTCTTTATCCCCTATCCCCGTTGCTCTTTCGGTCTCGGACTTGTTCAACTTGTCCGGCTTGCTGCCGACTTCTTTGATCGCGCCAGCCGGGCGGCGATGCCGCTGGCCGCGAGGAACGCGCTGGTTCGCGTTCCGGCTGCATGATCGGCGACCGCGGCCAGTTCCGCCATGGTGTCCACGTCCAGGCCGAAGGCGGCGCGGCGGACGATGCGGGCATCGATGCCGGCGCGTTTGGCCGCGGCGATGTGGGGCTTGAAGCTCTTGCCGTCGAACAGATACTCGAAGGCGTTGGGCGGCGACGAGGCGGCGGCGTTGGTGCCGATGTCGTTGGCGTCCGGCACCAGGGTGACTTGGTCGTGGCCATCGAGGATGGCGTCCACGTCATCGGGTTGAATCAGCGGCACGTCGCCGGGCACGAACAGCGTGCCGGCGGCGCCCTGTGCCTGAATGTAAGCGCTTGCTTCCACCACGGCACCCGATAGCTCCCCTGCCGAGTCCTCGAAAATATCGATGCCGAAGTCCCGTGCCAAGGCGAAGGCGGCGCGGTCCCGAGACACCAGCAGGACGCCGGCGAGAGTCCTGCTGCGGCTCAGCGTATCGACCACGTCCCGCAGCATGGCCAGCACCAGGCCAGCTCGTTCCGTCTCGTCGAGAATCGGCGCGAGGCGTCGCTTGGCGCCCGCCGCGCCCTTGAAGGGTACCAGCGCCCAGATGCCGTTCAACGGACCCACTCCAGCACCGTTGCCGCCAGCCGGATGCGGTCGTCCAGGGTGGACATGACCGTCTGCGCCACCGCGGTTTCCATGCCCAGCGCCGCCACCGCCTGCTGTGCGCCGGCGTCGATCTCGTCGATGACGAAGTGGGTGACCAGTCCGACGTAGTGCTTGGCGACCTGCTCGCTAGTGGCGGGAATGCCGAGTTCGCGCATCATCTTGGCGGTTGGCCCCTTGATCGCCCGCCCGCCGACGATGGGCGAAACCGCGGCGATGGGAACGTCGGCGCGCCGCAAGGCGTCTTTCATGCCGGGAACCGCCAGGATCGGATCCACGGAAACGAAGGGATTGGACGGACAGACCACCACCGCGGCGAGCGCATCGAAGGGAATGGCCGGGTTGACGCCGGCGGATTCGATGCCGGCGAACTCGAAGCCAAGGGCGGTCGGTGCGCAGCGCTCGCGCACGAAATAGTGCTGGAAGGCGAGACCGCCTGCCGGCGTTCGCACCCGTGTTCGCACCGGATCGTCGGACATGGGTAGAATGCGGTGCGCGATGCCTAGGCGCGCCGCGATGGCGGCGGTGGCCGCGGTGAGGCTCAGCCCTTCGTCCAGCAGCGTCCGACGACGGAGGTGCAGCGCCAAGTCCCGGTCGCCGAGGCGGAACCAAGTCTCTCCGCCAAGCTGTTCCAGCGCCTCCATGAACCGCCAGGACTCGTCTTCCCGGCCCCATCCTGTCACTGGATTGGCCTGTTCCGCCAAGGTGTAGGCGAGGGTGTCGATATCCGGCGAGATGGGCAGTCCGAGATGCTCGAAATCGTCGCCGGTGTTGACCACGAACGACACCTCCTCGGGCGATAGCAGCTTGGCCAGTCCGAGGGCGAGCTTGGCGCCGCCGACGCCGCCGGTGAGGGCGAGGACGGTCTTCTTGCGAGGTGCCCCTCGCGCCTCCCCGCCGCCGGCTCTTGTGCGAGGGGTTCCCCCTCGCGCTCCCCCGCTGCCGGCGCTCATCGGAACAGATCGTCCTCCAAGGGCCGGACGATGTCGGCGGCGGTCTGGCCGAGCGCTGCCGGCGACAGGCCGCGCACCAGAGCCGCGGGGGTTCGCTCCGTGGTTTCTCCCATCGCCAAGGTGGCCGCTGCGGCGATGCTGTCGGCACGGTTGACGAGCGTCACCTTGAGCTCGCGTCCGTAGAGGTCGGTGCCGCCGCGGCGGTCGTCGAGCACGTCGAGGCCGGCGGCGCCGATGGCGATGCCGACGGTGCCCAGCCGCCACGGCCGGTTGGCGCTGTCGGTGACGAGTACGCCGATGTTGCGGCCCGTCGCCGCCGCCAGGGCGCGGCGGATGCGTTCGGCGCTGGCATCCGGGTCCTTCGGCAGCAACAGGGCGGCGGCGCTGTCGCCGTGGTCGATGTTGGATTGATCGATGCCGGCATGTGCCCCCACCAAACCGAGCCTGTGGCGCATGATGAGCACGCCGGGCTTCTTGCGCACCACTGCGGTGGATTCGTCGAGGATGAGCTGCACCAGGCGCGGGTCCTTCTCCGTTTCCGCCGCCAGTTCGTCGGCCTTGGCGGATGCCTGAACGTTGTCCAGGTCCACTAGCCGTCCTTCCGCCTTGGATACGATCTTCTGCGCCACGGCCAGGATATCGCCGGCTTGCAGCGCGAGACCGGCAGACGCCAGCGCGTCCAGCAGAACAGCGGCCAGATCGTCGCCCGCTTGCACCAGCTTGATGCCTGGGACGGGCATGATGGCGAGGTTGGCCATGGGCCGGCTAATTCCCTTGGCCGACGATCCGGATGCCGGAGTGGGAGATGTCGTGGCGCCGGTTGATCTGGATGAGTACGCTGGTCAACGCCTCGGCGGCGGCGGAGTTCTCGATGGGACCGGCGTGCCAAGCATGCATGCCGGCTGCTTCCGCCAGTTGGATCGCCTTGGCCCGGGCGGCCCGCTTGTTGCCGGCCACCAGCACGTCGCATTCGATGGCGACATCTTCCTTCAGCAGGTGGGCGGCGACGTTCTGGAACGCCGTCACCACCATGACATCGTCGCCGAGGAAGTCCTGCGCCCTTTTGCCAGCGCTGCCTTCGAGGGGAAGCTGGACGGTGCCGACTCGGGGCGGTACCAAGGGCACGGTGACGTCGATGAGGATCTTGCCGGCCAAGCCTTCGCGCACGGTCTCCAAGGTGGCTGTCTGGTGTGCTGCCGGGACGGTCAGCACAACGATGTCGCCAGTCGTTGCCGCATCCGGGTTCACCATGGCATCGGCCGGCGTTTCGGGGCTGATCCTGTGCAGATTGGCAACGGCGCTGCGGGCCTTCTCCAGCGTACGCGAGCCGATGACGATCCGGTAGCCGGCCTTGGCCCAGCGAATCGCCAAGCCGGTGCCGAGATCGCCCGTGCCGCCGAGGATGGCGATGGTCTCCTTGCTTGCCATACCTCGTTCCTTGCCGCCGCAAAGCGACGCATTATCCGCCGATCGGCGGGAGCGGCGCCACCCCAGGGCGTCATGGAAATCGTCCAGTGCCGTTTTGCCGGGACGCGTTTCGGGTCGAACGAGGTCCTGCACCACCGTCGGCGCGTGAGCGAGGCAAGCCACCAAGGGAGCGTGGTCGTGTCCGACTCTCCACTTGCCCTCGGCGCCAGAACAACGTAGGGTTTTTTGTCATGGCCATGCAGAGTGTCCACCCCCTGCCTTTGGAGAACGGCGACCGACTCGCACGGTGCGAGTTCGAGCGGCGCTACTTGGCCATGCCGGAGATACGCAAGGCGGAATTGATCGAGGGAGTCGTCCATATGCCGTCGCCGGTACGCGCGGTTGCCCACGCCAAGCCTCATATCGCGGTCTCCACTTGGCTGGGCACCTTCGAGGCGGCAACCCCCGGCGTAGGTGCCTTGGACAATGCCACGGTGCGCTTGGATCTGGACAACGAACCGCAGCCTGACGCCTTGTTGCGCATTGAAGTGGGGGGGCAGTCGCGGTTGAGCCCGGACGACTATGTCGAAGGCGCACCGGAACTGATCGTCGAAATCGCCGCCAGCAGTGCCGCCTACGATCTGCACGACAAGCTCCATGCCTACCGCCGCAACGGTGTGCTCGAATACATGATCTGGCGGACATGCGACAAGGCGCTCGACTACTTCGTATTGACAGACGATGAATACCGTCCCTTGGTGCCGGATGCGTCCGGTGTTCTGCACAGTCCCACCTTCCCCGGCTTGCGCTTGGCTGTCGATGCCTTGTTGGCCGGCGAGCTTGCCAAAGTGCTCGCCACCCTGCGCGAGGGATTGGAGTCGCCGGAGCACACCGCCTTTGTAGACCGACTCAACCGGAGAGTGGGCGGCTGAGTATCGCGGTGGACGTTGACGACGGCAGGCAAAGTGCGCGTGGACTGTGCCGGTCGCATGGTTCTCATGGACATGCCCTGGCCTTCTTGCGTGCCAGCGCGGGACTCACAGGCCAGCCAGCGCGGCCGCGGCCGTCAAGGCGTCGAGTCTGCGCCGGTATTCGTCGCTGTCGGCGTAGCGTCCGCTATAGACAAAGCGGGTGGCGCCGTTTTCCTTGAACGCGTTCAGCGTCTCGGCGGCAGCACCGGCATCGCGCAGCGGCAAGCCTCCCATGACGACGATTTCGCCGACGGACTTTCCGGCCTGGGCACATAGATCGGCGTAGTCCGCACGAGCTTCGAGCAGTCTCTTCGGCGTCATTCCCATCGGCAACCAGCCGTCGCCGTACTTCACGGCGCGCTTGAGCGCATGAGGCGCCGCGCCACCGATGTAGATCGGCGGTCGGGCAGGGCGGGGCCGGGATAGGAAAGTCTGTCCGTTGGCGGTGACCTCGTCGTTGTCGAAACAGTCCCGAATGAAGGCGAGCGTCGCATCCGCTAGCCGCCCGCGGCTGCGGCGGTCGACGCCCAAGGCGCGAAATTCGGCCTCCATCCAGCCGATGCCGGCACCGAGCAGCAGCCGCTCGCCAGACAGTTCCTGAAGGCTCGCAATCTGCTTCGCGGTCGGCAGCCGGGCTCGGTAGGGGAGGATCAGCACCCCGACGCCGAGCCGGATGCGTCGCGTGATGCCAGCAAGCCAAGCCAAGCTGATCAGCGCATCCACGTAGCGGCCGTCCGAACCTTCGGCGTCTTCGGGCGGGATGGCGATATGGTCCACGACCCACAAGGACTCCAATCCCGCGTCTTCGGCGGCGGTGGCGCAAGCCGCCATAGTGGACGGTGTCGACTGCGCCCCCATGTTCCGCAAGGCAATGCCAATGCGCATGCTTTGTCGTGCTCCTCGATGAGTTTCAGGCGGTCTCCGAAGGGACATCATGCGAAGCCATGGTACGCCGTCGCTTCTGAAAGATCGCGGAGCTTGGCGCGAAGCTCGCTTCAACTCTCGGCAGACATCGATCGAGCGCCAACGAGCGCTGCCGACGTGGCAGGCGTGCCGCGCCCTGGGGATGCTCGATCTGGTTTCGGCTACGACGCCAAGCGTCCTGCCATGCCCAACTCCAGCGGCGGCACCTGCCGGCCGACTTGCGGCGCGTTTCTTGTAGTCGGATTGGCGGATTCGGTACTGCGCGGACGGCGCCGCGGGACGATGCCTGCAATGATGGACAGTGGCGGAATCGGGGGAACGTCCGCTGGCGCATCAATAGATCAAGGCTCTCTGGCAAGGATGCCTAGGCCGTCGGCGTCCATCGCGCTCGGCCAGCAGCTGCGAACCGGCGTCATGGGGCCTCCTTTCGGCACACGGGCAATTCGTCGTCGGCCAGCCAGAGGACGAACCCCTGCTGGTCGGAAAGCCGGCAGGATGCACCCTGCGACTGCCCGTTCAGGAGATTGCGCTGGCCGCCTTGGTCCAAGAACAGGGCAAAGTTGGGCGGTCCTCGGTCCCATTGCGCGAGCTTCGGTGCCGAAGCGTACTCGTCGTTGCCGCCGGTATCGAGAAACCAAGCGGCGGAGCCATGTGCTGCGGCGCCGAGGCTGAGGCCGCCGAGGCGATAGAAGTCGTTGCCGCCGCCGTCCTGGAACAATGCCAGGCTGTAGTCCCAGGCGAGGCCCCCGGCCACCATGTAGCGGGTGTCGTAGCGATCGTCGCCGCCTTCGTTGACGAAGCGGCCGACGCCGCCGTGCGCGCCCCAGCCGGCGTTGTAGCGGCTGCCCAGCAACTCGTCGTCGTCGTCGCCGTAGTCCAGCAACTGGCCCACGCCGCGGTAGTAGGCGCCGCCCTGGGCAAAACTGCCGGCATCGTAGCGATCCACGCCGCCGGCATCCGCCAGCAACCCGATGCCGCCCGGTGCCAAGCCGCGTATGCCTCGCGCCGCGCCCTGGGCCCAGACGTCCGTCAGGCCGGGCGTGCGGTAGTTGGTTGGTGCCCCGCCTTGGGCCGAGTAGGCGTCGTCGCCGCCGCCGTCGACCAGAAAACCGAGCCCGTTGGCCATGCCGAGCCCCTGGCCCAGGGCGCGGATTTCGTAGCTGTCGTGGCCGGCGCCATCCAACAGCAGGCCGAGGCCGAACAGGGCGCAGCCCTGGGCGTGGCTGTCCGCCCTGTAGCGGTCGTCGCCGGCCAGATCCACCAATGCGCCGACGCCGAGGATGGCGCTGCCTTGGCCGTGGCTAGCCGCCAGATACCGGTCGTTTCCTGCCACGTCGAGCAGGATCGCCACCCTGCCCATGCCAGCAGCATAGCCTCCTGGCCGGGACGACTGGTAGCTATCGTCGCCAGCGAAGTCGACAATGAACTGGGGCGTTCCGGAAAAATCGACGGCGCTATCGATGCCGTAGAAGTCGTCGCCGCCAAGGTCGGCAAGGAAGAGCAGGTTGTCCATGTGCATCCGGGCGTTGTCGCGGCCGCCGAAAACGATGGCTCCCAGGGGCGAGGCCGTGCGCTGAATAGCGGCCTGCCCGGCCCGTGGATGCTCGGCCATCAGGTCGCGCAGCCGGGCGAGCCAGCGCGGGCTGCCGAGCCGAGCCCAGGTGAGGGCCGCGCAGCGTACGGATGCTGAACTCGCCTTGTCCAGCCGAGCGAGAAATCGCTTGAGCGAACGGCGTTCGGAACGACTCATGGCTGCGGTGACGGTGTCCCGCAGCAGCTGGCCGAACCGCGCATAGGTGCCGGCGAGCCGGTTTCGCGCATGGCTGTCCAGGGCGTTTAGGTGGAGCCTTCGGGTCGCCTCGGCGAGTTGGCGGATCTGATCGGCGGCGGCGTCGAGACTGTGCGGTGGTGCGAGGTCGGCCAGCGAGCAGGGGCTCTGCCCGCCATACTGCGCTGGCCACTCCCGAGCGATCAGATCGCTCAGGTGGTCCGCCCACGGCGGCCGCGGCCGCGGCACGGCGCGGTTGCTGAATGCAGCGAGCTGACGGGGGAAATCGAACGGCGCCTGCATGGCGGTCTCGAACATCAGCGCCTGGCGACCGTATTCCGGCGCATCGAGCTGCCGAGCCCGCAATGATCGCGCGAGGTCGTCCATCTCGGCTTGCAGGGACTGTTGCGCTACCAGCGTCTGGGCCAAGTAGGCGGGGTATTCGTCGGCAACCGGGGGAAAGTCGAGAACCAGACCCAGCCCGACCAGCAGCCCTGCCCGGTACACTCGTTTGCCAAGTTGCCCACTCATCGATGCCGGCAATCCTCGTTCTGGTGCGACACTCGACGCACTGCTGGCCAAGCCGGAATCCAGATGCCTTTCCGACATCCCGCCAAGGGCCGCCGATGGTAGCATATCCGCCATGCGGGAGTCCCGGCACAGGACGGCGGAGTAGTGTCTCAGTTTGAATCCGTGTCGTCGTGTCGCATACCGAAACCACAAGATGCAGGAGTTCGGGACAGAATCGAGTACCATATGTAGTGGCCCGGCCTATCGAAAGTCGAACTGAGACGCTACCGGACGGTGAGGCGCCAGCGTCCGACAGTTCGGCTGTCTCCTCCCGGGTGCCGAGACTGCGGCTGCGCTTGCGCACGGTGCTCGTCGTTCTCAGTCTGTCCGTTCTGGTGCTTCCCGCCGCCAGCCTGCAAGTGCTGCGGCTCTACGAAAGCGCCCTCCTGCGGCAGACCGAATCGGCACTCGTCGCCCAGGGCGTCATCGTATCCGCGGCGTACCGGGCGGCGTTTCGCAACCAGGACGGGGCGGACCTGCGCGGCAATCCGGTCGATGCCATGCCTGCCAAGCTGGAACCGATACTGGACTTCGCCGATTCGCCAGTCCATCCGCCGCTGCCGGCCGCACTGCCGGGAGCGGCGCCGGACGGTCTCGCACTGCGCATCGGGACGGATCTGACGGCGATACTGAAGGAAGCGAAGGCGGTCACTTGGGCTCGCATCCGGGTAGTGGACTACCAAGGCGTCGTGGTGGCCACCACCGAGAATGATCAAGGCATGTCTTTCGCCCACGGCGAAGAAGTACGGCAAGCGCTGGCGGGGCGTACGGTCAGCCGGTTGCGTCGCAGCGTTGTTCCGGTTTCGGCCCCCGTCGCCTTGATCAGCCAAGCTGCGAGCGTACGGGTGTTCTTCGCCAGCCCCATCGTGCTGGAGGGGCGCAGCGTCGGTGCCGTGCTGCTCTCCCGGGTGCCCAAGACCATCTTGGATGTATTGTCGAGGAGGCTTCTGCTGGTAATGCAGGGGGCGGCGCTGGTGCTCGTCTTGGTGGTTGGCGTCGCGCTGGTGGTCGCCCGTACGCTGGTATTGCCTATCCGTCGCATCGCTCGAAGCGCGGATCGCCTGGCTCGAGGCGAGACGCACAGCTTCGAGCGCGGCCGTCCGTTCCGGGTGATCGAAGTCGCCCAACTCGCCGTCAGCGTCGAGGCCATGGCACACAACCTGCAGCATCGCGCCAGCTACGTCCGCGACTTCACACGACATGTCAACCACGAGTTCAAGACGCCCATCGCGGCCATGCGCGGCACCGTGGAGCTGCTGCGCGATCACCTGGACGACATGACGGTGGAGGAACGTCGTCGCTTTCTCGACAATGTCTCCACCGACGTCGGGCGGCTCGAACGGCTGACCCTGGGCCTGCTGGAACTCTCCCGCGCGGACATGGCCAATGCTAGCAGCGAGGTCACCGACTTGCTCCATGTGGCGCGTTGCCTCGCCGCCGCCGTGCATGTGCCCGCCGGCCAAGCGCATGCCCGCATCCCGCGAACTTCGGCGGAAGCCGCCTTGAAGAACCTAGTGGAAAACGCCATGCGCTACGGCGCCTCCAAGGTCGAAGTGCGCACCGAGCGCAGTGGCGCGAACATCGTACTGCGGGTGGAAGACGATGGCCCGGGCATCTCCCCGGGCAACCGACCGCATGTGTTCCAGCCGTTCTTCACTACCGATCGCGACCGCGGCGGCACCGGTTTAGGCCTTTCGATCACCCAGGCTCTGATCCGCCATGCCGGTGGCGACATCGAGCTGGCGCCGTCCCGGCGCGGCGCGGCATTCCGCATTACGCTGCCGGCAGCCGAGCCCCCGACGCCCTGAGCGTTGATGGGCGGCAACCGCGCCGGCAACGGCAGGGTATACTCGCTAACAGCTTGCTCCGAGGAACGCTGGAATGGCTCTGCTAGGCACGGTTCGTTATCAAGTGCGCGACGGCGTTGCGCTGCTCACCATCGACAATCCGCCAGTGAATCCGTTGAGTTCCGGTGTGCGCTTCCACCTCTCGCGACACCTGGAAACGGCGCTGGCCGACGATAGCGTGGCGGCGGTGGTGATCACCGGCAAGGGTCGGGCGTTCGTCGCCGGCGCCGACATCCGCGACTTCGGCAAGACGCCGAACCCGGACGAACAGCCCAAGCGGCCGGCGGGCGCTCTCATCGAAGAGAGCGAAAAGCCCATTGTCGCCGCCATCAACGGCACTGCCTTCGGGGGCGGCTTGGAGCTGGCGCTCACCTGCCACTACCGCCTCGTCGCTGCCGGCGCTCCAGTGGGGCTGCCGGAGATCAAGATCGGCCTGCTGCCCGGCGGTGGAGGAACCCAACGCCTGCCTCGGCTGATTGGCGCCGAACGGGCGCTGCTGGCGATCCTCTCCGGCGATCCGTTCGAAACCGAAGAGGCCCTCGAACTCGGCGTCCTCGACCGCCTCGTCGAGGACGATCTGGTGGCCGGCGCCATCGCCTTCGCCAAGGCGAGAGCCGCCGCCGGCGGGCCTCATCCCCTGGTGCGCAACCGCGCCGACAAGATCGAAGCGGATCGCGCCAATCCGGACGTGTTCAAGGCTGGCGAAGCCTATCTCGCCCGTCGGCTGCGCGGCCAGTTCAACGGCCGCATGGCCTTCGACTCCGTGAAGGCAGCGGTGGAGAGCGACGATTTCGATGCTGGCATTCGCGCCGAGCGGGCCAACTTCCAACGCTGTCACGACCACGAGCAGCGTGCGGCCATGATCCATGTCTTCTTCGCCGAACGCCAAGCGGCGCGGATTCCGGACGTAGCGGCCGATACGCCGAAGAAGGCGATCGCCAGCGCCGCCACCATCGGCGGCGGCCTTATGGGTGGCGGCATCGCCATGAGCTTGGCCGATGCCGGCATTCCGGTGAAGGTGCTCGAAGCCAGCCGGGAAGCGCTGGACAGGGGGCTAGGCGTCATCGAGACCAACTACGGCCGCATGGTGCGCGGTGGTCGGATCAGTGCCGCCCAGCGGGATGAACGCCTCGCCTTGATCGAAGGCGTACTGGACTACGGCGCTGTGGCCGATGCGGACGTGGTGATCGAAGCGGTCTACGAGAACCTGGATCTCAAGAAGCAGGTGTTCGAGCAGCTCGACGCGACGATGAAGTCGGGCGCGGTGCTGGCCAGCAACACCTCCGGTCTGGACCTCGATCAGATGGCGGCGGCCACCAACCGTCCCGGCGATGTAGTGGGCATGCACTTTTTCAGCCCCGCCAACATCATGCAGCTACTCGAAGTGGTGCGTGGCAAGGCGACCGCCAAGGAAACCCTCGCCACGGCGATGGCGCTTGGCAAGGCCATCGGCAAGATTCCCGTGCTGTCCGCCAACGCACCAGGGTTCATCGGCAACCGCATGCTTGGCGGCTACACCCGCCAAGCCGGCGAGATCATTCTCCACGGTGCCCTGCCCGAGCAGGTGGACCAGGTGGTCTTCGACTTCGGCTTCAACATGGGGCCGTTCGCCATGAACGACCTGGTAGGCCTGGATCTCGGCTGGCGGGCGCGGAAGATGGCCGGCATGGCGGAGGAGGACAAGCCGCTCACCGCCCTCGTTCCGGACAAACTGTGCGAGCTCGGACGCTACGGGCAGAAGACGCGCGCCGGCTTCTACCAGTACGCCGAAGGCAGCCGCCAGGGCCAGCCGGATCCGGCAGTAGCCAAGATCATCGAGGAGACCTCTGCGGAAGTTGGCATCGAACGCCGCTCCATCGACCACGAAGAGGTGCTGAAACGCTGCCTGTATCCGCTCATCAACATCGGTGCCCAGCTGCTCGACGACGGCATCGCGCTGCGCGCCAGCGATCTCGACGTGGTGTACGTCTACGGCTACGGTTTCCCCAAGTACCGGGGCGGGCCGATGTACTACGCGGACCAGATCGGCTTGGATCGCGTCTATCGGGACATCCTGACGTTCCATCAACGCTACGGCGACGCTTGGCGTCCGGCGTCGTTGCTGAAGCGGCTGGCCGAGGCCGGCGGTTCGTTCGCCGGCTGGGACGCGGAACGCTCCGCCAAGGGAACAGCCGAGTGATCGCGTTCAACCGGAACGACGAGGACTATCTCGACTGGCTGCAACTCCACCCGGACGGCTACGTGGCGAATGTGCGCCGCAAGCTCAGTCCGGACTTCGTGGTGCTGCATCGCGCCACCTGCCGCCGGATATCCAGGCCGCTGCTCGATCCCGCCGGCTATACCGGCCGCGGCTATCGCAAGTTTTGCGGCATCAGTCTGGCCGACATCGCTGCTGCGCCGGAACGCTGCGGGCGTCCGCGCGGCGCGTTCACCAGCTGGTGCAGGTTCTGCAAGCCGTAGCGGCTTTCCCGTGCAATTCACTCGGCGAAACAGCGACGCCATCCGCGCCGGCGCGATCACCGTCTCATTCCGCAACTGGCAGCGTCCGCATGTCAAGGTCGGCGGTCTGTACCGACTGCGCCCCGGGGGTGCTGTCAGGGTCACCGACGTTCGCACCGTGCGCTTGGCGGAGATCGAGGCCGACGATGTGGTTCGCGCCGGATTCGAGACCGTCGAAGCCCTGGCGGCGTTTCTGGGGCTGCCGCCAACGGCCGAAGTCGCCCGGGTGGCATTCGAACTGGCGAAGGAGGAGGAAATCGGGCAACCGCCGATCTTGAACCCAGAACAGGTGCTGGCGCGTCTGACGGCTACCGATCGGCGCAGCGCCGCGCCGTGGACAGCGAAGGTGCTGGCGCTCATCGATGCGCATCCGGCCACCCGCGCCGGGAATCTGGCACCGACCTTGGGCTGGCGGACGCCGAAGTTCAAGGCCAACGTGCGCAAGCTCAAGGCGCTGGGCCTGACGCAGAGCTTGGACACCGGCTATCGGCTGACCGATCTCGGTATGCACGTCCTGGCCGCGATGGATCCTTGAGGCAGTTGTGCATAGCGGCCTCATGGCGCATTGATGTCCAGCCACAGGGCGCGTTCGCCCCGCGGCTGCGCAGGGCGGTAGTTGTTCGGAAAGATCGCGGCGAACTTCTCGATCTGTCGCGGCGACAGCGCCACCGGTTCGGTCATCACTAGCCAGGAGACACCTTCGCTGCAAGGCGGCGTGGTGAGCGAGCCGGCATAGCGCCAAGTAGTTCGGCGCTCGGGCAGCAGCGCTGTTGCATCCACCACTCCCGGTACTGTGGTTGCAGGGCTTTCCGATGCCGGCAGGTGGTGCCACAACGGCGCCAGCGCATCGTTGGCATCGCCTTCCTGGAGCAAGACGCCGACTACCGCGAGCGCACCGTGGCTGTCGCGATGGACAAGATGCAGCTCCATCGGAAACCGGGCGCCGTCCACCGTATGCTCGCTGGTGTGGTGGAAGTGGAACTGAGTCAACTCGTAGCGTGTACCGTCAAGGACGATGCCGCTCCCCGGAGCGTAGTCGACTTGGATCGTGTGGCCGTTGTTCAGCGCCGTGATCGGGCTCGGCGCGTAGTCGAAGACAATGCTCGACAGCTGGCGCCGCCGTGCGTCGACGAGGTCGATGGGAGACTGCTCGGTGCCGGTAGCGCACAGCGCGAACGCCGGATCCAGCGAACCCCAGTGCGCAGGACCGACAGCACCGCGGTAGCCCCAGGGGACTTCGTTGGCGACGGTACCGGACGAGGCCATCGCGCACACCAGTGCGGCGGCTATTTCTCTTGCCATGTTCGTCCTGCCCAGCGACCTTCACTGCGCTAGTCTACACTTTGCGCGAACCGTTCGGAGGCCTATCCATGAAGGCGCTGCTGCTCGATCTCGGTGGTGTCGTCATCGACATCGACCCGCGGGCGTGCTTCGCCCATTGGGCCGAAGCCGCCGGCGAGGACATCGAACGGATCGCCGCCCGCTGGCGGGTGGACGATGCCTACCAAGCGCTTGAAGTCGGTGCCATCGGCTTCGCCGAGTATGTCGAGCGCCTGTCGTCGCGCCTCGGCATTGCGCTGGCGGAGGACGCTTGGCGCCGCGGCTGGAACGCGCTGCTGAGAGAACCGTTCCAGGACGTGGTGGAGGTGCTGCCGCAAGTCGCGTCGCGCCTACCGCTGTACTGCTTCTCCAACACCAACGCCGAGCATCAAGCCGTCTGGCAGCGCCGACTCGGCGACGCGCTGGCGCCGTTTCGGAAAATCTACACATCTTGGGAACTCGGCTGCCGCAAACCCGATGTCGAGTCCTACCTGCGGGTGGCCGACGGCATGGGCATGGCGCCCGGCGACATTCTGTTTCTCGACGACAACAGCGACAACATCGCCGGCGCGCAGGCCGCGGGATTCGACGCCCGGCAGGTGACTGGGCCGGCAATGACCCTGGACGTGTTGCGAAGTCTGCTCCTAGAGCAGTGAAATCGCCGCTGGCGAAATGAGCATGTCGAACTGTTCGCGCCAGACCACTGCCGAGCCGCAGCCGGCGCCTAAGAAGATGCCGAAGTCGAGGTTGAAGTTCGTCGCCGGCTGCTCCATGTGCCAGTGATGGGCGTCGAGCGCCGATTCCCGCATCTGCCGTGCTGGTTCGGCATCATGCTATTCGATTGTCCGGGCGAGGTCGGCAGCTGCCAGATCGCGCCACAGCGCGTCCGGGATGTCGGCCGCGATCAGCGCCAGGTTCGTCTCTACCTCCTGCATGGCCGAGACGCCGGGAATCACCGCCGCCACCGCGGGATGCCGAAGCGGGTACTGCAAGGCCGCGGCTCGAGGATCGACGCCGTGGGATTCGCACAAACGGCGGATGGTCTGGGCTTTCTGCCACAGGTGCTCGGGCGCGGGCTTGTAGTCGTAGGTGGCGCGGCGGCGGTCGTCCGTGGCCAGGATGCCGGAGTTGTACGGCCCGCCGATGACGACGGATACCTTGTGTGCCATGCACTGCGGCAGGAACCGATCGAGAGGCTCTTGTTCGAGCAGGGTGAAGCGGCCAGCCAACAGGAAGCAGTCCACGTCCATCTCGTCGAGCACCCGGCTGCACACCTGCCATTCATTGACGCCTAGGCCGATGGCGCGCACCACGCCCTGTTCGCGCAGTTTCCCCAAGGCCGGCAGAGCGCCGTTGCGGGCGCTCTCGAAGATGCCGGGCTGGGCGTCGCCGTGCGTCCAGACGTCGATGTCGTGGCAGAGCAGGATGTCCACGCGGTCCAGCCCGAGGCGTTCGAGGCTCGATTCCAAGGAGCGTCGGACGGCGTCGAAGGTATAGTCGTAGCGGATGGCGACCGGCTCCGCATCGCGCATGCCGGCGAAACGCTCGCCTTCCGGAATCGGCACCAGCAGGCGGCCGACCTTGGTGGACAGCACGAAGTCGTCTCGGGGCAGTTCGCGCAGCACAGCGCCCAAGCGCTTCTCGCTCAAACCGTGGCCGTAGAGGGGAGCGGTATCGAAGTAGCGGATGCCGCCAGCGCGGGCGGCGTGGACGATGGCTGCGGCTTGGTCGTCGGTGATGCGGTCGCCCACCGCGCCTAGGGGTGCGCCGCCGATGCCGAGTTCCGTGACCTCGACGTCGGTGCTGCCGAGGGTTCGTTTCGCGATCATGGGCTAGTCCTCTAGGATCGACCGGGCTTGGATGCCCAGCCGTTCTTTTTGGTCACGAAGAAGACGCTCTTGATGCCGCGGTCGCCGCCATCGAGCAGACCGTCGACGGCAACGGCGACGCTGTTCTCGCCGCCCCGTACGGCGCGTGCCGAGAGCTCCGTGACGAAGTGCCCCGGGCCATCCCGGAAAGCGGCCTGCAAGCTCTCCCGATCCGCCCATTCTTGCACCAGGCCGACATCGATCTTGCAGTGCGGCGTCACCATGAGATTCACGCACTGCGTCCAGTCCCGTTCGTTGTAGGCGTTGATGTGGTTTTCCACCAGCGCCACGGATCGAGCGTGGTGGATATCGGTTTCGCCGCTGCCGGCGGCGTTGCCGCAGTCCGTGCCGAACCGACACTGGATGCCCCAGCCGGCATCGCGCCCGCCTTCGCTGGCCGTGCCTTGCGGATGCTCGGCGCGGGTGACGACGTAGGTCACGCGGTTGACCAGTACCGGGTTGCCTTCGGCATCCACCCGTGTCCAGCCGCCGACGATGTGCCAGCGCTCCTTGGACTGGTGGACGACTTCGGGTTCGTGGCCATTGGTATGGTCCCAGCCCATCGCCAGCGCCCGATCCCAGGACATGGCGGCGGCGTGATCGGCCAGCGCCGCCGCCACTGTCGGCGTACCCGGGACGAGCCGCGCACGTGGGGCGCACGTGGGGATAGTGCAGTGCGGCGGAGTAGGCCTGCGGGTTCCGGGTGTTGAACGACGCGAAGAAGTTCCTGTAGGCGTCCACCGCGGTTTCGCTGCTCATGGCCACCTCCCGCAGCCGTCTTGCGCCGTAGTCTGCGTCCGGCGGCGCATGGAAAGCCAGCATAGGCCGTTCCGCGGTGGACGGCAACCATGTGTGCGACTCGGCCAGGGTCGATCCAAAGTCGCGGACCGCTGCGGATTGTGTTCCGGGCTCGTCGCCCGGCTTCGAGCGGCGCAGTGTCGGCGTGAGGCCGCAGGGATTGCGGCAAGCCGCCTGGGAATTTTGGCGACGATTGACGGCCGAGCAAAGCGAAGGCGGGTCGTGCTGGATGAGCGCATCGTGCATGATGCAACGAAAATTAGCCGTGCTAAAGATGGCCGGGCAAGGCGTCAGAACGCCGAGACGAGGTGGCTCGCCGCGTACAGCAGGGCCGTGGTCAACAGCCCTGCGATCAGGTCGTCGAGCATGATGCCGAGACCGCCCCGGACGGCGCGGTCCGCCCAGGAAACGGGCCAGGGCTTGACGATGTCGGCGACTCGAAACAACACGAAACCGGCGACGACCCAAGACATGGACTTTGGAACTGCCAGCAGGGCCGCCCAGCAGCCGACGATCTCGTCGAGGACGATGGCTGGTTCGTCGCCCAGGGCGTAGCGCTTGACCAGCCGGTCCACCAGCAGGACGCCGCCGGCGAAGGCCAACGCCACCACGCCGGCGCGGCCGAGCCAGCCGAGATCGGCGAGCAGGAACCACCACGCCGCAACGCCCAGCAGGGAACCGATGGTGCCTGGCGCATAGGGCGCTAGACCGCAGCCCGCGCCGGTGGCGATCAGCGTCAGCGGGTCGCCCAGGTGCCGCAGGCGAAGTTCTCCCCGGTGCTCAGAAATGGCGGTAGCCCGGCGAGACATCAATGGCGAGTCCGTCGCGGAACCAATGCACAGCGGCGGGGCGGCCCGTTCGGGCGGTGGCGATGGGCGTGATCGCCACGCCTGTTTCTCGTGCCAAGGCGCGAATGCCGTGCTCGCTGTCGGGCGGTGCGGTGAACGCCAGTTCGTAGTCGTCGCCAGCGGCGGCGGCATCCATGGGGTCGCCGCCGGGATAGACCGGCAGACGCGCCAGCTCCACGTCGCAGGCGATGCCGCTGGCTCGACATAGATGTTCGAGATCGGAGGACAGGCCGTCCGATAGGTCGATGGCGGCGCTGGCGAGTGCCCGCAAGCCGATGCCGACGGCAAGACGCGGTTCCGGCTTCCAATAGCGACGCCGTGGCGAGTCCGCGTCCAGTTCGGCCAGCGAGCAGCGGCTCAAGCCGTTGTCCTGCAACGCCAGCCGTGCGCCGCCCAGTGTGCCGGTGACGTAGACGACATGTCCCGGCTTGGCGCCGGAGCGCAACATCGCCCGCGCCGTGGGCACATGGCCGTGAACGGTGACGGTAACGTTCTCCGAACCCCGAGCGACGTTGCCGCCAACGACAGCGAGGCCGAAGGCGCGGGCCGCGGCGGCAACGCCTTGCGCATACCGTTGCGCCCAGGCCGCGGTCAGCCGAGCGACGGTCAGCGACACCATCGCCCAGGCAGGGGTGGCGCCCATGGCGGCAAGGTCGGAGGTCGCTGCCGCCATGCTGCGGTAGCCGATGACGTCCGCGGCGGCCCCTGCAGGATAGTGGCGGCCGGCGATCAGCGTATCCGTGGAGACGACCAGCTGATGCCCCGGCGGCAGGTCCAGCACCGCGGCGTCGTCCCCAGGCCCGGCGACGACGCCGGCACCTTGCGTCGTGTCGTCCAGCGCGGCGATCATGGCGTCGATGAGATCGAACTCGTCGCTCTCCCGCTCGTTCTCTGCTAGGGAAGTCATGGCGCTTCATGCTCGGCATGGCGAAGATCCAGAGCGACGCGGTCCAGTACGCCGTTGACGTAGCGAAAGCCGTGCTCCGCGCCGAAGCCCTTGGCCAGCTCCACCCATTCGTCGATCGCCACGCGCATCGGCACGTCGAGCCGCTCCTTGAGCTCGAAGGTGCCGGCGCGCAGGATCGCCCGTTCCACATGGTCGAGGCGGTCTATGCCGCGGTCGAGGTAGGGAACGAACAGCAGGTCCAACTCCTCCACGCCAGCCAGCACACCGCGCAGACAAGCCCGGAAGTAGTCCCCATCGCCTTTTTTCATCTGCTCCGAAGACGCGAACTGATTGACCAGGTCGGCAAGGTCGGCACCACTCATCTGCCAAGCGTAGAGGGCTTGCAGCAGCGTCCGTCGGGCGCGGTGACGCGCCCAGGGGCTGGTGGAACGGTTGCTCACGGGCTCTCGTTCGCTTGGCATTGCGCTTGGTCGCGTTGCGCCGGATGCAGCAGGACGCGAACATCGTCGCCCACGGTTTCGATGTCGCCGATTGTGCTGGCCGACGCATCGATTAGGCGGTCGATGGTGAGCTTGGCCAGGGGCAAGGCCGCATCGCCCAGTAGCTTGGGCGCCAAGTAGACCACGGCTTCGTCCCACAGCCGTTGGCGGAAGAAGGCGCCTGCCAGGGTGGCGCCAGCTTCCACCAGCACCTCGTTGCAGCCCTCTGCGGCCAGCCTGTGCAGCAGCGCAGCGAGATCGACGGCAACGCCGTCCTGACGCACGATCTCGGTGCGAGGATGACGTTTGGGGGCCTGTTTGCCGGCGAAGATCAGCACCCGGGCGCCGCCGTTGAAGAGCGCGGCGTTCGCCGGCGTCCGCCCCCGGCTGTCGGCGACCGCCAGCAGTGGTTGTCGTATGACGCCGTCCACCGCGAAACGGCATTCGCGTACCGTGAGCGCCGGATCGTCGGCTAGCACGGTGCCGATGCCGGTGACGATGGCGGAACTTCGGGCGCGCCATGCCTGCACGTCGGAGCGAGCCGCCGGCGAGGTGATCCAGCGGCTCTCGCCAGTCGCCAAGGCGGTGCGTCCATCCAGGGATGCCGCCAGCTTGATCCGTACCCAGGGGCGGCCGTTCGTTGCGCGTTTGACGAAGCCGACGTTCAATGCGCGGGCTTGGGGCAGAATCGCGGCGTCTACCTGGATGCCGGCCTCCCGCAGCGCTTGATAGCCGCGCCCGGCGACGCGCGGATCCGGGTCTTCCATAGCGCCCACCACCCGTGCCGCGCCGCCGCGGATCAGCGCTTGTGTACAGGGCGGCTGGCGTCCGCGATGGCAGCACGGCTCCAAGGAGACGTAGACCGTCGCGCCGCGGATGTCGCCGCCGGCATCGGCGATGGCGTTGATCTCGGCATGGGGCGCGCCAGTGCGCCTATGCCAACCGCGTCCGATGACTTGGCCATGGCGGACGATCACGCAGCCTACTCGGGGATTCGCGGCGACGCTGTGCAAACCGTGCGCGGCGAGTTCCACCGTACGCCGCAGGAACAGCAGATCGACGTCGCTGATCACGGCGTTGTTTCGCCATCGGCACCGGCACGGCGCTTGCCTCTCGGCTCTTGGTCCTCGGTCTTCAGCTTGGTGACTTCTTCTTGGAACTCGCTGATGTCCTGGAAGTCGCGGTACACCGAAGCGAAGCGCACATAGGCCACTTGGTCCACCTTCTTGAGCTCGGACATCACTGCTTCGCCTACCTTGCGAGAGGGTATCTCCCGTTCGCCGATGGTGCGCAGCTTGCGTTCGATGCGGTTGCGCATCGTCTTCCGTTCTTCCGTGGACACCGGCCGCTTCTGCAAGGCGCGCTCTAGGCCAGAGCGCAGCTTGTCCTCGTCGAACGGCTCCCGGGCGCCGCTGTTCTTGATGATGCGCGGCATCAGCAGTTCGGCGGCCTCGTAGGTGGTGAAGCGCTCGGAGCAGGACTGGCAGACGCGCCGGCGACGAACCTCCTCGCCACCAGCCACTAGGCGGGTGTCGATGACCCGGGTATCGTCGTCGCTGCAGAACGGACAGTGCATGACGCAATTGTAACCGATCTCTCGGTTGGCGCGATTGCAGCAATGCACGAACGTGGCAATGCTGGCAGTGGATGCGCTCGAGGCACCGCCGGCATCGCGTCCACTGCCTCGCAGTTCGCCAGTTTCCAGCCACGCAAGACGACGGCCATGCCGACGAGTGGCGACGCGGGCATCTGTCCGCAAGATGCACCCCGCCTGCGGCAAGGGATGAACTGGCATGGCGCTTCCAGCGACGGCGCTGCGTACGCCAACGCAATCGCTCGCTACCGTACGCACGGTCGGCAGCCCAGCGGGTTCGAGACGGATCAGGCAGGAAGTTCGGCGATGGCTTCCAGGGTTTGGCCGAGCGAGGCGACGGGCACTGCCGCTAGCCCGGCGATGGTTTCGCGCGGGCGATTGGCGTACGGGACGAGGGCGCGGGTGAAGCCGTGCTTGCGAGCCTCGCGCAGACGATCCTGGCCGTTGGCGACGGGCCGCACCTCGCCGGTCAGGCCCAGTTCGCCGAACACCACCAGGTCCCGGGGCAGTACGCGGCTGCGAAAGCTCGACAGGGTGGCGGCGATCAGTGCCAGATCGGCCCCGGTCTCGCCGATGCGCACCCCGCCGACGACATTGGCGAAGACATCCTGGTCGGCCAGAGAGATGCCGCAATGGCGGTGCAGGACGGCAAGATGCATCGCCAAGCGCTGGGCATCCAGCCCTACCGCTACCCGCCGGGGATGGCCGCCCTGGATGCCGTCCACCAAAGCCTGAATCTCCACCAGCAACGGTCGCGTACCTTCCCAAGTCACCGTCACCACGCTGCCCGATGCCGTTTCCTTGGGCCGCTGCAGGAAGATCGCCGACGGATTCGCCACTTCCTTCATGCCTGCTTCGGTCATGGCGAACACGCCCAGCTCGTTGACGGCGCCGAAGCGGTTCTTCTGGCCGCGCAAGGTGCGGTAGCGGCTGCCCGGAGGCGCTTCGAGCATCAGGAAGCAGTCGATCATGTGTTCGAGCACCTTGGGGCCGGCGAGGTTGCCTTCCTTGGTGACGTGGCCCACCAGCACGACGACGACGCCGGTCTGCTTGGCGAGACGCACGAGCTGGGCGGCGGATTCACGTACCTGGGTAACGCTGCCGGGCAGGCTGTCCGAGGTCTGCACCTGCATCACCTGGATGGAATCGACCACCACCAAGTGGGGCTTCTCCGCCTGCAACAGTTCGGCGACGCGCTCGACGATGGTTTCCGAGGCCACGGTGAGACCGTCCGCCGGCAGCGCTAGGCGCCGTGCCCGGGCCGCGATCTGCTCCAAGGACTCCTCGCCGCTGACGTAGAGTACGCGCACGCGCTGTCCGCTGCCATTCCGTCCGGATGCCGCCCCCGCCAGCGTCGCGGAGACTTGCAGCAGCAGCGTGCTCTTGCCGGCGCCCGGATCGCCGCCGATCAGCACCACGGAACCGGGTACGAAGCCGCCGCCGAGCACCCGGTCGAGTTCGCCGAAGCCGGAGGGAATGCGGGCATCGGTGGTCGTGCCGATGTCTACGAGTTTGGCAGACCGAGTCGCAGCGCCAGCATAGCCTACCGTCGCACCTTGGCCGCGAGCCTTGGGAACCACGACCTCGCGCAGGCTGTTCCATTGCCCGCAGGCCGCGCATTGGCCCTGCCACTTGCCATGCTCGGCACCGCACTCGGCGCATACGAAGGCGACCTTGGATTTCGCCATCAGCGCCGGCCGGACACGGGGGCCTGGTAGCCGGCGCCGGCGGCCATCTCCGGGCCGTATCCGCGGGCGTCGGTATCGATGTGGTTGTCGAACTTGGTCAGGTTGGGGGTGAAGGCGAGCTTCACCATGCCGACCGGCCCGTTGCGTTGCTTGCCGATGATGATTTCGGCGAGGCCCTTGTCCTCGCTGTCGGGGTTGTACACCTCGTCGCGGTAGATGAAGAGGATGACGTCGGCATCCTGCTCGATGGCGCCGGATTCGCGCAGGTCCGACAGGTACGGTCGCTTGTCGGTGCGGCTTTCCAGACTCCGGTTGAGCTGCGAGCAGGCCACCAGGGGACACTTCATCTCCTTGGCGATGGCCTTGAGCGAACGGGAGATGTCGGCGATCTCGTTGGTGCGGTTCTCCTGCTTCGCCGACGGGCGCATGAGCTGCAGGTAGTCGACCATGATCATCTTCAAGGCGCCCGCTTCCCGGGCCACTCGCCGGGCGCGGGTGCGCAGGTCGTTGGGTGTCAACGCCGGGGTGTCGTCGATGTAGAGCAGCTTGTCCTTGAGCTGGCGCTGAGCGCCCCCGAAGCGGTTCCAGTCATCTTCTTGCAGGCCGCCGGTGCGCATGCGCGTCTGGTCGATGCGCCCGAGGGAGGACAGCATGCGCATTACGAGCTGGTACGCTGGCTGCTCCATCGAGAAGAGGAGCACGGCACCCTCGTCCGCCTTGGCGGACATCACCGCATGTTCGGCCATATTGACCATCAGCGCCGTCTTGCCCATGGACGGACGCGCCGCGACGATGACCAGATCCGAGGCCTGGAAGCCGGCGGTCTTGCGGTCCAGATCGTCGAAGCCGGAGGCCACGCCGGTGATTGAGTTGCCGGACTTGGCCAGGAAGTCCAGCTGATCGGCCACCGCGTCCGCCAGCCAATCGATCCGCCGGGGCATGGTTTCCTTGATCTCGCTTTCGCCGATCTCGAAGACCAGTTGCTCGGCATGGTCGAGAACCTCGGCACTGGAACGGCCTTCGGGCAGAAACGCCGTATCGGCGATTTCATTGGCGGCGCCGATCAGTCGGCGCAAGGTCGAGCGCTCCTTGATGATGGTTGCGTAGGCGCCGACGTTCGATGCGCCGGGCGTATTCTCCGCCAGTTCGGCAAGATAGGCATTGCCGCCGGCTTTCTCGAGCAGCGACCGGGAGGACAACGCCTCGGACAAGGTCACCGCGTCAAGGGGCTGGTTGGCGTTGCCGAGTTCGTCCATCGCCTCGAAGATGACCCGGTGGGACGGACGGTAGAAGTCTGCCGCGGCTACCTTGTCGGCCGCCTTGAGCCATGCGTACTGGTCGAGCATCAGGCCGCCGAGGAAGGACTGCTCGGCCTCGATGGAGTGCGGCGGCACCTTCATGGGGGTAGGTGCCGGAGCAGGCGGAGCGGAAGCGAATACGGGTTCAGCCACGGGCGGACGCTCCATGATTGCGGTGTTGGGAAGATTCCGCCCAACAGCCGCTCCCGTCAAGACAACAGGCTGGGGAGATGCGGTAGCAGGGGGTAGGAAAAACTGTGGAACGCCGGGCGCTAAGCGGGAGAGGCGCTCAAGGCCGCCAGCCTTGGGGCTACTCCGCCACTACCTCCACCTGTACGGTCTGCGTGATATCGGCGTGCAGGTGGATGTCCACCTCGTATTCGCCCACGACACGGATCGTGCCTGCCGGCATGCGTACCTCGCTCTTGGTCACCGGCAGCACGGTGTCGGTCAGTGCGCGGGCGATCTCCGCCGTGCCCACGGAGCCGTACAGCTTGTTGCCTTCCTCGCTGGCGCGGGCAACGATGACAACCCGCACATCGGCAAGTTTGGCAGCGCGTTCGCTGGCGTCGGTGAGCTTGGCGTTCGCCGCCTTCTCGAGTTCCGCACGACGTTCCTCGAACTCCCTTCGGTTGTCGCTGGTGGTGCGCACGGCCTTGCCGATGGGGATCAGGTAGTTGCGGGCATAGCCGTTCTTGACGACTACTTCCTCGCCGAGGTCGCCGAGGTTGCTGACCCGTTCCAACAGGATGACGTTCATGGCTGGCCTATTTGTGCTGGTCGGTGTAGGGCAGCAGCGCCAGGAAACGCGCTCGCTTGACGGCAGTGGCCAACTGGCGCTGGTACTTTGCGCTGGTGCCGGTGATGCGGCTGGGCACGATCTTGCCCGTTTCGGTGATATACTGCCTTAGCAGGTCGAGATCCTTGTAGTCGATCTCCTGGATGCCTTCCGCCGTGAACCGACAGTAGCGTTTGCGTACATATCTGCGCGCCACTTGCAATTCTCCTCTAGCCTCTGATCCCGGCGCGGTTTCAGACCGCAGTCACTGCGGATTTGTCTTCTTCGACCTCCGCCTTGGTTTCTTCCTGCTGCCGGCGCGCCATCCGCGCCTTGGCCTCTTCTTCCCGTCGCCGTTCCCGCTCGCGATCCTTCTCCTGCTCGCGCAGTTCCTCCTCGTAGATCTTGGACATGCCGGTCTCCGCTTGCCGACGGCCGATGATGAGGTTGCGCAGCACGGCGTCGTTGAACCGGAACGCGCTTTCGAGTTCCTCCAAGGTTCCGCGCTCGACCTCTATGTTCATCAGCACATAGTGGGCTTTGTGGATCTGCGCCACCGGATAGGCGAGTTGCCGTCGCCCCCAGTCCTCGGTGCGATGGATGTGGCCGCCGCCGCGGGCGATGAGCGTACTGTAGCGCTCGATCATGCCGGGCACCTGATCGCTTTGGTCCGGGTGGACCATGAACACGACTTCGTAGTGTCTCATGAAGAACCCCTCTCGGTTTTCGCCTCCGCCGGTCTTGCCGCGTAAAGCGAGGAGTTGATGTCCGCGCAGCTCCGCAGCCCGCGCTAAGAGCGCATTGTAGCGAGCGGCGGACATTGGAGCAAGCGCCTGTGCAAGCGCAGGCGGGCGGACATCAGGCAGCGGGCAGACGCTCCCTTAAGACCGTGCCTCTCCTGCGGCAGCCATTGCCGACAATCTAGACAACCTCCGCTAGCCGATGCGCTTTCTTTCGTCGGGATGCGGACTGGAGCCGGCACGGGCGAAGATTTGGAGTCGAGACGAGGTTTGGCGAGTTCGAAGGCACGTCATTGGGCCGGCAGCCGCTCGGGTTCAGGCGGTCAGCAAGCGGCTGCGCTCGTTCAGTACGCTGTAGAAGACGCGGGTTTCGGGGTCCGCATGGTCCCGCCACAGGCGTTGCCGGGATCGCGGAGTCGTTGGCGAGCGGCATCCGCTGCCGAGGGCCGTAGCAGTTCTGCACCGTCTTGCGCTCGGTTTCGGTAGGGCGTGTGGCGGCGGCGCGCAGCACGGCAGCGTTGCACAACGCGCAGGTACCTGCGGGGCCGTGCAGATCGTGGATGCTGCGCCGCAGCTGGGCGTCCTTGTCCGTACGGATCGGTTCGTCGATGGATTCCGGCGACAGCGAGAAGCAGTGGGTGCCTTGGTCGACGTCCGTCAGGTAGACCATGAGCTGCAGGTAGTCCAGGCGCAAGGGATGCTCAGCCAGTGCCTGCGGTCGTGATGCCAATGCTGACGGTGCCGGCCGCGGTAGGGCGGCATGCGTCGCAAGCCGATCTCGCCGAAGCAGGCGCGGCCGTTGAACAGCGACTCGATCATCGGCAGCAGGCGCGGATGGCGGATCAGGTCATTGAAGGCCGGCGCGACAACCAGCGCATCGTAGTTAGCCTCCTGATGGTGGCCGCAGGGACGCCAGAAGGGGGGAGGGGGGTAGGTACGCCGGTCTTCATCGAACAGGCCCAGGATCGGGCGGTCTCGGCGGCGTCGAGCACTTGGCCGAGATCGACGTATCCGTTTTGGGCGAAAGTTTCGCTCATGTCCATCGATCTGCCGCTCTTCTACGTTTCACGGTTGCGTCTTGTCCCGCTGCGGTCTCGCGCGGCGGAGTTGGGGGGCGGCTGCGCCGCAGTCGCGTCGTTGTTGCGATTTCGCGTAGCGAAATCGGGGGCGACTGCGCCGCAGTCGCGTCGTTGTCGTTGCGCCTCGAACAGCAGCACGCCGAGGGCCACGGAGACGTTCAGGCTGGCGATCGCGCCGACCATGGGAACATGTACCAGATAGTCGCAGCGCTCGCGGGTGAGCCGCCGCAAGCCGCGATGCTCGCCGCCCACCACGATGCCAATCGCGCCGCGGTAGTCCACCTTCGTATAGGGAGCGCCGTCGGCGGCGCCTACTCCGCCGGCAAGCCAGACGCCCTGTTCGCGCAGCCACGTCAGACGACGGGCCAAGTTGGCCACTTCGACGATGAACAGATGCTCCATGGCGCCGCTCGCGGCCTTCGCAGCGGTGCTCGACAGCGGTGCCGAGCCACGTCGGGGAACCAGCACCGCGTCGGCTCCTGCCGCTTCCGCGGTGCGCAGGCAGGCACCCAGGTTGCGTGCATCTTCGATGCCGTCCAGCACCACCAGCAGCGGGTTCTCCCAAGACGGCCAGCGGGCTTCGAGTTCGCGTTCCGATGCTGGCGCGAACGCATGGCGCTCGGCGGCCACGCCTTGGTGGCTGCCGCCATGGGCGAACCGGGCAAGGGCGCGTCGCGGCACCCGTTCGACGCGAATGCCTGCGTCCTGGGCCAGCGTCGCCAGCGATTCCACATCCCGGCTGCGCCGGCCTTCGGCGACCACGAGGCGCCGCACTTCGCCGGGGCAGGTCGCCAGCAAGGCGCGTACGCCATGAACGCCGAACACCCAGTCCGGGAGCGGCGGTCCGGCCTCGTTCATCGCCGACCTCGGCGTCGCCCGCGGGGTCCCCGCGCCAGCGCCAGATCAATGCGCCCGGCGGCTACGGAGACCTCTTCCACTACCACCTCGACGCGGTCCGCCAGGGCGAATCGAGCGCCGGATCGATCCGCCACTAGGCTCGTGGTTTCCCGCATGTGGTGGTAGTAGTCCCGACCGAGCTTGGAGATGTGGACCAAGCCCTGCACGAACAAGTCGTCGAGTTCCACGAAGATGCCGAACTCCGTCACCCCGGCGACGGTGCCGGCGAATGTTTCGCCGACATGCTCTTCGACTACGGCGCACTTGAGCCAAGCGTCCACGGCCCGTTCCACATCCTCGGCCCGGCGTTCGGTCATGGAGATGTGGGCCGCCACCGCATCCCATTCCTCCATCGCCGCCACTTCGCCTTTGATGGCACGGTGGTTCAGCAGGTCCGCGTAGCGGCGGATAGGCGAGGTGAAGTGGGCGTAGGCGGGCAGCGCCAAGCCGAAGTGCCCCAGCCGCCGTGGTTGGTAGCGGGCCTGGGCCAGCGCGCGCAGCACGATGGTCTCCCATATCCAGCGTGGCCAAGGCGACTTCGCCTGCGCCCGGGCGCAGGTCTCCGCCAGCGTAGCCGGCGTCAGCGGGCCGCGAGGAAGGCGTTCGCCGGCGAGCCGCAAAGCCGTGCCGAGGATGTCGAGCTTGTCGCCCGACGGCGGCTCGTGAACACGGTAGATCGGCGGCGGAAGGCTTTCTTCCTCGGAGTCCGCGGCCTTGCGCCGCGCCTCCAGACACCGCGCCGCGGCCACGTTGGCGGCGATCATCGTCTCCTCGATCAGACGGTGGGCGTCGGTGCGAAGCACGGGCTCGATGCCCGCGGGGCGACCGTGCTGGAGAACGACGACGGCTTCGCGGGCATCGAAGTCCAGAGCGCCGCGCTCGTCTCGGCGTTCGCGGAACGCATGGTAGACGTCGTGCAGGGTACGCACCGAGGCGGCCACGTCGGCGCTTGCGTCCAGCTTGCCGCCGCGCAGAAACCCATCGACGCCGCGGTAGGTCAGCCGGGCGTGGGAGCGGATGACGGCGTCGAAGAATCGGTAGCCGGAGACCCGGCCGCGGGCGGACACGCGCAGTTCGCAGGCCACGGCCAAGCGATCCTGGTTCGGCACCAGGGAGCAGATGCCGTTCGACAACGCTTCCGGCAGCATGGGCACCACCCGGTCCGGCAGGTAGAGGGAGTTGCCGCGCTCGCGGGCGTCGCGATCCAGCGCCGAACCCGGTTTGACGTAGTGCGCGACATCGGCGATGGCCACCACCAGTCGCCAGCCGCCCCGAGGGCGCGGTTCGGCGAACACCGCGTCGTCGAAATCCCGGGCCTCGTCGCCGTCGATGGTGACCAGCGGTAGATCGCACAGATCCCGGCGACCACTGCGCTCGCCGGCGGCCACGGTTCGCGGCATGTTCAGCGACTCGGGATCGAACGACCAGGAGCGGGGGATTCCATGCGTGGCCAGCAGCGCCTCGGCGGCCTGCGCGGCCTCGTCGCCGGCTTCGACGACGCCCAGCACCCGGCCCTCCGCCACGTCTCCCGCAACCGCGAGAACGTGGACTTCGACCACCGCCCCCGGGCGGGCCGCTGGCGGGTCGACCAAGTCGATCCGACCCTTGAGATCGGGGTCCAAGGATTCCGCGAACCACCGTGGACGGCGCGAGCGGGTGGAACAGAGCAGGGCGACCACGGGTACCGAAGAAGGCTCCACCACCCGAACGATGTCGACGGTCTTGCCTTCGACAAAGCCGCCGGCGCGGTCGCCGGGTCGCAAGCGCTTGCCAGAGGCAATCGCCAACGCCCGCTTGTCGTCGGTGTGCAGCCACAGCCGTCCCGCCTCCCGGGCCACCGTGCCTGTGACTTTCTCCCTGCCAGCAGCCAGCTGGTAGGCGCCTTGGCGGGAACGGGCGATCTCGCCGCTGTCGAGCAGGACATCGACCGCACGCCGAAACGCCCGCGACTCCTGACCCCGTCGTGGTTCGAGATGCCGGATCAGCTCGGACCAAGTGGCGGGACCGATGGCGGCGACGGCCTCGCGCACTTCCCGCGGACCGAATCGAGAGCCGGTGCCGTGCGTACCGGAGCGGTTTGCGCTACCGCGCCGTCCGCCCCCGCGGCGCATCCCTGTGCTGGTTCTGTACATGCGTCCAGTCGGGGCAAGATCCTGCGCCGAGGCGCTTGTCCCGCCGTTGATGGCTGTAGTAAGGTCGCGTCCCATGCCGAGGTGGTGAAATCGGTAGACACGCTAGCTTCAGGTGCTAGTGGGGGCAACCCCGTGGAGGTTCAAGTCCTCTCCTCGGCACCACCACCCTGCCGTTCGATGGCGACGTTACCACACAAATATCTGTGGTAGTTCACACGACGGTGATGTTGCGCAACCGCTTCATGGTGGATGTCGCAGATCATGTTTGGCTGCGGCAACTGGCGCGGGACGACTTGACTGCAAGCGAACGCCGCGTTTTGGCCGCCGCACGGCGAAACGGGGTATCGCTGTGCCCCGCGAACTTGGCCAACTGTTCGCCGCTGGCGAGCATGGCGGCGAGGAGGCTGCTGATGCGTATCGGCCGGGGCCGCGACTCGCGCTTGTTCGGTCCGACGAGATCACGCTGGGACGAGGACGGTAGCGCAGAACCGCAGGTGCCGATTGCCGCTGGAAGAAATACGCCGTCGGTAGTCTCGCCACCACCGAGAGCGCTGTCCCGGCCGCCGGGGCTCGTACCTTGCTGAATGAACTCGTTCAACTCGGTTTGGTGCGATCCGGGGGCAGAACCAGCGCTCGGCGATACCATCCACGGCGAGAACGGCGGCGCGCTTGATAATCCTGGCGATAATGCCGCAATCGAGAGTCGCAGCTGCGGCATCCGTCCGCGATCTGCGGCTACAATGCGAGGATGCCCACGAGAATGTTGCGAGGAGGAGACCGTGACCGACATCCAGCATCGAACCATCGAGACCAACGGCATCGCCATGCACATCGCCGAGGCGGGAGAGGGGCCGCTGGTGGTGCTCTGCCACGGCTTTCCGGAGTCCTGGTACTCCTGGCGGCACCAGCTGCCCGCCCTGGCCGCCGCTGGCTACCATGTTGTCGCGCCCGATCAGCGCGGCTACGGGCATACCGACGCGCCGCACGACATCGGCGCGTACACCCAGTTCCACCTTGTCGGCGACATCGTCGGCTTGGTGCAGGCGCTAGGCGAGAAGACCGCGGTGATCGCCGGGCACGATTGGGGTGCGCCAGTGGCCTGGAACGCCGCGCTGTGGCGTCCGGACATCTTTCGCGCCGTCATCGGCTTGAGCGTTCCCGCCGCCGATCGCTCTGCCGTGGCGCCGACCGCCGGCATGAAGGCGGCGTTCGGCGACAACTTCTTCTACATCCTCTACTTTCAGACGCCCGGCGTTGCGGAACACGAACTCCAAAAAGACGTCAAGCGCAGCCTGCGGATGCTGCTCTACTCCGCATCTGGCGCGGGCGCGGGGGGGAGTTTCCAGCGTCTACCAAAAACCGCCGGCTTCCTGGACCAGATGACGGATCCCGACGAGCTGCCCGACTGGCTGACCGAGGCGGACCTGGACTACTTCGCCGGAGAGTTCCTGCGCGCGGGATTCCGCGGCGGCCTCAACTGGTACCGCAATATGGACCGCAGTTGGGAATTGTCGGCGCCCTTCGCCGGTGCCAAGATCGAGCAGCCGGCGCTGTTCATCACCGGCGACCGGGATCTCACCCGCAATAACTCCGCCTTCGAGGAACGCATGCGCGCCGTGGCGCCGAACCTGCGGCGCGTCGTCACCTTTCCCGGCATCGGCCACTGGACCCAGCAGGAGAACCCGCAAGGCACCAACGAGGCGATGCTGGAATTCCTCCGCTCGTCATGACGAGCGGCGCTCGCGGTAGAATCTCCATGCCCGCAACCGACATGGAGCAGACATGAGCTACAACAACATCCTCTACGACACCGACGACCGCTTGGCGTTCATCACCCTCAACCGCCCGGAGAAGCTCAATGCGCTGAGCCACGCGCTGCGGGGCGAGGCCTACGACGCCATGAAGGAGGCGGAGGCGGACCCGGCTGTCGGCGTCATCATCCTCAAGGCCGCTGGCCGGGCATTTTCCGCCGGCTACGATCTTGCCCCCAATTCGGACGAGCAGAGCGATTACGTGAGCTCCCGCTCGAAGATGCCGGACACCGGCTCCACCCACCCTCAGCACTACGACTGGTCGCGCCATGCGCTGATGGGCCATTGGCTGATCTGGGAGCTGGCGAAACCGGTGATCGCGCAGATCCACGGCTGGTGCCTGGCCGGCGCCACCGAGCTCGCCTCCATGTGCGACATGCGCATGGTGGCCGAAGACGCCCGCATCGGCTACCCGCCGGTACGCGCCATGGGCACCATGGACATGATGTGGGCGCCCTGGTTCCTGCCGCCCGGCAAAGCGCGCGCGTTCGCCTACACCGGCGACTGGTTCAGCGGCCAGGAAATGGCCGACTTCGGCTGGGCCACCTACGCCAAGCCGAAGGAGGATCTCGATGCGTTCACCATCAAGTTCGCCCGCCGCTTGGGCCACATCGACAACGATCAGCTCAACTACAACAAGCGCGCCGTCAACCGGCAGTACGAGATCATGGGCATCCGCACCGGTCTGATGTCCGGCACCGACGTGGAAGCCATGTCCAAGCATCGTCCCGCCGCTGGCGAATTCGGCCGCCGAGTGCGCGAATACGGCCTCAAAGCCGCCCTCGAATGGCGCGACGGACCGTTCGGCGACTTCCGCGGGGAGTACGCCTCGGCTCCCAAGAGCAGGCCCCTCGCCGGCACCGAGAACCAGCAGGCCAAACCCGGCGACTCGGACTACAGCCGGTAGCAGCGCAGGCGCAGTCGGCGGCCTCGTCTCGAAGTCGCCGCCATGCCGGGCCGAAACCGAACGTGGCGAGCCTACATGGCAACTCGGCGGTCGCCTAGGGGGACTATACCTTGACAGTATCGGCATCGGACCAGTGCCTCCTCCGCCTTGGTACCAGGATTCCGCGGTCAGTGCGCTTGCCGCCCTGGATGCTGTTTCGCCCGCAAGCGCGACAGTGGGCCAGCGTCCTGGGAGGTGGGCAAGCAGCCGAGTCTAGGCAGGGCAAAGCGCGGCAGGAAGCCAGGATACTGGAATAAAGCGCTTTCATTCCGCTTCCCGCTTTCCCTACGTGAGGACGAATAGTGGTCGGGAAGGCCCGAGACGCCTTCCATATTCTTAGAAGACGAGTACGTGGCGTCCCTTGATCTCTCCCTGGGCGATTTCGCCATTGGCGTCCTGCCGCTGACCGCCGGGCGGTCGCCGACTGCGCCATGATCGAGGAGGCGACTGCATCATGGCATGCGTCTCCGGCGGCAAGGACTCCTACACGCTATTTTCGCCAGCTGCCATCCCTCCAACGTAACGCCCCGGCGTCGTTCGAGGTCGTGGCCGTCGATCTCGACTGGAAGCCGAACTTCCCGACCACATGCTGCCGCCCTACCTTGAGGGCTTGGGCATCGAATACCATGTCGTTGAGGAAGACACCTGCGCGGCGGTCAAGGCGCTGACATTCGAAGGCATGACCTGCTACCCGATCCGTTCCCGGCTGCGGCGCAGCGTACTCTACGCTTTCGCCAAGCGATCAAGGCGATGCTCGCCGAGTGGAACGCGATTCAGCCCGGCCGCTTCGACCAAGCGACGCAACACATGGCACCAAGCGATTTAGCCGATTCTGAACCCGCCGACTTCGCGGGTCTATGGCGAACTGTCGATCCGATGCCAGTGCGAGACGCGACGAACTCGATCTCCTCTAACCGCACCGTGTGGTACGGCTGGCGTCGAGCCGCGCGCAGTCCCGGCGTCGCTCCAACATCCTCGTCGACTTTCAGAGTCCATACATAGGTCGATCACATCCTTTTCGTGCGCCGCTCGCAGGTCTTCGCCGCAAAGCGCGCGCGCCACACGCCGGACGAGAGGCTCGATGCGCTCCACGCCCCGTGCGCCGCCCTGGTGGTGATGGATCGTGGCGTCGCCACCGAGGGCCGCGTACGGTGGCTGCGTGAGCAGAGGTGCCGTCGGGGTTCGGCCGGGAGCGTCCCGGGCGCTTCGACGCCGAGGCGGCACTGCGCATCGAGACCGCATCGAGTCACGGCCTCCTCTGCGCAAGGGGCTGACCGAGGACGGCCAGGAGGTGCGACTGTACTGCTTCTCCGAGGAGCGCGCCGCCAAGGAACGCGCCATCGTCGAGCGCTTCGCCCGGCGCATCGAGACCGCGCTCGCCCAGCTCTGCGAAGGACTCTCCAAACCTCGTGCCCGGAAACAAATCAGAATTGGACAAGAGGGACGCTTCAACATTGGTTGGACAACCCCAACCCGATGCCGCGTTGCTGCCGATACCGTCGCCGTGCGATACTGCTGCGTTGGTGGCCGCAACCGCAGGAACAAGCATGGCGTTCGACATTGCCACCACCTCACCGGAGCTGGATGCCGCCTTGGTCGATCTGCCGCATTGGGCCGACGAGCATTGGCTGCACGGACAGTTCGCTTGGCTGCGCGCCAACGCGCCCGTCCGCCGGATGGCCCCGGACGGCTTCGATCCGTTCTGGTCCATCGCCCGCCATGCAGATATCCAGACCATCGAGGGCGACAAGCGGCTGTTCATCAACGATCCTCGCCCGGTTCTCGGCCCGAAGATGGTGCAGGGGCTGATCGAGCATCTCTCCGGCCGGCGTCACCTCGTCCGCTCCCTGGTGCAGATGGACGATCCCGACCATAGCCGCTACCGGGCGCTCACCCAACGCTGGTTCCTGGGTGCCAACCTGCGCCGACTGGCGCATCGCATCGACGAACTGGCGGCGCAGTACGTGGATCGCCTCGGCGAACTGGGCGGCGAGTGCGACTTCGTCAAGGATGTCGCCATCTGGTATCCGCTGCGCGTCATCATGTCCATCCTGGGCGTGCCGGAACAAGACGAACCGCGCATGCTGAAGCTCACCCAGGAGCTGTTCGGCAGCGGCGATCCGGATGTGCAGCGCTCCTTCGAGCCGGCTTCGCTGATGGACGTGGTGGCGGATTTCGAGGCGTACTTCGCCGACCTCAGCCGCAGCCGTCGCGCCAAGCCCACGGACGACGTGGCCAGCGTCATCGCCAACGCTCGCATCGACGGCCAGCCCCTGCCGGAGCACGAAACCAACGGCTACTACATGATCATCGCCACTGCCGGCCACGACACCACCAGTTCGTCCACCGCCGGCGGCCTGCTGGCGCTGATCGAAAACCCCGACGAGATGCGCAAGCTGCGCATGGATCCGGACCGCCACATGGCCACCGCGGTGGACGAGATCATCCGCTGGGTGACGCCCGTGCGCCAGTTCATGCGCACCGCAACCGCCGACACCACCATAGGCGGGGTTGCCATCGCCGCCGGCGAGTCTTGCGTGTTGTGGTATCCGTCCGCCAACCGCGACGAGGCCGTATTCGACGAGCCGTTCGCCTTCCGCATCGACCGCCCGGGCGTCAAGCACCTCGCCTTCGGCTACGGCGCTCACGTCTGTCTAGGCCAGCACTTGGCCCGCATGGAGATGGCGGCGTTCTACCGGGAGCTGCTGCGCCGGCTGGCGCATGTGGAGTTGAACGGCGAGCCTCGCTACATGCGGTCCGCCTTCGTCGGCGGCCTTAAGAGCCTGCCGATCCGCTACCGGATGAAGTAGGTCTCGCCCACGAACGAAGACGATCCGCCGAAGGAAGGGTCGTCCGCGAAAGGCATCGACTGCCCGGGGCTTGGGGTCGATATGAAGGTGACAAGCATAAGACAGCCGCAATCTTCTTGTCCTTCCAATCCGCACGACAGAAAGTGTACGGTCTAGGATATTCCCTACTGATCTTCGTCTACCACAAGATCGACAACAGCGAGAGTGCAACGGGCGGCTCGATATCCGGCATGTGATCTTCGTGGAAGCTGGTCCAACAGCCGACTTTAAGCTCACCAGCAGACTGATCGATATTCTCCAGAATGAAGGAAACAAGGAAGACCTCATTGCCTTCATGCACGATAGGATGCTTCCGGGTGATGGAATCGTCCTATCCAACCTTGCTGACGAACTGCTCAATAATCGCCCGACCATTGGGTACTTCACTATCTCGAATGCGCTTCAGTGGAGATTGCAGTACGGTCGGGTCATTGAACAGGCTGATTCAATTCAAGGAATCATTCGCATAGCATGACGACTAGAAAACGAAGAACGCCAGTTGAGTTTGGCGGCTCCCAGACACCTGACCATCTGGCTCGGGCAGTATGCGACGTCGTGCTCGCCCGCGGTCTGTCGCCTGCGTCCATCGTTGAGCCCACTTGCGGCCAGGGCTCGTTCCTGGCAGCGGCCATCGATATTTTTCCAGCAGCGACCTTCCGCGGCTACGCACGCAATCCCGAGTAGGTCGGCGAGGTGCGCAAGGCGCCCTCGACGAGACCCCAAGACCGGTAGCCAACAGTATCCGTTGGTGGCTTCTTTCGACTCGATTGGGAAAGGGAACTATCGACGCTGCCGGAGCCTCTGCTTATTCTCGGCAATCCGCCTTGGGTAACAAATTCGGTAATCGGCGCAGCCGGCGGCGGAAATCTGCCAGCGAAATCCAACATCGATCGTTTGTGCGAATTCGATGCGCGTACAGGGCGAGCGAATTTCGACATTTCCGAATGGATGATCCGAAAGAATTTCCGGTGGCTGTAAAACCGGGAAGGAACAGTCACTGTCCTTTGCAAGACCAGTGTAGCCCGCAAGCCTCTCGTCCATGCTTGGCCCGACAGCCGCCCTATGGATGGCGCGGCGATCTATCGCATCGACGCCAAGTGCTACTTCGGGGTTTCGGTAGACGCCTGCTCGCTGTATGTGACCTTTCCCTGCCGCGCTGAATCGGAGGGACCACAGCCGACTCGGCGCAGATGCGAGGTCTACGATACATTGAGTTCGCTAGCACCGTCGTCGAGTCTCGGTATGAGTGGCGAGCGACTAGTATCCGATATCGATAACTTCGATCGACGCAAGCACTTATGTTCGCCAGGGCTTTCCGGTAGCGCTTAGGTGTCAAGCCCGATTGCAGTCGGGTGTTCGAGCTGTCGTTGCGGGGTGGAAAATACGCCAACGCCCTCGGCGAGGAAGTGTCGGTGGAGCCCGAGGCGGCCTTCCCGCTGCTTAAGAGCTCGGCGTGGCCCGGCGACGCGGGCCACGCCGGCATGTGCTGGTTTCCCAGCGGGCCATGAGCGAGTCGCCGGATCGACTGCAAATATCTGCGCCGGCTGCTTGGCGATATCTGACTTCGCATGCCGACGCCGTCAGGTGCCGTGCGAGTACGATCTACAGGAAGCGACCGTACTTTTCCATATTCGGCGTCGGCCCATACTCGTTCGCACCTTGGAAGGTAGCAGTCGCCGGCCTCTACAAGAGCCTGGAGTTTGTCCAAGTGGGGGCCGATGGACGGGTGCCCGGTGCTGCTGGACGACCCCTGTTATTTCTTCCCTTGCGGATCCGAGAAGGAGTGTCGCCTCCTAACACCAGCTCGTTTCCTCCGCTGAGGCGGTCGCGTTTTGGTGTTCGCTGACGTTCTGGGATGCCAAGCGTCCGATCACTGCCGGCTGCTCAATCTTCTCGCTCTGGGGCATCTAGCAAGATCGACGGGATTGTGGAATGACACGACGAGGCGTCTCGCCGAGCGGCAGGTCCTGGGCTATGTTGAAGGGCGGCATCAGCCGACGCTGCTTGCCGACGCTCTCATAGGGCAAGCCTGCCAGCTCCATGCCTGATGGTGGCGTGATCCTGCCCAGCAAAGCCGTCGCCTGAACAGCCCTTGATTGGATCGCCGATAGCCGGTATTGTCGGCCGTTCGCACTTGGCATCTGCGCACAGCGGACGGAAGGGGGAACAAACCTGTGACAACTCACGACTTGATCATTTCGGGCGGCACCGTGATCGACGGCACCGGGGCCGACGGCTTCCGGGCGGACGTAGCCCTCGATGGCGGACGCATCTCCCGCATCGGCGACCTTGCAGACGCCCAAGCGGGCCGCGTCATCGACGCCACTGGCAAGCTGGTGACGCCCGGCTTCGTGGACCTGCATACCCACTTGGACGCCCAAATCGGCTGGGATCCGGAGATGCGGCCGAGCTCCTACCATGGCGTCACCACGGCGTTGATCGGCAACTGCGGCGTCACCTTCGCACCGGTAGGCGCGGAGAATCGACGCTATCTCGCCGAATTGATGGAGGCCGTGGAGGACATTTCCGCCAAGGCCATCATCGATGGCCTGCCCTGGAACTGGACCAGCTACGGGGAATATCTGGACACCGTGCAATCCTTGCGTCCGGCGCTGAACGTGGTTGGCTTGGTGGGCCATTCAGCGGTGCGCTTCGAGGCCATGGGCGACAAGAGCTGCGACGAGGGCGTGCAGGCGGACGAGAAGGAACTGGCGCGCATCGTGGATCTGGTGCGCGAATCCGTGGCCGAAGGGGCGGTGGGCTTTTCCACATCGCGGTTTCTCGGCCACCGGGTGCCGGACGGACGTCTGACGCCGGGAACCTGGGCGGACGAACGCGAAACCGAGGCCATCCAGCAGGCGGTGGTGGACGGCGGCGGCATCGGCGGCCTGTTCCAGGCGGCACCGGATATGCGCACCCGCTACGAGATCGAGCGCCGGATGTTCGAGCGCGGTGGCGAAATCGGCTGCCAAGTGCTGTTTTCCGGCGGCACTGGCCCGGACGGCGACGGCGGCGTCGCCCGCTGGTCGGAGTTCCTGCAGTGCAACAACGAAGCCGGTTGCCGCATCACTTCCATCTGCCACACCCGCCCGAGCGGCTCCTTCTTCGGCTTGGCGCAGCAAGCGTTTCTGCGCACCCCGTCCTGGGTGGATCTGATGAAGCTGCCGACCATCGGGGAGCGGGTAGACGCGCTGCGGGATCCGCAGCGGCAAGCGACGCTGATCGCCGAAGCCAAGGAAGCCGGCGGCTTCGGCCAAGCGGCTCGCATCCTGCATCCGCTGGGCATGGACGAATATCCCGATTTCGATCTGGACCGCAAGCGCAGCTTGCAGCAGCTGGCCGACGCATCCGGCAAGGACCCGGTGGACATCTATGTCGAGCGCCTGCTGGAATCGGAAGGCCGAGAGTTGTGGAACCTATGGGCTTTCGGCGGTGCCCTGGAGAACCAGTGGAACTACATGCGCCTGCCCTACGTCGTGCCTATGCTAGGCGACGCCGGTGCCCATGTGGGCCAGTTCACGGATGCCGATTCCCCCACCTTCCTGCTCAGCGAGTTGACCCGCAGGCGCGGCGTGTACTCCCTGCCGGAGGCGGTTCACCGCATTACCGAGAAGTCCGCCGAGGTGCTGGGCCTCAAGGAACGGGGCGTCGTTCGCGAAGGCTGGCAGGCGGACCTCAACGTCATCGATTACGACAACCTGTGTTCGTGCCACCCGGAGTACGTCAACGACTTCCCGCACAACGGCGGTCGTCTGGTGGTGAAGAGCCGAGGCTACGATGCCACCTTGGTCGGCGGCCAAGTGGTCATCGAGAACGGCGAGTACACCGGCAACCGTCCGGGCGAGGTGATCCGGGAGTTCCAGCGCGGCTGACATCCGCACCGCGCGGGACCCTGTGCTTCATAGGGCCGTGGCGCGGCGTGTCGGCGGAACGGGCGATCAGCCCCACGCTGCCGAACCATGCCTCATGGGTGCGCATTCGACGCCCAAACCGCGCCGGACGAGAACAAGCCGCGGAATCGCCGGTGCCGCCTTCGCGTCGAGTCGCCGCGCCACTCCGCTAGGCGCTTCGGGTGATCCGACGCCCGCTCCAGCTGCCGGCGTGCTCGACGAATGTGCCCTTCGCTGCCGGTCGAAGTCCGAAATGCCCCTCGGCCCAGGCAGGGGCAGGCGTCCATGCGCAATCGCAAGACCGTTCGTCCGAGCGGGTGTATGATCGAGCGTACGACGGAGCATCTGATGGCGACCCGCCAACCGTTCTCCAAGTCCCGGTACGGTGCGGCGTCGCTGTTGGCAGCGGCATTCGTCGGTTTCGCTTCGCAAGTCCCTGGCCAGGCGCCGCTCGACGATCCGTTGCCGGAGAGAGTCGTCAAGGGGAAACTGGTCGTCGCAGCGATCCCGTTCGTGCGGGCCCCGCAAACCGAGGACCCGGCCAAGCCAGGGGCAACCAACGACGCCTACGCCCGCATCCAGTACCTGTTGCCAGTTCCGGGGGGTGCCGGGCGGCTGGCGTTCAACGACATCGCGGCATCCTCTACCTGACGGATGCTGCCGGCAAGGTGTCCACGGTCTATCTCGACCTGCGCACCGAGGACGTGGACTTCTACAACGCGGCGTTCCCCAACGAAGCCGGTTCATGGGTTTCGCGTTCCACCCCCGAGTTCGCGGATCAGGGCAAGCCGGGCTACGGCAAGTTGTACACGGCGTTCAGCGCCGGGCCGGACAGCGGCATTGCCGACTACGCGGACATGGGCGGCCAAGGCCAGGAGAGCGTGATCCGCGAGTGGAGCGCGGACGAGCCGAGTGCCGATGTCTTCGCCGGCGCCTCGCGGGAAGTCCTCCGCATCGGCCAGTTCGCAGCGAATCACAACGTTGGCGCCATCGCGTTCAATCCCACCGCCAGTGCCGGCTCCGCCGACTACGGCCTGCTCTACATCTGTTTCGGCGACGGCGGCCATGCCCGTGATCCTCGGGACTACGGCCAAGGCTTGGCAGAGCCGCTTGGCGCCATCGCCCGCATCGACCCGCTGGATACCGCTGCCGGGCGCAAATACGGCATTCCAGCCGACAATCCGTTCGTCGGAAGCGAGCATGCCGCCGAGGAAATCTGGGCCTACGGCCTGCGCCATCCGCGGCAGTTCTCCTGGGACGTCGATGGCCGCATGTTCATCGCCGATATCGGCCAGGACCAGATCGAGGAAGTAAATCTAGGCGTCGCCGGCGCCAACTACGGCTGGCGGCTCAGGGAAGGCACCTTCGCCACCGGACACGAGGCGGACAGGCGGCGTGGCCCGGTCTATCCCGCCCGGAAACGGATCCGCAACCCTTCGCGTATCCGGTGGCGCAGTACGATCACGACGAGGGCTTCGCCATCGGCGGCGGCTATGTCTACCGGGGTGCCGGCATTCCCGAGTTGCGGGGTCGGTACGTGTTTACCGACCTTCCCCGCAGACGGCTGTTCGCCATTGACGCCGACGGCCTCGGTTCCGGTGACATGGCGACCATTGAGGAACTGCGAATCACCTTCGACGATGTGGAACGAGCGCTGGCAGACGAGGCCGGCTTTCCCAATACCTACAGCCTGGGGCCTCGGGTGGACGCACGGCGAGGGATCGACCACGATGGCGAGCTGTACCTGCTCACCAAGGGCGACGGCTGGCTGCGCAAGCTGGTCTCGAACGCTCTGGAGCAAGTGGACGCCTCCGCCCGAGTGGACGATTTCGTCAGCTTCTGGTTGACGAAAAGGCGCTGGCAGATCTGCGAGGACGGCTCGTTGGCGGCCCTCGGCGAGGACTGCGGATGAAGCATCCGACACCGACGACAAGATGGCTTCCTGCTGCCCCGCCGTGCAGCAGGAGGCCGGCAGCCTGTGCGATGGCGGTGGCGAACAGGCGTACGGCCTTGGTTGCGGGCAGCCGGTCTCGAACAGCGTCGTTGTTGGTTCTGGCGCTTGCCAACGCTCTACTGGTGCCGCGGCCCTGCTGTGTTGATGCTATAGCTATTTGAATTGCAAAGAAAAAAGCCGTGAGCGCAAGGGATTATTCGAGGGTATGCGGCGATAGCTTGGGCGGAGAAGCGCTACCGATGCGCCACCTCGGGTGTCTGGTGCCAACAGGTCCTAGTCGAGGAAGAACACCCCAACTCGATGCTCGCAGCTCTGCCGCTTCTGGACATGTGGCGAAGCGCCAGGTTCGGCGAAGGCGGTATGGAAACAGCTGTGCAGCACAGGCGCGGCGTCGCTCTTCATGCACTGGAAGTTCTTAAAGGCGAGCACTTCGTCGCTGGTCATGCGCGGATAGTAGTGCCAGCGGTGGCCCGGGCTGTAGCGCAAATTCTGCTGGTTGCTGACCTTGCCTGTGGAGGTGAAGTTCGCCAAGCCCGAAGGGACCAGATCATCGGCGGAAATGGAACGCGGCTCGCAGACGGCGAGCGGCATGTGCCGCAACGGCTCGTCCATGTACACGGTGCGCCAGAAGTTGATGGTCAGATAGCCGCGCACGTCATCCTGCTCGTAGCGATCGCGCCAGCCCTGGGCGGCTTCGGGGGTTCCGAACGCCTCCAGATTGTCCTGGTAGTCGTCCGCGGTCAGCCCGTAGTCGTTGTGGACGGCGAGGCCGTAGTATGGATTCGCCGTGCCGGGGCCGCGCCGCAGCAGCGCCGGGGGCTGCTGGATCTCGATGCGGACGCCGGGCAGCAGCCGGGTGCGAATCAAGGCGTCCACTTCCGGCAGGTAGACGGCGGCGATGTCGTTGGTCGCCGCTGGAACCGCGCCGCTTCCGCCACGGCTGGGATCCACCACTGGGCCGGAATCCCAATCGCGCACTGCGGATTCGTGGTGCAGGAGGACGAAGCCGTGTTCCTCGAAGAACGCGCTTTCGGAGAACGACGCCTCCCGGGCGGCCGCGTCTTGGCGTTGGCGCGCATCGTGAACGGGCGTGGAGGTCGGCGGCAGCATTCCGTCCGTGAGATCGTAACGGAGGACATCGATCACCAAGCGTCCCGACGAAGTGGGAACGGAGAGGTCGGGGGCGAACAGCCCGTGCAGTTCGGCCTCCACCAGCGGCGGCGCGGTTGCGGCCATATCGATGCTCCGGCATGGAATCGCTGGAACCTTACCTTCCGCCCTGCCTGCCCGCAAGCAGTCGCTTGGTTTCGACGCGCCGCCGGCCCTGCCGGCAGCGCACGTCGCGCGTCCGCCATCTTCGCCCAACAAGCGAAAGCGTCCAGCTGTCCAACCCGGGCATGGCGTCTGAACCGACGCCAACAGGCTGACGCGATCAGGGGCCGTCAGCGAATGGCCACCGGGTTGATGATCATCTGCACCGCGCCCTTGATCTTCGCTTGGCCGAGCACGAACAGGAACTCGAAGGCGCCGTCGCGCACCAGCGGCCCGGTGTTCATGGTTTCCAGGATGTAGATGCCGTTTTCCTTGAGCAGGGTGACGTGGCCCTGGAACGGCCGCTCCGGATGCTGGGGCGGCACTACGTCCAGGCCCCAGGTGTCGGCACCGGCGGCGACGATGTTCTTGCTCGCCAGATAGTCCGCCACCTCCTCGGCCATCCCCGGCTCGCCAGCCACCCAGGCGTCGGGGTCGGTGGCCAGCATGGCCTCCGTCCAGCCGGTGTGGAACAGCACCACGTCGCCTTCGCGGATGGGCGTACCTTGCTTCTTCTGCACCGCTTCCACGTCGGCGGTGGTGAAGAACTGCCCTGCATGCATGGCGGCGACGCCGACGTGTCCGGCCATGTCGAGCACCACGCCCCGGGCGACGATGGGCGGGATGTTGTCGATGCCGAGCTTGGTGAGACCCTTGATGTCGGCGAAGTCCTCGGCCCGGTTGCAGTTGTAGTAGACGCCGCCAGGGCCGCCGAGGTGGCCCAAGCCGTCGAGCTGGGAGCCGATGCCCAGCCAGGTTTGCACCAGGTCGTCGTTGTAGGAGAAGTTGGGGTAGGCGGTTCGGCCCTGCTGCTGGCCGGGCTGCACCACCTGCAAGGACAGGCTGCGCGGCGGAAACGCCGGCGTCGTCGCGTCGATGGTGATGCCCAGGCTGTAGGTCTTGCCGGTGCGGATCAGCTGCGCCGCCGCCAGCACGCTCTGCGGCGTGACGAGATTGGCGCTGCCGATCTCGTCGTCCGCGCCCCAGCGGGACGGCTTGCAGTCCTCGTCCGCCGGAACGATGAGCGCCATGCCGATAGCCATCGCGCCGAGAATTCGTTGCCTTGTCGTGCTCATGTCGAGTCCTCCTCCCGTTCTAGGTGCCGTTGCGTTGTCGTGGGCCGCATTCCGCCGGGCAGAGAGGTGGTCTCGGTCCGCGATGAGGCCAGGGCATTGTACGAAAGCGCCGTCTTCTTGCGTTGACATCCAAACTGCAAGCGGTAATGGTTGTTGGCGGCTTGCCCATGCCGTCTCGACGGCGCGAGCTGTTCGTACCCTAGTCAGAGGAATAAGAAATGAACGCACCTGTCAAATACGGCCTGATCCTCGGCGTCGTCGTCGGCGTCCTCGGCTTTGTCGTGGCGGGGTTGGGACTGCACACCAATCTCGTCGTGCCAACGGTGTTCGTGGGCGTATCGGTCGTCGTAAACGTCGTGATCGTCTTTCTGGCGCTGCGCGAAACCGCGGCCGCCTCCTCTTGGGCTGGCCAGCTGCTGAACAGCCTGATCTTGGGCGTGATCGGCGCGGCTATCATCTTCGCCAGTTCCTGGATCATGACCACCGTGGTGTTTCCCGACTACTACGCGGAATACGCAGCCGCCATGCTCAGCGCCCTGACCAGCGCCGGCATGCCGGCCGATCAGGTGGCTGCTGCGGTAGCCCAAGTTGAGCAGACGACGCCTGCCGGGTCCGCGCTGCAAGGCGCTCTTGGCACCGTGATTACCAGCTTGGTCGTCGGGGCCATCGTCGGCATCTTCAAGCGGCAGGGGAAGTAGCACAAGCAGAGATCGGCGGCGCGATCGCTTGAGCGTTGCGTGATCGTCGGCGACTTCCTCGCCGCCGTCTCGGCGGCGAGCCGGACGGGCGCCGCTGCCGAAACCCTCGGCTGGCGGCAGCTCGGCCGTCTGGCGCTGCGCACCTGGCCGTTCATCCGGCCGCTGCTGAAACATGTCGTCGCGCTGCTCGTCCTCGGCGCGCTGTCGGGCATCTTCCTGGCCGTGCTTTGGGTAGTCGCCTCGGACCTGTTCATGAACAAGGTGCTGGTGGGCGAACCCCTGCAACCCTTGCAGGCGGTGATGCTGGATCTCGACGAAAGCTACGTGACCACGGGCGCGGAAGACGAACCCGGCATGAGCCGCGAGCAGCGCCGGACGGTGCGAGATCGGCTGATGGTCTGGTTCGCCGTCGCCGGCATCGTCGCTCTCGGCGGCCTCGCCACGCTGCCCTACTACGGCACCTGGATACGCCACCACATCAACCAGAACCTGCGCGTGGCGATGATCGAACGGGCGGAGCACCTGTCCCTGAAATACCACAGCCATGCCCGGGTCGGCGACGCCGTATTCCGCGTCTATCAGGACAGCGCGATGATCGTGAATCTGGTGGAAGAGGTCGTCATCGGCCCCCTGGTCATGCTCTACACGCTGCTCTCCGGGCTGGTGTTCATCAGTTTCTTCAGCCCGCAGATCGCCTTGGTCTGCGTCGGCGTAGCCATCCCGATGGGATGGCTGACAGTGAAGTACACGCCGCGCATCCGTCGCCGGGCGCGCGCCAACCGCAGCGCCAACAGCGATCTCACCTCGCGCTTGCAGGAAGCATTCTCCGCCGTCAAGGTGGTGAAGGCGAACCGCGCCGAGCGCCGCATCTTCACCCGCTTCCACCGCGATTCCCGTCGCGCCCTCGACGCCGCCTTCTACCTGCGTCTGGAAATGGTGCTGCTGAGCGCCTTGGTGATGACGCTGGGCGGTGCCGTAGTGATCGCCACGGAGTTCGTGCTGGCCGGCTGGGTGATCGATGAGCGCGAGACCTACCTCGGCGCTTTGGCCGCCGCACTCATCGGTTTCGTGGTATGGAACCTCGGTTCCTTCAACGTCGCCCATGATCGAATCGAGGAAACAGTCGGCACCGGCACCGGCTTGATCCGCGTCTGGTGCATGATCCAGGATATGTTCATCGGCCTGGAACGGGCGTTCTTTCTGCTCGACTTGGAGCCGGACATCGTCGATTCCGACACGCCGGTGGCGTTCCCGGCGCCGCTCCGGCGCGTCGCCTGCCGCAACGTGCATTTCGCCTACGACAGCGGGGCTGGCGCCGACAGCGGGGTGTCAGTGCTGCGCGGCGTGGAGCTCGTGGCCGAGGCCGGCACCGTCACCGCCATAGTGGGCGCTACCGGCGCCGGCAAGTCGACGCTGATGTCGATGTTGTTGCGCCTCTACGATCCGTACCAGGGGCGCGTCGAGTTCGACGATGCCGACATCCGCTCGCTGCGCATTGCCGACATCCGCGCCAACACCGCCATCGCCTTGCAGAAGAACGTGCTGTTCGCGGCTTCCGTCGCCGACAACATCGGCTACGCCGCGGTCGGCGCAAAGAGGGCGGACATCGAAGCCGCGGCCAAGGTAGCTTGCGCCGACGAGTTCATTGCCGCCCTGGACAAGGGTTACGACACCGAGCTCGGCGAACGCGGCGGCAAGCTTTCCACCGGCCAGCGCCAGCGTTTGTCCATCGCCCGGGCCATCCTCCGGGACACGCCCATCCTGATCCTCGACGAGCCCACCGCCTCCCTGGACGCGCGCACCGAAGGCCGTCTGCTGGCGAATCTTGCCCAGTGGGGCAAGGAGAGGGTCGTCTTCCTCGTCACCCACCGCCTGTCCACCATTCGCAATGCCGATCAGATCGCCTTCCTGGAAGACGGCCGCATCGTCGAACTAGGCAGCCACGAGCAACTGATGGCGCATTCCAACGGTCGCTACCGCGGTTTCGTGGCAGCCGAAACCGCGGACGCGGCATGAGCGAAGCCGACGCGGCTCTCTTCGCCAGAGAACCCGCGCCGTCGCGCGCGGAGCGTCGCGGTCGTCTGCGCTTCGACGACCGGCTCGATCTCGACACGGACATCTCGTCCGCGCAAGCCGTCGTCCTCATGGGCCGATCGCTGAAACTGCTCGCCCAGGCCAAGGGCCTGTTCGCTGCCAAGTTCCTGCTGAGTTTCGGCTCGTTCTGGCCGGGGCTGCTGCTGCCTTGGGCAGGCAAGATCATCATCGACCATGTGCTGTTGCAGAAGTCGTTCGACGATACCGAGCTGCGCTATCCGCCGTTCATGAATCCCATCCTCGCTTTCCTTGACGGCATGGCCCCCATGCAGATCATGCTGTTCTTCGCCGTCCTCTACGGCGTGGCACTGGTACTCGTGGGTGCCCGCGCCGGCAGCTTCGAAGAGGTGGGGCTGTTCGAGGGTGCCGACGCGGCTACGCAGAGCGAAAACCAGATCAGCCGCGGCGGCAGCGCTGGCGGCGGATTATGGGGCATCGCGGAGTTCATGGTGCATGTGCGGCTTACCCAGCGGCTGGCCAACTCTCTGCGAACCAGGCTGTTCGAGCGTCTGACGCGCCTGCCGATGACGACGCTGGACGACCAGCGCATCGGCGATTCCATCTACCGAGTGCTCTACGACACGCCCAAGGTGCCCGACATCTGCTACCAGTTGACGTTGGGGCCGTTCTTCATCGTCCTCGGCGCGGCAGTGAACATGTACCTGCTGGAGTACGTCTATGGCGACATCGCGCCGGAACTGGTGTGGATCGCCTGGGCCGCGCTGCCGCTGGCCTTCCTCGTCACCTTTCCCGCCTCGGCGTTGGTGCGGCGCGCTAACCAGGCCAAGCGCGCTGCCGGTTCCGCTACCACCAACGCCATGGAAGAAACCCTGGACAACGTCCACGCCGTACAGAGCCTCGGCGGCATGCGGCGGGAAACGGAACGCTTCGCCGAGCGCAGCTGGGAGTCGTTCCTGCGCGAACGGTTCGCCTTGGCGGTGGGCATTCTCCTGCTGGTGCTGGTGCTTACGGTCATGGTGGCGGCGGCCATCTACATGACCATTCTCGTCTCCGACCGGATCATCGACGAAGACATGACACCGGGAGATTTCTTCGCCCTGTTCGGCATCTTCTGGGGCATCCTTGAAACTGCCACCGGCATCGGCTCGTTTTGGGTCAAGTTGCAAGATCCCGTGGCGGCAGTTCGACGGGTATTCTTCTTCATCGACCACCCTGCGGACGACGACCGCGTACATGGCCGGGCCATCGGTGCCATTGAACGCGGCTTCGCCTTCAAGAATGCGGACTTCGCCTATCCCGACGGGCGTCGGGCGCTGTCGTCCATCGACCTGGAGCTGCCCATGGGCGAACTGGTGGCCGTGGTCGGCCCCACCGGTGCCGGCAAGACCACTCTGGCTTACCTGCTGCCGGCATTCCTGCAAGCGACCGGTGGCCGAGTGTTGGTGGACGGACAGGACGTGACCTCGGTGGATCTGGGCTCCCTGCGCGAGCAGATCGCCTACGTCTTCCAGGAACATCTGCTGCTGTCAGAGTCCATCCGCGAGAACCTGCTGCTCGCCAAGCCCGACGCTACCGAAGCCGAGTTGGCCAAGGCCCTGGAAGATGCCGCCTGCACGGACTTCGTGGCCGAGCTGCCGGACGGCATCGACACCGTGCTCGGCAAGGAAGGCAATACCCTTTCCGTCGGCCAGCAGCAGCGCCTGTGCATCGCCCGTGGCCTGGTCCGCGACGCCCGGGTGCTGATCCTCGACGAACCCACCGCTGCCCTGGACCCGAAAATCGAGAACAAGCTGATGCGAGGGCTTCGCGCCCACGCCAAGGGCCGGCTGGTAGTGGTGATCGCCCACCGCTTGTCCACCATCCGCCACGCCGACCGCATCGTTTTCCTGGAAGATGGTCGCGTTCGGGATGTCGGCGACCACGACACGCTGATGGGCAAGCCCGACGGGCCGTACCGGACGTTCGTGGCGTTGCAGAGTGGCGCAAGCACGGGTTGAGATGCTTGCGCCGGGCCGGATGATATGCGTTTTCGCCGGCCGGGCAGACCGCCAGTTCTTACGCCGGGGAAAGTCGCGGAACGCAGCCTCGTCCAGGCGAATAGACTTTTCGGACTCGGGGTAGTGCGTTGGTCTGAAATTGGATGAGCCATGCTGCTGCGGCTACCGCTACATAGGGCACCCGATAGCGTCCTCTGCCCTGTATTTTGTGGTTGCATGACGCAGCATGACGACACGGATTCAAATTGAGCCACTACCATTTGGAGGCATCCAATGAACTCCGCAGCATTAGGTCGCTCGTGCCAGTGCTCGCATTGCTCGGACGGGGCATATTCGGCTTGCTGGAGTTGGCGCATCAACAGAACTCGCGCCCGCCGTCCGTGGCACCACGTTCGCGGATGAGTGCATAGACGCCTTGGACGACCATGCCGATGTATTCGGCCTGTACAAGGTGGAGGAAGGCGAGGAGTATCGCGTTCGCATGGAGCATTACAACCGATACCTTGAGCTCGACTCTCTGTTCTCCGAAGCATTGGCAGCCGAGGCGGATTTGGAACCGGGTGCGCGGGAACTTCACCCTGACGTCCATTTCTTCCGCATGATCCTTGTGCAGGCGGCGTTGAGTGGCGAGGCGACTTGCGAGGACGGGCGGCAATGTGCAGGCAGAGGCCGGTTTGCTGGCCAGCAGCGAGGTGACCCCAAACTGCGACGACGAAGATATTCGCCGCATGCGCAACCGTCAGTTCAGGGAAACCGTCGCCAGTTGCCAAGCTATATCTGGACAACAAATGCCGGTTCCCGTTTGAACCGCTTTGCAAGGTGGCGCGCAAAGCCGCATCCCGAATCTGCATGGACGTCGCGGACCGCCAGCTTGAATGCTGCCTTGGCAGGTGCAGTGGCAGGAACTGCGCCAACTAGGTGGCCGCTGGTAAAAAGCTAAAAAACCCGTCAACTGCAGCGGACCGATGAACCCAATGCAAGCCTGTTGGTCGGGCGATGGATGATGCCCGACTACCTCTGCGCCATGAGCAGCGAGTGCGCCTAGTTTGGCATTTCCACCGGAACGAGCGACGAAGAGGATGCCGAACAGTGCTTCGCCAATGGCCGCGAGCGTGGTGTCCTTGGGCGCGACGAGGCCGTGGGTTTGCGAAGACAGCTTGCTCTTGTTGTGGTCGGACGGTCTCGTGCTTGGCGAAGTGCCGATCGCGCAACGGCGTTCTCGAAGGCTCTCCAAGCGGTGCTGTGCTCGGCAGCCTGTGCGGCAAAGATCGGGATGCGGCTGGCTGCGGCGAGATATCCCTGCCGAATGGGAGATCGCTCCCGCTACGAGGATTCGGGCGTAGGCGGAGACGGAATCCGCCCTGTGAACTCCGTGTGCAGCCGTCGCCATTCCAGTTTCAGCCAAGGCGTGAACGTCTGCGGCGAGAGTTCGATCTCGCGGTCCAGGTCATGTGGGAGAATCCACCGCCAGTCGGCGATCTCCGTGCTGTTGATGCGCGGCGCGTCGTCGCAGCGGCCGATGAAGACGGAGCATAGCTCGAACTCCGAGCCGGCGTCGGCGAACGAGGCTCGGTACTCGAACTTGAACAGGAACTCGATCGGCGGCGACAGTCCCAGTTCGTCCCAGGCCCGGCGGCGCACCGCTACGGCCATATCCTCGCCCTGGCGCGGGTGGGAGCAGCAGCTGTTCGACCAATAGCCCGGCCACAGCCGCTTGCTGGCATGGCGGCGCTGCAACAGCGTCTCGCCGGCGGCGTTGAACACGAACAGCGAGAACGCCCGGTGCAGGATGCCGCCGCCGGCATGGCAAGCAGACTTGTCCAGGGAGCCGAGAACTCGGTCGTCGGCATCCACCAGGATCAGCGACTCGTTCTCGCTGGAGACGATCTCGGCGCGAGTGGCGGCAGCGTTCATGGCGGCAAGTCTACCAGTCCAGCGGGCTTTCTCGGCGCGATTCCGGCAAGGGCGGTGCCTCGGTTTGGATCCGCATCGTCATGCCGTATCGCGCAGCCGCACAGGGGCATCGGACAGTATCGAATGCCCTATGCAGCGGCATCCGTAGCGGCGCGGCCAATCCAATTTCAAACCGACGCACTACCCGGCAAGGGCGAGTGCGGCGGGTGCCAAGCGCTGGTTTGGCGGGTGGCAAGAGCGGGTGCGGAGGGTTATATGCATCTGGCCGGCATCCTCGACGACGACTGGCGGTGGGTGCCGGGGCGGGTGCGGCGGGTTATAGTGCCGCCATGCCGAATCCCTCCCCTGTGGCGCCGGCCGAGCGCATCGAAGCCATCGATGTGGTGCGCGGCCTCGCCCTGCTCGGCATCCTGCTGATGAACATTCTGGCCTTCGGGCTACCCTTCCGAGCCTACTCCGATCCGTCCGTGGACGGGGCCGTGGCTGGCATTGACTTCGGCGTCTTCGCGGTCGTGGATGTGCTGGTGGAGGGTGCCATGCGGGCGCTGTTTTCGATGCTGTTCGGGGCGGGAGTCGTCATCCTCGCTACCGGCGAGAGGGCCAAGGGCGCGGGCATCTACTACCGACGCCAGTTGCTGCTGCTCGGCATCGGCCTGCTGGACGCCTTCGTGCTGCTGTGGACCGGCGACATCCTGGTTCCCTACGCGCTGGCCGGCATGGTCCTGTACCTGTGCCGCAACTGGCAGCCGAAGAGACTCTTCGTTGCCGCGGGGCTGGTCTTCGCCTATCTCGCCGTGGTCTACGCCGCGATGTTCCTGGCGCTGTCCAGCCTGCCGGAGCAGGCGGCCGAGATCGAGGCGCGGATCGCCTCCGGGGCCGTTGTCACCGCCGAGGAACGGGCGGTGCTGGCCGAATGGGCGGGCCTCGAGGCGACCTTTCGACCGCCGGACTACGTCCTGGCCCGGGAGGCGCTGAAGTTCGAGGGAAGGTATCCCGAGGCGTTCATGGCCAACGCCGAGGAAGTGGTCGGCATCTACGCCGTCGCCCTGCCGCTGATTATGTTCTGGGACGCTCTGGCGTGCATGCTGCTCGGCATGGCGCTGTTCAAGACCGATGTGCTGCGAGGCCGACGAAGCGTGCGTTTCTACGGGCAGTTGGCTATCGTGAGCTTTGCCGTGGGGTTGGCCGTCAACGGGTTCGAGCTCGCCAACAAGGTGGGCAGCGGCTATGCGCTGGAATGGGTGTCCGGATTGCTGTTTACCAGCGACCTCGGGCGCGTGTCGATGGCGCTCGGCTTGGTATCCCTGGCGATGATCGTCTGCCGTCGCGGTTGGCTGGCGAAGCTGCGGAGCGGCTTGGCGGCGACCGGACGCATGGCGCTCACCAACTATCTCATGCAAAGCGTGTTCGGGCTGGTGATCTTCCACGACTTCGGCCTGGGATTATGGAACGAACTGGCGCGTCATCAGCTGTATTACATCGTGCTGGCCGAATGGATCGTCATGGTCGCCTTCAGCGTCTGGTGGCTGCGCCGCCATCGATTCGGGCCGATGGAATGGCTGTGGCGGTTGCTGACCTACGGGCGCATCGGGCGGGCTGCGGCGTGAAGGGTGCGCAGAGCAGGCAGCCGCTGAAGAGACGCATCGCCGTTGGCGGCATCGACTTGGCCTATTTCGAGTGGGGCCGCCGCACTGCGGACCAACCCACGATCCTCCTGATACACGCCACCGGTTTCCACGCCCGCTGCTGGGACGGCGTGATCCGCGCCCTGGGCGACGACAGGCATGCCGTCGCCCTGGACATGCGCGGCCACGGCCGCTCGGATAAGCAGCCGCCCTACCAGTGGGACGCCTTTGGCGCCGACGTGGCGGCGTTCGTCGAAGCGCTTGAGCTTGTTGGCATGATCGGCGTCGGCCACTCCATGGGCGGTCACTCCGTCGTCCAGGCAGCGGCGCGGCGCCCCGACCGCTTCGCCAAGCTGCTGCTGGTGGATCCGGTGATCCTGGAGCCGGCCGCGTATGCGGTACAGGCATCGAGATTCGCTTCCCCCGAGGAACATCCGGTATCCCGACGCCGCAACCGCTGGCGCTCTACCGAGGAGATGTTCGAGCGTTTCGCCAGCCGCCACCCGTTCCGCCTTTGGGATCGGGGCGTGCTGAGAGACTACTGCCGCTACGGACTCCTGCCCGCGGACGACGGCTTCGTGCTCGCCTGTCCGCCCCTGGTGGAAGCGGCCATCTATCTGGGCAGCGCTGGGCGGAACATCGGCGCGGCCATCGCGATGTTGCCGCACCCGGTGGTGGTGCTGCGGGCGCACAGCAAGGCCGAGCGAGACGGGTCGATGGACTTCGCCCAGTCGCCGACCTGGAAAGGGCTGGCGGCGGCGTTCCCCAATGGCCGCGACGTCTATTTGCCGGAACTGACGCACTTCATCCCCATGCAGCGACCCGAACTGGTTGCCGCGCACATCGAGGCGTTGGCGTCAGAACATTGACGCGGGATTGAGGCGCTGCACCAAGGCGGCCAGAAAGGCCGTGAGCGGGACATCGATGCCAAGTTCGGCAGCGCGCTGCACTGGGCGGGCGAACAGGGCTTCCACCTCGAGCGGCCGCTGGCGCACGAAGTCGACCCCGGCGGCGGGGATGTAGCGCTCCGTGGTACCCATCAGGCGCATGGCGCGATTGCAGGTCTCCCGAATGTCGGCGATAGGCGGCAAGTCGCGCGCCTCGAGGTCGGCATTGGCGATAAGGGCGATTTCGTCCATTACCCGGCGTGCGAAAGCGCCGATCGCCTTCGTTTCCAGGATGAAGTCGCAGTTCGCGCCTCCAGCGACTACGGACAGTGCGTTGAAGGGCAGGTCCCACAGCATCTTCACCCAGCGGGCGCGGGCGAGGCAGTCCGTCGGCCGGGCAGCGACCACGGTAGGTTGCCAGAGCGCGACGGCCTCCTCCACGGCCAGCGGATCGTCGCCGTGGTGGCCGATTTCAAGAGCGCCGAATTCCCGATGCATCACCTGCCCGGGCCGTGGCAGCCCGACGCCGATGAAGCCGAGGCCGCCGAAGATGCCGTAACGGTACAGCAGCGCGGCTATCTCGTCCTCGATGTCGATGCCGTCGACGATGCCGAGGATGCGCGTGTCGTCCTTCAGCAAAGGCGCCGCGAGCCGAGGCAGCCGGTCCAGATCGTAGGATTTGAGCGCCACCAGAAGCCAGTCCACCGGACCGCCTTCGGCAAGCTCCTCGGCGCTGCGCCCAATGACGGGGTAGGGCAGATGGATGTCGCCGAGGTGGCTGGTCACGCGCAGACCGTCGTGGCGCACGGCCTCAAAGTCGCGACGCAGCAGGAAGCGCACGTCGTGACCGGCTTCGGCCAGACGGGCACCGTAGTAGCAGCCGACCGCGCCGGAGCCGAGCACGGCGATGGATTGCCGAATCGTGGTGGCCATAGGCGCATTGCGCCGAGGGTTGCGCCCGAAGTCAAGGGGCTTGGGCTGCAAGTCCGCCTTGAGCGAACTCCAGCTAGCGGTTGCACCCGAATTCGAGGCGTCGGATGCGGAGCATTGGAGGCGAGCGGGCGGTAGGACATGCCGCTGGTACCCGTTCGGGCCGGGCGCGCCTCGATGACCGAGATCGTCGCGGAGGCCGTGTCGCTGGTACCTGGGGTAGGCGTTTCGTCACAGGACGTGGCGGATATCGATCGAAACGTCGGTAGGTCCCTCTGAATGGGATTTATACACTTGACTCCACTACGCACTGTATGTAGCGCACTTGTTGGTTGAATACGGCTACATCTAGTTTCTTGTGGAGTCAAGTATGTAACTCCCCTCTGAATCTGCGGCGATGTCGCACCTCGGGACAGGCGGTTTCCGCACCTCGCGTAGTGGCAAGTTCTTACGCTGCGCCGGGCAGATGTCGCATGCGCCATTCGCTTCGAGTCGATTACCGTGGTCGGCATGATTGTTCCGCCCCAAGGCCAGGACCGTGCCGCCAAGCTGCTGTTCGATCATCGCGAGATGGTCGCGGACCTGCTGCGCGGGTTTGTCCATCGCTATGTCGCCGGCGATCTGGACTTCGATACTCTGCGGCCGCTGCCGGACGAGTACGCAGGCAGCCGTCTGGATGCCCGCCGCGGCGACCGGCGTTGGCTGGTGCATCGTCGCGCCGGCAGTCCTCTGGTGCTGCTGGAGTTCCAATCCGCTGTCGACCTGCGGATGGCGGCGCGGATGACCGCCCATGTCGTCTGGCTTATGCGAGAGCCTCGCCCGTTCGGTGGCGTGGCCGGACGACCGGCTGCCCGAGGTGCTGCCGATGGTCGTGTATACCGGCATGCGGCCCTGGACGGCGCTCTTGGGCTTGGCGGACATCGCCCCGGCTTGGCTCGCTACTCGGCTGGACAGGCGTACCTGCTGCTCGACGTGCGCACCGGGGCGCCGGACGATCTGCCGGAACGCAATCGGATGTCGGTGGCGATCCGTCTAGGGACCAGTGCCTCGGTAGACAGGATGGTGCAGGTGCTGCGGAGCGCATGGGGCTGGCTGGGCGAGGACGAGCCGTTGTTGTGGCGGGCGTATCCGGAGTGGGCCGAGCGAGTGCTGGTGCCGCTGCGATTGCCGGATGCGGCTCCAGGGCGGCTGTCGAAATCGATGGAGGAGAAGGAAATGGCGAGAATACTGGCGGTGCGGGCGAGGCAGTGGACCGAGGAGTGGCTTCAGCAGGGCATCGAGATAGGAAACACGCAGGGTGTCGAGCGAGAGCGAGCGCTGCTGCGCCGCTTGGCGGCGCGGCGGTTCGATGCCGGGACGGCGTCTCGGCTGAGCGAGCTGCTGGCCGACGTGGAAGAACCCGACCGCTTGGCGGAGGTGGGCGAATGGATCGCGGACTGCGCCACGGGCACCGAACTGCTCGCCCGCGCGGATCTCCACTGAATGGACACGGAACCGGCGTCGTCGCGCTTGGCGCTCCGTCGGAGGCGCTACAAGAAGCATCAGGATGCATCCACTTTGCTTCAGAAATATGCTTGACACTTTAAAAGGGACGTATAAGAATCGCCGCTGGGCGCTATCTGGACTCACGTTCGGCGCTCGGGAGGGTACCGCAAAAGACGATCTCATTGGGTACAGCCCCATACAGAGGCGACAACAGAGGCGACAGTTGTTGCCTCGACCATAGCCACGAGGGGGGAGTTATGGAACTACGGCTGAAGCAAGCCATGCTGTGGGCATCGGCGTTCGCGCTGGCGCTCAGCGCCCTGAGCATCAGGGCTGCCGAAGACGAGGAAGAGGGCGAAGAGGAAGAGGACGAGCAAGTCGAAGAGATGGTGGTTACCGGCTCCTACATCCGGCGCACCAACTTCGACCTGCCCTCGCCCAAGTCCGTCCTCGACAACGTCGATATCGAGCTGTCCGGCAATGCCGAAATCGGCGATGTCATCTTCGACCAGTCTTTCCAGCTTGGCGTCAACGCCAACGCCGCGCCGTTCGAGGGCCTCTGCTGCTCCGAGACCGGCCAGGACGGTTTGAGCAACGACGCGTGGGGCGGCCAGACCGACAACCAGCAGGGCAACCAAGGCACGGAAGTGTGGGCCAATCTGCGCGGCCTCGGTACCCGCGCCACCATGACCATGATGGACGGCCACCGCCTGCCAGCGGACACCACGCCCCGGGGCGAACGCGCCGGCGTGGACGTTTCGGGCATGTATCCCGCCATCGCCATCGGCCGAGTGGACACCATCCTGGACGGCGCTTCCGCCCTCTACGGTGCCGAAGCCGTCAGCGGCGTCATCAACATGGTGCCCAGGAAGGACTTCGACGGCCTGATGTTCAGCCTCGACTACGGCCAGCCCCTTGAGGACGGCGCGCCGAACCGAGGCTTCAGCATGCTCGGCGGCGTCCAAGGCGATCGCGGCCGCGCCATCTTCGCGTTGGAACTTCGGGAAACCGAGCGCATGCGCTTTACCGACCGGCCGCGCTACATCATCGACACCAAGAACCCCTGGGCGCGTCACGCCACCACCGGCAGCGACTTCTACCACTTCGGCCAGTGGTCGCGCTTCTGGAAGGACGCCTACGATGCCGGCGGCAACCCCGCAAGCCGCATCCATGTGCCCATCCGCGCGCCCACGGGCGAACTCATGACGCCGGACGAACGAGACGCCCAGACAGGCCTTGGCTATACCTCCCAAGCCGGCTCCCGCCGCTGGCAGGACAACATGGGCACGATCGCGGTCGGCTGGAGCCAGGATCCCGCCTGCGCCTATGGCTTCGGCGCCGGCCACGACGACGAAGGCCCGCCACCCATCAGCCCGTATGGACCGTTCTTCGACTGGGGCAACGGCGAAGATGCGCACAACGCCCGTCGGGATCAGTGGCAGCAGGAATTCGGGGATCACTGGGGCACGGACTTCCGCAACTACTACGGCGAAACATACACCTACAACGATGTCTCCAAGCACGGCAACTTCCTGAACGGCTACATGGATCCGAACGATCCCGCCTACCACTGCCGCATGGTGGATTCGGACTACCAGGACATCCAAGCCGAGAGCGAGCGGCAGAAGGGGATGGCCTACTTCGAGTACGAGTTCAACGACTACCTTACCGTTCGAGGCGAGTTCGTCGCTGGCTCCGTGGACTACAACACCCGGCTCTATGCGCCAGGATTCAACGATTTCGACGCCAGCAACGGCGGCTTGGTGAACGACCTTATGGCCATCGCCATCGGTTCCAACCCCGGCAACCCGTTCCGTGCCTTCGCCGATGGTTCCACCGTCAACGACTGGTACGACGGCGTCAACGGCGTCTGGGATCCCACGAACAACAATATCTTCCTGCCGCCGGGCACCGGTGCCTATTGGCCCGGCGTGTCGCCGGAAATATGGGAAGGTGGTTCGAACACCGGGACGGCTAGGCCCAACCGGCAGCTCGACTTCATCGATCAAAATGGCGACGGCAACTACCAGTACCTGGTGGAACCCGGCGAATTGCTGGTGTTCGCCCAGGATCTGAACGGCGACGGCATTCCGGATCGCGACTGGGACGGCGACGGCATCGCCGACGCCAATGCACAGCGCGATCCCGCGGCGCGGGTGGTGCTGATGGGCATGGACGATTCCGACGGCGACGGCCTGCCGGACCGCTTCGATCCAGACGGGGGGGGGGATACCCTTCTCCGAGGATGTCCGATTCGAGGAGCGGCGCTTGTTCGCGTTCCCGAAGCATCCGCGCAACAACAGCCTGGACTGGGCGGAAAACGACGGCATCCTGCACTTCCTGCGTCGCACCCAGCGGCAGGATGTGCGTGTTCGCCTCGGTGCCGAGTTGCGCGTGCCGGATACGGCCTGGATCGTTGATGCGGACTGGATCTGGTCCAAAGGGGTGCGGGAACAGAACCAGTTCCAGGAAGTGACGCCAGCGATGATTCAGGCGCTGCGCTGCAACGCCGGGCCGAGCCAGGATGCCTGCTGGAACCCGTTCGGCACCACCTACCTGATGATGGATCCCCAAACGGGCATGATGATTGGCGACCCGAACAGGAAATTCCCCACACCGGATGATCCGGGTTGGACGCCGCCTCCAGGCCAAGAGCACACCGCGCACGACGCCCAGAGGTACAACGATCTGGGCCTCGCCCATACGGCAGCCGACTACGCCAATACCGAGGAGGAACATCGTCTCGCCGGCAACGTGATGTCCTACAACATCCAGGATCTCGGCATGACCATCGTTGACGCGGTGGCCCAGAACAATCAGCTGTTCGACCTCTGGTACAACGACGAGCCGGTCGGGTTCGCAGTCGGCATCCACTGGCGCTTGGAAACCGAGGAATACCGGCCCCACGCGCTGGCCCAATCGGCCATCGGCGGCAACCGCTTCGCCCTGCGCAAGAGCGAGCAGACATCGAGGGCCATCTTCGCGGAGCTTGGCCTGCCACTGATACAGAGCGAGCGCTGGGGCGAGATGGAAGCCCAGGTGGCGCTGCGCTACACGGAAATCGAAGCCGAGGGCATCTACGGCCAGCCCGGCAGCGTCAAGTTCACCACCACCATACCCAAACTCGCTCTTAGGTATGCGCCGAGGGATTGGCTGGCGGTGCGTGGCAGCCTCACTCAAGGCTTCGTGACTCCGGGCCTGTATGCCCTGTTCGGCGATGCGGAAATCACTACGCTGGTCACCCTTCGGGACTACGTCTGCGACCATCTGCCGGACATTCAAGACTGCATCGACGCCGGCGCCAGCCTAGGGGGCGGCATTCCCGAAGTGCGGGTTGCCAACGCCGGCAGCAGCGACTTGGAACCGGAGACGTCCGATCTCTACAACCTTGGCTTCTCGTTGAAGTTCCTGGACGGCGACCTCGTCTTCGATGTGGACTACACCTCGGTGGAGTTCCGCGGCAGTATCGAAGAAATGGATGCCGGTTCCCATGTCGGGCTCAACGAGAACGGCTTTACGGCCTATGTGGAAGCGGCCTGTCCAGGCACCTTGGTGGATTGGGACAACGACCGCAAGCACGGCGATCCAGGCCTCAGCGCGCTGACCGCCGAGCAGTTCCGAGCGTCCGACTACACCAGCCCTGCGGATCTCGAATGTCGCCGCAACGCGGCGCTTGGCTGGATTCAATCCGGCGCCAACGCCGGGCAAGGCGAGCGGTCTTTCGCCGGCGCGGCCCTCGAACGCGGTCGGATCGTCGAAGGCGGCGACGGCAGTGTGTACAGGAGTCCGTTCATGCTGAGCTATGTGGAGTCTCCGTGGACAGCCCAGGGCTCCAGGGAGGTGGAAACGGTCATCTACGGCATCCGCTACGGGTTCCAATTGCCGGAGTCGCGCTTCACCAACTGGATTGGCGACGACACTGGCGCGTTCCTGTTCACACTCAGTGCGACGCAGTTCCTCGCCCAGACTCTCACCAAGTTCAAGAGCTTCGGCTGCGCCGACGAGGACAGGAACGAGGGCGGCTTCTGCAACAACGACGATGTGCTAGCCGACATCAAGGTGGACGGCGTAGGCAACCGCAACTCGCAGTATTTCTCGCCGCCGAACATGCATCTGTTCGCCGACTTGCCGCCCACGCCCGAATGGCGCGCCGATGCCAGCTTGCGCTGGGTTCGAGGCAATCACACGGCGCAGCTGCGGGTTCGCTGGCACGACAGCGTCACCAACGTCAACGTCGCCTGGGATGCGATGAGAGCGCGCGAGGCGCAGGATCCGCGTACAGTGATTCCGAGCTGGACCTGGAACACCGGGGAGCGGAGTTCGTATCCGCACCACATTCCGTATGAGGGTTCTACTGAAGTCACGATTCCCGGTACGGATATCGTCAAGCAGATACCCAACGAGCGGCAGTCGCAGCGCTGCGCATACCAGCCGTGGCCGGTGTGCAAGATCGACTCCCGCCATTACTGGGATGCCTCCTACAGCTACCGTCGTCCAGACGTGCTCGGCGTGAGCTCGTTGCTGGTGAACGTAGGCGTCCGCAATATCTTCGACACCTACCCGGATCCCATCACGCAGTTCTCCGCCCACGAGCCGTACTTGGACAACATCATGGGACGCCAAGTGCTGCTCCGGCTGAACTTGACGCTGTAGTCCACGCCGAAGCCTCTCGACCGAACCCCGCGCCAATGGCGCGGGGGATCTTTTTGTCAAGACGGCACTGTGCCAATGGATCAGCAGTCGAGGACGCGATCCGGTAGTGGTTCGGGTTTGAAATTCGGATGGATCGCACCACTACGCTGCCACTACATGCCGCCACTACATATAGTGGCAAGTCAGCAGTCTTCATGACTACATCTTGTATTTGGATGGATGTCGGCGACGAACACTATTCCTGGATCGACGAAATGGTGGTGGAATCGTGAGCGATTCCGCCTACCGGCTGAAGCTGTCGCGAAAGATCCTCGCGCTGGCCGTCGAACATCATGGACCGTTGACGTGGCAGGCGCGATTTCGCTTGGCCCAGCTGTCCTACGTTGATACGGCACGTATGGTCGGCATTGTCGAGACGATGAGTGAAGAAAAATTCCGCCGGAAGACCCGCGTGCCGCCCGCCCGGCTGGCGCATTTCGCACTGGCGAACTTCAAGCTTCGCCAGCGGCCCGACAAGTGGATGAGCGCGCGCTGCCATGTGAAGACAAAACACTTCGCACGCGAAGTGCGCGCAAAGCGCTGGCGCGTCTGGCCGAGAACCTCGACGAGCGGCCGAGCGACCGCGAGGCGCGGCTGGAGCGCGAAGCGGCGGCCGTCGGAATGCCTTTCGCGCTCTTGACTGCCGTGTTGAACCATGTGCCGGGAAAACGCGATGGCGAACCGTGGTGGACTGGGGAGGATCGTAAATCGACGATTCGACACATCAAGCGCATCAGGAAGGAACTGAAATTGTAGCGACGTCTCCATGTCTACATCTTGTATTTGGATGGTTAAGCGCGGCAACGCAGATTCAAACTGACGCACTACCCACGATCCTGCCGCTTTGCCAGTACGGTTCTCACGATCGCCCTCGTGCGGACAGGTTCAGGCTGGGGTTGTATCGAGTCGATCAGAACAAGTGGTGTCGCGCGATCGGAAATACGCGGATCCGGAGGCGGCTATGCCGCCGGCGGTGGTGGATGGAACCGCTCCTCGGAAACGCGCTGAAGACCAGCTTGGATCAAAGGGAGGCGTCTGCTCCCTCGCAACGGGTGGCGGCAATATCCACGCCTACCGGGCAGTGGTCTGAACCTGTCGCCTCGGGCCAGCGGAAAGCGTTGACGACTCGACGCTGCGCCGACGGCGACGCCAGCACGTAGTCGATTCGCCAGCCCACGTTGTCGGCGCGGGCGTTGCCCCACTGCCGCCACCAGGTGTAGTGGCCGGGTTCGCCAGGATGCTGGCGGCGGAAGGTGTCGATCCAGCCGGCGTCCAGCCAGCGCGTCAGCTCGGCCCGTTCCTTGGGCAGGAAGCCGCTGGACTTCACATTGGACTTCGGACGGGCCAGATCCAGTTCCGTATGCGCCGTGTTGTAGTCGCCCATCACGAACACCGGCCCCTGCCGCCGCAGCTTCTCCAAGCGATCGAACAGCGCCCGATAGAATCCTAGCTTGTAGGGTACGCGGCTGTTGTCCCGATCCTTGCTGCTGCCCTTGGGGAAGTAGACGTTGGCAACGACCATGGGCCCGTAGCGGGCGATGATCAGCCGGCCCTCGACATCGTACTCGTCAATGCCGAGGGCGATCTCGACCCGCTCCGGCGGCTGTCTGGAGAACAGCGCCACGCCGCTGTAGCCCTTGCGCTCGGCTGGCGAGAACACCGTGTGCCAGCCCGCTGGAGTACGCGCCTCGGGGGCTAGCTGCTGCGGCAGGGCGCGCACTTCCTGGATGCCCAGGATGTCGGCGTCGGATGCCTCCAAGAAGTCCAGGAAACCCTTCTTCACGCAGGCCCGCAGGCCGTTGACGTTCCAGCTGACGATGCGTCGATGGCGCGGATCCTTGTCGTGCATTGCCTTCCCTCAAGGGTTCCGTCTCGGGCGTCTAGCGGTTCCGAACAGCACCGCCCCGGCCACCGAGCCGCTTGCCAGCACAGCGAAGCCGGCCGCGTAGCTGCCGGTGAAGTCGGCCATGAAGCCGGAGATCAGGGGCCCCGCGGTCATGCCCAGCATCACGATCAGCGACGAGAAGCCCATGATGGTGCCGAACGACGCGGCACCGAAGTAGTCGGCCCGCAGCGCCACCATGAGCGGCCCGCGCACCCCCCCAGCCCAAGCCGTGCAGCAGGGCGAAGCCTACCACCATGGTGCTGTTGGAGGCGAACGCCAACATCATGAATCCCAGGGCATGGGCCAGCATGCAGCCGATGCACACCAGCCGCTTCTCAAAGCGGTCCCCCAGCCAGCCGCCAAGCAACTGGCCGGCCATCTGGCAGCTGGTCATCAACGCCACCACCAAGCCGGCTTCGCGCAGGCTGAAGTCGAGACCGGCCTTGAGATGAGGTACCAAGTGGGCCATGACCGTGGACACGGTCAGCAGCGCCAGCGCATGGCCGATGGATATCTTCCAGAACGCCGAGGTCCGCATTGCCTCGACCGGCGTGAGATCGCGGTCGTTCGTTCGCTGGCGCCCGGCCACGGCAGGGTGGGGATCTATCGTGCCGTCCGGCACTTCGCCCTTCGCATCGGGCCGATGATGCACCAACTGCACCAGCGGCAGGCCGATTATCAGCACGGCGATGCCGGCGGCTACCGCCGTGCCGCGCCAACCCAGGAGTTCCAGCGACAGGATGACGATGGGTACGCACAGTCCGCCTAGGGAGAAGCCGAGCTGGGAAACCGCCACTGCCTTGGCCCGGTGGTGGTCGAACCAGTTGACGATGGCCACCGTCAGCGTCTGGAATCCGCCCAGGCTGGAGCCGACCGCGATCAGGGCCCAGGTGAGGTAGAACATGAGGATGGAGTCGATGGTGGCGAACAGTAGAAAGCCGGCGGCAAACACGACGAGGCCGATGCGCAGGATCGGCCTCGGCCCGAAACGATCCACCAGCCAGCCTTGCAGGGGGCCGAGGATGCCGCTTTCCATCCGCGTCAAAGAGAATGCGCCGGCGATCAGCGCGTTGCTCCAGCCGAAGTCCGCCTGCAGCAGCACCGCGTAAGCGCCGAAGGACTGCATCCATAGCGACGCGGAAAGCAGCTGGATGCCAGCCGCGCCACTCACCAGCCACCAACCGTGGAAGACCCGGCCCCGAGGACGGATGACGTGGTCGATACGGCCGATGAGAGACTTCATGGTGCCTTCGTTTGCGTGGACGAAGGCGTTGACGCCAACCTCGACGACGGCCGGCAAGGCTACCATTTTGCGAGAGCGGGTTGGGCGACGAGGTGCCCGCACCGGTTCGGACACCCGTCGAGTCTCGGTACCGAAAGCGGGTGCTCGGTGCCAGCGTCACCCCAGCAGGAGATCGAGCGCCTTCGTCAACCCGACGATCACGGCTCCCGCCGCAACGATGATTTTCAGATATCGCGTGGCTTGTTTTTCGATCTCGGCCGTCAGGCGCAATTCGAGCTTCTCTAGTTCCTCCTTGGTGGCGAGCTTCTCGACGGCCCCTTTCAGTTCCTCCTTGGTGGCGAGCTTCTCGACAGCTTCCTTGGTGGCGAGCGTGGCGACAGTTTCCTTGGTGGCGAGCGTGGCGACAGTTTCCTTGGTGGCGAGCTTCTCGACGGCCTCTTTCAGTTCCTCCTTGGTGGCGAGCGCGGCGACAGCTTCCTTGGTGGCGAGCTTCTCGACGGCCTCTTTCAGTTCCTCCTTGGTGGCGAGCGCGGCGACAGCTTCCTTGGTGGCGAGCTTCTCCAGGTCCGTCTTCGTCGCCACGTTCTCGTTGACGGCACCGTTGATCTGCTCGACGACGGCCTCCGCCTGAGCATCATCAAAGCCCGCGCGGCAGAGGGCCTTGACGGCCTTGTGAGTATCGAAAGCGGGCATTGCCACGGCTGCACCGGTCGTGTTCGTCGTTGTGCGCGAGATTCTAGCGAGTCGAACGCTGAGCGTCCATATGGCCGCCCTATCGCCGACGCACATGGCCCCGCTCACCGGTCGGACTGCCCCGAACCTTCGAATGAGCGGTTCTCTGGCAGATGCCTGGAGGGGACAATCGATGAACCAGCGACTCCTGGACGCGCACGGCGACCCGGCGATAGCCGATGGCAAATCGAGCCAAATTGCGCTGCCTGTACGGCACGATCAAGGACTGCGATGCGTATATCGAGAAGTGCTTCGTGACGGGCCAGTGCCGGCCCCCAACCAGTTACGGGCCGGACGCTCGAGAAGCAACCAGGATGCTCCATTCGAGTCTCCCACTCTCCTACACCAGTAGCTGGCGTTCGTGGACTGCTACGAAGCCCTGTACGCGGTCGCCTTGGCGATGGACGCGGGCATCCTGTCGAGTTCCGCGGAATGCGCCGTGCTGGACAGCTCCGATGTGACCCTGGAAAGCGGCGGCAACCTGTTCGAGTTCAAGATGAAGGGGCAGCGATCCTCTGGAACAGGCTGCCGAAGGGCTGTGTGGAAAAACATCGGGGCAGCGGCGACTTCGCATACGTCGTGGGCGTGACGATGGATCCGGAAGCGCGCAACATCGAACGGTTCGAATCGATTCGTCCCTTCCTGGGCTGTGCCAGTGCCTGACTGAGACGGGTGCGTACTGTCGAAGCCGCTGCAGTCGTTCTATCGCAGCCCGCGGGAATCTCAAACCGAGCCGCTATCCAGCAGGATGGTCGTGCCTGCTGCGCCCGCACTTGGTCGTTCCCGTCCGCGATGCGATGGTGGCGTCCCGCTTATCGCAATGGACGGAGCTTGGCATCTTTCGTCGCGGCCGCTTGCAGTGGTGCGAGGTGTTGGCTGGAGGAGATCTCGTGCCGATGTGCGCTCGTCCATCGCACGATGGTGCGAAGCTGCCTAGCTCGTACGGCGGCAGCAGGGCTCCCGCGCTGCGCGGCTGTCGCTCCATGCCGCCGTAGACCACGGCTTTGCCGACGATGCCCGGCAGCAGCGCGTCGATTCGCTGCAGGCTTGCGAAGTAGCCCGACGCTGCAGTGGTGCCGGCCTTGGCTTCGAGCGCGAGCGTCCCGGCGCCGGCTTGGCAAAGAAGATCGCACTCCAGCCCTCGGCTGTCGCGGAAGAACGTCGGTTTCGCACGCTGCCCTCGGTTGAACCGATGCTTCAGCGTTTCGGTCACCACCGCGTTCTCGAACAGGTTACCGCGAAGCGGACGGGTGGCAAGCTGTCCGGCATGTTCGATGCCGACGAGATAGGCAGCCAGCCCATGTCGTAGAAGTACGGCTTGGGCGACTTGACGAGCCGCTTGGCGAGGTTGGCGTGGAACGGAGGCAGCCGGAACGCGACGTGGCTGGCTTTGAGGATGCTCAGCCAGCGTTGCGCGGTCGTGTGCGAAACGCCCGCATCCGAGCCGAGCGAGGACAGGTTCAGCAGCCCGCCCACTCGTCCGGCGCAGCTGCGCACGAACCGCTCGAACAACGACAGGTTGCGGCCCTCGCCGACAGTGTGTACGTCACGCTCCACATAGGTCTCGAAGTAGTCGCCGAGGGCTTGGCTCGAGTTTGACTGACCGAGTTTGACTGACGATGGTGTATGCGCGAATAGAGCCCAGCGTACAGCATATCGTCGATGCGGGTGCTTGCGCCCATGCGTTCGAGTTCCGCGATCGAAACGGCAGCAGGCGCAACAGTGCGGTGCGTCCCGCGAGGGACGGGTTGACCGCGTCCAAAAGCGCGAACTGTTGGCTCCCGGTTAGCACGTAGAGGCTGTTGACACCCTGCTCGTCGGCCAGAACCTGCAAGCCTGCAAGTAGGACAGCAGTTCCGGCACCCTTGGACTTCGTTGATGATGGTGCCGCCTTCGAGCTGCGCGAGGAATCGGCGGGGATATTCCTGGGCGAACGCCCGCTGATCGGGTGCCTCGAGGCCAGCATGCTTCAGCTTTGGAAACATCGCACGGCACAGCGTCGTCTTGCCGGGCTGACGAGGGGCCGGTGACGGTGGCGAACGGATACTGGCTGAACAGTTCGGCGAGGCGAGGCGCGATCGTAGGGACGTTGCAGGCCGCTGACGGATTGTCTATGCCAACGGATTGCACAGATTGAAACTACCACCTGCAATCTGTGCAATCCGTTTGCGATCCGCCGCTCCAAGTGGCTTCACTCCAACAGGGTTGCTTGCAGCACCCGAATGCGCGATTCTCTGGCGACAAGCAAGGGGGAGGAGAACGTGAACACACTACGATTGGGTCTTTGCACCGTGGTGGTCTCGTGCGCCATGCAAGTCGCGCCGGCTTGGGCAGCCGCTTCGGTGGCGGATCTGGCTTGGATGACAGGCACCTGGGCCGGTCCCGCGGGGCCGGGTGTGCTCGAAGAGAACTGGACGACGCCCAAGGCCAGCTCCATCCAGGCGCTGGTGCGCATGACCGGCGACGGCAAGACCAGCATGGTGGAGCTGATCGTCATCGAGGAAGAAGAAGGCACCTTGCATCTGCGCCTGCAGCAGTGGAACCCGGGCTTCAAGCCGCGCACCCAAGGTCCTCAGGTGATGAAGCTGGTCGAGATGGGCGAGAACACCGTGGCGTTTGAAGCCGTGGCCGTCGCCGAGAACGGCATCGCCAAGCTGCGCTACAGTCGCGACGGCGACCGCTTCACCATCAGCATCGTCAACTCGGCCGGGGCCTCGTTCGACCTCCTGCTCACTGCCGTTCGATAACCCAGACTGCCTCGTCAGCAGCCAGGGACCTGTTTCAGGCATGAAAAATTCTTGACATCGGGACGCCTTGACCGGATAGCAGGGCAATTATCCTTGACATTGAGGTAAAGCAATGTCCTGATACGAAAAGAACGCTTGGGGCTCCTTGGCAATTGTCGCATTGGCGTTCGGGGCTGCGCCGGGACGCTGCTAGTCACTGGCTAGGGTGCCGCGTTGCCGTTGCTGCTCGTCGTCGCTGTGGCAGCCGAAGCAGTCCACCATGTCGTCATCGCCATTCCGTTGCTGCGGCATCCCGATGATGCGGAAATGGATGGTTCGTCAAATGGCGGGCCGAGAGTGCCGACGGTGCCATTCTCGGCGCGGTGGTGGTCGGTTGCCCAGTCATCCGCGAAGCCTTCTTCCCGCCATCTGCGTTTCGAACACGGCGAGACGACCCAACGCGAGCTGGTGGTTCATATCGGCGCCGCTCGGCAGACGGTGAATGCCATTGAAGTCGGCAAGTACTCGCCGTCCCTGGCAGTGGGATTTCGTATCGTCCGGGCGTTCGGCGCGACGCTGTGGGCGGATTTCGCTCTCAACGGCATCCCGGAGACGATGCGGGCGAAGGCGGTCGCGCATCGGCGCATGGCGGATTTCACCGGCTTGATTCGCCACCGAGCGGCCTGTTCACGCCGGCGGAGTCCGAACGTCGCCACGCTATGGATCGCGCCTTCATCGAGCGCGAACTGGAAATCGCGGCCCAGGTGGGCCAAACGCCCGTGGTGGTCGCCCAGCATGCGCCGACGCCGCGCTCGGTTCGCCCTTGGCGCCAAGGCGACCGCCTTCGCGCCGGACTTGGAAGGCGTCATCGCCCGCCATGGGCCACGGCTGTGCATTCACGGCCACATGCACGACAGCGTCGACGAACAGCCAGGGCCTACCCGCGCGAACGCCAACCCAGGCGACTGTACGCCGACCGAGAACCCGCGTTTCGACCCATCCCTGTGCGTGGACATCGGGCCGTGAAGCCCGATTCCCGCGAACGCGCAGTCAGGCGGCGCTCAGCCGCACCACGCCTTTGATGTAGCCGTCCACTTCGCCGCGAGTAACCCCCGCCATGAACGCCGGGTACTCGTCGATGGGCACCACATGGGTCACCAGCGACTGCAAGTCGATGATGCCCTTCTCCAGCAGGCGGATGGCGGGCGGAAACGGATCGCGCAGCTGCGCCGCCGGCGACGAGTTGACCAGGCTGAGCGCCTTGCCGTGCCAGAGGCTGGGGTTGAAGGTCGCGCTGTCGCCCTTGATCCAGCCGAACAAGTTGATCCGGCCGGCCCGCCGCACGATGTCGGCAGCGAGGTCCAGCCCCTGCTGGGAACCGCTGGTGTCCACCACGGTGTCGATGCCGCGTTCGCGCAGATCCTTTCTCGCCTCGGCGAACTCCGCGCCAGTCACGTTGTGGGCTTCGGTGGCCCCCATTTCCAGAGCCAACGCCAAACGTCGGTCGTCGATGTCCAAGGCGATGAGCTGGTCCGCCCCGGCACCGGCCAGCCCTTGGAGCATCATCAGGCCCATGAAGCCGCAGCCCACCATCGCCAAGCGTTCTCCGGCCCGCAGCCGGCAGTGGTCCATGCCGGTCACCACGCAGGAGACGGGTTCCACAATCCAGTAAGGATCGTCCAGCTTCGATTCGGGAATCCGATAGAGCCGGTCCGCCGGCATGTTGCGCAGCCGGGCGAAGCCGCCGCCCGCCACTCGCTGGCCTACTTCCACGCCGGATACTCCCGGCCCGAGCTTGGCCACGTAGCCGACGCCTTCGTGGCCGGGCGGAGCGGCATACGCCGAGTCGCCGCCGGCCTTGAAGGTCTGGATGTCCCAGGAGCAGATGCCGCATGCCGCCACTTCGATCTGCACTTCGCCCGGTCCGGGTTCGCCGATATCCGCACCGACGATCTCCGCCCCGCCGCCTGGAGTATAGCGTACGTTCTTGACCTTCATGCTTCCTCCGACGGGTTGCGCATCGAGCGCGGCGGCCGACAGCGTACAGGGAAAACGGGCCCAATGCTTGACGATGGCGGGATCGGCGCGTTTCGCGCCTTCGCGCAGCGTCTTGGATCGAGAGCGAGGCAGGCACAGGGGCGACGCCTCTAGCTGGCCTCGCCGGCGACGGCATCCACACGCCACGGATGGCGAATGTCCTACATACACCGCACCCGCGGCCGTCTATCGTGCCTCCATGGGAAGGCCGATCCGCAGCTGGGAGCCCTCCGTTTTCACGCTGTTCCCGGCGTGGCGATCTCGTTCGTGCTATTGTTCCGCCCCGCCACCCGCCGCCGGCCCTCGCGCCGCGCCCGACCAGGAGGATGCGCCATGGCCGAAGCCGTCCGCAGCGAACGCAACGGCGCGGTGCCGTTGCGTCCCAACGATCTCGACGCCTACTTCGCATCCTTCGAGGTTGGGGTGGATCCGTTCCTTCGCGCCGAGCGGGTTCCCGTGATTGCGCCCCACGCCGAAGCGACCCGCTATGCCGCGCAAGCGTTGGCGCATCGCTTGCGCGGGCCGGACGCGGAGGTGGGCGACGACCTGCCAGTGGACTTCACTGTGGCGGACAGATGCGGCGCGGCGCATAGGAATCGCCTGCACCCGGACGTGTTCGTATCGTTGGGCGTGGCGCACGATCCGGTTCGCAACGAGTACGATGCGGACGAGCTGGGTGCGCCGGATTTCGTGCTGGAGGTGCTGTCGCGGAGCACTTGGCAGCGGGACGTTGGGGAGAAACGTGCCGCCTATGCAGCGCTGGGGGTGCGCGAGTACTTCCTGTTCGACCCCACCGGGGAACTGCCGGTGCAGTCGCCGCTGCAAGGGTTCGATCTGGCGGACGGCGGGCGTCGGCTGTCGGAGCAGGCGCTGCCGAACGGCCGGCGGGGCGTGCCCAGCGAAGTGCTCGGGCTGGTGGCCTACGTGGCGGAGCAGCATGTCGTCGTTGCGGAAGGTCGCAGCGCAAGCGTCCTGTCCATGCGCTGGCACGATCCCGATGCTGGCGTGGATATCCCGACCTACGGCGAGCAGGCCGAAGCGCGGGCGGCGGCCGAGGCCCGTGCCGAGCGGGAGACTACCGCCCGCGAAGCGGCCGAGGCCCGCGCCGAGCGGGAGGCGGCTGATCGAGAGGCGGCTGAGCGCGAGCGCATGGAACTCCTGGCGCTCGTTCGGCGCCTGCGTGGTGGCCCGGAGGCAGTGCGCTAGTTCATGCAGCCGCGTCGTGCTCGGTCTGCGAACAGTAGCAGAGCGGGTGGCTGTGCCGTCGGTAGCCGGCAGGATCGGAACCGTCGTCGATTCGGAACCGGGCGGGATGCCATGACGGAGGATGTCCGCAAAGCCCTGAGCCGCTACCCGGCGGCGACTGCGATGGAGCAATGGGTCGGATGATGCGCGACCGGCAGGGACGGACGCATTACGGGTCTTCGACCTGCCCCGCGATTCTCTGGGTTTGGGCGTGGCGGGGTTTGCCAGAGGCTCGGTATCTCATTGGGATGCCGAGCACGACGATTGGACGGTATTCGCCCGTTCCGGCCGCATTCCGCGGCTTGTCGAGTCGGAGTTCTCCGGGTCGCTCTGTCCGCTGGCGAAGCAGCGCCCGATCACGCACCTGCGGGTCGCCTGGACGGACCTCGATGCGGCGGACATGACAGGCAGGGGCCACCTGTTTGAAAGCGCTGCCGAAGTCGGAAGACACTGGCAGCGGGCGCGGGCCGCCAAGCGGGCGGCATTTCCGGCTGTGTACTCGGATCTCGACGCCGCCATGCGCTTGGCCACGGTCGGTGGCATCATCCACTATGTGGTGGGCCGCTAGCTGCCCTATCGGGGTTTCCGAGACTATTGCGCTCGCTACGATCTGCGTGGCGACATCCTGACGCGACTGCGAATCGACGTTCGAAACACCGCCATCCTCGACGATCCAGTGGTCCCCGACGCGGCCTATGGCGAGATCGCCAGCATACAGCCGACTGGAACCGCGGCTGTCGCGGTTCAGCGGCTACTGCGGCTGCATTGAGAACTCGAAGCAGACATCGTATCCCGACGCCGAGATCACGAGCTTCTTCCGGGGCCGGCTGCACAACGGATGGCGGGAGTCGCGCAACAAGCGTACTCTATATCGAACTACCCACATCGGGAGGGAAAGGCCATGTCCATCGAGACCCACAACCCGTCCGCCAACCGGCGCGACTTTCTGCGTTGGAGCGCTGCGGCATCCGCCACCGTACCCTTCGCCGGCGTTGCGGCCAGCGACATCGTCAAACCGGGCGCAGTGAAGCGCTACGCCACCCTCGGTCGCACCGGCTTCGAGATCTCCGACATCTCCTTCGGCAGCAGCAGACTGCGCCTCGGTCAGGAGGACTTGGTCCACACCGCGTTGGAGCGCGGCGTCAACTACTTCGACACCGCCGAAGGCTATACCCGCGGGCAGGCGGAAACCGTGCTTGGCAATGCCCTCAAGGGCAAGCGAGATCAGGTGGTCGTCACCTCGAAGGTGATGACCGAGGCCGACAGCAGCGCCGAGTGGCTGATGACGTCCTTGGAAGGCTCGCTGCGGCGCTTGCAGACCGACCATGTGGACATCTTCATGAACCACGCCGTCAACGATGTCGAGGTGATGAAGAACCCGGAGTGGCATGCCTTCGTGGACAAGGCCAAGCAGCAGGGCAAGATGCGCTACTCCGGCATGTCCGGCCACGCCGGGCGGCTCATCGAATGCCTGGACTACGTCTTCGACGAAGACTTGGTGGACGTGGTGCTGGTGGCCCACAACTTCGGCCAGGATCCGAAGTTCTACGAGAGCGTCACCCGCTCCATGGACTTCATCGCCACCCAGCAGGATCTGCCTCGGGTGCTGGCCAAGGGCAAGGCCAAGAACGTCGGCGTGACCGTTATGAAGACCTTGCAAGGCGCCCGCCTGAACGACATGCGGCCATACGAAAAGGGCGATGCCACCTTCGCCCAGGCGGCGTTCCGCTGGGTGCTGTCCAACCCCCATGTCGATGCCGTGGTGATCACCATGAACAGCGTCGAGAAGATCGACGAGTACCTCGGCGCTTCCGGCTGGCGGGAACTGGCCGCCGACGACATGGATCTGCTGGAGCGCTATGCTATGCTGAACGGGGCGAGCTACTGTCGCCACGTCTGCAACGACTGCGAAGGCGCCTGCCCCTATAGTGTGCCCATCGCTGAGGTGCTGCGTACACGCATGTACGCGGTGGACTACCGGGACACGATGTTTGCGCGGGAAGAGTACGCGCTGCTCGAAACCAACGCGGCTGCCTGCCTGTCCTGCGACGGTACGCCCTGCGCCAACGCCTGCACCCATGGCATCCCCATCGACCGGCTCTGCGGCCCTGCTCATCGACTGCTAGCCTGAGAGGGATCGCAACCTCGGCACGAGCATGGGCAAGCGCATCCTGTTCTACGAGTGCTTTGCCGGCATCTCTGGCGACATGCACTTGGGGGCGCTGGTGGACCTCGGCGTCCCGGCAGACTACCTGCGATCGGAGCTCGCCAAGCTGGAACTGGCTCACGAGTTCCGGCTCGTCATCGAGCCCGGCAAGAAGATGGGCATCGCCGGCACCCAGGCCAGGGTGCGCATCGCAGAGAACGTGGCCAAGCCGGTGCGCCGCTTGGCCATAATAAAAGGCATCATCGACCGGGCGGAATACGCCCCTCGGGTGCGGGATCGTGCCGTGGCGATGTTCGAGACCATCGCCGAGGCGGAAGCCAAGATCCACGGCACCACGGTGGAGGACATCCACTTCCACGAGGTCGGCGCCACGGACTCCATCGTCGACATCGTGGGCGCTGCCATCGGCCTCGACCAGCTCGATGCGGACGCCACCTACTGTGCGCCCATCGAGGTCGGCGGCGGCATGGTGCGCTGCCAGCACGGTCTGCTGCCGGTGCCCGTGCCGGCCACGGCGGAGATCCTCAGAGGTGCCCCGTGTCGCTATGGCGGCGTCGACGGCGAGGCCACTACGCCCACTGGCGCAGCCATCCTCAAATGCACGGTGGACGAGTTCGCCGTGCCCCGACAGTTCGCCGTCGCCGCCATCGGCTACGGCATCGGCCACAAGGACTTCGCCCGGCCCAACGTGCTGCGCCTAATGCTGGGGGAAGTCGCGCCACAGCTTGCCACCGAGACCAACATCGAGGTGGCCTGCAACATTGACGACATGACGCCGGAAGCATTCGGGCCGTTGATGGACGCCTTGTTCGCCAAGGGCGCCAAGGATGTGTTCCTGACCCCCATCGTCATGAAGAAGACGCGGCCCGGCACCAAGGTCTCGCTGCTGGTGGACGAGCAGCAGCTCGACGCCGTGCTGGCAGAGCTCTTCACCGCCTCCACCACGATCGGCGTTCGCTTGCACGAAGTGACCAAGCGCATGCTGCCTCGGCGGCATCGCAGCGTCGCCACGGCATTAGGCGATGTGCGCGTGAAGGTGGTTACTCTGCCGAGCGGTGCGACGCGCTGGAAGCCGGAGCACGACGACGTCGCCGCCATCGCCGTCCGCACCGGCGGCGACTACCTGACCACCAAGGCCGCCGTCGAGCGGGACCTCGAACAGGCGCTGCGGGGATGAAGACCGTCGAGGACATCCTGGACTCCTTCGCCAGCGGCGAGCTCGACCGCGACCAAGCCGTGGCCGCCTTGAGCGGCGCGTACTTCGAGAACCTGGGCCACAGCACCATCGACCACGATCGCCTGCGCCGTACCGGTACCGCGGAAGTGGTCTACGGCGGGCACAAGTCGCCCGAACAGGTGGCTGCGACCTTCCAGGCCGTGGTCGAACGCGGCCACAATGCCCTGGCGACGCGGGTGGACGCCGCCGCCGCCGCCGCCGTGCTGCAAGCGGTGCCGGGTGCCGTGCATCACGCCGAGGCGCGATTGCTGACGTTCAAGCAGCGCCAAGGCGAGCGGCCGCCCACCGCCGTGGCCGTGGTTACCGCCGGCACTTCGGACCGCTCTGTAGCCGAGGAGGCGGCGCTCACCGCCGAGTTCTACGACAACCCGGTGATCCGCATAAGCGATGTCGGCGTCGCCGGCGTCCACCGGCTGCTGGCACGGGTGGAGGAAATCCGTGCGGCGCGAGTGGTCGTGGTGGTGGCTGGCATGGAAGGAGCATTGCCGAGCGTAGTGGGTGGGCTGATCGACAAGCCGGTGATTGCGGTTCCTACCAGCGTCGGCTACGGCGCGTCGTTCAACGGCATCGCCGCCCTGCTGGGCATGCTCAACAGTTGCGCATCGGGAGTCTGCGTCGTCAATATCGACAACGGTTTCGGCGCCGGCTACTTGTCCAACACGATCAACCGACTATGAACGAAAGTTGCGCCCTGAACGAAACCTTCGTCGCCAAGGGGCCGACCTCGCCCGCTGCAAGTTGTCCCGCAACTGCCAGCGGCCCGTTCTGTATTCGGCGGCCTTGCGCCGGACGAATGCATGGCCGTCCGCGAGGCCGCTGGGTGCTGGGCTTTGAATGCACTCAGCGAGTACGAAATCTTGCCCGCTGCCGCTTGGCGGCGTAGAGTACGAGCCATGGCCGACTTCGCCTTCGACACCTACCGTGCCGTCAAGAATCTGCAGACCGCGGGCTTTGACGCCTCCCAGGCGGAAGCCGTGGTGGACGCGATCGGAGCTGCCAACGGCGCCTGGGCAGACTACGCGACGAAGGACGACTTCGACGCCCAGGGGCGGACGAACAAGGAAGATCTTGCCGAAGTGGAGAAGACCCTGGGCACCCGCATCGACGAAGCCGAGAGCACCCTGGGCGCCCGCATCGACGAAGCCGAGAGCACCCTGGGCGCCCGCATCGACGAAGCCGAGAGCACCCTGGGCGCCCGCATCGACGAAGTCGAGAGCACCCTGGGCAGCCGCATCGATCAAGTCGAGAGCACCCTGGGCGCCCGCATAGACGAAGTCGAGAGCACCCTGGGCAGCCGCATCGATCAAGTCGAGAGCACCCTGGGCGCCCGCATAGACGAAGTCGAGAGCACCCTGGGCAGCCGCATCGACCAAGTCGAGAAGTCGCTCAGGAAGGACATGGAAAACGTCGAGAAGTCGCTCAGGAAAGACATCGAAAACGTCGAGAAGTCCCTTGGCGGCCGTATCGAGGCTGTAGATAAGAATCTGAACACGCGCATCAACGATATGGCGAAGTACCTCGAGCAGTCGATGAAGAACTTCCAGTTGCGCACCATGCTGTGGGGCACGACAGTCGTTATCGGCTTGGCGGCGTGGATCACTTTCCTGGATAGGATTCGCGCCTTCCTCGGCCTTGGCTGACCGGCAACGGCCCTCTTGTTCGGACAGCGCTGGCGTCCGGCTCGTCAGCAGGGGCTGCCTTCTTTTCTCGGTACGGCGGGCGACGCGCTCGGGAGGCTGTCCGGATCCCCTGGTGTCGAAGGCCTTGAGCCGGTACGCCTGTTGACAGCCACGAGGGACGACAGCGCGTCACCCCGGCCCCCTCGAATGCGCCGTCGCCGCCTTCTCCAGCGGCCTGGATGGCTTCTGGCGGCCCGGTTTCTGGATGAGGGGTTGATGCTCTCGGCCATGGTTCCTATCATGACCGCGCCGTCATATCCACGAGGAGGGTAAGGCCATGCGCTTTAGCGAAGGCTCCACAGGGGTTCTTCGATGCCCGTGGTCGATCAGTTGCAACTTGTAGATGCCGTCGTCGCCAGCTACGGCATCGCCCATTGACGTAAAGTCGCCGTGCGACGAACAACACTCGATATCATCAGCCACCAGTACGAGAACCACGACCGCCAGAGGGCGGAGCTCCGGGTTGTGTTCGGGTCGATGGAGATCCGCGATCGGATGCGAAACAAGTTCATTGACGAGGACCTGTACAAAGAATGGCATTGTTACCCTACGTGAGCACAGGGCAAAGGGCCGAATCGATCATCGTCGAATGGCAGAGCGAGAAGAACTCGCCGCGGGCGTTCGTCGGATTCGAACAGTTGGCCAAGCAATGGAACGTCGAAATCAAGGCGGAACAGGCCCGTAGCCCGACTTGGAGCTGCATCCTCAACGCTGTCGCACTGCAACAGAGAGCCGCGCCATGAACGACACCCACGCCGCTAAATACGAAGCATTGCAAACGGCCATCGGCAGCCTAGGTCGCGTCATCGTCGCGTTCTCCGGCGGGGTGGACAGCTCCCTGGTGGCCTATGTCGCCGCGCGAACGCTGGGCGAGAACGCGCTGGCGGTGACCTCCGGCTCGAAGAGCCTCAAGCGCAGCGACTTGGCTCTGGCTGGCGAGCTGGCGCAGAAGTGGGGCATGCGCCACCGCGTCATCGTCACCGACGAGGTGGCCAAGCCGGAGTATCGTGCCAACCCGGTGAACCGCTGCTTCCATTGCAAGACAGCGCTGTACGAGGCTCTGTCTCGCATCGCCACCGAGGAAGACTACGACCGCATCCTCAACGGCACCAACACCGACGACCTCGGCGATCATCGGCCGGGCCTGCTTGCCGCCGCCGACTATCGCGTCGTCTCCCCCTTGGCGGATGCCGGCTTCGCCAAGACGGACATCCGCGCCCTGGCCGAACACCTCGGCCTAGACAACGCCCACAAGCCCCAGGCCGCCTGCCTGTCCAGCCGCTTTCCCTACGGCTCGCACATCAGCGAGGCGCGCCTCGCCCAGGTGGAAGCCGCCGAGGAAGTCCTCGCCGACCTCGGCTTCAGCCAGTTTCGCGTCCGCCACCACGAAGATGTGGCTCGGATCGAGCTCACTGCTGCCGAACTGCCCCAAGCGCTCGAATGCCGCAAGGAGATCCAGCAGCGCATCCAGGCCGCGGGCTACCGCTTTGTCGCCGTGGACCTCGGCGGCTTCCGCTCCGGTGCCTTGAACGAAGGGCTGATCGACGTGGTGCAGATCTTCGACGGTACCGGCACGGGTCGGGGCCTGTGAATACGCTTGAGGCCGGAGGATGGTCGAACGTTCCGTCGCCATGTCTGGCGACATCCGGTTCTGCGCATCGGACGCGCTTGTGCCGCCCATGTTCTTTTTCCGAGTCAGGGTGTAGGCTTCAAAGGGTCGATGGGGTGGGAAGCAGTACCGTGAGTGTGCGTTATGCTCCTGTCGTGGCTCTGGCGTTTCTGATGGTTGCCATCCCCGTGGCAGCCGCCGAGACCGCGGGCGCCCCTGATCCCCAAGCCGCGGTTTCCGAGGGAGAGGCAGGCGCGGCAGGAGTCGGGTCGGACCAGCCAATCGAGGAGATGACGGTTGTCGGTACGCGGATCAAGCTTACAGCCGCCGAGCGGAAGAAGGTCTACCAGGATCTGGCGAAGGCCAGGAGGCTGTACTCTCAGAACCAGATCAAGCAAGCATTCCCTTACCTGTTGCGTACCGCCGAACAAGGCTTCAAGGATTCCCAGGCAAAGGTTGGCCATATCTACCTGCAGGGCTTGGGCCAAGTGGAGCGCGACTCGGAGCAGGCCGTCGGATGGCTGGGAGCGGCTTCGTCGGGAACCACCACGATGAAGATCAGGAACTATTTCATGGACGTTTGGGAGCGCATACCGGAGCCGTATGTGCCGTACTTCGAGGAAGTTGTGGAGGAGTACAAATCCAGGTACGGCGAGCGGACAACAGGCGTGGTCTGCGAGATGCGCCGCCCGTTGAGGTCCCATGTGAAGCAGCTTGGCTGCTATTTCGAAGAGGATCTGCCGGACAGGGTTCGCGAGGGCCTGGACGATTTCCGATCCCGAGAGGAGGCTGCGCTGCTGGAGCAAGAGAGGATGCGCGAAGTGCAGCGGACGATCGAGCAGATGCGTCGATCGGGTTTGACCCGGTAGACGTGGCAGTGCAGGTGCCTGCAATCGTGTTGAGGGCTGGCGTTTACCCAAGCCGGCAGTGCTGAGAAGCCCTCTGCGCAAGGCGTCGGATATGTCAAAAAGTATCAATACTGTTGCAAGCATTGCTTGACACCCCTCGCCTTGAGGGGTATCAAGCGCATTAGAGGCCGTTGGGGAGCCAATGCCCAGCGGTGTAGGAGGGCGATGCCTAGTCATGCGGGATGGGAGTGCGTGGAGTTGGGGATCGGCTAGCTAAAAGCAGTCAAACTCAAGGGAGAAGACTATGGACCTACGGCTCAAGCAAGCCATGCTTTGGGCGTCGGCATTTGCGCTGACGCTAAGCGCATTGAATCTTAGGGCCGCCGAGGAAGACGAAGAAGACGAGGAGGAAGACGAAGACGTCGAGGAGATGGTGGTCACCGGATCGTATATCCGGCGCACCAACTTCGACCTGCCTTCGCCTCGGGACGTCGTCGACGCGGTGGATCTTTCTTTGGCGGCCACGTCGGATCTCGGCGAGGTCGTTTTCGATCAGACCTTCCAGATCGGCGTCAACGCCAACTCGGCGCCAATCGAGTTCAACAGCGCCGACGACCAGGAATTCCAGCAAGGCTCCGAGACCTGGGCCAACCTGCGGGGCCTTGGTACGCGCGCCACAATGACCATGATGGACGGTCACCGGGTGCCGACCAACGTCACCGGCTACGGTTCGCGTACCCGTCGTGCCGGCACGGACCTCAGCAACCTCTATCCCAGCATCGCTGTGGGCCGGATCGAGACCATTCTCGACGGCGCCTCGGCACTGTATGGCGCCAACGCCGTTTCCGGCGTGATCAACGTTGTGCCGAGAAAGGACTTCGACGGCTTGCAGGTCAGCTACGAAGTCCGACAGCCCCTTGAAAACGGGACGCCGGAAAAGCTCTTGGGCTTGTTGGCGGGGGCTCAGGGGGAGCGCACCAGCGTCATTTTCGCCTTGGAAGTCCGAGACCAGGACCGCATGAAAGGCACGGATCGCCCGGAATACATCATCAGTTCAGCCAACTGGACGGGCCAACTCGTGCATCCGTACCAGGAACGCCCGTGGTCCAACCCCGGAGACTGGAATGTTCCCATCCGCGACGTAGATGGCGTTCTGGCCCCTGTTCCGGCAGGGGCGGTTGGCGGCTGGTTCCAGCTCGCCGCGGACCGAGGCGGCTGGGGCAATGCCCACGGCTGGGTAGCCGACAGGTATTCGCCGACCCGCGCTGGCGACACGTCGACGTTCCTGCCTGGCGACCCTGCCGGCGGCTGGTTTGCACCCGTCCGCACCGGCCCCGGTGTAGTCCCAACGGCTTTCCGTGCCGCGCACGATGATGGCGGCCAAGGCACCAATTCGGACAACTTGGGGCAGATTTGGACGGCTCGACGCCAGGATCCGGGATGCGGCTATCCGTTCGGTGGCGGTGAGGACCATACGCCATTCCTGCATCCAATTGCCCTGGACGATCCGCGACGCCAGATTGCGCCTCCGGGCATGCCTCAAGAGGTCTACGAGTCCGCGTACCGGGACAATCCCCTGCTGACGACCATCTTCGGCGACTCGGTGAACAACCTGGGTTATAGCTCCAACAACAGGCCCGGCAGCTATCTGAACGGCTTCATGACCGGCGAGCTCGGTGGCCTCTCGGCCTGGAAGGGCGAGGAAGTGGATTTCGCTGGAAACTACCAGGACTGCCGCCAAGCCATTGGCGACACCTTCGACATCCGAGAACGTCGCGACTCGGAATCGGCCATGGCCTATTTCGAGCACGAGTTCAACGACTACGTGAAGTTTCGCGGCGAGGTGGTCGCCTCTCGCCTGGAATACGACACCCGCCAGTACGCGCCCCGGCTCGACGACTTCACCGAGGACGTCAGAACCGTGGCGGATCAACACGGCCCCACGGTCGCCATCGCCGTTGGATCGAACCCCGGCAACCCGTTCCGCGCCTTTGCGGACGGCTCCAGGGGGTTCGAGGCGGATTCGTACCTCAACTACGAGGACGTGAATCAGAACGGCCGATACGACTATCTTGAAGAACCCGGCGAGTGGCTGCTCTTTGCCCAGGACGAGAACGGCGACGGTATTCCGGATCGAGGCGGTGCCGACGGCATCCATGATCCCATCCTGAATCGGAATCCTGCGTTTCGGGTGCTGCTGCTGTCGGCTGCCGAGGACTCGGATGGGGACGGCATCATGGATCGCTACGATCCCGACACGATTGGCAATGGCGGCATACGGCTGTTCGAGGATGTGCGCCTGCGGGGCATGAACCTTTGGCCCAAGCAGCCCTACAACAACAATATCCCGTGGCTCAACGAAGACATGACATGGCGCGATCGTACGCAAATAGAGAACTTCCGGTTGCGTCTCGGTACCGAGGTCAGCATTCCGGAGACCGAGTGGATCGTGGATATGGACTGGGTCTGGGCGCTGCAACGTCGTACGGATGATCGGCCCGAGGCCCTATGGCCGCTGACCGTGGCTGCCCTGCGCTGCCAAGCGGGGCCGTTCCAGGACAGCTGTTGGAATCCCTTCAGCACCTCCTGGCTGGCCACCACGCTGGATGGCGAACTCCAGCCGGCGTGGCGGAGCGACTCGGACGATACGCAAAGTCCCTGGATAAATGCCGCGGGCAACTTCGTCAGCGATGCCGTGAACACCGAAGAGGAGGTTCGCCACGCCGGTATAGTGCTGACGCAATCCCGGCGCTCGCTGGGCATGCACGTCATCGACGCGGTGGCCTCCAACGGCTCCTTGTTCGACCTCTGGTACAACGACTCGCCCGTCGGCATCGCGGCCGGCATCCACTGGCGCTTGGAGACCGAGGAGTTCATCCCGGATGCCTTGGGCGCTGCCGGCGTTGGCATCGGCGGCGATGAGATCGTCGCTCTGGATCGAGCCGAGACCGTCAACTTGCAGCGCACAGAGGAAGAAACTCAGGCGGTGTTCGCCGAACTGCGGATTACCCCGCTAGTCAACTCGAAGTGGGGAGAGATGGAAATCCTCGCCGCCTTCCGGTACGCGGAGTTCGAATCCCGAGGCTTTCTGAGCGCAAGGGGCGCAACCGCCAACTTCGACACCACCATCCCCAAGCTGGCTGTGCGCTATCAGCCTTTTGACTGGTTGTCGACGCGGGTTAGCCTTACCGAGGGCTTCGTTCTGCCGAGTACCTACGCGCTTTTCCAAGTGGGGGAAGCCAGGGTTCGGGGGACTCTTGACGACTACATCTGCGACCAGATGCCTGAACTCGAGGCCTGCGCGGGGGTTCAAGAAGGCGGTGCAGTATCGGGCGTACTGCTGTCGAACGCGGCAAACCCCATTCTCGGGCCGGAGACATCCGACTTGTGGAACGCAGGCGTCTCCTTGCAGTTCCTGGACGGCGACTTGTCGTTCGATGTGGACTACACGGAAGTCGAGTTCAACGGTCGTCCCGAACGGATCGTCCACGGTGTGAATCTCAGTTCCGCTGGTGGTGGCTTTAATACGTTCGTACAAGGGCGATGCCCGGGTACGGTGCTGGATTACGACAACCGGCAGAGCCTCAATCCCATTCCTATTGGCGAGTTCGTCGGCACGACGCCACCTGAGGAGTTGGAGTGTCGAAGACAGGCGGCGATTGCCTGGGCGGCCGACGAGACCGGCATCGGGGGTGCCGCCATCGAGCGTGCCGGGATCGACGGCTTGCAGCTTATGGAAGTGGGCAGCCCTTGGCTGAGGCAGGGCCGACAGGCGACCAGAACTCTTATCTATGCCGCCAGGTACCAGTTCGACGCCGAGCAACTCCCCTTTATCGGCGGCGACTACGGCAGCTTCGAGTGGTCCATGAGCGCAACGCAGATGCTGGAACTCACCCTGTGCCGTTATACCGATACGGACGGCATCCCCTTCTTCGACAACGAAGGCAACAGGAACCCGGACGATGCGGACCACCAATACGCCGGCATTTGCGTCGATGGCGTAGGCAACCGCAACAACGGCATCCACTACATCGGCGAGATCAGCGATCTCGTGGAGGTACTGCCAGCGACCCCCGAGTGGCGGATCAACACGCATCTGCGCTGGAACTACGGTCCCCATACGACCCAGCTCGGCGTCCGCTGGCACGAAGAGGTGAACGATACGTTGGCGTCTTGGGATCCGGTCAGGACCGCGGGGCGCGACGTCAGCGATATTTGGGTCAACGGCAGACAGGACCAAGGGGACCTGACCAACGAAGATATCTGCGCCGACCAGGACCGCAACCCCCACTGTCGCATTGACTCGCGCCACTATTGGGATGTGAGCTACACCTACAACCGGCCCGATTTCTTCGGCTTCGGTTACGTGTCGGTGAACCTCGCCATGCGCAACATCTTCAATACGAAGCCCGATGCGATGCCGTCCGGGGTTGGCTACGATGCCTATCTGGACAACATCATGGGGCGTCAAGCTTTCGCTCGGCTCCGGGTAGGCTTCTAGCGACGCGATGTAGGGGCATAGTGGGGGCGAAAGAGAGGATACCGCCAAGTCCAAAGCCGTGGTGCGGAGGGCTTGGCGGTTCTGATCAGGATCTCTTGAGATGCGTCAAGGCTCGGCGACAGAGGTTCTGTGGCCGGGCCTTTTCGTTTTCTTCTCTTGCATCCGCCGTGCTTGGGTCGATCATTGCTTGTTCGGGTCTCGCTGCCCAGGGCCAGGAGATCGACTGCGCGAGCCTGCCCGAGTCCCGCCAAGCGCTTTGCTGGATGGTTCTGGCCTGCGGGGCGCTGGAAGATGAACAGCGCAGGCAGGAATGCTACGACGCTGCAGCGAGAAATCTCCGTGCAAGCCTCCAGTCCGAGTCGGCCGCTGCGACTTCTGAAGACGCCGGTACGGAAACCGCCCAGCACCCGCTATCACGCGAACGCCCAGCACAGCCATCCTCCGACACCGTGTCGCCGTCGCCTCCTGTCCGGCAGAGAACTCGAGCCGGTGCCGCTGAGGAGTCGTCCCGGAATCCAGAACCCCCTTCGCCCGAGCTCGCCACGCCACCTGTCATCGTGACGGAAACCGTAGCACGGCAGGTGTTTGCCATTCCTAAGAGGTTTTCGGCCAAAGTGACCGCCCATCGTATACTGGTGCGGGATCGACAACTGCTGGCACTGGACGACACACTCCTGTTCGAAGGCAAAGAGGCTGCGGCGAGCCGCATCGAAGTGGGTGATCGGGTCGATGTCGTGAAAGCTTCGACTCTGCGTGGACGCACTTTTCAAATCACCGGTCCTAAGAAGCATACCGTCACGGCGTTGCGCATCCGCTGCGAACTGGTGGAACTCAGCGCCGGCAACCGCCGCAAATGCGCTGCTCTATTGAAAGGGTGGCGAGAGGCGGAGAATCGTTGACGGGCGCGATGTGGCCCGGCTTCTTCAAGGTTGCGCTGCTTGTGAGAGAAAGCCGCTTTGCGGGCCTCTTCTTCATGATTGCGCTTCTGATGGGGTGTGAGGACAGTTCCCGGCTATTGGTGACATCTGCAAGCGAGTTGGTCGCCGTGCCGCTGGACGAGTCGGACCCCGATCTCGTCGAACTGATCGAGGAACTGCAAGAGTCCGTGCGGACGCTGCCATCTTCGGCGGAAATGCGTGGGCGTTTGGCGATGGCCTATGAAGTCAACGAGTTCGAAACCGCCGCCATCGCCGTCTACCAACAAGCCGAGGCCCTGGATGCAGGCGATTTCCGATGGCCGTATTTTCGAGCGTTGCTGCTAGCCGAGACGGGGGATCCCGGAAGTGCGCTCTCATGCCTTGATCGAGCCATTGCCATAGATGCGGAATATGTTCCCGCTTGGTTGTATCGTGGCATATGGTTGACTGCACTGGGACGCTACCACGAAGCGCGAACGGCCTTCGAGCATGCCCGGGATTTGGGCGCGGAAGTGAACGCCAATGCCGGTCTCGCCCAAGTGCTGCTGGCCGAAGACCAGCCCGAGGAAGCCGTCGTGCTGCTCGAACCACTCAGCGCCGAGGTGCGCCACCCGCACGTCTACCGTCTGCTTGGCCGTGCTTACCAAGCGCTCGGCCGCATCGACGACGCCAAGATCGCCTTGGCTCGCGGCAAGCTAGGAACACCGCTGCAATGGCGGGATCCGCTGCAGCGACAGAAGTGGGGATACACGGCCGCCTTTGGAGTTCAACTGGTTCATGCGGAGAACTTGCTTAGGGCAGGCCGGTTCGATGAGGTCGTCAAAGTATTGAAGCCTCTGCGGTCGCGGGGGGTGGACGACGATGCGGTACTGGTCAACCTGAGCTTGGCCTACGCTCGCACTGGACAGCTAGAGCGGGCGTTCGAGACTCTGCGCGAAGGATTTGCGGCATCGCCAGGCCACTTCCGATTCCACAATGCCATTGCTACGCTCTATCGGGAACAGGACGATATCGAGCGCGCCATCCACCATCTGCGGATGTCGATCAGTCAGCATCCGACGCAGGCATGGCCGTACGAGCGGCTCGGCGAACTGCTGAGAGCCGAGGGCCGATACGAGGAGGCCCTGGCGGCTTTCGACAAGGCATTGGATTATGGGACGGACAACCCGGAGGCGATGCACTACAACGCCGGCTTGCTGGAAGGCGTCCTTGAACGTTGGCCGGAGGCCATTGATCGCTTCGAACGAGCCGTCGCCCTCAATCCGTCGTTCACCATGGCCTATGTGCATCTAGCCCGTTGCCTTGCCGAGGCAGGGCGCCTTTCGGAGGCGCGTCCCGCCTTGGCATGGGCGGAACGTCTCGATACCCATCCGAAAGACGTGGCGTCGGCGCGCAGGCGCTTGGCAGACTTGGAAGCTGGACGCTCCTGATTGATGTCGCCGAGCGATGCGGGCGTCCGACCCGGTTCACTCGGCGATACGCAAGGAGGGATAGTTGCCTTCGTCCAGGAAGCGGCAGCGCAGCACCTTGGTATTGGTGCCAGCGCGCTGGGTCATTTCGCACACCACCCGAGTCAGATGCCCGTCGTAGGTTCTGGTGAACCGATCAACGATGCCATCAATGGCTTCGTCGTGCTCCTTGGGTATCTTCTTTCGCACCTGCTTGTAGAGTTTCTTGATTTCTGGCTTGCTCTTGCCCGACGCTGCGACGCCCAACCAGCCGACACCCTGGGCCAAATCCTGCTTGACGCCGCCGAGTCCATTCACGTAGATTGAGCCGAGTTGTGCTTGGGGCTCCTTGAAGCCCCGTTCGGCAGCGAACTTCAGGTAGGGAATGGCTTCTTCGTACTTCTCGGAGCGGTAGAGCTGCTCGCCTTGGTTCTTGGCGCGATAGGTGTTCTCGATCTCTTCTTGAGGAACCATTGAAGTCCGCTCCTGGGCGACCGATGGAAAAGTGGCCATAAGACTCGTCGCCAAGCCCACGAGAGCCGCGCTGGCGGGGATGCGCTGCAATGTGTTCAGCATGAATACCTCTGTCTTTGTTGCCAAGAGAAGAACAACAGCGATGGTAACGCAGTCCACGCAAAAGCGACATGATGGAGAGTGTGGAGAGCCGATCAGGGCACGGCGGCAACTCGTGTCCCTGCTGGCCCTGATGTTCGTCGTTGGGTGTACACCGCCTGGTTTCGAGGGGTCGGTATCCAGGCCATGGTTCAAGGACGAAGCGAAAGCTCGCGGAATCGACTTCCAGCAACATTCCGGTTTCGCCAGTCGTCCGCTGCTGCCGGAAATCACGGGCAGCGGTGCGGCACTGGCGGATTTCGATGGCGATGGCGACCTGGACGCCTACTTGGTGCAGGCGGGGAGTCTGTACGAGGCCGAATCCGATCCGACGCATTCCGCCAATCGACTCTATATGAATCAGAGTGGCCGCTTTGAGGAAGCTCCGAAGATGCATGGGGCTGGAGATCAGGGCTACGGCATGGGCGTCGCAGTAGGTGACTACGACAACGATGGCGATGCGGACCTCTACGTTACCAACGTGGGACCGAACGTACTGCTTCGCAACGACGGCCGGGGCCATTTCGAGGACGTGACCGAAATAGCTGGCGTTGGCGATCCGCGGTGGAGCACGGCTGCCGCGTTTCTCGACCTCGACAGCGATCTCGACCTCGATCTCTTCGTCGTTAACTACATCAACTGGTCCATAGAGAGCGAAATGAACTGCTACATCGGCAGTACGCTTACCTACTGCCCGCCCTCGAACTACCACTCGCCGGCCCAAGATCGCCTGTACCGCAACAACGGCGATGGGACCTTCACGGACGTGAGCGTGGAGTCGGGCATTAGCCGGGTATTCGGCAATGGCTTCGGATTGGTGGGTGCCGACTTCAATGCCGATGGTCGCACCGACTTGTTCATTGCCAACGACATTATGGCCGACCAGCTATGGCTGAATCGAGGTGCTCTCAAGTTCGATGAAGAAGGTACGTTGTGGGGCTGTGCGATGGACGAACACGGAATCGTGAAAGCAGGCATGGGTGTTGCTGCGGCGGATATCGACGACGATGGCGACACGGACGTGATGGTGGTGAACCTGGAAGGGCAGACCGATTCCTTTTTCCGCAACGAGGGAACGTACTTCCGCGACTCCACCGGAGAGTTGGGACTCGGTCTTACCGGTCGCCATACCCGCTGGGGAGTGGTGCTTGCGGATTTCGACAACGACGGCCATCTGGACCTGTACGAAGCGAATGGCATGGTTGGTACGGAAGCGTCCGTGGATGGCTTGGTTTTCGACGAACCGAACATCCTCTATCGGGGCACTTCCCATGGACGTTTTGAGGAAGTCCAGCCTCAAGGCGGTGTTTCGCCTTCTCTGGCGCATACCAGCCGCGGCGTCGCCATCGGCGACATAGACGACGATGGCGGCCTGGATCTGCTGGTGGCCAACCGCGACGGTCCCGCCTACCTGCTGATGAACCAAGTCTCCCATCGCGGCAACTGGCTGCGCTTTCGCGTAGTTCTGGACGACCCTTTCCGGGACGCCTACGGCGCCACCGTCTCCGCGACCATCGGGGATCGGCGCGTCTACCGGGACGTGCGGCCCGAGGGCAGCTACCTGTCTTCCAGCGACCCCCGCGTCCACTTCGGCCTCGGAGCCGAAACCCATGCTCGAAACGTCACCGTCCGCTGGTCTGGACCAGGCGGCGAGCAAGGAAGAAGCGTCGAAGCGTTCGGCGACTTCGCCGCTGGCCAGATCGTCGAGCTGCAAAGGGGAGCGGGTACGCCAGCAACTGGAAGCTAGCGCTTGTCTGTCAACCCTATGCCCGCGTCCACTATCTCCGATACCGTTGCTTAGGCGGCCAGCTGCCCGTATGCGGGCGGGCCGCTGCGCCAAGTCGTCAAGGCCGCTCGATACCAGCGACGATTGCCATGTCACCGTAGAGCGACCGGGAGCTCCATGCCGGCTGTGCCGATGGCACAGCCGGAGACCGTTCGGCGAAATCACGGCCGGTTGCGTTCCCGTCTTGGTCTCACTTGTATCAGGACACGGACAGAACCCGGACGAAGAGAGTTGTTCTCATACAGAAATCAGTACCCATGCTGCAAGTGTCGACTTTGGATGGTAGCGGTCCGCTTTGAAAATAGTTGGTGGCTCAGTTTTAAATAAATTTGCAAGATATCCTATGATACTACATATAGTGTTCTATAGTGACACGCCCACCCGTATTTAGTTGATCCATGGTTCAGCATGGCAACGAGAGTTTCAAACTAGGCCACTACCCTTTGGGCCTTGCGTCCACAGTAGAACCGCGGTCGTCTCAATTGCTCGTTTCGCGATGGTCTCAGGCAGGCAGCGGGCGTCCCGAAACCGCTCGTGATCCATCTCTCTGATCTCCAAGGCGAATCCGCAAAGATCCTATCACTATGCCTACGCTTTTTCTATAGTGACGCCTTGGGCTCCAGTTGGCATGGCCTGTCTCCCTCCTTCGTCCGCGTCAATAGCAGCACTTTCTCAAGCGTCCACTGAAAGTCGAACTGGCAGGGCGGGAAGTGGAGCATCGGTTCAAGACATGGCATGATGCGCCACGATCCGGAAGGATTCCGGGGCGTAGCGGTCCCGGTGACGCCCGATACGGTTTGCGCTTCTGGGAAGCTTCGGTTCGATTTCGAACCAAAACGCAGCCGGTCGCACACTTGGCGCCGAACCGAGACGCCCTCTGCTAAGGGACGAATCAATGACGATGGGAACGCGCAGCACCCTGCCGACGGGCATCCAGACTTTTCGGCATGTCCGCGAAGGCGGCTACCGCTACGTGGACAAGACGCCCTTCGCGCTGGAAGTGTGCAACGGCGACAAGCACTTGTTCCTGTCGCGTCCGCGCCGTTTCGGAAAAAGCCTGTTGGTGGACATGCTCGCCGACTTCTACGAGGGCCGCGAGGAGCTGTTCCGAGGGTTGGCCATCCACGATCAGCGGGACTGGACGAAGCGGCACCCTGTGCTGCGGCTCGACTTCGGCGGTGGCAATCTGGCGAACCCGGACACGCTGCGGGAGGCCGCGAATGCCGAGCTGGACGTGTTCGGCGCAGATGCGGATGTGGATGTCCCCTACAGGGCACCCGACTTGCGCCTGCGCTACCTGCTGCGGGCTGCGCACCAAAAGGCGAAGCGGCCCGTCGTGGTGCTGGTGGACGAGTACGACAAGCCGATCCTGGACGCGCTGGACGATCCAGAGATTGCCGACGCCAACCGGCGGTTCCTTCGCGGGCTGTACGGCGCGATCAAGGCCGGCGACCGGCATATCGAGAAGAGCTTCGTCACCGGCGTCAGCCGGTTCTCCAAGACGGGCTTGTTCTCCGTGGCAAACCAGTTCACTGACATCACCTTCGATCCGCGCTACAACGCCGTCTGCGGCTTTACGCAGGCGGAATTCGACCGAACCTTCGCGCCGGAACTGGAACTTTTCGATCGTGGCGAGGTGCGTCGCTGGTACAACGGCTACTCTTGGGACGGGGATCCGAAGGCGGAGACCGTGTACAACCCCTACGACGTCCTGAAGCTGTTCAGCGACGCCAAGGGGCGGTTCAGGAACTACTGGTACGAAACCGGTACGCCGCTGTTCCTGGTGGACGAACTGTCGAAGCACCCGCCGCTGGACTTGGCGAGACTGGACGGGCTCTGGGCCGACCAGGAGGCCCTGTCCGCGTTCGACATCGAGAGGGTAGAACCCGCCGCGCTGCTGTTCCAGACGGGCTACCTGACGGTGAAGGCGGAGCGCAGCGGCGCGGGCGACACGGAGTACCGGCTCGGCTATCCCAACGAGGAGGTGCATCGCAGCGTCGGACGTGTTCTGATGAGCCGGATCGAGCCCAGCGAAGAAGCCAGAAGCGCACTCGCCGCGGGGTTGGAGAAAGCGGTGGCGGCGGGCGATGCCGCCGGGCTGGAGGAGACCCTGCGAATGTTGTACGCTGGCCGCGCCCATCAGCAGATGCGGCACATCGACCGCTACGAGGGGACGTACTCGCAGTTCGCTGACATTCTGGCCACGGCGACCCGCCTCGACAGCCGTTGCGAGGAAAGCACAGCCCAGGGGCGGGCCGACCTGTTCCTGACGGACGGGAACAACGCCTTTCTGCTGGAGTACAAGATGGCAGACGAAGCAGGCCGTGTCACAGCGGTGGCAGCCATCGCCCAGATCGTCGAGAAGGGATACGCACTCAAGCATCTTCCCGAGTACGGTTCGCGGTTGCACTTGGCAGGCGTGGTGATGGGCCCGGAAACGAGGAACATCCAGGATTTCGCCGCGGGAAGCGCCGTGGAACTCGTCCGGGCCTACGAGCGGAACGGCCGGCGACTAAACGACGGCATCCCGCGTTAGCGTCTGGGAGCGCGGATCGTTTCGGAGTCGTGCCACGATCCGAGCAGATGCCCGGGCGTAGTGGTGCGGAATATCTTCCCGTACCTTGGTTCGATTTCGAACCGAGACTACCCACCGCCGCCGCTCCGCTGATCTGCGTCCACAGCACGTTGTCGGACTCGTCCGCTGCCGTGGGGACGCGAAGCGGGTGCCCCGGCGATCTGCGGCATAATGCGTCTGTCCACATTCCCATGTGGGCGCGAAGCGGAGCGTGGTCTTCGCACCGTGGGAGGCCATGCATAGCTGCGCGATGCATAGGACCACCGCCGTCCTAGGAAAACCGAAATGTAATCAGTAGTTATGGTCTTGCCGTCTCTCCGGCGCGTCGCACTGCTGGACAGGTGTCCAGACGCTAGGCCGCAAGGGGTCTTCCTGTTTTCTCCTTGTCGATCGGTTGGAGTTGAAAGGCGGATGCAGGTGGATCATGTCGACGCTCTGCGACTTCGCTTCCTGCGTGATCGTCAGACAGTCGCCGCAGCAGAGCCGATTCATCCTGCGAAGCACGCTTGAATAAAGGAGCCGAACGCATTTCCATGACGACGCTCCTCGGCAACTGCCTGCCGCCACGATCACATCGACCCCAGCCAATGCCAAGCCCATAGCCACTAATTCCGAACCGAAAAGCTGAGGATTCACTCGCCCGCCGAGCCGCCCCGTCGTAGAACGTGGTGGCGGTCCACAGCCAGCGGGCCGTACCGCTCCTCCACGCCGTCCGGCCAGCGCACATGCACATGGCGCGGCGCGTCGTTCGTGCCTAGGCCGAACAGCAGCCGCGGATCATGGGCGGATGCGTAGCTGCCATCGGTGGCGACGCGTCGGCGGGCGCAGCGCCCGGGCTCCAGACTCGCAAGGCTTCCTGCCGTTGCTCGCCCGCCGTCGTCCGCGAGTTCCAAGCCAAGCCAGTGTCCCGAGTCGGAGTCGTTGCGGTACAGCCGGGCAGGGCCGCGATTGTTGGTGACGACGATGTCCAGATCGCCGTCGTCGTCCAGATCGCCAAAAGCGGCGCCGCGACTGACTTCCTCGAGTTCGAATGGCAGGCCGCCGGAAACATCTCGGTACCGATTCTGGCCATCGTTCCGCCAGATCTGGTTCGGCTGCCGCAGCGGCAGGCCAAGCGGTCCTGGCGATTGGCCGGGAACCGCAGTGACGGCACCGTTGACGCTCAGCAGATCCAGGTCGCCGTCGTTGTCGGCATCGAACCAGCCCGTGCCGAACCCCGTGTAGGGGATGCTGCCAGCGGCGACGCCGGTTGCGTTGGAACGGTCGGTGAACCAGCCGCGGCCATCGTTCAGGTAGAGGGTGTTGGTCTGCGCTGCCAAGTGCGTGATGAACAGGTCCACGTCGCAGTCGCCGTCGAAGTCTTCGGCATCGACGCCCATGCCGGCTTCCACGCCGCCGTCGCCGTTGACGGCCACGCCTGCCAGCAGTGCATGGTTGACAAAGCGCCTGCCGCCCTGGTTGAGCCAGAGCAGGTTGTCGGTCATGTCGTTGGCGACGTAGAAGTCGGTTCTGCCGTCCCCATTGAAGTCTTCCGCCACCACGCCCAAGCCCGCGCCCCGGGCCTCGGCAACGCCGGCCGCCGCGCCGATATCGGCAAACTTGCCATCGCCCAGGTTCCGGTACAGGCGGTCCGTGGTCGGCGCGTAGACCTCGGGCGAGCAGTAGCTTGGCCTCGATACGGCGTCGGTGCAGGGCTTGTGATTGTCGAGCGTGAAGTCCACATAGTTGGCGATGTAGAGATCCGCCAGCCCGTCGCCGTCGATGTCCGCGAAGCTGGCGCTGACGGACCAGTCATCGCCCGCCATGCCGGAAGCGTTCGTGATGTCGCGGAACCGACCGTCGCCGAGGTTCTCGAACAACTGGTTCGTGCCGAAGTTGGCGACGAATGCGTCGAGGTCGCCATCGTTGTCGAGATCGCCGGTAGCGATGCCCATGCCGTAGCCGTCGGCGCAAATGCCGGATTCCTCGGTAACGTCCACGAACCGCAACTCGCCGGCTGCGCCGACGTTGCGAAACAGCCGGTCGCAAGGCAAGCGGCCGTCCCGGTTGGTGAGTGGCCCGCCCTGCACCAGCCACACGTCCATGCGTCCGTCGCCGTCGAAGTCGAAGATGCCGGCACCGGCACCCATGATCTCCACCAGCCACACTTCCCCGACCATGCCGTTGATGTGGGAGAAGCGGAGCCCCGCCTGCTTCGCCACATCCACGAAGCGCACTTCTCCAGACGCCGCCTGAGCCACGGTGGCGAAGGCGAGCGCGAAGGCTGTTCCTGCGGCTGCGATTCGTTTGCTCATCTCCGTGCGGCCCACGATTGGCTGGGGGTGGCGAAGATCGGACACTAGGGTGCCACGGCATCCACCAAGCCCCACTCCAGTGCCGTCGACACGTCAATGCGCACCCCCGTCAGCGCCATGAACGCCAGCCGATGGCGACCGATGCGCGGCAGGATGCTCGCTGTACCGCCTGCACCTGGGATCAATCCCATTCCTACTTCCGGCAGTTGAAAGAACGCATCGGGTCGCGCCACCACATGCCCGGCGAATGCCGGCAGCTCGATGCCGGCACCGATGCAGGCACCGTGCAGACGCGCCTCGACGCGATCCCGCAAGCGATGAATAAGAGCGCCAGCGCTGCGCGTGGTGCGCGAGGCGTGGGCGCGGCCGGCGTCCGCGGCCTCGCCGAACTCGCCGAGGTCGCCCCCGGCACTGAAGCATGGGCCGGCACCGTCGAGCACCGCCCGACGAATGGAAGGGTCCTCGGCCACCAAGCCCAACGCTTCGCACAAGGCGTCTCGCAGACCGCTGGAATAGGCGTTGCGCTTGTGCGGACGGTTGAGGGTGATGCGAAGTTCATCGTCGTTGCGTTCCAGGAGCACTGCCGGTGTCTCGGTCTCCGTCTTGGAGGGACGTTTCTGCCGCCCGGCCAGCCATGCTTCGAACTCGGCACCGTGCTGCAACGTGGAATAGGCCAGGGATTCTGCGAACAGTCTGCCAGCGGCATCAACGCGTTCGTTGTAGCGCAGCAAGCGAACTAGCACCAAGGACGCGATAGGACAGCGGGCGATGGCATCTGTCACCTGTGCGGCATCCGCCTCCGTGGCCGCGACCACATCCACCAACTCGGGCACATCATGACGATCCGCCACAGCCACCACCGGACAGTTGGGCAGCATTGGCATCGGTGGTGCTGGTTCGCCATCGAGTTCGACGACTAGGCAGGGAATGCCGGAGAAGATCGACAGTTCCTCCGACCGCGCTGGCGAGCATAAGCGCTCGGCCAGTTCCGACAAGGGCATCGGCGCGTTCATGGGGCGATTATACAAGCGCGGTTCGCGGTAGCATCTGTGCATTCAGCCAGCGCGCAGCGGACGACATGTCTCAGCAGGCATCCGTGCAACCCTCGCAGATGCACAAGATAGGTGGCCTTACTGGTGCTCTGCTGGTGGCCAACGCCGAAATCGATGGCACACCGGGGCTTGGCCTTCGCTGTCGGCGTGGCCGGATCGTGGAGATCGGTCCCGGTTTGGCAGCGGCACCCGGGGAAACGATTCTCGATGCCGTAGGTGGTGTTCTCCTGCCGGGCCTACACGACCATCATATCCACCTGCTCTCTCTCGCTGCGGCAGCCCGATCCGTCCGCTGCGGCCCACCCGATGTATCCAACCTGGAGCAGCTCAAGTCCGCGCTGGAAGCTGCGCCAGGAGAAGACTGGATTCGCGGCATTGGCTACCACGAATCCATCGCCGGCGAATTGGACCAAGCCGCACTCGATGCGTTGCGCGCCGACCGGCCAGTTCGCATCCAGCATCGTTCCGGCAAGATGTGGTTCCTGAACTCTATTGCCTTGCGTCGGCTGGGCATTGACGCACCCAATGGTCGGCTGTTTCGCGGCGATGAGTTGCTGCGCGACCGTCTGCTCGAAGACGCCGATCTCGCTCCTGCGGTAGAAGCCACTTCCCGCCGGCTGGCCAGCTACGGCATCACTGGCCTCACCGAGACGACGCACACCAACGACCGACGCACGGCAGGCTTCTTTCGACGACTGAATCTCTGCCAGCACGTCAACCTGATGGGCGACGACAGCCTGGATGTCGGCCCCCTGAAAATCATGCTCGACGATGCTGCCCTGCCCACTTTCGACAGCTTCAGAGATCGCATGGTACGCGCCCACGAGCGTAGTCGGCCGGTTGCCGTTCACTGCGTAACCCGCACGGAGCTGATCTTCTCTCTCGTCGCGTTCCGGGACGCTGGCATCATCTCCGGCGACCGCATCGAACATGCTGCGGTCGCCGATGCCGCTGCAATGGCGCTGTTCCAGGAATCGTCGCTTGACGCTGCCTGCCTCACCGTAGTTACGCAGCCTAATTTCATCGCCGAACGCGGCGATGACTACCTGCGGGATGTCCCTTCCGCAGACCATGCCCACCTGTACCGCTGCCGCGGCTTCCTAGACGCCGGCATCCCCCTCGGCGGCGGCACCGACGCCCCGTTCGGCAACCCCGACCCATGGGCCGCCATGCAGGCTGCCGTGCATCGAAGAACCGTAGCAGGACGAGCAATCGGTACCACCGAGGCACTGACGCCGGAACAGTCTCTGGCACTGTTCACCACGCCCCTAGACGATCCTGGCGGTACGACGCGACGCATCGAGGTGGGCGCACCAGCCGACCTTTGCGTGTTGGGACGGGCGTGGGGAGAGGTGCGTTCGTCACTCAACGTGAGCGATGTGGTCGCGACGGTGAGAGAAGGGGCGACTACCTACGATTGCTCCGATTAGAATGCGCTGCCAGTAGACTCGAACTCGCGCCAGCGCAGGCAGCAACCTTGACCAGAGCAGGGACACTACATCCTTTGGCTGCGGAGATCATCGCCTGAATAAGAGCAGGCCTTTCGATGAGGCCAGGACATCGACACTACCGGTGTTTCAACTTGTGCGCTTGGTACTCTAAGGCGGTGCGGAAAAGCAAGGGAGCCACTAGAGAGGGCACGAATGAAACACTTGGCGAAATACCTGACGGCAAGAAGAAGGGCGCTGTCGGCCGCGTTTGCATTCATAGCCGTATTCGGCTTGTTCTGCCCTGAGCCCCCCGTATCAGCTAATGAGGCCCCCGCATAACGCGGGGGAAAACCGCGCCGGCTCCACTGCGAGCCGGACAGACTAGATAGCTTCAATGAGGCCCCCGCATAACGCGGGGGAAAACGTTTCTGCGGGTGCAGCGCGAACTGCGGACCGAAATCGCTTCAATGAGGCCCCCGCATAACGCGGGGGAAAACGAACGCCGGCAGGGCAGGAAGCCGTCGTCCAGCTCGCTTCAATGAGGCCCCCGCATAACGCGGGGGAAAACACGCGGACCGCGGTCTGGATCGCGCACCGGGCGCCGCTTCAATGAGGCCCCCGCATAACGCGGGGGAAAACGAAGCCTTAACCGGCTTCCCCACCTTCCTGATCCAGCTTCAATGAGGCCCCCGCATAACGCGGGGGAAAACGTGATAGGCGCCTGGAACACGGTCCAGGCCGCCCGGGCTTCAATGAGGCCCCCGCATAACGCGGGGGAAAACAGCGCTCTTTTCCATGGGCCGGCACGGGCCGCGCCGGCTTCAATGAGGCCCCCGCATAACGCGGGGGAAAACAGAATGAAAGCAAGAGACTTCGGATGGCTTCTGAGGGCTTCAATGAGGCCCCCGCATAACGCGGGGGAAAACTCGGCACTGTGCCGTCCTCCCACCTGTCCATGAGCTTGGCTTCAATGAGGCCCCCGCATAACGCGGGGGAAAACCGGCTCCGGCGACCTCTGGTCGTGCCCCACCAGATTGCTTCAATGAGGCCCCCGCATAACGCGGGGGAAAACAGGTGGGCCGATGAAAGCCAAGGTTGAGTTCTCCGAGCTTCAATGAGGCCCCCGCATAACGCGGGGGAAAACAAGTGAAGGGCATTCGTGCCCTACGCGAGCTCGCTAGGCTTCAATGAGGCCCCCGCATAACGCGGGGGAAAACGATGCTTATGAGCCACCACAATCATGGTCTTCATAGCTTCAATGAGGCCCCCGCATAACGCGGGGGAAAACGGGCATTGCCGAGCACGGCTACGCCATTCGCAACCGGCTTCAATGAGGCCCCCGCATAACGCGGGGGAAAACTAGACGATATCGATTCAGAAGCCATCTCCCAGTATGCTTCAATGAGGCCCCCGCATAACGCGGGGGAAAACTTTTCCGCTCGTCGAGACCCCCTCCAATGCGGCGAGCTTCAATGAGGCCCCCGCATAACGCGGGGGAAAACACGGGGCTGGACTGAATGCGGCGGAAAGTCTCCAAAGCTTCAATGAGGCCCCCGCATAACGCGGGGGAAAACCTCCACTGCGAGCCGGACATGGATCGACTGATACTGCTTCAATGAGGCCCCCGCATAACGCGGGGGAAAACCCGCTGTCCTGGACAGGCGCGTCCGTGCCGCCGTGGCTTCAATGAGGCCCCCGCATAACGCGGGGGAAAACGCCCTCGCGCTCGCTGGCGATCAGCGTCGGCGCGTTGCTTCAATGAGGCCCCCGCATAACGCGGGGGAAAACGGCGCGAGCCAGCCGGTATGCCTGATCGCCTACGTCGCTTCAATGAGGCCCCCGCATAACGCGGGGGAAAACGCCGAAACCGCGGCGGCGTTCTTCGCTGCCGGCGGCGCTTCAATGAGGCCCCCGCATAACGCGGGGGAAAACGACAGCCGCAAGGGCATCCACCTCGTCGACATGGTCGCTTCAATGAGGCCCCCGCATAACGCGGGGGAAAACCGTCCGGGGTGCCTATGCCGCCGCGGCTGCCGGACGCTTCAATGAGGCCCCCGCATAACGCGGGGGAAAACCCCGCCTCGGTCGCGGCCGACGCCGCCCGTCCGTCGCTTCAATGAGGCCCCCGCATAACGCGGGGGAAAACGTGCTGGTGGACGACACCCACATCGGATACGTGGAGCTTCAATGAGGCCCCCGCATAACGCGGGGGAAAACGAAAGTAGAGATACGGGCGGAACACATCAGCCCAGGCTTCAATGAGGCCCCCGCATAACGCGGGGGAAAACATGCGAGCAGGGCGTTAACTACATCGTTCTCCTGCCGGCTTCAATGAGGCCCCCGCATAACGCGGGGGAAAACGTCGAGGCCGAGGTCTCACAGGACTTCATCGCGGAGCTTCAATGAGGCCCCCGCATAACGCGGGGGAAAACGCCGCTCGGATGCCACCTTCGACGTGAAGCCCAGGCTTCAATGAGGCCCCCGCATAACGCGGGGGAAAACTGCTCATGTTCCTGCGAATATTATCCCCAACCCCCGGCTTCAATGAGGCCCCCGCATAACGCGGGGGAAAACCGCAACGCATCTTCCCGCTCCGGCAGCGCCAGCGCCGGCTTCAATGAGGCCCCCGCATAACGCGGGGGAAAACCGCAACGCATCTTCCCGCTCCGGCAGCGCCAGCGCCGGCTTCAATGAGGCCCCCGCATAACGCGGGGGAAAACGCGCCTTCGGGCCGGTGGCGTTCGGCGCCGGCGTGCTTCAATGAGGCCCCCGCATAACGCGGGGGAAAACCGCGCGGGTCCGCGTCGCGGCGCACGCGACCGACGGCGCTTCAATGAGGCCCCCGCATAACGCGGGGGAAAACCACGCCCGGGAGGGTCATCGTCGCCGTCTGGCCGAGGCTTCAATGAGGCCCCCGCATAACGCGGGGGAAAACATCCTGGGCTACTCCTCCGTGCGGGTCTCCATCCTGCTTCAATGAGGCCCCCGCATAACGCGGGGGAAAACTCGCCCCGCCGGGGACGGACTGACGTGGCCGACGGGCTTCAATGAGGCCCCCGCATAACGCGGGGGAAAACGGCGAGCTCCCCTTCGTCCGCGCCGTCCCCGACGTCGCTTCAATGAGGCCCCCGCATAACGCGGGGGAAAACGTGTCCGCGTCCATCAGCACCCCCGGGAGCGCCGCGCTTCAATGAGGCCCCCGCATAACGCGGGGGAAAACGCCGGTCGCTGGATGCTGCACCACGAGAGGACTGTAGGCCTGTCCTGCGAGGGGTAGGCATCTAGTCGGATGCAACAGTCGGCCTCCGTCTCAGACGTGGGCTGGAGTATAGCCCTACTAGACTGATTGTGAAAGAACAATCTGCTCTGCGAGTGGTCCCGGTGTTTTGGGGCAGCACCTGAGCGCTCGCGGCGCTTAGGCAGATTAGACGATGATAGGTTCCCGCTGGACAGGTGTATAGGGCCGTTTGCCCAGCGATACCACTCGTGGTTCCACGTTGTCGGCTGGGCCGACGTCGATGACGACTACATGGTCCTCGTCGTGGTGGATGATGCGATCCAGGTCGGCGATCAGTTCGGCATGGCGGACGCGAGTCAGACGGCACTGGAAGACGGAGAGCTGCACCCAGTCGCCGTAGCCATGCATGGTCTTGAAGATAGTGCGCCAACGCTTCGGGGCGGAGATGTCGTAGATCACGAAGTATAGTCGCTCATCAGCGGCCATGGTCGGTGTCCTCTTGTCGGATGGGGGATACTCTGTGGGTCGTCAGCGGGTGATGAAATTGGGATAGTCGGGCGTCTCCCCGAGCAGGAACCGGCCTAGCAGGCGGGCTTGGAGTTCCAACAGCCGGCGGTACTCCACTCGATAGCCGAACAACGGGTGGGTGACCTCATGGCTGAGTCGGCGCTCGAACGTGGCGATGAACCGCTTGCGGCCCGCCGTGGAGAGATTCACTCCGATAGGAGTGCGCACGAAATCGACAGGCGCTACTTCGCCGTTGTTGATCGCAGTGACTACGGCGGATTCGACGATCAAGGGACGGAACGGCTCCATCATGTCCAGGGCAAGAGCGGGGCGTCCATAGCGGGGTTGGTGGTAGAAGCCACGGTAGGGATCGAAACCCACGGCCGAGAGCACTACAACGAACGTACGAGACAGCATCGCGTAGCCGAACGACAGCAGGGCATTGACGGGATCAGTTGGGGGCCTTCGATTACGGTTGTTCATCTGGAATGCGGTCGCGTGGTCGCCTTTCAGTACGGCGGTGAAGCGCCGGAAGTAGAGGGCGGCAGCTGCGCCCTCAATGCCGAGCAGCGTGTTCATATCCCGGGTGCGGCCGGCCCGATCCACCAGTCTCTTCAGGTCCCTGAGCGTAGGGCCGATATCCTCGTCCGAGCGCCAGTTTCGGCGCAGCAATGTTCGGGAGTTCCTGATCTTCGCCTGCACCCAGCCTCGGGCCAACTTCAAGCAGACCTGTTCCTTGAACGAGCCTCGGTACTGTGCCGTTCGGAGCTCGACATTGGCATGGCCCGTACCCACTGTGTGGCCCAGGAACCACCCACCGTGCGACTGCCATGTGACAGGAATGTCGCGCCGCATGAGTTCATGCAGGGTAGGGGTAGTGACGTAGACGTTGCCCATAAGGACAAGCTGGGAGGTATCCGCGAGCCGAGCATAGACGGTCTCGTCGTCATCCTTGCTGATCGCCAACCGTTCCCCCTGCTTGGCGACCTTGCCGCGATACGACTGGACGTAGACCGGCAGCGCCCGGGTGTGGTGAACGCTCAGCGGTCGTGCTGTCTCGGCGGTCGATCGCAGCAGGTTGATCTCGTCGGGAAGGCAGATGCTCACCAATGAACACCGCGGACACTTCGGGCTGTCCTCCAGGGGAGGCGGAATTTGTCCCGCGTCGACCACGGAGCGCAGTTCCTTGATGGATTTCAGAGTGAGCGCTTTGATCTCGTCGTCGAACGGAACGCGCACCCGCTCCCGTGAACCAGCAAAGTACAGTATCCCCTCCGAGCAGGCGTAGCCATGCTCCTCGAGCAATAATCCTTGTGCACACAACTGGACACGCTCGGGATCGTAGGCATGGCGCGGGGTATGGGGGCGTTTGCCGCGCTTGTAGTCGATGGGCGTCACCCGACCTTCGGCGCTCTCCACCAAATCGATCTTTGCCGCAAGATCGAGCTTCCTGGAAGACAGTTCGACCGACCGCGCCACCTTGATCTCATGGGATTCGTCGTCGGGATCGGGAAGCGCACCACCCTTCTCGTCGACGCGCCGATGAACATGGCGGCCTTCGACGGTATCCGAGGAGTCTTCCCACTCCTTCTGCACCCATTCGAGGTAGGCGAGGCGCGGGCAGTAGACGAATTCGTTGAGGATGCGTGCCGGGATGAGCGGCGCGTCCTTTTCGTGCCGACCCGCACGAAGGGGCAGCGCGGTCTGCACTGGCTCGTGCGGTACGCTGGAGATCCTATCGGTCTTTTTTGCCATTTTTTCGCGCCTCGCTATGCCCTCATGGCGGCTTGGTGCAGGGCAGTCTAACCGAACGTAATTCCAGCTTCATAGACGGCCAGAGCATCGTGGCCGCACGCAGTTACAGCATGAAACAACCAAACGCTATGCGGCTGTTTCCGTTTCGGCCTCAAACCGCCAGCCTGTCCACTCGCGCCGAAATCCTTCACAATACTGCCACGCCCAACGAGGGTACGCTGGAGAATAGCAATGCGAGATCGGAACTGCCCAACAGCGTGGACAGTCCGAAGCTCGGCAGCAAACACTGCATACCGATTCGCTGACGCCCATGTACCTTGGCCGCATCTACGACCTGCACCGCACCTTCCTGGCGCGGCGGCATCCCATCTCCACTGCTGCCCTGATGGAATCGCTCGCCTGCTCGCGCTCTACCTTGCATCGCGCCTTGTCGTATCTGCGAGACACGCTGGGCGCCCCCGTCATCAACTCTCCGGGCAGAGGCTATTTCTACGACCGCAATGCGTCGGCGTTCGAACTGCCCGGGGTATGGTTCCGTCCGGAAGAGCTGGAGGCGCTGCTGGTAGCGGACCACCTCGTAGAGCAGTTGCTGCCTGGTCCGCTGCATGAGCAGATCCGATATCTGCGCAAGAAACTGCGTGAACTCCTCGACGCCGGCGCCCCGGCCCAGCGCCGATTTCCCTCGCACCGGGTGCGTATCCTGCCCGCACACGCAAGGTGCATCGATGGGAACCAACTGACGCTGGCCGCCATGGGCGTCGTCGAGCGACGGCAGTTGGCCTTTACTTATGCGGGGCGAACGGCGGCCACCGTCACCGAGCGAACCGTCTCGCCGCAACGCCTGGTACGCTACCGCGACCAGTGGTACGTGGACTGCTGGGACGAGGACAGCCAAGCGCTGCGCACCTTCGCCATCGATCGGATGGCCAATATGAAGGTGCTGCCCGCCGCCGCCCGGAACATGGACGACGCCGAACTGGATGCCGCGCTCACCGGCGGTTATGGCCTGTTCGCCGGCCCGGCGCGAGGCATTGCCCGTCTGATCTTCACTGCCGAGCGGTCTCGTTGGGTTGCCGACGAAGTCTGGCACCCAGACCAGGACGGCCGGCTGCAGCAGGATGGCAGCTACGAGCTGGCAGTGCCCTATGCCGATGCGCGGGAACTGCTGGGCGAGATCCTGCGCCGCGGCGCGGATGTGCGGGTGCTCGCCCCGAAGGAACTGGCCGAGCTGGTGCGGGATCATCTCTCCCGGGCCGCCGAGCAGTACGACGACCTTGGGCGTGTGTCGGATTTTGACACTTGGCCGAAGTAGCATTCCGTTTCCCGCTCTTGAAGACAACCGATGAACACCGACTGCCGCAACGACAAGCAGGCCGTAATCTTTGCGGAGCTCACTGCGGAAAACGGCCGACGATTTCAACCGTTCCGGTGGCAGATGCGTCTTCTCGACCGCTTCGCCCAAGGCGACCTGCCAAGCGTCGTGGACATCCCCACCGGTCTCGGCAAGACCGCGGTCATGGCGCTGTGGCTGATGGCGCGGGTCGCCGGCGCGAAGGTGCCTCGACGGCTGGTCTACGTCGTGGATCGCCGTGCCGTCGATCGGGCGATTCGATTCGTCGAGCGGCTACAAGCCAACCACGCATCAGGCCAGCTTGCGCGACAAGCTCCGTTGCTCGTGTTTCATGAGTTAGGCTAGTATTCGACAGCTTGGCATCCTTCATAGGAGATCCCGAACATGACAATTGGCCTGCAAACCGTCAGAAACGATCTGAGCGAGACTGCCGTGGCGTTTCGGCGCGCGGCTAACTATCAGCCAGCGGGAGGTTTCGGATGCAAGGTGTTTCCGCCGACTTGCGAATGTGGAAAATACGCAATGGAGGAGTGCGTCGATCCTCAAACGTGTGTGGTTCGACATGGCGTCCCGCAGGTTTTGGTACAGTCGCGGGCCGACTGCGATCCAGCCGTACCGGTGCGCACGCGGGAAGCCATGCCGCCAAATCGTTGGCGAGCCGCTCGCCGCCAGCCCCGACCGCGTCGCCGCGTCCGCCCGCTCGAGGCACATCGCCCAGACTCGGCAGGCTATGTCACCCCAGTCCTTGCCCAGCGCATCTGGGTTCGGTCGGGGCCTCGGCAAACCCAGCCGATCCGCCATCTTTCCGGCGCCGATGTGGATCTGACGTGCGCCGGCGAAGCATCGTGTTCATCGTACATCTGCGAGGCGCTCTCGTACTCAACGCCCATGCTGCCGAACTTGCCCGCAACGTGCGTATTTCTCAATCCCGGCCCAAGACTTGGCCGGGGAATAGCGGCAGGAGAATGAAATGACAGAAAGACTCGGGGATGAAGTGTCCAGACTGACCTTCGAACGGCTCCGCAGCACCGTGGCCGGCGAGGCGGTGGCTCTGCGATCCCGGATGACGCTGCAACCCGCCGGTGGCGAAGGAGACAAGGTCTTCCCGCCATCCTACGCCGTTGACGGGGGTGCCCAGCACAAATACGCGGTGGAAGAGCGACAAGTCGGCGATTCGGTCAAGGAGACATGGAAGGAACTCGAACGCCGCGCCGGGGAATCGGGGAAAGATCCAATCGACATTAGCCCGCTGGCTCTGCGGGATTTCCCCATCGAAGCGACCGCGCCCAAGGCGCAAGCGCCGCTGCTGTTGAAGACGTACATGGACGCCTGGACGCAGACCAGCCCGGAGCCGATCGTGCAGCCTTCGGTGGAGTGGTTCCTGCACGGCCTGGATCAGGATCGGGTGGCCGATGTTTCGATCCTGTGGCGCTGGGACCGAACCGCCGAAACGCTGCGGTTGGTTCCGCCCCGGCAAGCCGAGTTTCTCCAGGTTCCCCTCAATGCCGCCCGCTCACGGCTTGCAGACAGATCGGAAGTGGATGTCGCCGATGTCTCCCAGGCCGTATCCGACCAGGATGAGGCTGCGCCCTCTGGCAACGCCGCCATCGCCGACTGCGTACGCTGGAAAGGATTCGGCAAGGATGCCGAGCATATCGGCGTCTGCGTCATCGTCATCGGCGTTTGCATGACGGTCGCGGCTCTGGCCGCGGCCGCGAGATAGCGACCTTCGCGCGTGGACGGATTCGAAGTCATGCAATGGTGCGGGCTTGCTTGGTGCCTGACGCTTCTGGCGCTGGCGGTTACTTTACGGCGCGCTCTGTGTCTTCTTCCATTGGCGAACGATTTTGATGGTGACGGTTAGAAGGGATAAATCCGTCTACGAGCTTGCGGGCGGCGATTGGGTATGGCAAGGTCTTGATATAGTCCTGGAATCGCCTTCAATGAAAATGCGTAGGCACCGCTCCACTTTGACGAAGATGGCGCACAGGGTTCTCGTTGTCTTTATCCTCTCGAAATGTGCTGCACTCGACGTAATGGCGCAGCCGGGGTTCCTGCTTGAACCTGTCGCGGATGGATCAGCGTTCGCAAAAAAGACCCACCTGGCCCCCGGCGATACCCTTGAACTGGCCGTTCACGCAAAGCCCGCCCGCCGCCTAACCTTCCAGATAGAGCGAATCGGGCGGAAATATGAGCACCAGCCCGCGGAACACTGTTATGACGGGATCGGCGGGGATGCCATAGCGGATTATCCGGTTCAGATAGGTTGCCCTTCCAGCCATATACGGAGAGGCTGGTTCAACTGCCGTTCACGCAACGGCGTATGGCTTGCGTCCGTGAACAGCGACGCTGAATGCCGATGGTTCAGGCTGCGGCTACCGCAGCCGCCAAGTTACCAGCCCTACACGTCCCCCCCCCCCCCCCCCCCCCCCCCCCCCCCCCCAAGTCCCTTACCCCCACTTTCCCTAATGGCAGGCCCACAGCCCGCGCCGGTGATTCGGGAATTCCGCGGCAACCGCTATGTGTCGTTTGCCACGTGGGAATACAACGTTAAGGTGCCCATTCCGGAAGACTGGCCAAATGGCTTCTACAGATTCGTTGTGTTCTCTCCCAATGGAGCCGTGCAAGAAAGGGTACCGTTCCATGTTGAGAACCTATCCAAGCCGGCGGCGGTATGCTTCGTGGCCTCGTACCTGACTGCGGCGGCGTACAATACCGCCTTTGGAGCGAGCCTTTACAAAGGGTTCGACGGGGATGCGTACCAGTCCAAGTTGCGAGCTTCCGCCGTCACCATGCAGCGGCCGCGAAGCGCCTATTATTCCCATATCTGGCCGGCTGTGAAATTTCTCGAACGTTTGGATGTACCAATCCGCTATACAACGACCCTGGCGGTTCACAAAGACCCGACCTTGCTCGATGGGTGCCGCGCTATCGTTCTAGCCTTTCATCCCGAGTACATATCGGCCCGGCTGCGTAATGCCATTGTGGAGGCCATCGAGCGGGGTGTGCATCTGTTGTCCTTCTCCGCCAATGCCTTCTACTGGCGGGTGGAGTTGGATCAAGACGCCTACGGCCACGACATCATGATCCTTGATAGGGCTGGCGGCGATCAGTGGAGAAACCAGGGCGCTTTATTCAGCGAACAAAACATCTTCGGAGCCCAGTATATAAGTGGCGCTTGGGGCGGCGAACCTATGCCCTTTGTTGTGGAACCCCGTATGGGCGCCCATGAAACGCCGGACCCGGGACTTATGTCACATTGGATATTCGAGGGAACGGGATTGCGTTTCGGAGACAGAATCGCCGACCTAATGAGCGGGGAGGTTGACTCGCTTGATCCGTCCTTCCCTGTTCCTGACGTGCAGGAGCGGATTGTGTTCCTCTCCCCTTACTACAATAAAGAAGGGAAAGAGTTCATGGCGCACACGTCGTACTTCATGCGCCCGAACGGCCAGATGACTTTTCATTCCGCATCGCTACGATTCCAGCACGCCCTGGCGTCCGCAAAGGAATCGGAAAGGAAAATCCAGCGGATGATCGAAAATATCCTGCAGCGGATGCTGAATCTGGACGATAGCAACGCCGTCAGCTATGACCGGTCTCGTCTGCACGATGGCTCTATCTGGACCAATCGCGGCAATATGCTCCGTTTCCTGACGGATAGGGGGAAAGAGGTCTACTCACTGCCGACCTCTCTGCCGCATCCGGACAACGTGCGCTACTAGATCGGCTGTGGTGCCACAAGATTTAATGCGTATTTCGTCTGGTTCTACGACGCAGAAAACTCCAGTTACGAATACGGACCCAAGGAGCTTGCCGCATCCTTGCCCGGCATGCAGGTCGAGGCGATTCTGGGGGATGCAATCATATTCAGGAGCGGCAGGGATTCCGGCAACAATACGGAACATCCGGATGAGAAGAAAATTCTGGAGACGATCCGCAAGGACGCCCGGCTGATCGCCCGCTCCGACTTCGATATGTATCAGGACAAGAACGAAAACAGGCTGATCTACGTCCGGGAGCAATGCGCCAACGTTGACACTGAGCCGCGCTTCTTCCTGCACGTCTTCCCGACCGACAGGGCCGACCTTCCTGCACATCGCCAGCGCTTTGCTTTCGACAACCTCGATTTCTGCTTTCATGATTACGGGTTTCGGGACGGTGCGCGCTGCGTGACGACGCGCCACCTTCCCGACTACCCCATCGCCCGCATCCGCACCGGCCAGCACGTCCACGGCCAGGGCCGTCTGTGGGAGAGCGAGTGCAGTCTCGACTGAAAAGCATCCGCACGATGACCCGTTCACAAAATTCACAGCGTGAAGCACCGTGAAGCCCGCCGATTGCTTCTATCTGGTTCTGGCGCCCGTGCTGCTATCCGTCGGACAGGTGTTGTTCAAGAAGACCGAGGACGGCGTAGCCGCGCATTCGCTCTCCCAGTTTCTCGGCTCGCTGCTCGGCAGTCCGCACTTCCGGGCCGCCCTGTGCGTGTACGGCGCGGCGTCTGCGCCAGCGCCATTGATAGAGGGCGTCGCAGCTCCGGTCTTCGGTGCCGTAGAGGGCGAGAAACTCGCTGAGGCTGATGCTTTTTTAAACAGCACCAGCTTGCGAGCCATAGAGTTTCCCCTCGCTTGTCAGAAAGCTACGAAGCGGTAGATACCCCAAGTGCTGCTTAGATACAAGGGTAATCAGGAGTTATTAGGGAGGTTCGATAGCTCGTCGTCCCGGGCGTCAATTTTGAGACAAGTTCGATTCATTTCACCAAGCGTTGCGTTCATAATGTGGTGAGGCAGGAAGTAGAGAATGGATGGATCTGACGTTTCGGGAAGATGAGAGTCGGGTTCGTCGAGGGAATGCGCCCCACGAGGAGAAACGATGTCTGACACGGAGTTGGAAGCTCGGCATGAACGCCATGCGTCCTCCCATTCCCCCAATTCCAGGGACGAGGTCTCGGTCCCACTCATCGTTGATGTCGACGGCCCCCTGGTCAACGGCGACCTGCTGATCGAGGGTGCGGCCCGGCTGCTCGCAACCTCGCCGCGTAATCTTGTCGTCCTGCTTGTCTGGTTGGTTGGGGCCGCCGCGGGACGCGCCTCCCTGAAACGACGGATCGCCCAGGGCGGTGGCGCTGCCGCCGGACACATTGGTGCTGAACCCGACGGTGCTCGACGAGATCGCTGCCGCCAAGGCCGCGGGCCGGGAGGTCTGGCTGGCGTCCGCCGACGACGAGTTGATGGTCGCCCCCCTCGCCGAGACCCTGGAGGTGACGGACTATCTCGCCTCCGATGGACACATCAACCTGGCCGGCCGGGCCAAGGCCGCCGCCCTGGTCGTGCGCTTCGGCGAGGGTGGATTCGACTACATCGGCAACGAGCGGCGCGACCTGGTGGTCTGGAAACGGGCGCGGCGGGCCATCGGGGTCGGTCTTTCGGCGAGGCTGGCAGGGCGGATGCGGGCGCTGGACAAGCAAGCCCGGCTGCTCCCCGGCGCCGGCGGCGGCCCCCGCGACTGGCTGCTGGCGTTGCGTCCACGCCATTGGGTCAAGAACTCACTCGTGTTCGCGCCTCTCGTCGCGGCGCACGAGACCGGAGCCGGGCCGTATCTGGTCGTATCCGGGAAGCGGGACCCGATCTACGGCGATTCGGTCAAGGCAACCTGGGAAGAACTCGAACGGCGCGCCAGAGAATCGAGGCAAGAGCCAATCGACATTGGCCCGCTGGCTCTGCGGGATTTCCCCATCGAAGCGACCGCGCCCAAGGCGCAAGCGCCGCTGCTGTTGAAGACGTACATGGACGCCTGGCGCAGACCAGCCCGGAGCCGATCGTGCAGCCTTCGGTGGAGTGGTTCCTGCACGGCCTGGATCAGTATCGGGTGGCCGATGTTTCGATCCTGTGGCGCTGGGACCGAACCGCCGAAACGCTGCGGTTGGTTCCGCCCCGGCCAGCCGAGTTTCTCCAGGTTCCCCTCGACGCCGCCAAGTCGTGGTTTGCCGGCACATCGGAAGTGGAGATCGCCGATGTCGCCCAGGCCGCTTCCGACCAAGATGAGGCTGCGCCCTCCGGCAACGCCGCCACTGCCGACTGCGTACGCTGGGAAGGATTCGGCAAGGATGCCGAGCATATCGGCGTCAACGAGATTCGTCCCGGCGATATCCTCATCGTGCATCCGCGCCGGGGAGGCCTGAAGGCCGGAACCTGGGATCCTTCTTCCACCGAACCGGTCGCGGACTTGGGCGACGCTGCGCAAATGGCCTACGGCCGCAGGGCGACATTGCGTCTCGATCCACAGCTGCCCGGCATCGATGCGCCGCCATCGCCAGCCGACGAAACCGAAGCCGATGCCCCAACTCGCGAGCGTATCGCACGGTGGCTTGGTGAACGACTAGCCAATATGAAGGATCAGCCAAACTGGTTCTGCAATGCCGTTAAGAGACTGAGCGCCGGCTTTGATTTCACGCTGGTCGATCCCGACGACAGGACGCCGGATGCCGGCTACTACATCCTCACGGAACAGCAGGCTGGCAAGAGGATCGTGGACGCCGCCACCATGGACGGTTCTGACGAGGCCGGATCGCTGATCGGCACGGGAGTGACGCTCCGCCGTCATCTCGACGGCGTCGGCGACCGGGCCGGGCGCATCGCCGAGCGCCTGGGCTTGGCTACCGAGTTCGCGGATGATCTGCGTTTGGCCGGTCGGCTGCACGACCTCGGCAAGGTGGACCGCCGCTTCCAGGCCCAGTTGGTGGGTGGCGATCCCGTGGCATTGGAAATGCTGGAAGAGCCGCTCGCCAAGTCGTTGCCGGGCGTGTCGAGGGTTTGGCGGTATCCCAGAGGGATGCGCCACGAAGTCGCGAGCGTCGCCATGATCGAATCGAACCCTGACATTCTCGGTGCGGCCCACGACAAGGACTTGGTGCGTCACTTGGTCGGGACGCATCACGGCTGGGGACGTCCTTTGCCGCCCATCATTGAGGACCCCGAACCGCAAAGGCTCCAATACAAGTTCGACAGACAGGCGCTGGCGGCGAATTCCGATCTCGCGGACACCTCGTTGGCGCTCGATATGGCCGACCGCTTCTGGCGCTTGGTCGAGCGATACGGATACCACGGACTCGCTTGGCTGGAAGCGATCCTGCGGCTGGCCGATCATCGGCAAAGCGCCGAGGAGGCGCGGACATGAACGAAATCCATCTCACCGGCCTTGAAGGGAACAATCCCTTGGGGTTTCTCGCTGCTCTTGGCGTACAGGTGGCTTTTGAATCCGACTTGGAACAACCGCGTCTTTGGTGGAGCGACGACATCACTCCGCATGCCGTCGTAGACGGCGACTTCGGCATCGAGCGGATCGCCGATCGGTCTCTCGAAGTCTTCGAGTCGTGGGCAAAGAGCCCAGCGTTGACTCCGCGCAGGCCTGACGGGTCCGCCATGCCGAAAGGCGATGAACTCAAGCTCAAGCCAGCGGCTATGCGCGAGTATCTCCGTGAAGCGAGTGCGAGCAATTCCAATCATCCTTTAGCCACTGCCCTTGTCGCGGACGGCAGCCTGGACAATCAAGGCATCGCCAAGCCATCCGATCTTTATTTTGCGGCCGGAAAAATGAAGTTTCTGGACATCGCTCGTAAAATTTTGGCAAAAGTCTCACGAGAAGACGTCCTCACAGGGTTCGAAGGCCCATGGCCTTACAACAGCGAACTTCAAACCCTCAAGTGGGATATTGGCGACGACCCGGTATATGCCTTGAGATCGGATAAGCCGCGTCCGGACAAAAAACGGACCAATCCCGGCCCCGAAGCTCTGGCCATCCTGGGTCTCAGTCGGCACCCCGTATTCGCAGGCCGAGACCGGACGCTCACGCAGGGATGTTCGGGGTCATGGAAGTCGGGCAGCTACTCCTGGCCGCTCTGGCGCAAACCGGCCTCGCCGAATGCCGTCAAATCGCTGTTGGCACATGTGTCCGTCACGGACCGCAGCCGCTGGTTTCGTTCCTGGGGCATTACCAGGGTCTTTCGCTCATCGATCCGCCGTTCCGACGAAGGAGGCTACGGTACCTTCAGCCCGCCGGAAGTCGCATGGCAGGCACAAACACAACATATCGAACAGGCTCGCGGCGCCAATTCGGTACGCCTGAAGAAAGCGATGGGCGACCTGGGGCCGAAGCGGGCTTGAACGGCTTGCCCAACTCCAAGCCGCGTCGGAATGGATGGCGATAACTTGCGTTCGCTTGGAGTGCCGGATTCAGACGACGACAAGCTGCTCGAGACTGCGCTAAAGGGAAGCGCGGACTGCTTGGACACTGGCGATGCCCCCGCTTCATCACAGCCCTCTCTTCTTCGTATCGCTGGCGTATTCGTCGGCGTCGTACTACGCCAGTTGAACGGGAAGCTCAAGCCCTCGCGCAGCGGACAGGTTATCGAGACGTCGAACTCCCAGCCGTAGTCCTCGTGGAAGGCCGCGGTTGCTGTGGCGTTGTGGAGCTTGCCGGAAATGCCGAACCAAGCGTCGGGACGGCAGCAGCGAGTTTGTCCGGCCCAGCCCTGGAACTTGTCCCGGGTACCCCAGCGGCGTGTCGAAGGCGACCATATCCAAGCTGGCGTCGCAGGTGACGGATGCGCGTTCCAGAGCGGCTTGGTATACTTAGCATAGTAGCGGGCGAAGCCGCTTGGTTGCCGTCCCGGTCGGATGGTCGGGCGAGGACAGCGCATCACCTCCACCTCTCCAGCCATCTTTCGAACTCCAGCGGCGAGAGTTTCGCCCGAGCGATATTGCCCTCGTGGAGGTTCAGCAGATCCGTCTCCACCACCTCAATGAATCGGCTCCTCTTCCTCTCTGGCAGTGCTGCCGCCGCCCTGCGGTGGACGCACTCGTTGGCAGCCACCTTGTCCATCCTGCCAAGGACGACCTCCCGGATCGTCTGGGCGATGAGGGAGCGGTACTGTAGCTGGAACGGATCAGGGATACCGAGATTCTGCCGCAGCACGGAGTAGCGGGCGCTGGATCGTTCATAGGCCCAGCAGAACACATCCCGCAGAAGGTCCACCCTGTTGAGTTCGTAGACGCCCAGCAGGCCATCCACATAGGGGCGGATGGGGACGTCGACGAACGACAATGGGCAGAGGTTGTGGCGAATCAGAGGCAGGTTGGCGGCTAGGCGAGACACTCGTTTGTTCACGTCCAGGAACGGCTGCAGATATGGAAGCTGCACGAAGGCAAAGAAGGCTTGCTCGAAGGGGTCGTCAATGGTGGCTGCCTTGTCCAGGATCTGCCCTAAGCACTCGTCGATGAGCTGGGGAATCTCCAAGGGATGATACGACGAGCCGCCGATATCGACGGCCGTCGAGCGCAGCCGGCCCCAGGCCGTGGAGTCCGGCAGCAGATTCTCGGCAAGCAGCGCGTGCAGGTTCAGGATGGTGTAGCGATTGAATCCAACGTGCTCGGCCTGATCCACCAGCAAGTCGATGGCGGCTTTATGGTTCAGAATCATCTGCGCTTCTTGTGCGTCCCGGCCAGCGGCGGTTTCGCCGAGATCAAGCAAGCGCTTTGTCTCCAACAGCGAGTAGGTGTTGCCCTCCAACCGACTGGAGTTCCAAGAGAGATCGATCAGCAAGCGCTCGTATACCCTGCGCACATAGGTTCCGGCAGGGAGAACGCGGTCGGGGGACTCTCCCAACGCGAGCAGTCGGCGGCGAACTTCAAGGGGCAGATACCAAGTCTCGCCGGGTTGGTAGTCGTCCAGGAACGCTCGGTTGTAGCCGATGGGCGGACGACTTTGCATAGGGGCGCGGACAGCCTTGCCGACCCAAGCTGACTCGGGGGATATCGGGATGGCGTAGTCGTCTGCGGAGGTCGAGACATTGACGGGAAGAGGGGCTTCGTCACAGGGAACGTGGTAGCGGCGCCCCGCCCGCATCAGGCGTCCCTCGGCCACAAGCTTGGCGAGTCTGCGCTGCACAGTGCGTCGGGCGCCGCCAACCCCAGAAGTGTTGCAAATGGATTCTAGGGTGGCGCCGTTGGAAAATCGGGCCACGACCTGGACGATGGCGTCGAGTCCCGCTTCCGAAATCTGCTTTGGCATTGTGCTGGTTTATTGGGCGCGAAATGACATTATCGTAGACAATTAGTCCATTTCGCGCCACATAGGGCGGCTTCGCGCCACATAGGGCGGCTTCGCGCCACATAGGGCGGCTTCGCGCCACATAGGGTGCGGTTCAGCGCTGCACAGCCACATCAGGGCAGCGTAGGCCTCCTGCCCCAGACCAAGTCGCTGCTGGCGACAACCCGCTCTAGAACTCCCAGTTGAGCACCAACCAGCCCTTCCCCGTATCGGAGGCATAGTCTTCTGCCCAGTACTGCGCAAACTTGAACTGGAAGCCGAGCTTGTCCATCAGCGAGTAGGAATAGGAGATGCCCACCTCATCGCCGGCATCCCCGCCTTCCTCCAACGTGAAGTCGTGGTACGCCACAGCCACCGTGCCGCCGAAGAGCTTCCGGGAGATACTGATCCAAGAGTCTTCGATGCCTTCGGCAGGCGTCACCAGGAACTTGTCGGTCCAGCCCTGGAACTTGTGCAGAGTGCCTAGCGGGGTGCGGAACGCGAATGTGCCGTCGTCGCTGCCGAGCCTCTCGTAGCCTGCAGACGTCTTGAACAAGAACAAGTCGAGGACGGCTTGGGCGGAACAGTAGAAGGCGCTATAGGACGTCGGGTTGTCGCCCCAGTCGGATTGCCGAGCGACGGAGGCGTTCAGCTGCAGCCGAGGAAAGGTGCCCTGATACTCGGCACCGTAGGTGAGGTTGGAGTGGGCGGGACCGTTGTCGTTTTCGAAATCCAGCAAATAGGCGTAGCCGGTGATGGTGTGGTTGCCGACCGGGTTGTGCCAGGTGCGGAAGAAGTGCGAGTTGCTCTTCCAATCGCCGGGCTGGGTGCCGTCGCCGGGGCCGAAGATGCGGTTGACGTTGTAGACGTAGCTGTAGTCGATGTTGAGGACGCCGGTGCGTTCAATGCGCAGAGCGTCGTAGGTCTGCTCGTTCTGCCGCCAAGCGACGCCGCCGACCATGCGCTGGGAGCCGTGGTTGATGCGCTGCCGGCCCACGGTGATGCTGATCGTGTCTTCGTGATAGCGGACGAACGCTTGGTTGATGTCGAAACCGGCAGGATCGGCGACGATAGGGAACCCGTCGCGGCCATTCTCCGTGGAGTTGTAGTCCTTGATGCCCAGCACGAAGGTGTGGTCGGTTTCGATGCCGGCGCTCCACGGGCCGACCTCGCCGGAGGTCAGCGTCAGGCGCGCGCGCGCCGTCGCCGCCAAGGCATCCTCCAAGAAGCCGTCCTGCTCCACATGTTCGAGCCGGAAGCGGATGCCGAAGTCCAGATCCCCGTCGGTAATCGCCTTGTGCAGTTCCGCCGACGCCGAGACCGGCATTGCCACGGCCAGAGTGATCGCCGTGGCAGTTGGCGAGGGTAGCGTAATCAGCTCGCTCGTTCGTTTGTTCATGGATTGTCGTTCCTCCCTGTGTCTGCTCGCTGGCCCACGCTCGGGCAAGATGTGGGCCGGACCCATCATCCCTGAGCGTATCAATGGACACTGCCGACGGATGCGGCCGATTGTAGTGCATTCCCGATCCGGTGCGTGAGCTATCATCCGCTGCTGCTTCGAGCATGGGGTACAGGAAGCATAGCCGGAACGCCTGTTCTCGACATCCACCAACTACTCTGCGGCGGCGTCGCCAAGTCCCACGCTAGCGTCGTTGGCACCATGGATGCGCGCACGGGTGATGTGGGCGAGTAGTGTGCCATGAAGGCGAGCCGCTGCCGACCGGTGCGGGGCAGGATGCCGACCTTGTCGGCGCCGAAGCAGGTGCCGATGGGCAAGCCAGCGTTGAAACTCGGCCCCGTGCTGCAATGTCGAATAAGAGAGGGATTCCGCGAACAGGTCGTCCGCAACGCTGGCCTGCTCGTTGCGGCGAAGCAGGCACACGGGCACCATGGCGGCGATGGGACTGCAGGCCGATGCGTCCGCCACCCGCGTGGCATCGGCCTCCGTGGGCGCGATGGCGTCCACCACATCCAGTACGCTGCGCTCGGTCGGCACCGCCATCACCGGGCAGTTCGGCGGATGGGCAATCGGCGATGCGTCCGCGTCGTCGAGATCCGCGAGCACCCAGGATGTGACGGAGAAGACGGACAGTCTCTCGGCTTGTGCCGGCGAGCGCAGAGGGTGCCGCGAGCGCTGCCAAGGAGATATTGGCGTTCGGCGAGTACACGGCTGCGGTCTTGCTCGCAGCTGGTGTTGCTCCCCGTGGGCTAGAGGGTAAGATCGCCGCCAGACCAATCGGCAAGAGGCTGGAACATGTCCCATCCCGCATCCGCAAGGCGCCCAGGCACCGCTCTTCTGTGCGCTTGCGGCATTCTACTCGGCGGCGCGGCGCAGGCGGCCACGCTCACCGTGACGGTGAGCAATATCGGAAGCAGCGAAGGCCAAGTCCGAATCGCCATCTACAACAAGGCGAACTGGCTGCAAGAGCCGGCTTTCGCACACATCCTGAAGGTGGCCGAACACGTGGCGGACGGCGCCATTTCCGCCACCTTCGAGGTTCCTTCCGGCGAATACGCGGTAGCCGCCTACCACGACGAGAACGACAACGGCAAGCTGGACAGGAGCTTCGTGGGCATGCCCAAGGAGCCCGCCGGGTTCAGCAACGGCGTGGTGCCCCGCTTCGGCCCGCCCAAGTACGAGGACGCGGCCTTCGCCGTAGGCGACGAGGACGCGACGGCGCGAATCGAACTGAGCGATTGAAGCGAATGCTTCCGGCAGTCTGGGCGGCTTGCTGACCGCGGGTGCCGAAATGGAGGGCGTCGCTGGCCTCGACGTGCATGGACGGGGCGGCAGGATTGTGGAGACCGGCAGCGCCCTGTCGCCTGCGTTTGGCGAAAGCATGCTCGATGCCCGAGGCTGCGCTCTGCTTCCCAGTCTGCACGACTGCCATGCCCTGTTCGCCTGGGTCGCAGCATCCCGCTCCGTGCGCTGCGGACCGCCCGAGGCATCGAACCGGCAGAAACTCGAAGCCGCGCTGGCCGCTTTTTCGGCACCACGAATTGCTGCGGGAAAGCTTGTGCAAGGAGCCGATTTCGTCAACGGCGTGGAGCAGACTTCCAGCCAGTTTTCCGGCTGCGGCATCACCGGCTTCACTTCTGAAAATCATGCTGGACGCTTGCCCTGCTTGTAGTTGACCGGCTGACACGCCGTCCTCGCCGATGTCGATCTTCGCGATCACACCGAGCTTTTCAGACGAGAGGATCAGGGATCTGCTGACCACCTTGGCGTCATCGGCCGCTAGCGCCTCTGGGTCGGGCAACGGCCTGTTTGGGGTCGCCCCGGATGCGACAGGGCGCTCGTCCATGGTGTCGCCATTCGGCTTGGCCCCTTATGAGATAGGCGAGGGGCGGGCAGTACACGAACTCTCGTTCACCATCCGCGCCGGAACCAGCGGATCATCTTCGGTCGCCGGTGGTGCGGGGAGGTAGAGCTCGAGTGGACGGGAGGTCACGGATCGGGTTCCGCTTCTGCCCTCGTGGCGTGCATGAACTTCCCGGTCGATATTCGCCGGATCCGGCGAATATCGACAATGCCGAGGGCGGCTAGCGCCTCGCGGCGTCCGAGGCCCGGATGGCCCAGCAATGCTCGTATGCCGGCGAGGCTGATCGGTGCCGGATGATGGATACGTTCCCTCTGAAGGAAGAGAAGGTTTACATAATTAATGATATATAAACCCAACGCATGTCAGCGTACGCATGGCAGGGGGGGGGTAGTCGGAACGAGTTGTATTCTCGATACCAACGTTCTGATCCGCGCAGTGCTTCGACCCGATGGGCTCCTCGGGCCGCTATCCCGAGATCCTGCGCTCTGCGAACGGCGTACTGCTGTTCTCCCGACAGACGTTCGACGAGCTGCGTCCGCGGCACCTGCGCCGGAAGTTCGACAGATACGCCAGTCCGAACGACAGGCGATCTACCTTGCTCGGCTTGCAGCCAACGCGGAATGGATGACGTTCCCGACTCCAAGCTGGGGTGGTGCGACCCGGGCGACGAGTTTTTCGAGACGGAGTGGGCGGGAGATGCGGATTGCCTGGTCGCTGGCGACCAGGATCGGCTCGTGATATCGCCCTTTGCTCGCATTCCCGTCCAGAAGCCAGCGGGATTCCTCGCGCAAGGCCCCCGCCAACATCGCTGCCGTAGCCGGCTCAGCCTTCGGCTTGGTCGGGTAGGGCTCTTTGCCGCAAGCGGCCCGCGAACAGGCTCGCCGATCTGCGAACGTCGAGCGCTGCCATCCCGTTCCACGTTGCGCAAAGCAGGGCATTGCGCCCCATCGCGGCGCGTGACGCACCGCTGTCGAATACCAGGAAACCGACGGTCGGCATACCGCTTCCAGTTCAGTGCCAGCCGGCTCTTGGTGGGGTCGCTGCCCTGTACACTCTGTACATAGGACCGATTTCTCGCAGCCATGTGCAGTGCCAGTGTCCGACAATAGCGCATTCCCTAAGCTATCATCCGCTGCTGCTTCGAGCAGGAGATCGAACCGTGCCCCAAGCACGCGGCGCCCTGGACGCGGTGCGCGTTCTGGACCTCACCGACGAGCGCGCCATCTACGGCGCCAAGCTGCTGGCGGATATGGGTGCCGACGTGATCCGGCCCGAGCCGCCGGGCGGCGATCCGCTGCGGCGACGGGGGCCGCACCGGGATGGCGGCAGTTCGCTCTGGCATGCGTTCTTCGCCTCCAATCGCCGTTGCTTCGAGATCGATCCGGCCACGCCCGATGGCGGGTTGGAGCTGCGCGGACTGGTGAAGAGCGCCGACGTGGTGCTCGCCTGTGCCGGCGCTTTCGGCGTGCGGGAAGCACGACTGCAGGAAGCGCGGGCGCGACGGCCGGAACTGGTGGTCATCGAAACGTCGTCGTTCGGCCCGGACGGGCCGTGGCGCGACTACTTGGCGCCGGACCTGGTCGCCGGCGCCTTGGGCGGTGCCGGCGCCACCACTGGCGATGTCGATACGCCGCCGCTCAAGATGTTCGGTGAACTGAACTTCATTCTCTCCGGCGCCTACGCGGCGATAGCGGCGCTGGCGGCGCTGTACCGGGTGCGCGAGACCGGTGTCGGGCAGCGCGGCCATGTGCCGGTACACGAATGCATCGCCTCCTGCCTGGAGCATGTGCTCATGTGGTACTGGTATCACGATCTCATGCCGGGTGCTGCCGACCCGGTCTTGGCGCGGCGCGGCAGCCTGCACTGGTCCAATGCCTATGTGGTGATGCCGGCGAAGGGTGGTGCCATCATGGTAACGCCGACGCCAAGAATCGACGACCAACTGGTGTGGCTGATCGAGCAGGAAGCGCAGGAGGATCTGCTGGATCCCAAGTACCAGGCACCGGAACATCGCCGTGCGTTCATCGCGCGCCTGATGGAGGTGCTGCGTTCCTGGGTAGGCACTCGAAATGTCGAGGAGCTGTTCTTCGAGGCGCAGGCGCGCCATGCGCCCTACGGCTGGGTGCTGCCGGTGGACAAGGTGGCGGAGAATCCCCAGCTCGAGGCCCGGAACTGGTGGCAGCCCTATGCGCTCGACGATGGCGCGACAGTGCGCGGCCCCGGGACGCCCTACCATTTCAGCGATACGCCTTGGCGGCTGGGCAACGTCGCCTCGGGGTCGTCCCGCGAGTTCGCGGCGCGCAGCCGTCCGGCGACCAGCACGGCAGGAAGTTCCAACCGAACGCGGCAAGACCGCCCGCTAACCGGCATCCGCATTCTCGACTTCACTCACGTCCTGGCCGGGCCATTCGCTACCCGGATCTTGGCCGATCTCGGTGCCGATGTGGTGAAGGTGAACTCCTCGGCGCGGGTCGGGCCGAACGCGCCGGACGGCGCCTACTACATCATGTGGAACCGCAACAAGCGGGCGCTGGCCCTGGACATGTCCCGCAGCGAGAGCCGCGCCCTGTGCAAGCGTTTGTGCGAAACCGCGGACGTGGTGATCGACAACTTCTCGGTCGGGGTGCTGGGCCGCTGGGGCGTCGGCTACGACGAGGTGAGCCCGGCCAACCCGAACGTGATCTATGTACAGATGTCCGGCATGGGCGATGGCGGGCCATGGTCCAAGTTCGTCACCTATGCCCCCACCATCCATGCGCTCTCCGGGCTGACGCATCTGACCGGCGTTCCCGGCCGCCAGGACATCGGCATCGGCTTTTCCTACAACGACCACTGCGCCGGACTGCACGGCGCGTTCGCCATCCTGGCGGGGCTGGAAGCGCGACGGGGCACCGGACGCGGCCAGCGCATCGATCTGTCGCAGTTCGAGGTCGGGGTCAATTTGACCGGGCCGACGCTGCTGGACTACTTCGCCAATGGCCGAGCCGCCGAGCCGTGCGGCAACCGTCTGCCCTACGACTTGGCGGCGCCCCACAACTGCTATCCCTGCGCCGGGCCGGCCAGCGCCGCCGTGGCGGACGAACGCTGGGTGGCCATCGCCTGCATGTCCGACCAGCAGTGGACGTCTCTGCGCCAAGTGATGGGTGATCCCCCGTGGGCGCGCAACCCGGCGCTGGCCACCGCCGAAGGCCGCTTCAAATCGAAGACTCTCGACGCTCGGATCGGCGAGTGGACGCAGAGGCTGACGGCCACCGAAGTGATGGAACGCTGCCAAGCCGCCGGGGTGCCAGCTGGCGTGGTGCAGACCGGCGCGGATCTAGGTGCCCACGATCCCCAGCTGCGCCAGTGCGGATTTCTCCTAGAGCTGGACGAACCCCATCCGGTGGCGGGGACAACCTATGCCGACCGGCTGCCCATCCGCTTTGAGGCGACGCCCTGCGATCGGTATCGGCGCACCCGCCAAGTGGGCGAAGACAATGCCGCGGTGCTGGCGGACTGGCTGGGCCTGTCCGAAGAGGAAGTCCGCCGCGGCGAGCAGGATGGCTATCTGGCCTAGAATCCTCCAGTGCCGAGAAAGTTGACACTCGAGTCGAGTTTGCCGCTGCGGCGCCTTTGAACGAAGGGTACGAGCTTCCAGCTTCCATTCGGCCCGCCACGAGGATCGACTTGCTCGCCATGACGGCACATGCCTCGTTCGTCCAAGGTGGAACCCCGCCAGCTCTACGCCGTCCGCATATCCACCACCTTCAAGTAGACCTTCCGGCAAGCGAAGCCCGGCGACCAGCTTGGCTCTACGCGGTCCACATATCCACCACCAGCCGTTTGCCAAGCAGCGCCAGTGCTTCCTCCACGCGGTCGATGTGCGAGCGATGGTCGGGATCCACCAGCCGACGCACGGTACCTTCTACCGTTCCCAGGCGCTTGGCCAGCGCCACGTTGGAGATGTTCTGGTCGCGCATGGTCTGGTAGAGGGCCAGCTTGACGGCCATGAGCAACGGCGGTTCCATGACGTCCCGGTGGCGGCGCATGTAGGTGGGCCGCGGGATGTCGCGGTGCTCCCGGACATAGGCGCACAGCGTTTCGATCAGGCGTTCTTTGGCCGCGGTGCGCACCAACTGGCGGCTGACGCCCTCAACGGATGCTTCCGGGAAGTCGGGAAACCACACGTTGCAGACGCCGTCGCGAGATGAGACTTTGATCGGGTAGGCAAGTCGCATTCGGGGGAGTGTGATGTCCCCGAATCGGAAAATCTTTCGTCATCGGCTGATTCTCTTGTTGGATATCTCGGTTTTTTGTGTACGAAATTCGCCCTATTCGGTGTGCGATTTCGGCTCGGTTTTGGCGATTTCTTCTAGGATCTCGTCGTTGTGCTCGCCGAGACGGGGCGCGGGACGGGAGATGGCCCACGGGCTGCCGCGCAAGGCGTAGGGCGCACCGGGATAGATCACCGTGCGCTCCAGGTCTTCGTGCCGCACCGGTACTTGGAAGCCACGAGCCTTGAAGTGTTCGTCCTCGAAGGCATCCTCCGGGGCGTTGACCACGCCTACGGCCAGCCCGGTACGCTGGCAGCCGACGAAGAAGTCCTGGGCGGATACCTTTGAGGCAATCAGTTGCAGGGCTTCCCGCCCGGCGCCGAAGATGGCGGTGATCTCGTCGTCGTGGCCGAGCCTGGAGAGATCGAAGGGGCCTTGCCAGCGTGCGCCCATCTCCAGGAACACGGCTTCCGGCAGTTCGACGTCGAGGCCGAGTTCCTTCAGCCAGCGGTACAGGGCGGCGAACTCCTCGGCGCGGCGTGGCGGTACGCCGGTATTGGCATAGCGGCCGTCCGCGCAGATCTGCTGGGTTTCTCTGGACGGAGAAACCGAGGCGTGGCGTCCAGTCTGCCGCTGCACCGTCTTCTGCGCTACCAGCCAAGTGTAGGACGCCGCTTCGGTGGTGACATTGGAAGCTGCGGTCATGCTCACATCGATGAACTGCCCCTCGCCTGCTGGCGAGCCGCCTGCTGGCGAGCCGCCTGCTGGCGAGCCGCCTGCTGGCGAGCCGCCGGAGACGCTCCGATGCAGCAGGGCCGTCAGGGTCGACAACGCGACGAAGTGGGAGGTGGTGTGGTAGCCCTGCATCGGGCCGCGGATGGGTGGCAGGGAGTGATCGTCGTAGCCGCAGCTCCACGGCGGCCCCGAGGCGGCCATGAGGGTGAGATCGGTGTAGGGCAGATCGCTCTTGGGGTCGTCGCGGCCATAGGGGGTAACAGCGACATGGATCAGGTCCGGTCTGACGACGGCGAGATCCTCGTAGTCGAGACGCAAGGTCGCCAGCCGTGTGCGGGGTTCGGCTTCGATAAGCACGTCCGCGGTGGCGATCAAGGCGCGGAAGCGGTCTCGTCCGGCTTCGTCCTCGAGATCGATGACCACGCTGCGCTTGCTGGTGTGGTAGTGCCACCAGTAGAGGCTGCGATTCTGGCCCGGCTCGTGGTCCAGGAACGGAGGATGGTTGCGGCACGGATCGCCACCCGGCGGCTCCACGAGCACCACGTCCGCACCCATGTCGCCGAGCAGCTTGCCGGCCAGAGCGATGGGTTCCCGGGCCAACTCGACGATGCGCAGGCCGGCGAGCGCGGTCATATCACCCCTTCCTCCCGCAAGCGGGCCACTTCCTCCGCGCTATAGCCGAGCAGCCGCGTCAGCACCTCCTCGTTGTGCTCGCCGAGACACGGGCCGCCTCGGGGGATGCGCCAGTCGGTCTTGGAGAAATGCACCGGCTGGCCGTCTACCCGCACCTCGCCCATCTTCGAATGGCGCACCGTCGGCCACAGGCCGAAGGCGTCCGTGCTGGGGTCCAGGTCGATGCGTTCTTGGGGTTTCATCACCGCCGACACCGGTACGCCAGCCTCGCGCAGGGCCGTTTCCACCTCGAACTTGCCGTGCGCCGCGGTCCAGGCGCTCAAGTGTTCGTCCAAGGCGTCCTGAGCCACGTGGCGGGAGTCGAGATCGGCGAATGCCGGGTCGCGGCACCAATCCTCCGCCACCGTCGCGCACAGTGCCTCCCAGTCCCCTTGGTTTCTGCAGGCGATGGCCACCCAGTCGTCGTCGCCCTGGCAGGGATAAATGCCGTGGGGTGCCATGGGCGGCCAGAAGCTGCGATTGGCGTGCGGCTGTCCCTGGCGCCGAGTAGGGCGGCCGTTCACGGTCCAGTCGAGCAGCGCCGGGCCGTGCAAGGACAGTGCGGATTCCGTGCAGGCCAAGTCCACCCACTGGCCTTCGCCCGTGCGCTGACGGTGGATGAGCGCCAGCAGGATGGCCATTGCCATGTAGTAGGCGCCGGTGTGGTCCATGTAGGAATAGCCCCAGCCGGCGGGCTCGCGGTCGGGCAGGCCCGAAGTGAAGGTAAGGCCGGAGACCGCCTGCACGATGGGGCCCCAGGTCTTGAAATCGCTGTACGGACCGCTGTGACCGAAGCCGCAGTTGGAGACGTAGACGATATCCGGCTTGATCTGCCTCATGCGCTGGTAGCCGAATCCCCACTTCTCCAGTACGCCCTTGGCGAAGTTCTCGCTGACCACGTCCGAGATCTCGATCAGGCTGGCGAGTATCTGTTTCGCCTTTTCGGTGCGCAGATTCAGGGTGACGCCGTACTTGCCGGCGTTGTGGTTGTTGAAGGCGCCGCCCATGTCGATGCCGCGCCGATCGTCCACGTAGGGCGGGGTGCCGCGCAGGATGTCCCAGCGGCCCTCGCGTACCGGGTCTTCGATGCGGATCACCTCGGCCCCGAAGGATGCCAGCCACTTGGTGGCCCCGGCACCGGCGAGCTGGCCGGTGAAATCGCAGATGCGGAACGACGAAAGGGCCTCGGGCACGGCGCAGTCCAAGTGGATCGACGACGGGGAGTTTGTCGGTTTGTCGAGGCGACGGCAAGTGCGCACTCGGGATCGCCCGCTTCGAGAGAGCGAACCGCCGATAAGAGGCGAGGGCGAAAGGAGGGGCTGGGTTCGACGTGAGGGCGGGGGCGGAAACGGCGCAGCCATTTGCTCTACGGCATCTCGGCCAAGGTCTGCGATACGGACTCGCCGCTGCCGTCAGCCAGGAATATCCGCGTCTGGCGCGTCGTCGGATGGCGCGTAGATGGTCAACAGCAGTTCGGCGTCGCCGATCAAACGATACTCCGGTTCTCTCCCCGACAGTTCCAGGCTGTTGTTCAGGATGACGGGTACGCCTTCGCCGCGTCTGTCCATCATGGTGCGCCGCTCCGTCGTTAGCCCTGGTACGTCGGTGGGGACGCGACACTTGGCCAGCAGGCTGGCAACGATCTCGTTTCGAGTCGCCTGCAAGTGGGGGAGATCTTCTACGCTCATCGTGTTCGGGATGGCACCGGGGGAGTAGATTTCAAGACGGTTGCGGAACAACCTCAACCTGATCTTCGAGCCGTGGATGGAGTAGTCGCGGTGGGCCACGGCATTGACTACGGCCTCGAACACCGCCTCCATGTCGAACTGCGGTCGATCTAGGCGGCCTAGATGCTTGAATGCCGCCACTTTCATGTTCTTCGCCACGAATTGGCAGGCTTGAATCACTTGATTGTTCAATGGGCCGGAGATATCCGAGGCATCCAATTGGTAGGGATCGCTGGTATCGGTTCTGACGGTCGTGCCGCGATAGGCGACTGCCTGAATGTAGGCATTGGGCAGCCATCTCCGGGCATCCGGAGAGGCCATGAGCACACCTGCCACCGTCGATCTCGGCGTACCGTCCATATCGGGTCGCACCATGTGAAGTTTTGCAAGCAGACTTTCCGATTCATTCCTGGTGAGCGGGGTGCGAAAAGACCTCCAGATCTCGGATGACAGATCGTCCGGCTTGGCGTCGGGGACAACCTGTTCGTCGAAGCGGATCATCCGGGCCTGGCTGCGCTGCTGGAACAGCCGGGCCAGGTATTCGGACGACATGGTGCGCTTGGCGCTGCCTACCCGGTGCAGATAGCCTCCCGGACTGCGGTGTACGAACAGACTGCGTTGCACCTCGATCTTGATGATCGCAACCTCTTCCCCGGTGGTCGCGGGCAGCTGGATGCGTTCGATCACGGGCGCGAGAGGCGGATGCACGGAATCGCTGCAACCTTCACGGACGAAATCTTCCACGACATCGAGACGGTCAACGGGGATGCCTACGATTTCACCCGAGCCGTCTTCCACGCCCAGCAGGCAGACACCGCCTCGGCCGTTGGCGAAGGCGGCGAGCTCGTCCGCGAGCGAATCACGGCGAGGGCCGCTGACCTTCTGTCCCGCGAAATGCACCTCCTTGCACTCCAGGAACGTGTCTTCGCCGAGTCTTATCTTGTCGAGCAGTTCCTTGACGCTGTCAAACATGAGCCGGCTCCCGCCCCAAGCGACGATAACGGCGCTCGAAGGCTTCGCGTCCACCTTCCATCACCCGGCAGACTTCCTCGCGCATCGCTTCTTCCTGCAGCGATCCCGACTGCACGATCCGACACTGGCCTGACCGGAAATCGAGCGCATGCAGCATCTCGGCATCTCCGTTCACGACGATGTTCGGGTTGTGCGTCACCACGATGATCTGCCGCCTGAGCTTGTTCTCCCGCATCTGGCGCACGACCAGGTCGTAGATCAAGTGGTTGTCGAGATCGTCTTCCGGCTGATCCAGTACCAGAGGCTCCTCGCCGTGCGCAAGCAGAAAAGCCAGCATTGCCGCCGACCGCTGACCCGCCGACGCTTGATTGATAGGCTGAAAGTCCGTGCCGTCGCCCCGGCGGCTGTACTCGACCCATAATCCGTCTTCTGGAAACCAGGTCAGCATGTTGTCCAGCCACTCGGGATGCCGGTCGAACTCGCGTTGGAGATAGTTGTTGAGGTATCCGCCGAAACCACCGCGGCCTGAACAGGCGCGGCTGATTCGCTGTTTGAGGTGCTCGATGCGGCTTTCGACCTCGGAGCACCGTTCTGTTGTACCTTCCGGCAAATCTGCAAGAAGTTCCGCAACCCACCCATTGGCTGGGCGATCCTCGTCCATCACGAGGATGTCGTCCCGGAAGCGGTCGTCAAGAATCTTCAATGCCTCCCGCAAGGAACGTTCGATGACTCGCGGACCGTCGCCGTAAGTCCGAATTCGGATGCGTACGAAGCGGTTCCGGGCGAGCGTTCTGGACAGGAAATTCTCGCGGGCGGCGCTTATGGCTCGGCGGGCCTCCAGGACTTTCCGCAGTTGTCCCCCGGATTGCTCCGTCAGCCGATCCCGTTCCGCCTTCAGTGACTCCAGAGCCTTCGATTCCCTATCGAGCCGTTGTCGGTCCTGTACCAAGCGGCCGTACTCGTTCGGGTCGGTAATGCCTTCACTGCGCAGCGTCTCGACCAACGCAGTGTAGCCCTGCATCGCCTGTTCGACGGCTGACTGCCACATGCTATTGGTCAACTCCTTGCGCTGTGCCTTCGCAATTCCTCGCAGGCGCTCCGAGGCTTCACGCAAGTCCCGGATTGCCGTGTGTACGCCGGCGGCCAGCGCAGCCAGGATCGAAATCGCTTGCCGATCATCTTCCGATCCTTCGTCGAACAGTCCGTCAGGCAGGTCTTCGGCTTCAAGTTCTGCCGCCAGCGCTTCAATGCGATCGGCGATCTCCTCCGATGCCTCGAGCTGCCGATCCGTTTCCGCGCGCTGACGGCGACGGCGCCCGTAAGCGGTCAGGACCATGGAGTGTCCTGCCTCCTCGAAGCGCTTCAACTTGCGCTCCACATCCTGTCGCTGCACGACGAGATCGTCCCGGCGGCCCAGCTTGCTGTCGAGCTCCCGGATCCGCGCCCTCGATGCGAAGAATGCGTTTCGGGCCTCTTCCCGACCCGCTTGCAGCCCGCTTGTCCCGGCCGCCTCGTCGATCACCTGCAACAGCGCCTGCTGGTTCTCGCCGGCCAGGGCGGCGATCTGTCCCTGGCTGAATATGCGGACCGGAAAACGCTCCGGCGTCACCGTCTGAGCCAATGAGGGTTTCCAATCGCCGCTGCCCGCATCGTCTTCCACGACCGTGCCGCCGCCGTCCTGCCGCCAGCGCAGGCGATGACGGACGCCGTCGCGCATCATGGTCCACCGAATTTCCGTCGAACCCTGCAAGCCGCCCTTGTCCATGCCATCCGAGGGCACGCGATTGAATCGCTCGAAGGTCAGACGAGGCTCGCTGCGTGCTTCCAGATTCGCCAATTCATTCTCGCGTCTCGCCGCCAGCCGCAGTGCATGGATGACCGTGGACTTGCCCGTGCCGCGTCCACCCACCAGGGCGTTGAGCCACGGGCTGAACCCGAGACTGGCCGGCTTACCGCGCCCCATGTACCGCGCATCGTCAATTTCGATGGCTTTGATGCGATGCTTTGGCAGCGCAGAGGGATCGAAAGGCTCCGGGTCGTCGCTGCGCCGGACCGAGAAGCCTCCGCCGTCCAGCAAGGCCAAGCGCAGTCCTTCGAGAGAAGGTTTCGCCATCTTGATCCAGGTGTAGTGCGAGCCGGGGAAACGAGACCCTGCCGGTCCGCCGGGATGATGCGAGTCGGAGCCAAGCACTTCCGCCCAGGCGATCTTGCGTTGACGATACAGCTCGGGTTTCTCTTTCGCAGGATCGACCACCTCCATCGCGAACAGGTCGTCGAGATCGAGCAGCGGGGTCAGAGTATTACCGGACAATCCCCAAGCGCCTGACGGACCATCCACATGGGCGAGAACGGGAATCCCACCGGCTTCGCCGATGGCTTTCACGACTTCGATGGTGGCTGAGTCCGCCGCGACGTCGCTCGCACCGAAGTCACCTTGATATCCGACGGCCCCGAGCAGTTTTGCAATATCCGCGGATCCTTTGCTGGGGTCGAATACCGCAAGGACATGGATGCCGCCGTTGGCGGTGATTTCCATGCCTGGGAATAAGTACAGCGGTCGATATTCTGGATGTGGTTCCTGCTGCAAACCAAGAAGCGCTTCTTTGAGATTGTCGATCCACTCGCCCGAGTTGTGGTCCGTCACCGCTACGCAATCCACTTCGGCGCCCATGAAGCCGAGCAGCCAATCGCGCGGTGTAACGTTTCGCAGGGTCTCCTGCTCGGATCCCTTGCCGTAGTCGTTCGAGGCAGGCGTATGCGTATGGAAATCGAACTTCCACCACCGTGCGCCGGGGTAGGACCAGTCTTGGCTCTTGGCAGCCGTCATGTGTGCATCTGCCGGTATCAGCCCCAGTAGGTGGCGGATTGCCACTCGCCCAAGCGGAACGGCGGCGGGGCGGTGCGGCTCTTTCGGAATCTCGCCCGCGATTTGCCCGGCGGCTGTTGTTCGACGCTCATGGTTTCTTGCAGTTCCGCGCTCTCGGTGCGTTGTTCTTGGCGGTGCTCGGGTAGCGTAGGTTGTCCCAATCGCGGCCGTCAAGCCGATGTTCGGGATCGCCAGCTTCGAGAGGGCGAACGAACCACCGACGGAATGCGAGGGCGGGGCCGGGAACGCCGCGTCAAGCTGCTCGCGGTCGGCGAGACCTGGGACGCCGTCGGCGATTCCCGCTGCCAGTCGGGACGGTCGGTGGACTATCGGAACGCCGCCATCGTTCGCACCTCGATGCTGCGCCGGGGCGGGGCGTCCGGGGGCGCATCCGGGATGTCGAAGGAAGTATGGGGGCACGACTTGGCAACCCCAGCGCGGGTATCGAGCTGCTTGATGAGCAGCAGTTCGTCGGTGCCCATGCCTTGCACATAGCAGAAGCGATGCGCCGGGTTGCGCATGGGCATGGCCGATTTGCCGGCGACTTCGCCGTAGCCGGTGTAGTAGTAGTCCGCGATATCGTCGGGGGCCAGGGTGGCGGCGTCGATGACGGCGAGTGGATTTCGATGCGCCGCGTTGTCGAACGGCTGCCAGGCGTTGTACCAGGCGAACGCCATGCCGTCGTAGTCGGCGCTGCGCATGCCGCGCTTTTCCAGCGCCCGCCGCGCCATGTCGCGGGCATCCGCCAAGCTGTAGTCGCAATGCACGAAGCGGGCGTATGCCTTGTTGAAATCCGCGCTGTCCTCGGTGCGCACGACGTGCTGGGTGATGAACACTTCCGCTGCTCCCGTCTCCTGCTTCACCAGCGCGACGATTTCCGGGTAGTAGACGGCTTTCACCTCGTCGTCGTCGCGGAAGTCCCGCACCTTGGAGAGGTGCCGCCGCAGCGCGAAGCCGTTGATGTCGAGGTCGATCTCGCCGGCGGCAAGGCGGGTGCGGACATCGTGGATGGACACGGTATGCTTGGACGTGTTGGCGCGGCGGGATTCCCGATTGCCGATGCGCGGGATGTCCTCGCGTCGGCGCCACTCCTCGTTGAGATAGCGAACTTCGGCTGTCACGGCCATGACGCTCATCCTCCGCATGAAGGCTCGATGAATAGGCGGCAGTCTGACCGAACCGGCGACTGTCTGCAAGGGCGCGACGCCGAACGCGAGGCCTAATGCCTGCGGGCGCTCGCGCGGCTGGTCGCGGTCTCCATCAAGGTGGCATCCTCGCGCCGGCGGGTGCCGGGCTGGCCGCCTTCATGCCGCCTCCGGATGTAGCGTGAGTATTTCACATCGCAGGTTTGCGGTCGCCGGAACGGGCTATCCGACGCAACCGGCCGCTTTGCGCCGGGTTCGCTCTCGATGCGGCTCGGCGTCGATCCTTCAAACAAGCTGCCTCGATGCGCGATGGGCTGGCGCGGGCGGTATGGACAGGCTTGAGTGGATGGACAACCGTGAGCGGGTGGGCAGCCCTGAGCAAGTGGACTATGGCACAATGCGCTGGTTCGGGAACGCGGGATGGAGCCCTGTGAAGATCGCCGCCAGCGACGCCACCCTGGGCGCGACGGTGACGGAGGTGCGCCTGGACGCGCTCGCCGCCAACGAGTGGCGGGCCGTTGAGGATGCCTTGCACGAATACGCCGTGCTCGTCTTTCCGGGCGCGAATCTGACGGAACAGGAGCACATTGCCGTCAGCCGTCGCTTCGGCCCCCTGGAGCGGACGCTGTCCCAGCGCGCCGAGCGTCAGGAGATTTCGCTGCTGTCCAATGTGGCGAAGGATGGCGCGGTAGCGAAGCCGGACGACACCCTGGGCCTGTTTCTCAAGGGCAACCGCTGCTGGCATACGGATTCGTCGTTCAAGAAAGTGGGTGCCAAGGTCTCGCTGCTGCGGGCCGTGGAAGTGCCGGCTACCGGCGGCGATACCGAGTGGGCGGATATGCGCGCCGCCTGGGAGTCTTTGGACGCGGCTACCCAGGTGCGGCTCGATGGGCTGGTGGCGGTTCACTCCTATGCCTGGTCTCAAGGTAAGATCGGCGGCATGGAGTTGCTCACCCGCGGCGAACGGGATGCGCTGCCGCCAGTCGAGCATGCCGTGGTGCGCACCCATCCGGCCACCGGCCGCAAGAACCTCTACCTGGGCCGCCATGCATCCCGCATTCTCGGCATGAAGGTCGAAGCGGGGCAGGCGCTGCTGCGCCGCTTGGTCGAGCATGCCTGCCAGCCGCCGCGCATCTTTCGCCACCGCTGGCGCGCTGGCGACTTGGCGGTTTGGGACAACCGCTGCGTACTGCATCGCGGCCATCCCTGGCCCTTCGATCAGCCGCGGGTGATGAAGCGCACCACGGTGGCCGGGGAGGGCGACAATCCTTGGAGCATCCAGGACGCGATCGCCGCCGCGGCATCGCCCGCCGTAGAGCAGATCGATGCTTAGGCGCGTTGGAGGCTATCTGCTGCCCCGCGAGCAGCCGGCGCCGCCAGCCAGTCGGGAACTGGAGCGGGACGGCTGCGCGCTGCTGCGCGGCGTACTGCCTGCTCGCGAGCGGGCGCCCGTCCGCGACGAAATCACCGGCGTCTACGACAGCATGGCCCCGGATGGCCGCGCCCGGGTCCACGACGAGGATTTCCGCTACGAGATGTTCAACAAGAGCCCGGCAGCGCAGAAGCTGGTGGCCCGGCGGGAGATCCTGGATGTCATCGAGCCCCTGCTGGGCGAGGATTGCCACATCATCGCTAACACCTGTTGGCGCAACCAAGCCGGTGCGGAGCATCGTCACGGCGGAGGAGGCTGGCACATCGACGCCGGGCCGCACATCCCGCGTCCGCCCGGGATTCCGTGGCCGGCCGAGATTCCCTATCCGGTGTTCGCCATCGGTGTTCACATCTACTTGGACGACTGCCCCTTGGAATGCGGCCCTACCGCGGTCATTCCCGGCAGCCACACTTGCGGCCAGCCGCCGCCGTCGGATCGCCGCACCGACGAAACGCTCGCCTGCCAAGGGCGAGGCCCATTGCCGCTGATCGCCGCGGCCGGCGATGTCGCGCTGTTCGTTTCCGATGTCTGGCATCGCCGTCTGCCCGCGAGGGAAGGCGATAGCGGACGCTTCTTCCTGCAAGTCCACTACGCCCGACGGGATATCGCCCAGCGGGTGAAGCCGACGCGCAGCGTCAACCATATCGATGCCGCCGCCGAAGCCCGCATCGACTCCGAGCGCGAGGGTCGCCTGCTGGGCCTGCATCCGCGCGGCTTCTACGATGGCTGAGGCAATACCATGATTCCTAGGCGCTGGCGAACGCCGGTGGGCTTCCTGGTGCTGGCCAGCGTGGCCATGCCTTTGGGCTTCGCCGCTTGGCAGGCACTGCTCAACAACTTCGCCATCGAACAGGCGGCCTTCACCGGGCGCGAAATCGGCATCCTGCAGAGCTTGCGCGAAGTGCCCGGCTTTCTCGCCTTCACCGCAGTATTCGTCATCCTGGTGCTGCGCGAGCAGACTTTTGCCGTGGCGGCTGTGGCGCTGTTCGGCCTTGGCGTGGCGGTTACCGGCTTCTTTCCCAGCGAGTACGGCCTGTACTTCACCGCCGTGCTGATGTCTGTGGGATTCCACTACTTCGAGACCATCCGCCAATCGCTGTCTCTGCAATGGCTGTCCAAGGACGAAGCGCCGCGCATCCTCGGCCGGTTGATTGCCGTGGGTTCGGCCACCTCTCTGGTGGCCTTTGGCGCAATGTACGTGGCGCTCGACGTATTTCGCTTGGACTACCGCTGGATCTACTTGGCCGCTGGCGGTGCTGCGGTGCTTGTCGCGCTGGCGCTGGGTCGGTTTCCCCACTTCAAGGCGAAGACGCCCCAGCGCAAGCAGCTCGTGCTGCGCTCGCGTTATTGGCTGTACTACGGACTGACGTTCCTCTCCGGTGCCCGACGACAGATCTTCGTCGTCTTCGCGGGCTTTCTGATGGTGGAGAAGTTCGGCTACTCCGCGGCCAACATCGCCGCGCTGTTCCTGGTCAACCACCTGTTCAACTTCGTCTTTGCCGAGAAGATCGGAGCCTGGATCGGCCGCATCGGCGAGCGCCATGCGCTGACGCTGGAGTACTGCGGACTGATCGGCGTCTTCGTTGCCTATGCGTTCGTTGAGAACGCCTATTTCGCCGCCGGGCTGTACATCGTCGATCACATGTTCTTCGCCCTGGCCATCGCCATCAAGACCTACTTCCAGAAGATCGCGGACCCGGCCGACATCGCCTCCACCGCTGGCGTCTCGTTCACTATCAACCACATCGCCGCGGTGATCGTGCCCTTCGTGCTCGGTTTCGTGTGGCTTGCTTCCCCCCAAGCGGTGTTCTTGGTAGGCGCCGCCTTCGCGCTGTGTTCCCTGGTGCTGTCGCAGAACGTGCCGACCCGTCCCGCCGAGGGCAACGAGGCCGTGGTGGGCTCCGTCCGGCTGCGGACGCGGCTGGGATGACCGTGGCGAGGAGTCAGCTTTCCGGCCTCGTTCTGGCCGCGCTGCTGATCGCCGGCTGCGCGACGCCCGAAGTTGGCAAGGTGGCAGAACCGGCGCCACCCGAGCCGCGCCGTGCAGACGAACTGGGCCGGGTCGTGAGGCTCATGGAAGCGAAGCAGTACGATCGCGCCATCGACGTGCTGCTGCGCCTGCAAGAGCGCCAGAGCGCAGACGAAGCCGTCGCCACCCACTACCTGCTCGGCTCGGCCTATGCCGGCAAGGCCGACTACCAGCAAGCCGCCGCCCACTACGCTGCCGTCGCGCATCGGCCGGGCCGCGGCATGGCGCCGGAAGTCGTGACCGCGGCTCGGTGCCGGTCACTACAGCTTCCTGGCGCAGCGCTACCAGGACGCGGTGCGCCACTTGGCCGCATGGTGGCGCGAGGCAGTAGAGCCGCCGCCGGGGACCTTGATGGAACTCGCCCAGGCATACGGCCACGTAGGGGACCACGCCCAAGCCGTCGTGGTTGCCGAGGCAGCGATGCAGGCGGCGGAGGAGCGCGGCGCGGCGATTCTGGAGCAGTGGCTGGCCGTACTCGCCGATCTGTACTACGCCAACGAGCAGTGGGAGAAGTCGCTGGCGGTCCACGATCGTCTGGAGCGCGAGTTTCCCATCGACCGAAGCCGACGGCGCGAGCTGCTGCCGGATTCGGAGACGCTCAGGGCGCTGCAAGCGCAATCTCGGGCTTTGCTGCGCCGCTAAGCTTCGGTCGTTCAGCAGCCGTCGATGGCCGCGGCCGAATGCCGTCGTGACGCGGGTGGAGTACACCTTGCCGCCTGGCTGGTCGATCGGATTCCTGTTCTTGAAGTCGCGGCGCAATGCGCCGTCGTTGGAGTACAGCAGCCGTGCGCCGCTGATCTGGGCCAGGGCGACGATGCGCTGGTCGTTGGACGCACAGGAACCCGCTTTCCGCAACTCTTCTTGCGAGGGGTGCCCCCTCGCGCTCCCCCGCTGAGGGCTCCTCGGCTTTGGCGTCCACCGATGCGTCGTTGACGAGCATCAGCTTGCGTACTGAACCGCGGTTGGTCGCCAAAGCTTGAAGTTCGAATTGCCGTCGATCTCGTCGAGCAGCTTGCCGCCGACAACCAAGCGCCGACTTCCCGTGTCGAGCCATTGGCGGAATTTCTTGCCAGCCGGCGTCGGCTTGGGGCCGAATGCCTCGCGCACGACGTCCTTGTCGATGATCGCGCGCATCAGAGACGCAAGGACCTCTCCATCTCCGCCATGAAGAACCGGCCGTAGCTCGGCGGCGCGCCGAGGACATTCCCTTCCTGGTCCAGCCGCAGGGAGTGGATGCGCACATCGAGCGCGTCGCGCTCGATGTAGAGAATCGAAACGTCTTCCGGCTTCAACGGCACCGCACCGTCGCGCACGTCCATGCGAATGCGGTTGACCATGTGGTCGCTGTGGGTTTCCACGACCACTAGGCAGCCGTCGGCCGCCGCGGCTTCGCAGAACAGGCTGCCGAGGGAGGCCTGGGCGCTGGGGTGCAGATGCACTTCCGGTTGCCTGCAAGAGAAAGATCGACGGCGCGTCCGAGCGCAGCAGCTCGGTGATCACCGGCAGCACTTGGCTGACGCCGGAGCCCATATCGATGAGATTGCGGTGAGGTCCTTTCAGCTGCCGGCCAAACTTTCTCACTTGCACTTGGAAGGGCTCGCTTTCCCTGCTTCCTAGCGGCTTGATGGAGATTTCGTCGAACAAGCCTGCGGTTGCACCGAACTATTCGAGTCGGCTTTTCAGTTTGCCCCATGCTCTCTTGTTCTGGAGGTATACGTTGGCTAGGTACATCGGCACGTAGTCCCCTTCCGGGTCGTGTGCCGGCCGAGCCGGATCGTAGGTGCGGCGGGGCTTGGAGCGCACTGGAGCGCTGGCGAACAGCGGCGGTCGGGATCGAAGTTCCGCGTCTCCGACTAGCTGCTGTATTTCCGGCATGCCCTGCACGGCGATAGGGTCCGGAGGCTGGGATTGAGGATCATCCATATCGAGGTGCAGCGTGAGGAGCCGAAGCGACAGGAGCGGGAACAGGGTGGCGTCATCACGGGGGCCGAAATCCACCCTGGCGCGACGCTGCCAAGAGCCGTTGGCGGTTGCGAAGGCAACCTCGACCGCATCGCCATGCTGAGTCGCATCCACGGACAGGTCGTCGCTTGCCAGGCACCGTTTGATGGGAACGGGTGCCGTGCCGACTTTGCCGAAGGTCACGTCGAAGGAGAAGCTGCGGTCTTGACTGCTTCCCAAGCGTCGGCGGAATCCGGCCTGAAAGCTGTCGGCGCGGCTGCCGCGCCCGCCTTGATGGTGGGCGATCTCGTCGAAGCTGCCGAGGTCGTAGGGATCTTCCTTGAAATCCGGAACCGTGTGGCGATAGGCGACTTCCCACAGGGCGCGGATCATCGCCAGGAAGGATGTCTTGCCGGTGCTGTTTTCGCCGACGAGGAGCGTCAGCGACGCCAGCCGGGCGGTTTGCTCGCCGTGGAAGCAGCGATAGTCCTTGACGGTGATGCGGTCCATGGGCGGCGGCCTCGTCCGCCCGATCGGAGCGGGCGCGGTCCGCTTGCAGTCTACCAGCGAACAGGTAGTCTGCCACAGTCATCCTGCATCGGAGTGCATCCATGAACGGCCCGCTCGCTGGCTACACCGTCCTCGATCTCACCATCGCCCGCGCCGGGCCGACGGCGGTGCGGCTGCTCGCCGACTGGGGCGCGGATGTCGTCAAGATCGAGCCGCCGCCCGCCATCGGCGGCAATATGACCGGTGTGCGCCATGGCCCGGACGAGCAGAACCTGCACCGCAACAAGCGCAGCCTGTGCATCGACCTCAAGCACCCCGAAGGGCACGCGCTGCTCCTGCGGCTCGCGGCGCAGGCGGACATCGTGGTGGAGAATTTCCGCGCCGCGGTGAAGCATCGCCTGAGGGTGGACTACGAGACCGTCAAGGGCGTCAATCCGGCCATTGTCTACGCCAGCATCTCCGGCTTCGGCCAGGAGGGTCCCTACTGCGCTCGGCCCGGCGTCGATCAGATCGTCCAGGGCATGAGCGGGCTGATGTCCATTACCGGCGAACCGGGCCGAGGGCCCATGCGGGTCGGCATCGCCATCAGCGACACCGCGGCGGGCATGTTCCTGGGGCAGGGCATCCTGCTCGCGCTTCTGCACCGGGAGAAGACCGGCGAAGGCCAGTGGGTGCATACCTCGCTGCTCGAAGCGATGCTCAACAAGCTCGACTTCCAAGGCGCTCGCTACACGATGCTCGGCGAAGTGCCCGACCAGCAAGGCAACGACCATCCGACATCGACGCCCATGGGCACATTCCGCTGCAAGGACGGCCGCGTCAACATCGCGGCGGCCGGCGAGCGGATGTGGAGGAGCTTTTGCGCGGCAGTGGGAGCGGATGCGCTGCTTGCCGACGAGCGCTACGACTCGCCGGGCAAGCGGCGGCGCCGCAAGCAAGAGGTGAACCGCGAAATCGAAGCGGCCATCGCCGATCTGCCGCAGGACGACGTCGTGGAGAAGCTGAACGCCGCCGGTGTGCCGTGCGGCCCCATCAACGACGTGCAGGGCGGCTTCGACAACCCGCAGGCGCGGTTTCTGCGAATGGCGAAGCCGGCGGCGCACGCGGAACTCGGCGACGTGGACCTCATCCGCTCACCCATCAACCTGTCGCGCTTCCCGCATCCGCATCGCTTCGACCGAGCCGCGCCGGATCCCGGCCAGGACAGCGACGACGTGCTAGCCGGCTTCGGCTTGTCTCGGCAGACCATCGACACGCTGCGCACCGGCGGCGCGATCCGCTGAGCCGCCGGCGCGACGACGGCCGTTCTAGTTCATGCGCGGCGCGGCCATCGGGCTGCCGATGATCCGCGGCACCACGACCGCGGTCGCTTCGCGTCGGGCGAATTTTGTTGTTGCAAACGCGAATGAGAATGTTTACCGTTACAATACCTGCTCAGGAGAGATTTCATGAAACGACGCTTGCGCCCGGTTGCCGTATTGATCTGCTCGCTGCCGACCGTGCTGGTCGGTGCGCAGGGCGCCGATGAGGAGGCGGACGAGGCGGAAATCGTCACCGTGGTGGCGACGCGCACGGAGCGTTCCCTGGACGAAGTGGCTGCCACCATCGTCGTCAAGACCGCCGCGGACATGGAGCGCGAGATGGCCCGCAACATCGCGGATCTGGTGCGTTTCGAACCCGGCGTCAGCGTCGGCGGCACCGGCAGCCGCTTCGGCCTTGGCGGCTTCGCCATTCGCGGCATCGGCGGCAATCGCGTCCTGACCTTGGTGGACGGCGTGCGCGTATCGGAAGAGTTCTCCTTCGGTCCGTTGCTCAGCGCCCGCCGCGACTTCGTGGAACTCGACAGTCTGGACCGCGTGGAGATCGCCCGCGGTCCCATCTCCACGCTCTACGGCAGCGATGCCTTGGGCGGCGTGGTGGCCATGTCCACGCGCGGGCCGGACGCCTATGTGGACGACGAGACGCCGCTCCACGCCAGCGTCAAGCTCGGCTATTCCAGCGCCGACGCAGCCGCCGTCGGTTCGCTGAATCTCGCCGGCGCGGGCGGCCCGTTCTCGGCGCTGCTGCGCTACACCAACCGCGACGGCAGCGAGACCGCCACCGCCGGCGCGGTCGGCGGCACAGGCCCGGCACGGGAACAACCAGACCCGCAAAGCGTGGGCAGCGACAATGTCACGGCGAAGGCGCGCTTCAAGGTGGCCGGCGGCCATGCGCTGACGCTGACCGTGGACGATTTCTCCCACGAAGTGGACACCCGCGTCCTGTCGGACTACGGAATGTCGTTCTTCGGCGCCACCACGGACCGTCGCCACGCCCGCGATACGCGCCAGCGCACGCGCTGGTCCGCCGCCTACCGCGTCGAAGACGCTCTCGGCTTCGCGGACACCGTGGATGCCGTGCTCTACCGCCAGACCTCGGAGTCCGGCCAGAACACCTTCGAGGACCGCACGGCCATGGATCCCGCCACGCGCGCCCCCGTCTCCCAGACCCGGCGACGATTTTCCCTGTTCGAGCAGGAAATCCAAGGTGCCTACGTCCAGGCCGGCAAGCGGTTCGCGCTTGCCGGCGGCGCGCATCACCTGACCTACGGCTTCGACTACTACGCGACGGACACCGCCAGCCGGCGCGATGGCGGCACCTTCGCCGCGGATGGCCGCCCGATGCGGGAGTTCTTCCTGTTCCCGACGCGGGACTTCCCGCTTACGGAGGTCCGCCAAGTCGGCTTCTTCGTCCAGGACGAGGTGGAATTGTTCGACGGCCGGCTGGTGTTGGCGCCCGGCGTGCGCTACGACCGTTTCGACGCCAGCGCCGAAGCCGACGCGCTCTACCTGGAGGGCAATCCCGGTACGCCCTTGCCTGCGGACCACGACGATGCCGAAGTGACCTTCAAGCTCGGCGCGGTATTCTCGGCAACCGAGGCGACGGCGCTGTACGCCCGCTACAGCGAGGGGTTCCGGACGCCGCCCTACGACGACGTCAACGTCGGCTTCACCAACTTCGTCGGCGGCTACAAGACCATCTCCAACCCAGGCCTCGAGTCCGAACGCAGCCAGGGCCTGGAAGCGGGCTGGCGTTTCTCTGCCGACAACGCCCGCCTTCGCGTCGCCGTGTTCCGCAACGTCTACGACAACTTCATCGAGCCGCTCGTCTTGGCGCCGGCCTTCGCCGCCAGAGGCGGCATCGACCCGGCCGACGGCTTGCAGACATTTCAATCTATCAACCGCGACGAGGTGACGATCCAAGGCGTCGAACTCGGCGGCGAGTTGCGCCTCGGCGTTCTCGGCCCGGCTCTGGGCAACGCCTCGCTGCGTTTCGCCGCCGCCTACGCGGACGGCGAGGATCGCGCAACGAAGCAGCCGCTGAACAGCGTCGATCCGCTCACCGCAGTCCTCGGCCTCGCCTACAGCACCGCCGACGGTCGTTTCGGCGCGGAAATCGTCTGCACCTTGGCGCAAGGCAAGGATGCCGGCGACATCGACCAGAACGATCCGCGTCTCGACACCGCGGGGTACGGCGTGGTGGATGCGATCGGCTATGTCCACTTCTCCAATCGCCTAGCGCTGAACATCGGCCTTTTCAACGTGACCGACAAGACCTACATCCGCTGGGCCGACAGCGCCGGCATCGGCACCGATGCGCCGCTGCGGTTCTCGCAGCCGGGATTCAACGCCAGCGCCACGCTGCGGTTCGAGTTCTGACCATGGGGCGTTGTCTGGCTCTGCTCGGCTGCCTGTGGTGGGGGGGCATGCCCTCGCTTGCGACACCGTCGCCGACAGCTCGCGCATTGCGGTGGCCGGCGGCTCGCTGACGGAGATTCTCTACTTTCTGGGCGCCGAGGATCGCATTGAGGCTGTGGACGCCACCTCGAACTATCCGGACGCCGCCGCCGGCTTCCCCTCCGTTGGTTACGTGCGCAACCTGTCGGCAGAGGGGCTGCTGTCGCTGAACCCCTCCCTCGTGCTCGGCGAAAACGACATGGGGCCGCCGGAGGTGCTCGCCCAGCTGCGGCAGACCGGCGTCGATGTGGTGCGCGTGCCGGAGGAACACACCGCCGCCGGCATTGCCGACAAAATTCGCTGTGTCGCCCGGGTGCTGGGCATTGACGCGACCCAGCGCATCGAACAATCGATTGCGCCGATGCTCCGCTCCCTGGCGGCAACGCCGCCGTCGTCGTGCCGGGTCGCGCTGCTGCTGGGTTTTCGCGACGGTGCTCCGTTGGCCGCGGGCGGGGACACTTCCGGCGATGGCTTGCTGCGCATGGCGGGTGCGAAGAACCTGTTCGGCGACCTTGAAGGCTGGAAACCCGTCTCTCTGGAAGCCATGGCCTATGCCAATCCGCACTACATCGTCATGCCGGAACGAGGCACTGCCGGGGCAGGGGGCATGGACGACATGCGCGGGTATGGGGCGATTCGGCTCACCCAGGCCGGCAAGCGAGACAACATCGTCGTCATGGACGGCATGGCCATGCTGGGCTTCGGGCCGCGAACGCTGCGCTCCGCCGTGCGTCTGGCCGACATCCTGGCCGCCGGCGAAACCACCACCTGCGTATTGTGAACGCCATTGCCGAGCAACTCGGATTGCGCCGCCGGCGCGCGTTCCGAACGTCGTTGCAGGGCCGGCGCGCCGTCATTGTCGGATGCTTGGCGCTGGCGCTTGCCGCCGCCTTGCTGTTGGCGCTGGGCAACGGCGCCGTGCCCATCTCGCTCGCCGGACTGTTCGGCGGCGAGGACGATCTCGGCCGCACCGTCCTCACCGAGCTCCGCAGCCCGCGCGTGCTGCTGGCGGCGTTCGTCGGCATGGGGCTGGCGCTGTCCGGTGCCGTGCTGCAAGGTCTCTTTCGCAACCCGCTGACGGATCCCGGGCTGATCGGCGTTTCCAGTGGGGCGGCGCTGGGCGCTGTTGCGATGATCGTGCTGGGTTCCGCGCTGGCGGTGCCGAACGCCTTGGCGCAGTACCTGCTGCCGCTGGCGGCGATTGCCGGTGCCGCCCTGGTGACCACCTGCCTGTTCCTGTTCGCCCGTCGCTACGGGCGCTTCAACATCGTCACCGTGCTGCTGGTGGGCATCGCGGTCAATGCGTTCGCGGGCGTCGGCATCGGCGCCTTCCAGTTCCTCAGCGACGACGCCCAGCTGCGCACTCTGACGTTCTGGATGATGGGCAGCTTCGGGCGCGCCTCCTGGCCCACGGTGTTGCCGGCGACAGCGCTGATCGGCCTGGGCGTGCTGTTGTTGATCCGCGACGTGCGCGGTCTCGATCTCGTTCAGCTCGGCGAATCGGAGGCCCGCTACCTCGGCGTCGAAGTCGCCGCGCTGAAGCGGCGGCTCATTCTGGCCTCCGCGGTGGCCTCGGGCGCTGGCGTGGCGGTGGCCGGCATGATCGGATTCGTCGGCCTGGTCGTGCCGCATCTCGTGCGCTTGATGGGCGGGGCGTCCCACCGCTTCGTGTTGCCCGCCTCGGCGCTGCTCGGAGGCGTGCTGACGGTGAGCGCGGATCTGCTGGCGCGCACGGTGATCGTGCCGGCGGAGATTCCCGTCAGCCTAGTCACCAGCGCCATCGGCGCGCCGTTCTTCCTATGGCTTATCACCCGGGTGCGCACGCAGTGAGTCTGCAAGCCTGTTCGGTTTCCCTGCGGCTCGGCCAGCAGCTAGTGTTGTGCCGGGTCGCCGTCGAAGTGCCCGGCGGCAAGCTGACCGTTCTGGTCGGCCCCAACGGTGCCGGCAAATCCAGCTTGCTGCGGGTGCTGAGCGGCGATCTCGCCCCGGAGCGGGGGCGGGTATTGCTCGACGACGCCAGCTTGGCCTCGATTCCTTCTGCCGCCCAGGCGCAACGCCGCAGCGTGATGTCGCAGATCACCCATGTCGTGTTCGACTTTCTCGTCGGCGAAATCCTGCGCATGGGATGGACCTTGGGCGATCGCTATGCCATTGCCGTGCGCGAAGCGGCCGTGGACGAAGTGGCTGCGCACTGCGAGTTGCAGCCGCTTCTCGACAGGCGCTTCAACACGCTTTCCGGCGGCGAACAGCGGCGGGTGCAGTTCGCTCGGGCGCTGTTGCAGGTATGGCGTCCAAGGGGAACCAGGGAGACGCGCTACCTGCTGCTCGACGAGCCCACGGCGAATCTGGATCTCGCCCACGAGCGCATGGTGATGCGGCTGTCGCGCGCCTGTGCGGACGACGGCGGCGTCGGTGTTCTGCTGGTGCTGCACGACCTCGATCTGGCGGCGCGGTTTGCCGACCGGATCGCCTTGATGGACCAGGGCAGGATCGTCGCCTGCGGTAGCCCGGCACAGGTGCTGCAGGCGGATCTGCTTACCCGAATCTACCAGACGCCGGTCGCTGTCGAGTGGCACAGGACGCTCGGCCGCGTCGTCGTCTATTCACAGTAACGCCAAGGAGACGCACATGTTCATCGCAATGAATCGATTCAAGATCGCCCCAGGTTTCGAGGAGGGCTTCGAGACCCTCTGGCGCGAGCGCGATTCGTACCTGTCCGAAGTGCCTGGCTTCGTTTCGTTCGCCCTGCTCAAGGGGGTGGTGCGGGACGACCATGCGCTGTACGCCTCGCACACCGTGTGGGAATCCCGCCAAGCGTTCGAGGACTGGACCGAGTCCGACCACTTCCGCAAGGCGCATGCCCAGAAGAGCGCCCCCAAGGGAACCTATCTCGGCCATCCGCAGTTGGAGTTGTTCGATGCGGTAGTGCGCTAAAGGCGATTTCGCCAGCGACGCAAGGATGCGGCCGACGAGGCATCCAGCCTGTCCTCAGGATTGGGAACGATCCTGTAGAAGGTCCTGGCGTCGATCCCGGCTGCGGTGTTCCCAGTCGATCCGACGGCCGGGCGCGGTGATCGCAGTATCCTCTTGCGTAGGGTTCCCTGAAGATCATGCGCAGGCAAGGCCTCTTGGCGAGACGCGGCTAGGCAAGCGCTCTCCAATTCGTCGCCGACTTCCCCTTCGGGGCCGCTCGGTGCGAAGGCAACGCTGATATCGCCGCTCGACATGGGCAAGTCCGCTCCCGTGCGCAGTGGCTGGAGATTGCCGGTTCAAGCGCGCCAGAGATCGGCCGCGCGGACGGATGCCTCCGGTGCCAGGGACGGGCTGATCCGCTCGCCATGCCCGAGTCGCAGTATTTCCTGGTAGCCGTCTTCGGCGGGGCGACGGAACACGTCGATCCGGCGTTGCCGCAAGGCGACCAGCCAGACCTCGGGTATTCCGTGGCGAGCGTACAGCGGCATCTTGACATCGCGGTCGTAGGCCAGCGACGAGTCGGCGACCTCGACGACAAGCAGCACGTCGGCAGGCGTGGGGTGGGCGTTGGCGTAGAAGTCGTCTCGATGCCGGAGCAGTGCGACATCCGGTTGCATCTGCGTGGAATCGTCGAGGATCACCGGGTTCTGCACAGATACGATGGCGTGTCCGGAGACGGCTACCGCAAGACGGTTGGTGAACTGGTTCACCAGACTGGCGTGGCCGCTGCCGATGGGGGCCATGTCGATCAGCACTCCTTCGATCAGCTCGACACGGTCGTCCTCGCTCAGGATGCCTGCCTCGCCGAGTTTGTGAAAATCGTCCACCGAAAGGGCATGGCAGGCGGCGCTGTTCAGCTGCATGGATTTCCTCCTGCTCGTCGGCACCCGCGCCCTGGGCGGCCTGCACCGGTTTCCTCGGCCGGTGCCGGGCCCAGGGATACGGGTTCTTCGCCCGTTTCGAGACGCGCCAAGCTACTGGCTGTCCTGCGTTTCCGTCAAGGCCGCCAGCACGGCGTCCACGCAAGCATCCGCCTTCTGGCGCATCTCCTCGTCGGTGGCGTCCTGGATCGGGTGCGGGACGAAGACGCAGCGCGCATCGTTCATGCCCAGTGCTTCGGCCTGGGTGGCCGCGGCGTCCTGGAACTCGGAGGAAGCGATGCTCACCGCCGGCACACCCTGGATCTCGAACCATACCGTGTCATGCAAACTGCACGTGGTACAGGAGCCTCAGTCGGCCAGCGCCTCGACGACGAAGTCGTTGGCTTCCCGGATGTCCCGGCGCAGCGCCTCCGGCGCCGGCTTGGTGAACGTCGGCTTGGCGTAGCGGTTGACGGTGATGCCGGGCAGGCGTTGCGCCAACCGCGTCTCCAAGCGGTCGAGCAGCACGTTGCCGCGCGGCTTGGCGATGTCGAGCAGGGCGACGTTGCCGCGGATCGCGCCCGGCCGGGGCGTGATCCGGCGGGCGACGGGCACACGCTCGTCGGTGGGATCGAGGATCGTAGTCATGCGTGTCATTCCTCTATGCGTTGGGAAACGGGAATCGAGCCGATTTCGCCACCGGCCCAGCCGTGGAAGATGCCGGAGAACTTGCCTGCCTCCGCACCCGCCACGACGATGTGGATGTTGTCCTTGGACGCGAATTTCGGCATGCGCCGGCTGCGCTGCTGCTCGGTCATGGCCTCGAACCGAGCCGGAGACAGGCCGCCGCCGGCATCTTCGTCGGCAACCAGCTCGGCCAGCGGTCGCGCGGTGACGCGCTGGATGTGCTCTCGGATGTCATGCTTGCTGAAGCCGTCGCGTTCGAGCGTATCAACGTGTTCCGGCGACACCACCAAGAGCGCGTCGCTGGCGTTGTGGGCGCGCACATGGTGCGCCGCTTCCAAGGATAGCGCGAAGCTGCCGGCCAGCTGCCTCGCCGAGCGCGACGACTGGTCCACGCACAGCGCCGGACCGCTGGACATGGCGAACACAGTCACCACGGAGTCGCTAGCGTCGTAGCCGCGTTCCACATGCAGCGGTTCCCAGGGGCTGCGTTCCTCCCACTCGGCGAAGCACATGGTGAACTTCATGGGGTTGCCCAGCGTGGAACGCTCGGTGCCGCCCGGTTTGGCACCGCCGAGATTGCGCACCGCCAAGCGCACGGCGCGACCGATGGCGGCGTTGGCGCGGGTGCCTTGGCCGAGCACGCCGAGGCGCATGTTCAGGCCGATGCGTTCGCGGATGGGGCCGTTCACCACCAGCACCGGCGAGGCGCCCATGGTAGTGGCGTTGACGCCGTGAATGTTGAACGCCCGGGTGCAGATGGCCTCGATGGCGGCGATCACCACCGGCAGATGTTCGGGCTCGCAGCCGGCCAGCACGGCGTTGACGGCGATCTTCTCCACCGTGGCTGGCGCGTAGTTGGGAGCGATTTTCGCCACTATCTCCTGGCTGTCCCGGCCAGTGCCGGCCAGCATGCGCAGCACCCGTTCCGGCGTCGGCGGCACCACCGGCAGGCCGTCGGTGAAGCCCTGGTCGAACAGGAACTCGTGGACGTCGTCCGCCGGCGCGATCTCGATGCGCCGGGCGCGCAGCGGGCTGTTCTCGGATTCGGCGCGCAACCGCTCGGCGAAGAGCGGATCCTGGCTCATCGAGCCGCAGCCGGGCCGCCATGCCGGCAGGGCATCCCAGTCCACTTCGGCGTTCGGCGCGTGGGCCTCGAAGAATGTTCGCCATTCGTCGCGGTCGAAGCCGACCAGGCGATCCAGCTCGCGCCCGTCGCCGTCGGCGAGCAGCACCAGCGGCACCGTCTCCACATCGTGGGCGAACGACACCTTGAGGATGGAATCGTCGAGCAGGGGGAACGTCGGCGCATGGCGTTCGATCAGCGTCCGGTTGCCGTCGGCGGTCTGGCCGGCGGCAAGCACGGGCATGTCGCCGCTGGCCTGCAACGCTTCGAGCAGCGGCATCGCCAAGTTGCAGGTGGGGCAGTCCTCCTTGACGAAGCAGAGCAAGGTCGAGGCGCCGGTGGGGAACGCGAAGTTCGTTCCCGCCATGTCGGCGAGGGAGAATGCGGGCAGCGGCGCGGTCATGGGAATCGTCGGGCTCGCCACGGAATCAGTGGATTTCGGCTGCGCTGCCCTGGGCTTCGCGCAGCTTCTCGATGTTGAAGCCGGGCTGCTGGGCGGCCTCGATGATGACGCCTTCGCGTCGGGCGATGGCCGCCGCGGCGTCCATCACCTTGTCGGCCGCGTCGTGGGGGATGACCACGGCGCCGTGCTGATCGGCATGGACGAGATCGCCGTCGCTGACCGTCATGCCGCAGACGCTGACCACGCCGCCGAACGACACCACATGCACGAAGGCGTGGGACGGCCCGACCCGGTCCGCCATCATCTGGAAGCCTTCCGCCACGTCCGGCAGGTCGCGTACGCTGCCGTCGGTGATGACGCCGAGGCAGCCGAGGCCCTTGTGGATGTTGCTGTTGACCTCGCCCCAGAACGAGCCGTAGCCGCGCGAATCGCCGTCCAGGTCCTGGATCACGGAGATGGACGGCTTCGGGCCGCCGTTGTCGATGTAGTCGTAGTAGTCGCCGGGCTGGTTGCGGCGATCCGCCGGATGCCGGGCGCGGATGGTGGCGGTGCGGGCGTAGCCGACCATGACGCCAAGCTCCGGCCGGGTGCAGACCAGCGGTTCGACGGTGTAGCCGTAGCCGCGGCGCTGAGGCGCCACCGCTTCCAAGGCGTTGCAGACCGTGGGCGTATCGATGGTGGCGAGCTGCACAAGCAGTTCGGCTGGGTGTTCCGACATGGGGCTTTCCCTCCCTTGGACAAGTGGCGAGCGAGTTGCGGATGCGCAGTGTAAACCGGACGGCGCCAGGAAAGCGAAAGGAACGCGAAAATGCTAGGCTGCCGAAACCAGCTAATCGGCAGGAGGTTCTCGTGGGCTACGACTTGGTCATTCGCAACGGTACGCTGGTGGACGGCACGGGCGCGCCGGGCAAGCCCGGCGACCTCGCCATCGTTGGCGACTGCATCGTCGCGCTCGGCAAGGTGGACGGCAGGGGCAGCCGCGAAATCGACGCCACGGGCAAGATGGTGACGCCGGGCTTCGTGGACATCCACACCCACCTCGACGCCCAGATCGCTTGGGACCCCATCGCTTCGTCGTCCTGCTACCACGGCGTCACCTCCGTGGTTACCGGCAACTGCGGCGTCACTTTCGCGCCCTGCAAGCCCGAAGACCGCGACTACTTGGCGCGGATGATGGAGTCCGTGGAGGATATTCCCCGGCAATCCATCAACGCCGGGCTGCCCTGGGACTGGGAGACCTTCGGCGAATACCTGGACTCCATCGACCGCATGGACAAGGGCGTCAATGTCGGCGGCATGGTGGGACACTGCGCGGTGCGCATCCACGTCATGGGCGAGCGCAGCCTGGACGAGACCCCGGCCGGGGAGGACGATGTGCATCGCATGTGCGCCCTGGTGGACGAAGCCATCGGCGCCGGCGCGTTGGGCTTCTCCACTTCGCGCACGTTCCTGCACAAGGTGCCCGATGGTCGCTACGTGCCCGGCACCCACGCCGACTCCAGCGAGCTGCTGGCCATCGGACAGGTGTTGGGCCGCCGTGGCAAAGGCGTCTTCGAAGGTGCGCTGCGCCTCGGCGAACGGGACCACGAGCAGCATCTGCCGAAGACCCGTGCCGAGATCGCCTGGGTGGGGCGGCTCTCCCGCGAGAACAACGTTCGCGCCACCTTCGGCATCGCCCACAGCTACCGCCGCCCGGACCTCTATCGGCGCGTCATCGGCTTCGCCGAGGAGGAGAACGCCCGCGGCGCCCGGCTGCGCCCGCAGACCAGCGCTCGGGGCATCGGCGGCCTGTTCGGCCTCGACCATCGCACGCCGTTCGACGCCTCGGCGGCTTGGAAGGAACTCGCCGCGCTGCCTTTCTCGCAACGCCTCGCCGCCTTGGAGGACGAATCCTGGCGCCGCCGGCTTGCCAACCCGGAGCCGCCGCCGACGCTGCCCTTCGACCAAGCCTACATCCTCACCGACGACGACTTGGACTACGTCCACGACCAAGCCCGTTCCCTGGCCGCCTACGCCGAACGCGCCGGCCAAACAGAGGCGGAGGCGTTCATCGAGCTCAACCGCAAGCATCGCGGCCGCGTCGTGCTCTGGCATCCCGGTCTCAACCAGTCCATGGCTGCCATCGAGGAAATGATCACCAACCCCACGGTGGCCATGGGCCTTGCGGACTCGGGCGCCCACGTCGGCCAGATCATGGACGCCAGTTCGCCCACTTGGCTGCTCGCCTACTGGGTGAAGAACCGCGGCGTGATGACTGTCGAGGAAGCCATCCGTTGCTGGACCAGCGACACCGCTGCCATCTTCGGCATCGAGGGCCGCGGTGTGCTTCGGGAGGGCGCCTTCGCGGACATCAACGTGATCGACCTGGACCGCCTCGGCATGGCACTGCCGGAGTACCGGCACGATTTCCCCGGCGGCGCTGGCCGCTATGTACAGCGGGGCAGAGGCTACGACCAGATGGTCGTCAACGGACAGGTGTTCATGGAGCGCGGCGAGCATACCGGGGCGCTGGCGGGGAGGACGCTGCGAAGCTGACGCCGGACGCGTCGGGCGAGGTTCTCGAACTCCGTTGACAGCACGGGCCAAGGCGTTACGATACGCACCCTTGCGCCAAGGGTGTTTAGCTCAGTTGGGAGAGCAACGGCCTTACAAGCCGTAGGTCGCAGGTTCAAGCCCTGCAACACCCACCAGCGCCTGGATGCGCGAGCACACGGAGCGGTAGTTCAGCTGGTTAGAATGCCGGCCTGTCACGCCGGAGGTCGCGGGTTCGAATCCCGTCCGCTCCGCCAAACGTTGCCGCAAGTCGTTGAGAGCAGGATAAGTACGGGAATCCGGCTTCAGGCATCGCATCCGAGCACTGATGGCTGCCGCCGGAGCGGCTGTTGGCGTCGTGGCAGCACCAGCACGTTCCCGGCTGCTAGGCGGCCCTTGGTGTCACCTGGCAGCTCCCGGTATCGGGTTCGGGTAGTCGGCGGATTCGTCCAATGCGCCGCTTGGGGTGCGCATCGATTCGCATGACGATCTCCTTCGGCGGCATATGTCCCACTTGGCACATGTGTCCCGCGTCTGCTTCAACGCACTGCAGAGCGGCCCGCTGCTATCGTCTTCAGAACGCTGTCGGCTCAAGCCCGAGCCATTTCCCGCTTGCCATTTTCGACCGTATGGAAGTGGCCTCGACAAACGCCCGCATCGGCAGTGTTTGGACAACGGCACCTACGGCATTCGCCATCTACGGCGGCCGACCTGGGATGCTGAAGATATCAGCAAGGGTGCCCATTGCCTACGGTCGGGTCCGCGCTGGCGACGGGTGCAGCTCGAACGCATCCCAGCCCCGCTCCAAGGACGTCTTGCTTCAACTCGAAATCGAAGCATATGGCTATACTTAGGCGGCATCCTGCCGAAGACTATCCTTGGCGCGGTATAGACAGCTAGCGAGGGCATACGACTGAAAAGGACAATGGGTACTTGGAGATCGTACTTGATGCGATTCGCGTCAGCGGCCGATACAGACCGAAGTTTGGTAGAGAGGCTAAGGGTGGGGGACTGACGTTTGCCCAATTCCAGGAGCTGTACCAATCGCATGCGTTCTATAGCTGGTTCGGATTGGACGGCCCTCTAATGTACGCAGCACATAAGGCTGCTGGCGGCATGACAAGCGTATACAGGCAGATCGGTATCGGCCGTTGATGGAATGAACTTCTGTTTTGCTGGGTTCGGGCGAGGGAACCGCTAGGCGTCCCTCGCCCGAATCTCGCGGCTACCCCGCGTGCCGCAGCACCTGTCCGGCGCGGGCACCGGTGTGTTCGCCATCTACCAAAGTAACTTCGCCGTTGACGATGGTGGTCTTGTAGCCAAAAGACTTCTGGATGTAGCGCGGGGCGCCGCCGGGGAAGTCGTGCACCAGTTCCGGCTGGCGCTCGGCCACTCGGGACGGGTCCAGCACGTTGACGTCGGCGCGCATTCCCGCTGCCAAGGTGCCGCGATCCTGCAAGCCGAGGACGCGGGCCGGGCCGGAGGTGAGCCGGCGGATGCCCTCGCCCAAGGTGTAGAGGCCGGTTTCGCGGATCCAGTACGACAGGATGAAGCTCGGCCAGCCGGCGTCCATGATCTGCGAGACGTGAGCGCCGGCGTCGCCCAGGCTGGGGAAGATGTGCTCGCTCTTGAATAGGTCGCCCAGCTCCTTGAGGCTCTGGTTGAACATGCGCAAGTTGAACAGGGCCCGGCCGTCGGACTCGTCGGAGAGGCGCAGGAAGGTTTCCACCCAATGCTCGCCGGCGGCTTCCGCCTGGGTTTCGAGGTTCTGCTCCGGCGGCGTGGCGTAGTTCGGGGATTCGCCGTCGCCCAGATAGAACACGTTGGTCATGGAGAAGAAGCGGCGCTTCATGGCCTTGCCTTCCGCGACCAGCTTGGCGCGGATTTCCGGCTTGCGGATGCTCGCCAATCGGCCTGCTAGATTCTGCTTGCGCAGCGCATCCCAGGTGTCGCCCTGCACTGGCAGGTTCGACTGCAAACCGAACATGAAGCCGGAGCCGCGCACCTGAGTGATGGCCGTGAGGTCGCCGTGCTGGCAGAGCTTGGCGAGGTTCTCGGCCTGGGCCTTGCCGGAACCCGGCTGCGGGCCGGTGCCGTAGCTGAACAGGATGCGGCCCTTGGTGGTTTCCGCCATGGCCTTGAGCACCTCGAAGTCGGCGCCAACGGCCTGCATCAGACCATTGCGCGGCCCCACCGCCTTGGCGATGGCCACCAGTTCCTCCGGGTCCGCGAAGGTGCCGGGGATGGAACGCCCGTCCGGCAGCTTGTGCGGCGGATAGCGGTTGGTGGAGAAGCCCACCGCGCCGCCATCGATGGAATGGGCCACGATGTCGGCCATCTGCTTGCGCTCGTCGGCGCTGGCCTGCTCCTCCACGGCGCGTTCGCCCATGACGTAGAAGCGCACCGCGCAGTGGCCCACCATGCCGGCCACGTTCAGCGCCGGCCGCAGCCTTTCGATGGCGTCGAGATAGCCGCCGTAGTCCTCCCAATCCCAGGGCAGGCCGGTGAGGATGGCGTTCTTGGGGATGTCCTCCACCGTTTCCATCATGCCGGCGAGCAGTTCGACGTCCTTCGGCTTGCAGGGCGCGAAGGTGACGCCGCAGTTGCCGAGCAGGGCGGTGGTGACGCCATGCCAGCTCACCGGCGTCATCTGCGGATCCCAGCCGATCTGCGCGTCCAAGTGGGTGTGCAAGTCTACGAAGCCGGGGGTCACCATGTGACCCTGAGCGTCGATCTCCTGCTTGGCCTTGCCGCCCACTTTGCCGACCGCGGTGATCAGTCCGTCGTCGATGGCGATCTCGCCCGGGACCGGCTCGGCGCCGGTGCCGTCCACCAGTTCGCCGCCTCGAATTACGATGTCATGTGCCATATGAAGTCCTCCCTCGCTTGCATTTTGCCCCCTCCAGCGCCCGCTCCAGCCGGAACGCACGGTTGCATCTTGCGCATTTGTACTCCTGCATCGTATCTCAGTCAAATGCGGAGACGATTTCGACCTCTTCGCGCTGGAACGCTTTGACGGCGACGGCCGGCATGACGACGAACACGATCTCCGCCACCTCTTCCTACTCGAACTCGCCGATGCGGTCTAGCCCGCGCCCATCGAGGCATCACGGTGGAGATAGTCACCGGCAGTGTATCGCCACCGTGCCGTCCGAGCGCCTGCAGCGGCTGCCGATCGCCAGCGTCGGCAAGCGGACGGCATGGATTGAGGCATTCGCTTGTGGATCGGGAGAGGCGGAAAGTGCCATTTTGTTCGCCGTGGAAGGCATGCTGTTGTCGTTGAGGAAGTAGAGCATGACCATCGAACTTGGCACCGTCATCGCCTTGGTCGCCTTGGCGATCGGCGGGTTCTGCTATCAGGGAACCCGCCTCGGCCGCTTGATCGAAGGCCAGTCCCGGCGGATCGACGACCTGAAGGAGAGCCAGTCCCGTCGAATCGACGACTTGGCTCAGCGCATGGCCCGGATCGAGGGCTGGCTGTCGCCCCCTCCTCCGCGTCCTCAGCGGGGCGAGTGAGGCGCACCGAACCGTGCTACGGAGGCGCCCCCAGGCTTGGATGCACGATGTCGTCTACGATGCCGTGTCCAACGCGCTGTGGAGGCGTGCGGGGCTTGGGAGTGACGCTGCCGCGAAGCACGGCGGCAGGCATGTCTATCCGTACCGCTTCGCCGATGGCCCACTGCTACCGCCAGCCGTCGCTCTATTTTGAGGATACTGCCCGATAACCTGCCTGCCGGCGAATCTCTGCCTGGAAGATGAAGGTCGGCGACATGCTGTTCCTGAGCAACACGACGCCATGTGCTTCATTCGGCAACGATTCATCCGTCGCTCGCTGCAGCATGGACATCTGCCATGTCGCCCTGGGCACGTCTAGCAGCGTCGACCGAGCCTCGGAGAGTCCTATGTCGGATCGAGTGTCGCGCACCACGGCCAGCGCCCCGACAGAGGCGGACTTGGTGATCCGCCTTGTCGTCCGCCGGGACGCGAGGTGCGCACCGGCACGATGTTCGCCTCAATGCGCCATCGCTGCGCCCGCCAGCACGTTCATCTCGGCCGTAGCTGGATGTTCTTCCACGGCTCGCGGAGGCGGGGCGGCCAACGCCTACTCGCGCCGAACCCGTCCCATCTCGCGCAACTTGCGCCGCAGCGCCCGGCGCTCCTCGCCCTTGCGCCGCAATGCTGCGCGATCGGCTTCCCGAACCGTCAGGTAGCCATCCCGCCAACTCTCGTCCTGGCGCCAGCGATAGGGCAGCCGCAACGTGGTGCGGGGCGCGCTGGCGCTCTCGAACAGCGATACCGCGGCGGCCGCGATCTCTCTCTGCATGGCGCGGTCCCAGGGCTTGCCGCACGGATTGCCGAGCGGGAAGTCCACGAACGCGAAGCGAGGTACGCCGCAGTGCTCCACCACGTCTAGCGCCGAACCGAGGATCACGGTGGCGGTGCCGTTGGCTTCCAGGTGGCGGGCGATCAGACTCACGGTCTGGTGGCAGACTGGTCACAACGGCACCAGCAGCGCGATGTCGACACCATCCTCCTGGCAGCGGGCATGGATTTCCGGGGCGTCCGCTTCGCGGGTGCGACGTTGGCTGTACTCGGTGGGTGCGCAGTGGAACCGCTTCCCCAAAGCACCGAGACGGCCTTGGCGCACCATCTCCGCGAGCGGCTCGACGGGGAAGTAGGCGCCGCGGTCATCCAAGTGCGTGGCGTTCCTGTCCCAGGATAGATCGTTGGCGTAGAGGCGGGACGGCGGCGTCGCGGTCGAACCCGAGGCGACGTGGCGCGGATCCGTCGCGTCCCGGTCGTACAGCGCCGAGGTGGTCACCAGCGCCAGCGTGGAGCGAGCCAGCGGCTTCGCGGACGGCGTCCACGGCACGTCGTCGAAGTGCGCCCAGACGTATGCCTTGTCGAACCCCTGGGCTTGGTAGTAGCGCCGGGTGCGGGCCATGTAGGGGACGGGAGAAGCGGGCCCTGGGCGAATGCTTCGATCCTCGGTATCGTCGTTCAGGGCGGACTGCCATGCTTGAGTCTCGTCCAAGACGGTTCTCCTTGTTGCCGGTGCAGCGAGGCCCAGTATAAAGCGGCGGACCGGAACCGGGCAGCGGCGGAAGATTCCGCAGGAAATTGGCTCGGTGGCATCGCGCTCGGCATTCGATGCCGCAGCCCGTGCGCGATGAAACCGCGTTTCGTTCGCCCACGGCACGGGTTTCGCCCGATCGGGATGGATTGGGTACAATGCTGCACTTTTGTTGAGCGACGGGGAGACCCGAGAGGTACGTTATGGCTATCTTGTCAGCCGGCAAGCGCTTGAAGAGTGCCGTCTGCACGACCGAGATCATGGTGATCGCGGCACCCGACGGCGATGTGGAGCTGTGCTGCGGCGGCGCGCCCATGCGCGAGGCGGACGGCAACGGCGGCAGCGTGGATCCAGACTACGCAGGCGGCACCGCCATCGGCAAGCGCTACGTCAACGCCGACGGCTCCTTGGAGGTGTTGTGCGTGAAAGCCGGCGACGGCTCCCTGGCCATGGCGGGCGCGGCGTTGACCGTGAAAGACGCGAAAAAACTTCCGAAAACCGACTGAGCCTGCCCGCCTGCCCACCCACACGGAGTTGCCCAGCCGTGAACACCATGATGCTCCTCGAAATGGCGGCAGCCGGATTCGGCGACCGTGTCGCGTTCACCGACCCCGGCAGCGGCAGTTCCATCACTTACCAGGAACTGTACGATGCCGCCGGTGCCGCCGCGCGCCAGATTCGCGCATCCGGCGCCGCCCGGGTGGCCATGCTGGATGTCAGCAACCTGGCCATTCCGATAGCGCTGTTCGCCAGCGGCTGGGCGGGGGTGCCCTACGTGCCGATCAACTACCGCCTGACCGGCGCGGAGATCGACGCCCTGCTCGCCCGCGTCCAGCCCGCCTATCTCGTCACCGACGAAGAGCGGCTGCCGATGTTCCAGGGGCGCGACGGCGTGGATGCGCGATCCCGGCAGGGCTTCCTGGACATGGCCCGCGCCGACGGCAGCGCCGAGCAACGCTCCATGGACCCGGACGATGTCGGCGTGTTGCTGTTCACCAGCGGCACCACCGGCGTGCCCAAGGCGGCGGTGCTGCGCCACCGGCATCTGGTTTCCTACATCGTCGGTTCCGTGGAGTTCATGTCGGCGTCGGAAGACGAGGCGGCGCTGGTTTGCGTGCCGCCCTACCACATCGCCGGCATCGCTTCGACGCTGAGTTCCGTCTACGCCGGCCGGCGGGTGGTGCAGCTGGCGAACTTCAGCGCCGACGCCTGGATCGAAACCGCCCGCGCCGAACGCATCACCACGGCGTTCGTGGTGCCCACCATGCTGGCGCGCATCGTGGACGCTCTCGAAGGCGAGGCTACCGCCGGCATGTCCTGCCTGCGATCCCTCTCCTACGGCGGCGGCAAGATGCCGCAGGCCGTCATCGAGAAGGCGATGGCGCTGTTTCCCGACACCGATTTCACCAACGCCTACGGCCTTACCGAAACCAGCTCCACCGTCACCGTGCTGGGCCCGGAGGAGCATCGCGCCGCAGCGGCCAGCGAGGATGAAGACGGCCGTCGCCGGCTGGTTTCCGTGGGTGTGCCGCTGCCGGGAATCCAGATCGAGATCCGCGACCACGAGGGCAATGCGCTCGGCCCCGGCGAACGCGGAGAAATCCACGTGCGCGGCGAACAGGTTTCCGGCGAGTACGAGGGCCGCGGCAGCCTGGTGGACGCCGACGGCTGGTTCCCCACTCGGGACGCCGGCTACCAGGACGAGGATGGCTATCTGTTCCTGGACGGCCGCGCCGACGACGTGATCGTGCGCGGCGGCGAGAACATGTCTCCCGGCGAGATCGAGGATGTGCTGCTGGAGCACGACGCGGTCGTTGATGCCGCCATCGTTGGCGTACCCAGCGAAGAGTGGGGCGAGGCGGTGGCCGGTGTGGTGGTGGTGCGCAGCGAGACCCCAGCCAACGATGCCTTGGCGGCGGAGCTGCAAGGTTGGGTGAAGACCCGCATGCGTTCCTCCCGCGTACCGGAGCGCATCGAGTTCTGGGCCGAGCTGCCGTACAACGAAACCGGCAAGTTGTTGCGCCGGGTGGTGAAGGAGAAGCTCATTGCGCCGAAGCCGAACGTGCATGCGGCGCTGCCGCTGCTGTACGCTGGCGACATCGAGCGCTCCCGTGCGTTCTACTGCGATCAGCTCGGCTTTTCGATGCACAACCGCTGGGATCCGGATGGCAAGCTGGCGTGGTGCCTGCTGGGCGTGGAAGGTGCCCGCCTCATGCTCCAGCAAGCGCAGCCGGAGGACTTGGCAGGCCTGCAAGCCGGCAACAGCGACATGGCGCTGTTTTTCTTGTGCGAAGACGTGGACGCCTTGCATGACCGGTTCCGGAAACACGGCGTCGACGTACAGCCGCCGACCGTGGCGTTCTACGGCATGAGGCAGCTTGCGGTGCGCGACCCGGACGGGCGCTCGATCTGCTTCGAGCACCCGGTGAAGCCCTTGGTCTAGCCGGCGGGAACCTCGGCGCGGGACCTGCATCCGGGTAGCCGTCCACTGGCTGCCGTGCCGCTTAGGCTGCTTTCGATCTCCGGCGTCGGTCAGAATCCGCCCGGCTGCCAGCATCTCCCAAACTTCCCGCCTCGACCAGGCGACGAGTCCGTTGGCCGTTGGCAGGCAGAACGAGCCAAAACGATCTGGGGGCGCTCTCGTCCGAACCCGCGGCCACCTCCCTCCCGTATCTGGCAAGATTCGCCTTCGAGAGGGCGGCGGAGGCCGCGGCAGGCCTCGCTTTCCTGTCGATCCAAGCCGCTCCGACAGGCGCGCGAACGCTCTGGACTCTCGCGCAACGAACTTGCGGCCAAGCCCAAGTTCAAGAAGCCGCCGGCGCCAACGGCGGTCGGGGCCAAAGGGAAACTCCCGCCGTCGTGCAAGCCGACGCTCCGATGGGCAGTGGCTCACGATCGGCCGCGGCGCTATTCGATGCCGTCTTGCACCCCGGCAGCTCGGGGTTGCGCGATGCAGCCTGACGGCGCGGATTCAAACCGAGCCATTGCCCGCCGATGGAATGCGCCCGTCCATCGGGCCAGCTCCTGAGTCGCCGCCGTGCTCCAGGAAGGGGCGGGCCGTCTCGAACCGTTCGATGTTGCGCGTGTCCGCATCCATCGTCACGCCCACGACCCATGCATGGTCGCGCAAGTGTCGATGCCTGTCCGCGTAGCCCTTGCGGGCGGCCTGCTCCAGGGGATCGCCGCGGCCCTTCATCTTGAACTCGAACACGAACACGTTGCCGCCGCCCGAAAGCGTCACGTCCAAGCGCCCCAGCGCCGTGCTTTCCTCGGAGGTCGAGCGGATGCCGGCACCCATCGCCAAGGTGCGCAAGGCCACCGCGTAGAGGGCTTCGTAGCTGTCCACGAACGCGATCTGCTGGTGCGGGAGGCTGGCATAGAGCCTCCGCATGGTCTCCTCCATCCTGTCCAGGTCCGCGTTCTCCACCGCGGCCCGAAGGTCCTCGCCGCACCGGTCCGCCAGCAGGCGGTCGCCGATCGCGTGGCGCGCCAGCAGCCGTCCCATGCCGCGCCGCACCTCTTCGTTCGGATACGCCAGCCAGCAGCCCGGCTCGTCGTTTCTCGTCTCCTCCCGCCCGACCGTCAGGTAGCCGGTCTGGAACATCAGGGCAGCCGCATCCATCCGCTCCAGGTCGAAGTCGGAGAGACGCTCTTCCTCCACCCAGCGTCCGTCCAGATCGCCGATATCCAGCAGGCCGTGCCGCTCCAAGTGCTGCACGAGAAACGACGGGGTGCCCGTTCGCCACCAGTGGTCGACGAATCTGCGGGAGTCGAACAGCAGCAGCACGTCGTAGGGGTTGTAGACTGTCTCGAAGCCCTCCCCGGCCCAGGAGTAGCCGTTGTAGCGTTGGCGGATGGCGTCGCGGTCCAGTCCCTCGAGTTCCGGCGCGAAGGCCCGGTCCAGTTCTTCGTCGGTGAAGCCGCAGACGGCGTTGTAGCGCCGGTCCAGCGTGCGGTCCGTGAACTGGTTGGCGGTGGAGAACAGGCTCGTCCTGGGAAACCGGCAGATGCCGGTGACGAAGCACTTCTCGATGTGGGCGTCGCAGTCCTTGACTGTGCCGAACAGGCTGCGCAGCTGGGCCCGGTTGCCGGCGGCTGTCGCCGGATCGTCCAGCGCGTCCAGGATCGGCTTGTCGTACTCGTCCACCAGCACCACCGCCCGCTGGCCGGTGCGCCGGCGCAGTCCGGCAAGCAGGTGGCGGAGCCGGCCTCGCGCCGTGTCGTAGCCCGAGTGGATGTCGGCGTCCCGCTCCCAGCCGTCCAGCTGCTCCATGAGGTCCTGGCGCAGGGCGTTCGGATCGCTGTAGTCGCCGGCGAAGCTCAGCCGCAGCACCGGGTGGTGCCGCGACCAGTCCCAGCGGTCGTGGACGGCCAGCCCCCGGAACAGCGGCTTGCTGCCGGCGTACAGTTCCGCCAGGGTGTCCAGGAACAGGCTCTTGCCGAACCGCCGCGGGCGCGACAGGAACAGGAACTTGTCGTCCGCGGCCGCCTGCAGGGCATACCCGGTCTTGTCCACATAGTAGAAGCCGCCCTCGCGGATGTCGCGGAAGGTCTGGATGCCGGTGGGCAGGCGAAGACGGTCGGTGGCCATGGAGTTTTCCCGATCGCTCGGATGTTTCTCCATGATCGTCGCCGACCCTGCGCGGTTCAAGGTCGGATCGACGACGGCCCGTCCCGTGTCCGCGGCGTCAAGCTGGCTGGCGTCTCTGGAGCGAGAGCGCTTCGGTATGTCCAATCGCATGTCGCACGGTCGGCTGAAGCGTCGAACCGAGACGCTGCCCGCGCCGAACCGCCGCGCTTTGTCGGCGTCGAGACAGCGAGCGATGTGCTGTTTCCCGGTCTCTTTGCGCTGGCTGGAGAGGCTGGCATCCACGCCTGTTCGCCTTGGAACTCGGCGACCGACCCGTCATCGCTCATGTGCCCGCGTTCCCGACGAGCCGATTGACGAAGTCCGCATGTTCCGGCGAGTCCAGGCCGTCGCGCAACACCGACAGCACCTGGGCGAGGTCGCCGCTCAGCAGCGCATCGACGGCCAGACGAAGGCTGGCGAAGGTGGAGCTGCGCAGGTTGCCTTCGGCATCCGGCGCCAGCGGCTGGTAGTCGTCGTCGGCCAGGACGAACCAGTCGAGCGCTTGGTCGTAGACGCGCCAGACGATGTATTCCAGCACGCCGTTGCGACGGTAGGCGGCGAGCTTGTCGTGCAGGTCGTAGGCGGCGCTGCTGGCCGCTACCTCGGCGATCAGTTCCGGCGGTCCTTCCACGTAGTCGTCTTCGCTGATGCGGGATCGGCCGCCCAACTCGATGCGCAGCAGGGCGTCGGGCTGGAGTTCGTTGTCCAGGTCGAGACGCACGGTCGCATTGTCGAGGGCCGAAACGTTGGGTGTCGAGACGCAGTAGATGCTCAGCCAAGTCAGCAGGGCGGTACGGGGCTTGGCGTGACTGTCGGCGCGGACGGGCGACGGCATGTGGACAACTCCTTCCACCAGTTCTGCCTTTCTTGTGCGCGGGCTGGCCCTGTGGCGCCTCTCGAACTCGCATCGAGCGAGGCGGTCGCCGTTCTCCAGCGGCGGCAGGATGTCGAGCGCAAGGCCGGCTGTCTTGACGGAAGCCGACGGGCTGATCGGAGCATCGCGCATGACCATGGGCGCACTCTATATGCCGGCGGCACCGTGCGGCAAGGCCGGCAAACGAACGGGAGGGCCGCCGAACATGGGTTCATCGCGTTTGCCGGGGCGAGGGCGGCGTCCGTGAAAGCCTTGCCGTTCCGGCAAACGCAGATCGATGGGAGAACTACCATGTCCGACGCCTTGACTGCGGGTATCGACCAGCCCGGTACGCCAAGCGATTGGTTCGAGATCACTCAGGAACGCATCGACGACTTTGCCGACGTGACCCTGGACCACCAGTGGATTCACATCCACAAGGAGCGGGCCGAGGCAGGGCCGTTCGGTGCCACCATCGCCCACGGCTACCTGACCCTGTCCCTGATGGGCACTTGCCGCGCCGCATTGCGGAAAGCGCGCCGCGGCTCGACGGCCAGAAGCTCTCCCTCGACTACGGCTTCGACCGTGTGCGCTTCCCGTCGCCGTTGCCGGTGAGCGCTCGAATTCGCACCACCAGCACGCTCAAGCGGGTGGAGATCAAGGGCGGCATGATCGAGACCATGAACGAGGCCGTCGTAGAAGTCGAGGGCCAGGAGAAGCCCTGCTGCGTGGCAGAGAGCCTCGGACGACTGGTTTTCTGATCGGCCCAGCCAGCAGAGCGCGCGATCCGTTCGTCCGCGCACCGACCCGACGGCGGTGTTCAGCGGCATCCCGCTGCCACCCATCTCCAGTACGCGACGGCACGGGTGGCAGTCCGGGGCGAGTTCGAGTCTTCGCTATTCGGCGAATCGGGATGCAGCGCGAACGCTGCGGACAGCGGTTCCAAAGCGCTGCGACAGCGATCGGCGAGCCCGATCGCAAGCGTGATTCGCTCGCCATGCGAATCGCGGCTGCCATAGGGCGACCACGATCCGACCAACATCGGGACGGTAGCTTCCCCGCTGGTTCGCCGTCGTCAACGCTGAGGTAGCGAAGCGAGGTAGTGGCTCGGTTTGACTTTGGACAAGCCGCGGCGTCACTGCGGATGCCACCGCATACGGCATTCGATGCCGTCTCGTACCCTGCATCCTGCGGTTGCGTGATGCAGCATGGCGACATGGATTCAAACTGAGAGCTGCTACCGAAGTGAAGAAGCGTTGCATTTCGCAGCCACGTCTACTGCCCACGGCCAACCTTGCTATAGTGGCCGCCCCATGATCGTCGAACTCGGACATTTCGCCACCATCGCCGCCTTGGTCATGGCCTTGGCGCTGGGCTTCGTGGGCTACCGGAGCGCCCTGAACGCTGCTTGGCGCGGCACCGCGACGAGCCTCGCTTCCGGGCAGTTCGCGTTTGTCGCCTTGGGCTTCGCCGCGCTCTTGTACGCCTTCCTGACCAACGATTTTTCCGTCGCCTATGTGGCGGAGAACTCCAACACCGCACTGCCCTGGTACTACCGAACGAGCGCCGTCTGGGGCGGCCACGAAGGCTCGTTTCTGCTCTGGGCGCTGGTGCTGGCGGCCTGGACCTGGGCTGTCGGCGCGTTCGGCAAGCGCCTGCCCGGCGACCTTCACGGGCGTGTGCTGGGCACCCTGGGCTTGCTGAACTTCGGCTTTCTGCTGTTCCTGCTGGGTACCAGCAGCCCCTTCGAGAGACTGGTGGGGTCGCCTTCGGAAGGGGCCGACCTCAACCCCCTGCTGCAGGACTTCGGCCTGATCGTGCATCCGCCGCTGCTCTACATCGGCTACGTCGGCTTCGGGGTGGCGTACTCGTTCGCCATTGCGGGGCTGCTCGCTGGCCGCCTGGACGCCGCTTGGGCGCGCTCGATGCGGCCTTGGGTGAATGTCGCCTGGGCGTTCCTCACCGTCGGCATCGCCCTGGGCAGCTGGTGGGCCTACTACGAGCTGGGCTGGGGCGGCTGGTGGTTCTGGGATCCGGTGGAGAACGCCTCGTTCATGCCCTGGCTGGCCGGCACGGCGCTGATGCATTCCCTGGCGGTGACGGAAAAGCGCGGCGTCTTCCGCAGCTGGACGGTGTTTCTCGCCATCGCGCCGTTCTCCCTGTCGCTGCTGGGTGCTTTCATCGTGCGCTCCGGCGTCGTCACATCCGTGCATGCCTTCGCCTCGGATCCGGCGCGCGGGCTGTTCATCCTGTGGCTGCTGGTGCTGGCGGTAGGCGGCGCTCTGACGCTGTACGGCCTGCGCGCGCCCGCATTGGGCAGCCGGACGCGCTACGGCGGACTGTCCCGGGAGTTCATTCTGCTGGCGAACAATCTGCTGCTGGTGCTGGCCTTGGCCGTAGTGCTCATCTACACGTTCTATCCGCTTGCATACGAGGCCGTCACCGGCGGCGACAAAATGTCCGTGGGGCCGCCGTACTTCAACCGCACCTTCGTGCCCTTGGCGCTGGTGCTCGCCGCCTTCCTGGCTATCGCGCCCGTGGCGCGCTGGAAGCGGACGTCGCTGGCATTGTTTCGCAACGCCTCGGCGCTGGGCGTTGCCGCACTGGCGCTAGGCGTTCTGCTGCCGCTGATCTTCGCCGGCGCGGTGAAGGCCGGGGCTGTCGCCGCCATCGCGTTCGGCTCCTGGGTGACGATGGTGCTGGTTGCCGATCTGCGCCGCCGTCGCGGTGCCCTGACGCGCAGCTACGCCGGCATGGCGATCGCCCACTTGGGCTTTGCCGTGACCCTGGTGGGCATCGGCGTGACCAGTCAGTTTTCTCGCTCCCTGGACGCCAGGATGGCCGTGGGCGACAGCGTCGAGGTGAACGGGGTGAGGTGGCGCTTCAACGATCTGCGGCGGATCGACGGCCCCAACTACGTGGCGGACCAGGGCGAGTTCGTCACCGACGACGGCACCGTGCTGCTGGCCGAGAAGCGCCGCTATGCGGCCGGCGGACAGATCATGACCGAGGCCGGCATCGCTCCCGGCTTCGCTCGCGATCTGTACGTCGCCCTGGGCGAGCCGCTGCCGGATGGCTCCTGGGGCGTGCGCATCAACCACAAGCCCCTGGTGCGCTGGATCTGGTTTGGGTCCCTGCTGATGGCGTTCGGTGGCGTACTGGCGGCGGCGGATGTGCGCTACCGGCGGCTCGCCCGTCGTGGCGAGGCGCGGGTTTCCGCATCGGGATCTGAACCGAAACCTGCCGCGACCCAGCCGGAAGCGCAGCCCGCGGCATCGTGACGCGCGCCAGACTTTTCCTGCCGTTGTCGGCGTTCGCGGCGCTGGCGGTATTTTTGTACCTGGGATTCACCCTGCGCGACCCGCACCTGCTGCCGTCGGCGCTGCTCGACAAGCCGTTTCCCGACTTCGATCTGCCGCTGCTGGGCGCGAATGGAAAGCGAGCGACGCGAAGCAGCTTGACCGGCGAGGTTCGGCTGGTGAACGTCTGGGCCACCTGGTGTCCCACCTGCCTTGCCGAGCATGGCGAGCTGCTGGGCATTGGCGCTCGCACCGGGCTGTCCATCGTCGGCGTCAACTACAAGGACGATGCCGCCAAGGCCGTGGACTGGCTGGCCCGCTACGGCGATCCCTATGACTTCAACGTGGTGGACGCCAACGGCGATCTCGGCGTCGAGCTCGGCGTCTACGGCGCCCCGGAGACTTTCCTGGTGGATGCCGACGGGTTCATCCGCTACAAGCATGTCGGCGCGGTGACCGCGGCGGTCTGGCGCGAGAAGCTGGAACCTGCCATCCAGTCCTTGGACACGCCATGAAGCGGTACGCGGCGCCTTGGCTCCTGATCGGTCTTGCGGCCTGTCTGGGCGCATCGGCCATTGACGGCTTCGACCTTCCGGACGCCGAAACCGCGGCCCGCTACCAGCGCTTGATCGCAGAGTTCCGCTGCCCGAAGTGCCTGAACGAATCCCTGGCGAGTTCCGGTGCGCCCATCGCCGAGGACCTGCGCCGCGCGGTCCGTCGCCTGATCGAAGAAGGCGGGTCCGACGACAGCATCCGCGCCTACCTGCAGGAGCGGTACGGCAACTTCGTGCTCTACGATCCGCCGTTCACGCCCGCGACGTGGCTGCTGTGGTTGTCGCCGCTGGTGCTGGCGGGAGTTGCCTTGGTGATTCTGATATGGGCGGCAAGACGGAGACCGGCCGCGTCGTTGACGGTTGCCGAACGCGAACGCGCCGAGCGCTTGCTGCAGAACGCCGAATGATCGAAGTCTGGCTCGGTGCCGGTGCCTTGGCGGTGTTGGCGGTGGTGCATGTGGTGGTCGGCGCCCGGCGGCGCCGAAACGACACGGACGAGGCTGCTGCGGCCGCTGTATTCGCGGATCGTCGACAGGAAATCCGCGCCGAGGCCCGTATGCAAGGACTGGACGAGAGCGAAGTGGCGGCGTTGGAGGAGGAACTCGCCCTCGATTCCGTCGCGCGTGTTGCCGACGACGAAGCATCGATGCTGGCGCGTGTGGACGAGGCGGGGAACGGCACTCGACCTGCGCCGCTGCCGCTGCTGGCGGCGACCATCGGGGCCGCGCTTGCCGCCATCGGGCTGTACGCGCTGTGGGGCGAGCCGAATGCGCCCGTGCTTGCCGAGGCGACCGCGCGCATGGAGGCCGCGGCCCGAGGCGGTGTCGATGCCCAAGGGGACCCCGTGGCGCTGGCGGAGTTGGAACGCGCCCTGGTCGCCCGCCTGGGGCGCAAGCCCGGCGATGCCAACGGCTGGTTCGTGCTCGGCCATGTGCGCATGCGGCGGTCGGATTTCGGCGGCGCGGTGGATGCCTTCGCCTCTCTGTACGAGCTGACCGGCTCCAACGAGCAGGTGGATCTGTCCTGGGCCCAGGCCAGCTATCTAGCCGATGGCCATGCGGTGACCGCCGAGACGCAAGCCATCATCGAGCGCGTGTTCGCCGTGCGCCCGGACCATCCCGACATGCTGGAACTGCTGGCCATGGACGCCATTCGCCGGGCGGAGTTCTCGGCAGCCGCCAGCTACTTGGCTCGAGCCGTGGGGCAATCGCTGCCGGCTGCTCGGCGAGCGCTGCTGGAAGAAACCCTGGCGCTCACGAGGGCACGGCTGGACCCCGAGCGTCCGTTCATCGACGTGGTGGTGACGGTGGAGGGAACGCCTGCGCCCTGGCTGATGGTGTTCGCCCGCCCGGTGGGTGGCGGCATGCCGCTGGCGGCGGTGCGCCGTCCGGCACAAGCCGTGCAGAGCGTGGTGCTCGACGACGCCGCGAGCATGAACCCGGCGCTGCCGCTTTCCGCTGGCGGCCTCGTTGAAGTGGTGGCGCGGGTTTCCGAAGCCGGCACCGCGACTGCCAGCGATGTGGAGGCGGTGTCGGCGCCGCTGGATGCCAAGACCCGGCCGCGCGTGGAGCTGACGCTGGCGGCTGCTGGCGCCAGCGGCGAGGTCGAACCGGCCGGCGGCGTTGCGGTGGAGATTTCTCTGGCAGTGGCGGTGGATGCCGCGGTGCCCGTATTCGTCATCGCCCGCAGTCCATCCCAGCCTGGACCGCCCGTGGCGGTGCGCCGTCTGGCCGCTGGCGAACTGCCGACGCGGATTCGGCTAACGGATGCAGATGCGATGACGCCGGGCCGGCGGCTGTCCGACCTCGCTGAAGTGGAGCTGCTCGCTCGCGCCAGCTTGAGCGGTACGCCGTCCGCTCGAAGCGGCGATCTGGAAAGCGCCGCGATTGCCGTCCACGTGGGTGCCGCGCTGACAAAGCTGCGCATCGATCGCCGGGTGCCGTAGACTTCGCAACGCAATGAACCAACTGACTGCCGGCACCACCGTGCTCTCTGCCGACGGCCAAGCATTCGCCGTGGATGAAGCTCTGGCCGCCGCCTACCAGCCCGGCGACCGCATCGTCGCCAACCCGGTGGCCGGGCTGTTGCACATCCCGGCGATAGAACTGCGCAGCGCTGAGACCGCCGTGGATGTGGCTGTGGATGCCTTCGCGGCCATGCGCACCATCGACGACGACGCCTTGATGGCCTTCTACGGCCGTGCGGCGGCGGCACTCGCCGACGACGGCACTTGGCAGCGAATCGCCGCCGTCAACGCCGAGGATGTCGCCGCTGCTCGTCGTCGGGGACGGTCCACTGCCCGCCTCGGCGTCTCGGATGCCATGCGCAAGAAGATGATCGATGGTCTGCTCGGTTGGGCGAGCGCTCCGTCGAAGAGAGGCGCGATTCTGGAAACCGTGCGTCACGAAGGTTTCCGCGTGGAGATGGTAGGCGCGGCCTTGGGCGTAGTCGCCTTCGTCTTCGAAGGCCGGCCCAACGTGCTCGCCGATGCCTGCGGCGTACTGCGTGGTGGCAACGCCGTGGTGTTTCGCATCGGCAGCGACGCCCTCGCCACCGCCCGGGCAATCACGCGACTCGCCATCGAGCCGGCCCTGGCCGCCGCCGGTCTGCCCGTCGGCGCCGTTTCTCTGGTGGACAGCACCGCCCACGCCGCCGGTTGGGCCCTGTTTCTGGACCCTCGCTTGGCGCTGGCGGTAGCTCGAGGCTCCGGAGCCGCGGTGGATACCCTGGGTTCCTTGGCGCGTAGCGCCGGCACCCCGGTCAGCCTGCATGGCACCGGTGGGGCCTGGATCGTGGCGTCGGATCATGCTGAAGACGCGCAACTGCGCGACGCCGTGGTGTGTTCCCTGGATCGCAAGGTCTGCAACACTCTCAACACCTGCTGTTTGGTGGACGGGGACGGCGCCGCGCATCGTGCCGAGGTCGTGCTGGCTGCGCTGCGCGAGGCCGGCGAGGCCCGAGGGCAGCCCTTCAAGCTGCATGTCGCCGAAGGCAGCGAGCGCTTGGTGCCGGCGGCGCTGTTCACCACGACCGTGACCATCCCCCGCGCCGAAGGCCCGGCGGCGGAGCTCCAGGCGGAATCCCTGCACCGGGGCGATCTCGGCGTCGAGTGGGAGTGGGAGGAGGCCCCCGAGATATCCCTCGTCGCCGTGGACTCGCTCGCTCGCGCCGTGGCGCTGTTCAACGATTCGAGCCCGCGGCTAGTCGGCACCTTGGTCTCCAGCGACCCGGCGGAGCATGCGCGCTTCTTCGAGACCTTGGACGCCCCCTTCGTCGGCGACGGCCACACCCGCTGGGTGGACGGCCAGTTCGCCCTCGGCAAGCCGGAACTCGGCCTCTCCAACTGGGAGCGCGGCCGCCTGTTCGGTCGTGGCGGCATTCTCACCGGCGACAGCGTCTACACCGTCCGCACCCGCTACCGGAGTCGGCACGAAGGGGCCAGGGACAAGATCTCCAAGTAGGCCAGCGGCCGGTCGGACTTTGCCGTTGATCGTACATCGCAAGCCCGTCCCGGACCGCCCGCTGCGAAGTCTCCGCTCGACGAGCGAGCTTGTGCGCCCCGGCCGCATCCGCAGCCGCGAGCCGAGCAGGTCAGCTGCTTGATTCGACGCGCCAGAGGTGCGCGTTCACAGTCGTCTTCGAAAGCGACCGGCCAAGCTCCCAGTCAGTGGTGTTTTCTCTTGATCCCGATCCCGTCCACGAGCAGGGAGTCCCTGGCTTGGGCAGGGGCCATCCAATCGTCTGTCGAGGAGCAGCTTTCAAGTTCGGAGATGGTGTCCGTTGCCATCTCTACCACTGCTCACTACGCCGCTTGACGCCGCCCTCGTCGATCCACGAACATGGCCGGAGCGTCCGGTGCCGACGTCCGCTCCGGCTCTCCCGTCAGGAGGAGGTTGGGGATGACACCCGAAAACACATCTGCGGCGCAGCTGCAACTATTGCTTGGCGACTCTTCATCTCAACCCATGTAGGGCGGCGTGACGGTCTGTGTCGACGGTACGACATCGATTCGCTTGGGCCGTGCGGAGGATTGCGTCCGCTGGCCGCGGCCGGCATGCGTCATCTCCGACGGTCCGTACGGGGTGGACGGCTATCCCGGCGATGCGCACACGCCGGCATCTCTGGCAGACTGGTACCAGCCGCGCATCCAAGCGTGAAGCGAACGCGCCACGCCGGCAACCACCCTGTAGTTCTGGAATACCAAAGTAGACCGGGCCGCGGTTCACCCCGCGCTGCTGGCAAACGGCTGGGAGTGCCGCTGCTGCAATGTATGGGACAAGGGGCTGGGGCACATCGCGGGAAACGCCGACACGCGCACGTTGCGCAAGTTCCCCGTGGTCACGAAGTGTGTGGGCATTACGTCAAGACGGCGGTGTTTTCCGGTGACGGCATCCCGCTCACGATGCAGTCGTGGCTGCGTCACGAATGGAAGCGCACGGGTTTGCCGCTGCGAGCGGAATCGACATAGCGTATTGGCGCGACTTCTTGAATATCTTCCAAGAAAGCACGACGGACAAGGATGCTCGGTAAGCCTTGGCACCGGCACGGCTGCGAAAACGAGCCCAAGAATCGCCGAACATGCCTTCTGCGAAGGCTCGATCCGCGCTAGTCATCCTGCGCGAACTCGAACGTCTGCTTGACGATGCCGCTACGGGTTGAATGGAGAGCAGGCAAGCGGCAGCACCCGCAACCGCGGCCAGTTTCCATCGTACCCGGACGCAGACCAAAATGGGTCTAGAGGTCGAACAGCCGGGTGACGGCGCACTGTGGGTCATCGAGATCAAGCCTGGCTTGGTGCCTCTTCGTCCCCGGTTTTCAAGACGCCCGGGCAGGCATCGATCGCGAGCGCGCTTCGACTATTGCTGGCGCGAACGCCCCCTCGCTCTGCAAGGATTTCGAGGCGGTCGGCTTGCGGCAATGGTCGCGCTCATCCACCCGCAATCCCCCGTTGAAAGCTCCCTGCCCTAGAGAGGTAGCGCTATACCACTTGGAATCCGTGCTGCTTGACGTGGTACGGGCCGTCCATCCGCTGGGTGGTCTTGTAGAGTTCGTAGCGACCGTCGCCAGCCACTTCCCGCGCACTAGCCAGCAAAGACTCCTGCTCGGCATCGGGCATGGGCGTGAAGTTGCGCGCCGTGGCCACGTTCTGGCGCAGCTCGTCCATCGACGTAATGCCGACCACCAAGGACGACACCGGCTGACTCAGGGCGTAGCGGATGCAGGTGTCGGCGTTGATGCCGGCTTGGCCGGGAATAACGCCGCCGCCGAGGCTCTTCATGCCGATGACGCCAGCCCCGCGTTCCTGGCAGGCCGGCACGATCTGCTGGCGGAAGCTGGGGAATCGGGCGTCCATCATGTTGATGGGCATCTGCACCGTCTCCCAGTCGAAGGGCTTGTCCAGCATCGTCTGGTGAATGCGCGGATCGCGGTGGCCCGTGAAGCCGATGTGGCGGATCTTGCCCGCTTCCCGGGCTTCGACGGCGGCGCGGATGCCTCCTTTCTCGAACACCCAGTCCGGGTCGTTGTCGTAGACGATCTCGTGAAACTGCCACAGGTCCAGATAGTCGGTCCGCAATCGCCGCAGGCTGTCGTCGATGCAGCCCATGGCGCCGGCGTAGTCGCGGTCGCAGCCCTTGGTCATCAGGAACACCTTGTCGCGTCGCCCGGCGGACGCCAGCGCCTTGCCCATCACGATTTCGCTGCCGCCGTCGTGGTAGTCCCAGGCGTTGTCGAAGAACGTCATGCCGTCGTCGATGGCCGCATGCATGATCTGGATGGCCTCGGCTTCGTTCCCGGACGCGACATGGCCGATGTGCCAGCCGCCGAGGCAGAGGGCGGAGACTTCGCCGCCGGTCCGTCCCAGCGGACGCATCGGCAAGCCCGTGGCCTGTCCGTGGGCGGTCTGCGCGATGAGCGGCGTGCCTAAAGCCAGCGCGGCCGGCCTTGCACCGAGTTGCGTACGAAGTCGCGGCGCGAAACGTCGCCACTTCCCTCCCGCTGCTTTTCGTCTTCCGTTGCCATTCGACCCTCCTGAATCGGCTCCCAGTTCTCCCTGCCTGCAAGGGTGCAACGGAGCGGTGTTCGAATACCATAGTCGCATCTGCGCTGAGCCAGAAACATGTGATGCATCCCCCAGGGCGTTCCGCTTCCGACAGTCGCTGACAGGGGACGCCGTCTCGGGCAAGCCTGTTGAGGAAGCGAAGGAGTCCGGACCAATGCGGAGGAAGTCTCCACGGGGGAGACCGGGCGGCGGTTTCGCGGGCGACCATGTGTCGTCGGAGGCGCTGGAGCGGGAGCGCAAGCTGCAGTGGCGCGGCTAGCTGCTGACGCGGGCTGTTCGTCGGCGTCCGCACCGGGGATGCCGCAGGGGCTCGGCGCCGTCCACGCCAAGCGCGGGCGGCGAGCTGGGCGCGAAGCGCCGCGTGCAGTGCGCATTGACCACCTGCCGGTGCGCCGCGTTGTCCGGAGCCAACGCTTCTACAGCCACGAGTGTCCGCGTCAATCGTTGGAATTCAGGGCGTCGATGGAGCAGGCTGGGATGGACATTGATAGAATCTTTGGAGCGGGATATGAATTTCGACGGCCGGCAAGAACGTAGCGATATCACCCGCCTGATCGAGATCAAGTTGCGAGGTGCGAACGACGATATGCACAGGCAGTATGAATGGCAAGACGAGTGTGATCTACGACGTGAAGTCGTTGCCATAATCGGTCGAATAGAGCAACCCTACGCACATGGATGAAAAACGCCCAGGGTTAGCTGATTCATCCTTGCATAGGCGAGCTGCCGGCGATGGGTCGAGACATCCTATGACTTTGAAGCTAATGGAATAGGCTTGTCCTACAATCCCTCATATAGTGCTAGACCTAGGTTGTTTGCTCGTTGATCTCCAAGTACATCGAAACACATCTGATTCATGACGTAAGATACGCAAACATGAGCCTCAGTATCGATTACGATTGACGAGCCACCTGCGCCGCCCCACCAGATTGTGCCTTCTTCAGATCCAAACCGCACGATGTTGCTCTTCCTGGCGTACCCCATGCAATACGTAATCGGCAATCCCATAAGCAGGTCGATTCCTTCAGTTTGCGGCTTGAGTGCTCGCTTACATCCTTCAGGGGACAGTAATTCTACCCCAAAGGCTTTGCCGCCATTGGCCATGGCAGTTTGCGCTCTGACCACTGACCTGGCATTGCCGTGACCGTTGCCAGCAGGAATTTCAGCTTTCCGCCACGCTGCCGAAGCCATCTCTTTTTCTGTTATATCAGGAATATTAGACATCACTCTTCCCATAATAGATTCAGGATCCAAATCCATAAAAGAATTTACTTCGTCAAGATTATCAGGCCTGTTGGCATCTAGCACATCGGCGATTCGATTGAAGTGTTTAGGATCAACGCCTATATGGAAATCAGCGCTGACTTTCTCGGCAACCTCTTCTTTGAAATATGTGCCGAATGATTTTCCTGTAATGCGTCTGACCATTTCTCCGACTAACCAACCCTGCGTAGCAATGTGGTAGGCGCTTTGTGTGCCGGGCTCCCACCAAGTTGCCTGACCTGCCAGATCTGCACAGGCAGCATCCCAGTCGCAAAACTCTTCCGCAGTAAATTTACGGCTAAAGCCTGGCAGTCCCGCAGAGTGCGACAAACAATGTTTGACGAGCACGTTCTTCTTGCCATGAGCGCCAAATTCCGGCCAGTAATTGGCAACTGGGGCATCCAGATCAAGCTGGCCTCTGTCCGCAAGCATCAGCGCACAGAGAAAAGTCATCGTCTTGGTGGTTGAAGCCACTTTGATAATGGTATCCTCTTCCCACGCCCGGTTTTTTGTCGCGTCCTGATGCCCGGCCCAGATATCGACTACGTACTCGCCTTCAAGTGTGGCAGCATAACAAGCACCAACCTCGTCGTAATTCTTGAAGTTATTCTCAAAAGCCTTGAGTACGCTGCTAAAGCGGTCGTCGCAATGTCCGTGTATTTCCATGGTCCTACCTCAGCTTCATTTCACTTGCGTTGCAATTGTGGGACGTGCAGGGTCGGCTCCGGTGACGTCACGGCTTGCTCTAATCGTCCTGGTTGTCGTTCCATCCGCTCAAGCACTTCAGCCTGAACAGGCTCCCAGCATAAGGTCATGCGGCTGCGGATGCAACCCTGCCAAGAGCACCGCCAACATCATGTGCGGTCCAGATGTCGGCAATTCTCAGGAGCCATGCCAAGTATGCGATGGCCAGAACGCTGCCGAGCCTGCCGGTGCCGCCAGCACAATCTCTTCGAAAGCTGGATCGTTCAGTAGCATATAGCGCGATATCCTGTGGTCGCAACTTTCGACCGTCTTCGCGTCCGGGAACCTATCCGTGCGTTCGGCGAAGGGGCGCAAGGTGTCTTCCAGACCTCGTGCGGTGAAATACGGATCGATCGCATTCTCCACCACCGTACGGCTACACACATGCAGCTCCATCGGGTTGGGCTCCGCTGCATCCAACCAAGCCATTCAGGCATGGATTGTTCAAGCGCATGCTTGTATACGCACCTCCGTAGTCGGTGCCAATGCTCGCAAGTAGCCCGGCCAAGGTCACCGGAACGCTGGAGGATTTGGTCTCCCGACAGGGAGAATACGGGAAGAAATTCAGCGTTCGCCGAAGCCGACGGCTTCGGCGCTTGGCACTTCTATATCGACGGCAAGAGTGTCCGCGTCGGCAGCGCCCGGGTCACGGATACCGACGCTCGAATTCAAGCCAGTTGGGAACTCGCCTTACCCAATGCGAGGATGGTCTATGCCCCGGAGCTCCTGGCGAAATGGGAAGAGAATCCCCCGGAGCGGTCGGCAGACCCGAACGAGAAGATCGAAGGGGATATGGCCAATCTGCCCTACCTCGTGGAACTGCATAACCGCATGGCGGCCGTTACCGAATAAACCGCGAGAGCCCGGGCCGATCCAGCACCGGTCAGAGGCGTCCGGATGAACGTCCAGATCGATCCTGGCTAGAATCGAGGCCACCGGCGCCGTGGATGTCCTCAACGCCGTATCCGTACGGTACCGGATTGCCGTCAGACTCGATGCGGGACGCAAAACCGTCAACCTGAAAGCCCCAGGCTCGCCCGCACCGACGGCATTCCCGAAGCCTTCTGCCGTTAACCGCGACGGCTTCTCCGTCAACGCTGCCGTCGCCTGCCAACCGCACCAACGCGACCGACTCGAGCGCCTGTGCCGCTACATTATCCGTTCCGCCTGCTGTCTGTCTCGAGCGGTTGTCGGTCAACGCCAATGGTCGGGTCGTCCACGTGCTCAAACACCCCTTGCGCGATGGCACGACCATGTCCTGCTCAGCCCTTGAGGACTTCATGGCGAGGCACCCCGTTAAAACTTCGTGGACGGTGGCTGCGTCGTCCGCCCGCAGTATCGCTGCAAGTTCGTTCGGCGCGATATGCACTGTTATCATCGCAACCGCCGCCTGCAAGTGCCCGCTCGAGTCGGCCCGCGGCGGACATATATATGGGCCTGTTGCCGGCCGGGCCGCAGCCGACGCTGTTGCGAAGACTCCTTGATTCACCGGCGTCAGGCAGGACGCCAACTCGTCCCGTGGGACGAGAGTCGCCCTTTCCGGTGAGGCTTGCCCGGCGTTTCATCCTTCTGCCCAGCCATACCTCCCGCGATCAGCGAAATGACCCGCTATCCTTCCTATCGTCAGGGCCGAATCGTCTGTTAGCATCCGGGAATCTCCTAGAGAGCGCTGAAGATGGAAAGAACCGAAGCCGATGTTCGTGATCCCATGGGCCAATATGCCACCCGGTCGGTAGGACCCTACGAGGTGTCCGCCGAGTTGCGGCCCCGCATTGACGAACTGGGCCTTTGGGACGCGGTCGACCATATCCGGGACCACGGTTATGCGGTCATCCGCGAGGCGGCGCCACCCGCGCTCATGGACGAACTGCGAGAGGCCATCCACACGCTGTCGAAACCGCCCCAAGCGCGTAATGGCATCGCCTCCGCGCCGCTGTTGCTCGGCAGGCACCCCGCGGTGGACCGGGTGGCGACACTGCCGAAGATCATGGCGTTCGGAGAGTTCAGCGTTGGCAAGGCGATGCGCGCCGGCCGCTTCGTCGGCAGCATCAAGCCCGAGGGTGGCGGCCCGCTTGGCCTGCACGCCGACCAGAACTGGATGCCGACGCCGTTTTCCGAACACAACTTGGTGTTGACCTTCTGCTTCGCGTGCGAGGGCATGACGGAGGCGGGCGGTGCGACCCGTGTCGTGCCCGGTTCGCATCGGCTCCGCCGACCTCCCAGCCCCGAGGAAGTCGAGGCCACGCAGACTGTCCCCATCGAGACGGAGAAGGGCGACGCGGCCGTCTGGGACGGCGCGATATGGCATGGCTCTTATCCGCGCACCATCCCGGGTACCCGCACGGTCCTACATGCGACCTATCAGCGCCTCTACACGCAGCCCATTGACGACTTCACGTATCTCCTGAAGGACGCAGAGTACATGTCGACCGCTCCGGAGGGGATGCGTCAGCTGCTGGGGGCGGACCTGTTCTTTCACACCGCGACGCCTGAGCGCGATGTCGATATGGAGAAGTTCATGTACGCCGTCGCGGCATCGAAGCTCTGACGGCGCGAGAACGTTCGTCCAACCTCAACCAACCAGGAGATATGGGATCAACGGCTGCGTTGGACCGCAGGCGCGTTCTGGAAAGACAGCGAGAGCCACAGTCGGAATCAACAGGTGGGCGCCTGTTTCCCAGGACGTGAGGCTTTCGGCGGGCGCTTCGATTCGCTGCCCTGGGTGCCTGCCAACACCCGCACGAATTTCCTGGAGGAAGTTGGGATGCAGGATACCGATGGCGCAGGCCGCGATGGGCCAGACCGCCCGAGTCGGAGGCATCCTGTGCAGGGCGCAGCGCGGAGCATTGACAGAACGAATGCCGCTGCTAGGTTGCCGCCCCATGAACCGGTCGCTGAACATGCGTTGGATTGCTTCTGCGTTCGCCCTGCCTTGCGACGGTCGTGGAGAGGTCCGTCGGCTCGGTTCCTGCCTGATTTCGTGAATTTCCCGGCCTAAGCAACGAATCCAACCCCAGCGCTGGCTGGAGAGATTCTTCCGTCCAAGGCCCCTCCGGTCCCAAGCGAGGGGTTCCACCAGGGAGATCGCCATGAACGATGCCATTCGTATCCCGCCCTTGGTGCAGGAGGCCAGGGAGTACTATCAAGCGTTGCTGCGGCCGGTATTCGTCGGTCGCAAGTTCCTCCATGCGGGAGGCGTGGCCGTCGGCCTTGGCGACCAAGCGCGCACGTTGGCGGCGCTCGGTACTGCTCGACCGTTCCTGCTAGCCGACAGCGAGGGCACTGGCGAGATGCCTACCGAGGACGAAGCGGAGTTGCGCCTGCTCGGTGTGCGCGGCACCGACATCGTCGATCAGCAACGCCAGTCCGAACAGGCGCTTGCGAACCTGCCGCCGGAGGTGAAGGCCGCCATCGATGTCTGGGATCCCGAAGGCGACGCTCGCTGGCTGTGCAGCGGCATCCTGCTGGGCGAGATGTCGACCGTGGCGGGGCGGCGCAAGTACGCCTTGCGCGAGCCACCCTGGACCGCCTTGGAAGACAAGGTCGCCATCGACGCCTTCTGGGATGCCGTCCAGGTGCGGCGAGCGCCATCGCGCATCGTTGCTGCGGAGCACCAGGCGCTGCAAGCCGCGGCCCGTGATCTTGATCGGGGCCGCGGCACGGTGTGGGCAGCCGATGCTCGGGACGGTGTTCACGGCGGTACCGTCGGGGTGCGTTGGGTTCGTCCCGAAGACGACGGTGCCACTGCGTCGGCATCGCTAGCGAAGATCGCCGATCGCGTCCGCGTCATGCCGTTTCTGGAAGGCATCCCGGCAAGCATCCACGGCATCGTGTTCCCGGACGCAGTGGCGGTATTTCGCCCTGTGGAGATGGTCATTCTTCGTCCGACCACGGGAGACCGCTTTCTCTACGCCGGCTGCTCCACTTGGTTCGACCCCACGCCGCAGGACCGCGACGCCATGAGAACCGTGGCCTGGCGCGTTGGCGCGGCGCTGCGCGAGCGCGTCGGCTACCGGGGCGCGTTCACGGTAGATGGGGTCCTTGCTGAGGAAGGATTCCTGCCGACCGAACTCAACCCGCGCCTCGGCGGCGGCATCTATACGTTGAGCCGGGGGTTGGGAGATTTTCCGCTCCTGCCGCTGTGCTGGGCAGTCGTCGAGGGCGAGCCGGTGGACTATCGGCCGGACTTGCTGGAACGAGCCGTGCTGGCCGCTGCGGATGCCTGTCGCGCCGGCGGCGGCCAAACGGTGGCGAGCAGGGAGTTCACCAAAACCGAGACTTTGGATCTGCTGCGGGACGCCGACGAATATCGTCGAGCCGGGCCTGGGGATGTCGCCACTGCCACGCTGGCCTTCGGGCCGGGAACCATCGGCGGCTTCCTGCGTTTCACCCTGAACCCGGAGAGCAACGAACCGGGGCATCCGTCCGCCCCCGAAGTGGTACGCGCTCTTCGTTTCGCGGACCGACACCTGGGCACGGACTTCGGCCCCCTGGAAGCAGCGAAAAACTTGCGGCCGGTGCGCGAAACGCTGCAATGATCGAGGCAGGGGGACATCGAATGGCAACACGGAACGTGTGGCTGACGGGTGCGGCCGGCTATATGGCATCGCAACTGCGCGACGTATCGGGCAGCCATTGCGAAGGCGGGCTGCGAGCAGCACACTGGCGGTTCGGCCTTAAGCGTCTTCAAACGCGATCTCGGCGACCGCCTTGGCCGTCGAGCGCCCGGACGGTACGACTTGGCTGGTGGCGTACGGCATTTCCGGCAATGCCTAGGCGTTCCGGTCCCTGGAATCCGCCCCACTCGTCGAAAGCTCTCCGTTCGGCGGCCTTCGGCAGCGCGGTTGGATTCTCCTCCCGCGCTTCTTCCTGTCTGTCGGTTCATTCGCCTTACAGGACGCCAGCGTCAGGCAACGTTCCAATCGTGCTTCGCGATCGGCAGTTCTCGGATGCGTACGCCGGTGGCGTCGTAGATGGCATTGGCCAAGGCGGGAGCGAGGGGCGGCGTACCCGGTTCTCCGGCACCACCGAGGGGGCCACCGCCGTTGACGATGACCGTGTCGATCGTCGGCATCTCGTCGATGCGCAGCATGGGGTAGTCGTGGAAGTTGCTTTGCTTGACGTGTCCCGCTTCAATGGCGATTTCGCCGTACAGCGCTGCCGTCAAGGCGTAGACGATGCCGCTTTCCATCTGCGCGCCGAGGCCGTCCGGGTTGACGGCGAAGCCGGCGTCTACGGCGCAGACTACGCGATCCACCTTCACCTTGCCGGCCGCCACGGTTACGTCGACGACTTCGGCGACAATGCTGCCGAAGGATTCCTGCAAGGCAATGCCGCGGCCGCGGCCTTCACCCAATGGCGCGTTCCAATCGGACTTCTTGGCGGCGGCATCGAGAACGTCGCGGTGCCGGGGCGCGTGATCGAGCAGGTCGCGGCGGAATCGGTACGGATCCTTGCCGGCGACGGCCGCCAGTTCGTCGATGAACGATTCGGTGAAAAATCCGTGTTGGGAATGGTCCACGCTGCGCCAGACGCCGAACGGCACATGGGTCGGGCTGGCTATATGCTCGATGCGCTGGTTGTCGATGGCGTAGGGAATATGCGGCGCTTGCGCGGGTTCGTGCTTGTCCACATAGCGGTTGATCCAGGCGGTGGGCCGGCCCTGGGCGTCCAGCGCGCCGCGAAAGCGGCTGGCGACCGCGGGGCGGTACTGGTCCTGGGCGATATCCTCCTCCCGCGACCAGATCAGCTTCACCGGCGTCCCGGCGACGGCTTGGGCGATGCGCGCTGCCTGCACGGCGTAGTCCACGCTGGCGCGACGACCGAACGCGCCGCCTAGATAGGCGTTGTGGACGGTGACGTTGTCGGGTGCCAGTTCGAGAACTTCGGCCACGGCGGCGCGCAGCCCGAGCGGGTTCTGCGACCCGGTCCAGATTTCGCAGCCGCCGTCGTGCAGCCAAGCCGTGCAGTTCAACGGCTCCATCGCCGCGTGGGCTAGATACGGGACGCGGTATTCCGCCTCCAGCCGCTGGGACGCGGTCGTCAGCGCGTTGTCGATGTCGCCGCGATCGACCTCCACTTCGCCGCCGCCTTCGACTTCCGCAGCGGCCAGGTCGCGATCGAACTGGGCGAAAATGGCGTCCTGGTTCACGGCATCCCGCTCGCTTGCGGACCAAGTCACGTCCAGCGCTGCCAACCCCTTGCCGGCATGCCAGTAGCCATCGGCCACCACCGCCACCGCATCGCCGAGATTCACCACCTTTTCTACCCCGGACACCTGCAATGCGTGTTGGTCGTCAACAGCTTCGACACGACCCCCGAACACCGGCGAGCGCTGCACGGTGGCGACCCTCATGCCTTCGGCCTGCGCGTCGATGCCGAACGCCGCGCTGCCGTCCACCTTGGCGGGAATGTCCAGACGCGGCACCGAAGTGCCGATGAAGCGGAACTCGTCCGGCGTTTTGAGTTTCGGTTTCGAGGATGGCGCGAATTCCGCGGCCTTCACCGCGAACTCCGCGTAGGTGGCGTTTCGACCGCTGGCGGGATGCGAGATGCGGCTGTCCCGAAGCACCAGCTCGCCCATCGCGACATCCCAGGAAGACGCCGCGGCCTTGGCCAGCATTTCCCGCGCCGCAGCCCCCGCCACGCGCATGCCGTGGACGCCCGTGGCGCGCACGCTCAAGCTGCCGCCTGTGATCTGCAGGTCCAGCGCTTGGCTGATCTTGAGAAACGCGCCGTCCACGGTGCCGACCAGGACGCGCGGCACATCCACGTCGCCCAGCAGGAAGCCCTTGCCCAGGGTGTAGTTGGCGTACTCCTCGTGGGCTGGCGCTTCCATCACTTCGACCAGATTCCAGTCCGCGTCCAGTTCGTCGGCCAGCATCTGGGCCAAGGAGGTATGCACGCCCTGGCCCATCTCCGCATGGGGGACGATGGCGACGATGCGGTTGTCCGGCGCGATCTTCACCCACACGTTCAGCAATGCCTCATCGCCCTTGGCGACCAGGGAACGGATTTTCGGCGCTCGATGCCCCGGCCGGATGGCGACGCCGACGATCAATGCGCCCCCGGCAACGATGCCGGCGGTAATCAGGCCGCGACGGGTCCACTTGCCTTTAGCCATGAGCTTTCTCCTCGGGCTCGTCGTGTGCAGCGCGGTGAATGGCGCGCCGAATTCGTGCGTAGGTGCCGCAACGACAGATGTTGCCGCGCATGGCGTCGTCGATGTCGGCATCGCTCGGGGTCGAATTCGTCGCCAGCAGCGCCGCTGCCGACATGATCTGGCCGGATTGGCAGTAGCCGCATTGGGGCACTTGTTCGTCGATCCAGGCTTGCTGCACGGGATGCGGTACGCCGTTCGTCGCCAGCCCCTCGATGGTGTGCACGGCGCGTCCTGCCACCATACCTACCGGTGTCGTGCAGGAGCGCACCGCGGTGCCGTCGACGTGGACCGTGCAGGCGCCGCACTGGGCGATGCCGCAGCCGAACTTGGTGCCGGCAAGCCCAAGCTGCTCGCGGATCACCCACAGCAGCGGCATGTCGGCGTCGGCATCAACGCGCCTCGTCACGCCGTTCACTTCAAGTTCGATCACCACTGTTCTCCGAACCAAGATGGCGTCAACCCTACGTCTGTCTCGCGCCATTGGCAAGAGCAGCTAGCAGATGCCGCAGGCGGCAGACAAGCTGCCAAACCATGACATTGGGGGCGTGGCCGTTTCGCTTTACGTTGGAGAAAAGAAAAAAGAAGCCGGAATTGAAGATGTGGCGGTCACGGCCACCAAGTGGGAGCAGTTCAGCGAGGATGTTCCCATCTCCGCCAGCAGCACTTCGCCATGATTCGCCTGGGCTGCCTGAATGTCCGAAATGCCCTGAACCTGCAAAAGGCTTGCTGTCGATTCCATGCGCTACAATTCGTCTCCGTCGTCGCGCCTCCACGGAGAGTACCCAGATGACACCCATGCCCGCCGTCGTTGAAGAAGGCCGTTCCAACACATCCGCCGGCATCCTGCACCACCTCGATCTGAGGATCGAGGACGGGGCGCTGCTGTTCCCCATGCCGGTCGAAGCGTACGACTGCCTGATGAACCACGAGATGCTCCCGCGCGGGGCCTGCTACAACGGCCAGCGCGAAACCTTGGAGATGGATCCGATGCGGAACGGCCGCTATCACGACCCGCGAGCGGCGGCGATGCACGGCTTGTTCCACGACCTCGCAATGGCCTCGACCGTGCCGGCTTACGCCACCACGACGCAGCCCGTGGAAGGCCGCGACCGACGCCATCCCGACGCCAGCCTGACGGTGGACCCCGCGAAGATCCGTCAAGTGGCAGCGGGCACGAGGCCGGCGCCCGTCCCCGACGTCGTGGTGGAGATCGACTACACGCCGCTCGGCGAGAATCGGCAGCGAGAGCGACTCGACGCCTACATGCGCCTGGAAGTGCCTGAGATCTGGACGTGGCGCCGCACGGGAGGCGCGGATTCCGCCCCGCACGGACGAACGACGTTCCATGTGCGCCAGGGCTCCGGCTACATCGAGGTGCCGGAGTCCGGCGTCGTGCCGGACATGCGCCCGGCCGACATGGACGCGCTAATGCACGAACCCAACGATATGCAGCGAAACAGAATGGCGCGGGAGCTCGCCGAACGGCTGGCCCTGCACATCGGCAAGTCTCCCCTGCTCTCTCGACTCTGGCGCGAAACCCGGATTCGGAAGGTCCGGGATCGCAAGCAGGCGCCAACCGCTTGCGCGGCCTGTGCGCCGTCGCTGCAAGGATTGGCGGATGGCCTCCGGCCCAGAAGCAGGGAGGCATGCAAGGCCAGGACGGGGTCGAAGAAATGGGCAAGGCTGTGCGCAGCGGCCCGACGACGAATCGAAACTGCGCCTCGTCGCCGTCCGTCCACGCACCGCCGGCGATCCGGCCCTGCGATGCGGTGAATACGCCGTTGCAGATTGGCCGACAGCGACCGGAGAATCCCGCAAGGCCGGTTGTTAGCCGATCACTCGGAACCGCTTGAGTTCCGGCCGGCCCGCCATCAGCCCGGCAAACTTGGCGCCGGCCGCCTTGAAGTGGTCGCTGGCACCGTGGGCGCGAAGGGCCTCTTCGTCATCGTAGAGCTCCATCACGGCGTAGCCTTCGTCGTCCTTGACCAGGGTGTAGAGCTGGTTGCCGGGTTCGTTGGCGCGCACTTGCGCAGCGAGTTCGAGCATCACGGTCTCGAACTCCGCTTCCTTGCCTGCGGCGACGTTCAATCGGGCGAGTAGTGCGATCATCGATGTCCTTCCTGTCGGGGATGCAATCCGGCAGCATACCGCGACCATGCATCGAAACAAACTGCTTGCCCTGCTCGATCGCTACCAAGCGCGCCATCCCGACGAGGACTTGGCGCGGTTCCGACGCTTCGTGAGGCGCCAGCCTCTCTGTTTCGAGCGCGACTGCTTCGACGATGGGCATGTCACCGGCTCGGCGGCGGTGCTCGATTGTGCGGGGACGTCGATGCTGATGACCCATCACGCCAAGCTGGACAAGTGGGTGCAGCTCGGCGGCCATGCCGACGGCGAAACCGATCCGCTGGCGGTGGCTTGCCGGGAGGCTGCCGAGGAATCCGGGCTTGCCGTGGCGCCGCGGTACCACGACGCGGTGGATCTGGACATCCACGCCATTCCGCCGCGGGGCGACGATCCGGCGCACGTCCACTACGATGTTCGCTTTCTCTTGCAGGTGGCAGGCTCGGATTCGTTCGTCGTCACGACCGAGTCGCTGGCGCTGAAGTGGGTGCCGCTCTCGGCTGTCGAGGCCGTCACTGGAGAAGCGTCCATCCTGCGCATGGTGGCGAAATGCCGGCAACGGTTGCGGCGGATGTCGTAAGCTCTTGCCCACTCCGGCGGAGACGAACATTGAATGCCCAAATCGAAAGGCACTACCGGGACGTGGTGCTGCTCTACCGCGAGCTGCGGGACGAACTGATGGCAGTGCTCGCAGACGAAGAACTGGCCTTCCGCCCCGGCGGCCGCAACCTGACCCTCGGCGCCCTGTGCGTCCGGCTCGGCGAGACCCAGAAGGCGTATGCCAAGTCGTTCCGAACCTTCGAAGCGCAGTTCGTCTATCAGCCGCCGGATGCGACGAAAACCGGCAGTGTCGCCGGCATTCGCGCTTGGTACCGGCAACTCGACGAGGACTTGGAAGCGGCTCTGGAAGACCTGTCCGACGAGGATGTGGCGAACCGCCTGGTCGCCCGCGGCGGCGATCACAAGCTGCCGGTATTCCTGCACCTGGACGTCTACCGGGAAGCGCTGATCGTCTTCTACGGCCAAGCGAGCATCTATCTGCGGGCCATGGGCAAGGAACCGCCGGGAAAGTGGGCGCACTGGATCTGGGTGTAGAACGCGACTGCTCCGCAGTCGCCCGCGATTGCGCTGGCGCGCAATCGTCTCCCGACAGGGACGCGACCGCCTCGCAGTCGCCCGACGATTTCGCTAGGACGAAATCGCCCAGTAGTGAACAGGCGACGGCATTGGGCACCATGCTTGAACAAACCGTCCTCCGGGACGAGTCGGAGCTGGCGCAGTTGCTTGCCGACGAGTGGGGGCTGCGCCTCGATTCGGCAACGCACTTGGGGGAGGGCAGCGCGAACTGCCGAATCGTCCTCTGCGCCGGCGAGCGGTTCTTCCTCAAGGAGTTCCAGCGCTCCATGTCACAGCAACAAGCACAGCAGGAGCGACAGATCCTTGCGCATCTCGCCAACGACGGCATTGCCGTGAGCCGGGTGCTGGCGACCCGCTCCGGCGCTGGTTTCGCCGTCTGCCGTGGCCGGCTGTTCCAATTGCAGGCGCATCTGCCGGGTCAGCGGATCGCCAAGCACGAGGCGCCGGCTTGGCTGTTGGAAGAACTGGCGCTGACGCTGGCGCGCATCGTTCGCTCGCTGGCTGCGTTTCCCTTGTTGGCGAACGGCTACGCACGATGGTTCGGGCGAAATATCGGGCAACGAGCGCGACAGTTGCGCCGCTTGGCCGACCAGCTCGAATCCGCGGCTTGGCTGGGCGACGAACGCGCTCGGTTGCGCGCCAGCGCTTTGGCGCGGGCGGACATCGTCGCTGCGCTGCCGGCCTGGAATCCGTCGGCTGCCCGATTGAGCATCGGCAACAGCCATGGCGACTACTCCATCTTGCAGATTCTGTGCGCGGGCAAGACCATCTCCGGCGTCGTCGATTTCGCCAGCGCCTGCCGGCTGCCCTGGGTTTGGGAAGTGGCCCGCTCCTTCACCTACGCCCATCCCGCCAGCAAACACGGCGAGCTGGATGCCGCTGCGCTGGCGGACTACTTGGCGGCGTTCGAATCGGTAGTTCCGCTGTCGGCGGACGACCGCGAACACATGCTGACGCTCTATCTCTACCAGCTCGCGCCCAGCCTGTACGGGTTTCGCCAGTTGGCGGCCGGGCCGACGCCGAACCAGAGCGAACTGAGCGAGTTTGCATGCTGGCGCACCGCCTTGTGCCGCACCCTGCTTTCGCTTCTTCCCGTCACGAGCCGGCATCCAGTCGCCTGAACTCTTCGCCTCCACCGCGCAGAGAGCAGGCAACATCGGCCCGTACACCCCGTACTGGTCGTCCCTTCGCCCTTGCCGCGGCCCTGTTCACCCGACGGGAAGTCGTCGTCTTCGCTTCGCCCTTGTCGCGCAGGTCGCAGGCATCTTCCGCATTCGCCGGCTAGATACCCCGGCGCGGTAGAATGCGACCGCCGTCTCGCGTCAAGCGCAGCCGCGCCGGTCCAAACCTGTAGGCCCAGGAGAACTTGAAATGCAAATCATCCGAACCACGATCCTGGCGACGTTCCTGCTTGCCGCCGGCGCCGGCGCGGAGAAACCAAGACCGCGGTATTCGCCGGCGGCTGCTTCTGGTGCATGGAGCCGCCCTTCGACCAGTTCGACGGCGTGGTGGCGACGACATCCGGCTATGCCGGCGGCCACGCCAAGTCGCCCACCTACAAGCAGGTCACCTACGGCGACACCGGCCACCTGGAAGCCGTGCGGGTAACCTACGATGCCGACAAGATCGACTTCGCCACCCTGCTCGACGTGTACTGGCGCAACATCGATCCGTTCGACGACCTCGGCCAGTTCTGCGACAAAGGCACCAGCTACCGGGCGGCGATCTTCGTCGCCGACGACGCCGAGCGACAGCTAGCCGAAGCCACCAAGAACGCGCACGAAAAAGCCCTGGGCAAGGCCATCGTCACCCGGATTCTCCCGCGCACGACATTCTACGAAGCGGAGGACGACCACCAGGACTACTACCGCAAGAACCCGGTGCGCTACAAGTTCTACCGCTACCGCTGCGGCCGGGACCGACGGCTGGCCCAGGTGTGGGGCGACAAAGGCTAACGCTGCGTCAACCCGTCTGGTTCGCCCGCCCGGAAATCCAGGCCAGAATGCCCAGCGACGGCAGCACCATCAGCGCGGTAAGCACGAAGAACATCGTCCAGACACCACCCAAGGCGTCCACCAGCATGCCGCTCGATGCGGCGAGCAAGGTGCGGCTGGAGTTGCCGAGCGAGGCGAGCGCACCGTATTGGGTAGCGGTGTGCAAGTGGCTGGTGTAGTAGGAGATGAAGGCCACGAAGGCAACCGTGGAGAATGCCGAGGTGATGCCGTCGGCCACCACGGCCAAGAACAGCAGCCGAGTATCCGGCCCTGCCACCGCGATCCACGAAAACAGCAGGTTGGTGGCGGCCATGGCGATGCCGGCGAAGAACAGTCCGCGCACGACGCCGAAGCGACTAGCGAACACGCCGGCGACGACGGAGCAGGCGAACGTCACCACCAGCCCCAGGCCCTTGGAATAGGTACCGATGTCGGCGTCGCCGAAACCGACTTCCTTGTAGAACACGATAATCATGCGGCCCAGGAAGGCTTCGCCGATCTTGAACAGGAAGATGAATGCCAGCAGGCCGAAGGCCAGCGACACGCCGTTGCGCCGGAAGAACTCCGCCACGGCATCGAGGTAGGTTTCGTTGATCCACCTGCCCAGATGTCGCAGATCGGGAACCACCGCCGTCGGTCGCGGCGGTTCCCGAAACAGCCACAGCACCAGCAAGGAGATCGGCAGCAGCACGGCTGCCAAGCCCAAATAGATCGTCGACCAGCTCAGCGGCTCGGTGATGCCTAGATAGGCCAGGGGCGAGTTCTGCGGCTCCCGCAGCCAGAATGCGAACACGCCTGGCAGGCTGGCGCCCGTCCACCAGCCGCAGGTGGCCATGGCCGCGCCGTGGCCGATGAGTTCAGGTTCGTTCTCCCGGATGACAGCGATCCGATAGGCGTCGATGGCGAGGTCCTGGGTGGCAGACGCCGCTGCGATGCCGAGCACCAGCAGAGCGGTGACGGTGATATGCGAACCGGGCCCGGTAGCCGTCAGCAGCAGCGTGAAGCCCATCAGCAGGCATTGGCACAGCAGGATCCACGAGCGGCGCTGGCCGAGTTGGCCGAGCAACGGCAAGCGAAGGTGATCGACGATGGGTGCCCAAAGGAAGTTGATGGTGTAGCAGACGAATGCCGCGCCGAACAGGCCGATGGCGCTGCGCGTCAGGCCCGCATCCTTGAGCCAAGCGGTCATGGCCGAGCCGATGAGCAGCCACGGGAAGCCGCTGGCGATGCCGAGCAGAAAGATGTGGCGCAGGCGTCGGTCGCGCAAGGCGCGGACGCTGTCGAGGAACGACGGGCGCTGCCCGTCGGCCCTTTCGATCATCGAGTGCGCCGGCTCAGGGCACGACTTGGTAGACACGCACCGCGGTGTCGTGCAAGAGCGCCGCCTTGTCTGTCGCTGAAAAATCCTCGACCATGCGCTTGAACGAGTTCCACAGTACGCGATAGGAGCAGCTCACCTTGTCCACCGGAAAGTTGCTCTCGAACATGCAGCGCTGGGGGCCGAAGCAGTCGATCATGTGCAGATGGTAGGCGCGGGTAGCGGCGACGAGCTCTTCCGACGTGGCCGGGCGGTCGTTCTTGTGGAAGCCGAAGCCGTTGATGGCCATGACAAGGCCGCCGAGCTTGGCTACCACGTTCTCGCAGCGGGCCAGATCGCGCACGGCATCTTTCCAGTACGCGAAGACCTCCGCCCGCTTGCCGGCATAGGGGCCGATGCCTAGCGGGCCGCCGAAGTGGTCGAAGACGATGGGCTGCTCCGGGAACGCCCGCGCAAGATCGGCGAGTTCGGGAATCTGCGGGTGGTAGAGCCAGGCGTCGAAGGTCATGCCGCGCTTGCCGAGTTCGGCGAAGCCGGCGCGGAAGGTGGCGTTGGCCAGCATGCCGGCGGTGGGCGCGGTGTGGGAGTTGCGCACCTCGTCGCTGGCATCCCAGCCGGCCGCGTGGCGGATGCCGCGAAAGCGAGAGCTGGCGGCGGCGTGGGCGTCGAGCACCTCGCCCACGGCAGCGCCTAGATTGAGGTTCGCATAGCCGACGATGGCGGCGCAGGCCCGGCAGTCGCCGTAGTTGCCGCTGGCGCTCATGGCGGCGATGCCGCCCACGAATTCGGTCTCGCCCACCGGTTTGAGCGTTTCGGGACCGTCGGCGCGGTACATGGCGCCGCATTCCATGAACACCGTGGACATCACCTTGTGGCCACTGCCCACGTCTGCCAGCAGCTCGTCGAGCAGATAGCGGCTTTGGGGATAGTCCCACAGATGATGGTGGGGGTCGCAGATGGGCAGGTCGGGCTCCAGGACCTCCTCCTGAACCTGCGCCAGCCACTCGTTTCGATCCATGCTGACGAACCTCGGCGTTTTCAATGGCGATTGGTCTTCTGAGGAAATGTCGGTGCAACCAGGAGTCAAAGGCTTCTTTGGGCCGTGAACCCCTGGAGTTGCGCATTGCGCGGCCAGCCGAGAGCAGCCCGTACTTGGCGCATATCGCTTGCCAGCGTTCCGATACGTTGATTGATTGCTTCCGTGGCATCGTCGATGCGCTGGTCGGTGGCTTGAAAGCGGGCGTCCATCTGCTTGCCTAGATCGTCGATGCGCTGATTGGAGGCTTGGAAACGGGCGTCCATCTGCTCGCCCAGACTGCGGCTGATGTCGGCTTTGGCGGCATTGATGCGCGTGACGATCCGGATGGGTGCGCCTATGGCAGCAATCACGACCGCCAGGGATGGGCTGAGTACGCCCGATATGTCGATGGTTTTCTTCCAGATCATGTTCGATTTCTTTGCGTTCGCCCAGCGCGTCTCTGAGATCCGTCAGCCAGAGTGCGTTGGTTGAGTATAGTCTTCAGCTCAATACACCACCACGGAGCGGATGGACTCGCCGGCATGCATGAGATGGAAGGCGCTGTTGATGTCGTCCAAAGGCATGGTGTGGGTGATGAGATCGTCGATGTCGATCTTGCCGTCCATGTACCAGTCGACGATCTTCGGCACGTCGGTGCGGCCCTTGGCACCGCCGAACGCGGTGCCGCGCCAGACTCGTCCGGTAACCAGCTGGAACGGCCGCGTGGCGATCTCCTGCCCCGCACCGGCGACGCCGATGATGATGCTCTCGCCCCAGCCCTTGTGGCAGCACTCCAGCGCTTGGCGCATCACGTCCACGTTGCCGATGCACTCGAAGGAGTAGTCCACGCCGCCGTCGGTCGTGTCGACGATGGCCGCCGCCACGTTGTCCACCGCGCCTGGGTCGATGAAGTCCGTCATGCCGAACTTCTCCGCCAGCGCTCGCTTGTCCGGGTTGGTATCGACGCCGATGATGCGATCCGCGCCCACCAGCCGCGCACCCTGGATGACGTTCAGGCCGATGCCGCCCAAGCCGAACACCGCGACGTTGGCGCCAGGCTCCACCTTGGCGGTGTTCATCACCGCGCCTAGGCCCGTGGTGACGCCGCAGCCGATGTAGCAGACCTTGTCGAAGGGCGCGTCGGCGCGAATCTTCGCCACCGCGATCTCCGGCAGCACGGTGTAGTTGGCGAAGGTGGATGTGCCCATGTAGTGCAGGATGGTCCGGCCGTTGCTGGAGAACCGCGACGTGCCGTCCGGCATCAGGCCCTGGCCCTGGGTCTCGCGGATGGCGCCGCACAGGTTGGTCTTGCCGGAAGTGCAGAACTTGCACTGGCGACACTCCGGCGTGTACAGCGGAATGACGTGGTCGCCCGCCGCGAGGCTGCGTACGCCGGCACCGGCCTCCACCACCACGCCAGCGCCTTCGTGGCCGAGAATGGCCGGAAACAGCCCCTCGGGATCCGCGCCGGAGAGGGTGTAGGCGTCCGTGTGGCACACGCCGGTGGCCTTGATCTCCACCATCACCTCGCCCTCGCGCGGTCCGTCGAGCTGCACGGTGTCGATTTCCAGCGGTTCGCCAGCGGCTGTGGCCACGGCGGCTCTCACGTCCATTGCGTCTCCCTTTCTGCAAGCCTGCCAGCGCGTTCGAGACTACTCGGCTTGCACCTTGGCATCAAGGCGCGAAGGCCGGCTTGGGCACAGGCAGAAGCGATAGCCCGTGCCGGCCGCGACCTGCCGACGACGAATGAGTTGCGCTGCGAGCTCGCGCACTGGATGGACGAGTGCATGGCGTGGAGCGAGGAGGATGGCGTCGAGCCGGCGGAGCCGACTTGGCGACCGCCCGCCACGCGAATCCGCCGCAAGCGGCTCGGTGTGCCGTAGCCCGGTGCTGGAGTTCCATTTCGGTACTTGAAGCAGTACCAGTCCATTGCTGCATTGCAGCGCTGCGAGAACAAAGCACCGCCGGACTTTATCGCGTGTCTATGCCGTACCAGCGCCAGCGGACATCCGATGGGAGGACATCGATGGAGAAGATGGCCCTGTCGTGGTGGTAGAACGGGTTGTGGCTGGCGGGAATGCGGAGGTTGTGTTGCGGCGGGTTTGTCGAGTTTAGCCGGATGTGAAAGATGGAGGGTTGACCGACTAGCATAGATGGGGCAAGTTCGTTGTCCAATACCGATGAGGGGGCATCCGATGACCGACACGTTCACCGAGACCTGTGTCGCCAACAACGCACGCTATGCGGAGACGTTCGACAAGGCGCACTTGGCGATTCCTCCCGCAGGAAAGGCCGCCATCGTCACCTGCATGGACGCCCGCATTGAAACGGGCCGCGCACTGGGCCTGAGCGAAGGCGATGCCCATGTGATCCGCAACGCAGGCGGCGTGGTGACGGACGACGTGCTGCGCTCGCTGACGATTTCCCAGCGCCTGCTGGGCACCGAGGAGATCATTGTCGTTCAGCATACGGATTGCGGGATGCTTACCTTTCGAGACGACGACCTGAAGGATCGCATCGAGGCCGATACGGGGCTGCGCCCGGCGTTCGCCATGGAGGCGTTCGCCAACTTGGAAGACAATGTGCGCCAGTCCATTCGCCGCATCAAGGCGTGTCCGTTCATTCCTGGCAAGGGCCGCGTCCGCGGCTTTGTCTACAACGTGCGAAGCGGCGCGATCAGCGAAGTGAATTAAGGCGTCGGAAGCGGCGCAGTTCGGCCAGCTCCTTCTCCGCCTGCAGGCGCAAGGCTCGTTCCTGCTCGGTGGCAGCCTCTATTTGTGGGATGTCGGCTGCTGCTGGCCGGAGAGCAGCTTGCCCTCCACCCAGATGTTGTGCGAGTTGCGCTTGCGGCGGACGCCCGATGCTTGTTCGGCCTGGCTGACTCTCGCCCCGAACGACGCCATGCAGTTGGACGCTGCCGCCGGATGCCGGTCGTCCTAGATGGCGGCTAACGCCTGGGCGGATGACGACCGAGCGCCCCGAGTGCGAGGCTGGGGAGTCGTGAAGCTCGATGGATGGCGCCGCAGCGAACGCGGCTGCATTCACAGCAGTGGTTGCAGCGTGGCCGAAGATGCGATCTGCTGTGTTTCGGCGCGAGCAGACTTCGCCGTTGGGCGTCAGGCCTTCAAGTCACAGCTTGACCAGGGGTTCGGAACGCCCGTGTACGGGTGCATGAATCCGCAGCACGGCGCCGTCCGCCTCGGATCGCGCGTCCGCTGGCAGTCCAGCTGCCGCCGATGTGGTGACGATCTGATCGAGGCCGTCGCCCACGAAAGACGGACAGGTTGGCTGCATGGCCGGTACAGGGTAGGTGTGGATGCGCTCTCCGCCGGGGTCGTAGACATCCACGGCCGAGCCGCCCCAGCGGGCGTTCCACAGATTGCCGTCGGCGTCCACCACCGAACCGTCGGGACCGCCGGGAAGGTCGTCCGGCAGTTTCACGAACACATCCGGCGCTCCTGCGGTATCGCCGGTATCCGGATCGGTGGGCACTTTGAGGATGGTGCGCGTCGGCGTGTCCGCGTAGTAGGCGAAGCGACCGTCTGCGGTGAAGCATATGGAGTTCGGCACCCATACGCCTTCGATCATCCGGTGCAGAGCGCCGTCGAACAGTCGCCAGATGTCCCCCGGCCTCGACAGCCCGGTCTTGGCCATGGTGCCTATCCAGAACGCGCCGCTCGGGTGTACCCGGCCGTCGTTGGAGCGCAGCGAATCGTCCTCCGGGAAGGGCATTGCCGATTCGGTTTCGCCGCTGTCGAGATCCAGACGTCGGAAGTCCACCTCCGTTGCCAGCAGTACGGAACGCTCGTCCAAAATGCCCGCCGCGGACGGCATCACGGGCAGATCGAAGCGTCTCGTTTCGCCCCTGGCGAAGGGTCGTTCGTAGACGGCCTTGCCGTTGATGTCGCACCACACGAGACTGGAGCGCAGATGGTGGGCGAGCGGCCCTTCGCCCAGGGACAGGCGCTCGTCGGACCAGATCGATGCCGACGGGTCGCCTTCCGTGCCCGAAGGCGATCCGCTCATCGGCTGCGTTGACGGGCCGGCACCAGCTCGGTAAGAATGCCGCCCGCAGTCTTGGGATGAAAGAACGCCGCGGTCGCCTTCGCCCCTGGCGGTTCCCCGAGATCGATGCGACGCATCCCCTTGGCGACCAGGCGAGCTGCTTCCTCCTCCACATCGTCGCAGCCGTAGCCCCAATGGTGCAGGCCCGGTCCGAACCGTTGCAGATACCGGTAGGTGCCCTTTTCCGGCAGCACCGGAACGAGCACTTCGATTTGCGTCTCGCCGTCGCCTACTTGAAAGAAGTAGTTGTGCGTACCCTCCGGGGCGAAATACGCACCGCCGGGCAGCGGCGACTTGGCGACGTCGAGAGGAAAACCCATCTGCTCCCGCAAAACGACCATGGCTTCGTCGATGGAGTGCGCGACGACGCCGATATGATCCAGCCCAGTGATCATCGTTCCTTCTCCAAGACGTTTTCCGACATGCTACGCGCCCGCAGTCGAGAACGGAAGGCGCCGATGCCCAGGCCAGGGACATTTCACGCTGCGGCTCCGACGAACATCGATAGATCCGGAAACCGGCATTGGGCGAGATGACGCTGCTCGACAACGTGAAGGAGGCGAGCTGGACGCGCCAATCGCACGCATTGGAATGCGCCGGCGCCCAAAGCCGGGAGTTCGGCCAGCATGGAATGGCCCTGTCCCGGGCAAAGCCGCGATGCCGAGTCCGCTATGCGAGCGCTTGGTAAACGAGACGCTGGAAGGTCTCCTGATAGTCGTTGTCGGGCATGGTGCCGTGCTGCATCACCTGGGTCAGACAGACGCCGAGCAGTTTTTCCGCGGGGTCGGCGAAGTAGGTGGTGCCGGCGGCGCCGCCCCAGCCGTAGGTACCCACCGATCGAATGAGGGGGGCTGGGCGGTTGCGGCCGTGGTAGGTGGCGACGCCGAGCCCCCAATGGAAGCCGGGGCCGGTCATGGGAATCTCCATGTCGCCGGTGTGGTTGCCGATCATGAGATCGATGGTCTTGCGCCCCAGAATGCGAACGCCGTCGAGTTCGCCACCGTTGAGCAGCATCTGTCCGAAGCGCGCGTAGTCGCCGGCGGTCGAAACGACGCCGCCGCTGGAGCCGCCGACGCAGAACTCGCCCGCTCCGGTGATCTTCTCGCTGGTCTCGCCCTTGTCGAATGCCACGAGCTGCATCCTGCCGTCGATTTCGCGGGGTACGTAGCTGTCGCCGAAGTGCTCCTCCAGCCCCTTCTTGACGTAGAAGCCGGTGCTGTTCATCTGCAGCGGATCGAGAATGTTGTCGCGGAAGAACACGTCCACGGGCTGGCCGCTCGCTTCGGCGATTACCTCGGTGAGCACCGGATAGCCGACGTGGTAGCCGAAGTGTTCGCCGGGGTGGGCCATGAGCGGCAGTTCCGCGAGGGCGCGCACCCGTTCCCGGTGCGGCGGCGTCTCGACGCCTTCGTGGCGGCGGATCCAGCCGAGCACATTCAGCGCATCCCGGTACTGCTCGCGGTAGCTCGCCGGCATGGTCGCCGGATTCGTGAACCCGGTGGTGTTGGTGATGCAGTCGCGCACGGTGATTCGCCGCCGAGCGCGTTCGGTCATCATTGGCGCGTTGGGTATCTGCACGCGGTTGTCGTGGAACTCCGGCAGGAACTTCGACACCGGATCGTCCGGCGTCAGCAAACCCCGTTCGTGAAGGATGCACACCGCCACTCCCGCCAGCGGCTTGGTATTGGAAAACATGCGGAACAGGCTGTCCTTGGTGGCGTTGCGACCGGTCTCGAAATCGAGTACGCCACGGGCCTCGAAATGCAAGATCCGACCCCGGCGGGCGACCAGCGTGACCAGGTTCGGCACTCGCCGGTCGTCGATATAAGCCTGCATGGCGGGGCCGATCTGCGCCAGCCGCTCGGGATCGAACCCCAAGGCGGCGGCGTCGCCTGCCGGTAGTGCAGATGGTGCGGACATGCTTTCCCCTTGCTTCCCCGTACGGCGGAGCGAGTCTAGCAGTGTCGGCGGCACCTTGTGGCTGTGGTTGGCGGCGGCAGTCGTGCGCCGCAGCGCTGCGCGCAGTGGCCGGGCTGTGTCTCGTCCCGTCGCCGTCGGGTCGGGCGGTTTCGTCCTGCACAGGCAGTCGTCTTCAACTTGCGTCGGCGGGGCTTGCGCCGTGCCATGGCCTTGCCGACGGAAGGGCGATGACAGACAGCACCGACAACCCTCCCTGGTACAAGACGGTCTTCGAGCGAGACTGGTTCGACGTGCTTGCCCCGGGCGGCGCGAACGGCCAGGACAACGAAGCCTTCGCCGAATGCACGGCGCGCGAAACCGCGTTCGTCGCGGCGGTCCTGCAGGGGTCTGCGGAGCAACGGATACTCGATCTGCGGATCGGGCCGCCACGCGGTCTCCCTCGCGCAACGCGGGTTCCGCGTTGCGGGACTCGATCTATCCGCCTACCACTGCGAGCTTGCCCGACAGCGGGCGTCGAACGCCGGCGCGTCGGCTTCAGGCCGATATGCGTTCGATGCCTTTTTGAGACGGAACGTTTGCCGCCGCCGGCAACCTCTTCACATCCTTCGGCTACTTCGACGACGCCGGCAACCCAGTGCGCACTGGCGGAAGTCGCTCGGGTTCTGCGCTCTGGCGGATGTTTCCTGATCGACGTGATCAACCGCGATTACCTGAAGGGCGTCTTTCGCGAGCGCGATCGGCGACGGCTCGATCGTTCTCGAACGCCGCCGCTGGGAAGCGGCGACCGGACGCATCCATGCCGCCTGGACAATCGTCGGGCGGGACGGTCGCCGCCGCGTTCATCGTCATGACGAACGGATATACAGCGCTCAGGAGCTTGCGCTTCTGCCGTGCATGGCTGGATTTCGCGTCATCGAGCATTTCGGCGGCTTTGACGGATGCCGCCTCGACCGTTCCTCGCCGCGTTTGATTATCCTGGCGGAGTCCCCATGACGAAGAGCGGGTGTCCTTCGATCCCGGCAATTGCCCTGTTTTCCGGCCTCTGCCGATCAGTGGTTGCGGGTGCCCGCGGTTGCAGGCGCGTTCAAAGCGAACCGCGACGCATCGTGCCGGAGACCCGACCCCATGATCCAAGACGGCAGCGTCGAACACGGCGCCGCTACCATCTTCGATGCTGGCGGCGGCGTGTGTTGGCGGGCCCGGGATCTCGGCATGGAGATTCACAACCTGTTCGACGCCGAAGACGGCGATATCGCCTACTTCCATCAGTCGAGGCTCGCCTTGCCGTCGCGACCGCGCCGGTGGGCGTTTCACTTGGTGCTGCCGCGCAACGTGCGGGTCAGCCTCTGTAGCCAGCGAGCCGCAGCTCTCCCGCTACGGATTCGGCGCCGGCTCGAAGGCCGCTTCCGCTGGCACCAGGATCGGGCGCACGGCGTCTCGCCAGAGGTCGTAGCCGGCGCTGTTCATGTGCAGGCGATCGGCCGCGAAGATGTCCTCGCGGGGTTCGCCTGCATCGTTCAGCATCGGCGTCGCCACATCGATGAAGACGATGCGCGGGTTGTCTCGAGCGCGTTCGGCAAAGCCCTCGTTGGTGGCCTGCATCACGTCCCAGAGGTGCCAGCGGCGGAGGCTCGGCTTCACCGCCAGGAGGTAGATGCGGGTCTCGGGCAGTCGTTCACGGAGGGTCGCCGCAATGGCGTCGAAGTGGGTCAGTATCTCCTCTGGACTGGCACCTAGGGCGACGTCGTTGTCGCCTTCGTAGAGCAGCACCGCGCGCGGGTGGTGGCGCTCTACGAGTTCGCCCAGGAAGTGGCGCACATCGGCCATGTTGCTGCCGCCGAAACCGCGCCGGATCAGGGTGAGCGGCGCCAGATCGTCGGCCATGCGGCCATGCCAGCCTCGCATGCTCGAACTGCCGGTGGCGACAATGGCGCCCGTTGGCGGCGGCGATTCCGCTTCTGCTGCCAGGAATGCATCAATGGCATTGCGGAAGCGTTCGGGATCCGGGTACTCCGCGGCGATGCCCCAGGTCGGCAGGAACAGCAGCAGGGCGAGCGTCGCCCAGCCATGTCGTTCTGCTCGGGTGCCGGTGCTGCGGTTCCTGGATGGAGGATTGTTTCGTCTCATGGCGGGTTTTGCCTGCGAAGTCGCGTTGCAGGCTACCGTGCGAGCAGCACTTGGAGCAACCAATATCGCTCTGCCACGCCGCTGCCATGGGGCCCCGGCTGGAACCCGGCTCGTCGTGTCCGGATAGAAAGCGATCGCCGCAGGCGCCCACGCGCAAGCAGCCCTGTCCGCGAAATTCTCCCAAGCCATTGCAGGCTACAATGCCACCGCTGCCCCGAAGACGGGACCATGCCGCTTTCCGCCAAGAACTGGTCGCACCATCTGCCCATCGTCGATGTCGCCAGGTCGTACCGGGCCCAGGACTTCCCCCACGATCTCGTCGCCGGGCTGGTGTTGGGGGTCGTCACCATTCCCCAAGCCCTCGCCTACGCGATTCTCGCCGGACTGCCCGCGCAGGCGGGGCTGTACGCTTGTCTGGTGCCGATGATGGTATACGCGGTGCTCGGCTCGTCGAGGCAGCTGGTGGTGGGGCCGGTGGCCATCGCGGCGCTCATGGTCGCTGCCACCGTGGGCGAACATGCGGCGGCGTACTCGGACGAGTATCTCGCCATCGCCACGGTGCTCAGCCTGCAAGTCGGGCTGTTCCTGTGGCTGCTGCGGCTGCTGCGCATGGGCGGCGCTGTCAGTCTGCTGAGCCATCCGGTAATCGCCGGGTTCGTCAACGCCGCCGCGGTGCTCATCGTCCTGAGCCAGCTCGGCCCCTGCGCTGGCATTCCCCCGTCCCGCGACGGCAGCCCGCTGTTCCGAGCCGTCGCCCTGGCGAACTCGCTTGACCAAGTCCAGCTCGCGGCGTTGGTCATCAGCGTCGCCAGCTTGTCCGTGCTCTGGCTGGCGCGTCGCACCGGCCCGGCGCTGATTCGCGGCGCCCCGGCCCACCATCCCATTGGTCGCGCCGTGCCGGTGCTGGTCGCCGTCGCCGCCACTGCTGCCGTTGCCGCCCTGGAGTTGGATGTGGAGACCGTAGGGTTCGTGCCCGCTGGCCTGCCGGCATTGACGGTCCCCATCTTCAATGCGGCCCTGTGGTGGGATTTGGCGCCCAACGCGGCCCTGATCGGCTTGGTCGCCTATGTGGAAAGCTACTCGGTGGGCAAGACCTTGGCAACGCTGACGCGGCGCCGCATCGACAGCCACCAGGAGCTTGTCGCCCTCGGTACTGCCAATGTCGCAGCGGCATTCTCCGGTGCCTATCCCGTGGCCGGCAGCTTCTCCCGCTCGGGCATCAACCACGCCGCTGGCGGCCGTACGCCGGTAAGCGTACTGATCTGCGCCGGGGCGATCGTGATCATGCTGCTGTGGCTGACGCCGCTGTTCGAGAACCTGCCCCATGCGGCGCTGGCCGCCATCGTCATCGTCTCGGTTTCGGGCCTGATGGACTTCCGCGCCATCCGCCGGCAATGGCACTTCCATCGCCCGGACGCGATTGCCCACGTCGCCACCTTCGTCGGGGTGCTGGCCGTCGGCGTGGAAGCCGGCCTGCTGCTGGGCGTGCTGGTTTCCATCGCACTGTTCCTGCGCGGTTCCAGCCGTCCGCACATCGCGGTGCTGGGGCGGCTGGGCGACACGCCCCATTTCCGCAACGTCGAACGCTACGCCGTGCATACCTGGCCGCATATTCTGGCGGTGCGCGTGGACGAGAGCCTGTACTTTGCCAACGCCGGCCAGATCGAAAGCCGGCTGTCGGCGCTGGCGGCCAGGAGCGAAGACGTCCGGCACTTGGTGCTGGTGATGAGTGCCGTCAACTTCATCGACGCCTCCGGCCTGGAGATGCTGCAGCGCTTGACGTTCCACCTGGGCGACGGCGGCGTGGCCTTGCATCTGTGCGAAGCGAAAGGCCCGGTGCGCGATCAACTGGACCATGCCGATGTCGCCGCTTGGCTGTCGGGGCAGGTGTTCCGCACTACCGACGACGCCTTCAACGCTCTGACGACTGCCGGCGGGAGGCAAGCGTAGGGCCTCCCCTGGCCGATTTCACGCCAGCGAAATCCGAGTCGCGGCGAAGCAGCACGTGGTCACTGTCCGCCCCGGATGTAGCCCTCCAGCTGATCGATGGTCTCGGACTGTTCGTCGATGATCTCCACGAACAGGTCCCGCAGGGACAGGATGCCGGTGACCACGCCGTCGTCCACCACCACCAAATGGCGGATGTGGTGGTCTGTCATCAGATCCACGCAGTCGGACACCCGATCGTGCTGGGTCACGGTGATGACCTCTCGGGTCATGATCTCCGAAACCCGCGTCTGCTTGGACGCCTTGTCCTTCAGGATCACCTTGCGGGCGTAGTCGCGCTCGGAAATGATGCCCACCAGCTTGCCTTCGATCATCACCGGCAGGGCGCCTACATGACGGTCGGACATCAACTCGATGGCGTCGAAGACGCTGGCGATGGGAGTGATCGAAAACACGCCTTCTTCTTCGCTGCCTGGGCCGCCTTTCAGACGCGACTTGTGCTGCAAGACGTCTTGTACCGTTTTCATAGGCCTTCCCGTCCTCCTCGTTGCTGTCGAGATGGCGAGTGTGTCGCATTTGTGGCGAAAGTTCGATAGCGTTGCGGCAGCCACCCACGAGCTGAATGCGAAGGAGGATAGCGCATGTACCCGGGACATTGGGCCAAGTCGTTTCCCGACAAGCCGGCCGTCATTGACGCTGCCACGGGAGCCGTGCGCACCTATGGCGAGCTGAACGACCGCTCGAACCGCCTCGCGCAACTGATGTGGGCGCGGGGTCTGCGCCGGGGCGACCACGTCTGCGTTTTCATGGAGAACAACCCCGTCGTGTTCGATGTGCTGTGGGCGGCGTTCCGCTCCGGTCTGTACCTCACCACGGTCAACCGCTACCTCACCGCCGAGGAAGCGGCCTACATCGTCGACAATTCGGAATCCCGGGTGCTGGTCGCCTCGCAGGCGCTGGCCGAGATAGCGACGGATATTCCCGCCCATGCGCCGAACTGCGAAACCTGGCTGATGGCGGACGGCGCTGTCGAAGGCTACGAGGATTTCGACGCGGCCATCGGCGCGCATCCGGCCGAACCCCTGGCCGAAGAGCCGGCTGGCTCGTTCATGCTCTACAGTTCCGGCACCACCGGCCGCCCCAAGGGCATCTTTCGTCCGCTGCCGGACGCCTCCATCGCCGAGGAGAACAACCCCGTGGGCGGCTTGCAGCGAGCCTTGTGGGGCTTCGACGAGAACGCCGTCTACCTCTCGCCAGCGCCGCTGTACCACTCCGCGCCTATCGGCTTCTGCCAGTCCGTGCAGGCGCTTGGCGGTACCGTGGTCATGCTGCGCCGCTTTGATGCCGTGCAGGCGCTGCAAGCCATCGAAGAGTACAAGGTTACCCACAGCCAGTGGGTGCCCACTATGTTCACGCGCATGCTGAAGCTGCCGGAAGCGGAGCGCACGGGATTCGATCTCTCTTCCCACAAGGTGGCGATCCATGCCGCCGCGCCCTGTCCCGAAGGCGTCAAGCGGCAGATGTTCGACTGGTGGGGGCCGATCCTCTACGAGTACTACGGCGGCACGGAAATGAACGGCTTCACCCACTGCGGCCCGGAAGAATGGCTGGCCCATCCCGGCACCGTCGGGCGGTCGATCCTCGGCACCATCCACATCTGCGACGAAGACGGCAAGGAACTGCCCAATGGCGAGCCCGGCATCGTCTATTTCGAGCTGCCGGCGATGCCGTTCGAGTACTTGAAGGATCCGCAGAAGACCAAGGACGCCCAGCATCCGGCGCACCCGAACTGGTCCGCCTTGGGCGATGTCGGCTATCTGGACGACGATGGCTACTTGCATCTCACCGACCGCGCCACCTTCATGATCATCTCCGGCGGCGTCAACATCTATCCCCAAGAGATCGAGGATGCCCTGGTGATGCATCCCAAGGTGGCCGACGTGGCCGTCATCGGCGTTCCGAATCCCGACATGGGCGAAGAAGTGAAGGCCGTGGTGCAGCCGGTGGAAGGCGTCGTCCCGGACGCTGCCCTTGCAGCCGAACTCGTCGCCTACGCCCGAGAACACATCGCCCACTACAAGTGCCCGAAGAGCGTGGATTTTCGAGACCAGCTGCCGCGCCTGCCCACCGGCAAGCTCTACAAGCGCCTGCTGAAGGACGAGTACTGGGGCAAGACGGGAAGCCGCATCGTCTGACAGCGTCATAGCAGCAACTCTCCGCCGAGCAGCCACGGCAAGCCGCGGATCGACAAACGTCTAGTCGGGTGGTGGGCTAGGGCTCTTGAATTCGACCGCGAAGCTGGTCTTGCGCCACATCAGCCAAGTGAGGAACGGATAGAAGGCCAGCGCCGAGGCGACGTGCCACTCGGTCAGGTTCTCCAGCCAGGCGTCGTTGGCCACGAAGTACGTCAGCGCCCCGAGCACCAGACCCTCGGCCAGCATGGCCAGGCAAAGAATCACCTTCGCCCGCACCAGGGGCGTATCGCCGAACAGCGCCCGTGCCCGGTACAGCAACAGCAGTTGCGCCAAGTAGGTGAAGCCGAAGAACACCACAGTGCCATAGCGGCGCATGGCGCGGTAGGAATCACCATCGGAACCCAGAAAGGTGGCGTAGAGGACGAACGCCGCGGCACCGACCAAGCCGACAGCCAGCATGACGCGACGCCACCTCGCCGGCGCATCGGCGCAGGTGCGCAGCCAGTGGTCGCAGAGCAGCCAGTAGACGGCATAGAACGCGGCGGCTGGGATCATAGCCGCCTTGAAGATGAAGAAGCCGGCACCATGGCGCCCGCTGGCGCTGATGCTCGCGCAGCCGGCGAGGTGGGGTATGCAGTCCGGCACATGGCCGCCCCAGGCAGACGCCGAGTAGGCGGCCAGCATGCCGAACCAACTCAGGAGCCAGACGACGACAGCGGCATGACGCAAATCCACGGCTGCTGGAGTGTACCTTGTCTTCAAGGCGCTGGCCCCACTCGCATGCCGCTGTCCCGGCGCGGTGTGGCAGTCGATGGCCAGTACGAACACGGCCTCGTGTGCCGCGTTGCCGAGCCGCGCAACGGGCCGCCTGCCCTCGCTTTCGATGCTGTCCATGACAGCCTTGACCCTTCGCCGTCGACAGCGTGTAATTCATCCTGCGCTCGAGCGGGATGGCAGCTCGCCGGGGCAGGGTGAGGAGTCCGCCGCATGGCTTTCTATGCCGATTTGCACGTCCATTCCAAATATTCCCGCGCCACCAGCAGGCACAGCGATCTGGAACATCTGGCCATTTGGGCGCGCAAGAAGGGTATCGCCGTCGTCGCCACCGGAGACTTCACCCATCCGGCTTGGCGAACCGAACTGCAGGAGAAGCTGGTGCCGGCGGAACCTGGACTGTTCCGCTTGCGGCCCGACCTGGAACGAGCCGTCGAAGAGCGGTTGCCGCCAGCCTGCCGGAGCAGCCGCACCGCCACTCGCTTCATGCTGTCGGTGGAGATCTCCACCATCTACAAGAAACACGACAAGACGCGCAAGATCCACCATCTGATCTACACCCCGGATTTCGACGCCACCGAGCGGGTGGTGGACAGCCTCTCCCGCATCGGCAACCTGCATTCGGACGGCCGGCCGATCCTTGGGCTGGACTCTCGGCACCTGCTGGAGATCGCTTTGGAGTCGGGCCCGGATTCGTATCTGGTGCCGGCCCACATCTGGACGCCCTGGTTCGCCGTCCTCGGTTCGAAATCCGGCTTCGACGCCATCGACGACTGCTACGGCGACCTCGCGCCCCATATCTTCGCCGTCGAGACCGGGCTGTCCTCGGACCCGCCGATGAACTGGCGGGTATCGTCCCTGGATCGGTTTCGGCTGGTGTCCAACTCCGATGCCCACTCGCCGGAAAAGCTGGGGCGGGAAGTGTGTGTCTTCGACACCGAACTGGACTATTTCGCCCTGCGCGACGCCTTGCGGACGGGACAGGGCTACGAAGGCACGTTGGAGTTCTTTCCCGAAGAAGGGAAGTACCATCACGACGGCCACCGCAACTGCCGGATTCGCCTTTCGCCGGACGAGACCCGACGACACGACGGACTGTGTCCGGCCTGCGGCAAGCCGCTGACGGTGGGCGTGATGCATCGGGTGGAATACCTCGCGGACCGGGTCGAGGCGGCCGCGCCACCTGAAACGGCCGGTTCCATGCGCAGCCTCGTTCCCCTGCCTGAAATCCTCTCCGAGATCCATCAGGTGGGGGCGAAAAGCAAAACCGTCGCCCGACACTACGAAGGGCTGCTAGGGCGGCTGGGGCCGGAGCTGCCGCTGCTCGATTCTCTGCCGTTGGAAGACATCGAGCCGGCCGCGTCGTCGCTGGTCGCCGAAGCGGTTTCCCGCCTGCGCAGGCAGGAGGTGATTCGACAGGCCGGCTACGATGGCGTGTACGGCACGATCCGCCTGTTCGAGGATGCCGAGCTGCGCCAGCGCACCCAAGGTGCCTCGCTGTTTCAAGAGCCAAGCGCGTCAGCGCCACAAGACCAACCGCCGCCTTCGCCTGTAGCCGAGCGACGCGTGGCGGCACGTCGTCGGTCCGAAACGTCGTCGTCGCCAACCCTAGGGATGCCAGACTCGGACGATGCCGACCTCTTGGCCGGGCTGGACGTCGATCAACGCCGTGCCGTCGAAACCGTCGTCGGGCCGCTGCTCATCGTGGCTGGCCCCGGGTCTGGCAAAACCAGAACCCTGACCCATCGCGTCGCCCACTTGATCGCCCGCGGCGGCGTTGCTCCGGCCCAGTGTCTCGCCATTGCCTTCACGCGCAAAGCGGTAGGCGAAATGCGCGATCGCGTGCGAACGCTGTTGCCGGATGTCTGGGAGCGTATTCCGCTGCATACGTTTCATTCCTTCGGCTTTGCTTTCCTGCAGGAGAACTGGAACGCAGCCGGTTTGCAGCGCGGATTTCGAGTGGCTTCACAGGCCGAGCGGCGGCAACTGCTGCAGGATGCCTTGGGTCTTTCGGAACGGCAGGCTCGCCGCCAACTTTCGGCCATCTCCCAGGCCAAGCGTACGAGCGCGGCGCCAACGGACGAGAACCGGAAGCAGGCGTTCGACGTCTATCGCAGAGAAATGGAAATTCGCAACCTATGCGATTTCGACGACCTCGTCATCCGAGTAGCGGATGCGCTGGAATCCGTGCCGGCGTTGCGAGCGCACGTCCGGCAGCAATATCCGTGGGTGTGCATCGATGAATACCAAGATGTCGACGAGCAGCAGGTTCGGCTGGTCAAGCAACTGGTGCCGCCGGACGGCAATCTCTGCGCCATCGGCGACCCGGACCAGGCGATCTACGGTTTCCGAGGCGCGGATGTGCGCTTCTTCTCGTCGTTCGAGCAGGATTTTCCGACCGCTCGGGTGGTGCGGCTGAATCGCAACTACCGCTCGGGCCGGAACATCGTCGCGCTGTCGTCTCAGGTGATCGCCGGGCAGGGTTCCATTCCCGTGCTCGAAGAGGCATCGGACCGCGTCGCAATCCATGAGGCGCCCACGGAACGGGCCGAAGCGGAGTTCGTCGTGCAGTCCTTGGAGAAGTTGCTCGGCGGCCATACCTTTTTCTCCATCGACAGCGGCCGCTCGGATTCCCAAGGACAAGACTTCTCGTTCTCGGATTTCGCCGTCCTCTACCGTACCGAAGCCCAGGCCGCTGCTCTTGTCGAAGCGCTGGCGCGTTCGGGCATGCCCTTTCAGCATCGCTCTCACGGATACTTGCTCGACCATCCGGGCGTCGTTGGCTTGGTGGACGTCTTGCGGGAAAAGCCGGAGGCGGGTTCGGTTTGGGAGCAACTCGAAACCGCTGCCGGCCTGGACCTGGAGCGAGCTGCGGAAATGCGCGAAGCCTGCGAGCTGTTGCGGCCGATCGCCAAGAGGTGCGGGGACGATCCGGAGCAGTTTCTGACCGAGCTTTCCCTGGGCATGCAGATCGACGCCTGGGACCCTCGCGCCGATCGCATCTCGCTGCTGACCCTGCATGCCGCCAAGGGGCTGGAGTTCCCCGTGGTCTTCATCGTCGGCTGCGAAAGCGGCCTGCTTCCACTCGCCTGGGGCAAGGCCGACCCGGCTGTTCTCGATGAAGAACGACGGCTGTTCTACGTTGGCGTCACCCGCGCCAAGACCAAGCTGCTGCTGTGCCGGGCAAGGAAACGCCTGTGGCGAGGGAAGGTGCGCGAGCTGCCGCCTTCCCCCTACCTCGCCGACATCGAAGAGCGGCTGCTGGAACGGCATCGTTCCCAAGGGCCCGGAAAACGGAAGCAGGAGGGCGACAACCAACTGGATCTGTTCGCCTGAGAACCGTCCGACTTCGCTTCTCTTTGGCAGGCAGGCGAGCGCACCCTTGTCCACCAACAACCCGTGCCCGGCCGGCATTCGCCACCGCGTCCGGCGCGTGGCCGGACGCGCCGCAGCCCGGCGCAGCGAAATGCATTCTCCAAGAAAAACCCCGCCTTGCGACGGGGTCCTTTCGCACCGAGCTCCGCACCCTCGGGCTGCCCCGAGGTGCAGGAGCGCGGTTTGCCGTCTCTTCGCATCACCCGTCGGTGCGCGGAGCACAGCGGACTCGAGCGGTTCTTTAACGACGCCTTGCTACGTCGTGTCCGCTGGCGCATGGCCAGCCGACCGCGGGCTCCGGAACCACGGCATCGAATGCTCGCTGCCGCGTCGCGGTGCCGCTGCGCCCTTGCATGCCCGTCCTTGGGTATTCGCTAGGACTTCGGACTTTGGCGATACGAAGGCACATCCTTGTCAGGCCGTGCGCCGCTCCCCCCATCCGCACAGCCTACGATACGCCCGTGGACAAGCTGCGCAAGCCTCGAAACGATGAAATCGATGCATGTTTCTGGGGATATTCTGTGAATGGCAGTGGATGATCCTGTATAGGACCGCGATGGGTCGTGGATGGCCGGACAGGGCGATCTCTTCGATGCCAGCCGAGCCGCGTCTCGGTTCGAGGTGCCGGCGGCCGTGCGGCGATGGCTGCTGCGGCGGCATGGATGTTCTCGACGTTCGACGGAACCGCGAGGCGGCGCGGCGGCAGGCCACGGCGCTGACGATCCGACCTTGAATCGCCCGGGAGCGGCGGGATCATGGCGCAACGTCCGACCGAGAGAACCCCGTGGCCGCCGGCATCGACAGGCCCACCGACACCCGAACCACCCGCGCGGCGTTCTGTCGTTTGGCCGACTGTGCCATAGTGCGCCGAAACGTCACCCGGCCCACCGCTTGAAGCACTGGCTGTTCGGCTACGGCTCGCTGATCTGGCGCGTCGATTTCCCCTACCACCACCGTCGAGAGGCGGTGGTCCACGGCTGGACGCGCCGCTTCTGGCAAGGCTCCCACGATCATCGCGGCACGCCGGACGCGCCGGGCCGCGTGGTGACGCTGGTGGAAGACGCAGCTGGCGCTTGTGTCGGCATGGCGTATCAAGTGGACGAAGAGGTTTTCCAGCACCTGGACCGCCGCGAGAAAAACGGCTACGAGCGTGTGCAAGTGGACATCCGTTTTCTTGCCGGGACTTGCCTTTCGAGCTCCTGTGCCAAGGGGATCCGCGGCATCACCTACCTCGCGCCTGCGGACAATCCTGCGTTCCTGGGCGCCGCGTCCCTGGACGACATCGCCGTACACATCCTGCATGCCAAGGGGCCGAGCGGGACCAACGCGGACTACCTGCTCGAACTGGCCGCGGCCCTTGGCGAACTCGGTGCTGAAGACGACCATGTGCGCGAGCTGGCCGCCCGCGTCGAGGCGCTCGCCCCCAACTCGCTGCCGGGACGATGCTCGCCCGCTTGACTCTCCACCCCAGCCACGGCCATTCCTCCACATGGACAACCGATTGTGCGAGCAGCCAACGCTCGACTCGCCCTGCGAGGGTCCGGCGTTGGAGGACTAGCTGGACGATGCGAAGGTTCGCCTGCCGGGAGCTTGGCGACTAGCGATCCACTTCAAGAACCAGCGCTGCGCGCGGCATCAGGTCGATGGACCTGCCGAGATCGAACGTTTTGCCGCGAACGACATCGACGCCGCGGCGAGCATCGCCCAGCACTTCCCGAAATCGCGCCAAGGCCAGGGAATAGGGGGCGGCGTTCTTGTTCAGCACCACCATCACCAAATTGTCGCCCAAGGATCGGAAGTAGACGTACACGCCTGCCTTGGGCAGGAAGTGCGTCAGGGCGCCGGTGTGGACGACTGGCTGGGTCTGGCGCCAGGCGAAGAGCGATCTCACCAAGGATTGCGCCTGCCGCTTGGCGGCGGACAGCCCTTTGCCGGAGACGGCGTCGACGGCGTCGCCCGGCCAGCCGCCGGGAAAATCGCTGCGGATGGTGCCGTGGCCGCCGTCGTTGCTGACAAGGATTTCGGTGCCGTAGTAGATCTGCGGTATGCCGCGCATGGTGGCGAGATAGGCCATCGCCAACTCGAACAGGCCCGCGTCTTCCCCAAGCTGGGTAAAGATGCGGTCGGTATCGTGGTTGTCGCCGAAGATCACCAGCGCGTGGGGGTCGGGGTAGAGGACATCGTTGACCAGCGTGGAATACAGCGTAGCCAAGCCTCTGGACCACGCCTCCTCTGCGGTCAGCGACGAAACGAGCGCGGCTTGCAGCGGAAAATCCATCACGCTCGGCAGCCAGGAACGATAGCCGTCGTGATTGACGCGGCCTCGCTGCCAATAGGCGGCGATGAGTGGATTCTCCGTCCACTCCTCGCCCACCACGTTGAACGTCGGGAATTCCTGCATCACGCGGCGAGTCCACTCCGCCATGAAAGTGCCGCCGGAATAGGGATAGGTATCCATGCGCACGCCCGCCAGACCGAGCGACTCGATCCACCAGATGGCGTTTTGAATGAGGTAGTTCGCCATCAGCGGATTGCGTTGATTGAGGTCCGGCATGCTCGGCACGAACCAGCCGGCGTAGAACTCTTCGCGGTCCACCTCCGCGCCATAGGGATCGAGACTCAGGGTCTTTGCGTGGTTGGTGCCGACATAGCCGCCCCATTGGTTGATCCAGTCTTCGCTCGGCAGATCGGCCATCCACCAATGATGCAGCCCGCTGTGATTGACGATCATGTCCATGATGAGGCCAACGCCGCGCTCGCGTCCGGCTCTAGCGAGCGCGGCCAGATCGTCGTTGCTGCCGAAGCGCGGATCCACTCGGTAGAAGTCGGTGGTCGCATAGCCGTGGTAAGAGAACTCCGGCATCGCGTTTTCCAGAACCGGATTGAGCCAAATGGTGGTAAAGCCCAGGCCGGCGATGTAGTCGAGACGCTCGATGATGCCTTGGATGTCGCCGCCGTGACGCGCCAACGGCACGTCGCGGTCGAGCTTGTCGTCCCGCAAGCCGGGCAGTTCGTCGTTGTTCGGGTCGCCGTTGGCGAAGCGATCCGGCGTGATGAGGTAGATGGCGTCGGCGGACGTGAAGCCTCGCGTCCAGGCCGGATCGGGGTTGCGGGCGGCAAGGCGATAGCGATGGCGGAGTGCTTCCTTGCCGCCGTCGAACCGGATGTCGAACTCTCCGGGTTTTGCGTTCTTATCGATGTCGAGGCGCAGGAAGAGATAGTTGGGGTTGCCCGTGGTTGCGTGCTCGCGCACGGCGACGCCGGGCGCATCGACATGCGCCCGCAACCCCGCCACGCCTTCGCCGTAGATCAGCAATTGCAGTTCCGCATGCCGAAAGCCGACCCACCAGGAGGGCGGCTCGACGCGCTCGATCTCGACGCTCAACGCAGCCGCGGCGAACCAAGCGCTCGCCAGCGACAGGCCAGCGCGGATCGACGTTCGACTCTTCTTCATCCTTCCATCTCCTCGAGTTCCAGTCCGTGCGTTTCGCGAACGTATCGGACGACAAAGAATAGCGGGATCATGGCGGATTCGGCATCAAAGGTACAGGTGACGCTTGTCGGTGCGCTCGGCACGGCAGCCCGACAGCTGGCTTTGGTTGTTGGACTCGAACGGGATCATGCACAGCCGAGTGCCGCTTACGACGATGAGGTTGGATGTGGACGGCGCCACGTAGGCTTTGCTGTCGTTTGCGAAGGCGACGCCCACCGGCTCGTCGAGGCAGTGGAGAGGGTATCCAGGGCGATGTCCTGCACGGTGGCGATCACCTGCTGGGCACCCCGTGCGCGGAGGGGATGGACGCATGGCATTGTCAAGACCTCAAGGCACCAACAGCCCGAATCTGCCTTGGGCGGGCAGGCAAGTCGTTCGGAAACCCTTGCTCGGCACCCTCGCGGTGACTGCGAGTTGCCGCGAAGTCTACCGACCGGACACAACTTGCCGCTGCAAGCCCCAATAGGGCGGGGAGTCGGCGAAACAGCTTTATCGAAGCGCGACGAACACTGCCCTACCATTGTTGAAACTTTCAACAATGGCGGCGGCCGTTATGGCAATCGTGAACTTCAGCGTCCCCGATGACGTCAAGAGCGTCTTCAACGAGGCCTTTCAGGGTCGCAACAAGAGCGCCGTCATCGCCGAATTGATGCGCGAGGCGGGGTGGAGAGGGATCGTCAGGATCGAGAAAGCCACGATGCCATTGTGCATATCCTGCGTTGCAGGCGGATGGCGCCGGCGGTGGGCGATCTCGAGTTGCGCTCCGCCCGTCACGAAGGCAAGCCGTGATCCTTGTTATCGATGCAAGCGTGGCGCTGAAGAGGTTCTTCAAGGAGCAGCCGGATGAACCGGATGTCAGCCCGGCAGTGGACATTCTCGGAGGCATCGACAACGACCAAGTACAAAGGGTCCAGCCGCCGCGCTTCTTCGCCGGGGTCGCGGCCGTGTTCGCCCGCAAGGACCCAGCCAATGCCGCCGAGAGCCTCGACAACCTGTGGAGGATCAAGTGGCGCGGTCGCGGAGTCTGTCGCCATCTATTCGTTGGCGACGGCTCTCTCTATCCGCTTACGGCATCACCTATTCGACACTTGTACCATGCGACAGCTTTGTCGATCCCCGACGCCAAGCTCGTCGCCGCAGATGGCAGGTACTACGAAAAAGCGTATGGCCAAGGCCGCATCTCTTGGCTGGCCGACTCCTTCCCCTGATCGAAACTCGGTCCGAAGACGCTCGGTGTGCTCCAGGACGCGCCGACGCGACGATTAGCGGTTGACTCCGCTAGCAACCGGTCAGCAGGCTCGGTAGCTAAAGAATCGCGGAACTAGCGCCACGCACTAGATTCGAATGTAGACGTATAGCCTCCGCTCTGGAGAATGCAAACCAGCGCTGTTCCACGGCGCGTAGCGGTTCCGCAATATTTTTCATTCTTGTCGATGCAAAGCAGAATGTTTCTTTGTGCCGCTAGCGCCAAGTCGGGCGGCTTGGTGTGCCGATGGTTTTATGGCCGCTTGGCGAACGCCGATATCGTTCGCGCATCGTCATCTGGCGGCCGGTGTTTCTGTCTTGAACCCCCGCCGCTAGGGATGGTATAGGCTGGCCCAAGCCGGTCGTGCCTCCTGCTCAACGTCTCCGACAACAGCCGCAGATCGTGAACATCCGTCAGCTTTTTTCCGGCGAACATGGGCCTCAAGTACTGGCGCCTCTCCAGAATCAGACGCATCGCCTCGGCGCGGATGCCCTGCGCGATTGCGTTGTCCGACTGTCCCTTGCAATTCGATAAACCGTGCCGCTGCATATGCACTGCTACATGCGGCATCCGATAGCGTCCAATACCCGCACCTTGCGTCTGCATGGCGCAGCGCGACGACACGGATTGAAACGAATCCACTACCAGCCTTTCACGCTACGGGTCGGCTTCCTCGTCGAAACGCCGGCGATGGAGCCAAGTCGGCTACTCGAACGCCGGTTCCGCCTCGAACCCGACGATGTCGCAGCTTCTTCTCCCGATTTCCACCCCAACGTAGTGGACGGCGGGGCCGAGATGCCGGTACTTCTCCGCGTACTCTTTCGCCTGCGCCTGGGCCAGTGCTTCCCCGGTCGCCTCTCCGTCCACCAGCTTGAACTCGAACACGTAGACGCGCGCGCCCCACTTCATCGTCACATCCGCACGTCCCCGGCTGCCGCTTTCCTCCATGACCACCTCCACCCCGGCCCCCTTTGCGCATGCGCCGGCCAGCGCCACATAATGCCCCTCGTATTCGCCTTGCCGACTGTGGCCGATGCGCTGCTCGTACGGCATCGCCGCGTACAGTGCCGCCAGCGCCGCCCGCAATCCCGCGTAGTCGGCCGCCGCCAGCGCCTCCTTTAGACGCCGGCCCAGGGTTTCCGCCTCGTTCTCGCTCGGATTCCGCGTCAGCGCATTCAGCAGGCTCTTGTTCACGCTGCGCCTCACCTCCTCGTTCGGGTAGCCTAGCCGGTACTGCGGATCGCCGTCCCCTTCCAGCGTCTCCTTGATGGTCAGGTATCCGGTCTGGAACATCAGCGCGGCCGTGTCGATTCGGCCGATGTCGAACGCCGACAGCCGATCCTCTCCGGCAGTGGTCCCTTCGACGCGCCCGAGTTCGTCGATGCCGCGTTCCAGCAGCATCTTCACCAGGAACTCCGGCGTCCCGGTTCGATACCAGTGGTTCTCGAACCGTCCTCTTCGAAACAGCAGCAGTACGTCGTACGGGTTGTAGACCGTTTCCTCGCCGCCCCAGCTGTAGCCGTTGTACCAGGTTCGCATCTTGTCTCTGTCGAACTGCGGCAGTTCCGGCGCGAATACTTGCTCCAGGTCCTGTTCGGTGTAGCCGCAGATCGTCGAGAACGCCGGCTCCAGCGTCAGATCCGTGAACTGGTTCACCGTCGAGAACAGACCTGTCTTCGGGAACTTGCTCACGCCGGTCAGGAAGGAGAACTGGACGTCCGCGTCGCAATCCTTGATGGTCGAGTACAGTCCGCGCAGGTAGTCCCGGTTGGCGGTGGCCGTCTCCGAATCGCCCAGGGCGTCCAGAATCGGCTTGTCGTATTCGTCTACCAGTACCGTTACCCGTCGCTGCGTACGCTCATGCAGCGTCTCGATCAGATCGCCGAAGCGTTCGGGTGCCGTATCGTAGGCCACCGGAACCGAGGCCCGACGCGCGACGCGCTCTAGCTGCACCATCGTGTTCGTGTGCAGATAGCCGGGCGTCTTGAAGTTTCCCTTGGCGAAGCTCAGGCGCACGACGGGATGCGGGGCGTCCCAATGCCACTGCTGATGGACGGCCAGTCCCCGGAACAGCTCCTCGCTGCCCTCGAACAGCTCTTTGAGGGTGTCTAGGAACAGGCTCTTGCCGAACCGTCGCGGGCGGGAGAGAAAGTAGTGCTTGCCCTCGTCCGCCAGCCGCAGCGCATAGTCCGTCTTGTCCACATAATAGCAGTCGTCTTCGCGGATCTCGCGGAAAGTCTGGATGCCCGTGGGCAGTTTGCGCCGGTTCATCCGTTCCTTCTTCTCTCGCTCAGCCGATTACCGTAGCGGCGTCCTCTTCCACCACGGTGTGCTCGATGAAGCCGATTTTCTCGATCTCCACCCGGACTTCGTCGCCCGCCTTCAGCCAAGCCGGCGGCTTCATCGCCGCGGCGACACCGGAGGAAGTGCCGGTGAAGATGACGTCGCCCGGATCCAAGGTGAAGGATTTGGTGAGATGCTCGATCTGGTCGCAGCAGTCGAAGATCAGGTGCTTGGTGTTCGAGTTCTGCCGCACTTCCTCGTTCACCACGGTGCGGATGCCAAGGTTGTGCGGATCGCCCACTTCGTCCTGCGTCACGATCCAAGGGCCGAACGGCGCGTGGGTGTCGAAGGACTTGCCGATCTGCATGGTGCGCGACGCCGCCTGCCAGTCGCGTACGCTCACGTCGTTGCCGCAGCAGTAGCCGGCAATCGCCTCGAAGGCGCGATTCCGCGGCACATGCTTGGCGCGCTTGCCGATCACGAAGACCAACTCGCCTTCGTAGTCCAGCATGTCCGACACCGCCGGCTTGTTGATGCTGCCGTAGGGCCGGTTGGCGGCGTTGCGCTGCTTGTTGAACCACATCTGCACGGTGGGCGTCTGCGCACCCGTCTCGGCGATGTGGTCGGCGTAGTTCAGGCCGATGGCCAGAATCTTGCCCGGCCGAGGAACCGGCGCTTCCAGGGTCACGTCCGCCACCGGGAACGCCACGTCCGGTTTCGTTTGCGCCTCCCGCGCCGCGGCCAGGGCGTCGTCGCCGGCGGCGAGGAAGGAAATCATGTCGTCCGGCAGATCGGGAACCACCGCTGGCAGGTCGATGACCAGTTCGCCGACAACGACGCCGATGCGGGTTTTTCGTCCGTGGGTGAACGTACACAGCTTCATGGGGCGTCCTCAAAAGGGTTTCAGGATTCGCCGAGCGCTTTGGTGAGCCATTCGCCTGCGTAGCTGGCCATCTCGGCGAATACGTCGTCGGTGCGCTGGCGCGTCCGCTTCAGCACTTTGTAGCCGTGGTCGGCGGTATCCAGCCAGCGCACCGTGGCGCCGATGCGGGCCGCCACATCGTTCAGCAGCGCCTTTTCGGCCATGCCGTCCCGCGTGCCCGAGAGGAACAGCGTGGGGGCGCGAATGCCGTCGAGATGATCGGCTCGCTTGGTAGCCGGCTTGCCGGCGGTGTGCAGCGGGAAGGAGCAGAAGATCAAGCCGGCGGGATCCAGCCCGCGGTCCACCACGCCGTGGGACGCCATGCGGCCGCCGAAGCTGTGGCCGCCTAGCAGATAGGGGCCTTCGGCGTTCTCCCGCGCGCAGACCAGGGCGGCCGCGATGGTGGCGGTGGAGATGGCCTGGGAATCCACCCGCGACCGTCCTTGCTCCTTGAATGGGAAGTTGTAGCGCAAGGTGGCAAGGCCGATGCCGGCGAACGCCTCGGCGATGGCTTCCATGCTGCGATGGCGCATGTCGGCGCCGGCGCCGTGGCCGAACACCAGGGTGGCGCGGTGGCTGCCGTCGGCTTCGCGCAGCAGGGCGCTGACCGCGATGTCGGCACCGTAGTCGCCGCTGGCGATGCGCAGTTCCCGCATCAGCCCGGCAGTTCGGCGGCAGAAGCGATGACGGAACCCACCAGTCCGTACTCGACGGATTCTTCCACGCTCATCCAGTAGTCGCGGTCCGTGTCCTTCTCCACCCGTTCCAGCGTCTGGCCGGTCTGTTCGGCGATGATCCGGTTGATGCGCCCCCGGGTCTTCAGGATTTCCCGAGCGTGGATTTCGATATCCGAGGCGTCGCCGCCGAAGCCGCCGGCCGGCTGGTGGATGAGAAAGCGGGTGTTGGGGAGGGCGTAGCGGTGCTCGCGCTCGGCGGCCAAGTAGATGTGGGTGGCGATGCTGCCCACCCAGCCAGTGCCGACGATGCGCACTACGGGCTTGACGAAGCGAATCATGTCGAAGATGGTATCGCCGGATTCCACATGCCCGCCGGGCGAACCGATGAAGACGGTGATCGGTTCGTCGCTCTCGAAGGACAGCGCCAGCAGCCGCTCCGCGCTGCGCCGGGCCATGTCCTTGTCGATCTCGCCGAAGATCGTCAGCGTGCGGTTCTTGAACAGCGCCTTGCCGACCAGCGCCGTCTGCTCGGCGGCGTCGGCAGCTTCCTTCGCGCTGTCGGGAGCGTCTTCGCTCATGGAGGGCCTCGCGTTCGGAAAGCTCGCCATGTTACCGGATTTGGTAGGATGCGAGGCAATCGAGTTGAGCGTTCGGGGCATGGAGGACGATGCCAGCCGTTCACGATCGGGGCGGATTGCCCACCGACGAGCCTATCGACCGCTCTTCCCATGAATGGGCCGATTGGGAACACATCGCCAACGCCTTGGTGGGCGTGCTGCGCCGCCGCGGCCTGATGAACGTGGACGAATTGCGGCGCGGCATTGAAGCGATGGCGCCGGACGAGTACCAATCGTGCAGCTACTACGAGCGCTGGTCCGCCTCCATCGAGACCTTGCTGGTCGAGAAAGGTGTGCTCGCCGCCGAGGAGATCGACGCCAAGGCGCAGGAGCTGGCAGCGCGATGGGGGTAGACGGCGCAACTCGTGCCAGGTTCCATCCCGGCGACATGGTGGCGGTGCGCTCCGACGATGTTCGACGCCACCATCGAACGCCCTGGTTCGTGAAGGGCAAGACGGGGTGCGTCCGAGCCGTCAGCGGGCCGTTCTTCAACCCCGAATCCCGGGCCTACGGCGGCGACGGCCTCCCCAAGCGCCTGCTGGTGCAGGTGGAGTTCCGGCAGGCCGACCTCTGGGGTGGGCGGTACCGGGAGCACCGCGAGGACGTGCTGCTGGTGGATTTGTACGAGCACTGGCTGAGCGGGTTGCGCAATGAGCGGCAGCGAGGCAGAGCATCCGGGGTTGCAGATTCATGTCGCGTTGCCCAACCGAGCAAAGCGAATCCTTGCGATCCACCAACTGCTGGCGGAGAAGGGCATCGTCGGTGCCGGCGAAGTAGACGACATCCTTCATGCGAGGGGCTCCTCCTCGCGCGCTCCCGCTGAGGGCTCTATCGAGCAAGTGCGCAGTCGAGCGCCGGCCGACGGTGCCAGGGTAGTCGCCCGAGCGTGGGTCGATGCGCAGTTCAAGGCGCGGCTGCTGGACGATGCGCGATCGGCGGTGGGCGAGCTGGGCTACGGCCTTTCCCACGATGCCGAACTGGCCGTGGTGGAGAACACCGAGGATGCCCACCACTTGGTGGTCTGCACGCTGTGCTCCTGCTATCCCACGGCGCTGCTGGGGCCGCCCCGGACTGGTACAAGAGCTTCGCCTACCGCCAGCGCGCGGTGGTGTCGCCGCGGGCCGTGATGCGCGAGTTCGGCTTGCGGCTGGACTACGGCGTCCCAGTGCGCGTCATCGACAGCACCGCGGATCTTCGCTATCTGGTGCTGCCGCGGCGGCCTGCCGGCAGCGCAGGGCTGACGGAGCGCGAGCTGGCCGAACTGGTCACTCGGGACAGCATGATCGGCGTCGGCGAAGCCCGGCAGCCGGATGAGCGACAATAGCGAAACGAATCTGGAAGGAGAACAGCCATGCCGCTCCATGCGGAATACGAGGCCATGCTGGCGCAGTTGGCCGAGATGGAAGGCCCGGCGCTGGCGGATCTGCCGGTGGCAGCCGGGCGCGAGATGTATCGCGCCATGCAGCCCGAAGCGTCGGACATCGCCGTGGGTTCCGTGGCGGACGTCGACGCCGGCGGCGTGCCGGCGCGGGTGTACCGGCCGGCGGGGGACGGCCCCTTTCCCGTGGTGATGATGTTCCACGGCGGCGGCTGGGTGATCGGGGATCTGGTCACCGCCGACTGCCAAAGCCGGGAGGTGTGCAACGGCGCCGAGGCCGTGGTGGTGTCCGTGGATTATCGGCTGGCGCCGGAACATCGCTTTCCCGCGGCCGCGGAGGATTGCTACGCCGCGACGGTGTGGGCGGCGGAACACGCCGGCGACCACGGCGGCGATTCGACCCGGCTGGCGGTGGCCGGGGACAGCGCCGGCGGCAACCTGGCGGCGGTGGTGGCGCAGATGGCGCGGGATCGGGGCAACCCCTCGCAAGGACGAGCCCCGGCCCTGGCGTTCCAACTGCTGGTGTATCCGGTGACCGATGGAGCGAACTTCGATACCGCGTCGTATCGGGACAACGGCGAAGGCTATCTGCTCACCGCGGATTCCATGCACTGGTTCTGGAACCACTACGCGCCACAGGCGGAGCAGCGCCGCAGCCCCTACGCCTCGCCGCTGCTCGCCGACGATTTCTCGAACCTGCCGCCGGCGCTGGTAATGACTGCGGAGTTTGATCCGCTGCGGGACGAAGGCGAAGCCTATGCGCGCAAGCTGGCGGCTGCCGGAGGCAAGGCGGAACTGGTACGCTGCGACGGCTTGATCCACGGCTTCTTCGGCCAAACGCGCACCATCGGCGCGGCGCGGGCGGCCATGGATCGAGCTTGCGCGGCACTGAAGGAGGCATTGACATGAGCGGGCAGGATGCGGTGGCCATCGTCCTCGGCGTTGGCCCGGAGGACGGTTTGGGCGGTGCCCTGTGCAAGCGTTTCGCTGCGCGGGGCATGCACGTCTTCGTGGCGGGCAGGACGGCGACGAAACTCGATGCCGTAGTCGAAGTCATCGGATCCGCGGGAGGCCAAGCGACCGGCCATGTCGCCGACGCCACCCGCGAAGAATCCGTGATCGCCCTGTTCGACGCGGCCGCTGGCGCGGGAGAGGTCGAACTCGCCATCTACAACGCCGGCAACAACTTCCCCGGCCGCATCAAGGAGATGGACGCCGACTACTTCGAGAAGACTTGGCGGGTAGGCTGCTTCGGCGGCTTCCTGTTCGGGCGCGAAGCGGCGCGGCGCATGACGCCGAAGGGCAGTGGATCCATCCTCTTCACCGGCGCCAGCGCATCCTTGCGCGGACGCGCCAACTTCGGCGCCTTCAACGCCGCCAAGGGTGCGTTGCGCAACTTCGCCCAAGCGCTCGCCAAGGAAGCCGGGGCCGATGGCATCCATGTCGGCCATGTGGTGGTGGACGGCGCCATCGGCGGCGAGAAGATCAAGAAGGGCCTGCCGCAATACGCCGAACAACTGGGCGAGGAAGGCATGGTGGGCCTCGAAGGCATCGTCGACGCCTACGAGTTCCTGCATAGACAGCCGCGCACGGCGTGGTCCTTCGAGGTGGATCTGCGCACGTCGAAGGAGCGCTGGTAAAGGCGAGCCGAAGTTTCTCCATGACGCGACGTCTATCGTCGACGGGGGATTGAATACATCTCGCTGGCGTGGGTTCGTTCTGTCGCCCCGCCAGGACAGCCATGAACGAAGCCGCCGCCGTCCGTCTATGCCTGAAGACGCGTGATCCCCGGCCTTCGAGTATTTTGCGCGTCGCTGCGCCAGAGAAGCCTATGGCCACGTCATCGGCTTCCTGAGCGAGTGCGTGCTGGCGGGCCCCGTCTTCGGCATCGCCCTGACGGAACGGGCGATCGCTTCCGGAACAGACCCCTGCAAGGAGATCGAACGATGATCGCTGCCACGGCAGACAGATCGTCCGCACCATCGACTTGGTGAAGAAAATACCATCCGGGCGCGACCTGTCGGGAAGGACGTCATGGCCGCGATGCGCACCTTGGCGGGCGGCGAAGTGGCCGAATGCACCAAGCTGCTGGCGGAAGCGCGGGAGCAAGCGCTGGGCCGCATGGAAACCGAGGTGGCGCGGCTGGGCGCCAATGTCGTCGTCGGCTTGGGTTTCCATATCTCGGTGGGGCTCGGCGGCGCCGAACAGCTTGCCTATGATGCCGCGGTGGTGCTGGCCGAAGAACAGGTGGGAAGAAGCGGGGCCTCGTGGTCGGCACGACTAGTTCGCTGGGCGCACCGGCTGCAGCAGCGCGATGGCGCGCTGGCCGAGGCGGGAAATCAGGAATCCGTTGGCGGCTCCTTCTGCGATCTTGGCGCCTACTCCCGGAATAGTCGCCGGCAGGGATGCGCCTACGCCGTCGCGGACCTCGTCCAACATCGATCCGGCAGCTTCTTCGGTTGCTTCCTGCAGTAAACCGCCGAGATAGGTTTGCACTATCGAACGAGCGAGCACCGTCATCGATTGGCCGACCGTTGGACGCAGGCCGTACAGAAAGGTGAGATCCTTGATTAGCGCCAGGCATGCGTATATCACGATGGCCTGGTCTATCACGGCTGCCGGCGCTAGAGCCGTGCCGACCCCTACCTTCTTTGCGTAGCTCGCAGTACGCCGTTTTGCGGCGTGGTCCAAGATCGAGCCGAAGCGGCGGCGGAACTCCGCGATCCACGCCTCGGACGACATGGGCTGATCCTCGATCAAAAACCGCTTCGCCTCGACGAGTTTGTCGAAATCTTCCTCGGCAAGACCTAGGGCGATGAAGCGTCGCCGCGCATTGCCGTCTATCCGATACTGTTCCAGATAGTCGCGCAGTTCACGCTGCGCCGCTCGCGCCTGCTTGGCGGCTCGCTCCCGCAGCTGTTCTCGTTCTTGCAGCGTTCGAATCGCCTGAAGGTCCACGGCCGGATTGCGCCGCAAGCGGATCAGCCGCCAACTCAGCCGGCCGATCAGCCAAGCCAGCGCCAGTCCGAAGGCGGCTGCGAGCGTGCCGGCGATCCAATTGAACGGCGTCGGCAACGCCTCGATATCGGTAGCCAGCGAAGCGGTCTGAGAAACGAGCACCAAACCCAGCACGGAGGCCAAGACGCAGCCTGCCCAGGTCGCGGCGCGACGAACGCTTGGCGGCAGCTCCGGCGTACTGGTCGTCTCGATTCGATCCAGCTTCTCCTCGGTCTGCCAGCGCGACGCATCTTCTTCCGCTCGCTTCCTCTCCGCGGTCTCCTCGGGCAACAGTCTGGCGCCTCGGATGGGCGGGCGCGGTATTCCCACTCCGCTGTCCCCGGGGCGCAACATGAAGCCGGTCGCGTTCTTGGAAGCCATGCCAACCCTCAGCCCATAGCGACGAAGTCGAAAATCGCATCGAGCTGACGGTGCTTCGGAGGGGTTTGGAGATTTCTCGGCGCCCGGGGAGCCACTTCCGGGAACTGGTAGCTTTCCGATGCCCAGTCCTCGGGCCACTCCTCCGGCAATGCCGAAACGGGAACCTCCATCATCGGCCCTTGCGCGTTCAGTTTCCCGCGCAGATGGCTGCCCTTGAAGTCGGTCGAGTCGCAGGCACTGCAACAGAACCAATCCACATCCGCTGCCAGCAAGCCTGTCGCTCTATTGTTCATGCCGCGCAGCAAAGCCGTCAGTCGATCATCCTGCAGATCCGATGGCCTCACGACATCGGCTTTGGTCGCCGCAAAGGCGATCCGACGCAAAGCCGGAGACCAAAAGGCCAACTTCCGCAGCAGACTGCCCACACGGGAATCCGGATGCATGGCCTCGAACAGATCCAGCACGACTTGGCGGTTGTCGTTGTAGCGGCCTACTCCGCCTACCAGAAGACAGGGTATGTCCACCAGCACGATCAGGCTGTCCGAATCGGCCAAGTCTCTGAACAACGGCAAGACCAGCTCTTTTCGATAGCGGCGATAGCGCTTTTCCATAGTCCGCGCCAATTCTGGATTCAACTCCCTCGCCTGCCTGGGCAGGGGTGCGAACTGGCTTTCGGCGTTCAAACCGCACAGGCGTTCACGCGCCAGAGCATCGCTCTGTTTTCCCGAAGGAGCCTGGCGCCCATCGCGATCCAGCAGAAAGACGGATGGAGACACCAAGGGCTTGTAGTTCAATACCGCATAGGCCAGGACTTTCCGGTAGCTATCGACCGCTTCCTGGGCAGACAGCGAATGACTCTCCAGAGCCTGCCGGTACTCATGCACTGGCTCTCGATACGTCGAGTCGCTGTCGAAACTCTCGAACATGTGGTCGGACCATTTGTCGAAGCCGTCGTGCGCGGCGATTGCCGCATCCGCGATTCGTTCGCCTGGGAAGTCGAGAAACACGATCTGCTGCGGCAACCGTCGGTCGCTGCGGATGAACTTGGCCGTGTATCTATGGATGTCCTTCGTCTTGCTGGGCCACTCGCTTTGTTCGGCCAGGGCATGCTGGTGCTGGCCGAGCGGGAAATCGGAGCTCGATCCATGCTCCTTGAATCCTCGGATTTTCACATATCTTTCGAGATGAAAATCGGCATCGTCGAACTCGGAGAGCTGCCACAGCAGCGACGTCAAGAACACTGTCTTGCCGCTGTTGGCAGTACCCGTTATGGCGATCTTCGTCCGTCTGTCGAGGAGCCCCGATTTCTTGATGGAGCCAGCCAAGCTCTGGCCGAGGTTCTGGGTCTGCTGGACGATGCCACCGAGGACAGTCGGCCTCTTGACGGAATCGCTCACTGCCCTTTACGCTCCTCGATGGTCTCCTGGGTCGATCGCTTGCGGCGCGATGGATGTACGCCGTTCGCCTCCCCATCCAAGCGGCAGGCGAACGGCGCAGCAAGGTCAGTCCACCCGCGCCTTGGCGTCGCCCTTGAGCACCTCGACGCCCTTCTGGTTCACCGTCGAAACGTCCAGCTCCACGATGCCGTCCTCCACCGACTTCACGGTCGCCGTGGCGGTGAGCGTATCGCCGGGAAACACTTGGCTGGTGAAGCGCACGCCGTATTCGGCCAGGCGACCGTCGCCGACGTAGTTGGTGAGCATCTTGCCGGTCATGCCCATGGTGAGCATGCCGTGGGCGAAGACGCTGGGGTAGCCGGCGACCTTGGTGGTGAACACCTCGTCGGTATGCACCGGGTTGTAGTCGCCGGAGGCACCGGCGTACATGACGATCTGGGTGCGCTTGAGATCTTCGACGAGCTGCTCCGTGTAGGTATCGCCGACGTTCAGTTCGCTTGTCTGCAATGCCATTTTCTTCTCCCTCCCTTAGCCTTGGTCCACCGGCCGTTCGGTGCGAACGCCGGTGCCGATGGCGGTGACGACGAGTTCGCCGTGCTGATTCCGGTACTCGGTGATGGATTCGCTGAACACCAGCTTGCCGGAACGGCGACCCTGCTTCTCCCAGGTCTTGCCCGGCTTGCCGGTGGCGGTGAGCACGTCCCCTGGCTTGAGGTGGCGGTGGTAGATGAAGCGCTGCTCGGCGTGCAGGCCGCCTCCGCCTCCGCCTCCCCCACCGCCGCCGCCTTCGCGAGGCTTGGCGCCGCTGGGCTTGCCGCCGGAGCCGAACCAGCCGTCGCCGTCGATCTTCGGGCGCAGGCCGTAGTCCGGGTCGAACTGGGCGCTGGCCTGGGCGAAGGTGGGCGGCGCGATGATGCTGCCGGGTTCCGTGCTCTTGGCGTGGTCCTGGTCGTAGTAGATCGGGTTGCCGTCGCCGACGGCGCGGGCGAACATCATGATGTGGCTCGCCTCCACGTTGAATTTCTCTACAGCCATGTCTCTCCCTTGGTTTGTTTAACGTGGTCTGATTCTAGCGCATTGCCGAAGCGTACTGCCTGCACCGAACCCTGTAAGGTAGCAAAGACGAGCCGTTCCGGTACATGGCGAAGTGCTCCTCGCATCCTTCGTTGTGCCTCCGTCGTGCGTCGCGTTGGCGCATGAACGTTGCCGGCGGGGAGTGTATGATTCCATCCGTGTCCTGGATATGCTGGCCGCGCCGATGCCATCCCTCGCAGCGTCCGCGACATCCGAAACTCCGCTGCCGCGCTGGTGGCTCGGCCATGCGGTGCGCAAGCCGGTCGAGGCGTTCGAGAAACTCGCCGGTGCGCAGCCGGATCCTCATGCGGTGTTCTTCAAGTACGCGGTGCCTCTGGCGCTGATCCCGCCGGCGTTCGCGTTCGTCGGCACCACGATCTTCGGCTGGCGGCTCGGCGCCAAGTCGCCGCTCTACTTGGCTGCGGACGAGCGGGTGCTGGCCGTGGTCTGCTACTACTTCGTGCTGCTCGGCGGCTTGGTGGGCACCGCGGCGGTATCCCGCTGGATGGCGCCTACCTACAACGCCCGTGGCGGCTTCGGGCTTCATCTGGCGCTGGTGTGCGCGATCGCAGCGCCGTTCGCCGTGGGCAGCGTCTGCCATCTGTTCCCCCATGTTTTCGTCAACATGCTGGCGCTGATTCCGGTGCTGATCTGGAGCCTCTACCTGCTCTACCGCGGCCTGCCCATCGTGCTGGGGACCGGCCCGGAGCGCGGCATGCTGATGGCGTCGTCCCTGGTGGCTTGGCTGCTGGTCGGCATCGTCAGCCTGCTCGGCCTCACCGTCGGGCTGTGGGCCGCCGGCATCGGCCCGGCCATCGGAGTGTGAGGCATGGCCGAAGCCGCAGTCGCATCAGCCGAGCTTTCCGTGCCAGACGCCGCCAGCGGGGCCTACCGTGATCGGGTGGTTGCCGTGCTGGTGGGCTTCTCCGTGTTCTGGTCTCTCTTGGGCATGGCGGCCGGAGTCTACGTCGCTGCCGAACTGGTGTGGCCAACGGCGGACTTCGGCCAGGAATGGCTGTCCTTCGGTCGCCTGCGTACGCTGCACACCAACGCGGTGATCTTCGGCTTCGGCGTTTCCGCACTGATGGGCACGGCGTTCTACAGCGTCCAGCGCACCAGCCATGTGCCGCTGTTCGCGCCCGGCCTCGCTTGGTTCTGCTGCATCGGCTGGCAGATCGCCGTGCTCGCTGGCGGCGTCTCCTTGCTGGCCGGCTGGAACGCGGGCAAGGAATACGCCGAGCTCGAGTGGCCCTTCGACCTCGCCATCGCGGTGCTCTGGATCGGCTTCGGCATCGTGTTCTTCGGCACAGTGGCTCGGCGGCGGATCAAGCCGATCTACGTCTCCAACTGGTTCTACGGCGCGCTCATCGTCGTCATCGCCATGCTGCACGTGGTCAACAGTCTCGCCGTGCCGGTGTCGCTGTCGAAATCCTACTCGCTGTTCGCCGGGGCGCAGGACGCCATCGTGCAGTGGTGGTACGGGCACAACGCCGTCGGCTTCCTGCTCACCGGCGGCTTTCTGGGCATGCTGTACTATTTTCTACCGAAACATGCCGGGCGGCCGATCTGGAGCTATCGCCTCTCCATCGTCGCCTTTTGGGCCTTCACTTACAGCTACATCTGGGCCGGCCCGCATCACCTGCACTACAGCTCGATCCCGGAGTGGGTGCAGTCGCTGGGCATGGTGATGAGTCTGATCCTGCTGGCGCCGTCCTGGGCCACCCTGGTCAACGGCGTGATGACCGTGGCCGGTGCCTGGGAGAAGCTGCGCACGGACCCGGCGCTGAAGTTCATCGTGCTGTCGCTGGCGTTCTACGGCCTTGCCACCTTCGAGGGCCCCATGCTGTCCATCAAGAGCGTCAACGTGGTAAGCCACTTCACCGACTGGACCGTGGGCCATGTCCACTCCGGGGCCTTGGGCTGGAACGCCATGATTACCTTCGGCACGTTCTACTATCTGGTGCCCCGGCTAGTGGGTGCCTCGCTCTATAGTGTGCGACTGGCCAACATCCACTTCTACCTCGCGCTGGCCGGCACGCTGCTCTACGTTTTCGCCATGTGGGGCGCGGGCGTATCCCAAGGGCTGCTGTGGCTGAGCCTGGACCAGATCGGCGAGCCGAGCTTCAGCTTCAAGGACATCATGGCCAGCATGGCCCCGTACTACGCCCTGCGGCTGGCGGCGGGCGTGGTGTTCCTGGCTGGTGCGGTGCTGCTGGCCTACAACCTGTACAAGACGGTGCAGGGCAAGCGCACCCTCGTCGTGTCGCCGCCGCGGGAGGCGGGATGAACGGCGTCGAACTGCACCGAAAGTTGGAAGAGAACTCCGGGCTGCTGATCTTCGGCATCCTGGTGGTTTCCGCCATCGGCGGCCTCGTGCAGGTGCTGCCCAGCGTCTTCGACGACACGCTGACCTCGCCGGATGTGGATACGAAGCCGTACAGCGCGGTGGAACTAACCGGCCGCGACATCTACCTGCGCGAAGGCTGCGGCGTCTGCCATTCCCAGCAGGTGCGTCCGCTGCTGGCGGAAGTGAAGCGCTACGGGCCGTTTTCCCGCGCGGGCGAATCGGCCTACGACCGGCCGTTCCTGTGGGGCTCCAAGCGCACCGGGCCGGACCTGCACCGCGTCGGCGGGCGCTACACCGATCTGTGGCAGCGGGCGCATCTGATCGATCCGCGCAGCATGGTGCCGGATTCGATTATGCCCGCCTACCCGTGGCTGGCCGAACGCCCCGCGGACGCCGAGGATATCGAGGCCAAGATGCGGGCCCTGCGCAGGCTCGGCCATCCGTACACCGATGCGGAGATCGAGGCCGCGCCGAAGGCCCTGGGCGGGCTGACGGAACTCGACGCCTTGGTCGCCTACCTGCAGGGGCTGACGCCATGACGTGGTTCATCTTCCTGGGCGACATGGTGGTCATGCTCTTCATGATCGCGCTGGTGGTGTGGGTGCTGCTGCGACGCTCGTCGGACGACGAAATGAGCCGCACTGCGCGCATTCCTCTCGAAGACGAGGAGGAAGCACCCCTCTCGAGAGAAGCTGTCGATGACTGACTTGGCAGCGGACTTCTGGGCCGGCTGGGTGGCGGTGATCACCATCGTCAGCTTGGCGGGCTTGGCTTGGCTGGTCTACGGCGCGTACTTCTCGCCGCGTACGGCCGGCGAGCCGGACGAGGAGAGCAGCAGCCCGGTATGGGACGAAGATCTGCGCGAAGGCCGCCGCCCGCCGCCGCTGTGGTGGTTCTACCTGATTTTCGCGCTGCTGGTGATCTCCGTTCTCTACCTGATGCTGTATCCGGGCCTCGGCAGCTACGCGGGAGCGCTGAAATGGTCGCAAGGCCATCATCTCGACCGCAGCACCGCTGCCTTCGAGGCGGAGTTTGGCGGGGCGCGGCGGCTGATCGCCGAGGCGAAGCTGGACACGCTGCAGGCGAACGCCGATCTCATGGCCTCGGCACAGCGCATCTTCGCCCGCCATTGCGCCGCCTGCCACGGCGATGAAGCCAAGGGGCTGCCCGGCTACTTTCCGGATCTCACCGACGACGACTGGCAGTGGGGCGGCAGCGCCGAAGCCATCGAGCTGACCATCCGCAACGGACGCATCGCGGCGATGGTGCCCTGGCGGGCGGCACTCGGCGAAGAAGGGGTGAAGCAGGTGGCAGCGTATACGCTGTCGCTGTCGGCGAATGCGCAGCCGGAGGCCGAAGACGCTGCCGAGCATCCTGGTCGGACGGCCTATACCACCTACTGCGTCGTCTGCCACGGTGCCGAGGGTGGCGGCAATCCGCTGTTCGGCGCTCCGGATCTCAGCGACGACATCTCGCTGTACGGTGCCGGCCTGGACGCCATCGAGCGCAGCATCGCGGACGGCCGCAACGGGCAAATGCCGGCATTCGGCGAGCGCCTGGACGATACCCAGATCCGGCTGCTGGTGGCGTTGCTGACTCGCGGCACCGGCATGTGACGTGACGCTCTCGCAGTGGCAAGTGGTGGATCGCAAGCCCGTCCGTTGTACTCTGCCTGCCTCCTCTGCGAGAGTTACGGACGATCTGTTCGACCTGGATGTATAGCTGCGCTTTGGTTTCGGCATTGGCTTCGGCTCCCGACGGGGCCGTAGGGGAGGTGGAGGGTATCTTCGGCTGACTGGGGTGCTGCGGCCTAGCCATTTCCTGCCCGGCATCGTCACGTCGTGGCGTATTGGTCCGCCATCACTTGGTAAGACTTGTCGGCGCAATGTTTGTCGAGTCGCAGGTATTCTGCCAAATGCGCAGGAACACGGGCAGTGGCTTCGTCCGAGCGACGCACCAAATCGCGGATGCATCAATGCACTTCGGTGGCGTCGACTTCGTCGCCCCGTATCCATAGATCCGGCCATTCCCGCGCCAACTCGGCGCTCGCCGCCTTTACTGCATAGCCGTAGTAGGACATTACTGCATAGCCGTAGTAGGACATCCATACCGCCACGGCCAACGCCAGCAATCCGGCACTTGGAGCGGTAGATCGATCAGTACAGAACCCGCAGCGCTGGTGGACGCCACGGCCTACGAAAGTCGGGTCCCAAGCGCTGCAAACGTGCCGCCACAGCGCCGCAGTAGTCGGCATCCAATAGTCCGCCCTAAGCTTCTCTTCGGTAACTTTCCTGCGCCATACCTTGCTTCGGCTCCGACGACCATTGAAATCTTCCGGATCCCGCTCCTGCAAACACCTTGGGTCGGACACTGGACATCAGTACCATGCCAGTCAATCTCCGATGCGGCCCTTGAACTGCGGCTTGCGCTTTTCCAGGAAGGCGGCGATGCCCTCCTGCTTGTCCTGGGTCTGCACCAGGGCCTTGGGCGTGCTTCTCGAACTCGCCGAAAGGAGAGCGCCTAGACTGTAAATCCGCGTAATTGTTGGACTATTTCCGAGGCGCTGGTTCTTCCATGCAGCGTGTCAACACTATCGCAACACGACGACCCGGGCGGCGAAGTGGCGAAATCTCACGCAACACACCCGAACACCCCGCGCGCCTCCGAGCCGTGGAGTGTGACGGCTGCCCGCACTACATCTCACGGACTGCGGCCATGATCCTGACCAGCGCGAAGTTGGGGTTGTCGCTTCAGGGCGCAACTGGCCCGAGAAAAAAACACAGCCAGCGGACCGCCGTCTCCGTCGGCATGCCCGCTTTCCCGTTTCTCCTTCTCGACCCGTTACTACTCCGCCCTTCGTCCGAAGGCACTGGTCACGGAAAAGAGATACGAGTACGCGCCCACCGTGTCCGCCGACCCTGGAACAAGGCCCGCGCCAAGCCCCAGGGCACCCACCGCTGCGCCCAGGACGTCGCCGGTCGCCGCTGACCAAACCCCTCCGGCGATTCCCATAGACCATGACGTGAGGCTTTTGCCCACGGATCGTCCGACCGAACGCCGGTTGTCGTGGGCCATGTCCGCGATCTCCTGCCTCCTTTCCAGTATCGCCGCCTCCCGCTCCACAGGGTCGCTGAGCTGGCCGAGTTCGACGAGAAAGCCCCGGAGACTGCGCATGTAGGCTCTATGCGCTTCCCGGTGGTCCTCCCGGAGTTGGAGCACCTCCTCGAGCGGGATCGCCGACAGGTCCAGCGTGACCGGCTCCAAGTCCAGCCTGATCACGCCTTCACAAGACGGCATCGACTCCTTGGACAATGCGTCCACCAAGTCCGTAGCCGCCTTCGGACAGTCCGTCGCCGGATGCACCGCCATCCCGAGACGGGCTCCCACACTTCGCGCCAGCTGGCCCAGGATCACCAGCATTGTCGTGCGCACTATGGGGTGGAGCGGGATCGACACGCCGTCTTCGCTCGGGCGCGCCAGACCTTTCTGTCGCAGTTCATCTACCAGAAACCCAGCCAACTCTGCGTCCGCCCCGTAGCCGATCCGCGAATGAGACAGTTCCGCGAAGTAGCGTTCCTCCGGCAACCCGTCGAAGACTCCGCCCGCAAGCAATTCCACCATGATCTCCGCCAGCGTCTCGGCCAATTCTGCGTCGATCCACTCCTTCGGTTCCAGAACGCGAAGGAGCCCCTGCTCTTCCAAGGGTCCGGCGAGGGACGGATCCGCGTCTCGATGGCTCCCCCGCATGTAGTTGGGCAGCAGGATGGCCACTTCGTCGAAGAAGAGCAGTAACGACTTGATCCAGTCCCCTTCCTTCGCCGGCCAGTAGGGAGCCGGGTAGTAGTAGGCGGTATCTCTCATTTTTTCCTTCTGCATCTATTGGGCGCCGCCGCCCGGTCCCTTTTCGTTGGTAGGATCCTGGGACACCGGCACGTGAATTCACGGTTCCGATTGTTGGGCGATCCCTTTGGGCCGGGCCGTCGTACTTCGTTTCGAGCCTCGGCAAACTGCCGCCCTGGCATCCGAGCTTCAGGCCGCACTGCAATCGTCGTCCGTGCCGGCCTGCCTCAGCCGTCCGCCGGCACAAGTCCCACGGTCAGCCGTGTGCCGGTTGCTTCGGCGTAGCGGCGAAGGGTCGCGAAGGACGGCGACACCCCGCCGCCCTCCAGCCGCGCGACCGCGGACTGCGTCGTGCCGAGCCGCCGGGCAAGCTCCGCCTGCGTCAGCTTCGCCGCCGCGCGGGCGCGGACCAGCGCCTCGATGAGCGCATACTCCTCGTCGACGCGCGTGTATTCCTCACGGAACCCGGGCTCCTCCATGAAGCGCGCCTTCAGGTCCTTCAGCTTCGTCATGTCATCACCTGCCTCATTCGTTCCCTGGCGGTCGCGAGCGCATGGCGTGGCGTCTTGCGCGACTTCTTCGCGAAGACGTGCAGCACCACCACCCGCCGGCCCGCCGCCGTCACGTATATCCCCCGCGCGATGCCGTCCTCGGCCCGCACCCGAAGCTCCCAGAGCTTCCCGTCGAGATGCCTGACATGCGGTGCGCGAAGAGCCTCCAGCCCGACATTCTCCACCGTCTCGAGCAGCCGCAGCAGCCGGGCGCGCAGCGCCACCGGCAAGGCGGCCATTTCGGCGTCGGCGGCCGACACGGTTTCGACCGTCCAGTCCATCTCCGACATATAGCGCATCCGCTATAGTCTTTCAAGCACGCGAACCCGGCGAGGCCGCTCGCCACCAATTTCCGGCCAGCGGGTCTTCGACCTGATCGCGCCGATCCGGGCGCGGGCGCCGCCCGGTAGCCCTGTGTGGCAAACGGTCTTCCGCGCACTGCCAGTGGACTCTCCTGCGGCCTTGCCCCGGCCGATGGGTCCCGCGCCGCCGGGAGTCGGAGTCTGGCAGGGAGCCGGGCGGCGGCCGGCGCTCGGAAGAGTGGCGCTGCCGCCGTTCCCGACCATCGGCACGACGGAGGTGACACACATGCAGACGATCGAAGCGCTTCAGGGCGGCGCCCGGACATATCTCGTTCACAACTTCGGCAACGGCCTCGACGGCGAGGACCGCTTCGTGGTTGAGCGCTTCAGGGCACTAATCGATGGCGACATTCGCCCCATCCAGCCCGAGGTGCCCAAGGCGAAGGGCCGACGCAAGGCGAAGCGCATGGTGGTCTCGCGCGAGGAGGCCGAAGCCATGCGCCCGGCGCGCACCGAGATCATCGTCTGCACGGGGCTGCGCACCCGCGGCGGCCGGCAGTACTGGGGGGACATCGCGACCTCGATGTTCCACGACCGCCGGCAGAGGGGTTAAACCCGTTCTTGCTGATGTCCTGCCGGCAGCAGGCCGGCAGGGCGCCTGCAGGCCTGGAATCCGAACACGCCAGGAGGACGCTGTGGCATATCGAGACCAGGAAGTACGAAAGCAGAGGGGCCGCGAACGCTACCACAGGCGCATCGCCAGACGGGAGGCGGATCGCGAGCTGTATGCCGCCCGGCGCGCCGCCGAATTGTGCGTGAAATGCTCCAGCCCGACGAACGGCGGCGGCTCCATCCCGCCGGGTCCTCCGGCGCCGATTCCCCGAACCTTGATGCCGCAGCTCCGTCCGCCCCGACCGCACGGGGGCGGCCTTGGGTCTCACACCCCACGCACCCAGGGTGCACTCAACACCAAGCGCGCGCCTGTCATATATCCCCTGCGTGTTCAACGACATGAGGCGACAGGCGCTTGCCGGGAAAAGTTGTCAGCGATCGGTAGCGCGGAGCACTCAGTTTGACTGCACGAATTCACCCGCCGAATCAACGCCTTGCAAACCGTGCGCCCGATCGGGCGCACGGCGTGTCACGGAGCATGCGCGTCGGTCGAGGAGACTTCCTATGGAGCACTCAATCTGACTGCGCGCCCGGTTGCGCTCGCTGTTGACGGCGCTCAATCTGACTACGACACCGAAGGCGTCTTGGGTCGCCCCAATCGCACCGAGCCAAGTCTGTCGATGCACCGATCGCTACGAATTCCGGCGAAGCTGTCGTACCGTACCGTGATCGAAGTCGGGTAAGAAAATTCGAGAAAGCGATGGCGGAGACGTTGACGAGGACCATCCGGGTCACGCCGGAGCAGTGGGCGCGCATCGAAAAGATCGCCAAAGATCGAGATATTTCGGCCAACCGGCTCGTGGTCGAACTCGTCATGGAGGCCCTCGACCGGCGCGAATGGCCGCGCACCGAGCTCGATATCCAGGTCGCAAAGGCCGCGCTGTTCGCCGCCCAGGTCCTGCGGCGCGGCCTCATTGCAGACGGACGCAAGGATGAGGTCGACGAAATTCTGCAGTTCGTTGCGTCATTGGTGCCCGAGTCGGCCGTCAATCCTTCGCCGTCTCCGAACGCGCCACCGCCGCAAACCGATTCGAAGCTGGGTTCCGAGTAGGCGGGAGGACCCTTCCCGGTTGTCCCCGGGCGACGCCACAACGCACGCGGCGCAGCTTCCGTGTCCACCCCCATGCTGGCGGATTTTCTTTTCTCCGGCGTTGAATCACGATAGTCTTACCGCTAGATTTCTGACAGATTGAGCTGGAGCCGAGATCATGCGCGGCCTTTCCCGTCGCATCATGGAGCATGCCGAGGCCCTGCCGGAGGCGACGCCGCTGTGTCCGGCCGCCCTGTTGCACCTCGGCAACCGGGCAGCGGTCGACTAGGCGTTGTCGCGCCTCCCGCGCTCGGGCCGCCTCATGCGGATCTGCCAGGGCGTCTACATGCGCCCGATCGAGACCCGCTTCGGCGTTCGGGCGCCCCGGGTTGCCAAGGCGATCGCCGCGCTGTCGCAGATGTGGGGCGAAACGATCGTGCCGTGCGGCGGCGCGGCGGCCAATTGCCTGCGCCTCACCACGCAGAATCCGGTCCGTGCGGTCTACCTCACCTCCGGTCCCAACCGACGGCTGCACTTCGGCTCGTCCATCGTCGAGCTGCGTCACGCCCCGCGCTGGCAGCTGGCGGCGCCGCACCGAAAGGCGGGCGACGTCATCCGAGCCCTGGCATGGCTCGGTCCCGAAGAGGTCGAGGATGGCCTCGAAGCGGTTCTGCCGACGCTTTCGGAGGCGGACCGGGAAGAGCTTGCGGCGGCGCGGGCCATCATGCCGATCTGGATGGCGGAGCCAGTGAGCGCGCGCCTTGCGCATGGCTGAGCGGGGATTCCAGAACCTCTCGCCCGACGACAGGCGCGACGCCCTCGAGGTGGCGGAGCGGAACAGCAGCCACAAGGCGCATCTTCTGGAAAAGGATGTCTGGGTCGTCGCGACCCTTGGCGTCCTTTTCGATGCGCCGTTCGCCGGGAATCTGATCTTCAAGGGCGGCACGTCGCTGTCGAAGGTGTGGCGGGCGATCCGCCGATTCTCCGAAGACGTCGACATCACCTACGATATTCGGGCGTTTGCGCCGGATATGGTTTCCGGCGCCGGCGACGAAGCGCTTCCGCCGACGCGCAGCCAGGAGAAGCGCTGGACTCGAGCCATCCGCGCCCGCCTCGCGCAATGGGTCCGGGACGAGGCCTGCCCCATTGTTGAAAAAGGTCTCTCCGGCGCCGGATTCGTGGCGAGGTGCGGAGTGGAAGCGGAGCGTCTCTACGTCGCGTACGAACCGTTGTTCGAGACAAGCGGTTTTGTCGCCCCGGAAGTCATAGTCGAGTTCGGCGCACGGTCCACGGGCGAACCGCGCAAGGCGATGCCGGTCCTGTGCGATGCGGCGGCATACCTGCCCGATCTCGGCTTCCCGCAGGCGCACCCCACCGTCATGCTGGCGGAACGGACCTTCTGGGAAAAAGCGACCGCGATTCACGTCTTCTGCCGCCAGGAGCGGCGCCGGGGCGAGCGTCTGTCGCGGCACTGGCACGATCTCGCACGCCTCGACGAGGCGGGCATTGCCGATAACGCCTTGGCCGACCGCGCGCTCGCGCTTTCGGTTGCCCGCCACAAGGCGATGTTCTTCGCCGAGAACGACGCCCGCGGCGAGCGGATCGACTATGAAACGGCGGTTTCGGGGCACCTTCAGCTCGTTCCCGAAGGCGCCGCCCACGCCGTGCTCGCGGACGACTACGCGAGGAGAATGCTGGCCGACGGCATGCTGATCGACGAGGAAGAGCCATTCGATACGCTGATGGAGCGATGCGCCGCGATCTAGGCGCGGGCCAACGGATCGCGGTTAGAGAGCGGATAATGGACGTATTCGCCTTTCGTGAAGAACTTGTCGCCGAGTACGAGCGGTTTTCCCGGAGCTTCACCAGCATTCGGGCCGAGGACATCTCCCGCGAGGTCGATGCGGCCTATGCCGGAGGCCGTTTCTGGCCCGCCCCGCTCATCCAGTTGAATCCGAACTTCGAGCCCGGCGGATGGGTGGACGACCTCGTCGCCGACGACGCTCTCGACGCGGAATGCGAGAGGATTTTCCGGCTCAAGCACGCCAGCGACACTTTCGGCGAACGCCTTCTGCTGCATCGGCATCAAGCCGACGCCATCGAGATCGCCAAACGAAACGAGAGCTACGTGCTGACGACCGGCACCGGCTCCGGCAAATCGCTCGCCTACTTCATCCCCATCGTCGACGATGTGTTGCGACGGAAACGCGCCGGCGACGCCGGCAAGGGCATCGCCGCCATCGTCGTCTACCCGATGAACGCGCTGTGCAACAGCCAGCGCGAAGAGCTGGAGAAGTATCTGCGGCTCGGCTATGGCGAAGGCGGAGAGCCGGTCACCTTCGCTCGCTACACCGGACAGGAATCGCAGGAGGAACGCGAGCGGATCGCGAAGAACCCTCCCGACGTTCTCCTCACCAACTACGTCATGCTCGAACTGCTCATGACGCGGTTCCACGAGACCGACAAGGCAGTTCGCGAACACGCTGCGGGTCTCCGGTTCCTGGTGCTGGACGAGTTGCACACCTACCGCGGGCGGCAGGGCGCCGACGTCGCCATGCTGGTGCGCCGCGTGCGGGAACGGTTCAACGAGCGGCTTCTCTGTATCGGTACCTCCGCGACCATGGTCTCGGAAGGATCGCCGGAAGATCGGAACGTCGCCGTTGCGCGCATTGCGAGCCGCCTGTTTGGCGCCAAGGTCGATCCCGGCAACGTCGTTTCCGAGACGCTGAGGCCCGTGACCTGCCGCGATGCAGGCGCAAACGGACCCGATCTGCGCGCCGCCGTCGAACGAGGGATACCGGCGACCCCCCCCCCCCCCCACCCACGACGAGTTGTCCACACATCCTGTGGCGGCCTGGGTGGAGCGCAAGCTGGATCTGGAAGAGCGCGGCGACAGGCTTGAGCGGATTTCTCGGCCCCTGACGATACTCGAAGCCTCGGACGCTCTCGCGGGAGACAGCGGTCTCGACGCGAAGCGCTGCCGCGACTATCTCGCGAACTTCCTGTTGACGGCCCACCGGAGTCGGAACGAGCGAGGCCAGAGTTTCTTCGCGTTCCGGCTGCATCAGTTCATCAGCGGCACCTGGAACGCCTACTCGACACTCGAAGCACCGGGCGAGCGGTATCTCACCCTGCACGGTCAGCAGTTCAAGCCCGGAGACCGCAACCGGCCTCTCTATTCGCTCTGCTTCTGCCGGGCATGCGGTCAGGAATACCTGCCCGTCTGGGCAAGATTGGCCGGCAAGCAGCCGCAGGCGTTCGCCCCCCGCGATTTCTCCGAACGCTCCATCGACGACGAAGACATCCAGTTCGGCTATCTCATGCCCGACCCTTCGGGAATGTTCGATCCTGCGGATACTGAAAACCAGTACCCGGAGGACTGGCTCGAGTTCCGTGGCGACGAGCCCCGGCTCAAATCCCATTTCCGCCGCTACCGTCCCCACGGCGTGCGGGTGGATACCCAAGGCGGTGTCGCCGCGGATGGATTACCCGCGTGGTTCATTCCGGGATCGTTCCGTTTCTGTCTGAACCCGGATTGCGACGCGCACTACGACGGTAGTGTGCGGAGCGACATGACCAAGCTCTCCGGCCTGTCGAGCGAGGGCCGAAGCTCCGCGACAACCGTTCTGGCGCTGTCCTCGCTCAAGCATCTCATCGGCGCCGACCTCGACGAGCGCACCAAGAAGCTTCTGGCCTTCACCGACAACCGTCAGGATGCCAGCCTCCAGGCGGGCCATTTCAACCACTTCGTACAGATCCTGCTGCTGCGCGGTGCGCTGCTTGCGGCAATTCGAGGCGACGTCAGGGGACTTCTGACCGACGACCTCCTGACCCAGGAGGTGCTCGCCCGCCTGCGCCTGGATGCAGCGGACTACGCGGCCAATCCCGAGGCCAAGGGCATCAAGGCTCAGAACACGCTCAGGGCGCTGCGCGACGTTCTCGGCTACCGGCTCTACTTCGATCTGCAGCGCGGCTGGCGCATCACCAACCCGAACCTCGAACAGTTGAAGCTGCTGGAGATCGGCTACCGGGGTCTCATGGACTGCTGCGAGGACGAGGAGGAATGGCGCGGAGTGCATCCCCTGCTCGGTTCCATCGCGCCGGAGCGTCGTTTCGAGATCGTCCGGGAGCTTCTGGAGCGCATGCGCAGAGCGCTCTGCATCAAGACGATCTATCTGGATCCGAACTTTCAGGAACAGATACGCAATCGAAGCTTCAACGAACTGAAGGAGCCTTGGGGCCTGTCGGAGGACGAACGCCTGTTCTCCCACGCCTTCATGGTTCCCCGGCCGGGCGGCCGCGGGCGTCGGACGGACTATCGCGTTCTGAATATCTCTCATCGGTCCGCGTTCGGCCGGAAGGTGAAGTCCCAGGCGTTCTGGGGACAGGACAATCCCTGCTATCCATCCAGGTTCGACGAGGACGTCTACAACGACGTGGTGGACGACATCCTGCGCGTGCTGACGACCTACGGCTATGTCGAGCCCACAGACCTCGACGGCGACCGCATCGGTTTCCGCATCGACAGTTCGGTTCTCGAATGGCGCATCGCCGACGACACCGGTGCGTACCAGGTCCAGCCAATGCGTTCTTCCGCGACCTCTACGAGAATGTGGCGGGACTCCTCGACAGCGACGATCGCCTTCTTCACTAACTGGAGGCGCGAGAACACACCGCGCAGGTGGATGCAGAAGCCCGTGAAGAACGAGAACTGCGTTTCCGCAAGGGACTGTCAGGCGAGCGCGTCGTCGACGGCAAGGTGGAACCGGCCGGACTTCCCGTCCTCTTCTGCTCGCCGACTATGGAACTCGGTGTCGACATCTCCACGCTGAACGCGGTCTACATGCGCAACGTGCCGCCGACGCCCGCGAATTACGCCCAGCGAAGCGGACGCGCGGGGCGCAGCGGCCAGCCGGCGCTGGTTGTCACCGCTTTCGCCGTTGGGAGAAGCGCCACATCCGGGAGCGACTCCGGCAACGGATACCACAGCGAGACGATGAACGACTCAAGGAGATCTTCATCGATTCGACCAGCGTGCGCGCTCATCAACATGCCGCGGGAGCAGTCAAAACAACGGCGGCCGGAGGCCCAGGCTCTGGGCCGCTCTCGGGGGGGGTCTCCACCAAGCGGCACGCGGCCTGTGCCAACGAAAGGACCGGTGTGTCCTTCGTGTTAACCGGTGGCGAGCGCCATGATGTCGTGGAATTCGAGCTGCTGTGGAAGGAATTGTCCCGCTTTCCCGCACTGGAGGCTGCGGTCATAGACAAGGTGTATGACAGCCATCGCATTCGTCAAGCTCTGGCAGACCAGGGCGTTGATGCCGTGATTCCCGCCCGGTCGAATCGGACTGAGACGATTCATCACGATAAGGAGAAGTACAAGCTGCGCGAGAAGGTCGAGCGATTCTTCAACCAACTCAAGCAATTCCGCCGCATTGCGACGCGCTATGAAAAGCTCGGTCGGACGTGCCTCGCGTTTGTTCATATCGTATCGACTTGGATTTATACTTCGATAATTCGTCAACAGGCCCTAGTAGGGTTGCTCAGATGCCTCACCATACGATACGGCGTCAGGGGAGATGATCGCGATGCCGGCCTCGCTGGCCCGGGATGTCCGCGTCGCAGTCGTCGGTCTGGGCTATGTCGGCTTGTCTCTCGCGGTCGCCCTTGCCCGGCGGCATGATGTGCTGGGCTTCGACCTTGATGGCGCGCGAGTCGCCGAACTCGCCAACAGTATCGACCGCACCGAGGAGGTCGGGTCGACCGCGCTCGCCGCCTCTTGCGTTCGCTTCACCGACCAAGTCGAGGACATCGCCGGGCGCGCCGTCTATGTCGTCACGGTTCCGACACCCGTCGACATCCACAACGTCCCCGATCTCGGCGCAGTGCGGGCGGCCTGCCGCATCGTCGGCCGGGCGATGCCGGAAGGCGCGATCGTGGTGCTGGAGAGCACCGTTTATCCCGGAGTGACCGAAAAGATCTGCGGGCCCGAAATCGAATCCGCTTCCGGTCTCGTCCGGGGCCGGAACTTTTTTCTCGGCTATTCGCCCGAACGCATCAACCTCGGCGATGCCGAACACGGCGTCGAACACGTCACCAAGATCGTCGCTGGCGAGGACAGCCGGACCGCCCGTGCGTTGTCGGAGCTTTATGGCGGCGTTGTCGGGGGGGGGGTATTTGTCGCCCGCGACATAAGGACCGCCGAGGCGGCCAAGGTCGTTGAGAACACCCAGCGCGACATCAACATCGCCTTCGCCAACGAAATCGCCATCATCTTTCAAAAGATGGGGCTCTCGGTGCGTGATGTCCTCGATGCTGCCGGGACCAAGTGGAATTTTCTCGACTTCGAGCCCGGACTCGTCGGCGGTAATTGCATCGGCGTCGACCCGTTCTATCTCGCCCATGCCGCGGCGGCGGTCGGCCACTACCCCGAGATCGTCCTCGCCGGGCGGCGGATCAACGATTCGATGGGACACTACGTCGCCGAGAGCATCGCCCGCGAGTTGGCCGCGACCGAATCGGATGCCGGCATCCGGATCCTGGTCCTCGGGCTCACCTACAAGGAGAACGTAGCGGACCTCCGCAACACGCGCGTGATCGATGTCGTTACCGGGCTCCGCGAGCACGGCTTCCTCGTCGATCTCCACGACGCCCGCGCCGACCCCGGGGAAATCGAGACCCTCTACGATGTCCGGCCGCTTGCCGATCTCGCTGGCGCCGGCCCCTACCGCTGCCTGGTCGGCGCGGTCGCGCACGATTTCTACCGGAGCCTTACCGCCGAGGCGCTTGTCGCGCTGCTGGAGGACGGCGGACTTCTCGCCGACGTGAAAGGGATGTGGCGCCGCCTCGTGCTGCCGCCCGGATATCGGCACTGGCAGCTCTGAGCCATATCGGTGACTGCGAAGCCCGCATGATTGTCGTCGGCCTCAACTACCATCGGATCGGAGAGCGCGATCCGGACAACCCCTTTCACCGCCTGCATACCGTTGCCGAAGAGATTTTTCGCGCCCAGATCGCGCTTGCCCGCGCGCGTGGGCCGTTCGTGTCGCTCGGCGACATCGTTGCCGGGAGGCTGTCCGCGGACGTTTCGTTCCTGCTGACCTTCGACGACGCCTCGGCGAGCATCGAGGCGGTGCGGTCGTGGCTTCTGGAACAGCGCATGCCTTTTCATGTCTGTCCGGCCGTCGAGATTACCGCTAATGGGTTCTGGATTCGCGACAAAGTCTATTGGATCATCGCCCGGCTCGATCGGACGGAGATCGCCGAGGCCGTCACCGCCGCCCTCGGCCCGAGCGCGGCGAAGGAGGATTTCTACTACCTGACCAAGGCGCCGAACCGCCAGCCCGAGGAAGTCGAGCGCGTTCTGATCGAGCCGTTGTTCGCGCGCGCAGCCGCTCCGGGTGAACCCCGTGCCGGGGCCTATCTTTCCTGGGACGACTATCGTCGGCGCTATGCCGGCGAGGCGGGGATCGGGCTGGTCAGCCACGGCACCACCCATCGGCGCATGGAGATGATGGACGAGATTGCACTGAACCGGGAGATCACGGACGCCGAGAAGGCGTTCCTGGTCGAGCTCGATGTCGTCCCCCGCGACTTCGCGGTTTCGTTCGGAGAGTTCGATGCCGGGCTCGCGCACCGCCTCGATTCGGTGCTCACCCGGCGCGGCTATCGGACGGTGCTGTGGGTGGATTCCCGGGCCAAGCGGCTGTCCGGGCGCGTCTCGCCTCGGCTCCCGATCCACATCCCCCGCCTGCGCGCGCCGGAGACCATTGCCGGGTTCGCGAACGTGCTGGACCGGGCAATCGCCGCCGCCGGTCCGTTCTGGCCGGACCCGTCGCACCCCGCCGCAGGGCGGCCATAGTCTTCGTACCCGGAGACGGTGCTCAGGCCGTCAGGTTTGCCCCTTACCGGGTGCGTAGGTATCCTTCCGCATCCGAGCCGAAGGCGCGACCGGAAAGATGCGGGCGAGACGACCGCGTGCCCAGGATAGATCCGCTCGGTCGGTGGGTGTCGCATTGCCCTCGTGTCCTGTCATTCATCGAGTGTCGGATAAAGGCGTTTCAGTTTCACACGGGCATCGTCCGTAGTGAACTGCCAATTGCCCTTGGCCTGGATGCGGTCTCGGGACGCCTGCCAAGCCGCAACCTCGTCGCTCAGGACATCGAGGGAGGCGATGCGGCGGTTGAGGCACTGACGGATCATGACGTTGAGCTCGACCTCGGCGACATTGAGCCAACTGCCGTGCTTGGGCGTGTAGACGCACTCGAAGCGATCCCACAGGGCCTTGGCCTCGGCCAGCGCAAAGGCCTCGTAGAGGGTGCCGGGGCGGTGGGTGTTCAGGTTGTCCTGAACCAGTGTGATCCTCTTGGCACCGGGGTGGCGCTCGGCGATGTCGTTGAGGAAGCGCGCCCAGTCGGTTTTGGTTCTGCGCGCCGTCCCCTTGGTCATGCGCCGCCCGTCCAGGGGTTCGGTCGCCATGAACACGTTGCCGCTTCCGCAGCGTCGGTACTCGTAGTCTTCGCGCGCTGGCCGCCCCGGCGCCACCGGAATCGGTTCCCGCGTCTCGCTGATCAGTTGCCGGGGCGTCTCGTCCATGCACACCACCGGAAAGGCTGCATCGTAGGGACGCCGGTAGACTGTCGAGCACCTTCTCCATCGCCGGCGCGAAGTCCGCGTTGCCCTGTGGGGGATCACCCAACCGACGCGCCGCTACGGCTTGATTGCGTTTGTTTCAGTACCCGGCGCACCGTCTCGTGCGACACACTGTCGATGTGGCCGAGCTCCACGACGCGGTCCGCCAGCAACCGCAGCGACCACTGCGAGTGGCCCTGCGGCGGCTCGGCGCGGCTCAGCGCCACCAAGCGCGCCTCGAACTCGCCGTCGGCCTTGCGCACATAGCGGGGACGGCGACCCTGCCGGCCACCGAGTGCCGCCTCCATGCCCTCCTCGACGAAACGCTTCTTGACCCGCTCCACCTTGCGCGCACTGATGCGCAGTATCTCGGCAATGGCCTCCCCCCGCGCGCGGTGCTCGTTGAACTCGCCCTCGTCGCAGTTGAGCAGGATCAGCGCGTTGATCACCTTCTGCGATGGATGCGAGCCCTTGCGCGTGATGCCCGCGAGCTCGTCCCGCTCCTCCTTCTCCAAGGTCACCACGTAACGCTTCATGCCGACCTCCTCACCGTCGTTAGACGACGAGAAAGCTACCATCTTCTATAACGACATATCATGTGTGACGTGACACTAATGGAACTCCAAGGCGCAAGACTGGCGAGCCAATTATCGATGTTTGATGTTAAATGCCACGAAGGGTAGCATCGCCGCCCTTTCAAGCAGGGGGTAGCCGATGCGCACGACTCTCGACATCGACGACGATGTCCTTGCGGCGGCGAAGGAGCTTGCGAAGCGGGAGCGGAAGACGGCGGGAAGATTCGTGTCGGAGCTGATGCGCGAGGCGCTATGCGCGCGAGCGAACCCCGCGGCGGCCCAGAGGCCGCGCTGCGATTTGTATGGTTTCAAACCCATTCCGGCGGGCGGAGCCGTCGTCACCAACGAGCTCGTGAACGAGCTTCGCGACCAGTTGGGGATCTGACTCGTGCGGGCGTTGCTCGACGTCAACATCCTGATCGCCCTGTTGGACGAGAACCATACCCATCACGCGCCCGCGTCGAGCTGGTTCGCGGATCACATCGAACGGGGGTGGGCGTCTTGCCCTCTGACGCAGAATGGCTACGTACGTATCGTCTCCCAGCCGCGGTATCCGAACGCGCTGGGCGTTGCCGAAGCGGTGGCGCGTCTGCAAGCGGCCGTATCCACACCGTATCACCAGTTTGTCGCCGACGACGTCAGTCTCCTCGACAATGCCGTGGTAGACCGCCGGCAGTTGTTCGGCTCCCGGCAATTGACGGACATTTATCTCCTGGCGCTTGCGGTGGCGCACAGTGCTCGCTTGGTCACGCTCGACAAGTCCGTATCCCTGACCCACGGCAAATTCGTTCTGATTTTCGTCGCCGGCTCACGGGCACGCAATGATGGTCCCCCCCGCGTTCGTTGGGATGCGTGCGGCGGCTGGGCACCGGATTTGGCGGTCATTGGGCCGCGCTATAGCGGTCCCCCTGGATGCGCGAGGCGAAGGCGGCGTCATGCGGGCATGACCGCTCGCCCCCGTGTGCCGAGGGTTGGCGGCGCGGCAATGGTCGCGGCTGGGAGGGGCGGTCAGCCGGGCGCCGGGCTGGTGTTCGCGGTCATCTTGAGCAAGTCGAGGACGCGGCGCGGGTTCCTGGGGAGATTGCGCATGGTCTCGGCGACGGCGAGCCCGCGGCCCTTGATGAGGCCGATGGCGAAGCGCCTGAGCCGTGTCATGTTCTCCGGCCCGTGGCCTGAGCGGATGCGGCTGCGATCCTCGTCGAAGCTCCAGTCGAGGATGTGGTGCGTCGCCTCGATCATCCAGTGCCCTCGATTGAGGGCAAGCAGGCGTTGCGGTGATGCGGCCCTGGGGGTCAGGCTGGTGACGCCGCAGGCGGTCTCGCAGCGGCGCTTGCCGGACTTGGCCTCGACGGTTTCGCGCCGCACGGCGAAGACCTGTCCGACGCCGGGGAAGTCGAGATAGTCGTTGAGTTCGCCGGAGACCCAGATGGATCGCCGCTCGCGGCGGCCGTGTTCGGGCTTGGGGCTCCGGTCGGTGAAGTCCGGCGCGCGCCCGGCGATGTCCTCGTCGAGCAGAAGCCGGATATCACTCAGCAGGGTCGGCTGGTTGCCTTTGACGGTGAACAGGTAGTCGGCGCCGCGGTCGAGCAGATAGGAGGCCAATGCGCGCTGGGTGAGCAGGGCATCGGCGGTGACGGTGCGGCCGGCGATGTCGGGCAGGGTCTCGAGCAGGGGGATGACGGTGCCGATCTCGTTGGTGCGCTTCTCGCCGTCGCCGGCGTCTGGCCTCATGCCGACTTTTTTTGACCCCACGGTGCCTTGGTGTCGTGACCGATGATGCCGAGCACGTGGGTCTGGTATCCCTGGTCATCGATGGCGCCGCGGATGGTCTTGCCGTCGATCGCCAGCGCGCTGTCGCCCAAGCCGTGGGCTGAGTGCCACGCCCTGAGCGCGGCGTCGAGCGCGGCCGGGTCGACCCGGAGCAGCAGGCTGCGCATCGCCGACAGGCTGGGCGGGCGGTACTGGCCGTGGCGGCGGCGCACGCGGAAGCGCTGCAGCACCCTGGGGCTGAGGTCGTCGACCCATTCACTCATCGCCTTGTAGCCGCGCATGCCGCAAAGCGTCGCGGCGGCGGCCAGCGCCAGCACCGTAGGCAGGGCATGGCGCCGGCCCTGCCGGCGGCGGGGATCGTCGATGAGCTGGAAGAACTCGGGCAGGGACCGCATCTGTGCGGCGGTGGGCGTCATCTTCGGCACTCCATGTCGCAGGCGGGGGTCGAGGTCGGCGGCCCCAAGCAGGGCCCGCGCGCCCCGGCACAGGGGATGAAGGAATACGAGCTTGGGCCTGGCGTGCGCGCTGTAGCCGGCGCCGCCGCGGGCGAAGCCGCGGGTGCGCCCGACCTCGATCCAGTTGGCCGCGCGGTAGACCGTGCCCCAGAACAGCGCCGGGTCCACGAAGGTCTCGGCCAGGAGCACTTCGTGACCGAACCGGGCCGGTCAGTCCCTCGCCAGACGGCGCGTGCATAGCGAGAGCGCCCGCGAGCCGAGATTGCGCGGGCCGCCGGGCAGGATCAGGAAGCGCGTGTTGTTGGTCACCAGGTGCAGACGGCCGAACTGGACGCCGTACTCCCAGCCGATCCAGCGGTCGCGCGCACCGCACTTCAGCGCCGGCGCCGAGAACACCGCAAGCGCCAGCCAGCGCCCACGACGGTGTGCCACATAGCGCACCGTCTCGCCCATCCCCGGAGCCGCGCCGAGATAGTGGTGCGCCTGCATCAGGTCGCGGAAGCGGGCCTCGTCCTCCGCCGCCACGATATCGACCGACACCTCCGATAGAACCGCCACCGCTTCCCCGCCCCCCACGGCTGCCTCGCGGCATTCCTATCGAATCGTGGCGGGGAAGTTCAGTATCGCCGTCAACTCTTTGTCAGACAGCGCGAATGCTCAAAGAACACATCCGCCCTGGATGTTTCCTGAGGGACACGGCGCAGAAGGTGGTTCCGCGCAAGGATCCGGGCTGCCGGGAATGCGGGAGACGGCTGGGCATGGGCGATGCGATGCACTTGCCGACGGCGACAGGATGAAAGTTCGCTGTGATAGCCGATCTCCCGAACAGGCCTATCGGAGACATTTGCGCAGCTCCGGGGATGACCGGGCGATGGTCACGAGACGCGGGTCTAACGTGCGAGGGAAGGAAGGGGTTCAGCGCGCCGTGGAAATGCGCCATTCCTCAGGGGAGACAAATCCCGCCCGGCAACTGTCGCTCCAGCCGGTAGCAATCGGACCGGGCTATAGAGGCCATCCGGTCGGCGGTGGCTAACACCGCCATATCGCTGTCGTCACGGATCCTCCGCGACGGTGCATCCTCAACATCCCGCCAAACCATTTGCAGCTCGGCGGCGTGCGCTGGCGTGACATCGCCGCCGAACACCGTCATACCGCGAAGGCGTTGGAAGGCACGGAAGTGCTGCGTGCGGGCAAGGCGGCCCGATTGGTTCTCGTTCCTTCGATGCTCGATGCGGACACCGAGCCGCTATTTTCTTCGGCGCGGGTCTGGCAAAGCGTCACGGACTACTACGTCACCCGTCATCGTCGTCGGCTTACTGACGAAGAGGCGCTGAAGGTCGATGTCCAGGCCGAACTCCTCCGTATCGGCTGGCCGGCGCCGCAGACCGTGGAAATCCTTGCGGCGCGGCGCGGGCCGCGCGGTGGGCTGTCGGGTCGGCTGCGGCTCGTCTTCGCGGCAGCGCAAACCGGGCCGCTGGCCATCGGGCGAACCGCGCACAAGGGCGGCGGCTTGTTCGCCTGCACTACTTAAAGCCTTTTTCGGAACCGCTCAGGACGCCGAGCCCTTGGGCCGTGGACAACGAGCGAACGCTCTATCGACGGACGCGAGCTCCTTCGGTCACGACGTGCCCAGCCAATCCCGTTACGAAAGTCCTCAAGCCGGTCAACTCGCTCAATTCGGTCTATGCACCGCCATCGGAAGCCGAACGTGGTGACATCAGCACCGACGCCGCCGAATAAAGCCGTTCCTGCACAAGCTTGCGGCACAGGATATTGTAACGGTCCGCGTAGGATGCACCCCTGAATTCACGGAAGATCGGAAAATGCGGAGAAGCGTCGCCGATCGGCCTGCGGGAACCTTCAGCATCCTCGACCAGGATCAGCCAGCCAACGAACGGTCGGGGCTGTTCGCCGAAGGCCTCTTCGCGATAGGCCGTCCAAAGATCGTGCGCCGAACCGATCGCTTCCTCCGTCCGGTTGTTGAAGTTGTTGCCGAATGACGGACCAACTTGGCTCTTGAACTCCAGTGCCGCGATCAGCCGGCCTCCATCGATAACAACGACATCCCAAAGCTTTGTGGGCCGAAAGAAGCCCGGCAGCGTTACGACGCGCCGTTTGCGGTGGATGTTCGCGTGGGCAAGTCCATTGGCCCTGACCAGATCGCTGACAAGGCCGATAAAGCCGTCCATGTTCTTTCCGGCAGTCACGCCCGCGCGTTCGCCCTGGTCGGCCTTGCCGGACACGATCTGCCTTTGACGCGCTGTCTGACGGGTTGCCCAAAAGGCCTGCACCGCCGCGCGAGCCCTCTGTTCGTAATCGAGCAAGTCGATCGTCACTCCGTCCCTCCCAACAGCCAGCGTCCGGCAGCGTGGCTTCTGAGGACGGCACGCTCTTCGGAATTCAGGTTATACAGCTCGAAGACGAGTTGATTGCAGGCGTTAACGTCTCCCGAGGTGGAGGCGTCGATAAGGGAGGTCGCCGTATCGCGTGGGACACATGACCAGCGGGGGAGGCGAATCCTCCGCAGATACTGCGCTTGGAACCGCAGGTAGCCGCCCCGCATTCGCGTCGAATAGGTGCCGATGAACAGTTTGGCGATCCCGGAAAGCAGGACGGCCCGAAGAGCACGAAGGTCCCAATCGCGTGAAGTCACGAAATACAGATTGTGGTGCGGATACAGGCGGCCCTCTTCGTAGACCACGTGGGCTTCTCCCTTGATATCCGGAATCAGGAGCTTGGGTGTAGCGGCGAGCGTGGGGTAGATGCGATCGATGGTGCGGTACCAGCTGGCAGGCGCCTTCCGGGCAACATGGCGCTTGGCGATTTCATCTTTTCTATCCTCCAGATACCGCTTCAATCGCGGGTAGTGTGCGAGGTCGACGAGTCCGCCTCCCTCAGCAAACGGATTGACGACCCCCAGTCCTCGCCACCGGACTTCTCCCGACAAGATGTCGCGCGTCGTCGCAAGCGGCAGCTTGCGATCGTCTTCGACATCGAGCTCGTCATATCGGCCGATGAACGCTCCGTCGGCTCCCGTAGCGACTCCGATGCCAACCCTGCATCCCGCTTCCTCGATGCAGGGGAGGTCCCGTTCCAGTCGCCGAACGATTTCCAGCCGGTCGGAGGACTCCAGTATCCATGGCTGTGCGCCATCGGCGATATTGGGCAGTTCCGCGACGGGTCCGCCCGGTGCAGGCTTCTCGCGGTCCACAAGTTGGCGGGCGAGCGAGGTCAATGCCTCTCCGCTGATCTCGGGACGGCGAGCGACGCGCGTCGATCCGGCCCTCCCTCGCCCGATCACGAATATTGCCGGATAGGCGATAACCTCCGAATGGAAGGCGGGCGTACCGACCATATCCACGTAGACGTGGAGATGAAATTGCTCCGACAGGAGTTGCCTCAACGGTCCGCCATAGCGGTTCTTGATCCACCTGTCTGCGCATATGATGCCAACTTTTCCCTCGGCTGAAAGCTGCTTCACCGAACGTTCTATGAAGGGAATGTAGAGGTCGGCCCGATCGAAGATGGTCGTGTATCGCGCCCGATATTCGACAACAAGCGCATTGGGAATGAGCTCCTGACGAACATACGGAGGATTGCCGACCACGAACGCAAACTCGGACGATAGTTCGGCCAGCAGAAAATCGCTATGAACAAGCCATTGGCTTGCGAGCGCCGTTGCGTCCTCGTGATCGATCCCCGCTTCGCAAAGCTGCCGAAGCAGCTTGGCGCGGGTCGATTCGAAAGTGCTTCGATGGAGTTCGACGGCACGGATGCATGACGCCAAGCCCTGTGTCGGAACGGGTTCTCTCTGACGCCGCCACGCTTCGATAAGCCGCTCGACGGTGACGAGGAGGAAGTCACCGTCGCCGAAGGACGGTTCCAGAAGGGACAGGTCGTATAGCGGTCGATCGACGGTGTAGCCTACGAGGTCGAGGATGAACTCGACGACCTCCCGACGTGTGTAGATCGCGCCTCGCGCTTTCGCGCCGGCCTGCGACAGACGTCCGAGTGCATCCTGCACGGGACAGAAACCGGGCAAGGAGACTTGACTGGCCAGCGGCGACGGGTTGCGCAGGGCTTCGGTCATCTCACGTGTCTCCGGGAACCTCTGCGGCTTTCGACCCGGGTAGTGCCATTGCGTTCTTGCAGTCCGAGAAATTCGCGCATCGAGCGACGAACGATCCGCGACGAGGCGATTTGATTGGGCGGATCATGCCGTCATGGTCCTCAAATTCGGCGTTACCGCCAAGCGCTGCATTGCCGAGCTTTGGTACATCGTGCACCAGTTGGCGCATGATGTCATGCTCACTGTTCAAGCTGACCAGTCGACCGTGATCGACGCGCTGCCCGCGGTGATCGCTCTACGCCGCCGCGCGGTTTGTATGGACCTTCACATTCATCAACTCGTCGATCCTGTCCGCGACACGCTGGGCCGGTTCGCGAAGCTGCTCGACCGTCCAGTCGGCGGCGTAGCCCTCGGTCACGTCGGACGGCCGGGCGTGGTTGACCAGCCGTTTGGTCAGCGAGCGCGGCAGCATCAGTTCGCGCTCGGCGACCGTGATGAAGGCGTTGCGCAGACCGTGAAACCAGAAGCGGGTTCCGCCGGCCTCTGGTGATATCGGGATAGAACTGCGAAAGCTGCGAGACGTGACCCGACGCGGCTTTCCTTGGGGCCGGAAAGAGCCAGCCCTCGGGCTCCAGGTCCGGCTCGTCGGCATCCGCCCGGCGACGCTCGAAGATCGCGGCGAGCTGCCGGGTGATCGGAAGCTCAAGCGGCTCCCCGGTCTTGGTCTCCTCGACTCTGAGGATGCTCCGCTCAAGGTCCACCCGCTCCCAGCGCAGCGACACGACCTCCCCCATGCGCATGCCGGTGTAGAGGCCGATCAGGAAGATGTCGCGGATGGCCGGTTCCAGCTCCACCGCCTCGATGCCTGCGCGCCAGCGCGGCAGCACCTCGGCCGGGGACGAGATCCGCCGCCGCCGCATGCGGTTGAAGCGGCCCCCGGCCGCCAGCCACAGTTCGACGGGATTGCGCAGGTTCTCGTGGTCGGCGCAGGGCCGGCGGTAGATCGAGCGCAGCATCGAGAGCGTCTGGTTGGCCCCCGCCCAGCCATGCTTGGCGTTGACGAGATTGAACCGGTCCTCCACGTCCTGCCGGGTGATGCTGTCGAGCGGGCGCTTCAGCCAGTCGCCGAGATTGACCCGCAGGTTCTGGCGGTAGAGCCTGACGGTGTTGGCCGCCCGGTTCGGATTGGCCTTCATGTATATCTCGAATGCCTCGGCCAGCGTCGGTACGCCCCGCGCTTCGGCCCGCTCGCCGGCCGGGTCCTCGCCCCGGGCGACGCGCCCGAGCAGATTCTGGGCCTTCTTCCGAGCCTCGTCGGGAGCCATGCGGCCGAAGCGTCCGATGACGACGCGCTTGTTGGGTGCCTTGCGCCCGCCGTCGCCGGGGCGGTAGTTGACGATGAAGGACTTGGTGCCCGAGGGCTGAACGCGCACGCCGAAGCCGGTAAGGCGGTCGTCCCAGGCGATCCAGGACTTGTCGGCGGGGGCAAGCGCCTCGACGGTGCGCTTGGTCAGGTGGGTCCTGACCCTGGCGACGCGCTTTGCGGAGTGTCGGTTTTCCATGCTGCGCAGCATAGTATCGGGCAACACCTTTATCAACACCTGAAAAGAAATTAGCGCGCATGGTAGCGTATCCCATGTGGCGCAACTTCCGACCCGATTCCCCTATAACCCAATGAAAAATGATACTTCTGTCGTCTCCATCGAAGTCGGACGCATTCCTGTCTATCCTTAATCATGATGTTTCTCCAGCATCAGCGCCCCGGCTCGCCTCCATGCCGAAGTGGACCATCGCCTTCATGGTGCGGGGCACGAACGGCGCGAAGCTCGCCAGGTGGTCGGGCCTGCGCCGCGCTTCGGGAATCAGTTCGGGGCCTTCTCCACCAAGCGCGTGACGAGGTCGATGGCGAGCGCTCGTTCGGCGTCGAGGCTCGCCCATCACATCGATCTTCCACCCTTCTGGGGGGAGGGGGGTAGAACCCACTCCGGCCAAAGGCCGAGGGCAAGCAACGCTCGTTCAGCCATCGCAGACGCCGTCCAGCACCCGGCAGGAAGATCGATTCAGTCGCACAAGAGCATCATTCCCGGACAGAGAGGCTGACGGATGGACGAAAAGATTGGCATCGAACCGAAGCTGGAGGTACCGATGTCCGACTTCGAGGAAGCACTCCGGCAAGTGCTGTCGGCCCCGGTCAGGCTTGCGAGCAAGAACCGCGAGCCGAGAAAAACGGAACTCGATGTTCGGGGACGCCTCGACCGGCACCAGACTTCGTGATCCTTCCTGTTGCGGATTTTGCTACACAATCTCCCGTTGACAAAGCTCTACAGATCGCTGAATTCGGAGTGGACGAACATCGATTCCCTTGACCTTGGCGCAATGCCCGATCGGTTCCCAGGCAGCATTGAAGTGCGCCTGCGATGACTGTGCTCGCCAGAAGCGCAGCTCGGGCGAGCGTCAAGCTCTTCCAGCTTGCCGTTCCGTGAAGTTCGCTCTCATGTCTGAACGATAGCGGTCGCAGCTTGGGTTCGGGGGCCGCATGACGCGGCTCACCGGCCCTTGAACTGCGGCTTGCGCTTTTCCAGGAAGGCGGTGATGCCCTCCTGCTTGTCCTCGGTCTGCACCAGGGCGCCTTGGGCGTACTTCTCCAGCATCAGCGCCCCGGCCAGGCTTGCCTCCATGCCGAAGTGGACCATCGCCTTCATGGTGCGGGGCACGAACGGCGCGAAGCTCGCCAGATGGTCGGCCATGCGCCGCGCTTCGGGAATCAGTTCGGCCTTCTCCACCAAGCGCGTGACGAGGCCGATGGCGAGTGCCCGTTCGGCGTCGATGGCCTCGCCCATCAGCATCATCTCCATGGCCCAGCCGCGGCCGACGATCCTCGGCAGGCGGGCAGTGGCGCCACCGCCGGGAATGATGCCGAGCTTGCCCTCGGGGGTGGCGAAGCGCGAGCTGGGCGTGGCGATGCGCAGGTCGCAGCCGAGGGCCACCTCCAAGCCGCCGCCCATGCAGATGCCGTCGATGGCGGCGATGGTGGGCTTGGGGGTGCGTTCGAGCTGCTCGGCGAGGCCCTGGACGATGGGCTCGAGGGCTTTGCGGAAATCCCGGTTCAGCACCTCGGAGAGGTCCGAACCGGAGGCGAAGGCGCGGCCGCCGGCACCCGTGATGGCAATGACCTTGACGGCATCGTCCGCCGCCGCCGCCGCCACCGCCTGCTGCAATTCGCGCAGGGTGTCCAGGGAGATCGCATTGTGCTTTTCGGGCCGATCGATGGTGATCAGCGCCATGGGGCCATCGATCTGGCAGCGGATTTCCTGGTAGCTCAAGAGTTCTCCTTGGCATTGGGCGTGCAGGTAAGTTTGACACGATCCATCCGTTCGGTCTTGCAGTAGAGTCCCGCGGCAAACGGAGATTTTCCATGACGATCCAAGCGGCAGTGCGCTATCTAAGCGACGAATGGAAGGCGCGTCCGTACCGTGCCTTCATCTATTCCAAGGAGACGCGGCACCGGAACACCGCCAAGCGCGAAGTGACGATTACCGATGCCCGTCCGCTGATCGCGGACGGCACCCTAGAGATCGACACCCACGGCCTCGCTTTCTGCGCATACGAACCGAGTGTGCGACTACGCCGACGACGCCTCGGTGCGGGCGGGCTACGCCACCGATATCGCGCCGCTGGCGCGGAGGCGTTCGTGCGCAGCCGAAGACGTTTCTCGGCGCCTACTGCTTCCGCTATGTGCATTGCGACTATCCCCTGACTCCCTCGCCAAGCCGCGAGATAGGACCTGCTGAGGCGGCACGGCAGCCCGCTGGCCTCACGCCGCGCATCCGGACTACGACGGGTTCAACATCTGGGTGCCCATCGAGCGGCCCGCGGTGCAGAACCAGCTCACCGTCATCGACGCTTCCTCGATGGCCCAGGAAGACTTTCAGGAGTACTGCTTCGCGCCACGCAAAGAAAGCGGCTATGCGGCGATCCCTACCTGGAACCCGGACCATCGCTTCTACTGCGTTTCCAACATGCGCCCCGGCGGAGCCCTCGTCTTCAAGCAGTGCGATTCCCGCCCCCGCCGCCCCAAGGCGTGTCCGCACGTTCTACGATCCGTGTCCGTTGGCAAGCACCACGCCGGGCGGCGCTGCGTTGAGTATCGGGCCTTGCGCGTATTCTGATCGGCGAGGCGGCGGTTGGGTTGAGGCCTCGTTGCAGGCTTCTGCCTCAGCTGGTTGCCGGCCGGGAAGCGTCGCCATCGGCCACGGCGGCCCGAAGCCGATGGTCGCCTATCAGCTCGATGCGCGCATCGGTGCCGCCGGTTCGAGCATGGTGGAGATCGACGCGCCAACCGTGAGCTTGGCAAAGCTGATGCACGATGGCGAGGCCGAGGCCGCTGCCCCCGGTAGCGCGGCTGCGCGAGGTTTCCAAACGGTAGAACGGCTGGAACACCTTCTGCCGATCCTTTTCAGGAATGCCGGGACCGCGATCGATGACATGCACGGTCAGTCCAGCGCGGCAGTCGGCCACGATTTCGGCGCCGCCGCCGTGCTGCTGGGCGTTGTTGACGAGGTTCGCGAGTACCCGCTGGAACGAATCCGGCGCGATGTCGATGCGGTCCGGCGGCTGGCCGCGCCAATCGATGACGAGATGATCGTCTATGCCGTCGACCGTCGTTTCGAGGTAGTTGCGGAAGTCCATGGATCGGGGGGCCTCTCCCGTGCCGCGGGCAAACCGCAGGGCGTCGGAGATCAGCCCGTCCATGGCGGTAAGGTTGCGCTCGATACGCTCCACCAGTTCCGGGGCGACCTCGTCTGGCAGCAGTTCGAGGGCGAAGCGCATGCGCGTCAGCGGGGTGCGCAGATCGTGGGAAATGCCGGCAAGCAGGGTGGTGCGGTTGGCCAGCAGTTCGCTTACGTCCCGGGCCATGGCGTTGAAGCTCGCCGCCAGAGTGACGAGTTCCGCCGGCCCTTCCTCCGGCAACGGTTCGAAGCCGCCAGCGCCACGGAACGATTCCACCACTCGCGCAGCTTCCGACAGCGGATGGGCGACGCGACGCACGATGTAGGCCGACGCAGCGGCCACGATCCCGGCACCCACCACGACGATGACGAAGCCGACGTAGACCGGCTGCACGTCGTATCGTTCCGGTGAAAAGCCCACCTGCATGAGGTAGCCGCCCATGGGTACGTTCACCCACAGCAATTCGTCGCTTTCCATCAGCCGCACGGGTTCGCCCAAGCGGGCGCTGAGTTTCGATTCCAGCAGCTCGAAGTATCGGTTTCCGGGATCGACCAGGGGCAGGTTGCGAGCTTCGGAGGTGATGACCAGATCGTGCTCTTCCAACAGTTCGATCTCGAAATAAATCCGGGCTTCGGGCGGCAGCTCCACCCAGGTTTGGGCGGACAGCACCACGAGGCCGGCTTCGTCGTCCGCGGCTTGGTTTTCAAGCGGGCGAACAACGAATGCCACCAAGGCGATGATCGACGTCAGAGCAATCACCGTGGCGCTGGCGACAAGCACGACATTGGTGCGTGCCAGCAGTGTCGGCGAACGAAGTGTCGAGGACAGTTTCACGCCAACGCGGTCAATCGGGCAGGTCCGCAATGCCTTGCCGGCCTCGTTGTCCGCGGCTGCCGGTTACCTCCACAGTATCGGGACCGCGTTGTCCGGGAACGAAGCGTACCGATGGAACGAACGATCCGGCGCAACGTTCAGCCCATGTTCCATGACAGCCGCCGCTTGGCAAGTTCCATCAACGAAACCATGTTGGCCCGGCCCAGTGCGGGTTCAAACCGCGTCGGGACAGAACATGTAGCCCTTGCCCCAGACCGTGCGGATGAACGCCGGCGAGGCGGGGTCCGGTTCGATCTTGCTGCGCAGGCGAGTGATGCGCACGTCGATGCTGCGATCAAAGGGCGAGCGTTCCGTGCCGGTTAGCAGGTCGAGGATGCGGTCTCGGTCCAGGACTTTGTTCGGATGGCGGACGAAGATGGCCAGCAGATCGAATTCGCCGGAGGTCAGCGATACCGTCTCGTCGTCCCGGGATAGGCGATGGGCATTCAAGTCCAGGCGGAAGTTGCCGAATTCCACCACTGGCACGGTGTCCAATCTCGGATTTTTGAAGCGTCGCATCACGGCGCGAACGCGAGCGAGCAGCTCGCGCGGGTTGAACGGCTTGGAGATGTAGTCGTCGGCGCCTACTTCGAGACCGACGATACGGTCGACATCCTCGCCCTGGGCGGAAACGATGATGATGGGCAGGTCGGTCTCCCGCTTCAGCCGCTTGGCGATGGAGAGGCCGTCCTCGCCGGGCAGCATGAGATCGAGGATGACGAGATCGATCCCGCCCCGGGCGAGGGTTTGATCCATGGCGGGGCCGTCCTCTACGGCGACGATGTCGTAGCCCTGCTTTTCGAGATAGGCGGTAATCAGCTCCCGCAGCTCGGGATCGTCATCGACCACAAGCAGCCGGTCGCGATTGCTCATGGCAGGGGTTGGCCTCGGAGGCGTAGCGGGATCGAGCTGTCGCGTACATCCGACGCCGAGGTCTTGACTGGAATGGTCGGCGTCGCGGGAGCCGCTGCATCGGCCTCGGACTGTTGGCGCGATTCCTGCCGCCGCCGCTCGAAGCCCAGCCCGTATTCCTTGGCGGGAATTTCAGACGTTCGCTCGCCCCGACCGGCGGGATGCGGGCTCGACACTGCCCGTACTGCCTTGATGCGCACCACCGAGCCCTCGGAGTTGCGGAACACTCGGCCGAAACGCACCTCGGTGCGCATCCGGGTATGCATGCGCGGGCCGTCGCTGGCCATGCGCTTGCGCATTTCGGCGAAGAACCAGCGCCGCTCGACGCGATCTAGCTGCTCCCAGGCAGCAGTCACCTTAATGAACTGCTCGTTGCTCCGGGTGGCGTAGGGATTGTCGGCAGCCTTACGGGCAAGCTCGGACGCATCGGGCGCTGCGCTTGCTGGCCGCGCCTGCGTTTCCGCCCAGCTCCGCGAAGCATGGGACAGCACGACAACGACGACCGCGACGCAAGCATGCGCCGGTTTCAGCCCTGTGCGAACACCGTATCCCATATCGCTTGGCTTCCGAATCCGGCCAGCGACGAGTTCGCGCCGCCGGCCGGACAGCCGGGCGGTATCAAAAGGCAACGGCGGGATCGGCCGCCGATCCCGCCGTTGCCACGTGCGAACCGAGGTGGCTCGCGACAACGGTTGGGCGCTCAGGCGCGCTCGAACAGTCCCGCCGCGCCTTGGCCGCCGCCGATGCACATCGTCACCACGCCGTAGCGCTTGTCGCGCCGTTCCAGCTCGCGCAGGATCGTGCCCGTGCAGCGCGACCCGGTCATGCCGAACGGATGGCCGATGGAGATGCTGCCGCCATTGACGTTGTACTTCTCGTTGTCGAGGTCCAACTCGTTGCGGCAGTACACGCACTGGGAGGCGAACGCCTCGTTCAGTTCCCACAGATCGATGTCGTCCTGGCGCAGACCGGCGTTCTCCAGCAGCCGCGGGATCGCGAACACCGGCCCGATGCCCATTTCGTCCGGCTCGCAGGCCGCGACAGTGAAGCCGCGATAGACGCCCATGGGCTCGATGCCGAGCTGGTTGGCGCGTTCGGCGCTCATCAGCAGGGTCATGGAGGCACCGTCGGAGAGTTGGGAAGCGTTGCCCGCAGTCACCGTGCCGTCTTCCTCGAACGCCGGCGGCAGGCCCGCCAGCCCTTCCAGGGTGGTGGTGGGGCGGTTGCATTCGTCCCTGTCGACGGTAGCCTCGACGAGGCTCTCCTCGCCAGTCTGCTTGTCCACCTTCTTCATCGTCACGGTCATCGGCACGATCTCGTCGCCGATCAAGCCGGTGGATTCCGCCTTGGCGTAGCGCAGCTGGCTCTGCAGAGCGTACTCGTCCTGCATCTCGCGGGTCACCTGGTAGCGCCGCGCCACCACTTCGGCGGTGTTGCCCATGGCCATGAATATCTCCGGCTTCTCGTCGAGCAGGCGCTGGTTGCGCTTGGACTTGCCCGGCTGCTGGCGAGCGCCCATGGAGATGGAGTCCACGCCGCCGGCCATGGCGATCTCCGTCTGCCCGGAGGCGATCTGGTTCGACGCGATGGCGATGGATTGCAGCCCGGAGGAGCAGAAGCGGTTGATGGTCATCCCGGCGGCGGTGATCGGCAGCTTCGACAGCACCACAGCCAGCCGCGCCAAGTTGCCGTCCTGCTCGCCGGTGTGGTTGGCAGCGCCGACGACGACGTCCTCCACTTCTGCCGGCGCGATGTCGGGATTCCTGTCGAGCAGCGCGTCGATGCAATGCGCCAGCATGTCATCGGAACGCGTCAGGTTGAAGCTGCCGCGGTGGGCCTTGGCCAGCCCGGTGCGGACACTGTCTACGACTACGACTTCTCGTGCAGCCATTCGTTTTCCCCCTCTGGTTCAGAGTAAGCGTTGGAGCAGCGGCTCGCCCGTCGAGCCCTGTGTCAGCGAGTCTAACGCATATCTCAGGGCCGTGTGCAAGCAGCTCCATCGGCTGCGCCGCGGCGCTGGATTGTGCGCCGTCGCCGACCAGCGCCAACACGGTGCTGCGGAGATCGCCCAGATCGCGCCGGATTCTGTTCTGCAACTGGGCTCCAACGTCCGCTTTGGCGCGACTCCGGCTTCCGTGCGACGCTGCCGCTGGCGAACGTCCGGCAGGTGGTCTGCCGGCACATCGACGACTTCGACACGGCGGATGTCCAGTATGCCTACCGGCTGCCGTCGCTGTTCGACTGCGATTCCCTGGGCACGGCGACAGTCGGCGCCATCAGTCTCCATGACAAGGCGCCGCCGGCCGTCGTCAAGGACATGAGCTTCGAACGGCCACGAGCTTCGAACAGCAGAGCCACGACGCCCGTGGGCGACTGCGCCCTCGTTCGCCTGCTGGCGATATCGGGCAGTGCCGCGTCCATGGAGCCGATGTTGCAAAAGTCGAATGTTGCAAAAGTCGAATGTTGCAAAAGTCGAATGTTGCAAAAGTCGAAACAGTTTGTAATATCCGTCAAGGCGGCAGGTCGCAAGCCTAGCGGCGTTGCTTCACGGCGAAGCGATAGTCGGAAGGCACCCCGCGAGCAGACGGCCTGCTGGACACTTCAGCTTCGCAATACGTGCAAGACCATAGAGGAGGCAGCATGAAGCGACGTTTCACTGATGAAGGGGGGGGGGGGGGGCGGTTGGCGTTCTTGCCGCATTCGCCCTGACCGCAACCGCACTCGCTCCGGCGGCTCAGGAGTCGGCCGGCGGTGCCCAAATCGAGGAGGTGGTCGTCACCGGCTCCTATATCAAGCGTAAGGAGAGCTTCGATCTCGCCAACCCGCTCAACATCGTCGACGCGGTGGACATCGCCGAACAGGGCGCGGCGAACATGGGCGACATCATGAAGAACCAGACTTTCAACTACGGCACGGTGTTCGTGACGAACACGACCGCCCGCATCTTCCAGGAAGGTCTCGCCAGCCAAGCGAATCTCCGCGGCCTCGGTTCCGGCGCCACGCTCACGCTCATCAACGGCCGCCGGACGCTGACGCAGAACGTCAACAACCTCTTGCCGCAGATCGCCATTGGCCGGATCGAAACCGTGAAGGACGGCGCCTCGGCTATCTACGGTTCGGACGCGGTGGCCGGCGTGGTCAACTTCATACCGGACACCAGTTTCGAAGGCTTCGCGGTGGAAGCATGGACGATGCGACCGCAGCAGGACTCCGGCGACTACGATGAGAACCAGTGGCAGGTGAAGCTCGGCACCGGCACGGACCGGACTCGTCTGGTCGCCGCCTTCGAGTATCGCGATCGCGGTACGCTCAAGTGGCGCGATCGGCCAGCCTACAACGACAAGCAGTACGGCTCGTCCAGCACCGGCAACCCCGGCACCTGGTCGGTTCCGACCCGGAATGCCGATGGCACCCTCGGCGACCCGATCCGGCTCGCGGACCCCGGGTGCGGAGTCAACAACGGGCCTGGCGGCACGAATCTCAACGCCCAACGAAACCACATGACCGGGCGGCCCACCGAGTTCCGCGCGGACGGGCGCTCGCAGCGCTGCCGCTTGGAGTTCGGCGAGTTCTGGGATTTCAACACCCAGCTCGAGCACTACACCGGCTGGGCGTTCGCCTCGCATGATCTTGCCGACAACATCACCGTCGAGGCCGAGTTCAGCTTCGCCAACTCCGAAGCCCTTGGGCGGGGTTCGCCATCCAATCCGGGCGGCCGGTTCTCCGATCTCGGCCCGATTCCCGGAGACTTGCCGGGCAACCCGTGGCGCGCGTTCGCCGATCTCAACGGCAATGGCGCCATCGACGACGGGGAACGGCTGTTCGCGCAGCAGGCGGTCGACGGAACCGGCGCTCTCCTGTTCGACAAGTTCGGTACGCCGATTCCCGCTCGGGACGCGAACGGCGACGGCATCCCCGACGCGGGTGCTCACGGCGATCCCGCAAACGTGGTCGTGCTCGCGCCGAATCCCTTCGATCCGAACAGCGGCATACCGTTCAACGAAGACGTGAACCCCGTTGGCTTCCGCATCCAAGGCAAGCTCGATCCGATCCCTTCGCAGCACCACCCTACCGGCGCCGGCTCCGCGGCCACCAGCGGCGAGGACTACTACTACCAATGGCGTGGCGGCGTTCGCGTGGATATCCCCAACACGTCGTGGAGCGGGGAATTGTTCTATACCCACCAATCCCATGGCCGGTCCGACCCGGAGAACCAGAACGAGATATTCTCCAACGTGGTCGATGGCATCTATGGCAGGCTCGGACTGAACGAGGGCGAGTACTACAACCCGTTCGCCACCCGCATGTTCCGCTGCGGAGACCGAATCTGCGACGGCAACGCCCGCACCCGCCTGCCGGATCCCGAGACGGGTTTCGTTGGCGACCCCGGCTACATCAGCCAGTTCGTGATCGACGAAATTTCGTTCAATGCGAACAACTACGACGAAGACATCCTCGATGTGATCGACCTCGTCGTATCCGGCGATCTGTTCGAGCTGCCGGCCGGCATGATCTCGACGGCATTCGGCATCCAATGGCGCGATGTGACTGTCATCCGCGACGAGAACGACATCGCCAATGCCTGCGATCGCTGGGTGAACGCTTGTGGATTCGACGTCGATGTCAGTCGCACCACCGAAGCGGCATTCGTCGAATTCGCCATTCCTGCCTTCGACAACGAGATGCTTGGCGCTCTGGATGTCCAACTGGCGGTGCGTTGGGAGGACTCGGGCGGCGCGTTGAACTCGACCGACCCCAAGGTCTCCGTGCGGTGGCAGCCGCGCGAATGGCTGGCCAGTCGCGCTTCCTATGGCACCTCCTTCCGTTCGCCCGCCCTGACCACCCAGTTCACGCCGGCATCGTCGTTCCTGCGGCCGATGTCCGATCGCACCTGCGAGCTTTCGCCGGACTGCCAGGAGGACGAAGGCACGTTCCGCACGGAGACCTTCTCCGGCAATCCGAACCTCGCGCCGGAGACGGCGGATACCTGGAATGTCGGCGCGACGTTCAGCCTGCTCGACGACGGCGACCTCACGCTCGGCTTCGACTACACGGAGTTCGACTTCGTCGACCGGGTGGCGCGAATCAGCGCACCGCAAGTGATCGACCAGGACTTCGTCCGCTACCAGCAGTTCGTTGCCGGCGGCGGTACCCGCGCCCAGTGGATCGCTCCGAACTGCGCCGGCGCGAACTGCGAGTCGGACCGCATCCGCCGCAATATCTCGGGCGAGATCATCGAGGTGTTCACAAGCGCCATCAACGCAGCGTCGATGAACTGGAAGGGCGCCGATTTCGACGCTCGGTATCGGTTCGAGGCGGAAGAGATTCCCGTCATCGGCGGCGACTACGGTTCATTCGTAGCGAGCTTGACCGCAACCTATGTGCAGTCGTTCCAGTACCGTCTGTCGCCGGCAGTGGATGCGACCTGTCCGGGCGATGGCGGCAAGGAGCTTGCAGACAAGCTGATCGGGGAGGCGCCCCCGTGCGAAGCAGCGGGCAACCGCAACGACACCGTGCCGGAAATCCCGCCGATTCCCGAATGGAAGGTCAACGGTCGCCTCAACTGGAGCATGGGCAGCCACAACGCGACGCTGCTGGCTCGCTACGTGGGCGAGGTCTACGAGGACTCCGGCGACAACCGGAACCCGGACTTTCTGCCGAGCGAGGTGTACTTCGATGCGACGTACTCGTACACGTTCGCCGACATTTTCGGGAATGACGCGCACGAGGCCAAGATCACCGTCGGCGGCATCAACATCTTCGATACGATGCCGACGCCGATTTTCACCTTCGGCGCGATGGAAACCTTGCTGCACGACCCGCGCGGGGCGCTGTGGTACGCCCGTTTCAATATCTCCCTCTAGCCGAGGGAGCTGCGCGGGGATGGAGGGTGGCCTTGGACGGCCGCTCTCCATCCCCTAACGGAGCCGTCTGAGCGGTCGGTTGTCGTTTCGCCGATATTGGTCGGTGTGCGCTTGTCCCGCCCGTTGCATTTGCAACGGGCGGGATCGTTCTGGTCAACGCCTAGGGCGTGGCCGCCTTGATGCCCAGGCTGTAGCCGACGCCGAGATTGTAGCGTTCGTAGAGCAGGCCGCCCTGGGTCCATTCCACGTCGTCAAGCAGGTTCTTGGCCTTGAACTCGACTTCCACGTCGTAGCCGAACAGATCGAAGCCGTAGCGCACCAGCAAATTCAGCTGGCCTCGGGCTTCCTCGACGATATTCGGTGCGCTCTCGGCGCCCACCAGCACGATGCGCTCGCCGGTGTAGTTGTAGGCCAGGGAACCTTCCAGGCCACGGCCTAGATCCGCGTAGCTCAGGATCAGGTTGCCCAGCACATCGGACTGTCCGGTGAGATTGCGCTCGTTCTCGAACAGCCGGGCGATCTGGCGCGAGCCCGTCACCGGTACGTCGGAGGCGGTTTCGTCCGGACCGAACAACGTCACTTGGGAGTCGATGAGAGATATGTTGGCGTTCAGCGCGAAGAAGTCCCACGCCGCGCCCCAGCCCAGCCAGCGGCCGATTTCAAGCACCTTGCGCACTTCCACTTCCACGCCCTGGAGCTCTGCTTCTTCGCCGTTGAACCAAGTGAAGATGTCGTTCTGGGCCTGCACCTTGCCGATCTCGATGGGGTTGTCGAACATCTTCTGGAATACGCCCACGGAGAGGCTGTCGTCGCTGCCGAAGTACCACTGCCAGCGGGCGTCCCAGCTGTCCACCGTGGCGGGCTGCAGGAACACGTTGCCGCGGTAGAGGTTGGAATCCTCGGGATTGCGGATGGTGGTGCCGGTGATCTCCAGCAGGCTAGGCCGGTTCAGCGTGCTGGAATAGGCGATGCGCAGCTGCATGTCGTTGACGAACTCGAAGGTCAGCGAGGCGGACGGCAAGGTATCCGAGTAGTCCTGGCTCACCGCGTTGCCGTTGCCGGCCAAGGTGTTGCCTCCGTAGGCGTCGGCGAACAGCGTCGCATCCTCCTGGCGAACGCCTGCGGCGGCGCGAATGCGCGGCGTCAGCTGGGCGTCGATGCCGACGTAGTAGGAAGTGGTTTCCTCGCCGGAATCCGCGAACGGAAAGATGCCGCTGGCGTTCGCCGCGCCGGCAGAGAAGTCGCGCACGTCCAGATGCCCCTTGTCCCAGTTGTCCAGCCCGAATAGCTGCCACGGCGTCATCAGCGCGGTGTGGGACGGTGCGGTGGATGTGATGTCGAAGCGAAAGAAGCGGTCGCTGCTGGTGCGCACCCGTTGGTAGTCCGAACCGCCGAACTTGAAGGTCAGATCCACTTCTCCCAGGTAGAACGGGATGTCCGCATCGATGCCGTATTCGGAGATCTCGTCGCGCAATTCGGAGAATACCCGGGCCGGCGCCTGGAACACTTCGCGCAGATCCCCGGCCGCTTGGCGGCTGGGCGTCACGGCTTCCTCCAAGCCCTGGGCGTTGACGGCGTAGGTGTAGGTGCGGGTATCCGGTGCTGCCCGAGTGGCGGCGCCGTCCGCGGCGCGCCAAGCGACGCTGATCTGATCGATGCCGCCGATATTGAAGTAGTGTTCGCCTTTCAACTGCGTCGAGCGAATGTAGTTCTCCGTCCACTGGAAGCGGTAGCTCACCACCTGGGTCCCGTCGGAGACGTCGTCTTCGCTAGACAAGCCCCGAAACTGCTGGGTTTCGTCGTCGGTCTGGGTAAGCACCACATGGGAGACCCGAATCGAATGGTCGTTGTTGAACTCGACGCCCAAGTTGGCGAAGCCGCTCCAGTCGATGGTCTGGCGGGTGGTGAACTGCTTGTAGTCCACGGTCTGGGTGCTGCCGCCGTCGACGCCGGTGAACTCGTAGCGCCGAAAGTCCTTGTCGCGGTTGTTCCAGGCGTTGCCGTACTTGCCCGCCGCCAGCAGGCCGACGGACATGCCGTTGCCGATGTCGTAGCGCAGCCCCAACTCGCCGTCGCCAGTGGAGTTTGGTTTCATCTCCTGCTTCTCGTGGACTTCCCAGAAATTGGAGAAGCTGGCGCCCAAAGCGGCGCTGTCTGGCCAGCCGACGGCCTCGAAATCCTCGCTGGACATGCCCCGGATGTTGTCCGGCACCAGTCGGGTGCCGTCGTCGAAACCCCAGTTGTCGGACAACCCGCCCCGGTACGACAGGCCGTCGCCGCCAGTGGTTTCCGAGTTGCCGGCGATCGACGCCTTCAGCGCCAAGTAGTTTTTCTCTGGCGTGGCGCGGGTGCGGATCATCACCGCGCCGCCGCTGAAATCGCCCGGCAGGTCCGGCGAAAAGGTTTTCTGTACCAGCAGGTTGCGGACGATGCTGGTGGGAACGATGTCCAGCGGCACCGTTTTCTGGAACGGCACAGGAGATGAGATGCGGGTGCCGTCCAACAGCGTAGACGAATAGCGCTCGCCGAGGCCGCGCACATAGACGTACTTGTCGCCCACTAGGCTCAGGCCGGTGATCCGCGACAGTGCTCCACCGACGCTGGTATCCGTCAGCAGCGACAGTTCTTCGTAGTCGAGGATGTTGGCGACCTCGGAGGTCATGCGCTTGTCGGCGGGGACGTACTGGCCCAGCACCACCATTTCCTCGACCGCTGTGGACGCCGCCGAGTTCTCCTCAGAGGACGTTTCCGTCGCGGACGTTCCGTCCGCTGGTTCCTGGGCCGCGGCGGAGAAGCTGGCGGCCATCGCCGCGCCCAGCAGGATTGCCCGATTCATGCGATTTTCCATTGCCTGTCGATAACGGATTGGGTGGGTGCCCCTCAGTTGCCTGCGCCGACGGTCCAACCATCGCCCCAGTTGGCGATGTCGGAACCGATCACGGTATCGCCGGCAGTATCGAAACCGGCGGGAAGCGCGACCGGGTTCGGCGTCGAGCCGTCCTGGGCGACGTTGGCGGCGTCGAGGAACGCCTGCACCGCGGCTTCGTCGTCGCCTTCGTTGACGGTTGCGCAGCCCAGGCCGACGCCTTGGAACTCGATGCGAGTTCCCAGCAGATTCAGCGACTCGCCCTGGACACGAAGGCACGTCGCGGAACCGGACACCACGGCGTTGTACAGGTGCAGGCCGCTGCCCCGGCGCAGGCGAATGGCGCGTTCGCCGGCGTTGCCTATCATGGTCATGTTGGCGATGGACGGCTCGGAGATCGGCGTCGCCTGCTCGTCGCCCTCGCGGTTGTCGGCCTCGATCATGTTGTCGCCGGTGCGCTGGGTCTGCTCGATGTGCAGGTACTGGATGCGGCCGGTCCAGCCGTCGGTCCAGTCCAGGCTGTCGTCGGCATTGCCCACCAGCACGACATGGGACGCGTTCACCGTGCCGCCGAAGAACTCCACGCCGTCGTCGAGGTTGTTGTACACCTCGATGTAGTCCACCTCGGTGCCGCGGCCGACGCCCTGGAAGGCGATGCCGTTGAGCTGGTTCTCGGGATTCACGTTGGAGCCCGCGAACTTCACCACCACGTAGCGCAGTATGCCGCTGGAATCGTCGGGGTCCGCGCCGCCGAACAGGCCGGAGTTGGCCTCGCCCTCCTTGGTGCATTCCATCGTGCCGCCGGTGGCGCCCTGCGGGCAGTCGTTGATGGGTGCGTTGCCGTTCATGACCAGACCGCCCCACAAGCCTTGGGTATTGGCGGGATCGGCGATGTCGCCGGTGACGTCGTCCACCGCGGTCAGCGTGATCGGCGCATTGGCGGTGCCGTTGGCGCGAATTTCGGAACCTCGGGAGACCACCAGGAAGTCTTCGGGGTCGTCGCCGATGATGGTGGTGCCGGATTCGATGGCCAGCATGCCGGCGTTGTCGTTGTCGCCGCCCACCGTGACCTTGCCGTCCAGGACGTAGTAGTTGCTGCGGGCCAGCGTCAGTTCGCCGGTGATCGTGCCGGCGAGCAGGCAGGTTCGGCGTCCGCCGACGGGGTCGATCTGCGCCGTGCCGGGCGGGCATTCGAAGTCCGTCTCCACGTTCGGCATGCCGACGGTCCAGCCGAGTGTCCAATCCTCGTCGGCGTTTTCCACCGCGCCGATGAACGTCGTCGGCTCGAAGACGCCCAGCGCCGACAGATCGGCGGCCGACACCGTCTGGCCCGTGGTCGATACGTTGCTGTCGGCCAGCAGCGCGTCGATGGCGGCTGCGTCGTCGCCTTCCACCACCGTGTCGCAGTCGAAGCTGACGCCGTCGAACTGGATGCCGGTGCCGAGCTGGTTGAGGGAGTCGCCCTGGATGCGCAGACAGTTCCCGCTGCCCTGCACCACGGAGTTGTAGAGTTCCAGGCCGGTGCCTCGGCGCAGACGAATGGCGCGCTCGCCGGGATTGCCGGCGATGGTCATGTTGGCGATCTTGGGCAGCGAGCGCGGCTGGGCCGTTTCGTCGCCTTCGCGGTTGTCCGCCTCTATGCCGTTGTCGCCGGAATCGGCCGCCTGATCGATCACCAGATACTGGATGCTGCCCTGCCAGCCGTCGGTCCAGTCCAGGGAATCGTCGGCGTTGCCGGTAAGCACCACGTGGGACGCGTTCACCGTGCCGCCGAAGAACTCCACGCCGTCGTCGAGGTTGTTGTGGACCTGGATGAAGTCCACCTCGGTGCCGTCGCCGACGCCCTGGAAGGCGATGCCGTTGAGCTGGTTTTCGGGATCCACGTTGGAGCCGGCGTACTTCACCACGACGTAGTTCAGCCTGCCGCTGGAGTCGTTGGCGTCGTCGCCGCCGAACAGCCCCGAGTTGGCTTCGCCCTCCTTAGTGCAGCCGGCGCTGCCGCCGGCGGCGCCTTCCGGACAGTCGTTGATGGGCGCGTTGCCGTTGATGACTAGGCCGCCCCATTCGCCGCGCGTGGCGGCGATGTCCGCGGCGCCTTCCAGATCGGACTGGCTGGTGAAGGTGACGGGCGCGGTGCGGGTGCCGTTGGCGACGATCCGGGAGCCTCGGGAGACGACCAGGAAGTCCACGTCGGTGCCGCCGAAGATGGTCGTGCCCGCTTGGATGGTCAGCACCGCCGAGGCTTCGTTGTCGCCGCCGATCACCACCTTGCCGACCAGTTCGTAGAGGTTGTTGCTGGTCAGCAGCAGATCTTCGGCGACCGTGCCGCTGAGCTGGCACACGCGCTCGCCGCCGAGCGTGCGGCTGGACACGACGGTGCCGTCCGGACAGCCGAAGTCCGGCTGCGCGGGCCGGCCGACGGAGCCTGGATAGGTCCAGCCGGCGGCCCAGTTCTCCGTCCCGAACGCGCCGATGAAGTCGGTGTCGTTGAAGTAGGCATCGGCAATGGATACCGGCTCCACCGCCTCGCCGCTCCGGGATACGTTCAGCGCCCCGGCGAGATAGTTCTCCACGGCGCCGTCTGCGTCTCTGGAGTGGGTTTGGGCGCAGGCGAAGCTGACGCCCTCGAGCGTGAGATCGGTGCCCAGTAGATCGCGGCTGGCGCCGTTCACGCGGATGCAGGTGGCGGAGCCGTCCACGAAGCTGTTGCGCAGCGCGAGGCCGGTGCCGCGGCGGATGCGCAGCGCGTTTTCGTCGGATTTGCCGATCACCGTCATGTTGGCGATGGTGGGATTGGAGCGCGGCGTCGCGCCTTCGTCGCCTTCGCGGTTGTCCGCTTCGATGGCGTTGTCCGCCGAGTCCGTCTGTTCGATGTAGAGGTACTGGAGGCGTCCCGTCCAGCCGTCGGTCCAGTCCAGCGAATCGTCGGCGTTGCCGGTCAGGACAACATGCTTGGCATCCACCGTGCCGCCGAAGAACTCCACGCCGTCGTCGAGGTTGTTGTGGGCCTGGACGTACTCCACCGTGGTGGCGCTGCCCACCGCTTGGAAGGCGATGCCGTTGAGCTGGTTCTCCGGATCCACGTTCGAGCCGGCGAAGCGCACGCTCACGTAGCGCAGCACGCCGGAGTTGTCCGCCGCGTTCGAGCCGCCGAACAGGCCGGAGTTGGCTTCGCCCTCCTTGGTGCATTCGTCGGTGCCGCCTGCGGCCCCTTCGGGACAGTCGTTGATGGGCGCGTAGCCATTGACGACCAGGCCGCCCCACAAGCCGCGGTCGTTGTCCTCGGCGTTGCCGAGCACCTCGGCCTTGGCAGTGAACACGATGGGCTGCCCCGCGGTGCCGTCGGCGATCAGTGCGCAGCCTTGTTCGACGACCAGGAAGTCCTCGGAACTGCCGCCTGCGACCACGGCGCCGGGGGCCAGTTCCAGCTGGCAGTCCGGCAGGCCGCCGCCGGAGCTTGCGCCGGCCCCCTCGGGCGGTGCGATGCGGGCGGCGCCGCCCGCGATCTCGAAGATGTAGTCGTTGCCGAGCACCAGTCCGGCGGGATCGAGGGCGGAGGTTTCGCTGACGTCGATGGTGTAGATGGGCTTGTTGTCGAAGGCGGCGCTGGCGGTCTCGCCCGATGCTGTGATGACGTTTTCCAGACGGGTCGGAATCACCGAGGCCACGGTGTCGCCGTCGCTATCGCCGCCGCCGTCATCGTCATCGTCATCTTCCCCACCCTCGACCGGCACTTCGACCACCACGGAACCCGGCGATGCGTTCTCCGAAGACCCGCCGCAGGCGGCAAGGAGCAAGGCGGCAACCGCCAGTGCGCTCAATCCGAGCAGGTCGTGCAAGTTCATGTACTCTCCCGAACCAGATGTTTCTTCAACCGTCAAGCGGCCGCATCGCGCATGGCCACCGAGCAACGCGACCATAGCCATGCATTGTGAAGAGGCCGTGACATCCGCCGGCGAAGCGCGCCCTGCCGGCACCAGCCTCGACCCACGGCGCTGATTCGCTTGCGGCAGTACTGGCGCTTCTACTGGCCGCTGGCGCTCACCGGCGTGGCGATGGTGCTGGCCATGCAGTTCCAGAACGGCGTTCTCGCCCGCTACCCGGACGCGGTGGCCGAGCTGGCCGTCTTCGCGTTGGCGTCCAGCACCTTCGGCTTCTTCAACGCCGGGCTGAACTTCACTGCCCAGCTCGCCAACGTCTACGCCCGCAGCGCTCGCGGCAAGCGCATGAGCCACGGCTTCGTAAGCGTCTGGAGTTTGGCGTTGACGGCACCTCTGGCGCTGATCGCGACCACCGAGGCTGGCGCTGCCGGCGTCGCGCTGGTCTACGGCATCGGCGACGTTCTGGCTCGGCGCGTGCTCGAATATCTGGTTTGGATGCTGCCGCTGCCGTTCGTCACCGCGCAGCGGATGTTCTACTCCGGCCTGCTGGTGCAGGCGCAGCGCACTGGCTGGGTGACGGCGCTGAACGTCGTCTTTCTCGCTGCTACCCTCGCCGCGCTGGTGGCGGGCTTCTCCTTCGGCCTCGAACCGGTCCACACGCTGGTGGGGGCGCAGCTATTCGCTGGAGCACTGCACTGGGGGTTGAGCGCGGCTGTGGTACGCACCCGCTATTGCTGGCCGTTGACGCTGGAGCACGAAAATCTCGACCTGCGCGAACTGGTGCGCTTCTTCCTGCCCATGACGGCCACCGGGGTGGCGTTCGCGGTCAGCCGCCCGGTACTGTACGCCTTCGTCGGGCGCATGCCGGATGGCCTCGCCAGCATCGCGGCGCTGCGGGTGGCATTCGACTTCAGCACCATGTTCCAGCAGGCGGCCAACCAGTTTCGGCATTTCTTCGTTACCTTCGGGTGGAACGATCTGGTCGCCAAGCGCCGCTTCATGGCCTTGGTGTGTGCTGGCATCACGGCCATCATGCTCGCTATCGCGCTGACCCCGGGGGCAGATTGGCTGCTGGGTCGGGCTCTGGGCATCCGCGGCCAAGTGCTGGCCCAGGCTGTCGATGTCATCCTGGTGATGTGCCTGATGCCGCTGGTGATCGTCGTGCGCAACTACTATCACGGTGCGCTGATGGTGAAGCGGCGAACCACGGGCATGGCTGTCGGCAGTGTATTGCGGGTGCTGGCCATGGCGGCCCTGGCGCAGATCGCCTACCTTGTCGGCTGGCTGGACCATGTCGTCGCGGCGTTCATCCTGCTGCTCGGCTTCGTCGCCGAAACCGTCGTAGTGCTGGCGAGCGTCCGGCGCATCGGGCACATCGACAGGTAGCGCCCCATGGTCGTGCAGGCGCGGAAACCGGACGCACCCTGGATAAGCTGATTGCCGCTGCCGAATTTCAGAGATGTCTGCAGCTCCGACGGGGCGATGTCGCACAGGGTTTCGTCTCGCACGGTGGCATGCTTCCTGGAACGGAGTACACTTCGAGGGAGCAGAAGAACAATGCATGCAACCGTGATCGACACCCTGCGATACGCTGACCGCCTCAAGGAATCCGGGTTCGAGCCACCCCAGGCCGAGGGTTTGGCGCGGGCGCTGGGCCACGAGCTCGCCGGAAGTCTAGTCACTAAGCTGGACCTGCAGGAGGGCCTGTCGGGCCTTCGGGAAGAAATGAGGCCGATTAGCGATCGTCTTGCCGTTGTGGAGACGCAGGTAGGAAAGCTGGACGCCAAAGCCCGTGCCCTGGACGCCAAAGTCCATGCCCTGGACGCCAAGCTCGATGTGCAGTACCGGGAGCTGAACACCAAGATCGATACCCAGTATCGGGAGTTGAACACTAGGCTAGATGCCCATTACCGCGAGCTGGACGCCAGAATCGGTGCGTTCGACGACAAGATCGACACCAAGTTTGGCGCACTCGACAGCAAGTTCAATATCCTGATGACTACCATGGGGCTGGTAGCCACGCTGCTGGTGGCACTCGGCCTGTACAACGCCGCGTCGCCACACTTCGCGGGCAGTGTGCCCGCGCCAGCGCAGAGCTCAGGTCTGGCACCTCAGCCAAGCGGCGCGGGAGGAAGCCCTTCCCAGACGGGCGATCCGGCAGCGCCATCGGCCAACCCGGCCGGGGCGCGGGGGTGAGCGCCCGTGGCGAGTTCGTTGCTGCGGGGCGGTCCCACCTCCCACATCTACTTCTCCCAACGTCTGCGCCTGCACTACGTCGATTGGGGCAACGACGACGCGCCGCCCATGCTGCTGGTGCATGGCGGGCGCGACCACTGCCGCAACTGGGACTGGGTGGCCCAGGCGTTCAAGGCGGACTACCACGTCATCGCTCCGGATCTGCGCGGCCACGGCGACTCGCAGTGGCTGATCGGCGGCGGCTACGCCACCATCGACTACGTCTACGACATCGCCCAGCTCGTGCGCCAGACCGGCATCGACGACATGGTCCTCGTCGGCCATTCCATGGGCGGTTCGGTATCCCTGGCGTACGCCGGGCTGTGTCCGGAGAAGGTGGGCAAGCTGATCTCCATCGAGGGCATGGGAATGTCGCTGGCGAGCGCCGACGATTCCATCCCCGGCCACGAACGGCTGCTGCGCTGGGTGGAGGATCTGCGCCAGCTCTCGGGCCGCATTCCCAAGCGCTACCCTACTATGGAGGACGCTTTCCAGCGCATGCAGCAGGCCAATCCTCATCTCACCGAGGAGCAGGCGCGCCATCTCACCATCCACGGCAGCAACCAGAACGAAGACGGCACCTACAGCTGGAAGTTCGACAACTACATGCGCGCCTGGTCGCCGGTGGGGCTGTCGGCGCGACAGACCTTCGGCCTGTACCGGCGCATCGCCTGCCCGACGCTGTTGATCCACGGCGCCGAATCCTGGGCCTCGGATCCGCAGGAGGACGGGCGCTTGGACTACTTCCAGAATGCCCGCTCGGTGGCGGTGGAGAACGCCGGCCACTGGGTCCACCACGACCAGCTCGACCGCTTCATCGGCCTCGTTGAAGCATTTCTCCGCGATGGCTGAGCAGCAGGCTGTCGCCGCCCTGATCGCCGCCATCCACTGCACTCCGCGCCGTGGCGTACTGGCGGTTGCCGGCGGCGGCTCGGGGCTGCTGTCCGATCTGCTGCAGGCCGCAGGCGCTTCGGCCACGGTGCTGGAAGCGAGCGTTCCCTACGCCGCGCGGGCGCTGCGAGATTTCCTCGGCGCGGAACCCGAACAGGCTTGCTGTGCCGAAACCGCCCGCGCCCTGGCCATGTGCGCCTTCGCCCGCGCCCGGCAGCTCGGCGGCGACTTCGGCTTCGCCATCACCGCGGCGCTGGCGACGAACCGACCGAGGCGCGGTGCGCACCGGGCCCACTTGGCATTTCAGGACGCTAGCACGACGCGCGTGTGGACCTTGTCCCTTGGCAGCGACGGCCGGGACGGAAGCCGTGCTCTTTCCCGGCTCGAAGAAGAGCGGATGGTGGCAGACGCTGGCATCCAAGCGCTGGCGTTCTCCTTGGGTGTCGGCGCTGCGCCGAACATGTCCTACGCGACAGCCGAAGGCGGCGCGGCGTTCGCCGAGCTCATGCTTCGCCAACGGACGCATGTCTTCGACGGGGAGATTGCGGCGGTGCTGCCCGGTGCCTTCAACCCGCTGCACGACGGCCATCGGGCCATGCGGGAGGACGCCGCCCGTCGGCTCGGCTGCCCGGTGGCTTTCGAGCTGTGCATCGCCAACATCGACAAGCCGCCACTGGACTACCTGGATCTGAACCGTCGCCTGGAACAGTTCGCGCCCGGCGAAATCGTCGTCACCAACGCGCCCACATTCGTCGCCAAGGCGCGGATTCTGGGCGGCGTTGCTTTCGTAGTCGGCGCGGACACCCTGGCGCGGATTGCCACGCCGCGCTACTACGCCGGCGAAGGAGGCTTCGCCGTTGCCGCCAGGGATGCCGCGCTGGCGGAGATGGCGGCGCTAGGCTGCTCGTTCCTGGTCTACGGGCGCGTCGACGGGAGCGTGTTCCGAACCCTGGCCAACCTGTCGCCGCCGCCAGCGCTGGCCGCGATGTGCATCGGCGTACCCGAATCCGAGTTCCGCAACGACCTCTCATCGACGGCGCTGCGCCGACGGCGGTAGCCGCTGCGGATTCGGCTACCCCTCCAAGTCTTCGATGCGCTTCGGATAGGTATCCTTCAGCAGCCTTGAGAGCGAGCGGTCGGCGAGCAGCCGGCCGCCGGTCTGGCAACCGGCGCAGTAGTTGCTCTCGTTTCCCGGGCGGACGATGCGCTGCACTGGCGCCCCGCATACGGGACACGGCGTCTTGTACTTGCCATGCACCGCCATCTCCGGCTGGAACGCCGTGACCTTACCGGGGAAGGCGTCGCCGGTCTTGTTCCGCAGCCGAGTCGTCCACTCCGCGAGCACGTCCCGACAGGCGTCGAACAGCGTTTGCGCCTCCGCTGCCGACATATGCCGGCCCTGCTTGAACGGCGACATCCGGGCGCGGAACAGGATCTCGTCGCTGTAGGCGTTGCCGATGCCAGCGAAGACGCGCTGGTCGGTAAGCGCTCGCTTCACCGTATGCGGCGTTTCCTGCAAGCGTTCGTGGAAGGTCTCGAACTCGATGTCGAATACTTCCAGGCCGCCGGGGTCGAGTTCGGCAAGGGCGCGGCGCCCCTGCACCAGGCGTAGCGACGCCCGCTTCTTCTTGCTGGCCTCGGTGAGGATGGCGGTGCCGGTTTCGAAGTCGAAGGCCGCCAAGCCGACCCGCTTCGGCACCAGCTGCCGGCGCTTGGACCACCGCAGGCGCCCGGCGATCATCAGGTGGAGGACCACGAACAGTTCCTCCGCGAGTTCGAGCACGATCTGCTTGGCGAGACGGCGAATGCCGAGCACCTCGCGGCCGACCATGTCGTCCACGTCCGGCGATACGGAACGCAGCAGGAACGGGCTGGCCAGCCGAATGCCCAGCAACCGGCGGCCGCGCACACGCCGCTCCAAATGCTCGATGTAGACCGTCAGGTCGGGCAGTTCGGGCATGGCGACGCGACTGCTATGCAGTCGCCCCCGATTTCGCTTTGCGAAATCGCTTCGAGGCAGGGCTGGCGGCAATGGCTTCCACCATGACGCAGACCGCGGGATCGGGCAGTTCGGGCATGGCGACGCCACTGCTATGCAGTCGCCCCCGATTTCGCTTTGCGAAAGCGCTCCGAAGGAGCCCCGGCGGGGACGGCCGCCTGCCACCGACCGGATGCGAAACGCATCACCAGCATGGCGCTCTTGACGATGAACTCGACCACCATAGTGGCGTACACCCACACCACCGGCCAGTCCAGGTAGGTGAAGACCGCTGCCAGCAGACAGCGGGCGCCGAACAGGCTGGTCATGGTCGCGAGCAGCGGAAAGCGGGTATCGCCGGCGCCTCGAAGTGCGCCGCCAATGGCGAACTCGATGGCCAGAAGCGGCGTCGTGGCCGCCATGATGTAGGCCATCTGCACGGTCAGTCGAACCGTCTCCGGCTCGTCGCCGAGGAAGAAAACCGCCAGCTCCGGCGCGAACCCGGCCACCGCCAGCCCCAATGCGCCCATCAAGGAGATGGCGTATCCCGCCGACCGCCAACCGCTGCGCACGGCGCCATCGGCATCGTTGGCCCCGAGGTGCTGGCCGGCCAGGGTCGCCCCGGCGATGGAGAAACCGAAGCCCACCACGAAGCACACCATGAGCAGGCTTGCGCCGACATTGTAGGCGGCGAACGCCACGGTACCGTAGTAGTGGCCGATCATCATGAGGAAAGCGAAGTAGCCGACTTGGAAGACGACCACCTCCATCCCAGCGGGATAGCCGATGTGCAGCAGGCGCCCGAACCGTTCGCGCCGGAACCACTTGTTGGCCACGTACTTCAGGCGGAAGCCTTGGCGCAGCCAGATGGCGATCATCACGATGCCGCCGAGGGTGAAGGAAATGCCGCCTGCCACCGCCGCGCCGGCAACGCCCATGGCGGGAAAGCCATAGTGCCCGAAGACGAAAACGTAGAGCAGAGGCACGTTGACGACGTTGACGCCGGCGCCGATCCACAGCGGCGACCAGGCATCGCCGGCGGCGCGCAGGGCGGCGCCGAGGATGAAGTTCGCCGCGAAGGCGAGGTTGAACGCCGACATCCAGCGGATGTTGGCTGCCGCCAGTTCGATGGTGTGCGCATCGAGGCCGAAGATGGCGGCCACCGGCGCCGCGGCGAGGATGCCGGGAACCGTCACCGCCAAGGCGAAGGCGCCGCCCGCCGCCAGGCTGGCCATGGTCACGCGGCTGGCTTCGTCGCGGTCGTCGGCGCCCCAGGCGCGGGCCACCAATGCCGTGGTGCCGGCGCTGACGGCCATCAACACCGCCTGCAGGGCGAAGAACACTCGTTGTCCGACGCCGACCGCGGCCAGCGCCTCCGGCCCCAGGGTGCCGACGAACTTCATCTGCACGATGGCCACGGCCGAGTACAGCAGGTTGGCGAGGATGGACGGGAACGCCAGCGCGAACAGCGACGGGGCGGCGGTCTTGGGGCCGTTCGCTGCCGGCAGCGCCGCGGCAGCCGACGGCGCGCCGTTGGCCGGTCGCTGCCGCGTGTCTGCTGCTTCTGCTACCATGCCGTGCTTTCGAGTAGGGGGGAGCGCCATGTCGGGTGCCTTTGCCGACATCGACGTCAGCTTGTCGGATCACGTCGCGACCGTCGAGATCGACCGGCCACCGCACAACTTCTTCGACCGCGACCTGATCGCGCAGATCGCTACGGCCTACGGCGAACTGGACGAAGACCCGGGCTGTCGAGCGGTCGTGCTGGCTTCGAACGGAAGGTCATTCTGCGCCGGCGCCAACTTCGGCACGGGCCGAGACGACGCATCCGGCAACGAGGAGTTTACCGAAGAAGGCTTCCGCAATACCACCGGCTTGCTGTACCGCGAAGGGGTGCGGCTGTTCGAGTCCAAAAAGCCTGTCGTCGGGGCCATTCAGGGCGCCGCCATCGGCGGCGGTCTGGGACTGGCGTTGACGGCGGACTTTCGCGTCGCGGCGCCCGAGGCGCGGTTCGCCGCCAACTTCGTCAAGCTCGGCATCCACCCGGGCTTCGGCCTCACGGCGACGCTGCCGCAGCTGGTCGGCCAGCAGACCGCCAACCTGATGTTCCTCACCGGACGGCGCATCAAGGGGGAGGAAGCCCTGGAACTCGGCTTGGTGGACCGGCTCGTGCCCTTGTCCGAGCTGCGCGCGGCCGCGCAAGCGCTGGCCGCGGAGATCGCCGAGAATGCGCCGCTGGCGATCCTCTCGGTGCGCGCCACCATGCGCCGAGGGCTGGCGGAGCGGATCGCCGCGGCCACGGACCACGAACTCGCCGAGCAGCAGCGGCTGCGCGCCACCGAAGACGCGGCGGAAGGCATCCGCGCCGTCGCCGAGCGGCGTCCCGGCAACTTCAAGGGCAGGTAGCGCGGCCCGCGTTCGCGGATCGTCGGCGAATCGGCCTGGAACTGGGCAACCGGAGAAACAACCGACATGGATTTGAGCAACCTGGGCGTGTGGTTCTTCACCATGGGCTTACAACATCTCCACGCTGGGCGTCGCCGCTCCAAGGGCAGCCTGCCAAGGCTGGGCCACGTGGCCCTTTGGCACCGGCGCAGCCGGCGTGTCCAATAGACGATGTATCTGTCACGAACGGGGTACTTGGGAGTACGCTTGTGAAGAAGACAGGAAGGAAGACAGGAAGGAAGAAGCCTCCGCTGATGACGTTCGCGTTCATGGCCGTATTCGGCTTGTTCGGTGCGCCGAGTGCGCCAGCCCTAACCGCCATTGACGATTCCGTTGGTGCCGCGTGGGCAGAGGACTGTGAGCCGGAGGAACCGGATGATGAAAGTGCGCTCGGTTCAACGTGGCGGGGTTTGGATGACTGCGAGCCGGAGGACGAGGAAGAGGAAGAACAGCAGCAGGATACAGCAGCAGGATGAAGAAGAGGACAAATCCACATGCCAAACGATGGGATCGGCATCTTTGGCTATCGGTTCATGGGCAACCATTGTCGGGGTCACTGCCTTGTTTTCGCCGCCTCCTGTGAACGTGGGATTGGGCATCGCTGCGGCGGGCGGTGGTGTCGTGTCGGTGGGACTTGGTTTTGCCAGTGCAATCTGCTACGTCGGTTAGGAGAAAGGTGATGCAAACTCACGGTCGTTGGACGCTGGCGATGAAGCTGGCTATGATCGGCATTGCGCTAGGCGGATTGGGCATCCTTTTGAGCACCCTGGCACCCTTGCTGGGATGAAGCTGGCCATCTAACCCGTTGCGGAGCGACGGACAGACGGACAGATGTACCGTGCCGCGCTTGCTTATCGCCACGACCGTGATTCGCTCTGAAAGCCTCGTCACACAAGATGTTCGGTACCGTTTCCGTAACGTCTACCTGGAGATAACTGGCGATAGCGCCTTGGTGGGCGGGTGTGAGACAAAACGGGTGTGGGATATGGTGTGGGACATAAAGTGGCGGCTTAACCTACACAGTCGAAGCCGCCCGCTTGCGGCGATTTTGATGTGACGCAAGGAAGCTGGCCGGGGAGATCGCCGAGAACTCGCCGAGCAGCAGCGCCTGCGCGCCACCGAAGACGCGGCGGAAGGCATTCGCGCTGTCGCCGAGCGGCGTCCCGGCAACTTCAAGGGCAGGTAGCCGCGGCCCGCGTTCGCGGATCGTCGGCGAATCGGCCTGGAACTGGGCAACCGGAGAAACAACCGACATGGATTTGAGCAACCTGGGCGTGTGGTTCTTCACCGATCGGCTGAGCGCGCGCAACGCCGCGGTCGCCACCCGCCGCATCGAGGATCTCGGCTACTCCGCGCTGTGGATCCCGGAAACCGTGGGCCGCGATCCCTTCGCTCATGCAGCTTGGCTGCTGGCGAGCACCGAGCGGCTGGTGGTGGCCACCGGCATCGCCAACATCTACCACCGCGAACCCGGCGTCGCCCTGCAGGCGCAGAAGACCTTGGCCGAGCAGTCCGGCAACCGCTTCCTGCTGGGCCTTGGCGTTTCCCACAAGCCCCTGGTGGAGGGTGTGCGCGGCCTTTCCTACGGCAAGCCCGTCGTCACCATGCGCGACTATCTGGCGAAGATGGCGGCGGCGCCGTATTCGAGCATCGGACCGAGCGAGCCGCCGCCCGTGGTGCTGGCCGCCCTCGGCCCGAAGATGCTGGCGCTGGCCCGGGATGCCGCCGACGGCGCTCATCCCTACTTCACCTCTCCGGCGCATACGAAGATGGCGCGGGACATCCTCGGTCCGGACAAGTGGCTGTGCGTGGAGCAGAAGGTGGTGTTGGAAACCGATGCGGCCAAGGCCCGCGCCCTGGCTCGCGCCACCGCCAAGACCTACCAGGCGCTGCCCAACTACCGCAACAACTGGCTGCGGCTGGGGCTGACCGAAGACGACCTCGCCGGCGAGGGCTCCGACGCCTTCATCGACGCCACTTTCGCCTGGGGCGACGCCGCCGCCATCCGCCAGCGCATCGACGAACACTTCGATGCGGGCGCGAGCCACGTCTGCATTCAACCCGTCAATCGCGACGGCCGCTTCGGCGAAGTCGATTGGGAAACCTTGGAGGCACTGAAGCCATGAGCGATTTCGAGGGCAAGCGCGCTGTCGTCACCGGTGCCGCGGGCGCACTCGGCCGCGCCGTGGCGAGCGCCTTCCACGACGCCGGCGCCACCGTCGTCGGCATCGATATCGTCGAACACGACGCCCCATGGCAGGCTGTCGTCGCCGACCTCATCGACCCCGCTAGCGCCGGCACGGCCATTGCCGACGCCGGCGACATCGACATCCTCGCCAACATCGCCGGCGGCTTCACCATGGGCGACGCTGTTGCCGACACCTCCGACCAGACCTGGGACTTCATGATGAACCTGAACGCCCGCACGGTGCTGAACGTCTGCCGTGCCGCGGTGCCCGGCATGGTGGCCCGGGGCGGTGGCAAGATCGTCAACATCGGGGCCCGCGGCGCCTTGCAGGGCACCGCCGCCATGGGGGCCTACATCGCCTCGAAAAGCGTGGTGATCCGCTTGACGGAAACCCTGGCCGACGAGCTCAAGCACCAAGGCGTCAACGTCAACTGCATCCTGCCGAGCATCATCGATACGCCGCGCAATCGCGCCGACATGCCGCAAGCGAAGTTCGATCATTGGGTGCGGCCGGAGGAGATCGCCGCCGTGGTGCTGTTCCTGGCGTCGTCCGCTGCAAGCGCCATTCACGGCTCGGCGATTCCAGTGTCTGGGCTGTCCTGAGTCCGAGGCCGCACTGGGGCTGCGAGCGCGGCCTGGCTCGAGCGGTGCCCTCGTCGATAGCCAAACCGCTCCGCAGGCCGGCGGTCAGATCGGGTATCCAGCCGATCGGAACCACCGATGCGGCGATTCCGGTGTCTGGGCTGTCCTGAGTCCGAGGCCGGGCCAGGGCTACGAGCTTCGCTTGCCTCGGGCAACGACCTCGTCGACAGCCAAACCGCTCCGCAGGCCAGCGGTCAGCTCGGGGATGTAGCTAATCGGAACCACCGATATGGCATCCGCCAAGTCATAGGGCTGGGTGCCGGGGTAGATCACCCACAGGTGGGACAACCCCAGGTCTTGGATGGCCGTATGCATGGAGCGGGTGGTTCCGGGGGCGTCGGCGTACTTCACCTCGAACCCATGGCGCTGGCCCGCCACCGTCACCAGCAGGTCCAGCTCCGCGCCGCCGTGGGTGGCCCAGAAACTCGCATTGCGGGTGGCGAGGCCGGCGAGCGCTTGGCTGATGGCGAAGCCTTCGAACGAAGCGCCCAGCTTGGGGTGTCCCGACAACTGCCGAAAGCCGTGCAGTTCCAGCAGCGAGTGCAGCAGGCCGCTATCCCGAACATAGATCTTCGGGGACTTCACCTGCCGTTTGCTGAGATTCTCGTGCCAAGGCGTCAACACCGTCGCCAGGAACGCGCCTTGCAGTATGTCCAGGTAGCGTCGCGCCGTCCCTTCGCTGGCGCCCAGCGCACGCGCGAACTCGGCGGCGTTCCAGACCTGCCCATGATAGTGGGCGACCATGGTCCAGAATCGTCGTAGCGACTCCGCCGGCACGTTGATTCCCAGAAGGGGCAGATCCCGTTCCAGAAACGTCTGCACAAAGCTCTCTCGCCAGAGCGCGGAGGCGTCGTCGTCGGGTGCAAGATAGCTGCGCGGGAACCCTCCCCGCAGCCATAGGGTTCGCCAGGGATCGGCACGGACTTCGTGTATGGAGAAGCCGGACAGTTCGACGAGGCCGACCCGTCCCGCCAAGGTCTCGGACGCGCCCTTCGCCAAGGCCGGGGAAGCGCTGCCGAGCAGCAGGTAGCGCGTATCCAGCGCGTTGTCGTCCAGCAGCACTCGCAACGGCTGCAACAGTTCCGGCTGTCGCTGGATCTCGTCGATCACCACCAAACCCGAAAGCCGGGACAGCGTTTGCTCCGGCGTTTGCAACCGGCGTCGGTCGACGGCGCTTTCCAAGTCGAAGAATGTGGATTCGCGCTCTTCCAGGGCATACATCCTGGCCAGCGTGGTCTTGCCGCACTGGCGCGGGCCGATCAGCGCCACCGCCGGGTGGACACGAAAGTTGGCGTTGAGGCGGTCGATAGCATCAGGACGTTCGATCAACATGCGCTGACTATAATCCTTGAAAATCCTCTATGGAATAGCGGATTTTCAAGAAAGACGAGTAGGAAAAAGAGCCCTATCTTTCCCCTGTGCCGCTTCTGTTTTCATACGCGCCAGCTCCATCGACCGCGACGCGGATGCTGGCGGCAAAGCATTCCATCCCCGAACGAGCAAGTCCTGTGCGCCAAGGCCGGGCGCTTGCGCAAGCCCATCCTCCTTGGGTTCCAGCGGGCAGTGCTGTACCCTTGCCGGCTACCACAGGGTCGGGCTCGCTCGGGAGACACAAGGTGCGAATCGCGGTACTTGGAGGTGACGGATTCATCGGTTGGCCGACGACGCTGCATTTCTCCAGCATCGGCCACGAGGTCGCTATTGTCGACAACCTCAGCCGGCGCTGGATCGATACCGAGCTCGGCGTACAGTCGCTCACGCCCATGGATTCCATCCAGGAGCGCCAGCGAATCTGGCGCGATGTAAGTGGTCACTCTCTTGGCTTCGAGCATATCGACGTGGCGGGCGAGTACGAGCGCTTCAAGGCCTGGCTGAGCCAGTGGCGGCCCGAGGCGGTGATCCACTTCGCCGAGCAGCGCGCCGCGCCGTACTCCATGAAGAGCGACCGCCACAAGACCTTCACGGTCAACAACAACGTCAACGCCACCCACAACCTGCTGAACGCGCTGGTCGCCACGGAGGTGGACGCGCATGTGGTCCACCTCGGCACCATGGGCGTCTACGGCTACTCCACTGCGGGGGCGTCCATTCCGGAAGGCTATCTGAGCGTGGACGTGACCTTGGACGACGGCGGCAAGAGGGCGCGGGAGATCCTCCATCCCACGGACGCCGGCAGCATCTACCACATGACCAAGTGCCTGGATCAGCTATTGTTCCAGTTCTACGCCAAGAACGACGGCGTGCGCATCACGGACCTGCACCAGGGCATCGTCTGGGGTACGCATACCGACCAGACCCGCCGCCACCATCAGCTCGTCAATCGCTTCGACTACGATGGCGACTATGGCACAGTGCTGAACCGCTTCCTTATTCAGGCTGCGCTCGACCACCCACTCACCGTCCACGGCAGCGGTGGCCAGAGCCGAGCCTTCATCCACATTCAGGATTCCATGCGCTGCATCGAGATCGCCCTGGCCCACCCGCCCCGGCGCGGCGAGCGCCCCGACATCTTCAACCAGATGACCGAGGTGCATCGGGTGCGCGATTTGGCGAACTTGGTGAGCGAGCTGACTGGCGCCGAAATCGTCTATCTGGCGAATCCGCGCAAGGAAGCAGCGGAGAACGAACTGTCGGTGCAGAACGAGAAGTTCCTGGCTCTCGGCCTCGCGCCCACTCGACTGCAGGACGGCCTGCTCGCCGAACTGGTCGAGGTGGCTCGCAAGTACATCCATCGGGTGGATCGGTCGCGCATTCCATGCGCTTCGGCCTGGACCCGGGAGATCGCCGCTCGGCTGGTCGCGGAGGTGGAGATCAACGGTACGCGGTAGTTGGCATGTTCGCCTACGTCACCTTGGTCACCAACGCCGACTACGGCCTCGGTGCGCTGGCCCTGGCTCGGTCGTTGAGGCTGGTACGCAGCGCTTGGCCGCTAGTGGTGCTGGCGACGGAGGGCGGCGGGCGCTTGGACGAACTCGAAGCCGAAGGCTGCCTCATCCACCCCGTCGAGCAGCCGCCGTTGTCGGCAGCGTTCCGTTCTCGGCACGAGCGGTGCGCGCTGCATGCTCGGGCACCGTTCGCCAAGGGAGAGAAACCGCGCTTTCACGATCCTCTGGACAACTTCTGCAAGCTGTCGCTGTGGCGGCTGGCCCAGTACCGGCGGGTGGTCTTTCTGGATGCGGATACCCTGGTGGTGAAGAACATCGACAAGCTGTTCGGCTACCCGGAGTTCTGCGCGGCGCCGAATCTCTACCAGACCCTCGCCGACATGCACCGCCTGAACTCCGGCGTCTTCGTGGCAGAGCCTGGCGAGGAAACCTACTGTGCCATGCTGCGCCGCTTGGACACCCCCGGCGTCTTCTGGCGCCGAACGGACCAGACCTTCCTGGAAAGCTTCTTCCCGGATTGGCATGGCTTGCCTTACACCTACAACGCCCTGCAATACCTGTACTTCAATCTGCCGCAACTATGGCGCTTCTCCAGCATTCGGGTAATCCACTACCAGTACGAGAAGCCCTGGCAGCCGGACCACTCCAAGGTACACCTGCTGCGGCCGCTGGTCGATCTCTGGCTAGCCGTGCTCGACGGCAAGCCGATTCCCGTGGATCTGCCGGACCCGGGTTGTCCATGAGAGTCGCCGTCACCGGTGCTACCGGAATCGTCGGCCGCTTCGTCGTCGAGCGGCTGTTCGCCGAAGGCGTTGAAGTTCGCGCCCTGGCGCGGCCGGCCAGCAGCATTGAAGCGCTTCCCGATAGCATCGTCTGGATTCGCGGCGAACTGGCCAACGACGCTGCCGTGGAAGAGTTGGTGCAGGGCGTCGACGCGGTGGTGCATTGCGCCTACCAGCATGTGCCCGGTCGCTACCGGGGCGGCGAAGGCGACGATCGCGTGGGCTATTGGCGCACCAACCTGCTGGCCAGCATCGAGTTGATGGAGTGCGCCCGACGGGCCGGTGTCGCCAGGCTGGTGCTGCTGTCCAGCCGCGCCGTGTTCGGCCGCCATTCGCCGGCCGCGAAAGGGGCGGCCGACGACGTCCGCCCGGTTCCCGACACCCACTACGGCGCGTTGAAGCTGGCCCTGGAAGCGCATGCTGCCGCCTTCTCGGCCGCCGACGACGTCTGCTACGCGAGCTTGCGCCCCACCGGCGTCTACGGGCTGGCGCATCCGGTGGAACGCAGCAAGTGGTTCAACCTCGCCCAAGCCGTGCTGCGCAAAGATCGGCTGCCGCCGGCTCGCCGAGCTACGGAAGTCCACGGTCGAGACGTGGCCGCCGCGGTCTGGCTGCTGCTCGCTGCGCCGGCCGCCAAGGTCGCGGGACGCGCCTTCAACTGCTCCGACCTGGTGGTGGACGCTCGCGACGTCATGGCGTGGTTGGCGAAACGCGCCGGCGTGGCGGTGGCGCTGCCGCCCCCGGCCGACAATGCGCTGCGGCATCCTCTGCGCACTCCAGCGCTGCGTACTCTGGGCTGGCGTCCCGGCGGTGAGCGTCTGCTGGCGGATACCGTGGATCGCCTGATGGATGCTGCGATGCGCGACCTCCGCGCCTGATTCGCCAAGAGCGCTCCTCGGGGAAACCATCGACACGGCACATTGCCAGCCAAGGTGATAGAGTGGGCCTGTCGACGAGGCTCGGATGGAGGAAGCGGGCCATGCCCGGATGCGCGGACTGTGTCTCCCGCAATGCCCCCCCAGCCGGCAACGCAGTGTTTCGTCGGGTGCTGTGGATCGCTCTGCTGGCGAATCTGGCCATGTTCGCGGTGGAGATCGTCGCCAGCCAAGTCGGCGACTCCATGTCTCTGCAGGCCGATGCGCTGGATTTCCTGGGGGATGCGGCCAACTACGGCATCAGCCTGTTCGTGGTCGGAATGGCGCTGGCGGCCCGGGCTCGGGCAGCGCTGTTCAAGGGTGCCACTATGGCCCTGTTCGGCGCCTGGGTGGTGGGCAGCGCGCTGCATCGGGCAGTCGTCGGCAGTGCGCCGGAGCCGGCCACCATGGGCACGATCGCGTTCCTCGCGCTGGCGGTAAACATCGGCGTGGCGGTGCTGCTCTACCGCTATCGTCGCGGCGACAGCAACATGCTGTCCATCTGGCTTTGCAGCCGCAACGACGCCATCGGCAACATCGCCGTGATGGTGGCCGCGGCCGGCGTCTTCGCCAGCGGCTCGCGCTGGCCCGATCTGCTGGTGGCCGCTATCATCGCCGCCCTCAGCATCAGCGCGGCCTTGCGCATCGTGCGCACGGCCACGGCCGAGCTGCGCTCACTAGAGGAATGCGAAAGATCCGCACGAATGTGCTGCGAAAGACGGTGCGCAATTCGCGTCGGTAGTCACTGACTATGCCGCGAGAGTCGGGATATTCCGACCTCGGCCGGAATCGTGCGGAATCAGACGGAATCCGGCGGAACGGCGCGGCCGCCGCGCGACGCCCGCGGCCTCAGCCGAGGGCGTCGATCAGGTAGCGGGCGACGATGTCGCGGATGTCGTCCTTGTCCTCGTCGGAGAGGCCGAGGAACGGGCGCGCGGGGATGTCGCCCCAGGGGACGGGCGCGCCGCGCTTCGTGGCGCCGAAGGCGCCTTTGGCGGCGCCGAACTGGTGGGTGCGGGCGCGCTTGTCCGGCGAGCCGATCTCCACCTCGCCGCTCCCGGCGCGGTAGGCGAGATTGCCGCCCAGGTAGCCGTGCTCGGTCAGGATGCGGTCGATGTTGCGCGTCTTGCGCTTCTTCGTCGTTTCCGACAGGGGCGCCCAGGGCGCGCCGTCCGGGCCCTTCTCGGCCTCGAAGCGGTCGCGGGTGGAGGTGAGGAGCGCCTCGCCGATGTCGCGCATGAGCGGGGCCAGGTCGCCGCCCGCGGCGAGCAGGCGGTCGAGGGCCCGCTGGACCTCGGCGTCGTCGATCTCGACGCGGATCGTCGCGCCGGGCACGGTCAGGCCTTCTTGCCGCCGTAGAGCCTGGCGGCCAGCTCGTGGTCGTGTTCCTTCGGCACGAAGTCCGACAGGTCGCCGGCGGGCAGGACCTCGTCGTCGCCCTCGACCGGCAGGTCGTCGAGAGACTCGATTCCCGCCTTCCGCAGGGCGACGCTGACCTCCGCCTCGCTCTGCATCTTGTCGGTCATGTACCGCTCGAACTCCGTCATCTCGTCGAAGGGAGTCGGGGTGGATCTGAGGTAGCGCAACGCCTCGTCGCCCTTCGCCGCGACGAACTCCTCATCCGTTATCTCCGTCCATGTGCCATCGGGATTCTGGCGTCTAATCATCGTCCACCTCCTCCAGCTCGATGTATGTCGTCGAGCCTTCCTCGTACTTGTCCAGCACGCGGAACCGCGTTCCGGCCCGGAACAGCACCTCGCGCTCGGACGGATAGCGGGAGAGCCCGTCGATGCGCTTGCCGTGCAGGCTGCGGATCGTGAACCGCACGTTGCCGCCGAAGCCCCGGCCCACGCTCGCGCTGGTGAACGCGGCCTCGGTCACGACGGAACCCGGAACGTAGCCCGCGATCTCGTTCGGGGTCAGCGTGGTCCCGCGCTTCAGTCCCCCGGCCGAATGGTCCGGGAGCCGGTCGAGGGCGTCGTCGAGCGTGCGGCGATAGTCGTCGTAGCGCTTGGGGAGCGGCGGGCCGCCGGGCCTTTCCGCGTCGCGCAGCGCCTCGTTCAGGAGAAGGTAGCCCCAGGGACGGTCGCTCGTGGTGTAGGCGTATCCCGCCGCCAGTTCGGGGTCCGTCATGCCGCGCTTGTCGAATCCCGCCGCCACCATGCTCATCGCGCTCGCCAGATAGCGAGCGTACCGCGTTCCCATGTCGCGCTTCAAGTCGATGTGGTGCCGCGGCATCCCCCGGGCCGCGGCCATCGCCCTGCGGACGCGGGGGACGATCTCGTTCTCGAGCAGTTCGGCGCGTCGCGCCAGCATGCGGCGGACGGCGTCGCGGTCCGCGGCCGGGACGCCGCGCGCGTCCGGGGCGAGGTCGCGGAAGCCGTTCGTGCGCCGGCCGAGGGCGCGGATCGCCGCGATCCGCCGCAGGGCGGCGTCGCCCAGCTCGTCGGCGGAGCCGAGGCCGGCGGCGCGCAGCACCTTCGCGTAGGCGGGATTGACGCGCGGGTCGGCGAAGCCGTCCCACTCGGAGACCGTCTCCAGGGCGCCGGCCGGCTTGCGCCCGGCGCGCGCCCGCACGAGCAGGGCGCCGCCCTGGTCGACGCGGGCCACGGCGTCGCGTCGCGCGCGGGCGCGCACGACGTTGTCGAGGTCCAGGCCCACGGCGTCCCAGTTGGCCAGCCAGACGTCCGCGGCGTAGCCCTTGAGGATCTCCCGCGCCCGGCCCTTGGGGACGCGCCCGGCGCGGCCCAGCGCGCCGTCGTGGTCGACCATCCCGTTGGCGACGCCGACGATCCGGCCGCGCTCGCGCACCAGGGCGGAGGCGGGGGCGTCGAGGCCGAGTTCGCGGTAGGCGCGGTTGGCGACGGCCTCGCAGTAGGACTGGGCCGGGTCGTCGTAGAACTTGACGTAGCGCGCCCTGCCGTCGGCGCCCTCGAACAGGCCGCCGGGGCTGGAGCCGCGCTGCGGGCCGAGCTGCCGCGCGGTCGCGTCGGCGCGGGACAGTTCGGGCAGGGCCCGGGGGTCGGCGGCGGACGCCCGGAGCGCGGACGCGCCCGGGGCGTAGGCCCAGCCGGGGTCGATCCCTTCCGGCACCTCGACGGTGCGCGGACTCGGCCCCCGGGCGCCGACGGTCGCGGTGCGGGTCTCGACGGCCGGGGCCTGGTCCGGCCCGGCCTTGCCGAGGCGCTCCAGGTCGCGCTCGCCGAGGGTCTCGACGAAGCACCGGCAGCCCCAGCCGTTGGGCGGGTAGTGGGCGTCCCACCAGGGATCGTCGTGGCGCAGGACGAGGCCGTCCCAGGCCTGGTGCTCGTGCCGGGGATTCTCCGAGGCGCGGGAGTGGCGGTAGCGCCAGTAGGGCCGGCGGTCGGCGATCTCCTTCATCTGCCGGCGGCGCCCCGCGGCGTAGGACGTGCGCAGGTTGGTGCCGTAGATCGTCTCGGCGCGCCAGTCGCGTCCGCCCTTGTACGACCAGCCGTGCTTGGCGACGACGGCGTCGAAGTCGCGGCGGAACTCCTCGAGGGTGCCGCCGTCGGCGACGGCCCGGTCGACCGCGCTGCGCAGGTCCGCCACCAGGTCGGCGCGGGCGGCGCCGGCGACCACGAAGGCGCGGTCGTGCTGCTCCTGCCAGATGTCGGTCCAGGACTCGGTGGGCAGGTCCAGCTTCGACCGGAAGAAGTCGATCTGCTCGGCGAAGGGCAGCCGGGCGTGCGCGGCGGCGCTGGCGAAGGCGAGCTCCCCTTCGTCCGCGCCGTCCCCGACGTCGAAGCGTCCGGCGAGATGGGCCGCGGCCAGCGCCTCGGCGAGGGCGGCGGCCGCGTCGGCGACGTCCGGGACGGGCGCCGACGGCGAGGCCGTCCAGGCCAGCAGGGCGTCGAGGCGGGCGCGGGCCTCGGCCAGCGAGCCGGCGTCCGCGATCCCGCGCCGGACGCCCTCGGCCCACTGGTCGATCAGCGGGCCGAGGGCGTCGCGGGTCCGCGCGGCCAGCGCGGGGACGGGGTCGTCCCCGTCCGCCGCGAACGCGCTCTGGTCGCCGCCGGCGTCGCGCTCACTCGCCGGCGGCGGGTCGAAAGGGCCGTCGCGGGCGGCGAACCGCGCCGCGGGCGCGGACTCCCACTCGCCGCCGTAGACGCGCCGCACGTCCGCCGCGGTGGGCCGCAGCCCGGCGGTCCGCGCCACGATCTCGTCGCGGCGCGCCCGCGCCAGCAGGTCCTCGGGCGGCGCCAGGTCGCGGGACAGGACGGGCGCCGCGGCGCCGGGGTGGTTCCATTCGGCGAGCCACGCCGCGACGCTCTGCCGCAGGGCCGCGTTCAGCCGGCGGGCGTCGGCGGCGACCAGGCGGTCGAGCACCGCGGCCTGCACCTCGGCGGTGCCGCGCCAGGGGCCGATCTCGGAGGTGGCGCGCTGGCCGAGCACGGCGTCGGCGACCATGGAGTCCATGGCGCCGACGAAGGCGGCGTAGTCGCCGCCGCTGCGCCGGGCGGTGTCGAGCAGCTCCAGGTCCTGGCCCTCCGGCAGCACCACGCCGACGCCGGCGGCCATCGCCTGCTGGGTTTCCAGCAGGCGCTCGATCTCGCGCGGGTCCGCGTCGCGGCGCACGCGACCGACGGCGGTGGGCGCGCCGAACTTCTCTAGGGAGACGGCCCACATGCGCAGCGCCTGGCGCTTGAGCCAGACCGGCCACCGGCACCAGTAGGCGCAGCCGGGGCCGTGGGGCTGGCCGCCGTGCTGGCGCGGCTGGCGCAGCGCGACGAACTTGGCCGGCGGCAGCTCGGCTCCGCGCGGCCGCTCGCGGGTGGCGAGCAGCAGCGTTGCGTCGGCGCGCCAGCGGAAGCGCGCCGGATCGCGCGTCCGCAGATCCGCGAGCCGCACCCGCGGGCCGTCGATCTCCCAGATCGCCTCGGCGACGGCGTAGCCGAACCAGGCGGCGTGCAGCAGCTCGCGGCAGACGCGGTCGATCTCGAGGGCGGACAGCTGCTCGCGCAGATCGTCCGCGGCCAGGCGGTCGCGGCGCGCCGGGCCGCCGGGCTCGACCTCCAGCGGCGCGGCGACGCCGGCGTCGAGGCGCTGGTCGAGGACGGCGCGGGCGTGGGGGTCGCGCAGGGCGCCTTGCGCCGCGGCGACGCCGCCGGGGTCCGCGCGCCACTGGCGGGGATCGCGGCCCAGCGGATCGAGTTCGTCGAGCCAGGGGCCGGCGAGGTCGCCGACGCCGCCGCGCCCGGCCTCGGGCGCGGCCCGCTCGGCGGTGTCGGGACGCTTGGGGACGGACTCCGGCATCCGTCACCTCCACCCGTCCAGGGCCGCGAACGGCGAGCGGGCGACGCCCAGCCCCGCGTCCGTCCGGTAGCCCGCCTCGGTCGCGGCCGACGCCGCCCGTCCGTCGAACCACGCCTGGAACGGCCCGCGGTCGTCGGACGCGGCGCCCACGGCCAACGCCAGGGCCCAGAATCTGTCGGCGTGGCCGTCGGTTCCCGCGCGGTGCGCGACCAGGCGCGGGGCGCCGGTCGGGCCGGCCTCGGCGCGCACGGCGTGCAGGTCGCGGCGCAGGGCCTCGTCGGGCGGGACGCGCAGGCGGCGGTCCTCCAGGGCCTCCTTCAGGGTCGTGGCCAGATCCAGCCGCCGCGGGCCGGTCATCAGCACGCCCTCCACGAGCGCCCCGTGGCGCTCCTGGAGCGCCTCCACGAACGCCTCGCCCATGCCGGTCTGGTCCACGGCGACGCGGACGGGGCGGTAGCGGTCGACGAGCTCGGCGACGATGTCGCGCTGCTGTCCGAACGGGATGTCGCGCTCGCAGCGGAGCTCGCGCAGCCAGCGCGCGTCGCCGACGGTCTCGACGACCGCGGCGACCCACAGGTCGCGGCGCCGCGCCACGTCGACGCCGACGAAGACGGAGCCGCCGGCGTAGCGGCCGGGGTCGCCGGCCTCGGCGCTCTCCGCGCCCCGGACCAGGGCCCAGGGCAGCCAGGCGCCGACGCCGGCGCTGGGCACGCAGTCGAGCTCCTCCGCCGCCCGGTCGCCGTACTCGGCGCGCAGGGCGGCCTCCCAGCCGCGTTCGGCCTCCGGCGACCAGTCGACGCCTCGCACGGCGCAGATGCGCCGGTAGAGGCCGTCGCCGATCGCGGCCGCGAGAGGGACGCGGTGCAGCGAGCCGGGCACGCGGCCCTCGCCCACGTCGCGCGCGAGCGCCGCGAACGGCGAACTCTCGCCGCGATGCGTCGACACCACGCGCACGCGCCCGCCCCAGACGGTGACGGCCAGCGCCGCCGCCAGCACCTCCTCGAGATCGTCGACGTAGGCCGCCTCGTCGACGATCGCCACGTCGCCCGGCCGGCCGACGCCGCGAAACGCCCGCGGGGCGCTGGTCATGGCGACGATCTGCCGCCCGGACGCCAGCGGCAGCCGGTACGCCGGCGCCTGGCCGCCGCCCAGCTCCACCAGCGTTTCGCCGACCGCGGCCGCGGCCACGTCCAGGAATTCGGCCCAGGCCGCGCAATCCGAGATGAATCCCCGCGTCATGTCGCGGGCGTAGGACTGGTAGTAGACGTCGCCGCCGCCGGACTCCCGCGTCCGGCCGGCATGCATGACGGCGTCGTACGCCTCGGCCCACGACAGCCCGACGCGCCTGGATTTTTCGCACACCTTGAGGCGCGCGGGGTCCTGCACCCAGCGCCGCTGGTAGGGCAGCAGGGTGCGCGGCGCGGTCATGCCGCGCCCTCGACCGCGGCGCGGATGGCGCCGGCGGCGTCCGCGGACAGGCCCTGCCGCCGCGCCTCGCGCCCGGCCGCGTCGGCCGCCTCGCGGCGGATCGCGCGCAGCCGCCGGGCGCCGATCTCCGCGGTGCGCTCGAGCCGCTGCACCGCCAGCGCCAGGGCGTTGAGCTGCTCGGCGTCCACCGGGCCGTCGTTCGAGTCGGCGCCGTGCGCCAGCGCCGACTCGAACGCCAGCACCCGCAGCAGCTCGACCACGTGCTGGCCGACCTCGCCGGCGGGGCTTTCGCCGAACTTCGCGGTCCAGGCGTCGGCCACCTCGCGGGCCTCGCGGATGCGCCGCCCGGCCCGCTCCACGCGGGTGGCGTAGCGGTTCAGGCCGGCGGCCGACAGCGGCCGCTCGCCGGCCGCCGCCAGCAGCGGCTCGAGCCGGCGCAGGATGTCGCGCTGGGAGACCCCGGCGCGCAGCAATTCGTCCAGGCGCTCGCGGATGGCGTCGGGCAGCTGCTGGATGCGGCCCATGCGCCCGCGCGTGCCGTCGGCCACGTCAGTCCGTCCCCGGCGGGGCGACTCCGGCCAGGCGCTCGCGGCCCAGGGCGACGTCCTCGCCGCGCTCGGCGATGGTCGCCGCGGCCACGCTGGCGCCGACGGCGCGCAGCGCCACCAGCCCGCGCTCGGCCAGCCACGACAATTCCTGCCGCAGGCGCCCGGCGCCCGGGCGGTGCGGCGACGCCTCCTCGACGGCGGCGCGCAGGATCGGCACCGGCGTCTCGACGCCGGCGGCCGCGAGCACCTGCAGCGTCGTCAGGCGCAGGTCGGCGACGTGCCGCTCCGAGTAGGTCACTTGGCGGCGTCCAGCAGATGCGCGTGGACGATGCCCATGGTCTGGTTCAGCTGCCGCAGCTGGCCCTCGACCGAGGCCGAGGAACGCGCCACGTCGTCGACGCGGCGATGCACGGCGACGATCTCGTCGCGCACGTGCAGCGAGCGCATCTCGGCCTCGATGGCGGCGATGCGCCGACTCGAGCCGAGCACCGCCCGGATCAGCCAGCCGACCGCGGCCGCGACCGCGCCCAGGCCTACGGTCCACAGCACCGGCGCGATCTGCGCCAGGCTCACTCGCCGCGCTCCCCGCGGCGCATCCAGCGGGCGATTCGCGCCCGCCGCGCCTCCGGCTCCAGCCGGCTGCGGAACTCGATCTCGTCCGCGGCCCGCGCCAGTCGCCGGCGCGCACCGCGTCGAGCGTGCGCACGTGCTGCCTGAAGCCGTCCCTGCCGCCCATGAACACGATCTCCGCCAGGGCGTCGCGCCGCGCCTGCGCCATCGACGACCAGGTCGGCTCTCCCACCACGTCCGCGGCGTCGGCGACCGCGCCCGCCCAGTCGCACTCCAGCAGCAGCTCGCCCTCGGCCTCCGCGACCGCATGGCCGTAGGCGACGTGGACCCTTCCGGCCGTCGCACTTCCGGCTCCGGGCGGAACCCCTCCGCCTCCTTGAGGGCGGCGAGCTCGTCGATTTCGCCGGGCGCCGCGGCGGGCGTCTCGGGCTCCGGCGCGGGCGTCTCGGGCTCGGACGGGCAGACCATCCACGACGCGCCGGGCGGCAGCACCACGTCCAGGGCGCCCTCGACGCGCAGGCGGCAGGCCGTCCGCCTCCGCCCGCGGCGCCGCGCCGGCGCGGATCGATCCCAGCGGCGTGTCCACCGCCAGCGGCGCCCCCCGCGCCGGCGCAGCCGGCGACCAGGGGCAGGGTCAGGAGGGCGAGTCTTCGCATAGTTTGGTCAGCGCTACCGACGAGGCCGGTGACGGCCCCCCACGGCCACCAGGTTCGACGCCACCGCGCCCAGCAGCTGCACCACCCCGTCCTTGACGGTGGCGGCGTCGTGCGAGGCCAGCAGCGCCCAGCCCCTGCGCCACGAACTGCCCGGTGTGGTGGTAGCTCATCCAGACGATGGCGACGATGGCCGCGGCGAACACGATCGCGGTCGGCCGCAGCTTCGCCACGACGCCGCTCACCGCAGCCTCCACTCGAGGCCGACTTCGACGGACGACGTCCGGCCGCCCCGCGCGGGGCGCCGTCCAGCGCTGGCCGACGAACGTCCGGCGTGCCGGCCGCGGGGTTGTGCAGATCGCCGAGTCCGCCGCGGAGGCGGTACGCCGCGACGATTCCGAAGCGGTCCCCGACGATCCCGCCGCCAGCGGCGCGGTCGCGCCCCAGACGGCGTATTCCTCGGTGGCGTCCGCTTCGGCCTCGATCTCGACGCCGAACGGCGCGTCCCAGGCCGCCTGGAGCGCCAGCGAGCGCCGGGACTCCGGGCCGTCCGGCCCCCGCCCAGTCGTTGGGGACGACGTTGACGCCGGCGCCGATCTCCACCGGCCCGAAGGCGCGCGCGACGCCCAGCGAGGCCGTCAGCGTCCTCGGCCGCGCCGGGCCGGCAGCGAGGCGGTCGGCGCCAGATGCGCCGGGCCGTCCCAGCCGGCGAGTTCGTAGACGGCCGACGTCGACGTCCGCGCGGGCGCCGAACACCGCCGCAGCCCGCCAGCCGCCGACGCCCAGGTCGAAGCGCCGCTCGGACCGCCAGGTCGTAGGACAGCGACTCGACCGTGCAGTCGGTGCCGCTCGGCGCGCCGCGGACGTAGGCTTCGACGCCGAGACCTCCGGCTTCGTCCCTGCGGTACTCCGCCGACACACGCGGTGCCCCCCGCCTCGGGGCAGGAGCCGTCGGCGGCCAGGCCGTACGACAGCGACAGGGTCTCGGCGGCGAACGCCCAGGGCGACGCCAGCAGGGCGCACGGCAGGAGCAGGCGGGCGGGGTGCTTGTCCATCGGACGGCTCCGGAGGGAAACCGCCCGATGGTCGCCGCGGCGTCGGGACGCGGGACGCGGATGCGCGTCACTTTCCGCGCGACGCCCTCATTCCATGCCTGGAAGGCGGAGCGACTCTCTGTCGCCCAGCCGTCTTCTGGAGACTTCCCTGTACGCCCTAGACATCAGATTGTTCGCGTCCGGATGGTCCGATGCGTGGATCATGTAGTACATCGTCCGGGAACCTTCGCCCTTCTCGTGGATGGAAAACGGTTCCGCGAATGCGTAGCCCAGTTCGTCGCGGAATCGCTCGCAAAGACGGTGCGCGCGATGAACTGGCTCCGAGTCGGTGGAACCGCTCGTAGTCCGCTCCGCCCCACCACGCCTCCAGCCTTCGGGCGTCCTTGACGCTCGCCCACGCGCGATCGATCCAGCCCTGGGCGAGAAAGTAGAACATCTCTATCTTCAGGCCTTCCTGCTTGAACCGCGCGATTGTTTCGACGGTCGTCCAGTCGCACTCGAAGGTGCGCTGATCGATCAGGCAGAAGCAGGCTGTCCTCGGCCCGATATTCGCCCAGTTCAGCATGTCGGGGACGAGAACGTTCGCGTCTCCCTGGTAGACCTTGAAACGTCGCTTCGGGGCGGCCGTCGCCGAGTTCCCGCAGTTTCTCGGCCTGCTCCAGACTGCTGTCGCAGACGGCGTAGCGGCGGATGGCCGGGGCCCTGGGTGCGTCGTTCCAGCACTCGCCGCACCGACCAGTCTTCGAGTCTGTCGTTCTGCGGCCCGGCGAAGAGGGTCCAGATACACGCCGTGCTTGGTGAGCAGCAGAAAGAGATGGAGGTATTCGTCGATCAGGGCCGCCTTGTCGGATGTCCACAGCCGCGGTCCCGCCCTCAACCGGCCGTTTTCCCTTGCTCGGTTGCTTCGCCACCCCCGGCGGGGCGTCTCCGAAGTCCAGTGCGGTCTGAGTAGCCACGAGGCAGTTCGTCCCAGGTTCGGCCGTCGAGATCGCGGCCGGCCGTCTTCTTCCCCATCCGCACGAGGATACCTTTTCGTCAGCGCCGCGCACCGGCCGCCACGCGCCCCACTGCTTGAAGTGGAAGGCCGCGCCGGCGGCCGCGCACTGGTCGCGCAGTCCGCGAATCCAGTCCGGGTGCGCGGGCCGCGCGCCCGCGCCGCTCTCTCCTCCGGCGATCACCCAGTCCAGGCCGTCGATCCACTCGGCGAGGTCGATCGGCCCCAGCAGCGGCTCGCAGCTCAGGAACCGATAGCGGCTGGGCGTGTCGAGCAGGAACGGAATGCCGCTTGCCCGCGAAACGCTGGTTCTCGACGGTGGCGCCGAGCCAGGACGTGATCCGGCCAGTCCGTCCCCCAAGGCGCCAGCCGACGCGCCAGATGCGGCGCTTGGTCAAGAGCAGCCAGTCGAGGTTGGGCTGGCCTCGACGAGCGCCCAGAGCCGCCGGCGCGGCCCCCGCAGGTCGGCGCGCCACTCGAACACGTCCGCCATCGACGCGCAGAACACCCGCGCGCGCCGTCCCGACCGCGCCGCGTCCGGTTCCAGCGCAGCGGCCGGCGCCAGTGGTCGTCTCCGAACAGACGCCGCGGCGCCCGGGGGCCCCAGACGCCGTGGCCGGTTGCGTTTCGCCCAGGCTTCCGCGTAGCAGCGGTCGCAGGCCGGAGACACCTTGGCGCAGCCCCACCACGGGTTGAAGGTGTGGTCCGTCCATTCGATCGCCGAGTTCTCCGCCATGCGCGTAGCCTACCAGTCTCGCCCCCGCCGCCGCCGGCGGTCCACGATGCGGCGGACCTGGCGCACGCTCAGCCCCCTCGCGGCGGGCGAGGGCGCGGTGGTTGCGGCCGTCGAAGTCGGCGCGGAGGCGGGCGTCGCGCTCGGCCCGGCCCAGCCGCCGCGCCAGCCCCTGGGCGCTCGGCCACGCGCACGGCCCGAGCGGGTGCAGCTCCTCGCACAGCGCCCGCAGCAGCAGCCACACGCGCTCGTCGTCGTCGTCGCCCAGGGCGGCGCCGAACGCCGGCGACGCCAGCCCCCGCCGCAGCGCCTCGGCGGCGGCCGCCGCGGCCCGCGCCCCGTCAGCCATCGCGCCGCTCCCGCTGCCGCGCCTTCATCGCCTTCAGCCCCTGGATCGCCTGCGCGGCCTGGCGCGCGGTGGCGACCCGCTCGACGCCGACGTACGCCCGCAGCCAGCGCCGGAAGCCGTCCGGCCGGCGCCACGCGACCTCGCCGGCGAGCGCCGCGGCCAGCGCCCGCTGCGCCCCCGCTCGCCAGCCGCGGCACGGCGTCCTCGGCCGCCGGCCCCGGCTTCGGGCCGCGCCGCCCGGCGGACCGGCGGGCGCGGCGCCGGCGGCGTCCCCGGGGCCTGCGGCAGCGGCCGCCCCAGGCGGGCCAGCAGGTCGCTCGCCTGCCGCCGCGTCAGCTCCTTGCAGGACGCGGCGCCGTAGTTCGCGCGCAGAACGGCGCGGTAGTCCGCGTCCCCGATCCCGCGGCGGCCCAGCGCCGCGTGGACCGCCCGCACCTGCGCCGGCGTGATCGGACGCGTCGCCGAGACCTCAGCCATCGCCGCCTCCGCCGCCGCGGGCCGCCTGCCGGAGCAGGCGGGCCACCTCGCGCTTCCAGGCCGGCAGCAGGCGGGCCGCCGCGGTCCGGCCCGCCCATCGCCTCGGACAGGCCCTCGACGTCCTGCCACAGCCGCGTCCCGTAGGCGTCCTTTGTAGCCGCGGCCGACGAGCCGGCCGTCGACGAGGACGTCGACCTCCAGGTCGTAGGGCGGCGAGCCGCCGAGCCGGCGCGCGCCGGAGAATTCGATCCTCACGCCGCCCTCCTCGCCGCCAGCGCGGCCGCCACCGCCTCGTCGGACGGCGGCCGCGCCGGCCGCCGCGCCGGGCGCCGGCCGCGCGGACGGGCGCAGCGCCGCGCCCGCGACCGCGGCGTCCACGGTCCGCGATCTCCCGCGCCAGCGCCTCGGCGACGCAGTCGTCGGGCGAGCCGCCGCAGGTCCAGCCAGTTGCGCGCCCGCGCCGAGGCCGCCAGCGCCGCCACCGCCTCCGGCGCGAACCGCGTCCGCCCGCCGCGGTTCACGGCCGCCCGCAGGGCGGCCCGCGGCCTCGTCCGCGGTCGGCCCGCCCAGGCGCAGCGCGTCCGAGCGCAGCCCCACCTCCGGCAGCTCCGCCCCGGCGTCGCGCTGGGCGACCAGCAGCAGGCACGGCGCCGCCGCCGGCGTCCGGCGCCCGGCCAGCTCGCGCAGCCGCCGCAGGCCCTTCAGCGTGCGGTGGTGGAGCAGGTGCGCGTCGTCGACCGCCACCGCCACCGGCCGTCCGGCGCCGCGCAGCAGGCGCAGCGTCTGGCCGCTCCTGGCCTCGCCCGAGCGCCGCGGCGTCTCGTCCGACAGGTCGCGCGCCACGGCCGCCTGGACGTCGCCCAGATGCAGCCGCTCGCGGTCCAGGCGCAGCGGCTCGA